>NZ_UAVH01000010.1 GCF_900460465.1 Yersinia pestis | reverse complement strand
TGTCCCCACTATGGGCTTGTTGCAAAAAATGGAGTTGTCATGAAAACTGAAAGAAGGAAAAGATACGGGATGCTGCAAAGCAGCGGCAAGTCAAATACCTGAATAATCGTATTGAGTCTGACCATGCCCCCATCAAAAAATTGGTAAACGCGGCCGGGGATTTCAAACGGCCAAACCGTGCCTGGTCAACGCTTCAGGGATTTTAAACATTGCGACGACTGAATAAAGGTCAATTTGATATTTGGTTACGCCGTGACGAACCTAAATATCGAGTGCGGGAAGGATCTACCTTTATGAATCGGCTCTTTAACATTGAGGTTGTTTTAGCCTAATTATTCCCCCCCCATCAATGAGTAAAATCACGACTCTCATTATTTGCAGCAAACCCGCCGAAATTGCTGTAGGGCACTTTATTACCATGAGCATTAAGGCTATATTATTATATTCATATCAGGAATATGGTCAGCACACCGATGTTTTTATTCAAGTAAAGTTTAATTATGGTATGATAGAATATAAATTCTATGTAAATAAAGTAAAATTCGATGATACCCCGGACAGAAAGCTCAAGACAACGATAGCTCACTCTTCTCAGCTCATGGGGCATAATCTAACCTACGAGGACTATGCAATGAAAAAACGACTAGTGATAGCCACCGCATTGTGCGCTGCTTTTTATGCTGGTATGAAAGTTGAGCACTTTCTGACAGTAGATGCTTGCCTGGATGCTGGCGGAGCTATGCAGAATGATATCTTCTGTGAACGTTAAGACGATAGCGACGCCACCGTTGATTAAAAAAACAAAAAATATCCATCAATTAAGCAGTAATTATCTTTATCAAATATCATTGACATGACTTACTAAATGTAAAAAATATTTTTTACATTGAAATCAGTTAAACACATAAATAAAACCATTAAACAAGATACGACATTTAATAACAAAATAAACACCATATCATTACTTCACGCTGTGTAATTAACTGTGAGGAAAATATCATTTTAATAAGTATGACTATTGATACCATTGCTACAGTATATTAAAATGTTGAGTTCTGAAAGAACAATTGTGTTATTTATGATTGTGACACAGAAAATAACTCTATTTAACATTACGGATTATCCATGGCAACTAACATATATGTAATCGGAGAATACTCATATGAAACCGTGGGGTTACAACATATTAAGTGGTTTTATCCCCAGTTATGATGGGTGATCTATGATTCAGCGCAATATATAGGTTTGCTGCAAATAATGAGAGTCGGTATTTTACTCATTGATGGGGGGGAATAATTAGGCTAAAACAACCTCAATGTTAAAGAGCCGATTCATAAAGGTAGATCCTTCCCGCACTCGATATTCAGGTTCGTCACGGCGTAACCAAATATCAAATTGACCTTTATTCAGTCGTCGCAATGTTTCAAATCCCTGAAGCGTTGACCAGGCACGGTTTGGCCGTTTGAAATCCCCGGCCGCGTTTACCAATTTTTTGATGGGGGCATGGTCAGACTCATCTGGCTCTGGACATCGAAGCCAACCGCAAAAATGGTTCGTCCAGAAAAACGGTCAAAACTCCCACTGGTACGTTTGAACTCGCCACGCCCCGTGATCGCAATGGAACTTTTGAGCCTCAACTGGTAATGGGGCCAACAATATCCAGTGGTACTCCAGTCGTGGCGGAAAAAATGGGCCAATTTGTCGTGTTACTTCCGGTATCCGACAACGATCCGCAAGGTCATTTACATGACAAATGCCATTGAATCGGTACATCGGCTGTTCAGAAAGCTGACAAAAACGAAAGGCATTTTCCCTAATGAGAACAGTCTGTTGAAATCACTGTATCTGGGATTAATGAATGCGCAGGAAAGATGGACAATGCCAATCCAGAGCTGGAATTTGGCATTGTCACAGTTGGCGATTTATTTTGAAGGTCGCCTCGATAAAGTGATTACGTTGTAATGATATTTTAACGTGACGCAGAATTATGAACGCTCTTGCGTACTACTCAAATACATCATCTTCAAGTTTGTCTGTAGTCTCATGAGCAAATTCATATGGATCAACTACACGTTCAGAGTTCATCCGAAGATCTTCCACTGACTCAGGTATATCGGGAAACTCTCTCAGAGGGTTGTACTCTACGTGGAGCTGTTTCAGGTTTTGCGGCAATTCAGGTACTTCAGCAAGATGATTAAATGAAGCGATTAAACGTTCTAAGCGTGGAGGTAACGCTGGCAGTTCGATCAACTTATTATTACTGACATTAAGTTCTTCCAGTGAAGGGGGTAAATCGCATAAGGATCTTATTTCATTGCTGGATGCATTGAGATAATACAAGTTTGGTGGCAATTCCGATAATCCAGAAAAAATATTTTCAGAAACATCTAAGAAGGTTAAACTCTGCGGTAATTCTGGCAGATCAGTTAAATAATTATCTCTGACATTAAGTGCTTCCAGGGAAGGGGGTAAATCGGGTAATGTTTTCAGTAAATTGTTATCAGCATAAATCGTAGTCAAGAAGGGCAAGTTTTGCAACTCTGGCAATTCTTCCAGAATATTATTACCAGCAACAATAGATTCCAGTGAAAGAGGTAAATCAGGTAGTTTTTTCAGTGAATTGTTATCAGCATAAATCGCAGTCAAGAAGGGCAAGTTTTGCAACTCTGGCAATTCTTCCAGCTGATTATTACCAGCAGCAATAAACTCCAGTGAAGGAGGTAAATCAGGTAGTTTTTTCAGTGAATTGTTATCAACATCAATAATTTTCAAGAAGGACGAGTTTTGCAACTCTGGCAATTTTTCCAGCTGATTATTAGAGACACCTAAATATTCCAGTAAAGGTGGTAAATCGGATAATGCCTTCAGATTGTTATTATCAACTAGAAGTGATTTCAGGCTCTGCGGTAATTCCGGTAATTCTGTAAGAGAATTACATGACGCCACTAAACTCTCTAAATGCGGAGGTAATTCCGGCAAAGAACTCAGCCCCAGATTATTTAGTTCTAGCTCATGGGCTTGTCGGTCCAGGCAATCTCGTAACCTTGAAACCGCCATTTCCCTCTGTTCACCATTCCCCGGAGGGGCATTTCGTTCCCATTCCGACCATGCATTATAATATTCAGTCTTAGATTTAACATTTTCTGCCTCAACCGGCATCTCAGTTAAATTAGAAGAATGACGTAATGGTTCTTGCAAAAAAGTATTAGATACATTTCTTGGATTTATGAACATATTGAATGCCTTTCTGAAAATATTTTTATTATCGAGTTTTTCACTGCAAACAAAAACATACATATTAAATTTATATATGTATATAGTTTTTCGCCGGGAATTTTTATGCGTTATTTATCCGAATTTAGCTCTTCTACCATTGAAAGTTTTTGGCCATTTTTATGCATAAATAACCAGAAGAAATATGTCAGAAGTATTGTATGGCCGCAGAGTCAACCTTACCGGAAATATCATTAAACTTTAAATCAGTGTATTTTGGGGCAGTAGTTTCAATACCGGCCATTTGCTCTTTAGTTTCTTCAATGGTTTCTCAATATAATTCCTGATCTATAACACCACTTATAGCATCTCTGTTTACCTTCTGAACAGTATAATTATTAGCATCCTTCAATGTTAGTCTGCTTTATTATTGGTATAGGTATTGGCACTGTCCAATGTATTACTGCTGACGGTGTTAGTATACTGTTTGGCCGTATCCAGTACCCCTTTTGAAACCGTCAGGGTGTGCTTTTGCGCGGTATCCAGCGTTTGTGCCACTTCAGCATCACTATATTTGGGCTTGTTGCAAAAAATGGAGTTGTCATGAAAACTGAGGCTATTCATCCCTTCTTCAGTGAATCCACATGGCCCCAGGTGATTTCAAGTGGGAACATTTTGCCCCCGATGAGTTATGCCAATGTCAGCGATATGCTGTCAGAGCGTGGGATTTCCGTTTATCGCTCTACCATTTACCGTTAGTTTATTGAATATGCACCTATACCTCGTCAGAAATTGAAACGATATCAATTTACGGATGCCGACTCCTCATGGCAACTCGATGAAATCTATATCAGGGTCAACGGAAAATGGTTTTATCTCTATCGCGCCATCAATAAGCACGGCACTACATTAGATTTTTATTTTTCGCCTAAACGAAATAAAAATACCGCCTATCCATTCATTAAACGGGTGTTAAAACCCTATTCTGTTGAAAGACAGCCTAAAATACTCAATACCGATAAACATTCGTCATACGGTTACGCTATCACTCGTTTGATGAAAGAAGGAAAAGATACGGGATGCTGCAAAGCAGCGGCAAGTCAAATACCTGAATAATCGTATCGAGTCTGACCATGCCCCCATCAAAAAATTGGTAAACGCGGCCGGGGATTTCAAACGGCCAAACCGTGCCTGGTCAACGCTTCAGGGATTTGAAACATTGCAACGACTGAATAAAGGTCAATTTGATATTTGGTTACGCCGTGACGAACCTGAATATTGAGTGCGGGAAGGATCTACCTTTATGAATCGGCTCTTTAACATTGAGGTTGTTTTAGCCTAATTATTCCCCCCCATCAATGAGTAAAATCACCGACTCTCATTATTGGGATATGTGTCATTCTTTTTTGATTGCATATTACTGGAATGACACAGCATTTCTAACACTCTCGCTGTATACGAGCAAAATGCCGATCACAGCCGCTGACGTGCTCAATGACCGCGTATTGCCGTTCAACAACCGGTAACTGTCAGCTCAGGTCTTGAGCTACTACATGTAAATAATCTTTTATTTTAATTGTCATATGATCCTAACTTATTATTTTTAATTTAATAATCACAACCCTGGATTAACTAATGTTAATCCAGGGCTTTTCAGCACCTTATACCTTATATAGATAAGCTCTATCACCATAAGGGGTAAGGTAAAATAAAACTTTCGGTTAATTAACTAACCAAGGTCATCAATGGTCAGACAACACCAAAAGCGGCTTTCATGGCGTGAGTATGACTGCTAACATATTGTTCAATCAAGCGCAGGACATCTTTCATAAAGTTATCATTATAGTTCATCGCCTCTTCGGCTTTTTGCTTCTCGTTGGCAGCAATACTTGCATTGACTTCTTTCTCTTTGACCTCGGCTTGAGAATACCCTTGATGAACTTGAATCGCACTGTTTGCCATTTGTCCTAACGGCTGCGTTGCGGCATTAAACGCATTGGCTTTTGAGTCGGTCATTCTGAATTCTTTATCCAATAATGCCAGCTTATTTTGATCCGCTACCTGCTCTGGTTTCCATATTCTCCCGATATCCTCTCTGCTTACCGCTTTATCACCAATGTTACTCATTTGCTGCATTTTTGTATCAATAAGTTGTTCGCGGCCAGCAATATTACTGTTTAGAATTTGTTCCTGTTTAACTATTTTCACCTCTTTCGCTATAGAAAAAGCACTAGCAACCGTAGAAGTAGCAGCCATGATGCCAGACACCACCGCCATGGCGATCATCAGTTTTGCACCGCTGACCATCTCCGCTACCTGCTCCTTTTGGGCAGTAATAGTAGCTTTATTTTCTATATCCCTTTGTTGCAAACCCATTTCTCGCGCTTTACGTGCCAGTTCCAACAGCAACAACAAGATACTTAAAGTACCATTAAGATCACCCTGGCTTTTACTCAGTAATGCAACATTGATTCCCTGGCTCGGTTTGATCAATTCTGGCACCTGTGACCGAGATAAGCTTGCCTCGCTACTCTTTATTGCTTGTGCTTCATGACGGGTGTCTTCTGTTTTTTTAATCTCACCGCTTTGCTTGACTGTCTCTGTAGTGATGGCATCAAGCTGTGAACCGGTCGTGATAATTGGGCTGTCTGTCTTGATATTTATTGTCATGGTTATTCCTCCTTAAACTTAAACAGTATGGGGTCTGCCGGCCAAATTATGCAGCATGTCACCTTTTGCATTAATCATCTGGAAAATCAGTTCCATCACTTGTTGATGTGACTCTGACAAATGGGATAACTCTTCTTTGAGTCGGTCAATAATACTTTGTAACGCTGCCATGTCTGCCTTGTTCAAGGCCAAATCAGCGTTATTATGTTGTAAATCAGCTTGCTTTTTATTATTGATGGTCTGAGTTATTCCGCTGCCCACACCAACGGCGACTTGTGTTGCCTGTGATCCTGTACGGATTGCATGGCTCATTGTTAAACCAGCAAAACTGCCCCCTAATTTAGTCACTGCACTCCCGACAGTGTTTGATATGCCTGTCGAAATTTGGGCAACTTTGGCCGAAAACTCGGCTCCTTTAGCCACAAGACTTGCGGTGTTAGCACCGAGTTTTGCGCCAATATTAGCCAGGCATTTTAGTGCCGAACCGCCAAAGGTCATTACGGTTGAAACTACAGTCAATGCGACTTCAATCGCAGTGAGTATCGGCCCTAATATTTTCATTGCCTCTTGGGATATCAGGCCATCTTCCGCCGCTTGTTTCACTGCCATATTCGCCATCCCAATTACGCCTGAGGCAACCATCATTGCACCGGCAACGGCTCCTACCCCTGAGGCCACCATGATGGCACCGACAATCACTGAGGCTATGGCGCTGAGCCAGCCAAAAATCTTTGATGCGATGCCGGATTTCTTGACTTGCTTGGCATTCTCTTCTGTTTCTTTGATTTTCTCTTGATTCTCTTCAATTTTCTTCATGTTTTGTTCATGAAGACGCTGAATATCAGCGATTTTTATGTCTTTGCGTACTTCTTCTAAATTAGAAACTAGCTTACCTAACTCAATCTCAAATGTATCAGGTGAAGCAAGCGTAAACTTCGTTAGCACTGAAACATAATTTGATATCAGTTGAGATCCTGCCGCGCCGCGGGTGACCGACTCCAATAATTTAGTGACTTCTTGCTGTTGTCCTTCAGTAACTTGGCTGGCAACCACTGCTAGTGGTGCAGGGAGCTGTACGCCCTGAGAACTCACCCCGCCATTTTTATCCTTCAGTTCTCCCGCGACTTGTTGGGTCTGAAGGGGGGCGGGCGCTGGTGTCTCGACGTAGGGAAGTAGACTTCCAGTTACTGGCGTTGAGCGGTCATGGGTTATCAACGCACTCATGTTCCATCTCCTTTTTCAATTTAATTGCTTCTAACATTGAGCTAACTCGGGTGGAAAGCTCCTTAAACTCAGTTTTGTCTGCGATAAGCTCTTGAGCCAAGAACAAGCCACTTTCTGCTTCAGCAAGCTCTCCCTTTTGCAGTAAACATTCGGCCGCATGAAACGGAAAACGAGGTTCTTTTATATCCATTATGGCGCCATAGCTGTAGCTATGAATCGCTAAGTCGTATTGCCCCATGGCTTGACGACAAGCGCCTAGCCCTAAAAAGAAACGTGAATCATAGTGGTCTAGCACACAGAGAGCTTGAAAGACCTTGTGAGCATCCTCGTATTTTCCTGACTGGTATTGGTTAAATGCAAGAGAGTAGAGTTGCTCTAAAGTGTCACTTGAAATTTCGTTGAGCATGGCGATAGTTCCCCCTCCTTTTAGGAAGGATTCCATTGCCAGCTGGTATTCTTGAGTGTCTGTCGTCTCTTGTTGCATAATTACCTCGTGTCATTTACCAGACGTGTCATCTAGCAGACGTTGCATCACTGAATCATATTTCTGAATGAAACGGTTCAGTGCTTCAATAGCTGAATTAAAACGTGATGTAATATCAGACAGCTGAGTTGTTTTTTGGCTAACCAAGTCGTTGAGCGGCCTGGACTTATCCGAGCAGGTGGTGGCAAAGTGAGATAATTCATTATTATCTTTATTATAAGAGTATGAGTTTTTCAGATTACCCAACGCCCCGGTTCTTTTATTCTCACTTCCAAGAAAGTCCTTTATCGAGACTATTTTTTTCTCGCTCCCATCCACCTGAATGGTGGTTTGAGGCATTTTCTCGAGAATTTTGTACTCTGCGCTGGCTTTAAAAATCTCTTCATCTGTATAACCATATAAATTTTTATCCATGAGATTAATGGATTTATCATGGATATTTATGGTGCCACTACTAGACAGATGCTTATTAATTTCGGCTTGAATAACTGAATAAATCTTTAATTCGGCGGTAAGCTCAGCTAATTCTTCACGCAACTTGCTACGGGCATCACCATGATGATTCATTGAATCAACAATCACTTTCAAAATATCATCATCGATACGATCGGCGGTTAAAGAGAAATGCATTACTGCCATGAACGCCCGCAATTCCCATTGTGTATTCGGCGATGATTCAAGGAACTCTTTTACTCGCTTGATGCCATTTTGCAGTTGGTTGTCATAATGACCGCCTTTAAGAATGGCATCCTCGGGTAGAAAATAAGCTAGGATTTTCTTGAGCAATTCGATATCATCAGTAATTACTCTATTGGCAAAAACCTCCGAATCTTTTCTGGGATCATATTTAATGGAAATATCTATATTTTTATCTTTGACTAACTGAACCAATTCTTCTAAAACTGAAGAACCATGACCAGTAAGTTGTTCCACCCTAACTTTTTCTAGATCCTCAATAAAATGTTGTGGGTTTTGTTCGTAGGCTCTAATCATATTAAATAATTTGCCCTCGCATCATCGTTGGTTTTCTTGGTCTCTTCCCATCGTAGGGATGTTGAGGCTGCCTCTCCCTCTGACGCTTAATTTCATCAAGCAACTCGCGCTCCGCTGGCTTTATCTCTTCGGCGGAACGGCCCGCAAATATCTTCATTACGGCTTCAGGCGTTAAGCCGATATCAGCACACATTTCTTGCAATAATTTTGCGCGGTGATCGCTGTCGGCTATTGCCAGTTCTGCCTGTTTAAGCGTTTTGTCATATTCATCAAAATGGGAAGACTTCATAATCTACCTCCTATTCTATTACGTTATTTTTATTTAGCTTGTCAGGCAAAGCCGTTGTTTTGTCGCTTTTTCATATTAGATAAGGTGATGACTTGTGATACTTTTAGTGAGAACCACCCGGTGCTTAATTCTTTGGCCCCGGTCCAACGCCGATAAAAATGAGCGAGCCGTTGCGTACTGAGAGAACTCCCCGCCAGTACATCGACATTGCCATACAGATAATAGTCAGGGCCAAGAACGGCCCGCGCTGCATTAGCTAACATATAAAGTGCCGCGAAGGGATTTTTCAGCCCTCGACGTTGTTCCACTCGTTGGATAAGCACGATCCAAACCCGCCTTTGTTCAATTTCTACGCGCCATGCAAGCTTGAGGCCAGCTAATTGAAAGGCCGAACCTAAAGAAATGGGGGTGCCAGACAAAGTATGAGGGTGGCAAACCAAGCCATGTTCGGTAAGCCACGGAATTAAAGGATCTGCCATCATAAGCAAATTCGTCCAAGTGGTTGGATATTAATCTGCTGAGTCAGCTCTTGGTATGAAAGTACCGGCAAGCCATAGTATTCGCTCTCAATCAGTTTGCGCACATAGCGACGAATATCCATAGAAACAATCAGCACCGGTTTACTCTGGATTTGCGATAGATCGCCAATAGTCTTGCGAACTTGTTCAAGTAAACTCTCGGTAACAGCAGGCTCCAATGCCAAATAACTCCCTGCACTGGTTTGGCGCACACCGCTACGAATTTTTTCTTCTACTTCTTGATCGAAAAGATAAGCCGGCAATATATTGTTGCCATTAGCGTATTTGTAGCAGATATAACGTTTTAGACTACTGCGGATATATTCTGTGAGTTGAACGACGTCTTTCTCTTTTTGTCCCCATTCCACCATAGCTTCAAGAATAGATCGCATATTACGGATAGAAATATCTTCTCCAACTAATCGTTGTAATATTTCGGTCATTCGTTGTAAGGGAACGATTCTTTGTACTTCTTTAATTAATTCGCCATAGCCTCCTTCCATCTGTTCGAGCAGATAGCGGGTTTCTTGGATACCAATGAAATCTTCGGCATATTCACGTAGGACATGAGAAAGATGCCAGGTTAGAACTTGGGAATGAGAGAAAAATTCCAGTTGAGACTTTTCCAGGCGCTCCTCATATTCAACCGATACCCAGAAAGCTTCCTGATCGGGTAGCAAATGTTCCCCTTTTTCATAGGGTATACCCAGTAATTCGAGTTGGCTGACGGATTCACGCACGAGTAAATAACCTGCCTTAAGCTCACCTCGCGCCACTGGAACTTCTTGCAAGGAAATAATATATTCGCCTTCACCCATCCCCTCATTAAAACGCAGATGGATCCCAGGGAAAGGTACGCCAAGATCAAGATAAAGAGCACGGCGCACTCGAACCAGCTCATCATTTAGTGCTATCGCTTCCAGTGCTTCCTGTTGGCTTGAATCTACATCAATCAGCAAGGGAACCGTCATAGCAAATGCTTCTTGTTCCCCTAGTCGGCCCTTGTTTGCCCCACTTGTTTTGGCTTTGGTTCGAGCAGCCGGGGCGCCAGAACCGCTCGTCAGTATGGATTGCAGGTCTTGATTAGCCTCGTCATTACGACTCTGCTTACGGCTGAGCATATAACCACCACAGCCTACCAATAGCGCCAAAATCAGAAAGGTGACTGTTGGGAAGCCGGGGATAAGACCAAAGAGCAACAGCAGTACGCCACCAATTAGCATGGCTTTAGGCTGAGCGACAACCTGTTTGCCAATATCGCTACCCAGATCTGATGAATCTTCTGAAGAGACGCGGGTGACGATAATACCCGCGGTAATAGCTATCAGCAGGGCAGGTACCTGAGAAACCATCCCATCCCCGACAGTGAGGATGGAATAGAGTTGCAGTGCCTCAGCGGCCGCTAATCCTTTTTGGGTAACACCAATGGTGACGCCGCCTAATATATTGACAAAGATAATAATGAGGCCGGCTATTGCATCCCCTTTGACGAACTTCATGGCGCCGTCCATAGAACCGAACATTTGGCTTTCTTTTTCTATCGTCGCGCGTCGCTCACGCGCTTCATTGACATCGATCACCCCGGCTCGCATATCGCCATCGATACTCATCTGTTTACCCGGCATCGCATCAAGAGAGAATCTGGCACTAACTTCTGCTACACGTTCTGAGCCTTTCGTTATCACTAAAAATTGCACAATAGTGATGATCAGGAAGATGACAATCCCGACGATGAGGTTACCGCCAACGACGAAATTACCAAAGGTGTAAACAATCTGCCCCGCATCAGCTTGTAGCAGGATCATGCGGGTGGTGCTAACTGAAAGTGCGAGACGAAATAACGTGGTAACGAGTAGCACCGCAGGGAAAGCTGAAAATTGTAAAGGAGAGTTGATATAGATCGCTATCATTAACAACACCACTGAAATGGTCATGTTAACAGCAATCAGAATGTCCAACACAAGGGGGGGGAGTGGTAAGACCATCATGAATACCACAGCTAACAGCAGCACTGCCAGCATGATATCTTTACGCTCGCCAATACGATTTAGCCACTCAAGATCATGGGGATTCATTATGATCTTTCAACTCCAAATAATGTTGATAAGCATGGCGAGCCTTATCAAGATCGCCGTTCAGTTGTTGGGCGCGGCTCAAACAGAGCCAATTCCCAGCCTGTAAAGGGTCATGTGATATTAGCCATTGCGCTTCTTTTTCGGCACGTTCTCCCTGGTTATTATTAAGTAGCGCGACTAATCGGCAACGCCGACCGGCTAAATGCTCAGGATTTAACGTCAGCAAGGCGTCCAATAGAATACATGCGCGCTCTGCATGGCCACATTGTAGTTGTAACCAACCGTTGAGCAGCAAGAACTCCTGTTGTCGTTTGGTTAAAGTAATATTCATACTTTGTGCAACAGGTTAAGGATTATTTGCAGTAACCGATCATCATCTTGTTGGCATTTAAGCAGCGCCGCGGCAGCTTGTAGCTCTGAGGACTGACTGGTGGTTAGCAGTGACTGCAAGGTATCCAGTTCGCGCCGATAATCTTGAGCTCGATGTAATCCATGAAATGTATAGCCGGGAGAAGCAAAGTCCCATAGGCTACGCTTGCTTTGTGCTGTAGGGTAAAGGCGCTCTAAATGTGGTTCGACTGGATGCCCATCAGGCGGCAAGGCATAACGTTCAGGCAAGCCACAGGATAGCTCTTCCAGGCTAATCGCCGACAGTTTTTCGATGCCAATATGGGGGGCAGTTATTATGCGACTCACGGCGCAAGCACCTCTTGCTGCAATCGCAGTAACTGTTCGAAAGCTTGATGTAAAAGGGGCAAGGTTAAGGAACGCTCATCAAGCGAGACAAATAACACCAGCTGACTTTCCCCTAACCACCCCGCTCGCAGCGGTAAAGCGCCACTCTTTTGGGCCGCCGTGAGCGTTAGCGCTTTGACCATAGCATCTTCGCACCGGTGCCAGGCAAGAGAACGCGCTAACCACAATGTCAGTGTCGCACCATGTTGTTCCAGTTGCAGCGTGCCAGATTGAGCCATCTCTAATTGAATAAGAGGCGAAAGGGGGCTAGATGTTGGCACTCCCAGATCCTGGCAGAAATGGGAAATGATGGGTTCAATCCAACTCACTCAATTCTTCCTCTTCACTCTCAATAGCCATATCGATCGCATTTTGACACATTTGCAATAAATTTTGCCGTTGCTCCTCATCGCTAAATACCCCCAGAGGGAAAAGACGAAACATTCTTTTTAAATCTTGATAGAAACGCACTTTGATTTCAGGCGTAGGAAGGGAAAAGGCGTTGGCAAGATGTTCAATGTCATGAATCCCCGCCCAGCGCTTGTCAACCAGTGCGACAATATCTCCCATAAACTCAGAAAGGTCGTACGCCATTAGTTTTACCCTCTGAAAAAAATTGCCAAAATCCTTTAACTTGGTCACTCACGCTACCAAACTCCTTTAGCTTCTGTAAGTCACTAATAACTATTCCTAATTTTTCCCGTCCAGACCCGCTTTGTTGACTTTGTAGATCTGCACTAAGCGCCTTTTGCAGGAATAATATCACCGAGTCTATATCCCCATTAGGAAAACGTTTTTGTAAATCACTCCAGATCGCATAAATTCCTTGATAACCCATCACTGCATCGCGGTAGGTATCACGGAGCGGCTGCAGTGGATTAACACCCGACTGGGATTCTCTGTACGCTTCCGGGGTTATCCTGGCACCCAATACAATGGTTTCTCCTTGCTCTTCAGCCATGCTGACCAGAGCTTGTTCAACCAAATGCGAAAGATGTGCTAATTCAGGGCGCCCTTTCAGGGCATCACGCAAGCCGCAGAGCATTTTGAATTGCTCACTCGGTTCTTCTGATTTCCCCTCCAGATAAGCCTTTAACTGGGACAAGCTTATATTGGGGCTGTTACTCAACAGACTGAGCAGCTCA
Source organism: Yersinia pestis (assembly GCF_900460465.1). GTDB lineage: Bacteria > Pseudomonadota > Gammaproteobacteria > Enterobacterales > Enterobacteriaceae > Yersinia > Yersinia pestis. The sequence continues at coordinate 56,903 of NZ_UAVH01000010.1, read as the reverse complement.
CTCACATTCTGTTTTTGTTCCAACTCTGGAACTTTGCTAAGGTATTGATTAACCTGCTCCTCAACGTCGCTAACTCGAGCCTGGCTGTCACTTAATTTGCGTTTGTCGAGGGAGAGCTCCTTACGCTCGGAGAAGACAAATGTTACCTCTTCTGCCATATCAGCTATAGACTGCAGAGTGCCGCTGACTATCTGCACAGATTCTCCCCGAAATTGACCCAGAGTCTGATTTACGATCTGACTACTGGCAATCTCTGGACGCTCATTATGCAGCGGGGTATTGCCATAAGATAGGTTATGAAGCGTCGTCATAACTACTCCCTGAGATGAACAGTTTATAATTACAATTACCGCGATTATAAAAATAGTTCTTGCTTATCGATGCCAAAATCAGCCGAGAAATTTTAGTGCTGCTTGGCTATTTTTCTAAAAACTCGCGGCTCCCGCTACAATTTTTTAGCGTTTTTAGTCACTAAAATAGTGGTTAATATTTCAACCATTATGGATTTATGCTCTCACTAGATCAGATACCTCATCATATTCGTCATGGCATTGTAGGTAGCCGCCTAATCCAAATTAGAGGACGTGTCACTCAAGTGACAGGAACGTTATTAAAAGCGGTAGTGCCAGGTGTGCGCATCGGTGAGTTATGTTACTTACGTAACCCTGACAACAGCCTGTCTTTACAGGCTGAAGTCATAGGTTTTGCCCAACATCAAGCATTACTTATTCCACTTGGTGAAATGTACGGGATATCTTCTAATACTGAAGTTAGCCCGACAGGGACAATGCATCAGGTTGGGGTGGGTGAACATCTGCTGGGACAGGTGTTGGATGGTTTAGGGCAGCCTTTCGATGGGGGGCATCTCCCTGAACCGGCGGCTTGGTACCCAGTTTATCAGGATGCCCCAGCGCCGATGAGCCGAAAACTTATTACCACACCACTTTCTTTGGGGATCCGGGTTATTGACGGTTTGCTTACCTGTGGCGAGGGGCAAAGAATGGGCATCTTCGCGGCCGCCGGGGGGGGGAAAAGTACACTGCTTGCTTCGCTTATTCGTAGTGCTGAAGTAGACGTAACCGTGCTGGCGCTTATTGGTGAGCGTGGACGCGAAGTGCGTGAGTTTATTGAGTCTGATTTAGGCGAAGAGGGGTTACGCAAAGCGGTTCTCGTGGTGGCCACCTCGGATCGGCCCTCAATGGAAAGAGCCAAAGCTGGATTCGTGGCGACATCTATTGCTGAATATTTTCGCGATCAAGGGAAACGCGTATTGTTACTTATGGACTCTGTAACACGGTTTGCTCGTGCTCAGCGTGAAATAGGCTTAGCTGCGGGAGAACCACCGACTCGCCGCGGTTATCCTCCGTCAGTATTTGCCGCTTTACCCCGTTTGATGGAAAGGGCTGGTCAGTCCAGCAAAGGGTCAATTACGGCTCTCTATACCGTACTGGTCGAAGGGGACGATATGACCGAACCCGTGGCCGACGAAACACGTTCGATACTTGATGGTCATATTATTCTGTCACGGAAATTAGCGGCAGCTAATCATTATCCTGCCATTGACGTATTACGTTCAGCGAGCAGGGTGATGAATCAAATTGTCAGCAAGGAGCACAAAACCTGGGCGGGGGACTTACGCCGTTTATTGGCCAAATATGAAGAAGTGGAATTGCTGTTGCAAATCGGGGAGTACCAGAAAGGGCAAGACAAAGAGGCCGATCAAGCGATTGAACGCATGGGGGCGATTCGAGGATGGCTCTGCCAGGGGACGCACGAGTTAAGCCATTTCAATGAGACGCTGAACTTATTGGAGACGCTGACCCAATGATACGCCGCCTGCACCGGGTTAAAGTTTTACGCGTTGAACGTGCGGAGAAAGCCATCAAGACTCAGCAAGCTTGCTTGCAGGCAGCTCATCGACGTCATCAAGAGGCGGTGCAAACCAGTCAGGATTACCATTTGTGGCGTATTGATGAGGAGCAACGTCTATTTGATCAGCGAAAAAACACCACACTGAATTGTAAAGATTTGGAGAAATGGCAGCGACAAATAGCGTCGCTACGTGAAAAGGAGGCCAATTATGAACTGGAGTGCGCCAAATTATTGGAACGTTTAGCCAATGAGCGTGAGCGCCTTACGTTATGCCAAAAGATGCTGCAACAGGCTCGTCATAAGGAAAATAAGTTTCTCGAGCTAGTGCGACGAGAAGATGAAGATGAGCTAAATCAACAACATTATCAGGAAGAACAAGAACAAGAAGAGTTTCTACAGCATCACAGGAACGCCTAATGAATAAAATCACCACTCGTTCCCCATTAGAACCTGAGTATCAACCTCTGGGGAAGCCGCATCATGCTTTGCAAGCATGTGTCGATTTTGAGCAAGCGCTGTTGCATAATAATAAGGGGAATTGTCATCCCAAAGAAGAGTCGCTTAAACCTGTACGTCCGCATGACCTTGGCAAAAAAGAAGGTCAGAAAGGAGATGGCTTGCGTGCGCATGCGCCATTAGCGGCGACGTCTCAACCCGGAAGGAAAGAGGTAGGATTAAAACCTCAACACAACCATCAGAATAATCATGATTTCAACTTATCTCCGCTTGCCGAAGGTGCTACCAATAGAGCGCACTTATACCAGCAGGATAGCCGTTTTGATGACCGCGTAGAGAGTATTATTAATGCTCTCATGCCATTGGCGCCCTTTTTAGAGGGGGTGACTTGTGAAACGGGGACATCAAGTGAATCCCCCTGCGAGCCGTCTGGACATGATGAGTTATTTGTTCAGCAATCGCCTATCGATTCCGCTCAACCAGTTCAATTGAATAGCAAGCCGACTGTTCAGCCATTGAATCCGGCTGCTGACGGCGCAGAGGTTATTGTATGGTCTGTCGGTAGGGAAACTCCGGCCAGTATAGCAAAAAACCAGCGCGATAGCAGGCAAAAACGCCTTGCAGAAGAACCGTTAGCTCTTCATCAAAAAGCATTGCCAGAGATATGTCCCCCGGCAGTTAGTGCCACACCGGATGATCATTTGGTAGCAAGATGGTGTGCTACTCCTGTGACTGAGGTAGCAGAAAAATCTGCTCGTTTTCCGTACAAAGCGACAGTGCAGTCAGAGCAACTGGACATGACCGAGCTGGCGGATCGGTCCCAACATCTTACTGATGGCGTTGATAGCAGCAAAGATACCATCGAACCACCGCGACCAGAAAAACTGTTACTTCCGCGCGAAGAAACCTTGCCGGAGATGTATTCCTTGTCTTTTACAGCACCGGTTGTCACGCCGGGTGATCACCTATTAGCAACAATGCGCGCGACCAGGCTGGCATCAGTCTCAGAGCAACTTATACAGTTAGCACAGCGACTAGCGGTAGAACTAGAACTGCGCGGCGGCTCATCCCAAGTAACCCAATTACACCTTAACTTACCTGAATTGGGGGCTATTATGGTTCGTATTGCTGAGATTCCGGGAAAACTGCATGTAGAACTGATCGCCAGTCGGGAAGCTTTAAGAATTTTAGCGCAGGGAAGTTATGATCTTCTTGAGCGATTACAACGCATTGAGCCAACACAACTTGATTTTCAAGCTAGCGATGACAGTGAACAGGAGTCACGTCAGAAACGCCACGTCTATGAGGAGTGGGAGGCTGAAGAATGAGTTTGTTAACCTTGCCACAGGCCAAATTAAGTGAACTGTCGCTACGTCAACGGCTCAGCCATTATCAACAAAACTACTTGTGGGAAGAGGGAAAACTCGAACTTACCGTCTCTGAGCCTCCTTCGTCTTTGAACTGTATATTACAGTTACAATGGAAGGGAACGCACTTCACGCTCTACTGTTTTGGCAATGATCTGGCTAACTGGTTAACCGCCGACTTACTAGGGGCTCCATTCTTTACTCTGCCGAAAGAGTTGCAACTTGCGCTGTTGGAACGCCAGACAGTTTTCCTGCCGAAACTGGTCTGTAATGATATAGCGACAGCGTCTCTTTCTGTCACGCAACCTCTGTTGAGTTTGCGGCTGTCCCGAGATAATGCGCATATCTCCTTCTGGCTAACCTCAGCTGAGGCTCTGTTCGCTCTGTTACCCGCACGACCCAATTCTGAGCGCATACCTTTGCCTATCCTTATTTCTTTGCGTTGGCATAAAGTATACCTGACTCTAGATGAGGTTGATTCCCTTCGATTAGGTGATGTGTTGTTGGCCCCTGAGGGGAGTGGGCCTAATTCGCCAGTACTCGCCTATGTTGGTGAGAACCCTTGGGGCTACTTTCAATTACAATCAAATAAATTGGAGTTTATCGGTATGAGTCATGAATCTGACGAACTTAACCCCGAACCATTGACCGATTTGAACCAACTTCCGGTTCAAGTTAGCTTTGAAGTGGGGCGGCAAATCTTAGATTGGCACACACTCACTAGCCTGGAGCCGGGTTCTCTTATTGATCTTACAACACCTGTTGATGGTGAAGTGCGCTTGCTGGCTAACGGCCGGTTGCTTGGACATGGTCGATTGGTCGAGATCCAAGGGCGCCTCGGGGTTCGAATTGAACGCCTGACAGAGGTTACGATTTCATGATCCAGTTACCGGATGAAATTAATCTCATCATCGTTTTATCTTTGCTGACTCTGCTTCCATTGATTTCGGTAATGGCTACATCGTTTGTCAAATTTGCGGTGGTCTTTTCACTACTCCGCAATGCCCTTGGGGTACAGCAAATCCCCCCCAACATGGCAATGTATGGCTTAGCAATCATCCTTAGTCTTTATGTAATGGCACCCGTTGGCTTCGCGACGCAAGACTATTTACAAGCTAATGAGGTTAGCCTCACGAACATAGAATCTGTTGAGAAATTCTTTGATGAAGGGCTTGCCCCCTATCGCATGTTCCTTAAGCAGCATATTCAAGCGCAAGAATACTCTTTTTTTGTTGACAGCACTAAACAGTTATGGCCCAAGCAGTATGCTGACCGGTTAGAGTCAGACAGCCTGTTCATTTTATTGCCTGCGTTTACGGTGAGTGAGTTGACTCGAGCATTTGAGATAGGCTTTCTCATCTATTTACCATTTATCGTCATTGACCTGGTTATTTCCAATATCTTGTTGGCAATGGGGATGATGATGGTTTCCCCCATGACTATTTCACTGCCATTTAAATTGCTGCTATTTGTTTTACTTGATGGCTGGACACGACTCACGCATGGGCTGGTGATTAGCTACGGAGGGTGACATGAGTCAAGGTGACATAATTCACTTCACCAGTCAGGCATTATGGCTGGTGCTAGTCCTTTCAATGCCGCCGGTGTTAGTGGCTGCGGTGGTAGGAACTTTGGTATCTTTAGTACAAGCTTTAACGCAAATCCAAGAGCAAACTCTGGGCTTCGTTATCAAATTGATCGCTGTGGTGGTCACACTGTTTGCTACCGCCTCGTGGCTTGGTAATGAATTGCACAGTTTTGCAGAAATGACCATGATGAAGATACAAGGCATAAGATGATAGCGGATTTAATCCAAAGACCATTGCTCACTTATACCCTGCTGTTGCCTCGTTTTATGGCTTGTTTTGTTATATTGCCAGTGTTAAGTAAACAGCTCCTCGGTGGAGTATTGCTGCGTAATGGTATTGTCTGTTCATTGGCTCTTTATGTCTATCCTGCCGTCGCTAACCAACCTTATATTGAGGTTGATGCGTTTACGTTGATGCTGCTTATCGGCAAAGAGATCATACTGGGGTTATTGATTGGGTTTGTGGCCACCATTCCTTTCTGGGCCTTAGAATCCGCAGGATTTATTGTAGATAACCAAAGAGGTGCCGCGATGGCATCTCTACTCAATCCTGGACTTGATAGTCAAACTAGTCCGACTGGTTTACTTTTGACTCAAACGTTAATAACAATTTTCTTCAGCGGAGGGGCTTTCCTCTCTTTGCTTTCAGCCCTCTTTCACAGCTATGTAAATTGGCCGGTGGCCAGCTTTTTCCCTGCAGTTAGTGAACAGTGGGTTGATTTCTTTTATAACCAATTCAGCCAGATACTATTAATCGCCGCTGTATTGGCTGCTCCTTTACTCATCGCTATGTTTTTAGCTGAATTTGGACTTGCACTCATCAGTCGTTTTGCGCCTTCTTTAAACGTCTTTGTGCTGGCTATGCCGATAAAAAGCGCGATAGCAAGCCTGTTGTTGGTTATCTACTGTATGCAAATGATGAGTCATGCCAGTAAAGCAATGCTGTTGGTTATGGATCCTATAAGTTTACTGATCCCTGTTTTGGAGAAGTAATGAGCGGAGAAAAGACAGAGCAACCCACCCCGAAGAAAATCCGTGATGCGCGCAAAAAGGGACAGGTAGCGAAAAGTAAGGAAGTGGTCTCTACTGCGCTTATCGTCGCGCTGAGTGCGATGTTAATGGGGCTTTCTGACTACTATTTCGAGCATTTTAGTAAGCTGATGCTAATCCCCGCAGAGCAGAGCTATCTTCCTTTCTCGCAGGCGCTTAGCTATGTGGTTGACAATGTGTTGCTCGAGTTTTTTTATCTCTGTTTTCCTTTGTTAACAGTGGCGGCATTAATGGCGATCGCATCTCATGTTGTGCAGTATGGTTTTCTTATAAGTGGTGAAGCAATTAAACCGGATATTAAAAAAATCAATCCAATAGAGGGTGCCAAGCGTATCTTTTCCATCAAAAGTTTAGTGGAGTTTCTCAAATCCATTCTCAAGGTTGTTTTGCTCAGTATACTCATCTGGATAATCATTAAGGGAAATCTAGTCACACTCTTGCAGTTGCCAACCTGTGGAATTGAATGTATTACCCCTTTATTGGGGCAAATACTCCGGCAGTTGATGGTTATCTGTACTGTTGGCTTTGTGGTCATCTCCATAGCCGACTATGCCTTTGAATACTATCAATATATTAAGGAACTTAAAATGAGCAAGGATGAGATCAAACGCGAGTACAAAGAAATGGAGGGTAGCCCAGAAATCAAAAGCAAGCGTCGTCAGTTTCATCAAGAGATCCAATCGAGGAACATGCGGGAAAATGTTAAACGCTCATCAGTGGTGGTAGCTAATCCGACCCATATTGCTATTGGTATTCTTTACAAGCGAGGGGAAACACCACTACCGTTGGTAACATTCAAATATACCGATGCCCAAGTTCAGACTGTGCGCAAAATAGCAGAAGAAGAAGGGGTGCCTATTTTACAACGTATCCCATTAGCCCGTGCTCTTTATTGGGATGCGCTCGTCGATCACTATATTCCGGCTGAGCAAATAGAGGCCACAGCTGAAGTGCTACGATGGCTAGAAAGGCAAAATATCGAGAAACAACATTCCGAAATGTTATAATAGGCTGCAATGTAACTAGGAATATGGTTAAAACAGATGACATTTTTGTTGGTCTATACTATTTTCTCTACTTTCTAGTCTATGTTTTTATCGGAAAAATGGGGTGATTAACACCGGCTATTGGGAATATGTAATTTATTCGATATGGTTAACCAACAAGAGGTTCACTTATATTAGGAATATATGATGCGATTTAAAACCATATATACAGTATGGTAATTGTATTTCTCCTGTGCATTTTACAATTAAACATAACTAGCACTAATTAGGATTAATCTCTTGACTTTTTTTTGTTGAATACAAATAATACAGTATTGTCATTACTATTACATGTGTTTGTTTGCTGATTCCGATTCTAACCAAACATCCTTTTTTTATGAAAGAAAGGATGTTTGGCTTTATATGCGCAAGGTGTGATATTGCAGTAGCTAAATTAAATGAGTTCGTGGTGGACCCGTTGAGATAATTGGGAATGGGTTGTTATTTTACAATAATAAATTTCACCACATATTGCGCGAACTCGGATTGCTATCATCTAGCTATCTTCTTTGTGTGAACTCAAGGGAGGGACTGGCGTGAGTCGTATTATAGCACTCATCATTTCTTTTCTATTAGTGGGGTGCGCTACCCCCCCAATGCCAGCTCAGCGTATTGTGGGGGAGGTGCGTATGTCACGACCATTATCTCGCATAGCACACATTGATGTTAGTATGTTTGGGTTGTATGAGGGGAAAGTTCGAGAGGTTCAGCGCACTCATTTCGAAACAGGTAACCTACCTTTATTCTTTTCTATAAAACTGAATCCAGCTCAACGCGGGGAAGGTGAACTTTACCTACGGTCAACCCTCTCTTTTCCAGAGCGAGGAGTTCAGGCGGTGGCTCAGCAAAAGCTTACTGGTAAAAACAAAGTCGTTTTACAAATGATACCTAAAACATGTTATCCAAATTGCCAGTTACCTAATACCAGATAGGTGATTTATTATATTGGTTTTGGTTGCATTAATCGATGGTTGTACATCGCACGCATAATAACTCAATACACCTCATTAGATAAATATATACAAGTTTTAGATTTTTAGGACAGTATAACATTTATGGCATCACTAGAGATTATTAAATTAGAATGGGTCACACCTATATTTAAGGTTGTTGAGCATTCACAAGATGGCCTATATATTCTTTTGCAAGGTCAGATTTCATGGCAGAGCAGCGGTCAGACATATGATTTAGATGAGGGGAATATGCTGTTTTTGCGTCGTGGCAGCTATGCTGTTCGATGTGGTACAAAAGAACCCTGCCAATTACTTTGGATTCCATTACCCGGCAGTTTTTTGAGTACTTTTTTGCATCGCTTTGGTTCTTTGCTTAGTGAAATTGGACGAGACAACTCCACACCCAAACCATTGTTAATTTTTAATATTTCACCAATATTATCACAATCCATTCAAAATCTATGTGCCATATTGGAACGGAGTGATTTTCCGTCAGTATTAACGCAACTGCGTATTGAGGAATTACTGCTTTTGCTTGCCTTTAGCTCGCAAGGGACTTTATTTCTCTCGGCTCTGCGCCATTTAGGCAACCGCCCAGAAGAACGGTTGCAAAAATTTATGGAGGAAAATTATCTACAAGGGTGGAAGCTAAGCAAATTTGCGCGAGAATTCGGCATGGGATTAACCACATTCAAAGAACTGTTTGGTACAGTTTATGGCATTTCACCACGCGCCTGGATAAGCGAGCGACGTATTCTCTATGCTCACCAATTACTTCTTAATGGTAAGATGAGTATTGTTGATATTGCCATGGAAGCGGGGTTCTCGAGTCAGTCTTATTTCACTCAAAGTTATCGACGTCGCTTCGGATGCACTCCAAGCCAAGCCCGTCTTACTAAAATAGCAACCACAGGCTAAAATTATCTGTGTTTTTTTTAAAAGACACTTTTGGACTATAAAGTAAAATACGGGATTAGATTGTGAAGATTCAATGGGATGAGCCAAATTTCAACGAAACATAGAACAGTATTGTTTCGCCGCTGGATGGCAATAATATGTTGTTTAATAATCAATATAGCTTATCTGGTTTATTAAGTGCGGTGGCGCAAGAAACGACCTCCATCAAATAGAGCAAGTCTCATTAGTTCGATTAACGTAATATCATCTATTGCTATACAGGTGGTTGATAATTATCATGAACATTTTTTTGAATATCTGGAAGTTTGAGCTGAACCGCGAAACCTTATGTCACGATGACATGAAGTAGGTTATTTATTTGGCGCAGGATTACTTAGTTTATATATAACCATCCGAGAAATAATGCAAAATTTACTAAAAAACTTGGCAGCCAGTTTAGGAAGAAAACCGTTTGTTGCCGATAAACAAGGTGTTTACCGTTTAACTATAGATAAGCATCTTGTCATGCTGGCTCCGCATGGTTCAGAACTGGTATTACGCACTCCTATTGACGCACCAATGTTACGTGAAGGAAATAACGTTAACGTCACATTGCTTCGCTCCCTAATGCAACAAGCGTTGGCATGGGCTAAACGTTACCCTCAAACTTTAGTATTGGATGATTGTGGTCAATTGGTACTGGAGGCGCGTTTACGTCTACAAGAGCTTGATACTCACGGATTGCAAGAAGTAATAAATAAACAACTGGCTCTGCTAGAACATTTAATTCCTCAGTTAACACCATTTTCTGTAGCGTCTCGCGTGGGGTGGAATTAAGTAATATGGCTTTTCCGCTACATTCTTTTTTCAAGCGCGTACTCACCGGGACGTTACTGTTACTTTCTAACTATAGCTGGGCGCAAGAACTTGATTGGTTGCCTATACCTTATGTTTATGTGGCGAAGGGGGAAAGTTTACGCGATTTATTAATTGATTTCAGCGCTAATTATGATGCTACAGTGGTAGTAAGCGATAAGATTAATGACAAAGTTTCCGGCCAGTTTGAGCATGATAACCCTCAGGATTTCCTACAGCATATTGCCTCCCTTTACAATTTGGTTTGGTACTATGATGGCAATGTGCTCTACATTTTTAAAAATAGTGAGGTAGCGTCTCGTCTCATTCGTTTACAGGAAAGTGAGGCCGCAGAGTTAAAGCTGGCATTACAACGTTCTGGTATATGGGAGCCTCGTTTTGGCTGGCGCCCTGATGCTAGCAACCGCCTTGTTTACGTCTCTGGTCCTCCTCGTTATCTTGAATTGGTTGAACAGACCGCAGCCGCATTGGAACAACAGACGCAAATTCGCAGTGAAAAAACAGGGGCATTAGCGATTGAGATTTTCCCTCTCAAATATGCATCAGCGAGCGATCGAACTATTCATTACCGTGATGACGAAGTGGCTGCTCCTGGGGTTGCAACGATACTTCAACGCGTGTTAAGCGATGCCACAATCCAACAAGTGACAGTGGATAATCAGAGAATACCGCAGGCCGCTACCCGGGCTTCAGCTCAAGCCAAGGTTGAAGCGGATCCATCGCTCAATGCGATAATAGTGCGCGATTCTCCTGAGCGTATGCCAATGTATCAACGGTTAATTCATGCGCTTGATAAACCTAGCGCTCGTATTGAAGTGGCGTTATCCATTGTCGATATAAATGCCGACCAACTTACTGAATTAGGTGTGGACTGGCGAGTTGGCATTCGTACTGGCAACAATCATCAGGTGGTAATAAAAACAACCGGGGATCAAAGTAACATCGCTTCAAACGGTGCATTGGGTAGTTTGATTGATGCTCGCGGGCTTGACTACCTATTAGCAAGAGTCAATTTACTTGAAAATGAAGGTTCGGCTCAAGTTGTTTCACGTCCGACCCTGCTAACACAAGAAAATGCCCAAGCGGTGATTGATCACCATGAAACCTATTACGTCAAAGTGACAGGTAAAGAAGTGGCTGAACTGAAAGGGATCACCTACGGCACTATGCTGCGTATGACACCAAGGGTGCTGACTCAAGGAGATAAGTCAGAAATCAGTCTCAATCTACACATTGAGGATGGGAACCAAAAACCGAATAGTTCAGGGATTGACGGAATCCCCACTATCAGTCGTACGGTCGTTGATACTGTCGCTCGCGTGGGACATGGCCAGAGTTTGATTATTGGTGGTATTTATCGTGACGAATTGAGTGTTGCTCTTAGTAAGGTGCCTTTGCTTGGTGATATTCCTTATCTTGGCGCACTTTTCCGCCGTAAAAGTGAGTTAACTCGCCGTACGGTACGGCTGTTTATCATCGAACCACGGATTATTGACGAAGGTATTGCGCATCATTTAGCGTTAGGTAATGGTCGGGATCTACGTACTGGTATCTTAGCTGTTGATGAAATATCTAATCAAAGCACTACCTTGAATAAGTTATTAGGTGGCTTCCAGTGTCAGCCTTTAAACAAAGCGCAAGAAGTGCAGAAATGGCTGAGTCAAAACAATAAATCATCCTATCTTACTCAGTGCAAGATGGACAAAAGTTTGGGATGGCGCGTGGTTGAAGGTGCTTGTACTCCCGCGGAATCATGGTGTGTTTCAGCGCCTAAGCGTGGCGTATTGTGAGTTGGGTCTGTCGTTTTTATCAAGGGAAGCACCGTGGTGTTGAAGTTGAGCTTCCTCATGGGCGCTGTGTTTTTGGTTCAGACCCGTTGCAGTCAGATATTGTTCTTTCTGACAGCGAAATAGCACCCGTGCATTTAGTGCTGATGGTCGATGAAGAAGGTATTCGCCTAACTGATTCTGCAGAACCTCTACTACAAGAAGGGCTTCCCGTGCCGTTGGGGACTCTTCTTCGCGCGGGCTCTTGTCTGGAAGTAGGTTTTTTACTGTGGACATTTGTCGCCGTAGGGCAACCTTTGCCAGAGACGTTACAGGTTCCCACGCAGAGAAAAGAGCCAACCGACAGGTTACCTCGTTCACGACTTGGGATTGGGCTTGGAGTTCTTTCTTTATTGTTGCTTTTGACTTTTTTGGGGCTGCTAGGGCACGGATTGTGGCGCGAGTATAACCAGGATGGACAACTTGTTGAGCAAGAAGTACGGCGCTTGCTGGCAACTGCTGCTTACAAGGATGTCGTTTTAACATCGCCCAAAAAAGAGGGTGAACCTTGGTTATTAACTGGTTATATCCAGGATAATCATGCCCGCTTGTCACTGCAAAATTTTCTTGAGAGCCATGGCATTCCATTCCGGCTTGAACTGCGCAGCATGGAAGAACTGCGTCAGGGGGCAGAATTCATCCTGCAACGGTTGGGATACCATGGAATTGAGGTTTCTTTAGCACCGCAAGCGGGATGGCTACAATTGAATGGGGAAGTGTCAGAGGAAATACAAAAGCAAAAAATTGATAGCCTGCTGCAAGCTGAAGTGCCAGGGCTGCTCGGTGTAGAAAGTAAAGTGCGGATTGCCGGTAATCAACGCAAGCGGCTTGATGCATTACTTGAACAATTTGGTCTGGATTCAGATTTCACTGTAAATGTTAAAGGTGAGCTGATTGAATTACGCGGGCAAGTCAATGATGAAAAATTGAATTCATTTAATCAACTACAACAAACTTTTCGCCAAGAGTTTGGCAATCGACCTAAATTAGAACTGGTCAATGTCGGGGGGCAACCCCAGCATGATGAATTGAATTTCGAGGTGCAAGCTATCTCGTTAGGGAAAGTGCCTTATGTGGTACTCGACAATCATCAACGCTATCCAGAAGGTGCCATACTTAACAATGGCGTTCGTATTCTGGCTATTCGACGCGATGCGGTGATTGTGAGTAAAGGAAAACGGGAATTTGTGATCCAACTCAATGGAGGTAAACCTCGATGACACAATTAGAGGAGCAACTGCATAACGTGGAGACAGTGCGCTCTATCACCATGCAACTAGAAATGGCACTAACTAAGCTCAAAAAAGATATGATGCGCGGTGGTGATGCCAAGCAGTATCAGGTTTGGCAGAGAGAATCTAAAGCTCTTGAGTCAGCTATAGCCATTATTCATTATGTAGCAGGAGACCTAAAATAAATGAGTAACTTCTCTGGATTTACGAAAGGAACCGATATCGCAGACTTAGATGCGGTGGCTCAAACGCTCAAGAAGCCAGCAGACGATGCAAACAAAGCGGTTAATGACTCGATAGCAGCATTGAAAGATAAGCCTGACAACCCGGCGCTACTTGCTGACTTACAACATTCAATTAATAAATGGTCGGTAATTTACAATATAAACTCAACCATAGTTCGTAGCATGAAAGACTTAATGCAAGGCATCCTACAGAAGTTCCCATAATATGAAATATAAACTCAACGTACTGTTAGCAGAGATTGCTCTGATTGGAACCGGCAACCACTACCACGAAGAAGCGAATTGCATTGCTGAATGGTTACATTTGAAAGGTGAAGAAGAGGCGGTTCAATTGATTCGCCTTTCCTCTTTGATGAACCGTGGGGACTACGCAAGCGCCTTGCAACAAGGAAATAAATTAGCTTATCCTGATTTGGAACCTTGGTTAGCCTTATGTGAATATCGCCTCGGGTTGGGGAGCGCCTTAGAGTCACGTTTAAATCGTCTCGCAAGGAGTCAGGATCCTAGAATACAGACATTTGTGAATGGAATGAGGGAGCAACTAAAAACATGACGGTTACCCTTAATAGAGGTTCCATTACATCGTTGATGTCTTCGTCTCAGGCAGTCTCTACGCTACAACCGGTAGCATCTGAGCTGAAAACACAACTGGAGAATAAGCTAAAAAGTGAATCCGCTGAAAAGACACGGGAAGTTCTGTGGCAGCAATATTATGCCAGTAACCCTCCTGACCATGCCGTTCTTGAGGTTTTGGCGACGCCAGTACGTGAGGCGTTACTGGCGCGTTTCGGTCAACATCAAGGGTCTGTTGTACCGGCTATAGATTTACCTGAATTGCGTAGTGTATTGCAGCAGTTTGACTCGTTTGGTAAGCGGTGGGAAGCAATATTGCTCCAAGTATTAGAGGGTATAAAACCCAATGAGAGCCAGGTTGGATTACCTTATTTATCAGAGTTAATAAATAAAGAATTAATGATCCTATTACCGTCTAACTCGATTGTAGATAGCCTACTTCATAACAGCCATCAAATTGATATGGATACATAAATGCCGAACATAGAAATAGCTCAGGCCGATGAGGTGATCATAACCACGCTGGAGGAATTAGGGCCGGCAGAGCCAACAACTGACCAAATAATGCGCTTTGATGCGGCAATGTCAGAAGATACGCAGGGACTGGGCCATTCACTCCTCAAGGAGGTTAGTGATATTCAGAAGTCTTTTAAGACGGTTAAAAGTGACTTACACACTAAGCTGGCTGTTTCAGTTGATAATCCCAACGACCTGATGCTAATGCAATGGTCACTTATCCGTATAACAATCCAAGAAGAACTTATCGCCAAGACTGCCGGGCGAATGAGCCAAAATGTTGAAACCTTGTCGAAGGGGGGGTGAAAACTAGTGAAAGTTAAGACTTCACTGTCAACATTGATATTAATCTTGTTTTTAACTGGTTGCAAAGTTGATCTTTATACCGGAATTAGTCAGAAGGAAGGGAACGAAATGCTTGCGCTGTTGCGCCAAGAAGGCCTTTCCGCAGACAAAGAGCCAGACAAAGATGGGAAGATTAAGCTCTTGGTTGAGGAGTCAGATGTCGCTCAGGCTATTGATATTCTCAAACGGAAGGGCTATCCACACGAGAGTTTCTCCACGTTACAGGATGTGTTCCCCAAAGATGGGTTGATATCTTCACCGATAGAAGAGTTGGCGAGGCTTAATTATGCCAAGGCGCAAGAGATCTCCCGCACTTTATCTGAAATTGACGGGGTATTAGTGGCTCGAGTGCATGTCGTATTGCCTGAAGAGCAAAATAACAAAGGTAAGAAGGGTGTAGCAGCATCCGCTTCGGTTTTTATCAAGCATGCAGCAGATATTCAGTTTGATACCTACATACCTCAGATTAAACAATTAGTGAATAATAGTATTGAGGGGCTGGCCTATGATCGCATCAGTGTCATTTTGGTGCCATCGGTAGATGTTCGTCAAAGCTCTCATTTACCTCGTAACACGAGCATACTGTCAATTCAAGTGAGTGAAGAGTCAAAAGGGCATCTTATTGGCTTGTTGTCGTTGCTTATTTTGCTTTTGCCAGTGACCAATCTTGCTCAATATTTTTGGTTACAACGCAAGAAGTGATGATGGAAAATTATATTACCTCTTTTCAATTGCGCTTCTGCCCCGCGGCTTATTTGCACTTGGAACAGTTACCATCATTATGGCGTTCAATATTGCCCTACTTACCTCAGTGGCGCGATAGTGCTCATCTCAATGCTGCTTTATTGGATGAATTTTCTCTTGATACCGACTATGAAGAGCCCCATGGGCTGGGGGCGCTGCCTTTGCAGCCTCAATCACAGCTCGAACTGTTACTTTGTCGCCTTGGATTAGTTCTGCATGGGGAGGCGATTCGCCGTTGTGTACTGGCCTCCCCATTACAACAATTATTGACATTGGTTAATCAAGAAACATTAAGGCAAATTATTGTACAGCATGAGCTGCTAATCGGGCCTTGGCCCACTCACTGGCAGCGCCCGCTGCCGACAGAAATAGAGAGCCGTACCATGATCCAGTCGGGGCTGGCTTTTTGGTTAGCAGCAATGGAACCCCAACCTCAGGCATGGTGTAAACGGCTCAGTTTACGCCTCCCATTAGCTACGCCGTCAGAACCTTGGTTAGTGGCCGAGTCACAACGCCCACTGGCCCAAACTTTATGTCACAAACTTGTCAAACAGGTTACGCCTACATGCAGCCATTTGTTCAAATAATACCAAGTAATCTCTCGCTCGCTTGCGGTCTGCGTATTTTGCGCGCCGAAGATTACCAATCCAGTTTAACAACCGAAGAGTTGATTAGTGCCGCAAAACAGGATGCTGAAAAGATCCTGGCTGACGCCCAAGAGGTTTATGAGCAACAAAAGCAGTTAGGATGGCAGGCTGGCATGGATGAGGCGCGTACCTTACAGGCGACTTTGATTCATGAAACACAGTTACAATGTCAGCAATTTTATCGCCACGTCGAACAACAGATGAGTGAAGTTGTACTTTTGGCGGTACGTAAAATCCTCAATGACTATGATCAAGTGGCTATGACACTGCAAGTTGTGCGGGAGGCTTTAGCCTTGGTGAGTAATCAGAAGCAAGTCGTGGTCAGGGTCAACCCTGATCAGGCAGGAGCTATTCGTGAACAAATAGCTAAAGTACATAAAGACTTCCCGGAAATAAGCTATTTAGAGGTGACTGCCGATGCGCGTTTGGATCAAGGGGGCTGTATATTAGAGACTGAGGTAGGTATTATTGACGCGAGTATTGATGGGCAAATTGAAGCACTTTCTCGGGCAATATCTACCACTTTAGGACAAATGAAAGTTACAGAATAGGAATAACTATCGATATATGTTTAGTGTTATCTATTATAAGATTGAGTTATCTACCTAAATTGGATTTTTCATCCTCGTTTTATGAGAATGATTCCCAAAAATAATTTTTTATTGTGATTTTCTGTTTAAAAGCCGATTAAAAAAATAAATCGTCTACGACAGTAGTTTAGCAAAAATAAATAACTTAGAATATCGTAGAGACAATTATAGCGACAGGAGACTCGATGAAAATCAATACTCTTCAATCGTTAATAAATCAACAAATTACCCAAGTGGGACACGGGGGGCAGGCCGGTCGTCTCACTGAAACTAACCCACTCACAGAGAATAGTCATCAGATATCTACCGCCGAAAAAGCCTTTGCCAATGAGGTGCTGGAACATGTGAAAAATACGGCTCTCAGTCGTCACGATATTGCCTGCTTATTACCACGCGTTTCTAATTTGGAACTAAAGCAGGGCAAGGCAGGGGAAGTGATAGTGACCGGCTTGCGTACTGAACAACTCTCGCTTAGCGATGCTAAATTATTGCTAGAAGCCGCCATGCGCCAGGATACGGCGGCTGACGGCTGAGATAATATATATCTACTGTATATTGAGGCAATAATATCCCCCAGGTTGATTTACGTAACCATTTTTCAAGGAGTCATGTATCAATTCTTTCCCCTGAGCCAATTTAGAATAATAATACGCCTCCTTCGGTGATCCCCTGAAGTGGGGGTATTTATCAGTAGAGTCTGCTCCTCATATAAATTGAGAGAATTAGGATGAAAGATCACATTGTAGCGACTGCCGGGTTATGGTTATTTTGATGTCATCCCAGTCAATATTCGTTGCTATCTCTGGTATTCCTGCATTACCAGTGGGCTAGCTGACCTTATTGCTAATAAATAGGGTTTGGGGGGATGGATACTTTATATTTTTACGCCATGCCGGCGGGGCATTGGAATTAAAAACGTATTTATCTAAATGATAATTAGTTTAAATTACATTTGCGTATTGAAATGAATAACGCATTATTAACGTATTGTCCACTCCCCGTTATCTTGTAGTCCCCCCTGAATTTAGTCTTATCGTTTAATGGAGTTCTCTGGTTAATATATAATCAGCGGAGGTCATTATGAAGAAAGCACGTTTTACTGAAACTCAGATCCTGCGGGTTCTAAAAGAAGTTGAAGGTGGCCGGCATGTGAAGGATGTCTGTCGCGAGAACGGCGGATCTGAAGCCAGTTACTACAACTGGAAATCCAAATATGGTGGCATGGAGTCCTCTGATATAAAGCGAATGAAAGAGCGGGAAGAGGAAAACCGACGATTAAAGCAGATGTATGCCTCTCTGAGTTTAGATCATGAAATTCTTAAGGATGTCGTGGCAAAAAAACTTTAACGGTACCTGAAAAGCGCGAACTGGTGCGTTACGTGATGACGGAATATCAGGCCAGTGAACGGCGCGGGTGCCGGATTATGGGTATCAGTCGAAGTTTGCTGCATTATTGTCCTAACACCGCGAGGGATATACCGGTTGTTGAGGTATTACAAAAATTGGCACATCAATATCCGGCATATGGCTTTGGTCTTATGTTCAATAAGTTACGGCAGTCTGGATTACCGTGGAATGTAAAACGGGTATATCGCGTTTATCGCTTACTGAAGCTTAACTTTCGGCGAAAAGGTAAAAAGCGCCTGCCCAATCGGCATCCACAACCTTTGGCTATTCCACTTAAAATGAACCACTGCTGGTCAGTCGATTTTATGAGTGATGCCCTGACAGACGGTCGGAGGTTCAGATTATTCAATGTAGTGGAGATTTTAACCGGGAAGCACTGGCAATTGAAATTGACTTGAATATACCGGTACACCGAGTGGTCCGTATTTTGGAGCGATTAAGTACAGAAAGAGGCTATCCTGCTTTTATACGGAGTGATAACGGTCCAGAATTTATTGCTGCAGCACTGGTTGAATGGGCAGAACATCACGGAGTGATACTTGATATGTATTTGTTCCGTTCACTGTCCGAAGTCCGTACGCTTACAGAAGACTGGCGAACGGAATATAACGAAGAACGCCCGCATAGCTCACTGGGTAATATGCCACCCGTTATCTATGCAAGACAAAAACTGGATGGAGATCCTCACTGGCGGTGGTACTAAAAATAGGAGGGACTACATACACACTGGGAAAATCTCAATACCTTCTTCGGCTATCCGCCCGATATCCGCAAGGCCATCTACACCACGAATGCCATTGAGTCACTGAACAGTGTGATCCGGCAGGCGATAAAGAAATGCAAAGTATTCCCGACGGACGACTCGGTGCGGAAGGTTATTTATCTGGCTATCCGGGATGCTTCGAAAAAATGGAGCATGCCAATACAAAACTGGCGGTTGGCAATGAGTCGTTTTATTATCGAGTTCGGTGACCGTCTAAACGATCACCTTTAATACAGTGGCGATTACACAGAATTATGGACAGGCTCGTTTGGTTACATAAAGTAGACACATAACTTTTAATTTTGTTGTTTATATTTTTGTTAAAAATTATTCTACAGCAGATAAACCTCAACTAATTGCTTACTTTAGTTGAGGTTTAAAGTTTCTTTGATTGGCAAAGTGGTGTATATCTCTTAGTAATTTTATTTACTCATAGGAATAAATATTTACATTAGCTATTTAATAATGGTCGCCCTTGTCCTTCAGCCAACTTAATCAGAACATCAAGTTGCTCATCTTTTTGTACCATAATACCATTTCTTTGTACTCGCATTTGGCTGACCATATCTTCTACGCTTAACTGACTATTACGACTATCATTCATGCACATTGCGCCAATCAGTTGCGCAGTACGGCCAACACCCGCACGGCAATGTATTACCGGCCGTAATTTGGAGTCATCTCCTACCGCTGAACTTCCTTTGCTTTCATACATATTGCGTTTTGTTTCTGCTGTTTGATCTACCAGTGAAGCGAGTGCCTTGGTAACTTCAGAGCTGACTGCGGTCTGATCGGGCCAATTGCCAACATGAACCACAGGAACAGAGATTGTTTTTTGACCCGCTTCACGAATCGTTAAAGTATACATATCTGCCATAATCCCGTCACCGAGACCAACTTGCTGAGTCATTTTAGACTCTACAGTGATACTGCCATAGGTACCACTCTGGCGGAAATAATCTGGCATACCGAATCTTTGATTGGCTATCTCAGAACTGGACGCTAAAACAGCCAACACTGGCGTTCGGTTTTCTGCCAGCATACGGAAATGGCTTTCAAGTTGAGATTGTAGCGGATACTGGCACGCTATGGTACGAGTGTTACCGACCTGGATGTAATTGGCATTAAGATCGGCGCGTACTGCGGTTTGCCGACAGCATTGAATATCTCTAAATCGGTTTAGCTTTTCACCGCCGCAGGCTTGTAAGTAACGCGGATCATTCGTTGCTGGCGCCAGCGTATTGCGCAATGTGGTGAGGCGGCTGCTGAGTTCTGCGCGCGCTTCTGGGCCATAAGGAGAAACAGTGCTTGGTGCGGTGGCTCTGGCTTCGCCAGCCCCGTGATGGCCAGAAGTGTGTGGTCGTTCACGCGGTGGCAACGGTGGAGTTCTGGGGTCTAGATGTGAACGCAGTCCTTCACGCACCGGGGTTCCCGGTGCGTGAAGGGCTGAATGTGAATGAGATGATACATGCCCCCTCGCTCCCGACTCTTGTCGCAATGCGGCCTCCAACAGCACTTTGGCGTCTTGTAGTGTCATTTGGTCACTACGTAAACTGACAAGTACACTATTACCATTGCCGACACTTCTTAAGTCATAATTATTCAAATTATGCTTTACCGTACTTTGCAATAGCTTAGCGGTATCTTCTTGAGTTAGAACAACATTTGCTACGTGGCTTAGTACAGTTTGAGCAAATACTTTTTCTGACTCTCTGGCTCCACTGGCTATGGTCAAACCTTGAAAGGTAGTTTCTTTATTGGCAGCAACGTTACCTCTTAATTTCCCGGTACAATCACCGCTCTCTTGCTGCACCAATCGAGATACCTGACGATGAAGATCGCTTAATGATAAGTTCATGCTTCCCTCCTTAATTAAATACACGCCTATACTATAAACATAAAAAATATTTTTTCTTATAATGCTAGTCGTATTATTTTAATAATAGGTGAGCCGTGTATTTTCATTAATGTTAATCGAATTATTATAGTGTTCGTTAGTTTTTTGGCTTTTCCCATAAGATATATACTCATTGTTACCTTAAATTTTTTAAAAAATTAAGCGGGAACAGATGGTAATACTGTAACCGAACGGTGAACTCGCGTTGCTCGATTAAAATAATGCAATAAGCTGGCGGGGTAATTAGCTGAAGCGGTTTTCGGCGTAAGGTAGCAGCGCGTTGAGCTGGCTGTTGGGCCAGGTCGGCAAGCGGGTCAGTACATCGCGCAGCCAGACATAAGGGTCGTGGCCGTTGAGTTTGGCGGTTTCCAGCAGACTCAGGATGGACGCCATCCGTTGCCCGGCACGCAATGACCCTGCGAACAACCAGTTCTTGCGGCCTACGGCCACCGGACGGATGCAGTTTTCCGTGCGATTATCTTGAGGGTCTCAATCTACGTTCGAAACGTCCACGGCGGCATGTGACAACGAGGCACAGGCACGCACGTCCAGAAGTGACCGCGTTAGATCAGTGCTGGAGCATGGATTTCGTTGCTGATAATCTGTTCAACGGGCATCGGGTCAGGGCGCTAACTATAGTGGATAATTTTAGTCGTGAATGTCTGGCGCTCGAGGTCGGTCAGGGGTTACGTGGAGATGATGTTGTGGCTGTCATGGACAGATAAACATTCGTGGAGATGGCAGTCGAGATCATTAATGGCAGTCTGGCGATGAGGTCACGATGGACTGTTCACGGGAAAGCTACAGATAATGCCTTTATCGAGTCATTTAATGGCAGTCTGAGGGATGAATGTCTGAACGTGCACGGGTTCCTTTCTCTGGAAGATGCTCAGGAGAAAATTGAACAATGGCGGCAAGAATATAATCATTTTCGTCCGCATTCTTCGTTAAATAACCTGACTCCGGCAGAATTTGCCCGAAGTCATCAAAAAGGTCCGGATCTCTGATTTAGCCTGGTACGGATATTGGGGAGGGATCAGCGATGAGATGTCTGGAATGGTTTTTGTCTGCTGTTTTATGGACAATTTTTTCCATCTGATGTCGTTTATTTCTGGGTATCGGTGCTATGATCGGCATAACTCAGTCCGGTTGTGGTGATTTGGGATATTCAGCGATTGATCAGATCGCTTAAACCGGATTGAGTTCCCTCAGTGATCTACTATTTGGCGCAGTTATTTAGGAGCTGTATTTCGCTGAATACTACCCGTTCATAAGCAATAATATCTAATAACCTGATTTGTGCGTTCTGCACAAATAACGTAAACCCGAGAAATGCCCGTACTGTGATTTTTTAACGCTTTCTTTTTCGGCCATTGGAAGAAGTTACTATTTAGAGCTTCTGCTAGCGGCTCATACCACCCGTACTCTAGCAGCGCTGAAACTGGGGTGACGGAAAAATCTGGGATTCCGGCGTAGAACCCCAGTTAATCTGTTTCTTCACAGGCAGGCAATCCGAAGCGTC
Source organism: Yersinia pestis (assembly GCF_900460465.1). Lineage (GTDB taxonomy): Bacteria > Pseudomonadota > Gammaproteobacteria > Enterobacterales > Enterobacteriaceae > Yersinia > Yersinia pestis. The sequence continues at coordinate 34,491 of NZ_UAVH01000010.1, read as the reverse complement.
TATGTTGGTGACCATGAGCCAGAAAGAACTGAACCGTATTCCCATACTGGAGCAAGATTTCCAAAATACATTATACTTTGAGAAGTGTTTTATATTCAGCTATTCTCTTTTTATGTACCGAAACTGATAATTCCTTTCCATCTACAATGGATTTATTGTTATCAAATCTATTAACGATGGTTTCATTTTTTTTGTTAACAACAGTACCAACTCCCTGCGGGTTAGTATTTAAATATTCATTAAGACGTTTTTTACCTTGAGTATGTTTGTAAAAAGTTACCGGGAGATACGGGTCCAACTTATCGTGGGGTAAAGGATTTTTACCATCACTTAATATACCTTTTATATTATCTTCATGTATTTTCAACAGGCTATCTCTCTCGATGTAAAGTTTTTTTGCCAGTGCAAAACTAAAAATACCACATTCAGATGAGCTTCGCTGAATATCCATTTCCACCATGGAGAAATGGCAATCAGGTAATTGATAACGTTCAATAGCCGTTTTTGTCCTTATTGCCAGCATCGCTGGCCCCATACTGTTAAAGTTTGCTGGTTCAAACAATATCAGAGATGTTTTCCCATTTATATGTTTGTAATCAATTACACTGAAATGTATTCCACCTTCCCCCATGTTAATTATGAAGCGGGAAGATCTAACTCCATTTTCTATGACGTTTTTTATTTCTATTGAAAGGTCCAATGGAGATGTAACAAGATTAAGATTCATTTCCGGATATTTATTGTTCGCCTGGATTACCAATGCGGGCATGACTTCTACATCCATACGTGAATAATTTTTATGGAACCAGGATCCATCCGATATATCAGTTTCCAACTGTGTTATGATATTTTTAAGCTCTTCATTACTGATTAAAGAACTGGTCTCTTTTTCTGATAAGCCACCGGAGATATTTATTTGTGATATTGGTCCGATCATTTATTTATCCTTATTCAGGGAATTAACAGCGGTATGAATTTTATATTCCAGATAAACGGTACATTGCAATAAGACGTTCAATCGTTGATGGGTGAACCCGGAACAGACGGGCAGCACTCGAACAAAAATTCCCAATAACTCCTATCATACCTATACATTGGATATTTCTGCGAAAAAGGAAAATTTGATAGCATCAAAAATTTTCTCTATTACACATTCCAGATTAATATTCTCCGGTAGAGAAACTTGTTGAGATTAATACTGGAAATTTTCATTTGTATATATAACGTATTTTTTGTGTTAGGTATTTTTAATAAGAAAATAATTATTGTTAAGCAATTGCCAAATCTTAACCTATTCTCGGATATATCAACTCAAGGCTTAGGGGGCACTTGTCACATCCATTCCCGCTCCAACCGGTTCAGTCGCTCGGCGATGGTCGTCAGCTCTCGCAACTTTTCTCTCTGTTCAACCAAATGCTCATCCATTAAACTGCTTCGTCCAAGTTGAATCAGTAGTGGAATAGAGTCCACTGTAAAGTTTCGCATATCATCAGTAAACTCCGATACCTCCTGTAGCGTAATAGCTGCATGGGCCGCCATCATCTGACGGTGAATTGCGGTATACTGCTCAGTGCCGAATTTCACTACAGGCCGGGTACTGTCAAAACGCTGCAGGGACTGACGAGCAACATCGGCCCAAGAACCTGAACGATTAATCAGAATAGATAATTGCGCTTTCGCACTCTCCTGCTGCTGCTGGAGAGTATTCAATTGCTGCGACAAGGTGATCTTAGCCTCAGTTAATCGATTCAGGAAGCCGTAGGTTTCAGAGGACACGGGCTGCCCTTGCTGTGACAAGGTGACTAAGACCTCTAAAAGCGTTTCCAGGTGCTTATGTGCGCGCACTAGTGAACCGATATCAGAAAAAGAGTGTGTCTGGTCCAGATGCTTCTGGATCCTCTGCAGTGAAGGTTCGACGATCGATAGCATAAAGTTACTGCGATGATAGGGGGATACTTCCGTACTGGAATTCTTGGTATCCCCTTCTCTGCCTTTGACATAGTCTTCAATCACTCTGTAAGTCTTCAGAATCAAACTGTTAAAACTCTTCAACTGATCCTTGTCTACTCCCCCCTCGCGTTCGGCCTTGTCGAGTGCCACCAACATGGTATCAAGATCCGACAAAACCCCCCCCATATCCAATTGCTTAGTTGCTGCACTGCTCAAATGCGTCCTAAGCAAATCAGATAGCTCCCGAAGCTTCTTGGGTGTTATCCGCCTTACATCAGTAGATAATGGGCTCATTTCTCCGGTTAGGGTATCTTTTAGGATCTGCTTGGCCGACTCCTCGTCGATAGTTCCGTCGCTCAAGAACTCGTGGAGTCTGGCTTCGTTGGAATCAGGTCTTGAGTCAGCGGAAACGCCAAGGATGTCTGTGATGAAGCGTGTATAGGCTGTCTCGACTCCAGCTATACCAGGTCGATGGATTGGATAACCATTCTCATCCATTACGTGCGCTGGTTCTGAGGTAATGAATCTCAGTCCTTGATTAGGCTTTATCTCCGGATTTTTCTCAAAACCTTCGATACAATGTAGAAGGGTTGACACTACGAGAAAAACATCGCTCTTTTCTGATGCGCCTAGGTTTCCTACTCCAAGCTCCGGCGCTTTGAAGGATTCTGTAAACCCCTTAGGTTGTTCCCCTGAACGAGAGTGTAATCCTAGATCAATAACAACGGGCTCTCCGCTAGCGCGGTCAAATACCACATTACCGGGTTTGATATCGTTATGTACTACCCCTGCCTTGGCAAGGTGATTGGTTACATCTAATAGCCGATGGGCAATAAACTTGATCGTTCCCCAGTAGGCTTCACTATTGATCTTTCCTTGCTTCCAGCTATCGGCGAGGGTTCTTAGTGTGTCAGAACAACGCCAACCATCCACCTCATCCATCAGCAATGCTTCCTCCTTACGGTTACCGTATGGCACCACAGCCATGCCATGAACATTGGCAAGATTAGGATGTTTGCCCGCGGTTTTATAGATGTGTTTATAAGCCTCCAGTTCTGCGAACAAATGCCCCTCGGCAATGGAGCGTTCAATCTTAGCTACCAACCGCTGCTTATCCTTAGTTTCTATTATACTAATATGGCTTTCGCCCTCGGCAAACTTATCGGTTTCAGCCACTCGCATCCCTTCAAGATCCGGAGCTCCTGACAAGGGCTCCCCTTTCCAACCCAGCGGCAGTTCGGTCTGTGGCTTGGCTCCAAAGAGATTACTGAGAGCATTGGGGATATCAGACCTTAGCTCCTGCGAAGTCGTTTTCTGGGCCGCATGGAGTGTGTCAGTAAGGTTACGAGCAATTGAAAAGTTAAACATCTTCCCCGAAAAGATCTTACCAACCCCTTCTCGAAAGAGAGAAAAACCACTGTGGGGGTTCAAGCGCAACACTTGATTATCGATAATTCTATACCGTTTTCCTCCGATATTGAGCTCACCGACAGGATTTTGCCAATGTTGGCTGATGCGCTCATGAGCTTTGGCGAGGGAGATCGACGGTGGCATAGTTCCCATGATTTTCACGCTTTTCATGCTTTACTCATCCCCATTTAACCGATTGAGTAGATTGAGTATGAAGGGGCAGTTCCTGCTGAGTTTCTGCTGGTAAACTGACCAAGCTCAACCAGTCGTAAAAGTTCGCTATCTCCTTGCTAACGTTCTCAACATTCAGCTCGTCGAGAGAAAGGTGCTTGAATGCGATCAGCCCCAGTTCTTCACTCCAAGCGAAACAAGGGCCGTCCTTATTCAAGGCATTGATGCTATAACAGAAAAAAAGCTGACTAGCGGCGCTGCGCGCCTCTGGTCCAGAAAATCCTAAGATTGGCCCCAACAGAGTCAATCGATTCAATATTTCATCAGCCCTCAGCATAATAACGACTCGGTCGTTGAGGATAAGCTCACACAAGCCATATTCATCTTGGCTCAATTTATCTAATCCAAAGTGACTTGCTATTTTTGGGAGTAACTCAGTAAAGGTGGTGTTAATCACACAAAAGCTCTTTAATCTGATTTACGGTGATATCTATCATTGATTAAACCCGTCCCAGAATATATCACTTCCAGCCACTGATTTTTAGTTATTGTAGATATTTGGGGATCCCCCGAACCTGTAGACAAATCTGACCTATATCTTAAGCATAGGAGGAGTCTATGGGCACACCACGTTTTACCCCTGAATTTAAGGAAGAAGCTGTCCGTCAGATAACTGAGCGGAGCTATTCCGTTGCTGTAGTGGATCACAAAATCAGGACACCTTCGTAGCCTTTTTCCCCTGCTCTTCGTATTCACAGGGCGGTAATCCACCATTGTGCCGATGGGGGGGTGTTGTAATAACTTTGTATCCATTCACCGATATCTCGTACCGCATGATGGACATCCATATAGCCCCCTACAGGCAGCCATTCACTTTTCAGGCTTCGGAACACTCTTTCCATTGGTGAGTTATCCAGGCAGTTACCCCTGCGGCTCATACTCTGCATCACTCCGGTCCTCCACAGTAACTGCCTGGATTTCTTACTCCTGTACTGCCCTCCCTGATCCGAATGAAACAGCAGCCTCTTCACAACCAGACCCCGTGTTTGTTCCAACGCAGAACTTTGATACGCGAACGCGCCTTTGTTGCAAAAGACAAAGGCGGCTTCGCCTTGCCAGGGCTGATGCAGATGGTCGGTAATGTATTGCGATACCGCGACGCATATCGACCGGCTCGCGTGCCAACCAGATGTGTTGTGGCGTCAACATAGGGATAAGGCCTGCATAACAGCGCGTAACTGAGCAGGAAGACAACTGACCGAACAGCCATTGGGGAGGTTGAGGGTCACTGCCTCGGTACCGTTATTGTCTGGTATTACCCGGCGAGCGGGGATAAACGCAGGGGGAATGGCAACGGTGGTGTCATCTTGATGATGTTTGAGCCAGTAATAAAAGGTGGCGATGTTCAAGTCATGCAGCCGACAGTAGTGTTTTTTAGACATTCAGCTCTATTGCCAGGCGTCGAGATGGTGCTGCCGTTCACTACGAGAATACCGTGTCGTCATATTTCACCTCAGGTTCGTTGTATTGACTGAGACCAGAGTGTGATAACGGAAGTGAGTTAACAATATGAGATCGCCGCTCGCTTACGGCTGTTCCGTATACACTGTCAATGTAGTCACTCAGCTGCATAACGATATCCACAAAAGTGCTTATAAACACAAACGTTTATATCATGTCCTTACCGGACAGGCGAGCAGTGCGCAGCCGGTCTTTTCAATGCCGCATCGCGGCATGAAGGCGCCAGCGGATATTAACTATAACTCTGTTGACAATTGGCGCCGATAGCCCGGCGTAGCCGGTTCCGGTTTGATAGGTTTCACCAATCCCAATCTCCTCCCTGCAAAGCTAAACCCACTAAAAGTAGCGTAGGTGCTTCATTACGCGGTCGGAGTGGTCCCGACAAGGCTTTGCCGCAGGCGGGGCGTATCTCCGCGTTAGCGGGCCATTAGGGCCGCTTACGAGCGTGTTCGAATGACTTCCAGCGACATGACTTGCAGCGACTCGAAAATTTTAGTTACAACACTCATTGTAAAGCCACTCTGTTCCGGGCCGTTGGCCCGGGGCGGGGCGGCTTTTTAGTGGGTAAGGGTGCGCGCAGTGGTCTCAGATGTATGCGGTCTGGTATTTTTTTGGTCGAATCGTGAATGTTGTAACTAATAGGGGTTTATGCGCTCGTAGCATCGTGATAGGAGGTATTTCTTTGTTTCCGAACCGGCGCGAACGTAAGTTCGCTGCAAGGGCGGGCATTATCATAGTCTGTCCAAAAGGCAGACGACGAATAGGTTATTTATTTATAGGAATAAAAGAAAAGGTATTTAAAAGAAGTGCTGATCAGTGGTTTAAAAGAAACCACGCACTTTAAAACAAGTTCGGCTGGCGCTTAAAAAACATATCGGTTGTAACTTTATGGGAAGTTCCCTTGCAGTTAACTGTGGATAACCTAAATCAGTACATTCAAGCGACGATATTGGGAGAATTCGAGGGCATTTTCAGGGCGGGAAAGAGAAGATAGGTCATGTAGCGGCCGTCACATCGCTCAAATAACAAGCACTGACAGGAGGCAGACGAGCGAAATCCTCCGGCGCTAACCGGATTTTCAGTAAATACGACGTCAGGTAGCGCCGGTGGCCAACCGGGTGTAGTTATTGTTCCTGGACATCAGCATGCGTTCCTTCACGCGACGGGCTTTCTCCCTGCGTACCGCATCCAGATTACCGACAAACCGCCCCTCAGCTATCTCACGCGTCAGCTGCCGGTTAACGATAGCTTCAATGTCACGGCGCGTACGGTCAACATCACGGCGCGCACGGGCACGTTTCAATCCATGAGCCTTACGTTCAGTTTGATAGCTACGGAAACGCTCGCGGACGAACCGCCATGCCTTTGCTATCAGCTCATCCATCTCCAATCTAGGCAGACGTTGTTTCTCCCTTTGCTGATTTTCCCATTCAACGCGGCTGCGTCGGGCTGCTGCGACAGCAACGTCCGACACATCCAACGCAGAAAACAGCGCCGGTGTGAACGTGATATCAGTCGGAATATTACAGCCAATCTGTGGATCATATTCGGTCTGGTAGGTAATCAGCCCCAGCTCAGATAAAAAGCGCAGCGCACGCGTGGCGCGGGTGATGGAAAGGTTGCCACTCTTTGACTCTGTCGCCAGACCACACTCAATGGCCAGATTGGTAATCGAGCGCTGGATACGGTTGGCCAGTGGGTCGTAGTGGAAACACATACCCTGCAGTAATGCATCGATAGCACGCCGACGTAGTAACGGCGGCATACGATGACGCAAACTCAGAGAACGCGCGAATGCGACGTGCATGGAGAAATCAAAACGAGATGTGAAGCCTTCGGCTTTCGCCATCAGCTTACGGCAGAACGGCAGGGTTTTTTTACCCTCTCGCGGCGTAAATTCCGGATTCGGGTTTTTAACCTGTCGATAATGATGTGTGAACAGGGCCTGGTGGTTAGTCACACCTTCCCGCACTTATGTTGCACGGAAGGAGTAACAAGCGCAGAAGGTATTGAACTTTTCTGAACATGCACATATACTCCCTGTATAGAGCAACAGCTTCTATACAGTTTTAAGTGGGCCCCGGTAACCTTCTCGCCTCGCCAAAGATGAGGAAGTTTATCGGGGTTTTTGCTTTTCTGGTTCCAAGTAAACACCTTAGCAGAACCAGTTCCCTGCCACCTTACGGCGTGGCCAGCCAAAAATTCTTTAAACAATCGGTAATCTAGCACTCACTGCCTGAAGGATCAAGAAAGTAACTTAGTTGCCATTCAAGCTGCATTAGTTCTAGCGGCCTTTTCTCTCTGAATCCAGCGCTCAATCATTTCTGTCTGAGTCAAACCTGAATCTTCACAGAGTTGTAAAAGTTCGTTTTTGAGATCGTTCTGAATGAACACATTTATAGCTTTATGTGTCTCTTTTTTCCGGGAAACAGACATACGTTGTTTCTCGGCTCCAGTTAACGGGTTCCCCTTTCTGTAGGCACGTTTCGATGAGGAAGTTACTGCATTTTCGATCTGCGACATATCAGCCCCCTCAAAGATCAAACAAGGATCGTTTCGCAGAGAATACAACAGATTTATGAAATCAGCGACTTAACTTTTGCAGACATAACCCGTGTTGGCGCACGGATCACATTAATGACTCAGCGAAAAGAGTGAGATCAGTACGACGAACGCCAGTCAGTTCCTTTATTCCAGCGTGACTGCCAATACTGCAGATACGCCTGTACCACCGTGAAGTCCCCCCATATAATCAGCACATTCTCCGAGTTGGACTGTACGGCTGCTTGGCTAAAATTGAACGACCCCATCTGCGTATTCTTGCCATCAACGATAATCACCTTGTCGTGAAGCGCTTTGAAACTGTTGACAGTTCGGACAGGAATGCCGGCATTGACCAACAGATCCATCCTGTAGTGGATCACAAAATCAGGACACCTTCGTAGCCTTTTTCCACCGCTCTTCGTATTCACAGGGCGGTAATCCACCATTGTGCCGATGGGGGTGTGTTGTAATAACTTTGTATCCATTCACCGATATCTCGTACCGCATGATGGACATCCATATAGCCCCCTACAGGCAGCCATTCACTTTTCAGGCTTCGGTTTACTCCCGTCGGATAGTGGGCAGTGCCATATCGTCATCCCCGGATGCTGAGCTGGTGTGTCGAGCCTGGCGTAATGCACTGGAGACGCGCCCAAGGGAAAAGAGGCTGCTGTTTCATTCGGATCAAGGAGGGCAGTACAGGAGTAAGAAATACAGGCAGTTACTGTGGAGGAACGGAGTGATGCAGAGTATGAGCCGCAGGGGTAACTGCCTGGATAACTCACCAATGGAAAGAGTAAAGGTCAATCACCAGTGCCAGGTAGCACCAGCCACCATTGACTTTGATATAGCTGATATATCCACTCCACACACGATTGGGCTCCGACGGCTTAAACTGCCTTTTCAGTAAGTCTGGCGATGCCAGTGACACCTCCCGTTCGCCACGGTAACGAGGTTTTCCGGGTTGGCGACTCGCCAGACCACATTCCCGCATCAGCCTGCGGGCCAGCCAGCGCACCACGTTATAACCCGACTGACGCATCAGCAGACTCAGTGTTCTGCTGCCGGCTGCTCCCCGGCTCTGTTGATGCAATTCACGCAGTTGCAGACGTTTTACATCAACCCGAAAATTCAGCGAAGCAGAGTAAACACTGCGCGTTATTTTGAGCAGGCGGCACAATTCGACCACTGGCCATTTTGTTTTCAGCCGTGTTAACGCAAAGATTTGATGGGGAACTCGCTCATCAACACGGCTGCCTGCTTTAGTATTTCTTTTTCCATTTCCAGCCGTTTAATCTGCGCCCTGAGCGACTGGATTTCACGTTGCTCTGGTGTCAGTGCAGGATTGTCCGGCGTCACCCCGCTGACTTCTTCTTTGTACTGGCGTATCCATTTACGCAATTGGCTGGGATCCAGCTCCAGAGCGCGTGCAACCTCGATGGTTGACCGCTGATACTTAACGACCTGCTCAATAGCTTCCAGTTTGAATTCAGGAGAAAAACGGCGTTTGGTCTGTTTAGGTTGAGTCATTATCAATTACCTCAATTGGCTGTCATTAAATTAACAGGCTATTGAGGGTGTCCGGTATTACTGATCCACTACAATGCGCGGTTTTTCCGGCATTTGACTGCCCGGCAAGACCCAACCATTTAACAACGTTGTCCGTATAGACCTAGACATGCTCTTTGGCGCGTGACAATGTCACGTAAAGAGATGCAGAGTGGCCATCCTCTTTCTGCCACCTTCAGCCCCAAACAGGGCGATGACAAACCGCTCACTGGCCCCTTGCACACCATAGGCTGTCAGCGTGTAGGCCAGGTCAATATGGCGGTCTTCGGTGGCCTTTTGTGGATCGACAATCTTTTCCTGGTCGCCCTGACGAAAACGCACAGCACCGTCTTCAGTAAAACCCGCCACTTCCCACAGACTATTGGCCACATAACCCCGGTCTGTGTCTGAGCGGGTAAATCGCACCCGATCACCTTGACTGACCGTCAGTTCCCGGGGCATGAACAGGGAAATATCCTGCGCGGTATTCTGCTGCGGAGAAATCAGTACCGACTCACCCTCCGCGTTACTTAGAGTGACAAGGGTTTTCGCGCGGCCGCAAAATGGCACTGCGTACTGATAAGTAAACCAATGGGCGGCCATGCCGCCCATTGGTTTACTCCAGCGCCGCGTAAATCGCTTCACGTTCTGGATAACGCCGTTTTTCTCCTGAATTCAAACTGGAAGCTATTGAGCAGGTCGTTAAGTATCAGCGGTCAACCATCGAGGTTGCACGCGCTCTGGAGCTGGATCCCAGCCAATTGCGTAAATGGATACGCCAGTACAAAGAAGAAGTCAGCGGGGTGACGCCGGACAATCCTGCACTGACACCAGAGCAACGTGAAATCCAGTCGCTCAGGGCGCAGATTAAACGGCTGGAAATGGAAAAAGAAATACTAAAGCAGGCAGCCGTGTTGATGAGCGAGTTCCCCATCAAATCTTTGCGTTAACACGGCTGAAAACAAAATGGCCAGTGGTCGAATTGTGCCGCCTGCTCAAAATAACGCGCAGTGTTTACTCTGCTTCGCTGAATTTGCGGGTTGATGTAATTAGGATTAATACAGGCGCAGCCAACATAAATCGGATGCCCGTAGCAAATATCGGAGAGATTGTTTCGACGGTTAATTTCATCGCTAACCATGTAGTTCCCCATGTAACTGAAACCATGATAAAAAGCAGAATTACTAAAAAATTTTTCATTAGCATATTAATAAAACACCAATTACGATTATGTAATCGGTGTTTTCCTATAGACTTGTTAATTTCTAAATGATATTACCACTCGATATTAAATGATGCGTTGTACATGACATTCGAGGAACCGGCATAAGCCACACCGGCTTTAAATGCGACACTCTCATTTACACGATAGCCAGAACCAATTGCTAATGCCTGACTAGAACGATATCCCCCGACACCTGCAGTAAAGTTTACTTTCCCTACACCATATGGCTGGAACAAGCTGTTTAAAGCGGCTGAACTGGCTAAACCTTTGTCAACTCGTTTGTCAAGTTTATCTAAACGGTTGTCAAGTTGACTGAATTTATGATCTGTGTATTGATTAGATTCACGGGTTGCTTTCTTAGTCGAATTACTTACAGTCACATCGGTATAGCTATTTGCAGTTTTTAGTGTTTGAGAAGAATTGCTGTCTGCATACACTTTAGCGCTTACTAACGTTTCAGCTGATTTTTTATTTGCATGTTCTTCAGCAGTTTCTAAAGTTGTTCTGGCAACACTATTTGAGTGTTTTTTGGCCGCATCCAAAACATCGTTAGACTGAGCCAAAGTCTCTTTACGTGCATTTTCCAATGTTTCAGCCATTTCTTTCTTTAATTGCGCGACATTCACTGCATCAGTGTCTTCAGTGCCAGCCGCAAGATGTGTTAATTGGCGATTAAGGCTTTCATGACCAATGGATACACTATTCTCTCGGTCAGTTTTAGAATGATCCCCAATTGCAATTGAATAACCATGATCTGCCGCAACGTGACTAGAGTGTCCAATGGCAACAGAGTTTTGTGCATCAACTTTCGAGTTAAAACCGACAGCGACACCAGTATCCGAAGCTGATGCTTTCGCACCGATAGCTACTCCATCTTTCTGGGCGGTACTACTTACCCCATAAGTAACTGCCGAATCTCCCAATGCCTTACTTAAAGGACCAATTGCAACAGAATCAACGCCTGTTGCCATTGAACCAGAGCCCACAGCAATTGCTGCTGGTTTTGCTGCTTCAGCAGTAGCACCAATCGCAATGCTATAGGGATCCTTAGCGCGAGCATTGAGCCCGCCTGCGCCTAGTACTTGTGGTTGTATTGCTTCTGCTAATCTAGCTCTTTTTTTTCTGGACCTTGTGGACCTCGTGGAGGTAATTTTGGGTTTTCTTGACGTAATATTGGTTTTGCTGGATATAATCCCACACCCAATTTAGGATCAACATTTGGGCTTATTTGAACTGCTGACAAACGAGGAATACCATCGCTGCCATCCTCGGGCTCCTCGGCAAATGCATATGGAGATGAGAACAACGCAGATATTAATGCCGCAGAGACACTGATCTTAAAATCTTTAGTCATTGTAAGCACCTTTTATATTTCTTTAATTTCCCGTGAATAAAAGCTCAGTTATAACATCTGAGAAATATATTAATTAAAGCGAACGCCTCCCATAGAAGAGGGATAGGATTATCTATGACTTATTTTCTGATAATCATGCAAAAAACAGCACTAATCGATCTTAAAAAGATATCGATTAACTACTGAATATATGCATCGTTTGTAATCTCTAATCGAATCGTCGGAGTCAGCCCACTACAAAATACTTTCAGATAACACGAAAAGTGTTATGCAGATAATATAAAAAAAAATCCCTCACCTCAAACCGGATATTTTGTATAATCCTTTGAAATTACCTGACAACACACTTATTTTCACCAAAAAAACATAAATATAGAGAAAAACACCAGAAAACAGCAAGAAACCATTACTTTATAATTTTTTTATTTATTATCCTCCCTCTATCAAAAAATATAAAAAAAGTGGGTAATAAATTATATAAAATAATCTGTACTGTAATGACCATCAAAAATAACCATTCTCTTTTAGAGAATTTCCGACATACTGAATATGTATTTTGAGGAGTTCACCATGCGAAAAAAACTGATTCACTGAACACCAGATCAGTGGTCGAGCGTTATCCACGCGACGGTTTCTTTAAGGTTTTTCAAATCCTGAGGCGATGGGGATATGTCTGGAACCATAAACGGGTACACCGTATCTATTGTCTCCTGAAACTCAATATTCGCCGCAAAGGGAAACAACGCCTGCCAGCTCGTACCCCATCACCGCTGGCGGTGCCGGAACGACTTAACCTGAGCGGGGCGGTCGATTTTATGCACGATGCACTGATCTGTGTGGATGATTACAATCGTGAAAAGCTGGCGATTGAAATCGATCTGAACCTGCCAACACAGCACGTCATCAGAGTACTGGATCGCATTGTGGTCAACCGTGGCTACCCGGTGATGGGTTTTGAGGTCCAATGGGACGAAAACGTACGTTAAGGAGATAATTCATTGTTTAAATTGAAATTTAATGCTCTCAGTTCTCCGTTTAAAATATCATCCGATAGCGTGAACGTATAATGCCCCAGCATATTGATATGCCCGTGCATCAGTGGAGATAACCGGGCGATATCCTCATCCCTGGTTTCTTCTCCATTACTGCGCATCCAGCTCAGTGCTTCCTGCATATAAAGCGTGTTCCACAGTACCACTGCGTTAGTGACCAGCCCCAATGCGCCCAGTTGATCTTCCTGCCCCTCACGGTAGCGTTTTCTGATCTCACCGCGCTGCCCGTAACAAATTGCACGTGCCACGGCATGGCGGCTCTCTCCCCGATTGAGTTGCGTCAGGATCCGGCGACGATAATCTTCATCATCAATATAATTAAGAAGATACAGCGTCTTGTTTACACGCCCCACCGCCATGATGGCCTGAGCCAGCCCTGACGGCCGTGAGCTTTTCAGTAGTGAGCGAATGAGTTCTGAAGCATGAATGGTGCCCAGCTTGAGCGAACCCGCAGTTCGCATCATCTCATCCCACTGATTTTCTGCCTTCGACAGATCTGCACACCCACGAGCAAGCTCATCAAGTGCTCCGTAATTTGCCGATTTATCCACTCGCCAGAATACAGCTTCACCGGCATCAGCCAGACGGGGGGAAAACTGATACCCAAGTAGCCAGAACAGGCCAAATATAATGTCGCTGGTACCGGCTGTGTCTGTCATGATCTCAACCGGATTCAGCCCTGTCTGCTGTTCCAGAAGGCCTTCCAGCACAAAAATGGAATCCCGTAATGTGCCGGGGACAACGATGCCGTGGAATCCAGAGTACTGATCAGAGACGAAGTTGTACCAGGTGATGCCACGCCCGGAGCCAAAATATTTTCTGTTCGGCCCGGAATTGACCGTTTTCACTGGCGTGACAAAGCGCATACCGTCAACTGAAGCCACCTCGCCGCCACCCCAGCGGCGAGCAAGCTCCAGCGTGGACTGAAAATCAACTAACCGGGCATTGGCGCTGACCAGCGTTTCTGCCTGAAGGTAATTCTGTTTCATCCAACTGAGCCGGTGGCGCGTCAGTGCCGGTATATTGTGCTTTATCAGCGGTTCCAGCCCGATATTGCAGGCTTCAGCCATCAGTACCGCGCACAGGCTGATGTGCAGATCTTGCGCTCGAGCCCCGGATTCACTGACATGTGTAAACTCACGTGTAAATCCCGTTCTGGCATCTATTTCAAGCAACAGTTCCGTCAAATCTACCGGCGGTAGCAGTTGCCTGACCCGATTGTTTAGACGAAGCAACGACAGTGGCTCCTCCAATTTCTCCAGACTGCTGATAGTCAGGGAAGGATATTTACCGTCATTGCAGATATGGACTTCCGTATTTCCTTCAAAGCGGGATGCAACTGCTCTCCAGGTTTCATCCAGTTGGACCGCCAACTGTTGTACGCCTTTATGTCCATCGGTGGGATGTCCCAACGCCCGGCAGACGAGGACCCGCTGAGCCTGCCACTCTTCCCCCTGCAACAACTTCTCGCGGAGATCTCCCCAGCGATCGCTATTTTTCAGCCAGATGTCCCGGCGTCTCAATGCATCCTGAAGGCGCTCCAGCAGACAAAGCGAGTAACCGGCACGTTGTATCCGGCCCTCCGCATCGTACACCAGGCGTTTCCAGGGGCCGGTAATAATATGTTCAGGAGCATCATCCAGGAGGCGTTTTTTCGTGCCGTTTAGTTCGGTCAGATAATGAATGGCGGCCAGCTTTTTCCAGAGCCGCTGATTTGCCCTTTCGCGTATTTCACTGACGAGACGTACAAGTGTGGTTGCTCCGGGCAACAGAATCTTATTCTGAAGCAGCCACGCAGTGGCAAAATCAAACATCAGACCGGGGCGTTCATTGCTGAGCCATGCACGGGTGTACAGCAGACGTTTCAGGCGGAAAGACCACGGAAAATCACCAAATTCATGATAGCCGTAATATTCCTTTATCTGCGCGGTATGTTCCCTGCGAGTGGTATCACGCTCGGCATAGCGGGAGAGGACTTCCGGACGGCGTATATTAAGCTGTACGGCGACAAAATGCTGAACACCTGGCAGAACTTGGGTTAAATCCGTAATAAAGGTTCCCAGAAAACGGGCCGTTGTGAGCTGAAGTGCTATTCCCAGGCGGTTATGCTTTCCCCGCCGCTGGTAAATGAAAGCAAGATCCCGCTCGTCAAGATGAAAATAGCGCACCAGTTGCACGTCATTGGGTTCTGCAACGTAACAACCGTAATTCTGTTCTTGCTCAGTGGTCAGAAAATCGACTGGCATACAGGCCTCCCTGCCTGACGGTTATTTGTTAACAACTTTTTAACCGTCCGAAATATTATAAGTTGTCGGACACACTGAAATGGTGCGGTTTGTGTGTCTATTTAATCGATTTTTTGTTATAATAGACACCAGTTGTCCGATATTTGATTTAGGATACATTTTTATGCGACTTTTTGGTTACGCGCGGGTATCAACCAGTCAGCAATCCCTCGATATTCAGATCAAAACACTCAAAGACGCGGGCGTGAAAGCAAATCGTATATTTACTGATAAGGCATCCGGCAGCTCTGCCGACAGGGAGGGGCTGGATCTGCTGCGTATGAAGGTGGAAGAAGGTGACGTCATTCTAGTGAAGAAGCTCGACCGTCTTGGCCGCGACACCGTCGACATGATCCAGTTGATAAAAGAGTTTGACGCCCAGGGTGTGTCCATCCAGTTTATTGATGACGGAATCAGTACCGATGGGGAAATGGGTAAAATGGTTGTCACTATTCTATCAGCAGTGGCTCAAGCCGAACGACAGAGAATACTGGAGCGTACAAATGAAGGGAGAGAAGAGGCTAAGCTAAAGGGGGTTAAATTCGGACGAAAGCGCAGAATCAACAGAAAGGAACTACTCGAATTGCATGAACAGGGGATGGGCGCGACAGAAATAGCCAAAAAAATGAATATAGCTCGTTCAACTATTTATAAAGTCATCAATGAATCACAATAAACAGCTAAGGGGCGTAAAATGAATTTGCAGAATAATTTATACTCTATTTTAGAAAAAGTGGAATCTCTTAAGAATATAAAAATGCTTGATAAAAATAATGGTGAGTTTACCTATATTGAAGGTGATTATTATTTTTCAGACCTCACAACTGACAGTTTAAACATTTATGAAATTAAATATCTTTTTACTTTCGAGAACTTTGACTTTTTCAGCAATGGAAAGCCAAATGAAGTTTCAGTATATAAAGCAACAAATTCCTTTAACTCAGTATGTCTCGGAATTAAGGCAAGTTTAAATTCGCTAGACGTTGAAAGAAAAGAACTTACGGTTCAGTTTACATATAGCATGGTGTTTGATGCCTCAAAGGGTATTCCAAATTTTTCCAATGAACTAGAAACATCTATGGGACTTCTTAGAATTGCCCCTAAAAAGCTAAGTAATAGCTTTAAAGACAAAGGGATAGAACACAACTATGTAAACTAAAGCAGATAAATAAAAATGACTATTTATACATTTTTATCATATGCAATTCCCGCTATTTTTATGGCTTCGGTTGGGTTTTATATTCCTAAATCCACATGACCATCAAATATTCAATTTCTGGTTTACACACTCAGTGTAATGTTAACATTTTTTGCAAAATACTACTTTGATTTATTTTTCAACAAAGAGAAAAATAGAAAGGAAAAAGAAATAACAACTCGGCTAGAGAAAAGAATATCTAAACTTGAGAAGGAAAATATTTCTCTTAGGGATGACTTAATAAAGTGTAAGCTTGAACATATTGATGAAGTGATGCGAATTGAGAGGAGTTTGAATACTCAATTAAAAACAAATTACAAGAACAATAATAATGAAAATCTCTGGGCCGGCATTGATGATATAATAAAAACCATTGAATGCGTGTCTATTGAATCAAAGATTGGAGGAGTCAAAACAAATTTAAAATAATCGACAAACAAGGATTGCTTGATCTTCCCCCTTAGTTCAGTACCGCTGTAAAGTAGAGTTTTCGGCCCTTCTTTTCCGTCCAAAAAGGGGTCATTCGTTATGAAAAAGACGCGTTATACCGAAGAACAAATCGCTTTTGCACTCAAACAGGCTGAAACGGGTACTCGAGTGGAAGAAGTCTGTAGGAAGATGGGCATTTCGGAAGCGACATTTTACAACTGGAAGAAGAAGTTTGGGGGAATGGGTGTCACGGAATTGCGCCGTCTTCGGCAGCTTGAGGATGAGAATCAGCGCCTCAAACGTCTGGTGGCCGATCTGAGTCTGGATAAGGAAATGCTGCAGGATGTCATCCGAAAAAAGTTCTGAGGCCGCTGCAGAAGCGTGATGCCGTGGAATATCTGCTGGCGGCGTACCGTATCGGAGTACGCAGAGGGTGCAGGCTGATGATGCAGAGCCGCACTGTATACAACTATCGTAGCCATCGTGACGATCGGGCTATTACTCAGCGAATACGGGAAATTGCGGAGACGCGCATCCGTTATGGCTGTCCGCGCATTCATATCCTGCTGCGGAGAGAAGGCTGGCTTGTTAACCATAAGAAAACGCACCGTATTTACTGTCTTGAGGGTCTCAATCTACGTTCGAAACGTCCACGGCGGCATGTGACAGCGAAGCACAGGCACGCACGTCCAGAAGTGACCGCGTTAGAGCAGTGCTGGAGCATGGATTTCGTTGCTGATAATCTGTTCAACGGGCGTCGGGTCAGGGCGCTAACTATAGTGGATAATTTTAGTCGTGAATGTCTGGCGATCGAGGTCGGTCAGGGGTTACGTGGAGATGATGTTGTGGCTGTCATGGACAGATTAAAACATTCGCTGGGGCGTATTCCACAAAGGCTGCAGACAGATAACGGCAGCGAATTCATCTCGAAGTCGATGGACCGATGGGCGTATGAAAACAGGGTCACGATGGACTGTTCACGCCCCGGAAAGCCTACAGATAATGCCTTTATCGAGTCATTTAATGGCAGTCTGAGGGATGAATGTCTGAACGTGCACGGGTTCCTTTCTCTGGAAGATGCTCAGGAGAAAATTGAACAATGGCGGCAAGAATATAATCATTTTCATCCGCATTCTTCGTTAAATAACCTGACTCCGGCAGAATTTGCCCGAAGTCATCAAAAAGGTCCGGATCTCTGATTTAGCCTGGTACGGATATTGGGGAGGGATCAAATTTGCCTGTCTCCGTTGTTGGAGTAAAGATATCAAAAACAGGCAATTATACAATCTTGTTTACAGTCTCAACCAAACCCATTAATGGATATCGTACGTTTTTCTTTTATAGAATTAAACCAGTAAATGAGATGATGAAGGACGATGATCATCCTCCTCTTTCTTCATTGTGGGTTCACAAGAAAGAGTAACAGCTTTATCAACCAGCGACGTCAATACGCTCGCCAGTTGCGTCCCACTGGTGTCATTAATGTTTAACTGACTCCACAATAGCCAGTGATCATCTTTATCAAGCGCACAACGAATTACACCAGATAGTGGGCTAAAGAGGTTTTTCCGCAAAATATCATAAAGTTGAGACTGACCAGTCAAGATCCCTGCCCGCATAAAAGCCACTAACTCCTTCTCATTGATAGGTGCCAGATGTACTACCCATATTTTATCAATGGTAACAGCCCCATGCCCTAACTCATTTGTTTCTATTTCTTCAAGACCTAGCTCTGTAGCAAATTCTTCAAGTAATGAACTGTAAGTGCGCATATAACTGACCCTTTAAAATTAGAAAAATATAGAATTTTTTTATTTCTCTCCTTCCCAGATGCTACCCCAACGTTGTATCACCGTGGATATAAAGTATAACAAACTTATACAGCTCAACCATTCACATTGAGAACTCTTCCGGTACTCCTCATTACCAATGAGGAGGCGGCGACGCCACCAAGTGAATGGACTTAATACAAGTCTTTTACATTAAAAATTAAAAAAAACAGGAGATAAAAGTCAACACTCCAACTTGGTGTTAACTTTTACTGAGCGAAATCTGATATTACTGGCACCACAAATTTATAGGTTATCGCTATTTCCTGACCTGCTCCTCGTTGATTAGTACACCCCGATGTTAGTAATGTCTTCATAAAGTGGCATGAACAGTACCCGATGCCCTGCATCCGCTGCTTTCACGCCGAGAGCAACGGCCAGATGGGTTTTCCCGACACCTGGAGGACCCAGCAGGATCACATTCTCGCAGCGCTCCACAAACGCCAGACCGGCCAGCTCCCGGACAACCTTACGATCGATGCCCGGCTGGAAGGTGAAGTCGAACTGCTCCAGCGTTTTGACCCACGGCAGACGCGCCTGCTTCAGTCGGGACTCCATGCCGCGCTGATGTCTGCCGTTCCACTCCTGTTGCAGCGCCATGCACAGGAACTCCCGGTAGTTCAGCTCTTTTTTAGCCGCCTGCTCCAGCAGACTTTCAACGTGATAGCTCAGGTGCTCCATTTTCAGGCGACTCAGCAGCGCTTCAAGTTCATGCATCACAGCAACTCCTCATAAGCACTCAGTGGGCGATGTTCTACCATGCTGACCTGTTGCCAGAGCGGGGCGTGGTGCTCCGGCACAGTCTGCCAGCCAGACGATGCTGAACAGAGTCGATGTGAGGCCACCTGCTGCTCATTACTGTAGCTCCGCAGCTCGTCATCCAGCGATATACGTATCGAGACTGGTTGCCCGCACAGAGCCTCGGGAACACTGTAACGATTGCCGCCAACCTCGATATAGCTGTCCCAGGACACATGGCGGATGTCGAAGTAGCTGGTATCGAAGTCCGTATCCGGCAACGGCTGCAGATGCTCCTGTTCCAGCGCGAAGCGCTGTTCCGGTGTTTGTCTGAACTGGCGAAGCTCGCGTTTATCAGCAACATCCGCCATCCACTGCTCCAGCTGTTGGTTAACATGGGTGAAGCTGTCGAACCTGCGGTACCGGACGAAGACGTTATCCTTAAGATATTTCACCATCCGCTCCACCTTACCTTTGGTTCTGGCCCTGCGCGGGCGGCAGGCCCGTGGCAGGAAGTCATAATGTTCGGCCAACAAGAGGAACCCGGAGTTGAACACCACTTTTCCGTTGTTATTTTTCAGCACCGCGGCTTTCTGGTTATCAACCAGCACGGTTTTCACACTGCCGCCGAAGTAACGGAAGGCACGGACCAGCGACTCATAGGTGTGTTCAGCATCCTGCTTTGGCGCAGCGAAGACATGGAAGCGTCGGGAGAACCCCAGCGTATTAACCGCGAAGTTAACTTTACACCGTTGCCCAGCAACCTCTAGCTCGACTTCGCCCCAGTCGTGCTGGAGCTGATATCCCGGCTGGGTTTCGACGCGAACCGTTCTTTTTGATGGCCGCATTTTACGTTTGGGCTGGATGTAGTAACGCAGCATGGAACGCCCGCCGGTATAGCCCATCGTGTAACGAACGGTGCAATAGTGATCCACACCCAACGCCTGAAATCAGATCCAGGGGGTAATCTGCTCTCCTGATTCAGGAGAGTTTATGGTCACTTTTGAGACAGTTATGGAAATTAAAATCCTGCACAAGCAGGGAATGAGTAGCCGGGCGATTGCCAGAGAACTGGGGATCTCCCGCAATACCGTTAAACGTTATTTGCAGGCAAAATCTGAGCCGCCAAAATATACGCCGCGACCTGCTGTTGCTTCACTCCTGGATGAATACCGGGATTATATTCGTCAACGCATCGCCGATGCTCATCCTTACAAAATCCCGGCAACGGTAATCGCTCGCGAGATCAGAGACCAGGGATATCGTGGCGGAATGACCATTCTCAGGGCATTCATTCGTTCTCTCTCGGTTCCTCAGGAGCAGGAGCCTGCCGTTCGGTTCGAAACTGAACCCGGACGACAGATGCAGGTTGACTGGGGCACTATGCGTAATGGTCGCTCACCGCTTCACGTGTTCGTTGCTGTTCTCGGATACAGCCGAATGCTGTACATCGAATTCACTGACAATATGCGTTATGACACGCTGGAGACCTGCCATCGTAATGCGTTCCGCTTCTTTGGTGGTGTGCCGCGCGAAGTGTTGTATGACAATATGAAAACTGTGGTTCTGCAACGTGACGCATATCAGACCGGTCAGCACCGGTTCCATCCTTCGCTGTGGCAGTTCGGCAAGGAGATGGGCTTCTCTCCCCGACTGTGTCGCCCCTTCAGGGCACAGACTAAAGGTAAGGTGGAACGGATGGTGCAGTACACCCGTAACAGTTTTTACATCCCACTAATGACTCGCCTGCGCCCGATGGGGATCACTGTCGATGTTGAAACAGCCAACCGCCACGGTCTGCGCTGGCTGCACGATGTCGCTAACCAACGAAAGCATGAAACAATCCAGGCCCGTCCCTGCGATCGCTGGCTCGAAGAGCAGCAGTCCATGCTGGCACTGCCTCCGGAGAAAAAAGAGTATGACGTGCATCTTGATGAAAATCTGGTGAACTTCGACAAACACCCCCTGCATCATCCACTCTCCATCTACGACTCATTCTGCAGAGGAGTGGCGTGATGATGGAACTGCAACATCAACGACTGATGGCGCTCGCCGGGCAGTTGCAACTGGAAAGCCTTATAAGCGCAGCGCCTGCGCTGTCACAACAGGCAGTAGACCAGGAATGGAGTTATATGGACTTCCTGGAGCATCTGCTTCATGAAGAAAAACTGGCACGTCATCAACGTAAACAGGCGATGTATACCCGAATGGCAGCCTTCCCGGCGGTGAAAACGTTCGAAGAGTATGACTTCACATTCGCCACCGGAGCACCGCAGAAGCAACTCCAGTCGTTACGCTCACTCAGCTTCATAGAACGTAATGAAAATATCGTATTACTGGGGCCATCAGGTGTGGGGAAAACCCATCTGGCAATAGCGATGGGCTATGAAGCAGTCCGTGCAGGTATCAAAGTTCGCTTCACAACAGCAGCAGATCTGTTACTTCAGTTATCTACGGCACAACGTCAGGGCCGTTATAAAACGACGCTTCAGCGTGGAGTAATGGCCCCCCGCCTGCTCATCATTGATGAAATAGGCTATCTGCCGTTCAGTCAGGAAGAAGCAAAGCTGTTCTTCCAGGTCATCGCTAAACGTTACGAAAAGAGCGCAATGATCCTGACATCCAATCTGCCGTTCGGGCAGTGGGATCAAACGTTCGCCGGTGATGCAGCACTGACCTCAGCGATGCTGGACCGTATCTTACACCACTCACATGTCGTTCAAATCAAAGGAGAAAGCTATCGACTCAGACAGAAACGAAAGGCCGGGGTTATAGCAGAAGCTAATCCTGAGTAAAACGGTGGATCAATATTGGGCCGTTGGTGGAGATATAAGTGGATCACTTTTCATCCGTCGTTGACACATCGCCTTAATTTCCGCGAGGATGACCTCGCTATTCCAGACATTCTCTGCCAGGCGCATGTCGATGTAGTCCATAAACGGTTTCAGCTTAACCATTTTGTGGCGAGTCTTTCTGGCTGGCGGTTCAGGGTATTTGAGGTAGCGTCTGACAGTTCGTTCAGAGCAACCCACCTGAGTCGCAATATCGATAATGTACGCCCCCTGCTGGCGCATTTGCTTTATCATGTAAAAGTCCTCTCTGCTCAGCATGTTGATGTCCTTTCTGGTGTGAGAACCTCAAGGAAACAACATGTTGGGTGGAGCGGACAATACTAATGGTGAATTACCGTCTTATATCACTGGCGCTAACACCGTGAAGGGCTTCATGTTAATCATAAGCGCGTGTACCGGCTTTATCACCTCAGTGGCCTGGGCGTAAAACGCAGAAGGCGTCGGAAAGGGCTGGCAACAGAACGTCTGCCGCTGCTCCGTCCGGCGGCGCCCAATCTGACCTGGTCGATGGATTTCGTCATGGACGCATTGGCCACCGGTCGCAGGATAAAGTGCCTTACCTGCGTGGACGACTACACGAAGGAATGCCTGACGGTCACTGTTGCCTTTGGGATTTCAGGCGTGCAGGTCACGCGTATTCTGGACAGCATTGCGCTGTTTCGCGGCTATCCGGCGACGATAAGAACTGATCAGGGCCCGGAATTTACCTGCCGCGCGCTCGATCAATGGGCCTTTGAGCATGGCGTGGAACTGCGACTTATCCAGCCCGGCAAGCCGACACAGAACGGATTTATTGAGAGTTTTAACGGACGCTTTCGCGATGAATGCCTGAATGAGCACTGGTTCAGTGACGTCAGTCATGCCAGGAAAACCATCAGTGAATGGCGTCAGGATTATAATGAGTGCCGCCCGCACTCTACGCTGAATTATCAGACGCCGTCTGAATTTGCGGCGGCCTGGAGAAAGGGTAATTCTGATAGTGAAGGATCCGACATTACTAAGTGAGCGTTGTATCTAATCCTGGGGGCAGGTCATTCCGTATAATAAGGCAACAACCAAAAATCTACTCAACTAAATGACCGTGGTGGTGAGATTAGTGATGAGGTTTGTAGCCGTTCAGCCCCCTGCACCAGCATCTCAAGCTGAGTATATAGTGAGTTATTATCCAGGCTGTTCAATGGTTGTCGATTCCATAACACTGGGTGCCCCCCAACCTCGTCCCAGGATAAGATGGGTTTTAATATATCTTGACTGAATATATTATGGCTAAGTAAGGTTTCCTTTTCATCATTATTGTCAAGAGAAGGTAGGGTAAACATTAATATTTGCCCGACAGGATGCTCTGTTATATGGCAGGCGAATTCCCCAACTTTGACACCGATAACCGGTTCAATAGTATCTGGAATAGACAACGAAAGTTGTTGAAATAATTGAGTGATAGCTTGTTCAAATGAATACATTATGATCTCATAATAGTTAGATAAAATATCAACTTAACCAAAGCACTCTCGGCAGACCATCAATTTTAGCCTATAATTTTTAGTTTTTGTTTTGTCTAATATAACAACAAAAACAGCAGCGATTTTTTATATAGCCATCGGCTATTTTCCCACTAAGATAACCTTGTTTTAATAGCCAAGGTAATAAATAGTCATGAAAATATCATCATTTATTTCTACATCACTGCCCCTGCCGACATCTGTGTCAGGATCTAGCAGCGTAGGAGAAATGTCTGGGCGCTCAGTCTCACAGCAAACAAGTGATCAATATGCAAACAATCTGGCCGGGCGCACTGAAAGCCCTCAGGGTTCCAGCTTAGCCAGCCGTATCATTGAGAGGTTATCATCAGTGGCCCACTCTGTGATTGGGTTTATCCAACGCATGTTCTCGGAGGGGAGCCATAAACCGGTGGTGACACCAGCACCCACACCTGCACAAATGCCAAGTCCTACGTCTTTCAGTGACAGTATCAAGCAACTTGCTGCTGAGACGCTGCCAAAATACATGCAGCAGTTGAATAGCTTGGATGCAGAGATGCTGCAGAAAAATCATGATCAGTTCGCTACGGGCAGCGGCCCTCTTCGTGGCAGTATCACTCAATGCCAAGGGCTGATGCAGTTTTGTGGTGGGGAATTGCAAGCTGAGGCCAGTGCCATCTTAAACACGCCTGTTTGTGGTATTCCCTTCTCGCAGTGGGGAACTATTGGTGGGGCGGCCAGCGCGTACGTCGCCAGTGGCGTTGATCTAACGCAGGCAGCAAATGAGATCAAAGGGCTGGCGCAACAGATGCAGAAATTACTGTCATTGATGTGATATGGATAAAAACAAGGGGATAGTGTTTCCCCCTTTTTCTATCAATATTGCGAATATCTTCGTCCCTGATCTTTCAGGGGCGAATCGTTTTTTAGCATGCTCATTGTTAGAATTTCTGACTTATCTCTCTTCTGTATTAC
The DNA here is from genome assembly GCF_900460465.1 of Yersinia pestis. Classification (GTDB taxonomy): domain Bacteria; phylum Pseudomonadota; class Gammaproteobacteria; order Enterobacterales; family Enterobacteriaceae; genus Yersinia; species Yersinia pestis. The sequence continues at coordinate 9,932 of NZ_UAVH01000010.1, read as the reverse complement.
TACTCATGCTCTGGAAAATCCTGAACATCTATATCTATGGATTGATGCAGCACTCGAGAAATCAAAATATCATTGCTAAGCGTTATATAGTATATACCGTGCTTTTTATACTGAAAACGGCGAATATCAGAGCAAATCCAGTTACACTCAGCCCCTAACTCTGGATTTTTAGCTAATAGCTCGAATACCTTTGCCAAGTTCTCATGGTATAACTTAGCCTGAGTCACACCGAAATGCCGGATAGTATAACTGGCAATATTATAAATATCCTCATCAGCTAGTTCAGACAGTTTATACACTAGTATCTTTCACCGCAGCAGAAAAAATCTCATCCATTAAACGATGGCTCACAGGTACATTTGTTCCTGCAAGCACCATATCGCGTACATGTTGAACACGCTGTTCACGTGCTTCCATTAGCCTTAAGGCATCACGAAGCACTTCTGATATATTGCCATAACGACCAGACTGAATCATTTCCCCCACAAAACCTGTCAAATGCTCTCCAAGTGTTACGCTGGTTACGTGAGCCATATCCCCTCCGTTATGTATTACTGAGTAATACAATTATAGCTAAACAATCTGTAATGAGCCAGCCCTGCCTACTTTAATATATGAATTTACCGGGAGACCTGATACCAGTCGGCACAGTGCTGCCGCCGCATCCTGCTTTACCGTCAGCAGAAAATCGATAGTCTAACCGCGAGTATCAACCGCCCGGTACAGGTATTTCCACTGACCTTTGAGGCTTCATCCATTCGCCACCGGCGACCCACGGTACATTTATAACGGCAAAAAGCTTTATGCAGTAATGGCACCACACGAATAACCCAACTGTGGAGTGTGTAATGCTCAACAGAGATACCGTGTTTCGTCATCATTTCCTCTAGATTTAGAAAACTCAGGGCATCGCCAAGATACCAGTGAACACACTGAGCTATAACATCGATGGGGTAATGCAGGCGACAAAAAAATTTTTTGATTAAAGATATGTGCAGGCAATATCATAAAAAAAACAGCATGTTACCAGACTGTGCCTTAATGCAATAGAGCCGTCATTGTTACATCGATACTAACATGAAATCGCCGTATCCAACCTGGCGGGATGGATATCGCTATCAAAAAGCCGACATCATGCTTAATGACGTCGGCAGTCGACCAGGTCAGATAGATATGTTTGATGAAACACCGCCGCACGCGAACAGTAAACATCTGATGCAAGTTGTTGATGCATCAATAGCTCTGGGCTAAGAATAGTATGACTTGGTGAACAGAGTATTGCGAAGGGGTGATAAATGAAGCGAAAATTATTATCTCCATAATGAAATATCCGCTAGTTTAATCTCCCTAAAGCTATCACTAAAAAAATGCTCATCGACTTAATCGCTTTCAATTCGAATCACATTTCCACTAGGATGTTCAATGCCAGTGTTAGTAATTGGGACCACGGTCCCACTTGGATATCCAATGCCAACGTTGGTAATTGGGACCACGGTCCCACCTGGATATCCAATGTCAACGTTGGTAATTGGGACCACGGTCCCACCTGGATATCCAATGCCAACGTTGGTAATTGGGACCACGGTCCCACCTGGATATCCAATGCCAACGTTAGTAATTGGGACCACGGTCCCACCTGGATATCCAATGCTAACGTTGGTGATTGGGGCCACAGTTCAGCTTAGGAAATGAGTTGTAAAGAAGGAGATCTTCTACGAAGGATGAGCTAAAACAATAGATATACACTAAATAAAGGCGGGCAGACAACCCACCTTGTTCTGATCTTATTCAGGCACTACAAAGAATGTTCCTTTGCATAGGTATTCAAGAGTTCTTCTATTTGTTTAACCAAGGACTCTGGCACAGATTTGAGATAGAAAGAAACATTGTCTTTTGAATATTTTGCTTCTATATTTTTGCCAAAGCTTTTTTTATGAATGTTCTCTGGCTGTTTTCTCTCAGGCATCAGCAATACGATTAATTCTTCCGTAGTAAACTGGCGACCTTCCTGTTTTTGCTTCATAATTTTATGCGTAACTCGCTTTAGCGTATCAACATTATTTTCATAAGCTTTACTTAATGCTTCGCCACTACGAGCACTTAATTCATTAGGGTTAGCAAACAGTTGAATAGTTTTAAGGGGCAGCCCAGCCGTTTTAATACAACGCTGAATAATTTTGCGAGAGAGATGCTCGGCCTCTGCCAATTTACTAATATTACCTTCAAATTCAGATATTAGCCGTTGGGCGTAACGCAGGCCTCGTTCATAAGCACTCGTCGGACGATACTCATTAGCAATTTGGGACAGCCATAGCATCTGCTCATCATTCAAGTTACCAACCAGAACCTTATAGTCACTTCCGGTGAGTATCGCGGCTTTACGTCGGCGACTTCCATCAGCAACCTCGATGTTCCCGTTATGTTCACGTGCAAAGGCGGGGATCTGCTGCCCTGACGTTAAAAATGAAGGGATCAAGTCATCTAACGACGTCTCACTTAATAATGCTTGGTTTCGCTCATTACCACTAAAAACGATTGTTTTAGATTCAACATCAGGTGCTGCTATCACTTTAAGCGTAAAAGCAACGTTCCTTCCACAAACAGGTAATACGATTGTGTTGCCTTTCATGCCACTAACTCGAGAAGCAAGCTGACTCACCGCCGGAGCAGAAACCGAGGGCTCTGCATTGCTGATTGCGGGTTTAGCATCATCAAAATTAATTGAAGGCGCATTACGTAACACTGGTGACCTTTTCATCATGCATTCTCCCAACGAGGCTTAACCAGCCGATTGAATATTTCTGCACAAACAGGCTCCCAAATCGAAACAGCGTTACGCCAAGCAGCTGGCGTTGAACGCTGGTTAGCTGCCTGTTCAAATACAGTACGCATTCGTACTTGGCCTTTCCCCACTTCGTCAGTCACGCGAACAACTTCTTTCAACACCATTCCACCCCATGCATTCCTTATCTGATCGTCCATCCACTGAGACTGACTACCGATCGCATTACTAAATTTAGTAATTAAAACGCGCACATCAGGTTCAAAACCGTTGAGATCAATATTTGACATCAAATCCCTAAGCATGGTGAAAAATTGCAACGTGGAAACATAGTCATAAAGCTCCGCCGGAGTAGGCACTACGATGACATCAGCAGCGCACACGACATTAATAGTCCCAATACCTAAGTTTGGTGCACTATCTAACACCACAACATCATAACTATCCCAGACTGACTCAATAGCAGCACGTAATAAAAGATGAGGGGCTACAGGTAATTTCCCCTGATCATGCAAGCCATAAATTTCCGACTCAATACGATGCACTGCCAGACAAGAAGGAATGACTTCAAGATTTGGCCAGCAAGTCGGTTTTATCGCATAAGCAGCATCATCTCGTTGACCAAGATAATAAGGCAACAAAGTATCTTCTTCATGTATATGCAGATCGGGAACATAGCCATGATATAAAGAGGCCGTAGCTTGAGGATCAGTCGCATCAATCAACAAAACCCGTAACCCTTGTAACGCCATCCATTGAGCAATATGAACAGATGTCGATGTCTTGTATGCACCACCTTTATGAGCTGCAATGGCAAGAACAACAGGATTTTCGCCTTTTGGTTTGGATAGTCTTGTTTTAAACACATCACGCATATCATTAATTTGCTGGATGGAATATCCAGTTCGTTGCTCAACACGACCAATCATTGCTGTATCAGGCGGTGGCAGTTTGCCTGAGTCTTCATAGTTACGGATCGTTTGTGGTGTTACTCCGACAAGTTCAGCAGCTTCAGTAATACGCCAGCGTCTAGTAATCGTTCGAGCAGCCGGACTGTCATTACCGAATTGTGATTTAGCAATTTCTTGAGTCATGAACTGTCCACGTTCAATACAGCGGTCAAGAGTTGACTTTAGGTCCATATGTATTATCTCTATGAAATTTGCGTCTTTATAGTAAAACATCAAAAAATACGCAAAACAACCCAAATAACGCAAAGATATATAAATAGAATATCAACGTTCGCCGCAGCCAGTGACCAAGCATCGCGATGAAGCGTAAGAGCCTCAATGCCGAACTGGGCACGTTCACATTTCCGTCTATATGACGACTATGGGAAATACCCCAAGTTTGACAGTTACCTAATCTGCTGTAGATGACCTTTCTTTTTGCTCGTCGGTAACAGCAGGGCATGCCAATATATAGGTACTAAAAATTTATCCTATACGTACATAATCGAAAACACTCGTCTTGCTACAAAAAACGATAAATATCAGTCAGTAAAATGGGTTAACTGAAGCTGTATATTACCTGCCTTTTCAAACTAAGAGTGTCCTTGGTTTTTGCTTGATACCGTGCAACCACTGAATCACCACGGATAATCTAAACACATTCTAGCCAGGAAGACTGGCTGACAAATGTTCCCCCGAGGGGATCCGCGATACGTGCAACTGGGAGCAGTTCTGTCGCTTTGCCCAAGAGCCTGAACGCCGCAAAGTGGGTATCGATTGCCCGCATCATGGCCGAGGGCACGGCGTATGAGGTTGAACCGGATCTCTGTTTTACTGCTCTGGGGACTGTTTGACAATGAATTACATGTTGAATTTGAAGGCGAGTGGACCGGACCTTATTACCTGATTTCTGGTCCAACTCTCCTGAATGTAGTGTAGTGGATCACAAAATCAGGACACCTTCGTAGCCTTTTTCCACCGCTCTTCGTATTCACAGGGCGGTAATCCACCATTGTGCCGATGGGGGGGTGTTGTAATAACTTTGTATCCATTCACCGATATCTCGTACCGCATGATGGACATCCATATAGCCCCCTACAAGCAGCCATTCACTTTTCAGGCTTCGGAACACTCTTTCCATTGGTGAGTTATCCAGGCAGTTACCCCTGCGGCTCATACTCTGCATCACTCCGGTCCTCCACAGTAACTGCCTGGATTTCTTACTCCTGTACTGCCCTCCCTGATCCGAATGAAACAGCAGCCTCTTTTCCCTTGGGCGCGTCTCCAGTGCATTACGCTAGGCTCGACACACCAGCTCAGCATCCGGGGATGACGATATGGCACTGCCCACTATCCGACGGGAGTAAAGGTCAATCACCAGTGCCAGGTAGCACCAGCCACCATTGACTTTGATATAGCTGATATATCCACTCCACACACGATTGGGCTCCGACGGCTTAAACTGCCTTTTCAGTAAATCTGGCGATGCCAGTGACACCTCCCGTTCGCCACGGTAACGAGGTTTTCCGGGTTGGCGACTCGCCAGACCACATTCCCGCATCAGCCTGCGGGCCAGCCAGCGCACCACGTTATAACCCGACTGACGCATCAGCAGACTCAGTGTTCTGCTGCCGGCTGCTCCCCGGCTCTGTTGATGCAATTCACGCAGTTGCAGACGTTTTACATCAACCCGAAAATTCAGCGAAGCAGAGTAAACACTGCGCGTTATTTTGAGCAGGCGGCACAATTCGACCACTGGCCATTTTGTTTTCAGCCGTGTTAACGCAAAGATTTGATGGGGAACTCGCTCATCAACACAGCTGCCTGCTTTAGTATTTCTTTTTCCATTTCCAGCCGTTTAATCTGCGCCCTGAGCGACTGGATTTCACGTTGCTCTGGTGTCAGTGCAGGATTGTCCGGCGTCATCCCGCTGACTTCTTCTTTGTACTGGCGTATCCATTTACGCAATTGGCTGGGATCCAGCTCCAGAGCGCGTGCAACCTCGATGGTTGACCGCTGATACTTAACGACCTGCTCAATAGCTTCCAGTTTGAATTCAGGAGAAAAACGGCGTTTGGTCTGTTTAGGTTGAGTCATTATCAATTACCTCAATTGGCTGTCATTAAATTAACAGGCTATTGAGGTGTCCAGTATTACTGATCCACTACATCCCAGTACATCTTCATACCAGGATGCTTATGGCTTACAGGATATTAGCGATAGACTTCGCTAGCTGGTCTTCCAGAACCGGCCGGGCTTCTTCAAATTTCAGGTTGACCTTGTTAGCCGAAGAAACCACGCGAGTCTGGTATTGATGTTTGTTGCCCGTCTGTGTGCTGGTCTGAACTTTATAGCCAGAGGTGCCTTGCTTCAGCGCCGCCACATTGTCAGTCTGTAGGGTGGTGTCCGTTTTCTCGGAAATCTGGACATCCGTCACCATAGTATAATTGATGTCCTCGACCATCGCATTCGCGGCCATCCCAACAAGACCAGCCGCCAATCCAATTCCTAACGTGGCTCCCGCTGAGTTAGAGTTGTAGCCTGTAATACCAGCCCCTAATGCGGCCCCCAGCGCAGCACCCTGATACCCCTGACTCAGAAATCCTTCAGCTTCACGCAAATCCATTTTATCGGCTTTCAGGACATTAGCCTGGATCCAGTAATGTGCATCTTCTGGGGAAGATGTTACGGTATACCCCTTATCCTGCACAGCTTTTGTGATTTGGGGGGCTAAGCCAAGCATATTTTTATCTGAGATATTTTTTATCTGTAGATAAACGGTTTTCTGTGAAGACGGCTCTAACCAGATCGTTTCACTCATCTGCGTTTTCACTTCCAGATTACGTTTTTTTGATTGCTGTGCTCATCGCACCACAGCCGGAGAGGACTAATACTGAGGACAGTACGGCAGTCATTGCTATTAACTTCATGTTTTTCTTCATATCATCTTCCATTTAAAACAGGGCATGGCACCTCCCATAGCCACGGTTGACCACAATGCGATCCAGTACTCTGATGACGGCGCTGTGTTGGCAGGTTCAGATCGATTACAATCGCCAGTGCTTCACGATTGTAATCATCCATGACATTATAACGTACTGAAATGACACCCACCGCTCAGTGCATTGTGCATTGTGCATAAAATCGACCGACCCGCTCAGGTTAAGTCGTTCCGGTACCGCCAGCGGTGATGGGTTACAGGCTGGCAGGCGTTGTTTCCCTTTGCGGCGAATATTGAGTTTCAGGAGGCAATAGATACGGTGTACCCGTTTAGCGATCTCCTTCATTGGCAAGGTCAGTATGCCGGAAGATCTCTAAATATGAATGGTACGATTATGCAGGATGATTACATACCACTGTTTTTTATATGTTACAGATAATTAACCTTTAACATAATCAACTACCATATCCCAAACTCTTTAATATAGCTTCATCCCATAATACATTCTTGATCGCAGGATTCGCGACTCAATTCCTCCAACTCAGATTTAGAGATGATCAGCATAATACAAAAACGATGAAAATCTTCATCATATAAATATTTTTTTATGTCATCATTCTCTATAAGTAGAGAGTTTTTCGGATCATAAAATTCTATATTCCCTTCACTGTCTTTTTTCCCTATGAACACATACTCTATATCACAATCTAATACAGAAAACACAAGACCAAAATCAGAATTATTGGGTAGTTTCTTAAAATTGGTGTCAATATCGCTGACATGTTGCCATTCGTATAAGCGATATACTATACCAACAGCCTGCCATAACTCTTCTAAAGTAGATAATATTGATCCACTTTTAAGTGGTTCAATCCCTACTCTATTGACCAATGAACAAACATCCGTTCTCAGTAAATGAGCAGTAGCGCAGTAGTAACTGTTATTTTCTTCTTTAGATGTATTTATTATTGTATCAGGAGCCGACTGTTCAAGAGCGGTACATAAAGCACGCATGTTATAAGTATCTTTAATAAACATAGTTACTACTCCCAAATTTACTTTATAAACTACACTATTTAATAACCGTCACTACGAGTGTATAATTAAAATCACTCCGTAATTTATAAAAATAGAATATCTACTCTCAATGAGCTTCCCATGCATCGAAATATTTCAAGCATCCTCCACTCTATAATTATTTATTTTAAAGCTACAGATATAGTATAATATATCATTATTAGAATGGATTTTTATCACATTAGAGTTTATTATAAACTCTCCCCGCGACGCCCCGACGCTATCAACATAACATCACTGTCCCCATAAGTTGAATTTTTATAATAAAAAGTAACTTTTAACTATTGAAAAAATATTTAATCGAATGTACAACATGTACTCTGATTCAGAGAAAATCCCTGAGTCACCTATTGGTTATAATTTATTGTAGGCTCTATCGTTCATTGCCAGACGTCAAAATCCAGATATATTCAATTTATCGGTATAGCAAAATAATGGCTAACATAAATAGGTTATACAGATGAACAGTATTCACGGACACTACCATATTCAACTATCGAATTATTCTGCCGGTGAAAACCTTCAATCAGCTACCCTCACCGAAGGGGTGATTGGCGCACACCGAGTGAAAGTGGAAACAGCACTGTCACACTCAAACCTGCAGAAAAAGTTATCAGCCACCATAAAACATAACCAGTCAGGCCGTTCTATGCTGGATAGAAAGTTGACCAGCGACGGCAAAGCTAACCAACGCAGCAGCTTTACCTTCAGTATGATTATGTATCGCATGATACATTTTGTACTCAGCACTCGTGTGCCCGCGGTGAGAGAGTCTGTTGCAAATTACGGAGGTAACATCAATTTCAAGTTTGCTCAGACCAAAGGGGCTTTTCTTCATAAAATAATAAAACATTCAGACACTGCTAGCGGTGTCTGTGAGGCTTTATGTGCACATTGGATCAGGAGCCATGCACAAGGCCAAAGCTTATTTGACCAGCTCTATGTTGGCGGGCGTAAGGGGAAATTCCAGATCGATACACTTTACTCAATTAAACAGTTGCAAATAGATGGTTGTAAAGCAGACGTTGATCAAGATGAGGTAACACTAGATTGGTTCAAGAAAAATGGCATATCAGAACGTATGATTGAACGGCATTGCTTACTGCGTCCAGTTGATGTTACTGGTACGACGGAATCAGAAGGGCTGGATCAATTATTAAACGCTATCCTTGATACTCATGGGATAGGTTACGGTTATAAAAAAATACATCTCTCAGGCCAAATGTCAGCCCACGCCATAGCGGCGTATGTCAACGAAAAGAGTGGTGTTACTTTCTTCGATCCCAATTTCGGTGAATTCCACTTTTCTGATAAGGAAAAGTTCCGCAAATGGTTTACTAACTCATTCTGGGGTAATTCTATGTATCATTATCCTCTGGGGGTGGGGCAGCGTTTTAGAGTGTTAACATTTGACTCCAAGGAGGTTTAATGCAGACAACCTTCACAGAACTTATGCAACAGCTTTTCCTGAAGCTTGGCTTGAACCATCAAGTTAATGAAAATGACGTTTATACATTTACATTTGAAGTGGATGGGCACATCCAAGTACTGATTGCTTGTTATCATCAACAATGGGTACAGTTGTTCAGTGAGCTAGGTGCTGATTTGCCAACCAACGATAATTTGTTTGGCGAACATTGGCCTGCCCATGTTCAAGGAAGACTGGACGGTAAACCTATTCTCTGGTCTCAACAATCACTGGTAGGGTTGGATATCGATGAAATGCAGGCTTGGTTAGAACGTTTCATTGATGATATTGAGCAGAGAAAAGAACCGCAAAATACTAAGTTTCAGCCCAACTCGACATCACCCATATTATTCATCTGAAATGTAAACAATCATATACGCGGTACCATACAAAGTTATTTCACTACATAGTTACAATAATATCTATTAAATTTAATAGATATGGTTTATATAATAACTCATTTGTTTTTAATTCACTATAAATTAAGAAGTTTTCATTATTTATCCAAATTTTTACATATAACATGACCAAATTAGTGTTATCAATAATTATTATTTTTATTAGTGATATAGACGATTTGAAATATCCTACCAAGTTAAATATCCCCCAGTTAATAACCCCACCATTAAGTATTTCGGTGATTCCTCCAATTAGTTGAATTTTATATATAATGCTCACTTTTAAGTTTTTCTCATGATCGGCGTTAATGTTCAT
>NZ_UAVH01000005.1 GCF_900460465.1 Yersinia pestis | reverse complement strand
CCAGTCCGTACAGCACGAAACCGTTAACGCGGCCATCATGACCTACACCGAAGCATTAGAGCGACTCACATTGATTGATGGGGCGCACGACAATTCATGACATCGCCACGTTTGGCAATTATCAGATTGGTGAGAACGAGGAAGGGCAACCGGTCTTTCAGGCGTCATGGAAGTTTAAGGACTCCAAAGATATTAAGCCCGAACACCTGGCCGCTGTCGCTGAATTATCCACTGGCAAAGACGGACTAAAAATTAAGCTGCATGATCCGAAAGCTGCCATCAAGCAACTGGCTGGAATGTGCGGATGGGAAGCACCGAAGAAAGCCGAATTGACCGGCGCGAACGGTGGCCCGATCCAAACGTCAAACCTAACCCCGGATGAAGCCGCCGAAGCCTACCGTAAAATGATGGGCTGATTTGGGTAAATTTACAGAGGCGGCGGCACTGGCAGCCAAGGAACGTCACCGCCAGAGGATGAGTGCGCCAGCTTACCAGTGGAAGAAGCCAACGCCTCGCCGATGATTGTAGTATCGAAGTGTGGCGATGCGGTGAACGGGCATAAAATAACCAATAAACCCCATGATTACCCCTGCAAAATATCCCCGGCATATCCCAGAAATAACAAAGGAGTTACGCTATTAACGTAACTCCTTGTTTTATTTGGTGGCCCCTACTGGACTTGAACCAGTGACCAAGCGATTATGAGTCGCGTGCTCTAACCAACTGAGCTAAGGGGCCAAGCTTGGGCGCTGATTATACGGTAGTTTTTATCCTCAGGTCTAGAGCTGCTCATTCATATGCGTGTTTTATATGCAAAAATAAGGTTTTTTACGGATGAGGTAGGGGAGAGGAGAGCGTAGACGTGGTTGGTTTATAGGAAAAAAAATCCCGACACAAATAATATGCCGGGATTTTTATTACTTCACTAACGAATTAATCGTCGAGGAAGCTACGCAGCACTTCAGAACGGCTTGGGTGACGCAGTTTACGTAATGCCTTCGCCTCGATCTGACGAATACGTTCACGGGTGACGTCGAACTGTTTGCCCACTTCTTCCAACGTGTGGTCAGTGTTCATATCGATACCGAAACGCATACGCAGAACTTTCGCTTCACGGGCTGTTAGGCCAGCTAACACATCGTGCGTGGCAGAGCGCAGGCTCTCAGAAGTTGCAGAGTCCAGCGGTAGCTCCAGAGTGGTATCTTCAATGAAATCACCCAGATGTGAATCTTCGTCATCACCAATCGGGGTTTCCATGGAGATAGGCTCTTTAGCTATCTTCAGCACTTTACGGATCTTATCTTCCGGCATCAACATCCGTTCCGCCAACTCTTCTGGCGTTGGCTCACGGCCCATCTCTTGCAACATTTGGCGTGAGATACGGTTGAGTTTGTTAATGGTCTCAATCATATGCACTGGAATACGGATAGTGCGCGCCTGGTCTGCAATCGAACGAGTAATAGCCTGACGAATCCACCAGGTTGCGTAAGTTGAGAACTTATAACCGCGACGGTATTCGAACTTATCTACTGCTTTCATCAGACCAATGTTGCCTTCCTGGATCAAATCAAGGAACTGCAAACCACGGTTGGTGTATTTTTTGGCAATAGAGATAACCAAACGCAGGTTAGCCTCAACCATTTCTTTCTTGGCACGACGCGCTTTCGCTTCACCGATAGACATACGGCGGTTGATGTCTTTTACTTGCTCGATGGTCAGACCGGTTTCTTCTTCGATCTGGCGCAGTTTCTGCAAGCTGCGTTGAACATCTTCCGAGACATCTTTCAGTTTTTCAGACCAAGGTTTACCCATCGCCACTGCCGCATTAAACCAGGTGTCGCTGGTTTCATTGCTGGAAAACAACGTAACGAAATTTTTCTTCGGCATTTTGCACTGCTCAACACACAGCTTCATGATGATACGTTCTTGAGTACGAACGCGATCCATCATGGCACGCATGTTATTGACCAGATAATCGAACTGCTTCGGCACTAGACGGAACTGCTTGAACACCTCAGAAAGCTTCAGAATTTCAGCGGCAGCATTCGCGTGATTGCGGCCATTTTTCTTGATTTCCATACGCGCGTTTTCATACTGCTCACGCAAATCGCTGAATTTCTGGCGCGCCAACTCTGGATCGATGCTGTTATCGTCTTCTGCGTCGTCGTCTTCATCCTCGTCTTCATCTTCGTCATCCATCTCTTCAGTGGATAATTCAGAACCAACGTGGGTCGCTGTTGGGGCAATATCTTCTTCGGCGTTTGGATCAACAAAGCCAGTGATCAGGTCAGATAAACGAGATTCGCCCGCTTCAACACGATCATATTGTTCCAACAGATAAGTGATCGCTTCAGGGTATTCAGCAACAGAACACTGAACCTGATTGATACCGTCTTCGATACGTTTGGCAATATCAATCTCGCCTTCGCGTGTCAACAGCTCAACGGTACCCATTTCGCGCATATACATACGCACCGGGTCGGTGGTTCGCCCGATTTCTGATTCAACACTGGAAAGCACCTGTGCAGCAGCTTCAGCCGCATCATCATCGGTATCCGTGGTGTTTTCGGCCAGCATCAAATCATCAGCATCAGGTGCTTCTTCTAGTACCTGTATGCCCATGTCATTAATCATCTGGATGATGTCTTCGATCTGATCGGAATCGACGATATCTTCCGGCAGATGGTCATTGACCTCAGCATAGGTCAGATAGCCTTGCTCCTTACCTCGGGTGACAAGTAGCTTCAGCTGTGACTGCGGGTTTTGCTCCATAAGACGGTATCCACACTTCAGAGTATTTGGGTTGGTGTCGGTCGGCGAAACCGCCAACAATTACATTTGGGGCCTTTTTTTGTCGCCGCTGCCCGCTATAGCGGCATATTGTGGGGAGTTGCCCCCACATTTATCGGCAATTAAGCCGTTGGGTGTTTCATTTTTTTCTGGCTAGTGCCAGATTCAAAGACCAAAGCTCTTTACGTTCTT
>NZ_UAVH01000007.1 GCF_900460465.1 Yersinia pestis | reverse complement strand
CACCGCTGGCAATATTGACTTGTTGTTCTGTCGTGCTGCCATTCACTTTCATCTGTTGACCGTTGGTGTCGCTGATTTTGATAAGCAACCGGTCTTCTTGGTTCTGGCTGTCTTTTACCTTGATGTAATTATTATCGGCAGATGATGTTTGCGTGAAAATGGCCGCCGTTGCTGAGTAGTGGCCATAATCCGTTTTACAGGTAATATTAAAATCGAGATCGCGTTCGATACCCCCATTATTCAAGTTGCTTGACGTGACAATACCAAAGTCAACCTTTTGGGGGCCATCAAAGGTACAACTCGGGGTGCTGATGACTTTTATTTCACCGATTTCCAGTCTTTGTGCGTAGTTTGCCAAACTATTATTCGTCGCCCAGGTATAAGCTATTGTGCCACCCGGCAGAACACGTTCGCCGTTGGTATCAGTTAAATTCAACGTATCTTTAATTTTATAGAGTTCGAATCTGAAGTGTGAAGTTGCAGGATACGTCCAAAAACCTTCTTCGGTCGGAACGCCCTCACGCTCAAAGGCAGGCATGATGCCCGATGAGTTGAAATAACCATAGGCTGCGCCGTTATTCCATGCAGGTTTGATGGCAATGCCATCGATATTCGTTGCAAAAAGCCCATTACCTAAATCCTGGCCTAATACCGGCCCCACATTCTTGCCGTAACGATCGACCGAGGTGCAGTAATAAATTACTGCCAAACCTTGTGGTTGTGCCACTTTTTCTAGGATAGGCACTGTAGAGTCATTCGGTGCATCGGCATCGATAGTGAAAGTAAAAGAGCTAATCGGGAATGTTAGTGGCATCACGCCAGCGACGCTTTCTGAATTGCTCACCAAGTGGAGTGTACAACTGGCGTTTACTTGTCCACTTATGGCCGCACCGAATACCAATATAAAAAGCTTCCTTGTCATGGCAAATTACTCCTGTCCTTCATTGAGTTTCGAAATCAGTTCCTGAGGAATGAACTGCAGCAATTCGCCGAAGCTTTTGCCGATAGTTTTTTCTGAAAAAGCCAGTAAGGCAATGACCGGGCTACTCGGTTCCATGGCGGTAAACCACTCTCGCACCTCTATAAGCCGGGCTAATGCATCAGCCCTGTTTTGGATCCCTTGCTGCTGGACAGGCACCGGCTGTGACTGTATCGGTACAGGTTGCAACTGTGCCGATTGCAACTGTAACGGCTGCAACTGTGGGGATGGGGTTACCACCGCTTGACGCTGTTGGGGAGCTTCAATGGGTATGGCCATTTGTGTCTCTGCAACCGTCTGTACCTCGGCGGTCACTGGCATTTCTGTGCTTGCTAGCATCGCTGTGGCGACTGGATAGAGCTCGACAACTTCTGGGATCGGCACCACGATAGGCGCTATCGGGGTTATCGCGGCATCAAAGTGGCGTAACACTGAGGTCATTCTGACAAAATCAGGTGTGTCTTCACCGAGGGAGTTGTTGAGGCGCGTGGCTAATCCTTGCAACAAGGCATAAGCGTGCTGGAGTGAGAGAATGGTGTGATCTGATCGGTTCTGCCACTCTTGCTTAACGGCTTCCAGAGTCCCTTCGTCCAATGCCCCTTCTTCTCGAGGAACGGAGTGTGCTTTTTCAAACTCTTTGATGGAAAGTTGCACGCCAGCGGCTTTGGGTAACTGCTGATTACGGAAGTCGGCGATAAAACCATCAATATCTTCCAGTTCAGCAAAAGCATTACCGCGCATTAAAGGTTCAAATTCCCCTTCATCAAACAACTGAGGATGTAGCTGATCAGGCCAAGTGTCGAGGCACCAAAGTATGGCTTCCAGCCCTTCTTGCAACGCGCCCACACCGACCTGACGCATCCGGCAGCGCATCAGAATAATAAACAGCCGAATATCCCGAGAATTATTCAGGAGTTCAAGGCATTTACGCTCGATATCTGTCCAGTTATTGGGTTCAGCGACCTCAACAAAATTGCCGTATTCAGCGGCCTGCTTAGGTTGCAATTTTGTCTGTAGCATAATAAATGCCGGGTCATATTCCAGATTTTTGCCACAAGGAAAGTCACCTGGAATGGGCTGCATCATGCTTTGATAATAACCGGCACGTTCAGCGATACTCTGTTCACTCATGTTTGTTCCTTTTAACGCCATGGGTGGACGTCGTTGTCTATTTTTTCTGCTGCCAGCATATTGGCCATGAAGATTATTGATTAAGAGCGATGCATTAATTAATCGTGATGCATTTCAGGCTCAAAACTCATCCCACCGACATCAAGGGTGGTATCACTGCGGGCTAACCAAGAGGTGTATCCCAATTGATGTCCGCCATCGAGTGTTGCCATGGGAACCTCATCGGCGCTTAACAACAACTGGACTTCCCAGGCGTATTCGAACCCAACAAAGTTACGTACCCACTCTCGCAATACCGGTAAGTCTTGTCCCCAGAGGCTAAAGCGCAGGTACTGTTGCAGGCTGAGGGGGCCGAGGATCAGTTGAAATTTATGCTGCCGATCCAAAACGGTATTGCCCAAAATAGCACCGTCGCCCAAGAGCATCGCGCCTGCACCATCACCCAATTGTGTCTGGTCGCTTTCTTCCAGAAAGATCCACTGCTCGGCGTACTCCACCATCCGCACGGGGACGTCAAAGTAGTACTGCAATGCGCCCACGAGCCCTTCGGGGTTGCGCGCTTCACGAATCAAATGGGCAGAGGAGGCTAACCGGGCATGAACCGGGAGTTCGGTATCATTAAGTTCTTGAGGATCCAGCCCGGCGAGACTACCGACATAGAAGGAGAATTTTTCATCACTCTGCCGATCTAGCGAGGCGGTATCCTGAGAGACAAACCACGCCCGATAAAGCTGTGATAATGCGCGGTGATGAAAAAGGTCGACGAAATCCGTCATCGTATGATCATGCAACTCGGCACGGGTATAGGCCAGTTCGGTCATCTGAAGCGGCATCGCACCATTTGGCCCCCAAATCCCTAAGCCAAAAAGTTGCAGATCCATTTTCCCGTCTCTCATGACCGCGTGAGATATCTCACGCGGAGAGAACGTCATGTGCGCACTTTGCCCGATGCGGAAGGCTTCCTGTTCAGGCAAGGGCGCTTTTCCTGGCGCTGGCAGGGTAGGGTTGCGGGCGGCATTCGCCCGCATCATGCTGATAAAACCGGCGTTCCATGGCTGAGACTCCTGATACCAGGCGTCCAGATTGGCATGTTTTTCCTGGTGAACGGATTCATCGGGTAACATTACAGGACTCCTCGTCTGCCAGGGCGGGCTTTCCAATGACCGACACGTCCTCTTTGCATGGAGTTTAGCTCGGTCTCGGTAAACACATTTATTGCGGCATGGCGGGCCACATAATTTTCCATGATCATGCCAAATAGATAAGGGCTGATACCGGAGAATCCTTCTTCATCCACGGTCAAAGTGCAGCAGATGCCCCGGCCATAAACCAGTAGGCCATTGCCGGGTAACCGGCGGATCACCGGCTCGCTTTTACAGCCCACCAGCGCGTCAATTTGTGTATTCGATTCATGGTCTGAAGCGTTAACAAACAGACGTAGCATATTGCGCAGTGACTCCCCCCCATTCGAGTGGGACATATCTGACAGTGGCAGATAGTTGAAGCTCAATTGGCGAATCAAACGCCAGGCGGATTCATCCATGGCAAAGGGGGCGCGTGGGGCGCTGGGTTGGAAGACAAACCGGGCACCGTGAACGGGCGCTGAATCCGACATGGTCAATTCAAAATTACCACTGGCGGAAATCAGGCGCGGAAGATCCCGATTAGTCACCTGAGCTTCAATAGAGAGGTAGCGCAAGCTATCGCCATAAGGAGCCTCTTGTTGATCGACCAACGAGACAAAGACCTCGGTACTGGCGTAA
This sequence comes from Yersinia pestis, assembly GCF_900460465.1. Lineage (GTDB taxonomy): Bacteria > Pseudomonadota > Gammaproteobacteria > Enterobacterales > Enterobacteriaceae > Yersinia > Yersinia pestis. The sequence goes on along the minus strand of NZ_UAVH01000007.1, from coordinate 856,153 downwards.
GGCGTGCGGGTGTCATATTTTCTTTTGTTGCTATCGCCCGTTCTGGCCTTGCGGGTGATGGAGAAATAACGCCCAAAGTTGCCATTATCACAGTGACGGGTTTGATAAAGTGGGTTAAATACCACCTCGTTGCTGGTTTCCGCCTGTTGACCAAACACTTTATTAATGGCGAAAACCTCATAATCCAGTGGGCGGCTACGGTCTGGTACTACGTGAAAATCGTTCAGTGCACGGTTAATTTCGATCTTATCCATGCGTTTAGGAAAGAGATTAATCACTGGCGTGCAGGCTAACAGGAAGCGAGAGGGGGCAACATGGCTCACCAAATCCTGCGGTAATCTGTCCAGTAGGATGATGATTTCCGCTTCACCGGTATGATTATCGCGCAAACTTTGCGACAGCTGTGTCAGCGTAAAAAAGTAGAAACGCTGGCGGCAGGTAAAGTATTCCTGCACCAGATTATGTCCGTGAAAGATATTCCATGATAGCGGCAGTAGGCTTTGGTCGGGGCTTAGCCCTTCAAAGGACAGTGGCTGATCACTGATCACGGTGTCTTTTGCTGTCTCTCCGTGGCCTGCCCGTATGATGGTAGCAACATGGCTGGCGTGGAGTAGCTCGAAGATATGTGAAACGATTCGTTCATCACCATCAATATAAATAGGCAGCCGATCAAGGCCTTCTAATTGTGAGAAAGTGAGATCGCCCACTAATTTTAATTTAATGCGTAAGGCACCTTTAAGCCGATGATAGGCAATGCGGTGCTTTTCCAGATTAGGCATATCCGGGGGAACAGAGCTTAGACGCGCTTCTGCTATTTCCAGTGGCCACAACTCCACATCCTGACCACTGCGGAACTCGCAGCGGGTTGTCTCGCCAGGTGCGATATGGGTGAAGAACGAGCTGCCCCTGGGAACACAATACCCTTGAGTCAAATCTCCTTCCTTCAGATTTGGCTTAAGTTGGATCACGCCCATTGAGGGGGTTGGCGAATTGTAATTGGGATAGACAATGTCCAAAAGACGCTGAGTAAATTTAGGAAACTCAGCATCCAACTTAATCTGCGTTCTGGCAGATAAAAAACAGAAGGACTCTATCAGCCGCTCAACGTAAGGGTCGGCGACTTCAATCCCATGCATGCCCAGGCGGCCTGCTATTTTGGGATGTTTTTCAGCAAACTCTTGCGCCATCTCGCGCATAAAAGTGAGTTCTTTATTGTAATAGTCAAGAAATTTGTGATCCACTTACTGCCCCGGTTATTATGTCAGCTTTCTTTCGCCCTACTGTCGAATGTGTTTCTATGTCAACTTCAGGAAAATAGGCGTTGGTTTCCCGGATGATCACTATTTGCAGTTGAAAATTTGTCAGTCGCTTGTATTTGTTAACTATTTAATAAGTTAATATTTTTGCGTAACAAAATACCTTTAGTGCAAACATGAAAAATAAAAACGTTAATATTCTTCTGATGTGCGTCGGTCACTGAAAATATTTTTCATTCAATGGACAAAACGCTGTTGGAGAAGATGTTGAAATAATACTTTTTTAAAGCTTTATTCAATGGCGTAAATTATGGCATGCTAAAGACATAGACTCAATAGAATTTGAAATTACCATTATAGATGCGGCAATTTTATACAAATATTGACTACTCTAATCAAAGGGTTATCTTCTGTTATTGTTGTGACTTTAGGACTTTGATACGGGCAAAATTCCTATTATTAAGAATAGGGGAAAATTTTTGAAGAAAATTCCTAATGGTTAATTAATAACGGGTATTAATTCAAAAAAACGCCTATTATTTAGGAATGCGAGAAGGTGATTTGAAGAAAATTCCTAACGGTTAATTAATAACATGACATTAAGTCGAGCAAAATTCTTAAATTGATTGAAATTGAGTGAATGTTCTTTTCATTTTTATTTTTTCGATTAGTCTTAGCCGCAGAAATAGTTCATGGTGCATCAAGCATTATTTCATGAACAATTTAAACTACACATGAACGCCGTTAAAAAGACCAGGATAAAAAACGTGGCTATTACAAGGAAACATCTCTTCGGCAAGCTGGACGCCACTCTTTTCAAAGGTATTGAAAGCGCAACAACGATTTGTAAATTACGCGGCAATCCTTACGTAGAGTTAGTTCACTGGTTGAATCAGCTTTGGCATCAGGAAGATAACGACCTTAAGCAGATTATTCGGTATTTTGCGGTGGATGTGGATGCCTTTGAGCGTGAACTGGCTCAGGCACTTGCGAAGTTACCTGTTGGGGCAACTAGCATTTCAGATTTTTCGTATCATATTGAGTTGGCCACGGAACGGGCTTGGATCTATGCCAGCCTGGAGTGTTTAGATACCCGTATCCGCAGCGGACATCTGCTGCTTGCGCTATTAACCACAATGGAACTGCGGAGAGCTTTCTTTGCGATTGCGCCAAGCATGGAAAAAATTCCATTAGAGCATTTAAGCAAAGATTTGAACTTCATTACGCAGGCATCACCAGAAGCGAATGAAGCCGCCAGTGATGGCAGCCCGTTGTACGATGGTGCTTTACCTGGCGAAGCCAGTAATGCCATTGGTGCAGCCAAAAGTGGTGGCGCACTGGCTCAATACACCACAGACCTCACGGCATTAGCACGTGAAGGCAAGATAGATCCGGTATTGGGACGTAATCACGAAATCAACACAATGGTTGATATTCTCTTGCGCCGTCGGCAGAACAACCCATTACTTACCGGTGACGCAGGGGTGGGTAAAACCGCCATTGTTGAAGGGCTAGCATTGGCTATTGCTGCTGGCTCAATGCCACCAGCATTAAGCCAGGTAAGCCTGTTGTCATTAGATATTGTGGCGCTCTCAGCGGGTGCCAGCATGAAAGGTGAATTTGAAGCGCGCCTGAAGAGTGTCTTGGATGAAGCGATAGCGGCAGAAAAGCCCGTTATTTTGTTTATCGATGAAGTACACACACTTATTGGCGCGGGTGGCAATGCCGGGACCGGCGATGCGGCGAACTTATTGAAACCTGCATTGGCGCGTGGCCAGTTACGTACCATTGGTGCGACAACGTGGAGCGAGTTCAAGCGTCACATTGAGAAGGATCCGGCACTCACCCGTCGTTTCCAAGTACTTCAAGTTGATGAGCCCGATGAGAACACGGCGATCTCCATGTTACGGGGCCTGATACCTGCGCTAGAAAAGCACCACGGCGTGTGGATTATGGACGAAGCTTTACAGGCGGCAGTACGGTTGTCTCATCGTTATATCCCTGCGCGTCAGTTGCCGGATAAAGCGATAAGTCTGCTTGATACGGCTTGTGCACGGATCGCTGTCGCGCAGTTTTCACAACCAATAGAGCTACAGCACTTAACCTTCCAGAGTGAGACGGCGCAAACTGAGCTGGTTTCCTTAGAGAAAGCGCGGCACTTTGGTAAAGCGCAGGATGCGCGTACTGAGCAGTTGAAAACATCCATTGCTGAACATGGCGAGGCTGCGGATAAGCTTGATCAGCGTTGGCAGGCAGAACGCGAATTGGTATCAGCGATTACGACCATAAGAACCGCACTGTATGACTTGGTTTCTCAGCCAGAGCCTGATGAGGAAAAACGTCGGGCTTATCAAGCGCAATTAGTTCAGTTGGAAGCGCAGCTTTCTCAGGTTCGCACTTCACTGCCGTTAGTGCAGACAGAAGTCAACGCTGAAGTGATTGCCAGTATCGTTGCGGATTGGACCGGCATTCCGGTTGGGCAAATGCTCAAAGACGATATTCGGGCGGTAATGGAGTTGCCACAGCGCCTTGAAGCACGTGTTATTGGTCAGCCCCATGCATTGATGCAACTGGGTGAAAATATTATGACCGCACGCGCTGGCCTGTCAGACCCAAGGAAACCATTGGGGGTCTTTATGTTAGTGGGGCCTTCAGGTGTGGGTAAAACAGAGACGGCCTTAGCGATCGCCGAGAGCATGTATGGTGGTGAACAGAATATGATCACTATCAATATGAGCGAATATCAGGAATCGCATACCGTTTCCTCTTTAAAAGGTTCTCCACCGGGATATGTTGGATACGGTGAAGGCGGTGTGTTAACGGAAGCTGTGCGCCGTAAGCCATATAGTGTTGTGTTGTTAGATGAAATCGAAAAAGCGCACTCTGATGTACATGAGTTATTCTTCCAAGTGTTTGATAAAGGCCAAATGGAAGATGGTGAAGGGCGTTTTATCGATTTTAAAAATACTATCTTGTTGTTAACCAGTAATGTGGGCAGCGAGTTACTGAGTAACTTATTAGCTGATCCAGATACTGCACCGGATCAGGATGGAATATTAAGTGCGTTGCAACCTGAATTGCTGAAAGTTTTCCCCGCAGCATTTTTAGGGCGAGTTACGGTTATTCCTTATCTTCCGTTACAGCAAGATGCATTGCAGCATATTGTACGGTTGCATTTAGATCGGATTGGCGCTCGTTTATACTCGCAGCATCAATTGACACTGAAATACAGTGATGAAGTGGTTGAAGATGTTGTTAGCCGCTGTGCGGTCTCAGAGACCGGTGCGCGTATGCTGATCCGTTACATTGAACAAAATATTACGCCAAAAATAGGTAAATATATTTTAGGTGATAGTGATGTGAAGCCTGAGCAAATTATTTTCGTTCATAAAAATGAAAATGGATTCGTGATCGCTTTACAGTGTAAAGATGACGAAAACTAAAGATATCACGTTTAAGCGGGTATCGATCCTATAGACTTTTATCTCAGTAATACTTATTGCAGATGGACATGCTAAAGGATGAAAAGGAATTTGCTATTTCTTGAGAAAAGAAAGGCAATAAAAAATAGCTAGTATTGGCATGAGCGAATATTAACTATATATTTAATAAATCTGGATTTTTAAATTAAAGGATGAACGCAATGCGTAAATTAAATCTTGCTGTATGTGCAGTGGCTCTGTCTGTTATCTCTTCAACTTCTTATGCTGCTGCTGGCGGTACTGTTACGTTCAACGGTAAATTGATTGCTGATACTTGTCAGGTTGATACCGCAAGCGAGAATATCACGGTAACACTGCCTACTCTTTCTATCCAGTCTTTGGCTGTAGCTGAAGCTCAAGATGGTTCTAAGGACTTTGAAATCAAAGTTCTGGATTGCCCGGCAACACTGACTCAAGTCGGTGCCCATTTTAATGCGATTGATAGCTCTGGTGTTAATCCGGCAACCGGTAACTTGGTGAACAAAGCACCAACTGATGCTGCGGGTAATGTTGAAGTGCGTTTGTACAACGTTGATGACAGCAGCCAGATCCGTGTAGGTTCAACGGGTAACATGGTCAACATCGTCAAAGTAGGTGCTACACCAGGTACAGCTAATCTGACCTATGCTGGTGGTTATTATGCAACAGATGCAACTACCCCAGGTGAAGTGAATGCTAAAGTTGAATACGTTTTAGCTTATAACTAATCACCGATTAGGGTGATAGGCGTGTGGTCCACTTTATGTGGGTCACCGCAGCAGTAAAGCATAACAGCTTGCTGCCGAGGCGGATAAAACGCTGCGGTAGCAAGTCTGTTATAAAGATAAGTCTGCTGATTTAAAGCATTGTTATTTGGTAGCGTGATGTTTTCAAAAATAATTATTTTAGTGTTGTCGCTGACGATAAGCAGCATCCCCGCGTTTGCAGCTATGACGATCAGTGGCACACGTGTGATATTTCCGGCAGCCGAAAAAGAAGTGAGCATACGCACCAATAATAAAGGCGTACAGCCGGCTTTAGTCCAAGTTTGGGTCGATGACGGAAAAACGAATGCTAACATCAATAGCATGAAGCTTCCTTTTATGGTTACCCCCCCTGTTTTTCGCGTCGAGCCAGGTAAAGGGCAGACCGTGCGAATGATTTATAACGGCATGGCATTACCACAGAATAAAGAGTCAGTGTTCTGGTTTAATATGCTGGAAATTCCGGCAGTAAAGAAAGAGGGTAATACCCAAAATAAGCTAGAATTGGCTTTTCGTACCCGAATTAAAGTTTTTTATCGTCCTACCTCATTAGAGAGTAATAGTGCCGCACAAAGCGCCCAGTTGAAATGGACGTTGGTTGACGATAATCAAAAAGGGCGCGGTGTGAAAGTGGTGAACCCTACACCTTATTATATTTCCTTTGACAGCGGGAGCATTACTGTTGGCGCTAAAAGTGTCGAAATAATAACGGATATGGTCCCTCCGTTTTCTGAAAAAATGTTTTTCCCAAAACTTAAGTTATTGGGTTCGACAAGTATTTCAAAGATGAATTATAAAATACTAAATGATTATGGCGCAGCCATTGATGAGGAATTATCTTTCTCTCAAGGGCAAGGTGTCTTAGTGAGTAAGAAAAAATAATTATATCTTGCTGAAAACAATATAATAACTCTATGGCGTCAACGCATTAGTTTCGGACAGGAAAACGTAAACATCTTTTGTAAGCGATGTGATAAGTCGTCTGATATTAAAAAAGGGAGCTTTGCTAGTGAACCGTACAGATATAGCGTGCTACATAGAAAATAATATCGGCAAATTAAATTATTTACCCTACAAAGCTTCATTGAGTGTTGCGGTTATTTTTATAGGCTCTGTTTTACTCGTAACTAAGAGTATCTCTGCCGTACCAATGTCTCAGGATACAAATGAGAGCGCAGCAGTGATACCCGTTGAGTTTAACGCCGACTTTATTCACGGTGGTGGGGTCGATGTCATGCGATTTATGCATGAAAACCCTGTTGCACCAGGAGTATACGATGTCACCGTCATCATTAATGGCAAAAATCGCGGTAAACACCGTATCCGCTTTGAATTAAGCGAAGGGGAATCTACCGCAGAACCTTGTTTTACCTTGGAACAGCTTGATTCTATTGGCCTGAAAATTGAAACAAGCGATACAGATTTATTAGTAAACGGAAAAGCAGCACCCAAAGATCAGTGTTACAACTTAAGGGCATTGATTAAAGACAGCCATGTTAACTATAACTCCGGTGATCTTGAACTTTCACTCACCGTACCGCAGTTTAATTTGGTGCATCATCCGCGTGGGTATATTGATTCCAGTTTGTGGGATGCGGGTGGGACAGTTGGTTTTCTGGATTACAACAGTAATGTTTATAGCATCTTTAATGGCCGCTCTAACAGCGATGTAGGTTCAGATAACTCAAATAGCTACAACAGTAATATTGGGCTATCAGCCGGTATTAATCTTGGTGAGTGGCGGTTCAGGAAGCGTCTTAATACGAGCTGGTCGAATAGCAGTGGTATGCACACTCAGAATCTGTATGGGTATGCCGCGACAGATATTACCGCGTTAAAAAGTCAATTAACGATTGGGGATACCAATACCCAAGGGAGTTTATTCGACAGTTATGCATTACGTGGTGTGCTATTGGCATCAGATACTCGGATGTTGCCGGAGGGAATACGTAATTACTCTCCTATCGTCAGAGGGATAGCTGAGACAAATGCCAGAGTGACGGTGACGCAGCGCGGGCAAATTATTTATGAAACGGTGGTCACACCGGGAGCCTTTGAACTGACCGATATCGGCACGATGTCGTACGGCGGTGATTTACAAATGACGATCACGGAGTCTGATGGACGAACGCGTATCCAAAGGATCCCGTTTTCAGCTCCCCCGATGTTGCTTTACCAAGGGGTGTCCCGGTTCGATTTTTCGGCAGGTCAACTGAATGACAGTTCGATAAACCATAATCCGGCGATTGTCCAAGGGGCATACCATTATGGTTTGGGAAATACGTATACCCTCTATGGTGGGGCGCAGGTTGCTGAGAATTATCGTTCGGTTGCGATAGGTAACGCGTTCAATACCCCGTTGGGAGGGGTATCGATGGATATCACACATGCTAAAAGTGAATTAGCGGGTGATCGTCGCTCCAGCGGTAATAGCTATAAAATTGATTACTCCAAATACGTAGGAGAAACCGATACCAACCTGACATTGGCCGCCTATAGATACTCTTCCGGTGGGTATTACAGTTTTAGGGAAGCCAGTCTGGATCGAGCCTGTCCATAATTCTGTGTAACTGCCACCGTATTAAAGGTGATCGCTCAGGCGGTCACCGAACTCGATAATAAAACGGCTCATCGCTAACCGCCAGTTCTGGATCGGCATACTCCATTTTTTTGATGCATCCTTGATCGCCAAATAAACAACCTTCCGCACTGAGTCGTCTGTCGGGAACACTTTGCGCTTTTTAATGGCTGCACGGATCACGCTGTTCACCGATTCGATGGCATTCGTGGTGTAGATAGCCTTGCGGATATCGGGCGGATAGCCGAAGAATGTATTGAGATTTTCCCAGTGCGTACGCCAACTTTTGCTAATTTGCGGGTATTTGTCGTCCCAGGCCTCCGCAAACTTATCCAGCGCCATCAGCGCCGCCTCTTCTGTCGGAGCCTGATACACCATTTTCAAACCGCTGGTGACGGCTTTATAGTCCTTCCATGACACATATTTCAGGCTGTTGCGTACCATATGGATGATGCACAGCTGGATGTGAGTCTGCGGATAAACACTGTTTATCGCATCCGGGAACCCCTTCAGGCCATCCACGCAGGCAATCAGAATGTCCTGAAGACCGCGATTTTTTAGCTCTGTCAGCACACTTAGCCAGAACTTCGCACCTTCATTTTCTGCCAGCCACATGCCCAGCAGCTCTTTCTGACCTTCAGTGTTGATGCCCAGCGCTAGGAACACTGCTTTGTTTATCACGCTACCGTTCTGGCGGACTTTTACGACAATGCAGTCCATATAAACAATGGGATACAGAGCATCCAGTTGGCGGTTTTGCCATTCAGCAACCTGCTCTTTTACGGCATCGGTGACTTTAGATATCAGCGTGGGAGACACATCGGCGTCATACATCTCTTTGAAGGTGGCGACGATTTCGCGGGTGGTCATGCCTTTGGCGTACAGGGACAAAATCTGGCTGTCCATCTGTGTGATACGCGTCTGATTTTTCTTTATCAGCTGCGGTTCAAAGGTGTTTTCGCGGTCGCGTGGCGTATTCAGCTCGATTTCGCCGTCGTCGCATAGCAGTGTTTTGGACGAATAGCCGTTGCGGGTATTCGAGCCTGATTTAGGGGTATTTTTCTCGTGCCCGAGGTGTTCGGTAAGCTCTGCATTTAACGCTGTTTCGACGGTAAGCTTTGTTAGCATACGAGAAAATGCATTAAGGTCGGCTTCGGTTTTAAGACCTTTAGCCAGTTCAGCCGCAAGTGCTTTAAGTTTCTTTTCGTCCATAATTTGCCTGTCTCCGTTGTTGGAGTGAAGATATCAAAAACAGGCAATTACACAATATTGTTTACAGTCTCTCTGGATCGTTATGGGAACAGTAATGGGATTGATGAAATTGACTTTCGTACCCGTAATCGGTTGTCACTCAGTGTCTCCCAACGCGTAGCGGATAATATGTCAGTTAACCTGAACAGCAGCCTTTATAGCTACTGGGGCAATCAGGATGCATCACAACAATATTCGGTGGGTTTTAACCATTCACTGCGCTCTTTCTCTTATACGGTGAGTGCGATACGCACCAGTAATAGCGGTAATAGCAGTAATGGCGACAATGATCGGGAATATGAAAATAGTTATATGCTCGCGGTCAGCATACCTATTGGCGGGAGTGGGAAGAATAAACCGCTGTTTAGTTCGCTCTCGACCATGGTTAGCCATAGTGAAGCCGGTGATACACAGTTACAGCTGACTACGAGTGGTAGCCGGGGTGATCAGAACGAGTTGACCTATGGAATAGGTACGTCATATGGCAATCGTAATGATGCGTCTTCTGAGCAATCTGTGATAGGGAATATGGGTTATCAGTCCTCGGTGGGCCAACTGGGTATGACAGCGTCAGCCAATAATAATGCATCACGGCAGCTTTCTGTTTCGGCAAGCGGCAGCCTGGTGGCTCATCAGGGCGGCGTGATAGCGGGCCCACGACTTGGCGATGCGCCTTTTGCCATCATCAATGCTCAGGGTGCCGGAGGGGCTAAAGTGTTTAATGGCCGCGGTGCAAAGATTGATAGTAATGGATATGCGCTGGTGCCATCACTGACACCGTATCGGGAAAATACCATTGCGATTGATTATAACGACTTGCCTGAGACAGTCGATATTCTGGAGAACCATAAAGTGGTGGTCCCTAGAATGGGCGCGATGATCCCAGTCAAGATGAAAACAATGACAGGTAATCCGATGATGCTTATTGTCAGGGATGAAAATAAAGAGTTTCTTCCTATCGGCACTGATTTATTGGATGCGGATGGGGTGAGTCAAAGTATTGTTGGGCAAGGTGGAATGGCATTTATTCGTGGATGGGATCCTGTATCACAACTGCTCACTGCAACCTTAAATGGTGGTAAAGATAAATGTGTCATTAAACCTGATGCGAAAATCGATACTGCTACAAAGACAGCGCAAATAATACAGTTGGAGGTGATATGTCTTCGTCGCTAAAAAATAAGGTTGCACAAAAACCTATCGCGTTACTTCTTTTGCTGACTACGGTTTTTATTGCCCAGTCACAACCCGCACAAGCCGCCAGTTCGTGTGCGGGAACGGCGGATTGTCATATTCAGGTTTCATTTGGCGGTGAGTATGTAGAGGATACCTGTGAAGTCAGTATTAATGGCGCTTCATCTGCCGAGTCAGTGTCTTTACCGACGCTATCGACAAGTAAATTAAATATTGATGGTGCAGAAGCAGGTAACCAGGCGTTTCAAATTGCATTGAAGCTATGTCCAGCAAATAGGTCTGTTGATTTACGGTTTACTGCGGCGGATTCGTCCAGAAATCCAGATGTGATAACAGGCAATTTACAAAATGAGCTGGCTGATGATTACAGCAGAAATGTACAAGTAAGATTAAGTAAAGCTACAGGGCAACAAATGTTCGTTGGTAGAGAAAATAGTGTTCAGGAATATGTGATTCCTGCTACAGGTGAAGACATCACTCATTATTTTCTAGCGGGTTATTATGCAAAAGGAACTAATGCGGTAACCCCTGGGCAGGTCAAAGCGACTGCTGGTATTGAATTGGTTTACAAATAAGGGGGGGAGAACGTTTAGTTCTATATTTCCATATGATCTCTCCGTGGCGGTTCAGGGAGTTTATTTCCTGATGATTTTACAATTTGTTTGAAATTAAGGCATATATGGTTAGCAAAAGTAATTCTCAAAAGTTTATCGCTCGAAACCGAGCGCCACGCGTGCAGATTGAATACGATGTGGAAATATACGGTAGTGAAAAGAAGGTTGAATTACCTTTCGTTATGGGGGTATTAGCAGATTTATCCGGTAAACCTCTTGAGCCTTTACCTTCAGTCGCTGACAGAAAACTGTTAGATATCGATATTGATAATTTCGATGAGCGCATGAAAGCAATGAAACCACGTGTTGCATTCGCCGTGCTGAATACATTGACTGGGGAAGGCCAGTTAATGGTCGATATTACGTTTGAGAGTATGGATGATTTCTCTCCTGACGCTATCGCGAAAAAAGTTGATTCATTGTCTCAATTATTAGATGCCCGAACTCAACTTGCCAACTTGCAGACTTATATGGATGGTAAGGCTGGTGCTGAGGAATTAGTTATGAAATTGCTGAAAGACAAATCATTACTGACAACGCTTGCATCCGCACCGAAAGCAAAACAATCCGCTGTTGATACTCCACAGTAAGATTGATTAAGAAGAGAAAAACGATGTCCACTCAAGACGCAAAAACTAAACAAGCTACAGTCGCCAGTGCGACGGAATATAGCGATTTTAATACATTACTGACTAAAGAATTTAAAGCGAAGTCTGAGCAAACGATAGCCGCAGTAGAAGGTGCCGTTAAAACGTTGGCTGAGCAAGCGCTGGCTAATTCGGTCACGGTGTCAGACGATGCTTATAAAAGTATTGCTTCCATTATTGCAGAGATTGATCGCAAGCTATCAGATCAGATTAACTTAATTTTGCACCACCAAGAATTCCAGTCTCTGGAAAGCGCATGGCGTGGGCTGCACTATTTAGTCAATAACACCGAGACTGATGAGAAGTTGAGATTACGTTTCCTCGACATTTCTAAAGATGAATTACGCCGTAACATGAAGCGTTATAAAGGTGTTGCTTGGGATCAAAGCCCATTATTCAAAAAAATCTATGAAGAAGAATATGGCCAATTGGGTGGCGAACCATACGGTTGCCTGGTAGCAGACTATTACTTTGACCATACTGCACCTGACGTTGACTTGTTGGCTTCAATTGGCAAAGTTGCCGCTTCTGCCCACGTGCCATTTATTACAGGTGCTGCACCGTCTGTGTTGCAAATGGAATCTTGGCAAGAACTGTCAAACCCACGTGATTTGACGAAGATCTTCACTCAGAATCTTGAGTATGCCGCATGGAACTCACTGCGTCAGTCTGAAGACTCTCGCTATATCGGCCTGGCGATGCCACGTTTCTTGTCGCGTCTGCCTTATGGGATTAACACCAATCCGGTAGATGCCTTCCACTTTGAAGAGACGACTGATGGCGCGGATCACAGCAAATATGTGTGGTCAAATGCGGCTTATGCGATGGCTGTTAACATCAACCGATCTTTCAAAGAGTATGGCTGGTGTACGCTGATTCGTGGTGTGGAAAGTGGTGGTGTTGTTGAAGGCCTGCCATGCCATACCTTCCCGACGGATGACGGCGGTATTGATATGAAATGCCCAACAGAAATCGCTATTTCTGACCGTCGTGAAGCGGAACTGGCCAAGAATGGCTTTATTCCACTGGTTCACAGAAAGAATACGGATTACGCGGCATTCATTGGCGCGCAGTCCCTGCAAAAACCTGCAGAATATTACGATTCGGATGCAACGGCGAACGCCAACCTTTCCGCTCGTCTGCCATACCTGTTTGCTTGTTCACGTTTTGCACATTATCTGAAGTGCATCGTGCGTGACAAAATCGGCTCTTTTAAAGAGCGTGATGAGATGCAACGTTGGTTGAATGATTGGGTGATGAACTATGTTGATGGTGACCCAGCTAACTCTTCCCTGGAAACTAAAGCGCGCCGTCCTTTAGCCGCCGCTGAAGTGATTGTTGAAGAAGTTGAAGGTAACCCTGGTTACTATCAGGCTAAATTCTTCTTACGCCCTCATTTCCAGTTAGAAGGTTTGACAGTATCCCTGCGTATGGTTGCTAAACTGCCTTCGCTGAAAGACGTAGCATAATTAAATAGATTAAAACAGTACGTTGATGACGAGACAATATTCTTTGCCAACGTATTGTAAGCATCAATATTTAACTGTTTCAAGTCTTGTTATACAGCAGTAAAAGGATGTGTTTTCATGCTGTATCTTGCATGGGACCTTTATTCATTCAATATTGAATGATGTAGTAATGGTTGTTCGTGAAGTATTTCAATAGTCAACTAAAAACTATTCTTATACTTATTTATATCAAAGGAAAGGGATGTGCCTCCGTATTCATATGGGGTCTTCCTACACTCGATGTTTTGCATTGAGTGACATTTATAAAAGTGCTAGAGAGGATATTATGGCGCAAGATATGTTTATCAAAATTGATGGTATTGAAGGTGAGTCTTTGGATGCCAATCACAAAAACGAAATCCAGGTATTAGCTTGGAACTGGGATGTTGCTCAACACTCGAATATGCACAGCGGTTCAGGTGGCGGTTCAGGTAAAGCCTCTGTTTCAGATTTTTGCTTCGCACATTATATCGATAAAGCTAGCCCGAACTTATTGAGCTATTGCTTGTTGGGTAAGCACATTAAAAATGTTCAGTTCGTACTGCGTAAAGCTGGTGGCGATCCGCTGGAATATCTGACAATTAAATTTACCGATGTCATCATTACTCGTGTTGATATGGCGGGTTCTTTGGAAGATGAAACGCGTCCACGTGAAGAAATTCGTTTCTCATTCACTAAGATGACTCAGGACTATGTTATGCAGAATGCTGAAGGCCATAAGTCTGGCGTTATTTCTGCTAACTACGATGTTAAAGCTAACATGCACAGCTAATTAAGTTGAGCATGTCGCTATCAAACTTGCCACCTTTGGGGTGGCAGGTTTTCTTAATAAGTGGTTTGAGTGACATATACGACAGGTACATCGTCCTAACTTATGTTACAGGCTTTATCCACAATACGTGTAAAAGGACATACAGAAGCGTCAGCGTGCAGGGATGTCAATGAGCCCCGTCATGATGCCGTTAATCTGTAGCTGAAAATATTATTGTGGATAAGGCTTAACGTTTTTTTAATTAGGCTAAGTATGATTTTAATTAGGCTAAGTATGAATAAAAGTATCCGAGGGGTTTACCGGGCGACACAGTACTTATTTTTGGTACTGGTAACGTTATTGACGATAGCCTGTAGTTCAAAAGTGCAACCTGAAAAGGCTGAAAAGCTTACCGTCGAAATCGCGACAGCAGCGGATATTAATCCGAATGATAAAGGGGTGGCGAACCCGCTAAGGATTGCACTTTATACACTCAAGAGCACCGATGAATTTCAGTCGAGTGATTTCTTCACTATCACTGAAGAAAATACGCCATCGCTAAAAGAACAAATGGATAACGTGTTTGACCGGATTATGTTGCCAAGCGAGACCAAAAAAATAGAGCTGACACTTGATGCTGGCGTTACTGCTATCGGCATCGTGGCTGCTTATCGTGAAATTGAACAGGCGGAGTGGAAAGCGGTTATTTATCCGTTGCCCAAAAAACGCGTGGATCCTTGGTATAAAAAAATGTGGCCAGGGCAAGACCAACAAGATCCGATCATGAAGGTACGCGTTGAGCGTCTGTCAATATCAATTAAAGAAATGGATTAAGCCGTGAGAACTAACAAAGTCGTTTGGAGTGAGGGGCTTTTTCTTCGCCCACAACTTTTTCAACAGCAAGAGCGCTATCTTGAATATTACGCCCATAAGCGAGCTGCAACGATAACCCCATTCTTTTGGGGATTTGCGCAATATGAAATTGATAGAGAAGCACTCTCGTATGGCAAATTAGTATTGCGATCTGGGAAGGGCGTGTTACCCGACGGTACACCATTTGATATTCCCGGCCATGCTGAATTGCCTGAACCGCTCACTATCACCCCAGAACATCTGGGTAAGTTGATCTATCTGGCGGTACCACTGCGCCTGGATAACAGTGATGAAACCATTTTTGATGAGCACGATATGAGCTCATTGGCACGTTTTTACGCCTATGAAGCTGCGCTCAACGATACCAATGCCATTCGGCAAGGGCCGAAGCCGGTACAACTGTCAAGATTACGTCTCAGATTAGTCTCAGAAGGTGAGATGACAGAATCATGGATTGGGCTGCCATTAACCAAAGTCAGAGCGATTCAGCCTGATGGGAGTGTCTTGCTACACACCGAAGACTATATTCCTCCGGTGACGGGTTATGCCGCAAGTTCATTGCTGTCTGAATGGCTAACCCATCTTAATGGTTTGGTTAAAATGCGCGCAGAGATGTTGGCCAATCGCTTGTCAAACAGTGATGGGAAAGCGAGCGCCAGCGCAGAAATTGTCGATTATTTGTTACTGCAAATTTTTAATAAATATGAGCCGATTCTCGATCATTTAAGGCATATTCCTGAATTACCGCCTATTACGCTTTATCAGGAATTGGCTAAGTTCTCGGGGGAATTATCTACCTTTATCCGGACCAAAACCCGCCGACCCCGCCCGGCACCTGGCTATGATCATGCGAAGCTCTATGCGTCTATTCGTCCGTTGGTTGACGAAGTTCATGAACTACTGAACCAGATCTTGGTGCGTGCTGGGCAGATGATACCGCTGGAGACGAAAGGCAATGGCGTTTGGTCTGCCTCCGTACTGCCTAATGAATTACGCTCGTTTTCAAATCTGGTCCTTGCCGTTCATGCGCAATTACCGATGGATGTGCTACAGCATCAATTTTCAGTACAAACAAAAATCAGCGCACCTCAGCAATTGCATGAACTGGTGCGATCGCATTTGCCAGGGTTGGAACTACAGCGTTTGCCGGTACCGCCCAGACAAATTCCGTATAGCGCAGGGTACGTTTATTTTGAATTGATAAAAAATGGCCCCTTCTGGGACAAAGTTTCCAATGCTGGTGCCATTGCCCTGCATGTGGCGGGTGATTTCCCTGCCTTGAAAATGGAGCTCTGGGGGATTAGAGATTCATGAGTGACAGCAGTGATTTGAACCTTGGAGGCTCAATGCCTCCTTTTGATAGAAGCAGAAATGTGGATGAGAGTCCGCAGGCATTAGGCCGGTTCTTGCTTGATGAGCCAATGACATCCCCAGATAGCACTCAGGATAATACGGCCTTCACTAGAGAGGCCCCTCATTCTGGTGCGGCACAGCAATATGACACGACCCTCTTACGGGGTGAAAGTGTGCAACAGCGTGTCGCTAAAGTACTCGCATCTTCAACGCCATTATTGGAAGCGGCACAGCCACTATTACGTGCCTTGAGCGAGATGCCCGCGCATATTGGGGATGTTTCACAGGTTCATATATTAAAACAAAGCCTTAAAAATGAGATCACCCTCTTTAGTGTGGTGTGTGATGAAGCGGATATCTCATGGAAAAAAATGGCTATCGTCCGCTATTGCCTGTGTACTGCGTTGGATGAAGCCGCTCACACGATGTCGTGGGGAATGATGGCAGGTTGGTCACAAAGCAACCTGTTGAACCATTTTGAAGGCGATAATGACGGCGGGAATAAGTTTTTCTTATTGGTCGGCCGTCTCTCTATGAGCCCGCATGAATATGCTGTAACGAACGGTGCAATAGTGATCCACACCCAACGCCTGAAATCAGATCCAGGGGGTAATCTGCTCTCCTGATTCAGGAGAGTTTATGGTCACTTTTGAGACAGTTATGGAAATTAAAATCCTGCACAAGCAGGGAATGAGTAGCCGGGCGATTGCCAGAGAACTGGGGATCTCCCGCAATACCGTTAAACGTTATTTGCAGGCAAAATCTGAGCCGCCAAAATATACGCCGCGACCTGCTGTTGCTTCACTCCTGGATGAATACCGGGATTATATTCGTCAACGCATCGCCGATGCTCATCCTTACAAAATCCCGGCAACGGTAATCGCTCGCGAGATCAGAGACCAGGGATATCGTGGCGGAATGACCATTCTCAGGGCATTCATTCGTTCTCTCTCGGTTCCTCAGGAGCAGGAGCCTGCCGTTCGGTTCGAAACTGAACCCGGACGACAGATGCAGGTTGACTGGGGCACTATGCGTAATGGTCGCTCACCGCTTCACGTGTTCGTTGCTGTTCTCGGATACAGCCGAATGCTGTACATCGAATTCACTGACAATATGCGTTATGACACGCTGGAGACCTGCCATCGTAATGCGTTCCGCTTCTTTGGTGGTGTGCCGCGCGAAGTGTTGTATGACAATATGAAAACTGTGGTTCTGCAACGTGACGCATATCAGACCGGTCAGCACCGGTTCCATCCTTCGCTGTGGCAGTTCGGCAAGGAGATGGGCTTCTCTCCCCGACTGTGTCGCCCCTTCAGGGCACAGACTAAAGGTAAGGTGGAACGGATGGTGCAGTACACCCGTAACAGTTTTTACATCCCACTAATGACTCGCCTGCGCCCGATGGGGATCACTGTCGATGTTGAAACAGCCAACCGCCACGGTCTGCGCTGGCTGCACGATGTCGCTAACCAACGAAAGCATGAAACAATCCAGGCCCGTCCCTGCGATCGCTGGCTCGAAGAGCAGCAGTCCATGCTGGCACTGCCTCCGGAGAAAAAAGAGTATGACGTGCATCTTGATGAAAATCTGGTGAACTTCGACAAACACCCCCTGCATCATCCACTCTCCATCTACGACTCATTCTGCAGAGGAGTGGCGTGATGATGGAACTGCAACATCAACGACTGATGGCGCTCGCCGGGCAGTTGCAACTGGAAAGCCTTATAAGCGCAGCGCCTGCGCTGTCACAACAGGCAGTAGACCAGGAATGGAGTTATATGGACTTCCTGGAGCATCTGCTTCATGAAGAAAAACTGGCACGTCATCAACGTAAACAGGCGATGTATACCCGAATGGCAGCCTTCCCGGCGGTGAAAACGTTCGAAGAGTATGACTTCACATTCGCCACCGGAGCACCGCAGAAGCAACTCCAGTCGTTACGCTCACTCAGCTTCATAGAACGTAATGAAAATATCGTATTACTGGGGCCATCAGGTGTGGGGAAAACCCATCTGGCAATAGCGATGGGCTATGAAGCAGTCCGTGCAGGTATCAAAGTTCGCTTCACAACAGCAGCAGATCTGTTACTTCAGTTATCTACGGCACAACGTCAGGGCCGTTATAAAACGACGCTTCAGCGTGGAGTAATGGCCCCCCGCCTGCTCATCATTGATGAAATAGGCTATCTGCCGTTCAGTCAGGAAGAAGCAAAGCTGTTCTTCCAGGTCATCGCTAAACGTTACGAAAAGAGCGCAATGATCCTGACATCCAATCTGCCGTTCGGGCAGTGGGATCAAACGTTCGCCGGTGATGCAGCACTGACCTCAGCGATGCTGGACCGTATCTTACACCACTCACATGTCGTTCAAATCAAAGGAGAAAGCTATCGACTCAGACAGAAACGAAAGGCCGGGGTTATAGCAGAAGCTAATCCTGAGTAAAACGGTGGATCAATATTGGGCCGTTGGTGGAGATATAAGTGGATCACTTTTCATCCGTCGTTGACAAGTGTAGCCTATCCGCTGCTGGTCTAGTCGGTGTAAACTGAAAATCACTGACGTGGTTATTGGTATGCTTTATTTATATGCTTATTAACCGATTAAAGATGCATCCATATTTGGAGGGCTGTCATGGCTGATTTGTTGCTGGGCGTTAATATTGATCACATCGCGACACTACGAAATGCACGTGGGACCATTTATCCCGATCCGGTTCAGGCTGCTTTTATTGCTGAGCAAGCGGGCGCTGACGGCATTACTGTACATTTACGTGAAGATCGCCGTCATATTACGGATCGCGATGTGCGTATTCTGCGTCAGACCATCCAGACTCGCATGAATCTGGAAATGGCGGTAACGGATGAAATGGTTGATATTGCTTGTGATATCAAACCGCATTTTTGTTGTCTGGTACCTGAAAAACGTCAGGAAGTCACGACTGAAGGCGGGCTAGATGTTGCCGGTCAGGTTGATAAAATGACCCTGGCGGTAGGGCGGTTAGCGGATGTTGGCATACTGGTTTCACTCTTTATTGATGCAGATTTTCGCCAAATCGATGCGGCTGTTGCCGCTGGCGCACCTTATATTGAAATTCACACCGGTGCTTATGCTGATGCCTCGACCGTTCTGGAACGTCAGGCTGAATTAATGCGTATCGCCAAAGCAGCGACCTATGCTGCAGGCAAAGGGTTGAAAGTGAATGCGGGTCATGGTCTGACATACCATAATGTGCAGCCAATAGCTGCATTGCCAGAAATGCATGAGCTGAATATTGGTCATGCGATCATTGGCCAGGCTGTGATGACAGGCCTTGCTGCCGCAGTGACAGACATGAAGGTATTGATGCGGGAAGCGCGCCGTTAATGGCTATTCTTGGGCTAGGAACGGATATCGTTGAAATCTCACGTATTCAAGCGGTTGTTGAGCGTACTGGTGAGAGGCTGGCGCGGCGTATTCTCAGCCCGTCTGAATGGCAACATTATCAACAGCATCAGCAACCGGTCCGCTTTTTGGCCAAACGTTTCGCCGTTAAAGAAGCTGCCGCTAAGGCATTTGGAACGGGCATCCGCAATGGGTTGGCGTTTAATCAATTCGAAGTGGTTAACGACGCATTGGGGAAACCGACACTGCGTTTGCATTCGCGGGCCGCGGAGTTGGCTGTAGAATTAGGGGTGAAATCGCTGCATGTCACTCTGGCTGATGAGCGACGTTATGCCTGCGCGACAGTGATTATTGAAAGTTAACCACTGAGCGTGATAGCCGAAAATTTAAGGGATGGGTATGGAAATGCCATCCCTTTTTGTGCCCAGAAAACCCCCAGCTAGGCTGGGGGTTCAGTAAAGCTTTCAGCTTTGGGTCAGTTATAAAAACCCCTTTTGATTTGTTAAAACAGTTTGCGGTCTGGCAACTGCAAATGTTCAACAAGAAATCAAAAGGGGGTCCCAATGAGGGATGAAAAGAGCTTAGCGCACACCCGATGGAACTGTAAATATCATATAGTTTTTGCGCCGAAGTACCGAAGGCAGGTGTTCTACAGGGAAAAACGCAGAGCGATTGGCAGTATTTTAAGAAAACTGTGCGAATGGAAAAACGTGAATATCCTGGAAGCAGAATGCTGTGTGGATCACATCCATATGCTTCTGGAGATCCCGCCCAAGATGAGTGTCTCGGGATTTATGGGGTACCTGAAGGGAAAGAGCAGTCTGATGCTTTATGAGCAGTTTGGCGATTTGAAGTTCAAATACCGTAACAGGGAGTTTTGGTGTCGAGGGTATTACGTTGATACGGTAGGGAAAAACACGGCCAGGATACAAGAATACATAAAGCACCAATTGGAAGAGGATAAAATGGGTGAGCAACTCTCGATCCCGTATCCCGGTAGCCCGTTTACGGGCCGTAAGTAATCCATAGATGCAAATGTCAGATCGCGATGCGCCTGTTAGGGCGCGGCTGGTAACAGAGCCTTATAGGCGCATATGAAAAACCTCCGGCTATGCCGGAGGATATTTATTGCATACTGGGGCTTGTTGATATGAGCGAGGAGGTATGACGAGCGGTATTACAGACGATCGGCATGGTGTAGCTGAACAAACTTATCCCACAACTGCTCGTTAGTCTCAACCCAAGCTGGGTCGGCAGAAATCGTATTATCAATAGGGCAGACCAGTTGACAGGTTGGCGTTTCGTAATGACCTACACACTCAGTACAGCGCATCGGATCAATTTGATAGATTTCTGCACCCATGGAGATTGCCTCATTCGGGCATTCCGGTTCGCACATATCGCAATTAATACAACGTTTAGTAATCAATAAAGCCATTTCAGTAACTTACCTTTTTAATCTTTTTAAATCATGCAGTTAATGACATATCTCATCGCTTGCCACTTTACATAACCTACTTTTTATATCGCGTATTATGCATTAAACAACTTAAGTGAGTCACACCAAAATGCGCAAGTAAGCTATTTTGTTGCCTACCATTAGATCAGCTTTTTGATCAGTGCTGCACTGTGCTTAATATGATCTTGCGCATTTTCAATGTCTTGCTGGATCATGGCCATAAACAAAAGATCGGTCAGTGCGTATTGTGCGGTACTGGAAGAGATCGCCGCGCTACGGATAACCGGTTCTTCTGAAATGGTATACAAGCAGTGATCTGCCCGCTGCTGCAAGCTGTTAGGGGAAAAGCGGGTTAACGCCAACACTTTGGTACCGCAATATTGTGCCTCTTCCGCCGCCAGATTGATCTCACGACGTTCGCCACTGAAAGAGATCGCCAAGAGTAAACCCTGCTCTCCCAGCGCTTGTGCTGCCGCCAATTGCACGTGCATATCTGTCTCTGAGATGGCGACGATGCCTATCTTTAGTAACTTATAGGCAAGATCTTTGGCAACCAAACCAGAGGCACCAATGCCGATTAAAAGCACCTTTTGTGCTGCGCGTAACATCCCTAATCCCTGGATGAGACGTTGTTCGCTATTAATGTCTAGGGTTGCTCGCAGTGCTGCGGTTTTCTCGTTCAGCAACTTCTCCCCAATTGTTTTTAAACTGTCGGTGCTCAAGATCTGATTATGCAGCGTTACCGCCTTCGGCATAGCGACCACTTCGCTCAGGGCCAGTTTCAACGCGGGGAAACCTTTATAGCCTAATTTTTGGGCAAATTTGACCACAGCAGATTGGCTGACACCGGTCTGTTGCGCCAGCTTTTGTGAACTGAGATGGCGAGCCTGCTCGGGATTAATCAGCAAAAAATCCGCCAGCTTACGGTCATTTTGTGCCAGCGTGGAATAAATTTGGCGGATGCGTAGGAGGCTACTCATAAATCAGTTCCTGTGTTTGGGGAGGTATTCTGACATGTTTATGAGTGATACCTATAAATACTTATGGCAAAAGGTTGAGTTATGAGCGTTGACTACACTTTTTTGTGAGTTGCGAGCGAAAGGGGGAGTAAAGTGTTTGTTTTAATGAATATTACATTCAATCATAACTAGATAACGATGAATTAAAAATTCAATAAGGAGTGGGCTATGAGTCTGGGAGCATTAATTTCTGAAAGCCGTAATCCGGCAACCATGGAATTAGATAAACTCTCTACGTTGGCGATGCTGACCTGTATCAATGACGAGGACCGTAAAGTACCAGATGCGATTCGTTTGGTCTTACCGGCGGTTGCTCAAGCGGTGGATTTAGCTGCTGATGCATTAAAGCAGGGCGGGCGGTTGATCTACTTAGGCGCTGGAACCAGTGGTCGACTCGGTGTGTTGGATGCTTCTGAATGCCCGCCGACCTTCGGGGTTCCCCATGGTATGGTTATTGGCCTGATTGCTGGTGGCCCAGGGGCTTTGCTCAAAGCGGTGGAAGGCGCTGAAGATGATATAGCTCTGGGGATGCGGGACCTGCAAGATTTGCAACTCACTGCCACCGATATGGTGGTCGGGCTGGCCGCATCTGGCCGCACGCCTTATGTGATTGGTGCGTTACGTTATGCCCGTGAGTTGGGGTGCCCAACGGCCGCCATTTCTTGCAATCCAGATTCCCCTATCGCGCAGGAAGCGCAGGTTGCGATTTCACCGGTGGTAGGGCCTGAGGCATTGACCGGTTCGACCCGGATGAAATCAGGGACTGCACAGAAACTGGTGCTGAATATGTTATCCACCGGGGCTATGGTTAAACTGGGTAAGGTCTATCAAAATTTGATGGTTGATGTGAAGGCAACCAATGTGAAGTTAGTTGACCGTGCCTGCCGTATTGTTGTCGAGGCCACGGGCGTCAGCCGGGCAGAGGCTGAACACGCGTTGAGACAAACAGATTTTGAGGTCAAACCCGCCATTCTGATGCTCTTGAAAGGGGTGAGTGCTGAGCAGGCGCGTCAGGATTTACGGCAACATCATGGCTATTTACGCGCAGCTCTATAAAGGCTCACATTCAAGACATTGGCAATGGATAAATTAGCCGTATTCAAAATGCGTAACACCCATTATTGAATCATGAAGCTAGTGATCAGTATATTCATTCTTATTATGGCTGCGTTCATTGTCTCTGGTTTGATTCTGAGGATAATTAGCTTGCTAAAGTGACCTGAAGCGAAAATAGCTATCACTGCATTATTGGGTTTTATCTTGATGATTTTAAGGAGGCTTTTTGAGCGTAAAGCAAGCAGATGTTAGCGATAGAAATAGGGCTGATGGGGTGGTTGAACCGCAATCAGCCGGGGCGAAACGCATTATCTTCTTTGATTTAGATGGCACGTTACATCAACAGGATATGTTCGGCAGTTTTTTGCGTTTTCTATTACGCCACTTGCCGCTTAATCTGTTACTGGTTATCCCGTTGCTACCACTGATTGGCGTAGGGCTCCTGGTGGGGGGGCGTTGTGCACGTTGGCCGATGAGCCTCTTGTTGTGGGCGATGACTTTTGGGCGACGGGAAGCACATCTGCGCGACCTGGAGTGGCGCTTTGTGGCCGCATTTCGCCAAAAAGTGACTGAATTCCCCGTGGTTGCTATGCGCTTACGCCAGTATCTGGAAAGCAGCGATGCAGAGGTGTGGTTAATCACCGGCTCCCCACAGCGGCTGGTCGAACAGGTTTACCATGATTCAAACTTTATACACCGCTTACGGTTGATAGGTAGCCGTATGGAACGGCGCAATGGGGGATGGGTGTTGCCACTGCGCTGTTTAGGGCCTGAAAAAGTGGTGCAATTAGAACAGCGTCTGGGGTCTCCACTGAAGTTATATAGTGGGTACAGCGACAGTAAGCAGGATAATCCGCTGTTAGCTTTTTGCGAACACCGCTGGCGGGTAAGTAAAACCGGCGAATTACAGCAATTGGAGTAGCGAGCCATTTTAGCCACTAGCCAAAGCAACCCCCTGTTTTGCGACAAACTAACCGACTCGCCAGCAAGCTGTGTATAATGCCCGCCGCAAAAGTGCCAGAGAGGTTAATGTGTCTGCTGATAATAGTTTGCCTGCTGATAATGGCTTGTCTTCTGAATGTGATTCTCCTGCTGAATACAGCGATGAGTACTGGATGCGCCATGCCTTAACGCTGGCGCTGCGAGCGCAGGAAGAGGGTGAAGTTCCGGTGGGGGCAGTGCTGGTCTTGGGGAATAAGGTGATTGGTGAAGGGTGGAACCGGCCAATTCGCGATAATGACCCAACTGCTCATGCGGAAATTATGGCGCTACGCCAAGGTGGGCAGGCGGTACAGAATTATCGCCTGTTGGATGCCACCTTATATGTGACGCTGGAACCTTGCGTGATGTGCGCCGGAGCCATGGTACACAGCCGGATCCGCCGGTTGGTTTATGGCGCAAATGATGTAAAAACTGGCGCCGCGGGGTCGCTGGTAGATATTTTGCGCCACCCTGGGATGAACCACCAAATAGAGGTCAGTGCTGGCATACTGGCGATTGCGTGTTCCCATCAATTGAGTGCGTTCTTTCGCCAACGCCGTGAGCAGCAGAAAGCATTGAAACAAGCACAGCGGGCAGCAGAAGGTAAATTCTGACGGTGGCCAGGTGATGCGCCGCCCAGCATGTTATGACGGGCGGCGGTTGGTGACTAAATCACGGTGTAATTAAGGTTGAACGACTGCCGACGAGTGACTGACGAGCAATTAGTCACCGATTGACCAACCGGGGCCGACAACCGGGTTGCTTTTGCCCAGCTCCGCCTCAATGGCGGCATGTTGAGCCGCTTTTTTCTCTTTTTCCTGTAAATATCCCACCAGACTGACCTGATAACGGCGAATATTCTCGACATAGTTATAGGCTTCATGACCACGGGCATAACCGTAAGTGGTGCTTGGGTAGTAGCGTTTTTGGCTTAGCATCGGTAAACGCATTTTCACATCAACCCAACTGTCTGGGTTACCGTTCTGATTTTTAGTCAAACGGCGGGCATCCAGCATATGACCATAGCCTAAATTATACGCAGCCAGTGCAAACCAGATGCGTTCATCTTCTGGGATGGTTTCAGGGAGTTTTTTCATCAGCCGTTGCAAATAGATAGCCCCGCCTCTGATGCTTTCTTCAGGGTCAACCCTATCCTTGACCCCTAACCCGTCCGCGGTCGCACGGGTTAGCATCATCAAGCCACGAACACCAGTAGGGGAGGTGGCTTGCGGGTTCCAATGTGATTCTTGATAGGCAATCACGGCCAGCAATTTCCAGTCAATGTCCCCTGCATGTTTTTCAAATAGGTGCTGGTAAGAGGGCAGGACATTATCGATAGCGGACAGGAAAGTTTTGGTATCAACATAGTCAAAACTCCCCACATGACCCAGATATTTCTCCTCCAGACGTGCGAGGCTACCGTCTTCCACCATCTCACTGTAGAAATCGAGCATGGCCGCATACAGGCTATCGTCATCACTCTGTTTAAAATACCAGGTGACGGGCTCTTCATCGGTGACATCAAATGCGACTGCCAATTGCGGATGAATGCGTTGTAACAGGGCAATGGTGGCTGAATCGCCAAGGGTATAGTCGAGCTTACCTTCCGCGACTTGCTCCAGTAATTCTTTACCGGACTTATCGACGGATGAACTCCAATTGAGTTCAGGATATTTTGTCTGCTTAAGCCGTTTTAGTGTGGTCATATGGGCCGAACCGGAGGCCACAACCACCTGACCTTTCAGATCGCTGAACGATTTAGGCCGTGGCGAACCCAGCCGGTAGACCAATTGCTGAGAAACAGAATAGTAGGCAGGGCCAGTCCGCGCCCGATTGAGGCGTTCACGGTTATAAATCAGCCCAGCGGCTAGCAGATCGGTGTCATCGTTATCTAATGCGTCAAACAGATCGTCAATATTATGATGGGGGATGATAACCAGTTTAACCCCCAGATAGTCAGCAAAACGTTTTGCTAGCTCATAGTCAAAACCGGAAGGGGTATCCTTTTCGGTAGAGTAGATCAAAGGAGAACTGATGGTACTGACGCGCAGTTCTCCACGGGCTTTTATTTGGTCAAGTTGGCCCTCTTGCCCATTACGCCAAGGAATATTGGGCCACAGCGCAAGCGCCAGAAGCAGAGCAACCAGACCGATGGTAAAGTAACTTAATTTTATGCGTGTCAAATAGTTATCTCTCGGAAACGCTCTCTTCGTGTGTGCGGTAAAGCTAAATTCAACATGGTTAAATCCCCAGTGGAGTGGCATTTTGCGCAACAAAACGCCAGTGTGCAACTTTATTGCGAGCTATTTGCTGAGTCTGCGTTACACACACATAGCGGCTGTTTCTGACTGAATTATTAATAATAGATACGCAAACGGTTTCGTCGGCGGCTCAGATTCACTATAATGGCGCGCGTTTTGCCCTGTTGTTGCGCCAATGAATGTTGCGCCCAATGAAGTGCTGTTCCAGCCGCTTCGAAGACGAGAGAAACTTAGATTATGGAAATACTGCGTGGTTCACCCGCTTTGTCGGCTTTTCGTATCACCAAACTGTTGTCCCGTTGCCAGGATGCTCACCTGCTGGTGAGTGATATCTACGCCGAATATGTTCACTTTGCTGATGTCAGCGCCCCACTGAGTGCTGATGAACACGCCAGACTCCAGCGGCTGCTTCAATATGGCCCATCTCTTCCCGAGCATCCCCCCGCAGGGCGTTTACTGCTGGTCACCCCAAGGCCGGGTACTATTTCTCCATGGTCTTCTAAAGCCACCGATATCGCACATAACTGTGGATTATCACAAATTTTACGTTTAGAACGTGGTTTGGCTTTCTCTATCCAAGGCCCGGATTTAAACGAGAGTCAGTGGAAACAATTAGCGGCGTTATTACATGACCGCATGATGGAAGCTGTCTTCACCGATTTACAGCAAGCAGAGCAGCTATTCTCTCATCACCAACCAGCACCAGTACAACGGGTCGATATTCTGGGGCAGGGCCGCAGTGCATTGGAGCAGGCCAATATTAAATTGGGTCTGGCACTGGCGCAGGATGAGATTGACTACTTACTGACCGCTTTTACCGGTTTGGGGCGCAACCCAACGGATATTGAGCTGTATATGTTTGCGCAGGCAAACTCAGAGCATTGCCGCCATAAAATCTTTAATGCGGATTGGGTCATTGATGGTGTTGTTCAGCCGAAGACCCTGTTCAAGATGATCAAAAACACCTTCGAACACACCCCTGATTATGTGCTGTCTGCATATAAAGACAACGCTGCGGTGATGGAAGGCTCTCAGGTCGGGCGTTTCTATGCCACGGCGGAGAAAGGGATTTATGACTACCATCAGGAAGAAGCCCATATCCTGATGAAGGTTGAAACTCATAACCACCCGACAGCGATTTCACCGTGGCCTGGGGCAGCAACCGGTTCAGGGGGTGAAATCCGCGATGAAGGTGCAACCGGGCGTGGTGCCAAGCCTAAAGCGGGGCTGGTAGGGTTCTCCGTTTCGAACCTGCGCATTCCAGGTTTTGAGCAGCCGTGGGAAGAGAACTTCGGTAAGCCTGATCGTATCGTGACTGCGCTAGATATCATGACTGAAGGCCCATTAGGCGGTGCCGCGTTTAACAATGAGTTTGGTCGCCCGGCGTTGTTGGGTTACTTCCGCACCTATGAAGAGCGGGTTAACAGCCATAACGGTATTGAATTACGGGGTTACCATAAGCCTATTATGTTGGCGGGTGGGTTGGGTAATATTCGTGCCGATCATGTGCAAAAAGGTGAAATCACCGTGGGGGCCAAATTGGTCGTACTCGGTGGCCCATCGATGAATATCGGTTTAGGGGGGGGCGCGGCTTCCTCTATGGCATCCGGGCAGTCGGATGCGGATCTGGATTTTGCATCGGTACAACGGGATAACCCAGAAATGGAGCGCCGTTGTCAGGAAGTTATCGATCGCTGCTGGCAGTTGGGCGAGTATAACCCCATTCTGTTTATCCATGATGTTGGCGCCGGTGGCCTCTCTAATGCCATGCCTGAACTGGTCAACGATGGTGGCCGTGGTGGCCGCTTTGAATTGCGGGATATCCTCAACGACGAACCGGGTATGAGCCCGCTGGAAGTGTGGTGTAACGAGTCTCAGGAGCGTTATGTACTGGCAGTCGCACCCGCACAGATGGCCCTGTTTGACGAAATTTGCCGCCGTGAACGCGCGCCGTATGCTGTTATTGGTGAAGCGACAGAAGAAAAACATCTGCTCCTGAATGATCGCCATTTCGGCAATCAACCCATTGATATGCCGCTGGATGTGCTATTAGGCAAAACGCCGAAGATGCTGCGTGATGTTACCCGCCTACAGGCTAAGGGTGACGCGCTGCAACGGGCTGATATTAGCCTTGCCGAGGCGGTAAAACGCATTATGCATTTACCGGCGGTAGCGGAAAAAACCTTCCTGATCACCATCGGCGACCGCACGGTAACCGGTATGGTCACCCGTGATCAGATGGTTGGCCCTTGGCAGATCCCCGTGGCTGATTGCGCGGTAACCAGTGCCAGCCTTGATAGCTATTATGGCGAAGCCATGTCGCTGGGCGAGCGCGCTCCGGTGGCATTGCTGGACTTTGCCGCCTCTGCCCGTCTGGCGGTTGGTGAAGCCTTGACGAACATCGCAGCAACCCAAATTGGTGAATTAAAGCGTATCAAGTTATCTGCTAACTGGATGTCTGCTGCTGGTCACCCAGGGGAAGATGCTGGTTTGTATGACGCGGTACGTGCGGTAGGTGAAGAGCTGTGCCCAGCCCTGGAAATCACGATTCCTGTGGGCAAAGATTCGATGTCGATGAAAACCCGCTGGCAGGAAGGTCACGAGCAGCGCGAAATGACCTCACCGCTGTCACTGGTGATCACCGCTTTTGCTCGCATAGAAGATGTTCGCCGCACCGTGACACCACAATTGCGTACAGATAAAGGTGATAACGCGCTGTTGTTGATCGATTTGGGCGCAGGTCACAATGCGCTCGGTGCGACTGCGCTGACGCAAGTTTACCGCCAGTTAGGTGATAAACCAGCGGATGTCCGTAACGTGCAGCAACTGGCTGGCTTCTTCAACGCCATGCAGCGTTTAGTAGCCGATCAACATTTGTTGGCGTACCACGACCGCTCCGATGGCGGCTTGTTGGTCACGCTGGCCGAAATGGCCTTTGCAGGGCATTGTGGCGTAACGGTTGATATTCAGTCTTTGGGTAACGATGCTCTGGCTGCACTGTTCAACGAGGAACTGGGTGCAGTGATTCAAGTCCGTGCTGAGCAGCGTGCCGACGTGGAGAAATTGCTGGCTGACCACGGTCTGGCAAATTGTGTTCACTATCTGGGGCGTGCGGTTGCGGGCGATACCTTTGATATTCGCAGTGGTACTGACGTGGTGTACAGCGAGAAACGCAGCACTCTGCGCTTGTGGTGGGCAGAAACGAGCTGGCAAATGCAGCGTCTGCGTGATAATCCGGATTGTGCTGATCAAGAACATCAGGCTAAACAGGATGAAAGTGATCCCGGCCTGAATGTGAAACTGACGTTCGACCCCGCTGAAGATATCGCGGCACCATTCATCCTCAAACAGGCGCGGCCAAAAGTTGCTGTGCTGCGGGAGCAGGGCGTTAACTCTCACGTTGAGATGGCCGCGGCTTTCCACCGTGCCGGGTTTGATGCGGTCGACGTTCATATGAGTGACCTGTTGGCGGGCCGCACTGATTTACAATCCTTCCAAACCTTAGTTGCTTGTGGCGGGTTCTCTTACGGTGACGTCTTGGGGGCCGGTGAAGGTTGGGCAAAATCCATTCTGTTCAATGATCGTGTTCGTGATGAATTCGAGGCTTTCTTCCATCGCCCAACGACATTGGCGCTTGGGGTTTGTAACGGCTGTCAGATGATGTCTAATCTGCGTGAATTAATCCCAGGTGCGGAGCATTGGCCACGGTTTGTACGCAACTTATCAGATAGCTTTGAAGCACGTTTCAGCCTGGTTGAAGTGGCAAGCAGCCCATCACTGTTTATGCAGGACATGGTCGGCTCACGTATGCCAATTGCTGTTTCACATGGTGAAGGGCAGGTGGAAGTCCGTGATGCGGCACATTTGGCTGCTCTGGAACAGAGTCATCTGGTGGCGTTACGCTTTGTGAATAACCACGGGGTTGTCACTGAGCAATATCCGGCTAACCCAAATGGTTCCGCGAATGGTATTACGGCGGTGACCAGTGTTAGTGGGCGGGCCACGGTAATGATGCCACACCCTGAGCGGGTGTTCCGTACGGTCAGTAATTCGTGGCACCCAGAAGAGTGGGGCGAGGATAGCCCATGGATGCGTATGTTCCGTAATGCGCGTAAGCAATTAGGTTAATAAGTTAAAGTGAGAAGGGTATTGAAGATACCCTTGAGGTTATTGACAAAGTGCCCGCGACGGAGAGAACAGGCAGATCGTAAAGACGCCGTAAATACATCCATGTAGGCTCGAGCCGCGCCATCCTTGGCGCGGACGCTTTACTCCTCTGCCTATCCTCACCGTTCAAGATCGCGTCATCGGGGTTTGTCAGCAGTCTGAAGGGTATTGAAGATACCCTTCTCTTTATCAATTTATACCCGTTATATTTCAAGCTACATGTGCATTGACTACGCTTAATAACTTCAGTTACTCACTTGTGTAAACTCCTTGGAACTTACTCCCTTGTTGCCTTTCTGTAACTCAAATTATTTTGGGTATATAGTTTATTTTATTTAATCATCGACTTGATGAAGTTATTTTTATTACCTGCTATTTTATATCGATCTGATATCTCTTTATCATTGAGTTCTGATCATTATTATAGGCGTTGATGACTAGGTTATAATTCCCCAAAGGGATGTCTTCAATTTCCAGATTGATGTTTTTTTGTGAGTTATTAATAAATCCAGAGGTTTCATAATAATTAACCCCTGTGCTATTGGTTATGTAAATATAATAATTTATTAATTGTTCCGAGCTCATGGTAAACTCTATTTTTACTTTGTTGCCATATCGATTATAACTATTTGCTAAATGTTGAACTTCAAATGAAGGGAGAACCCCATTTTCAGCGGCCAAGAGAACTAGGGGGCTAATAGGTTGCAGGTTACCCGAGTTTTGATTCAATGTGATCATTCCATGTTCTGCAGCGCGAGTATTGAAAGAGATAATGGCAGCACTGAGAGTAACAAGGAGGAATACGCTATTATATTTATTCATTATAGTACCTTTGTTGAGGGTTAATAATATATACCCGACAGACTTCAAGCTGCATGTATGTCGGCTGCTTTCGTTACTCGGCCCATCTATGGGTCTCACCTCTTTGATGTCGCTGCAAGCAGCGTTCAAATCTGCTTCTGGCGCTAGGTGTCAATAACCGTTGTCATCCAAGTCACTGACTTGTTGTTGACCTTAAAATAAATTCTGAGGACTTACTCAATTGCCGCCTTCCTACAACTCGAATTATTTTTGGCATAACAGCATTAATAATTTTTTTATGAATGCTGCTATTTGACTTTTAATACTTTCTCAAAGATTGGATCTCTCCGTAAATATTATTGTTTGATTGTGGATAATGGATATATTTAGCACATACCCATTGAGTAGGAAGAACTCTTCCTGTTGGGTGTTAATTTTTATATAGGCAGTACGCTATCTTTTTTGTTAGTGACTAGCGTGTCTGGGGAACGATATCGGCTAAGGTTATGTGGAAGGTTTTAATGGCGGTTTGATGGTCAGTGGCTAACGCTTTAATAACCAGCCGATAATTTCCTGCCACGATATTATCTAAGAGTAATATCAGGTTTTTTGTTCGATTATTAATTAATGTCGCGGTTTGTGCTTTTTCCTGACCATTCACATCAAAGAGATAAGCGGTTATCAACAAATGTTCATGGGTTGTAGCTGTTATCTCGATTTGTCCCTGCCCGCGATCAAGCCAATAATTCGTTTGGACTCCCTCTATTGAAAAATTGCCAGATACAGCACCATTACTGGTTATTAATGCCAGATTTGTCAATTGTTGGGCTGAATTGCCATGCTGCGTAAACCAAAAGGAGCTTGTCATCAAATAGAGTGGATTAAATTGATTTTCAAGCTTAAGCCAAGTGGTCGCTGTGGGGGAATTATATACCCAATAAATGGGAGGAAATGATGAGAAAAGGGGGTTATATGCTAGCGATGGTGAGTTGAACAACACCGCAGAGGCAAAAGTGATATAGATTATTTTCATGTGAATATCTTCCTTTATGGGGGGCGAAAATTTGCAGCAGTCACTCACCGCTATCTTGCATCAATGAACGTTTGCATCAATGAACGCTTGCCTCGATGAACGGATGCCACTTTTTCGCAATCTGCTCTTTGGCTGTGTTTTAAATCAGCACCTGAGTCAGGTCTACAGAGTGACTCATTCCTTGTCGTGATGAAATCTCATAATTTATAACGTAATAGTGATTTTAGTAGTCACACAAGAGGTCGCGTTGCGAGAAGGGGGATAGCTGACACTGATATTAAAAAACAGGAGATGATGTTTTTAACTGACTGATTTAAAGTTATTTTTTATATTCTGTCGGCAAGTTGCGACAGGAGGTTAAATTAATGTCTCAAATAGGAGACATTTAATTAATTGATTTATATGAGTTTTAATTTAAAGGTGATTAAGTGTCGTGAAGCAGCGACAAAACATCAGTTAATAATATTTTTTTCTAAGGATTATTAAAAAATTTATTAAAAAAAATACTAATAACTATTTTAAATCAATATATTAATAATATTTATTTAAACTTGGCACGCTAACTGCATTATCAATAACAGTTGCTCATTCACCTTTTTATGATAGCCCCGCAATTAAGCGGATGATGCGCTTCATAAGCCTCCGAATGATGCCTAAGACTGGTGCCTATCGTCCACCTAAACCGACATTGTGTGAAAGCACATTATCAAACATCGGACGACACGTTGAGTGAGGCACCGCCTATGTCCTGCTGTGATGAATTATTCATCAATTTTGGACATATATGGATGCTATTCGTCTCATCCTTCCGATGATTGCTTCGGCTTCATCAAACTGGAGACGATGCTTAAGGGCATCCACATATTCTTGCAACGGGGCAATTTATTGCCCCGTTGATCAATGTTTAGTTGTCTATCCCCGTCGAAACACACTGTAACAAGCAAATCTGATATTATAACGAGCAAATTTAATACTATAACAAGCAAGTTTAAGACAATAATAAGCAGGTCTGATGATGATGCTGACGGTTTGGGATCAACAACCTTTAAAAAAAGCACTTTGCTCGCAGCAAGTGCTTTTTTTGTGCCCAGAAAACCCCCAGCTAGGCTGGGGGTTCAGTAAAGCTTTCAGCTTTGGGTCAGTTATAAAAACCCCTTTTGATTTGTTAAAACAGTTTGCGGTCTGGCAACTGCAAATGTTCAACAAGAAATCAAAAGGGGGTCCCAATGAGGGATGAAAAGAGCTTAGCGCACACCCGATGGAACTGTAAATATCATATAGTTTTTGCGCCGAAGTACCGAAGGCAGGTGTTCTACAGGGAAAAACGCAGAGCGATTGGCAGTATTTTAAGAAAACTGTGCGAATGGAAAAACGTGAATATCCTGGAAGCAGAATACTGTGTGGATCACATCCATATGCTTCTGGAGATCCCGCCCAAGATGAGTGTCTCGGGATTTATGGGGTACCTGAAGGGAAAGAGCAGTCTGATGCTTTATGAGCAGTTTGGCGATTTGAAGTTCAAATACCGTAACAGGGAGTTTTGGTGTCGAGGGTATTACGTTGATACGGTAGGGAAAAACACGGCCAGGATACAAGAATACATAAAGCACCAATTGGAAGAGGATAAAATGGGTGAGCAACTCTCGATCCCGTATCCCGGTAGCCCGTTTACGGGCCGTAAGTAATCCATAGATGCAAATGTCAGATCGCGATGCGCCTGTTAGGGCGCGGCTGGTAACAGAGCCTTATAGGCGCATATGAAAAACCTCCGGCTATGCCGGAGGATATTTATTTTGTTATTTCAACCAAAGGATGCGGTGGTGGATAGGGCAGCATAAATTGGGGAGCAGGCATTGTAATCTTGGCTGAGTCAGTTAGCATCACATCAAAGTGATAGGTAATGAGATGATTTCGTTGAAAAGATGGCGTTTATTCCCCCGTTCTTTACGTCAATTAGTCCTTATGGCATTTCTATTGGTGCTGCTACCTTTATTGGTGCTGGCATATCAGGCCTATCAAAGTCTGGACCATCTGAGTACTCAAGCCGCCGATATTAACCGTACAACGCTTGCAGATGCTCGCCGTAGCGAGGCCATGACCAGTGTCGCGCTTGAGATGGAGCGTAGCTATCGTCAATATTGTGTGTTGGATGATGCAACACTGGCGACGTTATATCAGCATCAGCGTAAGCAATATACTCAAATGCTCGTGGCCCACGCCCCTATACTCCCGGATGCCCGCTATTACCAGACGCTGCAAGGATTGTTGAATCAGCTTACTGATATTAAATGTAAAAACAGCGGCCCTGACAAAGAAGCATCCATTTTATTAGAGCAGTTCTCTCGCTCAAATGCCGAAATGGTACAAGCGACTCGCGATGTTATTTTTTCTCGTGGTCAACAGTTACAGAAAGATATCGCCGAACGTGGGCAATTTTTCGGCTGGCAGTCCCTTTTACTGTTTCTGGTCAGTGTGCTGCTGGTGGTTCTTTTTACCCGCATGATCATCGGCCCCGTCAAAGGCATTGAGAGAATGATTAACCGCCTTGGCGAAGGGCGTTCTCTGGGCAATACGGCGCTGTTTAAAGGGCCTCGAGAATTACGCTCATTGGCACAGCGTATCATTTGGCTTAGTGAACGTTTAGCCTGGCTAGAGTCACAGCGCCATGAATTTTTACGCCATATCTCCCATGAATTAAAAACGCCCCTCGCCAGTATGCGTGAAGGGACGGAGCTCTTGGCCGATGAGGTTGCCGGGCCATTAACACAAGATCAACAAGAGGTGGTGGCGATCCTTGATCACAGTAGCCGCCATTTGCAGCAATTGATTGAGCAATTACTGGACTATAACCGTAAGTTAGCTGATGGCCCCGGCGAACCTGAACATGTTGATCTGGCCGAAATGGTCGGGAATGTGATTTCTGCCCACAGTTTACCTGCGCGCGCGAAGATGATTCGTACCGAGACTGAGCTCGATGCGCGCATTTGTTGGGCAGAGCCTACATTATTAATGCGGGTATTGGATAATCTCTACTCCAATGCGGTGCACTATGGTGAGGAATCCGGTACCATTTGGATTTGTAGCCGTCAGGTGAATGATCGGGTACAAATTGATGTTGCGAATACCGGGGCACCAATCCCAACTTCAGAAGAAATAATGATATTTGAGCCTTTTTTCCAAGGAAGTCATCAGCGAAAAGGGGCTGTCAAAGGTAGCGGGCTTGGGCTGAGCATTGCTCAGGATTGTATCCGGCGTATGCAAGGTGATTTGCAACTGGTAACCGTTGACTACGCCGCCGTCTGCTTCCGTATTGAATTGCCATTAACCGCCGAGAATGAATGAATAATGTACAAGTGGTCTATACGCTGTGTGATTAAAAAGACCGTCTCTTTGTCATATCCGATATCTAGTGGAGTCGTGAAACAGACCGGTCTCTCTGGCAGAGGGATTTTTTGGGGAGCGTTATTACTGACTCCGCTATTGCTCACCGGGTGTACTGATAACCGGGCTGCGAACCGCTTTTCCCAAGCGGTTCAGTTAGTGATACCAGAAACAAAAATCGTTGATTATCGGACATTATCCTGCGACGTATTGTGGGGGCTGGATGACAAAGAGACACTAGAAAACTCCCTTTACTGGCTAAGGTCGATGGATTGTGCTGAACGCCTTGGCTCGCCACAGGCACGGGCGATGGCTAAGACATTGCCCGTAACAACCTGGTCCTCAGCTTTTAAACAAGGTATTTTGATCGGCAGTGCTGAGCCGTCAATGGCAGAGCGGCGGCAGGTGGTTGAACGTCTGAATAGTTATAGCCAAACCTTCCCGGTTGCAGTGCGGCCACTCATTCAATTGTGGCGTGAGCAGCAGGTCTTGCGGATTGCCTTAGCGGAAGAGCGTATTCGTTATCAACGGCTACAGGATGAATCAGATGCTCAAATTGATCGTCTGCGGGAAAATCAGGTCCGGTTGCAATACAACTTATTGGACACCACCCGCAAGCTGGAAAACCTGACCGATATCGAACGGCAACTTTCATCGCGTAAGCAGCTACAAAATGAAATTCCGGAAACGGATGCAGAGGCGAAGTCAGCGGCAGAGGCTAAATCCGCTGAAAATCAGCCTGCAGCGGCTAAGCCAGCTGAAAGTAAACCCGCTGAAACCAAACCAGCAGAAACCAAACCAACAGACACCAAACCAACAGAAGCTCAGCCGGTTGCCCCTAAGTCAACCGGTGTGAAGCCGGCAGAGACCAAACCTGAGGCAGTTCAGCCGGGCAGTAAATCAGCACCACCTGTGGTAGAAAAACCGGCTGAACCGCATACACCGCCAGTGGTTTGGCCTGCAGATGTACCACCTGCGTCTAATAAGGAATCTCATGACACCACGCAAACCGGCCAATCTACTGCTGGTTGACGACGATCCCAGCTTATTGAAATTGCTGGGGATGCGTTTAACCAGTGAAGGGTTTAATGTCACGACAGCTGAAAGCGGTCACGAAGCATTGCGTTTGTTAATGCGTGAGAAAATTGACATTGTTATCAGTGATCTGCGAATGGATGAGATGGACGGCATGGCGCTGTTCGCTGAAATTCAAAAATATCAACCGGGGATGCCTGTGATTATCCTCACAGCGCACGGTTCGATCCCTGATGCCGTTGCCGCGACCCAGCAAGGGGTATTCAGTTTTCTGACCAAGCCTGTTGATCGCGATGCGCTATATAAGGCTATTGATGCGGCATTAGAACTTTCGATTCCAGCGGGTGATGATACTTGGCGTGAAGAGATAGTGACTCGCAGCCCGGTCATGCTACGTCTGTTAGAACAAGCGAAAATGGTCGCACAATCTGACGTCAGTGTGCTGATTAACGGGCAAAGCGGCACCGGTAAAGAGGTATTGGCACAGGCTATCCATGCCGCCAGCCCACGGGCCAAAAAAGCCTTTATTGCCATCAACTGTGGTGCCTTACCAGAGCAGTTGCTGGAGTCTGAATTATTCGGCCATGCTAAGGGTGCGTTTACCGGTGCAGTCAGCAGCCGTGAAGGGTTGTTTCAGGCCGCTGAAGGGGGCACATTGTTCCTGGATGAGATCGGCGATATGCCGCTCTCATTACAAGTAAAATTACTGCGGGTATTGCAAGAGCGCAAAGTTCGTCCATTGGGCAGCAATCGTGATTTAAGTATTAATGTCCGGGTGATTTCAGCGACTCACCGTGACTTGCCCAAAGCGATGGCAAAGAATGAATTCCGTGAAGATCTCTACTACCGTTTAAATGTGGTTAACCTAAAAATCCCGGCGCTACACGAGCGGGCGGAAGATATTCCATTGCTGGCAAACCATCTATTACGGGAGTCGGCTAAGCGGCATAAGCCGTTTGTTCGCAGTTTCTCAAACGATGCGATGAAGCGGTTGATGACAGCCAGTTGGCCCGGTAACGTGCGCCAACTGGTCAACGTGATTGAGCAATGCGTGGCGTTGACCTCGGCACCGGTTATCAGCGAAGCGCTGGTTGAGCAGGCGCTGGAGGGTGAAAATACCGTATTACCGACGTTTGTGGAGGCCCGTAATCAATTCGAACTAAACTATTTGCGTAAGCTATTACAAATTGCCAAAGGTAACGTTACCCAAGCCGCTCGTATGGCGGGGCGTAACCGTACTGAGTTCTATAAATTGTTG
This sequence comes from Yersinia pestis, assembly GCF_900460465.1. GTDB lineage: Bacteria > Pseudomonadota > Gammaproteobacteria > Enterobacterales > Enterobacteriaceae > Yersinia > Yersinia pestis. Next base: position 818,072 of record NZ_UAVH01000007.1, on the reverse strand, counting down.
TCTCGCCACGAGTTGGATGCCAACGATTTTAAAGAGTAATCATCGTTAGCTACTGACAATGATACCCAATAGATTTCAAGATGCAGACAGGCGGCCTGGTAAAGGCGGGGCCCGTGATGGGCCAGCCAATGCCCCTGTGGTTTTGAAAGATGAGGGTATATTATTCCCTGACAATGCTGAAACAGAGTTTAAACACCAATGAGCAGATCACTTTCCATTGCGTTAGCCCAGTTGAATTGGCTGGTCGGCGATATTGAAGGCAACACTGAACGTATGTTGCAAACCCTAAATGAGCAGCAGAAGGCGGGTGCCGATCTGGTCATGTTCTCCGAGCTGGCTTTGTCCGGTTATCCACCGGAAGATCTTCTGTACCGTGATGACTTTTATCAACGTTGTGAAGTGCAACTTGAGCGTTTGCAAGCGGCAACCCCGCATATTGCCGTGCTGGTGGGCCACCCATGGCGGGAAGGGGATAAGCTGTATAATGCACTGTCGCTGTTTGCACAAGGTAAACTGCTGGGGCGCTATTTTAAACAACAACTGCCTAATTACGGCGTATTTGATGAAAAACGCTATTTCTCCGCAGGTCATCAAAGCTGTGTCGTTGAGCTGAAAGGCTACCGCCTGGGTCTACTGATTTGTGAAGACTTATGGCTTGATGGTCCGATAGATGCAGTGAAAGCCGCGGGCGCAGAAGTGGTATTGTCGATCAATGCCTCTCCTTATAATCGTGAAAAACCCTATATTCGTAAAACGCTGATGGCCGCTCATTGCCAGCGTACGGGCTTACCACTGGTGTATCTCAACCAGATTGGTGGGCAGGATGAGCTGATTTTTGATGGCTGCTCCAAAGTCTTCGATGCGGCGGGTAACATGACCCATCGTTTGGCTGCATTTGCAGAGCAAACCACGCTGTTGCAGTTAAATGAGTGTAACGTGATCCCGATGACGGCACCTGTGGCGGAACTGCCTCCTCTGGCTCAAGTCTATGAAGCCTTGGTATTGGCGGTACGTGACTACGTCACCAAGAATGGCTTTAATGGGGCAGTGCTGGGTTTATCTGGCGGCATTGACTCAGCATTGACATTGGCCATTGCGGTTGATGCGTTGGGCAAAGACAAGGTTCAGGCATTGATGATGCCATTCCGCTATACCGCAGATATCAGTATTGCTGATGCCAAAGAAGAAGCTGAAATACTGGGTGTCAAATTTGATGTGATGTCTATCGAACCCATGTTTGATGCTTTTATGGGCCAGTTGGCACCGATGTTTGCCGATACCGGGCGCGATACCACGGAGGAGAACCTTCAGGCTCGTTGCCGTGGCGTGGTTCTGATGGCTTTATCGAATAAACGCCGCAGTATTGTATTAACTACGGGTAACAAAAGTGAAATGGCCGTGGGCTACGCGACGCTGTACGGTGATATGGCGGGGGGCTTTGATGTCCTGAAAGATGTACCGAAGACGTTAGTATTCAAATTAGCGGAATACCGTAATACGGTCTCTTATGTGATCCCGCAGCGCGTGATCACGCGTCCGCCTTCAGCCGAATTGGCACCTGATCAGAAAGATGAAGATAGCCTGCCTCCTTATGATATTTTGGACGCTATCCTTGAAGGATATGTTGAACAGGATAAGTCAGTGGCTGAGCTGGTGGCTGACGGTTTTGATGAAGCTATCGTGCGTAAAGTCATCCGCCTGGTCGACATTAATGAATATAAACGCCGCCAGTCAGCTGTAGGGCCACGTATTACCGCCCGCAGTTTTGGTAAAGATAGACGCTATCCGATCACATCAGGCTTTGGCCGCAAGAATTGGTAAAACAGGGATTCACCATGAAAAAAATTGACGCGATTATTAAACCATTCAAACTGGATGACGTACGTGAAGCGCTGGCTGAAGTCGGTATTACCGGGATGACAGTGACAGAAGTAAAAGGTTTTGGCCGCCAGAAGGGGCATACTGAACTCTACCGTGGCGCTGAGTATATGGTGGATTTTCTGCCAAAGGTAAAAATTGAGATTGTTGTTGCGGATGACATCGTCGATACCTGCGTAGAAGCCATTATGCAAACCGCCCATACGGGTAAAATTGGCGATGGTAAAATCTTTGTTTTTGATGTCTCCCGTGTTGTGCGTATTCGTACCGGTGAGCAGGATGAAGAAGCGATTTAATTAAGCTGTTGGCTTTATCTCACGCTGAATAACAAAAGCCCGTTCGTTGCCAAAACGATGCGGGTTTTTTTACATATAATCCAAAATAATATAATTCAATATATACAATCCAACCTATATAGCCCAGCGTTCTCTGGCTAATGTCTCTATTCACTATTTATTAATCTATTAATATCGAGGTTCGACTATCCCACTCTGTACCGCCCGTTGATGGCGCAGTAACTGTGTTTGATTAATGCCTCTTTCCAACAGTAGCTTGATCGGATAGTTATCTGGGCGGATAAGGATAACCGCCTGTGACGCTTGAATATAGCGTTCATCGCCCTGTAACTTTATTGACTGTAAATATTCTGACGGGACAATCTGTTCCTGATTCCAAATGACAGCATCAATATCGCCACGGATAAGGTGCGGGATGCAGTTACTGTAAGATAATTCGACCCGTTCGATTGGTTGCCCGGCAAACTTAATTTCAGTCAATAAACATTGATCAGGTGAACGTGAGTCAAACCCAACCCGGCGGATTTTTTTTTTGCTCACCACGGCGAAAAATAAGTTGATGACCATCGACATAAGAACCACGGCCTAAATTTAGCGCTAGCGTGACCTTCTCTTGCTTAAGGTAGTTTTTAGCGGCCAAATGCGACACGACGGCCATATCGTAGACTCCGTCTATCAGGCATTCGATACGGACTTCAGCGCCTCGCATATGGGCAAAATACAGGGGGAGTAAGGTGAATTGTTCTTTTAAACCACTGGCTAAGCCTTCATAAAGTTTGGTGTAAGGTAGCGGCATAGCACACACCATATTGCCTAAATCGGCTTGTTGTAGCAGAAGCGTCATGTTCAGGTCGAGAAGCCGCGTGCCATTGCGGCCTCGGCGTTCAACCACGATAGCCCCGTCAGCTTCCAGTACTTTCAAGGCGTGTTGAATCACACCGACTGAAATACCAAAATCACCTGATAGATCATCAATAGTTTTAAGTCGATTTCCTGAGCGTTCGCCAATTAAATAGCGCGCCATAGAGACTAATGCTAACCCTTCTTTTTTTATGAATCTTTTACTCATGATGTAACGATCTAGCCTTATGTTACCGGGCAATATACCCGTCGTCCTTCAAGATGCAGGGGTTAGCTGCCCTTGCTCACCCCCAGTCACTGAGTTATTTAAGTGACCGGGGATTAATGAGCTTCATCCCTGAGACTCACCCTGTGGGCAGCATAAATGCTGTGCAAATGGGTTCCTGACCATTTGTTACTCGGTTGCCGCCAACCTGCGCCTCGAAGTCGCGTGGGTATAAATAATAATAAAGATCATTTTAGCTGTTATTTAAATCTTCAATTATATAAAAATTTAAATAGCCTTTTATCGAATTTATCGTGGCAATAAATGGTGAGGACATACGAGATCTATGTCACGTTCCACGAAATGTAAATGTAATAAATGGGAGAATTGAAATAGCCGAAATGCTGATCAGGTACCTTCCTGATCAGCGGCATTAAGTGCGTAGAGATAGGATAAAAATGAACAGTTAAATGACTTTATGTGGACCGAAGCATTCGTAGTGAATCTGCTCAGGTGCTATCCCTTGGGCCAGTAATTGACGACCTATAAATTGCATAAATGGCAGCGGGCCACAGAAGTAATAATGTCGTTTAGGATCATCAGCTAGCCACTGGTACGAACTCAGATCCATCAACCCTTGGCTATGGTAATCCTCGCCGTGTTTATCCTGTAGGTCTGGCTCGCGGTACCACACATGGCGGCTTAGATTAGGCATCTTGGCTGCGATAGCGCTAACTTCATCAGCGAATGCGTGTACACGACCATTTTCAGCTGCGTGTAACCAATGTACGGGGGCAGCATGTTGTTGGCTATAGAGGGTATTGAGCATACTGAGCATCGGGGTTTGGCCCACCCCAGCAGAAATCAGTGCTACTGGGGTATCTGGTGATACATCCAAAAAGAAATCGCCACGGGGTGGTGCGATGCGCACGATATCCCCTTCATTTAACTCCCGATGCAGTAAGTTTGAAACCGTGCCTTGTTCTTCACGTTTTACTGCAATACGGTAAGTTTTGCCATTGGGCGCGGTGGTCAGCGAATATTGACGAATCTCTTGGAATTCAAGGCTTTCATGCTCGATATAAATGCCTAAATATTGCCCCGGTTTATAGTGAAGCACTTGGCCGCCGTCTTCCGGTGCCAAGACAAAACTGCAAATTACCTCGCTTTGTTGCTCTTTTTTTATAATGCGGAAGCGGCGTAAGGTTCTCCAACCACCGGTTTCCGTCTCACTTTGCTGATAAATCTGGCTTTCACGCTGAATAAACACATCAGCCAAGACACCATAGGCTTTAGCCCAGGCATCTAAAACGGCCTGACCGGGTGAAAATAGTTCATCAAGGGTAGCGATTAAATGCTCACCAACAATAGGGTAATGCTCTGGCTGAATATTTAAACTGGTATGTTTTTGGGCAATACGTTCAACCGTGGGGAGTAGTGCCGCAAGATTTTCGATATTGGTCGCATAAGCACAAATAGCATTAAATAAGGCTTCGCGTTGATCACCACTCGATTGGTTACTCATATTAAAAATGTTTTTGAGTTCAGGGTGATGCTTAAACATGCGCTCATAGAAATGGGCTGTCAGTTTGGGGCCGGTGGCAGCCAGCAAGGGGATGGTAGATTTAACGATAGCGATGGTTTGGGTATCCAGCATAGTGGCTCCTTAAGTGTTTTAATAATATACAAATTAATACATGTATTTTAAATGCATCTTATGGTTTTCTCTTCTCTTTGTAAATGTAATTTTCACCTGTAGGGGGATCGTATCAACGCACTTACTCGCTGAAGATGAAAAATTCACATAGTGAATATGAGGATAATTCTGTTGCATTGAATGAAGTCTGAACAGCTAAAAGCCTTATGCTATCTGGAGCCAATCGTTTGCGTAAAAACCTCTGCTAAGGCCTATCTTCAGGAGGGGGAAACAGTTTACACTGTGTGACAGAACCCAAACGGGTGTTCCATTATACCCTTCGTACTTGAAGCTGCAGCGATGTTCGCGGTCTCGTTACTTGGCCCATCCATGGGCCTCACAGAGGTTGCTGCAAGCCGCGTTCAAATCTGCTCCCGGCAGATTTGTCACCCGAATCACTGACACCAGTCAGCTCATCGGGACTCGCTCATTGGCTGCCTGGCTGCAACTCCAATGACGTAGGGTATAGGTATATTTAGTTAGCTAAGTCAGGAGAGCCGGATGTTAAAGCGTGAAATGAACATTGCCGATTACGATGCAGATCTGTGGCGTGCAATGGAGCAAGAAGTCGTGCGTCAGGAAGAACACATCGAACTGATTGCGTCTGAGAACTACACCAGCCCGCGTGTTATGCAAGCGCAGGGATCTCAGTTAACGAACAAATATGCTGAAGGCTATCCAGGCAAGCGTTATTACGGTGGCTGTGAATATGTTGATGTTGTTGAACAATTGGCAATCGATCGCGCTAAAGCATTATTTGGTGCTGATTACGCAAACGTTCAACCTCATTCTGGTTCGCAAGCTAACGTTGCTGTTTACTCCGCGCTGCTGAAACCCGGTGACACCGTATTGGGGATGAATCTGGCACACGGCGGTCACTTGACGCATGGTTCACCAGTGAACTTCTCCGGCAAACTCTACAACATCGTCCCTTATGGTATTGATGAGTCGGGTCAAATTGATTATGAAGATCTGGCACGTCAGGCAGAAATACATAAACCCAAAATGATTATCGGTGGCTTCTCCGCCTATTCTGGTATCGTTGATTGGGCAAAAATGCGTGAAATTGCCGACAGCATTGACGCATGGTTCTTTGTTGATATGGCTCATGTTGCTGGTCTGGTTGCTGCGGGGGTTTATCCTAACCCGGTTCCACATGCCCACATCGTTACCACCACGACGCACAAGACTCTGGCTGGCCCACGTGGCGGTTTGATTCTGGCGAAAGGGGGCGATGAAGACTTGTACAAAAAACTGAACTCTTCTGTTTTCCCTGGTAACCAGGGTGGCCCATTGATGCATGTTATCGCAGGTAAAGCGGTCGCGCTGAAAGAAGCAATGGAACCTGAGTTTAAAATTTACCAACAGCAAGTGGCTAAAAATGCGAAAGCCATGGTGGCGGTGTTCTTGGAGCGCGGTTACAAAGTGGTTTCTGGTGGTACGGATAACCACCTGTTCTTGCTAGATTTGGTGGATAAAGACATCACCGGTAAAGACGCTGATGCGGCTTTAGGCCGTGCGAATATCACCGTGAACAAAAACAGCGTACCTAACGATCCGAAGAGCCCGTTTGTGACATCTGGTGTGCGTATTGGTAGCCCAGCGATCACCCGCCGTGGCTTCAAAGAAGCGGAATCCCGTGAATTGGCTGGCTGGATGTGTGATGTGTTAGATAACATCAACGATGAAGCGACCATTGAGCGTGTGAAACAGAAAGTTCTGGCTATCTGCGCTCGTTTACCGGTTTACGCATAAGGCGGCTGTCACCGTCCTGGCCTCCTGGCCGGGGCTTTGATCTCATCGGGATAGGCTAAAAACGCGCCTATCCCGCGACTAAAATAATTCCCTTCAACCGTATCAACTCGACATGCCTCCCCCCGCGAAGAGCCGGCACTGCAACATTATTTTGACATTTACCGGTCATCTGGCGCTGCAACATTATCTGGTCCGCAAGGTCAATGGGGCTATTGATTTCGAATTTATTCCGCGAGGCAGTCGTCCATGCTTATTTGTCACGGCAATGGTCGCCCGGCTAGCCCCTATTCTTCTGTTCAACATCGGCCTGTATAAACCGAGAAAATGTGTGTAATGGAATACTGTACGAATATCCATATTTTTCATGTGTCAGATATTTGTTAATATTTGGCTGGCCACTTTAGTCTGTGGTTACTGTATTAGGTATTGTTATAACAATCTGGATGGTTTTTATGAATAAGACATTACTGGTCTCTTCTTTAATTGCATGTTTATCAATTGCGTCTGTTAATGTGTATGCCGAAGGCGAAAGCAGTATTTCTATTGGATATGCTCAAAGTCGTGTCAAGGAAGATGGGTACAAGTTGGATAAAAATCCAAGAGGTTTCAACCTGAAGTATCGTTATGAATTCAATAATGACTGGGGAGTGATAGGTTCATTTGCTCAGACTCGCCGGGGGTTCGAGGAATCTGTTGACGGATTCAAACTTATTGATGGTGATTTTAAGTACTACTCAGTGACTGCGGGGCCTGTTTTCCGCATTAACGAGTATGTTAGCTTGTATGGATTATTGGGGGCAGGTCATGGAAAGGCTAAATTTTCCTCAATATTTGGTCAATCAGAGAGTAGAAGTAAAACATCTCTGGCATACGGTGCCGGATTACAATTTAATCCACATCCAAATTTTGTCATTGATGCTTCATATGAATACTCCAAACTCGATGATGTGAAAGTGGGTACTTGGATGCTTGGCGCGGGTTACCGGTTCTAACGTCCTCCTAACCATGAAAACCCACCATAATGGTGGTTTCAAATTGCTGACAAAGTCCTGGCCTTATAGCTGGGGCTTTAAATTAATAGGGGTAGGCTAAAAAACGAGCTTATTCCAATGCTAAAAGAATCCGTCCTTCACCGCGTTTCAAACAATCACCGTGTTTCAAACAATCACAATATTTCGAACAACAACATTATTTCGAGCAAGTCACCAATGAATACCGGGCTGCTTCTGGCTCATAGACGATTTTTTAACGTGAAGTTTGTCACAAAAAATCCAGTGTTGAGACGGTAAAGTTGCTAGCGGAGGAGGCCTCTGTCACAGTGACGGGCTGACCCCGGAGGAATCATGGTATTGCAATCAACACGTTGGCTATCGCTCAGCTATTTCACCTATTTTTTTTCTTATGGCATTTTTTTGCCTTTTTGGGGGCTCTGGTTAGAAGGTGAAGGTATCCCCCCGGAAACCATCGGTATTTTGCTCGGTGCTGGTTTACTCTCCCGCTTCCTTGGCAGCCTCATTATTGCTCCGAGAGTAAAAGATCCTTCTCATCTGGTTACTGCAATCCGTATTTTGGCACTTCTGACGTTAGCGTTTGCGGTCGGTTTTTGGTTTGGTAACGGCTGGGCTTGGTTGATGGTGGTTATCGCAGGTTTTAACCTGTTCTTTGGCCCACTGGTACCATTGACGGATGCTTTGGCTGCGACGTGGCAAAAACAGATCACCATGGATTACGGCAAGGTCCGGTTATGGGGGTCGCTGGCGTTTGTTATCGGCTCTGCGCTGACGGGAAAATTGGTATCCGTTTGGGGCCATCCCGCTATTCTCTACAGCCTGCTGTTTGGTGTGACAGCGATGTTGCTGGGGGCATTGTTACGGCCTGGTGTGATGCCACGGGGTGAGGTTAAACATCGCAATGTTGCTGCAACGCCATGGAAGGTTCTATTATCCGAGCCGCAAGTTTGGCGCTTTTTGCTCTGTGTGACGTTATTACAGGGTGCCCACGCGGCTTACTACAGTTTCAGTTCTATTTACTGGAAAGATGCCGGTTATTCCCCCGCAACCATCGGCTATTTGTGGTCGCTGGGGGTTGTGGCCGAAATTCTGGTATTTGCGTTCAGTCACATCCTTTTCCGTCGATGGACAGCCCGTAGCTTATTACTGCTCTCAGCGGTAAGTGGGATAATCCGCTGGAGCTTAATGGCTTCAACGACTGAATTGCCTTGGTTGATTTTTATCCAAATTTTACATTGTGGTTCGTTTACTGTCTGCCATCTGGCCGCGATGCGTTTCATTTCGGCCCGCAGTGGGGCGGATGTGATCCGTTTGCAATCAGTCTACTCGGCGCTAGCGATGGGCGGCGGTATTGCGGTGATGACAGTGATTTCCGGCTTCTTATTTGAGAATTATCAGAGTGGGGTCTTTTGGGTTATGGCGCTCATTGTTATTCCGGCGCTGTTTATCCGGCCACGAGTGGCCGCGAACCCAAATGAATTAGCCAGCTAAGGCAGTTCCAATATGCGGCATAACTGAATACTTTGCGGCTCAGTTAACGGAAATGATATCTGAATCAGCGGCGGCGCTGATTCAGTTGATTGCAAAACATAGGGGGTAAGTACCACCGCAGTGCCCGCGGGGGCCCCTGATTGCAGATAAACATCATGAGATAAATATTTAATATGTAGCGGTAGTAAGGTCAGTTCACGAATTTGCTGCTCGACTTGGGCTTCCAATATTGGGTTATCGTGCGTCAATAATAAAATCTGCTTCTCCTGTAATGCATTCCCCTGTATTAACCAGGCACCGAAGCTGATGGCGATCAAAATCACTTCTTCAATAGAAAAGCGAATCTGGTACTCCTGCTCAAACTTGATCAGCGCCTGCTGTGTGGTACGGAGCAAACGGGGATACATCTTACTGATATCTTTGGGGAGTGAATGGTCGATCCCAATATTAAAATAGCAACGCTCAATGGCGGGGGCGAGATGCGCGAATAGCTGGCTGACCAGCGAGTCATCACAACTAAAATGCATGCCGGACAGTCGCTTAAAACGGTGAATTAATTGCTTGATAGCCGCTATCAGGCGGGCATCTTCCGGTGATTGGGTGCTGTGGTAGTGGTGTGCTTTGATCATTGTCAACATCAGGATCAGCATATCGCGCTCAATTAAACCCAGCGGAGGGATCAATAACCGGTTGAGTGCATTGAATAAATGATCAGCGGCAACCCGCGCAGGTTTTTGTTCTAACCATTGCTGTTGGGTCATGGATAATTGTGGCACGGTGTGCTGTTGGTTTTCCCAGACACAATACGCCAAATACAGTTGCAAAAACTGACGATCTTTTTCACTGAGTTGGCGGTTTAGGTGGGGCTCACACTGGTAAACGATTTGTCGCAAAGTTGATTGCCGTAGAATTGATTGCCGCAAAGTTGATTGTCGCAAAGTTGATTGTCGTAGAGTTGATCGTCGCAGAGCCGACGACAGCAGGCCATTATTCCACGCCAGTGCTTGATATAAGTCGGGGGAAAAATAGTGTTCAATAAAATGTGGACAATAACGCAGCCCACGACGTAGCCAATGGATCAAACAGAGTCGTTTATCGAGTCGGCTCCCATTAATCTGATAATAATCGTCGGCACTGGCATTAAGTTCCAAATGGTAGAAACGCTGGATTTCGCTAGCAACCTCGGCTATATCTTGCCGGGTAGTCGCAAGATCGACCCCGTTAAATTGGCTAATGGTGTCTAACTGTACCTTGCGTGCTGGCATAAATAACATCAGCAACATATGGCAGCGGCGTTGTTGACCAGATAGCGGTTGATCATCAGATAACCGAGGCTTAAAGGGCGTGTTTAGGCGCATATAAATATCTTTGATGAATCATCGTTATTTATCGGATTTAAGCATAGCAAAAGAGATTCATTCGGTTTACCGGGCCAGTAGTTTTTTACATCGACTTACAACTTACATCACAGTAATTGCAGAATATCCAAGGGTTGAATAATGCGCTATGTGTTACATTATAACGGTTTTATTACAGTCAGCCGGCTGATAACCTTGTTATTAACCGGGGCCGCAATGATTTATAGCCAATTGGCTCAAGCGCACCCCCACAGTTTTATTGATATGAAAACCACTTTCATCAATGAAAAACAGATGCTGGTGGGAATGAAAATGGTATGGACCATGGATGAAATAACCTCTTCTGACCTGTTGTATGACGCAGAGAATGCCAAAAGTGACTCTGAAATCTGGAAGAAACTGGCCGCAGAAGTGATGGCTAATGTGCTGGGGCAGCACTATTTCACCGATATATACCGTGATGGCCAACCGGTGAAATATAAAAATTTGCCAACAGAATATCATTTATCCCGTCAGGGGCATCAGGCGGTACTCTCATTCGTTTTACCGTTGGCTGAGCCGCAGCCATTAGTCGGTAAGCCTTTTATTATCTCAACCTATGACCCGACTTATTTTGTCGATATGGCCTATGCGGATCAAAAAGCGCTCAGTCTATCGGCTGAAATGGAAAAAAACTGCAAACTCACTTTGATGACTCCCAACCCAGACGCATCGCTACAGGCTTATGCGCTGTCATTGGATAAAAGTGATTCACCAGGAGACGATATGGAACTTGGAAAACAATTTGCCCAACAAGTGACGCTTCAATGTCAGTAGTTATTGCTCCGATTCCACGGCCCAAACAGCGACATTGGCTGATCAATTTATGGCCTCTATTGTTGTTCTTACTCATATTGGCTAGCGCTGGGTATGTCTCCTGGCTTTATTGGCCAGAATTGCTGTTTAAAACAGTAGCCTGGCAAAAAAGTGTGCATCAGCAAATGGCCCAACTGTTGCAGCAAGTTAAAGCCGAACCGCATCAGGCGGGGTGGGTGCTGATGTTGTTTAGCCTGATTTATGGCGTGTTACATGCTGTAGGGCCGGGCCACGGTAAAGTGGTGATTGTGACGTATCTGGCAACCCACCCGGCGCGGTTAAAAAGCAGCCTGAAACTGACTTTTGCCGCTTCAATATTGCAAGGTAGCGTAGCGATTCTACTGGTAACTTTGTTACTTGGGGTATGGCAGCTCTCTTCACGGTATCTGCATCAAAGCAGTTTTTGGCTAGAAAAAGGCAGTTTTCTATTGGTTATTGGGTTGGGGATGTTGCTCTGTTTCCGGGCGGTAAAGCGGATCTATCGACAAATTAACGCCTTAAAACCACAGAAAATGACTTTTCAGCAGATTCAGCCATTACCGGCTAACCATGTGCACAGCGACAACTGCGGCTGTGGGCACCGTCATCTGCCCAGTGATAAAGAGCTACAAGCCGGTGGCGATTGGCGCACCCGTTTGACGATTGTATTGGCGATGGGGATGCGCCCTTGCTCCGGTGCGATTATGGTGTTGCTGTTTTCCAAGGTGATTGGCGTTTACTGGTGGGGGATTTTGTCGGCGATGGCGATGGCTTTAGGGACGTCGCTGACTATCTCGCTGTTGGCACTGTTCGTCCATTATGCACGGCGCTTGGCGGTATATTTAAGCCGTAAACGCGCCCCTGCCGCTTGGGGAGAGATTGCCTGGGCCACGCTGGCATTAACCGGGGGAATTATTCTGCTGTTCGCGGGGGTTCTGTTTTATTTGTCCAGTCAGCCGGAGATGGTTGGGGCTGTTCGTCCATTTGGTCGCTGATACCCTTCGACCTTGACGCTGCAGAGGGGTTCCCAATAAATAAATATCCTCCGGCATAGCCGGAGGTTTTTCATATGCGCCTATAAGGCTCTGTTACCAGCCGCGCCCTAACAGGCGCATCGCGATCTGACATTTGCATCTATGGATTACTTACGGCCCGTAAACGGGCTACCGGGATACGGGATCGAGAGTTGCTCACCCATTTTATCCTCTTCCAATTGGTGCTTTATGTATTCTTGTATCCTGGCCGTGTTTTTCCCTACCGTATCAACGTAATACCCTCGACACCAAAACTCCCTGTTACGGTATTTGAACTTCAAATCGCCAAACTGCTCATAAAGCATCAGACTGCTCTTTCCCTTCAGGTACCCCATAAATCCCGAGACACTCATCTTGGGCGGGATCTCCAGAAGCATATGGATGTGATCCACACAGCATTCTGCTTCCAGGATATTCACGTTTTTCCATTCGCACAGTTTTCTTAAAATACTGCCAATCGCTCTGCGTTTTTCCCTGTAGAACACCTGCCTTCGGTACTTCGGCGCAAAAACTATATGATATTTACAGTTCCATCGGGTGTGCGCTAAGCTCTTTTCATCCCTCATTGGGACCCCCTTTTGATTTCTTGTTGAACATTTGCAGTTGCCAGACCGCAAACTGTTTTAACAAATCAAAAGGGGTTTTTATAACTGACCCAAAGCTGAAAGCTTTACTGAACCCCCAGCCTAGCTGGGGGTTTTCTGGGCACAAAAAAGCCAGTCGGCTAACCCTGACTGGCTTTTTATCTGAAACGGCTATTTGCGTGGAATTAACGCTTTAACGCATCACTGATTTCGTTGCTCATGGCTTGAACGATAGATTTAACAATACGTGGATTACCGGCCACGATATTGCCAGAGCTGAAATGGTTATGGCCGCCGGCAAAGTCAGTCACGATACCACCAGACTCACGAACCAATAGCTCGCCACCTGCGAAATCCCACGGTTTCAACCCAATCTCAAAGAAGCCATCAACACGGCCTGCTGCGACATAAGCCAGATCCAATGCGGCTGAACCGGTGCGACGGAAATCTGCACACTGCTCAAATAGCTTACCGACGACGCGAATATAAGCAGGGGCGTGTTGCTTCACTTTGAATGGGAAACCGGTAGCCAGAATAGTGCCATCTAAATCTTTAGCGTTGGTACCACGCAGACGATAACCATTTAACTGGGCGCCTTGACCACGGCTGGCGGTGAACAGTTCGTTACGCATTGGATCGTAAACCACGGCGACTTCTGTCCGGCCTTTAATGCGCACGGCAATAGAGACTGCAAAGTGAGGGAGGCGTTTGATGAAGTTGGTAGTGCCATCCAGTGGATCAATAACCCATTGTACATCATCATCTTCGCCGACCAACTCACCGCATTCTTCACTAATAATAGTGTGTTTTGGGTAAGATTTACGGATAACGTCAATGATCAGATGCTCTGCATCGCGGTCAACGTTAGTAACAAAGTCATTACTGCCTTTCTGGCTCGCTTCGACAGCGTCCGGGGTTTCATAATTTTTGGCAATCAGGTTACCGGCCTTACGCGCAGCGCGTATGGCGATAGTCAGCATCGGATGCATGGGTATCTTCCACTAGGATGTTAAAGAACGAGAAACGGCGCACAGTATAGCAGGGGATCTGATAAATGCCTATGTCTGTGTTAAGATATGGCGATTATCCGTTATCCTCAGAGTTTGTATGCTACACAACATTCGTATTGTCTTGGTTGAAACTTCACACACCGGCAACATGGGCTCGACCGCCAGAGCCATGAAAACAATGGGATTAACCAATCTATATTTGGTTAATCCATTGGTAAAACCAGATTCTCAGGCCATTGCTTTGTCAGCCGGTGCCAGTGATGTTATTGGTAAGGCGACTATCGTTGATACGTTAGATGAAGCCCTTGCCGGATGTAGTTTGGTGGTCGGCACCAGCGCCCGTTCCAGAACGTTACCTTGGCCAATGCTGGAACCGCGTGAATGCGGTGTACGCAGTGCGCGCGAAGCTGAACATGCTCCGGTTGCCTTGGTGTTTGGTCGCGAGCGTGTTGGCCTGACTAACGACGAGCTGCAAAAATGCCATTATCATGTGGCTATCCCCGCCAATCCTGAATATAGCTCCTTAAATTTAGCCATGGCCGTGCAAATTTTGGCTTATGAAGTGCGGGTGGCATACCTTGATCGTCAGCAGGCAAATGCCCCTGTAGAAGAAGAGGAAGAGGCACCTTATCCTTTGGTGGATGATCTGGAGCGTTTCTATCAGCATTTGGAGCAGGTTTTGTCTCATAGTGGCTTTATCCGCCAGGCCCATCCGGGCCAGATTATGAGCAAATTAAGGCGCCTCTTTACCCGCGCTCGGCCCGAGGCTCAAGAGCTGAATATTCTACGTGGGATGCTGACATCCATCGAAAAGCAGGATAAATATCCACAACGCGGTACCGGTGATACGGCGGGTAAGAGTAAGGATTAATGTCTTATATCAATTGGTTATAATTAATTCTAATTGATACTATCGAGCGTAAGTATGGTGATAATAGTTGAGTGAATTACTAGGTTAAATAGTTGACTAAAACACTCAAGAATGTCAAAATTCTGTTTCGTGTTCACCAACAGGTAACTTTAGCTATGAGACTGACATCCAAAGGCCGCTATGCCGTAACCGCCATGCTTGATGTGGCATTACATTCCCAGGACGGGCCCGTTCCTCTGGCAGATATTTCGGAACGTCAGGGGATCTCGTTATCCTATCTGGAACAACTTTTTTCACGCCTACGTAAAAATGGCTTAGTCGCCAGCGTACGCGGCCCAGGCGGTGGTTATCTGCTGGGCAAAGATGCATCAGCAATCGCGGTTGGCGCGGTTATCACTGCCGTTGACGAATCCGTTGATGCAACCCGTTGTCAGGGTAAAGAAGGCTGTCAGGGCGGAAATCGCTGCCTGACACATACCCTGTGGCGTGATTTGAGCGAGCGTATCAGCAGCTTCCTCAACAATATTACATTGGCAGAACTGGTTAATAACCAAGATATCCTAGAGGTAGCGGATCGTCAGAATAACGATACGCGCCGCACGGCTAATGGCCGACCGCAAGAGACGATTAACGTCAATCTGCGCGCATAAGCAGAATTTGCGGAATTTTACGTTTTGGAAGTGATGTACGGAGCATAAGAGCAATGACCGAATCAAAAGTAAAGACACCGATCTATCTGGATTATGCAGCAACGACGCCAGTAGATCCGCGTGTCGCTGAAAAAATGATGCAGTATCTCACTCTGGACGGTATCTTCGGTAACCCAGCCTCACGTTCGCATAAGTTTGGTTGGCAGGCAGAAGAAGCTGTTGATATTGCACGTAATGACGTCGCCGCATTGGTGGGTGCAGACCCTCGTGAGATCGTCTTCACCTCCGGTGCGACCGAGTCTGATAACCTCGCCATTAAAGGTGCTGCTAATTTCTATCAGAAGAAAGGCAAGCACATCATCACTTGTAAAACCGAACATAAAGCAGTGTTGGATAGCTGTCGCCAATTGGAGCGTGAAGGCTTCGAAGTGACTTATCTGGCACCGCAGCCTAACGGTATTATCGATCTGAAACAGCTTGAAGCGACAATGCGTGAAGACACCATTTTGGTTTCTATCATGCATGTGAATAATGAGATCGGCGTGGTACAGGATATCGCTGAAATCGGCGAAATGTGCCGTAGCCGCGGGATCATTTTCCACGTTGATGCTACACAAAGCGTCGGTAAATTACCTATTGATCTGAGCAAACTGAAAGTCGATTTGATGTCCTTCTCTGCCCATAAAGTTTATGGCCCGATGGGCATTGGCGCACTGTTTGTTCGCCGTAAACCCCGTATTCGTATTGAAGCACAGCAGCACGGCGGTGGTCATGAGCGCGGTATGCGTTCAGGCACCTTGCCTGTGCACCAAATCGTTGGGATGGGTGAAGCTTACCGCATTGCCAAAGAAGAGATGGAAAGCGAAGCTGCACGTCTGCGTTCACTGCGTTTGCGTTTGTGGAACGGCATCAAAGATATCGAAGAAGTTTACCTGAACGGCTCATTAGAGAATGGCGCTCCTGGCATTCTGAACGTCAGCTTCAACTATGTTGAAGGTGAGTCGTTGATCATGGCACTGAAAGATTTGGCTGTCTCATCAGGTTCAGCCTGTACCTCTGCGAGTTTGGAGCCTTCTTACGTGTTGCGTGCGTTGGGGATGAACGACGAACTGGCTCACAGTTCAATTCGTTTCTCTCTGGGGCGTTTCACCACAGAAGAAGAGATCGACTACGCCATTGCGCTGGTACATAAATCCATTGGTCGTCTGCGTGATTTATCCCCATTGTGGGATATGTTCAAGCAGGGCGTGGATATCAGCAGCATTGAATGGTCCCATCATTAATTCCACACTTTAAGACTCAGGAGAAATCACATGGCTTACAGCGAAAAAGTAATCGATCATTACGAAAATCCACGCAACGTGGGGTCGTTCGACAGTCAAGACCCTACTATTGGTAGTGGCATGGTTGGCGCACCCGCTTGTGGTGATGTCATGAAGTTGCAGATCAAAGTGAATGAAGCCGGTATTATTGAAGACGCCCGCTTTAAGACTTATGGTTGCGGTTCTGCCATCGCCTCCAGCTCTTTAGTCACTGAATGGATGAAAGGCAAGTCTCTCGATCAGGCTGAAGCCATCAAAAATACTCAGATTGCTGAAGAACTGGAGTTACCGCCAGTCAAGATTCACTGCTCAATTTTGGCAGAAGATGCTATTAAAGCCGCAATCGCCGACTACAAAAGCAAGCATACTGCCAAGTAATTGTGATATGTGATTTTTATATCCAAGTGACTTCGAGATGCAGCTAACACTCGTGCATCTTGAAGGACGACAGGTATATATAGGTTATTAATAATTAGCTCATTTTTCACTTAGTCTATCCAAAAGATTTCAAGTTGCAGGAAGGCGGCAAACAAGAGGATCCCGATGAGCTTACACAGGTAAGTCATTTGGGTGAACGAGCGCAACCAACACCTGTAGTTTGAAAGATGACGGGGATATGAGCTGGTTCTCAGAGTTGAGGTTGTTGTATGTCGATATCAATCAGCGACAGTGCTGCACAGCGGGTCAGTGCCTTTTTAAATCACCGCGGTAAAGGCTTGGGTCTACGCTTGGGCGTAAGGACTTCGGGTTGTTCCGGCATGGCATATGTACTCGAATTTGTTGACGAAATAAACGATGACGATATCGTTTTTGAAGACAAAGGTGTGAAAGTGATCATCGACGGTAAAAGCATGGTCTATCTTGACGGTACCGAGCTGGATTTCGTCAAAGAAGGGCTGAACGAAGGCTTTAAGTTCAACAATCCAAACGTCTCAAATGAGTGCGGATGCGGCGAAAGCTTTAACGTTTGATCGCTGCTTTTTCCTGCCCCAGATGTTTGTTGCTCTGTTCCGCTCTCTTTTGCCAAAAGGGAGCGAAACAGATCTCAGCTTAGCCATTACAACAACTTCCAGAGCATGCTATGGATTATTTTACGTTATTCGGGTTGCCGGCTCGCTATTTGATTGACGGCAACCAACTCACCACGCGTTACCAGGAGTTGCAACGTCAATTCCACCCCGATCGCTTTGCCACCCAGCCCGAGCGTGAGCGTTTGGCCTCAATGCAGCAGGCTGCAACCATCAATGATGCTTACCAAACGCTCAAGCACCCGTTAAAACGTGCCGAGTATATGCTATCTTTGCAGGGTTTTGATTTAGGCAACGAACAACACACTATGCGTGATACCGCGTTTCTGATGGAACAGTTGGAATTACGTGAGGAGCTTGATGCCATTGAGCGCAAACCCGATGCTGAAACTTTACTGGCTGAATTTAGCCGCCGTGTGGCGCAGATGACAACAACGCGCACGCAGCAAATGGTTGAGCAACTGGATGCGCAGCTATGGGTGCAGGCAGCGGATACGGTACGCAAATTGCGCTTTCTGGATAAGTTGCAGCAGCAAGTTGAACAGTTGGAAGAGCGCTTGTTTGACGATTTTGCCTGATTCAAATATCTCATTTGATTAATAAAAAACAAATAAAATTCAAGTGATTAATTATTATATTCCCTTAGTAATTGACGTTGTAGCTAGGTAGCAAGCAAATGACAAATCGGTCGAGAACTGATTTGAATGTGGCTTGCAGCAGCCTCGTAGAGGCCACTGGATGGGCCGAGTCATGTGCGCAGCTAAGCCTCCTGCAGCTTCAAATACGAAGGGTATAGACTCATGATTGATGGAAGCTCAACATGGCCTTATTACAAATTAG
This sequence comes from Yersinia pestis, assembly GCF_900460465.1. Classification (GTDB taxonomy): domain Bacteria; phylum Pseudomonadota; class Gammaproteobacteria; order Enterobacterales; family Enterobacteriaceae; genus Yersinia; species Yersinia pestis. The sequence continues at coordinate 799,349 of NZ_UAVH01000007.1, read as the reverse complement.
TGAGCCGGGTTTAACCGCGGCACCACACCAACGTCGGCTGGCTGCGGGGATCGATTTAGGTACCACCAATTCATTGGTGGCGACCGTGCGCAGCGGTAAAGCGCAGACGCTGGCCGATGAACAGTTAGCCGATGAACAGTTAATAGCCGATGAACAGTTAATAGCAGGTGAACAGCTAATAGCAGGTCAACAGTTAATAGCAGGTCAACAGCTAATAAATGAAAAACAGCGGGATTTACTGCCGTCAGTGGTTCATTATCACCCACAGGGTATTGATGTTGGTTGGAAGGCGCGCAATCTGGCGGCCTTGGACCCGGTTAATACCATCAGTTCAGTGAAACGCATGATGGGCCGCTCTCTGGCTGATATCGTACAGCGTTATCCCAATTTACCTTACCAATTCCACGCGAGTGAAAACGGTTTACCGATGATCCAGACGGCGCGTGGGTTGGTGAATCCGGTTCAGGTGTCGGCAGAGATCCTCAAAACACTGGCTCAGCGGGCGCAAGCGGCATTGGCCGGCGAGCTCGATGGCGTTGTCATTACCGTCCCTGCGTATTTCGATGATGCTCAGCGTCAGGGGACAAAAGACGCTGCGCGTTTGGCGGGGCTACATGTCTTACGTTTACTGAATGAACCCACTGCGGCAGCCATCGCCTATGGCCTGGATTCCGGTCAGGAAGGGGTGATTGCGGTTTATGATCTGGGGGGCGGGACGTTTGATATCTCCATTCTGCGTTTAAGCCGTGGCGTATTTGAAGTGCTGGCAACCGGTGGTGACTCGGCGCTGGGTGGCGATGATTTTGATCACCTCTTGGCTGACTGGTTACGTGAGCAAGCCGGGGTTGCGACCCGCGATGACCACGGCATTCAACGGCAGTTACTTGATACGGCAATTGCCGCCAAAATTGCCTTGAGTGAGGCCGAGACTGCGGTAGTTTCCGTGGCTGGCTGGCAAGGGGAGGTTACTCGTGAGCAGCTTGAGTCGCTCATTGCTCCGCAGGTAAAACGCACACTGATGGCTTGCCGCCGCGCCTTGAAAGATGCGGGCGTCACGGCTGATGAAATTTTGGAAGTGGTGATGGTCGGTGGTTCGACCCGAGTCCCGTTGGTGCGAGAGCAGGTGGGGCAATTCTTTGGCCGCACGCCGTTGACCTCTATCGATCCCGATAAAGTGGTCGCCATTGGTGCCGCTATTCAGGCTGATATTCTGGTGGGCAATAAACCGGACAGCGACATGCTGCTGCTTGATGTGATCCCGCTCTCCTTAGGGCTGGAAACGATGGGCGGTTTGGTGGAGAAAGTGATCCCCCGCAATACCACCATTCCGGCGGCTCGAGCGCAGGAGTTCACCACCTTCAAAGACGGTCAGAGTGCGATGATGATCCACGTGCTGCAAGGCGAGCGTGAATTGGTGAAGGATTGCCGTTCATTAGCCCGTTTTACGTTGCGTGGCTTGCCTCCTTTGCCTGCGGGAGGGGCACATATTCGTGTCACTTTCCAGGTGGATGCTGACGGCTTATTAAGTGTGACAGCGATGGAGAAATCGACGGGCGTTGAGGCATCGATTCAGGTGAAGCCATCTTATGGGCTATCTGATGATGAAATTGCCAATATGATTAAAGATTCCATGGCGAATGCGCAAAGTGATATCACCGCCCGTAAGCTGGCGGAACAACGGGTTGATGCCGCCAGAGTGCTAGAGAGCCTGCAAGGCGCACTGGCAGAAGACGCCGCGTTACTCAGTGAGCAAGAAAGTGCCGCGATCGCCCAAGCGGTCGCGTTATTACAGCAGCAGATGCAGGGCAGCGACCCACAAGCCATCGAAGCTGCGATCAAAGCGTTAGATGCACAAACGCAAGATTTTGCCGCACGCCGGATGGACGCTTCCATTCGCCGTGCTTTAGCGGGTCATTCAGTGGATGAGGTTTAATCATGCCCAAAATAGTATTTCTGCCCCATAAAGACCTTTGCCCGGATGGTGCAGTACTGGAAGCAATACAAGGTGAGACCATATTAGACGTTGCTCTACGTCATGGGATCGATATTGAGCACGCCTGCGAAAAATCCTGCGCTTGTACTACCTGTCACTGCGTGGTGCGCGAAGGGTTCGATTCACTGCCAGAAAGCAGCGAGTTGGAAGATGATATGCTGGATAAAGCCTGGGGTCTGGAGCCAGAGAGCCGCCTGAGTTGCCAGGCGAGAGTGACCGATGAAGACCTGGTGGTTGAGATCCCACGCTATACCATTAACCATGCCCGAGAACACTAACGTTATCGCAATAGGTAGAAAGGATTGATATGAGTTTAACGTGGCAAGATACCCGCGAAATCGCCGAAGCCCTTTACGAAAGGTTCCCGGATACCGATCCCAAAACGGTCCGTTTTACCGATATGCACCAATGGATTTGTGAGCTGGACGGTTTTGACGACGATCCGCAAAGATCGAATGAAAAAGTACTGGAAGCGATCTTACTGGTCTGGTTAGATGAGTTTGAGTGAATACTGACTGGGTCGCGCAAGCGGCCTTTTTTATTGCGTATCTAATATTTTATGCCCAAATTATTGACGTCGCCGCTCACGCCCCTGTGGCTTGAAGCATGACGGGTATACAGCAAAAATAATAATGACGAGGTAGGCCATGACAACAGAAATAATGCAAATATCCCTGTCTCACAACCCGGCAGATGCCCGCTGGGGTGAGAAAGCCCTGATCAGCACTAATGATCAAGGGGTGACTATCCACTTGACGAGTCACGATCAACTGGGGGGGATCCAACGTGCAGCCCGCAAAATTGACGGTCAGGGCATTAAACAAGTCAAACTGGCTGGTGAAGGCTGGGGCCTGGAACAAAGCTGGGCCTTTTGGCAAGGCTTCCGTGGGCCAAAAGGTCAGCGCAGCGTGGTGTGGGCAGAGCTGCCAGCGAATGAAAAAACAGAGCTGGAACAGCGTTTAAAAATCATCGATTGGGTACGCGATACCATCAACGCACCTGCGGAAGATTTAGGGCCAGAACAACTGGCGAAAAATGCGATTGATTTGCTGTGTGCGGTCTCCTGTGATGCGGTCAGCTACCGTATTACCAAAGGCGAAGATCTCCGTGAACAGAACTATGCCGGGATTTACACCGTGGGCCGTGGTTCTGATCGTGCGCCGGTATTGTTGGCGTTGGACTACAACCCAACCGGCAACCCAGATGCGCCAGTCATGGCCTGTCTGGTGGGGAAAGGCATTACCTTTGATTCCGGCGGCTATAGCTTAAAGCAGAGCGCCTTTATGGATTCGATGAAGTCCGATATGGGCGGTGCGGCAACCTTGACCGGTGCATTGGCGTTGGCAGCCGCACGTGGGCTGAAAGAGCGCGTGAAGTTGTATCTGTGTTGTGCCGATAACATGGTCAGTGGCAATGCCTTTAAGCTGGGCGATATTATTCGCTATCGTAATGGCAAAACGGTCGAAATCATGAATACCGATGCTGAAGGGCGCTTGGTCTTGGCGGATGGTCTGATCGATGCCTCCGAGCAAAATGCGCCGTTGATTATCGACGCAGCCACCTTAACCGGCGCGGCCAAAACTGCCTTGGGTAACGATTACCATGCCCTGTTCAGCTTTGATGATGAACTGGCACAAGCGCTACTCAACAGTGCGCACAGTGAGCACGAGCTTTTCTGGCGTCTGCCACTGGCCGAATTCCATCGCAGCCAGTTGCCATCTAACTTTGCTGAGTTAAATAACGTGGCCGGTGGGGCCTACAGCGCAGGGGCCAGCACCGCCGCCGCTTTCCTGTCGCATTTTGTGAAAAATTATCAGCAGGGCTGGTTACACATTGATTGCTCGGCGACATATCGCAAAAGCGCCGTTGATCAATGGTCTGCCGGAGCGACTGGCTTGGGTGTCCGCACCGTTGCCAACTTATTGTTAGCGCAAGCAAAACAGTAATCTTATTGAATTGAGAAGACTCAAAGGGGCGCATTTGGCGTCCCTTCGTTCATCTTCTCGATGTTTTGGGAGTAAAAAATGAGTTTTCCGCCCCCATCTATTGATGATAAACATGCTATTGATGATAGCCCGGCTGCTGATGATAACCATACCGCCGATGACAACTCTGCCGCTGACGAGCGTCACGAACACCACCATCATGACGAACATGGCGAGGATCTGGAATCTTTGCTGAAACTGGCCGCCACCGCGTCTATTCATCGCACGGCGTTTTTCCGCGTGTTGTTGGATGCCACGGTCTTGGTACTGGTAGGGGATTCAGAGCAGGGCAGTGATGATGGCGAAATGAGTTTCACCACCGCTAACGGGGTGAATATTTTGCATTGGGAAAAGCAAGATGGTGAGTCTGTCATTCCTTTTTTCACCTCGGTAGAGGTCTTGCAGCAGGCCTTGGAACAAACTGATGGCGAGACCATCGGCAGTGAAAAGCAGCCTTTCGTCGCGATGCCGGTGCGGGTGTTATTTGAAATGACACAAGGCGCACATCTGTTTTTGAACCCAAAATCTGAATATGGCAAAGAGTTCTGGCCGGAAGAAGTGGCGATGCTGTTGAAGAACGGCGGGTTGGTGCAACCCGCTGAAATGGTGGTAGACAAAGAGAGCCAAATTTTACTGGGCCAACCCGAGGAGTATCCCTCCGCGATGGTGGATGCACTGATCCAATTATTTAGTCAGCGTAAACCAGTGCGGCGGGCTTTTCTGGCGCTGATGCATGATAAAAGTGTTGATGAAAAACCCAACCTGTTGATTGGTTTGGAAGTGGATGGCACCGCTAATGAAGTAGATCAGTTGATCCAAGAGGCCGGTAATGTGGCCAGTGATCACGCCCCAGACGGCGGCCCGGTAGATTTTTGCCTGGTCAGTGAAAAAGAGCGAGGGGTCAGCCACTATCTCACCACCCATACGCAGGCGTTTTATCAACGCAAATGGGGCAGTTGGTTGAGAAATGTTATTCCTTCGACGAACCACTGATTAGTATCTAAAAGGATAGGGAGCCAATAGAGGCTCCCAGACTGCTGACAAACCCCGATGACGCGATCTTGAACGGTGAGGATAGGCAGAGGAGTAAAGCGTCCGCGCCAAGGATGGCGCGGCTCGAGCCTACATGGATGTATTTACGGCGTCTTTACGATCTGCCTGTTCTCTCCGTCGCGGGCACTTTGTCAATAACCTCAGGGAGCCAATAGAGGCTCCCTTCCATTTCTGCCACACCGTCATCTCTAAAAAATGATTTTATTCACTTAGAAGCGATAACCCACGTTCAGATTAACGGTCACTGGCGTTTTGATGTTTTTTCCGCTGGACAACTTCACTTCAGAACCGACAGGTTAGGGGTGATGTTGACGTTCAGGCCTGCACCGGTGTTCACTCGCGTGCCGTTCAGGTTGTTATCGAACATCTCCTGGTTCACTCTGAATTTATTATTGGCAGCAAATTCGTGATCAACCGAGGCGCTGACATAAGGTTTCATTTCTACGCCATTTTTCAGCACGAAGCGGTAACCCGCATTCACCCCAAGGGTGCCTATCATCGAGCGGGTGCTGCTGCTTTGCGCCACCATGCCGTTAGACAGTTTGACCGCGCTTTTACCCGAGCTAAAGGCGCTCAATTGCCACGTATGGCGAAACATACAGATGATTATGGTTGATATGCTTACCGGCTTTCACTGCCACCCCCATACCCGAGAAATTAGTGTTGCCGCTGGCGCTGTTATCGGCGCTGGTGACATGAATATCCTGATTGAATTTATTGGCTTTCACCACGCCATTCACATAGCCACCGTTGTTGGCAAGATATTGCGCGTAGGCACCAAATGAGTGGCTATCGACATTCCCCTTGCTTTGATAGTCGGTCTTAATACTTGATGTACTCGCGCTGGCGAACCCCCCCACACTCAATACGCCGTCTGCCAGGGCAGTGGCTTTATCGCCCCCCAACGTTATGCCGTTTAACGTTTGGTCGAAGTTAGCGGCGCGGCCTTTTACTGCAAAGTTATTGTGCAGGTAGGTACCCCAGATGCCGCTTTCATTGGCTTCGGTGCTTTGCTTATCCAAACGCTGTTGAACAGAGCTTAATTCCGCATTAAAGATAACCGGTGTGGTGTTAGCCACGGCTAAAATACTGGCTGTACCCGGTGTCACGGTTGATTCATTAGCTACCAACGTGACCTTGCCACTCGCATCTTTAACCAGGTTATACACGCGGTTGCCAAGGCCTATCGGGCCATCGGTTAGGGTAAAACGTGCGTCACCGCCGCCGGTACTAACGACATTAAGGTTGGTCGGGTCGATACCGCTACCGTCTATCTGGAGGATAAAATCGCCATCCGCGTTACCCGTGACATTCACCGGTGCCGAGGCGTCTTGTTGCAACATCGAGCCCAGTTTGAAGGTGCCGTTGCCTGCCAGCGAGTCCATCACTAACTGTGCCTTTTTCACATTGCGTAAATCCAGTGTGCCGCCGCTCATATTGACTCTTCTAAAGGTAAATGGCGCGGATAAACGGTTATCGGCAGCACGTACCGCCCGTGAGGGCAGTGCTGCCGCTGGGGCAACGTCGTCGGCGAATAACACCACTCGCCCCGCCAGATTGAGATCCGCTTGTGCGGTATGTGCGCCTTGATAAACCTTAAGCGCACTCCCTGATATTGAGTGAATGGTGCCCGCCACGTCGGCAGTGCTAGCCAGGGTGGTATTACCGCCGCGCAGTGTCACATCGGTCAGCGTGCCGGCGATCTGTGCTTCACCGAACTCAATGGTTAATTTCATCGCCTGAGCGCGCGCTCGCAGGTTGAATTCACCGCCTTTTACCGTCACACCCTCGGCGGTCGCGCCTTCATTAACGTTAAATTGCCCACCATTGACCTTGGTGTTTTGAGCGATTGCGCCGTTGTTGAGGCTAAATTGCCCGTCATTAAGGGTGGTTTCAGTAAACAGAGCGCCGTCGTTACCTGTTACCGCACCGGCGCTGACCTCGGTATCTTTAGCGGTCGCGCCTTCATTAACGTTAAATTGCCCACCATTGACCTTGGTATTTTTAGCGATTGCGCCGTTGTTGAGGCTAAATTGCCCGTCATTAAGGGTCGTTTCAGTAAACAGAGCGCCGTCGTTACCTGTTACTGTACCGGCGCTGACCATCTTGGTGACCAGAGTATTCGTGCCAGCAGTGACGCTGCCGCCTGCGGCCACCGTTGCCCCTTCCGAGGTGGCAGCCGCTTCCTGGGTGCCGTTGATCAATAATTTGCCTTGTGCGCCGACCTGAGTATTCACATCATGGGCGCGGGTATTATTCAGCGTACCGTTGATCAGTTGGCTATCGTGCGCCAGTGCACTGTCGCTCAGGTTAACCACGCCGTCCTCGGTGACCACGCTGGCTAACACCACACCGCCGGTGGTGATATTCTGCTCACCGCCCGCCACCTTGGTTGCCACGGCCAGTTCGCCATCAGCAACAGGTTGCGCTTCGCCTTTGGCGAGGGTCTGTTGGCTGATCACCTTAGGATCGAGGTTATTCAGTGCCGTAAGGTCTAGGTTAATGTTTGCCAGTTGTTCCATTTTATCGGCTAACTGTAACTCAGCATCCGCTTTAGCCCGTTGGGCGGCAGTCAATTTAGCCTCAGCTTCTTGTGCGATAACGGCAATAGCGGCGAGTTTTTGCTCTGCTTCCTGAAGTGATTTCTCCGCCGCGGCGGCCTTTGCCATTGCTTGTTGTGCTAATGTCGCGTCTTTCGCTTGTTGTGCGTCTTGTTCCGCTTGCAGTTGGGCTTGTTGAGCCCGGTTAATCTCGCCTTGTAGGTTATCTGTTATTGCATCGCTGGCTATTTTTTTTGTAGAAATAAGCGCCTTTTCTTGTGTTAAGACTTCAACTTTTTCTTGAGAGACTTTTAATTCTTCTGTTGCTGTGGTTATGGGGGTTTGAAGATTTTTAAGTTCTCTTTCATAGTCTTTTTGATTTCTTAGGGCTTCGCTCTTAGCTTGTTTTTTAGGGTTCTTAAGGTTTTTGCTGGTTCTTTTATGTTTGGCTTCAGCGAGGGATAGTTTAGATTTAGGGTTGTTTTTAGCCGTTTCTAGCTTTGTTTCAGCCTGAGTCAGTTTTTCTTGCAGTACGATGGTGCCTGTTGTTTTATTATTGATTGCATCATCAAGTTCAGATTGGTTTTTCTGAATTTCTGTATCCAGTTGTTGCGCTTTTATTACTTGTTCTTGTTGATTGATGTTAGCGGTTTCAGTCAGTTTTATTTTTTCTGCTAAAATGGCCTGTGTCTTGCTCTCGCCATTAACTATTACAGAAAGCTTTGTACTGATATTTTCATCCGCTAGGCTCCAATTTTTATTGACTGCTTTAATCGCCTCGTTTTGCTTACTGTTAGCGTTAATGAATACAGTTTCAGCCGCCAATTTAGCCTTTTGTTTGTTGTTAAGCGCTTTATTAAACTGATCTTTTTCAATACTGGTGGTGATAATTTCTGTATTTGCTTCTTTTTGTTTTTTTTCTACCGCTGCCAGTTCTTGTTTCACCCGTGCTTCTTCTTCTTTGAGTTTTTCGGGAGTAACGGTTAAGCGCTTAATCAGTGTTTCCGCTTGCTCTGGGCTGATCACATGCGCATTGGCATAAGATTGTACTTGGTTGATGAGGTCTTGAACCGGCGGTGGTATTGCGACAGAAGGTGCTGCCAGTACGGCAGCAGGTATCAATGCGGAGATTAAAATAGATAACGGCAATAAACGCGTGTTTAAATGATGACGAGATTTCATTGTAGGTATTCCTGAATACAGATGATCAGATGAGTAAACTAAGAGTGAAAAAGGTCGCTAACGACAATTTATGGCCGCTAATATAATGGATAAAAAAGTATTGGCTATAGACTGAAAATGTAATCAACTCGGATTGATATTATTTTCAATAAGGCATTAATTTATTTCATTGTGACGGGTGTTTTTGGAGGGTGAGTTTATTTTCATATTGGTCTGTTTTATTTGCCTTTTATTTAAGAAAGTGAAGTGCGGTGACAACCAACGGCTAAAGCAATAAGCCACTATTAATAAAATATTAAAAATGTTTTAAATGAGGTTTATCTTTACGGTATTCTGTTTTTTTTGATTTTTTTGGGCTCAATAGAGAGTATTTCCTAGATAAATATTGCTTTTTTATTTGCCTTTGGGCTGGCAAATAAAATGACAATTAATCAGGTAAAAAGCAGGGAGCCAATTGCAGCCCCCTGCGGTTTTTATCAGTCAATAGCCCTTTATCAGCTAATAACCCTTTATCAGTCAATTATCATCGTGACGATAAATTCGTATCAACAACTGACTTAGAAGCTGTAACCCACGTTCAGATTAATGGTTACTGGTGTCTTGATATCTTTACCGCTGGACAACTTCACTTCAGAACCGACAGACAGATTAGGGGTGATGTTGACGTTCATGCCGGCGCCGGTGTTCACACGGGTCCCGCTCAAGTTATTGTCAAACACTTCCTGATTCACCGTCACTTGGTTGTTTTTCGCGAACTCATGATCCACCGCGAAGATAGCGTATGGCTTGAGTTCTGCGCCGTTGTTCATCACGAAGCGGTAACCTGCATTCACCCCAAGGGTACCCATCGCAGAGCGGGTGCTGCTGCTCTGTGCTTCCATGCCGTTAGACAAGGAGATGTTGCTCTTACCCGAGCTAAAGGCGCTCATTGCAACGTATGGCGAGACGTAAGCCTCATTGAAGTTGAAGTGCTTACCGGCTTTCAGTGCGATACCCATACCCGAGAAGTTAGACACACCGCTGGCGCTGCCGTTAATTGAGGTGATGTTAACGTCTTGGCTAAACTGGTTATTCTTCACTACCGCGTTCATGTAGTAACCGCTGTTAGCCAGGTATTGTGCGTAGGCACCGAATGAATGGCTATCCACTTTACCTTTGCTTTGATAATCCGTTTTGATATCAGAGCTGCTGTAGCTGGCGAAACCACCAACGCTCAACACGCCGTCTGCCAGTGCAGTGGCTTTATCGCCACCCAATGTCATCCCGTTCAACTTCTGATCGAAGTTAGCGGCGCGGCCTTTCACTGCAAAGTTGTTGTTCAGGTAGCTGCCCCACATGCCGCTTTGGTTGGTTTCGGTGCTTTGCTTATCCAAACGCTGTTGAATAGAACTTAACTCAGCGTTAAAGATAACCGGTGTGGTGTTAGCCACGGCCAGAATACCGGCAGTGCCTGGTGTCATAGCCGATTTATCTGCGGTCAGGACAAAGTTACCGTTGGCATCTTTAGCCAGGTTAGTCATGTAGTTACCTAAAGCAACCGGACCATTGGCTAAGGCAAAGCGTGCATCACCACCGTTGGTATTTACCACATTCAGGTTAGTTGGTGCTTGACCGCTGCTATTCATTGCAATGATGAAGTCACCGTTCGCGTCACCGGATACATTTAATGGCGCGACCGAATCGCTTTGCATGACAGAACCGAGGTTAAAGTTCCCTGTACCATTCAGTGAAGCCATGGTCAGTTGAGCATTTTTCGCGTTGCTCATATCGACAGTGCCCCCGGTCATAACCACATCGTTGAGGGCGAAGTGTGCAACCGGTGCGGCGGCAGGGACTGGCATTGCAGGGGCTGGCATTACCGCACGCGCATTTGATAACTCCATGGCCGCACGGGCAACTGGCTGAGCCACTGCTTGAGCAACATCACTGGCGAGCAATTCAAGGCGGCCAGCCAGGTTCAGGTTCGCTTGTGCGGTATCTGCACCGCGGTTCATTATGATCTGGCTATCAGCGCTGATATCAAGCAGGCCAGAGGCTTTGGCGCTGTTGGCAAAGTCTGCGCGGCCACCGGTAAGGCTCAAGCTTTCCAGTGAACCGGCTACCTGTGCCTGACCGCCAGTTAATTTGGTGATACCGGAGGCTTTAGCACCGCTTGCGAGTGTGAAGGCGCTGTCTACCAGTTGGATGCCGTTGGCCGTAGATTGATCGGCCATGACGAAGGTGCCGCTATTGACTGTGGTGCTGTCCGCGTGAGCGCCATCTTTCAGCGTAAACAGGCCGTTATTAATGGTGGTGTTAGTCGCTGTAGCCTCGTTCGAAACGTCAAATTTACCGCCATTCAGTGTGGTGTCATTCGCTGTGGCATTTTCAGCCAGAGTGAAATTACCTGCACTGAGTTGGGTGTCTTTGATCTTGGCTTTGCCTTTAACCGCAAATTTACCGCCACTCATGTTCGTCGCGGTGACCGCGGCATCACCTGCAACGGTGAAAGTACCGTCAGTCAGGGTGGTGTTGTTCGCGGTGGCTTTGTCAGCCAGCGAGAAGTCACTTGCGTTGAGTACGGTGTCTTCAATCTTGGCATTGCCTGTAACAGCAAATTCACCACCAGTCATCTTAGTCTTGGTGGCAGCGGTATCACCTGCAACGGTAAAGGTACCGCCAGTCATGTTAGTTGCGCTCACCGCGGTATCGCCTGCAGCGGCAAAAGTACCGCCAGTCAGGGTGGTGTTGTTCGCGGTGGCTTTGTCAGCCAGCGAGACGTCACCCGCGCTGACTACCGTCTCTTCGATCTTGGCATTGCCTGTAACCGCAAATTTACCGCCAGTCATGTTAGTCTTGGTGGCAGCGGTATCACCTTCAACGCTGAAAATACCGCCGTTGAACGTGGTGTTATTGGCGGTTGCGGTGCCTGCCAGGCTTAATTTACCGTCATTAATGGTCGTATCACGCACGATGGTATTATTGCCGCTGGCGGTCACGTTACCGCTACTGATCATTTTTTCGATAACGGAATGGTCACCTGCGGTCACTACACCACCTTCAGCAACCTTGGCACCGGTTGAGGTTGCGATGGCCGTTTCGCTACCACCCGTCAGAACCAATTTACCTTCAGTACTGACAACAGTATCGGTATCAACCCCGCCGTTGTTGTTCAGGGTACCTTTAGTAACCTCGGTCCCTTTGGCATTGGCACCAGCAGCAAGGTTTACAATACCGTCTTTGGTAATAACGCTATCAATCGCTTTACCGCCCTTGGCAACATTTTGTGTGCCACCGGCCACTTGGGTGGCAATGGCGCTGGTGCCCTCAATCACATCTTGTGTCTTGGCAGGCGCAATGGTCACATCAATGGCTGGCAGATCAAGTGTAGGTTGGGCGTTATTTTGGGCGGTCACTAACTGCTCAAGTGCTTGGTCAGCGTCATTCAATAGGCCAGTGTTAGTGACTACGAGTTTATCAGCGTCTTCTTTAGCTTTTTCAGCCGCTTCAAGGGCTGTTTTAGTTTGTTCCGCTTTGTCTGCGGCTTCTTTATAAGCTGCTGTTGCATCCTCAACTGCCTTATCGGTGATTTTTGCTGCTTCGATAGCCTTTGCTGCTGTTTCAGCTAATTCAGCTGCGTTTTTTGCCGTGTCGAATTCACCCTGTGCTGCGTCTTTAGCGTCGTTAGCACCGCTGAGCGCAATATCTAAACCACCTGTTTTGCCCTTTTCGGTACTTTGTTCTTGTTCGATATCACCTTTATCTTTTTTTAATTTTACTATCTGTGCATCAATAGCCTCAACTGCTTTTTGGGCCTTGGCGATAGCGTCAAGTTCTTTTTTAGCTGCTTTGTTATAGGCATCTCGATTCTTTTTTGCTTCGGCTAATTTTTCTTGCTGTCCCGAGCCGTTGTCATTTTCCGCAATGCCAAAGTAACCGCTAGTTTTCTTATCCTCCTCGAAGAGTTCTTTATACCCGCCGGACGCCAGTTCTTTTCCGTCTTGTTCGGTTTTAGCTTGTTGAGCTTCTTTAAGTTTCTGATCCAACGGACCCTTATCGGTACCTGTCGCTTGTATTAAAGCGTTTGAGACAGAAATGAGCCGCCCGTCGATTTCTGCAAGCGCCTCTGTATTCGCGTCTTTCTTTTCTTGGGCGACTTTGGCATCAGTTATTTTTGTAGCCAGAGTAACTGCTTTTTCTCCCTGTACTTTTGTTGTATCGGTCACGGCTTTGGTGACTTTCTCAGCAATATCCTTATCACCAGGAACTAATGGAGTGTTATTAACCTTGACGGCCTTAATGGCATCTTCTTTAGTCTTATCTTGCTTTTTTTTTGCTTCATCAGCTTCTTTTTTAATCTTTTCTTCAGTTTGAGCGAATGCCTGATATGAAACATTTTCGGTTTTTAGATATAAAGCATCTTCTGCTGCTTTTTGGGCCTCTGCTTGGGCTGATTCAAGTGCCAACTTCGCCGCAGTCTGTGCGTCCACTTTCTCAACTTTAGTCTTAACGTTTTTTTCTAATGCATCGGCTTGTTCTTGAGTAATTTCACCCAACCCCAGCAGATCTTTGATCTTATCAAGCAGGCCCGGTTGTTCAGGTTCTGTGATTTCCTGCTCTGATGGTGTTGTAGTAGGGGGGATAACGGCTGTTGCGTTACCGCCTTCTTGCCCAGTCGCTTCACCAATTGTGCTCTCGGCTTCCGGCGTAGTTTCAGCAATCACGCGGGTTGCCGTAGATGTATTATCAATTACATCTACATCTACATTTGATCCAAAACTTGTACCAGCCGAATTCCGCTCAAATGGACCTGTTAGTGTTGATTTTATTGGTGTTACTGCGGGTGTATCAGTGGTTGCTATTTGTGACACAGCCATAGCCCCGCCAGAAACCAACGATGAAATTAAAATAGACAGTGGTAGCAGACGCGTATTAAGAGTATTACTGTGTTTCCTATTTACTGTTATTCAAAAGAAAGGAGGCGCATTTAAAATAATGGTGACAAGGTAATTCCGTTGAAAAATATACCGGCACAAAAAAACAAAACCTAATTATTAAAATATAAAAAATTAATACATATATTATTAGAGTGGTTTAATTTATTTTTAATATCTTTTTGTTGTTTTATTTTATTGATTTTTAACGATTATTTAATATTATTCGGTGTTTTATTTAAAAAATTATTAAAATGATAATATGATATTTTTTTGTTATTTTTTTATTGTCAAAATTTCCCTGGCAGGTTTTTGATGATATTTAGTTTTTTTTGATTTTTTGAGTAATGGATTTTTTGTGTGAGTTTTATAGCGTTTATACCAAAAATAATTCGGGTCGTTGGCTTTCTTCGTGACTCGGCCGATCCATGGATCTCGCCTTGTCTCTGTGAGCAGAGTAAATGCTGTTCAAATGTGCTTTCGACCACTTGTCTCTCGCTTGCCGCCTTGCTGTAACTTGAATTATTCAGGCTATAAAAAATAAGCAACTCAATGTATTCGTGTTTGTATTTTAAATGTGTTTCTCATAATAAATTTATTTGTAATAAAAAAAGTTATCAATAAATTATTTATTCTAATATAAAGTTTTTAGGTCAGGAAATAACAATCTCTTATTTTTAAAATAATGGATTATTAATAATAGTTTAAAAGGTATATATATTATGAGATATAATCGTAACCATATGCTAACGTTAATGTTCTCTTTATTAATTTTTGATGCCTATGCAAATGAACCCAAAGTCTGTTTTTATATGGATGATGACTATAATGGTGAGTCTCTCTGCGCGGCTCAAGGGAACTCAGTTGCCAGTATTCCGGATAAATGGAATGATCGCATATCCTCAATTTCCATTCCCCACGGTTTAGTTGTCACCGTCTATGAAGATGTCGATTTTTTGGGCGCTTCTCGGTCTTTTGAAGCCGATGTGGATTTGGTTTCAGATAAGGATTTGATATATTTAAATGATAATATAAGTGCATTTAAAATAAAAAAGGCAGTTTGTTTTTATGGCGAAAGTAACTTTACAGGTGACTCGTTGTGCTTATCTAGTGGTGAGCAATTTGACTTGTATCGTGGTAACTATCCTGAAAGGAAGCAATCTCATTTGGTAAATCCCTTAAATGATGAGGTATATTCAATAAAAATCCCTCCAGGAATGCAAACTACAGTCTATGAGGACGATGATTATAATGGTAAATACTTTGTTTTGACAGAGGATTACACACCTGATGATTTGTTGATAATAAGAATGAACAATAAAATCAGTAGCATGCGAGTTTCTCAAGATGAAGATTTCATTTGTGATCGTTTCTGTTCTATAAAAAAATCAATTAAATTTAAAATACAAAAAAGTTTTGGTTCCTATTGGATTGACCCACGAATAAAATACAGAGATATATTGCTCGATTTTCAGTTATCTGACACTGATGATTATTCAATAAAATTTTTTGATGAGGGTCTTATAAAAGTTAAAAATTATAAATTATTTTTCTTTGATGGTAATGAAAAACATGGTGAGGGTTTTTTGTTTAATTTAAGTGACAAAAGTAGTAATTTGTCATTTTTATTGCGTTTTAACGGTGGTTTTTTTCAAATTCAATTTGTTGAATCATTAAATAATGAAATTGTTTATTCTTCTCCTTTGATTGGAACGTTATTTGATGATGCTAACTCAGATGTTATTTTTGATATCAATAATGTAGATGCAAATAGCCCAATCGTTATTGATAAAATGGTATTAACCGTTGGTAAGGAGCATAACCGGGCTGAACGTAGTACTCTGGGGCTAGCGACTTGTTGGGCAATACCCATACTGAGTATTTATAACTATATTGTTCAGGGGCATTGCAATCAGGCAGATAAGTTTGTCCATAATGCTGCCGATTTTTTTGGTAGCCCGGCAGATAAGATATTACAAATATTTGGTTCCTCTTTACCCTTACCCCCAAAAAATAGCAATGAAACATTAGATGACGAATCTGCATTAATTAATTTTATGTCTGATGTTAAAGGGACGTTAACCTATATTACGACCAATATGGGCGAACACGCATTAACCGTACCGGCAACGGCACTCGCGTGCAAAGCCTCAATGCGAGAGAAAATCCTGCCTCATCTGCGTAACCGACGTGATCTTGCTCCAGGGTGTATCGATTGGACTTTGAGTATTTTAACCGATTTTACCTTGTTGTTTGGTGCCAGCATTGAGTATTGGAATAGCAAAAATTTTGGGCGAGTAATAGAAAATATTGTTCGCGAAGGGGAGATCGGTTCTGCTGTGGCAGATGTGGACACAGCATCACGTTTAATCGAGTCAGTTCAGGCCCATGTGGCTGAAGCGACAGAGGTTGCAGATATCATTCATCTCAAAACGGCATTCGACTTTTCTCAACTCAGTTATGTCAGTTATGTACGTCATACCGAAGAAGAAGTGGTATCGCCACAAAGCGCGCAGGCGCTACCCTTAGGGCGTTATGAACTGGCACTGGTAGATTACCATTTTATCGAGACGGTACCCAGAATTCGTCAGGATGGCCGTTGGGTAGAACGTCCAGATCTGCATTTTGATATTGAAGTGATTAGCGGGGTTCCCGAAGAAACTGATGCGAGCCGGCAAGTGCTTTTGCCGATTATCGAAGCGTGGCAGCATAGCTATAGCCAACAAGAATTACTTTTTCACGCCTCGGATATTCTTCCAGAAAGTAGCCTGGCTCGATATGAAATTGAGCCGTTGTTAGAGGCTTCACGGCTGACCAGCGAAGTTGCAATCAGTTGGTTAAGGACTAGCCGTGATGATTTTGTTTACGTCGTAGTCCGTTTGGAGGGCGAGGTTATTAGCCTCACCATGGCAGTCGATATCAATATTAATGATGTGGGGGTTGCCGGGTCATTAACCAATCCAGATTATGTAATAACACCTAATGCAGAAGGGGCCGTCAGAGGCGCGGGTACGGCGGCGATCCGAGCATTAGCTGACCACTTTAAACGTAAAGGGAAAATATCCTTGGTCTCTTCTGTTATTAGTCAGCCATCCGCTATTGTGAAGAAAAAAGTGGGTTTTAGATTTATTGAAGAACTTTAAGGATATTGGGTACTCACTGATTGGAAAAAAAGATAAATTAAACATTATTATGTGCATTTTCTCAGTGACATTAGGCGCGGTTAGGTTTTTACAAAAATGTGAGATGTGTATAAAAATGAACGTTTAAGATGCTTTTTTTTTAATGAAATGTTGCGATCCCCGTATGCAATTGCTACAAGCGCACTTATAATCTGCGGCCACTGATTATTCGGCATACGTAAAGCGGCATCATTTTAGTGTAAAGGAACGGGCTGCCAGCCAAGTAAATACGCTTATCAGAGCAGGTTCCGAGTCCGGTTAATATTAGAAATCCAATAGAGGTTATTATGGCTTTAGAACGTACTTTCTCGATTATCAAACCAAATGCTGTTGCCAATAACGACATCGGTGCCATTTATGCGCGTTTTGAACGTGCTGGTTTCAAAATCATCGCCGCAAAGATGTTGCACCTGACCAAAGAACAGGCCGAAGGTTTTTACGCTGAGCATAAAGGCCGCCCGTTCTTTGATGGTTTGGTTGAATTTATGACCTCTGGCCCCATTATGGTTCAGGTTCTGGAAGGCGAAAATGCGGTACAGCGCCATCGCGATATTATGGGGGCGACTAACCCAGATAACGCACTAGCCGGTACGCTACGTGCTGATTTTTCTGACAGTTTCACCGCGAATGCGGTACATGGCTCTGATGCTGTTGAATCTGCTCAACGCGAAATCGCGTATTTCTTTGCGGCAGATGAAATTTTTCCCCGTAGCTAATGTATTAGTTTAAGCGGCTAGTGGGTTGATTCAATGCAGGAAGGTGGGGGGATTTAATCAACTGAAACAATAAAGTTGCCCAGACCCGTTTCCATTCATGGAATCCGTGCTTTAAAATTTGTACAATGCCACGCCCCAGTAGAGACAGCTCTGCTGGGGCGTTCTATTATTTATACATTCTATTATTTATCGCCGTTTCGGAAGCCGTACCCGGTTTAAAGCGCAGCGCCGTAAAGTGTAACAACGAGGCCACGACAACTCATGTCTGAACAATTATTAACTGCATCAACGCCAATTGATGCCGCACCTCTGTCTGACAATACCGTTCAGACCACCGCACCTGCTACCAGCAAAATCAATCTGCTCGATTTAAATCGTCAGCAAATGCGCGAGTTTTTTGCCGAAATGGGAGAAAAACCTTTCCGGGCAGATCAGGTCATGAAGTGGATGTATCACTATTGCTACGACGATTTTGAGCAAATGACCGACATTAATAAAGGGCTGCGGGCGAAATTGCAGCGCGTGGCAGAGATCCGTGCGCCGGAAGTTGCAGAAGAGCAACGCTCTGTCGATGGCACCATTAAATGGGCAATTAAAGTCGGCGATCAACAAGTTGAAACGGTATATATCCCTGAAGCAGACCGCGCAACGCTGTGTGTGTCATCCCAAGTCGGTTGTGCATTGGAGTGTAAATTCTGTTCGACCGCACAGCAGGGCTTTAACCGTAATCTTCGCGTATCTGAAATTATCGGTCAGGTATGGCGTGCGGCAAAAATTATTGGTTCATTGAAATCAACCGGTACCCGGCCCATTACCAACGTGGTCATGATGGGGATGGGGGAACCACTACTGAATCTGAATAATGTGGTGCCAGCGATGGATATCATGATGGACGACTTCGGTTTTGGTTTATCCAAACGCCGTGTGACGCTGTCCACCTCTGGGGTGGTTCCGGCGTTGGATAAACTGGGCGATATGATTGACGTTGCGTTGGCTATCTCGTTACATGCGCCTACCGATGATATTCGCGATGAAATCGTCCCTATCAACCGTAAATATAATATTGAAACGTTCCTGGCTGCAGTGCGCCGTTATTTGGATAAATCCAAAGCCAACGGCGGGCGGGTTACCGTTGAGTACGTTATGCTGGATCATATCAATGACAGCACTGAGCAAGCCCATCAGTTAGCTGAGTGTTTGAAAGATACGCCCTGCAAGATCAATTTGATCCCATGGAACCCGTTCCCTGGTGCACCTTATGGCCGTAGCTCAAACAGCCGGGTAGATCGCTTTTCTAAGGTGTTGATGGAATACGGCTTTACCACTATCGTGCGTAAGACCCGTGGCGATGACATTGATGCCGCATGTGGCCAATTGGCCGGTGAGGTTATCGACCGTACTAAACGCACCTTGAAAAAGAAAATGGCGGGTGAACCTATTGCGATTAAGACAGTCTGATTCATAAGATTGATTCACCAGATAACTAATTGTTATTTAACTTATAATTTGTTGAAGTCTCATCGCGTAAAGGTGGCTAAAAACCCGTGATGAGAATACCATGAGCGCCAGAATTTGGTACTTATCTGCATATATAAGGACAATTGAGAAAGCATGAAGCTGACAAAACTGTGGAGAGTTTGCCTGGTCGTAAGTGTATTGACAGGGTGCTCCGGTACCCCACCGGAGAACACGAGTCAGGCAGTTGCTGGGCAGACACGCTTACAACTGGGTTTAGCGTATTTGGCACAAGGCGATCTTACTGCCGCGCGGAAGAACCTTGAAAAAGCGGTAGAGGCGGATCCACAGGATTATCGCACTCAATTAGGGATGGCATTTTATGCGCAACGTATCGGTGAAAACAGTGCCGCAGAGCAGCGTTATCAACAAGCAATGAAACTGGCTCCGGGAAATGGCACTGTACTGAATAATTACGGTGCGTTTCTGTGTAGTTTAGGGCAGTATGTATCGGCGCAACAACAGTTTAGTGCTGCGGCATTGCTACCTGATTACGGTCAGGTTGCTGATAGTCTGGAAAACGCAGGTTATTGCTTTTTACGGGCTAATCAGGATAAACAAGCTCGGGTCTTGTTGAGCCGGGCGTTGAAGTATGATCCGGATAAAGGCGAGCCTTTGCTTGCGGAAGCCCAAAGGCATTTTGGGGAAGGTAATCGCGCACAAGCGCAACTATTACTGGATGTTTACCAACATACGCTTCCAGCCAGTGCTGAGAGTTTATGGTTACAAATTCGTTTCGCCGCGCTGGCAGGCCGTCAAGATAGTGTACAACGCTATGGCAAGCAGCTTGCGCGAAGTTTTCCACAATCCAAACAGTACCAGCATTTTCTAGCTAATGAATACTGAAGCCTCCCAAGATCAAACTGTTACAGAGACGCCAGGTGTGCGCCTGCGTCAAGCCCGCGAATCATTAGGGCTAACCCAGCAGACAGTTGCAGAACGTCTGTGTCTGAAAGTATCCACAATCCGTGATATTGAGGAGGATAACGCGCAAGCTAATCTCGCCTCGACATTCCACCGTGGCTACATTCGTTCTTACGCCAAGCTGGTTCATCTTCCTGAAGATGAGTTATTGCCTATTTTGGAGAAACAAGCGCCAGTCAGAGCGGCGAAAGTTGCCCCAATGCAAAGTTTTTCATTGGGTAAAAAACACAAAAAACGTGATGGCTGGTTGATGAGTTTCACCTGGCTTATTGTGTTGGTTGTGTTAGGTCTGACCGGAGCATGGTGGTGGCAAAATCATCAGGCACAGCAAGCAGAGATTGCCAATATGGTTGATCAATCTTCTGCCCAACTGTCACAAAATGGCGGGCAACCAGTGCCGCTAACTGATGATAACAGCGATGCTATTGCGCCAACGGATGCCCCGGCACCGGTAGCCAATGGTCAGCCGGTACCACTGACAAATCATTCAGGCTCGGCAATAACTAATTCAGCTACAACCAGTTCAGTTCCAAAAACAACTAGTACCGAACCTGTCGATACGGCGAATACAAATACCACAATGCATCAGGAGGGGGCTGCGTCAGCGGCCGTTTCCCCAAGTCAGGTCCCGCAACCTGGTATGCCCACAGGCCAACCGCCATTACCTACAGCAGACGCAGGGGTAAGTGGTAGCGCGTCATCTGTGGGGGCGTTAGTGATGAATTTTACAGCAGATTGTTGGTTGCAGGTTGTTGATGCAACGGGCAAGACGCTGTTTAGTGGCATTCAAAAAGGGGGCGCTGTCCTTAACCTGGCGGGTAAAGCGCCCTATAAGCTGACTATCGGTGCACCAGGTGCTCTGACGATTTCGTATCAGGGTAACCCGGTAGATTTAAGTAAGTTTATTAAGGCTAATCGCGTAGCCCGCCTGACTGTCTGTGTAGAGTAGAATGATGGTTTTGACAAATATCATGTTGTAAGAACTACACGACCGTAAAGGAGAGTATGTAATGCATAACGGATCCCCTATTATTCGGCGTAAATCGACCCGGATTTACGTCGGTAAAGTGCCTATTGGTGATGGCGCACCGATTGCTGTGCAATCAATGACCAATACCAAAACCACGGATGTGGATGCCACTGTTGCCCAAATTAAAGCATTGGAACGTGTTGGTGTGGATATCGTGCGGGTCTCGATACCGACAATGGATGCAGCTGAAGCCTTTAAGTTAATCAAACAGCAGTCTACTGTTCCGCTAGTCGCAGACATTCATTTTGATTACCGAATCGCCTTGAAAGTGGCTGAGTATGGTGTCGATTGTTTGCGGATCAACCCCGGTAATATTGGTAATGAATCACGTATTCGTGAAGTTGTTGCCTGTGCACGTGATTACAATATCCCTATTCGTATTGGTATCAATGGCGGCTCGCTGGAAAAAGATATTCAGGAGAAATATGGTGAACCTACACCAGAAGCCCTGCTTGAATCCGCGATGCGTCATGTCGATATCCTTGATCGTCTCAATTTCGATCAGTTTAAAGTCAGTGTTAAAGCCTCCGATGTCTTCCTGGCCGTCAATTCCTATCGTTTGCTAGCGAAACAAATTAATAATCCTCTGCATTTGGGGATCACTGAAGCGGGTGGTGCGCGCAGTGGTTCGGTTAAATCTGCGATTGGATTAGGTTTGCTGTTATCGGAAGGGATTGGCGATACTTTGCGGATCTCTTTGGCCGCAGATCCAGTAGAAGAAGTGAAAGTAGGCTTCGATATCCTTAAATCACTGCGTATTCGTGCGCGTGGGATTAATTTCATCGCTTGCCCAACCTGTTCTCGTCAAGAGTTTGATGTTATTGGGACGGTGAATGCCTTGGAACAACGGCTGGAAGACCTGATTACACCTATGGATGTTTCTATCATCGGTTGTGTGGTTAATGGTCCGGGAGAAGCGTTGGTGTCGACAATTGGTGTCACTGGTGCGCGTAACCACAGTGGTTTTTACGAAGACGGGGTGCGTCAAAAAGAGCGCTTTGATAACAAAGCCATGATTGACCAATTGGAAGCAAAAATTCGTGCCAAAGCATCAATTCTTGATGCGAATAACCGGATTGTTATCAACCAATTGGATGATAATAAATAGGCTCTATCGGCAATCCTTGTTGTCGGCCAGAATCAAACAGACAGTTATGCTGTGACCGTGTTTTATATTGTGCCGATAGTGTTTTATATTGTGCTAATAGAGTTTTATATTGCGCCAATAGAGTTAACGAGCCGTCCCCATTGAATATGCGGGCGGCAAGCCTCTATAATCGGCTTTATTTCTTGCACTAAAACTATAGAGAACTGACGTGGCAAAGAACATTCAAGCCATCCGTGGTATGAACGATTACCTGCCAGCCGATACGGCAATATGGCAGCGTATCGAAAGCATCTTGAAGCAAGTGCTAAGCGGTTACGGTTACAGTGAAATCCGTATGCCGATTGTAGAGCAGACCCCGTTATTCAAACGCGCTATCGGTGAAGTGACCGATGTGGTTGAAAAAGAGATGTACACCTTTGATGATCGCAATGGCGAAAGTCTGACACTGCGCCCGGAAGGGACTGCAGGCTGTGTGCGCGCGGGTATTGAACATGGTCTGCTGTACAATCAGGAACAGCGTCTGTGGTACATCGGTCCGATGTTCCGCTATGAACGTCCGCAAAAAGGTCGTTATCGTCAGTTCCATCAGTTGGGGGCCGAAGTCTTTGGTCTGCCAGGGCCAGATATTGATGCCGAGCTGATTTTACTGACAGCCCGCTGGTGGCGTGCATTAGGTATCTTTGAACATGTGAAGTTGGAGCTGAACTCTATTGGTTCGTTGGCTGCCCGTGCTGACTATCGAGAAGCGCTGGTGGCGTTCCTGGAGCAACATGTTGAGGTATTGGACGAAGATTGTAAGCGCCGTATGTACAGCAATCCGTTGCGGGTGTTAGATTCCAAAAACCCTGATGTTCAGCAGTTGCTTGATGATGCGCCAAAACTGTCTGATTATCTGGATGAAGAGTCAAAACAACATTTTGCCGGGTTGTGTGAACTTTTAGATAAGGCCAGCATCCCATATACCGTTAATGAGCGTTTAGTTCGTGGTTTAGATTATTACAACCGTACGGTATTTGAGTGGGTAACGCACAGCCTGGGCGCACAAGGCACAGTCTGTGCGGGTGGGCGTTATGATGGGTTGGTCGAGCAACTCGGTGGTCGTGCAACACCGGCCGTGGGTTTTGCGATGGGCCTTGAGCGCTTGGTTCTGCTGGTGCAGGCTGTTAATGCTGATTTCCAGGTGCCTGCGACAGTTGATGCTTATGTTATCTCCTCCGGTGAGGGGGCGCAAAGTGCTGCGATGCTACTTGCTGAGAGCCTACGTGATGCCTTACCAACGCTAAAAATAATGACCAATTACGGTGGCGGTAATGTTAAGAAACAATTTACACGCGCTGATAAGTGGGGCGCTCGTGTCGCTTTAATGCTGGGTGAAAGCGAAGTGGCCGCGCAGCAAGTCGTTGTAAAAGATCTGCGAAATGGTGAACAAGAAACGCTGGCGCAAGCGGATGTTGCTGCGCGTCTGGCTTTGATGTTGGGTTAAGGAGAGAGACACCGTGGAAGTCTATACCACTGAAAATGACCAGGTTGATGCAGTGCGCCGTTTCTTTAGTGAAAATGGTAAAGCACTGGCCGTGGGTGTGGTGCTCGGGATTGGTGCATTAGTGGGTTGGCGTTATTGGCAGGGTAATCAGAATACTGCCATGACGGAAGCCTCCTCTGCCTATCAGAAAGTCAGTACTGCTCTGTCAACTAACAGTGCGGGTAATGTTAGTGCTGATAGCATTGCTCTCGCTGAAAAGTTTGTTCAGAGCAATAAAAATAACTACGGCGTACTCGTCGGGTTAGAACTGGCTCATGATTTTGTTGAACAAAATGCATTCGATAAAGCGGCACAGCAACTCAGTCAAGCCTTGGGCCAGACGAAAGATGAAAATCTGTTGTCGCTGATTAATCTGCGCCTTGCGCGTGTGCAACTGCAACTGAAAAAACCCGATGAAGCATTGAAAACGCTGGATGCAGTACAAGGTGATGGCTGGACAGCGATGGCTCAAGATGTTCGTGGCGATGCATTATTAAGCAAAGGTGATACCGCAGGTGCGCGCGCTGCTTATAGTAAAGCTATCGAATCTAATGCTTCTCAGGCGCTGCAAGCATTGTTGCGTATGAAACTGAATAACTTGTCCAGCTAAGGGGTATTCCCATGCAATTGCGTAAAACACTCTTAGTAGGACTGGTATCTGTTGCCCTATTGAGTGGTTGCTCACTGTTTAACAGTGAAGAAGATGTGGTTACCATGTCGCCACTGCCAAAGGTTGAAAATCAATTCTCACCAACTAAGGTGTGGAGCACCTCTGTTGGGAGCGGTGTTGGTGATTATTACTCCCATTTGCGCCCAGCATGGCAGGGGACTTCCGTATTTGCTGCCGATCGCAAAGGTTTAGTGAAAGCCATGGATGCAGACACCGGTAAGCAAATCTGGCAAACCGACCTGTCTGAAAAAACGAACTTTCTCTCCAGCAACCATTCTGCGATGTTATCTGGTGGCGTAACAGCTTCAGGTTCGCATGTTTATGTTGGCAGTGAAAAAGCGGTGGTTTACGCGCTTAATGCCTATGATGGTCAGGTTGCATGGCAGACGGTCGTTGCGGGTGAGGCGTTGTCCCGTCCTGTGGTGAGCGATGGCGTAGTACTGATCCACACATCAAATGGTATGCTGCAAGCGCTGAATGAGTCTGACGGTGCTATCAAGTGGACACTAAATCTGGATACGCCTGCATTGTCTCTGCGTGGTGAGTCAGCCCCTGCGGTTGCATTTGGTGCAGCGATTGTCGGTGGTGACAATGGCCGGGTCAGTGCAGTGATGATGGAACAGGGTCAGTTGATCTGGCAACAACGTATCTCACAAGTGACCGGTGCTACTGAAATTGACCGCTTGAATGATATCGATATCACGCCTGTCGTGGTTGACGGTGTGGTTTATGCGTTGGCTTATAACGGTAATCTAACCGCCTTGGATTTGCGTTCCGGCCAGATCCTGTGGAAGCGCGAGATAGGCTCCGTGAATGACTTTATTGTTGACGCTGGGCGCATTTATCTCGTTGATCAAAATGACCGTATAATCGCGCTGAAGTCTGATGGCGGCGTAACGCTTTGGAGTCAAAGCGATTTATTGCATCGTAACTTGACCGCTCCAGTGATGTATAATGGCTATCTGGTCGTAGGTGATGCCGAAGGTTATCTGCACTGGGTGAATACCGATGATGGCCGTTTTGTTGCTCAACAGAGCGTGGACAGCTCAGGTTTCCTGAGTGCGCCAGTGGTTGCCAGCGATAAGCTGTTGATTCAGGCAAGAAGCGGTACGGTATACGCGTTCACCCGTTAATTCTGATTTAGCGCCTGTTGTTTGACAGGCCAGTACCTCAAAAACGGCTCCTGGGACTCAGGGGCCGTTTGTATTCTAAAAACTGCGCTGTTGAAGGTTCGATGCAGCGCTGTAACGCTTTGAAAATTAAGTAATGAGGCTTCAACAATGATACCTGTCATCGCGCTGGTCGGGCGCCCGAATGTGGGTAAATCCACTTTATTTAACCGCTTAACGCATACCCGTGATGCATTAGTTGCGGATTTTCCCGGGCTAACGCGTGATCGTAAATATGGTCGTGCCGAGGTCGAAGGGCATGAGTTTATTGTTGTCGATACCGGAGGTATTGATGGCACAGAAGATGGTGTAGAAACCAAGATGGCAGGTCAATCGTTATTGGCGATTGAAGAGGCGGATATTGTCCTGTTTATGGTCGATGCACGCGCTGGCTTGATGCCAGCAGATCAGGGGATTGCTCAACATCTGCGCAGCCGTGAAAAAGCCACTTTCCTGGTCGCTAACAAAACCGATGGTATTGATCCTGATACTGCTACAGCAGATTTCTACTCTTTAGGTTTAGGCGAAGTTCACGCTATTGCTGCCTCCCATGGGCGTGGCGTTACTCAACTGATTGAAGATGTCATGGCACCTTATATGGATGCCGAGGAACCTGAAGTTGAGTTGACCGAAGAAGAGGAAAATGCGGCCTATTGGGCTGAGCAGGAAGCTCAAGGTGAAGATGTTCCGCCTGAAGATCCGGAAGATGATTTTGATCCACGGACTTTGCCAATTAAATTGGCGATCGTGGGGCGTCCTAACGTAGGCAAGTCCACACTAACTAACCGTATTCTCGGTGAAGATCGTGTGGTGGTTTACGACATGCCGGGTACGACGCGCGATAGCATTTATATCCCGATGACGCGTGATGACCGTGAATATATTCTGATTGATACGGCGGGTGTACGTAAGCGCGGTAAAATCACTGAAACGGTTGAAAAATTCTCCGTCATTAAGACGTTACAGGCAATTGAAGACTCTAACGTTGTCCTGTTGGTTATTGATGCCCGTGATGGAATTTCAGATCAGGATCTATCGCTATTAGGCTTTATTCTCAATAGTGGGCGCTCACTTGTTATTGCAGTTAACAAATGGGATGGCATGACTGAAGAAGCCCGTGCGCAAGTAAAAGATATGCTGGACCTGCGTCTTGGCTTTGTTGATTTTGCTCGCATTCACTTTATTTCAGCCTTGCATGGCAGCGGCGTCGGCAACCTGTTTGAATCGGTACAGGAAGCTTATGATTGCTCTACCAAGCGAGTGGGTACTTCCTTACTGACCCGTATTATGCAAATGGCAGAGGAAGACCATCAACCTCCGTTGGTCCGTGGTCGTCGCGTGAAGCTGAAATATGCCCATGCCGGTGGCTATAACCCGCCAATTGTAGTGATTCACGGTAATCAGGTGACTGACCTGTCAGATTCTTACAAACG
Organism: Yersinia pestis; assembly: GCF_900460465.1. Classification (GTDB taxonomy): domain Bacteria; phylum Pseudomonadota; class Gammaproteobacteria; order Enterobacterales; family Enterobacteriaceae; genus Yersinia; species Yersinia pestis. Next base: position 772,414 of record NZ_UAVH01000007.1, on the reverse strand, counting down.
CTATCTGATGAACTATTTCCGTCGTTCACTGAAAGTTATGGGGACGCCAATCCGCATTCAGTTTAAAGAGGGTGAGAACCCGTTTGCCGGTAAGCGCAACCCGCTGACACCTAATCAGATGCGTAAACGTAAACGTTTGATGTCTCATCTGAAAAAAGGTAAGTAATTCAAGATAGAGCGGATACCCCGCGCTGAGGTTATTGGTAAAGTGCCCGCGACGGAGAGAACGGGCAGCAAGTAAAGACGCCGGTTTCCCTGTATAAAAATAGCTTCCTTGGGAGCTTGAGCCGCGCCATCTCTGGCGCGGACACTTTACTCTTCTGCCTATCCTCACCGTTCAAGATCGCGTCATCGGGGTTTGTCAGTAGCCTGGTTTTTTTCTCTATATAACCTGGTTTTTATATATAAATAGTTATATACCTAAATATAAATGGTTATATACCCAAGTGACATCCAAGTTGCAGATGTGTTGGCCGCTGGCCGTTTAAAGAAAAGAGAGTTGAGAGCCAGCCATGTCTTGGGAAACCTGGAGTTTCGCATTCAGTGTCACGGTACCTAACTTACTGATGATGTTACTCGGCGTGCTATTACGGCGCTGTCGCTTAATCGATGATAATTTCTGCGATGGTGCGACCCGGCTAGTCTTCAATTTAGCGCTGCCGTGTCTGCTGTTTTTCAGTGTCGCTACCAATCACGTAAGTTTACTGGATAACCTGCCGTTAGCTATCTACGGAGCGGGGGGGACCTTGCTAACCTTTTTACTGCTCGAAGTAGCCGCCAAATGGTTGGTAAAAGACCCGAGAGAGCGTGGTGTGTTCGTTCAGGGCGGTTTTAGGGCCAATACTGCCATTGTTGGTTTAGCTTTTGCCATGACAGCCTATGGTGCCGAAGGGGTTGCGATCGGTTCTATGTATCTGACGGTGACAGTGATTTTATTTAATACGCTGTCGGTGATAACCCTGACCCGTAGCCTGCAAGCGGGGCAGGGTGGCAAAATCAGCAAATTATCGCTCTTACGCGGTATCGTTACGAATCCACTGATTATCGGCTTAGTCTGTGGCCTACTCTTTGCCCAAACCGCCTTATCGCTTCCGCAGGTCATTGTGCAAACGGGGAGCTATATTTCTGCTCTGGCATTGCCCTTGGCGTTACTCTGTACTGGGGCCAGCCTCGATTGGCATGCGATGTTTCGTTCTTCCAATGTGGCAGCGCTATCCTCGGTGGCAAAATTATTTTTAGTCCCAATATTGATGACATTGGGTGGCTTACTGATGGGGTTTCGTGGTGCTACGCTGGGGGTGATCTTTCTGTTTTCTGCCACCCCAACCGCTGCCGGTAGCTATGTTATGACGCGAGCAATGGGAGGCAATGCAACCTTGGCGGCCAATATTATCGCCATTACGACGGTCGGCTCATTTTTCACCACGGCGTTAGGGATCTACTTTTTACGTTCGCTGGGTGTGATGTAGGTTTCAACGGAGATATGTGGGTTTCAACTGAGATATAGGAGAGAAAAAGTGGATGCATTATGTCCGGTTTGCCAGAAGGCGATGACTGAGGTGAGTGGCCACTTTCATTGCGAGACCTGCCATGGTAACTATCAACAACAAGCAGAGTGCCCTGATTGTGCGCAACCTCTGCAAGTCCTGAAAGCCTGTGGTGCCGTTGATTATTTTTGCCAACACGGACATGGATTAATCTCAAAACGGCGTGTCCACTTCAATTACTTACCGGTAAGCTGACGGCTTATCAGGTGGGGGAAATGATCAACGAAAGAGTGTTAGAGGCTGATGATTTTACTGGCAGCCCCATCCTTGCCGCTATAATCACTGCGTCACTGCGTCACTGCGTCACTGCGTCACTACTTTTTTCTGACGGCTTTTCTTCGCTACGGTGACTTGGGTAATCTCACTTTCCACCCAACCGTCTTGCAACCGGGTGGTCAGTTTATCACCGGCCTGTACTTGCTTGGTGGTCTTCAATAACGCCCCTGCTGGCGTCTGTGTCACGCTGTAGCCACGGGCCAGTGTTGCCAGTGGGCTCACGGCCTCTAGCTGGGAGCAGGCGATACCAAAGCGTTGGCGATAGCCATTGAGCTGGCGCTCTACAGCTTGACGTAAACGGTATTCTTGCTGCTGTACCCGCTGGTTATACCGGTGAATTTGCCCCTGAGGCTGCACTTGCTGCAAACGCTGTTGCAGCCGCTCGGTACGTTTACTTAATAAGCGGATCTGTGTTTGTGCACTCTCTTCCAGCCTACGTTGTAATTTCAGCAACAATGTTTGCTGACGGGCTAAACGTAAATGCGGATGCTGTTGCTGCAAACGGTGTTCAAGGCGGGTGAATTGCTGGTTGCGTTGCGCCAGATAGTAATCCATCGCCATTTCCATTCGTTGCTGTTGCCCTTGAATCTGACGAACGAGCTCAATCTGATTGCGACTGACTAGCTCGGCGGCAGCCGAAGGGGTTGGGGCGCGTAAATCAGCAACAAAATCGGCAATAGTGACATCGGTTTCATGGCCGACAGCGCTGACGATAGGGATATGGCTGTTAAAGATAGCGCGGGCAACCCGTTCGTCGTTGAAACTCCACAAATCTTCTAGCGATCCGCCACCGCGGCCAACAATCAATACATCGCATTCAGCACGTAAGTTCGCCAACTGGATCGCACGGACTATCTGCAATGGCGCATCAACGCCCTGTACTGATGTGGGATAAATAATTACTGGAAGCGATGGATCACGGCGCTGTAACACATGCAGCACATCATGCAGCGCAGCCCCACTGGCAGACGTTATTACGCCCACTTGTTTGGCGGGGTGAGGGAGTGGCTGTTTGTGGCTTTGATCAAACAGCCCTTCGGCCGCTAATTGTTGCTTAAGCTGTTCAAATTGTTGTTGCAGCAACCCATCACCGGCAGGCTGCATACTTTCCGCAATTAACTGATAATCACCACGGGGTTCATACAGGGTAATTGATGCCCTGACCAAAACTTGTTGGCCATTCTGCGGACGGAAAGTGGTGCGGCGGTTGCTGTTACGAAACATGGCACAGCGCACTTGCGCCCGATCATCTTTCAGCGTGAAATACCAGTGCCCAGAAGCGGGCTGAGAGAAATTAGAAATCTCGGCAGTGAGCCAAATCTGGCCCATTTCCCTTTCCAATAGTTCTCGTACCGTCTGATTCAGGCGGCTGACAGTAAAAATTGAGGAGGCGGAAGATTGCGACATGTGACCTGGATCAAATTTTAAAACAAGGACTTAATTAACCGATATTACCTGCCTCAAACTGGTTGGCAAGAAATATTATGAGAAAGTGCTGGAGGCAATCGATTACGCTCTGTATAATGCCACGGCAATATTTTATCTTTTTCACATTCACCTTGGTGAGATATTGCCCATGCTACGTATCGCGAAAGAAGCACTAACATTTGATGACGTTCTCCTGGTTCCAGCCCACTCCACAGTCTTGCCTAACACGGCAGAACTTGGCACTCAACTGACCGCAACTATCCGCCTGAATATTCCTATGCTGTCCGCAGCCATGGATACCGTAACCGAATCTCGTCTGGCCATTGCGCTGGCACAAGAAGGCGGTTTGGGTTTCATTCACAAAAATATGTCCATTGAGCGCCAGGCTGAAGAAGTCAGCCGCGTGAAAAAACATGAAAGTGGCGTTGTTACTGAGCCACAGACTGTTACCCCAACAACGACCCTCCGTCAGGTTAAAGAATTGACTGCCCGTAACGGTTTTGCCGGGTATCCGGTGGTGACCGAAGATTACGAATTGGTTGGGATCATCACTGGCCGTGATGTTCGCTTTGTGACTGATTTGGATCAACCGGTGACCGCGGTGATGACACCGAAAGAACGCTTGGTGACGGTCAAGGAAGGCGAAACCCGCGAAGTTGTGCTGCAAAAAATGCACGAAAAACGTGTAGAGAAAGTGTTGGTCGTTGATGACAGCTTTCATTTGCGCGGCATGATAACCGTAAAAGATTTCCAAAAAGCAGAACGTAAGCCAAATGCCTGTAAAGACGAGCATGGCCGTTTGCGTGTTGGTGCCGCTGTTGGTGCCGGTGCTGGCAATGAAGAGCGTATCGACGCGCTGGTCGCCGCTGGTGTTGATGTATTACTGATAGACTCCTCTCATGGTCATTCTGAAGGTGTTCTGCAACGTATCCGTGAAACTCGCGCTAAATATCCTAACTTGCAAATTGTGGGCGGTAACGTCGCAACCGGTGCTGGGGCGAAAGCGTTGGCAGATGCCGGTGTGAGTGCGGTTAAGGTGGGTATCGGCCCAGGTTCAATCTGTACGACGCGCATTGTTACCGGTGTTGGTGTTCCACAGATTACCGCGATTGCCGATGCTGTTGAAGCACTGGAAGGTACCGGTATTCCGGTTATCGCTGATGGTGGTATCCGTTTCTCCGGCGATATTGCCAAAGCGATTGCTGCAGGGGCGTCTTGCGTCATGGTCGGTTCTATGTTGGCTGGTACTGAAGAGTCTCCGGGCGAAATCGAACTGTATCAAGGTCGCTCCTTCAAATCTTACCGTGGCATGGGGTCGCTGGGCGCGATGTCCAAAGGCTCTTCCGACCGTTACTTCCAAACCGATAATGCGGCCGATAAATTGGTTCCAGAAGGTATCGAAGGGCGCGTAGCCTACAAAGGCCTGCTGAAAGAGATCGTGCACCAACAAATGGGCGGCCTGCGTTCTTGCATGGGGCTGACCGGTTGCGGCACTATCAATGAATTGCGCACTAAAGCGGAGTTCGTCCGCATCAGTGGTGCCGGCATTCAAGAAAGCCATGTGCATGATGTGACGATTACTAAAGAGTCACCTAATTATCGTATGATGTAACAATTAGTTAAATAATCATCTGGTGCTGGCCATCAGATGGTTATTTTTTATTTTAAAATCAATACCCAAAGTCATTGGCGTTGCAGTAAGGCAGCAAATAAACGGGTCTCGAAGTCAGTGATTCGTGCTCGCACCACGGTAATGTCAAGTAAGAAGGGTATTTTTGGAATACGCCACACATGACAAAAAATATCCATAAGCATCGCATCCTTATTCTTGATTTCGGCTCGCAGTACACCCAATTATTGGCGCGTCGTGTGCGTGAGATTGGTGTCTATTGTGAACTATGGGCATGGGATGTCACCGAAGCCCAAATCCGTGAATTTAATCCAAGTGGTATCATCCTCTCTGGTAGCCCTGAAAGTACGATAGAAAACGGTAGCCCGCGCGCACCAGACTATGTGTTTACGGCTGGTGTACCGGTGTTGGGTGTGTGCTATGGCATGCAGACCATGGCGATACAATTGGGCGGTAAAGTTGAGAGTTCAAATCAGCGTGAATTTGGTTATGCGCAAGTTGAAATTAAAGCTGACAGCGCGCTGATCCGTGATATCAAAGATGCCATCAATCCGGCAGGCGAAGCCGTATTGGATGTTTGGATGAGTCACGGTGACAAAGTTGCGGAGATCCCTGCTGATTTTGTCACGGTTGCCAGCACGGATACCTGTCCGTTTGCCATTATGGCTAACGAAGAAAAACGTTTTTATGGTGTCCAGTTCCATCCTGAAGTGACACACACCAAGCAAGGCCTGCGTTTGTTGGAGCGTTTCGTGCTGGGTATCTGTGGCTGCGAAGCGCTATGGACATCTGCCACCATTATCGAAGATGCAATTGTCCGTTTGCGTGAGCAAATCGGCGACGATCATGTGATCTTGGGGTTAAGTGGCGGTGTCGACTCTTCAGTGACGGCCATGTTGTTGCACCGCGCTATCGGTAAACGCCTGACCTGTGTATTCGTGGATAACGGCCTATTACGCTTAAACGAAGCAGATCAGGTCTTGGAAATGTTTGGCGATAAATTTGGCCTGAATATTGTCCATGTGGCGGCAGAGGATCGCTTCCTTTCGGCACTGACGGGAGTGGACGAACCAGAAGCGAAACGTAAAATCATTGGCCGTGTCTTTGTCGAACTCTTCGACGAAGAAGCCTGTAAACAAGAGCAGGTGAAATGGTTGGCACAGGGTACGATTTACCCTGATGTGATCGAATCGGCTGCATCAGCTACCGGTAAAGCGCATGTGATTAAATCTCACCACAATGTGGGCGGTTTGCCAAAAGAGATGAAGCTGGGCCTGGTTGAGCCGCTGAAAGAGCTGTTTAAAGATGAAGTGCGCAAGATTGGTCTGGAGCTTGGCTTGCCATACGACATGCTGTACCGCCATCCTTTCCCAGGGCCGGGCTTAGGTGTGCGCGTATTGGGCGAAGTGAAGAAAGAGTATTGCGATTTGCTGCGCCGTGCTGACGCTATCTTTATTGAAGAGCTGCACAAAGCTGATTTGTACAATAAAGTTAGCCAGGCTTTCACTGTCTTCCTGCCAGTACGTTCAGTCGGTGTGATGGGTGATGGCCGTAAATATGATTGGGTTGTCTCTCTGCGTGCGGTAGAGACGGTTGATTTCATGACTGCACATTGGGCACATCTGCCATACGACTTCCTTGGCCGCGTTTCAAACCGCATCATTAATGAAGTCAATGGTATCTCGCGCGTAGTTTATGATATCAGCGGCAAGCCACCTGCAACGATTGAGTGGGAATGATTTTATCGTTTTTAACCATGGTTGATAACGATTGAAAATAGCAAAAACCGCCTTGAATATTAGGCGGTTTGAGGTTATTGACAACGCTATTTTAGCTTGGTGAATGAAGGGTTGACCGCACCTAGGGGCACTCCGGTGGCTTACGCCACTACGACCCCAACGGCACGTTTCCCCTTCAATTGACTTTGCCAGCAGTCTGAAACCGCCTTAAATATTAGGCGGTTTTTTGTTGTGCCCAGAAAACCCCCAGCTAGGCTGGGGGTTCAGTAAAGCTTTCAGCTTTGGGTCAGTTATAAAAACCCCTTTTGATTTGTTAAAACAGTTTGCGGTCTGGCAACTGCAAATGTTCAACAAGAAATCAAAAGGGGGTCCCAATGAGGGATGAAAAGAGCTTAGCGCACACCCGATGGAACTGTAAATATCATATAGTTTTTGCGCCGAAGTACCGAAGGCAGGTGTTCTACAGGGAAAAACGCAGAGCGATTGGCAGTATTTTAAGAAAACTGTGCGAATGGAAAAACGTGAATATCCTGGAAGCAGAATGCTGTGTGGATCACATCCATATGCTTCTGGAGATCCCGCCCAAGATGAGTGTCTCGGGATTTATGGGGTACCTGAAGGGAAAGAGCAGTCTGATGCTTTATGAGCAGTTTGGCGATTTGAAGTTCAAATACCGTAACAGGGAGTTTTGGTGTCGAGGGTATTACGTTGATACGGTAGGGAAAAACACGGCCAGGATACAAGAATACATAAAGCACCAATTGGAAGAGGATAAAATGGGTGAGCAACTCTCGATCCCGTATCCCGGTAGCCCGTTTACGGGCCGTAAGTAATCCATAGATGCAAATGTCAGATCGCGATGCGCCTGTTAGGGCGCGGCTGGTAACAGAGCCTTATAGGCGCATATGAAAAACCTCCGGCTATGCCGGAGGATATTTATTTTTATGGTTTTTAACGATATAGGGTATATGCCTATAGCCGTCACTTAAAAATCAATAAACTCTTTCATCCCATATGCTATAGCCAGATGTCCCAGAAATATTGTGCTCCCAATCAATGCTTTTGTACGAAATTGATATGATTTCATAGGGCTGAATATCATTATGTGTCAGCGCATTTGGGCAATGTTGAGAAATATTTGAGATATAGGCATCTTTCAGTTTTATTGTATAAAACACCTCTAAGGAACCCGATGAATTTATCCTGTACATATATAATACTATTTGTAGTTTTTCATTATTTGATATAGACATCCCTAGTAAAGGCGATGATTTGTCAATGGGTTTGGTTATTATGATTGGCTGATGCGCGACATTTTGTGCTCTGGCTATATTATGATCAAACCCATAGACATATATTTGATCCTCATGCCCCAACTGACATCGATTACCAATAGAGTCAAGCGTTGAGCAGCCAGACGATATCAACCCTTGTTTTTCGCCATCAATACTTGCATAAATTAAGTTAGCCATACAATTCCTTATATTTAAAGTTGTTATTTACACAGTGATAAGTCTCTTACATAAGTATTCGGCGACATCCATGAAATTCTGTCACATACCACATAACCATTATTTTTTAATTTGTAGTCAATATAAAAAGGAATGGGGAAACTAACGATAAATGATGCAATTGTTAGCATGGTTAAGTATTTTACAATCAGTTTGTTAAATTTAGGTACTTTATTGAAAATAAAAAAATAAACCGAAGCTGTCATAACATAAGACATTAAAGGAAATGAAATAAGGCATATTGCTATGGAGCTAGAGAATATTATTCTATCTTCTATTTTTATTAGTGGAATTATAGAGTTAATAATTAAGTATTTCATCAGAAATAGAAATGAAAGTAAAAAAACTAACCCGCCTAATGTTTTAAATAATCTATTTTTCATCTCAATTACCCAGAGCCACTTTACTATATTTATAATTATCTTTTTCTGTTAAATATTTTATATTTATCTACAAAGTGATAAGTCTTTTACATAAGTATTCGGCGACATCCATGAAATTCTGTCACATACCACATAACTATTACTTTTTAATTTGTAATCAACATAAAAAGACACGGGGAGACTAATGATAAATGATGCGATGGCTAGCATTGTTAAGTATTTTATAACTATTTTTCTAGATTTTGGTAATTTATTAAATATAAATTCACAAGTAGAACCCGCGAGAGCATAAAAAACGAGAGGAGATGAAAGTAAAGATATGAAAATAGAACTAGAGAATGTTATTTCGTCTTCCATTCGCATTAGTGAAATAACGTAACTTCCTACTAATAACATCATGGGAGTGATAATTAATAATAACATAACCCCAAGTAGTGCATTGAAAAGTCTATTTTTCATCTCAATTACCCTGATCCACTTCACTGTATTTAAAATTATTTTCTTGTTAAATATTTTATTTTTATCTACAAAGTGATAAATCTCTTACATAAAAATTCGGCGACATCCATGAGATTTTGTCACATACTACATAGCCATTACTTTTTAATTTGTAATCAACATAAAAAGAAATAGGAAAACTCATGATGAATGATGCTATTGCTAGCATAGTTAAGTATTTTACAATCATTTTGTTAAATTTAGGTTCTTTATTAAATACAAAAATATAAACAGACCCTGCGGTAGCATAAAATAATAGAGGAGACGAAATCAAACATATAACAATAGAACTTGAGAATGTTATTTTATCTTCCATTCTAATTAATGAAATGAGACATAAAAAAACCAAATACATCATAAATAAAACCACTGAAAATATTATCATTCCAAATAGAATGTTGAAAGGTCTATTTTTCATCTTAATTACTCGGTTCCAGTTTACTGTATTTATAATTATCTTTTTCTGTTGAATATTTTATATTTATCTACAAAGTGATAAGTCTTTTACATAAGTATTCGGCGACATCCATGAAATTCTGTCACATACCACATAACCATTACTTTTTAATTTGTAATCAACATATAAAGAAATAGGGAAGCTGACGATAAATGATAAAAACATTGGTATGGATAAATACTTAATAATAAATTTATTAAATTTAGGTAACTTATTAAAGATAAAAAACCAAACAGATCCTACGAGAGAGTAAAGTAGTATAGGGGATGATAGGAAAGCTATGAAAATAGGTCCGGAGAATTTTATTATGTCTTCCATTTTTATTAATGAAATGATGTAAGTGCTCACTAAATATATCATTGGCGTAAATATTAATAATGCTATGATTGCACCTAATGTTTTAAATAATCTATTATTCATTTAAGTCGCCCTAATCCATTAAGAATAGACTGAAAGTTTGCTTCTTGTGTTCTTGGTTTTTTTCTCATTTCTTTGGTTAATAATGCGATTAATTTTTCACTTATACCATACTTTTCATCGAAATGATCTAGGATAGCGGTAGCTACAAAGCCAACGGCAAAAGCTACCCCAGCAACGACAATAATACTGCCACCTGCAAGAACTGTCGCAGTGAAGAGTACACCTACAATAAAAGAAGTCGCCGCGACAATGGCTATTTTAGCCATATCCATCGTTATATTGCCGATAAATTCCGCTAAGGTATATTCATCTTTAAAGATACCTTCAATCGTTCGATAGCCAATAGAAAAGAGAATACAGAATTTTAGACCTTTAACAATATTGGAACTGAGACCTTGCTGGCCGATTCCCATTGATAGCATTTGTGGGTGGCTGGCACCATAACGGGTTCCAGTGATAATACGCCTAAGGCCGGCATAACCAGAAATGTGAATATACTTACGCCCATTCTCGCCCACATACTCTGTCGCGGTGATGCTGAATCGCTTAAATTCTCGGATAACATCATAGACTCCCCGTGAGTCGTAGATATTTCCGGCATAAGCAGAAATAGGATCGGTAACGGAAAACACCCGCGCCACAGGATTAGTAGAGACTGTAAACAATATTGTGTAATTGCCTGTTTTTGATATCTTCACTCCAACAACGGAGACAGGCAAATTATGGACGAAAAGAAACTTAAAGCACTTGCGGCTGAACTGGCTAAAGGTCTTAAAACCGAAGCCGACCTTAATGCATTTTCTCGTATGCTAACAAAGCTTACCGTCGAAACAGCGTTAAATGCAGAGCTTACCGAACACCTCGGGCACGAGAAAAATACCCCTAAATCAGGCTCGAATACCCGCAACGGCTATTCGTCCAAAACACTGCTATGCGACGACGGCGAAATCGAGCTGAATACGCCACGCGACCGCGAAAACACCTTTGAACCGCAGCTGATAAAGAAAAATCAGACGCGTATCACACAGATGGACAGCCAGATTTTGTCCCTGTACGCCAAAGGCATGACCACCCGCGAAATCGTCGCCACCTTCAAAGAGATGTATGACGCCGATGTGTCTCCCACGCTGATATCTAAAGTCACCGATGCCGTAAAAGAGCAGGTTGCTGAATGGCAAAACCGCCAACTGGATGCTCTGTATCCCATTGTTTATATGGACTGCATTGTCGTAAAAGTCCGCCAGAACGGTAGCGTGATAAACAAAGCAGTGTTCCTAGCGCTGGGCATCAACACTGAAGGTCAGAAAGAGCTGCTGGGCATGTGGCTGGCAGAAAATGAAGGTGCGAAGTTCTGGCTAAGTGTGCTGACAGAGCTGAAAAATCGCGGTCTTCAGGACATTCTGATTGCCTGCGTGGATGGCCTGAAGGGGTTCCCGGATGCGATAAACAGTGTTTATCCGCAGACTCACATCCAGCTGTGCATCATCCATATGGTACGCAACAGCCTGAAATATGTGTCATGGAAGGACTATAAAGCCGTCACCAGCGGTTTGAAAATGGTGTATCAGGCTCCGACAGAAGAGGCGGCGCTGATGGCGCTGGATAAGTTTGCGGAGGCCTGGGACGACAAATACCCGCAAATTAGCAAAAGTTGGCGTACGCACTGGGAAAATCTCAATACATTCTTCGGCTATCCGCCCGATATCCGCAAGGCTATCTACACCACGAATGCCATCGAATCGGTGAACAGCGTGATCCGTGCAGCCATTAAAAAGCGCAAAGTGTTCCCGACAGACGACTCAGTGCGGAAGGTTGTTTATTTGGCGATCAAGGATGCATCAAAAAAATGGAGTATGCCGATCCAGAACTGGCGGTTAGCGATGAGCCGTTTTATTATCGAGTTCGGTGACCGCCTGAGCGATCACCTTTAATACGGTGGCAGTTACACAGAATTATGGACAGGCTCTATCTCAAATCCTCGTGCCAGTGCTTCTCCGTTACTTGGGCTTTGTGTCCGAGGAGGGTTAATATCTTCAATAATACTTTTGGCTTCTGCTAATGTGAGAACTGCATGGTATTGTGTATTCTCACTTAATACCTTTCCTAGCCCTATAGCATCAAAATACTCATGTTGAGGTTTTAGCTGGTTAATGCCAACATTACCGTTTAAAACATCCCCCATGTAGCCTTCCCAACTGGAGTTATACTTTTTATATGTCATTCAGATCCCTCTTTAATATGTTTTATATCTGTCATACTTCAATCTGTATGTGCGTTGGCTACTCTCTTACCTTAGTCACCTTGTTACTCTCTTTAAGTAAGTATTTACCATTGTCAACAATAAAAAATACTCTATTGTCAGGTGTGTTTCTTACTGTAAGAAATGAATTTTTATCTATACAATTCTCAGCGGTTTTCATATCATCGAAGCACAATCTGTCATATTTACCTTCCTCTTGATAGCCATCACCGAAATCCCAGAAAATAATAGTAAAAGAACCATATGATGCAGGCTTGGGTATTTTATATTTCTCTGCCAACATACTTTTATTTTTTATCCACCAAGCTATTTTTCCGCTATCAGTGATAGGGAAGTTCTCCACTAAAATATCACTGTAATTATTTCTTTGATGAACTGCGATAATTTTAACCGGTTTGAATTCCATCCATAAAAAATAAATTAGTGCAGATATGAGCAGCAACGAGAGAAGTGAAAATTTTTTATTTCTTAGTATCATCACGGCCATCGTCAATCTCAATGGTTACTTCCATAGGTACAAGTTAAACAGTCTTCTATGTATACAGATTCAATACAAGGGTATTTACTTCATTTATAGAATATTCAAAATTTTCCTACAGGTTTGTAGTCCCATTGTCGCCAATTGTGTCAAACCTGTGGCGTTATTTGGCCCCAATACCATTTGGGTGAGAACTGTCCAATCACCTCTCTTCCTGAAGGGGGCTCTCTCTAATATCCGTCGTGAATCATAGTTGTGATTAATACATCATTGATCTTCTGTTGCCCGCCCGTGATAATGACCATTCTGACTCGGGGTGCCTGCCACAATGCGGTGGTAAGGCTGAGAGATGACCCGTATTACCTGATCTGGATTATGCCAGCGTAGGGAAGTCTCGGCACCGTAGGGTTCCGCCTTCTTGACCGCCGGTTAGGAGGGAATATGTACGTTCTACCTGCCGTTCTCTTTTCAGCCACTGCGGCTGAATTTACGCCATTAGCCCCCTCAATGATGAGTACGGAGACGTATTCATGAAGCGTATTAATACACTGACGATTGCCGGTACTGACCCGAGTGGTGGGGCGGGTATTCAGGCTGATTTGAAAACATTCTCTGCTTTACGGGCCTATGGTACCAGTGTCATTACCGCGCTGGTGGCACAAAACACCCGTGGTGTGCAGTCGGTTTATCCTATCGATCCTCATTTTGTTGCCGCTCAGTTGGATTCTGTTCTCAGTGACGTGCGTATCGACAGCGCCAAAATTGGTATGCTGGCGAATACTGCGGTGGTCGAAATGGTCGCCGAGCAGTTGCGCCGTTATCCTATTCCGTTCGTGGTTTTGGATACGGTGATGGTGGCCAAAAGTGGAGATCCGCTATTGACCCCTGACGCCGTGGAGGCCGTCCGTCAGTGGCTGTTGCCGCAAGTCGCATTAATTACGCCGAATTTGCCAGAGGCCGCCGCGTTACTGGGGTGTCCACCGGCCAGCGATGAACAACAAATGCGTGAGCAGGGGCGGGCGCTATTAGCCTTAGGCTGTCAGGGGGTGTTAATGAAAGGCGGGCACTTAACGGGCGAGGATAGCCCAGACTGGTTGTTTACCGCAGAGGGGGAGCAGCGTTTTGTGGCTCAACGCGTGGCCACCCGGAATACTCATGGTACGGGGTGTACACTATCGGCGGCATTGGCAGCACTGCGCCCGCGATACGGCCATTGGGGAGAAACAGTGGCGGTAGCTAAAAACTATTTGCAACGTGCGCTGGAACAGGCCGATACCCTGGAGGTGGGGCAGGGCATCGGGCCTGTTCATCATTTTCACCAATGGTGGTAATGAAAATGATGAAAATTGCAGGTGGGTTTATTGATTGGTTCACTCTGGCGTTGCCGTGCTGTCAGCCAGCGACTGGTCCCGACAAATACTGCTGTGCCAGAGTAAACATGGCTATCGCACGTTGCAGATGGTGGGCATCAAAACGGTTAAGCAGGTAGCTGTTTGCACCTTTGCGAGGACGAATACACAGCGAGAATCTTGATTTGCCCGATTCACCTTCAATGAGATCGAACTGATAACTGCCGATATCTTTATCATTTTCCCGCCAGGAAATTTGCACTGCAGGGAATGGATTATCGGCGGCTTGCTTGGTGCCCGGTTGCCTGACGGCAAAGAAGTACTCCCCGGCCCAGAAGCCTGAATATTCACCATCTGCCTGCAAATGTTTGGTACGGAAAATAGGGGCGGTGGCTAACTGACGAATAGCATCAGGGGTAATCTGTTGATGGAGTTGTTGCCACAGAGGGGTGCCGTTCTCCAGTTGCCAGCAGGCTGCACCCAGATAGTCATTCAGTTCGTGCCAATCTTGATCTAACTGCCCAAGTAACTCTTCATCAAGAATATTGCGATATTGCTGCATGCCACTTGGTTTTTCGCCCAGTTCTTCGTAGGTGATCAATTCCATGGTTCGTGGTTTGCGGCGAAAGCTCATCCACAACACCATTTTGGGGATGCGAAATTCAATAGACTGAATGCTCAGCCGGTAGCGATCCCCTTTATTAATGACAAAACCGTTCGCGGTACCGCGTTTGTTTTGATAATTACGCACCACGACGATGCTATTTAACCCCCATCCAACCCGTGACATAATGCTCACTATCAGAATTGGCAACGTCTAAATCAATCACCATCTGGCGGATTTTATCCGTCTCAAGTTTGGCCAATGGGTGGGCCTCCCCTGCGGAGTAATACAGCTTTTCAGGCTCTTCGGGTAACTCAATGGGTAACATGGCATGGCCTTCTGAACATTATCTGGTTCATAGCTTAACTCAAGTTGTCATACCGATTGCGGAATAACTAAAATTGAAATGAGAAATTCGTGCAATGGATCAACTTTTGTCGCAATTGATGGTCATATAAGGCGACGCGACATCACATGGCGCATTCAAGTCCGCTGAACAGCGTCCCCCTTTATCACTGCCTGACGCGTTGATTAATCATATAAAAAAGGAATTCGATAATGAAAGGCCAAAAAAACCTCCATTGTCTTTTAGCGGGAATATTATTGAGTATCAGCTCTGGCTCCTTTGCACAGCCAGCAGCAGTGGTCTCATCCCCTGGGGTTACCGTACCTGAGCCGGTAGCCTCAACGCCCACCATGGCTGAACTTCTCCAGCAACCTGTCTATAAAGCCCGTTGGCAAAAAATGGTAAAGGGGCAGAAAAATTTGCCGGCATGGGCACGTAAAGGGGCGGGAACGTCAGGGCCTTATGAAAACATCACGTGGGGCGCACAGCAATATAAAGTGGGGAGTCTCTGTAAGCCTCACGATTGCAGTAATAACTTTATGTGGGTGGCGTTTAGCAACGATAAAAAGCACGTGTGGGGCCTGCGAGTTACCGTGGCTGACAAGCCCGAGGCGTTGGATAACCCAAGTAAATTTGCGACTTATCAGTGGCTGGGTCGCCCCAATGAGAATATCCAGGCCATGTTGACCGCGCAGCTAGAGAAAGATCCTAACTGGCGCTGAGTTTTGCACGTCATGACTCTTATGAGTGATGACTTATTGCCAACAATGCCCCGAATCGCCAATGGCGGAGCAAGACAAGGGCGGTTCTCGCCGTGCTCCGCTGTTTATTTACTCTGTTTCATTTTTATCTGCTGGGTTCCGTTTCCATCTACTGTGCTTCATTTTCTTCTGCCGCATTTCACACGTTTTATCATTCATTTATCGTGTTCTACACTCGTCGCCCGCCGTCCTCCAGATGGCACTGAGTGTGTAGGGCTAAGTGGCGTTTAGCCTAACAATGGGCAATTCGGTGGTAGCCGGCACTGAATCGCATGGGGTAAGATTTCAATGTGGAAATGTCTGCCGGACAGTGGCTCACCATCCAGATTGAAGGTGATATCGTTCGGTGCAGTGATATCGAGCCAAGGTACCGTGGCGTCGATAACATTCTTATTTTTCTCACCATTGAACAGGGTGCTCAGCACTGCAGGGAGTAACTCCTTTGCTGTCAGTAGGCGTAATTGCATCAGGCCGTCATTAATCAGTGCATCGGGGCAAAGAAGTTGTCCGCCCCCGGCCTGTTTACCGTTGCCGATGCCAATGACCAGCGCATCCCCCGACCAATGAAAGTCAGGGCCATGGATTTTGCAACTGTCTGCTTTTAGGGCATCAAGGCGCATCAGCCCATGAATAAAGTAAGAGACTCCGCCCAAGGCCGCTTTGAGTTTATCGGGTGTTTCGGTGGTAATTCGGGTACCAAAACCCCCGGTTGCCATATTGATAAAGTAATGCTCACCGTTGACTTGAGCCAGATCGATTGCCACCGCCCGGCCTTTGACCGCCAGTTGCAGTGCGTTCTCTATTTGCAAAGGGATATTGCAGCCAGTCGCAAAATCATTGGCGGTTCCCAGCGGTAGGATCCCCAGACAAGGGCGTTTATCCGCAGGTAAACTCATCAATGCTGTTGCCACTTCATTAATGGTGCCATCGCCGCCTCCAGCGATAACGGTACTGACAGCCAAGGTGGCGGCCTCTTCAACATAGCGTTTTGCATCACCGTGCTCCCAGGTGATACGGACATGAAGCGTTAAGCCTTCGTCGCGTACGTTTTTGACCGCTTCGCGGACCTCAGGGTTGCCTGATTCTTTGCCGTTGAGGATCAAAAGAGTGTGTGGCATATGTGCTCCAAATCATTTATATGGGAGTCCCTTCATTCTTGGTGCAGCAGCAGTACTTGTATCGATGAGGCTTGTATCGGTGAAAAATTAGCTGCACTCGTGACTCGGCTCATTCATGGGCCTTGCCTCTGCTTACTGCCTTACCTCTACTGACCGCCTTACGACAACACCCATAATTTTAGGGACAGTCGTTACAGTAAAGCATATCTGCTTAATTCTTCTATCGGATTATTCAAGGAATAACAGGGAATTGTTGCCAATAGGGAGCACAATAAAATAGGTATGTATTTCTAATGTGATATTTGTTCTGTTGGGATAATTATTATTTTAGGAATAAATTATTCATTAAAACAGATTTTTCTTAATATTATGGAATCGTCTAACAGGAATGGCTAATATTACGAGAAAGGATAAAGGTGATATGTATCAGCCAGATGTGAGGGAAAAAAGAAAAGGCCAGCCCAAGGGAGATTGGGCTAGCCAAGGAGGTGGTTCCTAGTATTACTTAACACTTTTTTAGTTATTGATTGTACTCGGACTATACTATCCGACTGCTATTATAATTGATGTGATCTATTTCTAATATTTACTAAAAAATGCCACTTTATCTGTGGCATTCATTTTATTGAATCTCGTTACGCTTTTTCGTGGGGATTGCGGCTATTTGTTCCGTTTAAGTTACGTATCAGTAAGCCATATTCCACATCAATCTCCTCGGGAATAGGTAAATACATGATATGCCCATTACCCGGTGCAATATCGGCGGGTTGGCCTTTTTTATCCTGCATGCTCTCTAGGGTAAATTGGATATTCCCTTTAGGAGTCATCAACTCTACGCTATCACCCCGTGAGAATTTATTTTTCACCAGCACTTCAGCTAAACCCTCGCGGCGCACACCAGTGAATTCACCGACAAATTGCTGACGCTCAGAAACAGAATAGCCGTATTCGTAAGTTTGTTGCTCTTCATGTACGTGGCGGCGCAGAAAACCCTCGGTATAGCCCCGATGGGCTAACCCTTCCAGCGTGGTCAGCAAACTGGGGTCAAAAGGCTTACCGGCAACGGCATCGTCGATAGCACGGCGATACACCTGTGCGGTACGCGCGCAGTAGTAAAACGATTTTGTCCGGCCCTCAATTTTCAGCGAATGGACACCCAACTGGGTTAGGCGTTCCACATGCTGGATGGCACGCAGGTCTTTTGAGTTCATGATGTAAGTGCCGTGCTCATCTTCTGAGGCGGTCATGTACTCGCCAGGGCGTTGTGCTTCTTCGATCACAAAGACTTTGTCAGTCGGCGCCCCGATACCCAGCGTCGGTTCAACATTTTTCACTGCAATGGGCTGGTGGATGTGCACGATATTACCGACATCATCCTCTTTCCCTTCTTGAACGTTATATTCCCAGCGGCAGGCATTGGTGCAGGTGCCTTGGTTTGGATCGCGTTTATTAATATAGCCAGAGAGCAGGCAACGACCGGAATAGGCCATGCACAATGCACCATGAACAAAGACTTCCAGCTCCATTTCTGGCACTTGAGCCCGTATCTCAGCAATTTCTTCCAGTGATAATTCTCGGGAGAGTATCACGCGGGTTAGCCCCATTTGCTGCCAGAATTTGACGGTTGCCCAGTTGACGGCGTTGGCTTGCACTGACAGGTGAATATCCATCTGTGGGAAAGCGTCGCGTACCATCATGATCAACCCAGGATCGGACATAATTAGCGCATCCGGCCCCATCTCAATCACCGGTTTTAAATCGCGCAGAAAGGTTTTCAGTTTGGAATTATGCGGGGCAATATTCACGACGACGTAGAAACGCTTGCCGAGCGCATGGGCTTCTTGAATACCTAACGCCAGGTTTTCATGATTGAATTCATTATTACGGACCCGCAAACTATAGCGTGGCTGGCCGGCGTAGACTGCATCAGCGCCATAAGCAAAAGCATATCGCATGTTTTTTAGGGTACCGGCGGGGGATAACAATTCCGGTGTAAAGGGTCTTTCCGTTGTAAATGATGATGAAGACATATCAGTGGCTCTCAGTCTGAGTTCAAGTCAGAACCACGCCCGTAGGGGTGGCTAAAAGCCGAGGATTGTAACCTCGCCAAGGGTGAAAATCAGCCTTCGCACAATTTTTGTAAGGTTTAAATGATCCAGATCAATTCAACCGATTATTGTGGGGCCTCAATCACCCATTCGTCTTGTCGTGCAAAAATGAAATGCGCGGTTAATGGCCCCGCGCAGGGATAAGTGGTCGTTATTCTATCTAATCAATAAATGTACGGCATCTAATCAATAAACATTACAGCGTCAAATCTTTGATAACCGTAGACAGGCCATTTTTCATGACGGAGGCAATACCATTCTTGGCGGCGGTTGGGGAACTGTAGGATTCACTGACGCCAATAACTTGATGGTTTTTCGCTTTCAAAACGAAATAAGGCTCATTTTTTGTGTTGTGTTTAAGCTCGTACTGGCTTTCTTGCGGGGAGTTGCTTTGTACTGATGCGATGCCATTTTCCGCTGAGGCCTTACTGGCGTACATCTCACTGGAGAGAATAATTTCACCATTACTGGCCTTCAGATTGAAATGATATTGCCCATTTTTTGCTTTCTTAATCTCATAGTGACCCAAGGCCATAGTGTTTCTCCTGTTGCATGTGATACCTCTAATGAGTGTAGTCAAGGTTGACCGGAAGTCAGGTCAATGTGCTCCGTGCATCGCAAACATAACGAGCTAACACCGCCAACATAGCGCACCTATGGCAAAAACAGAATTACAACAAACGGCACATCTCTGCTTCCCAGCGATACCCCATGCCATATACCGCGCGGATGAACGGTTTTTCGCCATCGAGTAATTCCAGTTTCCGCCGTAGATTTTTGATATGGCTGTCAATGGTGCGATCAGTCACTACCCGGTAATCGTCGTAAAGGTTGTTCAGCAGTTGTTCCCGGCTGAAAACATGGCCCGGTTGGGAGGCTAATATTTTCAGTAAGCGGAATTCTGCCGGGGTTAATTCCAGCATATGCCCTTGGTAACTCGCCTGAAAACGGGATTCATTGATCAGCAGTGGTGCGTCATCGGTGGGTTGATGACGTTGCTGAGAGCAGCGGCGTAGAATGGTTTTGACCCGAGCGACCACTTCCCGTGGGCTATAGGGCTTGCAGATATAGTCATCAGCGCCAATCTCCAGCCCCAATAGCCTATCAATCTCTTCCGTTTTTGCCGTCACCATGACAATAGGAATATCAGAGAAACGGCGGATTTCACGGCATAGGGTGATGCCATCACTGCCGGGCAGCATGAGATCCAGCAAGATGATGGCGGGTGGCGTTTGGCGAACCGTCGCCACGACTTCTGCCCCGTTGGTCAGCCACTGGGTGCGGTAACCCGCGGCTTGCAGGTAATCGACGAGTAGCTGGCCAAGTTTGGGTTCATCTTCAACGATCAATACAGAGCCAGACTGGCTGGCAGACAGAGGCGACTCGTGCATTACAATGGATTACCCTATGGAATGAAATAGGGGGAATACTACCGTAATCCGCAGGCCACCCAAAGGTGAATGTTTAGCGCTGATTTTTCCACTATGCGCATCGACAATATTATGGCAAATCGCCAACCCCAACCCAGAGCCGCCACTGGCGCGATTGCGTGAACTTTCCGTACGATAAAAACGTTCAAAAAGGCGCTCGAGCTGTTCATCGCTAACCCCCGGTTTACTGTCTTGCCAGTGCAGCGTGAGTGTCTCTTCTTGGATCAACGCGATAATTTCTAATGCCCCCCCTCGTTGGTATAACGCAGGCTGTTTTCCAGTAAATTGTGAAATAACTGATTGAGCCGGTCAGGGTCGCCAAAAATAACCGCGTGTTCAGGCAGGTGGGCGGTGATGGTCATCTTTTTGTTCTGGAAGCGGCCATGAAAGCTGGCAATCGCCACTTGCAATAGCCGGACCACATCCAGTTGGGTTTTACGGTAAGCCAGCGCCCCGCGATCAGACTGTGATAACTGGTGCAGGTCATTGACCAGTTTCGTCAAAATCGCCACTTCAGCTTGGAGCGAACTTAATGACTCGGGGGTGGGTTGGCGTAGGCCATCTTGTAAGGCTTCCAGTTCTCCGCGTAATACTGCCAGTGGCGTGCGGAGTTCATGGGAGACATCGGCCATAAAATCACGGCGCATTTGTTCATTTTTTTCCAGTGAACTGGCTAGCTGGTTAAAATCTTGTGCCAGGTGGCCCAGTTCATCGCGGCTACTGACGGCAACACGGGTGCTAAAATCCCCCGCGGCCAGCCGATGCGTGCCTTCAACCAGCCGTTTTACTGGGGCTAACATGCCGCGTGAGAGTACCCATGTGACGGCCGCCGCCAGCAGCGTCGAGAGGCCAACAATAAACCAACTGGTGCGGCGCTGTTGTTGATCAAAGGTGATATCTGCATTACGGGTCAGTTTTTCCGATGGGGTCGAAATCACCCAGCCGACAACCTGATCATTGACTTTTATGGCACTGCGGCTAGCTTCTGTGGGGAGATGCCCGGAGTGCCCGACCAGCAGATTATTGTCTTGATCAACCACCCAAAATTGGGCGCGCCAGCCACGGGGCGGCATACTGGGTCTGCTCTCACTGTTTTGGTTTTGCTCAAAGGATCGCATGATCTGGTAAATCACTTGGTCATTATTACGCAGAAAATCCCAGTTACCGTAGTGCTGATATTCGCCTTCAAGCGCATGACTTAGCATGGCGATCCGCTGTTCATTACTTTGCTTGATGTAGTCAATGAAACCGCGTTCAAAACTGGTCCTGACGCCCCAGTGCATGGTTATCAATACCAACATGCAAGTGGCGAAAATAGCCATAAACAGTTTTCCGGTAATGCCGATCCTTATCATAATTTCACCTGTCTTTATCAGTCGGCCAATCTAGCGGGCCAAATGACGATTGGCTCCTGTATCCGGGGGAACGCGGTTAAATATCAGGGCGGGTAGGGCGATAATGATTGCCATACATAAGTAACTGTATAAGAACGCGCTGTGAGTGGCAGGCGTGTTGGTGGCTACCTGATGATGAGCAAAGGTACCCAATAATATTCCGGCAGTACTGACCCCGATACTCATGGACAGTTGCATCGCCATCGACAATAGGCTGTTACCGCTGCTAGCCAGACGATCTGGTAACGTTTTTAGGGTTAAGGTATTCATGGTGGAAAAGCGTAATGCGTTGAGCATGCCTTGGAAGAATAACACTACTGGCATCAGCAGTGTCCAACCCATGATTGCCACGAGCGGTAAGCTCAGGCTGACGACGGCCAGTAATAATGTGGCGTTGACCAGGACTCGCCGGTAACCAAAGCGGTTGACGACCTGTACGATAATCCGCTTCATGCCCATGCTGCCGATAATCATCGGGATCATCATCAGCCCCGCGTGGAATGGGCTAAACCCTAGGCCGATTTGCAGAAAGATAGGCGTCATAAATGGCAACATGCCGCTGCCGATCCGGGCGGACATACTCCCGACTAAACCAAGGGTATAGATTTTATTCTTGAACAGGTGCAGTGAGAACAGTGCGAAACGATTACCCAGTGCATGCCACCAATAGCTGCCCAGTGCTATTACGCCACACAGGATCAACCCCGCAATGGCCAGCGGCGACAACCCCAGTCCCGTGTGGCCGTCCAGTGCCAGCGTTAAGGTCGCCATACCGATTGCCAACATGATAAAGCCGCTGATATCAAAGCGCCGGGTAGACATTTTGTGGTTAGGCATGAGCAGCAAGGTCGCCAATGCGCCGATCACACCAACAGGCAGGTTAATCAGGAAAATCCAGTGCCAACTGGCAAATTCCACTAAAAACCCGCCCAGCGCCGGGCCAACTAATGGCCCAATCTGGCCGGGCAGTGTGACAAACGCCATTGCCGCCATATATTGCTCGCGTGGCACGATTTTCATCACCGTCAGGCGGCCCACGGGCACCATCATTGCGCCGCCCACCCCCTGAAGCACACGGGAGAGGATCAGTTCATTCAGTGTTGCTGATTGCGCGCACATCAGCGATCCGAAGGTGAACAGAATAATCGCTGAGAAGAACACCCACTTGACGCCGATCCGGTCCGCCAGCCAACCACTGGCGGGCAACATCACCGCGACGGTCAGGACATACGAGACAATCACCGATTGCATCCGTAACGGATTTTCGCCCAGACTGGCTGCGATGGAGGGCAGGGCGGTATTGACGATGGTGGTATCCAGCGTCTGCATAAAAAATCCGAAAGCGACAATCCACAATTGCCATCGCACAGATGTTGCTTGCGTTACCATGGCGCCCCACTCCTACTTCCACTCTGTTGCATACTATTCCAATTTCATCAGCGGTTGCTTGCTAAAACGGTTACGCAACCGGTCAAAATAGAGATAAATCACCGGTGTGGTGTACAACGTCAGTAATTGGCTCACGACCAGCCCACCGACGATGGTAATCCCCAGCGGCTGGCGTAACTCTGCACCATCACCACTGCTAAGCACCAAGGGGAGCGCCCCAAACAGTGCGGCTAAGGTGGTCATGATGATTGGCCGGAAACGCAGTAAACTGGCCTGAAAAATAGCCTCGCGGGCGCTGATATTGCCATTACGCTGCGCATCCAGGGCGAAGTCAACCATCATGATGGCGTTCTTTTTCACAATACCAATCAACAACATAATACCGATTAAGGCGATCAGGCTGAACGGTGCATCGAATAACTCCAGCGCCAGCAACGCCCCGACCCCTGCCGACGGTAAAGTGGAGAGGATGGTCAGCGGGTGAACATAACTTTCGTATAAAATCCCCAGCACGATATACACCGTGGCGATGGCCGCCATAATCAGCCAGAGCTGCGATTTCAGCGTTTCCTGGAATACCTGAGCGGTACCGGCAAACGCCCCACGCACGGTGGAGGGGACACCCAGTTCTGTCATCGCTCGTTCGACAGCCGCCGTGGCCTCAGACAAGCTGCCGCCATCTGGCAGGTTAAATGAGATGGTTGACGCGGCGGATAAGCCTTGGTGATTGACCGCCAGCGGGGCGTTGGCGGGTTGCCATTTAGCGAAATAGGACAGCGGAATGGATTGACCATTGCTGTTAATCACAAACATTTTATCCAGCGAACTCACATCCTGCGTATATTCAGGAGCCACTTCCATCACCACTTTGTATTGGTTCAGCGGCTGATAAATGGTGGATATTTGCCGTTGGCCGAAAGCATTATTCAGCAGAGCATTCGCTTCAGAGACATCAATACCCAGCCGCGCCATGGTTTCGCGATCATAAGTCAGTGCCATCTCCGCGCCCTTATCTTGCTGATCTGAGTTTACATCCGCCAATTGTGGCAATTTGGCTAGCGCCGCCCGGACTTTGGGTTCCCACTCGCGCAGTGCTGCCAGATCATCCGCCAACAGGGTAAATTGGTAGGCGGCGTTGGAATGACGGCCACCAACTCGGATATCTTGCACGGAAGACAAGAACAGGTTGGCCCCCGGCTCTTTTGCCAGTTTACCGCGTAAGCGAGTAATCACCTGCTGAGCGGTTTCCTGGCGTTCGCTGAGCGGCTTCAGTGAAATAAACATCGATCCACTGTTAGTGCGCGAGCCACCCGTAAAGCCGGTGACGCTGTCCACTGCCGGATCCGCCCCGACGATCTGCATAAAATCTTTCAGCTTTTGCTGCATCGATTGGAACGAAATACTCTGATCGGCCTGAATAAAGCCCATCATCCGGCCGGTGTCCTGCTCGGGGAAAAAGGTTTTGGGGATACTGATATACAGCCAGACATTCAGGGCAATTGTGGAAAGCAGCACAACCATCACCCAACGGGTATGGCTTAAGGCCCAATTTAGTGAACGACCATAGCCTTGCTGAATAGCTAATAGCACTTTACCAAAACCGCGAATACGTTGTTGCTGACCTTTTGGGTGTGAACGTAGCAACCAGGCGCACATCATTGGCGTTAGGGTCAGGGATATCACCAGTGAAATGCCTATTGCCACCGACAGTGTGACAGCAAATTCACGGAATAAACGCCCCGGTAGCCCCGCCATCAATAGCAGAGGAATAAATACCGCCACCAGAGAAATACTCATTGATAGCACGGTAAAACCCACTTCACGGACCCCACGTAGGGCGGCCACCTTCGGTTTCACACCTGCTTCCAAATGGCGGGAAATATTTTCCAGCACCACGATGGCATCATCGACCACAAAACCGGTGGCAATGGTCAATGCCATTAGGGACAGGTTATTCAAACTAAAACCGCACAGGTACATCGCGGCAAACGTACCGATCAACGAGACGGGTACCGCAACGGCGGGGATCAACGTGGCTCGACCCGAACGCAGGAAGATAAAGACCACCAGAATGACCAGGGCTACCGCAATGACCAATGAACGCTCGACCTCATCCAGTGAAGCGCGAATGGTGGGTGAGCGATCTTGAGCAATATTTAACTGAATTGAGGCCGGGATTGAGGCGCGTAAGGCGGGTAACTCCGCGCGGATCCGGTCTACGGTGGCAATAATATTGGCCCCCGGTTCACGGCTGATCACTAACAGGACGGCCGGTTGGCCTGCGGACATCCCCGCATTGCGAACATCCTGCACCGAGTCGATAACATTGGCGACATCCTGTAGCCGTACCGGCGAGCCATTATTGTAGTGGACGATCAGCGGGCGGTAGCCCTCGGCGGTTTTGATTTCATCGTTGGCTTGGACCTGCCAATGTGTCTCTGCGGCATCCACTGAACCTTGTGGACGGCGCACGTTGGCGGCACTGATGGCTTGACGCACCGCATCCAGTGATACGCCCTGATTAAATAAGGCGCTGGGATTTAGCTCGACCCGCACCGCAGGTAAAGAACTGCCGCCCACCGTGACATCACTGACCCCCTCGGTCTGGGCGATTTTTTGCGCCAGTTTGGTCGAGGCATAATCATAGAGTTGCCCCTGTGAGAAGGTATCTGACGTCAGCGTCATGATCATAATCGGCGCATCAGACGGGTTCATTTTACGATAGGTTGGGCGGCTGGGCATCCCTGACGGCAGCAAGCTCTGGGCGGCATTGAGCGCCGCCTGCACATCACGGGCCGCGCCGTTGATATCGCGGTTAAGATCGAATTGCAGAATAATCCGCGTGCTACCCAGCGAACTGGTCGAGGTCATTTCATTCACCCCGGCAATTCTTCCCAAGGCGCGCTCCAACGGTGTCGCAACCGACGAGGCCATGGTTTCTGGATCGGCACCGGGCATTGAGGCGCTGACCATAATGACCGGGTAGTCAACCTGCGGCAGTGGCGATACCGGCAGTAGGCTAAAGCCAATTATGCCACTGAGGGTGATCGCCAGCGTCAACAGTGTGGTGGCGACCGGGCGCTGGATAAACAGAGCGAAGAATTTCACTGTGGCTCCTGTCCGTTCAGCAACTCAGACGAGTCAATATCCTCATCACGATGGCGATTTTTCCCCCGAGTATTCCGCGCCAATTTATCAAATAGCAGGTAAATAACGGGCGTGGTAAACAGCGTCAGCACCTGACTGACAATCAGCCCACCGACCATACACACCCCCAGCGGTTGACGGAGTTCGGCACCGACACCGGTACTCAACATCAATGGCAAGGCACCGAACAGCGCGGCCAGCGTGGTCATCAGGATCGGGCGAAAACGCAGTAGACAGGCTTGATAGATAGCGTCATACGGCGTCATCCCCTGATCGCGCTCGGCAGCCAGGGCAAAGTCGATCATCATGATGGCGTTCTTTTTCACGATGCCTATCAACAAAATAATCCCGATGATGGCAATCACATCCAGTTCATTGCCGGTTAGCATCAACGCTAACAAGGCCCCGACACCCGCGGTCGGCAAGGTGGACAAAATAGTTATTGGATGAATAAAACTTTCATACAACACGCCGAGCACAATATACATCGCCACAATGGCGGCGATAATCAGCCAAAGCGTACTGCCCAATGCGGCCTGGAAGGCCAGCGTCGAGCCTTGGAAACGCGTGGTGATATCCGCAGGCAGTTGGATCTCTTTTTCGGCCAAGGTCACGGCGGCTACCGCCTCTCCGAGGGAGTAACCCTGCGCCAGATTGAACGATACCGTTGCTGACGGGAATTGATTCAAATGGTTGATAGACAGTGGCCCAAAGCGCTCTTCAATGGTGGCAATGCTGCTCAGTGGGACCCCTTTGCCATCGATACCGGTCAGGCGAATATCATTGAATGCCGCCAGTCCTGGCGTGGCTTGCACATCATGCTCTAACACCACCCGGTATTGGTTGGACTGCGTATAAATGGTGGAAATCAGCCGTTGACCAAAGGCGTTATACAAGGCGTTGTCGATGGCTGCCATGGTAATGCCCAAACGGCTGGCACTGTCGCGATCCACATTAACAAACGCCACCAGCCCCTGATCTTGCCAGTCACTGGTCACATCCTGAAACGGCGCTTTTTGCTGCAATTCATTGACCAGTTTGGGCACCCAGGTACTGAGTTCTTCCAGCGAAGTGGCTTGCAGCGTGAACTGATATTGTGTCCGGCTGAGCTGGGTATCAATGGTCAAATCTTGTACCGGCTGCAAATACAGTTTGATACCGGGCACCCCACTGACACTCTCCTGTAAACGGGTAATAATCTGTGGAATGCGATCATCCCGTTCACTTAACGGTTTAAGGTTGATCTGCAAACGGCCATTATTGAGGGTGGCATTGGTGCCATCAACGCCGACAAACGAGGTCAGGCTTTCTACTGCCGGATCTTTGAGGATAATGGCGGCCACCTGCTGCTGCCGTTCGGCCATATTACTGAACGAAACGGATTGCGGCGCTTCCAGTGTCCCTTGAATCAGCCCGTTGTCTTGTAATGGGAAAAAGCCTTTTGGGATCAGCAAGTAAAGTATCACCGTCAGCACCAGTGTGCTGAACGCGACACTTAGGGTCAGCCACGGATGATTCAGGACTTTTTTCAGGGCGACAGCATAATGGGCGATCACCCAGTCAAAGAATTTCTCACTGGCGCGAGACAGGCGGTTTTGTTTACGCAGTGACTCATAACTGAGCATCCGCGCGCACATCATCGGTGTTAGGGTCAGGGAAACCACCGCCGAGATCAGGATAGCGACCGCCAGCGTCACGGCAAATTCGCGGAACAACCGGCCAACGATATCCTCCATAAACAGCAGCGGAATTAACACGGCAATCAATGAGAAGGTCAGTGAAATAATGGTAAAACCGATCTCACCGGCCCCCTTCAACGCGGCATCGAGCGGCTTCTCTCCCTTTTCGATATAACGGGAGATATTTTCAATCACCACGATAGCGTCATCCACCACAAAACCGGTGGCGATGGTGAGGGCCATCAATGTCAGGTTATTGATCGAAAAGCCCAGAAAATACATGGCGGCGAAGGTACCGACCAGCGATAACGGCACCGCGATACTGGGAATAATGGTTGCGGCGGCATTACGCAGAAACAGATAAATCACCATCACGACCAGTGCAATGGCCAGCAGTAACTCGAATTGCACATCATTGACCGAGGCGCGGATGGTGCTGGTGCGGTCGGTCAGCACCTTGACATCAACCGATTTGGGCAGGCTTTTGATCAGCTCAGGCAGCATTTCGCGAATACTGTCAGCGGTGGCGATCACATTGACCCCAGGTTGACGTTGGATATTCAACACAATTGCTGATTGAGTATTGGCCCAGGCGGCCAGTTTGTTATTTTCCGCCCCTTGTTCAATGGTGGCGACATCTTGTAAGCGGATGGGCGCACCATTTTGGTAGGCGATGATCAGGTCACGGTACTCTTCGGCGGACTTCATCTGATCATTGGCTGATAGCGTCACCGAACGGGTTGGCCCATCCAAACTGCCTTTGGCGGAATTGACGTTGGCATTACTGATGGCGGTGCGAATGGTCTCGCTGTCCAGCCCCAGTGCCGCCACGGCAGGCGCATTTAATTTCACCCGTACCGCCGGGCGCTGACCACCGGAGAGGGTAACTAAACCGACACCCGTGACTTGTGAAATTTTCTGCGCAATGCGGGTTTCCACCATGTCTTCTACTTGTGTCATGGGGATGGCGGTCGCGGTTACAGCCAGCGTTAGAATGGGGGGATCCGCAGGATTCACTTTATTGTAAATTGGTGGATAAGGCAGGTCGGAAGGCAGTAGGTTGGTCGCTGCGTTAATGGCGGCCTGCACTTCTTGTTCTGCTACATCCAGCGGCAAGGTGAGCTGGAATTGCAAGGTAATGACCGATGCGCCCCCCGAGCTTTGGGAGGCCATCTGTTTCAGGCCGGACATCTGGCCGAACTGGCGTTCCAGCGGCGCGGTAATCGACGATGTCACGACATCCGGGCTCGCCCCAGGGTAGAGCGTCACCACCTGAATGGTTGGGTAATCGACCTCTGGCAGGGCCGAGACCGGCAAGGCGCGGTAACCGATAATCCCGGCCAGTAAAATCGCGATCATAAATAATGTGGTGGCGACCGGGCGCAGAATAAACAGCCGTGACGGCCCGCCACCGGGTGTTGGAGGCATCACTTGCATCAGGATTTCTCCGCAGCCGTGGTGCTACGTGCAGGCGCATTGGCCGGACGCCCTCGGCCTTGATGCGGGGTGCTGCCTTCTGCTTCTGCAGCCGCTTTCTCTGCACTGGCTGGATTAGCATCAGTATTGGCGCTGCGTGGTGTCACCACTTCAACCTGTACCCCCTCGGTCAGGCGATCAATACCATCCGTGACCACGCGTTGCCCAGCGTTCAGGCCTGCGTCGATAACCACTTGTTGGCTATTCTGAATCCCGGTGGTGACCAGATGTTTGCTGACTTTATTTGCATCATCTAACGTCCAGACAAAGTTACCTTCGCTGCCCATTTGTACCGCTGCGGTGGGCACCACGACAGCATTTTGCAGCAAATCGACCTTGATACGGGCGTTAACAAACTGATTAGGGAACAGCACATCATCTTCATTATTAAAGCGGGCCTTCAGTTTAATGGTGCCCGTCGTAGTATCAATCTGGTTATCAATACTGAGCAGGTAGCCCTGTGCCAGCATCTGTTTATTCGTCCGATCCCACGCTTCCACGGGCACGATGGCGTGAGTCTTCTCCGCATTTTTCTGTGCTTGTATAATGGCGGGAATATCGCTTTCTGGCAGGGTAAAGACCACATCAACGGGATGTGTCTGGGTGATCACCACAATCGGTGTGGCCGTGCCGCTGGTAATGTAATTGCCGACATCCACTTGTTTCAGGCCCACTCTACCGGAGATAGGCGCGGTAATACGGCTATACGTCAGTTGCAATTTGGCGCTGTCGATAGCGCCCTGATCGGCTTTCACACTGCCCTCGCTCTGGCGTACCAGCGAAGATTGCGTATCCAGTTCCTGTTGCGAAATCAGGCCAGTTTTGGACAATTTCTGATAACGGGCCAGATCACGACGGGCGTTATCCAGCGTGGCCTGATCTTTGGCCAACTGCCCCTGAGCCTGCGTCAGTTGGACTTCGTAAGGGCGGGGGTCGATCTCTGCCAGTAAGTCGCCAGCCTTAACCTGCTGCCCTTCAGTGAAATGAAGGGCCATCAATTCACCATCAACTCGGCTGGTTACCGTGACAGTATTGGCGGCAATGACCGTCCCTAAGCCAGTGAGATAACGTGGCACTTCCTGCTCGGTTGCGGTTGCGGCTTGCACCGGTGCCAGCGGTGTATTACGGCGGCCACCATGGCTAGTGTCCTGACCACGGGCACTCTGCTGAGCACCTGACGTATTGTTATCGGAGCCGGTACCAAAGTAGCGCCAACTAAGCACCGCAATAATGATCGCCACCACTACCCCCACGAATACGAATAATCGGGAAGTGCGTTTGGATTGAGATTTCATGATGGCGAAGCGTCCTTTTTTATCGTGGCTACCTGCACCACATGGGCGCAGTCTCTGAGTTTTCGGATATGCTACTAGTTTAACGGGCAATTACCGGATAAAAATGGAGGAAATATGAAAGTAGTGTCAGAGTTTGTCTGGCCCGCTTTACAAACGGCATGAAGGGAGAGGATAACGATAAGTCTATACCAATTTCTGGCTATTTCTCGGCAACGACCTGAATATTCATTGTGCGAGACGGTGAGCGAGTGGCGCAGGGGGCAGAAGTGGCAATCAATACGGCACGGCCATTTGGGGTAGGAATAGCAAACGATCATGAATATCCAATGATCATTAAGACCCAACGAACTTCAAACTTCACTCTCAGTGTGTCACCCCCTCCAGTGCCCTTAAATGCGCAGGCATCCACGACAGCAACACCTCACTTCCCGGCTGCCAGTGTGGTTCGATATGCGCGGCAGAGAGTTTCACCATGAAATTCCCTTGGCCTGCAACTTCCGTCATCATCCGCACATGATCCCCCAGATAAATAAATTGCTGAATGCGGGCCTTGATCTGCTGGCTGCCCGCCGCAGGATGATTCACACTGACGCGCTCCGGCCGAATACATAACATAATTTTTTTACCCGGTGAGCTGGGGCACACTTTTAATGCTTGCAGGCGGGTGCCATCGTCCAACATGGCACGGTAATATTCCCCGTCACTGCCCTGATTAACGGCCAGTAAGCAGTTGTTTTCACCAATAAATTGCGCCACAAAAGTATTGCTTGGCTGTTCATAAATCACGCTTGGGCTATCCATTTGCTGAATAATACCATCGTTAAATACCACCACCCGATTTGACAGAGTCATTGCTTCGCTTTGGTCATGGGTGACGTAGACAATGGTCAATTCAAGCATTTTATGTAACTGTTTGATTTCCAATTGCATATGCTCACGTAACTGCTTATCCAGCGCCCCGAGTGGTTCATCCATCAGCACCAGTTTGGGCTCAAATACCAAGGCACGTGCCAATGCAACCCGTTGCTGCTGCCCACCAGACATCTGCGCGGGATAGCGGTCAGCCAAATTCTTCAACTTCACCATATCCAATATACGGTCAATTTTCTCTTTGATATCAGCCTTATTCAATCGGCGGATCGTGAGTGGAAAGGCCAGATTTTCAGTTACGGTCATATGTGGGAAGAGGGCATAATTTTGGAAAACCATACCGATCCCCCGTTGGTGAGGGGGCAGGTTATGCAGGGGTTTATCACGCAGCGTAATCTCGCCTTGAGTGGGGGTTTCAAACCCGGCTAGCATCATTAGGCTGGTGGTTTTACCTGAACCAGAAGGACCGAGCAGGGTTAAAAAATCCCCCTCATGAATGTCCAGATTCAGGTTTTTAACGACCAACTTGTCGCCATCGTAGCTCTTCTTGATATTTTTGAAGCTGACATAGGTTCTCATTGCGCACACTCTCAATTTATTGTTGAACAAGCATTTTGGTCGTTAAACAAAATAGATTTGCTGCAGAGCACGACTCATGCCAGAACCGGATCGTCACACTCGTCGTTGCCTCCACGGCGGGGGACTTTTTAAAAGCTTTACCATTCGTTTTTCATCTGGACAAGCATTTTTTGACTCAATGAGGAAATTACCTCACGTGTGAATGATTTATTTAATAAATTGATTTTTATCTATATTATTATTTTATTTGTTTTTATCTGTATGATTTTTATACTCTGCATGAGTGAGGGTTTAGACAGAAATAGGCAAGCTTGGTCAAGGTGGTGACGCAGTTTAATTAATGCAGTGAAATCGATAGGCGGTGATTGATAAACTGCCCGTTTCAGATCGCGTCATCGGGGTTTATCCGCCGTCTGAGATAGCTGACTATCGGTGCGAATACGGCTTCCATCGCCTCCTCTGGTACGCAACCATAACCGAGTAACAGCCCTCGTCGCGGGGGACTTTTTAAGTAATAGCCAGAGAGCGCACGGACGAGTACCCCTTTCTGCTCCAGTTCAGCGCTTAACGCCACGTCATCAATAGACTCCGGCAAGGCCAGAATCAGGTGCAGCCCCGCGTTACCGTATTCCGCGAGAAATGATCCCCCAAGTTGTTGTTTGATCATGCCAACCAGTGCGGCCCGGCGCTTGCCATATATCAACCGCATACGACGGATATGGGAGGCATAGTGGCCTTCGCGGATAAATTCTGCCAGCGTCAGTTGCATCATCCCATTTCCTCCACGGTATAACTCGGAATGTGCCACCTTGAACTGCTGCGCCAGTGGGCGTGGCAGTACCATGTAGCTGATACGCATCCCTGGATACAGGGTTTTACTGAAGGTACCGAGATAAATGACGGGCGCATCGGGGATCAGCCCTTGCAGCGCGGGGATCGGACTGCCTGAAAAACGGAACTCGCTGTCGTAATCATCTTCCACCACCCAGCAGTTATGCTGCTGCGCCAACGCCAAAATACGCTGACGTCGTGTCAGGCTCATCACCGAGCCTAACGGATATTGATGGGATGGCGTCACGCAAATAAGACGTGGCGAGCGCGATTCAAACGGTAAATCCAGTGGATCCATACCATTTTCGTCCACTGACACGGGGATGACCTCTATGCCATTGATGGTTAACACGTTGCGGATCCCCCAGTAGCTGGGTTCTTCAATCCAGGCGTGATCGCCCGGGTCGCATAACATTTTTGCCAACAAATCCAGTGCCTGATGCGTGCCCGCAGTGATCAAAATCTGATCCGGAGTACAGGAAACGGAACGGGCAATTCGCAGATAGTCGGCCAACGCTTGCTGCAATTGCGGACAACCGCCATGAACAGAATAAGTCAGATTTTCTGGATTCAAATGGCGGCTGAGACGCGTTTGTAATTTACGCCACACCTCATGGGGAAATAACCTGACATCTGGCACGCCGGGCATGAAGGTGCCCCATTGATAGGACGCCACGCCGCAGTGGTTCAGCAGGTGGGTAGCGCGTGTAGACAGGGCCACATCAGGTTCTGGCCCACTATGCTGGGGCAGGGTATCCATTTTGTTCAGCCCGTCTTCTGGCAAATCAGTGGTCACAAAGGTACCGCCGCCGGTACGTGTCTGAATATAGCCTTCTGCCTGTAATTGGTCATAGGCGGCCAGCACCGTATTGCGCGAAATCTCCAGTTCTTGTGCCAGATCACGTGATGCCGGTAAGCGGCTACCGGCACGGATGCTGCCGTCCAGAATAGATAAACGCAGCGCACGGTAGAGCCGCTTATTTTTAGCCACTGGAACCGTAGAGAGGGTAGCCGGTGTCAGGCGCTGTAACAGCAGGTCAGAAAGCAGTGATCGCAAATTGGCACCTTAAAATAATCAAAATTGGCACTGGATTGTAGGGCGACTTAGGGATAAAAAACCGAGACTAGGTTAATTAATATACAAATTAATCGACGAATTAGTCATTACGAACCGAGACAGTCATCCACATACGCCCCCGTGGGGGGATTGACCCATGGCATACCAGCAGGAGCGAATCATGAGTCACCGTGAATTGGAACAACGCAGAAAAGAGGCGACCCCACGTGGGATTGGTGTGTTATGTGATTTCTATGCGGTACGGGCTGAAAATGCCACGCTGTGGGATGAACAGGGGCGGGAATATATCGATTTTACGGCGGGTATTGCGACACTCAATATCGGACACCGCCACCCGAAAGTGATGGCCGCTGTGCGCCAACAACTGGACCAGTTTACCCATACTGCCTATCAGGTGGTGCCTTACGCCAGTTATGTCACATTGGCAGAGAAAATTAATTCGCTAGCCCCTATTTCTGATTCAAATATGACGGCAGCGGGCAACAGTAAAACCGCTTTTTTCACCACTGGGGTCGAAGCGATAGAAAATGCCGTGAAAATAGCGCGTGCGGCGACTGGCCGCCCTGGTGTGATTGCTTTCTCCGGGGCATTTCATGGCCGAACCTTATTGGCGATGGCGTTGACCGGTAGAGCGGTGCCGTACAAAGTCGGTTTTGGTCCGTTCCCTGCCTCCATTTTTCACGCCCTCTATCCCAATGAGTTGTATGGCGTGAGTGTCGAAGAGGCCATCAGCAGTGTTGAGCGCCTGTTTCGTTGTGATATCAGTCCGACACAAGTGGCGGCCATTCTATTTGAGCCGATTCAGGGCGAGGGCGGTTTTAATATCGCCCCGCCGGAATTTGTCAGTGCTTTGCGCACCCTGTGTGATGAGCACGGTATTTTGCTGATTGCCGATGAAGTACAAACGGGGTTTGCCCGTACAGGCAAGTTATTTGCCATGGAATATTATCCCGACACCAAAGTTGATGTGATCACCATGGCGAAAAGCCTTGGGGGCGGTATGCCAATTTCCGCGGTCACGGGTCGGGCCGACATTATGGATGCCCCGTTGCCGGGGAGTTTGGGCGGTACTTATGCCGGTAACCCACTGGCGGTGGCTGCGTCACTGGCGGTGCTCGATATTATTGCTGAAGAGAAGTTATGCGAGCGCGCCCTGATTTTAGGCGCGAAGTTGGTTGACGTACTGGAAAAAGCCCAAATGAGCAATGCGGCCATTGTGGGCATTCGTGCGCGTGGATCCATGGTGGCGGTGGAATTTAACGATCCCGTCAGCGGTAAACCGTCACCAGAACTGACGCGCGCCTATCAACGTCAGGCACTGGAAGAGGGGCTGTTACTCCTGAGTTGCGGTGTCCACAGCAACGTGATCCGCTTCCTCTACCCATTGACCATTCCCGACAAGCAATTTAAACAGGCGATGAATATTCTTACCCGCCTACTGGCGAGCTAAAGGTTTTATCTCACTGATCTCGAAACGTTAACCCGTTACCAGGAGCCACAGCATGTTTAAAATAATGACACTGACTACGCTGCTCGCCGGATGGGTATTTCAAACGCACGCTGAAACCCTGACGGTGGTGTCATTCGGTGGTTTAAACAAAGACGCACAGGTTAAGGCGTTCTATAAACCTTTCATGGCCGCCGGGAAAGGAACAATTGAAGCCGGGGAGTATAACGGTGAAATGGCCCGTATCCGTGCGATGGTGGAAACGGGTCAAATAGGGTGGGATATCGTCGAAGTTGAAGGCCCAGAACTGCTACGGGGATGCAATGAAGGGCTATTTGAAACCCTGGATTGGAGCAAGTTAGGCGATGAACGTCAGTTCATTAAAGGCACGGTTAGCCAATGTGGTTCGGGTCTTTTTTTGTGGTCAATGCTATTAATCTACGACGCCAGTAAATTTAAAACCCCGGTGACCAGTTGGGCTGACTTCTGGAATGTCACCACTTTTCCCGGCAAACGTTCCCTGCGCAAAACTGCCAAATTTACCATGGAAATTGCGTTGCTGGCGGATGGCGTGAAACGTGAGGATGTGTATCGTGTGCTGGCGACGCCGGAAGGTGTTGAACGTGTTTTCAACAAACTGGATCAACTTAAACCGAATATCCAGTGGTGGGAATCTGGGGCGCAACCGCTGCAATGGCTGGTGTCCGGTGATGTTGTGATGGGGTCAGTCTATAATGGCCGTGTGGGGTCCGCGCTAAAAGAAGGCCATGATTTTAGAATGGTTTGGACTGACAGTATCTACGATATGGACAGTTGGACTATCGTCAAAGGCTCCAAAAAAAAAGTATTGGCAGAACAATTTATCGCCTTTGCCAACTTAGCGGAAAATCAGAAAGTCTTTGCAGAAAATATCGCTTATGGCCCGACCAATATCAACGCCACCTTGATGATTGATCCCGAAATCGCCGCTAATTTACCCACTGCGCCAGCCAACCTGGCTGAGGCTTTTCCCATGAACAATCAATTCTGGGTCGAGCATAGCGAAGATCTTGAGCAACGCTTCAACTCTTGGGCAGCTAAATAACGGCGATAGCTGCTGGCGTAGACCCACGGTTTCCGGAGGGAACGCAATGAGCCAAACCGAGATGGTCACCAAACCTGTAGCGGATGAGCGGCAGCAATCTGGCCCGATACTGCGTCAACAACTGCGCAAAGTGAAGGCGGCCTACACACGCCGATCTCTCTTACTGATTACACCGCTGCTGCTGTTTATCGTCGTTAGCTTTATTTTCCCCATTGCGACTATCTTGGGGAAAAGTATCGATAACCCCGAATTGAGGGTGGCCATGCCGGTAACAGTGGCTGTACTGGCGAATTGGCCTGGCGATGCGCTACCGGACGAGGCAATGTTCGAGGCATTGATCACTGATCTGCGTAACGCGCGTAGCAATGGATTAATGCTCTCGATCGCCAAACGGATGAGTTATGAAGATAACCGTTATCGTAGCCTGATCATGTCGACACTACGGAAAGTACCGGCTGAAGGGCCGGTACGTGAAGCGCTAATCAGTGCGTTACCGTTGTGGGGGGAATTAAGCACTTGGCAATCGCTGCAACGGGCGACTCAGCCCTTGACCCGCTATTACCTGCTATCTGCATTTGACCGTAAAGTAGACGTAGAAAGTGGGCAAATTAAGGCATTACCGGCTGATCAAGCGTTGTACGTTAACGTCTTGCTGCGGACGTTATGGATGGCGGCTGTCGTCACTCTGTTATGCGTTACCTTGGGATACCCGCTGGCATATTGGTTGGCAAAACAGCCCACTGGCCGCGCCAACCTGTTGTTGATGCTGGTGTTGTTACCGTTCTGGACCTCATTGATTGTGCGTACCGCCAGTTGGATTGTGCTGTTGCAGTCCAGTGGGTTAATCAACCAGTCGCTGCTGGGGAGTAGGCTTATCGAACAACCATTGGCGCTGGTGTTTAACCGCGCCGGGGTCTACATCTCAATGACCCATATCCTGCTGCCCTTTATCGTGTTGCCGCTGTATGCCGTGATGAAAGGTATTTCGCCCAATTATGTCCGAGCCGCCATTTCATTAGGTGCGCATCCGTTTGCTGCTTTCTGGCGTGTTTATGTACCGCAAACCTACAACGGCGTTACGGCGGGCGCGTTACTGGTCTTTATGATGGCGATTGGCTACTACATCACACCCGCATTACTCGGCGGTCCGGGTGATCAGATGGTGAGCTACTTTGTCGCTTTCTTTACCAATACCACCATGAACTGGGGAATGGCCGCGGCGTTGGGGAGCCAGTTATTGATTATCGTCCTGTTGCTGTACGTGGTTTATATCCGAGTAACCCGTACCCAGGCTGAAACCGCGATTCATTAGTTCATCTATTGATGTGTTTATCCGTTCATGAGCTTATCAACACATTGTGCCGGAGGAGACGATGCCGAAACCACAAAAGGCACTGAAACAAAAAGGGGCGTGGCTGCTTAGGGGGTGGAAATGGGTCTTTAATTTTTACAGCGCCGCCATTTTATTATTCCTGATCGTACCGGTATTGGTCATTGTGCCGCTGTCGTTTAATGCGGGTTCTTTTCTCAGTTACCCAATGGCGGGTTTTTCACTGCGTTGGTATCAGACCTTTTTCAACTCGGATGAGTGGCTGGGGGCCTTGGGTAACAGCCTGCTGATTGCCCCGTTGGCGACCTTGCTGGCGACGGGGCTGGGGGTTTTGGCCGCCATTGGCTTGGTGCGCGGGGAGTTTCGGGGCAAGGCGTTGGTGATGGCGATGTTGATTTCGCCAATGGTGGCCCCGGTGGTGATCATTGCTGTTGGCATGTTTTTCTTCTTTGCCCGCTTATCACTGCTCAACAGCTACCTGGGATTAGTCTTGGCCCACGCCTTGCTTGGGGTCCCATTTGTCGTGATCACCGTGACCGCTGTCTTGAAAAGTTATGATCAGAATCTGTCGCGGGCGGCCGCCAGCTTGGGGGCATCACAGTGGCGGGTCTTTCGTAAGGTCACCTTACCGCTGATCGCCCCCGGTGTATTTTCAGGTGCCTTGTTTGCTTTTGCGGTTTCGTTTGATGAAGTGGTCGTGACACTGTTTCTTGCCAGCCCGCGTCAGCGCACATTACCGATCAAAATGTTTGCCGGTATCCGTGAAAATCTCGATCCGACTATTGCGGCGGCCGCTTCATTAATGGTTGGCGCTTCGCTGTTGTTACTGATTGTGATGGAACTGCTCCGGCGGCGTAGTGAGCGTTTACGCCATCATCCAGTGTCCCCATAATCTGCCGGGGAATAAGCCGAGGGGCATGGAATTAAATATAAACGCCGGATAGGGAGGTGAATGGAGGGCAGCATGTCTGAGATGACCACGGCACAGGCGTTATTGACCACCGATGTTCCCATCGTATAGGTCACTCAGGCGGCGCAAGTTGTACAGGCGCTCTATGGGTTGACCACTCTCGTTGCCGCGCCGCACATGCAGTCTTGCAAGTGATACGCCAACAAAAACTCTCAGTGCGAGATAACTCACTGAGAGGTGAACATAATAGGGGTTATCGGTACAGGGTTTGGGCCCAGCGGGCCAGTCCGGCGGTCACCGAGCCGAAATCGTTCCCCCCCACCAACGGGATCCCCGGCAATTGTTGCTGTAGCGCGGCACGCAGTAACGGAGAGCGGGCGCTCCCACCCGTCAGGTAAATAACATCCGGTTTGACATTGCTGGTGGTCAGCGCCAGGCTGACTTGCTCCTGAATGCGTTGTAGCGGTGGACTAATCGCTTCGGCCAGTTGTTGCTGGCTGATGATTTGGCCCAATTCGGCTTCAACAAAATCCAATGTTGTAGCGACCTGCTCTTGGTCAGACAGGGCAATTTTGCTCTCTTCTGCGGCGCGAACCAAGCGGTAGCTCAGGCGCTGTTGATACACTTTCAGCAGCCGTTCAACGTGTTGTGGGTTAGCGGCATCACGGATGAGATCACGCAGGAAACGGCCATTAACCGTGCTGTAGAAGTCGCTTTGCGCCGGGACATCATTGGTGGCAACCGCATTCCAATATGGTAGGGACGGCATGGCAATCCCTTTCTCGGTTTCACCGCCCATCCCAAACAGTGGCATCAATTGTTTGAAGGCCAGCATGATGTCGAGATCGTTACCCCCAACACGGCAGCCGCTATGCCCCAACAGGCTCTGTTGGCGATCAGCCAAACCTTGCCACTTCGGCCCCATCAATAAGACTGAACAGTCGGTGGTCCCCCCGCCGATATCCACGACCAGTACGGTTTTTTCTTCCGTTAATGTCGCTTCGAAATCCAGCCCCGCAGCCACGGGTTCAAATTGAAAGGCGATATCACGGAAACCGGCACGTTGTGCGGCACGTAATAAAATCCCTTCCGCCTGCCGGTTAGCGTCTTCGCCGCCGGAACCCTGAAAGTTTACCGGGCGGCCAATGACTGTTTGACGGATTTCTGCGGCCAAAACGGATTCAGCCTGACGCTTGATGTGAAACATCATGGCGCAGACTAAATCTTCAAACAGAGCCAATTGCTGAGGTTTCAGGCCATTAGCGCCTAAAAAGGATTTTGGCGATTTTACAAAGTAAACCTCTTCGGGGTCTTCGATGTATTGAGCAAGGGCGGAGAGGCCGAATAGCAGGCTATCGGCGGTTACCGGAATATCTTCTTCGCGATTGAACGCGATGGCCCGACGCAAGAGTTGTTGGTTTTCGTCGCTGCCCGTTGGCACTTGCCAGTGACGATGCAGACACTCACTCACGGCTTCGCGTGTGGGTGCACACAACATCGACGGTAAATAGACGTCGTTATTTTCTAACGCCAACAACGTGGGAGCATCATCCCGCATCACGGCAACTGAGCAGTTTGCTGTGCCGTAGTCAAATCCAATGAACATCAATTGCTCCCCAGGCCAAATAAAGGGGGGCGACTTTACCCTAGAGTGAACATGGGAGCAAGTGGATCACTCTCCAAATCAGGGCGCGACCCACCGCCGATGATGGGGAGGCCAATCACGGTGCAGGCGGAGAATGTCACTAGACTAAAAATAGGGTGGCGAGGCCTAAAAAGATGAAGAATCCACCGGTATCCGTGATGGCGGTGATCATGACGCTGGAACCAATCGCCGGATCACGGCCTAAACGGGCCATGGTCATGGGGATGGTTACGCCCATTACCGCGGCCATCAATAGATTGAGCATCATGGCTAACGTCATCACCGCACCCATTGCCGGGTCGCCATACAGCAGGTAGGTGACAAGGCCCATAATCCCTCCCCAGACCAGGCCATTAATCAGTGCCACCCCTAATTCTCTTAACATCAGGAAGGAGACACTGCCCTGTTGAATGTGGTGTAAAGCCAATGCGCGAACAATCATGGTAATGGTCTGATTGCCGGTATTACCGCCGATACCTGCGACAATGGGCATTAACGCCGCCAGCGCCACTAACTGTGAAATCGTGTCTTCAAATAAACCAATAACTCTGGAGGCGATAAATGCAGTACAAAGATTGATCGCCAGCCATGACCAACGGGTCCGCACCGCACGGCCTACCGGGGAGAACACATCCTCTTCCGGGCTTAACCCCCCCATGCGCCTCAGCGTGGTATCGCTCTCTTCATTAACCACGTCAACAATCTCTTCGATGGTCAGCCGGCCCATCAGTTTACCTTTAGCATCAATAACGGCGGCGCTGATTAAGTCATAACGTTCAAAGGCCCCTGCCGCATCTTCGGCTTTCTGCTCTGGTTGGAACGTCGTCGGATTCTGATCCATTACCTCAGACACCAAGGTGTTCGGTGCATTGAGCAGGATTGATGTCAGGGGTAATTCGCCGAGTAACGTATTTTTGCGATCAATGACAAACAGTTTATCTGTGGCATCAGGGATACGTTTCCGATAGCGCAAATAGCGCTGTACGGTTGCTAGCGTGACATCTTTGCGGACGGTGACCAGCTCAAAATCCATCATTTGGCCGACACTGTCGCGGCCATACTGAATCACTTCACGAACTCGGGCCCGTTGATCTGGATCTAATGACGTCAGTAAGCGGCCCATCAGGTTACGCGGTAAATACTCGGCCAGATAAGCCTGTTCATCCACATGCAAGGTGCGCATGGCTTTTAACAGGTCTTTATCGCTCATCTCTTTGATCAGGGTATCCCACACGGTCTCAGAGACTTCAACCAGTGTTTGGCCGCGCTTCTCATTTTTAACCAACCGCCAGAGTGCCAAACGTTCGTCGTTGGGTAATGCTTCCAGTAAGTCGGCGAGATCTGCTGCATGCAGGTCATCGAGCAAGGTTTTTATTTCTGCGGTTTGATCCTGCAGTTGTTCATCACTGAGATTTTCCCGCTCCTCCTGACGGCCCAAAATACCGTCAACCAGCGCTCGATTATTTAATAGGAGGGAGAGGATTCTTTCGCGTATTTCGGCCAGTTTTTTAGTGTTGATTTTGGCATTTTTTTGGGCAGCGGCAGAAAGTGACACGGGAATAATAGGCACGGGCATAATGTGTCCTTGGATCTAAACATTCTAAGGGCGTAGGGATTGGCATCAAATCTACGGGCTAAGGTCTGTTTGATGCGGGCCAGGAGGTTCGCCCTCGACTGACAGTTCAATTTGTTGAGACTGACGCTCTTGGTGATGGGAGATCGACGCGATTGCCGCATACAACAGGCGGCCAAACAGAATGAGGAAACTCACCAGCAAGATAATTTTCGTCAATTGAGTTGAAGGTCTTCTTCGCATAGCCTTTGTTTTATCGCTTAGCAATGATCGTTTAACGATTGATCGTTTTAACGACGAATGATTTAACCGCTCATGCTGTCAATTGACGCACCGGGTGATGACAACCACCCGGTGCACGATTTTATTAGCGTCAGATCACTCTTCAGGGGCCACTTTTGCAGCCTCATCCGGCTCTTCTTCTTCAATAACCAGCTTCCAGCCCACAACATCATCCCAGTAGGCCTGTTCGCGTTCGAAATCCAGTTGCACCAGACTGTTTTGCGTCAAATAGCCATGTGGAAAACGCAATGTCCAGTGACTGTCGTCGGTTATCAACCGCAGGCTTTCTGGTGTGGTGGTGGATTGGCGTTGATTATTCAGCAATGTGCTCAGACGCAATAATTGAATTAACGGCAAATAGTATTTCTTCTTGAATAAATTCAGGCGTGGCAATTCATCCAATTTGATGGCTTTACGGTGCATTCGGACCAACGTCGCCAACAGGGTTTGTTGCTCCTGATTGAAGCCCGGTAAATTCGTATTTTGTAAAATATAGGCCGAATGACGATGCATGCCGCTGTGATTAATGCTCAGGCCAACTTCATGCAGCATCGCCGCCCATTTCAATAATGCTTCCAGTTGGGGCTGTACCAGCTTGGTATTTTGTGCCAACCATTGGGTATACAGTTGCTCCGTGGTTTCCAGCACCCGACGGGCTTGTTCACGATCAATATTGTAGTGATCTGCCAAACTTTTGGCGGTACGTTGACGGATATCCTGATGGCGGAAGCGACCTTCCATTTCATACAGCACACCTTCACGTAGCGCACCGTCAGATAAACGTAATGTTTTGATGGCCAATGCGTCGAATACGCCACAGAGAATAGCCAGCCCTGGAACAAATACGGATTGGCGATCCTCCGAAAGCCCCGGCAGACTCAGGGCTGAGAATTGCTTGAATTGCAGGACATTTTCAACCAGCATCTCCAGCCGTTCAGGCGTGATCAAACCGTCTTTTTCGCCCATTTCGACCAAGACTTCATAGGTGGCTTTAATGGTGCCAGACGCACCCAGCGCATATTGCCAGCCTTGGATCCGGTATTGCCATGCCAGATTTTCCAACTTTTGTGCCGCGGCCAGACGCGCACGTCTGAAATTATTCTTGCTGATTTCACCACCAGGGAAAAACTGTTGAGCAAAACTGACGCAGCCCATACGGCGGCTCTCTACCAGCAATGGCTCAAAGTCCTCGCCAATCACCATTTCTGTCGATCCGCCACCGATGTCGATCACCAGCTTGCGGCCCTTCTCTGGTTGGGTGTGCTCAACGCCCATAAAAATCAGGCGCGCCTCTTCCTGGCCCGAGATAATTTCAATGGGATAAGGGATAACCTCGGCGGCACGTTTGAGGAATGTCTCTGCATTGGCGGCTTGCCGCAGGGTGTGAGTCCCGACGATACACACGTTATCTGGGGAGAACCCCTGCAAACGTTCAGCAAACAGGGCCAGACAGGCCAGGCCGCGCTCGATAGCCTCCTCACTGAGCATATTATTGCTATCCAGGCCATCGGCCAGATGCACGCGTTGTTTCAGGCGCCCTAAAACTTGCAAAGCGCCGTTGACGACACGGGCAATGACCATATG
This sequence comes from Yersinia pestis, assembly GCF_900460465.1. GTDB lineage: Bacteria > Pseudomonadota > Gammaproteobacteria > Enterobacterales > Enterobacteriaceae > Yersinia > Yersinia pestis. The sequence goes on along the minus strand of NZ_UAVH01000007.1, from coordinate 728,478 downwards.
GAAACTGTTAGAGCCAAGATCGATGGCGGCGATTTCCTGCGGTTTGGTAGTCGAATTATTGGTTAGCGGCATAGTGTTAGGTCTACTGCTCCGGTTGTTCCAGTGCTTTTAAATAATCATAGATAGCAATCTGTGCACGTACTTTGCGCCGGTTTCCACGCGGTACATAACGATTACTCAGCTCTTTATCAATATAACGGGCTTTGACGGTGTCGTTGAATAATATCTCTAAGATATCCAGCACCCGCTGCTTCAATTTTGGATCCAACAGCGAAACAGCCACTTCAATTCGGTAGTCAATATTACGGGTCATCCAGTCCGCAGAGGAGAGATAAACCAGTTTATCGCCTTTATTCTCAAAGACGTACACACGGTCATGCTCTAAAAAGCGATCAACAATACTGGTGACCTGAATATTATCGCTGATACCCGGCATATTCGGGATTAATGAACACATACCGCGTACCAATAGACGTATTTTGACGCCAGCACTGGAGGCGCTATATAACCTATCTACCAGGCCTTTATCCACTAAATTATTTATTTTTAGAGTAATTCCTGCGCTTTCACCGGCCTGTGCGTGGATAATTTCCTGATCAATCAACTGATATAATATTAAGCGCGAATTCTGTGGCGAAACCATCAGATTATCGAACGTAACCGGGCGATAGGGATTTTCAATAAAGTTAAATACCCGGCGCACTTCGTTGGTAATCCTGGCATCTGCCGTCAGCAACGAATAGTCGGTATAAATTCTGGCGGTCTTCTCGTTAAAGTTACCGGTGCCAATATGGGCATAACGCACGATTTCGTCATTTTCAAGGCGAGAAATCAGGAACAGTTTGGCATGAATTTTCAGCCCTGGCGCAGAGAAAATAACGTGTACCCCAGCCGCCGTCAGACTTTTAGCCCAATGAATATTGGCCTCTTCATCAAAGCGAGCCTGCAACTCCACGACCACCGTTACCTTTTTGCCGTTATGAGCGGCATGGATCATCGAGTCGATAATGCGTGAATCTTTGGCGACCCGATAAATATTGATTTTAATCGCCAGAACGCTTGGATCGAATGAGGCTTGCCGTAATAACTCCAGCACATGCTCAAAGGTATGATACGGGTAGTACAGCAGCACATCCTGTTCGCGGATGGCATCAAAACCGTTGCGGAATTTATCAAACCAGACATGGCGCAGGCGTGGCATTGGCCGGTTAACCAGATTACTTTTGCCTACATTGGGGAAGTTGATAAAGTCTTTGAAATTATGGTAACGGCCACCGGCGATCACGGAATCATCGTTAGATATACCCAATTTATTGCGCAGGAGTTCTACCATTTCATCGGGCATATCCCGCTGGTAAACAAAACGCACGGGTTCGGCTGTCAGACGCTGTTTCAAACTAGATGACATCAATTCCAAGAGGCTTGATTCCATCTCGGTCACCAAATCATATTCGGCATCCCGCGTCATTTTCATTGAATATGCATTCAGCGCATCATAATCAAAGAAGCCTTTAAATATTTCATCCAGACAGAAGCGCAATATATTATCAAGTAATATCATTGGCTTGCGACGGCGAGGCGCTTCAGGCGGTAAATTGACAAAGCGCGGTATTTTATCTGATGGAATTTCCAGCAGGGCATAGGCAATATCCTGCCCACGAATAATTTCTACCGCCAGATAGGTATAATCATCTTTTAAAAACTGAACCAGATTGGTGTCATGGTTAATCAGGATCGGTGTAATGTGTTGACGCAGATGCTGTTTAAAGTATTGCTTCAGCCACGTTTGCTGATTCTCGGAAATTTGCCGCTCATTAACCAAAAAGATTTGATTACGGGCCATTTCCAGTAACAGGTCATTATACAGCCCATCAAACTCTTGATCGGCTTTCACCACTTTGCTCTGAATTTTTTTCAGCAAATGGCGGGACGTCACAGCAGAGCCTTGCTCTTCGTTAATAAGAATGCGCCGTTTCAGATCGGCAAAACGAACTTTATAAAACTCATCCAGATTATTGGAGTAAATGCCAAGAAATCGCATCCGCTCAATAAGCGGGTTGCTCTTATCCGCCGCTTCCTGCAATACCCGCTCATTAAAAGATAACCAACTGAGTTCTTTTTCGGTATAGAGCTTTTCCTGACCCATTGCAACTCCATTAAGATTATTGTGGGAGTATTTAGTGTCCGTAAACATTATTGCGAAAAATTGACAAAAAAGTCCAACAGATATCATTAGTTAACATTGTCATGCAAACGCCACAAAACTGACATAAGATGCTCGGTCATTTGAACAGCTTATTTGAACAACTTATTTGAACAGATAGCTTGAAACGGTAGCATGTAAATGCCTGAAAGATTCATCACGGGCAGTAACCATTGACGGAATATGGTGTAAGGCATGAGGCAACTAAACATTATGCGGCAAACAAGCATAGCGTCACCATCAGGGAGAGATAAGCGCCGGGCTTTTATTGATCGTTGGGTGCGCATGACAGTCACCAGTGGTGGTTTGCTGGTATTACTGACACTGATGCTGATATTTGTCTACTTATTGTATGCCGTATTGCCATTATTTAAACCTGTTTCTATCCGTTTGGATAATCAGTTCGTGGTGAAACGCAATGCGCCGGCACTCGCTCTGGGAATGGATATTCAAGGGAAAATAGCTTATCGCATTGATAACCAAGGTAAAGGTGTGTTTATTCGCCTTGGTGGGCAAGGGAGTGCACCTGCTGGCAGTGTCATCAATGAACAGGCGTTATCCGCGCCGCCCGTCTCATGGAGCCGTGCCATCGGCGGGCAGCCTTTATATGGTGCCGGTCTGAGTAATGGCCGCTTTACTCTGCTACAACCCGATTTTTCTGCCACCCCGCCTGGCTGGCAATTTCCATTGGGCGATCAACCGCGTGCGCTCGATATACAAGGCAAGCGCTTGCTGCATTTGGCGCTGGCAGAGCCGCAACCACAGCAATTTTCCGTTGCTGCCATTACCGATGATAGCCGCTTGTTGGTGGGGCAATTCACCCCGCAGGGGCAGCAGATAACCACTCTTGGCGCGGTGCCCGCCACTGTCGATCAACTGTTGCTCGCGCCTGATGGCCGCTTACTCTATGTGCTTTCGGGCAATCAAGTGCATATTTACCAATTGGTCAATAGGCCATTAGAGAGTGAAAAACTTGCGAGTGACGCACCAGGTTCCGGCTGGCAGTTACGCGAAGTGGTGTCTCTGGTGGGTGAAAAGGAAGCGCTCAGTGGGCCTTTAACGCTCTCCTTATTGGCTGGAGGGAAATCGCTGTTGGTGCAATCACCGGATGGTGTGGTGACCCAATGGTTTGATGTGCGAAAAGGGCCAAGCCCATCGTTCCATTTGACGCGGATCCGCAGTTTTACACCAGCAAGTCAGGGAATACTCACCGCGGAGAACACCCGCCGGGTCTTTGCTTTGCTCTCGCCACACGGTGAGTTATCCCTTTTTTCCAGCATCCAGTCACCGCCGTTACTGCAATCTACGTTGGTCGAAGGTATCAGCCATGCCGATTTTTCGCCGTGGGGCGATAGCCTGTTAGTGGAAAACGCCTCCGGGTGGTCAGTTTATCGGCTAGACAACCGTTATCCGGACATCACCTGGCGTGGCCTGTGGCAGCCGTTATGGTATGAAAACTACCCAGAGCCAGCCTATGTATGGCAATCGAGTTCTGCCGAAGAGAGCTATCAGGCCAAATTTAGCCTGATACCGATTATCTTCGGTACCTTAAAGGCGGCCGTTTATGCCATGTTATTCGCGGTGCCGTTGGCATTGGCGGGGGCCATTTACACTGCGTATTTTATGTCTGCGGGGTTGCGGCGAGTCGTTAAACCGACCATTGAGATGATGGGAGCATTCCCTACGGTGGTTATCGGTTTAATTGCAGGGATCTGGCTGGCACCGGTGATTGAACGTTATCTGGCGGGGATCTTGTTATTGCCGCTGCTGCTAGCCCTAGCGATTTTATTGTGTGGTTGGGGCAGCGCTCGCCTGTCGGCCAAGACACAATGGCCATTACCTGCGGGCTGGGATGTGATGGTACTGCTGCCGGTGATCTTACTGACCGGATGGCTGGCCCTGTGGTTGGGGCCATCATTGGCGGTGTGGGCGTTGGGCCAACCGTTGCATGAGTGGCTGGGGGATGATTACGATCAGCGCAATGCGCTGGTGGTGGGGGTGGCAATGGGGTTCGCCTTAATCCCTATTATTTTTTCGCTGGCAGAGGATGCGCTGTTCAGTGTGCCCCCGTCATTAAGCCAAGGCTCGTTGGCTCTGGGGGCAACCCCCTGGCAAACATTGCTCCACGTGGTGCTGCCTTCAGCCTACGCCGGTATTTTCTCTGCGGTGATGATAGGTTTTGGCCGTGCGGTGGGTGAGACCATGATTGTGCTGATGGCAACCGGTAACTCGCCCATTATTGGTGGCAGCATTTTCCAAGGGTTACGGGCGATGGCGGCCAATATAGCCATTGAAATGCCGGAAGCGGTGGTCGGCAGTGGGCACTACCGGGTGCTATTCCTGACGGCATTGGTCTTATTCTGCTTTACGTTTTTGGTGAATACGCTGGCAGAAGCGGTTCGCCTGCGGCTGCGTGAACGCTATCAAATGGAGCGGACAGCGTGATGAAAACAGGATCTACAAACATCCATCTTATAAACACGGGTCTTATAAACACGGGCCTTATAAACAAATGGGTTAAATCTGGCTCGCCGTGGATCTGGCTAACTGCGGCGTCAGTCAGTATTAGCTTGTTGGCGCTGATTGGCGTCATCTTATTGTTGGCAGGGCAGGGAATGCGTTATTTCTGGCCCAGCCCGGTCTACCAATTTGAGTTGAAACAAACCGCTGCCGGCCCGGTAAGACTGGTGGGGGAAATTTATCGGCAACAATCTCTACCGCGGCAGCAATTAGAACAGGCCGGGATGACTCTACCGCCAAATACGGGTGATTCAGTCACTCGCTTGCTGATCAAGTCAGGTAACCGTGAGGTTCAGGGGCAGGATTTCTATACCTTGCTGGAGAGTGATATTCAACAGCGCAGCCTGCCGAAGGGGCTATTGGCTCTGGACCGCCATAACAATGGTATGGCGTATGGTTTGCTTGCCGGTATGTTGGATAACGGGCAGCCATTAGTTGGCGATAACCTAAGACAAGAGCTGCAAAAACGCATCCCCATTGTGCAGGCGCTGGTCAGGCAAGCTAATGATATTCAGTTCCGCCAAATGAGTATGCTCAATCAACAATTTGAAGCATTACGGTTACAAAAGAAACGGCTGCAAATTGCCGGAGATTTAGACAGCAAATCGCAGGATCGTATTGACGCAGAGCTGGGGGAGTTACAACGTCGTCACCAGACTCTTATCGATAAACTGCGGAGCTTACAAACGGAAAAACACCGCTATACACTCTTGTGGCAAGATATGAATGGGCAAATACACCCGCTGCCACTGAGTGAAATTAACCGGGCCTGGTATCCCAACGACATGAGTTTCGGGCAGAAGTTGCGGCACTGGGCGGCACAAACCAAAAAGTTTTTGACCGACAATCCGTACAATGCGAGTTCCGAAGGCGGTGTTTTTCCCGCTATTTTCGGTACGGTGCTGATGGTGATTTTAATGTCTATCGTGGTGATGCCATTAGGGGTGATCGCGGCGGTTTATTTGCATGAATACGCCGGGAAAAATTGGCTGACTCGCCTGATCCGTATCTCTGTGGTGAATCTGGCTGGGGTCCCCTCCATTGTGTATGGGGTATTTGGTCTGGGGTTCTTTGTTTATCTGATTGGTGGTTCGCTAGATAAGCTCTTTTATGCCGAGTCATTGCCTAATCCAACATTTGGCACACCGGGTGTGCTGTGGGCGGCGTTAACGCTGGCTTTATTGACGTTGCCCGTGGTGATTGTTGCCACCGAAGAAGGGCTAGCCCGCATTCCAACCAGTTTGCGGCAAGGATCACAGGCTTTGGGGGCCAGCAAGGCTGAGACACTGTGGCACATCGTGCTACCGATGGCGGCACCTGCGATGCTCACGGGGCTGATTTTAGCTGTCGCTCGAGCCGCGGGGGAGACCGCACCGCTGATGTTAGTGGGGGTGGTTAAATCCGCCCCGGTATTGCCGGTCGATGGTATTTTCCCTTTCCTACATTTGGAGCGCAAATTCATGCATCTGAGCTTCCAGATCTATGATATGGCGTTCCAAAGCCCGAATGTGGAAGCGGCCCGCCCATTGGTTTTTGCCACCGCACTGCTACTGGTGATCATTGTCGTTGGCCTTAATTTAGCCGCGATGGGGATTCGTCACCATCTGCGTGAGAAGTACCGTGGCTTAATGTTGTAATTGGATTCTTAACCTGCAGGACATGATATGGGACTTTTGACGCCGAATTCGTTGCCGCTACTTGATGTACAGCATTTGACTGATGAGCAAACTGCACTGGCGGTCGAGAGGCTCAATTTATTTTATGGTGATAAGCAGGTGCTGCATGACATCTCATTCTGTGTCCCCAAACATCGGGTCACGGCGTTGATTGGCCCTTCAGGTTGTGGTAAATCCACGTTGTTACGCTGTTTTAACCGGATGAATGACCTGCTGGATAACTGCCATTTTGACGGAGAGATCCGGCTGGGTGATGAAATTATTACCGATAAAACCACCGATGTTGCCGCATTACGTCGCCGAGTTGGCATGGTCTTTCAACGGCCCAACCCATTTCCTAAATCTATTTATGAGAATGTGGTATACGGTTTACGCTTGCAGGGGGTCCGTGACCGGCGGGTTCTTGACGAGGCGGTTGAGCGTTCGCTACGGGCGGCCGCGTTATGGCATGAAGTGAAGGACAGGCTGCGGGAAAATGCATTTCGCCTCTCCAGCGGCCAACAGCAGCGGTTAGTCATCGCCAGAGCGATTGCCATTGAACCCGAAGTATTATTGCTGGATGAACCGACTTCCGCTTTGGACCCGATATCGACGCTAACCATTGAAGAGCTGATTACGACCTTGAAGCAGCAATACACGGTAGTATTAGTGACCCACAATATGCAACAGGCCGCGCGGGTTTCAGATTATACGGCGTTTATTCATCAGGGGCGTTTGGTGGAATATAACAATACCGATGCGTTATTCACCTCGCCATATCAGCGCCAGACGGAAGATTATATTACTGGCCGCTATGGTTAATAGCGTGCTGAATGAGGCTGGTGGGGTGTTCTACGGTGGATTGTTTTTAGGCAAATTATTTTGAGGTGAATTGTCCTGACGCTGGCTGCTACAAAATCAGTCGTTACAAATCAGTCGTTACAAATCAGTCGTTACAACATAAGGTATTTACTGGATTTATCTTTCACGATTTAAGTTTCCATTTTTTATGTCGTTTGTTATGAGTGACTATTGAATGGAAACATTAAGTGAAAGAACTACTGATAACCCAACCCGATTTTATGGAGACGTTTAGCTGTGTTGGTGCGGCTTGTCGTGAACACTGCTGCCAAGGCGTAAGTATTACGCTCGATAAAAACCGTTATCAGAGATACATCAAAAGCCCCTACTCCGATATTAAGCGTATCGCCATAAGCCATATTTCTGTTACTCAAGACAGCCTGGCATCCTGGGCCAATATCAACCCAGATAATCAGGGGAATTGCCCTTTTCTTGATGAGCAGCGTTTATGCCAAATTTATAAGCACACCGGTATTAATGCGTTGAGTACCTCTTGTGCCACGTATCCTCGCGTTGAGCATATTTATATCAAAAAATTAAAAGTATGTCGCTCTCCTGCCCAGAAGTGACTCGACAGGTATTATTTTCAGCGGATGCATTAACTCTACGTTTCTCTACGATCAACCAATATGATTATTTTAAGGCGTCTGAGATTGTGACGGAGGAGCGGTTGGCTAATCGTGCCTGTGCGGCGCTAGCAATGAATCAACAGGAGAATATTGAAGAAAATCTTTGGGCAATAAATCAATTTTTGCAGAGCTATCAGGCTGGCAATGACGTTAATAAAATTAAAATGGCTGAAATCGATGGCCTGCGTGACGCATTAATCAGTGCCATGGCAGCGGGGGGGGCGGTGAACGAGTTACAGGCGGTTGATCCTGATACTGCCCTCGTTAAGGTGTTATTGGCTTGCCTGGGGCATTTTATGACACAATTGCCTGATATCCGCGGTAAAAAAACGCTCGCTAATTATGCGCATACGGCACTGGCTTATTTCACCGAGGCGGATCCTGAACCGCAATGGAGAAATACCTGGTCTCAACAGGCATGGCCCTTTTTCTTACAGCACACGTCGGTATTGCGTAATTACCTTCTTTATCGTATTCATCATGACCAATTGGCGATGGGGAATGAACTGCCGGTGGCCGCTGCATTTAATTTAGTGGTCATTGATTATTTTTATCTGAAATTACTCATCAGTACTTACGCCAATAAAAACGGGCAACTGACGGAAGATGACATCATTGATATTATTTATTCTTACCATGCCTGCCGCGAGTCAACAGAGCGTTCGAGTCAACAGTTTAAACAGGAACTGACGGCTTTGGCGATGAGCGATGATTTTCCGTTATTGTCTTTGCTGGCACTCAGTCAGTGATGCGGCTGATTGCGCATAGCCAACGCACATGTAGCTTGATGTATGACGGAGATAACGGGGAAGAAACAATTGGGGCCATCTGACCCCAACGTATTAAGCATTTTTTATCGATGGTGTTTTATATTTAGCCAAATATTGTGGTTGGAAAATACACATACGGATAACAGTACGGTATTCACCATTGATAAAGAACTCTTGCTTCAACTCACCTTCGATTTCAAAGCCTAATTTGCTGTAGATATGAATGGCTTTCTCATTTTCTTTATCCACAATCAGATAAAGTTTGTACAAATTCAGTACCGAAAAGCCATACTCCATCGCTAATTTAGCCGCTGCTCCGGCGTAGCCTTTACCTTGATGAGTTGGGTCGATAATGATCTGAAACTCAGCACGGCGGTGAATATGATTAATTTCAACTAATTCGACCAAGCCAATTTTTGTTCCCTGACTTTCAATAATAAAGCGGCGCTCACTTTGGTCATGGATATGTTTATCATACAGATCACACAACTCAACAAAGGCTTCATAAGGTTCTTCAAACCAATAGCGCATAATGCTGGCATTATTATCTAACTGATGAACAAACGGCAGATCTTCCCGTTCCAGTGGGCGTAATCTGACGCTGCTAGTGGTAGACATGTTGACTCCTCAATGGCGGCAGCAATCGCTGTCGCCAGAATTATAACCTCAGCGTCAGTTTTGGGCGATTATATACAGGCAAAAACGCGAATATTAGATCGACATTGCTTTTAATTAATGCCCACCCCCAACGTCATTGAAGAGTTGCAGGAAGGGGGTCACTGAGAGACACATTAGCCGGGAAGCCGTTTGAACAGTATTTATGCGACTTCAAGTACGAAGGGAAGGTTATTCGGCAGCATAACCCTGCAACGGCAAACGCACCCCATCCAGCCAGGCCGCGTTGTCACGCATTGCCAGGCGGCCATCGGTAAACCAACTGACGACCAACGGATAAATGCTGTGCTCTTGGGTTTGCACCCGTTCCGCCACATCTTCTTCGCTGTCATCGCTGAAAATCGGCACTTTGGCTTGCAGGATCACCGGGCCGCCATCCAACTCTTCAGTGACAAAATGCACAGAAGTACCATGCTCTTGATCACCGTTTTCGAGTGCCTGGCGGTGGGTATGCAGCCCTGGATATTTGGGCAACAGCGAGGGGTGAATATTCAACATTCGCCCAGCATAGTGTTTAACAAATTCTGGACTGAGAATACGCATATAACCTGCGAGGACCAATAAATCAGGTTGATATTGGTCGATGGCCTGTGCCAGAGCCAGATCAAAACTGACGCGGTCAGTAAAAGCCTTGGCATCCAGCGCATGATGAGGGATCCCTGCGGATTCAGCACGTTCCAAACCATAGGCTGCAGGATTATTGCTGAATACAGCGCTGATCTTGCCAGAGATACGCCCTTGTTGTTGGGCATCGATGAGTGCTTGTAAATTACTTCCCTGGCCTGAAATTAATACGACAATTTTTTTCATATACCCTTCGTACTTGAAGCTGCAGGGTGGTTAGCTATGATCACTTACCCGATCCATCGGTGGGCCTCGCAGAGGCGAGGCCGCCTTGCCGAACAACATGATTAATCAGCAATATTACGGATTAATGATGACTTGCTCAGCACCCTCAGTTGCCGCGGCAATGACACCGATTTTCCAGGCTTTTTCGCCAGAAGCTGTCAGCAACTCAACCGCTTTATCTGCCAGTTCTGCAGGCAAGGCAACAACCATACCGACGCCACAGTTAAAGGTGCGGTACATCTCATGGCGGCTGACATTGCCAGCTTGTTGCAGCCAACTGAATACCGCTGGCCACTGCCAACTGGCTTCGTCGATAACGGCTTGCATGCCTTGCGGTAGCACGCGCGGGATATTTTCCCAGAAGCCACCACCGGTCAGATGCGCAATGGCGTGGATATCTAACTGTTCAATCAGGCTGAGAATGGATTTCACATAGATTTTGGTCGGTTCTAGCAAATGATCGGCCAGAGATTTGCCTTCCAACGAGGTCTGTTCTGGATTGGTGTTGCTGACGTCCAGAATTTTGCGCACCAATGAATAACCATTGGAGTGTGGGCCGCTAGCACCTAAGGCGACCAAGACATCACCTGGTGTAACTTTACTGCCATCAATGATTTCAGATTTCTCTACGACACCCACACAGAAGCCAGCAACGTCATAATCATCGCCGTGGTACATGCCCGGCATTTCTGCGGTTTCACCGCCAACCAACGCACAACCTGATTGTTTACAGCCTTCGGCAATCCCGGTAATCACACTGGCGGCAGTATCCACATCCAGTTTACCGGTCGCAAAGTAGTCGAGGAAGAACAGCGGCTCTGCGCCCTGAACCACCAGATCGTTGACACACATCGCGACTAAATCGATACCGATAGTATCGTGACGTTTCAGGTCCATCGCCAGACGCAGCTTGGTGCCGACGCCATCCGTGCCTGAAACCAGAATAGGTTCACGGTATTTTTGCGGCAACGCGCACAGGGCACCGAACCCTCCTAATCCGCCCATGACTTCTGGTCGACGGGTTTGTTTAACCACACCTTTTATGCGATCAACAAGGTCATTGCCGGCATCAATATCTACACCTGCGTCTTTATAACTGAGAGAGGTTTTGTTGGTCACTGCGAGGTCCCCACGGCGGTTGTCTGTTTGAGCTTATACCCGTAATACGTCAAGCTACATGTGCATTGGCTATGCGCAATCACCCGAATCACTTACTGGCTATTGACCTTAAAATAAGTCATTGACCTTAAAATAAATAGACTCATCGGGATTATATTGCTTGCCGCCTTCCTGCAACTCGAATTATTTAGGGTGCAGGAAGAAAACGCGACAATTCTAACAGCGCAGGCAAACGTTTGCGAGTGGCTTGTGATATCCCCCTGATTTTTAGCATTCTTGGCGTACAATTGAATCTCTATTGATCTGAATCAGGCTATTCATTATGGCGTTCAAAAAGAAAGGCGGTATAATCTCGCGATTTTTTTGGCCGTCGACCGCCTAACCAGGAGAAAAATAATGAAGATCGTTGAGGTGAAGCACCCGCTAGTAAAACATAAACTTGGTTTGATGCGTGAGAATGATATCAGCACGAAACGTTTTCGCGAATTGGCTTCCGAGGTGGGGAGTTTGCTGACTTACGTAGCAACCGCTGATCTGGAAACTGAAACAGTGACCATCGAAGGTTGGAATGGGCCGGTTGAAATAGAACAGATTAAAGGTAAGAAAATTACAGTGGTGCCAATCCTGCGTGCGGGTCTGGGGATGATGGAAGGGGTGTTGGAAAATGTGCCCAGTGCGCGTATCAGTGTGGTAGGTGTGTATCGCGATGAAGAGACGCTGAAACCGGTACCGTATTTCCAGAAGTTGGTTTCCAATATCAACGAACGCATGGCGTTAGTGGTTGACCCAATGTTGGCAACCGGTGGTTCTATGATTGCTACTATCGATTTGCTCAAGAAAGCAGGCTGCCAGAGCATTAAGGTATTGGTGTTAGTTGCTGCACCAGAAGGTATCAAGGCGCTGGAAGAAGCGCATCCGGATGTTGAATTGTACACCGCCTCCATCGATCAGGGCCTGAACGAACACGGTTATATTATCCCTGGGTTGGGTGATGCCGGGGATAAGATTTTCGGAACTAAATAACGATGATAGCCGACGTGAAAGTCGGCTTTTTTGTGCCCAGAAAACCCCCAGCTAGGCTGGGGGTTCAGTAAAGCTTTCAGCTTTGGGTCAGTTATAAAAACCCCTTTTGATTTGTTAAAACAGTTTGCGGTCTGGCAACTGCAAATGTTCAACAAGAAATCAAAAGGGGGTCCCAATGAGGGATGAAAAGAGCTTAGCGCACACCCGATGGAACTGTAAATATCATATAGTTTTTGCGCCGAAGTACCGAAGGCAGGTGTTCTACAGGGAAAAACGCAGAGCGATTGGCAGTATTTTAAGAAAACTGTGCGAATGGAAAAACGTGAATATCCTGGAAGCAGAATGCTGTGTGGATCACATCCATATGCTTCTGGAGATCCCGCCCAAGATGAGTGTCTCGGGATTTATGGGGTACCTGAAGGGAAAGAGCAGTCTGATGCTTTATGAGCAGTTTGGCGATTTGAAGTTCAAATACCGTAACAGGGAGTTTTGGTGTCGAGGGTATTACGTTGATACGGTAGGGAAAAACACGGCCAGGATACAAGAATACATAAAGCACCAATTGGAAGAGGATAAAATGGGTGAGCAACTCTCGATCCCGTATCCCGGTAGCCCGTTTACGGGCCGTAAGTAATCCATAGATGCAAATGTCAGATCGCGATGCGCCTGTTAGGGCGCGGCTGGTAACAGAGCCTTATAGGCGCATATGAAAAACCTCCGGCTATGCCGGAGGATATTTATTGTTCAATAGGCCAGCAATGCTGGCTATTACAACGGCTATTAGGCTTTAACCTGCACTTTCATGCCTTGAAACTCAACGATCTGGTCTGCCAGAATTTTGCAGCGCTTGCGGGTTTCTACCTTCCCGTCCACTTTCACCAAACCATCAGCGATAGCTGCTTTTGCTGATGCACCGCTGTCATTCCAACCTTGTAACTTTAGTAGGTCACATAGCTCGACATGGGGGTGTTTTTCCAAATGAAAAATGTCCATTACTGTCCTTTAACTCAATTTTGGCTGATGTCGTGATATTCCTCGCAGGCTTGCAAGGTATTTTGTATCAGTGTTGCAACGGTCATTGGCCCGACGCCACCTGGAACCGGTGTAATCCAACCCGCACGTTCAGCAGCGACATCAAATGCTACATCGCCGACTACTTTACCACTTTCCAGACGGTTAATACCCACATCAATCACGATAGCGCCCGGTTTAATCCATTCTCCGGGAATAAAGCCCGGTTTACCGACAGCGACCACCAGCAGGTCGGCATTCTCAATATGGTGACGCAGATTCTTAGTAAAGCGATGGGTAACCGTGGTGGTGCAACCGGCCAGCAGCAATTCAAGACTCATCGGGCGACCAACAATATTGGATGCGCCGACGACCACCGCGTTCAGGCCGTAAGTTGGGATGTCATAACGTTCTAACAGCGTCATGATGCCACGGGGGGTACAAGCGCGCAGTTTTGGCGCACGCTGGCACAGGCGGCCCACGTTATATGGGTGGAAACCATCCACATCCTTATCAGGGTGAATACGCTCCAGAACTTTAACGTTATCAATCCCGTTAGGCAGTGGCAGTTGTATTAGAATGCCGTCGATTTCGGTATCTTCATTCAATGAATCAATCAGGGCCAGTAGCTCTGCTTCACTGGTCGCCATTGGCAGATCATAAGAGCGTGAGACAAAGCCCACCTCTTCACAAGCCTTACGCTTACTTGCCACATAGATCTGTGACGCCGGGTTTTCACCGACCAAGACAACCGCCAGACCGGGGGCACGCTTACCTGCTGCCAGACGTTGTTGAACCACCGCAGCAACTTCGTTTCTTACCTGCTGCGCAATCGTTTTACCATCAATAATTTTTGCTGACATCAGTGGAGGGGTCCATCAATTGAAAAAAACGGGAATCGGCCTATTTTGTCAGAAGCGGGCCGCGCTGTCAGGCGCATAATGACGATTAATTAACGATTAAATAACCAGTTGATGAAGCATAAGGTGAAAACCCATTGACTCGAAAGCGACTGCCCGTATAATCCAACCCGCAACTGACTACCGTCAGCGTTCTATGCTACGGTAAATATCAAATGCGCCCTTAGCTCAGTTGGATAGAGCAACGGCCTTCTAAGCCGTAGGTCACAGGTTCGAGCCCTGTAGGGCGTACCAATAAAATCAATAAGTTACCGCTTAAAATACAAAACCCGCCATTTAGACGGGTCAGGTAGTGATTTAGCACTTCTTGCTTTGAACCCATTCCTCATAAGAAGCTTCAGGCCAACCTAAAAACATCCCGCTTTTTGTGCGCTCTGGTTTCGGGAATTCATTACGCTTGGAATACATGCGCCAGATTGTTGGCCTACTCTTTCCAACTAGCAGCAACATCTCGGGCCATTTAATATATCTTGTAGCCATAATTAGCCGTCTTGCTTGCCACGCAACCGACCAAAACGCTCTTGGCTGGATTGGTTTTGATTTTTAAAAATCAACTTGAAAAACGCAAATAAAGCCGACCTTGATCAAGCAACTTCTGCATTCACCCATTTCTCGCAGAACCCATCTTGAGTCGTTTTCCGCTTATTGCTGAGATGTAATAGAGCGGTCCCTCATCACGCATTCTGCGTAAAACTTTTTCACCGCGAACTGTGCGTAAGCGGCAATAAATAACCCGCATCATCGCACTTGCAATGATCTTGGTCCGGTCTCGATACGAGCGCCCGGAACTGGGTTAATAAATACTTCACTGATATCCTTTCCTCCAGCAATGGCTTTAGCTTCTGCCGTGTTTTCACTAGCGCTCTTAATCTCGTCAGATTTTGCTGTGTAGGTAATTTGACTAGCAACATCGACATACTCGTCAGGTAATGATTCCACGTTATCGACTACTAACTTCTCCTTCCTTTTAACTGACCTTACTTTTTACTGGAACACTAAGTAGATCACGATCCTATATGTCTGTCTTTATTTATGGGGAGCCATCAGGGGATTTAGATAATAGATTTAGTTGCGGCTAAAACGTGATTGCTGTGATTACGCCAGGATGGTGTAAAGCCCAACGTCTCCAGATTACTCAGTTCGACATTATCCGGGTTTCCCCAAACCGTATCGGCAATTTCCAGTAAAGACTTTCTATCTGCCTGAAAACTGATCCTTTCGCCGTGTTCGTTAATTTTATAATCCAACGTATGACCATCCACATTTAGAATGGTTAACTGGATGCTGTCATCTTTAGATAGACCAAACAGCCAAAGCACCATCCCGCCCTCAGTCTGATAAGTATCACTTATTACAGCACCGTAGTGGTCAATAATGGCTTTATAGGTGGCAGTAGACACGCCCCCGCCTTGATATTCTTGTGAGACATAAGCTGATTCAACTTGGGGTAAACGTTGGCCTAAATCCAGTGGTGGGGTGAGGTCGAAAGTCAAAACATAGCTTGCTATATGCTCACCTGAAAGTCTCTCTTTGATATGAAGATGGGCCATATTGCTACCATCATCTTCAAGTAATGCTCGAAAGAGGTCACCACTCGGGGGTTTTAAATTCAGGGAGCCATAAAAAATGGCCGTAAGCTAAATCATTAACTTCCGGCCATTTTAATATTTTATCGTGTTCAGCAATTAAATTGGGTGACATGCAGATAGAGTTCCTTTCTTACTGAAGAACAAATCAACCGCCTTTTGTGAGAAATCGATAGAGGTATCCTGCAAATCATTCCAGAAAAAAGCTTGGTTAACTGGACGAGACTGACCGTTTTTCTCAATAACGATTTCAGATACTGGGCGAATTTGTTCATAGGCAGCGGCTTTTTCCCAGCCGGTACGAACGACCATCAAGAGGGGACGTTCTTTACGATTCTTCATGCTTCTCACTTCAAAGCCACCCAAAACACCAGGTACGGTAAAACACCCAATACACTCGGTTCTGCTAGCAATAGTATGTGGCGAATGTGTGATCATACTCAGGCCCCAAACAGTGAGAATTAAGTGGTTATAGTTTAAGCGTAAAGAGGCCGAACGTCCACCAGCGCCTACTGATATCTCACGGTGTCAGCACGTTATCTACCCGCTGAACTCCAGCCTGAACTAACCAACTTGCCCATGTGTGTCGAAGGTCGTGAAAGCGGAAGTTATCGATTCCAGCTCTCTTTAATGCAAGCCTCCATGCTGTGTTACCATTAACGCGCACTTTCCTCACTGCGGCTGATTTTTTCCCGCTGGGTAACGTGCTTTCTTTTCGATGAACAAACACCCATTTTTTGTGATTGCCGCTCTGGTCCCGTAATAACCGGCATGCGGTGTCGTTGAGAGCGACGCCAATTGCCTGATTTGCTTTCCTCTGAGGGCGAAATTTAACGTTATCAAACTCACTTTTCGATTATTTTAAATATCAAGGTATCCTCTCATAGCAAGGGCTGGTAGCATTGAATGCAGTTAATTTACATTTTGTAACATCCGCTTCATTGCTCGTCTGATTACGCATCAATACCATCATGGACACTAAGCCCTATTTTAATCATGGATATAATGGCGTGGCTTCAACAAATTTTGAGACGGATCTTCAGACAAAATCTATCACCTCCTTATTCATCGATAACATATTTCAGGATACGTGGTTACTCGCTCTGACCAGTCGTAACAGGCCCGGTGTGACTGTTAATAATGCCCTTTATCAACATTGCGAAAATATGATCGAACAGGTGCAGAAAAAACTTCGCTCATTGCGTATTTTGGGATGAAGCCGTTACGCGAGTTGCACCCCGAGCCAAAAGACAAAATCAACACCACTACACAGTTCCTGTTTTACCCCGATGAAAAACCCTGGGAAGCCGTCAATCCCCGTATATTGCGCGGTGTTATCACCTCCGTTCAGCCATGTGAGCGATCAGCGGATATGAATCACTGCAACTGAGTGACCGCAAGACCTTCGATAATACCGAAGACACCGACCTGTTGACGCAGCCGGCGGTGGCGGTACTGTTCCGCAGACCGGACAGAACCCGTGGCACCTGGAAACGGGTGCTAAGCCGTGATGATCTTGATCCGGACGAGCCGCGAGTCGTTGCAGTAAGAGACAACACATTGATTTTACGTTCATCGAAATAAAGAACCGTCAAATTAAAGGCAGGAGCCATAACGTGACATTGTATGACATTAAACCTCAGTTTCAGAATCTGCTGCGACCGCTTGTCGTCAGGCTCCATGCGCGGGGAGTGACCGCAAACCAGATTACATTGCTGGCAATGCTGACCTCGGTCCTGCTGGGCGGGTGGCTTATCTGTTTTCCGCAGCCTGTGTTATTTATTTCGCTACCTGTTTTTTTGTTCTTCCGCATGGCGCTCAATGCCATCGACGGCATGTTAGCCAGAGAGTTCAATCAGCAATCGACGCTCGGTGCCATTCTCAATGAAGTCGGCGATATTATTTCCGACGCCGCACTCTATCTCGCTTTTGCTTTTTTGTCCGGCGTTTCCCCGTGGCTGGTTATTCTGGTGGTACTGCTTTCATGGCTGACCGAGTTTTGTGGCGTGATTGCCCAGACGCTGACGGGAATAAGAAACTACCGTGGCCCGCTCGGGAAAAGTGATCGTGCTTTTGTGCTGGGGGCGTTAGGTCTGTTTATTGCGCTTTGGCCGCAGTATATCGGCGTTACCAATATCGTGTTTGGCGTGACGGCATTATTGTTGGTCTGGACCTGTATTAATCGCTGCCGTAGTGCGATAGAGGTGAAAAATGCCTGATTCCCTGCAGACGTTGTATTACTGCCTCGGTGGGATTTTCAGCGTTTTATTGCTGGCGACCATTATTATTTTCGTATTAAAAAAATGCCGCCCTCAGCGTGACTGGCTGGAATTACAGCAGCGCATTAATAGCTGGTGGGTGATTATTTGCCTGTTCTCGCTGGCGATGTTGTCGCCAAAATGGCTGGCACTCACTTTCTTTGGTTTCATTAGCTTCCTGTCATTAAAGGAGTATTTGACGCTTGCCCCCACGCGACGTTCAGACAGTGTGCCGTTGTTGTGGATGTATGCTGCCATTCCACTGCAATATGTCTGGATCGGGATGTCGTGGTACGGAATGTTTATTATCTTCATTCCCATTTATGTCTTTTTATTCCTGCCAGCTCGCATGGTTCTCGTCGGCGATACTAAAGGGTTCTTACATTCAGCGTCCATCATGCATTGGGGCATGATGGCCACGGTATTTGCCTTAAGCCACGTCGCTTATCTGCTGACGTTACCCGGTGTGGATGCTAAAGCAGGGGCGCTGCTGGTTATTTTCCTGGTTGTGGCGACTGAGCTGAACGATATTTCGCAATATCTGTGGGGGAAATCGCTAGGCAAAATCAAAGTCACGCCGAAAGTCAGCCCAAATAAAACGCTTGCCGGGTTATTGGGTGGCGTGTTGACGACTATGCTGCTGGCGGCCATTTTTGGCCCCTTGTTGACACCGATGGACTGGCTCCATTCTCTGGGCGCAGGCGTCATTATTGGCCTGAGTGGATTCTGCGGCGATGTGGTGATGTCGGCTATTAAACGTGATTTTGGCGTTAAAGACTCCGGGAAATTACTGCCAGGGCACGGCGGTATTCTCGACCGTCTGGACTCCCTGATTTATACCGCGCCGCTGTTCTTCCACTTCTATCACTACTTCTACGTTTAAGGCGCGCTGATGAACCGTATGTTGCGCTGGATTTTTACGCTGTGCATCGCTTATCCCGTGGTCTGGATTTGGCTCGGTGTCCGGGTTGCTGGCCGCAAAAAGTTACCAAGAGACGGCCCGGCGATTATTGTAGCGAACCACAACAGCCATCTGGACGTACTGACGTTATTCACCCTGTTCCCGCTCTCGACGCTGGTGAAAGTGCAACCCGTTGCTGCAGCAGATTATTTTCTGAAGAATAAAGTGATTAGTTGGTTTGCCCTGAAGGTGATTGGCATTATTCCGGTTTATCGCGGCGCTCATCAGGCGAATCCATTGCAGGCCTGTGTGGATGCTCTGGCGGAAAAAAAGATCGTGATTATTTTTCCCGAAGGTACGCGGGGAGAGCCGGGTAAATTCTCGGAGATAAAATCCGGTATCTGGCATTTAAGTCAGCGGTGCCCGGAAGTCCCCATTATTCCTGTCTACATGCACGGCCTTGACCGTTCGATGGGTAAAGGCCAGAAAATCCCCGTCCCGTTTTTCATCGACATATTTATCGACGACCCGCTGTTTTACGATGCGGAGAAAGTGACTTTTAAGCAATTACTCTTAAATCGTTTTGTCGCTTTACAGCAACTTGCCACAAGGAAAACCTCATGAGTCAGGAAGTGCGTTTATTTCAAGAAGGCATGTTCACCGCCAGCGATGAAACATCGTTGTATTTTCGCCACTGGTCTGCCACGGAAGGTAACAGCAAGAAAGTTATTGTGTTGTTTCATCGCGGGCATGAACACTCGGGGCGTCTGCAACATATTGTGGATGAACTGATGATGCCCGATACCCATTTTTACGCGTGGGATGCGCGTGGACACGGGCAGTCGCCAGGGGCTCGTGGCTACAGCCCCAGCCTTGCTCGCTCGGTTTTAGACGTGGATGAGTTTGTGCGTTTTGTGGCACAGGATGCGCAGGTCAACCTCGACGATATCGTGGTGATTGCGCAAAGCGTGGGGGCCGTGCTGGTATCAACCTGGGTTCATGACTACGCGCCGAAAATCCGTGGCATGGTGCTGGCGTCCCCGGCATTTAAGGTCAAGCTGTATGTGCCGTTTGCCCGCCTGGGGCTGGGATTAATGCAGCGTATACGTGGCCTGTTTTACGTGAATTCCTACGTGAAAGGGAAATTCCTCAGCCACGACCCCGAGCGCATCGCCAGCTTTGAGCAGGACAAATTAATCACGCGCCAGATCGCCGTCAATATTTTGCTCGATCTCTACAAAACGGCTGAACGTATTGTTTCAGACTCGACGGCGATTACTCTCCCGACCCAGTTGCTTATTTCCGGCGATGATTTTGTGGTGCATGAGAAACCGCAAAAACAATTTTATGCCGGTCTTCGCAGCGCGATAAAAGAGCAACATATTCTGCCGGGTTTCTATCACGACACGCTGGGTGAAAAAGACCGCTCTATTGCTTTTGATAAAATGAAAAACTTTATCGACCGACTCTATGCAACTGCGCCTTATGCCTTTGATTATAGCCATGAAGATCGCTGGAGTCCGAGTGCCGATGCGTATCGTGAATTGCAGGCTCCACCAAAATCACGCTCGCTGGAAGGGATGTTTTATGCTGCGCTAAGTTTCGGCATGAAGACCATCGGGCGACAGTCCAAAGGGATGCGCCTGGGTTATGAAACAGGTTTTGACTCCGGCAGTACGCTGGATTACGTCTATCGTAATCAGCCTGAAGGTAATGGCATTCTGGGGCGTATGATTGACCACAACTATCTGAACAGCGTTGGCTGGCGTGGTATTCGCGTGCGTAAAGTGAATATCCAGCAGATGATTGAACAGGCCGTTGCGAAGATTCAGCTCAGTCACATGCCGGTGCGAGTGGTCGATATCGCCGCCGGACATGGCCGCTATGTGCTGGATGCACTGGAAAAACAGCAGGGTATCGAAAGTATACTGCTGCGTGATTACAGCGATTTGAATGTAGAAAAAGGTCAGGCGATGATCGAAGAGCGTGGGCTAAGCCACGTCGCTCAGTTCAGAAAAGGCAACGCCTTCGACTATGATTCCCTTGCCACGCTCGATCCTGCTCCGACGCTGGGCATTGTTTCCGGGCTGTATGAGCTCTTCCCGGATAACGACTTAATCAAAACGTCGTTGGCCGGGCTGGCTGCGGCTATTCCACCAGGCGGCATGCTGGTATACACCGGGCAACCGTGGCACCCACAGTTAAAAACCATCGCGTATACCTTAACCAGCCATCAAAACGGGATCCCGTGGATGATGCGTGTGCGCAGCCAGAAAGAGATGGACACGCTGGTGGAGCAGGCCGGCTTTGAAAAATGCCATCAGGTGATTGATGAGTTTGGCATTTTCACCGTGTCGCTGGCGGTGAGAAAGCAGCATGGTTGAGTCCGCACTCACGCAGAACAAATACAGCCTCTGGAAACAGGGGGTGTGCTGGTTGTTGCTGTTGGGGCCGCTGTTTTTCCTCAGCTACGGGCAGGTGAATCAATTTACAGCCACAAGGTACGATGTAGGGAGCAGGGTGTTTGCCTGGGAACACGCGATCCCCTTTATGCCGTGGACCATCGTGCCTTACTGGAGCATTGACCTGCTATATGGTATTTCGCTTTTTATTTGCACTTCAAAGCAGGAACTGACACGCCACGGCTGTCGGCTGCTTGCCTCCTCACTTATCGCCTGTGCGGGATTTTTACTCTTCCCGCTGAAATTCACTTTTGTACGTCCGGAAACACAGGACATGTTTGGCTGGTTGTTTCACCAGCTCGAACTGTTTGATTTGCCTTATAACCAGGCTCCGTCATTGCATATCATTCTGACGTGGCTACTGTGGCTACGCTTTCGTCAGCATCTGAACCGTGGGGCAAGGATGGTCTCTGGTGCATGGTTTTTGCTGATAGCCGCTTCGGTGTTGACGACCTGGCAGCACCATTTTGTCGACGTTCTTAGTGGATTTATTGTGGCCGTCGTTATCAGCTACGCCATTCCGATTGAAGGCCAGTGGCGCTGGAAACGCCCGTCACCTCACGCGCTGCGCCTTGCGGCAAAATATACACTCGGTGGCATCATCTTTTTACTGGCCGGGGTGCTGATCCCAGGCAGCTATTTTTTACTGTGGCCTGCGGGCGCTCTACTGATGGTCTCTGCGGGTTATGTGGGCCTTGGCACGAGCCTATTCCAGAAAAACGAACACGGGCATTTATCTCTTTCGGCCCGTTTATTGCTCTGGCCTTATTTAACGGGTGCAAGGCTTTCAAAGATGTGGTTTTCTCGCCACATTCCCAAAACTTCCGCCATTTTAGATGGGGTATCGCTGGGCTGTTTTCCTGATAAATCGCTGCAACAGACCGCGGTGCTCGACCTGACGGCCGAGTTTCATCACAGAACCCGCGTGCCTGGTGTCTGGTATGCTTATCCGTTGATGGATTTAGTGGTGCCAGATGTACAGGATATTGCGCAGGCGGTAGCAAAACTCACTGAGCTACGGCAGGGACATCTAACGGTTGTGGTGTGCTGCGCACTGGGTTTATCCCGCAGCGCAACGGTTGTTGCCGCCTGGCTTCTGGCTCAGGGCCACGTTTCTTGTGTTCAGGAGGCTATTGACCTTATCAAAAGCCAACGCCCGCAGGTGGTGCTGACACCTGCCTATATCCACGCACTGGAACAGTTTCAGGGAACGCTATGCCAGATATCGCTCTGACCAATCGCATTGTGAAAATTCATCTATCGAGCTGGCGTTATTTCGCCTTATTAACGCTACCACCGCTGGTGCTGGCTTTTAATCTTTTGTACTCGTTCGCCAGCTTGGTGCTGCTAATGCTGTTTTTGGTGACGCATTACTATTGCTGGCGTTTATGGCTGGATGAACGACTTTTCACCCTGCTGAATAAAGAAAGCAGTCTCGCTGAGTTTGATGAAGGAATGGCCCAATTGTGGATAGCCAAGTCGGGAGCGACTCGCACGTTGACAGAGCGCTGGTGTGGGGTTAGGGGACTGTTTTATCGGGCTATGTTCTCACTTATTGCGCTGTGGCTGACCTCATTGAGTTCCGTGCTTTATCTGACGTTAACGTTGGTTGATTAGGCGAGCCATAAACGACCATGAACTGAAGCGGTGCATGGCACCTGCAACCCATCTTACATCTGGAACTAAAACGGAGATATTTACAAATGGATTTCTATGGATCACATTAATAATGCTAAACGCGTTTTAGATGAAAACGCCAAAGTGCTTTACGGCATCTTTGGTGTCATTAGCTGTTCTGGCTATTTTCCACCTTTACCTTTCTTGAATGAATTCTTCATGGCTGGCAGTGACCCATGTGATCAAGATGAAAGAATGGATAGTTGGTGTCCATTTACACTCACGAGTTCTGAATATGAGGAGGTAAAGGCCTGGTGGCTTGTCTCTCGTCCAGGTACTGTTGAGTCCGCACTTGGCAGCGAGTGCTGGGATGATTGGATTCAAGAGATCCTGGAGCTATAAATACCCGGTAGGTATCAATACGGATTGGCGCCAGATTTGGTTTGGCTAACAAATCTTTTCATTTGTGCCACGGGTACCCCGTTGTGCGGCTAAACGTAACGCAGGTCTATGTGTGCATATATGTGTAGGATATATGTGTAATTGCAGAAAACGTCCAACTTGTGTGGCTGAAATCGAATACCGGGAGCAGGGCTTCCCGTTTTTGGGGGTCTAATTGGGGGGCTGCGTTTTTTGAACAGAGGAAAACCAGTAATAGCAAGGCTTGTAAGGGTGTTATTCGAATCCTGTAGGGGAAATAGCTGTCAACGACGGATGAAAAGTGATCCACTTATATCTCCACCAACGGCCCAATATTGATCCACCGTTTTACTCAGGATTAGCTTCTGCTATAACCCCGGCCTTTCGTTTCTGTCTGAGTCGATAGCTTTCTCCTTTGATTTGAACGACATGTGAGTGGTGTAAGATACGGTCCAGCATCGCTGAGGTCAGTGCTGCATCACCGGCGAACGTTTGATCCCACTGCCCGAACGGCAGATTGGATGTCAGGATCATTGCGCTCTTTTCGTAACGTTTAGCGATGACCTGGAAGAACAGCTTTGCTTCTTCCTGACTGAACGGCAGATAGCCTATTTCATCAATGATGAGCAGGCGGGGGGCCATTACTCCACGCTGAAGCGTCGTTTTATAACGGCCCTGACGTTGTGCCGTAGATAACTGAAGTAACAGATCTGCTGCTGTTGTGAAGCGAACTTTGATACCTGCACGGACTGCTTCATAGCCCATCGCTATTGCCAGATGGGTTTTCCCCACACCTGATGGCCCCAGTAATACGATATTTTCATTACGTTCTATGAAGCTGAGTGAGCGTAACGACTGGAGTTGCTTCTGCGGTGCTCCGGTGGCGAATGTGAAGTCATACTCTTCGAACGTTTTCACCGCCGGGAAGGCTGCCATTCGGGTATACATCGCCTGTTTACGTTGATGACGTGCCAGTTTTTCTTCATGAAGCAGATGCTCCAGGAAGTCCATATAACTCCATTCCTGGTCTACTGCCTGTTGTGACAGCGCAGGCGCTGCGCTTATAAGGCTTTCCAGTTGCAACTGCCCGGCGAGCGCCATCAGTCGTTGATGTTGCAGTTCCATCATCACGCCACTCCTCTGCAGAATGAGTCGTAGATGGAGAGTGGATGATGCAGGGGGTGTTTGTCGAAGTTCACCAGATTTTCATCAAGATGCACGTCATACTCTTTTTTCTCCGGAGGCAGTGCCAGCATGGACTGCTGCTCTTCGAGCCAGCGATCGCAGGGACGGGCCTGGATTGTTTCATGCTTTCGTTGGTTAGCGACATCGTGCAGCCAGCGCAGACCGTGGCGGTTGGCTGTTTCAACATCGACAGTGATCCCCATCGGGCGCAGGCGAGTCATTAGTGGGATGTAAAAACTGTTACGGGTGTACTGCACCATCCGTTCCACCTTACCTTTAGTCTGTGCCCTGAAGGGGCGACACAGTCGGGGAGAGAAGCCCATCTCCTTGCCGAACTGCCACAGCGAAGGATGGAACCGGTGCTGACCGGTCTGATATGCGTCACGTTGCAGAACCACAGTTTTCATATTGTCATACAACACTTCGCGCGGCACACCACCAAAGAAGCGGAACGCATTACGATGGCAGGTCTCCAGCGTGTCATAACGCATATTGTCAGTGAATTCGATGTACAGCATTCGGCTGTATCCGAGAACAGCAACGAACACGTGAAGCGGTGAGCGACCATTACGCATAGTGCCCCAGTCAACCTGCATCTGTCGTCCGGGTTCAGTTTCGAACCGAACGGCAGGCTCCTGCTCCTGAGGAACCGAGAGAGAACGAATGAATGCCCTGAGAATGGTCATTCCGCCACGATATCCCTGGTCTCTGATCTCGCGAGCGATTACCGTTGCCGGGATTTTGTAAGGATGAGCATCGGCGATGCGTTGACGAATATAATCCCGGTATTCATCCAGGAGTGAAGCAACAGCAGGTCGCGGCGTATATTTTGGCGGCTCAGATTTTGCCTGCAAATAACGTTTAACGGTATTGCGGGAGATCCCCAGTTCTCTGGCAATCGCCCGGCTACTCATTCCCTGCTTGTGCAGGATTTTAATTTCCATAACTGTCTCAAAAGTGACCATAAACTCTCCTGAATCAGGAGAGCAGATTACCCCCTGGATCTGATTTCAGGCGTTGGGTGTGGATCACTATTGCACCGTTCGTTACAATAGCCAATGCTAAAAGAAAACTTCAATGAACTGCAGAGCTTTCTTGTTGTTGCTAGAGAGAGAAGTTTTACCAAAGCAGCAGGTAAGCTGGGGGTTTCTCAGTCGGCACTCAGCCACGCAATTAAGGGACTGGAAGAAAGATTAAACCTACGCCTTCTGACCCGAACAACGCGAAGTGTCGCTCCCACAGAAGCTGGTGAGCGAATTATTGCCTGCCTGGAACCTCGTCTGGCAGATCTTGAACAAGAGTTGGAAACCCTTCTCCAACTGAACGGTACTGTATCAGGCAATATCCGGCTCTCTGCGGGAGAGCACGCAGCACGTAGCTTGTTGTGGCCAAAGTTAAAACCATTTCTCAGAAAATACCCGGAAATCAATGTCGAACTGGTGGTTGATAATGGTTTCGTCAATATCGTAGATGGCCGCTTCGATGCCGGCGTTCGTCTTGGCGAGAGTGTCGATAAGGACATGATTGCCGTAAAGATCGGGCCGGAAATGCGTATGGCCGTCGTCGGCTCGCCAGAATACTTTATGGCAAACGCCATTCCCGTCACGCCACATGAATTACAGCATCATCGCTGCATTAATATGCGGCTGCCCACCGCCGGAGGTTTGTATCACTGGGAGTTTGAGAAAGAAGGCAAGCCGCTGCGTGTGAAAGTTGAAGGCCAGTTGACGCTGAACATCCTGCCAGAAAGGATAGACGCGGCGCAGTCAGGATTTGGCCTTGCTTGCGTGCCAGAGGATTCGATTCAGGCATTCTTAAGATCCGGGAAACTTATTCAGGTGCTGGAAGCGTGGTGTCCATCTTTCCCTGGTTATTACCTTTACTACCCAAGTAGAAAACAGCACCCACCTGTTTTTGCGCTTATGATAGATGCACTGCGTTATTCGGATTAACTGGCTTACGGATTATCGTAAGCCAGATGAAATTTGAGCGACTACAATTAAGTATTAACGACCCACTCGAGCCTGCATGGCCGCAGGATAACGCTCTCCCACAATTTTCACCGTTGCAAGTGCCTGAGTAATATTCCAGATATCATCCTGAGAAAGGGTAATATCTGCAGCCCCCAGGTTCTCCTCCAGCCTATGCAGTTTTGTGGTTCCGGGGATTGGCACAATCCAAGGTTTTTGTGCCAACAACCATGCCAGAGCAATTTGTGCTGACGTCACGCCTTTTTCTGCGGCAAGAATACCCAGCAAGGCCACGAGCCTTTCATTGGCTTCAAGAGCCTCTGCGGCAAAACGTGGCACTTTGCTTCGGAAGTCATCCTCACCGAATGTCGCTCCGGCCTTGATGGCCCCGGTCAGGAAGCCTTTACCTAACGGGCTGAACGGCACAAAGCCAATACCCAGTTCCTCCAGCAGCGGCAGGATCTCCTGTTCAGGTTCACGCCACCACATTGAGTATTCGCTCTGCAGCGCGGCAACCGGCTGTATAGCATGCGCACGACGAATAGTTTGTGCACCGGCTTCGGAAAGCCCGAAATGTTTGACCTTGCCTTCAGCAATCAAGTCTTTCACGGTACCCGCAACGTCTTCAATGGGAACATCAGGGTCGACGCGGTGTTGATACAACAGGTCAATCACGTCAGTTTTGAGTCGACGCAGTGATCCTTCCACCGCTTCGCGGATATGCTCTGGGCGGCTGTTTAAAATCTGCTGTTTATTGTCTTCACCGAAGGTAAAACCAAATTTGGTGGCAATAACGACTTGGTCGCGAAAGGGTTTTAAGGCTTCGCCGACAACCTCTTCATTCAGATAAGGGCCATACACTTCGGCGGTATCGAAAAATGTCACACCACGCTCAACGGCCGCGCGGATCAGTTCGACGGCCTGACGAGTATCTGTTGCTGGGCCGTAGCCATAGCTCAGCCCCATACAGCCCAGACCCAGTGCCGATACTTCAAGTCCGGATTTACCGAGATAACGTTTTTGCATCAATAATCTCCTCTTCTATAGCGGCTTAGACATCAAGTTTACGGCCAGTCAGCCATTCCACCATTGCCGGGTCGCGATGTGAGAAGAAGGCGCTCGTTGCGGTATCAAGAGCCGCTATCTGCAGCATGTCTTCAGCACTGAGCTCGAAGTCCAGAATGTTAATATTCTCTTCCATTCGCCCTTTTCGCACTGATTTTGCCAGCGAGACAATGCCGCGCTGGAAAATCCAGCGTAATACAACCTGTCCCACGCTTTTGCCATATTTTTCGCCGATAGCGGTTAATACCGGATTCTGGAAGAGACCGTTTCTTCCTTCCGCAAACGGTGCCCATGCTTCTGGCTGAATACCTCGGCTTTGCATCCATGGCACAGCGTGGAGTTGTTGGTTGAACGGATTAACTTCAATTTGGTTTACGGCTGGAATGATCTTATTAAATGCCATGAGATCAGCCAGTCTGTCCGGATGAAAGTTACTGACGCCAATGGCACGGATTTTGCCCGCCTGGTGTAATTCTTCCATTGCACGCCATGCGCCATGAACGTCGCCATAGGGTTGGTGAATCAGGTACAGATCGACATAATCCAGTTGTAGGCGATTCAGTGAGCGTTCAAACTGCGCTTTCGCACCTTCATAATAGGTATCCTGCAACCACAATTTAGTCGTGATAAACAGTTCATCTCGTGCAATACCACTCAGCTTAAGCGCATTCCCTACCTGCGTTTCATTCTGGTAGGAAGCGGCGGTGTCTATGAGGCGATAGCCTGTTTCAATCGCATCGATAACTGCGCGCTCGCATTCCGCGGTATTAGTCATCTGGAAGACACCAAAGCCCAGCAGAGGCATTGCAATACCGTTGTTCAGTTTTACTGTTTGCATGACGTTATCCTTCAACTGTTGTGTAGGAAAAGCATAGCGCAAAGTAATTTATTTGATTAGAAGGGGTAATTAACTAGGGTTTATTAGTCATATTCATGAATGCTTAAAACCGTTCATCGTGGTCGACCCACTCTGGGTAACCGAATAGGCATAATGCCGTAAAGACAGCGGGGTGATCGATGAGATCCCAATGGCTGACAAAAATACCCCGATGACTGACCAAGATATTGATACGGTGTATGGCGTCACAATCTTTACTGGTGGAGATCGTTCATACTCTACGGCAGATAATCTGTATAAAAGGATAAAAAAATGATGGAACAACAATTAAATGGTGTAGGCAGCACCCTGTGTTTCTCACACAAAAACGGGAGGCCAATGTTCGGCAGGCACCCCTGCCAAATAGCCCGGTTTGTCGCGACCAATCGCTGGATCAACGGCTTTATCGCACGGTGATGTTAAGGATAGAAAAATGAAAACATGGATAGCGCGTCTTTTAGGTAAAGATATTTCAATTGATTTTCCAGCCCCTTGGGCGGCCGATAGCACGGCAATTTATCGTTGGTTGGCGACTTGGCCGGATAGCGATGGGCCTCTGCCCGCAGAGGCAGAAACCTTGCCGGATGAGCCTTCGGCCATTGAGGGTAAAATCCGGTGGTCGGCTGGAGCGCTTGATGGTGTCTTTGGGCACCATGTTGCAGAGGCTGATGATGAAACTCCGGTTGAGGCCATCATGGCGGCACTGAGAAGTGTGTTGCATAAGCCGCAGCAGCAGGATATCGAGCAACTGTATCGTTTGTTGTGCCATGCGTCGCCGTTAAATTATCTCGATGTCTTGCTCCCTGCGGTTGCGCAAGATCCGCAACTGCCCGCCAATAAATTGCAGGCGTTGGCAGAATGGCTGGCAACCGAAAGCCCAGATCGCAACGCCGTTAAGGTAGCCATAGCGCTATTGGGTTTTTTCCCAACGCAGAAAAGTTGTCAGATACTCAGTACATTGGGGGCACATGACGAGTTTACGCTTTATGCGGCAGTGGCACTGAGATCCATACTGCCAGAGGATGAATATGAACGTGCCTGGCTTGCGATGGCGAAGCGTGCTGGTGGCTGGGGAAGAGTGCAGTTGATCGAGCGTTTGCCCGAATTTTTGAGCAAACAGAGTCGCGATTGGTTGTTGCGTGAGGGTTACCGTAACGCGGTGATGTATGAATACACTGCCTGGCATTGTGCGACTCACGGGCAATTACTTCAGGCAATGCAACAACTTAAGACAATGCAAAAACAGCCCGATGCGCCGCTATTACTGGGGGCTGCAGAGATTTTGCAGGCGTTAATTAACGGCGGCCCAGCGCAAAATATGCATGATTACGCCGAAGGTGCGCTGGCTTGCGAATACTATCTGCGCTGTTTGCAGGCGGCTCCCCCGGCAGAAATACAGCATTATCTGGCGGCGAGTGAGATTGCGCGTTTTGCACAGGAACAAAATAGCGAAGAGGAGGGCGTATGGGATCAGGCACAGTGCAACAACTTGGTCGAATTGGCCAATGTTGTCATGGCACTGCCGGAATGGTCGGGTATCATCGCCAATAACTTGCAGGGAAGTGATACGTATCTTTTTAACCTGGCCGTTTCCGCTAGCCGGTTACGCCAGCAGGATCCGTGGGAGAGTATTTTCGCGCGGCAGTTGGCGGATGCAGCAGATAACAATTGGTACCAGTTAATGCAGACTGCCCAGCCTGAGCATATCGCCAGAGTGATATCGCTGGCTGAACAGCAGTTGGATTTAGAGGCTATCGCTTCCGGGCCAGGAATGGCTATGGGGCTCGGGTTGGAGTACCAGCAGCATCAGGCATTGGATTTTGTACTGCAGGATCTGAAAAAATTCCCAGGAATGGGCTGGTCATTGTTGGCGGTGGGGTTACGTAGTGAGAGGATCCGTGACCGGTCTATGGCGCTAAACGCATTGGACGTTTGGCCTCAGGATGATTGGTCGCCTGATATGTCACAGGCGTTGGCGGATAGTTTATGTCATGAGCCCGATGAACAGATGCGGGAGCGTTTGCATAAGTTATGTGTCAATCTTGGGATCACCACGGGCTGACCCAGATAGTTTTTGAAAAACGCCCTGGCAGAGATGGAAAAGCAGCAGGGCGTTAGCAAAGCATTGAAAGCTCAGTCATTACAATGAATTGATTTCTTGTAAGATTTCCTGCTTCAGTTTCTGCCTTTTCGCCTCATCTTTAGCGAATTCAGGTTTCAGTTTCAGGGCATCTTCCAGTTTATCACCCAGTGTTGGGTTGCCATAAATCCAAGCGTTAGTTTGCTCATCACCGATAAAACGGGCGACGATCGTGGCCGCTTTTTCATACGTCTGGATGTCAATCCAGGGGGTATCAAACGAGAAAGCTGGGGTCGAGGATTTCACAATCAGAGGTGTTTCTGCATGGATATCTCTTGACGAACGCCCAATGCGCAGTGTGAAGAGCCCCGGTTCAAGCACCCAGTTGTTTTTATCCTCATCGTAATAAGAGAACGCGCGTTTATCCAGTTTGAAGGCCACGCGTTTCTCCTCTCCCGCCGACAGGCTGACTTTTTCAAATGCTTTCAGTTCCTGTTCTGGCCGATCAAGGCGTGAGGCATTGTCATGAACATAAAGCTGCACAACCTCTTTTGTATCGATACCGGAGGTATTACGTACAGGGATACTGACCTCAATACTATTCTCTGTATCGATGTTGAATACCGGTTTTTCTGGGCTGATTTTCCCATAATTCACTGTGGAATAAGAAAGGCCATAACCGAATGGATACATCGGGGCAATGCGCTTGGTATCAAAGTAGCGATAGCCGACATAGATCCCTTCACCATAGATAACTGTTTTAGCGTTACCAGGGTAGTTACCAAAGCTTGGTGAATCTTCGAGTCGTTTCGGGAAGGTTAGCGGCAATTTACCCGAAGGATTTACCTTACCAAGCAGAATATCGGCAACCGCATTCCCTGCCTGTTCACCGGGTTGCCAGGTGAGAAGAATGGCATCAGCATATTGTTCCCAAGAGGTCATTTCTATCGGCGAACCAATATTGAGCAGAACCACCACCTTTTTATTCTGCTGATGGAACGCTGAGGCCACCTTTTTAATCATTGCCACTTCATCGGGATGCATCGCCATAGAGTAGCGATCAGCCCCCTCTGTTGAACTGCGGCCGATCGAAATCAGGGCGATATCACTCTGTTGTGCTGCTTTAGTGAGGGCAGGCTGGTTAACCGGTTCATCCAACGCCTGATCCCCAATCTGCCTGATGAGCGCTATCCCTGCGTTTTTCAGGCCCTGTGGCAGTGTCACCAAGCGTTTGGGATCAATATTGACCTCCGCGCTCCCCCCTCCGGTTACAAAGAAATTGTCAATATTTTGACCGAAAGCGGCAACGCGGAAGGCGGCTTTTATTGGAAGGGTATGTGCATCATTTTTTAGTAATACCATTGAATCTGCTGCAATTTGTCGCGCCAATGCTGAATGATCGACAGGTTCTGGCATCATGGCCGCGTCCCCGTTTTTGAACCGGTGAGTCTTGATCACGACATTGAGGATATTGCGAATATTTTCGTCTATCTGGTCTTGGGTTAGCTCACCAGACTTTAGCGCCGCTAACACCACGTCTTTAGGATCGGTATTGGGTGTTAGGAATAGTGAGTCGTCTGGTGTGCGCCCACCCGGCATATTGAGATCGTTACCCCCTTTCAATGCGCTGACCGGATCGGCCACACCATACCAATCTGACATGACAAAGCCATCGAACTTCCATTGTTGGCGCAAGACATCCTTTAATAACCAGGGATTTTGCGAGGATGGTGTCCCATTAATTGATGGATAAGAGCTCATTACTGCCCAAGGTTGCGCCTTTTCCATGGCATATTCGAAACCGGGGAAATAGATTTCATGTAGCGCACGGTCTGAAATAATCTCGTTGACTATCTGACGGCGTGTTTCCTGATTGTTGGCGGCAAAATGTTTGAGCACTGCGCCCACGCCCTCGGTCTGCATACCGTCAATATAACTGGCCGTCATGATGGCATTGAGTAAGGGGTCTTCTGTGAAATATTCGAAATTACGCCCATTCAATGGGTGGCGCTGAATATTAATCGCAGGACCGAGAATTAAATCTACACCATATTGCTTGGCTTCATCACCAATGGCTCCGCCGACACGCTTAATAATGGCGGGGTCCCAGGTCGCCGCCATTGCCACCGACACTGGAAACCCTGTGGCAAAGCGCTTCTCACCGCCGGTGGGTCCTGCCCCCAGCCTGACACCTACCGGCCCATCGGCAAAAACAATCTGTGGTATCCCCAATCTTGGTATCGCCAGGGTTGAACCGGCAGCACCGGCAACTTTTTCTGCGTTATTCATACCCGTGCCGGAAACAAAGGCTGCTTTTTCTTCCAGTGTCATTGCCGCGATGACAGAGGGAATAGACTCAGCCTCTTTTAACTGAGGTGTGGCCCAAACGGGAGCTGAAAGGAAAGTAAACGCTGTGAAAAAACCTGTTTTATTCAGATTCATATATCATCCATTGTACTAATGAAAGTGAAGTTGTTTATGCTCACATAGGCCCGCCAGTGGTGGTATACCCCCATCAATACGGGGGTATACCATCCGTGAATATAAGCGCGATAACGGGTTGGCATGGGGCCAGACGGTTCTTTTTTATTGTTTAAGGATTACTTATTCTCTATGCGCTGCAAATCGGCATCCAGTAAATGGGTCAGCAACGCCGAACCATCTTTAGCAACACGAAACTCACCGTAGCGTGCATTGACGTAATCTTCTGCATGTCCTTCCTGGAAAAAATAGGCATCCGTTCCTATCTGAATAGACCTGCCTTTAAAGCGGTATTGTAAATAATGTTGGTTATCTGCCAGAGGCTCGCCCTGATCAATTCTGGCCGCTGTGGCCCGCTGGCGATCGTCGAGTTCAACAATTAGCCGCCTTTTGGACTCAGGACAAAGTAGTAAAGGCTCTTCTCTGCATTTTTCTTGTTCTGCATTGAATTGTTCATTGAATGGCGCTACAAGGGCATAACTCAGCGCCATATAATCACCCTGCATCAATGAGCGGGGATCCACCGGGGCCAGTTCCAGAATAATGATGTCACCTTTAGCCAACAAATGTTGTTTCTGATAAATAGAGATATTCACCATGATCAGGGCAACGATAATAACCGCGATGCTGAGCCATTTTCTCTTAAGCATGTTGATTGACCTCCCCAGCAGAGAGTACTCGATTCAATACGCCGGCCAAAACCAGCAGCAAGACACCCCCCCCAATTAATAACAATGATTTATACAACAAGCTGAAGCCGAGGAAGTAATACCAGCCACTGGTGTAAACCGCGAGAAAACTGGCTGCAACCCCCAGTAACCACTGATTCCCCTGATAACGGGCAATCAATAACAGTGCCAAACCAAAACCCATTCCCGGTGCAAAATAGGCTGCAAGGGAGGTTACGACCGCCGCTATCAACCAGAGTGGCTTGAGCTTACTGCGATGCAAAACCCATTGAATTAGCGTAAACAGCAAGAAAGCGGCAGGGATCCCGTAGCTCAAACTCTGTTCCAAATAAAGCCCCCGATCTGACATCCAGTAGAATTCATGGATATTCCCCATCTGAATGCTGTGCAGGCAAACCACCAGTATGCCCCCGATCCCGCCATACATTAACGGATGAATCAGTGGTGCATTGACGGTCGCCAGCAATTTAATTTCATTGCAGATCAGCCAAAGAATCAACATGACAATGACGGTGACTATCAGGATTGGAATGAAGAAAAAGAGCTGTTGGTTATCGGGTGCCAAGTGCCATATCAGAGCGTAGCTTGTCGTCACAATACTCATGAATACCAACGTGCCCGTCGCCAGAAAGCGATACATATCATTGTGGAATACCACAATCAGAACCGCCAAAACAGGAATGAACCACAGACTTTGCATCAGCATCAATCTGCTGCTTGAATCCTGGATTAATATTATTCCGCTATATAACCCGATCGAGGACGCTATTGCCCATACCAAACCAATCTGCTGTATCCCCATACCCGGTCGGGTGAGCAAGAACGCGGCAAAGGCTCCGCCTATCAGTGAAACAACAATAATTGTTCCAGCATTGAGATTGTCAAACATCCCACTGACAAATCCCAGCAATATCAACAGAGCTAACAGGATTAATGCCGCGATCCACCCGCCGAACGCAAAAGCGGTACGAATATACCAAGGCAGAGTTAACTTGCCTTGTTCAGCAAGCAACACCGCTTTTTGGTCTGCGTTGAGCAACGAATGCTGTTCGAGATTAACTAACAGTTCGTCGTAGGCTGATCGGGATAACTCCACGGCTTGATTTGGATACATCTTTCGGCGCCAGTGGAGTAACAATTTGCCCCCTGCGCCAAGCAATAGGGCGATTAATATCCCAATCAGGAACAGGGAGCCAACATTTCTATACCAACCCCAACCCGCCGAGGTAAGGATAGCGGCAGTTCCCACCGCTAATAAGCTGCAAACACCCAGTGTCAGCATGCATAAATCGGGTTGGCGATAGCGATACCACCAGTAGCCACCGGCCATAACCGCTACCCAGCAAAGTAGTAAAACGTAGCCAGGCTGTTGGAAGTGAAAGTAAGTGAGTTCACTGATTATTGGGGTTGTCAGTGACAGTAAAAAATAGGCTGCCATGAGCCTCGGAAACCAGCGATTTACCGTTTTATCGGGGGATTGGGTTTTGCTGAATCTTTGTGTCACTTCCCAGGCCAAAAGACATAATCCCTGAAAAAGCAAATAACCATACGTGAACAAGGTGTTGAGATAAAAAATGTTGTCGAACAGTGAGAAAGAGACCGTAAACGGCGATGAGTAACTGAAGAAAAAGAGATTCAGGCCAATATTGGTCACCAGCCAGGTTAAAAACCATAATCCCCCCTGCCTGCTGAGCAACGCTAAAGGGAGAAGAATTAGTGCCCAAGCGCGGAATAACTCCCAGCTATCGGCCCCGGTTTGGTAAATCTGCCCGAAGACGGCAAACAGCGCACCAAAGAGGAACCCTGCGGCCAATAATGCCGTGCGACTGACGGCATCATACCAGCGCCACCAGATGAGAATGGCCAAGGCCACGATCAGCAATTCGATGATACCGAACTTTGCCATTGCGGGCATTGCTGCCCAGTTCCACGCAAAGAAAAAGATGACGCCACAGATGGCCGCGAGGGATCCGGCCAGTAGCAGCGTTCTACTGAGAAACAAACGCCAAGCCTGACGTCCGGGCCGGACACCGCAATAACGTAATATCTGTTCAAAGGCCGCAGGTGCAAGAAGATGCATTGGCAAGAGTGACTGCAACTGGCGGCAGAGTTGCGCTGCCGCATGTGAAGGCATCCAAGACGCGGGTTTCGGTTCAGCCATGGTTTACATCCTTGTTTCTGAAAGCGAAAGGGATATCAAATGCCGTCTTGTTGCCGATAGGCTCTGACGGCGGCAAGATGGCGAGTCATCTCTGGTTTCTTTATAAATGATGAAAAGTGATAAATGATGAAAAGTAATAAGTAATGAACACGTTCAATATAAACGGTGAATGCGTTTAATATAAACGATAAGTGCATTTAATATAAGCGATGAAAGCGTTCAATGTAAGCAATGAAAGCGTTCAATATAAGCAATGAGTAGAGGGAAGGCATTGGGCAGAGGTATGGCGAAGGCCGCTAAAATGGCACGCTATTGGTTTGAAACTCCGGGTCGTATTACCCCGATCAAGCTTCGCAATGTACCTTGGTTAAGCTTCGCAAGAGACTGTAAACAATATTGTGTAATTGCCTGTTTTTGATATCTTCACTCCAACAACGGAGACAGGCAAATTATGGACGAAAAGAAACTTAAAGCACTTGCGGCTGAACTGGCTAAAGGTCTTAAAACCGAAGCCGACCTTAATGCATTTTCTCGTATGCTAACAAAGCTTACCGTCGAAACAGCGTTAAATGCAGAGCTTACCGAACACCTCGGGCACGAGAAAAATACCCCTAAATCAGGCTCGAATACCCGCAACGGCTATTCGTCCAAAACACTGCTATGCGACGACGGCGAAATCGAGCTGAATACGCCACGCGACCGCGAAAACACCTTTGAACCGCAGCTGATAAAGAAAAATCAGACGCGTATCACACAGATGGACAGCCAGATTTTGTCCCTGTACGCCAAAGGCATGACCACCCGCGAAATCGTCGCCACCTTCAAAGAGATGTATGACGCCGATGTGTCTCCCACGCTGATATCTAAAGTCACCGATGCCGTAAAAGAGCAGGTTGCTGAATGGCAAAACCGCCAACTGGATGCTCTGTATCCCATTGTTTATATGGACTGCATTGTCGTAAAAGTCCGCCAGAACGGTAGCGTGATAAACAAAGCAGTGTTCCTAGCGCTGGGCATCAACACTGAAGGTCAGAAAGAGCTGCTGGGCATGTGGCTGGCAGAAAATGAAGGTGCGAAGTTCTGGCTAAGTGTGCTGACAGAGCTGAAAAATCGCGGTCTTCAGGACATTCTGATTGCCTGCGTGGATGGCCTGAAGGGGTTCCCGGATGCGATAAACAGTGTTTATCCGCAGACTCACATCCAGCTGTGCATCATCCATATGGTACGCAACAGCCTGAAATATGTGTCATGGAAGGACTATAAAGCCGTCACCAGCGGTTTGAAAATGGTGTATCAGGCTCCGACAGAAGAGGCGGCGCTGATGGCGCTGGATAAGTTTGCGGAGGCCTGGGACGACAAATACCCGCAAATTAGCAAAAGTTGGCGTACGCACTGGGAAAATCTCAATACATTCTTCGGCTATCCGCCCGATATCCGCAAGGCTATCTACACCACGAATGCCATCGAATCGGTGAACAGCGTGATCCGTGCAGCCATTAAAAAGCGCAAAGTGTTCCCGACAGACGACTCAGTGCGGAAGGTTGTTTATTTGGCGATCAAGGATGCATCAAAAAAATGGAGTATGCCGATCCAGAACTGGCGGTTAGCGATGAGCCGTTTTATTATCGAGTTCGGTGACCGCCTGAGCGATCACCTTTAATACGGTGGCAGTTACACAGAATTATGGACAGGCTCGATTAATCAGCCGGAAGATTTTAAACAGTGGTTTGGCCGCTTCGTGACGACACCACGCCATGAACTGGATATCGCCCCCGCACAGCCGCCCTATGATCAGGATGAGATTGTTGATGCCCTGATGGAGGGCGCTGTATTGACGCGCTTAGGTGGGTTGCGAGTTCTGCGTGTTGGCGACAACGTTTTCATTAACAGCGAACGGTTGGAAATGGCCAATGCTGAAGCCGCTGATGCTCTGTGCCGTTACACCATTATTGGCAAAAAAGAGTTGGGCGAGGCACTACAGGATTCGGCTTTCGTCACGGAATTAACCGAATTGATTAATCAGGGCTATTGGTTCTTCAACGAATAATAGCGCTATATACCCTAAATAATGGGTGACAGGTTGTGTAATCCCTGCATTAATTCATCGGCATGCTCAAAGCTGATCGCTTTCGGTACATCGACCAGCGTCTCAAATATAGCTTTTTCTGGGCAAGAAAATGTCACTGGCGGTAGCTCCTCGCGCCAGGTTTCTTCGTTAAGGAATCTGGGATCATCCATTGTCATTTTCGGCCACAGGCGATGGGTACCATGCCATTTGAATTTAGCGTTAAGTGGTACTCTATTCAGCCATGTTGGCAGAGCCGCCTCTGACCAGAGATGAATATGCTGCTCAGCGCCTTTAGAGAGGTAGTGTCCTAATCCGGCCAACTCTAAAGCTGTCAGGCCACCGACATGTATAGGTTGCTCAGACATCCTTTGTAGTGACGCAACAACGCCTTGCCAACTGACTCTGGCCTCTAGCAGGCAATACACCCCGGCGGTAAGCGGCAGTAGGGTTGAGCTGCGCACGGCATTGTCCAAAAAGTGCAGACTCAACCCTTGGTCAAGTAACCACTGTTTAGTCGCTACCATCTCCAATGGCAGGAGTTTGCGAAGTTGTTGCCGTGCGTCTGTGTTTAGCATGGTTTAATAAATCTCCTTTATACGGTGATTACTGCCGTATTTACTGAAATTATCAAACTATTGATGAAGGTTGGTTTGTAAAAGCAAGTATATACGTCAATAAATGCGAATAATAGGAATGCAACACGTAAAAGACCTTCCCCAATATTTCCGGGATATAAGTGTAAAATAAATTCCTCGCGCTATGCTGATACGTTCGCCATTTGTAATGCATTTTTAAATTTGTAGGGAATACAGGAAATAGCATCGATTATTGTGGAAATTATCTTGCTGACTGAGCATTTTTTTTTAATTTAATAAAATAGAGTGAAATAGAAAAAATAACCCCTCAGAAGAGGGGCTGAGGTTATTGACAAAGTGCCCACGACGGAGAGAACAGGCAGATCGTAAAGACGCCGTAAATACATCCATGTAGGCTCGAGCCGCGCCATCCTTGGCGCGGACGCTTTACTCCTCTGCCTATCCTCACCGTTCAAGAGTGAGTCATCGGGGTTTGTCAGCAGTCTGAACCCCTCAGAAGAGGGGCTGAAACAATTAGAACCGAAGGCGGAAACCGATATTGGCAGTTACCGGTGTTTCAATTTTTGAACCATTGAGATAATCCACTTCAGCAAAAATGGCGGTGTTATTGGCTACCGTCGCATTTATGCCTACGCCATATTTACCGACATTACCGGAGAAATCATTATCGAAACCAATGTTATTAATCGCTACAGCATTACTTTTGGTAAATTCACGGGTAATAGCCAGTTTAATATAAGGCTTTATCGTCATTTGGTTAATGCTGTAAGAGGCGGCGAGTACCGTGCCTAACTCGCCTTGCACGCTATCGGCTTTCGCCACTTCCGCTACCATGCCGTTACTGAGAGTATAATCTGCGCTACCAATACGTGAATAACTCACCTTTCCATAGGGTTCGAGCACCAGATTGGCATAAACAGGCCATTGATAACCACTTTCTACTGAGGTGGTAAGAGCATTCTGGTTATATTCGCCACGGGTTTCCTGTGTATTCATCTTATTATTAAAGCGGTTAGCTTTTAGCACCGTATCAACATAAAATCCGCTTTGATCCAAATAGGTCAGATAGAGGCCACCACCGTAACTGCGAATATCACCATTAGCGTCGTGGGTGGATTTGACATCAGATGAACTGTAGGAGGTAAATGCTCCGATCAACATATTACCCCGGTTTAATCCAAGTTGTTTATCGGCCCCAATTTCCATGCCACTTAAGGTATTCTTGAAAGCGATATTTTTATTATCAGACAACCGGCTGTCATCTGTAAGGTAACGCGCCCAAACGCCAACAGTCCCTTCCGCATCTGCCTTCAACTCGCCTTGGCGCTGACGCAAGGTACTCAATTCCGCATTCAGGATATGCCGCGGTGCCGCTGCCATATTCAGCACACCTTGTGCTGCGGAACTGAGCATTGGAGCGGTTACGTTCGGTGTTGTACCAGGCAGTTCTTCTGTGCTAGTTGCCAGATACCAGTCAGTGCTGCCATTGCTTTCCTGACTATATAGCCCGTATTGGTAAACACCTAAATCCACCACTCCGCCTGTATTGAGTAAACGGAACTGAGCATCACCACGATTAATATGTACCAGTGCCAGGTTGTCGGCAGATTGCGGCTCTTTACCGCTGTCCTGAACGGTAATACCAAATTGGCCGGTCGCCTGCTGTGAGACCGTAATGAAATCCCCGGTATTGCTGGCAAGCTGGGTTGTCATCGCAAAATTACCCTGACCAGACAAATTTTCTATCTCCAGCCGGTTAAATTGCCCACCAGCAGAATAGGCCATTAAATTGATATCCCCCCCTTGCAAAGTCACATTATTGATTCGGGTAACCAGCACCGGCCCTAAAACGTCAGAGAGGGGAAGCGGCACGATACTCGTGCCCTTCCAGGAAGGGCCGATTTCGACCAGACCCGCGACGTTGAGGTTCTCAATCATAACATTGGCAGGCAGTGCGGGGTTATGGGTGGTCACATCGGAGATGTATGGATCGTTGTTGGTAACAAAAAGTTCTGCGCCAGCCGCTATATTGAGGTAGCCTTTAGACTGGCTATTAAGTCCCAGAGTCATATGGCCGCCATCATTAATTTGGCTATCTATTACGGTACCCGCCGTTTTGGTGTCAAGCAGCCCGCCTTGATTAACAATGGTACCCGTCGCCAGAGCACCGGTAATCTGTAACCAGCCTTTATCACCCACGGTAGTATTATTTGCCGTACCAGCACTGCTCCCGTTGGTGACAGTAATTGCGGCATTGTCACTAACCAGCCCATTATTAATGACTCCGCCGTCGCGCACATTCTGTATACCATGAATGACGACTTCATCGTTGACAGTTATTCCCACCACATTCGGTGTAAAAGCCAATACCTGAACAGGTAATATAACTAAAGATAGACTGATAGCACCGGCCAATAATGTTTTGTCCATAAAACCTCAAAAATATTAAATGTAATGAGATGATGCTATATCACTCATTGTAAAAAGAGACACACCGCCCTTGGGACGGTTTGAACGTTATGTTTATCAGTAGCAATATACATAGGAGGGGAAGTATATAGATACTCAACAGCACTGAGTTTCAAGGATTATTATCCCAGACAAAAGAATTTTACTTTATATTCTAGCAATGTGAAAGTAGCACAATTCAGTTTGAAATCATAATAGGGCCAATTTTGTTTTTTATGGAGGACGACAAAGAATGAAATCATTCAGTTCATGAAAGAATATTCTTAATTAATTTTGAGACTATTCTTGTCATAATTATATTTTATCGAAGCAAGTGGCGTAATACAGAGTGGGGAGGCTAAGTGTTGCCACATCTGGATTAGGTCGCTTCGGGTTAATGTCTGCGGTTGGTTGATATTCTGCCCATCTATACCCTAAATAATTCGAGTTACAGGAAGGTGGTAAGGGATCTCATCCCTATGCGCTTCTTTATTTTAACGTCAACGACCAGTAAGTGATTCGGGTTGTTGAGCGTAGCCAACGCACATACAGTTTGGCGGGTATAACTGGCATTAATACGCTAGCCACTAGAGTAATTGGAATGCAACACGTAAACGTCCTCATAAACATAACGGCAGATTTTTCGACATTTGCCTTGCGTCTGTAAACAACACGTATAAAATAATTACGTACATCTGTTTTTGCAATTGTGTGAATCATGTCACATTGAGAACTAAAATGATAATTACTCATGTACTAAAAGTCATTTACTATAAGGGAGTTTATTCATATGGAAAAAGAAAAAAAGACGCTATTCGGCCACAAAACCCCCGCAATGATGCAGCTGTCAGAGCAACTTGAAAGTTCTTTACATAATAGCCCATTAGTTCCAGAGGAAAAACTAGCATTAATAATGAAACTATGTGTTTTATTATTTAGAGAAAATAAGACGGATGCTGCTGAAATGAAAGTCTCAGATGGTCGCATACTAAAACTCACACTTGAAAAAACATCATCTGTATTGCATTAATGTTCGATATTTTTCTTTTTTAATAAGAATGGGGTGACATGATGAAAAATAATAAAAATATAAATAAAGATGAATTTTCAGATAAATTGTCTCAGCAAATCAAAGAAATGATAAATAACAGCCAGTTGGATTCGGTGGAGATATTATCAGTAGTTATGGAGAGTATTTTTTCGTTGTTTTCTGAAACAGAAGGTCATCTTGCAGAGATGAAATTCATTGATTCTGCTGGAGAGGATTATCGGTTTATACTCAGGCTTGAAGTGCCGCCAAT
Source organism: Yersinia pestis (assembly GCF_900460465.1). Classification (GTDB taxonomy): domain Bacteria; phylum Pseudomonadota; class Gammaproteobacteria; order Enterobacterales; family Enterobacteriaceae; genus Yersinia; species Yersinia pestis. The sequence goes on along the minus strand of NZ_UAVH01000007.1, from coordinate 686,078 downwards.
TTTGGAACGACAGCACTAACCTCTATTACATAAGGAATTGTCATGTCTAATTTGATTTATGCAAGTGTTAATGGTAAAAAACAAGGTTTAATATCTGCCGGATGCTCGTCACTCAACTCTATTGGTAATCGGTGCCAGGCAGGTCATGAAGATCAAATACAGGTATTAAGTTTAAATCATAGTATAAGCCGCCAACAGAATGTAGCTCATCACCCTGTTCATTTTGTTAAGCCTATAGATAAGTCATCTCCATTGCTAGGCGTGGCAATATCTGAAAATGAACGAATAAATGTTGTCTTTTATTTTTATAGAGTAAATTCTGCTGGGCAGTTGGAACTTTATTATGAAGTTAAACTGACAGATGCGAGTATTGTAGATATCACCAGTGTTTATCCACACTCAATAGATAATAATGAAATGATACCGTATGAAAAAATTCAATTAAAATATAAATCCATAGCGTGGGATCACAAAAGTGCGGGTACTTCTGGTTACAGTGTATGGGAAGATAGGGTTTACTCGTTTCTGATATCAAGCACACTTTTTCAAGTGTGCTTGAACATATTTATATTCTTCAATTGGCTTGTTTACCAAAATTATTTTTGGGAGAAGTAAGAGGCGGTTAACTATGGACATAGCTTTATATCTTTTACGTATTCATTAGGGGACATCCAAGATGATCTTGAGCATAGCTTATAACCATATTCGGTGAGGCTATAACCGATATATACAGATGAAAAAAAACTAATCACAACACCCAGCATGGCTAACATAGCGAATGTATTAGCCAGTTTATTATTCACCTTTGCAGGTTTATTTTTTATTGCACAATAAAATGCAAGATATGAAAAATAAAACAATACAGGAGCACCAAATATCATCACTCCAACTTTCCATGAGAAGATAATAACATCACTTAATTTAAAAAAATCCCAGTATCCATTTAAAGAAAACCAGCTAACCCAACATGAAAGAAAAAGAAGAAAGACTGCAAATGCACCAAACAATGGCCTATTTATCTTAACCACGACTGAACCTCCCCCAAGCGCTAAATAATTGGTCTGGATGATAAGGAATATTGTGTACTCTATGTGTTTTTATTTTTTTTTTCGCTTATTCTATATTCGTTATCTAACAAGAATAAGATTACGAGAACCCCGATGGAAAATACGATGGAATACCGGTAGCCGTAGCGCACAATGGAGTCAGCGCCAAGGCGCAATATAGTGCTCGGAAATATATAACAGCATTAGTGGTTAACTATGGACATAGCTTTATATCTTTTACGTATTTATTAGGGGACATCCAAGATGATCTTGGGCATGATTTATAACTATATTCGGTGAGGCTATAACTGATATATGCTGATGAAAATAAACTAATTATAGATCCCAATATAGCTAAAATAGCCAATGCATTAGCCAGTTTGTTATTCATTATTGCAGGTTTATTTTTTATTGCAGAAAAAAATGCCAAGTATGAAAAATAGAACAATAAAGGGACTGCAAATATTACAAACCCAACCTTCCATGAAAAGATAATAACATCGCTTAATTTAAAGAAAGCTAAATATCCACTTAAAGAAAACCAGCACCCCCAAGATGAAAGAAAGAAAAGCAAGATTGCAAATGCACCAACTAATGGCCTGTTTATTTTAACCACGGCTGAGTCGCCCCCAAGCGTTAAAGAATTGATCAGCATGATACGGTGAATTTTGTACTCTATGCGATTTTATATTTTTTATTATTGTTTCACTTATTTTATATTCGTTATCTAACCAGTATAAAATTAAGCTTGCGAGAACTCCGATGGTAAAAATGCCAATAGCAATAGCAAGAACACTACCTCCGGCGACCATAAAACCGGTAGCTAACGCCTTTGCCCCCCAAGCAACCCCAATAGATACTCCTAGTTTTGCAGCATCAAGAGTTAAATTAACAAAAAATCAGCTAACCCATATTCATCTTTCAACAACAATTCAACGGAACGATAAGCAGCAGAAAATACAATGCAGAATCTTGCGCCTCTAACGATCCCATTTTCAATACCTTGAGTTCCTATGCCTATATCTAATATTTTTGGGTTATCAATTAAGTATCTTGTTGCATCTAAATACTTTCTTATTCCAGCATATCCAGATAATTTAATATATGAACTGCCATTTTTCCCCACATATTCAGTTGCAGTTACACCAAACCCCCTTATTTCAAAGACTATTCTACTCACAGACAATGACTCAACGAGACTTCCAAAAAAAACCGATGTGGGATCGGTACAGGAAAAAATAGCATCCTTCCACGATTGGTGAGGGTTGGGATTACATAATGTTTTTAAAAAATACTCCCCTTCCTCTATTGTTAATAATGCATGCATATTTTCATCACTCATTTCATTGAGTTGTTTATGTAGTTTTTGATATCTGATATCTGCATGTTGCTTTTTAAAATCAAGATGATCTTCTAATCGATAATCATCATCAACAAAAGTTTTTAAAACTGAGTTATACTTCATAATTATTAACTCCCTGTATATAATTTAAGTTAAGTTAACGCATTATAGGGAGTTGTGCACCAGAATCCCATAATTTTCTGGCAAAAAGCTAAAATCTGCTTTCCAACGGAATTCCAAACTGACCAATCAACTAACCAGCAGGAGAGTTGTTGGTGTCATGGCCTACAAGACTGGAGTAATTATTTAAATGAAGAAAAACTTCATTACGAAGAAGATGACCAGAGCTGAATGGGTATGAGCCATTCAACTTATTTTTAGAATTAAATTTTAATTATTTGCTTTATTTCAGCCCACTGTGCTTTTTCCTGCTTAATCCCTAGTTTTCTTAGGTTGGATTAAGTTTTTTCCATCGCAGCCGAAATTAGCGCACCCAGTTGCACCCCGATTCAATTCTGCACATGGTGGGAAAACACCTTATGCAGTGTTAAAAACCAAACTGAGTATTTACGATAAAATGTCAATCGAGGCCCTGAGTGATACAGTTAAATAATGATAAGGCGATGGCTGGCGTGACAATAATAGAGACACTCGCAGCCATTAAAGCTAATCCTATAAGCAGGGATACCATACAAATCCCATTAAGATCTCTATAACCTAAAAATATCCTGTTTTGGGATGTTTTTCAGAGCATGGGATAATTACCCGAACACATCAGATGGAGGGGTAAACGTTATGGATAAACAAGATTGGCATCCGGCAGATATTTTGGCGGGGTTGAAAAAACGGGGTACGACGATGGCGGCTCTTTCCAGAAAATCGGGGCTGGCCTCTTCAACGCTAGCGAATACGCTATTACGCCCTTGGCCGAAAGGCGAAAGATTGATTGCAGAGGTGCTGGAGTTACACCCTGCGGAAATTTGGCCGTCACGTTATCTAAAACCTAAAAAATCACCCGCAGAGTCAGTTAATCCAGGCTGATTCCGTTTATTGAAAAGGATAATAAAAACGCGAGATTGCTGCCCCACAATGGTGTGACCTGTGGGGCTTTTTTGATCCCCTTCACATGTGACGCGGCAAGAGGAACCGCCCTCCGGCCGTTTGCTGGTTACTCATCTCGTTGACCAATATCAATATATTACCCCGTAGAAGCACAGCAGGCGCTCTAAGGATGGAAACCGTAAGGTGTGCCATTAATCCACTTTCTCAACACGAATTAGCCTACTATCAGCGCGGCCATGATCATCAATTGCCCGAATGCGGTATTGACCGCTGCGGGTCGGATGCCAATCGATGGATTTTTTACTGGTGCTGCTGCCTAGATAGATATCGTCAACAAACCAGTAAGTGGTGGTGCTATCCGCATCAAGAGTGGCGCTGAATACAATCTGATCACGGCCCTGTTGTGATTGGCGCAGGGTGTAGGTGGTATTGCGCAGCGGTGAGGTGATACGTGGTGCATTACCCGATGCGAGAGTATTCCCTTCTTTGCAGTGAGAGCGGTCAGGTGGTTGGCGTTTCGGCAAGCCCGCTTGAGCAAATACATTGGCCAGATCCGATGGCCAGAACTCAAAAACTTCAGTACGGGTCTGGCTGCGGTCATAAGGTAGACAAGCGGCCTGACCACTATTTATATCAATCACGACGGGGCGATAGACCGTATCGACTTTGATCGGCGATTTCCCCGGAATAAACCAGGTTTTACCTTGCTGCTGACACCAAGGCGTGGGCAAGTTGCCGCTGGCCAGACAGATAGCCACCCGTTTTAACTGTGGCGGCCAAGGATGTTTAGGCTCGCGCAGCGCTGGGTAGTTAGCCTGAATACTGTCAATAATATTAAAGAATAACGGTGCGGCGGCATCGGCACCGACAAAGGCGCTGTTGCCCTTACCCGCAAAGTTGCCTTCCCAGACGATTAACACATAAGGGCCAAAAATCCCTGCGCTCCAGGCATCTCTGAATCCCCAAGAGGTCCCGGTTTTCCAGTAGACCGGTAGCGAGGTGGGGCTTTGTGCCAAGGTATCACCGGGGCGGCGGTGCTGACGCAACATATCAAGCGTGATGAAACTGGCCGCCTCGCTTAACAGACGAATGGAGGGCAGCGTTTTATCTGTTTGTACCATTTGTATGGGGTGCAGTGTGCCGCGATTCGCCAACATGGCATAGAGCCGCGCCAGCTCCTGTAGGGTAATTTCACCGCCCCCCAGCACCAGTGATAAACCGTAATGGTTTTCACTGGCCATATTGGTAACACCGGATAAACGTAAAAATTGGTATAGCGTTGGTTGTCTTAAACGGGATGCGACATACACCGCAGGAATGTTTCGGCTGAAATTCAAGGCGTCCGTGGCGGTCACTGGCCCCAGAAAACGGTGGTCAAAATTCTCTGGCGCATAGGCCCCGAAAGAAGAGGGCACATCTTTCAGGATGGTCATCGGATGCAGTATCCCCTGTTCTAGCCCTAGAGCATAAATAAAGGGTTTCAGTGTCGAACCGGGGGAGCGTTTGGCATTGGTGCCGTTAACTTGCCCCTGAATTTCTCGGTCATAATAATTTGCCGACCCCACCAGCGCCCGAACGCCCATATCCCGTGTATCCAGCAATAATACCGCCGCATTATGGATACCCCGGCTGTTATTACGGCGGATAAAGGCCTCGACCTGTTTTTCTACCAGTTGTTGCAGATTGGCATCCAGTGTGGTGTCAACCTGACTCTGGGTATTCGAGCCTGTCCATAATTCTGTGTAACTGCCACCGTATTAAAGGTGATCGCTCAGGCGGTCACCGAACTCGATAATAAAACGGCTCATCGCTAACCGCCAGTTCTGGATCGGCATACTCCATTTTTTTGATGCATCCTTGATCGCCAAATAAACAACCTTCCGCACTGAGTCGTCTGTCGGGAACACTTTGCGCTTTTTAATGGCTGCACGGATCACGCTGTTCACCGATTCGATGGCATTCGTGGTGTAGATAGCCTTGCGGATATCGGGCGGATAGCCGAAGAATGTATTGAGATTTTCCCAGTGCGTACGCCAACTTTTGCTAATTTGCGGGTATTTGTCGTCCCAGGCCTCCGCAAACTTATCCAGCGCCATCAGCGCCGCCTCTTCTGTCGGAGCCTGATACACCATTTTCAAACCGCTGGTGACGGCTTTATAGTCCTTCCATGACACATATTTCAGGCTGTTGCGTACCATATGGATGATGCACAGCTGGATGTGAGTCTGCGGATAAACACTGTTTATCGCATCCGGGAACCCCTTCAGGCCATCCACGCAGGCAATCAGAATGTCCTGAAGACCGCGATTTTTTAGCTCTGTCAGCACACTTAGCCAGAACTTCGCACCTTCATTTTCTGCCAGCCACATGCCCAGCAGCTCTTTCTGACCTTCAGTGTTGATGCCCAGCGCTAGGAACACTGCTTTGTTTATCACGCTACCGTTCTGGCGGACTTTTACGACAATGCAGTCCATATAAACAATGGGATACAGAGCATCCAGTTGGCGGTTTTGCCATTCAGCAACCTGCTCTTTTACGGCATCGGTGACTTTAGATATCAGCGTGGGAGACACATCGGCGTCATACATCTCTTTGAAGGTGGCGACGATTTCGCGGGTGGTCATGCCTTTGGCGTACAGGGACAAAATCTGGCTGTCCATCTGTGTGATACGCGTCTGATTTTTCTTTATCAGCTGCGGTTCAAAGGTGTTTTCGCGGTCGCGTGGCGTATTCAGCTCGATTTCGCCGTCGTCGCATAGCAGTGTTTTGGACGAATAGCCGTTGCGGGTATTCGAGCCTGATTTAGGGGTATTTTTCTCGTGCCCGAGGTGTTCGGTAAGCTCTGCATTTAACGCTGTTTCGACGGTAAGCTTTGTTAGCATACGAGAAAATGCATTAAGGTCGGCTTCGGTTTTAAGACCTTTAGCCAGTTCAGCCGCAAGTGCTTTAAGTTTCTTTTCGTCCATAATTTGCCTGTCTCCGTTGTTGGAGTGAAGATATCAAAAACAGGCAATTACACAATATTGTTTACAGTCTCAGAAAGCCATGAAAGAGCGCTTATCTGCAGCATTAACCGAACTAGGCGCTTTGTAAGCGGAGGCTGTCATGGATTTCTTTCGTTTCTTAATGAGTGATGTGCTTTCTGAACCCGCAATACTGGTCGGTCTGATCGCTTTGATTGGCCTTATTGCCCAGAAAAAACCGGTGACTGAATGTATTAAAGGCACCGTCAAAACCATTATGGGTTTTGTGATTTTGGGTGCAGGCGCTGGCCTGGTGGTTTCATCTCTGGGTGATTTTGCCAATATCTTCCAACAGGCTTTCGGTATTCAGGGCGTAGTGCCAAATAACGAAGCTATTGTTTCTGTGGCACAGAAGAGTTTCGGCAAAGAAATGGCGATGATTATGTTCTTCGCTATGGTGATCAATATCCTGATTGCCCGTTTTACGCCGTGGAAATTTATCTTCCTGACCGGTCACCACACGCTGTTTATGTCCATGATGGTGGCCGTGATTCTGGCAACTGCTGGGCTAAGTGGCATGATGCTGATTGCCATCGGTTCCGTGGTTGTTGGGGTAGCGATGGTCTTCTTCCCTGCCATTGCCCACCCTTACATGAAGAAGGTGACAGGATCTGATGATGTAGCCATCGGTCACTTCTCTACCCTCTCCTATGTATTGGCTGGTTTTATCGGCAGTAAGTTTGGTAATAAAGAACATTCGACTGAAGACATGAACGTGCCGAAAAGTCTGTTGTTCTTGCGTGATACACCGGTCGCGATCTCCTTTACCATGTGTATCATTTTTGTCGTTACCTGCCTGTTTGCCGGGCCGGAAGTGGTGAAAAGCCTGAGTGGCGGTAAAAACTGGTTCATGTTCTCATTGATGCAATCCATCACCTTTGCCGCAGGGGTTTATATTATTCTGCAAGGTGTTCGGATGGTGATTGCCGAGATCGTGCCTGCTTTTAAAGGGATTTCAGACAAGTTAGTGCCTAATGCAAAACCTGCGTTAGATTGCCCGGTTGTCTTCCCTTACGCACCCAATGCGGTACTGGTTGGCTTCCTGAGCAGCTTTGCCGCTGGCCTGATCGGTATGTTCGCGTTGTATTTGTTGAATATGACCGTGATCATCCCAGGCGTCGTCCCTCACTTCTTCGTAGGTGCTGCCGCAGGGGTGTTTGGTAATGCTACCGGCGGGCGTCGCGGGGCGATTCTCGGTGCATTTGCTCAAGGTCTGTTAATTACCTTCCTGCCCGTCTTCCTGCTGCCAGTCTTAGGCGATATTGGTTTTGCCAATACCACATTTAGTGATGCAGATTTTGGTGCGCTGGGTATTTTACTGGGGATTATCGTTCGATAATTTGCTTTCTCAGTAAAGACGTCACCATCACCCCCTCCTTGGAGGGGGTTTAAACTGATAATAAAAAACCAAAGCGCTTTAGCGGGGCTTTGGTTTTTTTATTGAGCAAGTGGGAATTACGCTTCGCGGGGAGTGATTTTGCCGTAATCCTGTTCGTTGTTGCGCGTCAGCCACAGTGATAATGCTTTGAGCGAATCAGGTGTAAATTCGTCACAGCGGGCGGTGATCTCTTCTGGCACCATCCAGCATACTTCATCAATTTCCTCTGGTTGTAACGCAAAGGGGCCATGAGACACACAACTGAATAACGCCCCCCATACTCGGCAGCACTCTTCTTCAAAATAGAATTGGCCGTGTTCCGCGAACGGCACACCGGCGATCCCCAATTCTTCTTCAGCCTCGCGCCGAGCGGATTCAAGGTAGTTCTCGCCACTTTGCACAACGCCCCCCGCCGTGGCATCCAGTTTGCCGGGATGAAAATCTTTGCTCTCAGTACGGCGTTGTACCAGAATTTTCCCCATTCCATCGTGCACCACAATATAGGTAGCACGATGGCGTAGTCGCTGAGCTCTCATTTGCTGACGACTGGACTGAGCAATGACGTTATTTTGCTCATCAACAATGTCAACCCACTCGATGACTGCTGCTGGATTTTGCTCCACCATCCTCTGAAACCTTCTATCTAGGCGCGATGATATACGCGCACATGTTAATCAAGAGTATCTGTTAGTAAATGCTATTTTTAATCAATGACTTAATCTTATTACCTGACGCCGTAATCGGTGAGTTGGCTGCCGCGTCACTGACTCCTGTCAGCGCTTGGGCATTTACTCAATTGCCGCCTTCCTACAACTCGCATTATTGGGGTATAAAAGCTGTGTATTGATTAATTTTTTAGTGCCAATCGGGCGACAATTTCATCACCTTGTAGGGTAAGAACCTGCAAAACACCCTTGTCCAACATGCCATAGCTCGCCGGGTATTCCCCCTTTGGGATACTCACGGAACCTGGGTTAAAACAGATGATATCACCTTGCCATTGTGCTTGTGGCAGGTGGGTATGACCATAAGCCAGGACATCCCCATGACGCAATGGAGGAAGCGCACCGGGATGATAAAGGTGACCATGGGTCAGGAATAAACGTGTTTCAGGCATAATAATCTGCTGCCAACCCGCCATGATGGGGAATTGAAGTAGCATTTGATCGACTTCACTGTCGCAATTGCCGCGCACGGCAATAATGCTATCCTTGTAGGCATTAAGAGACTCCGCCACCGCTGCAGGTTTGTAGGCATTAAGAGACTCCGCCACCGCTGCAGGTTGATACCCCTCAGGTAATGCATTGCGCGGCCCGTGGTTAAGTAAATCACCCAGTAGTACCAGCCATTGAGCACCGCTGTGATCAAAAGATCGCCAAAACACGTTCCGTGGCCGGTAACGAACCATGCAGGTCAGAAGCAAACATTAACTTCATGATATCGTTTTCTCTCTGGTCATCATCTCAATAATAAAAGAAGCGCTATTCTATCACCCAATCCAGCAGATTAATCCGATAAAAGTCAGTATCTACCATGAGAAAATTTTGTCGAAAAGGATCGCGCTGACAGCCCAGACGAATACCCGCGCGATACAGCCTATCAAGGCGCGCTTTGCCAAAAACATTAACGCAAAGGTTGGGAGACTAGCTCATCCAATGTCATCGGGTTAAATAGATACCCCTGCATAGCATCAATATTACTGCCTGCGAGTTGCTCAGACTCCCCCTGATTTTCTACCCCGACAACAATGACCCCAAGACAATATTTTTTAATGTTGTTGATCAATATCGGGAAGGTATGTTTGTTGTGCTGCCAGAAGAAATGCTTATCAATTTTTATATATTCAAAGATATTGGCAGTCACCGCGTTCAATGTTGAGCCTCCGCTGCCTAAATCATCCAACCATAATGGATACAGTGAGGCTAACTCACGTAGCAAGGGATTATTCATACCATCGGATAAATTGGAGAATGTCTCCATGATTTCCAGCCGTAAAAAAGGCATTTCATCCAGCAACTGCCGGGTGGGCGCATCAGTAACAATCACACTCGCTAAATCAAAATCAATATTGATCGAAAGCAGGACATTGTTCGTGATAAACCAATCACTGTAGGCTTTTACCGCCTGCAATTGATTTTGGAATAAATCGTTTTTTCCGTTTATGTCCAATTCATTAATAAATTTTTCGACATCAATAGGTAAATCAACGGGTGTCGCTGAAAATCGGCTTAACAATTCTACTGCCAATAATCTGCCGTCTTGCTTACGTATGGGTTCACAGATATAAGAACAATTAACTTTGATATTTAGCTTCATACGCACCTGGAAAAGTATATAGATAACAGTAAGATAGTTATCCGATCTCAGCAGGAGGATTGATAAACTATCGCTAATCTTTTATTAAACGCCTAACATTACCCTATTTATCGGCCATGTTGAGCGGTTTATTGAGTCCCTGATTCTTTTTTTTATTTTTTACAATAATGATTCCGACAACTGCGGCTACTTACCCATGAGCAGCCTTCCTATTTTAAGTACAAAAAAGAAATATTCATTCAGGATGTGCTCAGTGTCGTGGGATAAGAGCACAGAATCGCCTATGCTAAAAGAGAAAAAGAAATAGATGAGGTTGATGACTTGATAGGATTGGATTTAAATGGAGATTGGCTATGCGTATTTTAATCACCGGTGCTACAGGGTTGATCGGGCGCAGCCTGACCCCCTTTCTTCTGTCGCAAGGCCACCAAATAACGGCCCTGACCCGCTCACTGCAGCGGGCCAATAACCTGCTCGGTCAGCAAGTGACCTACTGGCCCACTCTGGATGATCAAGAGGATCTCAACAGTTTTGATGCCGTGATCAATCTGGCCGGAGAGCCTATCGCCGAGAAACGCTGGACCTCGCAGCAAAAAGAGATCCTCTGCCAAAGCCGCTGGCAAATAACTGAACGCTTAGCCACGCTGATCAATGCCAGCAGCCAGCCACCAACCGTTTTTATTTCCGGTTCTGCGGTTGGATTTTATGGCGACCAAGGGCAGGCATTAGTCACCGAAGAAGAGCCTCCCCACGACGAGTTTACCCATCAATTATGTGAGCGTTGGGAAAATCTGGCACTGGCGGCGGAGAGTAGCCATACCCGAGTCTGCTTGCTGCGTACCGGCGTCGTATTAGCGCCAGAAGGCGGCGCGCTAGCCAAGATGCTTCCTCTATTCCGCCTTGGATTAGGTGGCCCCATGGGGGATGGTCGCCAATATCTGCCTTGGATACATCTCGAGGATATGGTGCAGGGTATTTATTATCTGCTAACCACCCATAATCTGCGCGGCCCGTTTAATATGGTTGCCCCCTATCCGGTCCACAATGAGCAATTTACGGCGACGCTGGCCGATGTTTTGGATCGCCCAGCAGCCATCCGCACACCTGCAGCGGCCATTCGTCTATTAATGGGTGAATCCGCAATATTGGTGCTCGGTGGGCAACGGGCGTTACCGAAACGATTAGAAGAGGCGGGGTTTGGCTTTCGCTATTATGAATTGGAAGATGCACTGCGTGATGTACTGAAAAAACCAAAGGAATAAGCCGCTGGCGTTCCCTAATAGGGGTGAGGGGTGAACCGTGAAATGGTATTCACCCCCCTAAAATACAGCTATCCATTAATACAACTATCCATTAGCCATTTTATTAGCTACTCATTAGCCATCTTATTTCAGTGAGCCAGAAAGAAACTGCTGTAAACGTGGGCTTTTAGGGTTACCGAAAAGCTCAGCGGGTGGCCCTTCCTCTTCAATGACCCCTTTATGTAAGAAAATAACATGGCTGGAAACATGGCGGGCAAATTCCATTTCGTGCGTGACCACCACCATAGTTTTCCCCTCTTCCGCCAACTTTTGCATAATACGTAGCACTTCACCGACCAACTCAGGATCCAGCGCCGAAGTGGGTTCATCAAACAGCAATACATCTGGTTCCATGGCCAGTGCTCGTGCAATAGAAACACGCTGTTGCTGCCCCCCAGAGAGATGTACGGGATATTTGGCCCGCGCCCGTTCATCAATACCGACTTTATCCAGATACAAAATTGCACGCTCTTTCGCCACCGATTTACTTAATCCCAGCACTTGAACCGGTGCCTCCATCACGTTTTCTAATACCGTCATGTGACTCCACAGATTAAAGTGTTGGAAGACCATCGTTAACCGGGTGCGCAATAATTGCAGTTGTTTTTTATCGAAGACTTTTAACTGACCATCGCTATCCCGTACCAAGCGGATAACCTGATTATTCACGCTTATCGATCCTTCACTGGGTTTTTCCAGAAAGTTAATGCAGCGTAAAAATGTACTTTTCCCTGAACCGGATGAACCAATAATGGAAATAACATCCCCCGCGTTGGCAGAGAGCGAAACGCCTTTTAATACCTCATGCTCCCCATAATGCTTATGCAGCTCCGTCACGGAAAGTTTTGTTTCCGCATTTTTAATATAGGACGTATTCGTCATAAAGTTCTCCGCACTAATGCGATGCCTGAGGTTGAATATGGGCTAACCAACGTTTTTCTGCCTGGCGGAACAGGCTAATTAGCGTAAAGGAGATGCTCAAATAAAGTACAGCGGCAATACTGAACGCATAAAAGGGTTGGTAAGTCGCCGCGTTAATATCGCGAGCTATTTTCAATATATCGGGTACGGTCGCGGTAAAAGCCAGCGCGGTGGAGTGCAGCATTAAGATCACTTCATTGCTGTATGCCGGTAAAGAGATACGCAATGCAGCAGGTAAGATAATGCAGCGGTATAATTTAAAACGTGAGAAACCATAGGCGCGTGCTGCTTCTATTTCACCATGAGGTACCGAACGGATCGCACCGGCAAAAATCTCAGTGGTATAAGCACAGGTATTAAGCGTCAGCGCTAAAATAGTGCAATTTAATCCACTGCGAAAAAAAGCATTGAGCAGATCATTGCCTCGGATTATCTCCAAACTATACATTCCGGAATAGAACACCAATAGCTGCACATACAGCGGTGTACCACGGAATATATAGGTAAAAATCCATACTGGTAAACGGATCCATCTCCGTTCAGACACCCGAGCAACCGCCAATGGGAGCGCCAGTAACCCCCCCATGACGACCGAAGAAATTAATAACCAGAGAGTGACCGCCATGCCGGTAAAGCGGTAGCCATCACTCCAAAGTAATGCCTGCCAATATTGATGTAAGATTTCAATCATAGCTCAGCCCTCTTCACCCCATGGGAATAGCGCCTTTCCAGCCACCACAAGACACCGTTAGAGAGAGTGGTAAAGAACAGATAAATCGCACCAGCAACCAAAGCAAAGAAAAACGGCTGATAAGTGCCTTTTCCCGCCAATTGGGTGGCTTTGACCACGTCATTCAAGCCTAAAATTGACACCAGCGCCGTCGCTTTCAGGATCACTTGCCAATTATTACCGATGCCCGGCAACGCATAGCGCATCATGGCTGGGAACATAATGCGACGAAAGATCTGGCTGGAGGTAAAACCAAAGGCCGTCGCGGCCTCAATTTGCCCTTTAGAGACCGCCATATAAGCGCCACGAAACGTTTCAGTGAAGTAAGCGCCATAGATAAAGCCAAGGGTGATAACCCCGGCAGAGAGAGGGTCAATATCAATTTGTACAAAACCAAGGGACTCGGTAATGCTATTGAGGGTAATCTGCAAACCGTAGAAGATAAGCAGCATCAAAACCAAATCAGGTACGCCACGGATCAGTGTGGTGTAGCACTCAAACAAGCCCGATACCAACCGGTTTGACGATAACTTGCCACCGGCCCCCATCAAGCCGATAACCACTGACAGCAGCACCGAGAACAATGCTAACTCCAGTGTCACCAGCGCACCTTCAAATATCAGTTTGGAATATCCATCCAGCATCTGTGATCTGTGGGTTATCCTGTTTTACTGAGTGAGGAGTCTGGTTAATTACGGTATGTTAGCCCCTGCCACAATCGACAGAGGCCACGACGACAAAAAGGATTAATCACCGTAAACATCAAAATCGAAGTATTTTTTGGCAAATTGATCGTAGGTGCCGTCATTACGCATTTCAGCAAACGCTTTATTTAACGCCTCTTTCAGCTCAACATCGGCTTTGCGCAACCCCATGCCAGTCCCTACACCGAAGAATTGATCATTTTTTACTGATGGACCGGCAAAGATATAATCTTTACCCACAGGTTGTTTTAGGAAACCTTCACTGGCGGCCACTTCATCCTGGAAAGCCGCATCAATACGGCCAGAGGCCAGATCTGCATAAATCAGATCCTGATTTTGATAAGCAACAACATCAATGCCTTTTGGCTGCCACTCAGCATTGGCAAAAGCTTCCTGAGTCGACCCTTGTAACACCCCCACGCGCTTACCTTTTAATGCCACCAGTGTCGGCTCAATAGTGCTACCTTTAGCAGCAATTAAACGGGAATTGGCGGCAAAGAGTTTATCGGTGAAGGCAATCTCTTTTTGGCGTTTTTCAGTAATGGAGAGAGAGGAGATAATGGCATCGACTTTTTTCGCTTTCAGCGACGGGATTAGCGCATCAAAGTCACTTTCAACAAAAGTACATTTGGTATCTATACGTTTGCATAACTCCTTCGCGATATCGATATCAAAACCCACTAATTCACCACTCGAGTTTTTCGATTCAAAAGGGGCGTAAGTCGGATCTGTGCCAATTTTGATCTCTTTTGGAATGGCGGCAAAAGCACTACTAGCCGCAGCGAATGCGAATACCAAAGGAAGAACTCGCAGCTTTTTATTCATAAACATAACCCTCAAATTGATTTTTGATGCCACAAAGCGCGTTAGATTTCTGTCCAAGCCTGAGCGTCCATAAATCAATTTGCAGTAATCGTGCCAGTAATTATCTGGAGGGAAAATCAATTCCACCCTACTGTTTCTTTGCACGATAACGACTAAAATCGATATACCCGTCATGCTGCAAATTGCCTGTGCTGACCGCCTTCGTTCACCCGCAGTCACTTGCCTTCTATAAGGCCCTGAAGATTCGCTTGGTTGCCACCTTCCTGCACGCAAATTATTTAGGGTATAAATGTCATGACATCTGGTCGTGAACAGAAACAGAATACAAAAACCCTACTACAGCACCATCGCTGTTGCAGGATCATTGTGGAGCATAGCGTGCCCCATTTCAGTGCTATGTTGCACAAATGTATCAATTAGGTGATTAATCATGTTGATTGCATGATTAAATGTGTCAATGAGGTGATTGAATGTGTCAATGAGGGCAATGAGGTCAATGAATCGGTTAATGAGGGCAATGAATGTTAGTTTTTACCTTGCCAGCGCGTAAACAGATCTTTAGGTAACTCAATATCAAACTGATCGATGATGCGATTAACTGTTTGATCAATAATGTCCTGAATAGTTTGTGGCTGATGATAGAACGCAAGCATTGGCGGCATAATCACAGCACCTAATTCGGCGGCTTGCACCATTAAGCGGAGGTGGCCTAAATGCAGGGGGGTTTCGCGGACACAAAGCACCAAACGGCGACGTTCTTTAAGGATCACATCGGCAGCGCGGGTCAATAAACCATCGGTATAACTATGGACAATGCCAGACAGTGTTTTGATGGAGCAAGGTAAAATAACCATGCCATCGGTCTTAAATGAACCAGAAGAGATACAAGCCGCAATGTCCCGAAAATCATGGACCACATCGGCAAATTCTTGGACGTCCTTGACGCTGTAGTCGGTTTCGAGCGCCAGTGTTTGACGGGCAGCATTGCTGATAATCAAATGGGTTTCCACGCCTTCGACATGTTGCAGCACCTGTAACAGCCGCACACCATAAATGGCACCACTTGCACCACTAATGCCAATAATAAGTCGCTTCATGGAAAACTGCCTCATACTGATGCTCTATCGCATTAAAATGTCCAATATATATGCAGAAAACATATCTATTAGCATGATACCAAACTTTGCCGCATCAGGTACTAATTAGCAAGTTATAGCAAAACACCATGAATAAAAAGGTGCACCGCGCCTAAACGCAGGTTGCACCTTTTTGGCTCATTCTGTTTTATGACGGATACCCGTCATACTTCTACCCGCCATACTTCAAGACACAGATAGAGGAGATTAACCTTCGTTATGCATCTCTAAATTTTCCGCTTCATTGTGGCTACGCAATGCCTGCGCATCGTCGTTACGTAATGACTCAAGATATTCCAGATAGCTCTGATCCACATCTTTCGTCACGTAAATACCATTAAAGACAGAACATTCGAACTGGGTAATGTCTGGATTATCTTCACGTACTGCATCAATAAGATCAGTAAGATCTTGGAAAATCAGTGCATCGGCGCCAATCAACTGACGAATTTCATCAACTTCACGGCCATGAGCAATCAACTCATTAGCACTTGGCATATCGATACCGTACACATTCGGGAAACGGATTTCAGGTGCTGCCGACGCAAAGTACACTTTTTTCGCCCCAGCTTCCCGTGCCATTTCGACAATCTGCTCTGACGTGGTCCCGCGAACAATGGAATCATCCACCAATAACACGTTTTTACCACGGAACTCAGCACGATTAGCATTCAGCTTACGACGCACCGATTTACGGCGTTCTTGCTGACCCGGCATGATAAATGTACGCCCGACATAACGGTTTTTGACAAACCCCTGACGGTACGGTTTATCCAGAATTCGGGCAATTTCCAGTGCGATATCGCAAGAGGTTTCTGGAATAGGAATGACAACATCGATATCCATGTCTTCCCACTGTTTGGCTATTTTGGTCCCCAACTTCTGCCCCATGCGGACGCGCGCACTGTAAACAGAAATTTTATCCATAAAGGAGTCTGGGCGGGCAAAATAAACATATTCAAACAAGCATGGGTTGTATTTTGGATTCTCAGCACACTGACGCGTGAACAGTTGGCCTTTCTCGGTGATATACACGGCTTCGCCCGGTGCAACATCACGCAAGAACTCAAAATCAAGTGTATCCAAAGCCACACTTTCGGACGCAACCATATACTCATTGCGCCCATCAGCCAGCGTGCGTTTACCAATCACCAGCGGACGAATACCGTTGGGGTCACGGAAAGCGACCATACCGTGGCCGATAATCATTGCGACGCAGGCATAAGCACCACGAATCAACTGGTGCGTCGCGGCAACAGCGGCAAAAATGTTGTCAGACTCCAACGGATAATGCTGGAAACGATCCAATTCACTGGCAAAAATATTCAACAGAATTTCTGAGTCAGACGTGGTATTTACATGACGACGAGAAACTTCGAATAATTTCTTTCTCAGTTGGTGAGCGTTAGTCAGATTACCATTGTGAGCCAGGGTAATGCCAAACGGTGAGTTAACATAGAAAGGTTGAGCTTCAGAAGCGCTGGAGCTGCCTGCCGTTGGGTAACGAACATGACCAATCCCCATATTCCCCTGTAAACGCAGCATATGCCGGGTTTCAAATACATCCTTCACCAAGCCGTTCGCTTTCCGCAGACGGAACCCATTATGGGCATCAATGGTAACAATACCCGCCGCATCCTGACCCCGATGCTGAAGCACCATCAACGCATCATAAATCGACTGGTTTACCGGTGTAAAACCGGCGATACCGACAATACCGCACATGTTGTCTTTTCCTCATAAGCCGCTTCGAATCGGTAATTGATTCGGTAAGAAACTCGACGTGCTCTGCAGGTAGTCAAAGAACCACCTGATGATATAACTGAACTGCGGGATTAATTGTGACTGCTTCCAATCAACACTCTGTGAGAAGCCGGTAAACGTATCCAGAAAGAACAACATGGCAGAGACAATCAGTACACCTCGCAGTGCCCCAAAACAGACCCCTAACACCCTATCGGTTCCTGATAACCCAGTACGCTCCACCAGTGAACTAATCACATAGTTGACAATCGCCCCGACGATCAATGTCGCGATGAACAAAATGCCGATGGCAATTCCGTTGCGAACAATTTCATCCTCAAATCGGGTGAAATAAACAGCAAGGTAAGTGTAAAAATGGCTGGCAACAAAAAACGCACATCCCCATGTTACAAGTGACAATGCTTCACGGACAAACCCTCGAATTAAACTGACTAACGCAGAAAACCCGATAATTCCTATAATGACGTAATCAATCCAGACCATGACTATTCCAATAACGAAACCGCCGCTGCATCTTGTTCGCGGCGAATTCTAACAGAAAAAGAAAACGTTTGCGTAGGGGTTTCTAACCCCAAAACAAATTAAAGTGTGACGACTAAAAAACAACCATAACCGCATGGAAAAACACAATTACCGTATAAAAAATACAACCACCGCATAAATTGAGCCGCTAAAAATCTGTACCCACGGATATCTCACACTTCAGTTGTCATCCTGACGCAGTCGGCAACCTAAGACAGTAACAATTTAAGACAGTACAATTTAAGACAGTACAATCTAGGACAGTAGTCACCCTAACGCGACGTTGTATAAGGCTTAACTTGCCCATTCAGACCACTTAATGCATTAAGCTCAGGTAACGCGGATTGTAATTTCTGTTTTGATGCATCCGGCCCGACATATAACCGGGTTATCTCACCCTGAACCGGCGTGGCGGGTACAGTGAACGCCCGATGCCCCGACAACCGCAGCATCGCGACAATCTCATTTACTTTGGCTGCATTTTTTAGCGCCCCCAGTTGGACAACATAAGCCTGCCCCACTGGCGCTTTTTCTTCCACCGGCGGTTTGATTTCTGGCTTAGGTTTCACTTCCAGCGGTTTTTTCTCTGCTGGTTTTGTTTCTATCGGCTTGGTTTCTGTCGGCTTAACGTCTACCGGCTTCGTCACGGTAGGTTTTACCTCAACCGGCTTACTCTGGATTGGTGGCGGTGCCACAATCGTAGGTTCAACGGCAAGATTGCCGGCATCATTAGCCGCCTGAGAAACCGAATCATCGTTGAGTTCGGCGCCTACCGCTTGTGCTGCACCTTCGGGCGGCGTAATGGGAAGAGGCTGATTGAGCGGCGGAACCACATCAATCTCTTGGCTATCCCCTGGTTTTGGCACTAACGGAATAGCAGCAAACTCATCCTCATAGTGCTTCTTTTTGCCATCCAGTAGCCCCGGTAACACAATCACACCTAAGGCAACTAAAATAATGGTCCCGACTAAACGGTTCTGGAACTGACTTGCCACTCGCACTCCCCGCGTTTATCTCCCGCCGGACTTGAAGATGCAGGAAGCGATCGTTTACTGCCCGCCTGCAACTCCATGCTCTTTGGGTTTAAATTCAATCTGTTATAAACTGGACACTGTCACAAATGCAATGCTGCCATAACATGGGCAACAGTATGGAAAGAGCCACAGACAATGACCACATCCTGTGTATCTGCATCTTGCATAGCCTGGCGCCAGGCAGTTTCTACATCACTAAACTGACGTGCGCTCACCAGATGTTCGGCCAATTGCCCAGCACTGGCTCCTCGTGGCCCTTCAAGCGGAGCGCAATACCACTCATCAACTCGCTCAGATAAACATGCCAGCGTACCCGCAATATCTTTATCCGATAGCATCCCGACGACTGCCCGCACTTTGCCTTGTTTCGACGCATTAACCGGGTTAATAACTTGGGCCAACCGATTGACCAGATAACGGGCCGCATGCGGATTATGGGCGACATCCAGAATCAGCAACGGTTGCTCACTGACGACCTGAAAACGCCCTGGTAAACTGGCGGCCTGTAACCCCTGCCGAATCGCCTCGTCACTCAATGGCAACTCAGAATAATGCAGTACAGCCAGCGCCGTAGCCGCATTCGCCAGCGGCACGTTCGGCACCGGTAAGCCGGTTAATTGGCGCTCACCGCACTGCCAGTGCCAGCCGTTTATTTGTTGATCAACGGGTTCTTGTTGATCAAACGGTTCTTGCTGGCTGAATTTCCAGGCAACATCCCGACGATAGAGCTGTGCGCCTAACTCAGCCGCCACATCGGCAATAGACTGGGGCATATCTGGTTCACCCACGACCGCAGGTTTACCGCCACGGAAGACACCCGCCTTCTCGCGGCCAATGCTTTCACGGTCATAACCCAGCCAATCAGTATGATCTAACGCGATACTGGTGATGGCGGCGACATCAGAGTCAACAATATTGGTCGCATCTAACCGCCCACCCAACCCGACTTCCAGGATCACCACATCAAGTTTAGCCTGCTTAAATAGTTGCAACGCTGATAAGGTGCCAAATTCAAAGTAGGTCAGTGAGATATCACCTCGCCCGGCTTCGATCTGGGCAAAAGAGTGGCTGTGTTCTGCCTCAGATAGCTCTTGCCCCTGAATTCGAACCCGCTCGGTATAGCGTAAAAGGTGGGGGGAGCTGTAGACCCCGACTCGCAGACCGGCCGCCAATAAAATGGCTTCCAATGTACAACAAGTGGTACCTTTGCCGTTGGTACCGGCAACGGTAAAAATTTTGGGGGCAGGTTTAAGCAGATCCAGACGCTCAGCAACCTGTTTAACACGTTCCAGACCCAACTCAATGGGCTGAGAATGCAAATGCTCAAGATAGCAAAGCCACGCGGCCAAAGGCGACGTGGCTTGGGGAGTTTGATGATTGTTCATGAGTCCCGTCACTTCCCTTGGTTTTATCCCCGCGATACTCCAAGTTGCCTGTACGCTAGCTCCCGTTGTTCCTCCCAATATCGAAAATGCTTAGGGACTCACTCGGTTACCGCTCTCCTGCAACTCGAATTATTTAGGGCATATTACACACTCGTTATTGCCAAATTGTCGTTATTAAATAACGCTTATTTTCTGATAAGGCACAATAACCGGGCACCATCTTACAAGAGTGATGCCCGTTGAGTTAATCAGACATCTGCCTGATTTTCAGGCTGGGCCACGGTATCTGCTTTGCTCTCAACCACGCTTGGCTGCGGCTGATGAGTCAATTTAGACAAAATGCTCGCCAAAGTCTGCCGCATAACTGGACGGCGAACGATCATATCAATCGCGCCTTTTTCAATCAGAAACTCACTGCGCTGGAAGCCAGGCGGCAGTTTTTCGCGCACGGTTTGCTCAATAACACGTGGGCCAGCAAAGCCGATTAACGCTTTTGGCTCAGCGATATTGATATCACCTAACATGGCCAGGCTAGCAGAAACACCGCCCATGGTAGGGTCAGTCAGCACAGAAATGTAGGGTAAACCGCGCTCTTGCATTTTAGCCAGCGCTGCACTGGTCTTTGCCATCTGCATCAATGACATCAACGCTTCCTGCATACGTGCACCACCACTGGAGGAGAAACAGACCAATGGGCAATTATCTTCCAGAGCCTGTTCAACGGCACGTACAAAGCGAGCACCAACCACCGACGCCATTGAACCGCCCATAAAGGCAAATTCAAACGAGGCGGCAACGATAGGCATCCCTTGCAGCGTCCCTTTCATGGCAACCAGAGCATCTTTCTCGCCAGTATCTTTTTGTGCGGCTGAAATACGATCTTTATACTTTTTGGAATCCCTAAATTTCAGGATGTCCTTCGGCTCCAGTTCGCTACCCAATTCAACTTCACTGCCTGCATCCAACAGCATATGCAACCGTGCACGGGCTGACATACGCATATGGTGATCACACTTAGGACACACTTCCAGATTACGCTCCAGTTCAGCACGATAAAGTACCTGACCGCAGCTATCACATTTTGTCCATACCCCTTCAGGAATACTCGCTTTACGGGTTTGTGTGATATTGCTTTTGTTAAGAATTCGTTCAATCCAGCTCATCGATGACCTTTCTGTTTGAACCTGGCTGTTGCCAGTCCGCTGTTCATGCTTTAACCATCTCCCTGAAAACTCTCCAATAAAAAATGCCTGAGATACACGCCAGTGCGACGTGGCTAAGGCACCGAAACTTGGATTGTCTGCAGGAACAGACCACAAATGTTACTCATTAAACCATATTGATTCGACAGTGTAGATAAAAAACTGGTGAACCCACAGCTTATGTAACGTTTTTACTGATTTTTTTGACGTACCGCAGCACGCCGATGCCGCCAAACTTCAAATACGCCTGGCAAAATTGACACCACGATAATGATCACAATCAATAACTTCAGATTATTCTGCACGATAGGTACGTTACCAAACAGGTAGCCAGCATAAGTGAATAACAGCACCCATACCAACGCCCCAATCACGTTATAGGCAGCAAAGTGGCGATAAGACATTTTCCCCATACCGGCCACGAATGGGGCAAACGTGCGAATGATCGGGACAAACCGCGCCAGAATAATCGCTTTACCGCCATGCTTCTCGTAGAACTGATGCGTCTTATCCAGATAACTGCGGCGGAAGATTTTAGAATCTGGA
This sequence comes from Yersinia pestis, assembly GCF_900460465.1. Lineage (GTDB taxonomy): Bacteria > Pseudomonadota > Gammaproteobacteria > Enterobacterales > Enterobacteriaceae > Yersinia > Yersinia pestis. The sequence continues at coordinate 663,841 of NZ_UAVH01000007.1, read as the reverse complement.
TTGCTGAATAACTTTTCACCGAAGATACGGCCAATCGTGTAGTTAATCGCATCCCCCAGAATGGCGGCAATCACCATTAGGGTCACCATCGTGTGGACATTAAGATCATTGGAAGGCAACGAGGCCAAGGCACCTGCAACAAACAACAGAGAGTCCCCTGGCAGGAACGGTGTCACCACCAGACCGGTTTCACAGAATAAAATCAGGAATAGAATGGCGTAAACCCATATCCCATATTGCGCAACCAGTTCAGCCAGATGAACATCAATATTCAAAATAAAATCTATGACGAAACGTATAAATTCCATAAATACTCTCGAAATGAATAAACACACCCAATCGTTCGTTAGGCAAGTGAGATTAGCTGAATTTCCTTAGGTATTCCTTAGCCCAAAGCGACGCCTCAGTTTGCCATCGACATACCTGACAATTGGCTCTCGGTATCTTTAGTCACCGGTGAACCGTTAACCCTCGTCATCCGCCAAAAACAAAGGCCCCATAGGAACTTTGGGTAACGCGAAGTGGTCCGGGTAATCGACAGACACTAAATACAACCCATCGGCTTTGGCGGTTGCGGCAGCACGTGTTCTGTCCTTCAACGCCAACAATTCTGCCATCCAGGTCACGTCCTGATTGCCACAACCAATTTCTATCAGGCTCCCAACGATATTGCGCACCATATGATGTACAAACGCGTTGGCCTTGATATCTACCACGATATACGCGCCATGTCGGGTAACTTTGACATGTTTTACATTTCTCCATGGCGTGCGGGATTGACATTGTACGGCACGGAAAGAGGTAAAATCATTTTCGCCGAGTAAACATTGCGCGGCGCGTTCCATTTTTTCTGCATCCAATGGCATATAGCAATGGGTGACCCCTTGCGCCAATATCGCAGGGCGATAGCGGTGGCTAAAAATGATATAGCGATAGCGGCGGGCCGTTGCGCTAAAGCGGGCATGAAAATCGTTATCGACGGTTTTGACCCAACGCACTGCGATATCCGCGGGCAAATGGCTGTTGACCCCCATAGTCCAGGCGGCGTCTTTACGTACTGCAGAGGTAACAAAGTGCACAACTTGCCCGGTAGCATGGACCCCTGCATCGGTACGGCCAGCGCAGAAGACCCCAATGGGTTCATTAGCCACTTTGGATAATGCCGCCTCAAGACAGGCCTGCACGCTGGCAACCTCTTGCTGCCGTTGCCAACCAAAATAGCGGCTACCGTTATACTCAATACCCAACGCAATTTTCAAACCGGCCACTTCTGCCGGTTTTTCTTGCTGAGCCAATGTGTTTTGCTGAACTAATGTTTCTTCCTGATCTAATTCAAACCCGGACATCAGTATAGTTGCTCCTGTAACAGGCGCTCTGCCGTTTGAATCGCCATCAATGCGCCACCAAAACGAATGTTGTCAGCCACCGACCAGAATTGCAGCACTTCAGGAATACCATAATCGTTGCGAACGCAACCAATACTCAGGGCATCGCTGCCGGAGGCGTCGCTGACCTGGGTTGGATAATCATCTTCTTCGGACAATTGGATATCGTCACAATTTTCCAGTTCGCTACGAGCTTCTTCGGCAGCGATCGGGCGCAATGCCTCCAGATGAACCACTTGCGCATGGCCATAAAATACCGGTGACTGAATGCAGCTTACGGTGATCGGCAAGCCTTCGTCCTGTAATACTTTACGCACCTGATCAACCAGACGGCGCTCTTCGCTCACACTGCCCTCTTCATCGGCCAGCAGCGGTAAAACGTTAAACGCCAATTGCTTAGGGAAGATACCCGGTTCCGCAGGAATGCCATTGAGCAGCTTGGCACTTTGCCCAGCGAGATCGTCCACCGCCGCTTTGCCATGTGCTGAGGCTGAAATCAGGTTAGTCACATGCAGGCGAGACAGCCCCGCCTGTTCTGTCAGCGGTTTAATCGCCGTCAGCAACTGGCTGGTCAGGCTATCGGCTACCGCCACGATATTACGATTACGGTAATCAGCCAGCACCTGAGGATTGACGCTCGGCACCACCAAGGGAATATCGGGTTCCATAGCGAACAAGCCGCTACTGTCGATCACCAGACAACCGGCATTCCCAGCCTCTTCCGCATATTGTGCCGATGCTTCACGGCCTGCGACAAAGAAGGCGAGTTGAGCCTGGGACCAGTCAAATTCAGCCACATTCTCAACCAGTATACTTTTACCGTTAAAACGTACAGTAGCACCGGCACTGCGCTCGCTCGCCAAAGGATACAATTCACCAACTGGGAACTGGCGCTCATTTAACAGCTCCAGCAAAGCTTCACCTACTGCGCCCGTTGCCCCTAATAGAGCAATATTCCAGCCGTCAGACATGTTGGTTTTCTCCGCTATAGTTCATTGGAATAATATGAGTTCACTGAATGATATGAGCTCATTAAATAATGATTAAATTATTGAATAACATGACGTTATTGAACAGCAAGGGCGGTAACACACCGCCCTGTTATTGTGCCCAGAAAACCCCCAGCTAGGCTGGGGGTTCAGTAAAGCTTTCAGCTTTGGGTCAGTTATAAAAACCCCTTTTGATTTGTTAAAACAGTTTGCGGTCTGGCAACTGCAAATGTTCAACAAGAAATCAAAAGGGGGTCCCAATGAGGGATGAAAAGAGCTTAGCGCACACCCGATGGAACTGTAAATATCATATAGTTTTTGCGCCGAAGTACCGAAGGCAGGTGTTCTACAGGGAAAAACGCAGAGCGATTGGCAGTATTTTAAGAAAACTGTGCGAATGGAAAAACGTGAATATCCTGGAAGCAGAATGCTGTGTGGATCACATCCATATGCTTCTGGAGATCCCGCCCAAGATGAGTGTCTCGGGATTTATGGGGTACCTGAAGGGAAAGAGCAGTCTGATGCTTTATGAGCAGTTTGGCGATTTGAAGTTCAAATACCGTAACAGGGAGTTTTGGTGTCGAGGGTATTACGTTGATACGGTAGGGAAAAACACGGCCAGGATACAAGAATACATAAAGCACCAATTGGAAGAGGATAAAATGGGTGAGCAACTCTCGATCCCGTATCCCGGTAGCCCGTTTACGGGCCGTAAGTAATCCATAGATGCAAATGTCAGATCGCGATGCGCCTGTTAGGGCGCGGCTGGTAACAGAGCCTTATAGGCGCATATGAAAAACCTCCGGCTATGCCGGAGGATATTTATTTAATTTTTACGCGTGATATTCGTACTACCCTATCGTCACAGCAATTGAGTAGTAAAACCTAGCTGCTGCAAGAGTCCAGCACTGGTAGCATCATCGCACTGTACACACAGTGATGACCATTCACGCCGCTCCTGATAATGCTTGCGCAGGCGGTCAAACTCCCCTGGCAGGCCAGCGACATGGCGCAATGGCGCGTCATCGCGGCGCACATCATACACTAAGTGCATCAATCGTTTTAATTTGCCTTCATCCAACTCACCATTTAGACGTAAATGGCTAAACTCTGGCACTGGCAATAAAGAGGCCAGTTCGACCGACTGTGGTTGCCCCAAATGCTGACTGAACGCCTCAAAAACCTGTGTGGTACCCCGTGCTTTGCCTTCTAGCGTATATCCGGCAATATGCGGTGTGCCAATATCGACACGGGCCAACAGCGGTAAAGAGAGATCCGGTTCTGGCTCCCAGACGTCCAATACCACGCTGAGTTTTTTCCCTTTTTCCAGCGCCCGTAATAGTGCTGCGTTATCCACCACCGCACCCCGGCAGGCGTTGATCAGAATACGGCCATCCGGTAAGGCGGCCAGCAGTTCATCATCGGCCATATGCAGACTTTGGTAGGCTCCGGTTTTATTCAGCGGAGTATGGAAGGTCAGAACGTCAGCCTCACGTACCAGTTTTTCCAGCGGCCAGAAGGCTTCGTTATCACCACGATCAGCACGCGGGGGGTCGCACAACAAGGTCCGAACACCTAAGGCTTGCAAACGAGCATTCAGCCGTGAACCCACATTTCCGACGCCGATAATGCCCACGGTTTTATCGCGCAACTGGAAGCCATCCCGTTCAGCCATCATCATCAACGCAGAGAAAACATATTCAACCACGGCGATGGCGTTACAACCGGGGGCCGCAGAGAAACCGATCCCCTGCTGACGCAGCCAAGTGTCATCGACATGGTCGGTACCCGCCGTCGCCGTGCCAACAAAACCAATTGAGGTACCGTGTAGCAGCGCCTCGTTCACTTTGGTGACCGAACGTACCATCAGAGCATCGGCATCAACCAACGCGTCACGAGGAATGGGACGCCCTGGCACAGCCTGTACATCACCTAAACGCCGGAACAGCTCCTCAGCGTACGGCATATTTTCATCAACCAGAATTTTCACTTTACTCTCCGACAGCGAACTGCCATACAGATGAAAAACAGGGGGCTTAGTATAAGCCACTATTGCCCCGCCGGAAACGCTCAGGCGTGGTACCCGATATTTGCTGAAACATGGCGATAAAAGCAGAGGCGGAGCTATAACCGACATCTAATGCCACACTGTTTACCGTTTTCCCCTGTTCTAACAATGAGATGGCATGTAAAAAACGTAAGCGCTGCCGCCATTCGCTAAATGCCATACCAAGCTCCTGCTGGCAACGGCGGGATAAAGTACGTTCGGTGGTATATACCCGCTTGGCCCAAAGTGCCAGCGAGGTGCTATCCGCAGGGCAGCGCTCCAATGCGGCTAAAATAGGCGACAACAGTTTATCTTGTGAAGTTGGCAGATAAGTCCGCTGCACCGGTGACACCTTGAGTTGATCAATCAATACATGGGCCAGACGTCTATCCTGCTGAGTTTCTGGCATCAATAAATCACGTGTAAAACAATCCTCCACAATGGCATTAAAGATGGGGCTGACATTCATCAGTCCAGGTGACGCCGGGAGTTCGGTACAAAAATCCAGCGCAATATCAATGGCACGAAAATGCATGGGTTTACGATTATAGCTAGAGTGCTCCATGCCCGCGGGGATCCAGACAATAAACTCAGGTGGTGCAAGGAAACGCTGACCACCAATGCTCATGGCCAGAACACCGGATTTAACGCATATCAATTGCCCAAAAGGATGTGTGTGAGGCAAAAATTCGGTATTGGCATTAAACGCTTCACAGCGAAAGGACAAGGTCTGTGGGATCCTTGAGGTGACTACAGGAAAATCAGGTCCTGTCATCGTCCATTATCCCCCGCAGCAAAATAATGCTCTTCATGGTTATTGCCTTAATTTCGGTGATGACTGTCTTAATTTCGCTGATGACTGTCTTAATTTCGGTGATAAATGTCTTCATCACCCACGTTATTGTCTTAATCACCCAAGTCATTGTCTGATTATCGTTATATAGAATAAATCAGACAGCTGTAGACTACACCGCATATTTTTTAGTTAAGAATTATTATCATGAATGTTTTATTTCCATTGTTTGCGGTGATTATTTGGTCAGTCAATGCCGTGGTGAGTAAAATCTCCGCCACCGCCATTGATCCGGCAGCAATCTCCTTCTACCGCTGGTTACTGGCCCTGCTGACATTATCCCCATTTCTGCTGCTCGGTGTGGTCCGCAATTGGCAGGCGATACGTGTCTATTGGTGGAAATTAATGCTACTGGGGATGCTGGGCATGGTGCTGTACCAAAGCCTGGCTTACTATGCCGCCCACAGTGTCAGCGCACTGTTTATGGGGATCCTCAGTTCATTAATTCCGCTGTTGACGGTGCTTATCAGTATTGTGTTGTTACGCGTGGCACCAACCGTTGGGATTGCTCTGGGTAGCCTGCTGTCCTTAGGGGGATTAGTTTGGTTGATCAGTGCGGGCAACCCAGTTCAACTGCTGCAACATGGGATCGGTAAAGGCGAATTAATGATGCTTGGCGCGTCAGCCTCTTATGCGCTGTATGGGGTATTAACAAAGCGCTGGGCCATTCAACTACCGAATTGGCAATCCCTTTATATGCAAATCGTTTTTGGTGTCGTGCTGCTGTTACCTGGCTTCCTGATGACCCCAGACGTGCAGCTAACGGCACAGAATATTCCTTTGGTTCTCTTTGCTGGTATTCCAGCCTCAATTCTTGCGCCTTATTTATGGATTCAAGGCGTGATGCGACTGGGTGCCAATACCGCTTCTATCTTTATGAATCTGACACCCGTATTTACTGCCATTATTGCCGTCGTCTTCTTGCATGAGCAGTTGCACAGTTATCACTTGATTGGTGGCGGCATTACCCTTGCTGGAGTGGTGCTGGCCCAACGTCTGCGCAGCCCATTGCGGCGCAATTTAGATCTTGCTGGACATATCCCAAACAACAAAAACAGTAGATAGCGGCAAGACTTCTGGTAGAACCCCAAGTGGGTATAAATATGTATACCCAAAATAATTCGAGTGGCAGGAAGATGGCAACTGCGTCAGTCCCCAGGAGATTATTGATTTTAAGATCAACAACAAGTCAGTGATTGTGGTGATAACGATTATTGGCACTTAAAGTCAAAAGAGAAAATCAAAAGCAAGAAGAATATATTGGTCGCGCTCATTTACAGGTATCATAATATCGGCCTGCGCCTACCGCCGGGTTTCCCTTATTTCCTCCATAGCGAAGGACCGGTTATATGCAACCTTTGAACGGCCCAGGCGTTCCCATTGGCAATGATCGCCATATCACGCCCACTAAGTTGACCGCCCAATCCACGGTGGAAGATCAGGCGCTAACCCCAGCGCAGCGTACTACCTTAGAGAAACTGATCGTACGGATTATGGCCCTCAGCCCCGTCAAATCGGCCGAGATCTGGGCCGGGCTTCGCCATAACCTCTCCTTGGACGCAACCGGTGATCTCCTTGCACGTCACTTCCAGCCGGCCGAGCAGCTACTGCAAACCCGCCTGTCTCAAGCACAGGAAAATCATGCTAGCCAACAGCTTCGTCAACAACTCACTGCATTATTACCACAAGGGAATAACCGGCAGGCAGTCAGTGATTTTATCCGCCAGCAATTCGGCCATACGGTATTAAGCCAGTTAAGCCACACCGAGTTACAACAAGTCCTGGTGTTATTGCAATCCGGTACGCTGAATATTCCTCAACCACAACTGACAACCCTAACCGATAGGCCATTGCTACCCGCCGAGCATCAGAATATTCAATCACTGGTGGCGAAACTCAGTGCCGCAACGGGTGAACAACCCACAAAAATCTGGCAAACATTGTTTGATATGGTTGGAGTAAAACATCATGATCCGCTACCCGCTCGCCATTTCCAGCTACTGAGTCAGTTCTTGCAAACTAAAGTGGCCCTCAGCCAACAAACTGCCCCAACATTAGTTAACCTGCAAACTGCCCTTAAGCAACCAGCCGATGCACAAGAACAGCAGTTATTGGCCGATTACAGCCAAAACCGTTTTCAGGCCAGCCCAACGACCCCGCTGACACAGGCACAGCTGAACGATATTATCAATATTCTGTTTGCCGCCCGATTAGAGAAGGCCAATGCTGCCCAATATTTAGATGAAGAACACAAGCCCCTTCAGCCACTGATTAACCCGTTCATTGCCTCACTGCCAGAGTCATTACAGCCTTTATTACAGAAGCCGTCACTCGTGGTTGTGGCATTGATTATCGTGATAGCCTTTCTATTGGCGATTTTTCTTTGAGCCACCAATAGCCCTTCCCCCAAGTAAAAAAAACCTGGCTCAGTTCAAGGTGACTATTTAAATACAAAAATACAAAAAGCGACTAATATCAGTCGCTTTTTAACAAACCGCTTACGCTGTATGCCGCTCAAGGAGAATTTAGGCTGATGGACTTACCCTACCCATTATAAATAATTAATGTCCGGTCTAATGCAATTTTGGAATAGCTGTAAAATACCAATTAATAAGATCGTATGAATGGAAGTTAAAAAAATTCATTCTTTTATACAGCATATAAAAAAGCATGCAGAATATCTTCCACATGCTTTTTTTAAGCAATTTAGACAGCTTAAAATCTGTAATTAATTATAAGCGAGGGTAAAGTTAGCTACGCTGCTGAATTCGCCGGGGACTACACTACCTTCATCTGCACTGGTACCTTTCAGGTAAGCAGAGAATTTCAAGCTGTTACTGCCCTGATCCAGGGTCTTGCCCACCGACGCCACACCACGTTTAATTGTCGCACCCGCTTCATCGGTGATCACAATACCTGCACCATCAGCCAAACCAATCAGTTTCAACATCTCAGCATCCACACCATCGGGTGTACCATCAAAGGTGACAGACACATTCTTCATCGTAGCCACATCACATTTCTCCAGACCAATGCTGAAACTACGTGGTTCAGAAGAGCCCATGTTAGCCAGTGATGTAGTAGAAATTTGGCCCAGTTCAACAACCTGATCAGCCGCTTCGGAAGTAATTGAACAAGGTGCTTCAATGATAGAACCGGTAAAAGTCACTTTACCCTTACCTTGGTCAGCAGCATTAGCAGCGAAGGCAGAAAGAGACAATACAGCAGCAACTAATACACTTTTCTTGAAGTTAGACATTATATAACCTTAATTTAATTTGAAGTTTTTTCATTAATATAGAAAGACCTTATTATCGCAAAATATTTTATCTGCGGAAGCGTCTTACTACTTATTATAATGAAATAAAAAGATGCAATTATCGTTACAGCCATTTTAACCGATAAAAAGGACATCCATTCCTTATGGGAAAGTCAAATCGATAAAACAGGCTGTCATATTCAGTTAATGCGTCATGCGTTAACACAACTCATTATTAAAGGAGAGATTTCGGGAGACTAATGACTCCCTACTTAGCGACTTATTAATTCAGCCCCTCTCGACCATGTGAAGAAGTATACGCGATTCTTTCCGCTGGTAAATAGAGAATTGGCGGGCATTTAGCGCGTAAAGAGACTTTACATATGCGCATTAATCCCATAAAAACATAAAAAACCAGTTCATATGACCATCAAGAATTATCTTGGCAACAGAAACACCCAGAATATTAACCATAAGTACCACACTGCGGTTACAAATATAATGATGGTAAAGTCATAATATCAGAAATAACATTTACTCTCTCTGATTTGACCTACACATCAAATATGAATAGGGCGAGTTATTTGTGGGAATTTTCTTAATTTTCCACGATGACATCTCATAATACCGTTTATACCCAAGTGACTCCGAGTTGCCGAAAGGCAGTAAGCGAAAGACAAATCGGTGTACGATGGCTTTCACTTATAACGTGGGGGCGCTGTCGCCCTTCAAGATGCAGGGAGTTAGCTGCCCTTGCTCACCCCAGTCACTGAGTGATGGAATAATAATGATGAAAATTTTAGGTCTTATTGGTGGCATGAGTTGGGAATCAACCATTCCCTATTACAGAATGATTAACCAGCACGTTAAAGCACAATTAGGCGGCTTACACAGCGCTAAAATTATTCTCTACAGTGTGGACTTTCATGAGATTGAACAGCTTCAGGCAAAAGGTGACTGGCAAACAGCCGCTCAATTACTCTCTAATGCCGCTATCTCATTAAAACATGCTGGCGCGGAGGTTATCGTGGTGTGCACCAATACCATGCACAAAGTGGCCGATGATATTGAAGCAGCCTGCGGGTTGCCCTTACTGCACATTGCTGATGCCACTGCCGTCCAAATTAAACAACAAGGAATAGATAAGATCGGTCTATTAGGGACCCGCTATACCATGGAGCAAGGCTTTTACCGTGGCCGTTTAACAGAAAAACACGGCATTGAGGTTATCACTCCAGACGATACAGACCGAGAGGCAGTTAACCGCATTATTTATGAAGAGCTCTGCTTGGGGATCATCAGTGAAACCTCCCGGGATGCCTATCGCCGGGTGATAAAGAAACTCGAAGCACAGGGTGTGCAAGGGATTATTTTTGGGTGTACCGAAATCACGCTACTGGTTAACGCGCAAGATGCCTCAGTACCGGTGTTTGATACCACAGCGATACATGCCAGCGCCGCGGCTGATTACGCACTGCAATAATTAAGCATGTCACTCACAATAAAAGAAGAGGCCCGCAACCCTGTGACTCACCATAGTGAAAAAACCTATGTTGTGAATAAAACGTTTGGTCGAAAATAAAAATCGACCGACAGTAAAAGTTGCTCGAATGTAAGCATTAATAAAAAGTAAAAAGCCTACGATCTCTCGTAGGCTTCAGACTGCTGACAAACCCCGATGACGCGATCTTGAACGGTGAGGATAGGCAGAGGAGTAAAGCGTCCGCGCCAAGGATGGCGCGGCTCGAGCCTACATGGATGTATTTACGGCGTCTTTACGATCTGCCTGTTCTCTCCGTCGCGGGCACTTTGTCAATAACCTCAAGCCTACGATCTCTCGTAGGCTTTGGGGAGTAAATCTGAATCAGCAAAACAGTTTTGCGTTTAAGCTTACTTCTGATATTTACGCATCACTAATGTTGCATTAGTGCCACCGAAACCAAAACTGTTAGACATCACCGTGGTCAGTTCACGTTGCGTTGTCTCAGTGATGATATTCATCCCCTGCGCTTGTTCATCCAGATTATCAATGTTAATGCTTGGTGCGATAAAGCCATGTTCAACCATCAGCAAGCTGAAGATAGCCTCATGTACACCCGCCGCCCCAAGGGAATGGCCAGTCATTGCTTTGGTTGAGGAAATCGCTGGCGTGTTATTACCAAACACTTCACGAATTGCACCTAGCTCTTTTACATCACCAACCGGGGTAGAGGTACCGTGTACGTTCATGTAGTCGATTGGCGTATCAACACCTGCCATTGCCATTTGCATGCAACGAACTGCGCCTTCGCCTGACGGTGCAACCATGTCAGCACCATCTGAAGTGGCACCATAGCCCACGATCTCAGCGTAAATATGTGCGCCACGGGCCAGAGCATGTTCCAGCTCTTCAACCACGACCATACCGCCACCACCTGCGATCACAAAACCATCACGGTCTTGATCGTAAGTACGGGAAGCTTTAGCCGGGGTATCATTATATTTGGTCGATAATGCGCCCATCGCGTCAAATTCACAGGCCATTTCCCAGCACAGTTCTTCACCACCACCGGCAAAGACGATGTCCTGTTTGCCCAATTGGATCAGCTCCAAAGCATGGCCAATACAATGAGCAGAAGTCGCACAAGCGGAACTGATAGAGTAGTTAACCCCTTTGATTTTAAACGGTGTTGCCAGACACGCGGAGACACCGGATGCCATGGCTTTAGTCACCATATAAGGGCCAACACCTTTCAGGCCGCGTGGAGTGCGCATCGCATCAGAACCAGCAACCTGGTTACGTGGCGACCCCCCACCTGAACCCACCACCAATCCGCTGCGGAAATTAGAAACCTGAGAATCAGACAACCCAGAGTCAGCAATCGCTTCTTGCATCGCAAGATAAGCATAAATGGAGGCATCGCTCATAAAACGCAGCACTTTGCGGTCGATGAGATCTTTAGGCTCAGACTGGAGTTTTACATCACCCCATACATGGCTGCGCATACCTGCGTCTTTAAATTCTTGAGCGAAAGTAATGCCAGAGCGGCCTTCCTGCAAAGATGCCAAAACTTCCTGCTGGTTATTACCAATGCTGGAAACAATACCCAAGCCAGTAATTACTGCACGCTTCATTAAATACCTCTTCCACTAATTTTACATTCGGGATTTTGCAACGCACTTTAGCGTACAGTTGTACGCCGAACAAGTCCGATCAGCGTAATATAGCCAGAAAGTTTTACAATTTGCACGTGGAACACCACCTCGTTAGAATCGCTCTACCCCTTGAGATACGAGTCTTCTAACGTGAACCAACGCCCAATCCAAACCGCAACACTCAGCTGGAATGAACAGGGTACACCTGTATCTGAACAGTTTGGTGACATCTATTTTTCCAATGAAGATGGTCTGGAAGAGACTCACCACGTTTTTCTCAAAGGGAATGGGTTTCCTGCACGCTTCGCTTCCCACCCGCAGCAAAGCTGTATTTTTGCTGAAACGGGTTTTGGCACTGGTTTAAACTTCCTGACATTATGGCGTGATTTTGCCCTATTTAGGCAGCAATCGCCCAATGCTACGCTTCGGCGGTTGCACTACATTAGTTTTGAAAAATATCCACTTCACGTCGCCGATCTAGCCTCAGCCCATGCCCGTTGGCCGGAGTTAGCCTCTTTCGCTGAACAACTGCGAGCGCAGTGGCCCCTACCGCTGGCCGGTTGTCATCGTATTTTGCTGGCTGACGGCGCTATTACGTTGGATTTATGGTTTGGTGATGTCAATACCCTATTACCCACATTGGACGATAGCCTGAATAATCAGGTAGATGCCTGGTTCCTTGATGGCTTTGCTCCCGCCAAGAATCCAGATATGTGGAATGAGCAGTTGTTCAATGCCATGGCGCGAATGACCAGGCCGGGAGGCACTTTTTCAACCTTTACCGCCGCCGGATTTGTGCGTCGTGGTTTGCAGCAGGCAGGGTTTAACGTAACCAAAGTGAAAGGTTTCGGGCAAAAACGGGAAATGCTGACGGGCACCCTGCCACAACAGATTCATGCGCCCACGGCCCCTTGGTATCATCGGCCTGCCGCCACGCGCTGTGATGATATTGCCATTATCGGTGGCGGGATTGTCAGCGCCTTGACCGCACTGGCCTTACAACGTCGCGGGGCGGTGGTCACGCTCTACTGTGCTGACGCACAGCCAGCACAGGGGGCATCAGGCAACCGACAAGGGGCACTCTACCCGTTGCTCAATGGTAAAAATGATGCACTGGAAACCTTTTTTACCAGTGCCTTTACCTTTGCCCGCCGTCAGTACGACCAACTGCTTGAGCAAGGGATCGCCTTTGACCATCAGTGGTGCGGTGTCAGCCAATTAGCGTTTGATGATAAGAGCCGTGGCAAAATTGAGAAGATGCTGCATACACAGTGGCCAGTTGAGTTTGCCGAAGCGATGAGCCGTGAGCAACTCAGTGAGTTGGCCGGGCTGGATTGCGCCCATGATGGCATACACTATCCTGCTGGCGGTTGGCTCTGCCCTTCTGACCTCACTCACGCACTGATGATGCTAGCGCAACAAAATGGCATGACCTGCCACTACCAACATGAACTGCAGCGATTAAAACGCATTGATAGCCAATGGCAACTGACCTTTGGTCAATCACAAGCGGCTAAACATCATGCCACCGTCATTTTAGCAACTGGCCACCGCTTACCTGAATGGGAACAAACTCACCATCTGCCCTTGTCTGCGGTACGTGGGCAGGTGTCACACATCCCGACCACCCCGGTGCTCAGCCAACTGCAACAGGTGTTGTGCTATGACGGTTACCTGACGCCAGTCAACCCAGCCAATCAGCATCATTGTATTGGTGCCAGTTATCAGCGCGGCGACATCGCGACTGATTTTCGCCTAACCGAGCAGCAGGAGAACCGTGAGCGTTTGCTACGCTGTCTGCCACAAGTCAGTTGGCCGCAGCAGGTAGATGTCAGCGATAATCAGGCTCGGTGTGGCGTTCGCTGCGCTATCCGCGACCATTTACCGATGGTCGGTGCCGTGCCGGATTATGCTGCAACACTGGCTCAATATCAGGATCTGTCTCGTCGTATTCAGCATGGGGGTGAGAGCGAGGTAAATGATATCGCTGTCGCGCCAGTCTGGCCTGAGTTATTTATGGTCGGGGGGTTAGGCTCGCGTGGCTTATGCAGTGCACCATTGGTGGCCGAGATTCTGGCCGCGCAGATGTTCGGTGAACCATTGCCGTTAGATGCCAAAACGCTGGCAGCATTGAATCCTAACCGTTTTTGGATCAGAAAATTATTGAAAGGCAGGCCGGTACAAACTCGCTCCCCGGCCACCCAAGAGTCATCAAGATGAGTGACAAGTGCCGCTAACTATCACGCCCCCACGGCGTCAAGAACGAAGGGGAACGCCCAAAATTATTGGCGTCGCAGGTAGGCAGCAAGTAAATGAATCCCGATGAGTCTATCTATTTTAAGGTCAACAACCAGTCAGTGATTCGGGTGAATGCACGTAGCTAACACCCCTGCGGCTTCAAGAACGAAGGGCGTGTGCTAATAAACGATCCCAAAGACCTAACACCAAAACCTGATCTGGAGGGGAAAGCTCACCGGCCTTGATGGCCTTCTCCAGACTGGTTTGTACTCGCGCATGTAACTGTTCAGCGGAGTGCTCACCGTGCTCTTCCGCTTCAGCCACGGCCAGTGTCAGATGGCCTCGCAGGTACCCTCCGGCAAATAAATCATCATCACTGGCGTGCTCTACCATGTCATCGATTTGCGCCAAGATACGTGTTTCAAATTCTGCGATCATCACTCTTCCTCATTATATTTATTTTGTGCCCAACGTCATTGGCATTGCAGGTAGGCGCTAAATCAAATCTTCCGGGTAAGGAAAGAGTTCAGGAGCCAACGGCGGCGTATTGTAAAACGATTGGAGTGCCTGAATAAAGCCCTGAGGTCGTGTGGATATACCCTGATCCAGCAACCACAACACCTGTTCACGAACTTTTCGCTGGAATATGATGCGATCTGGCTCGCAGTCACCCTCTAGGTTGTCGCAACTGACATTGAAAGGGAAACCGGCGGCAACACAAAACATCCATTCCAACGCCTGTGGCTTGATCTCTACCGCTTCAAATTGGCTCTGGGTTAATGCATCGCGCCCATCCGGGCAATACCAATAGCCAAAATCTACCTGCTTACACCGTTCCTCGCCAGCAATACACCAATGGGAGATTTCATGCATCGCACTGGCATAATAGCCATGAGCAAAAATCACCCGATGGTGAGGAGATTCTTCATCGGCGGGTAAATAGATCGGCTCATCGTCACCTTTCACCAAGTGGGTATTATATTCGCCGCTAAAACAGGTGTTGAAGATATCGATTAACTGCTGATAATGATGATTCATACTCTGGTCCGTAAGAGAGGGTAAACACCGCTAAAGTCACCGTATTTAGCGGTGGTGGGTGCCTAAATTGATGCAAAAGCCAAGCTATATAAAACCAGGCTATGCAAAAACATGCTGTCCCAGCCAAGAGCCAATTTCAGCACCGTGGTTGTCATACAGCAGCTTGCAACTCATGACGAATGACACCACGACAATCATTGGCCGAATTAATTTCTGACCACGCGTCAATACCATATGTGCGCCAAGGCGCGCCCCCAGGACTTGCCCCACCAGCATCACCAAGCCGATACTCCACACCACCTTCCCGCCGATGATAAAGAATATTAGCCCGCCTAAATTTGACGTGAAATTGAGTACTTTGGCATGGGCGGTGGATTTTGCCAGATTAAAACCGCACAGGGTAACAAAGGCCAATGCATAGAACGAACCGGCACCGGGGCCAAAGAAGCCATCGTAAAAACCGATCCCACCACCAGCAATTAATGCGAAAGGCAAAGCAGACAAGCGGCGCTGTTGATCAACCACGCCCAGTCTTGGGGTGAGTAAAAAATAGACGCCAATACCGATCACCAACAGCGGTAAAATTTGTCGCAGAATGTCAGCCCGCATGTACTGAACTAAAATCGCTCCGAGCATCGACCCCACCAGCGTCAGAGCAATTGTCAGTTTTTGCTGCTTTAGGTTAACCGCACCACGACGAATAAAGTACAGGCTGGCGGAGAACGAACCGCCAACAGATTGCAGCTTATTGGTCGCCAAGGCCTGCGCTGGGGGTAATCCCACCGCTAACAGTGCGGGGACGGTTAACAAGCCGCCCCCGCCGGCAATGGAATCAATGAACCCGGCTAATAATGCAACGGCAAAGAGTATCCCCAAAACGGCAGGACCAAGGGTAAACCAATCCATGACTTATTCCGTAGCGAAGTGGTTATCCAGTAAAGCCTGACAAGAAGGCGGTAATGGCGGTGGCAAGGTTTTACCTGGTTTAGCACTTGGCGGAGGCGGTTGGAACCAGCTTTCCAGCTCAGCACCACAGCCATCGCCCGGCGGTGGAGTGTCTTGGTCCACACACTCTAGGCTATTGGCCGGACAACGTAAGCGCACATGCATGTGTGCACGATGAGCAAACCACGGCCGGACTTTATGCAGCCATTGACGATCGGCACCTGCATCCAGACAAAGCTGCTTTTTAATTGCCGGATTGACGAAGATACGCGTGACATCGTTATCTTTGGCGGCCAATTTGATCAAACTCTCAATTTGTGGCTGCCAAAGTGCGGGGATCACCCGCTTGCCATCAACCGCGACCAAGTCTATCGGCTGCGGTTTCAATAACTGCTGCTGGCTCCAACGCTGCTTTGGCAGTTGTAGCCAAATATCCACATCCAAACCAGACTGGTGGCTGGCATGCCCACTGCTAAAACGCCCGCCTGCAGGCATCGCCATATCACCAATCAACACCGTGCCCAATTGTTGTTGATGAGTTTGTGCACTGAGACGGTGAATAAAATTCAGTAAATCAGGGTGACCAAAATAACGGCGCTGATCCGAACGCATCACTTGATAGTCTGCAGACTCGAGCGGCAAAGGCTGCGCGCCAATCACGCAACCATTAGCAAAGCCACCGATTGACTGTGGAGAACCCGCCACCGGGTGCGTAATCTTTTGCCATGGCGTGGCCGCCATGACAGGGACCATGGTGACCAATGCCACCATACCCACTATCCAATTTTTCATGCTATCTACCAGCGCGGAACGTCTGAAGCCACATCGCCGCACTGCGCGCGCTGGCGCAGTAGGTGATCCATAAGTACGATAGCCATCATCGCTTCTGCAATAGGTACCGCCCGGATACCCACACACGGGTCATGACGCCCTCGGGTCACCATTTCAACCGCTTCTCCTTGCCGATTGATAGTTTGCCCCGGAACCATAATGCTGGAGGTGGGTTTTAATGCAATGTGAGCAACAACCGGCTGCCCGCTGCTAATCCCCCCTAAAATGCCGCCAGCATGATTACTTTGGAAGCCCTGCGGAGTAATTTCATCACGGTTTTCACTGCCACGCTTAGTGACGACAGCAAAACCATCGCCAATTTCCACCCCTTTTACCGCGTTGATACTCATCAATGCATGAGCAAGATCCGCATCCAAACGATCAAATACCGGCTCACCTAAACCTACGGGGACATTTTCAGCGACGACGGTGATTTTGGCACCAATGGAGTCACCGGCTTTTTTCAGCTCACGCATTAGGGCATCCAGCGGCTCCAGTTTGCTGGCATCGGGGCAAAAGAATGGATTTTGCTCGACCAAATCCCAATCGAGCAAATCACAGCTAACATCCCCCATTTGCGCCAGATAACCACGCACCTGTACACCAAATTTTTGTGCTAAATACTTTTTAGCAATAGCGCCCGCCGCCACCCGCATCGCGGTTTCGCGGGCTGAAGAGCGGCCACCACCACGGTAATCCCGTACACCGTATTTTTGCTCATAGGTATAATCAGCATGACCGGGGCGGAACACATCTTTAATTGCGCTGTAATCTTGCGAACGCTGATCCGTATTTTCAATCATTAACCCGATACTGGTCCCCGTAGTGACGCCCTCAAATACGCCGGATAAAATGCGAACTTGATCCAGCTCACGGCGCTGAGTGGTATAACGAGAAGTCCCCGGACGGCGACGGTCAAGATCCAACTGAATATCAGCCTCGGTAATCGGAATGCCCGGTGGTACACCATCAATAATGCATCCTAGGGCGATACCGTGAGATTCACCAAAAGTGGTGACGCGGAAAAACTGCCCAATACTGTTCCCAGCCATCACGGCTCCTTTGAGTCATAAGCGGTCTGCCAGATAGAGATTAACCGTACTGACAGACTTGATAAGAAGTGATCAATTAATCACGGTACATGCTGAAATGTGCAGCGCAGTCAATCAGTTGCTGTTTAGTCAGCATAAAGACCCCGTCGCCACCCTTTTCAAATTCCAGCCAAGTGAATGGGACATCTGGATACTGATCCATCAAATGCACCATGCTGTTGCCAACTTCACAAATCAGCACGCCGTCATCCTGTAAAAAGTCGGGGGCACAGGCCAAAATACGACGAGCCAGTTTCAGACCATCGCTACCCGCAGCCAAACCCAGTTCAGGTTCAAAACGGAACTCTTGCGGTAAATCGGCCATATCTTCGGCATCAACATAGGGCGGATTGGTCACAATCAGGTCATATTTGATTGGTGGTAAATCGCGGAACAGATCGGAACGAATGGGCGTGACCTGATGCTCCATGCCGTGTTGCTGAATATTGTGTTCAGTTACCGCCAGCACATCATTGGAGATGTCCACTGCATCAACTTCTGCGTCAGGGAAAGCATAGGCGCAAGCAATGGCAATACAGCCACTGCCGGTACACATATCCAGAATATGATTTGGCTGATGATGAATTAGCCCATCAAAGCGATTTTCGATCAACTCACCAATTGGTGAACGTGGCACTAATACCCGCTCATCCACATAATATTCCATGCCACAGAACCACGCTTTATTGGTTAGGTAAGCGACCGGGATACGCTCGTTAACCCGGCGAATAACCCGCTCAACGATGCGATGGCGCTCGCTGGACGTTAGGCGCGAGCTGCGTATATCCTCTGGAATATCAAGGGGCAGAAAAAGACTGGGGAAAACCAGTTGTACCGCTTCGTCCCACGGATTATCCGTACCGTGACCATAGAAAATATTAGCTGCATTAAAACGGCTCACGGTCCAACGCAGCATATCCTGAATGGTGTGCAGCTCATTTACTGCTTCATCGACGAAAATCTTGTCCAAGGTATTCTCCAACTGCTTATGTGTAAATTTATTATCTATATGCCTAGTTTGCCATGAAGCTCGTGACAAATCAGCAGCAATACATCAGTTGAATGATAACCGAATAATAAAAAAAGCCTGCCCCCCTATTTAACTTATATTCTAAATAATTCGAGTTGTCGGAAGGCGGTAACTGGGCGACAAATCAGTCATAACCCAATTTAAACTTGGCTTGCAGCGGCCTCGCCGCGCTGAGGCCCATGAATGGGATGAGTAACGAAGGTCGCCAAGGCATAAACAACTAAAAGTATGACGAATATCGACATTTATTTCGACAGATGGTTTGCAGCAGGTAAACTGGGCGCAATTGAATTAGGTATAGAACAGACGATGAAAAAGAAATATCACCTGACACCAGATGAGTTACAGCTATTTAAAGAATCGATAGCGGGTGCTAAAAAACTCAGACAAGACACAATCGTCCACCATACACCGCCGAAGTTAGGCAAAAAAATTGCACCAGAACGCTTGCTGCAAGAGCAGGTGGATGCCAGTTATTATTTTTCTGATGAATTCCAACCGCTGTTAGATACTGATGGACCGACACGCTATGTTCGGCCTGGTGTCGATAACTTTGAAGTTAAGAAACTGCGTCGTGGTGATTACTCGCCAGAAATGTTTTTGGATCTACACGGTTTAACCCAGAAGCAGGCTAAACAAGAACTGGGGGCGTTAATTGCGGCTTGCAAGCGCGAACATGTGCATTGCGCGTGTGTTATGCATGGTCACGGCAAACATGTTTTGAAGCAACAGACGCCGCTCTGGATGGCACAACACCCTGATGTTTTGGCATTCCATCAAGCCCCTAAAGAGTGGGGTGGAACCGCAGCATTGCTGTTATTGATTGAATTAGAAGAGTGACGGTACTTGATTGAATTAGAAGAGTAACGGTGCTGGCAGTTATGTTGTCAGCCAATAGCGCTGCATCAGTAGTCAATAAGCGGGTGTTCTTATGTCATCCGCCAACAAACTTGTTTCGCCAAAAAATTAAGTCCGTGCTGTCAATAAGTCAATAAGTCAATAAGTCAATAAGTCAATAAGTCAATAAGTCAATAAGTCAATAAGTCAATAAGTCAATAAGTCAATAAGCCAATAAGCCAATAAGCCAATAAGCCAATAAGCCAATAAGCGAAAGCGCGGCAAGAATGCCGCGCCAGTTAGACGTTGATGGAGGCTATATTTTAGTGGCTGGTGGCTTGGTCATGACAGCCCATGGTGAGCCTTATCCATGACACGCCTTCGCCAACAATTGTGAAGGGCTCACCTGCCAATCAAGCGTACCCTTTTCGCTCTTACCATTGAGATCAATACAGGCGATGGCTGAAGTAGCAAACATCGGAGGGCATTGCCCTGGGCAAAGCTCGGCGACCAAATACCCGACCAGTGGCAAGTGCGAAATCACTAACACTGCTGCGCAATCTTCTTTCGCCAACGCTTGCAGATAAGAACAAATGAAGGCGGCATCCCCACCGGGGGTTAATTCGGGCATCACTTCAGGTTCTGCCGGTAGCGCCATAACCTCACGCACCACTTCCAATGTTTGTCTGGCACGTAAATAAGGGCTAACCAGAATCTGATCGATATCCACTGACTGCTCACTTAGCCAGCTTGCTATCTGACGTGATTCATCCTGACCACACAGAGTTAGAGGCCTTTGCGCATCACTAGCGGCATCAAGTGCCGCGTCACCGTGACGCATAATGAAAACTTGCATATTGCACCGTTTTTGTTAACCAAATAACGCTATACAGAAACGCTTTGCGTGCTGTACCGCCGAAACCCTTGCCCGCAAGCAAAGAAACTTCATAACGATAACGCGCCGTCTCTCTATGGCGGCCGGGCATTTTGCCTGAAACTGAACCTAAAGAAAATGGCTGTTTTTTTACCTCGCGAAGACTAACAGCCTACCGTGAACGGTCATATAATAACCGCATCAATAGCTTAATCCAAACTTGAACACCTATGCAATAAGTGGCTATTGATTCATTTTCGCACAAATAGTCACATAACGTAATTCAAGCTAAGGTAGCGCGAGCTGCCCCATATGTATAGCCACATTCCCCCTTAGAATTCCAGGTGGTGATCATGCTCACATTCTTAAATTTGTGACCTGAACCCGCTAGTTTTATGACTTGAGCCCGACAATTGCGTTACGTAAATCGCCCTAAATCGGGCAAATAATCATCACCGAATAAGCCATCACCCCGTAAACCATCACAAAACGGGTCGTCACAAAACAGGTCATCACAAAACAGGTCACCACCAAAAAAGGGGGGGCGGGTTCAGCTTGCCACGTCCGTCACCTCATCTATATTGGCGTCCACGGGATAGAATTGTTGTTGTTGTTCAGCCATTGTTACCAACCGCTGGCAAGGTTCGAAACGCTCACCGTATTGCTGTACCAATAATCTGAGTGCTTGTACCACCTTATCGGCTCCCAGGCTATCCAAATAGCGGAACGGACCACCGAGGAAAGGCGGAAAACCGATCCCAAACACTGCACCAATATCACCATCGCGCGGGTTACGAATGATCGATTCATCCAGACAGCGTACCGCTTCGTTCAACATCAGCATGGTACAACGTTGAGTAATCACGCCTGCACCAAGATGGGCTTTAGGTGTCACCCCCAACAAGGTATAGATACTGGCATCGACTGGTTTTACTTTGTTTTTTCTCCACTTAAAGCTATTACGCTTCGCCGGAGAATTCCCATTTTTTGTTGGAGATGAATTTTTTGTGGGGTTTGAATATAAATAAAAGCCACGGCCATTTTTGCGCCCTTTACGTCCATCCTTCAAAATAACGTCAAATGACGGGGGCGCAGCAAAACGCGGCCCTAATTGCTCGACCAGAATCGGCATTATTTTGGTCGCAACATCAATCCCAACCTCATCAAGCAGCATCATGGGGCCTACGGGGAAACCAAAATCGACCAACGCGTTATCAACTGATTCGATAGGCTCTCCGTCGAGCAGGCAACGGGCAGCTTCATTAATATAAGGTGCCAAAATGCGGTTTACATAGAACCCAGCGCGATCAGCCACCACAATGGCTGTTTTACCCTGTTTCCGGGCTAAAGCAACGGTGGTAGCGATGGTCTCTTCACTGGTTTTTTCATGGGGGATGACTTCAACCAGTGGCATTTTATCTACTGGACTAAAATAGTGCAGGCCAATAACCTGCTCTGGCCGTTGCGCCAAAGCAGCAATCTGGCTGATGGGGAGTGATGATGTATTGGAGGCAAAAATAGTATGGGCGGCACCAAATCGTTCGATGTCAGCAACCATTTGCTGCTTCAGTGATAAATCCTCAAATACCGCTTCCACCACAATATCGACACGTTCAAAACCACGGTAATCCGTACTACCAGAGATCAACATCATCTGCCGCTGCTGTTCAGTTGGGCGCATCCGCTTACTACGAACCCGTTTACCCAATGCGTCCCAGGTATATTTCAGCGCCTGATTAATTCCTTGCGGATTGATATCTTTGATACGCACTGGCAAGCCCGCTCGGGTAGCCGTTACGTTGGCAATACCTCCGCCCATCAAGCCACCGCCCAATACGCCGACCCGATGAATTGCACGCGCTGTGGCTGCACTTCCGGTCTCTTTTTTCAGTGACGTCGTGGCAAAAAACAGGCTGCGTAATGCGGCTGACTGAGGCGACATCGCCAACTCGCCAAATGCTCTGGCTTCTGCCTCATAACCACTTGGCCCGCCCTGATCTAATCCTTTACGCACCACATCAATAATACGTTCAGCCGCCGGGTAGTGCCCCCGCGTTTTAGCTAGCGTTTTTTTACGGACAATACGGAATAATAAAGCTTTACCCAACGGCCCACTGAGTAAACGCTCCTGCCATGGTAATGCTCGTCGATTAAGCCACCCCGCTTTCGCGCGCTGAATCGCCACATCCAATAAGATATCGCGTGGCACAACATCATCCACCAGCCCCATTTTTAGTGCCTGACGGGGCCGTATCTGTTTACCGGTCAATATCATATCCAGTGCTTTACTGACCCCCACTAAACGCGGCAGACGTTGCGTCCCGCCGGAGCCAGGCAGTAACCCCAGTTGCACCTCCGGTAGCCCGAGAACGGTTTTATCATCCAGAGAACATATGCGGCTATGGCAAGCCAGCGCCAGCTCTAGCCCTCCCCCCAGACAAGCGCCATGAATCGCAGCCACAACCGGCACAGGGAAAGCGGCAATTTGCGCCAAAATTGATTGGCCTTTTTGTGCTAATACGCGGGCGTCGTGAGCGGTACGACAAGCCGCGATCATCGTGATATCCGCACCGGCAATGAAGGAGTCTGGTTTGCCAGAAACAATGACGAGTCCCTGTAATTTTGGTAGAGCGTGCGCTTGTTGCAATATAGTGGCAATTTGATCAGCAAATTCAGCCTTTAGGGTATTCACTTTGTCACCAACAACATCAATGGTGATAATGCCAATATTGTCCGGCCTTACGTTGAGGGTAAATGCGGGATGGGTAACTGAATTCGTGGCCGATGCGCCCACATCATTATTCACTGTAGGTTCACTGACTGCATTTTCACTGACAGCTGTATTTTCACGGGTAACGATATTTTCCTTGCTCATCACTCCACCTCCAGAATCATCGCAGCACCTAACCCACCAGCAGCACAGGCGGTGGTTAAGCCCAATCCCCCGCCACGGCGACGCAACTCATTCAGCGTTTGAGTTATCATCCGAGCGCCAGTAGCGGCAAATGGGTGGCCATATGCAATGGAACCCCCCAATACGTTGAATTTACTCATATCCACCTCTCCGATGGCTTGGCTACGCCCCAGTTTTTCGCGAGCAAAAGTATCACTGGCAAACATTTTCAGGTTAGCCAGTGTTTGTGCGGCGAAGGCTTCATGCATATCGATAAGTGTCAAATCCGCCAGTGTAATACCCGCCCGGTCTAACGCTAATGGCGTGGCATAGGATGGCCCTAACAGCATATCCTGCCAAACATCAATGGCAGAGAAGGCAAAACTGCGCAGGTAGCCCAAAGGCGGCAACCCCAGAGCTTTGGCTTTTGATTCGCTCATCATGAGTACTGCCGCCGCCCCGTCCGTCAACGGAGTACTGTTCGCCGCCGTCACACTACCGTGCTGACGATCAAACGCCGGACGTAATTTGGCATATTGCGCCAATGTGGAATCTTTGCGGATATTGTTATCTTCAATAATGGCCTCTCGATAAGGCGGAATATAAGCCGTCATCACCTCATCGTGCAGCCACCCCTGTTGCCAGGCTTCAGCGGCCAATTGGTGGGATCGCAGCGCTAAAGCATCCTGATCCTCACGGCTGATGCCATAGGTTTTTGCCATCTGCTCGGCAGTATCCCCCATGCGCAGGCCGGTTGAATACTCTGCCACCGCAGGTGCAACTGGCAACAGATCACGTAATCTAAGTCGGCTAAACAATTTCAACTTCTGGGATAAACTGCGGGCCTTGTTGGCGTCAACCAGTGTGCGGGCCAGGGCTTTACTGACGCCGATGGGCAGCACGGATGAAGAATCTGCCCCGCCGGCTATCGCGATATCAACGGAGCCAGCAATAATACTTTCCGCGACATTGGCCACCGCCTGAAAACTGGTCGCACAGGCGCGGGAAACGCTGTAAGCATCGGTATGAACGCTCATGCCAGTACCCAAAACGATTTCGCGGGCAATATTAGGTGCTTCAGGCATTTGCACTACTTGGCCAAAAACCAGTTGATCAATCAACTCAGAAGAAATGCCACTTCTGGCCAGCAATTCACTGACCACTATTTTGCCTAAATCTACAGCGGGTACGCCATGGTAAGCAGTTGCCTGCTTGGCGAAAGGGGTCCGCAGGCCGTTAACTATTACAATGCGATCGCCCTGACGCGTCACTAACGGTAATGGCTTACTCATAAGCGCTCCTGATAATAAGTAGAGTGGCTGCGATTAAAAGATAACAAATAACAGGTCTGACCTGATCCGAACATTGTTAACCAAACGTTTACATTTGGCAAACCTATAGAATAGAAAAATGCGAGCAGGAGCAACTTTCAAGATAAAAAATGTGGGAGGAGAGAAGGGACGGCCATTTAGCCGTTACGCCAGTTTATAGACTAACGTGGGGCATCATCTAAAGTAATAACGCGAAGCAAAAGGCTTCGCGTTGGTCAGGTATGTATGATCCTTTCGGAAACGTAAATTAACGCAGACCGAGTTGGAAAATCATTGTTTCTGCCTGGCAGGCAAAGGTGAAATCGATAGTCAAACGAACACCGCCCTCGACATCTTCCAGTTTATGTTCAATCAGGCATGGGTCTGATTCGACTGCCCGTGCTTTATCAGTCAATGTTTTCAACATCGCTTCTGCTTCATGACGGCTAGCAAACACACAGCTGTAGGATGCTGTCCGATCCGTATTGTCCATCACTGTACCCACATCTACGCAACAGCAAGCCGCGGTTTCTTCCGCACTACAACGATTAATTGCATCTGACATCGTCAATTCTCCTCAACGAACATTTCAAAATAGGTGCAAATTGCCTGTTAGCTAGCGCAAATAAGACCTGGCACAAAAATATTTTTCTCTGTTGCCATTTTACTACCACAGATCGTTAGGCACTAGGACTTACTGTTTATAGGCTTATTAACTGGTGGAAATCACAGTTAAATTGTCTATCAACTCATCAAAAGCACAACAATTGATACGTGATTGTGAGTTTTTTGTTAAGTGCGTCTATTTTTTGAGATCAAAATTGAACAAACTCCAAAACATGCTTGCAACACTCGCACAGGTCGGACCTATACTTCAGTCACTGGTCTGCTTTGTCTGACCGATAACAGACCCTACAATCCCGCACTTTCTTGTTACGGTATGTAACATAGTTTAAATAAAACAATGAGGTTTTGGTCATGAACCAGAAAAACCTGTTTACCCGCTCAGCTCTGGCAGCAGCTATCGCTCTTATTTCATCGAACGTTTCTGCAGCCGGTTTTCAGTTGAATGAATATTCAGCCGCCGCTCTAGGGCGTGCTTTCTCTGGTGAAGGCGCAGTGGCTGATAATGCTTCCGTTGGTAGCCGCAATCCTGCAGCAATGACTTTATTCGACCGCCCTTCTTTCTCCGGTGGTGTGATTTATATTGATCCAAGTGTTGATATCACGGGGACGTCGCCAAGTGGCAAAAGTACGGATGCCAGTAACATTGCGCCATCAGCGTGGGTTCCGAATCTCCACTTTATTATGCCATTGGATGAACAGTGGGCAATCGGTGCTTCTGCGACCTCTAACTACGGTTTAGCCACTGAATTTAATGATGATTATGTGGCAGGCATGTTAGGCGGCCAAACCGATCTGAAAACGGCTAACCTCAACCTAAGTGCCGCGTACCGCCTGAATGATAACTTCAGTTTTGGCCTGGGGTTTGATGCAGTCTATGCTGATGCGAAAATTGTGCGCCATCTCGGTGAAGCTGGCGGGGGTCTATTGCCTGCTAACACTGAAGCCGCCAGGTTGGAAGGTACCAAATGGGGTTACGGCTGGAATACGGGTATTTTGTATGAAATCGATAAAGAAAACCGCTACAGCTTCACTTATCGTTCTGAAGTCAATATCGATTTTGACGGTGATTACAGTAACCAACTACCTGTTATTTTCGGTGGTCTGGGTGGAAAAACGGTCCCTGGTTCCCTAACTCTGAACCTGCCCGCCGTGTGGGAAGTCTCCGGCTACAATAAAGTCGCGCCACAATGGGCCATTCACTACAGCATGGCTTACACCACCTGGAGCAGTTTCAAGGAGTTAAAAGCAACCGCGTCTAATGGCGATGTGCTGTTTGATAAACATGAAGGCTTCAGAGATGCCTACCGTATTGCGTTAGGGACCACCTATTACTACGATGATAACTGGACATTCCGCACCGGTATTGCCTTTGATGATAGCCCGATCCCCGCAGGAAACCGTTCAATTTCCATCCCGGACCAAGATCGTTTCTGGCTCAGTGCAGGTACCACCTACGCCTTCAACAAAAATGCCTCTGTTGATGTCGGTATTGCTTATATGAAAGGCCAGAATGTCAGTATTACCGAAAAGACCCCGGCCCCATCTAACACCACATATGAGTTCAACTCGAAAGGTTCCGCGATGCTATACGGTGTGAACTTCAACTACACATTCTAATAGCCAGTCATTCATCACCTTATCCAATAGAAAAGCGCCTGATGGCGCTTTTCTATTTTGAATACGGCGGTGAGTACTGCGCTAGACCAGTTAATATCAATGAGTCTCAATCGGCGGCATCTATGCTATCCAGATCGCCCTGAATAGCCTGAGCATTCGAGTTAACTTCAGGTTTCAGTTGGCCACCATTCGCCAGGAAATCATGACGCTGGAAATAAGCCTCGCGTATCATGAGATAAGGATCTGAAGAATTACGCACTAAACCATCAGAGTCCAATAGCTGTGCGCGGGTTTCAACCCCTTCAAGCACCCATTTCCCTGCGGCCATCCAGAACGTCAGATAACTCAGTACCGGATACACCGTATCTGCCAACTGGCCGCCATCTTCGCGGAGGGTAAAACTGCCATACCCTGGTAGCACCACATACGGGCCGTAGCCCACATCATAGTGGCCTAATGTACTACCAAAACGTTGAGGCACTTGTTTTGCCAGTTTCGGATTAGCCATCCCGGCGACATCGATCAAACCGCCCATACCCAAAACGGTATTCAGGAAGAAGCGGTTAAAATGCTTCATCGCATTATATGGATCACCGACCAGGAAGCTGTTCACCATACTGGCGGGTTCTTCGAGGTTACCCAAAAAGTTGCTCATACCGTTACGTGCTGGTTGCGGCACATAATCACGCCAGACGACGGCGACCGGACGCACCACATAAGGGTCGAGGACCTCATAGTTAAAATTGAACATTGCCCGGTTGAAACCTTCCAGCGGATCAGAGCGGCCCTGCTCCATGTGATCCGGTGAACTACTGGCGCACCCAACTAACAGTACGCTTGCGAAAGCCAACCCAGTAAGGCGGAAGTTCATATTTTTCTCCATGAAAGTCTGTCTATCCCTTTCACTTAAGGGATTTGTTTATTTATTTGAACGCCTATTTTTTGCTCACTCGACGGCCCATTGCCTTTGAAATCCTGCACCGCGCTCTCACCGTACCAGTCGCCAGACTGCGCATTCGCGGCCCCATCCAAAGAGAGGCGTACACGTACTTTCACCTGCTGTAAAGAAGAGAGCAAACGTTCTGGCATCATTGCATTGCTGTCATCCAGCGTAACCGCTAGCGGGAATCTGCTCAATGGCAGTTGCTTTACAGCAACCGGTACCGGATTTATGCCATTGGTCACAGAGATAATCAGTGCCCCTTGTTGGGGTAATGCTTGCGCCGCATCAGAGGATAGCG
Source organism: Yersinia pestis (assembly GCF_900460465.1). GTDB lineage: Bacteria > Pseudomonadota > Gammaproteobacteria > Enterobacterales > Enterobacteriaceae > Yersinia > Yersinia pestis. The sequence continues at coordinate 635,601 of NZ_UAVH01000007.1, read as the reverse complement.
AAACCTCAATTCCCAGTGTAGCTGTTTCTTGCTCTATCTGTGATTTGGCTTGCTGAATACTGCGTTTTACCACGTCTACACGTGAATCGCTAGCCGGCAACAATTTTAGCATAACTTCCCACACGGCTATCGCTTGTTTGAAATCACCCTGCTCAAAAGCATTAAAAGCCAATAAACTCATCGCACGTAAATTCGTATGGTCTTGCCCCACCATTGCACGCAACATCTGTGTCGCCAATTGGTTATCTTCTGGATCATTGGATCGGGTGAGTACTTCGACATACCCGAGTTTAACCTCATTATTATCGGGCGCGAGTTGATAAGCGTGCGCAAAAGCCTGTGTTGCGGTGGTGGCATTATTGAGCGCCATCCCTACTCGGCCCAACATCATCCAATCATTGACGTTACCAGCATCCTGTTGCAGAGAGGTACGTAAACCGAGCCCCAAGCGGGCCACATCCTCCATACTTAATGGATCGGCATGTTCGTTGGCAACCCGAGCGCGTAATTCAGGCATTTGCGCAGCAACCTGATGCCATGCCGCGACCTGCTCTAAACCGCCGGTTTTTAGGTACAACCCGACCGCTACCACCACCAATACCACGACTCCGGGCAATAATACCCAGCGATTGATCGGGTTTTTTACTTCTCCCAACTGCTGCGGGATATCTGTCAGCAAGTTTTGTTGCAGCTCTTTAACCAGTTCAGGCCGTTCTGCGATCACGCCCTGCGCTTCATCTTCGGCCAATTCAGATAACCGATCACGATAAATAGCCTTATTCAGCTCATCCCTGGTGGTAACCCGCTTATTTTCATTTTTTCGGATGACCGGAATGACCAATAAGGCCCCTGCAACCGCCAACGAAATGATGACTATCAGCCAAAAAGCCATTATGGTTTTTTCCTGTCAGATTCTTCTTGTAACTTATTATTTTGTAATGCGTTATTTTGTAATACGCTATTTTCAGCCAATAAGCTTTGTAACCGTTGCTGTTCTTGTTGTGAAAGTGGCGGCTCTTTCTCGACTCGCCGCCGGGCGCGTAACACCACTATCGCCGCCCCAATTAACACAAACAGTAGCGGCCCTGCCCATAGAATTATCGTCGCAGCCGTTACTGGTGGTTCATAGGTCACAAAGTTACCGTAGCGGGCCACCATATAATCAACAATCTGCTGTTTGGAATAACCTTGTTGCATCAGTTCATACACTTTAGCGCGCATATCGGCCGCAATGGTGGCATTCGAGTCAGCAATACTGTTGTTCTGGCATTTTGGGCAACGCAGTTGCTCGGTCAGTGCACGGTATTGCTGCTCTTGTTCTACCGAACTGAAGCGATAAGTATCGATGGTCGCCAATACTCCCCAGCTCAATATCAGACCCAGTAGCAGACTGAGTAACCTCATGCGCCCCCCTGGTACTTTTTATACAGCGGTAAGATTTCCTGCTGCCAGACCCGATCATTAAGATCACCAGCATGGCGGTAACGGATAACCCCTTGACCATCGATAAGGAACGTTTCTGGTGCGCCGTATACCCCCAAATCCAGGCCCAACATTCCATCACCATCATACAAACTGAGAAAATAAGGGTTACCCAGCGAATTCAGCCACTGCACGGCTTTGCTACGGTCATCTTTATAATTCAGGCCCACCACACGGATACCTTGAGCCGCCAATTTATTCAGGTATTCATGCTCGGCACGGCAAGTTGGGCACCATGTTGCCCAAACATTCAGCAGTATCGGTTTACCATCACGTAATACCGCCTGATCAAAGGTTTTACCCGGCTGTTCGAGGGATTCCAGTTTGAATGCCGGTACGGGCTTGCCGATCAGCGCCGACTCCAACATCGTTGGATCTTCGCCGTTGGCATTACGGGTCAGTTGTATCAGGAATGCCACGACCAGCAGTAAGAAAAGGACCAGCGGAATAAACATCAGCTTATTGAATGAGGATTGAGGTTTCATGACTCTGCCTCCGGTATCGCACCGCGTTTTAGCTTTTTACTCATCCGATAGCGCGGATCGAGCATACAGAAGATGCCGCCGACGGCCATAAAGATCCCGCCAAACCATATCCAACGCACAAAAGGTTTGTAATACAAGCGGACCGCCCATGAGCCATCGCCCAGCTCTTCACCCAAGGCGGCATAAAGATCGCGGGTCAGCCCCCCATCAATGGCTGCTTCAGTCATCATTGAGCGGGCGACACTGTAATAGCGTTTTTCTGCATGTAATGTGGCCTCCAATTTACCATTACGGGTGACATCAATAATGCCAACGCCGCCGGTATAGTTAGGCCCTTTGATATCGTGGACATCGCGAAAAGTGAAGTGATAATCATGGATATCGATACTATCACCGGCCTTCATGCGCACATCGCGTTCGACACTGTAATTCTGGCTAAACGCAATCCCAATTACCGTAACCGCCACCCCGAGATGCCCCAACACCATGCCCCAGTGGCTACGGGAAAGGTGAGTCAACCCACGCCAGAAGCCATAACGATGGGTGGCCCGTTCGTGCAATTCCATTAATGTCAGGATGATCACCCAAATGGCCATCATCAACCCGACGACCGTCATACCGGCGACACTATCTTGCAGCAGCCACGGTACGGATATCGATAACAGCAGAGTGACCACCAGAGCCACACTCAACCGCTTCCACAGTTTGCTCGGTTCATCACGACGCCAACGCACGAGCGGCCCTATCCCCATGAGCAATGCCATCGGAGCCATTAACCAAGTGAACATCGTATTAAAGAACGGTTCACCAATGGAGATACTGCCCAATCCCAACTGTTTGTGAACCAGTGGCAGTAATGTTCCCAGCAACACCACGAGCATTGCGGCAATAAGCAACACATTGTTGCCGAGCAGGAAAGTCTCGCGGGAAAAGACTTCATGCTGAGTCCGGCTGCGCACCTGCGCGCCTTTTACCGCATACAGCAGCAGGGAACCGCCAATCACAATCACCAGATAGGCCAGAATAAACATGCCACGGGCCGGATCAGAGGCAAAGGAGTGCACCGAAACCAGCACGCCTGAGCGGACTAAGAATGTCCCCATCAAACACAAGGAGAACGCGGTGATCGCCAACAATACCGTCCACGCTTTGAAAGTACCGCGCTTCTCCGTGACAGCCAGTGAGTGAATCAGTGCGGTACCTGCCAGCCACGGCATAAAGGAGGCATTTTCGACCGGGTCCCAGAACCACCAGCCGCCCCACCCCAATTCATAATAAGCCCACGCTGAGCCAAGTACGATGCCAAGCGTTAGGAAAATCCATGCGGCCTGAGTCCATGGACGTGACCAACGCGCCCAGGCACTGTCGAGCCTACCGGCCATTAATGATGCAATTGCAAAAGCAAACGCGACGGAGAAACCGACATACCCCATGTAGAGCAGCGGGGGATGGAAAATCAACCCAACATCTTGTAGTAGCGGGTTCAGATCGCGGCCATCAATAGGAAAATCAGGTAATGTGCGAGAGAACGGGTTAGACGTCAGAATAATAAATAGCAGAAAACCGCCGGTAATCATTCCCAGCACGGATAACACCCGCGCCACCGCATCCTCTGGCATCGAACGGCTAAACAGCGCTACCGCCAATGACCAACAACTGAGCAGCAATACCCATAATAATAAGGAGCCTTCGTGCGCTCCCCAACTCGCGGCAATACGGTAATAAATCGGCAAATATGAGTTGGAATTCGCCGCGACATAGGAGACGGTAAAATCATTTACCACAAATGCATATATCAGACAGATAAATGACAACGTGATCGCGGCAAACATGCCATAAGTCAGTGGCCTGCCAACCGCCATCATACGGGCATCCTGACGCGCGGCTCCCCATTGTGGATACAGACTCAGCAGCAGTGAAATCGCCAACGCCAAACATAATAAAAAACTGCCAATTTCAGGGATCATAAGGCATTACCCGTCGTATTAGTGCCACGATAAGCGGCCGCCGGGCGAGAGTGGTTCTCTTTCATTGCCTCTTCAACTTCAGGTGGCGTGTATTTTTCATCATGCTTTGCCAGCACTTCTTTGGCATGGACGGTATTACCTTCAGCAAATACCCCTTGCGCCACGACCCCCTGCCCTTCCCTAAACAGATCCGGCAGAATACCGGTGTATGTCACGGTGACAGCGCCACGCGCATCATAAACTTGAAAACTCATTTCCAAAGTCTTTGCATCGCGTTGCACGGATCCCGGCATCACCATGCCGCCAATACGTAAACGTTGGCCTATTGCTGGTTTCTCATGGCGTTCGCCTTTGCCCTGTAAAATTTCGCCGGGGGTATAAAATAGATCGATATTTGAACGCAGCGCATACAGCACCAACGTGGTGGTCAAAGAGATGCCGATCAGAACCACCATCGCCAGATAGAGCCGACTTTTTCTACGTGGGTTCACGGTCGCTTCTCCTGTAAATTGGCGATGTGCTGGGGTGCTTGTTGTAACGGTGCTTGATGTAATGGTGCTTGATGCAACGGTACTTGATGCATCGATGTCTGGTTAAGCTGCGCCTGACGAATACGTTGTTCCCGAGCCTGACGGCGGTGAATATCGGCCAGTAGCTGTTTGTGCTGCCACAGCGTGTGCATTAGCAAGCCCAGCAATGATAACAAGGTGGCTGCCACAGCGAGCCAGACATAAAAGGCATAGTTGCCCATGGCAAAAAATTCTGCCCATGAGTGAAAAGCGGGGGTCATACGCGCGGCTCCTTGCGTAATAAGGCAGTAACCCAAGGACGGTGGCGCTCTTGCTGCAAAATCAAATTACGCAAGCGCATTAATGTCAGTGTGATAAAGCATAAAAGAAAACCCAAAATCGCCCAGCGCAGAGGTGAGCGCATACTCGGATCAATACTTTGCTGCATATTGGTCGAGCCTTGATGCAAGGTATTCCACCAAACAACGGAGAAATGAATAATAGGGAGATTAACCACGCCAACCAACACCAGAATACCGGCAGCTCGCCCAGCCAATTTACGATCATCAAACGCGTTATATAGCGCGATCACGCCGAGATACAGGAATAACAGGACTAATTCCGATGTCAGCCGTGCATCCCAGATCCACCAAGTCCCCCACATCGGTTTACCCCACGCAGAGCCGGTGACCAAAGCAATAAACGTCAATACTGCGCCCACCGGAGCCATAGCCGCGACCAGGTTATCGGCCATTTTTATCTGCCAGACCAATCCCACAAACGCAGCAATAGCCATCGACATATAGATACCCATCGACCAAATTGCCGCCGGAACATGTAAATACATGATGCGGAAACTGTCACCTTGCTGATAATCCGATGGTGCGAAACCCAATCCCCATACCCAGCCCACAGCCAGACAAATAATGGCCCCGCCTCCGAACCACGGAATAAGGCGGCCACACAACGGATAGAGCCGTTCAGGTTTGGCAAATTGATGAAACCATTTCCACATTTTTCATTGCTCACTGTAAAAAATTGGACATTAGGCAGACTTAACATCAGCCCATTGGGTGATTACTGTATGCTCACCCGTAACGCTGCTGCCGTCGCAAAAGGCGCAAGTGTCACACTCCCTGCCAGCATCGCACCTAAAATAGCCAGATAACCGTCGATTGGCATCGCCATTGACGCGGCATCAATGGCCGCCGTCGCAAAGATTAAAACCGGGATATACAGCGGCAAAACCAATAGACTCAGCAGCACCCCGCCTTTACGTAACCCCACCGTCAACGCCACGCCGATAGCACCGATAAAACTCAGTGTTGGTGTCCCAAGCAGGAGCGTCAGCCCCATCGCGATAGCGGTATTGACGTCCAGAGAAAGCAATAAAGCAACCAGCGGTGATAACACCAATAAAGGCAGCCCAGTGACGACCCAGTGAGCACATACTTTGCCTAAGACGGTGAGGGGGAGTGGTGTAGGCAATAACAGCAACTGTTCAAGGGAGCCATCGTAAAAATCATCACGGAATAAGCGCTCCAACGAGAGTAACGAGGCCAACAAAGCCGCTACCCACACGATGCCCGGTGCAATGCGAGCCAGCAATTGTGGCTCTGGGCCTATCCCCAATGGGAACAGCGTAATAACGATCAAAAAGAACCACAGCGGGTTAACGATTTCCGCACCTTTTCTAAAGGCTATTTTTAATTCACGGCGCAACACGCTGATAAACATGACTTCTCCTGCGTGTTGGCTAAACAAATTTTACGGACATTGTGGCTAACCGCGCCCAAATCCTGATGCGTGGTCAACAGCACCATTCCGCCCTTAGCCGCATGTTGTACAAACAGGGCCAACAACGTACTGACCCCTTGCTTATCGATAGCGGTCAGCGGCTCATCCAAAATCCACAAAGGTGCCGGACTTAACCACAAGCGAGCCAAGGCCACTCGACGTTGCTGCCCCGCCGATAACTGAGATACGGGTAAATCTTCATACCCTACCAACCCAACCTGAGCTAATGCCTGCCAGATGGCGGCGCTATCAACCTTCTGAAAAACCGATTGATAGAACAGCAGATTTTCAAACGGTGTCAGCACAGATTTAATTCCCGGTTGATGGCCTAGAAACAATAAATCCTGATGATATTTGGCGCGATCCCGACGAATATTCTTATCTCGCCAGTTCACTTGCCCCTCATCGGCCTCAGCAAGACCGGCTAAAATACGCAGTAAACTGGTCTTTCCTGCCCCATTTGGCCCTTCAATCTGCACGATCTCGCCTGGTGCGATACAGAAACTCAACTGCTGAAATAAACAGCGATCATCGCGGATACAGGTCAGATTTTTTGCTTCCAGCATAAGGGGGTGTCTTCCGATCGTCGGATGGCCAGTTCAGGAAAACCGAATGATAACATAAGGCTTAACCCTTACGTAGGGAACGCCTAAGACTATCCCTACCCTTATAGAGGTAATATTCGGTACCAGATCAAATTTTTGTAGGAAAGTCCATCGACGTTAACATTTCATGATGTTTTTATCGTGACAATACCATTGGGAATAGTATGGACATAGACAGAGCAGAATCAGGCAGGCAGAAGCCAGCGTAGAAAGCCTAGTGTCGTTGTTGACTTAACCATCAGGGGACCTTTGTTAAAAATCCACCGCCGTATTTCCATCGGGGTGCATGAATGCGATTAAGCGGTAAGGCTAAATATTGGGGGGAATTACACTGCGACGGCGGTTTTCAGTTGCTGAAGATTATTGATGATATAACCTCCCCCTAATCGCTCTCACTAATTATTTTTATTTATTACAATGGCCGACGAGTTCTTTATAGGCATCATCAATTTTTTTCTTTGCAGCTTCTACTCGACCACTAACAAGATAAGTATCTGTTCTTTTAGGGAAATCAGTTAGGAAGTCTATATAGCTTTTATAAAACTCCACTAAACCTGACGTTTCGATAAATGCGAGCAAAGAAATTCCTATGACACTATCATCATCCACGCCCTTAAATTTTGTATATTTTTCTAGTACAGCCATCCACTCATCATCATATGAACGGTAATACCATTCATTAAAAGCTTCGACATTGACATTTGTTTTTGTAACTTCTTTACCATCGCCTGGTTTCACGTTCATTTTACCTGAAAAATAAGCGGCATCGTCAAAGATACCGTATGCTTGCTTACACTCATCAGACATAGCTAAAGTACCAAACGAAACCACCAACAATACCCCAAAAATTAGGGTGGATTTTATTAAACTCATCATCATTCCTTGTCTTATTTTTTGCCAAGACCCCGTCATACTTCAAGTTGCATGTACGTTGGCTATGTAATCCCTCCGGTTTTTAGTACCACCGCCAAGGAGCGTGCCGTAAGCACCTCGCGTTATACAACATGCTATACAAGTTTTGCGTGGCTGTTACGGGTATTTCTGGGATTTCTTTGGACGTGGATTTTTATAACGCAGTTGTTTTTAAAGGTTTTTTAGGCTTTATTGAACATCTTGAGAAGTGCTAATGGTGTCCCCGACTGGAATCGAACCAGTAACTAGCCCTTAGGAGGGGCTTGTTATATCCGTTTAACTACGGGGACCCGATCATCGGCGCGCTGGATGCCGATGGGGGGTGACCGGTGCATTATACGCATTTTGACCCAAATAATAAGCAGTTAGCGATCTGTTTGGTCATTCTGTCGCCAAATGGTAGTGAATAACCATGAAAAACCGCCCAAACCTGTTCATTTATGGCTTGCCACCTTCCTGTAACTGGAATTATTTAGGCGATATATCATCACGATTTACCCAGTCTGCCAGTGTAGGGTGTTATCCATATAAATATCATGGGATAATACTTTCTCTGTCAAACATGGATTGAAAAAAATGGAAATTTATATCGGTTTAGCTGTTGTTGCCTTAATACTTATTTGGGCGGTCATGACCTATAACCGCTTTATCTCCCTTCGGCGTTTCAAAGATGAAGCCTGGAGCGATATTGCGGTACAACTCAAGCGCCGACACGATCTGGTTCCCAACCTGCTAAGTCTGGTCAAACGCTATGCCCAGCACGAAAAAGAACTCCTGGAAGAGATCACCCGCCAACGTAGCAACCTTGTTGGTAATACCCGCCAAATTGCCGAAAATGAGCGAGAATATTCTGGCATTCTTGGCCGCGTATTTGCGTTAGCAGAAGCTTATCCCGATTTAAAAGCCAATGAGAATTTCCTGTCTCTGCAGCAATCCCTCGCTGAAATAGAAGAACAACTTCAGATGGCACGTCGTTATTTTAATGGCACAGTACGGGACTTCAATATTCTGGTGGAGTCTTTCCCAAGCTTACTGTTAGCCCATTTATTTAATTTTAAAGCAGATGTATTTTTTGAACTTGAAAATCCTGATGAAGCCAAATTACCACGGATGGAATAGCAGAATGGCACGCTTGTCTGGCAAGGCATTATACGTTATCTGGATCTTATTGTTACTTGTGACGGGAACCGTTCAGGCTACCGCCGATGAGATTTCCGTGAGTACACCGGCTGTCGAAGCACCAAAGGGCCACGGCCTTATCCGTGCTTATGAACACATTCTATCGTTCGATACTCATGCGCGTTTTGACGCCGATGGCAGTATGGAGATGCGTGAGAATATTAAGGTGTTGTCCCTCGGGAAACAAATAAGCCGTGGGATTTTCCGTACGCTGCCGTTAACCTGGAACCGACAGGATGGCAAATTTTTCAGCGTCGAATATCAGATTAAAAATGTATTACGTGATGGGGTGGCCGAACCTTTTAGTGTGACGAAAGAAGGCGAAACACTGATGGTCCGTATTGGTCGCGCTGACCATATATTGAAGCCCGGTATTTATAATTATGTGATCCAATACCAAGTCAGCAATCATTTCAGCCGATTCCCCGATTGGGATGAACTGTATTGGAATGTGACAGGTAACGGCTGGGAATATCCTATTAGTAAAGCCAGTTTCCATCTGGAATTACCCGCAAGCGAAGCGTTTCTAAATAGTGAAGGCAAAGATACCCGGTTGAGCACGATTGATGTTTATACCGGCAGGCTCGGCGAAAAAGAACAAAATGCCAAAATTCTGGCCGATGGTAGCGTACAGACGTCGCAACCACTCAAACAAGGTGAAGGTTTGACCGTCGCCTATACTTGGCCGCGCACTATTCTTGCTAACGCACCTGCACCGGAAACCTCCTCACTGTTAGTCTATCTGCTGCTGCCTACCGTGCAAACCAGCGTATTATGGATACCGATACTCCTCCTCATTGGCTATTACCTGCTTTGGTGGCGTAAAAATGTTACCGCGATTGGGCTGAAAATGCCGCCGATAGTGCCGCTCTATGCGCTCCCTGCCACGCTGTCACCGGGCTATCTGCGTTATGTCACTCAGCGTAAATACGATGCGATTGCCTTCAGTAGCGATTTGCTGAATTTAGTCGCTCAACGTAGCGTAGCCATTAAAACAAAAAAGAGTAAAAACAAAAGCCCATGGGTTTTAAACAGCCGCGATGAACAGTGGCTATCACTCCAATCCGATGGCAATCAGCTCGATATCCATGATAAGCAATTACTGCATACGCTGTTTAGTAGCAACCGTAAGAATATCAATCTCAGTAAGCCCCATCAGCGGCCAATGCAGAAGGCGCTGAAGTTTTTAGAGAAACGCTGTGAGGATCAGCAAGAGAAGTTATTCAGTCAATGGCTTGGGCCAATATGGCGTGGAATATTTATCATGCTATTGGTGCCCGTTATCTGCGGCCTGCTATTCAATACGGGTATCGCCTTCATTACTATTCCCGTTTTATTGTTGCTGCTATTGGGCATCAACCTCCTTTCTTTACCGCTGAAATTTTTATTTAGCCCCAAACAAGTATTGGATAGCCGGGGGGCTCTCTCTGTATGCTTCGCGCTATTATTTGGCTTATTGGCTCTCCTTCCCGTTGGTCTTTTTATCTTTAACCTCCCCCCCTTAACCCAGTTACCGGCTGGATACTTAGGCGCTTTATTGGTTGCTATTTTGCTCTGCGTTACTTTTACCAGGATGGTACCCCGTTACACACAACGAGGGCTAAATCATCTTGCTATCGCTCGCGGACTAAAATTATATCTTGGTACCGCAGAAAGGCATCGCTATCAGGCCCTTTATCCGCCGGACAAACTGGTTGCCCATTTTGAAAGTATGTTGCCTGTGGCTTTGGCTCTCGGCGTGGGTAAAACGTGGGCGAATAGTTTTGCACAATATTTGGTCAGCACAGGCACCCTGTCGGTGGTCTTTGCCAATGCCGACTGGAGCAGCGTGAATCACTTCAGCCAATCCTGTAGCTCATCCGCTACGGCAACCCCCAGCCGCAGTTCTGACTCCAGTTCCAGCTCCAGTTCGAGTGGTTCAGGCTCCTCCGGCGGGGGTTCGTCTGGTGGTGGTTCTGGCGGTGGCGGCGGCGGTGGCTGGTAACGTTCGTCAGTCAGGGAAAAGATGGCGAATGTTCTGAATGAGAAGAATACTCATTAATTTTGTCTGTTATTGGGTATCAGTTCGATGTGTCCGTCACTCGGTGTTGGGACATTTTTTTATTCTATTTTTATTATTTATCTATAATAAACAATGAGTTATTTATTTTTATCGTGATTCGCCAAAAAATGAAAATCCAGGCCGGATGGTAGAACAGCGACTCTACTGCAGAGACCCGCAATTATCCCATTACGGCCGTTATTCATCACTTAGCTATTCTTTAATTAAATAAAAAGTGTAAAATGCATACACATCAATACAGTAACCTGTAATTAACTACGTTTTAATATTTATATCGTTTTATTTTAAGGAGTTACCGTGCAGACATTACCAAACTGTCCAAAATGCAGTTCTGAATTTACATGGCAGGAAGGGGAGCAACTGAATTGCCCGGAGTGTGGTCATGAGTGGTCAGAAAGCAGCCATTCAACCGAGGCCGACGAGGGCCTTGTGGTCTATGACGCCAATGGTAATCTGCTGGCTGATGGTGATGCAGTGACGGTGGTGAAGGATCTGAAAGTAAAAGGCAGCTCTTCAACCCTGAAAATCGGCACCAAAGTAAAAGGTATCCGTTTGGTTGAAGGTGATCACAATATCGATTGTAAAATCGATGGATTTGGCCAAATGAAGCTCAAGTCTGAATTTGTTAAGAAAAGCTAATGCATTAATGGGTTCTTTGCCACCCAAGCAGAGAGCCCTTCTATTATCCTGGAATATCAGCGCGCTCCGGACATAACATCGATAATAACGATTATAGAAAGTAGGCTAAAGCCAATAAAAATAAGCCAACTGACTGAGTGGAAAGGATACGTTCTGGTGAATCTGGCAATTTCCGTCCCCTCTTTGGTGGTGAATTTTTTGCTAACAACCCGGAAACTAATGATGTATCCAAGGCTATAGAGATACCACCCAGGTAGTGTCCATACCGCCAACTGACGCCCGCCAATAAGGGCCAGACACAGCGGAATAGCAAAAAATAGAGCAACAGCGATGTTATCCATACGCTTGAGTTGTTCTCGTATTTTATGGTCTTGTGCCTTGGCGGCTTTTCTGCTTAATGACATGAATAACTCTTTACTCACCGTGGCTCAACGGGCGCGTAGCTCTGCGTTATCCGTCTCAACGTCATAGGCACCTTCAATACAAAGATCGATAGGGTGCGGGTTCCATTTGATTAACCCCCTAATCTCAAACTGTATAATGCCATTCCTGGCCTGGAGTTGCTGGCTGACAACGAGAGATTCCGCCATTATCCGTGGTTCAAAACGGATAATGGCCTCTCTGATAATTCGTTCAATAGTCGCCCAATTATGCGGCACGGCATAAAGCCCGACCAGGGGTGAAATACCATAGTTTAAGACCGACGTCGCTACCCATTTATGACGCTGCGGATCCAACCGGTCTTCAATATTGGCATTATTTAATATCTCTGAAATATTACGTTGTACCAATTTCCGCATCGTCCGTGAGTCATAAAAGAATTTATCGTGAGGCTCAATATGCTTTTTAGGCTCATCATCGAGTAAACGCTCTAACAACGCCGGTAAAAACTGTTTTTTCTTTTCCATTACTCAGCCTGTTGGCGCAAATACATTTTTTATCTAATACATGTGTTATCAAACATAATCTATTTCAAACATAATCTATTTCAAACACAATCTATTTCAAATACAATCTATCTCAAATACAATCTCTTCAATATCAAACAGCGCATGCTCACCTTGGTCGGTGATAAACATTTTCCGCCCTGCCCCAATATAAAGTGAGTCAGTCGGTTGATGCCATTCTGTTTTAAGACCCAGTTTAGTTTCATTGTCTGTTTCAGGTGTCAGTGGATAGCGGGCAGGTATATAACCGTACCAAACTTTATCCTTTACTTTAACCTGTGCCGGCGCCCATATCAGGTCTGTAATATTTTTAGGTTTGGAAACAGTGAGTGATTGTATCTCTGCAAACGGGATCCAACGGTAACCGCCGGCGCTAATAAACTCACAAACAGGCCCCATGCGCCCATCACTGTCAGCAATCCAAGCGAAGCAGCCTGTCGCAGCACTCTCTCCGATACTTTCCGGTGCCTGTTGCAGAGCCTGTTCACGGAGGGCCTCACTTTGCTGATGATCGCCATCATGGTGGAGTTGATTAGCTTGTTGCAACAAGGCTACCCATTCAGGCAGGTCGTTACCCAATGTACCAGGGCTGCGTTTGCCTGCCAGCACTTCATCACGCATTTTCTCACTCAATATCAGATTTTTATAGAGTTCAGCCTGTTTGGTGAACTCAGGTAAAAGCTGTGTCAATGTTTCAAGCTGCAATAGGGCTTTTTGCCATGAACCATCAATACAATAGAGTTTGAATAACAGTTCTCGCGTATCGGTGTCCGTTGGTTTAGCTTTTATCGTAGCAATGACATCGGCCAGCATTTCGGTTAAAGACGCGCTTTTTAATAACTCAGTTAAATTCGTGGTATTCATTATCTTGTTTTATCCGTATTTATAGATGGCTGTCCAGCCCTAGCTTGTAGAGCTCCTGAAACATGAGCGAAGGCACACTGTTTTTTTCTTTTGTTATAAAGTGTTCTGGGGCCAATGCTTTTAATAAATCGATTTTTTCATCATAATCCGGCGTATCGAGGTAATTAATAGCACTCAACTCTTTGGTCACTTTATCAATTAGCCCACCGGAATCTAAAATACACTCGGTCAGGGTTTTGTCTTTGACTCGTTCCCTGATATTGTCCAAATATTCATCACGGGCAGATAATTTTGTCACCTGCTGTCCATCTTTTTCTAAAAATTCTCGGCTTTGTTCTCCCCACAAGAGAAAGCGCTTGTACTCCACTTCCAACCGTTTGAGGATATCCGGCTCCTGCTGATCATATGACTGCGTCTCATCTACTGCATCGAAATAAGAGATGTAGTGACCGCCATGAGACAAGATATCTTCAATTTCCGGTAGGTCAGTTTTACCTGGTTCCTCAGAGCCAGTCAGCATAAACAGGTTATCAGCAAAATTATCCTCTACCTGCTGTGCTGTCGCTCTTTCCGCCGTGATGCTAACGTGCCCGAACTGGATCTCGGTACCAAAAGACAAAGAATGGTGTTCACCCACATTCAATTGCTTGCCATTGACCTGGCAAATAAAATTGCTGCTGTGATTAACAATCAATGGTTCATGAAAATGCCAGTAAAACTGCACCTCATTATGTCCATTCCCCACAGGATGGGGAGAAAAAACCCCTTTCTCTAGGTTAAAACAGACAGCATTGGCCGCAGTAACGGATTTATCGAGCCGATACTGTTGCGTAGTATTGGGTGAAGTTAATACCAGTAGCATTGGCATTAGTTACCTATAAATACATTGGGCGACCCAGTGACAATAACCGAGCCACACCCCGTCTTATCACTACAACGCGTCGCGGGACAATTATTGATAAATACCGTTCCAGAGCCAGTTACCAGCGCCGTCAGGCCTACCAACGTAGACGTTGCGCCCGAACCCAGCTTAGAGGCCGGAATATTGTTAATGAACACATCGCATGAACCGGTACATATCGCACCACCATCGCTGGTCACATCGCCCATTTTTGCCGCACTGAACATACGTCACCTCAATTAAATTCTAACCGTTCGAAAAATCAGAGACCGCATGCTCTACGTGTGTTTCCCACGCAGAACATGCTTACCTTTTATCTATAAAATCAAGGCGGTGGCGTCTGCGTCCCTGGCGGTGTTCGCGTCGGTTCCGGCGGTGCCGTTGTTTCTGGCGGTGCCGTTGTTTCTGGCGGTGCCGTTGTTTCCGGCGGTGCCGTTGTTTCTGGCGGTGCCGTTGTTTCCGGCGGTGCCGTTGTTTCTGGCGGTGCCGTTGTTTCCGGCGGTGCCGTTGTTTCCGGCGGTGCCGTTGTTTCCGGCGGTGCCGTTGTTTCCGGCGGTGCCGTTGTTTCTGGCGGTGCCGTTGTTTCCGGCGGTGCCGTTGTCTCTGGCGGTGCCGTTGTCTCTGGCGGTGCCGTGGTTTCCGGCGGTGCCGTTGTTTCCGGCGGTGCCGTTGTTTCCGGCGGTGCCGTTGTTTCCGGCGGTGCCGTTGTTTCCGGCGGTGCCGTTGTTTCTGGCGGTGCCGTTGTCTCTGGCGGTGCCGTTGTCTCTGGCGGTGCCGTTGTTTCCGGCGGTGCCGTGGTTTCCGGCGGTGCCGTTGTCTCTGGCGGTGCCGTTGTTTCTGGCGGTGCCGTGGTTTCCGGCGGTGCCGTGGTTTCCGGCGGTAACGTTGGATCTGGTGGCAACGTTGGATCTGGTGGCAATGTCGGATCCGGTGGCACTGTTGGATCCGGTGGCGATGTCACTGGTGGCACCACTATTGGCAACAAGGGTAACGGTAGCGGTAAGGCAATAGCACCCGCCAGCGGCAATAAACCTGCCAGGCTCGCAAAGGCACCGAATGCCCCGCCGCCATTGCCCGTTTTACGACCACAACAATCATCAGAGTTAATGTGAACTTCACCGCCCTGAATAATAACCTTACTTTTACCAACAATTTTTACGATATCCCCACTGAGGATAAGCTCACCACCCGCCCCAATAGCAATAGGGCCGCCGGCAGCCAGTGTCGCAGCACCGCCTACAGCTGTCTGATGGGCTCCCCCCACCGCAAGGCCATTAAACCCCCCTACGTTGGTCATGTTAGCGCCACCCACATTGGTGGCATTCGCCAAAACCACATTCAGTGAATGTGCTCCGCCAACCACAACGCTACGCGCCAATCCCACCTGTAGCATAGAGGCTGCACCGATGGCTAACATTGATGTGCCAAGAACATCTTGGTTATAATTGGCCCCGACAACTTCACTTCGGTTGGCCCCTACATTCAGGACAGAATCGGCACCGATAATTTGCGTTTCATTATTTTTAGTCAAACGCGACATATCGCGCTCGGCCTGTTCCCAGTACTGCTCCAGCCCCGATTTATCTTCAAAACGAACGCCGTTATAGTTGGTTAACCCGCCGCCAACGGTACGACTGACCATGCCACTTTGCGTCGCATTGGCAGGCAGGTCCCAAGGGGGACGCGTCACGTTATTATAAAGGCTGCCCATCACCATTGGCCGGTCAGGATCGCCGTTAATACAGTCAACAATGACTTCCTGACCAATGCGTGGAATATAGATCCCACCAAAGCTGTTCCCTGCCCAAGCCTGGCTAACACGTAGCCAGCAAGAGTCTGACTCGCTGTTTGTGCCATAGCGATCCCAAACGAAACGCACTTTTACGCGGCCATATTCATCGGTCCAAATCTCTTCACCCGGTGGCCCCACAATAATGGCGTTTTGCGGCCCATTGGTTTTCGGTTTTGGTGTCACCTGTGGGTGACGATAGATTTTGGTCGTCGGCTGAACCGTGAAAGAACTCTCGCAACTAAACGCATCCTCACCGCCAGACAGTTGATCAACTTCAGCCACCGTCAAACGGCTGGAGATAATCATGTATTCCCGATTCGCTTTATCAACGGGGAACCCTTTCAGCTCGAAGTTAGCACCACAAACTATCCCGCGCAGTTGACCAGAACCGACCGCCCGCGAACCCAGAGCACCACGTTCTTCGATACGCACGCGTGAAAGGTGCTCACCAATATCTGGCTGATCATAATCCCCTGGCCAGTGATAAATCTCGAGATCGTTAAAGCTGGTTTTACGCGGTTTACTGTCCATTGCCAGAATATCGGCACGGGATTTCGTGAAGTCATAATCGTTGGTGACCCAGGTCCCACTCGTCAAGGTTTCCTGAGTCTGGAATTGTGTGATGTACTCTTCGCCCGCTTTAGGCTCATCCGACAAGTACTCAATGGCATGGTAGGCGGTACTGAACGAGCGTTTATGCGCACCGACATGATCCACAAGAATTAATTTTTGTTTATGATCCTGATGCTCAAAGAACCAGTAAATACCCCACTCTTCCATCAAACGCTGAAGGAAATTAAAGTCGGTTTCACCGTACTGAACCTGAAAATCTAATATCGGATAGGTTGTAGCCAACCGTTTCTCAAACGGAAAATTATAGTCTGAGAACACTTCCTCTATAATATCAACGACATTTTTATTTTGATAAATTTTAAAGTCAGAGGTTAAATTAGCCAGGTAGAACCAAGGCTTAATAGTGATCTCAAATATGGCCTGATTGGCATCTCGACCAATGTATCTGGCTCTCTCAACCAGCCCCGTAATTTCACGCGTGCCTTTACCTACACTTCTCACATCACCCAGGCCGTTGCCGTCCAGTTCCATTTCAATCGTCATCTCTTTACCAATTAAGGATTTGAGATCGACATTTGAAGCCGCTTGCCAAGGAATTAATGGGTTAGCCGGTGTCTTTGCCGTAATAGTATAAGAATATAAAGTCGAAAAGGCTTCCTCGCCTTCCAACTTAGACAGTACCAGCGCAGGCTCACCCAATAGATAAGGCATAGCCGGGCTGCTCAAATTTATTGTCCTTGACATACTAATACCTAATGTCTAGTTAATATCGAAAAGTGTACATGACACTTTTAATTGTCTGTTCATCATTACAATCTTGTGAGATCCCATTATCTTTCCATACCTGCGTTGCCTCCAAAGCCATCTAAATATCTTTCCTTGAACAACGCAGCCAAGTCAGTCCATGGCATCCATTGCATCGTTACAACTGGCACTCACTCTATTACCGCGCTCCTGCAACTCGAATATTTAGGGCATATAAGTCGCGAAGCGGGTAAATACCGACTGAGTGCTACCCACGTTAAATCTGCGTACACTTACCAAATACCATTCATGTCATTGACACTGGGGCATTTGAAATCTCTCAGCAGATCGCTAATGGTTTCACCACCATGCGTTAAACCTGAGACTTCAAGCTCGACACGATCTTTCCCCATGAGATAAGTCAGCGTCTGTTTGCCATTCGCTTCATCGCGAATTTCATCGGCCTGATCAGCCCACTGCAAGAGTGCCCAAGGTCCGCGAAAAAGAATATCGGGCATCGCGGATGCCTTCTGGCGTTGGGCCGTTAAACTGACAATGGTGCCTTGACGTAAACCCGGCCATTTAAAGAAGGCTGGCGTTACGGGACCATGGGAATAACGCACAGTATTACCATCAAAGTTCATAATAAGTTGGGTGATAGTGGGTGCTAAATAACGCACTGATACGGAAAAATCTAATGCCATTTTTTTACCGTCATTGGTATTAAATAGCACGTTTCTGATCATTGCCGCCTGTTCAAAGAACGCCAAACCTTCACTACTTACGCTGCCCTTATAACGCCAAGGTATTGAGGACGTGTCGACTTTACTCTCCAAGTTTTTCTTGAAATAACTGTCCACCGTACCGTCAGTACCGAAGAAACGCTCAAAATCATTCAAACTAACAATTTGCTCACTTTCAGCAAATGGGTAACGCCCTTGCAGCGTATTCCGGCAAATTTCCCCCACCCCCATATCAATCGCTTTGGACGTGTGAGTAATCACTTTATTTTCAAATTTCTGGGATGAGCCCGTTAATAACGGTGCAATAATATTTCTAAACGGATCCGGCCATGTTTGTGATTCCACCGCAATACGTTCCCCATCCTGGGATAACGGAGGAATATCGCCATATTCAAAGGCACTGTTATAAACAACAAAACGGGTATATTGATCGTTTAATGTCCCGATTATTCGGCTCATCTGCGTTCCCTGAAGAACAGAAAGATTATTGCCCCCCGTGACATCAGCACTCTGTTCCCCATTAACAAAGACTCTCAGGGATTCAAAACGATTATCAACCCACTCTTTAATCAGTTTATTTTCACGAAACGCGATCGTTTCTTGTAATTTTTTAGCCTGGCTGAGTAATTGCCCTTGCGTTCTGATGTTTATCTCATCAGTAATGGCTTTTTCTTTTTCGGCGAGTGTCGTTTCTTTTACCGCCTGCCTGGCTAAATTGAGTAGCGGTGAATTTTCTGAAACTAACGTCCTTAACAAAGCAATATCCAGAGACAGCCCTTGAGCATACTCTGCACTGTCCGCATCGACAGAAATCAGACGAACACTGGAGAGAAAGCGTTTCCAATAAGCGGCATACCCTTGTAAATACATCACCAGAACATCTTGTCTTAACGTCAGGGGGTCAAGAGAAGATGACAGCGATTGCGCCATCACCCACCTATCCTCTTCCTGAAGTAACATCAGCAAAGGTGTCAGTTTTTTTTTAACCACCTCATGGTAGCCCGCGTAGGTATAAAGCCCCGGGATCCCTTCATGCAGTAGTTCATCATCTGACAGGGTGAATACCTGTGTCGCGTGCTCACCCACCATTTTACGTAACGTCATATTGGCAGGGGCATCGGCCAATAAGCGGGATTGAATACGCCCCCAAAGTCTGGCGGTCACTGTTTTTTCCGCCAGTATTGCCCGAGCCTGCTTAATCAGTTCACTGTCTGCCGGTTGCCCATACTGCCGCCAGTCTTTCAGGGTAAACAGCGTGTTCAAATGACCGACGAAAATACTCTTCTCTTCGTAAGGCTCAATTTTTCCACTTTTCTGCCAATCTTGGGTCACGTGCTCAATCATATATTGACGATCAAATTTACCTTCACCCGTCAGCATCAAATAAAGCTTCAGCGCGGCATAAACCTCTTCGCTCTGACCTGAGTGCATCGTTTTTCTTAATGTAACCTCACTCTGATTCTCAACCATTGGGAAGAGATATTTTTGCAAGAAAAACTGATAGAGCGTGTTCGCACCTTGTGAGATTGCGCTACCGGTATATAAGCCATAACGCCAGTCAAGCTCAGGGTTAGCCACATCCAGCGTACCGTACTCGGGTAACTGCTGTGTCGCGTTCAATAACGCAGGTAAGATCTGCTCATTGGACGTTTTGGCATAACTCATCACCGTGCTTTCTAACTGACTCAGCTTGGCACCGGTCGCCTGTAAATACCCCTCGTTATGCTGGAAGCTGACCAAGAAGGCCCAAACCAGCCAAACTGCCAACCCAATACAAGCCGCGTGTCCCAATAGATTCTGAAAACGGTATTTGGATTGTACTTTCAGGTTATAGCTGACTAAGTCGGCATCTTTGGTAATCACATCGCTAAACAACTGCTTGAGGAAATATTGTTTCCCGTAAGCCACATCGCTAATAAACCGATCTTCATTATCACTTTTTTGTGATAAATCGGCTGGCGATAACGGTTTTTTATGATTAATAACGTTACGCCACTTTTGAATCAGCGTGTTGTTATTTAACAGTTCAACATCCGCAGGCTGACAACTGCTGACAAAATAGATCCCTCTCAGGGTCGTGTGAAATTTTGTTTCGTCAAAGCGTGAGGCGAAGAAAACATTCTGTAAAACTTCCGTTACCCTCTGGGAGAGCATCCTGAAATCCTGAGGGAGTGCATACATGCCTTTTCTGTCCGCCACGGCATACTCTTCCTGCTGGCGGACGTGCATATTATTGCTGATACGATCCTCAAGCAGTGCCAGCTCATGGCTGATACGTTGCTGAAGTGGCATATCGGATTGCTCTTTCGCCTCGTTATAAGGGAAAGTCACCCCCCAAATTTGCTCGCGATCTTCAGCCGTTAAATTACGGAAATATTCATCAAAACCCGATATTTGATCCAGTTTTGTAATCGTGACATACACCGGGAAACGGACGCCCAAGACCGCACGAACCTCATCCAAACGCGTGCGTAGCGTCGCCGACACATTCAGTAAATCAGCTTTACTTTTACCCAAGATATCGGATGCCGAAATCGCAACAATGACACCATTAATTGCCTTAACCGGACGATATTTTTTGAGTGCCTTTAATATCCCGGTCCACTCAGTCTGATTATCTTTGCTGTCATCAATGTATTTCCCTGAAGTGTCTAAAAACAGGGCGTCATTAGAGAACAAACATTCACAATGTTGAGTGGGTGGGTTTTCTTTGCCAATACGATTCAGCTGCTCAGGTAAAGGAAAGTCCTGTCCTGAAGAGAGGATAAGGGCGGTTTTCCCTGCACCTTTCATACCGACAACCATGAACCAAGGCAGTTCTGTGCGCCAACGGTTGGAGATAAAGAAACGTCGCCAGGCCGGAATACCACTGTGAATACGGCGCACATAGTTCATGCCATTGCGGATCATCGCATTAACTTCAGAAAGTTCAGCCTCCGCTTCAGGCTTGGCCGCTTTCTTGTGCTTAATGAAGTTATCCAGTAACGCTGGATTTTTCGCCAATGCTTTGACTAAGCACCAGGTGCCATAAATAAGTGTAATAAATGCAATGATGGCGATAATGATGCCGCGACGGATCCCATCAGTCAGAGGATGATCATCACCAACTAATATGAATGGGCCAATCACCCATACCGCAGCACAGGCAACGACGGCGGCAATGACAAAGCGCGGTGCGCCGTACCAAAAACCTAAGATCAGCAGCAGTGCCAGCAGGATGCAAATAATTCTGGCTTCATAACTTTCGAGAGGCCGCGCCTCACCAAAGCCGAGGAAAGGCCCCAGAAACCATATCGCCGCAGCCAGCAATATAAAGCAGCCGACCAGCAATATGCGTTTCATGGCCCAGCCAGAAAACAATCGATTCAAATAAGACATTCGTTATCTCAATAATTAACAAAAATTTCTACGCGGCGGTTTTGCGAACGTCCTGTCGCATCGTCATTGCTGCTAACCGGTTGCGTTTCCCCCTTGCCCTCAAACCGAATTTTGTCGGTTGGAATACCGGCCTGCTCCATATAGCGTGCAACATTGGCCGCGCGTTTTTCGGAAAGTACCTGGTTATTAGGGAAGCCGGGTTTATTAATCGGCATAGAGTCTGTATGCCCGACGATGAGGATTGCCCCTTTAACGCGATGCACTTCCTGCGCGACGCGTTTAATTACGTCAATCATTTCAGGTCTGACGTTATCCGAGCCGACCATAAACATAGAGTCGCCTTTAAAGATGACTTTGCTGTTGTTGCTCGTTTCATCAACACTGACTAACTGCTTCGCTATCTCATCTTTTAATAAAATAGACAGTCGAAGTTTTGGTGCGGCAACGGGTGGCGTCACAACCACACGTTGCAATGCTCCCATTCTTTTTAGCAAGTCACTTTCCGGTACCGAGAGAAAGTATTTACATCCAATAAAGGTCGCGACAATGAGGAAACCACACAACAGCATGGATACGCGCACCGGAACAAAAATGCCCCGCCGTCTTCTGTTTTGATGTGCGATCAACCCATGCGGAGAAAGTGCCGGTGGGATCGTGTCTCGGGTACTTTGGAGCAGCGTCAGCAACCCTTGGCGTATTTTAGTTAATTGCCGATCACCATCTTCGATAATGCTGTAGCGCCCCTCAAAACCGAGCCCTAAAATGCGCAGCAAAACCTCTAAACCATCCGCATATGTCAACGACGGATGAAAAGTGATCCACTTATATCTCCACCAACGGCCCAATATTGATCCACCGTTTTACTCAGGATTAGCTTCTGCTATAACCCCGGCCTTTCGTTTCTGTCTGAGTCGATAGCTTTCTCCTTTGATTTGAACGACATGTGAGTGGTGTAAGATACGGTCCAGCATCGCTGAGGTCAGTGCTGCATCACCGGCGAACGTTTGATCCCACTGCCCGAACGGCAGATTGGATGTCAGGATCATTGCGCTCTTTTCGTAACGTTTAGCGATGACCTGGAAGAACAGCTTTGCTTCTTCCTGACTGAACGGCAGATAGCCTATTTCATCAATGATGAGCAGGCGGGGGGCCATTACTCCACGCTGAAGCGTCGTTTTATAACGGCCCTGACGTTGTGCCGTAGATAACTGAAGTAACAGATCTGCTGCTGTTGTGAAGCGAACTTTGATACCTGCACGGACTGCTTCATAGCCCATCGCTATTGCCAGATGGGTTTTCCCCACACCTGATGGCCCCAGTAATACGATATTTTCATTACGTTCTATGAAGCTGAGTGAGCGTAACGACTGGAGTTGCTTCTGCGGTGCTCCGGTGGCGAATGTGAAGTCATACTCTTCGAACGTTTTCACCGCCGGGAAGGCTGCCATTCGGGTATACATCGCCTGTTTACGTTGATGACGTGCCAGTTTTTCTTCATGAAGCAGATGCTCCAGGAAGTCCATATAACTCCATTCCTGGTCTACTGCCTGTTGTGACAGCGCAGGCGCTGCGCTTATAAGGCTTTCCAGTTGCAACTGCCCGGCGAGCGCCATCAGTCGTTGATGTTGCAGTTCCATCATCACGCCACTCCTCTGCAGAATGAGTCGTAGATGGAGAGTGGATGATGCAGGGGGTGTTTGTCGAAGTTCACCAGATTTTCATCAAGATGCACGTCATACTCTTTTTTCTCCGGAGGCAGTGCCAGCATGGACTGCTGCTCTTCGAGCCAGCGATCGCAGGGACGGGCCTGGATTGTTTCATGCTTTCGTTGGTTAGCGACATCGTGCAGCCAGCGCAGACCGTGGCGGTTGGCTGTTTCAACATCGACAGTGATCCCCATCGGGCGCAGGCGAGTCATTAGTGGGATGTAAAAACTGTTACGGGTGTACTGCACCATCCGTTCCACCTTACCTTTAGTCTGTGCCCTGAAGGGGCGACACAGTCGGGGAGAGAAGCCCATCTCCTTGCCGAACTGCCACAGCGAAGGATGGAACCGGTGCTGACCGGTCTGATATGCGTCACGTTGCAGAACCACAGTTTTCATATTGTCATACAACACTTCGCGCGGCACACCACCAAAGAAGCGGAACGCATTACGATGGCAGGTCTCCAGCGTGTCATAACGCATATTGTCAGTGAATTCGATGTACAGCATTCGGCTGTATCCGAGAACAGCAACGAACACGTGAAGCGGTGAGCGACCATTACGCATAGTGCCCCAGTCAACCTGCATCTGTCGTCCGGGTTCAGTTTCGAACCGAACGGCAGGCTCCTGCTCCTGAGGAACCGAGAGAGAACGAATGAATGCCCTGAGAATGGTCATTCCGCCACGATATCCCTGGTCTCTGATCTCGCGAGCGATTACCGTTGCCGGGATTTTGTAAGGATGAGCATCGGCGATGCGTTGACGAATATAATCCCGGTATTCATCCAGGAGTGAAGCAACAGCAGGTCGCGGCGTATATTTTGGCGGCTCAGATTTTGCCTGCAAATAACGTTTAACGGTATTGCGGGAGATCCCCAGTTCTCTGGCAATCGCCCGGCTACTCATTCCCTGCTTGTGCAGGATTTTAATTTCCATAACTGTCTCAAAAGTGACCATAAACTCTCCTGAATCAGGAGAGCAGATTACCCCCTGGATCTGATTTCAGGCGTTGGGTGTGGATCACTATTGCACCGTTCGTTACAACACTACGGGAAAGTTAATAATAGGCAGTTTAAAGCAGCGCTAGGGTGAAGGATCGGCTGGAGGCTTAATCACAAACTGACGAAATAGCTCGCGACTCTTTAAAGGTTTACCGCCCAGATAAGGTTTGAGGGCGATACGGGTGAAACGTTTAGCCGCGCGCAAAGTATCGGCGTCAGGAAACTCTCGATTGGCTAAAGCTAACAATTGACGGCCGGTAAAGCTGTAGTGATCGACCACCAGACTGGCAATAAAGCCTTTCTCTTCCCGATAACGATAGGTCATGGTATCGGATACCGGCTGCCCGCTACCGGCACAATGCAGAAAATCGACGCCATATCCCAGATTCGCCAGCATCGCCAATTCAAACTGACGTAAAGCATGTTCAGGTGAACCATCGCTCCCCGCCAACGCTTGTAAGCAGTGCAGATAATCGAAGAATAGGGCTGAGTAGCTGGTTTGGTGCTCTAACACGCGGGAAAGCAGCTCATTAACATATAAGCCGCTGTATAACATAGAACCGCTCAGGGGAAGAGCCAGCGATACTGGCTCCGCACTGCGTAATGTTTTAACTTCACCACGCCCTGACCAGCGAACCAATAACGGCGTAAAAGGCTGCAAGCAGCCTTTTAAATTGGAACGACGCCCACGCGCACCTTTTGCCAGAACCCGCATGCGCCCTTCCCCTTCAGTAAATAAATCCAGCATTAAGCTGGTTTCACTGTAAGGCCGCCCATGCAGAACAAATGCGCGTTGCCAACCGTCCATCGGCAAGCCTTATTTCAAATCGTCGGTATAGCCTAAGCTGCGCAATGCACGTTCGTCATCTGCCCAGCCTGATTTCACTTTCACCCACAGTTCAAGATGCACTTTAGCTTCAAACATCCGCTCCATGTCCTGACGGGCTTCGGTACCGATTACTTTGATTTTGCTGCCTTTGTTGCCGATAACCATTTTCTTTTGGCCTTCGCGCTCAACCAAAATCAGACCATGGATATTATAGCCACCACGTTCATTCGGCACGAACTGCTCAATCTCAACCGTCACCGAATAAGGCAGTTCTTCGCCCAGGAAACGCATCAACTTTTCACGAATAATTTCCGACGCCATAAAACGCTGGGAACGGTCAGTGATGTAATCCTCTGGGAAGTGATGTTCAGCTTCCGGCATATGCTTGCGCACAATGCTGGCGATGGTATCAACATTCATTCCCTTCTCAGCTGAGATTGGCACAACGTCCAGGAAGTTCATCTGCTGGCTAAGGAACTGCATATGCGGTAATAACTTGGTTTTATCCGTTACGTTATCCACTTTGTTGATGGCCAATAATACCGGGCATTGCAAACTGCGCAGCTTATTAACCACCATCTCGTCATCAGCAGTCCAATGAGTACCTTCAACCACAAAAATGACTAATTCCACATCACCAAGAGAGCTACTTGCCGCCCGATTCATTAAGCGGTTAATGGCACGCTTTTCTTCAATATGCAGCCCAGGGGTATCAACATAAATAGCCTGATAAGGCCCTTCAGTGTGGATCCCCATAATACGGTGACGTGTGGTTTGCGGTTTACGTGAGGTGATGGAGATTTTTTGCCCCAACAGCTCATTTAGTAAGGTCGATTTGCCTACATTCGGGCGCCCTACAATGGCAATAAAACCACAATACGTTTTTTCTACTTCGCTCATTCAAGCTCCAACTGTTTCAGCGCTTGTTCCGCTGCCGCCTGCTCAGCTTTACGACGGCTTGAGCCAGTACCTATTACTGGTTCATTCAAGCCACTCACCTGGCAGTGGATAGTAAATTCCTGGTCATGTGCTTCGCCGCGAACCTGCACGACCAGATATGAAGGTAATGGCAGATGACGGCCCTGCAAATACTCTTGCAAGCGCGTTTTTGGGTCTTTCTGCTTATCACCAGGGCTGATTTCCTCTAACCGACTGTGATACCACTCGAGGATCAGCCGTTCAATCGTATGGATATCGCTATCTAAGAATACACCGCCAATTAAGGCTTCTACCGTATCGGCTAAAATTGATTCGCGGCGAAAACCACCACTCTTCAATTCACCCGGCCCAAGGCGTAAACATTCGCCAAGGTCAAATTCACGGGCCATTTCGGCAAGTGTATTCCCTCTAACCAATGTGGCCCGCATACGACTCATATCCCCTTCATCAACGCGAGGGAAACGGCGATATAGCTCATTGGCGATAACAAAACTTAATATAGAGTCACCCAGGAACTCCAAACGCTCATTGTGTTTGCTGCTGGCGCTACGATGAGTCAGTGCTTGCAGCAAGAGCTCCTGCTGTTGGAAAGTGTAGCCCAGCTTCCGCTGCAGCCTGTTTATTACGATGGGATTCATGAGTTACCAATAGATCAAGAATGCGTCAAAAACTACAGCATACGGAACAGGTCTGACCGACAAAAGTAACCAAGACAAAACTGTTTCGTTTGCAGTGGCTCCCATAAGAGAGCCAACTTTATCGCTCGAAAGGTTATTCTACAACGAGTGGATATATAATGCTGCGTTTATATGCCCTCCTCATTTGAAGTTACAGCGCCGCAAGTGGCTCTCATTCACCTGAATCACTAATCTGGATCCCGAATCACTCACTTGCCCCGAGTCACTCACTGAGAGAGCTCATCGGGGTTCACTCAATAACGGCCTTACTGCCTAACTGCAACATCAACGGCTTGGGGAATATCCACTGCTTTAGTGAATTCCACCAATTCGGCTTAAACGCACACCCGTTGGCCATTCACCTTCTTGCTTTTCAAAACTCATCCAAATAGCCGTAGCCTTACCTACCAGATTACGTTCTGGTACAAAACCCCAGAAGCGGCTATCTGCACTGTTATCCCGGTTATCACCCATCATAAAGTAATGGCCTTCCGGTACCACCCAAACCCCTAACGGTTGATCGGGTTGCTGATAATAAGAGCCTAACGGATCCTGCCGCCCTGGGACGGTCAGAATGTGATGCGCTACCGGGCCGAGGCTTTCAGTACGCTCACGTAACCGGACACCGCCATCAGGTACTGCCTGATTTAGCGGGATTGGGAAGAACCCTGCGGAGCTTTCGCCATTACCGCTATAACGGAATGTCTGCACAAACTCACTTGGCTCAGACGTGCTGTAAGTGATGGCCAACGCACTATCACAAGAAGTACCGGTATTACATGACGGTTGTACCGTGACTTCTTTACTTATCGGGTTATAAATTACCCGATCCCCCGGCAGCCCCACCACACGCTTGATATAATCCAAACGTGGATCCAACGGATATTTAAACACCGCAATGTCACCGCGGTTTGGCTTACCTGTTGGAATTAATGTGGTCTGAGTAATGGGATCTTTAATCCCATAAGCAAATTTCTCAACCAAAATAAAATCACCGATAAGCAGCGTTGGCATCATCGAACCAGAAGGGATCTGGAAAGGCTCGTAAATAAACGAACGCACGATAAAGACCAAGGCCAGCACCGGGAAGATAGAGGCACATGTCTCGATCCAACCCGGTTGCTTTGCAGCTTGGGCTAAGGTTTTATTATCTACGGCACACCCGGTTTGGGCCTTGATTTCCGCAGTTTGTGCATTAACTGCCGCAATTTTTGCCTGACGGGCTGGCCCCCATTTAAACCGCTCGAAGCACCAGATAATCCCCGTCAACAGCGTTGCTATTGCCAGAATCAAAGCAAACATGTTAGCCATGAAAACTCCTTATTTACTGTCTTTTCCAACATGCAGAATAGCCAGGAAGGCCTCTTGTGGTAATTCAACGTTACCGACTTGCTTCATACGTTTCTTACCGTCTTTTTGTTTCTGCAGAAGTTTTTTCTTACGGCTAACATCCCCACCATAACACTTCGCCAATACGTTTTTACGTAGCTGTTTTACCGTTGAGCGAGCAATGATGTGGTTACCAATCGCAGCCTGGATCGCAATATCAAATTGTTGACGTGGGATCAGTTCTTTCATTTTCTCAACCAAATCACGGCCACGATATTGTGCATTATCACGATGCGTGATCAGTGCCAGCGCATCCACACGTTCGTTATTGATTAATACATCAACACGTACCATGTCAGACGTCTGGAAGCGTTTGAAATTATAATCCAGTGAAGCATAACCCCGTGACGTTGATTTCAAACGATCAAAGAAATCAAGCACGACTTCCGCCATTGGAATTTCATATGTCAGCGCGACTTGCTTACCGTGATAAACCATATTGGTCTGTGTACCACGTTTTTCGATACACAATGTAATGACGTTACCGAGGTATTCCTGTGGCAACAACATATGGCATTCAGCGATCGGTTCGCGCAGTTCTTCAATATTGTTCAACGCAGGCAGTTTAGAAGGGCTATCGACATAGACCGTTTCCTGATTAGTCGTAATCACCTCGTACACCACTGTTGGTGCCGTAGTAATCAGTTCCAGATCATATTCACGCTCCAGACGCTCCTGGATGATCTCCATATGTAACAAGCCAAGGAAGCCGCATCGGAAACCAAAGCCTAATGCTGTAGAGCTTTCTGGTTCATAGAACAAAGAGGCATCGTTAAGACTTAACTTACCTAACGCATCCCGGAAAGATTCATAATCATCAGAGCTTATCGGGAACAGGCCCGCATAAACTTGTGGTTTTACTTTCTTAAAGCCAGGCAATGATTTTTCTGCCGGGTTACGCGTTAATGTCAATGTATCGCCAACAGGTGCGCCAAGAATGTCTTTTATTGCACAAACCAACCAGCCTACTTCGCCGCAGTTCAGAACATCACGATCAACACGTTTTGGTGTAAATATCCCTAAACGATCCGCGTTATAGCTCTGGCCGGTACTCATAACCTTAACTTTATCGCCTTTACGCAACGAACCATTCTTGATACGTATTAATGACACAACACCCAGGTAGTTATCAAACCAGGAATCGATAATCAATGCCTGCAATGGCCCATTTGGATCCCCCTCAGGGGCTGGAATATCGCGGACCAACCGCTCAAGAACATCAGGCACGCCCACACCGGTTTTTGCCGAGCAACGAATCGCATCAGTGGCATCAATCCCCACAATGTCTTCGATTTCTTCAGCAACCCGCTCAGGATCGGCAGCAGGCAAATCAATTTTGTTCAGAACCGGAACAACTTCCAGGTCCATCTCCATCGCGGTGTAGCAGTTTGCTAGCGTCTGAGCCTCAACGCCTTGCCCTGCATCCACAACCAATAGAGCCCCTTCACACGCGGCTAAAGAGCGTGAAACTTCATAAGAGAAGTCAACATGGCCGGGGGTATCGATAAAGTTAAGTTGATAGGTTTGACCATCCTTCGAATGGTAATCAAGCGTCACACTCTGTGCCTTGATGGTAATACCACGCTCACGTTCTAGATCCATGGAATCCAGTACCTGTGCGGCCATTTCACGCTCAGATAAACCGCCACAGATCTGAATAATCCGATCAGACAGCGTCGACTTACCGTGGTCAATATGGGCAATAATAGAAAAGTTTCTTATGTGCTTCATTTATATGAATTTTTCTCTAGTCGTTGTCTTTAATTAATTATTGGTGGACACAGCGATGGATTCAAACCCAAAACTACCCACATAAATATTCACGCATCTTACACTGTAAGTCAGCCTCGTGAAAGGCATCACACTTAGCTTGTTACCTGATTTATCCTCTACAAAGGCTGTATTCCCCTTCGTTTGAAGCCAGGGAAGAAACCCGCACAGTATCGTTTCAGCCGTTATCCGATAAAGCGCTGGCTAATCACCCTATTTATATAGAATGTCGATTAGCCGCTATAACTGTAAAATTTATTTTCTGATAATCATCTAATGAATAAACGCAGTCTGATCATCTTGATGATATTCGAGATATTCTGTTACAACCTAAAAAATACTCTGCCACTTTAGGAAAATGCTCATATACCCACCAAGGAAAAGACATACAGTTACAGCATTAGTGTGATTTTATAATAACCAAGTGAAATATTCTCTTGGCGGTAACGAGGAGAGTATTATGATTGACGAAGGAAAAATACTGAGTCGCCACGAAATGAGAAATGAAAATGCATGGGTTACCCTTGCTACAATAATAGCTATATTAGTATTTAGCACTGTAATTATCACCCTTGCGCTCACGACTTCAATATTCTTAACACCGTCAATTCTTTCTATCTTATGCGTTGCTATCGCTGCAGTATCACTGAGTGCACTACTTTATTTACGTTTGTATGACAACCCACTATTTACTTATTTTCTCTATGAAAATGGCGTTAGAGTTTTCAACCATAACAATCTGGAAATTTATTTCATCCCATTTGATAAAATTCAATATATTTATAAATATCACACAGGAATAAACCCCAACGGGAAGATTAATGCTATGGCATTTCGCACATCTAAATCTCAGCCATGGAACGTTATCATTAATAACATCAATAATGCATATCTGTTGATTAATACCATCATTCATCAACAAATCATGAGGATAGGCGTAAAAAGCTTAAACAGTTTATCACACGGTGAAACGCTGACATTTGATATTATTAAGAAAGAGGAGTGTTGGTTGAAAAGACTGATATATCATGGAGAGATTAAAATGGGTATCGGGAGAATAAACACTCATCAGATGGATACATACTCACTATCACTCAGCGCACACACACTGATCACAATTAACGGCATTATTAATATTGAGAATATTTTTCGGATAGAAACATTACAAAAAGATTTTCATGACAAAATACGCTTATTGGATACTCAAGGGGACATTATTTTTTCAATAGACTCGTCTGATTTAATCAATGCAGATCTTTTTATTGTTTTGATCGAACATATGATACAGAACCGCATTCCTGCTTATCATGCCTAATCAATAATAACGTCTTATTATTACTGAATACGCATAGCCGTTGGTGGCAAACCGATTTGCAAAATAACAGGCTGATAAGCACTGAGCCCCTCAATTCTGGTTGCCAGTTTTCGTGCCAGTAAAAAACCTAACCCTGCGCCTAAAATAGCCCCAAGAGCGGTAAATGCATCGGTTAAAAATAAAGACTGGAACAGTGCCCCACCAGCAATTAACCCAACTAACGGGGTTAAATAAACCAATGATGCAGAACGTAATAAACTCCCTTCACTGATGCCAACTTCAACTTTCTGCCCTGGCTCGAGCGGTTGTGAAATTTCAACCTGTAATTGATGGTCGGTCTCAGGCCCTAACTCATTTAATAAATGGCTACCACATCCTCGGCGAGAATGGCAATTCCCACAACCAGAGTGTGGTTCACAACGTAATAGGGCAATACCATTTTGCCATGATATCACCGTCGCCCATTCCTTCATCATTTTGTCGACTCCAGAACCACACTGTCGGCAATACGTTTGGCCGTTGAAGGTGGCAACTCACCCACTACCGTTATCTCGACGTTATTACGGACTTCAGTCTGGACAGTACGCCGCCCCTGACGCAGGGATTGTTCCGAAGTCCCCTCCTTGCCTGCGGGATTCACATTGACTGAAAAACTAAACAAACCATCGGTATACAAGCGAGACTCTGTGGGTGCATCCATATTCGGCAGTGTACGGCGACTACGTGAAACCTCTGCGACCCCCTGCGGTAACCAACGCGGAGCCCAGGTAAAATCAACTTTAGTCTTCGCTGGCAACGACAGTAATGGTGGCAAGGCTAATTTCAGCATACCTTGTAAGACTTGCTGAATAGGCTCACCCACCACAAAAGAGATAACACGGAATTGCTCCAGTGTTTCGCCATCACGATCCAACAAATCTATCCGCATTGGCAGTTTCGTTGCCTCATCCAGCCAAATAATATAGCTGTACCGAGTACTGTCATTAGCGACCACTCGAATCACCTGGCATGGCCTATCAGCCACACGTGCCCGGCCTAACGCAATATAGTTATACGTCTTGGATAGTTTTTCAAAATTGGAGAAAACAATAGACGGCAGAGCATCAACAATGTGCTCACCGGACAACGTGAAAGATTCAAAACCGGGCTCGAAATAGCTTATCTCATTGCCACGCTGTAAAATTTCCGTACGCGGACCGTCCATACGCAACAATTGCGCTAACGATTTTTTATCTAAAATGGCATGCCGATAACGAAGGGAATCAATCCCTTGCTTGTTAACGTTAATATAAGATAGCTCATAATTGAGCGACTTGCTGGCACTGCCCATTTCCTGCAACATTGCTATCGGCGTAGATTCCGCCGAAGCAATGTTTGCCATGAACAGGCTGCCCGTCATTAAACAGACGGAAAACCAAAGTTGCTTCATTACTGCTGCTGCATTCCTAAGGATTGAGTTCCAGGGACTTGAATTGCGGCTTGCGTTGAATCTGAAGGCTGCTGCAATACATCAGTTTGTGGCAAACGACGTTGCAATTCAAAATCTTGCAATTGAGTCATCATGTTGACGCGCCGACGCTGCTCTTGAACCTGATTCTGTTGATTAGTACCAAAAGAACCATCAGCAGGGACACCAAAACTGACTGGTGATGCTTTACCCATCATTGGCAAGGTATTAAACGCCGGTGATTCAGGTTGTAAATAATTTTGTGCCGGTTGGTTATATTGTTGAACACCAACAATGACAGCGAGAGAAACACAAGCGGCCATTCCCACCTGAGTAATCTGACTGGCCCATGGACGGACTTTTTGCCAGAAAGGCATTTTCTGCCAAAGATGTGGCTGTGGCTGAGATTCAGGTATAGCAATAGGAATCAAGCGCGCTGGCTCGTTCTTGAGCGCTTCTGCTACACGACTAGCAATATCCAGATGTAAAACATTGCCAACGTCTCCGCGTAGAGTGTCACGGATTAAATGGTAGCTCTGCCAGCTTTGCTGTAACGCCTTATCTTTCGATAAAATCCCCAGCAGCTCGCTATCGAGAGTTTCTCCATCCATCAAAGCGGAAAGCTTTTCTTTCTGCATGCCTAAATACCCTTTGTGTGTCCGCCTATCGCTGAATTAGCGGCTGAACTTTGTTATCAATAGCTTCTCTGGCACGGAAGATACGTGAACGAACAGTACCCACCGGACAGTCCATAATGGCTGCTATCTCTTCATAGCTTAGACCATCTAGCTCCCTTAATGTGATCGCCATTCGAAGATCTTCAGGAAGTGACTCTATGGTTTTAAAAACTATCTGCCTTAATTCTTCAGACAACATTAAGTTCTCAGGGTTCGATATTTCTTTCAATGCACCCGCATTTTCATAATTTTCAGCATCATTCGCATCCACATCACTGGATGGCGGGCGCCGCCCCTGAGCGACTAAGTAATTTTTCGCTGTATTTACAGCAATCCGATATAGCCACGTATAAAAAGCGCTATCACCACGAAATGACTCCAGTGCGCGATACGCTTTAATAAAAGATTCCTGAACAACATCAGGGACATCGCCCTGAGGCACATACCGGGATACGAGGCTCGCAACTTTATGCTGGTAGCGAATGACCAGTAAATTGAACGATTGTTGATCGCCTTTCTGGACCCGTTCAACCAGCATCTGATCCGTTAACTGCTCGCTCATCCGAGGTGAACTCTCCCGAAATCTATCCCCATGCTAAAAACAGTACTGCCAGCCATATCATTGTTTCCTGAGCAAGCACACGCTTGGAGTTTATAAAAATTGTAAAGTTCCATGTTGCCCGATTTTTTGTCCAAATATTATTCAGACATCTTATACCCATAGCTTTTTCTTGAGCAGATAGGCTAACATGAAACCAACTCTTCTTCTGCACACATCATACGATATGCAATCATCATCTGAACACATTAGCGATGTATTGATCATCGGGAGTGGCGCTGCTGGCTTGTCTTTAGCTCTCCGCCTCGCGCCACATTGTAAAGTTACCGTTCTGAGCAAAGGGCCTCTTAATGAGGGAGCCACTTTTTATGCTCAGGGAGGTATTGCCGCTGTTTTCGACGAAACTGACAGTATCAGTTCACATGTAGATGACACCTTAATCGCCGGTGCCGGGCTTTGTGACAAAGAAGCCGTTGAATTTATTGCCAGCAATGCCCGCTCTTGTGTGCAGTGGCTCATTGATCAAGGCGTTCTTTTTGATACAGAGACCAGTGCTAACGGTGAAGAGCGCTATCACCTTACCCGTGAAGGTGGTCATAGCCACCGCCGTATTCTGCATACAGCGGATGCTACCGGTAAAGAAGTAGAAACTACCTTAGTGGGTAAAGCAAGCAATCACCCTAATATTTCAGTGAAAGAACGCTGCAATGCTGTCGATCTTATCACATCAAACAAAATTGGTTTGGCGGGTACCAAACGCGTAGTGGGTGCTTATGTCTGGAACCGTGAGTTAGAGAAAGTTGAGACTTTCCGCGCCAAAGCCGTGGTTTTGGCGACAGGCGGCGCGGCTAAAGTTTATCAATACACCACTAACCCAGATATTTCGTCTGGTGATGGTATTGCCATGGCGTGGCGTGCCGGGTGCCGGGTCGCTAATTTGGAATTTAACCAATTTCATCCAACCTGTCTCTTCCACCCGCAAGCACGTAATTTTTTACTGACAGAAGCCTTACGTGGTGAAGGTGCCTACCTTAAACGCCCTGATGGCAGCCGTTTCATGCTTGATTTTGATCCACGCGGTGAACTTGCGCCACGTGATATCGTTGCCCGAGCCATCGACCATGAAATGAAGCGCCTCGGTGCTGATTGCATGTATCTGGATATCAGCCATAAACCTACTGATTTCGTGATGCAACATTTCCCAATGATCTATGAAAAACTGCTGTCATTGGGTATCGATCTAACTAAAGAAGCTATTCCGATTGTCCCCGCAGCTCATTACACCTGTGGTGGCGTAATGGTTGATCAACATGGGCGTACCGATTTAGATGGGTTATATGCGATTGGTGAAGTGAGCTACACCGGCTTACACGGTGCCAACCGCATGGCCTCCAATTCCCTGCTCGAATGCCTGGTCTATGGCTGGTCAGCAGCAGAAGACATTCTGACACGGCTGCCGACGGCCAAACTGGCCAAGCATCTGCCAGATTGGGATGAAAGCCGCGTTGATAATTCTGACGAACGGGTTGTCATTCAGCATAACTGGCATGAGTTGCGTTTATTTATGTGGGATTACGTCGGCATTGTCCGTACCACAAAACGCTTAGAGCGGGCTTTACGGCGCATTAACACGTTGCAGCAAGAGATTGATGAATATTATGCCAATTTCCGTATCTCCAATAACCTGCTGGAGTTACGGAATCTGGTACAAGTCGCGGAGTTAATCGTGCGCTGTGCGATGGAACGTAAAGAGAGCCGTGGGTTGCACTATACGCTTGATTACCCTGATCAAATAGAAAACCCACAGCCAACCATTCTGCATCCATAACACATTCTGAATCCATAAGATTGAGGGCGTCTCTACGACGCCCGCAGACTGCTGACAAACCCCGATGACGCGATCTTGAACGGTGAGGATAGGCAGAGGAGTAAAGCGTCCGCGCCAAGGATGGCGCGGCTCGAGCCTACATAGATGTATTTACGGCGTCTTTACGATCTGCCTGTTCTCTCCGTCGCGGGCACTTTGTCAATAACCTCAGGGCGTCTCTACGACGCCCGATTCTTATTTCACGCTAATTATTTTATTTAAAATTAATTACTTTATTTAAAATTAATAGTTTAGATAGAAATCACTGATGAGCTGGCAAAACTCAGGTGAGTAAACACCTTCAGACTGACGCAGAGCTAAATGTTGATACACCGTCTCACCCGCTTGTCTTGAAAGTGTCAGTAGCATTCGATGTAACGGTTTACCGGGGCGATCCCTGATATCAACCTGGCACCGGACAAACCAGCCCTGTTGCCCAGCAAGGCGGGCAAATTCAATTCCTAACTCATGGGGTAAAACCACACAAAACATCCCGTCCTCTGTGATAAGCTTCTCCGCACAGTTCAGTAGAGCATCATGCGTGAGTGACCCGGTATAGCGCGCGGTATCACGGGCTTCATCTCGACAAGCAATGGCCGGAGCAAAGTAAGGCGGGTTACTGACAATCAGGTCATACTGATGAGGATGATTCTCAGCAAACTGATGAATATCTTGCTGATGGATATGAATGCGTTCAGCCCAAGGAGATAACTCAACATTACTGCTCGCCTGTTGCGCAGCGGCGGGTTCCAGTTCAACCCCGTCAATCTGCACCTGTGGCAATGAACGTTGGGCAATCATTAAGGCGATAAGCCCACTGCCACAGCCAATATCCAAAACTCTACGGGCGTGTAACACCGGCACCCAAGCCCCCAGCAGAACGCCGTCAGTGCCCACTTTCATTGCACAGCGATCATGTGCCACAAAGAATTGTTTAAAGGTGAAACCGCCACCACGTAATACCGGTTGTTTTTTTAATTGTTCGCCCACATTAGTCACCAAAATTTATACTCTAAATAATTCGAATTGCAGTAAGGCAGCCAGCGAGAGACAAATCGGTTCGGGTGATTGATCGTAGCAACGCACATGCAGCTTGAAGTATGACGAGTATATAACCGGCGTAGCAGAGGACAATATTATTTAGGACAATATTATTAAAGGGAAAAGACATCATTCCGACTTAAACAGGTGAAGAATTCGGCTAACCCGTCTATAATCGGCGCCCCAAGTAGAGGAAGACCATGACTGTAACCAATTTTTCCGAACTCGATCTCGATGAACGTCTGATTGACGCACTGCGCGACAAAGGCTATGAGCGTCCTACGGCTATCCAGGCTTCGGCGATCCCGCCGGCTATGGATGGGCGTGACGTATTAGGTTCGGCTCCAACAGGTACCGGCAAAACTGCCGCCTTTTTGCTGCCAGCCTTGCAGCATTTGCTGGATTTCCCCCGCAAAAAATCCGGGCCACCGCGGATCCTGATCCTGACGCCAACCCGTGAGTTAGCCATGCAAGTGGCAGACCAAGCCCGTGAACTGGCAAAGTATACTCAGTTGGATATCGCCACAATAACCGGCGGCGTGGCATATATGAACCATGCCGAAGTCTTCAGTGAGAATCAGGATGTTGTCGTTGCCACGACAGGCCGCCTGCTGCAATACATCAAAGAAGAAAACTTTGATTGTCGTGCGGTAGAGACCCTGATCCTGGATGAAGCTGACCGTATGCTGGACATGGGTTTTGCCCAAGATATTGAAACCATCTCAGCCGAAACCCGCTGGCGTAAGCAAACACTGCTGTTCTCTGCCACTCTTGAAGGTGAAGCCATCCGCGAATTTGCGGAGCGCATTCTCAATGAGCCAGTAGAACTTGAGGCCGATCCATCGCGCCGCGAACGCAAAAAAATTCAGCAATGGTACTACCGGGCTGACGACATCAAGCATAAGACAGCGTTACTTTGTCATCTGCTGAAACAGCCCGATGTCTCGAAGTCCATCATTTTTGTTCGTACCCGCGAGCGTGTCCATGAGTTAGTCAGTTGGCTACGTGAGGCGGGCATTAATGCCTGGTTCCTTGAAGGCGAAATGGTACAAGCTAAACGTACCGAAGCGGTCATTCGCTTGGGTGATGGCCGGGTAAATGTGCTGGTTGCCACCGATATTGCCTCACGCGGGTTGGATATTGATGATATCAGCCATGTATTCAACTTTGATATGCCACGCACCGCCGATGTTTATTTACATCGTATTGGCCGTACTGGCCGTGCTGGCCGCAAAGGCGTCGCCATTTCCTTGGTTGAAGCTCATGATCATATCTTGTTAGGCAAAATTGGCCGTTATCTTAACGAACCACTGAAACCACGCGTTATTGATGAGTTGCGCCCAACGAGCAAGGCACCAAGTGAAAAAGCGACGGGTAAACCCTCTAAAAAGGTTTTAGCGAAGCGTAAAGAACAAAAAGAATCCAGCAAAGAGAAAGTAAAGGTTAAGGTTCGTCATCGTGATGCCAAAAACGTTGGTAAGCGGCGTACACCAAAAGCAAAACCTGATACCAAGAGTGCTGGTTAGTGATATGCACGACAACAAAGCCGCTGCTCACATAGCGGTTTTGTTGTCAGATATCTGCTCATTACCAATACCATTTTCAGACTGAAATGACATTGCGAATATTGCGTTACCTAAAACTGACTTTTTTACTCTATTGCTCATCAACTTCTGCAAAATCGTTACCGCGCAACCAATCATTCAATTCCTGATATTCTTGTTGTATGTCAATGTGTTGAATATCCAATGGTGTCATCGCTAAATACTGCTGGAACGTTGCACCCTGCTTGTTACGTAATTTCGGATCAGCGCCTGCTGTTAGTAACTGTAAGGCCAAACCCGGTGCATTGGTCTTACCCGCTATATGTAATGGGGTGTCACCCATACGATCAGCAAGATTGGGATCAACGCCCGCGGCCAATAGCAAACCCACCTGAATCTCGCGCCCTGCCATAACCGCTAAGGCCAATGGAACCGCTAAAGTCACACTGTTTCGGGTATTCGGCGGCTGGTGACCCTCAAGTAAAATGCGCATGTAACATGCATCTTGCACACTGGCGGCGGTATGCCATGCCGTGTCGCCTTGTATCCCTGATTGAGAAGGATCGGCGTGTTCTTGTATTAATGCCACCAGGCTGGTTGGCTGTTGGTTAAAGATCGCCCATTGCATCAGTGTTATTAGCCGATCACCTCGCTGCTGCAGCAACGCTTTATTGGCTAAATGATGGATCTGTTGTCTCTCTCCGTGCGCAATCGCATCGGCGATAGGCATAACCAATGGATCAGTAAAAGCAGTACTAATTTTTGTCATTGCTCATCCCCCGAAACCCAATAGCAACATCAAAATAGGGCAACTGGCATAACGCCGTGGACATCTCACCTTTATGTTCAAACATACCGCCGCTCCCAAGGCTGTTGCTCACTCATTGAGCTAAGTACTTTCTCAATGCTATGCGCCGATATACGGCGTTCGAGATGTTTGTGTGGTAACCAATCATCCACGCCAGTCAGTTTGTCGCTATTGGCCAAGACTATTTTATGGCCCACCGCATTAGGAATAAGTGAAGTTAGCTCCTGAATACCGGTCAGTAAATCATACTTCTCACTATAGCTCCGTATCCCGCCATTCTCTGCCGAACGCCGCGCTTTAGCCGAGTCCATACCAAGGCGTTTGAGTGTATTCTTGGCAACCCCCGCGGCATTGAAGGTAACGGCAAAAGTCCCAGTGGCTAATGCGGCAGTAGCCGCCAACCCACCGCCCAATGAATGCCCGGTGATCACCAGCGCATCACCAAAAGCCATTTTTGCTGTTTTTCCCAGAGCCACCGCTTCATTGTATTGCACATCCTCATAGCCCACCGCCTGTCGGATATTACTCAACCAATCGTGCCGATCATTAGTGCCTGCAAAAGATAAGACATACTGTTGATTATCACTGTAAATCCCCGCGAGAAAGCCTGAAGCGCTATCAGACAAAGCCGTTGGGTCAATACCTGCTGCCAGTAGCCTCTCGTCACTTAAACGGACAAACCCGTTGAGATTGCCAGAGGTGGGGGCATAAACATCTTTAGCGAGCAGTGCTAATGAATAATCCGCTTGCTGTGGTCTCTGCCCACTTGATATTGGTACATTGGTACTGCCTGTGGTCACCCCGTGAGTGTATGACGTACTGTCATAGAGAACATTGTCCGCCAACGTGGGAGTTGATCGGTGAATTGCCTCTGCTATTTTGGGGGCCTGTGTGGTGGTCACCGCCGTGGCGTCTTCTTTCTTTGCCTTAACCGATGGATTAACATCATTTATTAAGCAAGAGACTGAAACAGGCGTAGTCAAACTGACAGATGCACTCATGCCAACTCCTTGTTGGGGGATAATCTAAATCGTTATCCCGGCTCAATGAGGGTATCTATCGACACATCAGATGATGCTCTTAAGTTAACTTACTAAATTTCAGGCATGAAAAAAGGGGACCGAAGTCCCCTATCACTTTATGATTTAATTTCTTATGACTTAATTGCTCGTCTAAGAATTACAAACTTTCAGTGAAAGTCCGGGTAATCACATCGCGTTGCTGTTCTGGTGTCAGTGAGTTGAAACGCACTGCATAACCGGAAACACGGATCGTCAGTTGAGGATACTTTTCTGGATTTTTTACTGCATCTTCCAGCGTATCACGGCTCAGAACGTTAACGTTCAGATGCTGACCACCTTCAACACGTACAGTTGGTTGCACTTCCAGTGGCACTTCGCGATATTCGATCTCGCCCAACTCACTGGTTGGAACTATCTGATCTTCAGCATAGCCAGATTTCGCGCAAACACAGCGCAGTTCCGCTTTTTCATCATCCAACAGCCAAAAAGAGTTCAGCAAGGCTTCATTGTTAGCTTTAGTAATTTGAATACCAGTAATCATTTGGTGCCTCCGTAGTACGGCTATAAATTCCAAGGGAAGATAATTATCTTGGTTATTTGGTAAAACCAATGTTGTCTTATTGTTCTATATACCAGTCCAGCCCCTACCATTCTTTGATTCAAATCAATTTTTTCACCACATCATCAATATCGACACTGGCAAATTTATGTTTTATATCAATTTTGTCAGAAACGCGACCAGCAATTATTTTTGTAAATTTTCAACATTTTTTATATATAAAGGTCAAAAAAACAACATCATGTCACAGACATCGGTTTAACAGTTTCACTCATCGGTTTGAACCGGTAAGCTAGCGCACATCAATACTTTGCAGAAACCAAGGAGAGTGTTTATGTCCCCCTCCCTTACTTGGCACGATGTAATCGGCCAAGAAAAAGAACAACCGTATTTTAAAGATACGCTGGCCTATGTGGCAGCAGAACGCCGTGCGGGTAAGACCATCTATCCACCACAAAAAGATATATTTAACGCTTTTCGCCTGACCGAACTGGATCAAGTAAAAGTCGTCATTCTGGGGCAAGATCCGTATCACGGCCCCAACCAGGCTCATGGATTATCATTTTCGGTTCTACCTGGTGTTCCTGCCCCCCCTTCATTGGGGAATATATACAAGGAACTGGTCACTGATATTCCAGGATTCCAGCGCCCTAACCACGGTTTTTTACAAAGCTGGGCCGAGCAAGGCGTTTTATTACTTAATACGGTCCTGACGGTAGAAGCGGGCAAAGCCCACTCTCATGCTAACCTTGGTTGGGAAACCTTTACGGATAAAGTGATTGCTGCGTTGAATGAACACCGAGAAGGTGTGATTTTTATGTTGTGGGGATCACATGCTCAGAAAAAAGGCCGCATTATTAATACTGAGCGCCATTATATTTTGAAAGCACCTCATCCATCACCCTTGTCAGCACACCGTGGTTTTCTGGGCTGTAAGCACTTTTCGCAAGCTAATCAATTACTGCAACAACAAAATCAGCAGCCTATTGATTGGCAACCTAAGCTGCCAGCGGTGGAGTAAATCACCGTTCAGATCACAACCCCACCTCTTAAGCCAGGACGTTGTCTGTAACCTCACGCCACCTTCGGCTGCCGTGAGGTTATTGGAAGATCAGTGAACTGCTCCCCCCGTGATATGCAAATCATGCTCAATCTGCAATGCGATAGAGATAGCCAATTCTAACGCGACCAACACTGATTGTGCCGACATACTGGGCGCACCGGGGTGATCAACTGCCTGTTCTGGCAAATAAGGGATATGAATAAAACCGCCCTTGACCTCATTATTAAACTGATTTAACCGATGCAATAAACCATACATAACATGGTTACACACATAGGTACCCGCAGTTTGAGAAACTGATGCCGGTATCCCCGCTTCTCGTATCCCCTGAACCATGGCTTTGATCGGTAGGCGGGTGAAATATGCCGCAGGTCCCTCTTGAATAATAGGCTGATCAACGGGCTGATTACCCAAATTGTCTGGGATACGCGCGTCATCAACGTTAATCGCCACCCGTTCAATGGTAATATCCGCACGGCCTCCCGCCTGACCGATAGCAAGTACCAATACGGGCTGGACATCATCTATCGCGGTGTTCAGGGCGGTCAGTGCCTCACCGAATGCGCAGGGTAGCTGGCGCGCCACAATTCTGACGCCACCCATCATTAAATCATTCATTTGTTTGACCACTTCCCAGGAAGGATTGATCCGCTCCCCACCAAAAGGTTCGAACCCGGTAATTAATACACGTCTCATCGCCTCTCCTTAGAGAAACATCAGGAAATACAGTAAAAATACGTTAACAATCAACAGAGCTACCCCGGTTGGGATTTGCGCTTTGATGACCGCATTTTTGTCCGGCAATTCCAATAATGCGGCCGGAACAATATTATAGTTGGCCGCCATCGGTGTCATCAATGTCCCACAATAGCCAGAGAACATGCCGATGGCCGCCATCACTGCCGGGTTTCCCCCGTGTTGTAACACTAAAATAGGAATACCAATACCGGCAGTCACTATCGGGAAAGCGGCGAACGCATTACCCATGATCATGGTTAACAGCGCCATGCCAATAGCATAGACCGCAACAGCAATAAAGCGCTGGTCGACGGCCAGATATTCTTGCGTAAGATGAGCAATGGCCGTCCCGACACCCGCGCCAGTAAATAGTAACCCCAGTGTCGCCAGAATTTGCGGCAGAATAAATGCCCAGCCGATAGAATCCAGCAAGCGGCGCGCTTCCTGTACCGGTTGCGCCGCCGTCTCACGGGTCATCGCCACGGCAAGGACCAAGCCAAGAACACAACCGACCGTCATTGAAAATAGCGTCACTAGCGTGGAGTGGTTACCCGGACCAAACATCCCTTGTTGCAGAGCCGGGATGTTATTGAACAACAGCACACCGATAACCGTAACCAATGGGATAGCTAATGCCGGAATAAATAGCCGATTACCTAAACGTTTTGCGCTAACTTCACGCTCTTGCGGCGTCCGTTGATGGTAACTGCCCAGCTTGACACCACCAAACCCGGCAATCAATGCCATGACCACCACGACCAGACCCACAATAATATTCAGGACGCGTTTCTCATCTGGGCCTTCGCCCGCCAGCGCATTCGCCAGCCGATAAGTCCAATCGCCAACCAGAAAAATCAAGCCATACAACCCCCAAAACAAACCGGTGGTTAAGCGCCTTGGATTGGCTTTATCACGAAATGACATCACCGCGACAATCAATAGCACCACTCCGGCCAGCCAATATAAGTATTGTTGTTGGAAAATCATTTAGCCTCTCCCTGAGCTGCCAGGGCAGACTGATTCAGCGCCGTTAATTCCGCAGCAAGTTGTTTATCTAACCGCTGTAAACGGTAGGCATGGATCAGGAAAGCACAAATCGCGGTTGGGATCCCCCACAGCGCGATATGCAATGGTTCCGTCTGAATGCCACCCGACTCCAACATAAAGTTGTGCATAAAGATAATCGCCCCGAAAGCGACAAAGATATCCTCGCCAAAGAACAACCCCACGTTATCGGTTGCCGCTGACATGGCACGCAGGCGGTAGCGAACTTTCTCCGGCAATTCGCCATAGCGGTTCTCTGCCGCCCCCTCAGCCATTGGTGCCAATAAGGGCCGAACCATCTGGGGGTGACCACCAAGGCTGGTTAACCCCATAGCAGCCGTCACTTCACGCACAAAGAGGTAAACAATTAATAAGCGGCCTGATGTCGCACTTTTAATTTGCATAATCCATGCCTGCGCCCGCTCTTTCAAACCATGACGTTCAAGCAAACCAATGACCGCCAAGGGCAGTAACAGAATCAAGGGCAGATTACGGGTGTTAAGAAACCCCTGACCCAGATTTTCTAAAATAGTGGCTATTGGCATCAACGCGGCCAGACCAGTAATAATCCCGGCGGTGATCACCACTAATACCGCGTTTATCCGCAATAAAAATCCAATTACAATCGCCGCAATACCGATCAGCGGCCAAAGATTTACCGTTTGTTCCAAGAGAATTCTCCCGCCCTGAAGTCTATTTCAATAATGTAAAACGTATTTAAGTGATAAATATATTCTGCCCGAGGTAGGCGCTGGTTATTGCGCTATCACGCTGATGCCTTCCTGCTGAAAACGGTCTCGTAAACAACGCGCAAACGCTAATGCCTGTACGCCATCGCCATGAACACATACCGTATCAGCTTGTACCTGTACCCAGCTGCCATCGCAGGCCTGAACCTGATGCTGTTGCACCATAGCCAGAGTTTGTGACAGCGCTAACTCGTCACTTTCTATTAGAGCATCTGGCTGACTGCGAGGAACTAACGTGCCATCGGGTTGATAGTGGCGATCAGCAAACACTTCCTGCCGGGTGACTAACCCCACACGGGTACCGGCGCGGATCAACTCACTCCCGGCTAACCCGACCAGACGTAATGACGGATCCACAGCCTTAACCGCCTGAGCAATGGCATCCGCCAATAACGGATCGACCGCCGCTTGGTTATACAACATGCCATGGGGTTTTACGTGCTGCATAACCCCCCCTTCAACCTGCACGATGGCGGCAAGCGCGCCCAATTGATAAACCACTTG
This sequence comes from Yersinia pestis, assembly GCF_900460465.1. Classification (GTDB taxonomy): domain Bacteria; phylum Pseudomonadota; class Gammaproteobacteria; order Enterobacterales; family Enterobacteriaceae; genus Yersinia; species Yersinia pestis. The sequence goes on along the minus strand of NZ_UAVH01000007.1, from coordinate 590,775 downwards.
AGCATAGACGGTCTCAGGTGGTAGCTGCATAGCAGTGCGACCAAAGTTTTCCCGATCCGGGAAGCTCGGATGTGCACCAATAGCCACACCATACTCCAACGCCCAGCGTACCGATTGACGCATAGTTTGCGCATCACCTGCATGAAAACCGCAGGCTATGTTGGCCGAACTGACCAATTGCAGCAGCGCCTGATCATTGGCGCAGCCCTCACCCAAATCAGCATTTAAATCAATTTTCACTGGGCCTCCGGGGTAACAAAACCCTTCTCTAAACCCCATTCAATTTGCTGTAGGAAATGCTGTTGCTCTCTTTTGGCGCGTAGTGCTTCTTCCACAGTACATGGTACAAAATGTATCGGCTCACCCAGCCGAATTTGCGCCAAGTGGTAGAGATCCGCCTCAATCACGCAAGCAATCCGTGGGTAGCCGCCGGTCGTTTGTGCATCAGCCATCAATACAATCGGCTGGCCGTTATGGGGAACCTGCACCACACCGGGCAATAGACCATGAGATAGCATTTCACGCGTGGTGTTACGCGTTAATTCGCGGCCACTCAGGCGGTATCCCATGCGGTTACTTTGCGGACTGAGCTGCCAGGCTTCTCGCCAAAAAGCATTCCGCGCAACCTCATCGAATTCGTGGTATTCCGGTCCCGGCACGGCACGGACACGGTTACCGAATAATAGCTGTTTAACGCCAACAGATTCACTGGGCAAACGGGTGGGTTTACCCAATGGCAGGCGGTCGCCTTCTTTAATCAACCGCCCCTGATGACCACCAAACCCGGCTTTCAAATCGGTGCTGCGTGAACCCAGTATTTCTGGCACGATAATACCGCCAGAAAGAGCCAGATAACTGCGCATACCGCGGTGCGGCACACTGAGTTTTAACTGTTGTCCGGCCTTAACCGGATAGCACCAGCCGGTCCAGAGCCGCTGTTCATCAAGTCTGGCATCACAACCGGCACCGGTTAAGGCAATCCAACCCGATTGGGTAAATTCTGCTGTAAACTGCCCAAGGGTGATTTCTAACCCAGCGGCATCGCTAGCGTTACCCACCAGCATATTCGCCATACTCAGCGCGGGTAAATCTAACGCTCCCCCTTGGCTGATCCCCAAGCGGCGAAAACCGCCACGGCCAGCATCTTGAACCGTGGTATAAATACCTGCGCGGATGATATTCAACATACGCCCTCCTTTAGCGGCAGAAAGCGCACATTATCCCCAGGTCGCAATAAGGTCGGTGGCATCGCCACTGGATTAAACAATGCCAGTGAGGTGCGACCAATTAACTACCACCCTCCCGGTGTTGCCAAGGGATAAATTCCCGTTTGGCTGCCACCAATCCCGACCGAACCCGGTGCAACGACTAAACGTGGATCTGCACGCCGTGGTGTAGCCAGTTGCTCTGGCATCCCTCCCAGATAAGAGAACCCCGGCTGAAAGCCTAAAAAATAGACGATATAACGGGCGCCCGCGTGGCACTCAACCACCTGACGTTCACTCATCCCCGTATGACGGGCAACGTCAGCCAGATCGGGACCGACTTCACCGCCATACATTACCGGGATGGTGATATCCCGCGATTCGGGTATCAATGACTCGCTCTCTTCCCACCAACGTTGTAACCGCTCAATCGCATCTAAGGCAGTATTGTGTGGATCGGCCAACAGTAGAGTTAAATTATTCATGCCAGGGATCACCTCAAGGATATCGGCATGATGAATTAGGCGATCAGCTAAGCCCCAAATCCGTTGCTGGCTGGCTAATGTTACCGGTGGTTCTAACTCCAACACCACCGCACTCTCTCCCAGTAAATAGCATCGTGCTCGTTGCACCCCGTCCCCCTGATTAATTTATGGTTCTTGTTTTTAGATACCCAACGTCATTGGCGCGACAGCAAAATAAAATACTCGAATCCCGGTAAACTTATCTCAACAAGGATTCAGACATTCACCGCCGCTAGCCACGCCGTCATGCCCAGCAAGCAGGGTATAACTCAATAATTATCGTCAATAAGCACATATTTATGCTTTAGCCCTTGGCTGCTGTCAATAGAACTAAACTAACCAATAAATACTATCAATCACTAAATAGGGGGGCAAGCGTGAAATTAATCACCATGAATGGCACGTTTTGAGGTTTTTTTCATCAAGATGGCGGGAAGTCAGCAATACTTTTCTTGTTTAAAATCAACGACTGGAGAGGAGGTATGTATGAAAAATGTCTATTTATCATCCAAAAACAATCAAATGACTGTTTTAAGCAGCATTAATAGGACAAAGGCCTGTTTATTTTATGGGTATAAAGCGAGGAGTGGCAAAAAACTTGGGGTAACTCGCCAACGAATGACAGATCAGCCAGGAACATAAACGCCGCTTAATCGCCCGGCAGCGCCATGTAAGACGGAGACACGCCGATGCTAAACATCGGCGAAAATAGCCCTATCCCCTAACTCAGGCAGGGTTAGGAATATCAATAAAGGTAACATCTAATTGATATTGTTCAGCCAGCCATTCACCCAGCGCTTTAATACCATAACGTTCAGTCGCATGATGCCCTGCCGCATAAAAATTCACTTTCATCTCACGGGCTATATGAATTGTTTGCTCAGAAACTTCACCCGTTATAAATGCATCGACACCGAACTCAGCCGCTTGTTGGATATACCCCTGCCCGCCGCCCGTACACCAGGCAATACGGCGTACCTCTGCGGGCGCCCGATCACCACAATGTAATACACTGCGCCCCAACTGTTTTTCCAGACGCTCACGTAAAGCGACGGCATTCAGCGGTGTGGTGAACTCACCGTAGGGCAACAAAGATTCGATTTCACCCAAGACCTGTATCTCCAGCAATTTAGCCAGTTGGGCGTTATTGCCAAGTTCGGGATGTGCATCCAGCGGTAAGTGGTAACCGTACAGATTAATATCGTGGGTCAACAGTGTTTTTAAGCGGTTGCGTTTCATCCCCCGCACCACTACCGGTTCATTTTTCCAGAAATAGCCATGATGGACTAAAATAGCATCGGCCTGATGCGCAACTGCCGCATCCAGCAACGCCTGACTGGCGGTCACACCAGTAACAACCCGCTGGATATCCCGCCGCCCCTCAACTTGCAAACCATTGGGGGCATAATCTTGAAAAGCCCCGATATTCAGTTGGTTATTGAGTACAGTTTCCAGTTCAACGTTACGCATCATTTCAATCTCATCAGGTCAGTGTCAATTAATCAGTATAAATACAGCGCGGGGACTATTTTTGTCACCTAGCTATTTTCGTCATATAGCTATTTTCATCCTATAAAAGAAAAGCCAACCGCAAGTCACTGGAATTTCTGGCTATCACCTTGTTCCATCAGGATAAATTCGATTCCCATATCATTGCCTTGTTGCAACTCAGAGAGAATTAATTTACGCACATCCTGCCCCTGCTGGAATGAGGGTTTTATGTGGCTAATCACCACCGGTAATCCTTTTAGTGGCTGGCCTTCCCCACTGTATTGCTCCAGTTTTTTCAATTCTTTCAACAACCACGTTGGTGTCATGTGGCCAAACAACTTATTGTCTGCCACATCATTAGGATACGAGACCTCAATAATCATCCCTTTCAGTTGTTGTTGTGTAACCTTCTCCGCCAGTTTGCGCCAGACCGTATCCAGATTTTTGGATTTTTCGACATCATCCGGGCCGGTATCACCGAAATAGGCAAAGAACTCATTATTACTACTGATAAGCAGCATGGATGAGGGCGATTTATCATGACTCAGTGGATACATTTCCCCCGTTAAGCGGGTCAACCCCAAGCTCAAAGACTGAGCCGGGCGCACCACTTGCATACGGTAAGTCCCTAAACGAGCCCCACTGCCGCTGTCGGTAAAATTGGGCCAAACGCGCCAGTTAAAATAGTAGTTTCTCAGCACATCAATGGTATCAGCCGAAGCATAAATGGTTTTCTTGCTGTCATCCGGTGAACCGATAATCAGGCCAGAGACATGATCTAAATGCGCATGGCTAATAAAATAACTGTTAATGCTCTGGCGAAAAATATAGCCCTGCCGGGTTAGCGGAGCGGCCATGGCATCGGTGATCGCTGCAAAATGGCCTTTCTCCAAGGCACGAGCGATCCCTGGCAACACGGAACCGGCATCCAGCCCCAAATACAGCGGCTGGCTATCATTGCGAATCAGATAAGAGGTCAGATTACCATCACTGACACCCCCATCAACGCCAAGCGCCACGACCTCAAAAGCCGCAGTGGACAGTGAACTGAAGAGACTGAAAGATAAAATCACGCCCGTCTTTAGCAGACCACTCTTTATCTTATCTGATGCAGATTTAATCGAGAGATATTTCAATAACATGAAGGCTCCTTGCGATTAGGGATCCTTGTGCTATCCCGCTTAGCGGCTTCAAATGCCGCGAGTGTAGCCAATCTGGCTTGCTTGTGATCAACCAACGGGACAGGATAATCCAGATGCTGCTGTTGCCGTTCTGCCCAGCGCCATGGCTGATGAATATCACTGTCTGGTACCGCAGCCAGCTCCGGTAACCAACGACGAATAAATACCCCGTCCTTATCAAACCGCTCGCCCTGCGTGGTGGGATTAAAAATACGAAAATACGGTGCGGCATCGGTACCGGTTGATGCGGCCCATTGCCAGCCGCCATTATTCGCGGCTAAGTCCCCATCCACCAATTGTGACATAAAATAACGCTCACCTTGCCGCCAGTCGATCAACAGGTCTTTAACCAAAAAACTGGCGCTGATCATGCGAAGGCGATTATGCATCCAGCCAGTTTCATTCATTTGACGCATCGCGGCATCAACGATGGGATAACCGGTTTGCCCCTGCTGCCAGGCTTTCAATTGCGATTCAGATCGGTTCCATACTAACCCATCAGTCCAGCCAATAAAGGGATGATGTTGGCATAAACGGGGATAGGCCACTAATAAATGGCGATAAAACTCACGCCAGATTAGCTCATTAAGCCAAGTGAATGCACCACTGTCTGCGTTCTCTAACATTTCTGGGGATTCAGCCCACAGGCGATTAAAACATTGACGCGGTGAAAGGACCCCCAACACCAAATAAGGGGATAAGCAACTGGTACCGGGCACCGCCGGCAAATCGCGGTATTGCCGGTAATCCTGTACCTGTTCACGACAAAAACGGCGTAAACGCTGTAAGGCAGCGTCTTCCCCTGCAGGAAATAACTGGCTATCAACGGACTGCTGTGGGTAATCAAAAGGCAACGGTGAGAGCAGAACGGGAGGAGCATGGCGGGCTTTCGGGGCCGGAACACAGTGGTTATCACTCATCAATAAACGCTGAATAAACGCACGGCGAAAAGGCGTAAACACTTTATACATTTCATTATTACCGGTCAGAACCGTCCCCGGCGCGAGCAATACACTGTCATGAAAAGACTGGCAGGTGATAGCTCGCTCACTGAGTTGCACCGCCAGCGCATCGTCACGTAACCGCTCGTTCAGTTCATACTGTTGAGAATAAAACAGGCTATCGACCTGCTGTTGCTGACAAAAATCGACTAGCCAAGTATTTGACGCCTGAAAATCATCACATTGGTGATAATGCAGCGGTATCCCTCGAGCCGCGAGAGCTGCCTGCAAATGTTGTAAATTTTGTCGCAGGAAAGCCGCCTGCCTGGGTGCCATACCATGTGCAGCCCATTGCACGGGTGTGGCAATAAACACGGCAATTACGCTCGCTTGTGGGTCCTGACAGGCCGCATGAAGCGCCAAATTATCGGTGACCCGTAAATCATTGCGGAACCAGACCAGATGCGTAGACATGCCTTATCCTTATTTACTCATGGGCTCAACGTCTTCAGGGTTAAATTTCATTCAACCACCAGACAACGGCCTGCTTGGTACTTAATCCTGTGCGTAACTTAATACTTAATCCTGTACATAACTGGGTACTTAATCTTGTAAATAAAAAGAAAAATAGCGCTGCTGAGCCAGATAATCATTGGGGAACTCAGCCAGATACTCGGTGATTTGTGCAATGGGAGCCTGCAGAGGCTGATTGCCTAAACGGTATTGCTCAATAAGCTGTGCCAATGCCTGACGCTGAGCTGAACTGAGATAAGGGCGAAAATAGCCCTGTACGTGCATTAACACATTGGTGTGATTGGCTACCGTGGGCAAGTGAGAAAGTAAATGCAGTAAGCGCCGACGATATTCAGCCGTAAATTCGCTCAAGGATGACCAGTTGCTGATTGCCGCAATAAAAGGACCGATTTCACGGTATTCAGGCTGAGAATGCGCCAGTAAGACCAACTTATAGCGACGATGAAAATCCATCAACCCGCCACGGGTCACCCCAGCGCGACACAAAACATCAAGTTCCTCACACGCATAGCGATATTCTTTACTGTGAACTGCCCGATCGGTTCCCGGCATGACATCCTCCCTCTGCGGTTACTTTGATCATCAGATACTTGATCATCAGGTACTTGGTCATCAGATACTTTGGTCATCAGAATCGTTTTCATCATAACAGTAGTTGCCAAGAATCTGCGGTATTGGTTGACGGGTTTACTGATGGGGAGGTTATACAGCATAAAAAAACAGCGCCAGCCCGGAATCGGCTGAAAACCCACTGTCGATATTATCTACCACAGCCACAGCCAAAAAATACCGCTGTTTAAAGCGCATTAAAAAAGCCCGTGGGCATGATACTCACGGGCCAGCTATTTTTTGTAAATTTCTTACCAATGTGAATTCAGCCGATATATGACTCAGTAAAAGTCACGACCTGCCTTTTCTGATTGGGTCAGCCAAACCGGTTTATCACTGGTTTTTATCCAGATACGGTGCAAATAGCTGTAAAGACGGGCACGGTCACGGCGGAAAAACATGACGGGCAGCGCCAATACACCGACTAAAACGACTGCGATACGACGCAGGAGAACCAGATGCAATGGGTATGCGTTGTACATGGACATAACGATCCTCCCGATAAAATGCGTGAATGTGGAAACTGGACAAAATTTTACCGTATTGGCTGAAATTTTACCACTCATCCGACCACCATTTTACCTGAAAAGTAGAAATAAACTGCCAGTTTCGTAATTTTGTTACGTAAAAGTTGATTTAAATGAATCATTGTTATGCTTTGGTTGCGTATTATTTGCCAATTAGCAAACCAAATACATTCACCCGGTGAAAGTAAGTTTCACAAACCAAGCTTGACATCAATACTTCAACTGATCAAATTACACTCAATTAATGAGCATTTTTTGACCGTTTTTATATTTTTTTTACGCTATACCCTGTTTTTTTATCAAGAACTTTTCTTACGACTTCCTAAGCTGTTGTTATTAAAAAATACTACCTCAGGAGGTATATCGTGAATTTCAGCATCGTTTGTGGTGCGTTGCTGGTCCTGCTGCTGTTGGGCTATTTGGTTTATGCCTTATTTAACGCGGAGGACTTTTAAATGGTAGCGTCAGGATTTCTGCTTATTGCCAGCTTCATGCTGGTGTTGTTCGTGTTGTCCCGTCCGTTGGGTGGGTTTTTAGCACGTTTGATTGAAGGTGAGCCCTTCTCTGCGCTGCAAAAAGTCGAGGCCGGTTTATGGCGTTGCAGTGGGGTGAAAAATGCAGAGATGAACGGCTGGCAATATGCTCTCGCTATTCTCTGCTTTAATCTACTGGGGATCGTCTTGCTGTTTGTGCTGCTCATGACCCAAGGGTCATTACCGCTGAACCCCGAACATCTGCCGGGGATGTCATGGCATCTGGCACTCAATACCGCGGTCAGTTTTGTGACTAACACCAATTGGCAAGCGTACAGCGGTGAGAACACCCTCAGTTATCTGAGCCAAATGGCGGGGCTAACCGTACAGAATTTCCTCTCCGCTGCCACTGGTATTGCCGTCGCCTTTGCACTGATCCGTGCCTTTGCACGCCATTCAGCCACCACACTGGGCAATGCTTGGGTCGATCTGGTCCGCATCACGCTGTATGTCTTACTCCCTATCGCCTTGATCATCGCCCTTATTTTTGTCAGTCAGGGCGTATTGCAAAATCTGGATGACTACCTGCATATCACCACACTGGAAGGCGTGCAACAGACCTTACCCATGGGCCCCGTAGCGTCGCAGGAAGCCATAAAAGTGCTGGGAACCAATGGCGGCGGTTTCTTTGGTGCAAACTCAGCCCATCCGTTTGAAAACCCGACTGCATTCAGTAATTTTGTCCAAATGCTGGCCATTTTTCTGATCCCTTGCGCACTCTGTTTTGCCTTCGGTCAGGTCGTCGGCGATAACCGTCAGGGGCACGCTCTTATCTGGGCCATGTCACTGATTTTTATCGTTGCTGTGGTGGTGGTGATGTACGCCGAACTGGCGGGAAACCCGCATTTATCCCCGTTAGGGGCTGACAGCAATAGCAATATGGAAGGTAAAGAGTCGCGCTTCGGTATTCTCGCCACCAGCCTGTATGCCGTAGTAACCACCGCCGCCTCCTGTGGTGCGGTTAACGCGATGCATGACTCCTTCACTGCATTGGGTGGCATGATCCCCCTGTGGTTGATGCAGATTGGTGAGGTGGTGTTTGGCGGCGTTGGTTCCGGTTTATACGGCATGCTGCTGTTCGTGCTGCTGACTGTCTTTATTGCTGGTCTGATGATTGGCCGCACACCTGAATATCTGGGTAAGAAAATCGACGTATTTGATATGAAAATGACCGCACTGGCCATTTTGGTGACCCCCACTATCGTGCTGTTAGGGACGGCGTTAGCACTCTGCACAGAGGCTGGACGGGCGGGGATCCTCAACCCCGGTGCGCACGGTTTTAGTGAGGTGCTGTACGCCCTCTCCTCGGCGGCCAATAACAACGGCAGCGCTTTTGCGGGTCTGAGTGTCAACACCCCGTTTTATAACCTGCTGCTGGCCGCCGCCATGTTTATCGGGCGCTTTGGCGTCATTCTGCCGGTGCTGGCCATTGCCAGTTCACTGGTGGCGAAGAAACGGCAACCTGCGGGTAACGGCACCCTGCCAACGGGTGGGCTGTTGTTTATCGGTTTACTGATCGGAACCGTCTTATTAGTGGGCGCATTGACCTTTATCCCAGCATTGGCCCTGGGGCCGGTCGCTGAACATCTACAAGTCTGGTTAGCACATTGATTATCCGGTTTATAGGTGAGCAAAAAAGGGATCATCAAGAGATGACTCGTCAATACCGACTGAATATCCATTTGTCGCAAAGAGAGAATAACGATGACTCACAAACAACGCGCGATTTTTGAGCCTGCACTGGTTCGCACTGCGCTTCTCGATGCAGTGAAAAAGTTGGATCCGCGCGTCCAGTGGCGCAATCCCGTCATGTTCGTGGTGTATTTGGGCAGTTGGCTGACCACCCTGATCTGGCTGGACATATTAAGTGGGCACACCACGGGCAGCGCCATGTTTACCGGCAGTATCGCTTTATGGCTATGGTTTACCGTGCTGTTTGCCAACATGGCCGAAGCCTTGGCCGAGGGGCGTAGCAAAGCGCAGGCCGCCAGTCTACGCGGGGTGAAAAAAACCAGTTGGGCTAAAAAACTGTCCGAGGCCCGTGTTGATGCACCACAAGAAAAAGTCTCTGCCGACAGTTTGCGCAAAGGCGACCTGGTGTTGATCGAAGCCGGTGACACGGTGCCGTGTGACGGCGAAGTGCTGGAAGGCGGTGCGTCGGTCGATGAAAGTGCCATTACTGGCGAATCTGCGCCCGTTATCCGTGAATCCGGTGGCGACTTCTCGTCAGTTACCGGCGGTACCAGAGTATTGTCCGATTGGCTGGTGGTTGAATGTCGCGTTAACCCCGGCGAGACCTTCCTTGATCGGATGATTGCCATGGTCGAGGGCGCAAAACGGCGCAAAACTCCCAACGAAGTGGCGCTGACCATATTGTTGGTGGCACTGACTATCGTCTTTTTACTGGCAACAGCAACCCTGTATCCGTTCTCTGTTTTCAGCGTGGAGGCCAGCCAAGCCGGTAGCCCGGTGACCATCACCGTGCTAGTCGCTTTATTGGTTTGCCTGATCCCAACCACGATCGGCGGGTTGTTGTCAGCCATCGGGGTGGCCGGGATGAGCCGCATGTTGGGGGCTAACGTGATCGCCACGAGTGGCCGGGCGGTGGAAGCTGCCGGTGATGTCGATGTGCTGCTGCTGGATAAAACCGGCACCATTACCCTCGGTAACCGCCAGGCCTCCGAGTTTTTACCCGCTCCCGGTGTCACCGAGCAACAACTGGCGGATGCCGCTCAGCTTTCCTCGCTGGCAGATGAAACGCCAGAAGGGCGCAGTATCGTCGTGCTGGCTAAACAACGTTTTAATTTACGTGAACGTGATCTGCATAGCCTGAATGCCACCTTTATTCCCTTCTCAGCACAAACGCGGATGAGCGGTGTCAATGTACAGGAGCGGATGATCCGCAAAGGCGCGGTAGACGCTATCCGCCGCCATGTGGAATCCAATCAGGGCCACTTCCCACCCGCCGTGGATGATTTGGTCGCCAGTGTCGCCCGGACCGGCGGTACCCCATTGGTGGTTGCCGAGGGATCACGCGTACTGGGCGTGGTGGCGTTAAAAGATATCGTGAAAGGGGGCATTAAAGAACGGTTTGCCGAACTGCGCAAAATGGGCATTAAAACTGTGATGATCACCGGTGACAATCGCCTAACCGCAGCGGCAATTGCCGCTGAAGCTGGCGTAGATGATTTTCTGGCCGAAGCGACACCCGAGGCCAAGCTGGCACTGATTCGCCAATATCAAGCCGAAGGGCGGCTGGTGGCGATGACCGGCGATGGCACCAACGATGCCCCCGCACTGGCACAGGCTGATGTCGCGGTAGCGATGAACTCCGGCACACAGGCGGCCAAAGAGGCCGGTAACATGGTGGATCTAGACTCGAACCCAACCAAGTTGATCGAAGTGGTGCATATCGGTAAGCAAATGCTGATGACCCGTGGTTCCCTGACCACCTTCAGTATCGCCAACGACGTGGCAAAATATTTCGCCATCATTCCGGCTGCCTTTGCCGCCACGTATCCGCAACTCAATGCGTTGAACATCATGCAGTTGCATTCACCGTCTTCCGCTATTTTGTCGGCGGTCATTTTTAATGCATTGGTCATCGTGTTTCTGATCCCGCTGGCCCTAAAAGGTGTCAGTTATAAAGCGATGAGTGCGGCCGCCCTCTTACGCCGTAATCTGTGGATTTACGGTTTGGGTGGCTTACTGGTGCCGTTTGTCGGTATCAAGTTGATCGACCTGCTGTTAACCGCCCTGAATATGGGCTAGCGACTCAGCCGCTGTAATCATGAGCACAGAAGGGTTAGCGCAATAATTATCATAACGGCATTTATTACGACAGCCATGACCAAGGCGACAATAAACCGTTTAACCACAGCCATCGCACCCTGATGCGGTGGCCGGTTTTAAGACACAAATTGAGGCAATATTTATGTCATCGACAACATCTCCATTATCATCTGCATCGCCGACATCGGGCATGTCCTACCTACGGCCAGCGCTGGTTTTACTGATATTACTGACACTGATCACCGGGATAGCTTATCCTCTGCTCACCACCGGGTTAGCGCACTTGATGTTTTCACAGCAAGCCAGTGGTTCACTGGCGCGACTGGGCGATAACGTTGTTGGCTCCACTTTAATTGGTCAAAACTTTACTCAACCGGGTTATTTTACTGGCCGCCCATCAGCCACCGCAGATAGGCCTTATAATCCAATGGCTTCAGGTGGCAGTAATTTGGCAAGCAGCAACCCGGCACTGGGCCAGGCTATCGGCGAACGAGTTAAATTGCAGCGTCAGGCTAATCCCACCCAATTGGGTCCAGTACCGGTGGATTTAGTCACCGCCTCCGGCAGTGGTCTGGATCCCCATATTTCACTGGCAGCGGCTTATTATCAGGCACCGCGTATTGCCAGTATCCGTCAGATGCCGCTGTCTGATGTCCAGCAATTGATTGATAACAGTATGCAAAAAGCGATACCCAGTTTCTTTGGCGAGCCCGTCGTCAATGTGCTGAATTTAAATATGGCGCTGGATAGCCACAGCCACGTAAAAGTCCCCGCCAACCCGGCAAAACCGTAAGGAACGATCATGGTGGATGCAGAACCAACCCGTCCGAACCCCGATAGCCTGTTAGCCGTGGCGAATGAAAAACCTCGTGGCCGGTTAAAAGTCTTTTTTGGGGCCTGCGCCGGGGTAGGTAAAACCTACGCCATGCTGCAAGAGGCGCAACGCTTGCGCGCTCAAGGGTTAGATGTGCTGGTCGGGGTGGTGGAAACGCACGGGCGCAGTGAAACCGCCGCCTTACTTGAAGGGCTAACCGCCCTCCCCCTGAAACGCATCCACCACCGTAACCGCCAGATACGTGAATTTGATTTAGATGCTGCGCTGGCCCGCCGTCCCGCGCTGATCCTCATGGATGAACTGGCGCACAGTAATGCCAATGGCTCCCGCCATCCCAAACGCTGGCAAGATGTCGAAGAGCTATTGGATGCAGGCATTGATGTGCTGACCACCGTTAATGTGCAGCATTTAGAAAGCCTGAATGACGTGGTCGGCGGTGTGACCGGTATTCGGGTGCGTGAAACCGTGCCCGACCATATGTTCGACGAAGCCAGCGAAGTGGTTTTAGTCGATTTACCCCCCGATGATCTGCGCCAACGCCTCAATGAAGGCAAAGTGTATATCCCCGGCCAAGCTGAGCGCGCCATCGAACATTTTTTCCGTAAAGGGAATTTAATCGCCCTACGTGAGTTGGCGCTACGCCGTACGGCCGATCGGGTTGATGATCAAATGCGCGCCTTCCGCGATACCCAAGGACGTGAACGGGTTTGGCATACTCGCGATGCCATTTTGCTGTGTATCGGCCACCACGCGGGTAATGAAAAGTTAGTGCGTACCGCCGCCCGGTTGGCCGCCCGCTTAGGCTGCATCTGGCATGCAGTCTATGTTGAAACCCCCCGGTTGCACGGCCTGCCAGAGGCTAAACGGCGCGCTATCCTGCGCACCCTTAAACTGGCACAAGAGTTAGGCGCGGAAACCGCTACCTTATCGGACCCCAGTGAAGAACAGGCGGTATTGCGCTACGCCCGTGAACACAATCTGGGGAAAATCATTATTGGCCGCCGCACCGAGCAACATTGGAAACTGCGAGGCAGTTTTGCCGATCGCTTAGGTAAGCTGGGGCCAGATCTGGATTTGGTGATTATTGCACTGGATGCCGATCCGCCAACCAATGTCGCTAAAGAACCAGACTCGCGCCCCTTCACCGAAAAATGGCGTATGCAGCTACGGGGATGTGTCGCCGCTATCGCCCTATGTGCGCTGATCACCGTGCTATCGTTGTGGTTGATCCCCCGTTTCGATCAAGCCAATCTGGTGATGGTTTACTTGTTGGGCGTGGTGATTATTGCCCTGTTTTATGGCCGCTGGCCTTCAGTGCTGGCGGCGGTGATTAATGTCGCCAGCTTCGATCTGTTTTTTGTCCAACCGCACTGGTCATTAGCCGTTACCGATGTGCAATATTTGCTGACTTTCGGTGTGATGCTGATTGTCGGTATCGTGGTGGGGAATCTGACCGCTGGGGTGCGCTATCAGGCTAAAATTGCCCGTTATCGGGAACAACGGGCCAGACATCTGTATGAAATGTCTCGCAGTTTAAGCCGCGCTCTGACACCGGAGGATATTGCCAAAACCAGCCGCCATTTTCTTTCCAGCAGTTTTCAGGCCAAAACCAGCCTGCTACTGCCACAGGAAGAGGGCCATTTACAGCCAATAATGCCCGATGACGGGGGCATCCTGTCCGTTGATGATGCCATTGCCCATTGGAGTTTTAATCAGGGTGCCCCTGCAGGAGCGGGCACCGATACCCTGCCGGGCGTGCCCTACCAACTGCTGCCGTTGACAGCGGCTCAACAGACCTACGGCGTGTTGGCGATTGAACCCGCTAACTTACGCCAACTGATGGTGCCGGAGCAGCAACGGCTGTTGCAAACATTTACCAGCCTGATTGCCAATGCATTGGAAAGGCTACATCTGGCCCGCAGTGCTGAACTGGCAAAACTGGATGCTGAACGGGAGCAATTGCGTAATTCGCTGCTGGCGGCATTGTCCCATGATTTGCGTACCCCGCTCACCGTGTTATTCGGTCAGGCAGAAATTCTGACGCTGGATCTGGCCGCCGAAGGTTCGCGCCATGCCCCGCAGGCTAACCAAATCCGCCAGCAGGTCTTGAGCACCACCCGGTTGGTGAACAATCTGCTGGATATGGCGCGTATTCAGTCTGGTGGTTTTAATCTACGTAAAGAGTGGCAATCGCTGGAAGAGATTATTGGCAGCGCCCTGTATATGCTGGAAACCACCTTAAGTCAGCATCAGATACGCGTTGAATTGCCGGATGAAATGGTGTTGATCAATTGCGACGCAAGCTTGCTGGAGCGGGTCTTTATCAACCTCCTGGAAAATGCCCATAAATATGCAGGTCACGCCGCCTTGTTGGGTATCCGGGCGGAAGTGCAAGGCGAGTGGTTAAATGTGGACGTGTGGGATAATGGCCCCGGAGTCACCATCGGTCAGGAAAATCTTATTTTTGATAAGTTTTCCCGCGGGAATAAAGAGTCTGCCATTCCGGGTGTTGGCTTGGGTTTAGCCATTTGTCGTGCCATTATTGATGTCCACGGCGGGCGTATCTGGGTGGAGAAGCGTCAAGAGGGCGGAGCCAGCTTCCGTTTTGTTTTGCCACTGGAAAAAGTGCCGGAAATTGATGCCGACAATATTGATACCAACAATATTGATACTGAAAATAATGATATATCCTGAGGTTGATAACAAAATGCCCGCGGCAGACAGAATAACGAAGGCAGCCAACGCACCAGCCGCTTGAAGCATGACAAACATTACTCTAAATAATTCGAGTTGCGGGAAGGCGGCAATGGAGAGAATCCCCGGGAGCTGACATCAGTAAGTGACCGAGATGAGCGAAGGCAGCGAAGGCAGCCAACGCATCAGCAGCTTGAAGTATGACGAGTAAGTATGACGAGCAAAAGGAGAGCAAATTATATCCCCGACACACATCCTCATTGTAGAAGACGAAAAAGAGATCCGGCGCTTTGTGCGTATTGCACTGGAGAGTGAGGGCTGGCGAGTATTTGAGAGTGAGACGTTACAACGGGGTCTTATTGAAGCCGGTACCCGTAAGCCTGATTTGATCATTCTGGATTTGGGGCTGCCGGATGGTGATGGCCTGAACTATATTCAAGATCTGCGCCAGTGGAGCGCTATCCCAATCATTGTGCTATCTGCCCGTAACAATGAAGAAGATAAAGTTGCCGCACTGGATGCGGGAGCTGATGACTATTTGAGTAAGCCTTTTGGTATCAGCGAATTACTGGCTCGGGTACGTGTGGCCTTACGTCGCCACAGCGGAGCCAGTCAGGAAAGCCCGTTAGTGAATTTTGCTGATATCAGCGTCGATTTGATCAACCGCCAAGTCACCCGTGCGGGTGAAAATCTTCACCTGACGCCCATCGAATTTCGTCTGCTTACGGCACTGCTGGCTAATGCCGGTAAGGTCATTACTCAGCGCCAGCTATTGAATCAGGTTTGGGGGCCGAATTATGTCGAGCACAGTCATTACCTGCGCATTTACATGGGGCATTTACGCCAGAAATTAGAAGCCGATCCCACCCGTCCTAAACACCTGTTAACGGAAACCGGTGTTGGCTATCGTTTTATTCCCTAAGGTTTTTTCAATGCCAGACTGCTGATTAGGGCTAGGAAAATGAAACTCAGCGGCGTAGCATCCTATTTTTGAATGCTAATAGGTCTTATTTGTTATGAGCACTTGGTTAATTTACGCCCTGCTGTCTGCCTTGAGTGCCTCGCTGGTGGCAATCTTCGGTAAAATCGGTCTGCAGCATTTAGATGCTAATACCGCCACCGCTGTACGGGCGGTGGTGATGGCGCTATTTTTAGTCGGCGTGGTCGTGGTTCAGGGGAAATTTAATCTGGTGGGTACCGTGCTGGCCGATAAAAAAGCCCTGTTGTTTATCGTACTGAGTGGCGTTGCGGGGGCTTTATCCTGGCTGTTCTACTTTATGGCCATTAAAAATGGCACGGTTTCGCAAGTGGCTCCCATTGATAAACTCAGTGTGGTGTTTGCCGTGCTCTTGGCGTTTATTCTGTTTGGCGAAAAAATCTCATTAGTTGCCGGGCTAGGCGTAGCACTGATTACTGCCGGCGCATTGATGGTGGCTCTGGGGTAATACCCTCCCCAAAAACATAATTAATTAAACCACCGCCCATTGATATTATTAAATTAATCTTAGATGACCGCCTGAGCGGTCATTTTTAATTGCGCCAAATCATGCAAGATAGTTTATATTTTTAGCATTAAGCCTCTTCAGATAATTCCTTGATGATATTTTTCTTGGATTGCTCAACAAGAGATAAAAATTCTTGTAGTTCAAAATCCCATATTCCACCATTAGGACAAGAGAAAATTTCTATGCGAGGGCCAATGCCTGGTTCATTTGATATCTCAGCAACTTGATCAGTCCCACAGTAGATTTCATAAACAACATTCTCTCTATCCTGCACACTTGCTATTTGAGCCGTTAATTTTGTATTTATCATCTTGGAGGCTCCAAAAAACCGATAAGTTTATCACTAGCATCATCACGTAATCCGCGACCAAGCCGCATTAGCACTGATGATACGTTCGTACTCTTCGGGTGCCAGATTATCTTTTGAGAGCCAGTACAGGTCGTTTCCAGGCAGACTTAAACTCATTCCAAATCCTTATGGCGTTAACATTCAAAATACAACCATACATTAAATATGGAATTGGCATCCAATAAAATAACCCTAGACAGGAGTGCAGTGACAATATTGAGTCAAAGATAACGGATTAAGAAAAACACATAAAAAATCCGGCAACAGAGCCTGTGCCGGATTGATCGAGTGCCAAGATTACAGCGTTGGTCTTTAAGGACAGGAATATACCCGCTTATTTCGCCTCAGCCAGCACTTCGCTGACAATCTTTACGGCTTCTTGTTCTATTTTTTCGCGATGCTCCGCGCCAAGGAAACTTTCACAGTAAATTTTGTACGCTTCTTCAGTGCCTGATGGGCGAGCGGCAAACCAGCCGTTCTCAGTCATCACTTTCAAGCCACCAATTGATGCACCATTCCCTGGGGCATTGGTTAAACGGGCAGTGATCGGATCACCCGCCAGTGTATTGGCTTTCACCATTTCAGGTGACAATCTGGACAAGGCATTTTTCTGCGCCTGCGTTGCCGGCGCCTGAATACGGTTATAACTTGGCGCACCAAAGCGTTGTGCTAAATCATCATAGTGACGTTGTGGGTCCTTACCGGTCACGGCCGTAATTTCTGCCGCCAACAGACACATGATAATGCCGTCTTTATCGGTCGACCACGGCGTGCCATTAAAGCGCAGGAAAGAAGCCCCGGCACTCTCTTCGCCACCAAAACCAAAACTGCCGTCGTGTAAACCATCAACAAACCACTTAAAGCCAACGGGGACTTCCACCAGCTTGCGGCCCAAATCAGCCACAACCCGATCAATCATCGCACTGGAAACCAATGTTTTACCGACTGCCACCCCCGCCCCCCATTGTGGGCGATGCTGGAACAGATAATTAATAGATACCGCGAGATAATGATTCGGATTCATCAACCCGGCTGGGGTCACAATGCCATGACGGTCGTAATCTGGATCATTAGCAAAAGCTAAATCAAATTTATCGCGCAGTGCCAACAAACCAGCCATCGCCGACTCTGAAGAGCAATCCATGCGGATCACACCATCGTGATCAAGATGCATAAATCGGAATGTCTGATCGATGGCATTATTGACCAACGTCAAATCCAGCTTGTAGTACTCAGCAATGCGCTGCCAGTAGGCAATACCGGAGCCGCCAAGCGGATCCACACCGAGCTTCAGCCCTGCTTGTTGAATGGCGGGAATATCAACGACATCCACCAAACCTTCAACATAAGGTTGGAGCAAATCCTGCTCACGCAGATGATTGCTCTGCCAGGCTTTATCCAATGTTTGGCGCTTAACACCCTTTAAATTCTGGCTGAGTAACTGATTAGCCCGCTTTTCAATCACGGACGTCAGATTAGTATCCGCTGGGCCACCATTCGGCGGGTTGTACTTAATGCCACCGTCTTCCGGTGGGTTGTGGGATGGCGTAATGACAATACCATCCGCCAACGCTTTACCCTGGGCGTTATGACAAAGAATGACATGGGAAATGGCCGGTGTTGGCGTAAAACCATTATCTTGCTGTACGACAACATCGACACCATTCGCCGTCAACACTTCCAGCACCGAAATAAAGGCGGGCTCGGATAGCGCATGGGTATCTTTACCCACATAGCATGGGCCGCTGATACCGTGTTGATGACGAACTTCAGCTATCGCCTGCGCGATAGCAAGAATATGAGCTTCATTAAAACTGTGGCGCACTGAACTACCACGGTGGCCGGAAGTACCAAATTTAACGGCATGAGCGGGGTCTTCAGCGTCTGGCTGCAATACATAATATTGCGATGTCAACTGAGCTACGTTAATTAAATCGCTTTGCTGAGCAGGTTGCCCAGCCCGAGGGTGATTCGCCACAGTCACTACTCCTATACACGTCCTCAGCAAGGGCGTTGCCATTGGCTGAGAAAGAGGATGGTTTCAATGAAATCAGATAGTTCCGCACACTTTGTCAGTCAACTCCGGCGGGAACTGCATTGCCAGCATGATGTGCTGTACCATACTGCGCTTACGCTCAGTATTGGTATTGGTGATAACCCAGAATGGCGTACCTGGCACATGCTTGGGTTTAGTATGCGTCCCGTGTTGCAGCAATGTCTGTTGATCACCGGCAAAGTAGACTCGGGTACGACCATGCAAAGATTCAGTTGCCTCAGTAAACGCCTGCGCATCTAAGGTATATAAGGTCGATAATACCAACATAAAGCGGTTAACCGCCCTACTCTGTTCTGCATATTCATCGGACAGCAGCAACTCACGGACGGCACGAACCCGATCCCGTGGGGCTGGCTGGGCAGTCACTTTCACAGCAGCACCGCTGACAGACAGGTCAGTTACCGGCTGACCGGCAGTAAACTTCAGCATACGCCGTAAGATATCTGACGCGCTCTCACCTATGTGTTGCGTATGGCTGGCGATATAGCGATAAAGTTCTTCGTCGAGTTCAATAGTTTTCATCTTTATCCAAAACAATAATGCAGTTGATTTTTATAGTGTTTTTATAGCAATCAAAGAAAAGTTTAATTTTGACCTACATTTTTTCAACCATCTGGTTTTACGGTATTTCATTACTTTCGGTTAGATTAACAGACTCTAGAGGGTCATCCAACTTTCCCCGCCATGACTTTGTATTGTCACCACAATGATGCCCGCCAATCCCCGGCCTCCATATCATCTCAATGACCGCCTTGGGCTTCTCTATGAGCGAGCCGATATCGCTGAGTGGCAGACAAATAAACGCGAGGAGGAACGAGAACGTCACAATCACGCAACGTGACACCAACACATTGATTGATAATCACTATTATTTAGAGAAAGGAAGATGTAGCACCGTTAGTTAAGCGGGATCTGTTTTTTTCAAGAAAAACGCTGAAGGTGATTACTTTTTGTCTTTCGATCAATAATACTCAATGGCTCAATATGATAACTAAATGAGAATGAAGGGATAAAACGTGGTGAAACAGTTTACATCAGGACTCATAATTTCAACATTTTTCCTGGCAGTGCCAGGCTATGCAGCCAGTTTTGACTGCGACAACGCAAAAGGCTACGTAGAGACATCAATCTGTACCAACCCTGTTCTTTCTAAACTGGATGATACACTTCTCAGCGTTTATGCTAAGGCGCAGGCTGCAGCACCTGACCAAGAAATCAATATTCGCAATGAACAGCGTGAATGGCTAAAGAACTCACGTAATACTCTCACGAGTGAAGATGCCTTGATTTTGTCGTACGAGGCCCGGATTGCTCAGCTTTCGAAAGCGAATGTTTCGATTCCAGCATCGGCTGCATCTGAAACCCCGGTATCAACGCCAGACTGAATCCTCTCAATCTGTCGATTTCTCTCAATGAGTCGCCTCTTGTAGGATAATGCCCCTAAAAATGGGGGCATTATCTGTGATGTCTATGATAACCACTCCCAATGAGTTTCTATGCTATCAGCCAGTGATATTAGGTTTTTACTTTTTCTTATCTCGACCGGCATTTTGGTCATTCTGCTTTTCATTTATGGCGTAGTTAAAATCGAAACAGATAAAGGCAAGCTCGCCATTTTATTATCTTTCCTATTTGTCGTCTTCTATATAGTCACGACCCATGCACCTGAGTAAACAAAATTAACAATCTAAAAACGACCCCAGCCGATAACCACGTTGCGCGATAGCGGGCTTTAATGTCGGAGAGGTCAAAATCGCCAACTCGGTCAATCGCGGATAACAATAACCACTGGTCATCAACGTCTGATCGATAAAGGCCGGATGACACATAATTTCCAGCGAGTTAACGCCTTGTTGATCAGCGTGTTCCAGTAGCTGCAAGAACGACGGCTCTGATAAGTTCTCACCATAGAAGCCAGCGTTAAACCACTCGCTACTACGTGGGTTATCGAGAGTGAGCCCATGTTGCTGCACTTCATGTCGATCAATACGCAGCGGGAGTGATTTTTCACGGGCGAAGGCGGCGACTAAGGGATAAATCTGCGGCAACATATGCACGTGATGATGGCTGTCAATGTGGGTCGGAGGGCGGCCAAAGACCGCACTAAACCGCTCGAACTGGCATTCCAGCTCTTGCGCTATCTCATTCAGATCCAATGTCCCTGCTCCAGCACGCTGCCATAGCCATTTACCCAGTTCACCATTCGCGTCGGTTAAAGAAGGCATTGCGGTCAATGGACGTCCGAAGGTCAATACAAAATGCATCCCCACCGGCAGTGCCGGATATTGCGCACTGAGTTCCGCCGCATGGTTAATATCCACACTGTTCATCATTGCGGTCGTCGAGGAGACTACGCCGTTGCGGAAGGCGTCAATGATCCCGTAGTTTTGCCCTTTACACAGACCAAAATCATCGGCATTAACAATAAGTAATTTTTCCATTAAAGGTTCCTTGCCAACCCTCTCCCACTATGGGAATAACCGGTTGGAAAACTAATGGGATAAACTCTCTCTGGCGCTGTAGAAGTTCTTGCGATAGTTTCCTGGCGTAAAAGAGGTTAATTTTTTGAAGTTTTTGATGAATAACGTGGTGTCGCTGTAGCCTGCTTCAAATGCAATATCCGAAACTAAATAGTTCGTCACTTCAAGTTGGGTTTTGGCAAAATTTATTCTAATTTCATTGATAATCTGCATGGGCGTTTTCTGATAATAGCGCCGTGTCGCTCTGGTGAGATATTCTTGGGTTTTGCCAGAAAGCTCGACCATATTCACCAACGCCTTCTCACTAAACATCGCGTTATCATGCATTTTGTCGATTGTGGCCTTCAGCCACGAAGGTATATCGTCGTTAACTTCACTCTCTTTGTAATGACTGATGCGGTTAGTCACATAAAAGGTCAGTAGCTCTAAAAGTTCTGTTTGCTCATTTTCTCTGTAGTGTGGAGCAGAGATCGCCGATTCGATATAGGAAAGAAAATCACCTCTTAAGCGATACGCCTGAGAGGCCACAATAGGCCGAGACAGTAAATGGAAATAATGTTCTTCAAAGAAAGCTTTACTGATCCCGACATTCAGGATCCGGGTGGCACCAAACTCATAGAAACTTTGATGATGAGAACCAAGAGGAATAAAGATAAAGTCCCCACGCTCCAAAAAAACACGCTTTCCGTTAATTTCCTGGTAGCACATCCCGGTTAATATCAGCGTATATTCATAATAATCATGCTGATGTAAACCGGTCGCACTCTCCGTTTTGTTGTAAATAAACAGATGGAATTCTTTACCGTTAAAAAAGTCTCTTTCACGTACTAATCTGACGTCCATCTTAGTCACCATCGCTCTACCATTGAGAATTATCGCCCCGTCGGCGTATCACTGAATTTTTTGATGCAGCTCGATAAGCTCAGTAATCAATTCTCGCGCTAACATGGCATTCATCAAATGATCCTGAGCATGTACCAGCACCAGGGTAACTTTGGTTTTCCCTTCGCCCTGATCGGCTTCAATCAATTGTGTCTGCACCAAGTGGGCGTCATTCAAGGCGCTCCGGGACTGCGCCATCAGTTCATCTGCTTGTGCAAAATCACCGGCTTTGGCCTGTTTCAGTGCGTTATAGGCCAGGCTACGGGCTTGGCCCGCGTTGATGATAAGCCCCATGACCACATCTTCCAGCGCATCACTGGTTTGTTCGTTATCAACGATGCTACTTAAATCAAACATACAATTACTCCGTCAATGAAAGCCATTTCGCCTGGCAACATCCGCCAATCAATAGCCACTGTTCTTTCGTACTTGAGTGTCTGGTCCGCATATTGAGCCGGACCAATCCATAACGATTTTTATCGGCCTTGAGCCAAAACCATAACACTCAAACAGGTTGTAACGCTTAGAATTTCAGGCTGTTAGCAATATCGTCTTCGCTTTCGACAGTACGGTCGATCTCGCCCTGTGCTTTATTGGCAATAATCACGAACGGGAGATAAACCAGTGTTGCCACGCCCAAGTTGAACAAACTTAATAATAATGCAGCAATGCTACCATTGGTGTTAAAGAATGCACCTAGCCCGGCGGGCATAGTCCACGGAGCAATATTGGTGATCGGAGGAATAAGGCCACTGTAATAAGCTACTGACGTGATAATGGCTAATATCGGCTGAACCATGATAAACGGAATAAACATGAGTGGGTTCATAATGACCGGTAAGCCAAACAGGATTGGTTCGTTGATCTGGAAAATACTCGCCGGAGCAGCCAGCTTCGCAACCTGCCGATAATCTTCACGGCGAGAAGCAATAAAGATGGCAATAATAAGCCCCAACGTTGCACCGGTTCCGCCCAAGAAGATGTAGGAATCGACAAACGGTTTCGCCCACATATGGAACTCTTTACCCGCAGCCAGTGCGGCCTCAACCGAACCATATTGGGTATAGGTTGCCACGTTTTCCAACGCGAACGGCATCATGATGCCACTTTCCAGCGCAGACAAGGCCATGGCACCATGTACACCGAAGAACCACAGCAGAGAGGAGAACATCACATACACCCACCCCACGACACTGCCCATTTTCGACAGCGGGGCGGAGATGGAATCGATAATGATCTGATGGAAATTAGTACCATATAGCGCCAGAGTGTATGAAATCAGGCCCATGATGGAAAGAATGATAAAGCCAGGAATCAATGCCGAGAAAGAACGGGAAACCGAAGTGGGTACACTATCTGGCAGACGGATAATCCAATTACGTCGGACAATGAAAGTGAATACTTCAGCCACCACCAGACCGATGATGATACCCGAGATGATATTGGCCCCCCCGAGCCAATTGGCACCAACCGCATAGGCCTCGCCAACACTGAACGGGGTCACGGTCATAAAGGCTGCGATGGCCAGTAAGGCGGCAGAGAGTGGATCCACCTTCTTCTCTTCGGCCAGTGCCATACTGATAAAGAATGGCGTCATTAACGACATTATCCCGAGCGTTCCGTTATAAACGTTACCACCGATGGCTTTCCAACCATTTAGCATGGTAATGGTATCGCCGTCTAATCGCACACCCATTGAAAAGAAGAACGACCCTTCACCGAAACTTAAGAAAACATTATTAATTAGAACAAACATGGCCCCAGTCAGGGTTAATGGCATCAGCCGGATAAACCCGTTCTTGATGGCATTAACGTGTTGCTGCCTGCCAATTCTAATGGCGAAGGGTAATATGACCTTCTCCAACGACGTAATAAATGTGCTCACAGTGATCCCCTTATTGTTTTGCTTTTTTTATTGCGGCCACCGCAGCTTTTAATACCCCTAACCCATCGACTTTGCCGTAAAGAAGCGTATCAATCACTTCGACGGGTTTATTCGGGAACATTTTGGCTATTTCAGGCAACATATAGGCGATCTGCGGCCCCAGTAGGATCACATCAGCATGAGCACCCTGCGCCGATGCCAGCGCTTCTGGGTAAGCATTGATAATAACCGGCACATCATACTTTTCTGCTTGCACTTTCATTTTGGAAACCAATAGCGAGGTAGACATCCCAGCAGAGCAAAACAGATAAATTTTTTTCTTTTCCATACCCAACACCTTTTGATGTTCAAAAGACACAAGTTATTGATATGCCAGTTGCAATGGTAAACGTCCCTTTATCTGTACCTCATTGTGCGCCTTAGCTCACTTCCATTGTCTCTGGTTGTCGGCAGTATACGGAATTGGTAGATAAAGCAGTAATCCAAGGCTTACAATAATCGTCTCATATTGACTTTACAGATTGACAACCTTCACATTTTTCAACTATCTCAATGTGATGGTTATCGCAAAATGGCTAATTTTTTTCTTGACGAAATAAGTTTAATCCATTGATATTAAATAAATTTTTATTATTTTGTTTACAGAAGATACCCTAACTTAAGGCAATAGAAAATAGTCAGAATATAAATTAGCAAATCTTATTATTTTTGCTGGCTGCCGAATGTTTTGTATTGAGGAAAGAAACGCCATTTAGACCCAACAGGCGTAGTGATCAATATGCAGATTATTTTGTGTGTTAAAACAGCAAAATGACGTTCTCAGGCTAGCCGAAAAATAGCAAGTTATAGGCTATTCATACTAACAGGAGACAGAAAATAGCTGATTCTAGCATTACAGCCTGATACCAATTTCCGTAATAAGAATTATTAAATGGACAACCATCCATTATCTGTCTAGAAAGAAGATATTTGAAAATATGTGAACCGAAAGAAGTTGTCAGGCTGCGGTGGGATAAATAACCCTGCAAATATTATCAGAACTAACGCAGAGCCATAATCCAAGGAAACGCCCTACCGATATAAACTGTCATACGTAATGAGTGGAATATTCTTTAATCGTTATTTCAGCCAAATGTTTTGACAACAAATTAAAAAAGAAGCGCAATAGTGACATTCAGATATTATTTCAGAGTTTAATCAATAAAACCACCAAGCCGGCGTTGTTGTTATTCTTTTACTTTATTGATGGCGGACAAAAAACGAATCCATTATCAGATTAAAATAAATAGGTACGCGATATTTATCATTTTATTGTCTACTTTAGACTACAATTACTTGACTCAAACTAATCGTTATTGAGGCTTTATTATGACTGCAATCGATGTAATGTGGGTGGGATTGGGCGGCGGTATCGGCTCACTTTTACGATGGTGGATAGGATTAAGTATTGGCAAAGTCTATAAAGGTAATTTTCCACTCGGTACATTTTTAATTAATATTTCAGGTGCATTTGTCATTGGCTACTTGAGTATTTTGTTCAGTGTTGACTGGCGCGACCGCTATGGCGACTTAATGAATACCGCCGTATTGACTGGGATTCTAGGCGGTTATACCACCTTCAGCAGTATGCAATTAGATGCGGCCAAACTGGCCACAGCCCGAGGCAGAGCAATTGCCGCCGGATATCTGATTATTTCTGTATTGGTCGGTTTAGCTGCCGCTGCCTTCGGTGCCTGGCTGGCTTACTAATTGGGAGGAGTGATTATGCCGAATCTTATTATCTTAGTCTTTGTCGGTGGTGCTTTTGGTGCCATGTGCCGTGAATTTATTATGCTGTCGGTACCACGTCTGGCTGATGGTTTCCCGATGGATATCTTTGTTGCTAATATTATTGCAGCGTTTCTATTAGGGCTGACAACCTCTTTCTTTAAGAAAGATAAAATTAACCAGTATGTACATCTGATGGTAGGCACTGGGATTATGGGCGGTCTTTCAACCTTCTCCAGCTTCGTATTTGGCGCAGTAGAAATGATGAAAAATCCTACCGAAGTTTTGGTTTCAATCTGTTATTTAGTCGCCAGTTTGATTGTTGGTTTTATTGCTGTCGAGTTGGGTTTGATGATCGGGCCAAAAGAGAAACCTAAAGATCCACAAGTTGCCTCTGAATAAATAGCCCATAAAAACCAAGGCTCGTGACAAAAAAAACACCCTCACTTAACCGAGGGTGTTTTGATATAAACACAGTGATAGTGGGCTATTAATGATATCAATCCAGTTTCTGGCAATGACCAAAGAACATTTCCGTAATAAGGGTATTATTGATGGTATCGCCATTCAGAGTCCTGACCAGTAACTCACTGCCTAACAATGGCAAAGAGAAGACCATGTCTGGATTGACTCTTTTAACTTTTTCTATATTCTGAGTTTCATTGACTAATGCCAGTATTTTCGTCCCCTCACCCGAAATTTCTTTAGCCGCTAAAATGGTAAAGGTGTTATCAGCATCATTGTTACACAACACGATAATATATTTTGCCTTCGCCGCACCGGCTAATTTTAGCGTGGCAACAGAAGAAGGGTCACCCTCGATAATATCAGCATCGGAAGGGAAATCATGTTGGCTACCTACCGCACAAACCACAGTGACATCATCACCCCGGTCACGCAGACCTTTATATACATTCAGTGCCAAAGAGTTGGTACCGACAATAATAAAATGATTTTTACGTTCCACGTGAGAAATCCTACCTTTAACTATGCGTTTGATATTATTACTGATCATCGGGCCGGCAATCGAAGCCACTGAGGTAGCAAAAACAGTTATACCAGCAATAATCACCGTAAGAGTAAACATTCTCGCCACAGTGGTATGCGGGATAATATCCCCGAACCCCACCGTCGACATACACACTATCGCGAAATAGAATGCTGTAGATAAATCAGTCACTACGGGGGCAAATTCATCACCCATATAGAGCGTACCCAACATGCTATAGACGATTAATGAAGCGATACTCACAACAGCAAAGAATGTACCGCTGCCAAGACTGTAATAATCAAACCGCCGCCAATAAAAGAGCAGTGCTAAGATAATCACGATGGAGTAAATCGTCAGGCTATCATATTTTTTCGCGATAAAAATATTGATGGCAACAAGAGTAAATAGCAGCAATACCGATAAAAACCATGCTGTACGGGTTTTCATTGATAGTGCATATGCCATCAACATCAAGACCAGACCGATCATAAATTGCGGGATTTCGAATAATTCCAGAAAACTTAACGCCTCCTTCCAAGTATTGAAGTTATTTATTGCATCGCTTGAATGTGCAATCGCCCGATAGAGTAGCGGGCTTAAAATCAGATACCCGTTAATTGCCACCAAAATGGCAAGAAAAATGGGTACCGATACCTTAGCTCTAAATTCCCGTAATGTTTTCATCGATAGAGTAACTAGAATTGTTATAGGTAATTTTAGTATAGATAAGAAATGAGAAAAATCATGATTAAATTAAATTATTTTTGATAGAAATCAAATGATAGTTTTATCTTAATACGCACACCACACGTATACGCAGCATTCTCATATTTACGGGAGTGAATTTAATCCACATAAAAAACACACTTAGTTATTATCATAAAACGGTATTATTTACTGTAGTAACTTATTTTTCATAGCTTTACACCGTGTAAACCTCACCACACTCTATTGTGAGTAAAAAAAACAGATGTAGATATTAGCAATAGTGCCACTTATGAACAATAATAGATGCAATCCAACATATCGCAATCGTTGGATCTTTATATCAGAGTGATGTTAATCATCATTCTCACTCATTCAATATTTTGAGTATGCACACGCCATGTATATACTCTAAAAATTCGAGCTTCAGAAAGGCGGCAAGTGAAAAAACCTTGATGGGTCTATTTATTTTAAGGTCAAAAACCAGTAAGTAATTAAAATCATTGAGAGTAGCTAACGCACATGCAGCTTGAAGTATGATGGGTATAAAGGTTATTACCGCATTTTTATTTAACAAGTAAATAAGGAAAATAAACATGTCCTACAAATCACTGCGTAATATTGCACTGACTGGTTTGCTTCTTTCCACCGCGGCAACTACCTTTGCAGCAACGCCGACAGGGACCACACCAAGTGATATGACTTGCAAAGAGTTCTTGGATCTAAATCCTAAGTCATTTACTCCGGTAGTTTATTGGGTATTGAACGATGATACCCAATATAAACAAGGTGATTATGTTGATCTGCATGAGACCGATACTCTCGTGACACCTAAAGTGGTCGAGGTATGTAAGAAGGCCCCAGAAAGTAAACTGTCTGAAATTAAACAGGACATTTTAAATTTCGCCAAAAAACACAATATGTAATAACAAGTTCAATATGTAATAACAAGTTCAATATGTAACCTGTAAAAAAAAGACACTCATTAAGCGTTATCGGTTAATGAGTGTCTCTATTTGTTAGCCTTCCCTAACCAACGCACATACAACTTATTGTGTCAGCGGGTCTAATAATTCACTCGCAATAAATATGACTTATCGGCTTATATTTAGCTTGTCATAACCACGGACATAGTAATTAATAATAGAAACTAACCAGCAACATATAAACATCCCTATAATCCAGTAACCGATCTGACCTAAGTTCTCGCTGATATTATTAATTGGCGTCCAGATACCACCAGTTAAATTTAACTTATCGGCAATCAAACCCAAGGCTTCAATGCCACCGATAAAGAAAGCAATAATCACCGACGCAGCGGTGATAGTGATATTGTAATAAAGTTTACGAACAGGTTTAGAAAATGCCCAGCCATAAGCACCAATCATCACAAAATTATCCAGTGAATCGATCAATGCCATTCCGGCCGCAAATAAAATCGGAAACACCATTATCGACCACAAATTCATACCGTGAGTGGCGCTGGCCGCTGATATCCCCAAAACACCAATTTCAGTTGCGGTATCAAAACCTAAGCCAAACAAAAAACCAACTGGATACATATGCCAGCTTTTATTGACCATATTAAATACACGTTTAAACATTCTGGATAACAGACCACCGTTATTCACGACCAGAAGGTCAAGCTCTTCATCTTTATAAATATACCCAGCTTTAACTTGTTTGAATTTTTTATACACTGAAATCAGGATCGTTAAATTGAGAAAAGCAAATAACAATAAAAAAACGGATGACACCAACGTCCCGATTAAACCACCGGTTTCGTGAAACCACGCCATATTATTCTTAAATGCCATGGCGGTCGCAGCAATTGCCAGTGAAGCTAAGATCACAATAGTTGAATGGCCGAGTGAGAAAAAAGTCCCAACAGCAATCGGTGTTTTACCTTGTTGCATGAGTTTACGCGTGACGTTATCAATAGCCGCAATATGATCCGCATCAACCGCATGGCGCAAACCAAAACTGTAGGCCAGGAAAGCCATTCCCATCAGCACGGCATTATCATTAAATTCAGCAAAAGCCCAGACCCAAGCTAACCCATTCACCACCAACAGGCCGATTAGCAGGTAGATGGCTCTGCGCTTTGTTTGCTGATTACCAAAGGCGCTGCTGCTGGCGATTATTGTCGTCATATTCGCACTCCAGATTATTTTCAACCCTACCCGTTCTGACCTGGCGTTATCGCTGACAACACGATAACGCCAATAATTTGAGGTCTATATGATCGATAAAATATGACCGGTAACATGTTCAGAACCAAGAATGTCTTAAATTTAATCGCTACTGTCGGTGCTCTGGCATGACATCTTTATTCGGTACCAGGAATAGCCACGAAGCCAATACAAAAGGCATTGTTAAAGTAGGAATACCGATAGGTAATAACAGGGTGTTCAGTGCGCCTTGAACGAATACCGTAAAAATAACCCCGATAACGGTATAAGCTAAAACCCGCCAACTGGGTTTATTGAACGTCGACCCCAGTGCTATCGCGGTAAGTACCGCACTGAAGGCATAAAGCCCAGCATTAATGCTGTGATGGTCCGCCTCGAGGAGGGTGGCGGTGAGGATCGCCAATATGGCTCCGCACAGAGCAAAAACAGCTGCCCAAAGTGATTCAATGGCCAACCCGATAACAAACAGGATGCCCGCGATCAGGCTACTGAATAAGAACACCTGTGAAACACCATGGAACATGCTGACAAAAATGTTGGTGCCAGCAAACGTATTACCAGCCTCTAAAACCAGTTGCTGTGGTAAAGCCGGTGCCGGTAATCCGCTGCTATGTAGGCCAGCAAAGGCGTAACTGGCCAATAAGACCACCCAAGTGGTTAAGACAAAAGGTGCCGTCAGTGCAGCCACTTTCCAGGTTTTTAAAATATCAGCGATACAGGCAGTAACAATCACCGAAACGATACTGCCCAAGACAATGCAGGCCCATAGCACCGGTGTGGCGATCAGAAAGGTGGGTAGTGCGGCCCCCACCAGACAGCCGTTATAACCGTATAACCCTGAGCGCCATGATTTCCGGTCACGGATGCTCAACCCGGTAAGTGTGGCAACCAGCGTTCCCAGAACACAGCCATAAGCGACCGCCGGGTTACCTTCACCATAAGCACCTATGAATATTGCGATGAAAAAGAATAGCCCGGTCAATGGGTTATTCTGAAACATTACCTGAGCACAACCGCGCAAAGCCGTATCGATAAATTCAATGAAAACATTTGAATTGGCAAGCTGCCCCCAACCTGATTTGTTGACTGTTTTAGCATTCATTATTTTACCCTTCTACTTGAAGCTGCAGCGGTATTCGCTGCTCTCACTCACCCGGAATCACTGATTGATGTGGCTGCTTTCACTTGCTTGGATCACTGGCTGATAAACGAGGCTGGGTACCCAGCCTCTATTCAATAGACTGACTTATTCCCCCTTTTCTCCCCTTAAAATGGCGCATCAAAACAGCAAAATCAGCGCCACAAAAATTGTTCAGGCAATGTGACGCCTAAAATCTCTTCGCGGGCTATCTTCCAAAATTGGCGAATCTCTGCCTTTACACCGGCGCTATCGATACCCAACGCCTTGAAGACTAACCCACAATCATTAGGTAGACGCGTCGCGCCGCTGGCAATCCCCCCCTTTGATGTCAAAATGAGCCGGAACCCGTGCCAGAATGCGGTCATGATGTTCTTTGGGCGTTAATAAAATCACGTTACCAAACGCATCAAAGGTTTGCATAACACCCACTGCGTCAAGGCTTTCTACTTTTGGTTCTAATACGTACTTCTCAACAAACAACTCTTTGCCCGCTAGATTTTGTGCTGCCACCCGAGAGGAATAAACATCAAAACCGAATCGTTCGTCAGCATGGTGATATTTACGCCCGGACATCAGCACTTCAGAATAAATCGCGGTCGCAGTTGGATGAATGCTGATCGTGGTATCAGTAATAAAACGGGAATTTCGATGAGGAATTAGCGGGTCTGGCATAAATTCCAGATAACCGCCTTCCTCCACAATGAAATTCTGGATCTGCGAGGCGTAGTTCGCATTCATCATGTGAACTTTTGTGGCTGACTGCGTGGTGACGTGAGCACAAGCGCCCGCTTCCACATGCACATCAGTAGCTAACCGATCACCCTGCAAAATACAACCTGATGTCGAAATCATGGTGACACAAGGTAACTCAGGTATTTCTTCATCCCAGTACAGTGCTTTTTGTACCAATGAGGGTACCCGCCTTTCCATTTCGGCCAAAATACTGCAATGTTCACGTTTGGCAAATCTCAGTTTCAGATAGCCACTTTTCCCAACCGCCCCGCTACGCATTTGCGCCGGTTCATCCTGATATTTCGCTAATTCCGGCGCGTTAACACCTAATGCGTGAGCGCGAACCCGTGAAGGCGTCTCCACGATATTCTGGCTCTGTGCTGTCATGCCTGTTCTCCTTCCGGCTGTACATGGGTAAACAGGAAATCTCGCATAATCATATCGACCAGTTCTTCAATGCCCTGGCCAGTTTTGCAATTGGTCAGAATATAAGGGCGATTGCCGCGCACGACTTTGGTATCACTCTCCATGACATCCAGGCTGGCACCGACATAAGGTGCCAGGTCAATTTTATTGATCACTAAAATGTCTGCCTGAACCAAGCCGGGGCCATTTTTACGAGGAATTTTTTCACCTTCAGCCACATCAATAACATAGATGTAGAAGTCTGCCAGTGCAGGACTGAATGTCAGTGTCAGGTTATCCCCGCCGCTTTCAATCATAATCAGGTCGCTTTCAGGGAAGCGCTCTTCCATCTCTTCTACCGCAGCAATGTTCATGCTCGGGTCTTCGCGCACTGCGGTATGCGGGCAAGCGCCAGTTTCTACCCCAAGGATCTTCTCTTCGTCCAGAATACCTTTCAGCGTCCGTTTTACCTGTTTGGCATCCTCGGTCGTCACGATGTCATTGGTGATAATCAGTGGCTTAATGCCTCGTTTAATCAGGATCGGGGTTATGACTTCGATAATGGCCGTTTTCCCCGAACCTACCGGACCACCAATACCAATACGGGTTATTTTTTTACGTGCTGTGCTTTTATCGGTCACGGGATAATCCTCTTCATTCTTTTTATCTGATTTGGGGTAGGTACTCGGCTAACACCTCACCGCAGCATCCTGAATTCATTTTTATCGATACATTATTCATGTCTCGATCGTTCACACCGCGGTCACTCAGTTACTAAAGAGGCGAACATGGGCTTTCACATGTACGGCGGCCAAAACATCCACAATCGGGACATAAGAAGACATCTGGTTGATATCGCCGATTTCGGCAATATCGCAGAATTTCTCAATGTCATGGTTCAGTTCAAATAAGATATGCTGTGTATCGAAATGCGTAACGCGCATCAAGCGCATAGCCGCACTTAAAATGGTCATCGCCACACCGTATTGATGCATCACAACCACTTCCCGTTGCCCGATCCCTTGTGCTGCCATAACCACCGCTTGAGTCACCGGATAGGTGCCCGCCGTGTTGCCATTTTTGATTTGTTCCAACCACCAGCTGATCAATGGGTGCTCCACCACATGGATCGACATTTCTGCCAGCTTTTTACCCATGCGGGTTGCCATCAGGCGGCTTTCTTCATTTAACTTACGATTATTAACCGCCCAATCAGCACGGATAATACCGTCACGGTCATCTGCCACAACAGCACGATGAGCCACAACAACGCCCATGCCGTCACAACTGGCCGCCTGCTTCAACGCTGTCAAAACGAAGCCTTTCAATGTTGCTACATCATGAACGATGCCGGTTTGAATGGCAGATTCCACGCCATTGGAAAACGTAAAGGCCCCGACCGGCAGTACGGAATCACCAAATTGCATGATACGAATGAGATCTGATGCGTTCATCGCGGTGCCTCGCTGCCTGAATCAGTGTTTATGGTCGTGGTCATGATCACCATGGCTATGGCTGTGGTCATGATCGTGATCACCATGACTATGGCCTTCTTCGTGGGAGTGAATACCGTGAATGTGCAGACCAGAGCCATGAGGTTCATCAAGGGGGCTGGCAACATGAACGTGCGTGTCGGTATCCTCAGCACCACCAAACAGTAGCCGGGCTTCGGAGTTCGTCAGCAGAGGTAAAATCTCGGCACCTTTCACGAAACGAAAAGGGAGATGTTGGAAGCCGTGCGTCCTCATGACGGAGTCCATCATGGTTGTCGCGACGGTCAGAGGCACATACACCTCGTTATGCTTGGTCACCGCTTTCCAATGCTGATTACCCAGCGCGTGTCCCAGTTCAAAGCAGGTTTTAATTAATTCATCAGGTGAACGACTTTTCAGTTCACTCAAGTCAATCACCATCACATCACGTAGATTGATCTGTACCACCACGGCCACATTGGTTTCTTCATCCCATGCCAGTACATCACCATCAGCAAGGACCACGTTGCGGTCGAGAGAAATACCCAGATCCAGACCTTGAGTACTGGATTTTCGGCAACGGCTTTTTTGTGCTTCCCGTTGGTCCAGGATCAAAAGATCGAAAGTGGCATCTTTCAGTTTTTCCCGCCAAACCGGATCTTTTTTCACATTACCCAGAATGTGCTCTATCAAAATCATGTTGTTCACTCCTTGTGTAGATCAGTTGCCCACAGTAATGACATCCTGTTCAACGATATTCAGCCCAAGGACTTTCCTACACCCCATATCAGGAACTGAATTCACCCTTCGTATCTGAAGCACTGGCTATTAACGACGTTCATTTGCCGCCTGCCCGCAACACCAATAACGTTGGATACCGCCTTTACTGTGGACAAACTGAATGCTGAAACCGGGTAGTACCCTACTTACTTTGAGTATTACAACGCCCCGGTAACGGGATTAACGCTGCTACCTCAGATTAGCCAAAGAGAGGTTAGCCAAAGAAATAGCGCTGATTCATCGACGCAGTTGCAATTGGCTCACAGGTGGCATGTACCCCATCCACTTTTACTGCAAAGGTTTCAGGATCCACTTCAATGTTTGGTGTTTGGTCATTACGCACCAGATCACGTTTGGAGATCGTGCGGCAGTTTTTAACCGCTATCACTTGGCGATCCAGCCCCGCTTTCTCTTTCACACCATCATCAAGTGCAGCCTGAGAAACGAAAGTGACACAAGTGTCTTGTAGCGTTTTGCCCATCGCGCCAAACATTGGGCGGTAGAACACTGGCTGTGGTGTTGGCAGTGACGCATTTGGATCGCCCATCGCGGCCCAGTTAATCATGCCCCCCTTGATAACCATCTTCGGTTTCGCACCAAAGAAGCGAGGATCCCATAGCACCAGATCGGCCATTTTGCCCACTTCAACCGATCCGATAACATGGCTAACCCCCTGTGTAATCGCGGGGTTAATGGTGATTTTTGCCACATAGCGCAGCACGCGGAAATTATCGTTACCCGCCGCATCTTCCGGCAATTTGCCCCGAGCCGCTTTCATCGCATCCGCGGTTTGCAAAATACGCAACCAGTTCTCCCCCACTCGCCCCATGGCTTGTGAGTCACTGGAGAACATGGAGATAACGCCCATATCGTGCAGAACGTTTTCAGCAGCAATCGTTTCTGGGCGCACACGGCTTTCGGCAAAGGAGACGTCAGCAGGTACGTTCGGGTTAAGGTTGTGACACACCATAATCATGTCAAACAGCTCAGCCTGGCTGTTAACACCATACGGCAGGGTGGGGTTGGTTGAACTTGGCAGTACGTTAGTTTGGCTGGCCACCCGAATAATATCCGGCGCATGGCCCCCACCCGCCCCTTCGGTGTGGAACGTGTGGATCGTGCGGCCTTCGAACGCATCGATAGTATCTTCTACATAACCACATTCATTCAGGCTATCGGTATGAACCGAAACCTGAATATCCACCTCATCCGCCATCCGCAGCGCATGACGCAAAGCATTCGCCGTCGCGCCCCAGTCTTCATGAACTTTATAGCCCACAACACCGGCAATAGCCTGTTCCAGCAACGGGCCGCGCCCGTATGAATTACCTTTCCCCAAAATACCAACGTTGACAGGTAACCCCTCTATCGAACGCAGCATTTGACGGATATTCCACGGCCCTGGTGTTACGGTTGTCCCGTTAGTGCCATCCGTTGGACCAATCCCCCCACCAAAGAATGTTGCAACACCGTTGGACAGCGCATGATAGGCCTGTTGCGGGGAGATGAGATGAATATGGCTATCGATACCGGCGGCAGTAAGAATCAAATGCTCACCAGAGATAGCATCGGTGCTCACACCGACCACCATACCCTGCGTAACCCCATCCATAACACCGGGGTTACCGCTCTTACCGATACCGGCGATTTTGCCATCGCGGATACCGACGTCAGCTTTAATCACCCCTAAGCGAGCATCGACAATCGTGACGTTGGTAATCACCAGGTCAAGCACACCATTATCGCGGGTCAGATTATTGTTGGCCCCCATCCCGTCACGCAGCGATTTCCCACCACCGTAAACCGACTCTTCACCATATCCACGCAAGTCTTTTTCGATTTCGATAAACAGATTGGTATCACCCAAACGGATTTTATCGCCAGTTGTTGGGCCAAATAGACCCGCGTATTCTTGCCGAGAAATTTGAGGCATCTGTCGCTCCTTTCTTTTTCCGGTGCGTGTAACTGCTTTACCCCATTACACGTATGCGAATTTCGATGATTTGCTCTGTAAACAAGGCGTTATTTAGATGATTTAAAACCACGCTCGGCGGCAAGGCGGATAGCCGCGAGTTTATCCGGGCGCTCACTGTTGGGTACCACACCCTCACCGGTCCACCCATCGACAAGATTGTTAAAACCATACAGTGTCTGCTTGCCGCCAAAGGGGATAAGCGGAACTTCAGTTTCATCACCAGGTTCAAAACGGATAGCCGTCGTCGAGGAGATATTGAGGCGCTTGCCATAAGCTGCTGCACGATCAAATTCCAGTGCGCGGTTAACCTCGAAGAAATGGAAATGGGACCCAACCTGAATTGGCCGGTCACCGGTATTGCGGACTTTAACTTTGGTCACGGGTTTATTTTCGTTAAACGTAATTGGTGTTTCCGCTAAAACGAGGCCACCCAGTGGCGTATTCTGTTCTTTACTGTCTTTCGTACTTTTCTTCGCGCTCATGCTTGAATCCTCTGCAATAATCAGTTCAGGTTTTACTCGCATGTTGCCGTCACTACTTAATAGGGTCGTGTACCGTGACCAGACGGCTGCCATCGGTAAAAATCGCCTCAACCTGAACATTCGGGATCAAATCTGCCACCCCATCCATCACATCATCTTTGGTCAGCACTTTACTGGCTTCCTTCATCACATCTTCTACGGATTTGCCATCTCTGGCTCCTTCCATTGCAGTCACAGTAATGATAGAAACAGCTTCCGGATAATTGAGTTTCAAGCCACGCGCTTTGCGCTTAAACGCCACATCAGACAGCGTGTAGATCATGAGCTTTTCAACTTCTCTTGGGGTGAGCTGCATAAGCCCTCCTGTATCATGTTAAGAAAGTGAAAGTGAGAAAAAGCAACTGACTAAACCTATGATCTTCCCAGCCTATATCCAAGGTCTCTCGTGTTACAGCCAGACAAACGAGCGCATCACGATGCGCTGACTCCCGCCAGTGATTCGGATGAATGAGCGCCGCTGAGACCGCTGCAACGTCAATGAAGAAGGTATATAGAAGATAAAGAATAGGTTATTTATACCCACTCGTTAGAATATTTCAGAATTAAGCACATCCTCCTGTACATTAGGTTAAATCCTTATCTTTAACGCTAACCCTACATTTAAACTTCCATTAACCTGCTGCCTGCCAGCAAGCTAAAATCAAGACAAATTATCCACCACCCTATTTGTATGATAATTTTATCGCTCAGTATTTTTACCGCGCTCAGTGAGCGAATTCAACATAAAAACAGTGTTCAGAAATATTTTTTTACCAAAGGGCAATACGTTTACTGTATTTGTCTACACTGGATAATTGATAATAAAATCCATTACGGATTTACTTTACATAGTCAATAAATAATTATCATGAGTTAGATTTTACATCATTATTTTTGTAAAAAAAGACGCTAAAAATCAATTCATTGCTATAGATGCTTCACCTATAAAGAATATAGGCTAAAACTTGGAAATTTCACCATTATTTTATAACTTTATAGTCAAAAGTATAAAATCAGTTAAAATTAAAACAAAAAAACTTTAAAATCAATAAATTAAAAAGCACCCAATCTGACGCAGCATTTACCATCAACACCATGAAAAACCTGTTTTACATTCAAAAAAACGTAAAATCTTATGGATAAGATGGCTAACGGCAAGAGAGCGCCTGAGGGAATCACCCCCGTAATCAGCAATCAATAAATTCGCATTCCATGCTAGAGTTATAATGAACGCCAAGTCTATAAGACGCCAATAAATTACAGGCAGAAATTAAAACCCACACATTCTAATGTGTAAATTTATCTCGCCACAATAACGCCCCCGATCAAGCTTGTAACTCCAATCATTAATAACAAACATGATCTCAATCAATATTTTTATAAAAACAAGTGTCATTAAAACACCTCTACAACAATCACTATTAGTTATTATTCTAGCTGTGATATTTAATTTAATCGCATTCCACGGTTCTTTTTAGTATTAACCTATTTTTAGCATCAACCTGTTTTTACCATTAACCCGTTTTTACCATTGCTAACCCCAAATGGGGTTTAACCAATGGCGTTGGATAAATTGTAGTTTTACTTTCTCTTTCAGGGATCCAAATACGTGAACACACTTTTTCTAATAATGCCTTATTATGGCTAAAAACAATGAGCCCTAATCGACGGTGTTCAGCTTCTTCCAATAAAACTTGCCAAATTTGAGCCTGAATACGGGCGTCTAATTGTGCGGTAACCTCATCCGCAATCAAATAACGCGTCCGTGGATCCAGCGCGCGTAACAAAGCAATGCGGGCCAATTCACCACCCGATAATTCATCCGGCCTGCGTTGCAGCCAATCAGGATTAACCGCCATCCGCGCCAACCAATCAGCATCGGGCCGCCAGGCATCATGTAGGCTCTCACCGGTGGTGCGATAAGGATTAAAACTTTGCTCTGGGTGCTGAGGAACCAGTTGGACCGGACAATATCCTTTTTTAGCTAATGGTTTCCCCTCTAACAGGATATGACCCGCAGTTGCCGACTGCCATTGTGCTAATACCCGGCCCAGCGTCGTTTTACCAAAGCCACTGGGTGCTGAGATACCTAATCGTTCCCCTGGTGCCAAAGTGAAGGATACCGACTCCCATAGCCGCTTTCCGCTTTGAACGATGGTCAGATTCTCGACACTAAGCATAGTCGGCCACCTCAGCCAGTGGGATTGGCTTGCTGACAAATTGCTGTTCCGGTAATGCGGCCCAGAGTGACTGCAACCATGGGCTACCACCGCTATTTTTCAGTTCGTCAGCGCTCAATGTTTCGTGCAACTCACCTTTATGTAACACCGCAATTTTATCGGCAAAACGTGCGGCCAACGCTAAATCATGGGTTACCCACAGAATACCGCGCCCCTGCTGACAAAAAGCACGCAGATGCGTCAGTAACTGGCAAGCATGGTCTTCATCTAGCCATGAGGTCACTTCATCGGCCAGAATATAGCGGGCATGGGTCAAGGTCGCGCAGCTGGTCAGTACCCGTTTCGCCATGCCGCCTGAGAGCTGACGCGGGAAATCATTTACCAGCCCCGGCGCAAGATTATAAGTTTTCAACTGCATGGCGACATCTTCCAAACGCAGTTTTACACCACTGAGTTGCGCTGCTCGGGTGATTTGTGAGCCAACTTTAATCAGTGGGTTCAGAGCACTGACGCCTTGGGGGACATAACATAAGGTTTTACCCCGCTGCTCAATTTTATCGCGGGCGCACAGTACCTCACCATCGAGGATAATCTCGCCATGGCACCGCATATTCTCCGGCAATAAACCCAAGACACTTTGGAGTAACAAGCTCTTACCCTCTCCACTCCCGCCGACCAATGCCACCAATTCCCCCGGATTCACATCCAGAGAAATATGGCTCAACAACGGGTGCCAGGTTTTCCGGCCCAACCAACGATAATGAGCGACATCAATAGCAAATTGGTCAAATCTCAGCATCAGGCTAACCTCACCCAGAGTTGTTGTAGTGATCGCGCGAACTGATCAAATATCAGCACCAATCCCACCAAAATCAAGCCAGGAAAAAATGCCAGCCACCATGACCCACTGCTCAGATAACGTAAAGCATCGGCCAGTAATATCCCCAATGACGGTTCATGAGGCGCAAGCCCGAAGCCCAAAAAGCTGAGTGCGGCACTGTGCAACACCGCATGGGGAAACATCAACAGTGTGCCAACAATCCACTGTGGTAGTAATAACGGTAGCAGATGATGACGCCAACAGTAGAAATTACTGTTGCCCAGCCGATGAGACAGCATCACATAATCTGTCTCACGAATACGTAAAATCTCGGCACGTAAAATCAAGGCCAGCTTTGGCCAGTGGGTTAATGCTACCGCCAGGATAACCCCTTGTTTCCCGCCTCCTAACGTGAAGCAAATCAGGACTAACAGCAATAAATGAGGCAATGCCAACATACTGTCAATCAACCCACGGATCAGATAATCGAGGGTTTTATTAACGGCACATAAACTGGCCGTCAGCATGGCGAGCAGACCACTGGCAAACGCGGCAATCAGGCCAATTTGCAAGCTGGTAGTCATTCCCTGAAAACAGCGCAGCCATAAATCGCGCCCCAAGCTATCAGTACCAAACCAATAGGTCGTTGAAGGTGGTTGCCGGCGGGCCATTAAATCCATTGGAACTTCAGCGCCATAAATTAGCCAACCATAAACGATTAAAATAGATAATAAGACCAGTGAGACGAACAGCCGGAACAAGGCCCGGTTTGGGTTATAAGTCATAATTGCCGCGCAGCCCCCCGGTTCAAACGGTGTAACAAGGCATTCGCAATGCTATTACCGCAAAAGACCAATATGGCGCAGAACATCACTATTCCCATCAAGAGTGGAATGTCACCATGCAACCCGGCATCAATCGTCGCCTGCCCCAAACCGGGATAGGCGAACACTTTTTCGGCCAATAAAGACCCCCCCAGTAATTCGCCAACTGAAGCGAATTGCAGGCAAAGCGCGGGTGTAATGGCATGGCGTAAAATATGGAAGTTCACCAAAGGCCAGCCTTTATCCCCCTGCGCCTGTGCATAGCGAATAAATTCGCTATTCATCACTTCAGCAACTCTGGCACGGGTATGCAGTGCAATGTTCCCAACCCCCAGTAACCCCAGCGCTAGCATCGGTAAAATCAGGTGGTGAAGCTTATCCCCCCAACTGGCGGTCTCGGCCTGACTCCCTGGCGTCCATGCACAGCAAATGGGGGCCCAATTGAGCTTCACCGCAAATAACGACAACAACAATAGACCGATCCAAAAGGTGGGCAACGATGCCAATAAATAGGACAACGTTGAAATCAGACGATCAGGCCAACGGTTGAGATAGCGCCCAGCGGTCAACCCCAATAGCAACCCGACAATTCCCGAAAATAGCCAGGCCGATACCAATAACGCAAACGAGGTAGCAAAACGCTCACCTATCACCTGAGAAACCGGCGCGTTATACAGCATCGAGTAACCAAAATCCCCTTGGAGCACTTGAGTAAACCAATGCAAAAAACGTTGCCACAAAGGTAAATCCAGCCCCCAACGAGCCGCAATCAGTGGGTATTGCTCTGGCGGCACATGCAGTAAATCGCTACCAATATAGGCACGTATAGGGTCAACAGGGGAAAAACTCAGCAATGTAAAAGTACCGGCTGCGGTGACCAGCAGCAGGCAAATTAAGCGCAGAGTAAACAGCGAGATCCCCTTCATCACTGACAGGTCCATTTCCAGCTATCAATACTATTGAGCAATGACCAGGAGCCGTGAATTTCCGGTGTTCCTTTACCTAAATCAACGCAGTTATTGGCCAGATAAGTATGCTGGATGTTCAACAACCATGCCCACGCAGCATCGCCACGGATACCGGCACCGGTCGTACCATCCCAATCCACCTGTTGCCAGAAGGGTACCGCTTGCTGCCAGGTCGGTGCATCCAACGCCTGTTGCAGATGTTTATCGACCATCGGATTCTTGTAGTAACCGGGGTTATAATATTCAACACCAGCCGCATTGCTGCTGTAATGATGATACAACTCCATAGGATCAAGACTCCCCCAGCCAAATAAGGTTGGGTTGGCATGCATATTGCGCTCAACCGTTTCCCAACTGCCGGATTTTAAATCCACATCGATACCGATAGGTTTCAACATCGAGCGTAACGCCTGTGCCAAATCCCGGCGGGTGGTATCACCGCTGGTATACCAAAGCGTTATCTTGGCCGGTAGGCCATTTTTCTCTCTGGTGCCTTGGCTATTAAGCTGCCAGCCCGCTTGCTCCAATATCTGTTTAGCTTTATCAATATCACCATCTTTAATCGCTGAATCAGGGTTATTCCATGGCAAGCCCTGCACTCCGGTATAGGCCGGAATAGCATGACCTTCCATGATTTGATCGGCCAATAATTGGCGATTAATGGCGTAGTTAATGGCACGACGGATAGCAACATCGGCGGTCACATCATTGCCAATGGGGTAACCATGTGCGTCTTTTTTGCCTGCAGGAGTGGTTGGGAACACAATGCCACGATTTTCGACGCTTGGCCGGACCCACAACTTCATGTTATTAACCGAGCCTACTGCCATGGAGGGAGGGATACGCACGACACCTAATTGCCCACTTTGCGCGGCAGCGAAGGCACTATCTTCATCAAGGAAAACAAAAATCAATTTATCAAAATCGTTCTTATTGCCCGCGTAATAAGGGTTAGCTTCCACGATCATTTGCTGACCCGGCTGGAAACTCACTAAACGATAGGGACCCGCGCCAATAGGTTTTTGTGCATAGGTTTTTGCATTGTATTTATCGGCTGAAACAATGCCCAGTGAACCCAGCACATTCACAAATGTACTTTGTGGTGCTTTCAAGTGGATGCGGACATTGAGGGGATCGATAACTTCAGCGCTGAGGAAATTCCCCATATCCACTTTCCCGCCACTGGCCGCGGCGTTGTTGTAGGTAAAAGCCACATCTTTTGCGGTGAGAGGAGAGCCATCTGAGAACTTAAGGTCAGGCTTAAGTGTCAGCAACCACGTTTTTCCATCATCACTAGGCTGGTACTGGCTGAGCAACAGACTATCCCAACTAAAATCTTCATTTTGTTTCAGTAGCGGGCTGTGAAGTAATAGATAGCTACCGTGACTCCAGCCTAACATGGGGTCAAAACCTTCGGTCGGCTCATCACCGATAGCTAATTGCAATGTGTGAGTTGCGGCACTCACTGGGACAGAAAAAACGCTCAATAACGCAGTTGCCACCAAGGTGTTTCGAAGCCATAGACGTCTAGACATTAATCTTCCTTTGATAAATCAATCAGCGAATATATAAGTGATTGCCTGTCAGGCACAGATTCAACGAATTATTAAGCGTAGCACTAAACATAAATATGGGTAATGCATGCTCATAACAGCATTAGCGTCTGATTCTCACCCTTTAAAAAGGAACATTAAAGAAGTTAACCCATAAATTTCAGAATTATATGATAAAAATCAAAATAAAATCAGACAAAAATAAAATAGATAAAACATGAAATTGATCTAGAACCCAAAAAAGACAAATAAATTTTTCTCATTCTGTTCAATATGACA
Organism: Yersinia pestis; assembly: GCF_900460465.1. Taxonomy (GTDB): domain Bacteria; phylum Pseudomonadota; class Gammaproteobacteria; order Enterobacterales; family Enterobacteriaceae; genus Yersinia; species Yersinia pestis. The sequence continues at coordinate 547,447 of NZ_UAVH01000007.1, read as the reverse complement.
TCTGATCAAGCCACTGACCTATTAGTAGCAAAGAACCCAAAGTAGTAGAAAAGAACCAAAAGCCCCAGGCTATTGATTGGCTTGATTATTATTCTCACGCTAACTTATTGAGTGAATTATCTACGGTAATCGGGTTATTATTTTCACCTAAATTAGCCTATTTTTTGAACACACCAAAGGCATCAGGCAAAGGCTCATGCGTATTACAACCCAAAAAATGAGCCGATATAAATGAGTTGATTCAGGTGTTCATATTTAACGAAACGAGTTTGAGAATAGCTAACATGGCGAAAACATCAAGCAAGAGGAAGGGGGATAGGTTGTAGGTTGTAGGTGGTAGGTGGTAGGTGGTAGGTGGTAGGTGGTAGGTTGTAGGTGGTAGGTGGTAGGTGGTAGGTGGTAGGTGACAGGTGACAGGTGACAGGTGACAGGTGACAGGTGACAGGTGACAGGTGATAACAAGAGTTACAATTTTTGTCGCCCCAAAAAATAATAAAAAAAACCCCGTCAAAAGACGAGGCTTCTAAATCTATTTACAGCTAAACGTTAACAACAGTAATGTGAATTACAGTGCTACAACGTTTACAGCTGAAGGGCCTTTTTGGCCTTGCTCGATGCTGAACTCAACGTTCTGGCCTTCATCAAGAGTTTTGTAGTCATTACCCTGGATTGCAGAGAAATGTACAAATACATCTTTGCTGCCATCTGCAGGAGAAATAAAACCAAAACCTTTACCAGCATCAAACCATTTTACCAAACCAGTCATTTTATTAGACATAAATATATTTCCTTCATTATTTTGTGCCACTACATGGCAATTGAGGTCTGCTTGAGTTACTTATGGGGGCACAAAAGAAGGTAATTCGTCGGAGAAGTGATGTCTAAAAAATATCGCTTTAACTAGGAACTCTTTACTTTAAATGGCTTACATAAATAGGTCTGTGCTACAAACCGATGATGCTATTAACGCATGATGAGACACTAATAGCAAGACTTAATTATTACACTTGCGAATAGGTAACAAAGAAATAAATTGTGTCTCCGTGGTGGCAAGCGGACAATAATGCATCAGCTGACGGGCCCCACGATCAGTCGTTTCACCGTCTGTTGATGAACCAATATTGGTCGAACCACAATATTGGCTCACCTATAATATCATCGGTTACCCTACAATATCATCGGTTAGCCCACAATCAGGAAGACAAGACAGAGTTGATGGATGAGGTTATGCTCAGATTTCGTTATACTGCCGCTGGAAATCGGAAGACGCCATAAAGGAAAAGCAATGACAATGCGTGAGCTTGAAGTACAATTTCTCAAAGCAATGAGTGAGTTGCAGTCAACTTTTGAGAAACAGCATAAGACATGGCAATCAAGCTATAATGCGTTGCAATATGAGCTGGAACAATCAAAAGCCCGGGAAAGCGCATTGCGGGTGAAGAATGAGATGCTGCTAAGAAAACTCAATACGGCGAATACACTACCGGAACAGCATTCACTGGGAGCCTGTCCATAATTCTGTGTAACTGCCACCGTATTAAAGGTGATCGCTCAGGCGGTCACCGAACTCGATAATAAAACGGCTCATCGCTAACCGCCAGTTCTGGATCGGCATACTCCATTTTTTTGATGCATCCTTGATCGCCAAATAAACAACCTTCCGCACTGAGTCGTCTGTCGGGAACACTTTGCGCTTTTTAATGGCTGCACGGATCACGCTGTTCACCGATTCGATGGCATTCGTGGTGTAGATAGCCTTGCGGATATCGGGCGGATAGCCGAAGAATGTATTGAGATTTTCCCAGTGCGTACGCCAACTTTTGCTAATTTGCGGGTATTTGTCGTCCCAGGCCTCCGCAAACTTATCCAGCGCCATCAGCGCCGCCTCTTCTGTCGGAGCCTGATACACCATTTTCAAACCGCTGGTGACGGCTTTATAGTCCTTCCATGACACATATTTCAGGCTGTTGCGTACCATATGGATGATGCACAGCTGGATGTGAGTCTGCGGATAAACACTGTTTATCGCATCCGGGAACCCCTTCAGGCCATCCACGCAGGCAATCAGAATGTCCTGAAGACCGCGATTTTTTAGCTCTGTCAGCACACTTAGCCAGAACTTCGCACCTTCATTTTCTGCCAGCCACATGCCCAGCAGCTCTTTCTGACCTTCAGTGTTGATGCCCAGCGCTAGGAACACTGCTTTGTTTATCACGCTACCGTTCTGGCGGACTTTTACGACAATGCAGTCCATATAAACAATGGGATACAGAGCATCCAGTTGGCGGTTTTGCCATTCAGCAACCTGCTCTTTTACGGCATCGGTGACTTTAGATATCAGCGTGGGAGACACATCGGCGTCATACATCTCTTTGAAGGTGGCGACGATTTCGCGGGTGGTCATGCCTTTGGCGTACAGGGACAAAATCTGGCTGTCCATCTGTGTGATACGCGTCTGATTTTTCTTTATCAGCTGCGGTTCAAAGGTGTTTTCGCGGTCGCGTGGCGTATTCAGCTCGATTTCGCCGTCGTCGCATAGCAGTGTTTTGGACGAATAGCCGTTGCGGGTATTCGAGCCTGATTTAGGGGTATTTTTCTCGTGCCCGAGGTGTTCGGTAAGCTCTGCATTTAACGCTGTTTCGACGGTAAGCTTTGTTAGCATACGAGAAAATGCATTAAGGTCGGCTTCGGTTTTAAGACCTTTAGCCAGTTCAGCCGCAAGTGCTTTAAGTTTCTTTTCGTCCATAATTTGCCTGTCTCCGTTGTTGGAGTGAAGATATCAAAAACAGGCAATTACACAATATTGTTTACAGTCTCTTCACTGGTCAGGCAAATGAAAATGCTGGGGGCACACCTTGATGCTCTGGCAAAAGATGCTGCCGCGTTTAATCTTCACCTGAATAGTCAGCACAAAAATACTGATAACTTCAGTGGCGATAATACGTGAGTACTTTGTTGATGTTGTCTATTTATGGCAATCTAATATTTTATGACAATTTAATAACTTATAGCAATTTAATAACTTATCGCAATTTAACAACTTATGGAAATTTAATAAGCCGATAGATTTACATTGCTAAATTCATCTTCTATGGCGTAAAGAAACCTTAAATGACGTGGATAATTATTGCTGTTTTGATCGTGGTTTTTATTGTGGGCTATCGTGTATTGACATCAGATACCCGCAAAGCTATCGATACAATCTCTAACCTACTGAAAATAAAACCGATTTATATTGAATCGATGTTGCAAGAGATGGGGCCACGCCAAACGCAAATGTTTATTCGCTCCACCAGCAATGGCTCGGCAGAAGAGGTTAGAAAGGCAGCTTATTTAGTTTTTATTTATCATACTTTTATCAAAAACCCTTCGGATGAAAATGTGGAGCTGTGGCGAAATACCCTGATCCGCGCACAGATCTCCCCTATTCTGGCAGCAGAGCATACCGACGCCGCTTTGTTTTATTTTGCCGAACTGGATTTAGATGCCTTTGAATTGGCACAATTTCGGCGTCATTATAATCTGCATTTTAATCCAGAACCCGGCACCCTGCTTCATTAGTGATGTTCTATTACCTACCCATTAGCATCGTGGATATGGCTGCATTATTATCTGATTTTCTCGCGACATCAGATAGGCAGTCAGCCTTATCATGGCGCTATTCGAACATCCGGCCTAAGAAATTCAGTAACAACTCTCTTGAACTAAAACCATGCGCAATACCATAATACTCACCGATAGCACCAACCAAATAGAGAGGGAATTCAATATATTTATTACTGGTTTTAATTAATGCTGTAGGCATCGACAACCCAATGCTCTTATCTTTTTGAGATGGATGAATAATTAATGCTGTTCGGCCCATATAAGATTCACGATTAACATAAACATAATGCCTTCCCTTTTGATAACCATACGCTTCATTAACTGTATATACACGTTCAAAACCCGCATTTTCCAAAACTTTAGCGACTTCATCAGGTCTCAGATACATAAATTGTCCTAATTTTAAGTATTCTTATAATTTACTATCCCATTAAAAACATACATTAAACAGAAATTTGTCATTTCATTAAGATATTTAGGATTTTTCTTTTTTGTAACAAAAAAACAATGAGCGTATATTTATGTAATTTTTTATGATTAATAATTGTAATGTTAATAAAATATCAAACTAAATAATTTACGTTTAGCTTAAATTAATGGACATGCAATAACTGACTATACCTCAAATAATAGTTTACGTCAGTGATTCAGGTGAATGGAAGCGGTTAATGCTGCAGAAATGGAACGTCGAAAAAAGATAAAAATATTGGTCAAAACAGCGTATTGGTGATCCCCAACAATATCACTGCGCTGAAAATAAGTTCGAACCAAGAGTAATGAATCATAATGATAAGCTTATAAAAAAACACCCACAATTAAGTGGGTGATTGGGATTAACCTGATGATACAACCTCTGGGGGCGACCTTATGCTGCGGGTGCCGCTACTGGTTTTTTAGCCGTTTTATGGTGCTTTTTCGCTGCCTGTGCTTTTTGCACGGGCGCTTTTTGAACTGATGCTTTTTTCACATGCTTTTTCGCTGCTTGTGCTTTCTGCACGGGTGTTTTTTGAACTGATGCTTTTTTCTCGTGTTTTTTAGCAGCCTGTGCTTTCTGTTCTGTGGTTTTCTTCGTCACTTTATGTTTTTGATGTTGAGTTGCTTTAGTTTGAGCAGCAACTGTGGCTGTCGTACTGGTTGCCGCAGGTGTAGCCGTTGCTGTTGTGTCAGCAGCGAAAGCAACTGAAGATAGACCCAGGGTGGCGGCAACCATTAATGCTAATACTTTTTTCATTTTCAAATCCTCAGAGTTTGTTTCGCTAAGCCCCCAATGGGCCGTTGAAATAAATCATAGAGGAACAAGATTTGCCCTTCCGTGAGTCATTGGTTTCGCTAAGTAACCAAATGTACAGCCTGGTCGTCATGATCGGGTCCAGTCAATGTTTTGATCTAGTCAATGTTTTGATCTAGCAAATGTTTTGATCCAGTAAAAAATTAGCACGGCTCATCACCGAGATCCCTCTCTACGATCCCCCTTCTTTGTTCTGCAATAAAATATTTTCCCCGGCTAACCATCCCAAAATTCTGCTGCCAGCCCTGTGCTGACGGCCTTATCCCTGAATAGCGGATTAAATAGGCACAAATAACTACATGTAGTGTGGTTGAATTAAATAAGCACTACATATAGTATTTTGTCATCACTTGCGGAAATGAATACGCAGATGATAATCATAGGCCACCGTGGTACGTCATACGGACCCCATAGCAGCCTGAAGGGGATGATTTTCCTTTAACATAAAAGGTAAATACGAATCATGAGCATTATTATTTACAGCAAACCTGACTGTGTCCAGTGTAATGCCACCTACCGGGCATTCGACAGACAAGGCATCTCATATCAAATCATTGATTTAACAGAAGATGAACAGGCACTAAACCATGTCAAATCGTTGGGTTATCAGCAAGTTCCCGTGATTGTGGCAGGAGATGAGCATTGGTCAGGCTTCCACCCGGATAAGATTAATGCACTGGTTCAGGCGGTCAGTGTTTGATGAGGTCGATGACATGAATCCGCTGGTTTATTTCTCCAGCAGCTCGGAGAACTCCCATCGTTTTGTCGAAAAGTTACAACTACCCGCCATCCGGATCCCTATTGCCGGGGCGCGGGAAAAGCTACGGGTTGAGCAGCCCTATATTTTGTTGGTACCTAGCTATGGGGGGGGCAGCCCGGTTGGCGCGGTACCTATTCAGGTCATTCGGTTCCTGAACGATGTTCATAACCGTTCATTGATCCGCGGTGTTATTGCCGCGGGCAACACTAATTTTGGCGACGCCTACTGTCTGGCGGGGGATATTATCTCCCACAAGTGTCAGGTTCCTTACCTGTATCGCTTTGAACTCCTAGGTACAGCAGAAGATGTGGCAAACGTTCGCAAGGGAGTAACTGAATTTTGGCAACGACAAAACTGAACGTCATCGATTCATCCGACAGTGAGCTGGATTATCACTCACTGAATGCAATGCTGAACCTTTATGATGCTGATGGGCGTATCCAGTTTGATAAAGACCGGCTGGCCGCACGGCAATACTTTTTGCAGCACGTTAATCAAAACACGGTGTTCTTCCATAATCTACAGGAAAAAATTGATTACCTGATTGAGGAGGGATATTACGAAAAAGAGGTTCTGGATCAATACGATTTTAGCTTTATCAAAAGTCTATTCCAGCAAGCCTATAGCAAAAAATTTCGTTTCCCCACTTTTCTCGGGGCGTTTAAATATTACACCAGCTACACCCTAAAAACCTTTGATGGCAAACGTTACCTGGAACGCTATGAAGATCGCGTTTGCATGGTCGCACTGACACTGGCTACAGGTAACCAGACACTGGCGCGGGAACTGGTAGAAGAAATTATCTCTGGCCGCTTCCAACCCGCCACACCAACCTTCCTCAATTGTGGCAAAAAACAACGTGGTGAACTGGTCTCCTGCTTCCTGTTGCGTATCGAAGACAATATGGAATCCATTGGCCGCTCGATTAACTCGGCACTGCAACTCTCTAAACGTGGCGGAGGCGTGGCGTTCCTCCTCAGCAATATCCGTGAGGTGGGTGCTCCCATCAAACGGATTGAAAATCAGTCTTCGGGTGTTATCCCGATAATGAAAATGTTGGAGGACGCGTTCTCCTATGCCAATCAGTTGGGTGCCCGTCAGGGGGCGGGGGCGGTCTATCTCCATGCCCATCATCCAGATATTTTGCGTTTTCTGGATACCAAGCGGGAAAATGCCGATGAAAAAGTACGGATTAAGACCTTATCGTTGGGGGTGGTGATACCGGATATCACTTTTGAACTGGCGAAGAATAATGAAGAAATGTACCTGTTTTCACCTTATGACATTGAACAGGTTTACGGCGTGCCCATGTCTGAAATCAGCATCAGCGAAAAATACCGCGAAATGGTGGATAACAAACGCATCCGCAAAAGCAAAATTAAAGCCCGCGAGTTCTTCCAAATTCTGGCTGAGATCCAATTTGAATCTGGCTACCCTTATATGATGTTTGAAGATACGGTTAATCGCGCTAATCCGATTAAAGGCCGGATTAATATGAGTAATTTGTGTTCGGAAATTTTGCAGGTCAACGCCCCCACTGAATACCACGAAGACCTCAGCTATCGCCGTATCGGGAAAGATATCTCCTGTAATCTTGGCTCGCTGAATATCGCGCAGGTGATGGATTCACCCGATTTTGGTAAATCCATTGAGATCGCCATTCGTGGGCTCACTGCCGTATCTGAAATGAGCAATATTCGCTCAGTGCCATCCATTGAAAAAGGCAATCAAGAATCACATGCCATTGGCCTTGGGCAGATGAACCTGCACGGTTATCTGGCGCGGGAGCGTCTTTTTTACGGCTCGGAAGAGGCGTTGGATTTTACCAATATCTATTTTTATACCGTGGCGTATCACGCGATCCGTGCCTCAAACCAGTTGGCAATAGAACGGGCCAGCCATTTCAAAGGCTTCGATGAATCAGATTATGCTTCGGGTGCTTTCTTCAGCAAATATATCGAGCAAAGCTGGCAGCCAAAAACAGCAAGAGTACAGGCACTGTTTGCCGATGCCGGTATTGCCATACCAAACCAACAAGATTGGATCGCGCTACGGCAATCCGTTATGGAACACGGTATTTATAATCAGAACCTACAGGCGGTGCCACCAACAGGCTCTATTTCCTATATCAATCATTCGACATCAAGTATCCACCCGATTGTCTCTCCGATTGAGATCCGTAAAGAAGGCAAAATAGGCCGTGTTTATTATCCCGCACCCTATATGACCAACGATAACCTTGAATATTATCAAGATGCCTACCAGATCGGGCCTGAAAAAATCATCGATACCTATGCCGCAGCGACCCAACATGTTGATCAGGGCCTCTCTCTGACGCTGTTCTTCCGTGATACCGCTACCACCCGCGATATTAACAAAGCACAGATTTACGCTTGGAAGAAAGGGATCAAGACCATTTATTACATCCGGCTACGTCAGATGGCATTAGAGGGAACCGAAGTCGAGGGCTGCGTTTCCTGTTCGCTGTAATGTCTTTTCTGTTTACGGCAACTTTTCTGTTTACGGTAACTTTCCTGCTCACGGTAAATAGATAGCACTGAATTAATCAGGTCGGATAGATTAAGGAAACAATGATATGAACGTAGTAAAACCAATAACACGTATCAGCGCCATCAACTGGAATAAAATTGAAGACGATAAAGATCTGGAAGTGTGGAACCGCCTGACATCTAATTTTTGGCTGCCGGAAAAAGTCCCGCTGTCGAATGATATTCCGTCGTGGGCGACACTCACGCCACATGAACAACAACTGACTATCCGGGTTTTTACCGGCCTCACGCTATTGGATACGATCCAGAATACACTGGGCGCACCTGCATTAATTAAAGATGCGATTACCCCCCATGAGGAAGCGATATTTTCAAATATCAGCTTTATGGAGGCCGTACACGCACGTTCTTATAGCTCTATTTTTTCTACACTTTGTCTGACATCAGATGTAGACGATGCCTACCGTTGGAGTGAGGATAATGGGCCACTCCAAAAGAAAGCTGATATTATTTCACAGCATTACCATAATGACGATCCGCTGAAGAAAAAAATAGCCAGTGTATTTTTGGAATCATTTTTATTCTATTCCGGATTTTATTTACCCATGTATTGGTCCAGTAGAGCTAAATTAACCAACACCGCAGATCTTATTCGGCTTATTATTCGGGACGAAGCTGTCCATGGATATTATATCGGCTATAAGTTTCAAAAGGGGTTGGGAAAAATAGATAGTGCCCATCGTCAGGAAATAAAGAATTTCGCTTTCGACCTACTGCAAGATCTCTATGATAATGAAGTGCGTTATACCGAAGATCTGTATGACCACGTTGGCTGGACAGAGGATGTAAAAAAATTTCTCCACTACAATGCCAATAAAGCACTCATGAATTTAGGCTATGAGGCATTATTTCCCGCCAGCCAGGCGGCGGTCAGCCCTGCAATTCTGGCCGCGTTGTCGCCAAACGCAGATGAAAACCACGATTTTTTCTCCGGATCAGGTTCATCTTATGTGATCGGTAAAGCGGTCAATACTGAAGACGAAGATTGGGATTTTTAAGATTTCCCCACACGGCGGCCCTCCTTTTTAGTCTAGATAAAAAAGGAAATATTCTAGATAAAAAAGGGGGAGACTCAGCCCCAATAGGCAGTTAGCCAATCGCCCCCTAATATGCCTTATCGCTTACCGCCGTAAGTCGTCGCATTTACGGCTATATGACCGCCATCATCTCACTTCGCTATAGCCTGCTTAATGAGCATGTTATGTGCTGAATTTAACTATTATCATCTGTTTATTGGCATTCAGGCCAGAGCACAAGGGGAATACACCGAACGCAACAAGGACGTATAACGAACGTGTCGAATGAGTAATATCGCACAAATATCATGCAATACATGAACTCATAGAAGAAGGATATAATCAGTCATCTTATAGCGAAATACATTACAGATATATACATGACAATTAACCGACTCGCGGCCTAATTACCCTTAATTCTTTGTGCCAATATTCAACGGTTAATAAACCCTAAAAAACACATTATTAACATAGATATATACACCCATCTAAAAGCCATATATTAGTAATGAGAGAAAATAAAAATCGCATATAAGAAAATTGAGGGTTGTCTCAGATTCTCACTGTGTTAGGGTATATAGCGTTTTATATTTTCATCAGGATAACATTGTTCGAATAAACAAAAATTTAAAACTGACAGAGGGATATACCTACTGCATGGCAATTAAACTCGAAGTAAAGAACTTATATAAAGTATTTGGTGAACATCCGGAACGGGCTTTTAAACTGCTTGAATCAGGTAAAAATAAAGAGCAGATATTTGCCAAAACCGGTTTATCCGTTGGTGTCAAAGATGCCAATCTGGCCATTGAAGAAGGCGAGATATTCGTCATCATGGGGTTATCCGGTTCCGGTAAATCCACACTGGTACGCCTTCTCAATCGTCTGATAGAACCCACCCGTGGTGAAGTACTGATCGATGGTGAAGATATTGCCAAAATATCTGACAGTGCCCTGCGCACCGTACGCCGTAATAAGATCAGTATGGTATTTCAATCCTTTGCATTAATGCCGCATTTAAATGTATTAGATAATACCGCATTTGGCATGGAATTAGCGGGCATCCCATTGCTGGAACGCAATGAAAAAGCATTAGAAGCATTGCGTCAGGTCAGTTTGGATAGCTATGCCAATTCCTATCCTGACGAACTTTCCGGTGGGATGCGCCAGCGTGTTGGCTTAGCCAGAGCAATGGCCAATAATCCGGATATCCTATTAATGGATGAGGCCTTTTCAGCCCTTGACCCCTTAATACGTACCGAAATGCAAGATGAGCTGGTCAAGTTACAAGCCAAGCATCAGCGAACCATTGTTTTTATTTCCCATGACCTGGATGAAGCTATGCGTATTGGCGATCGTATTGCCATTATGCAAGGTGGTGAAGTTGTGCAAGTGGGGACACCGGATGAGATCCTCAATAATCCAGCCAATGATTATGTGCGTACCTTCTTCCGTGGTGTCGATATTACTCATGTCTTCAGTGCCAAAGATATCGCCCGCCGTCGTCCTGCTTCATTAATCCGTAAAACACCGGGTTTCGGCCCGCGTTCAGCGTTAAAACTGCTTCAGGATGAAAACCGTGATTACGGTTATGTGCTGGAACGCGGTCAAAAATTCATTGGCGTAGTATCGATAGAATCACTGAAAAAAGCATTGGCAGAACATCAACCGTTGGATAGCGCGTTGCTGGCTGAACCCGCACCTGTTCCTGCTGATATGCCCCTCAGTGAGCTGATTTCATTGGTGGCACAGGCTCCGTGTGCGGTCCCGGTGATCGGTGAAGACAGTAGCTATATCGGTATTATTTCAAAAGCCATGCTCTTGCAGGCCCTAGATAAGGAGACGCCAAATGAGTGATCAAATTCAGGTGAACGAACAAACAGTCAATAATCCGTGGGCAACTGATACGGCAACATCAGTCGCTCCCACGGTTACCGATAGTGCACCTCAGAGCCTGTCAGCCGCTGCTGACCCATGGGGAGCAAGCATGGCCGAGGGAAGCAATAGCGTAGGGTCTGCAACGCATGAGGCGGCGTCTCAGGCCGCACAAAATACCGATTGGTTGAACAGCGCACCTACCCCAGCACCAGAGCATTTCAGCCTGATGGACCCGTTCCAGAATACGTGGATCCCACTGGACTCGTGGGTTACCCAAGGTATTGATTGGGTCGTTCTGCACTTTCGTCCGCTGTTTCAGGGGATCCGCGTACCGGTTGATTTTATCCTCAGCGGCTTTCAGACATTGTTACTGGGGATGCCCGCACCCGTAGCGATTTTAGTTTTCGCCCTGATAGCCTGGCAGTTTTCCACGCTCAGTATGGGCGCGGCAACCTTGATATCACTGATTGCCATCGGTGCTATCGGCGCATGGTCGCAGGCCATGGTGACCTTGGCACTGGTTCTGACCTCCCTGTTCTTCTGTATTCTGATTGGGCTCCCCCTCGGAATCTGGCTGGCGCGCAGCAATAATGCCGCCCGGATTATTCGGCCCTTACTGGATGCAATGCAGACCACACCCGCGTTCGTCTATCTGGTCCCCATCGTTATGCTGTTCGGTATCGGTAACGTCCCCGGTGTCGTGGTGACGATTATTTTTGCCCTGCCCCCTATTGTCCGCCTGACCATTCTCGGCATCAAACAAGTACCGGAAGATCTGATTGAAGCAGCGGAGTCCTTTGGTGCCAACCCGCGTCAGTTGCTGTTCAAAGTACAGCTACCGCTGGCGATGCCAACCATTATGGCTGGGGTGAACCAAACGTTGATGCTGGCATTGTCCATGGTGGTTATCGCTTCAATGATTGCAGTGGGTGGTTTAGGTCAGATGGTCCTGCGCGGTATTGGCCGTCTGGATATGGGGCTGGCTGCCGTAGGCGGCGTCGGTATTGTGATCCTCGCCATTATTTTGGATCGCTTAACCCAATCATTAGGTCGTGATCGCCGCAGTAAAGGCACTGGTCGCTGGTATACCACAGGGCCTGTTGGGTTGCTCACCAAACCCTTCTGTAACAGCAAATAATTTCAATTAATTACGCTCAAATAAAATAGCTTAAAAAAGGAAAAACTATGCGCACGACAGGAATCTGGGCCTTGGCCCTCACCACACTGATCAGCTCTCAGTTATCCGCAGCAGAATTGCCGGGCAAAGGTATCACCGTCCAGCCTCTGCAAAGCACCATTTCGGAAGAAACCTTCCAGACCTCGCTGGTCAATAAAGCGTTGGAAAAACTCGGTTACGACGTCCAACCCACGAAAGAAGTCGATTACAATGTCGCCTACTCCTCCATTGCTGCAGGTGATGCAACCTATCTGGCGGTAAATTGGGTGCCACTGCATAACGATCAATATAATGCAGCCGGTGGTGATGCTAAATTTTACCGGCAGGGTAACTATATTGAAGGCTTGGCACAGGGTTATCTGATCGATAAAAAAACAGCCGACCAATACAACATCACCAATGTTGCACAGTTAAAAGACCCGAAAATAGCCAAATTGTTTGATGCCAATAATGATGGCAAAGCCGATCTGACCGGCTGTAACCCCGGCTGGGGTTGTGAGGCCCCAATTAACCATCAGATCAAAGCTTACGGCCTGAGCGATACGGTGACCCATAATCAGGGTAACTATGCCGCCATGATTGCCGATACCATTACCCGTTACAAAGAAGGCAAGCCCATTCTGTATTACACTTGGACGCCTTATTGGGTCAGTGACGTATTGGTGCCGGGCCGTGATGTCGTGTGGCTACAAGTTCCCTTCTCTTCCTTGCCAGACAAAACTATCGATACCCAGCTTTCTAATGGCGCGAACTATGGTTTCCCACCTAGCGTCATGCATATTGTGGCGAACAAAAAATGGGCTGAAGCCAATCCGGCAGCCGCCAAGCTTTTCTCTATCATGAAATTATCTATTAATGATGTGAATGCTCAAAACATGCGGATGCACAGTGGTGAATCCTCAGATGCCGATATTGAACGCCATGTAAATGGCTGGATCAACGCTCATCAGGCGACCTTCGATGGTTGGGTAAAAACCGCGGCTGAAGCGGCTAATTCCCAAACGGCGCAGTAAGTTGAGAGAAAACAGATATTTTCGGGTATCTGTGAGGTTATTGACAAAGTGCCCGCGACGGAGAGAACAGGCAGATCGTAAAGACGCCGTAAATACATCCATGTAGGCTCGAGCCGCGCCATCCTTGGCGCGGACGCTTTACTCCTCTGCCTATCCTCACCGTTCAAGATCGCGTCATCGGGGTTTGTCAGCAGTCTGACAGATACTTTCGGGTATCTGTTTTTTATCCCTACCGGCCATTGATACCTTCAAACGGGTGATGTTTAACCCAATGCTCCGCAATCTCTTGACGCCGACAAACCCACACCCTTTCGTGTTGCTGGATATAATCCAAAAAGCGCTGCAAAGCCCGGAAACGTCCAGGGCGCCCTAATAACCGACAGTGCATCCCCACTGACATCATTTTAGGTGCAGTTTCACCCTCTGCGTACAACACATCGAAGCTGTCTTTTAAATAGGTATAAAACTGCTCACTGGAGTTAAATCCCTGTGCTGAGGCAAAACGCATATCATTGGCATCCAGTGTATAAGGCACGACCAGATGTGGGGTGGTACTGCCATCAACTCCCCTGACCTGCGACCAAAAGGGCAAATCATCGCCATAATAATCGCTGTCGTACAGAAGGTGACCATTCTCCACCACCAGCCGCCGGGTATTTGGGCTATCACGCCCGGTATACCAGCCTGCAGGGGGTTGGCCGAATAAATCATGTAATATCTTGATGGCCCGCTGCATATGCTCACGTTCAGTTTGCTCATCGACGTGTTGATAATGGAGCCAACGCCAGCCATGGCAAACCACATCATAACCCGCACACTTAATCGCTTCGACAATCAATGGATTACGCTCCAATGCCATGGCGACACCAAAGACCGTCATAGGCAGCCCCCGAGAAACAAACTCCTGATGGATACGCCAGAAGCCAGCACGAGTTCCATATTCGTAAAGTGACTCCATCGACATATGTGTAACGAACGGTGCAATAGTGATCCACACCCAACGCCTGAAATCAGATCCAGGGGGTAATCTGCTCTCCTGATTCAGGAGAGTTTATGGTCACTTTTGAGACAGTTATGGAAATTAAAATCCTGCACAAGCAGGGAATGAGTAGCCGGGCGATTGCCAGAGAACTGGGGATCTCCCGCAATACCGTTAAACGTTATTTGCAGGCAAAATCTGAGCCGCCAAAATATACGCCGCGACCTGCTGTTGCTTCACTCCTGGATGAATACCGGGATTATATTCGTCAACGCATCGCCGATGCTCATCCTTACAAAATCCCGGCAACGGTAATCGCTCGCGAGATCAGAGACCAGGGATATCGTGGCGGAATGACCATTCTCAGGGCATTCATTCGTTCTCTCTCGGTTCCTCAGGAGCAGGAGCCTGCCGTTCGGTTCGAAACTGAACCCGGACGACAGATGCAGGTTGACTGGGGCACTATGCGTAATGGTCGCTCACCGCTTCACGTGTTCGTTGCTGTTCTCGGATACAGCCGAATGCTGTACATCGAATTCACTGACAATATGCGTTATGACACGCTGGAGACCTGCCATCGTAATGCGTTCCGCTTCTTTGGTGGTGTGCCGCGCGAAGTGTTGTATGACAATATGAAAACTGTGGTTCTGCAACGTGACGCATATCAGACCGGTCAGCACCGGTTCCATCCTTCGCTGTGGCAGTTCGGCAAGGAGATGGGCTTCTCTCCCCGACTGTGTCGCCCCTTCAGGGCACAGACTAAAGGTAAGGTGGAACGGATGGTGCAGTACACCCGTAACAGTTTTTACATCCCACTAATGACTCGCCTGCGCCCGATGGGGATCACTGTCGATGTTGAAACAGCCAACCGCCACGGTCTGCGCTGGCTGCACGATGTCGCTAACCAACGAAAGCATGAAACAATCCAGGCCCGTCCCTGCGATCGCTGGCTCGAAGAGCAGCAGTCCATGCTGGCACTGCCTCCGGAGAAAAAAGAGTATGACGTGCATCTTGATGAAAATCTGGTGAACTTCGACAAACACCCCCTGCATCATCCACTCTCCATCTACGACTCATTCTGCAGAGGAGTGGCGTGATGATGGAACTGCAACATCAACGACTGATGGCGCTCGCCGGGCAGTTGCAACTGGAAAGCCTTATAAGCGCAGCGCCTGCGCTGTCACAACAGGCAGTAGACCAGGAATGGAGTTATATGGACTTCCTGGAGCATCTGCTTCATGAAGAAAAACTGGCACGTCATCAACGTAAACAGGCGATGTATACCCGAATGGCAGCCTTCCCGGCGGTGAAAACGTTCGAAGAGTATGACTTCACATTCGCCACCGGAGCACCGCAGAAGCAACTCCAGTCGTTACGCTCACTCAGCTTCATAGAACGTAATGAAAATATCGTATTACTGGGGCCATCAGGTGTGGGGAAAACCCATCTGGCAATAGCGATGGGCTATGAAGCAGTCCGTGCAGGTATCAAAGTTCGCTTCACAACAGCAGCAGATCTGTTACTTCAGTTATCTACGGCACAACGTCAGGGCCGTTATAAAACGACGCTTCAGCGTGGAGTAATGGCCCCCCGCCTGCTCATCATTGATGAAATAGGCTATCTGCCGTTCAGTCAGGAAGAAGCAAAGCTGTTCTTCCAGGTCATCGCTAAACGTTACGAAAAGAGCGCAATGATCCTGACATCCAATCTGCCGTTCGGGCAGTGGGATCAAACGTTCGCCGGTGATGCAGCACTGACCTCAGCGATGCTGGACCGTATCTTACACCACTCACATGTCGTTCAAATCAAAGGAGAAAGCTATCGACTCAGACAGAAACGAAAGGCCGGGGTTATAGCAGAAGCTAATCCTGAGTAAAACGGTGGATCAATATTGGGCCGTTGGTGGAGATATAAGTGGATCACTTTTCATCCGTCGTTGACATTAGTCAAAACTACCGGCAAGAAAATTTGGCGTTTCCACTATCAGCTTCCCAACAGTAGTAAACGCACTATGGTAAGCCTTGGCGCGTACCCTGCACTTTCTTTGGCTGATGCCAGAGAAGTACGAGCCGAGAAACTGGCCATGTTAGTGCGAGGGGTTGATCCCCAAGCAAGAGCTGATGAAGAAGCTGAAAAGCTCCAGATAGCGGAGGAAAGCATTTTTGTGAATGTCGCCCGTAAATGGTTCGAGTTGAAAGAAAGCCACGTTAGCGCAGCCCATGCGAAAGATATTTGGCGTTCTATTGAAAAAGACATCTTACCCAGCATCGAAAGTGTTCCCATCCAAGAATTAAAAGCACGTACCCTGATTCAGGTATTAGAACCCATCAAAGCACGGGGAGCATTAGAGACTGACCTGCTCCCCATTGAATAACACACTCCGATGTTAGTAATGTCTTCATCAGCAACATGAGGACACCCCATGAAGAAACGTTTTTCCGACGAACAGATCATCAATATTCTCCGCGAGGCTGAAGCCGGAGTTTCAGCCCGTGAACTCTGCCGTAAGCACGCCATCTCTGAAGCCAGCTATTATAACTGGAAGGCAAAATATGGCGGCATGGAAGCGAGTGATATCAAAAAGATAAAAGATCTTGAGGACGAAAACCGTCGTCTGAAACAGATGTTTGCCAACCTGAGCCTGGAGTGTCGGGCATTGAAAGATGTTATCGAAAAAAAGCTTTAAAACCAGCGATAAAGCGTGAGCTCGTCAATTACCTGACCGCGCAATTTGCGATCCTACGGCTCCAACGAGATCATTTGTTAAAATGACCCAAACAGAAGTTTATGGTCTTGGTTTCCGTTTTAAGGCTTGTAGCGCATTGCTTGAGTCAGGTTTGTGGTCAAAAGACGATGTAGAATGCCAGATGAGTCATCAGGAGCGAAATACCGTTCGTTCGTCTTCTATCCATAAGGCCGAACATATAGATAAACGCAAGCTAATGGTTCAGTAGTGGTCAATTACCTTGGTGCCAACCGTGAAGGGATGGTTAGGCTGTTTGATTTTGCCAAGAAAAATAACCTATTAAAAATCACCGATGGCTGACTATTTTGAACTGTCAGGTGGTCAACCTTCTACGAAAGGGGCGTTCGCCCCAATAGTTAATCAAGACAGATTATTTACGGTCTTTATTTGCTTGTGCTAATACAGAGGCCGCTAGCTGCTTTGTCAATGCACTGGAACGTGGATTATCGAGTGCAGCAGATGCTTTATGCTCCATTTCCCCACTTGTCTGATTTGGTGTTCCTCGTTGGGATAGGGCAGAACCCGCAAGGCTTCTCTGGATTGCAGAAGAGTTAGGGTCATTTAAAGTCTTCGCAGCAATAGAAGCGACCTTGCCAGATGTTTGTTTTGTATTTTTACTCATAGCCTGAATCCTTATAGTCGAAGTATTAATTTGGCATATGTTGTGCTTAAAAAATTTAAATACACAACATATAGAATCAGAATCCTAATATTTAGTCGCTGATTTTTCAATAGTAACGCAGGCGTTTACTGGATAAAATTACAGTCAGTAGCTTATTTAGTATATAATGTTGAAAATATGACCTGAACTGATGTTAGTTGGCATCTTTAACTACTTTATTGAGATGAACACACAGACTTAACAGTTTGAATTTATAACTTAAATCTATGGAATTTGATGCTCTAATTAAGCCGGGATTATGGTTATACAAAGTAATTGAGCTAAAAATGGAATATCATCAAATTATTCATATCTTCACCTCAGAAGGCAATTCATTAAAAATCTCTATCCAATAATCCTTCCGGTTATTATTAAGCGAGAATTTTTATTATCTTCATCAACAAGATGATTATTAATGATTTTTTATATCTATCACGATACTCGCCTCAAATCCCATAAAAGCTCTAAGAACTCTATTAAATGGTAAGACTAAATTTGGGGGGACGACAATAACGCTATAATGATTTTAACGTGACACAGAATTCTGAGCATACTCTCAAACGGCTAAATATCTGCGCCTAAGGTCGCCCTCACTTAAGCATCAGAAAGATCAACTTCAGGCATTCATGGTACCCTAACCAGAATATCTCTCAGTATGAACGTCGCTCGCTATGAAATTAAATTTCCGCTTACAAAACGCACCGTCCCCTACCTCAGCCCTGCCAATCATTCTGATCCATGGATTATTCGGCAATTTGGATAATCTAGGTGTATTGGCTCGCGATCTGCAGCAACACCATAATGTTATTCAGGTCGATTTACGTAACCATGGCTTATCTCCCCGTGCACCACAGATGGATTATCCCGTAATAGCGCAGGATGTGTTGGCGTTAATGGATGAACTGGCAATAACACAAGCCATTATTATCGGCCATTCCATGGGCGGAAAAGTGGCGATGGCAATGACCGCGCTTGCCCCAAATCGGGTTGAAAAACTGGTAGCGATCGATATTGCGCCAGTGAATTATCAGGTACGCCGTCATGACACTATTTTCGCCGCGCTTAATGCTGTGAGTGCCGCTGGTGTGACTCAGCGCAACGAAGCCGCTCAACTGATGCGCACGTTAATAAAAGAAGAAGGGGTTATTCAGTTCTTACTAAAATCATTTCAGGGCGGTGAATGGCGATTTAATGTCCCTGCCCTCTGGGATCAGTACGAGAACATTATTGGCTGGCAGCCCATTCCCCCTTGGCCACATCCTATTTTGTTTATCCGTGGTGAGTTATCTCCTTATATTCAAGACAGCTATCGAGATGATATTGCCCGTCAGTTCCCACAAGCCCGTGCGCATGTCGTCGCCGGAACCGGTCATTGGGTCCATGCGGAAAAACCAGATTCTGTGTTGCGGGCAATCCACCGTTTCCTTGATGCCGCATAACGCAAGATTCCCGTCATGTTGATTAAAAATCATACCTTGGGGAAAAGAAATGTATTTCCTGTGGAAAAATTGTGCAAAAAAGAACGAATTAGCCCAATCTAATCACAGTAAGGCATTGTCGTTGCTCGGTTGGCTAGGGTATTATGGCGCGCTATAATTTTGCTGCGGTGTTCGGTTGCTGTTCTTGGACAGGCCCGATGGCAAATGCAAATTCAGGCTGTCGGTATATAGGTAATTCAATGTGTGCTATCAGCCTGAAACGTGTTAACCGAATCATCTGGAAAGGCTCCGTCACGCTTTCTGATGTAACTCCCTTGTAGTACCGCTACCTATGGCAAAAGAACAAACGGATCGCACGACGCTGGATCTGTTCGCAGATGAACGCCGTCCGGGGCGCCCGAAAACAAACCCATTATCCCGTGATGAACAGCTTAGAATTAATAAGCGAAATCAACTACGGCGCGATAAAGTACGTGGCTTACGACGCGTGGAACTGAAGATTAATGCAGATGCCGTCGATGCTCTCAACAGCCTTGCAGAGCAGCGTAACATCAGCCGCAGTGAGCTGATTGAACAGATGTTACTTGCTCAGTTAGCGCATGATCAAGAAGGGTGCTAACCCTGTCGGTTACCACAACAGCGTGGTGTAAGTGATTACGCCACGCTGTTATTACTTTTATGCCGTTATGACTTTTTATACCGTTATGACTTCCTATGATTAGGCTTTCCTGCTTAGCCCTGATGTGCCTGCCGGGGCTCACGTTTATCAAACCCACATTTTCCCTATTTGTCCTGCTGCCTGAGTGCGGCCCTCCCTCCTTTGGTATCACAAATGATGGCTCTCGGTTACACCACGGTTATCGGCAATGGCAAGATAAGAGCGAGTCACCCACAAAAGATTTTATATCGCATAAACTTGATATCAGTCTGACGGAATTTTCTGGCATTATGTCGCCCTATTGAAATGTGTTATATTGTTGAGCAATACGCTCAATTATTGACGTAAATATTTGAATTTAAAAGGTATTAAGTTATATGGCAACTGTAGGCATTTTCTTTGGCAGCGATACTGGCAATACCGAAAATATTGCCAAGATGATCCAAAAGCAACTGGGCAAAGAGGTTGCTGAGGTTCATGACATTGCCAAAAGCAGTAAAGAAGATTTAGAAAGCTTCGATATTCTGCTGTTCGGTATTCCAACGTGGTATTACGGCGAAGCACAGTGTGACTGGGATGATTTCTTCCCAACACTGGAAGAGATCGATTTCAACGGCAAATTAGTTGCTTTGTTTGGTTGCGGCGATCAGGAAGACTACGCTGAGTATTTCTGTGATGCGATGGGGACGATACGCGATATCATTGAACCACGCGGCGCTGCGATTGTCGGCCACTGGCCAACCGCGGGCTATCACTTTGAAGCCTCCAAAGGGTTGGCCGATGATGACCACTTTATTGGTCTGGCCATTGATGAAGACCGCCAACCTGAACTGACGAATGAACGTGTTGAGGCGTGGGTTAAACAAATCAGTGAAGAGCTGAACTTGTCAGAGATTATCGGTTAATCTCCCCGCAACAAGAAACGCTCTGCGATAGTATTCACAGCAGAGCGTTTCTGTTCCAGTCACTGGCACCCCGCTTTGTTAAGCCGCCCACAGATCCGCATATTCGTCTGGGCAAAATGAAAATAAACCGCTACAAGTTTGTAACTTGACATCTGAGCCCTGTACACTCAAGTGATGTGTTTCCCCCATCCATCAATACACTGCATGATTAATCTTACAAAGTGTGCAATGATATCTTTGTTAACAACCACCGTTTTCATTTGGGGCTAGCAGCTCTATAATAAGACGCAATTATGATTATTGCGCCACGGATGTCATAGGCTAAACAGCCTTAATTTGAATCGATTGTAACAGGACTGAATCCGCATGACTGACAACAACAAAGCCTTAAAAAACGCTGGCCTTAAAGTCACACTCCCCCGGCTTAAAATTCTGGAAGTGTTGCAAAATCCTGCGTGTCACCACGTCAGCGCGGAAGATCTTTATAAAATACTGATCGATATTGGTGAAGAGATTGGCTTAGCAACGGTTTACCGTGTTCTGAACCAATTTGATGATGCTGGTATTGTTACCCGCCACAATTTCGAAGGGGGTAAATCA
Organism: Yersinia pestis; assembly: GCF_900460465.1. Lineage (GTDB taxonomy): Bacteria > Pseudomonadota > Gammaproteobacteria > Enterobacterales > Enterobacteriaceae > Yersinia > Yersinia pestis. The sequence goes on along the minus strand of NZ_UAVH01000007.1, from coordinate 526,151 downwards.
GTTTTTGAGCTGACTCAACAACATCACCACGATCACCTAATTTGCCTGGATTGCGGCAAAGTGATCGAGTTTAGCAACGAATCCATTGAATCACTTCAACGTGAAATTGCTAAACAACATGGCATCAAGCTGACTAATCATAGCCTGTATTTATACGGTCACTGTGAAACCGGCAATTGCCGTGAAGATGAGTCTGCACACAGTAAAAGATAATATCGTTTTATCGCATTACTCTTATAAAGATTTTAAGCACTGCTAGGTTTACTGTTTATGTTTGATAAGGCCATGTCACTAGAGCGTTACACATCAGGCTGTTGACATAAACACGCAATCAGATGGTCGCCTTTCCCGCTAGCTACCCGAGTTAAACTGGGTCGTGAGTCAGGTGGCTATTCTTCGTTGCCCCATCAGCACTCCCCGCCCGTAGAAAATCGTTGTATTAGCCGCCAGTCATTCACCTGCCCGTCACTCAGAAAACAGCCACCAGCCAACTTTCGGTTAACGGTCTCTTTCGGGCAAAAAAATCCCCGGACCAGCCGGGGAAATACGATCAACTCAACTTTAATATGCAAAAAAAGACACTAACCAGACGCAACCAAAACCGTGACTAAAACAAGCTACAGCGTCAGATATTATTAGCCAAATACCCTAATTCAGATGTTAACTGGCTCCGCACGGCTACTGCGCTTACCGTCTGGGCTGGTGGAACGGATCATCACTTCACCGCTGACAGTAGGTTGCGCTTTAGCATCATACTGCTGCCATTTTTTGCCTCCATCAGTGGAGTACTCGATAAGGAGGCCTGGCAAGGAAATATTGGCTTCCAACTGCCCCGCCACCACTCTGGCCCCCGGTACTGGCAAGCGGTAAGCCACACCCGCTTTATCCAGTTTTGCCAGTTCACGTTGCCCCATAATGTTAGCGAAACGCTGCCAATCCGTGCTTAATGCCTGAGTATCGACCCACTGAGTCTCGCCACCTTTATATTCACGCCCCGCTTTATACTCCTGCTCCCAGGATGCGCGATGCCATGCACGCTCAGCCAGCGGTAATACACGAGGGAAGGCCATGTACTCCATCTGCTCATCAGTCCGTACCGTTTCATTCCAAGACTGACCGGAGATACCCTGTACACCCGGCCAGGGTTTATCACTCTTCGCACTGAAATGATTACCATCGCGATCAACCGAGGTTTCGGCGTTCTGTGGCATGTTGTCAGGTGCGAAGCTGAACACCTTGGCTTCATCGCTAAAGCGCGTCGCCCAGTAGTAACCGCGTTCACTTGGGTTAACTTCATACGGCATATCGAAGTAGACATAATCTGGATTCGAGGCAATGACTTCATAACCTTTATTGGCCCAATCGTTGACGGAGTCCGCTCCGCCCCAGTAGAGGGTATCCCAGAAGTTGACGCCAACACGCTTGGTAGCAAACGCGCTCGCATCTTTGGCATCTCTCAGTCCATCCTGCCAGGCCTGCATTTTTTCGATACCGTGCGCATTAACCAGTTTGCTGACTTCAATGGCGAAGTAGCTGGAAAGATGAGCAATATCTTGAACTTTGCCTTGCTTGACCATGTCCTGACAAACCTGAGATTTCGCCCACGGTTTATCTTCAACGCGCATATCGATGATGCCTTTACCTGGCTCAATTTTGCCATTCTTATCCTGATAACCCGCCCCCAGACGGATGTTCTTCGCCTCATCGCCCCCGAAATGCCAGGTGGTCAGCGGCATACCGGCCTCTTTGTGCATCTTCGCCATTTCACCAATGACTTTGTCGACAAAATGCTTAGAAGAGTCCAGGCAGGGATTCAGGTAACTTTTACGCTCATAGAACTGTACTGATGTGGTATTCGAGTCATCGGTCGGATCAACCAGACGGAATTCATTGGCTTCTTTCTCTTTACCCTGTTTCATCAAATTGTTATAACGCGCTTCCATCGATACCACAGCAGCACGGGCGTGAGCCGGGATATCTATCTCAGGAATGACATCAATCTGGCGCGCTTTGGCATATTTCAGAATATCGATGTAATCAGCGCGAGTGAAATAACCGCTCCCCAGATTATTGCTCTCAGGGCCAGAGCCTAGCTGTGGTAGCAAACAGGTGGTTTCAGTCAAATCATGGCAACGCTGGCTGCCGACATCGGTCAATTCAGGCAGGCCAGGGATCTCAATGCGCCAGCCTTCATCATCACTCAGATGGAAGTGGAATTTATTCAGTTTGTAAGCAGACATTTGATCCAATAAACGTAGGACCGCCGCTTTGGTTTTGAAGTTACGCCCCACATCGAGCGAGACACCACGGTAGTCAAAGCGTGGCGCATCTTTCGCATCAAGGGTGGCTATTGTTTTGCTCCCCTCAATAGGTACCAAGGAAAGGATAGATTGCAGGCCATAGAATACACCGACCTGATCAAAACCAATCACCTCTGCGCCCTTCTCACCAATTTTCAGTTCATACGCACCGGAAACAGCGTGATCCCCGTTGAAGGCCGTTGGCTGAATCACTGTTTTAATCGGATAGCCCGTCGCGCTTAGCGCCAGGCCCAGCAATTCAAAACGTTGCTGTATGGCATCAGAGGCCGGTTTGGGTAGCGCACTCAATTCCAGCGCCACACCGAGGCTCAGATCGGCATCTTGCGGATAAACCTTAACGTCCAGTGGTGTTGGGATAATCTGCCCACGCAGGTTAGCCGCAGAGAGTGTTTTCACTGCCTCGTTTTTGACGAAACGTGATTCTGGCGTCATCATCGTCTTTGGTACGCTTCCACTGGTCACCGGTAAACGGTGTCAGGTATGCGTTAATGTCTTCCGTATCAGTACTGGCCAAAACTTTTGGCTTGGCATCGCCCGAGGTTGCATACCAACGCGGCATAAAGTCAGTGGCAAATAATTGCCAGTATTCCCCCGTAATTGGGATTTCAATTGTCTGATTGGCGGGGAAACCAGCAAACTTAGCGGTTGGTTCAATTTTGTGCAGATCCCCCGTCAGGTGAGTCACCGTAAACTGATCGTTATCCACAGCCAAAATCATACGAATACTGTGAAAATAAATCGCCCAGTCCTGGCCTTTGATCTCATCCCCGGTGTTGGTCAGCGTTATCATGACCTTATTACAAGATGCCCAATCAGCACCCAATTTGGCGCAATCAACGCCATTATCAGCAGCACGGTTATCCAATAATTTATAGTTAACTTTCAAGGTACTGAGTTGGTCAACAACTTGTTGATTGGTGGCGCTACCGTTCGCGTAGCCAATCAAACCAAAGGTAGCTGTGATGGCCGCCAACGCATTTAACTTAAATTTGTTCATTACTAACCTCATCCATAATTAATAACTATTGGTGACAGGCGTGCCGCTATCGGAGTTTATTATTACGAAACCTACCTATTACTGAACCGGCTATTACGGAACCTGTCCCGCTGTTCCGATACTTATTGTTCCGTGATTTATTGTTCCGCGACTTATTGCTCCAAAATAATAGCGCCGAATTCCCTGCCAAAGTTTCCTACACTGCGCCTTTAGGCCTGACCGTTACCGGTATAGGCTGCATCAATGCAACGCGGGTTATCTGATTTTCGAGCCATCCAACGCTGCCGGCTATCTCCCCAACATCACTGCCGGGGAGAATTATCAAAATCAGAAGAGAGTAAATGGTGCAATTACGATAAATTTAACGTCTTTTTCATCTTGGAAGACGTTACCGAACCCATCGCCATAACTTGGGATATTGGTGTGGTTGTCATACAGGGTGTAGTGCAGCTTGAAGAGCGTCCCTTTTGCCCGGCCTTCTTGCAGGGTATAGAGAATGTCAAAGTTCCATGCTGATTCTTTCAGACGGGTATTTTGGTCAAATTTTGGATTGGTGCTTGGCTTCGCATCCCAACCATAAGCATAGGAGGTGCCTACCGACCAGCCAGCCATATTCCAATTTTTCAGGTCATACATCACACCACCAAACAGTGCTTTTTCACCGTTGGCGTTGAAGTCAGAGCGGGAATCCCACCAGACATCCAAACGACCATTTGATGTGGCATAACCTGGGGTCATACGTTGTAGGAAGTAACCTTGGTTACCATCAGCTTTAGCCCAGGTCCCTTCCAAACGCAGGTCAAATGGACCCGTGGTGTAACCCAGCGTCAGCGCTTGTAGCCAGGCTAGCCCATCATAGACATCATTAGCATTGCTCGCGCCGCCATCAACTTTGTCTTTTGCGCCATAGAATTGGTAAGTGGTGCGCAGATCATTACCGGCAACCGGGAAGGCATAGGACGCTTTAGCAAAGTACTGGTCCATATAATCTTTAGCCTGGCCGAAAGCCGCTTCCATCACCAGATTATTTTTAAAGTCGTATTTAGCACCAAATGAATGCAGGTAACTGACACCAGTCAGGCCATCCGCTTGACGGAAGTGATACATATTTTGGTACCACGGCGCTTTATATTCATCGGTCCACATATAAGACATGGACAACGCACCAGCAGTATCAAAATCAAATTTCGCGCCACCTTCCGCGCCACGATAAGTCCCTGGCATAAAGCTCCAGTGTGGTGCTAACAGTGTCTGCCCCGTTGACTGGATATACCCCCCGCGCGCCCAGAAATCACCTAATTTAAATTTGGCTGCGGCTCTATAAACACTGACGCCACTCTTATCCCCGGTCCACTTTTCGTCCCAGCGGGTTTTGGCGTCACTGAAGCCAATTTCATTTGGTGCTGCCGGGCCGCTGTTCGATATTTCAACCGCGCCAAATGCCGCTAAATCGAGACCAAACATGTCCGCCACATAACCTGAAGAGAAAGCTAAATTAGCGTTAAAAGTGGAGTGATGCAGGTTAGCGACATATTTGCCGTACTCTGGGCTGGTTGGCGTCATATCCTTACGATCACGCTGTCGCTGCCAATAATAAATCCCACCAGTCAGGGATGAATCATCAATAAAACCGTCAGCTCTGGCCTCTGGGGCCGCCATAAATCCTGTTCCGAACAATACACCCGCGATGGCGAGCGCTAACGTTTTACGTTTAGCCTTGTGTGCAGCAATCTGACAGTGCGTAACCATATGAAAAAATTCCTCTTTGACATCACATTTGAAGTGCGTTGCCTGAGTCCACCACAGCTCACAGACTTCGCCTTAAAAACCCTAAGTGGGTAAAATTTTGCTGAGGCTTATCTCCATCAGCACTTACTTTTAAACGTATGTTTTTTAAAAAATGTCATGTTTAAAAATGTATTGCTTAAAAAATGCGTTATTCAAAATGCGTATCGCTTAAAAAGCGCATTGTTTAAGAATCATGTGATTTAAAAATGGTGTTATTTACCGCTTTGCTGAAACACAGACTATTTTTCGCGACGCGAATTATCAATCAAAAATAGAGATATATATTCAAAGTATGACAATGAGCACATAACCGAAAAAAAACATAATTTCATTTATGTCATTAAAAAACCTCACATATTTAATTGATAATCTTCTCTCATTGATTTTTTTAATCACTACAAATCACCCAATAAAATACAAAAGAGTTCGCTAAAAATAGTATTTTTGCTCAGTTAATTTGCAAAGCGAATATTAAATAAAGACTTACAGATAACGCATTTAATTAAATAGGAATGGGAAATATGTCGTCATTGACCAATGAATAAAAAAATAAAGAGGGGAAAAAGGAGGACAGGAACCGGTGTTTAATAAACCAAGCAGAACCCGTTTATCAGAGACAAAAAAGGCGTGGACTGTGCCACGCCAATTGAATCTGAGCGCTAAAGTTTACTGAGTGGCTTTCGCCGCCCAGGTATCACGTAAGCCGACAGTACGGTTAAACACCAGAGCACCGGGACGTGAATAACGGCTATCAGCACAGAAATAACCTTCACGCTCAAACTGATAGGTTTTATCTGATACCGCATCAGCCAGACTTGGCTCAACAAAGCCCTGACGGATAACCAAGGACTCAGGGTTGATGGTTGACAGGAAGTCTTCCGCTGCCGCTGGGTTTGGTACGTTAAACAAGCGATCGTATAAACGGATCTCCGCAGGCAGCGCATGGGCAACAGAAACCCAATGAATAACCCCTTTAACTTTGCGGCCATCAGCCGGATCTTTGTTTAATGTCTCAGCGTCATAGCTGCAATAAAGTGTCGTGACATTGCCTTCTGCGTCTTTCTCAACGCGTTCAGCTTTGATCACGTAGGCATTACGCAGGCGCACTTCTTTGCCCAAGACCAAGCGCTTATATTGCTTGTTAGCTTCTTCGCGGAAATCAGCCCGATCAATGTAGATTTCGCTATCGAATGGCACCTGACGGCTCCCCATTTCGGGGTTATTCGGGTGGTTTGGCATCGTCAGCCACTCTTCACCCGCCGCGCGATTTTCAATAACAACCTTAATCGGGTCAAGCACGGCCATCGCCCGTGGCGCATGTTCGTTCAGATCATCACGGATACACGATTCCAGTGACATCATTTCGACATTGTTATCCTGCTTGGTGACACCAATACGGCGGCAGAACTCACGGATAGACGCTGCGGTATAACCACGACGGCGCAGGCCAGAAATGGTCGGCATACGTGGATCATCCCAGCCCTCAACGACCTTCTCTGTGACCAACTGGTTCAGCTTACGCTTAGACATGATGGTATATTCGAGGTTCAGACGGGAGAACTCATACTGACGCGGATGACAATCAATCGAGATATTATCCAGAACCCAATCATACAAGCGACGGTTATCCTGGAATTCCAACGTACACAATGAATGAGTGATCCCCTCCAGCGCATCGGAAATGCAATGGGTGAAGTCATACATCGGGTAGATGCACCACTTATTGCCAGATTGATGATGTTCTGCAAATTTGATGCGGTACAGCACAGGGTCACGCATCACAATGAACGGTGACGCCATGTCAATTTTGGCCCGTAAGCAGGCGGTGCCTTCAGCAAAACCCCCCGCACGCATCTTTTCAAACAGCGCCAGGTTCTCTTCCACACTGCGGTCACGATATGGGCTATTTTTACCCGGCGCAGTCAAGGTGCCACGATATTCGCGCATCTGCTCGGGGGTCAGCTCATCCACATACGCAAGACCCTTGTTAATCAACTCCACAGCGTACTGATACAGTTGATCAAAGTAGTCTGAGGAATAGCGTACATCACCACTCCAAGTGAAGCCCAGCCACTCTACGTCGCGTTTAATTGACTCGACGAACTCGACATCTTCTTTCACTGGATTAGTGTCATCAAAGCGTAAATTACATTGGCCCTGATAATCTTCAGCAATACCAAAATTCAGGCAAATAGATTTTGCATGGCCGATATGCAGATAGCCGTTAGGCTCTGGCGGAAAACGGGTATGAACCGACGTGTGTTTACCGCTGGCTAAATCTTCGTCAATAATTTGACGGATAAAATTACTTGGGCGGGCTTCTGCCTCACTCATTGTTCTATTCCTCAATGCAAACGCAACAAACATAACCGCATATAATCCAACAAGCCCGGCCCGGAAACAACCGTTTGTTACGGCAAACAAAACAATAAATATCCTCCGGCATAGCCGGAGGTTTTTCATATGCGCCTATAAGGCTCTGTTACCAGCCGCGCCCTAACAGGCGCATCGCGATCTGACATTTGCATCTATGGATTACTTACGGCCCGTAAACGGGCTACCGGGATACGGGATCGAGAGTTGCTCACCCATTTTATCCTCTTCCAATTGGTGCTTTATGTATTCTTGTATCCTGGCCGTGTTTTTCCCTACCGTATCAACGTAATACCCTCGACACCAAAACTCCCTGTTACGGTATTTGAACTTCAAATCGCCAAACTGCTCATAAAGCATCAGACTGCTCTTTCCCTTCAGGTACCCCATAAATCCCGAGACACTCATCTTGGGCGGGATCTCCAGAAGCATATGGATGTGATCCACACAGCATTCTGCTTCCAGGATATTCACGTTTTTCCATTCGCACAGTTTTCTTAAAATACTGCCAATCGCTCTGCGTTTTTCCCTGTAGAACACCTGCCTTCGGTACTTCGGCGCAAAAACTATATGATATTTACAGTTCCATCGGGTGTGCGCTAAGCTCTTTTCATCCCTCATTGGGACCCCCTTTTGATTTCTTGTTGAACATTTGCAGTTGCCAGACCGCAAACTGTTTTAACAAATCAAAAGGGGTTTTTATAACTGACCCAAAGCTGAAAGCTTTACTGAACCCCCAGCCTAGCTGGGGGTTTTCTGGGCACAAAAAAACGGGAAGAGATCGCTCTCTTCCCGTTGGTTCGATTAAAATTCAGATCGGTTATTCAGTACACCTGTACGTTATCGCCCTGAATCTCAAACGGAATACGGCTCATTTCAAACAAATTATTTGCCACGAATCTCAAATAATTGGCTTTGACCGGCAACGACTGAACCGCTCGCCAACAGCGAGATCCCCGCGTAGTCATCAATATTACTGACGACAACTGGGCTGATCATTGAATGCGCGTTGGCATTCAGATAAGCCAGATCCAGTTCTAACACCGGCTGACCAGCAACCACTGTCGTCCCCTCTTCAACTAAACGGGTAAAGCCCTGGCCGTTAAGCTTCACGGTATCAATCCCGATATGAACCACAATCTCAGCACCGGTTTCCGTTTCCAGGCAGAACGCATGATCCGTATTGAAGATTTTCACAATAGTGCCGCTAGCGGGAGAAACAACTATTTTGTCTGTAGGACGGATAGCAACCCCCTCACCTACCGCTTTGCTAGCAAAAGCCTCATCAGGAACCTGCGCCAATGGCACAACATCACCGGTAATTGGCGAAACCAGAACTAAAGAAGCCGTTTTCGCGGTGTTAATGACCGCCTGCGGTCTTGCACCCGTAGGCGCAGCATTGCTGCTTGCCGCGGGGATTGGGCCACCCGCCAGCACCGTGCGCATTGCTGCGGCAATCAGTTCTGCGCGAGTACCAACGATAATTTGTACACTTTGCTTATTCAGACGAATAACACCAGAGGCCCCTAAGCGTTTGGCTACACTGTCATTAACCAAGGCTGAATCTTTAACATTCAGGCGTAGGCGGGTAATGCAGGCATCAATGGCCGTCAGGTTGTCTGAACCACCGATGGCACCAATATAGCGACGAGCAAGGCTATTGATTTCACTTTCATTCACTGCTGGCGTTTTATCAACATTTACGTCGTAACCATCTTCTTCACTGCCTTCCACCGCCAGCTCACGGCCAGGTGTCAATAAGTTGAATTTCTGGATAGTGAAACGGAATACTAAGTAGTAAATCACAAAGAATATCAGACCTTGTGGGATCAGCATGTACCATTGCGTAGCCAACGGGTTACGGGAAGAGAGCACCATATCCACTAAACCGGCACTGAAACCAAAGCCCGCGATCCAATGCATGCTGGCGGCGATGAATACGGAAATACCGGTCAACACGGCGTGCAAGAAGTACAGCACAGGTGCCACAAACATGAAGGAGAATTCAAGAGGCTCAGTGATACCTGTGAAGAAGGCTGCAAATGCCCCCGCCATCATGATACCCGCCACTTTTGCTTTATTTTCTGGACGTGCGCAGTGGTAAATTGCCAACGCAGCACCCGGTAAACCAAACATCATAATCGGGAAGAAACCTGCCTGATAACGGCCAGTGATACCGACAATGCCGGTGCCTTTATTGATCGATTCTTGGCCGCCGAGGAAGTTAGGAATATCGTTAATCCCAGCGACGTCAAACCAGAACACCGAGTTCAGAGCGTGATGCAGACCAACAGGGATCAGTAAGCGGTTGAAGAAAGCATAGATACCCGCACCAACAGAACCCAGATCTTTGATGTATTCACCGAAGGTCACTAATGCGTTATAAATCAGTGGCCATATGTACATCAGCATAAAGGCCACTGCGATCATCAGGAAGGACGTCAAGATTGGAACCAAACGACGACCACTGAAGAAAGAGAGCGCTTTTGGCAGTTCAACGCCGCTGAAACGGTTATAAAGCTCAGCAGAGATAATACCGACCAAAATACCCACGAACTGGTTTTCGATTTTGCCAAATGCGGCAGGGACTTGATCAAGTGGAATCTGTTTGATCATCGAAACCGCTGCTGGCGAACACAGCGTGGTTAATACCAGGAAACCGACAAAACCGGTCAGTGCCGCAGCACCGTCTTTATCTTTTGACATACCGTAAGCAACACCAATTGCGAACAGTACCGACATGTTTTCGATTATTGCAGCACCAGATTTGATGAATAATGCCGCCAGTGCATTATCAGCCCCCCAACCGACTGGGTCTATCCAGTAGCCTACACCCATCAATATCGCGGCCGCAGGCAGTGTGGCCACAGGGACCATCAACGCTCGACCTACTTTTTGTAAGTAACCAAGAATACTCATCTTTCCCCCTGTTCGTCCGATATCGGACCCTTATAAGTAGTTTATTTGAAACGCTCACTACCTTTTAGAAAAGTACATGGCACACATTATATAAACACATGACAGACTCTTATTTATTCACAACACGTATCACTCATCTTGGAGTGTAAAAAAATTATTTCGTAACGCAAATTAAAACCCCCTATTTTGTGATAAATATCACCAAAACCCAGTAAAAAAACACCAAAATACTAGCCATGACGCAAAACTTATTTTATCATCCGAAAAAAATGAACTAAACATCAAACCAACGCATGGGTCAGAATCTGAGTTACGCTTAGCTGGATGATTCAAACCGCGTTAAGCATAGCCACTTTTAGCAATCAAAATAGCCACTATTAGCAATCAAAGAGGTGCACGATGAGACTTATCCCACTGAGAAATACTGCCGAAGTTGGTAAATGGGCCGCTCGCCATATAGTGAATCGCATCAATGCGTTTAAACCCACTGCCGAACGTCCGTTTATTCTGGGCCTGCCAACAGGCGGCACACCAATGGAGGCATATAAGTATTTGATTGCGATGCATAAAGCGGGCGAGGTCAGCTTCAAGCATGTGGTGACATTTAACATGGATGAGTACGTTGGCTTGCCGAAAGAACATCCAGAAAGCTACTACACCTTCATGCACACTAATTTCTTTGATCACGTTGATATCCCGGCTGAAAACATCAATCTGTTAAATGGTAACGCAGCGGATATCGATGCAGAATGCCGCCGTTATGAAGAAAAAATTAAGTCTTACGGTAAAATTCACCTGTTCATGGGCGGCGTAGGGGTAGATGGCCATATCGCCTTTAATGAACCAGCGTCTTCTCTGGCATCACGTACCCGCATCAAAACCCTGACACAAGAAACCCGCATAGCGAACTCCCGTTTCTTTGGGGGTGATGCAAATCTCGTGCCTAAATATGCATTGACGGTTGGGGTGGGGACGTTGCTTGATGCAGAGGAAGTGATGATTCTGGTGACCGGCCATGGTAAAGCACAAGCTTTGCAAGCCGCCGTTGAAGGGAGCATCAACCACATGTGGACTATCAGTTGCCTGCAACTTCATGCCAAAGCCATCATGGTGTGCGATGAACCTTCCACGATGGAACTGAAAGTCAAAACCGTGAAATATTTCCGCGAATTAGAAGCTGAAAACGTAAAAGATCTTTAATGACTATTAGGGGGCTCAGATGTACGCTTTAACTCACGGCCGTATTTATACCAGCCATGAAGTACTGGATAATCATGCTGTTGTCGTTGCTGATGGATTGATCGAACGTATCTGTCCTGTCGATGAACTTCCGGCTGGTATTGAGATATGCGATTTGGGTGGTGCCATTCTGGCCCCCGGTTTTATCGATGTTCAGCTCAATGGCTGCGGTGGTGTGCAGTTCAATGACTCTCTCGAGGCTATCTCAGCAGAGACGTTGGATATCATGCAGCGAGCCAATGAAAAATCAGGTTGTACCAGCTTCCTACCCACACTGATTACCTGCAGCGATGAATTTATGAAGCACGGCGTTGATGTCATGCGTTCATATCTGCAAAAAAACCAGCATCAGGCGCTCGGCTTGCACCTTGAAGGCCCTTATATCAGCCCACTGAAGAAAGGCACCCACAACCCGGCCTTTATCCGTAAGCCCAGCGCTGAAATGATTGACTATCTGTGTGCCAATGCCGATGTGATCACCAAACTCACTCTGGCACCTGAAATGGTTGATCCTAAATATATACAGCAGCTCACAGAAGCAGGTATTTTGGTTTCTGCCGGGCACTCAAACGCAACCTATCAGCAAGCCCGTCAAGGGTTTACCGCCGGTATCCGATTTGCGACCCACCTTTATAATGCAATGCCGTACATTTCGGGGCGTGAACCGGGCCTTATTGGGGCCATTTTTGATACACCAGAGGTATACACAGGCGTGATTGCCGATGGCCTGCATGTTGACTGGGCCAATATTCGCAATGCTAAGCGCCTAAAAGGCGAAAAACTGGTGCTGGTAACCGATGCCACTGCGCCTGCCGGTGCTAAAATTGAACAATTTATTTTTGCTGGCAAAACAATATACTATCGCGATGGTTTATGCGTAGACGAAAATGGCACATTAAGCGGTTCGGCACTAACCATGATTGAAGCGGTGCAAAACAGTGTCGAACATGTCGGTATCGCGCTGGATGAAGCCCTGCGTATGGCAACACTTTATGCGGCCCGCGCCATTGGCGTGGATAAACAGTTAGGAAGTATTGAAGTCGGCAAAGTTGCCAACCTGACTGCCTTTACCCGCGATTATAAAATCACTAAAACCATCGTTAATGGCAACGAGGTTTTATCATAAGCGAGTAACTTTATTGATGAGCACCGGCGGACAAGCACAAATTGGTAACGTGGATCTGGTAAAACAACTCAATGGAGCCGTGGTTTACCGGCTAATTGATCAGCAAGGCCCGATTTCTCGCATACAGATTGCCGATCTCAGCCAGCTAGCCCCCGCCAGTGTCACCAAAATCACCCGGCAATTGTTGGAGCGCGGGCTGATCAAAGAGGTCGATCAGCAAGCCTCCACCGGGGGGCGTCGCGCTATCTCTATCGTGACGGAAAACCGCCAATTCCATACCGTTGCAGTCCGTTTAGGTCGTAATGATGCCACGATCACCCTCTTTGACATGAGCGGTAAATCGCTGGGTGAAGAGCACTATGCCCTGCCAGAACGAACACAAGAAACGCTGGAACACGCCTTATTTAATATCATCAGTCAGTTTATTGACGCCTATCAGCGTAAATTACGTGAACTGATTGCCATCGCGGTTATCCTGCCTGGGCTGGTTGAGCAAAGCAAAGGTATCGTGCGCTATATGCCGCATATCAGTGTCAGTAACTGGCCGTTAGTCGATAATCTACAAGCGCGCTTTAACGTCACCAGTTTTGTGGGTCACGATATCCGCAGCCTGGCACTGGCCGAGCACTATTTTGGTGCAACCCGTGACTGTGAAGACTCCATTTTGGTTCGTCTACATCGAGGCACGGGTGCCGGTATTATCGTTAACAGCCAAATATTTTTAGGCAGCAACGGCAACGTTGGCGAGATAGGCCATATTCAGATTGATCCATTAGGTGATCGCTGCTATTGCGGTAACTTTGGTTGTCTGGAAACCGTGGCATCCAACGCCGCGATTGAAAACCGCGTCAAGCACCTTCTCACCCAGGGTTATCCAAGTAAGCTGTCTCTTGATGACTGCCATATTGGTGCTATCTGTAAGGCCGCAAACCGCGGTGACTTGCTGGCCTGCGAAGTGATTGAACATGTTGGTCGCTACTTGGGGAAAGCCATTGCTATCACCATAAACTTATTCAACCCACAAAAAGTGGTGATTGCCGGTGAAATTATTGAAGCCGAGAAAATCCTACTACCCGCCATTCAGGGTTGCATTAATACGCAAGTTTTGAAAAACTTCCGCCAAAACCTGCCGATAGTGACATCACAACTTAACCACCAGTCGGCTATCGGCGCTTTCGCACTGGCTAAGCGCGCTATGCTCAATGGTGTCTTGCTGCAACGTTTGCTAGAAACTCACCCGTAGGTTGAAAGAAACTGTCATGGTCACAGCCATGTTATAGTGACCTATTGCCGCGCTAAATGAGTAATATAAACAATGACAATCAAAAGCGTTATTTGCGATATCGATGGGGTGTTATTACATGACAACACCGCCATTAAGGGCGCCAATGACTTTTTAGCCCGTATTCAGGATGCTGGAATGCCATTGGTGATCCTAACCAACTACCCATCCCAGACGGCGCAAGATCTGACTAACCGCTTTATCACTGCCGGGCTTGATGTGCCGGAAAGCGCGTTTTATACCTCAGCCATGGCAACGGCCGACTTTTTACGCCGTCAGGATGGCAAAAAAGCCTATGTTATTGGCGAGGGTGCTTTAGTTCACGAACTCTATAAAGCTGGCTTTACCATCACCGATATCAATCCTGATTTTGTTATTGTCGGTGAGACGCGTTCTTATAACTGGGACATGATGCATAAAGCAGCCTATTTTGTTGCCAATGGTGCACGTTTTATTGCCACTAACCCGGACAGCCACGGCCACGGCTTCGCCCCAGCCTGTGGTGCTCTGTGCGCACCTATTGAAAAAATATCAGGCCGCAAACCGTTTTATGTCGGTAAGCCAAGTCCATGGATCATCCGTGCGGCGCTGAATAAAATGCAGGCGCATTCCGAAAGCACCGTGATTGTCGGCGATAACTTACGTACTGATATTTTAGCGGGCTTCCAGGCCGGTCTGGAGACGATTCTGGTCTTATCCGGTGTCTCAACCCTTACTGATATCGACGCCATGCCGTTCCGTCCAAGCTACGTTTACCCCTCGGTTGCCGACATCGATATTATCTAAGATCTACTGGCGGTTACGGCCGCCACGCTTTTTTGGCCTAATTCCCCTTTTTAGTGCAGTGCACCAAATTCTCTTGCCATCACGCCCCATTTTGGCGCACTTTCTTTTTATGTTATCACCACCGCGCCAGCTATAGCGGCAAATCATTGGCTCTGTAAATTGGCGTGTTTTTTGCATTATTTTTACAAATTACGCGTTTTACACGTTCATTCGTTTTACAGGTCATTTAGACAATTGCATCGTCATGGGGCCAAGCTTGCATCAATCGATAGCAAACGCCCAAAAAGCCCCTGGCGATAAATAACGCAATGTCAAGATCATCACCGCCAAAGCAGAGACATTAGGGAGATTATTATGTGTTCTATTTTCGGGGTCTTAGAGCTTAAAACCGACCCTATTGAATTACGCAAGAAAGCGCTAGAAATGTCACGTTTGATGCGTCACCGTGGCCCAGACTGGTCTGGTGTCTGGGCGAATGATAAAGCCATCCTCGCCCATGAGCGCTTATCTATTGTTGACGTCAATACCGGTGCCCAGCCGCTGTATAATGCCGCCCACACACATATCTTGGCCGTGAATGGTGAAATTTATAATCATCAAGCATTACGTCAGCAATATAGCGACCGTTACGCCTTCCAAACGGGTTCAGACTGTGAAGTTATTCTGGCGTTGTATCAAGAAAAAGGGCCCGCGTTCCTCGATGATCTGCAAGGGATGTTTGCCTTCGTCCTATACGATACCGAGAAAGACGCCTACCTGATCGGCCGTGACCATTTAGGTATTATCCCGCTGTATATGGGGCACGACGAACACGGCAATATGTTTGTAGCTTCGGAAATGAAAGCCTTGGTACCCGTTTGCCGCACCATAAAAGAATTCCCTGCTGGCAGCTATTTGTGGAGTCAGGATGGCGAGATCCGCGAATACTATCATCGCGATTGGTTTGATTACGACCACGTCAAAGACAACGTAACCGACAAAATCCAACTTGCCAACGCATTGGAAGATGCGGTTAAAAGCCATCTGATGTCCGATGTCCCTTATGGGGTATTGCTGTCTGGTGGCCTGGATTCATCCGTTATCTCTGCTATCACCAAAAAATTTGCCGCCCGCCGTGTAGAAGATAATGAACGCAGCGAAGCCTGGTGGCCACAACTGCACTCCTTCGCCGTCGGTTTGATTGGCTCACCCGATTTACGCGCAGCACAAGAAGTCGCTAACCACTTGGGCACGGTACACCATGAAATTCATTTCACCGTGCAGGAAGGGCTGGATGCCATCCGCGATGTGATTTATCACATCGAAACCTATGATGTGACGACTATCCGCGCGTCAACGCCGATGTACCTGATGTCACGTAAAATCAAAGCCATGGGCATCAAAATGGTGCTATCTGGTGAGGGTTCTGACGAAGTCTTCGGTGGGTATCTCTATTTCCACAAAGCGCCCAACGCCAAAGAATTACATGAAGAAACCGTGCGTAAACTGTTAGCTCTCCATATGTATGACTGCGCCCGTGCCAACAAAGCGATGTCAGCTTGGGGCGTTGAAGCTCGTGTGCCCTTCCTGGATAAAAACTTCCTTGATGTCGCCATGCGTATCAATCCACAGGATAAAATGTGCGGCAATGGCAAAATGGAGAAACATATCCTGCGAGAATGTTTCGAATCTTACCTGCCACACAGCGTCGCCTGGCGTCAGAAAGAACAATTCTCTGATGGTGTTGGCTATAGCTGGATTGACACCTTGAAAGAGAAAGCAGCCGAGCAAGTCACTGACCAACAGATGGAAACCGCTCACTTCCGCTTCCCGTACAACACACCTGGCTCGAAAGAAGGGTATTTGTACCGTGAAATCTTTGAAGAGCTGTTCCCGCTACCTAGTGCGGCGGAATGTGTCCCTGGCGGCCCCTCTGTTGCCTGTTCATCAGCTAAAGCCATTGAATGGGATGAATCATTCAAAAATATGGATGATCCATCAGGCCGTGCGGTTGGCGTCCATCAGGATGCTTACAAATAATTGAACACGATAAGCGGGGTTAATCCCCCGCGCCGACTGCTGACAAAGTTAAATGAAGGAGGCACGTGCCGCTGGGGTCATAGTAACCCTCTTGCTTATCACCCCTTCACTCACTGAACGATAAATTGCTTTGTCATCAACCTCGGTCTGAATAAGAGAGACGGGATAATAGAGAATAGATAGCAAGGTCGCCTCTGGGGCGGCCTTGTTTTTTTACGTCACCCAACCGACCAAAGGCCAACCTCTTCGTTGTCAATGAGTGATATCCGCCAAAGATTATTTTTGTTGGCAAATTCAACAATCAATCACCATAACTGCTGCTTTAATCGCCAGACTGTTCACAAGCCAAACAAATGAACCCTTTCAGCGCTTTTTCGGGAAAAAATTAGTTGACGCAATTCGGCCATATACGCATAATGCGCCCCGCAACGCCGATGAAGGTAATGCGAAAAAAGATGGCTACGTAGCTCAGCTGGTTAGAGCACAGCACTCATAATGCTGGGGTCACAGGTTCGATTCCCGTCGTAGCCACCATCTTTTTGCGGGAGTGGCGAAATTGGTAGACGCACTAGATTTAGGTTCTAGCGCCGCAAGGTGTGCGAGTTCAAGTCTCGCCTCCCGCACCATTATTTGTTCATCGGTTTGTCACAGCGGATGGGATATCGCCAAGCGGTAAGGCACCAGGTTTTGATCCTGGCATTCCCAGGTTCGAATCCTGGTATCCCAGCCATACAATCTTTTAAGCAAAAAAGATTTAAAGATGGCTACGTAGCTCAGCTGGTTAGAGCACAGCACTCATAATGCTGGGGTCACAGGTTCGATTCCCGTCGTAGCCACCATCTTTTGGGGTATCGCCAAGCGGTAAGGCACTGGATTCTGATTCCAGCATTCCGAGGTTCGAATCCTCGTACCCCAGCCAAATTTAGAAAAGCTCGCTTCGGCGGGCTTTTTGCTTTTTCATTGGTTGTTGACGCTCAAGGTTGTTGACGCTCAAAGCACATTTGAGCCGCGTGAAGAATGAAGATAGGATGCGCGGCATTCTTGAGATACCGTCTTGTTGTTCAGATGACAAGAGCAGGAGCGGAACACGGCGGTCCGTCAGCGGAATGATGAGCCCGGCAGAATACCGGGCTCAGGCAGAAAGGCAGTAAAAATCAGGTGTCCAACTTTTGGGGTTCAGTGCACGCTTGTGGCCCCTTTGGCATCGGAGGTTAGATAAGCCGCGAAGCCATCACAACCGAACAATCACCAAATCAACCGAATCCCATCAACCAAAGCCTACGCCGATTTTCCCTAAAAAAACAAAATCTCCCTACAACCCCAACGCATACCTCAATGCATGTTCTTTCAGCTTCCCGGCACGCTGGGCCACCATCAACGCCAGATTACGTGCAAACTTAACCGCCGGCAGATCATTACTAAAGGCCGTGTAAAACAGATCCATGCCACTTTGCATCATGAGATTATCGGTGCGGCGGCGACGCTGGTAACGCAGTAAAACCTGCTCACTGTGCCAAGGTTCAGCCAACTCACGGGCCTGACTAAGCACCTCCAGCAATGCGTCAACATCACGGTATCCCAAGTTGACCCCCTGCCCAGCCAATGGATTGATGGTATGAGCGGCATCTCCCAATAATACCAACCCCGGTTTTACGTACTGCTGCGCATGGCGACGAACCAGCGGGAAAGCGCCAGCGGCAATCGCCTTGACAGCCCCCAAACGAGAGGGGAAGAAGGCTGCGATTTCCTGGCTCAGTTGTGCCATCGACATCGCCTGAAGCTGACGAATACGTTGAGGGCTGTCGTACCAAACCAATGATGCCCAGTGATCAAACAGGGGTAGGAAAGCACGCGGCCCGGTCGGGAAGAATTGCTGCCATGTCGTATCTTGCTGCATGACATCAGTTTCTACGGTGATCAACATGCAAGACTGGCGATACTGCCAACCGCTGGTGCCTATCCCCGCCAAACGCCTCACCAACGAGTTCGCACCATCGGCACCTATCACTAAACGGCCCTGTATCTCCTCCTGTTCATTCAATGTGACTTTCCAGTAGTCATCTATTCTAACCATGCTTTGTAGCCGTGACGGGCACAACAGCGTCAAATTAGGGCATTCAGCAAACTGTTGCCATAGAGCAAGCTGCAAAATCCGGTTCTCGACCATAAAGCCCAGCTCAGGTAAAGACAGCGAGGCCGCATCAAACACCACCTGTGACCCCGGTTGTTCCCAGGTTTCCAAGCGACGATAAGGTGCATAACGCATCTGTTGTACTTGAGGCCAAGCACCAAGCTGCTTCAATAACGCCACCGAAGTACAACCAAGAGCAGAAACCCGCAAATCCGGTACGCTATCCTTGTCAAACGGTGCAGGAGCATCATGTTCCAGTAACGCCACCGACCAGCCAATTTGTGCCAGCCCCAACGCCGCCGCAGCACCTACCATGCCACCGCCAACGACCACAACATCATAATTTGGTTGCGATTTGTTCATTTTTTCTATGCTTTAAAAGTGAATGTACTTCTTGCATTAGCAAGGTTTTGTCTAACCGCAGTGTAACGGATTTTTTATCACTCAACAGAATAACTCAACGGTTCTGCGGTGGTCATCGCAGAGGCAAATGACTACAATGCTCCCTAACGACGAAGCCTTTGCGACTCTCTACTACAACGGAGATTATCTACCACAACGGAGTACCGCACGGAACGAGGTGATTTTGATGATGAATAACCCGATGACTAAAAAACTGCATATCAAAACCTGGGGTTGCCAGATGAATGAATACGATTCATCTAAAATGGCAGATCTCTTGGCCAGTACCCATGGCTACCAGTTAACCACCATCCCGGAAGAAGCGGATTTACTGCTGCTAAATACCTGTTCTATCCGGGAAAAAGCACAGGAAAAAGTATTCAGCCTGCTAGGGCAATGGAAATTATTGAAAGAGAAAAACCCGCAGTTGATTATTGGGGTCGGTGGTTGCGTGGCGTCACAGGAAGGTGAACAATTGCGCCAGCGCGCCCCCTGTGTCGATGTCATCTTCGGGCCACAAACGCTGCATCGTTTACCGGAAATGATTAACCACGTGCAAGGAACGAATAGCCCTGTCGTGGATATCAGTTTTCCCGAAATTGAAAAATTTGACCGTTTGCCAGAACCACGGGCTGAAGGCCCAACTGCGTTTGTTTCGATCATGGAAGGCTGCAATAAATATTGTACATTCTGTGTCGTACCCTACACCCGAGGCGAGGAAGTCAGCCGTCCAAGCGATGACATTCTTTTTGAAATCGCCCAGTTAGCCGCTCAAGGCGTACGTGAAGTCAACTTACTCGGCCAGAATGTTAACGCCTACCGCGGGGCAACCTACGATGGCGATATCTGTAGTTTTGCCGAGCTGTTGCGTTTGGTTGCGGCGATTGATGGTATCGATAGGGTACGATTTACCACCAGCCACCCCATTGAGTTTACTGACGATATCATTGATGTTTATCGCGATACGCCTGAATTGGTGAGCTTCCTGCATTTGCCGGTACAAAGCGGTTCTGACCGTATTTTGACCATGATGAAGCGTGCCCATACCGCCTTGGAATACAAAGCCATCATCCGCAAACTGCGTCAAGCACGCCCTGATATCCAGATAAGTTCTGATTTTATTGTCGGCTTCCCTGGTGAAACCCAGCAGGATTTTGAACAGACCATGAAACTGGTCGCAGATATTCATTTTGATACCAGCTACAGCTTTATTTACTCCCCGCGTCCCGGCACACCAGCGGCTGATTTACCCAACAATGTGTCCGAAGAGGAGAAAAAACAGCGGCTACATATCCTGCAACAACGCATTAGCCAACAGGCGATGGAAATTAGCCGTAAGATGGTAGGGACAGTACAGCGTGTTTTGGTGGAGGGTACCTCTCGCAAAAATGTCATGGAACTGGCCGGGCGTACGGAAAACAACCGCGTCGTGAACTTTGAGGGTTCACCCGACATGATTGGTAAATTCGTTGATGTCGAAATTGTTAACGTTTATGCCAGTTCACTGCGCGGCATTTTACTGCGTACAGAAGATCAGATGGACCTGCGAACCCACGAGTCACCGCAATCGGTGATTGCTCGCACCCGTAAAGAAAATGAAATTGGTGTAGGTATTTATCAGCCTTAACCAACATCCATTTTGGTAACGCCCGGCCTAACATCATTGATCTGACAGGTTTAGTTGATCCCGCCCGCGTAACGAGGCACTGCATTGTCAGTGCCTGTTTTATTTTAGCGGGCCGCTACGCAGATCCGAATATTTTAGGTTGCGCCGCCTTGTTACCTCCATTTGAATAAAGGCAATTCAAGCTCAAATTAATAAGCGACAGACTTGCGTCAGTACCATTCACCATGAATAATCCTCAAATGACCTGTATGATTGAGGTTATATGAGTCAATAATGTACCTAACGTAGTGACCCTAAACCGGCCCGATATAACCCAGAGGAACTCAGTGACCCAGAAAAACAGTTTGCACGTAGTGACACAAGAAATCTTGCTGGAACCTGCAGATAATCAGCGCCTGCTAAGCCTGTGCGGTCCCTTTGATGACAACATCAAGCAGTTGGAACGCCGGTTAGGTATTGAGATTAATCGCCGTGACAATCGCTTCAAGTTAATCGGTAAGAATATCTGCGTTGTTGCAGCGGCAGATATTCTGCGCCACCTATATGTTGATACTGCGCCAATTCGTGGTGTTATCCCTGATATCGATCCAGAACAAATCCACCTGGCGGTAAAAGAGAGCCGAGTGCTGGAACAATCCGCTGAAAGCGTGCCCGATTATGGTAAAGCGGTCAATATTCAGACTAAGCGTGGGATGGTAAAACCCCGTACTCCGAATCAAGCGCAGTACGTCGCCAATATTTTAGATCACGATATTACTTTCGGTATTGGCCCCGCAGGTACAGGTAAAACCTATTTGGCGGTGGCCGCAGCGGTTGATGCGCTGGAGCGCCAGAATGTACGCCGTATCTTACTGACGCGTCCAGCCGTTGAAGCTGGTGAAAAACTGGGCTTCTTACCCGGTGACCTCAGCCAGAAAGTTGACCCCTATCTGCGCCCACTTTATGACGCATTATTTGAAATGCTGGGCTTTGAGCGGGTTGAGAAACTGATTGAACGCAATGTGATTGAAGTGGCCCCGCTAGCGTATATGCGTGGCCGAACGCTAAATGATGCGTTTATTATTTTAGATGAGAGCCAGAACACCACCATCGAACAGATGAAAATGTTCCTGACCCGCATTGGCTTCAATTCTAAGGCGGTGATTACCGGTGATGTGACACAAATCGATTTGCCACGCCACCAGAAATCAGGCCTGCGCCATGCCATTGAGGTACTGTCTGACGTCGAAGAACTGAGTTTTAACTTCTTCCATAGCGAAGACGTCGTGCGCCACCCGGTTGTCGCACGCATCGTTATTGCCTACGAAGCGTGGGAAGCGGCTGAACAGCAACGTAAAGATGCCATTATTGAACAACGTCAGCGGGAATCCCATACCCCGCTAGAGCAGGAGGCTCCGTGAGCCAGGTTATTCTCGATTTACAAATTGCCTGTGCCGATAGCCAGGGTTTACCCACAGAAGGTGATTTTCAACGCTGGCTGGAGGCTGTATTACCGCTATTTCAGCCCGTATCTGAGGTGACCATCCGGCTGGTTGATGAGGCTGAAAGTCATGATCTAAATCTGACTTATCGTGGTAAAGATAAATCGACTAACGTATTGTCTTTTCCTTTCGAAGCCCCACCTGAAATCGAGTTGCCATTATTAGGCGATTTGATTATTTGCCGTCAGGTCGTTGAGAAAGAAGCCATTGAACAGGAAAAGGCGCTGCTCGCTCATTGGGCGCATATGGTTGTTCACGGCAGTCTCCATCTGCTAGGGTATGACCACATCGACGATGAGGAAGCAGAAGAAATGGAGTTGATCGAGACTGAAATCATGCACGGTTTGGGTTACCCAGACCCGTATATTTCAGAGAAAGACCCCGACTAAGCCAGTCATAAAGGGCACATTAATTGCCCTATTAAAATTGGCCCAAACCGTCAGTAGCGTGAATCTACCGCTGCTGACATTATCATCACTAACATGAGTAAATTTAACTAAAACGCCATGAGCGACGACCATTCACAAAACAGCGATAGCCCCAGTCCCAAGAAAGGGTTCTTTACTCTTATCCTTAACCAGCTCTTCCACGGTGAACCCAAAAACCGTGGCGATTTGGTTGAGCTTATCCGTGATTCTGAACAAAACGATCTGATCGATCCCGATACCCGAGACATGCTGGAAGGCGTGATGGATATTGCCGAGCAGCGCGTGCGGGATATTATGATCCCACGTTCTCAGATGGTCACATTAAAGCGTAATCAAACGCTGGATGAGTGTCTGGATGTGATTATTGAATCCGCTCACTCCCGCTTTCCGGTGATCAGCGAAGATAAAGATCATATCGAAGGTATTCTGATGGCCAAAGATCTGCTGCCGTTTATGCGCACAGATTCTGAACCATTCAGTATTGATAAAGTTTTACGGACGGCGATTGTCGTGCCGGAAAGTAAGCGTGTTGACCGGATGCTCAAAGAGTTCCGCTCACAGCGCTATCACATGGCCATTGTTATTGATGAATTTGGTGGCGTTTCAGGCTTAGTAACCATTGAAGACATTCTTGAGCTGATCGTTGGCGAAATTGAAGATGAGTATGACGATGAAGAAGACAGAGATGTCCGTCAACTCAGCCGGCACACCTATACCATCCGTGCGCTAACGCAAATTGAAGATTTCAATGAAGTGTTCAATACCCATTTCAGCGACGATGAAGTAGACACCATCGGTGGTTTAGTGATGCAAGCCTTTGGCCACTTACCTGCCCGTGGTGAAACGATTGAAATTGAAGGTTACTTATTTAAAGTTGCCATGGCAGATAGTCGACGTATCATTCAGGTTCATGTAAAAATCCCGGATGATGCTCCGCAACCTAAACTGGAAGAATAAATTCTTGATGTCTATTGCTCTATTCCTCCAACGCCAGTGGGTTCGCGCCCTACTGGCGCTATTTTTTGGTGCCTGTGGCACGCTTGCTTACTCGCCGTTTGATCATTGGCCTGCCGCCATTGTTTCACTATTCGGTTTGCTCAGTCTGACGTTGAACCGCACCACCAAACAAGCCACCTTCATTGGTTTTTGTTGGGGGATGGGGCTATTTGGCAGTGGCATCAACTGGGTGTATGTCAGCATCTCCGAATTTGGGGGTATGCCAACGGCAATCAATATCGTCCTCGTCATCTTGCTAGCAGCATATTTATCACTCTACACCATGCTATTCGCCGGTTTATTAGCCCGCCTGTGCCCTAAGGCTACCTGGTGGCGGCTCGCGATTGCGGCCCCGGTACTCTGGCAATTAACTGAATTCCTACGTGGCTGGGTATTAACGGGTTTCCCGTGGTTACAATTCGGCTACAGCCAAATTAACGGCCCTCTGCGAGGGATAGCTCCCCTCCTCGGTGTTGATGGCATCACATTTATCTTGATGGCTATCAGTGGCTTGCTGGTCTACGCCTGCTATCAACGTCGTATTGTCGCAGCAATTATCGCGCTGGCCTTACTGCTGCTGCCCTGGCCACTGCGCCAAATACAGTGGTTCACACCAGAGCCTGAAAGAGCAGTCAATATCGCCATGGTACAAGGCAATATTGCTCAGTCAATGAAGTGGGATCCCAAAGCCCTGATCACCACATTGCAAATTTATCTTGATGAAACCCGGCCATTTATGGGCAAAGCCCCCATTATTATCTGGCCAGAATCAGCTATTCCCGATATTGAAACCGATCAGAACACCTTCCTGACAATGATAGATGGCCTGATGCGGGCAAATCATAGCAGCCTGATCACCGGCATTGTAGATGCCAAGCGGCAACCCGAGGGGCAAGGGTATCAATTCTTTAACAGCATCATTGTGTTAGGCGATAAAGATACCTATCAATACCCGACCCGCAACCGTTATAGCAAACATCACTTGGTGCCCTTCGGTGAGTACGTACCGCTCGAGTCCCTACTGCGCCCGCTGGCTCCGTTATTTAATTTACCCATGTCTTCATTTAACCGGGGTGATTATGTTCAACCCCCACTCACTATCGCTGGATTTAACCTCACGGCGGCTATTTGTTATGAAATCGTCTTGGGCCAGCAAGTACGGGATAACTTCCGCCCTGAAACAGATTTTCTACTGACTATCTCCAATGATGCCTGGTTTGGTCACTCCATTGGGCCGTGGCAACATTTCCAAATGGCACGTATGCGCGCACTGGAGCTGGGCCGCCCGCTACTGCGCAGCACCAATAATGGCATTACTGCCGCTATTGGCCCAAGTGGTGAAATTCTGGCGCAGATCCCACAGTTCACTCAACAGGTTCTAGAGGTCAAGGTCACCCCAACCACCGGTATCACGCCATATGCCCGTTTTGGCTCATGGCCAATGTGGATTATTACTCTGGTTTTGGGCGCCTTTACCCTGTACTGCGCAATCCGGGGGCGCTCTGATAAGCACTAATTTATGATCAGTACTAATTGATGATAAGCCTTGGTCAACTTGCCATAAACATTGGCTAACCTGTTATAAAAACGGGCTAATTTGCTATAAGCATCGATAGTTACAATTTATAATTATTTATAGTTAAAAACATTGATAGTTACAAATATTGATGGTTACAAACATTGATAGTTATAAAAATTGAGAGCCATTAACCAACAACTTAGTGCTTCCAGTCACAGATAACGTCTGTTTTTCTCATCTGTTATTCCACTCATTCTATTTATACCTGATAGCCCTGCACTCCAGGGCTATATTCCGCTTAGTTCTCCCCCTACTGGCACAAACCTTGCATTATTTCTACTCATAGTATGAGCCAGCAACGGTAATCGCTTAGCAAGTTAGGACTCTGGCCGTGGTTAGTGTGTTTCTAACTCCGTTGCACGTTTATTCGCTTGCACATTTATAGGGCCTTGTCCGCACTACGGAAGTGCATGGCTGCTTTACTGCCTCTATTTGGTGCGATTCGTGTCTCAAAAAACAAACAATTATTCATCATTTGCATAACAATAAGCTATTTTTTAAAGATAATCTGATACAAATAGCAGCGAAAATCGAATACTCACCGATAAAACGGCGGTGATTACACCAGCAAAGCCAACAAACCGATTTTATTGTTACCGTTATTTAACATAAGAGCGTTTTAATATAAGAACGTTTCAACATAGCCATGTGTTTTCACATCACAACATTAAGCAAGAAAACAACAGCAAAGGAGTTGGACCATGCAAATGCGTAAATTGGCGTTAGTGCTACTGTTAGCAGGGATGACAAGTAGCGTGGCTCAAGCAGAAGATGCAACAGCGAAGGCAGATACGGCTATTGATACGTTGCAAAAGGTTAAAAACAACGGTGTTATCGTTGTGGGCCACCGTGAATCTTCTGTTCCATTCTCTTATTATGATAATCAGCAGAAAGTTGTAGGCTACTCGCAGGATTACTCCAACCTCATCGTGGATGCCATTAGGAAAGAACTTAATGCGCCAAATTTAGAGGTGAAATTGATCCCCATCACGTCACAGAACCGTATCCCATTACTGCAAAACGGTACCTTTGATTTCGAGTGCGGCTCTACGACCAATAATCTGGAACGTCAGCAGCAAGCGGCATTCTCAAATACCATTTTTGTCGTCGGCACCCGTTTACTCACCAAAAAAGACTCTGAAGTCAAAGACTTCAAAGATTTGGCAGGTAAAGCCGTTGTGGTTACTTCCGGTACAACATCTGAAGTACTGCTCAACAAGCTGAATGAAAAAGACAACATGAATATGCGCATCATCAGTGCAAAAGATCACGGTGACTCTTTCCGTACCTTGGAAAGTGGCCGCGCGGTCGCCTTTATGATGGATGATGCGCTGTTAGCCGGTGAACGGGCAAAAGCCAAGAAACCTGATGAATGGAGTATTGTCGGGACACCGCAGTCTGAGGAAGCTTACGGTTGCATGATGCGTAAGAATGACCCGGCCTTTAAAGCGTTATTAGATAAAACGATTGCAACAGCGCAAACCACGGGCGTAGCTGAAAAGTCATTTGACCGCTGGTTCAAAAACCCAATTCCGCCTAAAAATCTTAATATGAATTTCGCACTCTCTGACGAAATGAAGGCGCTGTTCAAAGCACCTAACGATAAGGCGTTGAACTAACAATAATAATCAGGGCGGGTCATACCTGCCCTACCGATTGATGATGGCCTATTGGTAGACAGGATGCGGGGTGGTCGTTCCCCACCCCGCATTTTTTTGTCAACCCTCGGGAGCCGAAGGTATTGAATCATCAGTCATCAGGGTGGCTTATCCATCCTTTAAGGGAGTTTGTTATGGCAATAGACTGGAACTGGGGCATTTTTTTACAGCCAGCCCCTTTCGGCAATACCACCTATCTCGGTTGGATTTGGTCCGGCTTTCAGGTCACGGTCGCATTATCATTATGTGCTTGGGTGATCGCCTTCTTCGTCGGTTCACTATTTGGTATTTTAAGAACGGTGCCCAACCGAATCCTTTCAGGAATAGGGGCTTGTTACGTTGAATTGTTTCGTAACGTACCACTGATCGTGCAATTTCTTACCTGGTATCTGGTGGTTCCCGAACTATTGCCAGTGAACCTTGGCACATGGTTTAAAAGTGAACTGGCACCCAATATACAGTTCTTCCTCTCATCTATGATTTGCCTTGGATTATTCACTGCGGCGCGGGTTTGTGAACAGGTTCGCGCAGGAATTCAATCACTGCCTCGTGGTCAAAAAGCAGCGGGCCTGGCAATGGGGCTCACCCTCACACAGACTTACCGCTATGTTTTACTGCCCAATGCATATCGGGTGATTATTCCCCCGATGACCTCAGAAATGCTCAATCTGGTAAAAAACTCCGCAATTGCCTCAACCATCGGGCTAGTCGAAATGGCGGCACAAGCGGGTAAATTGCTGGATTATTCAGCGCATGCCTATGAATCCTTCACCGCCATCACCCTAGGTTATGTACTGATCAATGCCGTGATCATGCTGTTAATGCGCTTAGTTGAAAAGAAAGTGCAATTACCCGGCAATCTGGGGAGTAAATAATGTACGAATTTGATTGGAGTTCCATCGCCCCCAGCCTGCCCTATCTGCTGCAAGGCTTGATTGTAACTGTCAAAATAACCCTCATCGCCATTGTGTTCGGGATCCTCTGGGGAACAATTTTGGCAGTGATGCGTCTGTCACCGATTAAAGCCATCAGCTGGTTTGCAACTGCTTATGTTAACGTGTTCCGCTCTATTCCGTTGGTCATGGTGCTGTTGTGGTTTTATTTAGTGGTGCCAGGCTTCTTACAAAATGTGCTGGGCTTATCACCAAAAACTGATATTCGGTTGATCTCAGCCATGGTAGCCTTTTCGCTGTTCGAAGCCGCCTATTACTCGGAAATTATCCGGGCCGGGATCCAAAGTATTTCTCGTGGGCAATCCTCTGCGGCATTGGCGTTAGGGATGACTCAGGGTCAATCAATGAGACTGGTTATCCTGCCACAAGCTTTCCGGGCCATGGTGCCGCTACTGTTAACTCAGGGGATAGTATTATTCCAGGATACGTCACTGGTATATGTCCTTAGCCTGGCCGATTTCTTCCGTACAGCCACCACCATCGGCGAACGGGACGGCACGCAGGTCGAAATGGTACTGTTTGCCGGTTTAGTTTATTTCGTTATCAGCATTTCCGCGTCAATGCTGGTTAACTATTTGAAGAAAAGGACTGTTTGATGATTTCCCTGAAGAATGTTTCTAAATGGTATGGTCAATTTCAGGTGCTGGCTGACTGTACTACTGAAGTCAAAAAAGGTGAGGTAGTCGTCGTTTGTGGTCCTTCAGGCTCAGGCAAATCAACGTTAATTAAAGTGGTGAATGGATTAGAACCTATCCAAGAAGGGAACATTACGGTTAATGGGATTGCTGTTAATGATAAGGGCACTAATCTGGCGCAACTGCGTTCCAAGGTTGGTATGGTGTTCCAACATTTTGAGCTATTCCCACACCTCTCGATCATTGAAAACCTGACACTGGCGCAAATCAAAGTGCTCAAACGCGATAAGGCAGAAGCCCTTGAGAAAGGCTTGAAATTATTAGAGCGTGTCGGTCTTTCTACCCATGTAGATAAATATCCATCCCAATTATCTGGCGGCCAACAGCAACGGGTAGCGATTGCCCGCGCTCTTTGCATGGACCCTATCGCTATGCTGTTTGATGAACCAACCTCAGCGCTTGATCCAGAAATGATCAATGAAGTGCTGGATGTCATGGTCAAACTGGCGCTGGAGGGAATGACCATGATGGTGGTAACCCACGAAATGGGCTTCGCCCGCAAAGTGGCTAACCGGGTTATTTTCATGGATGAAGGGAAGATTGTCGAAGACAGCGATAAAGATGATTTCTTTAATAATCCTAAATCTGACCGCGCCAAGGACTTCCTGGCTAAAATCTTGCATTAATTCGTTCTCCTCCCCTGCGTTTGTAGGGGAGGTCACTTTTATTTTTTATGACTTCTTATCTTTTCTGATTTTTTACTTTTTCCTTATTTCTTACTCTGTTCTTTTGGCGATCGCAGTGGCGCTACTTCCCCTATCATGGCTGGAATGGGCGGCGAGTAAACTGGTCATGCCCACATTTAGGGCAGACGGGGAGGACTTCCGGCGTATAGAAAGCCAGGTGATAATGGCATTTTTCGCAGACCAAATTCCCCAGCCCAACAACTTCACCACTGTGATAAACCCCATGGTGACTTACGTCTTTAAAGACCTCGCGCCACTCTAGCTGTGTTTTATCTGTGATATCAGCCAGCTCCTGCCACAGACTTTCTTTAATCACTCTCATGAATACGCTATCGCGAAACTCTTCCTTGCTCTCTTCATAGCTACGGGCAAACTCCTCCAAGTCACGTCGTACTGCCTGAACAATCTGCTCGACATCGTTGCGGGTTAACTCTTCAACTGTATGCAACCGCCGTTCGGCGCTTTCCACCAGTTGATCAATATCACGTTCACCATTTTTCAAGCGTTCGGTCAGCGATGCCACTAACTCACGGTAGTACTGAGCTATCTTGTTCATACTGTCTCCTCGATCCACGGTTATGATGTTTAATTATAAATTATTCTAGTCGTAAATAACTGAAGTCATGTCGTCATCAGGTTGTGGCCCCCTCACTTTGGTGATTTATGCCATTCACTGCGCAGAAAAATCCTTCCATGGGGTGCTGAGTGTTGTTGCGCCTGCCGCTTATCAGCTATGCTATGCGGATCTCTCTTTATGATATGAAACAGATGATGCTACAGGCGTAGCTGTTTTTCACTATAGGACCTCCGGCCGCCATGCAAGAGCAATACCGCCCAGAAGATATCGAAACGCAAGTACAGCTTCACTGGCAAGAGAAGCAAACCTTTAAAGTCACTGAAGACGCCAGCAAAGAAAAATATTATTGCCTATCTATGCTGCCATACCCTTCAGGACGCCTGCATATGGGGCACGTTCGTAATTACACCATTGGCGACGTTATCTCTCGTTACCAGCGTATGTTGGGCAAAAACGTCTTGCAGCCAATTGGCTGGGATGCGTTTGGCCTGCCCGCTGAAGGGGCTGCGGTAAAAAACAATACCGCCCCCGCACCTTGGACTTACGACAACATCGAATACATGAAGAACCAGTTGAAATTACTGGGCTTCGGCTATGACTGGGATCGAGAAATTGCCACCTGCAAACCTGATTATTATCGTTGGGAGCAGTGGTTCTTCACCAAGTTGTATGAAAAAGGAATGGTCTACAAGAAGACCTCTGCGGTTAACTGGTGTCCACACGATCTCACTGTGCTGGCTAACGAGCAGGTCATTGACGGCTGCTGCTGGCGTTGTGACACCAAAGTTGAACGTAAAGAGATCCCGCAGTGGTTTATCAAAATCACCGATTACGCTGAGCAGTTGCTCAACGATCTGGACACGCTGGAAAGCTGGCCAGAGCAGGTGAAAACCATGCAACGTAACTGGATTGGCCGCTCTGAAGGGGTCGATATCGTTTTCGACGTCGTGGATAGCGAAGAGAAACTGTCTGTTTATACCACCCGGCCAGACACCTTTATGGGCGTGACCTACGTAGCGGTTGCTGCTGGTCATCCTTTGTCATTGCAAGCGGCGGCGACTAATCCGGCCCTGGCTGATTTCGTTGCTGAATGCCGTAATACCAAGGTTGCCGAAGCTGAAATGGCAACCATGGAGAAAAAAGGCATGGCGACGGGTCTGTATGCCATCCATCCATTAACTGGCGAGAAACTGCCTATATGGGCCGCTAACTTTGTCTTGATGGATTACGGTACTGGCGCAGTGATGGCCGTTCCGGGCCACGATGCACGTGACTGGGAATTTGCCACCAAATATAACCTGCCAATCAAACCGGTTATTTTGGCCGCGGATGGCAGTGAGCCAGACTTGAGTCAGGAAGCCATGACCGAGAAAGGCACGCTGTTTAACTCTGGTGAGTTTGATGGCCTGAATCATGAAGATGGTTTTAATGCCATTGCCGATAAACTGGTCGCACTCGGTGTTGGGCAGCGCAAAGTAAACTATCGTCTGCGTGACTGGGGTGTTTCTCGCCAGCGTTATTGGGGTGCCCCGATCCCAATGGTTACGTTGGAAGATGGGACTGTCGTTCCTACCCCAGAAGATCAACTGCCGGTTATCCTGCCAGAAGATGTGGTAATGGACGGTATTTCCAGCCCGATCAAGGCCGATCCTGAGTGGGCTAAAACCACCGTTAACGGTATTCCGGGTCTGCGTGAAACCGATACCTTCGATACCTTTATGGAATCATCTTGGTATTACGCGCGCTACACCTGCCCGCAATATGATGACGGTATGCTGGACCCCGCAGCCGCTAACTACTGGTTACCTGTCGATCAGTATGTTGGGGGCATTGAACATGCCATTATGCATCTGATGTATTTCCGCTTCTTCCACAAATTACTGCGTGACGCCGGTCTGGTGGACTCCGATGAACCCGCCAAACGCCTGTTATGTCAGGGGATGGTACTGGCTGACGCCTTCTATTACACCGGTAATAACGGTGAGCGTATTTGGGTTTCACCGGTCGATGCGATTGTCGAACGTGATGACAAAGGCCGTATCGTTAAAGCTGTAGATGCGGAAGGCCATGAGCTGGTGTACGCCGGCATGAGTAAAATGTCGAAATCGAAAAACAACGGTATCGACCCGCAAGTCATGGTAGAAAAATACGGCGCGGATACCGTACGTCTGTTTATGATGTTTGCCTCACCAGCAGAAATGACGCTGGAATGGCAGGAGTCGGGCGTTGAAGGGGCTAACCGCTTCCTGAAGCGTGTTTGGCGTCTGGCCTTTGATCACACCGCGAAAGGTGCAGTGAAGCCACTGGATATTGCCAGCCTGACTGAAGAACAGAAATCCCTGCGTCGCGACCTGCATAAAACCATTGCGAAAGTGACCGATGATGTTGGCCGCCGTCAAACCTTCAACACGGCAATTGCTGCTGTGATGGAGTTGATGAACAAGCTGGGCCGTGCACCTCAGGAAACGGAGCAAGACCGCGCACTGATGCAAGAAGCTTTACTGGCGGTAGTCCGGATGCTTTATCCATTCACCCCTCACGTCTGCTTCAGTTTGTGGCAAGCTTTGGGTGGAGAAGGCGATATCGATACTGCGCCGTGGCCAATTGCTGATGAACAAGCGATGGTTGAAGACTCTAAATTAGTGGTCGTACAGGTCAATGGCAAAGTGCGTGGCAGAATTACAGTGCCCGCCGATGCCACTGAACAGCAAGTCCGTGAACGCGCTGGTCAGGAGCACTTGGTGGCTAAATATCTGGATGGCGTTACTGTACGTAAAGTCATCTATGTCCCTGGCAAATTGCTTAATCTGGTTGTGGGTTAAGTCAAGGAGGCGTTGTGCGACATCGTATTCTGACGTTGTTGCTGGGGTTGGCGGTGCTGGTCACCGCTGGCTGCGGTTTTAATCTGCGGGGCACCACTCAGGTGCCAACTGAGTTGCAAAAATTATTGCTGGAGAGCAGCGATCCCTATGGCCCGTTAGCCAGGTCTATACGTCAACAACTACGTTTAAATAACGTGACTATTGTTGATGACGCCATGCGTAAAGATATACCGACGCTGCGGATCATCGGCTCATCCGAAAGCCAAGAGACAGTGTCTATCTTCCGTAACGGTGTCGCGGCCGAGAATCAGTTAGTGCTACATGTACAGGCGCAGGTGTTGATTCCGGGCCATGATATTTACCCATTGCAGGTCAATGTGTTCCGCACATTCTTTGATAACCCGTTAACGGCGTTAGCCAAAGAGGCTGAAGCCGAGGTGCTTCGTCAAGAAATGCGTGAGCAAGCCGCCCAGCAGTTAGTGCGTCAGTTACTGACGGTACATGCGGCAGAAGTTAAAAACACGCAGAAAAATGGTGATAAACCGGTGAGTGATGCCAACGCGGCTCAGGGCTCAACCCCGACAGCCGTCAATGAAACCACTCTCGGCGAACCTGCCGTCAGTACCTCAGCCAAATGATCCGGATTTACCCTGAACAACTTGTCGCGCAGCTCCATGAGGGGCTACGCGCTTGTTATCTATTGTGTGGCAATGAACCCTTGTTGCTACAGGAAAGTCAGGACCACATTCGTCGGGTGGCATCGCAGCACGATTTCACTGAGCATTTCAGCTTTGCGTTGGACGCGCACACCGAATGGGAGCATATTTTTAGCCTTTGCCAGGCACTGAGTTTGTTCGCCAGCCGCCAGACACTGCTGCTGAGTTTCCCAGACAGTGGGCTGACCGCGCCAATTAGCGAGCAGTTGGTTAAATTATCTGGCCTGTTACACCCAGACATTTTATTGATATTGCGGGCGAATAAGTTGACCAAAGCGCAAGAGAACAGCGCCTGGTTTAAAGCTCTCAGTAAAAATGGGGTATTTGTCAGTTGCCAGACACCAGAACAGGCCCAGCTTCCCCGCTGGGTGAGCGCTCGCGCCAAGAGCCTCAACTTGAACGTAGACGATGCCGCCATTCAATTACTTTGCTACTGCTATGAAGGTAACTTGCTGGCCTTATCTCAGGCGTTAGAACGGCTCTCGCTGCTCTACCCCGACGGTAAGTTAACCCTGCCTAAAGTAGAACAAGCCGTCAACGACGCTGCGCATTTCACACCATACCATTGGCTTGATGCCTTGTTGATGGGGAAGAGCAAGCGGGCTTGGCATATTTTGCAGCAATTACAGCAAGAAGACAGTGAACCCGTTATTTTACTGCGTACCGTACAACGTGAACTGCTCCTGCTGTTAGCGCTCAAACGTCAGATGGAACAAGTTCCATTGCGCGCATTATTCGATCAACACAAAATTTGGCAGAACCGGCGGCCCATGATGACTCAGGCACTGCAACGGCTCTCCCTTCAGCAACTGCAACAGGCGGTTCATCTGCTCACACAGATGGAAATCCGGCTGAAACAGGATTATGGTCAATCAATCTGGCCTGAGTTAGAAACGCTATCTATGCTGATGTGTGGAAAAACATTACCTGAGAGCTTTTTTGATGCCCATTAAATCCTCGGATCATTCTCTGTATGCCTTATTCGGCGGTACTTTTGATCCCATTCATTACGGTCATCTGAAACCGGTTGAAGCATTAGCTCAGCAAGTCGGGCTGCAACACATTATTTTATTACCTAATCATGTGCCTCCCCATCGCCCTCAACCCGAAGCCAATGCACAACAGCGGCTTAAAATGGTGGAACTGGCGGTGGCTGGGAACCCACTGTTTAGCGTTGATTCTCGTGAATTATTACGTGACAGCCCATCATTTACCATCGAGACACTGGAGGCACTGCGTAAAGAACGTGGTGCAGAACAGCCTTTAGCGTTTATCATTGGGCAAGATTCATTATTATCGCTGCATAAATGGCACCGCTGGCAGGCGTTGCTGGATGTGTGCCATTTATTAGTTTGCGCCCGGCCAGGTTATTCACAGTCATTGGAAACACCGGAGTTGCAGCAATGGTTAGAGAGCCATAAGGTCATGGATCCACAGGCATTGAGTCAACGTCCACATGGCGCAATCTACCTGGCGGATACGCCGTTGTTAGATATCTCTGCTACCGATATCCGTCGTCGGCGTCATAACGGCGAGAGTTGCGATGACCTTCTCCCCCAAGCTGTCCAGCGATATATTGAGTTACAAGGTTTATATCGCGGCTGAGGGTTTCTATCACCACGGAAAGTCCCGCGGTATACTCCGCCGCTAAATTTTAGGTATTCGCTGACAACCCCCTGTGAAATAAGCACGAACGGCGGGCTTTCAGCGGCATCCTGCCGATAAATACATCATAGCCGTTCATTAACGGTCGCCATCCTACGAGAAATCGGGTGGAACGGCACCTTAGTGAAAACGTTACGAACAAAAACGACCCGAGGGGGAACCTTTGCAAGGTAAAGCGCTCCAAGAATTTGTTATCGACAAACTCGATGATTTGAAAGGCCAAGACATTATCGCTCTGGATGTTCAGGGTAAATCCAGTATTACTGACTGCATGATTATCTGTACCGGCACATCAACCCGCCATGTTATGGCGCTGGCAGATAATGTGGTCCAAGAGTCACGCGCGGCGGGCATGATACCGCTGGGCATTGAAGGCCAAGGCGTCTCAGACTGGATTGTCGTTGATCTCGGCGAAGTGATTGTGCATGTGATGCAAGAAGAAAGCCGCCGTATGTACGAACTGGAAAAACTCTGGAGCTAAGCGGTGAAACTGCAACTGGTAGCCGTCGGCACGAAAATGCCAGACTGGGTGCAGACAGGTTTTATCGAATATCTGCGCCGCTTTCCCAAAGATATGCCCTTCGAGCTGGCAGAAATACCTGCGGGTAAACGGGGCAAAAATGCCGATATCAAACGCATTCTGGAAAAAGAAGGCGAGCTGATGCTAGCTGCGGTAGGGAAAAATAACCGTATTGTCACGCTGGATATCCCAGGGACACCCTGGGAGACCCCGCAATTAGCCCAACAATTAGAACGTTGGAAGCAGGATGGCCGTGATGTAAGCCTGCTGATTGGCGGGCCGGAGGGGTTAGCCCCGGCCTGTAAAGCCGCCGCAGAGCAGAGTTGGTCGCTCTCTCCGTTAACGCTACCTCATCCTTTAGTGCGTGTTTTAGTGGCTGAAAGCCTCTATCGTGCCTGGAGTATTACGACCAATCATCCTTATCACCGGGAATAAACGGGCGATGAAACTGAATCAAGTGATGGCTCTGGCTCTGAGTAAGATGCTGGTTTTGAGCAAAATGACGTAAGCTGCGGAATGAAAAAAGAACCTAACCCTTTTCGCGACTATTCGGCTGAATCAGCCCTGTTTGTCCGCCGCGCCGTAGTGGCTTTTCTGGGTATCCTGCTACTGAGCGGGGTACTGGTTGCTAACCTCTATAATTTGCAAATAATCCGTTTCGACGATTACAGCACCCGCTCCAACGACAACCGCATCAAACTGGTTCCTATCGCCCCTAGCCGTGGCATGATATTTGACAGAAATGGCACACCACTGGCATTAAACCGCACCATCTATCAATTAGAGTTGATGCCGGAAAAGATCGAAAACTTGTCAGCCACCCTCAATGCGCTGCGCCCAATAGTGGATCTGACTGACGACGATATCGCTAACTTTGAAAAAGAGCGCAAACGCTCACGTCGCTTTACCTCTATTGCCGTTAAAACACCGTTGACCGAGGTGCAAGTCGCCCGTTTTGCAGTGAATCAATTCCGCTTCCCCGGAATTGAAGTCAAAGGCTATCAACGTCGCTTCTACCCGTATGGCTCCGCCCTGACCCACGTGATTGGCTATGTCTCTAAAATTAACGATAAAGATGTCGAACGGTTGGATAAAGAAGGCATTCTCCCCAATTATGCTGCGACCCACGATATCGGTAAGTTGGGTATTGAACGCTATTATGAATCCACCTTACATGGCAAAACTGGTTATGAAGAAGTTGAAGTCAATAACCGAGGCCGGGTAATCCGCCAATTACATGAGCAACCGCCACAAGCAGGTAAAGATATTTATCTGACTCTCGATCTGAGTCTACAAATCTATATCGAGAAGTTACTCAGTGGCAGCCGTGCTGCGGTCGTCGTCACAGACCCACGCACCGGCGGGATCCTGGCCTTGGTATCAAACCCAAGCTATGACCCGAACCTGTTTGTCGACGGCATCTCCAACAAAGATTATCAAGGGTTGCTTAACGATACGAACCGCCCCTTAATCAATCGGGCAACCCAAGGCGTTTATCCACCGGCATCAACCGTGAAACCGTACATCGCAGTGTCAGCACTGAGTGCCGGGGTTATCACCAAAAACACCAGCCTGTTCGATCCTGGTTGGTGGCAACTGCCCGGTTCGGAAAAGCGCTACCGTGACTGGAAAAAATGGGGCCATGGCCGCCTGAACGTCACCAAAGCACTGGAAGAATCGGCAGATACCTTCTTCTACCAAGTCGCCTATGATATGGGCATTGATCGCTTATCATCTTGGATGAGCAAATTCGGGTACGGTGAATATACTGGCATTGATTTATCCGAAGAGCGTGCGGGTTTAATGCCAACACGCGAGTGGAAGCAAAAGCGCCATAAAAAGCCTTGGTATCAGGGTGATACCATTCCGGTAGGTATTGGCCAGGGTTATTGGACTGCGACGCCAATCCAGATGGCTAAATCCTTAATGACCCTGATTAATGATGGCACAGTTAAGACACCTCACCTGTTGCAAAGCACCCGGATTGATGGCGTATTAGTGCCCTATAAGCAGGAAGACAGTACGCAGATTGGGAGTATCAATTCTGGCTATTGGGAAATTGCTAAAGACGGCATGTATGGCGTAGCGAACCGCCCGAACGGTACTGGCCGCAAGTTTTTTGAAGGTACACCTTATAAGGCAGCGGCGAAATCGGGTACCGCACAGGTTTACAGTTATGAAACCTATAATGCCAGTAAAGTGGCAGAACACCTGCGCGACCATAAGTTAATGGTTGCGTTTGCTCCCTATGAGAACCCTACGGTATCCGTTGCAATAATCTTGGAAAATGGAGGCGCGGGGCCTGCGGTAGGGACCATTACCCGTCAGATCCTCGACCATATCTTGTTGGGCGATAATAATACTGAATTACCGGATGCGGTTCCTCTGCCTCCTGGCGTTGAAGCAGATTAGTTGAAACAGGTTAGTTGAAACAGATTAGTTGAAGCAGACTAAAAGCAAACTAATCGTTGATGCCCGTTGAGTTGAAATAGGTCGCATTGAAGCCGATCACGTTAAGATAGGTTACGTTAAGACAAGTCACGTTAAGACAGGTCACGTTGAAAATAAATAGCGTTGGAGCGGGTTAAGGTAACTCATGACTGATAATCAACAAAAAGGCTCGTTGTGGTACAAACTACACATCGACCTACCGTTTCTGATTTGCATCTTGGCGCTGCTGGCTTATAGCGCCTTTGTGATGTGGAGTGCCAGTGGGCAAGATATTGGCATGATGGAACGCAAAGTTGGCCAAATTGCTATGGGCTTGATTGTCATGTTGGTCATGGCACAGATCCCGCCACGGGTGTATGAAAGCTGGGCCCCCTATCTCTATTTTGTTTGTGTCATATTACTGATACTGGTCGATGCCTTTGGGCAGATAAGCAAAGGCGCTCAACGCTGGTTGGACTTAGGTTTTATCCGCTTTCAGCCTTCTGAAATCGCTAAGATTGCCGTCCCCCTGATGGTTGCACGCTTTATGAACCGCGATGTTTGTCCACCCTCACTGAAAAATACCGGCATCGCACTGATTTTAATTTTCATCCCCACCTTGTTGGTTGCTGCTCAACCCGATCTGGGAACATCAATTCTGGTTGCGGCCTCCGGCCTGTTTGTGTTGTTCCTTTCGGGTATGAGCTGGCGCTTAATTGGGGTTGCGGTTGTACTGTTGGCCGGGTTTATCCCCATTCTCTGGTTCTTCCTGATGCATGGTTATCAACGTGATCGCGTCATGATGCTGTTGGATCCAGAAAGCGATCCGCTCGGTGCGGGTTACCATATTATTCAGTCTAAAATTGCGATTGGCTCTGGTGGTTTATCTGGAAAAGGCTGGTTGCACGGCACTCAGTCACAGCTAGAGTTCTTACCTGAACGCCATACTGACTTCATTTTTGCCGTATTGGCTGAAGAGCTCGGTTTAATCGGTGTGCTGGTCTTATTAGGCCTCTATTTATGTTTGATCATGCGCGGCTTGGTCATTGCTGCAAATGCACAAACCACCTTCGGCCGGGTCATGGTTGGCGGGTTGATGCTGATACTCTTTGTGTATGTATTTGTTAACATAGGTATGGTCAGTGGCATTTTACCGGTGGTTGGCGTACCTTTGCCCTTAGTCAGTTATGGAGGCTCGGCGCTAGTAGTTCTGATGGCCGGGTTTGGTATCGTGATGTCGATACATACTCATCGAAAAATGTTATCTAAGAATTTATAGAGGTGGGCAATGCGTAAGGAATGGCTTTGGGTCGGCATCGCAAGTGTGCTGCTATCAGCATGTATTGATCAGCCTCCGGCCCCCCAGCAACAAGTACAACAAACCTACAGCGGCCCAGTTGAAGAAATTGGCGGGGCAGAACCGCGCTACGAACCTTTTAATCCTAACGTTAATCAGGATTATAAAGTTAATGGCCAGTCCTACCGTATTATCAAAGATCCGCAGAATTTCTCTCAGATAGGGCTTGCTTCTTCATATGGTGAAGAGGCACGTGGCAATACCACGGCAACCGGAGAAATTTTTGATCCCAATGCCTTGACCGCCGCTCACCCTACTCTGCCAATCCCAAGCTATGTCCGGGTAACTAACGTCAGTAATGGCCGCCAAATTGTGGTTCGTGTGAATGATCGCGGCCCCTACACGCCGGGCCGTGTGATTGACTTATCCAGAGCAGCCGCAGATCGCTTAAATATTTCTAACAATACCAAGGTGAAGATAGATTTTATCAATGTCGCGCCTGATGGCTCGCTGTCTGGCCCTGGTATGGTAGGCACCACCATCGCGAAACAAAGCTATGCGTTACCCAGCCGCCCGGACCTAACATCAAGCGGGATGGGTACGCCGATGCAACAAGATGCCCCAGCAACCGGTGCCGCTGTACAGGCGATTGATAACAGCCAGTTATCGGGTACTGATGCCACGCAACCCGTCGCATCACAAAGTAGTGGTTTCCTAAGAGCGCCCACGCCAGTCCCTGCGGGTGTGCTGGAAAGCTCGGAGCCAGTGATAGATTCAGCGCCAGTCACCCCCCCTGTGGTCGCCAATCCCGGCCCGGTCACTACAACACCAACATCCAGCGCGATATCAGGCGGTTATGTCGTTCAGGTCGGTGCACTGAGCGATGCTCAGCGAGCACAGTCTTGGCAACAAAGCCTAAGCCAACGTTTTGGTGTTCCGGGTAAAGTGTCCAACAGTGGCAGCATATACCGTGTTCAGCTAGGGCCTTTCAGTCATCGTCAACAAGCGGTTGATCTGCAACAACGCCTCTCAAATGAAGCACAGCAGCAATCCTTTATCGTGGCAGCGCCCTAAGGCAGACACGCCTTGTAGCAATTTAGACACTGACTAATAAAAATAACCGTAACCGCCTGTGCAAACAGGGTGTTACGGTTAAAACTGTTTGGGTGAAATAAGGGGCTACTCCCCTTCCCGTAAATATATACCCTAAATACGTCGAGTTGCAGGAAGGCAGCAATTCCGCTAATCCCAGGCGCTATTTATGTAAGGTCAACTTATGTAAGGCCAACGGCAAGATGTCTGGCCAATGGCAAATCAGTGACTGGGGTGAAGGAAGGCCGCCAACGTACAGGCGACTTGAAATATGACGGGTATAAACGCCACAGGGCAAGGAGATTGTCGGATGTCTGCCGGGATCTCATCTGCTATAGTGTGGCATGTTCTTAACTTACTCCCACGGATGTTGTTGTCCTGATCATGAAATATGTAATTACCTCTCGCATTATCAAGAGCCTAGCGCTCGGCACTGTTATTGTCATGAGCGCTGCTAACGCTGATGACGTCAATCTGAAAACCATGATCCCCGGCGTACCGCAGATCGACGCAGAAGCCTACATCCTAATTGATTACAACTCCGGGAAAGTATTGGCGGAAATGAACGCGGATACGCGCCGCAACCCAGCCAGTTTGACCAAAATGATGACCAGCTACGTCATCGGCCAGGCGATTAAATCAGGGAAAATCGGGGCTGAAGACATGGTCACCGTGGGTAAAGATGCCTGGGCTACCGGTAACCCGGAATTTAAAGGCTCCTCCCTGATGTTTCTGAAACCGGGCGACCGTGTGCCGGTGTCTAAACTGACCCGTGGTATCAACTTACAATCGGGTAACGATGCCTGCGTCGCGATGGCCGATTATGTCGCGGGGAGTCAGGACTCATTCGTTAACCTGATGAACAACTATGTTAAGGCGCTGGGCTTACAAAATACCCACTTCAAAACTGTTCACGGTTTAGATGCGGAAGGCCAGTTCAGCTCTGCACGCGATATGGCATTGATTGGTCAAGCCCTGATCCGTGATGTGCCAGATGAGTATGCTATCTATAAAGAGAAAGAGTTTACCTTCAACAATATCCGCCAGACAAACCGTAACGGTTTACTGTGGGACACCAGTTTGAACGTAGATGGCATCAAAACCGGTCACACCGAGGCAGCAGGTTATAATCTGGTCGCATCAGCGACTGATGGACAGATGCGTTTGATTTCAGTCGTTTTAGGCGGCCATACCTTTAAGGGCCGTGAAACTGAAAGTAAAAAACTGCTGACCTGGGGGTTCCGTTTCTTTGAAACCGTCGCACCGCTGAAAGTCGGTAAAGAGTTTGCCTCAGAACCGGTCTGGTTTGGCGATAGTGATCGTGTGCAGTTAGGTGTAGATAAAGATGCTTATCTGACTATTCCACGTGGCCGAATGAAAGACCTGAAAGCCAGCTATGTGCTGAATACACCTGAAATTCATGCGCCACTGGCGAAAAACCAAGTTGTGGGAACCATTAACTTCCAGTTAGATGGTAAAACCATCGATCAGCGCCCATTGGTGGTGATGAACGAAGTAAAAGAAGGTGGTTTCTTCAGCCGTATGGTGGATTATATCAAGCTGATGTTCCACCGCTGGTTTGGCTAATCCGCTAGCTTGAAAAACAGAAGAGACTTGAAAGCCAGTAGATTGGCCCCATATTGTGATTAATCTTATATTGCAAATAAGCTGATCTTATCTGGCGAACAGTACGTCACTCCCGCTCCGGCGGGAGTTGTGATTTTATAGCCGGATACGTTTTATCATTACCCCACTATCAGTCCGGCGACAGCCCAGGAGCGCACATGAAAACGAAACTGAACGAACTACTTGAGTTCCCTTGCTCTTTTACCTACAAGGTCATGGGCATCGCTGAACCTCAACTGGTTGACCAAGTAGTTGAAGTGGTACAGCGCCATGCTCCGGGTGAATATACCCCGCAGGTAAAACCGAGCAGCAAAGGCAACTATCACTCCGTGTCTATCACCATCACAGCCACCCATATTGATCAGGTGGAAACACTGTATGAAGAACTGGGCAATCTTGAATTGGTCAAGATGGTGCTCTAGTTCAAGCTATATAGGCCATTTGGGTTATAGATAAACTATCAAGCCATTCACAACGCGCTAATGACGGCCCGCCCTGTTTATTCAGGTACCGGGCCTTATTTTTTCGTGGTTAAATTATCCCCTTTAGCCATCAAATTATAGCGTTGAACTGTCAAAATAGTGGCCCCACTCAGCGGGGCTGGTATACTGGCGCTACCATTTCTGTAACCAGATGATGCCTCGCTTGCAACAACACAAGATCATTTTACGTCAGCTAGGGTTACAACCCTATGCACCCGTATCCCAAGCCATGCATAACTTTACTGAGTTTCGCACTGATACCACACCAGACGAAATCTGGTTGGTTGAGCATCAGCACGTCTTTACTCAGGGTCAGGCTGGAAAAGCTGAACATGTCCTGATGCCAGGTGATATTCCGGTTATTCAAAGTGATAGGGGGGGTCAGGTCACCTACCATGGCCCCGGCCAGCAAGTGATGTATGTCATGGTTGATCTCAAACGTGCCAAAATCGGTGTACGCCAGCTAGTCACCGCCATTGAGAATACGGTGATAGAGACTCTCGCCCATTTCAATATTGATTCACATGCTCGCCCAGATGCCCCCGGTGTCTATGTTGAACAACAGAAAATATGCTCACTGGGGCTACGCATCCGCCGAGGCTGTTCGTTTCACGGTTTAGCATTGAACATTGCGATGGATCTGGAACCGTTCCAGCGCATTAATCCGTGCGGCTACGCGGGTATGCAGATGACACAAGTCAGTGCATTACAACCAGGGGTTACCGTTGCGGATGTGCAGCCTGTATTGGTTCGCGAATTTACCCGCCAATTAGGTTATCCGACGGCAAAATTGCAGCCGTGGTCATTATCAGACTATTTATTATCAAGCCATTCATCATCAAGCGTGTTGTAAATGACTCATATGCCCGATGTAACTGAAACCGTGAACGCCACCATCGCGCCAAAAGTGAATGGCTGAACGAAACAGAGTAAAGATGATATAATTTTTAAACAATTTTCAAATAATTTTTAACGAACGCTACATTACGTTGAATTTAATGAAAAATCTCAAGTTGAGAGATTCAGAACTGGAACCTGCCCGATTATGAGTAAACCGATTCAGATGGAACGCGGCGTAAAATACCGTGATGCAGACAAAATGGCGTTAATCCCGGTAAAAAACGTGGTGACCGAACGTCAGGAGCTGTTGCGTAAACCCGAGTGGCTAAAAATCAAGCTTCCGACTGATTCCAGCCGCATTCAGGGTATCAAAGCTGCAATGCGTAAGAATGGTCTGCATTCGGTTTGTGAAGAGGCCTCCTGCCCTAACCTGTCTGAGTGCTTTAACCACGGTACGGCAACATTTATGATCCTTGGTGCAATTTGTACCCGCCGTTGCCCATTCTGTGACGTTGCCCAT
This sequence comes from Yersinia pestis, assembly GCF_900460465.1. Classification (GTDB taxonomy): domain Bacteria; phylum Pseudomonadota; class Gammaproteobacteria; order Enterobacterales; family Enterobacteriaceae; genus Yersinia; species Yersinia pestis. The sequence continues at coordinate 482,078 of NZ_UAVH01000007.1, read as the reverse complement.
GGTCGCCCAGTCACACCGGATGCTAATGAGCCAGAGAAGCTGGCACAGACGATCCAAGACATGGGTCTGCGCTATGTTGTTATCACGTCCGTTGACCGTGATGACCTACGTGATGGTGGTGCTCAGCATTTTGCCGATTGTATTTCAGCGATCCGCGCCAAGAATCCAACCATCAAAATTGAAACGTTAGTCCCTGATTTCCGTGGTCGTATGGATCGCGCACTCGATATTCTGACCGCAACCCCACCAGATGTATTTAACCATAATTTGGAAAACGTACCACGTGTTTATCGGCAGGTTCGTCCAGGGGCGAACTACGATTGGTCACTGAAATTACTTGAGCGCTTCAAAGAAGCACATCCAGATATCCCAACTAAATCCGGCTTAATGGTCGGCTTGGGCGAAACCAATGCCGAGATTGTCGAGGTCATGCATGATTTACGCCGCCACGGGGTCACGATGTTGACGCTGGGGCAATACTTGCAACCAAGCCGCCATCATTTACCCGTACAACGTTATGTCAGCCCGGCCGAGTTTGACGAAATGAAAGCAGAAGCCATGGCTATGGGCTTTACCCATGCAGCCTGTGGCCCATTTGTTCGCTCTTCTTACCATGCAGACCTGCAAGCGAAAGGTATGGAAGTGAAGTAAGCGGTAGGCTAAAGACTTCAGCCCATGGCTGAAATAACTTATTACACCTTAAAACAGCAGCCACCAAAAAACGGATTTCCATTGGAGATCCGTTTTTTTTATCAGCCCGATCCCCTGCTTATACGCTTCCTGCGCCACGCTTTAGCCGAAAGACTGGCGATATGGCACAGGCAAAAAGAGTCAGTCTTTGCGCTCAACCGAAGCTGCGGCTTGGGAGTCAGATGCCGCTTTAGTTTCGGCTACTGTTTTGGTTTCCGCTGACATTTTGGTTTCTCCAAGCACACTGGTTGAAACCTCATCATCATTTCTCATCGCTTTTTTAAAGCCTTTCAGCGCTGCGCCCAAATCTGCCCCCAGCGTGCGTAATTTACTGGTACCAAACAACAACACAATTAATATGCCGACAACCAACAGTTTGGTAATACTGAGACCTTCCATAACTCACCTTCTTGGTTAGTTCTTCTGATAAAACAGTTCGGTCTATAAAACCGTTCAGTTTATAAAGCAGTTCAGTGTATAAAACAGTAACGAGTTAAATTCTGGCTCATTTACGAATAAATTACCGATAAAGACAACACGAATATGTAACAGATTTCGTAAGTGAACGATGATGAGTTCACGAGTCTGTTTAGCATTTTGGCGCATCCCTACGAAGCATTACCGTAACATCCCTCACGTTAGCCAGTTGAATATCATTTCAATCATTTTATGATGGATTTCAGATGATTATTATCTTATCGCCTTGCATTAATGGCCCTATTGGGAATAATGCCAGCAAAATGGGTCATGATAAAAACCGACAAGCTACAAATTAATATTCAAGCAGTGTAATATCGCCCCTCAAGATCTGGAGATGACACGCCTCCATAACCGCCCTAACAAGGCTAATGATGTCTACGTGACCTTCTCATTAGGGTACGTAGGGCTACCAACGAGCCTTTCTGAAAAGATTTACGGGTAAACAAAACGCCCCAATGGTCAGTATCTGTTAGAGAAAAGTGCCTATGTTTAATACATTACTTGCAGTGTTTATTGGTGGCGGTGTGGGCAGCATGGCCCGTTGGTTGGTCAGTTTGAAGTTAAACAGTGCATCGGCTCACTTACCGGTAGGTACGCTTATTGTCAACCTGGTCGGTGCCTTTATTATTGGCCTGACACTGGCGTTTTTTAGCCGAATGACTCATATTGATCCCGTTTGGAAGCTACTGATTACCACCGGTTTTTGTGGGGGCCTCACGACGTTCTCCACCTTTTCTGTCGAAGTGGTCTATCTAATCCAAGAGGGAAAATTAGCGTGGGCTGCCGGAACAATTTTGCTCAATGTGGCGGGTTCACTGGCAATGACGATGCTGGCTTTTATATTGGTCAATAACTTTGCCAGCCAATAATGGCTAGTGGCCTATGATTAAACACTTCAAGGAGTGAATAGCGTGGCTATGGTGTTTATTCAGTAGAAAATAGTGCTACTAATAATATCGCCTTAATGTTTTCTTAATCTATGGTGCGGATAATCGTCTGGTAGAGGACAGCTAACCGAGTGGGGTTACTGAAATACTGGATGGGTGGATGTATGTTTGGATTGCCTAAAACATCAGTTGAGTGGCTAACAACTATTTTTTGTCTGTTTATTACCGTAGTTTTCATTAAAATCTATCTCTTCTAAGCCCCTCTAATCTCTCCTTATAATGCGCTATGGGTATCTCCCTGCCTGATCATCGATTAGGTAACAGACTAAACATATTGTCTTGTACGCTAACGCTACCCATAAAAAACCCGCCCAGTAAGGCGGGTTTTTAAAGATATGGGCTACTTAGATAGCGATAACATTAGCAGCAGATGGCCCTTTGGCACCGTTCGTGATTTCAAATTCTACACGCTGGCCTTCAGCAAGCGTTTTGAAACCATTGCTAGCGATGGCAGAAAAATGAACAAAAACGTCCTTGCTACCATCTTCTGGGGTAATGAAGCCGAAACCTTTGGATTCATTGAACCACTTAACGCTACCTTTAATCTTAGACATCAAACTTACCTTTAACGTGAATGTTGGACACAAAAATTGTGTCAATTACAGTACAGCAATAGAACCGTTTTTTGTCCACAATGGAGATCACAAAAAAGAGAGAAAAAGTGAAAAATCTCTTTTTTCTGGCGAATATCCAGCACAGAAAACCACCTTTTCTTGCTTTCACCGTTCCCCCTCTCGGGGTCTAAACGCCTCCGGTAAACTGCCAGACTGTATCTGAACGTCATTCACCTGTATTATACTTATCCATTGGATACACTAATATGAGATGCATGATGAACGGTAGAATAACAACTTTTTTGAAGATAAAGGCTTTGGTTTTATCACCGATGAAAACGGCGATAACCGTTATTTTCACGTTATAAAAGTTGCTAATCCCGAGATGATCAAAAAGGGTGCTGAAGTAACCTTTGAACCGACAACCAACACCAAAGGGTTATCAGCATTCGCTGTAAAAGTAGCGATTGAGAGCAAATATATATTCATCGCTAATGAAAGGATAAAGCTGACCAGTATCAAGTCATTCAATACCTTTACAAAAGAAGTCCCTGCTCAAGCCGAGGTTGATAAAGCCAATACAATATTATCAGTAAACTTACTGATGAATAAAATTAGGCCACAGGAAGAGGACATTTCAGAGAAAACCATACCACTGAAAATGCTGTCGATAACAACATTCCAAAATGTGACATACACATTTTCTGAACACGAAGTCGATATTGATAGTACGGTTGCTAAATTAAAGAGTATTTAATATTGATTTTGGGACTTGCCAAGGCCAGCTAGCCCTGAAATATTTGGGGCTACCAGTCGCAGGTAGTTGGTGATAGTCGGTGATAGTCGGTGATAGTCGGTGATAGTTGGTGATAGTTGGTGATAGTCGTTGATGGTTGATGATAGTGATTGGCGATAGAGGCTGATCGTAGCGGTATCGTTTTAGCAACGGTAACGTTTTAGCAATGGTAATAGAAGGTAACGCAAGCGTCCTTGCCTGCAAATGCAAAAGCGTCCCTTATAACATCCTCTGGTGTCGACAATAAAAATAACGACAACCCCAGATATCCTTATGCTAATTATTTAAACATAAACATTTTTATTAACTCGACATCAGTCCGTGCACCAAGTTTCTTCATGGCGGAGCGCTTTTGTCCACTGACTGTTTTTTCACTTTTCTTCAAGATTCTGGCAATATCACCACCAGAAAAGCCTTCATTGAATAACTTCAGTACAATATTTTCATTCGGTGTCAGATATTGACGCTCAGATGATACTAGATGAAGTACTTTAGCTGTTTTACGTTCGATTAAATTGTCTTTAAACCCACGGAACTTACGCTTAAATACAGTAGCGATTTTATTACTCACCGTTTCCAATGAGTCTTCTCTGAAGATCATGGTCACATCGCTAAATCTTGGAATACCTTGTAAAAAACTATTCAATCTGGCATCACAAATCAAAAAGACATCCGCTTCTGCGGGGGTCTTATCCAGACGTTTGAGTGCCTCGAAAAAACTGAATTCATCGACGCCAATAAAAATCACATCTGCTGAATAAAAAGCTTTTCGATAGAATTTAATCTCTTTTTTAAATCCTAAGGATGTGAAGATTTTTTTTACGATAGATACCATACCTAATGTTTGATATTTATCGTTATCGACTATCATGCAGCTTATCATTTTGGCTATGCCCATTAGTGCTTAAGCACTCTGTGAATCCCTGATGCTTATCTGTTTGCTATATGATAAAATACGATTGAATATCATATAGATAACCAGACACACTCCTATGCATACAGTAAACCACGGCGGGCGTGTGCGAGGATATAGGATGTCAACACCGGAATATGTAGGAAACGTCTGTTTCTCTTTGGGCTATTTCTTGCCTATTTCTTAAAGCTATGTTTGGTAGGCGTGACAGCATTAAGATTGTATGCAAAGATAGACAACGCTATAAGTAGTCTGAATAGGAAGGGTTTTCTTTTACTCGCTGAGCACCAAATATATAGCAGCAGGTATTCTGTCAATGCGCGATCTTATGTCATGCATGAGGTTTAACGTAGCAGCCCTCTCACCTTGCAGATCTCATTTAACCTTATCGTAAGTCAAATTATTTTATGAGAAACGTCGGTTTACATGCCCTAAAAACGTTGAGCTGCTTTTCCGCTGTTACGTTCTACTCCGCCAGTAAAACCTGTACTGAACAGTGCTTTTTAAGTGGGGAAGTCATGGGCGTTTTGTACTTTTTGTCGATCATTGCTACCCCGTTGTTTTTTATGATCATTGGCTATATCGACTCAAATGACAAAATCGATCAGAAAGACATTTTCAGAAAATTAAAATCGATTATAACCATTATTATTTTCTGGAACGTTCTCTTCTACTTTATCAATGAAGATGGTTTCAAACGGGGTTATTTCCTGCAAAGCTGGCTTCTGTTTAGTATCGCCATCATTTACCTCATAAACCCGATTATCTCCAAGATATTAAAAAGTAACAGGACAGCTATCATCACGCTCTCTTGCCTGGTCATTTTCTCCGTGACTATTGATCTGATCAGTGCCTTCAGTGAGCGACCATACCTTATTGATTTTCCACAATACTTTAGGCTATGGACTTGGATTTTTTACTACATGACGGGCCGATTCCTCTGCTCGCGAATTTGTCAGAAGATGACAAAATTGCCAAAGGTTCGTCTTGCTGCCAAGTTACTGCTGCTCCCTACATCCATCTCGATGTATTATTACGAAAGTTTCATGTCAATTTACGTGTATAAAACCGTGAACGCGAGTTACTTCCTTGATAACTTCCACGTTTTAGTCCTCAGCTTATGTCTGTTTGTTATATTTGATAACTTTGACACTCAATATGAATGGATAAAGAAAACATTGGCGTATATCAGCCCATCAATGATTGGCGTTTATATATTGCATGATGGAATTTTCTACTTTATTGCCAGCGCATATAACTTATCAGATGTAACGTTAAGATTTACGCTGCTGTTATCCGTATTTGCCGCCTCAGTTTTATTGTCACGGGCCCTATTACTGAATAAATACACCTCGCGCTTTATCTCATTCTGATCGAAAAAGACCTGATTGTGATTATCTGGGAACGTGCAGATCTGATGGAAGGTTATCACTATCCACGTTAGTTGTTGTGGCTCGGGGTGATCACCAGCGTATTAACATAGTATATGGCTTCGGTGTCCATTGGTGCCATTTTCAATTTTTTGAATGTTGTTTAAAACATAAAGGTGTCGCCATGAAAACCAGCCATCGGGCAATCAGTACCGTTCGTGAAGCCCGAAAGGCGATTCGTAGTGGTTATGACAAACCCATCCCAAAGAAAGGCATTAAAACTGGTTTTAAAATTGATAAGCCACCAGATGAAATGACCACGATAGAGGTTCACATCACGCAGGTGGCTTATTTAATATCAGTGTAGACTTCAATCAATACACACTACAACGGCCTGTAAATATCCCTGTAGTACGTTAATCTTTTACGAAAAAAATGACGTTCATCCACAGAAAGCTTTGCTTCAATTTTATCGACATCAATATTCTTTTTTTGGCTTTCCATAAAAGCAACTGTGGATGCCACAAAGTCCAAACTGGTATGGCAATATGCAGAAACCAGCTTCTCTAATGTTGACATATCACACCCCCACTCACTTTCGTAAACAACAATAACACAAATATTTACTCAGATAATGTGACTAAAATCTCATGATTAAAGTTAAATGGTTATCATTCAACCTAATGCTAACTTATTATTAACCTAATTGACTACAATAGGGTAAATCCTATAACATAAATATAATCAGTAAGTTAATAGATAATATTCTACTATAGCATTAGCGAAAAGTGGGGAATAATTTTCAGTCACCACAGCGGCGAGTATGATTAACCACCGCCGATTGACATGCATTTTTATCCATATACCGTGTTTTTTTGAATGATTTCAGCTATCTTCTTCGACTAGCCTAAAACTAACGACAGACTCAAGGGCAGTAATGAGAAAAATAACGATGATCATGATAGCAGTAGCGCTGGCCGTGTTCGCTTATACCTACTTTACCGGGGCATAGAGTGAAAATATGCTAAAAGTTATTGCTCAGGATTTTATAAAACTGGAACACATTAACGATGTGCTACCACTGTATAAAGAATTAGTGGCTAAAACAAAATTGGAAGCGCTTTGTCTCTCTTATGATTTATTTATAGATCATAACGATCCAGGCCACTTTATTTTTATTGAGGAGTGGCCCGATCAAGCAGCTTTAGATACCCATTGTGCAACTGAACATTTCAGGCGGTTAGTGCCGCAAATTAATCATTATCAGCGTCAGGCGTGTGCGGTTACCCTTATGAGGCCACTGGAATAACCGCCGACAATATCCTTACAGCACAGGCTGCTCTGCCTCATGATACGCTTCTTCTTCATGATACTGATTTTGCCACATACCCGCATAGCGGCCATTCTTTAGCAGCAATTCGTCATGGCGGCCACGTTCAACGATTGAACCCGCCTCCAGTACGATAATTTCATCCGCATCAATGATGGTCGATAAACGATGCGCAATCACCAGCGTCGTGTGGTCACGGCTGACTTCCCGCAGATGAGATTGAATCTCTCGTTCGGTGTGGGTATCAAGGGCACTGGTGGCCTCATCGAAGACTAATATCGACGGTTTCTTCAAAATGGTGCGAGCGATTGCCACCCTTTGTTTCTCCCCGCCCGATAACTTAAGCCCCCGCTCGCCAACCCGAGTTTCATAACCATCCGGTAAGCTAATGATAAACTCGTGGATATGCGCTAATTTCGCCGCCCGCTCGATCTCTTCATCGGTCGAATCTGTTTTACCGTAACCAATGTTATAACGCAGAGTATCGTTAAACAGCACCGTATCTTGCGGTACAATCCCGATAGCCTCACGTAAGCTCGACTGCGTCACACCACGAATATCCTGATCATCGAGGTAAACGGCCCCCGCAGTGACGTCATAAAACCGGAACAACAAACGAGCAAGCGTTGATTTCCCTGCCCCGGACGCGCCAACAATCGCCACCGTTTTCCCCGGTGGGATAGTGAACGATACATTATTCAGAATTGGCCGACGTGGATCATAGCTAAAACTCACTGCATCGAAACGCACTTCCCCTTTCGTCAACTGTAATGGCAAGGCATCAGGGCGATCCGTTATCTCTTGTTTTACCATCAAGAGGTCGAGCATATTTTCCATATCAATCAGGGCCTGCCTAATTTCCGAATAAATAAAGCCGAAAAAATTAAGCGGCTGATATAACTGCAAGAGATAGGCATTAACCAGCACAAAGTCACCTATTGTCATCTGGCCTTGTACAATTCCCTGCGCGGCCATTGCCATCATGACAATCAGCCCGACGGAAATAATCGCAGTTTGCCCGAAACTGAGTACGGTGAAACTGATCTGGTTTTTGATTGCTGCATATTCATATAACTGACGCGATAGATTAAAACGTTCTGCTTCGAAATCTTCATTACCGAAATATTTTACAGTTTCATAATTTAATAAACTGTCGATGGATTTAGTATTCGCATCCGCATTCGCTTTGTTTAATTCACGCCTAAACCGAGTCCGCCAGCCCACCGCCATTACCGTGAATAAAATATAACAGCTAACCGTGACAAGGATCGCGAGAGCAAACCAGCCACTTAATAACCGCCACATAATCACCGAGACCAAGGTTATCTCAAATAAAATGGGGAGAATAGAAAATAGCAGGCGCGACAGTACCGTGGAAACGGCCTGTGTACCACGCTCAATAGATAATGATAGACCGCCAGTCTGGCGCTCTAGGTGAAACCGCAAACTCAAGGCATGCAATTGCCTGAATACACGTAAACCCAATAACCGTGTTGCGTTCTGGCTAACATGCACAAACATCACATTACGCAACTCTTCGAACAGCGAAGCACTGACTCTGGCTACGCCATACGCGATGATAAGGCTGATCGGTATTGCCAGCATTTTGGCATTTTCACTGCTCAGCGTATCCACCATCGACTTATACGCCAGGGGGACCAGTGTCGTACTGATCTTAGCAATCACCATGAAAAATAAAGCGATTATTAAATAGTAACGTAGTTTCGGATTATCTTTAGGCCATAAATAAGGAAGCAAAAATTTGAGTATGCGGGAACGGTCCATATTTATCTGTTTTTCATCTCTGGCAAAGCAACAACATTCATGCCTTATATTCTGACAGCTATCCGTGCAATCTCCGAGTAATAATAGCCGCGCACATTGCAGCAAACCCTTTTTATATCGCCAAAATCAGTGGCATTTTAACCAGGCAATAAGTGAATATCGCCTTCCTGCTCCGTTAAGTGCGCAGGATTTAACCGATAGCGTCAATCACATCAACATGAGCGTGATAAAGGACAACGCGATCAGAGCCAGTGGGACAGCGAAAATAATGATGAACCACCGCTTACGAAGAACAGCCGCCACGATTAAATCTACGCACATCGCAGCGACAACAGGCCAATATATCATTGAAAAAACAATGATATAAAAAATCCATGATCCTAATTCTGTGGGATTAAATGAAAAATCCATGTTAACCTCAGTTATTCCATTATATTAAAAACTAAATTTTACAGTATAAATTTATTATCTCAAACGAATAAAAACAAAGAAATTTGGTTATTTACAATGAAAATTTAATCCTTTTTTTGTTGACTACTTAATAAATCATCATTTACATAATAAATAATTTATGTAATAGGATAATTATGATTTATCCAAACATGATCGTTTTCCCAGCTAAATATCCATTTACGTACCGGACCAGCCATTACATTCAGATAATAACTGTCATAGCCTGCCATCGTCGCTACTGGGTGATAACCTCTTGGCACCATGACCACCTCGCGGTTGTAAACCGCCATACATTCATCAAGTGAGCGGTCATCAGTATAAACACGCTGCATACAGAAGCCCTGCTCTGGATTAAGGCGGTGATAATAGGTCTCTTCCAGATAAGTTTCGTGTGGTGGGTTGTCAGTGTCATGTTTGTGGCTCGGGTATGAACTGCTCGCCCCTTCGTTGGTATAAACCTCCACCACCAGCAGGCTATCGGCGGGGTGATCTTCTGGCAAAATGTTGTGTACATAGCGCTGGTTATGACCCTTACCGCGCGCTTCTGCGCCGATATCCTCTGGCGAAATCAGCCGGGTTGGGTAAGTGCCTTTACCGGGGGCGGAACAAACCGCCAGTTCAAGCGGGGTAATGGCCTGCACCTGTACCGCTTCGCCCGGAGTGACATACACCGCCCAAGGTTTATGGCGCTCAAACGGGCTCATGCGATCACCTATGTTAGGGAATTGTGCGCTGGGCGTACTGATACTGGCGCGCCCAGCGATCAAAACCAGGCAACGCTCATCGGGAACCGCGGTGAGCGTCAGTGGCTGCCCTTCATTCAGTTCATACACCTCAAACCCCACATACCCCCAGCCCGCCTGCGCTGGAGTGATTCGCTGCGTCAGGCCCCGCTCATCCGGTGCCTGCCTGCGTGATAATAAACGTGACATATGACCCCCTTAAATCAGCCCAGCGTTATGTGCCAGACGGCTTAAATTGTGGTAGCCCATGCGCGCATAGGTCATTGGGTGGGCGACATTAGGATCTTGCTCTGCCTCGACCACCAGCCAGCCCTGATAACCGTGTTGTTTGAGTAACGCCATGATGGGTGGATAGTCCACACCGCCGTCACCCGGAACGGTAAATACGCCACTCAACACCGCGTCCAGAAAACTGGTTTTACGGTTTTTGACATCGGCCAGCACCGACGTGCGCACATCTTTGCAATGAACATGGTTGATCCGCGCAATCCAGCGTTGTGCCACCGCCAGCGGATCCGCCCCCGCAAAGGTGAGGTGGCCCGTGTCGAGTAGCAGCCCGACCTCTTCGCCAGTATGAATCATCAGATTATCGATATCTTGCGCGCTTTCGATCACCGTGCCCATATGGTGGTGGTAAGCAATCTGCACCCCCAGTGCCTGCGTGTAACGGGCAAAGGCGGTGAGCTTCGCGCCATACTCCGCCCAACGCGCTGGCGGAAACCTTGGGCGCAGATGCACTGGCGTTTGCTGTTCACCATGAATACAACCGGACACTTCAGCAAATACCATCACCTTAGCCCCCAGTTCACGCAGCAGTGCCAGATGTGACCGAACCGCCACAATCTCCTCTTCAACCGAGCGTTCCAACAGCCGCCCGGAATACCAACCAGAGACCAATTTCAGTTGATGATGCTCTAGAATTGGCCCTAAAACCCCCGCCTCGCGTGAAAATTTATTGCCCAGTTCAAAGCCCGCAAAACCCGCCTCTTTACCTTCGCTCAGGCATGTTTCAAGCGATGTTTCCGCCCCCAGAGAAGGCAGATCGTCGTTAGTCCATGTCAGCGGATTAATGCCTAACTGCACCGCGGTGGTATGCCGATCAGCTTCTGTTTTTCGCACTGTCTCTGTTTTTCGAACAATGTCTATTTTTCGAACAATACCTATTTTCTGATTAACTTCTGCTTTTCGAACAACCTCTGTTGTCTGATCAACCGCCGTTTTTGGTTCAACCGCCGTTCTTTGATCCACCATCGTCATGTTTCTCCTGAAGATTATTTCTGCCCGCGCTCACGCCACAGCGTAATGAGCTGTAGATAGTTGTCCCGAATGCGGGCAATAAGCTGCGTATCGTCAATATCGCGCTTTAGCCAAGCGAGGGAAGCGTCACCAAACAGCGTGCGCCCTACGGCAAAACCTTTGACTATCGGGTAGCCCGCCGCGGCATTAAAGCCTGTGCGCAGTGCCTCAAGTGAGGCATCGAGCCCAAGGATCACTACGCCGCGGCAGTGCGGATCGCGCCGTTCAATCAGTTTGTTCAGCGCCGCCCAGCCCTCTGAGGCGAGTGGCGGCAGTTTCCACCAATCGGGATAGACCCCGAGATTGTAGAAGCGTGAAATAGCACGTAGGTAGAGTTCATCACTGCGTGGCATGCCAGCGGGTAATATCACTTCCAGCAGCAGTTCGTGGCCAGATTGGCAACACGCCCGGTACACCTCAATAATTTTCTGTTCCTGCTCCAGGCGTAGGCTGTAGGCATCTTCTGGATGGAAGAACACCAGACACTTGACGATATGCTCTTGCGGCCAACCAATAAGTTGTGAGCCAATATTGCCGTGCTCCATCGCCAGCGGCCTTGAGCCAGGCAGTTCAATGGGCCGCCCAATCCACCAGCCTGCTCCCGTAATGGCATTAAGGGCGTCCTGACCAAAAGTGCCATCGCACAGCAGCCCCGCTTTCCCCTGCAGCCCGGCAGTGTGTACTGCCTCACGGCTGGCCTGTAAAATTAGTGTCTTGAGCGTCGAGATATGGCACAGATCAGCGCCGCATTGCAGTGCCATTTCTTCGAGTTGACTGCGGTGATCAAAGGCCATCACGCACAGCTCGGGCCACTGGCGGCGGCGCGTCGTAACGCGGTGTAAATGGTTAAGATGCACATCAAGATCTGGCCGCACCACGGCATCTGCCCGCGCCAGATAATTATCCAGCTCAATTTTACTCGGCATCGCAGGCGCACAGCCGTGGCGCGAGACCACCAGTGCGCCACAAGCATTGGCGTAGCGACATGCCTGCGGCCAACCTTCATCATTGAGATAACCGCGCAGGAGACCTGACATAAATGCGTCCCCTGCGCCCAACACGTTCAGCACTTTTACCCGCACACCGCTAACGGTCAACCCCTCATCAAGGGTCTGCGGGATGGCCTCGGTGTACACCGAACAACCCAGCGCCCCCCGCTTGCACACCAGCGCAGCGTCACTGACCTCACGCACACCTCTCAGTGCATCCAGCGTATTGGTGCTGCCACCCGCAATATGAAATTCCTCTTCGGTCCCCACAATCACATCAAACAAATTGAATACTGCGAGCAGTTCAGCAGTGACCTGATGGGATTCAATAAAGCGCGTTTCGCCGTCACCAAGCGACGTCAGCCCCCACAGTACCGGGCGGTAGTCAATATCCAACACGGTACGCACTCCATTGCGGCGTGCATAGCGCAGCGCTGTCAGTACCGCTTCACGAGTGTTTGGATGAGAAAGATGGGTGCCCGTGATGGCAAGGCTGCGGGCAGAGGCGATGTATTGCTCGCTGAAATCCTGCGCCGTAATCGCCATATCGGCACAGTTATCGCGGTAGAAAATCAGCGGAAAGGTGTCTCGATCTTTAATACTCAGGAGTACCAGCGCCGTGAGCCGCTTTTTATCTGTGGTCAGATGGCTGGTATCACAGCCAACCTGATGAAGCTCTTCACGCAGAAAACGCCCCATATGCTCGTCGCCCACCCGTGCCAACATTGACGAGCGCAGCCCCTGCCGGGCGGAACCATAAGCCACGTTGCCGGATGAACCGCCGAGATATTTGGCAAAGCTGGCAACATCCTCTAGCCGTGCGCCAATCTGCTGACCGTAGAGATCTACCGCAATGCGGCCCATGCATATGACATCAAATTTTTTTTCCGTATTACATTTATTTTCCGTATTACATGTCTTTTCCGCGCTAACGCTAAATTGCTTTTCCACACTCATACCCCCCCTCAGACCCTGTCATACCTCATCCTCAGACAATGTCGGTCACATTCACCCAGCGGCTATCCTGATGAGACAGAGCAATCGCATCGAGAATGCGTGAGACTTTCCAGCCCTCGGCGAAATCGGGCCACAGCGGCGTGTCCATCGCGATGCCGTCGATCAAGTCACGCACTTCCACGGTTTTTTGATCGTTAAAACCAATACCGTGGCCCGCAGCCATACAGAACGCGGCATACTCTGGGTGCGCCGGGCCGACGAGCAGGGTACGGAAGCCTTGTCGGTTGACCGGGTCGTTGTGCAGGTAGAGTTTGAGTTCCGCCATACGTTCTTGGGTAAAACTGATCGCCCCTTGAGTACCGGTAATCATGTAAGAGAGGCCCATTTTGCGCCCGCAAGCCACCCGCGAGGCTTCAATCACTCCCTGAGCGCCATTCACAAAACGCACCATGGCATGGGCCTGATCTTCGTTTTCAACCGCCACTCTGGCGCTGGAGCCAACGCTCGCCGGGCGTGTCACCACGACGGTTTTCAGATCACCGCATACCTGCGTTATTTCCCCCACCAGATATTGCGCCATGCTGACGATGTGGGCCGCCAGATCGCCAAGTGCTCCCAGCCCTGCCGTCGCGTGTAAACAGTGCCAGTGAATAGGGGTATTGGGATCGGCCATATAGTCTTCGTTATGGGTGCCATAAAAGTGGATCACCTCACCGATTTCACCACGTTCAATGATCTCTTTAGCCAGCTTCGCACTGGGGTTTTTGATGTAATTGAACCCTACCAACGTTTTCACCCCAGCGCGCGTTGCGGCCGCCGCCATCTCGCTGGCGTCACGGGCATTCAGCGCCAGCGGTTTCTCCGCATAGACATGTTTGCCGTGGTGGATGGCCGCCAGCGCCATCTCTTTATGTAGATAATTAGGTGAGCAAATATCAACCACATCAATAGCCGGATCCGCGACCAGCTCCCGCCAGTCGCAGGTAAACCGGTTGAAACCGAAAGCCTGCGCACGCTGTGCCGCCAGCGCTGGTGAGACTTCGGCCACCATTTCGCGCACCAGTTTGCCGCGCAATTCAAACACCGTCGGTGCCTGTGCGTAGGCAATGGCGTGCGCCTTACCGATATACCCGGTACCAATCAATCCAATACGCACTTCTTTCATCATTCACTCCTGACATGAACGTATTACAGCGCGCCGCGACGGTTCTTGGCGTAGGTATCAAAGGCCACCGCCAATACGATGATCAGGCCGGTGATAATTTGCTGGTAGTAAGCCGAAACATTCATCAGCACCAAACCGTTAATCAAGATCCCCATGATGATGGAGCCAATAATGGTGCCGCCGATACGCCCGTAGCCGCCCATCAGTGAAGTGCCACCAATCACCACCGAGGCAATCACCCGCAATTCAAACGAGATCCCGGCTACCGCTTCAGCACTGCCCAGCCGGGCGCTTAGGATGAAACCCGCCAACCCGGCAAGGCAGCCGATCACCACGTAGACGCTGACCAGCACGCGTTTCACATTAACTCCCGCCAAACGTGCCGCTTCAGGATTACCGCCAATCGCATAGACGAAACGCCCCCAGCGGGTTTTGTGCAGCGCCAGATAACCGGCTATCGCGACAATGGCAAAAATCCAAATGGGTATTGAAATACCGAGTAAGTCCCCGCGCCCCCACCAGCGGTAGCCTGCATCAAACCCGGCGATAGGGGCACCGTCGTTAATCACCAACGTCAGGCCACGCCAGATGGTCATCCCACCCAGGGTGACAATAAAGGGCGGCAGACGCAGACGCGTGACCCCCAAGCCCTGCAAAAAACCAATAAGGGTGCCCATTGCCAGACAAATACTGAGGCCAATTAGCCAACTCATGCCGCCCCAAGCGTTGGGGTCAATGGTGGTAAAGTTATCGCCTTTAATCACATAAGCGGCTGTCATGGCGGACACCGCAAGAATTGAGCCGACGGAAAGATCAATACCCGCGGTCAGGATGACGAAGGTCATGCCCACGGCCATGATGCCGTAGATGGATACCTCAGTTAGGATGTTGAAAATATTGCGTTCTGAGAGAAAATTACTGTTCTGCAATTGGAAGAAAATCAGCAGCAGGAACATAAAAATCAGGACGCCGAAGCGTTCAAAAAAAGTGATCGGGTCAAAACGCATCGCGCTTTTTACCGATGCCTGGGGCTTGGAAAGCGGCTGTAGCATGAGGTGCTCCGTTAGGCGGCATTTAAGGCGTTATGATTGATGGTCATCATGGTCATCAGCCGTTCTTCGCTGGCGTCATCACCGTGAATCTCTCCAGTGACTCGCCCTTCGCTTAGCGTGATGATCCGGTCAGAAACCGCGAGAACTTCCGGTAAATCCGAGGAGATGACGATCACTGCCACGCCCTGTTTAGCCATATCAAACAACACCTGATGCACTTCCGATTTCGTGCCCACATCAATGCCCCGTGTCGGTTCATCGACGATCAGGATCCGTGGATTGAGCGCCATGCAGCGGGCCAAGATCACCTTCTGCTGGTTACAGCCAGAGAGCTTACGCACCGCCTGTTCGCTGTTCACCATCTTGATTTGCAGTGCTAAACGGTAGGTCTCAATCAGTTGATCTTCTTTGCGGGTATTGACGAAAAAACGCCACTGTAACAGCCCGGCCAGGCTCGAAAGTGTCAGATTGTCGCGAATAGAAAGCCCTTGCACTGCCCCCTCTTTTTTACGGTCTTCCGGCACCAGTGCTATCCCCTGTTCCAGCGCGAACATTGGATCCCGTGGCTGATAGGGCACACCGTCTATCTCAAAATTGCCAGAGGTGAAAGCCCCTGCCCCAAACAGACAACGTGCCACTTCGGTACGCCCTGCCCCTACCAACCCGGCGATACCCAAGACTTCCCCGGCGTGGACATGAAAGCTGATGTCTTTTAGCGCCACACCATGTGGGTCGAGCGGGGGTTTTTCACGACACAGCCCTTGCACAGATAGGCGAATGGGCTGGTCTTGGTGATGGGTCTCACTGGCGGGGCGGCGGTTAAATACGACGTCTCGCCCCACCATCAGGCGGATAATCTTCTCAACGTTGGTGCCTGCAACCTCATCAGAACCGGTGTAACGCCCATCCTGAAACACCGTGAAACGGTCACAGAGTTGGAACACTTCGTGCAAGCGGTGGGTGACATAGATAATGCTCACACCACGGCCTTTCAGTTCCCGTACCACGCGATGCAGGCTTTCGACTTCGCTGTCGCTGAGTGCTGCCGAAGGCTCATCCATGACAATGAGCTTCGCGTTCAAGGTCAGCGCCCGGGCGATCTCTACCATCTGTTGCTGCGCGATACTCAAGCGCGCCACCGCCGTGGTGGGTGACACGTTAAGTTGCAGGTAATCGAGGATCGCTTGGGCTTCCTGATTGACGGCTTTTTCGTCGACAAATACCTGACGGCGGCGCGGTTCACGACCAAGAAACATGTTTTCTGCCACCGTCATGTTGGGCAGTAGGTTAACTTCTTGATAGATGGTGATAATGCCTTTGTTCTGGCGTTCCACTGGCGAGTCGTCCAATGCCAGCATTTCACCGTTAAACCAGATTTCGCCGTGAGTCTGGGGTTGAGCACCCGAGAGTGCTTTCAAGAGTGTTGATTTACCTGCGCCGTTCTCACCCAAGAGTGCATGTATTTCACCCTGCTCTAGGGTGAGCTGTACGTTACTGAGCGCCCAGACACCAGAGAAGCTTTTCGCCATATCGGTGATTTTCAATAAAGGTTGCGACATCGGTGTTCTCCTCCTGACGCCGCCCCCGTCGCGGCGACGCTGACAGGGTTACTTACCCGCTTCGCTAACGCGCTCGGCCTGGTCTAGATTTTCTTTGGTGATCATCGTTGGCAAGAAATCTGCACCGGTGATCGCTTTTTGGTCACGGATATTCGCCACCAGTTGGTTCATGGCGGTTGTCACCGCGTAACCCGGACGTTGATCGGCCGTCACCGCCATCCACCCTTCACGTACACGTGCCAGCGCCTCTGGCACGGCATCGAAACCTGTCACCATAATTTCACCCGGTTTCATGCCATGGCTCTGTAATGCTTCAATGGCACCCAGCGCCATATCATCATTGGCTGAGAGGATCACTTGCGGGGGTTTTGGCAGCGATGGGAGTACGCTTTCTATAATGCGCATCCCTTCTGACCGCATCCAGTTTCCTGTCTGATCGACGACGATACGATACTTGTCACCCCCCGTTTTCAGGCTGTCGCGGATCCCTTTGGTTCGTTCAATATTGGAGGAGGAACCGGGCTGACCGGTGAGTAGCACGATCTCTGCGCCATTCGGGAACATCGATTTCACATAGTTGGCAATGGCCTCGCCACCTTTGTAATTATTCGCGCCAAAATGCGGCACTTTTTTCTCGCTCTCGACTGACCGATCCAGCGTGACCACCGGCAGTTTGGCCTGCTGAATTTCCTCTACGGCACTGGAAATGGCGTTAATGTCATTCGGCGAGACAATAAAACCCTGCGCGCCACGGGTGATGGCATTTTCCAGGTCAGCCACCTGCTTAGGCGAACTGCCCTGCCCATCCAGTACTTGTAACTTCACACCCAACGCTTTGGCCGTTTTCACGGCAGTGCGCTGCATATGCACTTCAAACGGCATCGCCAGATTTGGTGTACTAAAAACAATTTGTTCATTCTCGGCAAAGGCCACCCCAGAAGTGAATACGATGAGGGCGGCGAGGATCAGCTTTTTCATTGTTATCTCTCTTTATCGTTGTAGAGTCGGTACGGTTGTAAGGTCTAGAGGGTTGTAGAATCGATAGATGTTGTAAGATCGATAGATGCTGTAAGGTCGATAGATGCTGTAAGGTCGGTCAAAATTTACAGGGAGATTTCACGCTGGCTGTGCAACGATTCCAGCGCTTTGTCGGCCAAATACAACGCCCGCTCACCCTCTTCACCACCGCATTCCGGTTGCACATCGCCGCGTAAAACAGCGACAAAGTGTTCCCATTCCGCAGCATAGGCGGCTTGATAACGTTGCAGGAAAAAATGCTCCGGTAACGCACGGGTACCCCCCTTTTGGCCAAAGTGCTGTACCTGGTTTTCCAGAATATTGCCCACGCACAGCAACCCCTGCGATCCATGCAGTTCTAACCGCTGGTCGTAACCATAAGCCGAGCGGCGGCTGTTGACGATGGTCGCCATCGCGCCAGAGGCGTATTTCAGCACCACAAACGCGGTGTCGATATCGCCAGCCGCACCAATGGCGGGATCCACTAAATTGCTACCCTGAGCAAATACGGCAACCGGTTCTTCGCCCATGATGAAACGCGCCATGTCAAAGTCGTGGATGGTCATATCACGGAACATACCGCCGGAAACGCGCACATACTCCACCGGGGGGGCGACGGGTCGCGGGAGATAATCAGTAACGATTCCGGTTTACCAATGCGCCCTGCCAACACCTCGTTTTTGAGGTGCCGAAACTGTGGATCGAAGCGGCGGTTAAAACCGATAAACAGCGGCACCCCATACTCTTTCACGACTTTTAGGCAATCCCGCACACGGGCAAGATCGAGATGGACCGGTTTTTCGCAGAAAATGGTTTTGCCGTGTTTTGCTGCCAGCTCAATCAAATCAGCATGAGTATCGGTGGCGGAAGCGATCAACACCGCGTGGACGTTCAGATCTGCCATGGCCTCATTCACACTCTGCTGACGGGTCCGATACTGTGATACGAGGCGAGCCGCGTTTTCCTGATTGGGATCCACCACAGACCAGAGGGTGGTCTCTGGGTGGGCGGCAATATTGGCGGCGTGAACCTGGCCGATGCGGCCTGCGCCCAGTAAGGCAATGTTAAACATAGCGGCTCCTGCTCCTGATCTAGCGATATCTCGGTGGTCTGGTAATCCCCCCTAAAAACTGGGGTACACCGCGAAAGCAATACTGCGGTATAACCTTTGCCCAATAAAACATAACCTTTATTCAATAAAACATTCATTTCATTTTAATGAAAAGTGAAAATTACATTTTTTGAGCAGAAGTTAACATTTTTTTAATAAAGTGAGTTAGTTTTGCTATCACAGTCATAACATTTTCTAAAACTAACCCCATTTTTTGCAGCCAACGACGGATGAACAGGCAGGATAACGGAGGGTTAGTACTGACGGGCACGTTTTACCTTCATCTGGGTTCGCTCTGCAGCCTGCTGTACCGCGGGTGAACGGGCGATTTGCGCATCGCCAGTACGCCACCAAGACGCATAATCGTGCGTCATGCTTTTCGGCAAGACTTTAATATCCAGTAGCACCGGCCCCGGATGATCGCGGGATGCTGCCAATGCCGCTAGCAGGCTTGGTTCATCGTGCACCCGCCAGGCGCGGCAGCCATAACTTTCGGCGTTTTGGGCGAAATCAACGCAAATCAATGGGCCATTGAGTTGCCCCGACTCGTGGTTACGGTGGCGGCTCTCGGTACAAAAACTGCCCATCCCGTGGCCCATTTGCAGGTTGTTGATACAGCCGAATCCGGCGTTATCAAACAGTAGGACGGTAATTTTTAGCCCCTCTTGTACCGCCGTGTGCAGCTCGGAATGCAGCATCATATAGGAGCCATCACCCACCATGGCGTACACCGGTTGATGTGGCATCGCAATTTTCGCCCCGATGGCGGCAGCGATTTCATAGCCCATGCATGAATAACCGTATTCAAGATGATAGGTGTCTGCCGTTTTTACCTGCCATAGACGCTGTAAATCCCCCGGCAGCGACCCCGCCGCCCCCACGACAATGGCATCGTCTTCAATATGCTGGTTGATAAGCCCAAGTACCCGAGTCTGGGTCAGTGTGGTATTGAGCACCTCGGCGTATTCTTGTAGCGAATCATCAAGATGACCGGCCACCTCTGGCACCTCATCAGGCCGCCAGGTGCGTGACCAAAGCCGTTGACATTCGTCGCACCACGCTGCTTTGGCCTCAATGATATCGCCCTGCCAAGCAGTGCGATAACCTGCCAGCCCTTCGGTTAATGCCTCAAGCCCCACCCGCGCATCGGCAATCAGGGCCGTGGCATCCAGTTTAAGTGCATCGAATTCCGCCACGTTAAGCAGCAAAAACGCCACCTCCGGGTGAGAAAATAGTGCTTTGGAACCCGTAGTGAAATCGGTGAGCCGGGTACCGATGCCGATCACCAGATCAGCCTGTGGAGCTAACCGGTTAGCGGCCAACCCGCCAGTGACACCAATTCCCCCCAAGTTGAGGGGATGATCACTTGGCAGCGCCCCTTTGCCCGCTTGGGTTTCAGTAAAGGGTAATTGAGCGTTTTCCACAAAGGCACGAAACGCCTCATGCGCCCCCGAATAGCGCACGCCGCCGCCACACACCACCAGCGGGCGGCGTTTACGGGCGATCAGGCTGAGCGCATCAGAAAGCCTGCGCGTATCCGGTGGACGGCGCTCGATACGATGCACCCGGCGCTCAAAGAAGCTCGCCGGGTAATCCCACGCTTCGCCCTGCACATCCTGAGGCAGACAAAGGGTCACCGCACCGGTATCCGCCGGGTCAGTCAGTACTCGCATAGCACTCAGCATGGCGCTCATCAATTGCTCAGGGCGATTAATGCGATCCCAGTAACGTGATACCGGGCGGAAGCAATCGTTAGTGCTAATACTAAGGTCGTGATATTGCTCGATCTGCTGTAACACCGGGTCAGGCTGACGGCTGGCGTAGATATCCCCCGGCAATAGCAGCAGCGGAATGCGGTTTGCCGTGGCGGTGGCCGCTGCGGTGACCATATTGGCGGCTCCCGGCCCGATAGACGAACTGACGGCATAGATACGCTGACGGCGATACTGTTTCGCAAAACCAATCGCCATATGCGCCATGCCCTGCTCGTTACAGCCCTGATGCACCTGTAAATGGCCCGGATTTTCTTCCAGAGCCTGGCCGATACCGAGTACATTGCCGTGCCCGAAAATCGTCATCACGCCGTGGACAAATGCGACCTCCTGACCATCAATGGCCACATATTGCTGATTAAGAAACCTGACCAGCGCCTGTGCCATGGTCATCCGTACTGTTTTCATCGCCATGTTTACGGTGCTCATGCGGCCTCTCCCTTCAACCGAGTGTCGGCATAGAGAATGCCGCGCCCTGATCATGCTGTGCTTCTGGCCAGCGGGCAGTGATGGTTTTCATCCGCGTGTAGAAGCGCACCCCGTCATTGCCATGCACGTTGAGCGGCCCGAAAATCGAACGTTTCCAGCCGCCGAAGCTATGAAACGCCACCGGTACTGGGATCGGCACGTTGACGCCGACCATCCCCACCTGTACCTCCTCACAGAAGCGGCGTGCGGTACCCCCATCGCGGGTGAAAATAGCCGTGCCATTACCATATTCATGACGGTTGATCAGATCCACCGCACTGCGATAATCCGCGATACGTACCACAGAAAGTACCGGTCCAAAAATCTCTTCTTGATAAATGGTCATGGCCGGGGTGACATGATCGAACAACGTTGGCCCGACAAAATACCCTTGCTCATGGCCCGCCACCTTCAAACCACGGCCATCGATGCGCAACGTTGCCTTCTGGGCCACGCCGCTGTCGATATACCCCAATACCTTCGCGCGGTGTGGCGCAGAGATCAGCGGCCCCATGTCGTTTTCTGGCTCCTGTGCCAGCCCCGGACCAACACGTAACGTGCTAATTTGCTGTTCCAGCCGTGCGCAAAGGTTATCTGCCGTTTCATCCCCCACCGCCAACACCACCGAGAGCGCCATACAGCGCTCCCCTGCCGCGCCGTATGCCGCGCCCATAATGGCGCTAGCCGCCATGTCCATATCGGCGTCCGGCATCAGAATGCAGTGGTTTTTGGCCCCGCCCAGTGCCTGGCAGCGTTTTCCGTGGGCCGATGCGGTCTGGTAGATATATTCAGCAATCGGCGTAGAACCGACAAAGCTTACTGCCTGCACTCGCGGATCGGTCAACAGCACGTCCACTGCGGTTTTATCACCCTGTACGACGTTAAATACACCGTCTGGTAGCCCGGCCTCGGTTAAAAGTTGTGCCAGCCGCACAGCCAGCGACGGATCCTTTTCGGACGGTTTCAGTACAAAAGTATTCCCGGTCGCCAGGGCTATCGGGAACATCCACATCGGTACCATCGCGGGGAAATTAAAGGGCGTAATCCCCACGCACACCCCCAGCGGCTGCATCAACGAGTGATTGTCCACGCCAGTGCCAACATTGGCTGAGTGCTCGCCTTTTTGGAGGTGCGGAATGCCACAGGCGAATTCCACCACTTCCAGACCTCGGGTTAGCTCACCCACCGCATCGGAATACACTTTTCCATGCTCTTCGCTAATAAGCTGTGCCAATGCATCCAGATGCTGCTCCAGCAAACTTTTAAACCGGAACATCACGCGCGCGCGTTTAAGTGGCGCTTGGCGCGACCAACTGGCGAACGCTTGTTGTGCCGCCGTGATGGCCTGCTCGGTCTCCTGCGCTGTGCTCATCATCACCTGACGGATAGGTTCGCCAGTGGCTGAGTTGAAGATTGCCTGAGCGCGCGGGCTACCGCTGGTGACACTGTTGCCGCAACTAAAGACACATTTGCCATTAATAAAATTCGCTACCGTCTCCATTTTGACCCCTCGCTGTTAAAAGGTGACTGACACCTGGACACTGTATATAAAACAAACGTTCTACTTTAAGTTAAAATAAATATTGGATATTGTGATCAATAATGGGTTTTTATGTTAACAAGCTGCATGACTGGCGATGATTGAGGTATTAGATGATTGAGGTATTAGATGACTGAGGTATTAAAGGCCGTTATCGTCTCCATTCTCCCGGAGCGTCTGTTTCATTTTGTGGGTAGTCTGAGTGACAGGCGTTTAAAAACAGCCGTTGAGCGATTACATTCAAATCATGTATTAAGGGAGAAATAATGACTACAGCAAGCAATCTGAGTGAACTACAGCAGCAGATCCGTGATCGTTACGACAACCTGAGTAAGCGGCTGCAGCAAGTCTCCCGCTATGTGTTGGACAATACCAACAGCGTGGCGTTTGACACCGTTGCCGTCATTGCCGAACGCGCAGACGTGCCTCCGTCAACCTTAATTCGTTTTGCTAACGCCTTTGATTTCAGTGGCTTCAACGAGATGAAACAGCTGTTTCGTATGAATCTGGTGGAAGAGACCGCGAGTTATACCGATCGTGCACGGCTGTTTCGCGCAATGGAAAGCGAAGCCGTGCCGGAAACGCCACTCGGTATCCTGCAAGAGTTTGCCCGATCCAATGCTCAGGCACTACAGCAGTTGGCGGCACGTACTGAGCCAGAGATGCTGCAACGTGCGGTGGAACTGCTTGCTCAGGCCGATACCATTTATGTGGTGGGCCTGCGCCGCTCGTTCAGCGTGGCCGCCTATCTGACCTACGCACTCAGCCATTTAGAATGTCGCCCAGTACAACTTCATGGCCTCGGGGGGATGTTGCGCGAGCAGGTGAACAGCATTAAAGCACGCGATATCGTGGTTTCTATCAGTTTCTCTCCTTACGCCGAAGAGACCGTGATGGTCAGCGAAATAGCCGCTAGCGCGGGTGCCCGGCAGATTGTCATTACCGACAGCCAGATAAGCCCGCTCGCCACGTTCAGCGATCTCTGTTTTGTGGTGAAAGAGGCTCAGGTAGATGCCTTCCGATCTCAATCAGCCACGCTCTGTCTAGTGCAGTCGCTGGTCGTGGCGTTGGCCTACCAGCAGGAGGCGCAGGCCGGGGCCGCGCTGGCGCACAGACAGTGACCCTCTATAAGCTGCCTGTGCGGCAGTGAACTCTGTACGCATACCGCCATCTTGCATCAGTCTTTTCTAAGCTGCCTGTGCGGCAGTGAACAGCAAAAATCTTAATTACATCTGATGATTTCGGTTTCTAAGCTGCCTGTGCGGCAGTGAACTTTACGGCACGGCGAAAGATTCGGTTCTTGTCTTTCTAAGCTGCCTGTGCGGCAGTGAACTTCTGGATAGGACAAATAGGATGATTGTATCAGTTTCTAAGCTGCCTGTGCGGCAGTGAACAACGAACCCACGTAGAATTGCCATCACCGCCGGTTTCTAAGCTGCCTGTGCGGCAGTGAACAGTAAGATAATACGGGTAACAGACTGTTTGTAAAATAATTCTTTCGCCAAAGGGTAAAAAATGATTTTTTTTAACCCTCGGTAAGCAGGATATAAAATCAATGAGTTAGCCATAGCTAAAAAAATAGGGTCAAAAAATGATTCCCCTGATGCGAATAGGCTAAGAATCCCCATGCGTTATTATCGTGATCTTTATCACGGGCTGATTTTAACGCGATAACCACTCCCCTGAACCTGTATTTTTCACTTGCCTTCCCTTTACTGAATCGAATACTCCACCATTTTTCCTTTACCGCCTATTAACGCTTTTTTATCTTTTTTGTAAAATTCTCCATGCAAAAACGAGAGGAGAACTTTGGCTATGTCTGAAAAAAGAGTGAATCTACAAGTCATTGCATGGGCCACGATCATCGGTGGATTCGTCAGCTCGCTAGTAAAATCAGGAACTGAAGTGAATATGCCTCCCCGCGTAGTTGGTGAGATATCGCCTCCTGCGGCAAATATTGACGCATGGCTTGGGTGGCTAGGAATTAATTCTCATTCGATGGACTATGTTTATCAAGGGGTAACCATTTCGGGGACTGTAGTGCTCTATCACTGGCTATTTAGTTTTGTTTTTGCTTTTGTTTATGTCCTATTGTCCGCCTATTGGCCCAAAGTCAGATTATGGTATAGCGCAGCCTATGGATTGAGTATCACTGTCGCCATACATGGGGTTCTGATACCAGCATTAGGCTTCAGGCATCCAGCTTACTTGGCGGGTGAAACTGGGTGGTTATGGAATCTCAATGGGTATGAATTATGGAGTGAAATAATAGGGCATCTCTGCTGGTCTGCCTCTCTTGAGATCTGCCTGGTTGCTGTCCTTGCCTTTTTCTCAAAACCCATTAAAGGGATATGGGCAAATTAAAACTCCGTTTTATTTAATACTTGCTGTACCAACGCCCTGAAACGCTCTCAGGGCATGACTCTGCCATAGCTTCGTTTTTAGGGTTCAGGTCAATTGGGTTATTAACTAAATGAGGTTATTAGGTACATTAAAAAAAGAATATTGGCGTACTCTAATGGGATTCCTATGATAAATATCAGAAAATTCCCACACCAATGTCTGAAATATCCTAATCGATGCGCGTTTTATCTGAATTATTATATATTGGATCAATAAGAGGCTTTTTACCATTAGCCCCTCCCCCCTATTTCACCTATTATCCCTGATAAAATATAACCTGAATGGGGAAACTGTGACTTATCCGTCCGCGGACAGTAACTAACCTCTTGGGTTGTTGTGCTGTCTGGTGTTTAAAGGATTATTATCTATGGATTTGTTGAGGTTTCTGCTGATCTCCCCCTTTGCCCTTATCAAGGGACTCTATCGGTTAAGCGCTTATCTTTTACGGTTAGTGGGCCGCCTATTGCGCCCAGTCGTCGGTAACCTGAATTGGCGCGCGCCACAATGGATGACGAAAACCGCCAACGGGCTACACTGTGCCTTCAACCGTTCAGAGCAATGGGTCGCTAAGCATCCCAAAGGGATCAGTGCGGCAATAGTGCTGTTGATGGCTGCCGCCAGCGCCGCCTTCTATGGCTATCACTGGTATCTTAACCGGCCCCAACCGATTGAACCGGCACCTATGGTTTATCAGGAAACCAGTATCAGAGTCTCGGCGCCAAGAACGGTTAACTACCAGGCGCAAAAACCAGAAGCCCAGCCGCTTAGTCTTAATTTTATGCATTCAGCCGCACCTATCACCGCGATGGGTCAGGTCGTCGATCAGGGCATCTCATTAACCCCCGCGATAGAGGGTGAATGGAAATGGGCAACTGAACGCACGTTGGTGTTTACTCCCAAAAAAGCCTGGCCGATGGGCGCTAACTACCAAATTACGATCGATACAGAAAAACTTTTAGCACCACAGATTAAGCTCAATCAGACCGAACTTAATTTCACAACGCCAGCTTTTGCTTATCAATTGGAAAAAGCGGAATATTATCAGGATCCGCAAGAGGCCCAAAAGCGCAGCACTATTTTCCATGTGCAATTTAATGCCCCAGTTGATGTTGCCAGCTTTGAAAAACAGATCCTCTTGGGATTGGTCGAAGGTAAATCCAAGTCAGAGAAGAAACTTAATTTCTCCGTCGTTTATGATGAGAAAAAGCTTAATGCCTGGATACATTCGCAACCCTTGATGCCAATGGATAAAGGCGGTTCGGTCCATCTATCGATTAATAAAGGGGTGAATGCCAGTGTCGCCGCCACGCCTACGACACAGGCACAGAATAAATGGGTATCCGTCCCTAACCTATATAGCCTGGCGGTTAATAGTATCAATGCCACGTTGGTCGAGTCAGATAACAATAATGGTGAGCGGGCCTTAATTATTGCTATCAGCGACGCGGTTAAAGATAAAGAGATCAAAAATGCGGTCAAAGCCTGGTTACTGCCGCAACATAATTTTCAAGCGAAAGAGAGCGCCAAAACATCAACCGATTTCTATCCTTGGGATATGGATGATATTGACGATAATCTGCTGCAACAATCAACGCCGCTGGCGCTGACCCTCAATGAGGCCGAGCAAGAGTATCAGCCAATATTCAGCTTTAAGTTTGATGCCCCTTCCTATCGCACACTGCTGATCGAGGTTAACAATAGCCTGACATCGGTGGGCGGTTATAAAATGCCGGAAAAAATCTACCAAATAGTCAGGGTTCCCGATTACCCTAAGACGCTGCGCTTTATGTCACAAGGCTCGTTATTATCGATGCAGGGTGATAAGCAGATCAGCGTCGCCGCCCGTAATATGACTGGCATGAAACTGGATATTAAGCGGGTTATTCCTAGCCAGTTACAACATATTGTGTCATTTAAAAGCAGCGAATATTCATCAGCTCACTTTAACCGCCTGAGTGATGAATATTTTACTGAACACTTCCAGTACCAAACCGCGCTGAATAATGACAACCCCGGCGAGATCAATTATCAAGGGGTCGATCTGTCCCGTTATCTTGCAAATAATCCGAGTGCTCGGCGTGGGGTGTTCTTACTCACCCTGTCAGCTTGGGATCCGGAGAAAAGGGATAATCAGCAACACAGCGAGGAAGACTACGACGAAGACCAGGAATGGGTCGGCGATTCACGCTTTGTGGTGATCACGGACTTAGGCATTATCACCAAGCAATCGCAGGATAGATCCCGTGATGTGTTTGTGCAATCCATTCACTCGGGTCTGCCCGCCGCCGATGCTAAAGTCTCTGTGGTGGCAAAAAATGGTGTGGTCTTACTGAGCCAAATCACCGATAGCAAAGGGCATGTCCATTTTCCTGCGCTGGACGCCTTTAAAAATGAACGCCAACCGGTCATGTTCCTGGTGGAAAAAGAAGGGGATGTCTCCTTCCTGCCCACCCGAGCCACCTATGACCGTAACCTTGATTTCTCACGTTTTGATATTGATGGCGAAGAGACCCCGTCCGACCCACGTACTCTAAGCAGCTATCTGTTTTCTGACCGGGGAGTTTATCGCCCAGGCGACCGCTTCAATATTGGTCTGATCACCCGGACCGCCAACTGGGCTACCGCACTCGATGGCGTCCCCCTGCGGGCGGAGATCCGTGACCCACGAGATACCTTGATGAGTACCCTGCCGATAACCTTGGACAGCAGTGGTTTCAATGAGCTCAGCTATACGACCGGTGAAAACTCACCTACCGGTGAATGGAACGTCTATCTCTATCTGGTTGGTAAGAATAATGAAACGTCGATGTTGCTGGGGCACACCACCGTAAATGTTAAAGAGTTCGAGCCTGATCGCTTAAAAGTGCAACTGCAACTGACGCCAGAGCGTCAACAAGGCTGGGTTAAACCGCAGGAGCTGCAAGCCAATATCAATGTACAAAATCTATTCGGTACACCAGCACAGGAGCGCCGTGTCACCTCTAGACTGATCTTGCGGCCAATGTACCCGAGTTTTGCCCCGTTCCCTGATTACCTGTTCTATGAGAATCGCCATAACAGCGATGGTTTTGAGACCGAACTGGAAGAGCAAACGACCGATCTACAGGGGATGGCGACCATTCCATTGGATCTGAAATCCTATGCTGACGCCACCTATCAACTGCAATTGCTGTCGGAAGCCTTTGAAGCGGGTGGAGGCCGCTCTGTGGCCGCGACTGCGCGGGTTCTGGTCTCACCTTACGACTCTCTGGTTGGGGTGAAAGCCGATGGCGATCTGAGTTATATCAACCGTGATGCCGTGCGTAAGCTGAATATTATTGCCGTTGACCCGAGCCTGAATAAAATTGCGCTGCCAGACTTGAGTCTGTCATTGATTGAGCAGAAGTATATTTCAGTGCTAACCAAACAGGATTCAGGCGTTTATAAATATCAATCACGGCTAAAGGAGCAGTTGGTCTCAGAGCAACCGCTACAAATCAGCCCGACAGGGACGGATTTCACCCTGGTGACCCAGCAGCCTGGTGATTTTATTCTGGTGGTTAAGGACAGTCAGGGGCAGGTTCTGAACCGTATTAGTTATACGGTGGCGGGTAACGCAAACCTGACCCGCTCACTGGATCGCAACACCGAATTAAAGCTAAAACTGAATCAGGCCGAATATCTGCAAGGCGAAGAAATTGAGATTGCGATTAATGCACCTTATGCCGGTAGCGGTCTGATCACGATAGAAAAAGATAAAGTGTATAGCTGGCAGTGGTTCCACAGTGATACCACCAGCTCTGTGCAGAGAATCCGCATCCCACCGGCAATGGAAGGCAATGGCTATATCAACGTACAATTCGTGCGTGATGTGAATTCCGATGAGATCTTTATGAGCCCACTGAGTTACGGTGTGATGCCATTTAAGATCAGTACCAAAGCGCGTCAGGCGGCTATCGAGTTAGCGTCGCCGTCAGTCATTAAACCGGGTGAAGTGTTACCGATTAAAGTGACCACCGATTCACCACAGCGCGTGGTGGTGTTTGCCGTCGATGAAGGTATTTTGCAGGTGGCACGCTATCGCCTGAAAGATCCACTGGATTACTTCTTCCGTAAACGTGAACTGAGTGTACAGAGTGCACAAATTCTCGATTTGATCCTGCCGGAATTCAGCAAGCTGATGGCACTGACCTCCGCACCTGGAGGCGACGCCGGGGAAGGGCTGGATCTGCACCTCAATCCGTTTAAACGCAAACAAGACAAGCCGGTGGCTTATTGGTCTGGTATCACCGAAGTGAATGGTGAAACCACCTTCAATTACCCGATTCCCGACTATTTCAATGGTAAAATTCGCGTGATGGCCATCTCTGCGACCCCTGATCGCATTGGTAAAGTCCAGACCTCGACCACCGTGCGGGATAACTTTATTCTGACGCCGAATGTCCCCGCGATGGTAGCACCGGGAGATGAATTTGATGTCACCGTGGGTGTGAGTAACAACCTGCAAGGATTGAAGGGTAAAGCGGTTGATATCACCGTGCGTCTGACACCACCGCCACAACTGGAAGTGGTGGGTGAAGCGCAACACAGCCTGTCGCTGGCAGAAAAACGTGAAACGCTTGTCAGCTTCCGCCTACGCGCCCGTTCAGCATTGGGTGATGCTCCACTGGTGTTTGATGCCAGCTATGGCTCTCAATCCAGCCGCCGGACGGTCAGTACCTCGGTACGCCCGGCGATGCCATTCCGAACGCAATCGGTGATGGGCCGGATGGAGGGTAACAAGCATACTGTGACCAATCTGCGCCAGATGTTTGATAATTATGCTCAACGTCAGGCGACCGCTTCCCACTCACCGTTGGTCTTAACCCAAGGTCTGGCGCGGTACCTGGCTGATTACCCGTACTACAGTTCTGAGCAAATTGTCAGCCGCTCGATTCCGTTGATTATGCAAAGCAAACATCCTGAAATGGACAGTGCCCTCAATCAGAATGAGGTCCGTGATCAACTGAAAAACATGCTACGTATCCTGAGCTCTCGGCAGAATAGCACTGGTGCAATCGGTTTGTGGCACGCCTCCCCTACCCCTGATCCGTTTGTCACACCTTATGTCGTGCAATTTCTGCTGGAAGCGAAATCTGCCGGTTACAGCTTGCCGAATGACATCTTGGAGGGGGCCAACAACGCACTGCGTCTGTTAGCGGCTCGACCTTATGATGACCTTTACTCTCTGCGTTTGCGGGCCTTTGCTGTTTACCTGTTGACCTTGCAGGGGGAGATCACCACCAATACTCTGGCATCGGTGCAAAGTACGTTACAGCAACTTTATCCTGACAGTTGGCAGACTGATCTGAGTGCCATTTATCTGGCCTCATCATACCGTCTGCTCAAAATGGATGACGAAGCCAATAAACTGCTGCAACCCACCTGGAAACAACTGGGTAAAGCCTACAGCAAGGCCTGGTGGACGCAGAATTATTTTGATCCACTGGTGCAAGATGCAACCCGGTTGTATCTGATCACTCGCCATTTCCCAGAGAAAGTCTCTTCTATTCCGCCACAAGCACTGGAAAATATGGTGCTGGCACTGAGGGATGAGCATTACACGACCTATTCATCCGCGATGAGCATTCTGGCACTGGAAAGTTACACCAGCCAGGTAGCCGCCCAGCAAGATACGCCAGAAACCCTGCAAATCATCGAGATCAGTAAAAGCAAAGGGATCGACCCTAACGTTATCTCAACGCTGAACGGCCTGTTCGTTCAAGGTGATTTTACCGGTGAGGCTAAAGCGATTCAGTTTAACAACTATGCCTCGGCACCCGCTTGGTATGTGGTCAATCAATCAGGCTATGACCTTCAGCCACCAAAAGACGCCATCTCTAATGGGCTGGAAATCAGCCGCAGCTACACCGATGAGCAGGGTAAGCCGGTGACCCAAGTCACCTTAGGGCAGAAAGTTAACGTGCACCTAAAAATCCGGG
Organism: Yersinia pestis; assembly: GCF_900460465.1. Lineage (GTDB taxonomy): Bacteria > Pseudomonadota > Gammaproteobacteria > Enterobacterales > Enterobacteriaceae > Yersinia > Yersinia pestis. The sequence continues at coordinate 450,728 of NZ_UAVH01000007.1, read as the reverse complement.
CTAACGCTAAACAAGGTCAAAATAATCTGGCGATTGTCGATCTACTGCCGGGCGGTTTTGAAGTGGTACAACAAACGGCACCTGAACCAGAGTTTTATGATAATCAGGATGATCAGGATGAGGAAACTGGCAGCGGCTGGCAGTCGCCGCTAATGGTATCTGGCTCCAGTTGGTACCCTGACTACAGTGATATTCGTGAAGATCGCGTGATCATTTATGGCAGTGCCAGTACCGACGTTAAAGAGTTTATCTACCAAATCAAATCAACCAATACGGGTCGCTTTGTGGTGCCACCGGCTTACGGCGAAGCCATGTATGATCGTAATGTACAGGCGCTGTCGGTCGGTAAAGGGCATATCCTTGTCGTTCCACCTGAGGCAAAATAGCTGAAAACAACGCGCCCCGCATCGCCGGGGCGCTATCGGATTTCAGCCGTAACCAGATGCGCATCCCAACCTTAATGGCAACCAAACGCCTGTTGCAAAATATCCTGATGGCCCTCTTTCTGTTGGCCCTCTTGGTCATCGGCTTTCGGCTGTGGCCACACCCGCCCTTGTCTCAGGGGCTCCCACTCTCTACGGCTTACTATGATCGGCACGGCACGCTATTACGTCTTTCGCTGGCTAATGATGATCGTTATCGCCTGTGGACACCGTTGGAAGAGATCTCCCCATTGGTGATACAGGGTATCCAACTGCATGAAGACCGCGGTTTCTATTATCATCCCGGTGTTAATCCCATTAGCCTGTTACGCGGGTTCTGGCAAAGCTATGTACAAGGCGGCAGGCAACAGGGCGGTTCAACCCTGACCATGCAGTTGGCACGGATGCACTGGCATCTCAATACCCGTTCGCCAACAGGTAAATTGCGACAAATCGCCCGAGCTATCCAACTGGAACTGAGCTATTCCAAGCACGATATTTTAGAGGCTTACCTGAATTACGCCCCTTATGGCCGTAATATCGAAAGTATTGCCGCTGCCAGCCTGATTTATTTTGATAAAAAACCCCAGCAACTGACGCTGCCAGAAGCCCTGACATTGGCGGTATTGCCCCAATCGCCCAGTTACCGCATTGATCCCACCACCGGTGTGCTGGGGAGCGCCCTGACCCAAGCCCGTAACCGGCTATTCGTTCGCTGGCAACAAACGTACCCCACCGATAGCAGCCAAATGGCGCTATTCCAGTTACCGCTCAGCCTGCGTCAACCCGAAAAAATGCCCTATATCGCGCCACATTTTATTGAACAGATCCGGCGGCAAAATCAACAACTGGCGAATACCCGAGACTGTAAACAATATTGTGTAATTGCCTGTTTTTGATATCTTCACTCCAACAACGGAGACAGGCAAATTATGGACGAAAAGAAACTTAAAGCACTTGCGGCTGAACTGGCTAAAGGTCTTAAAACCGAAGCCGACCTTAATGCATTTTCTCGTATGCTAACAAAGCTTACCGTCGAAACAGCGTTAAATGCAGAGCTTACCGAACACCTCGGGCACGAGAAAAATACCCCTAAATCAGGCTCGAATACCCGCAACGGCTATTCGTCCAAAACACTGCTATGCGACGACGGCGAAATCGAGCTGAATACGCCACGCGACCGCGAAAACACCTTTGAACCGCAGCTGATAAAGAAAAATCAGACGCGTATCACACAGATGGACAGCCAGATTTTGTCCCTGTACGCCAAAGGCATGACCACCCGCGAAATCGTCGCCACCTTCAAAGAGATGTATGACGCCGATGTGTCTCCCACGCTGATATCTAAAGTCACCGATGCCGTAAAAGAGCAGGTTGCTGAATGGCAAAACCGCCAACTGGATGCTCTGTATCCCATTGTTTATATGGACTGCATTGTCGTAAAAGTCCGCCAGAACGGTAGCGTGATAAACAAAGCAGTGTTCCTAGCGCTGGGCATCAACACTGAAGGTCAGAAAGAGCTGCTGGGCATGTGGCTGGCAGAAAATGAAGGTGCGAAGTTCTGGCTAAGTGTGCTGACAGAGCTAAAAAATCGCGGTCTTCAGGACATTCTGATTGCCTGCGTGGATGGCCTGAAGGGGTTCCCGGATGCGATAAACAGTGTTTATCCGCAGACTCACATCCAGCTGTGCATCATCCATATGGTACGCAACAGCCTGAAATATGTGTCATGGAAGGACTATAAAGCCGTCACCAGCGGTTTGAAAATGGTGTATCAGGCTCCGACAGAAGAGGCGGCGCTGATGGCGCTGGATAAGTTTGCGGAGGCCTGGGACGACAAATACCCGCAAATTAGCAAAAGTTGGCGTACGCACTGGGAAAATCTCAATACATTCTTCGGCTATCCGCCCGATATCCGCAAGGCTATCTACACCACGAATGCCATCGAATCGGTGAACAGCGTGATCCGTGCAGCCATTAAAAAGCGCAAAGTGTTCCCGACAGACGACTCAGTGCGGAAGGTTGTTTATTTGGCGATCAAGGATGCATCAAAAAAATGGAGTATGCCGATCCAGAACTGGCGGTTAGCGATGAGCCGTTTTATTATCGAGTTCGGTGACCGCCTGAGCGATCACCTTTAATACGGTGGCAGTTACACAGAATTATGGACAGGCTCTGGCTTTCTTATCGATCATGTTATCCAATGCAACGATTTTGCCACCCACTGCTTGAGCAACTAATTGCTCTGCAATGTCTTTGGTACCGATAAAGATATCGCTTGGCGTACCTTTTGCGGAACCGAGGTCAACATGATCGACTTCAGCACTGACGGCTAATTCTTTCAGGATACTTTTGATGCTGATTTCCATCATCAAACTGGTTCCTAAACCGTTACCACAGACCACTGTAATTTTCATTTTCTTTCCTTTTTTACTCGTTATCTTGCAAGTTGCAGATGCGTTGGCTTCCTTCGTTCCCCCTAATTACTGACTTGTGTCCGCTCTTGGGTGCCATCCAGTTGCCGCCGCTCTGTATCTTGAAATCTATTGGAGAGTGATTTTATATATGCGAACTGAATACCGTGATTAATAGCGTGCAATCACTGACAGAATATCCTGCGGTGTTTTAGCATTAAGTAAGGCTTGCACATCACTAGCGGTATCGAACAATTGAGCGAGTTGGGAAATAGCCTCAATATGGCTATTGCTGTCTGTTGCCGCTAACACGATGAGCAGTTTTACCGGGTCGTTACCTTCTGCATTGAAAGTGACCCCCTCGGTGATGACAGTTAGTGCCAGAGAGAGTCTATTTACGCCGTCTTCCGGGCGGGCATGTGGCATCGCAATACCAGGACCGACTACGTAATAAGGGCCAATAGCTTCATGGGAGCGATAAATCGCTTCAACATAGCGAGCTTCTACCGCACCATTATCGATAAGCGGTTGGCATGAGATCGCGATAGCATCACGCCAATCTTTTGCCTGGCTGACAACCTGAATGACATCCGACGTTAACAGTGTTTTTAACATGAAATTTATGACTCCCTATGACTGTTAACCGGAGAGTAGATACTTATCATGCTTATTAATGTGATCTGGATCTCAATTGATAGCGCTATCTGGTAGCGCTATCAAAATTTGTGATAGCGCTATCATTTGTCATGCCATGAGATTGGGTTATCTTCAGATCAGGTATATATATTCTAAATAATTTGAGTGGTAGAAAGGCTGCTTACCGCAGCTTCGTCGAGGAAAGGTCATAAACGGGCCGAGTAACAAGCGCAGCCAGCGCAGATGCAGCTTGATGTATGGCCGGTATCGCGTGATATGGCCGGTATCGCGTTACATTGTCGAAGCCCGTTCGAATGGCCAGGTTTCAGCAGACAGGGAATCAGCATGGAAAAAATACGCAAGCGCCGTAATACCGGGCGGGTCACGCTACAGGAAGTAGCCGATTATGCTGGGGTAGGCTCGATGACTGTTTCCCGAGCGCTACGAACGCCGGAACAGGTCTCAGATAAGTTACGTGAGAAAATAGAGCAAGCGGTTGAAAAATTAGGCTACATTCCAAACCGTGCCGCCGGTGCTTTAGCGTCAGGGCACAGCGATACCGTGGCGGTGTTGATTCCGTCTTTAACCGATAAAGCCAGCTCTCGGTTTATGCAGGCACTACAGCAAATTCTCAATAAAAATGAATTTCAGTTATTGCTGGGTTGCCATGAATACAATCAACGTAAAGAAGCTGAGATTCTTATGACGTTACTGCAAAGCCACCCGGCGGCAGTGGTGATATTTGGCTCGCAGTTGGCGGATAAGACATATCAGATTCTTGAGCGCACCAATATCCCTATCGTTAATGTTGTCGGCTCCTATTTTAAAGGGGCTAAAATTACCCTTGAAGCGGCTTTCTTTGAATCGGCTTATGAATTAACCCGTCACTTACTGGAGCGTGGCTATCAACATATTGGCTATCTGGGGGCGCATCGGGATAATCAGTTGCAACGCCAGCAGCTCAATGGATGGCATAAGTCGATGCTCGAGCATTACAAAAATGCTGACCAAACGGTCACCACGCCCGATGCGGCCAGCTTACAATTTGGCCGTTATGCCTTGACGGAGATCTTACTGCGCCAGCCTGAATTAGATGCAGTGATATGCAGCCACGAAGATATTGCACTTGGTGTGCTGTTTGAATGCCAGCGGCGGCTGCTTAAAATCCCTAGCGGCATTGCGGTTGCTTGCCTGGATGGCTCAGAGAGCTGTGATCAAACTCATCCAACGCTGACCTCAATGCGTATCGATTATAAAAAAATGGGGAAAGAGGCCGGTAAGATGCTGATTGATATGCTCAATGAGGATGATGCCGGAGTGAAAAGTGTGCCCCTCAGCCAAAGTTTTAACTATAAATTTGAACCACGGCAAAGTACCTAAAGAGGAAAACCGCCCCAGAATGCAGGGCGGCTCCCTGTTTTACGTGTCTGATGTAACAAAAACGCCAGCGCAGAGGCTGGCGTTTCAGACTGCTGACAAACCCCGATGACGCGATCTTGAACGGTGAGGATAGGCAGGGGAGTAAAGCGTCCGCGCCAAGGATGGCGCGGCTCGAGCCTACATGGATGTATTTACGGCGTCTTTACGATCTGCCTGTTCTCTCCGTCGCGGGCACTTTGTCAATAACCTCATGCGAACCCAAAGATTAAGACGCGGCTGAATCAGCCTGAGCTGATTGGATCGCCGTCAGCGCCACGGTATAGACAATATCGTCTACCAGCGCACCACGGGACAAATCATTCACCGGCTTGCGCATCCCTTGCAACATCGGCCCGATAGAGATCAGGTCGGCAGAACGTTGCACGGCTTTATAGGTGGTGTTACCGGTGTTCAGGTCTGGGAAGATGAACACGGTCGCTCTACCTGCTACCGGTGAGTTAGGCGCTTTAGATTTAGCCACATCCGCCATGATTGCCGCATCATACTGTAACGGGCCATCGATGATCAGATCTGGGCGTTTTTCTTGGGCGAGACGAGTCGCTTCACGCACTTTTTCGACATCGCTACCGGCACCGGAGTTACCGGTGGAGTACGAGATCATCGCCACACGAGGTTCGATACCAAAGGCTGCCGCAGAATCAGCCGATTGGATAGCAATCTCAGACAGTTGCTCCGCCGTTGGATCTGGGTTGATCGCGCAGTCGCCGTACACCAGAACCTGGTCAGGCAGCAGCATGAAGAACACAGAGGAGACCAGCGAACTGCCCGGTGCAGTTTTGATTAACTGTAGTGGTGGGCGGATGGTGTTCGCGGTGGTATGTACTGCACCAGAAACCAGACCGTCAACTTCCCCTTTCTCCAGCATCAGGGTGCCAAGAACCACGTTGTCTTCCAACTGTTCACGGGCAACCACTTCGGTCATGCCTTTGCTCTTACGCAGCTCAACCAAGCGTGGAACATATTGCTCACGTACCGCAACAGGGTCGATAATTTCAACGCCTTTACCCAACTCAACACCTTGAGATGTGGCAACGCGTTGGATCTCTTCCGGGTTACCCAACAGGACACAAGTGGCGATACCACGTTCAGCACAGATAGACGCGGCTTTAATGGTGCGCGGCTCATCGCCTTCTGGCAGTACGATACGTTTGCCAGCTTTACGGGCCAACTCAGTCAGCTCATAACGGAAGGCCGGTGGAGACAAGCGACGTGGGCGCTCAGAGGCGGCGGTCAGGGAGTCGATCCACTCGCTGCTGATATGGCTGGCAACGTAGTTTTGCAACTTCTCAACACGCTCATGGTCATCTGCTGGGACTTCCAGATTAAAGCTTTGCAGGCTCAGAGAGGTCTGCCAGGTGTTGGTATCAACCATAAATACTGGCAAGCCAGTTTGGAAGGCACGTTCACACAAATTATTGATACGATCATCAATGGCATAACCTCCCGTCAGCAGGATGGCACCGATTTCCACACCGTTCATCGCCGCCAAACAGGCAGACACCAACACATCAGGGCGGTCTGCTGAGGTCACTAGCAGAGAACCCGGACGGAAGTGCTCTAGCATATGCGGGATGCTGCGCGCACAGAATGTCACGGATTTAACTCGACGCGTTTTAATATCGCCTTCGTTAATAATGCGGGCATTCAGGTGCTTGGCCATATCAATGGCACGGGTGGCGATCAGCTCGAAGCTCCACGGTACACAACCCAGAACAGGGATCGGGCTGTTAGCGAATAGCTGGCTTGGATCGATGTTCGCAACACTGGCCTTGGTGGAGTCATCAAAGATTTCAGACAGGTCAGGGCGGGTACGGCCTTGTTCATCAACCGGGGCATTCAGTTTATTGATGATAACGCCAGTGATGTTTTTGTTCTTGCTGCCACCAAAACTGGAGCGGGCCAGTTCGATACGCTCTTTCAACTGATCTGGCGAGTCATTACCAAGGGCAATAACAAAGACGATTTCAGCGTTCAGCGTTTTAGCGATTTCATAGTTCAGTGCATTGGCAAACTGATGTTTGCGTGTAGGCACCAGACCTTCAACCAGAACCACTTCTGCGTCTTTGGTATTTTCGTGATAACGGGCAACAATTTCTTCCATCAAGACATCTTGCTGGTTAGAACTCAGCAAGGTTTCCACGTAGTTCATGTTCAGCGGCTCAGCAGCAGTGATGCTGGAGTTCGCCCGGATGATGGTCGTGGTTTGGTCAGGAGCATCATTACCCGCACGTGGCTGGGCGATAGGCTTGAATACGCTCAAGCTTACCCCTTTTTGCTCCATGGAACGGATGACACCTAAGCTGACGCTGGTTAAACCAACGCTGGTGCCTGTTGGGATCAACATTATTGTACGGGACACGGCTAAGCCTCTTTAAGGTATCCCCTTTATCCTTGGCGTTGCAGGGGGTTAGCTACGTTCACTCACCCGAATCATTTACGGGTCGTTAACCTTAAAATGAAGAGACTCATCGGGATTCGTTCGCAGCCTACCTACAACGCCAATGACTTTGGGTATAGAAGTATTATTTACGCAGTCAGACGGGCTGCGTCTTGCGCGATAACCAACTCTTCGTTGGTTGGGATAACCAGAGCCAGACGGCTGCTATCTTTGGTGATGGTACCTGACTTGCCAAAGCGTGCTGCCATGTTACGTTCGTGGTCAATCTCAAAGCCCAGCAGGCCCAATTTGTCCAGCGTCAGTTCACGGACCATGGCAGCATTTTCACCAATACCACCGGTGAAGACGACCGCATCCAGACGACCATCCATCAGCGCGGTATAGGAACCGATATATTTTGCCAAACGGTGACAGAACACATCCATCGCACGTTTCGCGTCAGCTTTGGTGGCGTAGTTATCTTCAACATAACGGCAGTCGCTGGTGACTTCAGTCAGCCCCAACAGGCCTGACTCTTTGGTCAGCAACGTGTTGATTTGATCAACGCTCATGCCCATAGCATCATGCAGATGGAAGATAATAGCGGGATCGAGATCACCACTGCGGGTCCCCATCACCAGACCTTCCAGTGGCGTTAGCCCCATTGACGTATCGACACATTTACCGTTACGCACTGCGGTTACTGAACCACCGTTGCCCAAATGGCAGGTAATCACGTTCAGTTCTTCCAACGGCTTGTTCAAGATCTTGGCGGCTTCTTGGCTAACATAGAAGTGGCTGGTACCGTGTGCGCCATAGCGGCGGATACCGTGATCTTTATACAGGCTGTACGGCAGAGCATAGAGATAAGACTCTTCCGGCATGGTCTGATGGAACGCGGTGTCAAAGACGGCCACATTTTTATCCGCCAGATTAGGGAAGGATTTCAAGGCTTCAGCAATACCGATCAAGTGGGCAGGGTTGTGTAGTGGTGCAAACGGGATAGAATCTTTGATACCCTGAATAACATCTTCGGTAACGATAACTGACGAAGTGAATTTCTCGCCGCCGTGAACGATACGGTGACCGATGGCCGTCAACTGAGCAGAAAGCGCTGGTTTTTGTGCCAAAATAGTATTAACAATAAAATTCAGTGCTTCGCTGTGTGCTGCACCAGCACCCAATGCTGCTTCCTGCTTACCGCCGTCAACTTTCCATTTGATACGGGCTTCTGGCAGATGGAAACATTCGGCTAAACCAGAAATATGCTCTTCACCGTTGGTCGCATCGATGATTGCAAATTTCAGGGAGGAGCTACCGCAGTTAAGAACCAGTACTAGCTTACTCGACATGGAAGTACCTATGTATAGTCGCGTTTAACATTTGTTTTTTGCAAGACCGATGCGTATTGTCCCATTGACTCCACAAAAACAGTGAAAAATACGGAGTTAATAAAACGTCAATCTGCCCAAAAGCGTAGCGCATAATGGCGTTGACATTAATGATTAACATCATGCGATAGCAAAAAAGCATGATGATAGAGAAATCTCTGATAAAACGTTAAATCCTGATGATAAAAGTCGATAAAATTTAACAAAAGTTATTTAACTGCTATAAAAGTTTGACATATTCAGTGCCATCTTCTAGCGGCCTAAAGGCCGGGCTAGGATACCGATAGCGCGGGCTAAAAACAAAATATATTTAACAGACTAATTTTTAGTTTGCGGGTTGCAAAAAAAATTTTAATCTTTGTTTATGAAGTTGAGGTGAGCCATGACAATTAAACCCTCTGATTCGGTAAGCTGGTTTCAGGTACTCCAGCGCGGTCAGCATTATATGAAGACCTGGCCAGCGGACAAGCGCTTGGCTCCGGTGTTCCCCGAGAATCGTGTCACGGTAGTGACCCGTTTTGGTATCCGTTTTATGCCCCCATTGGCCATTTTTACCCTGACCTGGCAGATAGCGCTGGGGGGGCAACTTGGGCCAGCGATCGCCACGGCGCTCTTTGCCTGCGGTTTACCGCTGCAAGGATTATGGTGGTTAGGTAAACGGGCGATCACGCCGTTACCCCCTACGTTATTGCAGTGGTTTCATGAAGTGCGTCATAAACTGTTCGAAGCAGGGCAAGCGGTCGCCCCCATCGAACCGATCCCAACTTATCAGTCTTTGGCTGATCTGCTAAAACGTGCCTTTAAACAGTTAGACAAAACGTTTCTCGATGATTTGTAAGCGCGGTATTTCTCTATTTCTCTATTTCTATGTTTCTCTATTTTCTAAAGCAGTTTAAAGCAGTTTAAAGCCAAAAACAGCTAAAACAGCAGGCGAGAGTTAAAGCCGGAGGTCGCGCCTTATTGCTTGACGTTATAGCTATTAGGGGCTGGTTTTTCTGTTGTAGCTTGAAATATGACGGGTATAAATCGTGAATTTTTATTGTTTGTCGCCGGTAATTCCCTGTGAAAATCCCTTGTCAAATCAAAGTATGCTCCCAGCCTGTATGCGATGATTTACTCATTATTTATGCCTTAGGAGTTTAGTGATGGATATGACAAACGCCCAACGACTGATTCTGTCAAATCAGTACAAAATGATGACCATGTTGGATCCGGAAAATGCAGAGCGTTATCGTCGCCAGCAAACCATTGTTGAGCGGGGATTTGGTCTGCAAATGCGTGAGTTGGATCGCGACTTTGGTGAGATGAGCGAAGATACTTGCCGTACTATCATTAATATCATGGAGATGCATCACGCTTTACAGGTCTCTTGGGGGAACTTGAAAGAGAAGCAGGACCTGGATGAACGCCGTATTTCATTCCTCGGTTTTGATGCGGCCACGGAATCCCGTTATCTCAGTTATGTCCGGTTTATGGTCAATACGGAAGGGCGCTATACCCACTTTGATTCAGGTACCCACGGTTTCAACTCCCAAACGCCTATGTGGGATAAATACCAGCGGATGCTGGCTATTTGGCAATCATGTCCACGGCAATATCATTTGAGTGCCGTCGAAATTTCGCAAATTATTAATGCCTGATTAATCTGCTGCTATTATTGCTAAGTTTGTCGACGGATAAAGACGTAACCAGAGCCGTGTTGGAAGGTCGATGCTGTTCTGGTTCACGATACAAATAATATTGCCCCGCCGATTGATATCCAACGTCAACCGCGAGGGGAGAGAGGCTTTAAGGGGATGTGCTTGTGGAGTGTAAAGGTTTTCTTTTTGATTTAGATGGGACGTTGGTTGATTCACTACCTGTTGTTGAACGTGCCTGGATTGGCTGGGCGCAACGTCGAGGCGTTAATCCATCAGAAGTTCTGGATTTTATTCATGGTAAACAAGCGATTACCTCTTTGCGTCATTTTATGCCGGGTGCCAGTGAAGCTGAAATTCAGGACGAGTTTCTGGCATTAGAGCAAATTGAAGCCAATGATACGGAGGGGGTAACTGCGCTACCAGGGGCGGTGGCACTGTTGACCCGGTTGAATGAACTGGCTATTCCGTGGGCGATAGTGACTTCAGGTTCGATACCTGTTGCCTCAGCTCGCCGGGCGGCAGGTTGTTTGCCAGAGCCGAAAGTGTTTGTGACCGCCGAATTGGTGAAGCAGGGTAAACCTGCGCCCGATGCCTATTTATTAGGGGCCGAACGTTTAGGCCTTGCCCCTGCGGATTGTATTGTGGTGGAAGATGCCCCCGCCGGGATCCTTTCGGGGCTAGCGGCCGGTTGTCAGGTGATCGCGGTTAATGCACCAACAGATACCCCAAAACTCGATCAGGTTGATCTGGTGCTTCACTCACTGGAGCAATTGGTGGTAGACGCCACTTCTCATGGTGCGGTGGTTCGGTTACTGCCTTAATCTGCATGGCGGCTAACGGTACCCCGTTACAGGTGCTGTCGTAGGGTGATAAGCCAATAGTAGGGTGCCTCGACGGCACCTTTTTTGTATCGTTAAAGAGGCGATCCGTCCGATCCTCTCATCGAAAGCCTTTTCTTTGCAGAATATCTTACTATTAATGCGGTCTTGGGATAGTAAGCGCATAAATTTGCAGTCATTATTGATCTCAGACAGCGGCCCTCGGTAAATTTAATGTTTTACTGCCAGAGCCGGATATTCTCTTTCACTTTTTGTTTTGCCAACGAGGCCATTTTGAACAGCGAACTACTGTGGGTGTTGACGCTACTGCTGATAGCTATTGTGCTGTTTACCACGAATAAACTGCGAATGGATGTCGTCGCGTTGTTGGTGATTATTGCCTTTGTGATGAGTGGAACATTGTCATTATCTGAGGCTACCAGTGGGTTCAGTGATCCCAATGTTATCTTGATTGCTGCGTTGTTTGTGATTGGTGAAGGGTTAGTCAGGACTGGTGTCGCCTACCAAATGGGTGATTGGTTGGTGAAAGTGGCCGGCCACAGTGAAACAAAAATGTTAGCGTTGCTAATGGTTACCGTCGCCGGATTGGGTGCCTTTATGAGTTCAACTGGCGTCGTGGCGATTTTTATTCCAGTGGTACTGAGTGTGGCTAGCCGGATGAAAATCTCACCGGGCCGTTTGATGATGCCACTGAGTTTTGCCGGTTTAATCAGCGGCATGATGACTCTGGTAGCAACCCCGCCCAATATGGTGGTCAACAGTGAATTAGTACGCGAAGGGATCAAAGGGTTCGGTTTCTTCGGCGTGACACCAATTGGCATTATCATTTTGTTCATGGGCGTGGCTTACATGTTAGTTGCCCGGCGCTGGCTGGGGGGCAAACAAGAACACACTGAGAAAGATCAATGGAAGCGGCGTACCTTCCGTGATCTGATTCGCGATTATAAGCTGACCGGTCGTGCCCGTCGTCTGGCTATTCGTCATGGCTCCCCATTGATTGGTCGTTCACTCGATGAATTGCATCTGCGCGCCCGTTATGGCGCGAATGTAGTGGGTATTGAACGGTGGCGGCGTTTTCGTCGGGTGATGGTGAGTGCGACAGGCTCGTCGGAACTGCGTGAAAATGATGTGTTGCTGATTGATATGTCCGATTGTGATATGGACTTACGTGAATTCTGTAGCGAACAGATGCTAGAACCACTGGTGTTACGTGGTGAGTATTTCTCTGAACAATCCCGCAATGTGGGGATGGCGGAGGTTTCGCTGATCCCGGATTCAGCACTGTTGGGGAAAAATTTGCGTGAGGTGGCCTTTCGCAGCCGTTATGGTTTGAACGTGGTGGGGATCCGCCGCAACGGTAAGACCTTAGAAGGCAAGTTGGTTGATGACAAGTTACAGTTTGGCGATATTTTGCTGGTGATCGGCGATTGGAAATTGATTCGCCAGTTACAGTTAAAAACCCGCGATTTTATTGTTCTGAACCTGCCCGCAGAAGTTGATGAAGTTGCGCCAGCCATTTCGCAGGCTCCCCATGCGCTATTCTGCCTGGCGCTCATGGTTGCCATGATGCTGACTGACGAAGTCCCGAATGTCATTGCCGCGCTGGTGGCCTGTCTGTTGATGGGGCAGTTCCGGTGTATCGATATGGAAAGTGCCTACCGTTCAATCCATTGGCCGAGTTTGATTCTGATTATCGGGATGATGCCTTTCGCCCAGGCATTGCAGAAAACCGGTGGGGTAGATTTGATTGTTCGCGGACTAATGGATGTCGCGGGTGGAATGGGGCCAAGGGTGATGCTGCTGTGCTTATTTGTACTGTGTGCGACGATTGGGCTGTTTATCTCTAATACCGCCACCGCCGTATTAATGGCACCAATTGCTATTGCGACCGCCCGTGAGATGGCGCTTTCCCCATATCCCTTCGCCATGATTATTGGTATCGCCGCGTCAGCTGCTTTTATGACGCCAGTATCTTCGCCGGTGAATACATTGGTCTTAGGCCCCGGGGGTTATAAATTCGGTGATTTCGTCCGTATGGGGGTGCCGTTTACTGTACTGGTCATGATCGTCAGTGTGATGGTGGTTCCCTTACTATTCCCATTCTGATTACCCGATCTCCGTAGTACTTCAAGTTGCCGGTGTGTTGGCTGTCTTCGTTACTTGGCCCATCCGTGGGCCTCGCCTCTTGTATTGCAGTTATGGTTGGTTCTATGCAAGCGGGATATGTTCATGCGATGACTGCTGAGCAGTTTCTTGCCGAAAATAAAAAATTGGTAGAGGAAAAGAAAAGAGCAGAGTGCAGGAAAAGAGTCATAGAAAACAGAAATAGCTTTGTTGGGTCGGTCAGTATTGTGGATCCTATAAACGTGCTGAGAGAAAATATTACCAGAAATAAATGCTAATTATCTCTTGTCATAATTTATAGCCTGCACAAGCAGGCTATAAAGATCAATCCAGTGAATCGAGGCTGATTTCATCCAGAGATAAACTAAAACTTGGCACAAAGACTGCCATAAAGTAATCCATCTCTGGGCTTTGGCGTATTGCCAACGTCTTCTCCAACCGGGCTTTAGCCTGAATAAATTCATTATTACCGGCGGATAATTCCTCCAGACATTTCAGGTACGCACACAGAGCATCGGCTTGTTTAACCAGCGCTTTCTCCTCTTCGCTGTAATAATGTTCATCCAATAGACAGCGGAAATCATGTTGTAACTCTTTGGGCAGCATTTCGATCAGTTTTTGTTGAGCAACTTTCTCTATTTTTTTGTATTCATGTGCAATTTTGGGATTGTGGTATTTGATAGGTGTTGGCAAATCCCCGGTAATCACTTCGCTGGCATCGTGATACATCGCCAGTAGGGCGATACGTTCGGCATTAAGATTACCATTAAATTTACGGTTCTTAATGATGGCCAATGCATGAGCGACAAATGCGACCTGCAAGCTGTGTTCTGACACATTTTCAGTGCGAACGTTACGCATCAGCGGCCAGCGGTTGATGAGTTTTAGGCGGGAAAGATGAGCGAAGAAGTGACTCATAATTTATTCTCTTTTCTTTCTGTCGGTGAATCAGCGGCTATCATATCGGATTGGGTTTCGGTTGACATTAATTGACTTGTTCGGGGGATCAGGCTCCAGTTGATGATGATTTAGTGATTCATCAACAGCCCTCATCCCCCAATCATACAATTACTGATGATACGTCTCTAAGAACCGCCCCAGCTTCCTCACCGCCATCTCTAGCTCATCCACCCGTGGCAGCGTGACGATCCGCACATGGTCCGGGTACGGCCAGTTAAAGGCGCTACCTTGCACCAATAGCACTTTCTCTTGCAACAACAGATCCAATACCAACTTCTGGTCGTCTTTCAGGTTAAAACGTTTCTGATCAATACGTGGGAACATATACAACGCGCCCTGAGGTTTCACACAGGAAACACCGGGGATTTGGTTGATAAGCTCCCAGGCCCGATCACGCTGCTCGTACAAACGGCCACCAGGTTGGATAAACTCACTAATGCTCTGATAGCCGCCCAAGGCGGTTTGAATCGCATGCTGCATTGGTACGTTGGCGCACAAACGCATCGATGCCAGCATTTCCAAGCCTTCAATATACCCTTTAGCGTGCTTTTTCGGCCCGTTCAACACCATCCAGCCCTGGCGGAAACCCGCAACACGGTATGTTTTAGACAGCCCATTGAACGTAACGGTCAGCAAATCAGGGGCTAATGCGGCGATCGAATGGTGCTGAGCATCGTCATACAAAATTTTATCGTAGATCTCATCAGCGAAAATAATTAGGTCATTCTGGCGAGCAATTTCAACAATTTCTAACAGCAGCTCTTTGCTGTATACCGCACCGGTTGGGTTATTCGGGTTGATAATCACAATCCCACGGGTACGCGGAGTGATTTTGCTGCGAATATCATCCAAATCAGGGAACCAGCCTGACTCTTCATCACACATATAATGAATCGCTTTACCACTTGAGAGCGACACGGCAGCTGTCCACAGCGGGTAATCCGGTGCGGGTACTAGCATTTCATCACCCAAATTCAGTAATGCTTGCATGGATTGAACGATCAACTCGGAAACACCGTTTCCAATGTAGATATCCTCGACCGTCAGATCACGGATATTGCGGGCTTGATAGTGTTGCATAATGGCTTTACGTGCCGAAAACAAGCCTTTGGAGTCGCAATAGCCTTGTGCGGTCGGTAAATTACGGATTACATCCACCAGAATCTCGTCGGGTGCATCGAAACCAAACGGGGCAGGGTTGCCGATGTTCAGTTTCAGAACCTTGTTACCTTCCTCTTCAAGACGCTTAGCTTCTTTTAGCACCGGTCCACGAATGTCATAACAGACGTTGTCCAGTTTGCTGGATTTCTCAATGGGGGACATAAAAAATGAGCCTTTTGCTGGTAAAAGCGTGTCCTCAGCGTGGAACACTGCAAGGTGCTCAATGTACTCCGACGCCACTGATTTTTGAAGTTCTATACATCAGTTTCATGTAAATGATTACCGATAGAAAATGTGGGACAGATCCATCTGTGTTTTTATCCCTATTCATTCTCAATTATGTTTGATTTACTCATTGATCATACACTTTCTGTGGTTGATGTTGGCTATATACAGGTCTTAAAAAGAGAACATTCAGCAGCCGTTGAATTTCTTATGAGGAAAGTTTTTTGTATAGAACCGAATGGCATTAAACCGCATCGTATCTTTAATCGTACTCATCCATTCTTTTTCGTTTATATCATCATACATATTGGCTGCGTTAGGATGGGAAAATCCTGTAAATAGGAAAACTATTAAGAATAACTAATGTTAAGTTCTTTAAATCATGATGCTTATCAAATGTTATTACTTGAATCTGTTGGGTTAGATAAAAAAAACAGGCTTAAATATATTGATATTTTTTGATGTTTAATCACTGAACCATAGTGTTTATTTAATTAAAACAGGGATGTTCAGGTTTTATAAACCATCAAACGGTAGGGCTAATAACGAAAGAACCTTCATTTATCGAAGATTTAGTGAATTTCTATAAAATCATTTACATTTATATACATGGCGGTAGCCGATGGTTTTTTTTTTAAAAGAGATAACGGTAACGAAATATAAGTAATTTTTTTGCCCTACTCCAATGACTGGGGTACTGTCATACTTAGCGTTGTCCTTTATTGATAACGCTGATACTTAAAACACCAGGGTAGTTTGTAATTAGAATTCAAAAAAAGTGAAGAATACACTATGACAAATGCAAATCGTCCGATAATTAATCTCGACCTCGATCTGCTTAGAACCTTTGTAGCTGTTGCTGACTTAAATACTTTTGCTGCTGCTGCTGCTGCGGTCTGCCGAACTCAGTCAGCAGTTAGCCAACAAATGCAACGGTTAGAACAGTTAGTCGGTAAGGAGTTATTTGCCCGCCACGGGCGTAACAAATTACTCACTGAACATGGTCTCCAGCTACTTGGCTATGCCAGAAAAATCTTACGTTTTAATGATGAAGCTTGTACATCACTCATGTACAGCAATATGGAAGGGTCACTTATTATCGGCGCATCTGATGATACTGCCGATACGTTACTGCCTTTCTTGCTGAACCGAGTGGCAACACTATACCCTCGGCTGGCGATAGATGTGCGGGTAAAGCGCAGCCCATTTATCGCTGATATGTTGAGCTCTGGTGAGGTAGATTTGGCTATCACAACCGCTAAGGTTGATAGCCATCCCCATGTCATCTTGAGAACATCGCCCACGCTTTGGTATTGTTCGGTGGATTATCAGTTCCAGCCCGGAGAGCCAGTGCCTTTAGTGGTGATGGATGAGCCCAGTCTGTACCGAGAGATGGCTATTGAGCACTTGACTCAGGCGGGTGTTCCATGGCGTATTGCCTACGTGGCCTCTTCACTTTCTGCCATTCGAGCGGCAGTAAGAGCAGGGCTTGGGGTGACCGCCAGACCTATAGAGATGATGAGCCCAGATTTAAGAGTGTTGGGCGAAACTGAAGGGTTGCCTGGTTTACCTGAAACACGGTATGTCTTATGTAAAGACAAACAGTGTGACAATGAACTGGCACTTGCTATTTTCAGTGCCTTACAAAACAGTTATCAGCACACCATGTCGTCAGAATCTTCATTAATATTGGATTCCGATTATTTGACAGGTGATGAAGATTAAGTAGTCTGTTTTTAATTCATCATCACAAGTCTCTGTATTTTAAGGGGCTTTTTTTTATTTATTTTAGTAAATCCTCTTTTTTTTCATTTCAGCTTAATTTTATATTCAACGTGCCGTTTTACTTAATTTACCCCGACCAGTATCGGTGATCCTGCAGGAAATAAACCATATAATACCAACGGGTTATTTTTCCGTTAATAAATTCCTTCGCATTTTATTAAAACAACGTTTCATTAATTATTGTCATGAAAATGGAAGTTTTAATGCTGAATATTTATGAAATAACACTCAAAACGTGTCCTGGATCAAAAAAATACTGTCCACTACTGAGTGGAAGAACAGGATATTCCTGAGACAATGGTATAGTTAAAGCGATCTATCTACGCGAGTTTCTATGTGTATGTTCTTGCTGAACAAATGACTGACTCGATTTAGCTCGTCAGGGCGCACCAAATGTTAAGCAAAACAGCATGTTTGTAAATTAATGTGTAGTTACTTTTGTCAAAGTTGACAAAAGGTTATCGAAAGGAGTAAAAAGCCCACAGTAAAACACTGGCTAAGCAGTTGTAAAGACAGTGTGTTAAGTGTGGTTTTTAATCCTTCCCTTTGAATCGATGTGGTGCACTAACTGCCAATACAAGAGCAGCATGTCCGACGCCACTTTTGATGAGTAAGCAATGCGTATGTCAACAACCACTGAAATTATCGCTCATCACTGGGCGTTCGCTGTATTCCTCATCGGCGCTGTTGGGCTGTGCGGTTTGATGCTTTTAGGTGCGTACTTCCTCGGGGGGAGAGCCCAGGCTCGTGCCAAAAACGTGCCTTATGAATCAGGTATAGATTCAGTAGGCTCTGCGCGTATGCGCCTGTCCGCCAAGTTTTATCTGGTTGCGATGTTTTTCGTTATTTTCGATGTTGAAGCCCTCTACCTTTATGCCTGGTCAATCTCCATTCGTGAGAGTGGCTGGATAGGCTTTATCGAAGCAGCCATTTTCATTTTGGTGCTCTTGGCTGGTTTGTTTTATCTGGTGCGCATTGGTGCCCTGGATTGGACTCCTACACGTTCTAATCGTCGTGTGAGCAAACCCAGTACCGTGAGATACGCCAGCAGTCATCCGCAAGATATATCCCAAGAGCTTAGCGTTGCAGGTAGCCAGCAAGCGAACGAATCCCGATAAGCTGATATCAGTCAGTGATTCGGGTCAGTGAACCTAGCTAACAGCCCAGCAGCGTCAAGTGCAAAAGGTATAGTGGTCAATAAATATAGCGAGGCATTAACATGGACTATACGCTCACCCGCATAGACCCTAACGGTGAGAATGACCGTTACCCCCTGCAAACTCAGGAAACCGTCAGCGGCGATCCTCTCGAGCAACATGTCCACCGTAGTGTTTACATGGGTAAACTTGAAAACGCCATGCATGACATGGTGAACTGGGGGCGTAAAAACTCTCTTTGGCCTTATAACTTCGGCCTTTCTTGTTGTTATGTCGAGATGGTGACTTCGTTCACGGCGGTACATGACGTCGCCCGTTTCGGTGCTGAAGTCTTGCGTGCATCCCCACGTCAGGCCGATTTTATGGTGGTGGCCGGAACCTGCTTTACCAAAATGGCCCCGGTTATTCAGCGTTTATATGAACAAATGCTGGAACCAAAATGGGTTATTTCCATGGGGGCCTGCGCGAATTCTGGTGGCATGTATGATATCTACTCCGTTGTGCAAGGTGTGGATAAATTCCTACCAGTAGATGTCTATATTCCTGGCTGTCCACCGCGCCCGGAAGCGTATATGCAAGCGCTATTGCTATTGCAGGAATCCATTGGTAAAGAGCGCCGTCCTCTCTCTTGGGTTGTCGGTGACCAAGGTGTCTACCGTGCCAATATGCAGCCAGAAAGAGAACGTAAGCATGCTGAACGAATTGCGGTAACTAACCTGCGCACACCTGACGAGATTTAAACCCGTTTTTGGGGGGAGATCCCGGTGCGTAAGTGATGTGTTTTTGGAGAGAATGTAATTTTTTTCCGGGGCATGTATGCAGCAAATGACCACAAAATGACACATTCAGTGTGGTGAAAAAACAGTGTGGTGAATAAATAATGACTGATTTAACGACGTCCGACAGCTTACAGCCTGCATGGCAAACCCGTGATCATCTTGATGATCCGGTGATTGGTGAATTGTCGAACCGTTTTGGGCCAGAGGCCTTTGTTGTGCAAGCAACCCGTACCGGTATGCCCGTGGTATGGGTGAAGCGTGAACAACTGCTGGAAGTAATGTCGTTTCTGAGAAAACAACCAAAGCCTTATGTCATGCTGTTCGATTTGCATGGCGTGGATGAGCGTCTACGTACCCACCGCCAGGGCCTCCCTGATGCGGACTTTTCTGTTTTCTATCATCTGCTTTCCATTGAACGTAACCGCGACATTATGCTGAAAGTGGCACTGTCTGAAAAAGACTTACATGTGTCCACAGCAACCAAAATTTTTCCCAATGCCAACTGGTATGAGCGGGAAACATGGGAGATGTTCGGTATTACCTTTGATGGTCACCCGCATCTGACGCGTATCATGATGCCGCAGAGTTGGGAAGGTCATCCGCTGCGTAAAGATTACCCCGCCCGGGCGACCGAGTTCGATCCCTATGTGCTGACAAAGCAGAAAGAAGATCTGGAAATGGAATCCCTGACCTTTAAGCCAGAAGATTGGGGCATGAAACGCGGGACTGAAAACGAGGACTTCATGTTCCTTAACCTCGGCCCAAACCACCCCTCTTCACACGGTGCTTTCCGTATCGTGTTGCAGCTTGATGGTGAAGAAATTATCGACTGCGTACCGGATGTGGGTTACCACCACCGTGGTGCGGAGAAGATGGGCGAGCGCCAGTCCTGGCACAGCTACATTCCTTACACCGACCGTATCGAATACTTGGGCGGTTGTGTAAACGAAATGCCTTACGTGTTGGCGGTTGAAAAACTGGCGGGCATCGTGGTGCCCGATCGCGTGAACACCATCCGGGTCATGCTGTCAGAATTATTCCGAATCAACAGTCACTTACTGTATATCAGTACCTTTATTCAAGACGTCGGTGCCATGACGCCCGTGTTCTTTGCCTTTACTGACCGTCAGAAAGTGTACGACGTGATCGAGGCGATTACCGGGTTCCGTATGCACCCGGCCTGGTTCCGCATTGGTGGTGTGGCGCACGACCTGCCACGCGGCTGGGAACGTTTGCTACGCGACTTCCTTGACTGGATGC
Source organism: Yersinia pestis (assembly GCF_900460465.1). Taxonomy (GTDB): domain Bacteria; phylum Pseudomonadota; class Gammaproteobacteria; order Enterobacterales; family Enterobacteriaceae; genus Yersinia; species Yersinia pestis. The sequence continues at coordinate 430,118 of NZ_UAVH01000007.1, read as the reverse complement.
CAAAACGTCTGGATTCCTACGTTAAAGCCGCTTTGCAGAACAGCATCCTGAAAGGGCGCTCCGTTGGTGTGGCCGCGTATAATGCGAAAGAGGCGTTAGAGTGGGGCGTCACCGGTGCGGGCTTGCGTGCTACCGGGGTTGAATTTGACGTGCGCAAATGGCGTCCGTATTCCGGTTATGAGAACTTTGATTTTGAAGTGCCTGTCGGTAACAACGGCGATTGCTATGACCGCGTGATGCTGAAAGTGGAAGAGTTACGTCAAAGCCTGCGTATTCTGGAGCAATGTTATAAAAACATGCCAGAAGGACCATTCAAGGCTGATCATCCACTGACGACACCACCACCAAAAGAGCGCACGCTTCAACATATCGAAACGCTAATCACTCACTTCCTGCAAGTGTCATGGGGGCCAGTGATGCCAGCGAACGAATCTTTCCAGATGATTGAAGCAACCAAAGGGATTAACAGCTATTACCTGACCAGTGACGGCAGCACCATGAGTTACCGCACCCGGATACGGACCCCAAGCTATGCCCATTTGCAGCAGATCCCATCGGTTATCCGTGGCAGTTTGGTATCTGACCTGATCGTCTATCTGGGCAGTATCGATTTTGTAATGTCTGATGTGGACCGCTAATTATGAGTGATCAAAAAGAGACTCAGGCTCATAACGGAAGCCTTGATGTGGTGAATCTGGCAGTCAATGCGGCTGAACCAGCGGCCATGCCAGACGCCTTCGAATTGAGTGCCGAAGAACGTGATGCTATCGAGCATGAGAAACACCATTACGAAGATGCCCGTGCTGCGTCGATTGAAGCACTGAAAATTGTGCAGAAGCAACGTGGCTGGGTGCCGGATGGTGCGATCCACGCGATTGCTGATGTGCTGGGTATCCCGGCCAGTGATGTTGAGGGGGTCGCCACCTTCTACAGCCAAATCTTCCGCCAACCGGTAGGGCGTCATGTGATCCGCTACTGTGACAGCGTGGTGTGTCATATCACCGGCTATCAGGGGATTCAGGCGGCACTGGAGAAAAAACTCAGTATCAAGCCAGGCCAAACGACCTTCGATGGCCGTTTCACCCTGCTGCCAACCTGTTGTCTGGGTAACTGCGACCGTGGGCCGACGATGATGATCGATGACGACACCCACAGCTACCTGAAGCCTGAAGAGATCGAGAAGTTACTGGAGCAATATCCATGACCATCAATTCAGGAACGACCAAGGAAATTATCCGGACGCCAGAAATGCACCCGCTGACCTGGCGTTTGCGCGATGACAAACAGCCCGTGTGGCTGGATGAGTATCGCAGCAAAAACGGCTATGCCGGGGCAGAAAAAGCGTTAAAAGGCATGGCGCCCACTGATGTTGTTAACGTTGTCAAAGACGCTGGCCTGAAAGGGCGTGGCGGCGCAGGTTTCTCCACTGGTTTGAAGTGGAGCCTGATGCCCAAAGACGACAGTATGAACATCCGCTATCTGCTGTGTAACGCTGATGAGATGGAGCCAGGCACCTATAAAGACCGTCTGCTGATGGAGCAATTGCCTCATCTGCTGGTGGAGGGGATGCTGATCAGTGCCTTCGCGCTGAAAGCCTACCGTGGCTATATCTTCCTGCGTGGCGAATATATTGAAGCGGCAGTGCATTTACGTCGGGCGATTGCTGAGGCCACCGAAGCCGGCTTGCTGGGCAAAAACATCATGGGCAGTGGTTTTGATTTCGAACTGATTGTCCATACCGGTGCGGGTCGTTATATCTGTGGTGAAGAAACGGCGCTGATTAACTCACTGGAAGGCCGCCGTGCTAACCCGCGTTCTAAGCCGCCGTTCCCGGCCTCTTCCGGTGTCTGGGGCAAACCGACTTGCGTGAATAACGTTGAAACCCTGTGTAACGTACCGGCCATTATTGAACATGGCGTTGAGTGGTATCAGGGGATCACTGCCGGTAAGAGTAACGATGCCGGAACCAAACTGATGGGCTTCTCGGGTCGGGTGAAAAATCCGGGTCTGTGGGAATTGCCGTTTGGGATCACCGCCCGTGAGATTCTGGAAGATTACGCTGGCGGTATGCGCGATGGCTTGAAATTTAAAGCCTGGCAGCCGGGCGGGGCGGGTACCGATTTCCTGACTGCTGACCATCTGGATTTGCCGATGGATTTTGAGAATATTGCTAAAGCAGGTAGCCGGTTAGGCACCGCGTTGGCGATGGCGGTAGATCACGAAATCGGCATGGTGTCTTTGGTGCGCAATCTGGAAGAGTTCTTCTCCCGTGAGTCTTGTGGCTGGTGTACACCGTGTCGCGATGGTTTGCCATGGAGTGTGAAGATCTTACGTGCATTAGAGCGTGGTGAAGGCCAGCCGGGTGATATCGAAACGCTAGAGCAACTGTGCCGCTTCTTAGGGCCGGGTAAAACCTTCTGTGCTCATGCGCCAGGTGCGGTTGAACCCCTACAAAGTGCGATTAAATATTTCCGGGACGAATTCGAAGCCGGGATCGCCGTTAAGGCCTATGAATCTGGAATGACGAGCGGCAACACCCGAGCCATAGCCGGTATTCAACCTAATCTATTAAAAGCGCGCTGGTAGCATAGATACCCTTACGGTGTTGCCGTAGGGGTCAGAATTTTTGATTAACGCCTGCCGTAAGGTGGGTCATTTGGAAGCATGCTGATATGGCTACGATTCATGTAGACGGCAAAGAATACGACGTAAATGGGGCCGACAACCTGTTACAAGCTTGTCTCTCCCTTGGACTCGATATTCCTTACTTTTGCTGGCATCCGGCGCTGGGAAGCGTCGGCGCTTGCCGTCAATGCGCGGTAAAGCAATACCAAAACGCGGATGATACCCGTGGGCGTTTGGTGATGTCCTGTATGACACCGGCCACCGATGGAACCTTTATTTCCATTGATGACAGTGAAGCCAAAGCGTTCCGTGAGAGTGTGGTTGAATGGTTAATGACTAACCACCCACACGATTGCCCGGTCTGTGAAGAAGGGGGTAACTGTCATCTGCAAGATATGACCGTGATGACCGGTCACAGCTTCCGCCGTTATCGCTTCACTAAACGGACTCATCAGAATCAGGATCTCGGCCCGTTCATCTCCCATGAAATGAACCGCTGTATTGCCTGCTATCGCTGTGTGCGTTACTACAAAGATTACGCTGATGGCACGGATTTAGGTGTCTACGGTGCTCATGACAACGTTTACTTTGGGCGTACGGAAAGCGGCACGCTGGAAAGCGAGTTCTCCGGTAACCTGGTTGAAGTGTGTCCGACTGGCGTATTTACCGACAAAACCCATTCCGAACGTTATAACCGTAAATGGGATATGCAGTTCGCCCCGAGCATCTGCCAGCAGTGCAGCGTCGGCTGTAACACCAGCCCAGGCGAACGCTATGGTGAATTGCGTCGTATCGAAAACCGCTATAACGGCTCGGTAAACCACTACTTTATGTGTGACCGTGGCCGTTTTGGTTATGGTTATGTCAACCTGAAAGACCGTCCACGTCAGCCACAGCAATTGCGTGGCAGTGACTGGATCCACCTGAATGCCGATCAGGTGATGCAAGGTGCGGCAGATATTCTGCGTCAGGCGAAAAAAACCATTGGTATTGGTTCTCCACGTGCCAGTTTGGAAAGCAACTTTGCGTTGCGAGAACTGGTCGGTGCGGAAAACTTCTATACCGGCATCGCCGCCGGTGAACAACAACGCCTGCAACTGATGCTGAAAGTGCTGCGCGAAGGCGGTATCTATACGCCAGCGCTGCGTGAAATTGAAAGCTACGATGCGGTGTTGATCTTGGGTGAAGACCTCACGCAAACCGGTGCACGTATTGCCCTCTCTGTTCGTCAGGCGGTGAAAGGCAAAGCCCGCGAGATGGCCGCTGCACAGAAAGTGGCTGACTGGCAGATTGCCGCGATCATGAACATTGGTCAGCATGCCAAACATCCACTGTTTATCACGAACGTTGATAACACTCGGATGGATGATATTGCGGCATGGAACTACCGTGCGCCAGTTGATGACCAAGCCCGTTTAGGTTTCGCCATTGCGCATGCGCTGGATGAGTCCGCACCCGCAGTCGCAGACCTCGATCGCAGTCTGAAAGGCAAAGTCGATATTATCGTACAGGCCTTGGCAGGGGCGAAGAAACCACTGATTATCACTGGCAGCAGTGCGGGCAGCGATGCCATCATTGAGGCGGCGGCGAACGTGGCGAAAGCCCTGAAAAACCGCGGTTCTGATGTCGGTATCACCTTTGTGGCCAGTGCGGCCAACAGCATCGGATTATCGATGATTGGCGGCGGTTCACTGGATCAGGCGCTGGAGTTGTTAACCCGCGGTGAGGCAGACAGTGCCATCGTGATGGAAAACGATCTGTATCGCCATGCAGCGAAAGATAAAGTCGATGCGGCGTTGGACAACGTTGCTAACCTGATTGTGGTGGATCACCAACGCACGGCGATCATGGATAAAGCCAACTTGATCCTTTCGGCCGCCAGTTTTGCTGAAAGCGACGGGACGCTGGTCAATCAGGAAGGCCGCGCACAGCGCTTCTTCCAGGTTTATGACCCCACTTATTATGACGATCCGAAAAAGCCGGAAAGCCGCAGTATCATGCTGGAAAGCTGGCGTTGGTTGCACTCCTTGCACTCAACCTATACCAGCCGCCATGTGGACTGGACGCAACTGGATCATGTGATTGCGGCCTGTGTGGAAGCATTGCCACAGTTGCAAGGTATCGTTGAAGCGGCACCGGATGCGACATTCCGTATCCGTGGTCAGCGGCTGGCACGTTCACCACACCGCTACAGTGGCCGTACCGCGATGCGTGCAGATATCAGTGTGCATGAACCGCGTCAACCACAGGACATCGACACGCCATTCTCCTTCTCAATGGAAGGGAATAACAGCCCATTGGCCGATCGTCAGCAGATCCCATTCGCTTGGGCACCCGGCTGGAACTCACCACAGGCGTGGAACAAATTCCAGGCGGAAGTGGGGGGGAGCCTGCGCTTTGGTGATCCAGGTGTCCGGCTGATTGAAGCAGGGGAGGGAACGTTGGATTACTTCGATTCCATACCGGCTGCCTTTACCGCTACGGCGGGCAATTGGCAGATTGCGCCTTATTACCATTTGTTTGGTAGCGAAGAGATGTCACAGCGTTCAGATGTTATCCAGCAACGGATGCCAACACCTTATGTGATGGTCAACCCGGCAGATGCTGCGGCGCTCGGGGTTAACCTCGGTACGCTGGTTGAGTTCAACTGTGCGGGTCAGACCCTGCGTCTGCCTGTGCGCTTGAGTGACACCTTGGCTCCAGGTCAGGTCGGCTTGCCGCTTGGCTTACCGGGTATTCCACCAATTCTGGTGGGTGCGCGGGTTGAGGATCTGCGGGAGGCAGTACAATGAGCTGGTTTACGCCTGAATTGATTGAGATTTTAATCTCTGTCCTGAAAGCGGTCGTGATTTTGCTGGTGGTAGTGACCTGTGGCGCATTTATGAGCTTTGGTGAGCGCCGTCTGCTGGGCCTGTTCCAAAACCGCTACGGGCCAAACCGTGTGGGTTGGGGCGGGTCATTGCAGTTGGTTGCTGACATGATCAAAATGTTCTTCAAAGAAGACTGGGTCCCTCGCTTCTCCGACCGGGCTATTTTTACCCTGGCACCGGTGATTGCTTTTACCTCACTGCTGCTGTCTTTCGCTATTGTCCCGGTCAGCCCGACTTGGGCGGTAGCAGACCTCAATATCGGTATTTTGTTCTTCCTGATGATGGCGGGCCTGGCGGTATATGCCGTGCTGTTCGCCGGTTGGGCCAGTAATAACAAATATTCTCTGTTAGGGGCGATGCGTGCATCGGCACAGACCCTGAGCTACGAAGTGTTCCTCGGCTTATCGCTGATGGGCGTGGTAGCACAGGCTGGCTCGTTTAACATGCAGGATATTGTTAACTCTCAGGAGCACGTCTGGAATGTGATCCCGCAATTCTTTGGTTTCTTGACCTTTGCTATCGCGGGCGTTGCCGTTTGTCACCGTCATCCCTTTGACCAGCCAGAAGCTGAACAAGAGTTGGCCGATGGTTACCACATTGAATATTCCGGTATGAAATTCGGTTTGTTCTTCGTAGGTGAATACATCGGTATCGTGACCGTCTCTGCGTTGATCGTCACCTTGTTCTTTGGTGGTTGGCAAGGCCCGTTCCTGCCGCCATTTATCTGGTTTGCGCTGAAAACGGCTTTCTTCATGGTGATGTTCATTCTAATCCGTGCATCTTTGCCGCGCCCACGTTATGACCAAGTGATGTCCTTCGGCTGGAAAGTGTGCCTGCCGTTGACCCTGCTGAATCTGCTGGCGACTGCCGCGGTCATTTTGTACAACGCTCAATAAGGGGTGAATAAACCATGACGTTGAAAGAGTTAGTGGTTGGTTTCGGCACCCAAGTGCGCAGCCTGTGGATGATTGGCCTTCATGCCTTCCACAAGCGCGAAACCTTAATGTATCCAGAAGAACCGGTTTACCTGCCGCCGCGTTACCGTGGTCGTATCGTGCTGACGCGCGATCCAGACGGCGAAGAGCGTTGTGTCGCCTGTAACCTGTGTGCGGTTGCCTGCCCGGTTGGCTGTATCTCATTACAGAAAGCAGAACAGAAAGATGGCCGCTGGTATCCGGAGTTCTTCCGTATCAACTTCTCCCGCTGCATTTTCTGTGGTCTGTGTGAAGAAGCTTGTCCAACAACCGCTATCCAGCTAACGCCGGATTTCGAAATGGGTGAGTTTAAGCGCCAAGACCTGGTGTATGAGAAAGAAGATCTGTTGATCTCGGGTCCGGGTAAATATCCGGAATATAACTTTTACCGGATGGCCGGTATGGCGATTGATGGCAAGCAGAAAGGCGAAGCCGAAAATGAAGCCAAACCGATCGACGTTAAAGGTCTGATGCCCTAGGAGCCGTTTTCCATGGAATTTGCGTTTTATATTGCAGCATTGGTGGCCGTGGTGGCGACGATCCGCGTTATCACTCACACCAACCCGGTACATGCGTTGCTGTACCTGATTATCTCTTTGTTGGCTATTTCGGCGGTGTTCTTCTCGTTGGGGGCTTATTTTGCCGGTGCGCTGGAAATCATCGTTTACGCGGGTGCCATTATGGTGCTGTTCGTGTTTGTGGTGATGATGCTGAACCTGGGCAACGTCGAGCAACAAGAGCGTGCCTGGCTGAAACCCAGTATGTGGATAGGCCCCGGTTTACTCGCTCTGGTTCTGCTATCAGTACTGATCTATGCCATTAGCTCTGTCTCTGATCAGGGTATCAGCGGTGAAATGGTGGATGCCAAAGCCGTTGGGATCAGCTTATTTGGCCCTTATGTGTTGGCGGTTGAGCTGGCGTCAATGTTGCTGTTGGCCGGTTTAGTGGTGGCGTTCCATATCGGGCGTGAACATAAGCCGGGTGACGTGATGGGTGCGAGTGATTCAGCGAAAAGAAAAACGGAGGAACAAGCATGATCCCTCTACAACATGGCCTGATTCTGGCGGCCATTCTGTTTGTGCTGGGGCTAACGGGGTTGCTGATTCGTCGCAATTTACTGTTTATGCTGATAAGCCTTGAAGTGATGATCAACGCAGCCGCACTCGCTTTTGTCGTGGCGGGCAGTTACTGGGGGCAGGCAGACGGTCAGGTGATGTATATCCTGGCGATCACGCTGGCGGCAGCCGAGGCCAGTATTGGCCTGGCACTGCTGCTGCAGTTGTATCGTCGCCGCCATACTCTGGATATCGATACAGTCAGTGAGATGCGCGGATGAACCTATTATATTTAACAATTCTGCTGCCACTGCTGGGCTTCTTGCTGTTGGCATTCTCCCGTGGGCGCTGGTCTGAAAATACCGCGGCTACCGTTGGGGTGGGGTCTATCGGGCTGACTGCGCTGGTGACGTTGTATGTGGCGGTGGATTTCCTCAGCCAAAAAGCCACTGGCGTACAGGTGTTTAATCAGACGCTGTGGAACTGGATGTCTGTTGGCACCTTTAACATTCCGCTGACCCTGACATTGGACGGTTTGTCGCTGACCATGTTGTCGGTGGTGACCGGTGTCGGCTTCCTGATCCACATGTATGCCTCGTGGTATATGCGTGGGGAAGAGGGCTACTCTCGCTTCTTCGCCTATACCAACCTGTTTATCGCGAGCATGGTGGTTCTGGTTCTGGCGGATAACCTGTTGCTGATGTATCTCGGCTGGGAAGGCGTGGGGCTGTGCAGTTATCTGCTGATCGGTTTCTACTACAAGCATTCTGCCAACGGTGCGGCGGCGATGAAAGCCTTTATCGTGACCCGTGTGGGTGACGTATTCCTGGCTTTTGCGCTGTTCATTCTTTACCAAGAGTTGGGCACGCTGAACATCCGCGAACTGATGATTTTGGCACCGCAGAAACTGGAGATGGGCTCGACCGCCATTACCTGGGCGACGCTAATGCTCTTGGGGGGGGCGGTCGGTAAATCAGCTCAGTTGCCGCTACAAACCTGGTTGGCTGATGCGATGGCCGGCCCGACGCCGGTTTCCGCGCTGATCCATGCGGCGACCATGGTGACCGCCGGTGTCTATCTGATTGCCCGTACTCATGGCCTGTTCCTGATGGCCCCTGAAGTACTGCATTTAGTCGGGGTTATCGGTGCGGTCACACTGGTGTTGGCGGGCTTTGCCGCACTGGTGCAAACCGACATCAAGCGGGTGTTGGCGTACTCCACCATGAGCCAGATTGGCTACATGTTTCTGGCGCTGGGCGTACAGGCGTGGGATGCGGCAATCTTCCATTTGATGACCCATGCCTTCTTTAAAGCGTTACTGTTCCTTTCCTCAGGCTCAGTTATTCTGGCCTGCCACCACGAGCAAAATATCTTCAAAATGGGCGGTCTGCGTAAGACCATTCCATTGGTCTATATCTGCTTCCTGGTGGGTGGTGCAGCATTGGCAGCCTTGCCAATCGTCACTGCCGGCTTCTATAGCAAAGACGAAATTCTGTGGGGCGCATTGGCCAGTGGCCATATCAATCTGATGGTAGCAGGGTTGGTCGGGGCATTCCTCACCGCGCTGTATACTTTCCGGATGATTTTCATTGTGTTCCATGGTGAGCCAAAAACTAAAGCACATCCGGTTAAAGGGATCACCCATAGCCTGCCGTTAATCGTGTTACTGGTGCTGTCGACCTTTGTCGGTGCGTTGATAACACCACCACTGGCGGGTGTGTTGCCCGAGCTTCACTTTGGTGACGAGGGCAAAATGCCGTTGGAAATTTTCTCCGGTGTCTTGGTGGTGATCGGTATTGCACTGGCCGCGTTCTTGTATCTGGGCAAACGCCAATTGGTTAACAGCATTGCGCAAAGTGCGCCGGGCCGCTTCTTTACGGTCTGGTGGTTCCATGCGTGGGGCTTCGACTGGTTGTACCATAACCTGTTTGTCCGCCCGTATCTGTGGATTGCAAAACTGTTGCAACGTGATCCGCTGAATTCACTGATGAATACACCGGCGGTGCTTTCGCGCTGGAGTAATCGCGGTCTGACCGTCAGTGAGAATGGGCAGGTGCGTTGGTACGCCGCCTCTATAGGTTTGGGTGCAGTGATTGTGCTGGCTCTGTTGCTTTTCGTGTAGATGCCTGAATAGGCTCATTAATTAGGGACACAAAACGCCATGCTATTACCTTGGCTAATTCTTATCCCCTTTATCGGCGGTCTGCTGTGCTGGCAGCTTGAACGCTTCGGTACCAAAGTACCGCGTTGGATTGCGTTAATCGCGATGGGGCTGACATTGGTGCTTTCCCTGTATCTGTGGGGGCAGGGCAACTATTCACTGATGAACCCGACGGGTATTCCGCAGTGGCAGACATATTATAATGTGCCGTGGATCCCACGTTTCGGCATTAGATTCCATTTAGCGTTGGACGGTTTGTCCTTGCTTATGGTGGTGCTAACCGGCCTACTTGGTGTACTGGCGATCCTCTGTTCATGGCGTGAAATTCAGCGCTATCAGGGTTTCTTCCACCTGAATCTGTTATGGATTCTGGGGGGGGTGATCGGCGTGTTCTTGGCTATCGACATGTTCCTGTTCTTCTTCTTCTGGGAAATGATGTTGGTACCCATGTACTTCCTAATTGCCTTGTGGGGCCATAAAGCCTCAGACGGTAAAACCCGGATCACCGCGGCGACCAAGTTCTTTATTTATACGCAGGCCAGCGGCTTGATTATGTTGATTGCCATTCTGGGGCTGGTATTTGTGCACTTCAATGCCACCGGTATTTGGACATTCAACTACGAAGATCTGTTGAACACTCCGATGTCGCGGAATGTAGAATATCTGCTGATGCTGGGTTTCTTTATCGCCTTTGCGGTAAAAATGCCAGTGGTGCCGTTACATGGCTGGTTGCCGGATGCACACAGCCAGGCACCTACCGCCGGGTCTGTTGACCTTGCGGGGATTTTGCTGAAGACCGCCGCTTATGGTTTGCTGCGTTTCAGCCTGCCTCTGTTCCCGAATGCGTCTCATGAGTTTGCCCCTATCGCTATGTGGTTAGGGGTTATCGGCATCTTCTACGGTGCATGGATGGCGTTTTGCCAAACAGATATCAAACGTCTTATTGCTTACACCAGCGTGTCGCACATGGGCTTCGTATTGATTGCCATCTATACCGGCAGCCAACTGGCTTATCAGGGCGCGGTAATTCAGATGATTGCTCACGGTTTATCAGCCGCGGGGATGTTCATTATCTGTGGTCAGTTGTACGAACGTTTGCATACGCGTGATATGCGCCAGATGGGCGGTTTGTGGGGGCGGATAAAATACCTGCCTGCGCTCTCCCTGTTCTTCGCTGTCGCGACATTGGGGATGCCGGGGACCGGTAACTTCGTCGGCGAATTCATGATCCTATTCGGCAGTTTCCAGGTCGTTCCAGTGATTACGGTGATCGCGACCTTTGGCTTGGTATTTGCGTCGGTTTACTCGCTTATTATGATGCAGCGTGCTTATTACGGTACGCCAAAATCGGAGGAAGCCTTACCGGGTATGACCGCGCGAGAACTGTCCATCGTCTTGCTGCTGGTGGTGTTGCTTGTGTTGCTGGGGGTTTACCCGCAGCCGATCCTCGACACGTCCCATGCGGCAATGAGTAATGTGCAACAGTGGTTTTCAGCTGCATCTATTCCAGCTCCATCTATTACAAGGCCATAATTCGCCATGACAATAACTCCTCAACAACTGATCGCAATGCTACCGCTGTTGATCGTCGGATTGACGGTGGTGGTTGTGATGCTGTCCATTGCGTGGCGACGCGATCATTTTATTAATGCCACACTGACCGTCATTGGGCTTAATCTGGCGCTGCTGTCACTTTACTTTGTTGGACAGGTCGGGCCGATGGATGTCACTCCGCTGATGCGGGTTGACGGCTATTCGATGTTCTACACCGGGCTGGTGATTATCGCCAGCTTGGCGACCAGCACGTTTGCTTACCCTTGGTTGGTCGGCTACCCGGATAACCGCGAAGAGTTCTATCTGCTGGTGCTGATTGCGGCTTTGGGCGGTATTCTGCTCGCCAGTGCCAATCATCTGGCGTCGCTGTTCTTGGGTATTGAATTGCTTACTTTGCCGCTGTTTGGTCTGATTGGTTATGCCTATCGCCAGAAGCGTTCACTGGAAGCCAGTATCAAATACATGCTGTTGTCGGCGGCGGCATCGTCATTCCTGCTGTTCGGTATGGCGCTGTTGTATGCTGAGTCCGGTAGCCTGTCCTTCGTAGGGTTGGGCCAGAGCCTAAGTGACTCGATGGTGCACCAACCGCTGATTCTGGCGGGTCTGGGCATGATGATTGTTGGCCTCGGCTTTAAACTGTCGTTGGTACCGTTCCAATTGTGGACACCCGATGTGTATCAGGGCGCACCCGCGCCAGTTTCCACGTTCCTGGCGACCGCCAGCAAGATTGCTATCTTTGCCGTAGTGATGCGCTTGTTTATGTACGCACCGGCGGCGGATAGCGAAGCCGTGCGTTTGGTTCTGTCGATTATTGCGGTGGCCTCGATCCTGTTTGGCAACCTGATGGCGATCAGCCAGACCAACATCAAACGCCTGTTGGGTTACTCCTCTATTGCCCACCTTGGTTATTTGCTGATTGCATTGGTCGCAGTACAAACACACGAGCTCGCATTACCGCTGGAAACCATCGGGGTGTATCTGGCGGGGTATCTGTTCAGTAGCCTGGGGGCATTTGGCGTCGTTAGCCTGATGTCCAGCCCGTACAAAGGCCCAGATGCAGAATCCCTGTTCTCTTACCGTGGCTTGTTCTGGCATAAGCCTATTCTGTCTGCGGTGATGACAGTGATGATGTTGTCACTGGCCGGTATCCCAATGACACTGGGCTTTATCGGTAAATTCTTTGTGGTGGCAATGGGGGTCAGCGCCAACTTGTGGTGGTTGACTGGCGCGGTGGTGTTAGGCAGTGCCATCGGCTTGTACTATTATCTGCGCGTTACCGTCAGTTTGTTCCTCAGCCCGCCGCAGAGCTTAGTACGTGATACCCCGAGCAACTGGGCATTAACGGCCGGTGGTGTGGTGGTACTGATCTCCGCGATTTTGGTACTGGTGTTGGGTATCTATCCGCAACCGTTGATAACACTGGTGCAGATGGCTCAGCCCTTGATGTGATGATGTGTTAAACCGGCACAGACGAATGATGTCGAGATAGACCCTACCCCCTGTGAGTATCGGCTTACAGGGGGTTTTGTTTTATCTGGGGCTCAGGAGGTGGCGGCTAACCGCTGAATAAAGGTGATTTAAACCAGATTGGGGTTAACCATGGATATCTGTCAGTAGGCTGGGGAGTTAGAATATTTAATTGACTGTTCAGCCTCTCGCTTTATCTGATTTAGGGATCATCGTCATGTGGGTTTTACCTATAAATTCTAATCCGACTGTTTTACATCCACCAATGGTGGATAGAGTTTATATCGATCGACAGATCGATGAATTGGAACTTTATTTTTGTCCTGATACCGGAAAATGTAAAAAATTGACTACTGAAATGAGAGTCCGCAATGAAATATATAAAAATCTGGATTATTTTTATTACTTTTTGGAAAAATCATACACTAGTGTCGCGCTGAGTTTGCTGATTGTAGAACAGGCGTGGACAAATACACATCAACCCGTTTCACGTGGAAACATCAAACCAGAATATAGGCTTGATGACTACCGTAGAGAATCGCTTTGTGAATTTGCTATCAGAGAGATACTGAAAACAGTAGATGAAGCAATAATATCGCAACCCAGTACAACCGATAGTTTTACTAAAAAAAAGAACAAAAAGGCATATGAAGATATTATCTCAATGGTTTCGTATTTAGTAGGGTTGACTAAAGATAAAATACAGGGAGCAAAGCAACGCTATGGTTCAGACCCTATAACGCAAGTTTTATTTCAGGAATTTAACAAAAGAAATATATTTCATGACTATAGCGGCAATGAACAAGATGTATTAAAAGATGCTATGAATGGGATCGTTTATTCATGTTATAAATTCTATAGTGAGAAAGAAAAATTACCTAGTGTAGACGTAATAAAAAAAATCATGAAAGAGGTGCCGCAGAGTATTAATTATCCGGATTCTGAGACTGCCGCCTATCGCCTTATCTCTAAAGCTATTATTGACCCTATGATTATAGATATTAATTATGAAAAACATTGTCATCTTTCTCATTTAAATGCGTTGGCCAGAACTCTAATTGCAAAAGATATTCCTATTACCCATAACCGAAAATATAAACATTATCTTACTGATAATTTAAATAATAAATTCATCCGCTTATTCTTATTGGATAAGACCTTCGATATCCGCAAGAGTGAACTTTATCAGCGAGTCGAGCAACATTTACGGGAGATCAATGAAAACATCTCTGCGGATGATATTCTCCGGTGCTGCAAAGATTATTATGAATTTGCCCGTGAAAAGTATGCGCTGAAAATACCTTCTTTGGCTGAAGTTGAGTTTACGGAACAACTCACGCGCAGCGGCCATATCTCAGCAGCAATAGAACATCGGCGTCATGGTACGTATCTGCCCCGAACAGTATGATCGGTGACTTAAGTTGTGTTAATGAAGAATAGCGGGTTGTGTCTGACGGCGAGACGGAGCCAATAAGGGGTTATTGGCAAGGTGCCCACGACGGAGAGTAGAGACAGACAGAGAGTAGAGACAGACAGCAAAGGTGCCAAATTTCGTGGCCGCCTGACTCTCTGCCTATTCTCACCGTTCAATATTACGTCACCGCGGGTTATCTGCCGTCTGAAGGGAGCATGGCTCCCTTGGAACTCTCGGTTGAGCGTTTATTCGTTCAAGTCAACGCCAATCATCATCTGTAACAATCATCATCTGTCATCTGTCATCTGTCATCTGTCATCTGTACCAACCATCATAAAAGATGATTAGCCACCTTCACCACTAGCTTACGGATGGGGGCCGGGTCTGTTAATGTCCCCATCGGGCGATGCAATTCCCCAGGGAACAGTAGGGCAATATCACCCGGTGCTAACGTCAGCAAGGTCTCGGTACTCATCCCCTCAAACAAACCGTAATCTTTCTCACTATCAAAATCCATCGTCGGGCGTTGGCCTTGGGTTGATGGCGAAGCCCCGATCACTTCACTGCCTTCTAAGAGAATATGAATATCAATGTAATAGCGGTGTAATTCAGGGCGTTGCTCATACAGTGGTTTCGTCGTGGCGATCATATGGTTCAGGTAGATTTCGCGCCCTTCAATCTCAAGTTCACCGGCGGGGAGGGCCGCTAAATCCATTTGGCTGATTGCCGCCAGTGTCCGACGAATCACTTCTGGATAGATGGGGTTATTCACCGCTTTTTTTAGTTCATCAAGTATCATTATTTTTCCTATCCCCTTATGGGGTCCGCGCAGTTAAGCACCGTCATTCAATAAAGAACGCTATTCATTCAGCACCGCTATTCACTAAGAATCGCGCTCACGTGGTTTTCCAGTGACAATGCGGCAATACAGTGTTCAACAACATCGGCAATGGAAGATGAAATATCGATGGGAATCACATCCGGTTCATCGCTCCCCGGCGCTTCCAGCGTGGCGAACTGGCTCTTGAGTAGGCTCTCTGGCATAAAATGCCCGGCCCGCTGCTGCATCCGGTGTAGCACTAAATCGTAATCACCGGTCAACCAGAGAAAACGTATCCCTTCATTACCTTCACGCAGGCGGTCTCGATACTGTTTTTTCAGTGCTGAACACACCAGAAAACCCACTTCGTTTTTTTGTTGCAGGCTATACGCCACATCACTTAATCGCTCAAGCCAGGGTGCACGATCTTGATCGTTCAGTGGCTGGCCGGCGGCCATTTTTTGGATATTGGCCCGTGGGTGTAGATCGTCGCCATCAATAAATTTAGCGCCAAGGGCCAATGCCAGCGCCTGACCGACACAGGATTTGCCGGTACCAGAGACACCCATGACAATAATGCATTTACCAGACATAATTTTCCTCTGCTCCCCATTATGTGGGGAGCACGACTGAACCCTGGATTAAACGGCTACCAGCATGCCACCATCAACAAACAGCAAATGACCATTAACAAAGTCAGAGGCTTTGGATGACAAATAAACCGCTGCACCAATGAGCTCTTCTGGATCTCCCCAACGGGCGGCTGGTGTGCGTTTACACAACCAATCGGTAAAGGCTTGATCATCGACCAGTGCTTTTGTCATATCCGTTTTGAAATAACCCGGTGCAATACCGTTAACCTGAATATTGTAGCGAGCCAGTTCGACACACATCCCACGGGTCAGCATTTTAACTGCCCCTTTAGAGGCGGCATACGGGGTGATCGTATCGCGGCCTAATTCACTTTGCATTGAACAGATATTAATAATTTTTCCACGTTGGCGTTTAACCATATAACGGGCAACGGCTTGTGAAACTAAAAATACCGATTTTTGATTAACAGCAATCACATCATCCCAATCTTTTTCTGGGAATTCGGTAAAGGCATGGCGGCGTTGGATACCGGCATTATTAATTAACACGTCGATAGCACCAATATGGCTTTCTATTTTCTCGATAGCTTCATTGACTTCATCATGGTTCGTCACGTTAAATGCGGCGGCATGGGCGATAAAGCCGCTAGCACGTAATTCAGCCACGGCTTTTTCAGCACGCTCTGCGGTGATATCGTTAATGATAATCTCTGCGCCAAATTCAGCTAACCCTTTTGCCAGTAAGAATCCAATACCCTGTGCAGAGCCAGTAATTAATACTTTGCGATTTTCCAACGAAAATAGATTCTTCATGGTCACTTCCTGATAGCGATAATATATAAAAATAATGAGGCTATTGACAAAGTGCCCGCGACGGAGAGAACAGGCAGATCGTAAAGACGCCGTAAATACATCCATGTAGGCTCGAGCCGCGCCATCCTTGGCGCGGACGCTTTACTCCTCTGCCTATCCTCACCGTTCAAGATCGCGTCATCGGGGTTTGTCAGCAGTCTGAATCATATTAAATATGAAGGCGGTTTAATTATCGCTAATAAGCCAAGCTATAAGGCTTAGTCAGGCAATAATATGATTTACTCTTAATCTCTCAATATTAAGATTTTATAAACACACCTATTCTGTTAACACGATAACCATTAAATTGAGCTTACTGAAAACATGTGCTTATCAGACCGTTTTCTGACTGATTAAACTGTGATGCAGATCACTATAAGTCATGTTACAGCAGGCTGTTACCGGATACGTGAGCAACATCGACTTACAGGTGGGCAAAAATCTTATACTGCGGGGAGTTGCTCCGCTTCTTGACGGTATTTAAGATTAATATGTTGATAATCAAGTGATTTAAGATTAAGCCCTGTGGCTGTTATTGTCTTTTTAGCCGGTAACATATTGTTCATTCAACGCGTCATCGATGCGCATCTTCTCGATAGGAACGCCAGCGTAATATAACGACACTGGGTTTTAATCAATATTGTTTTTACAGACCGATGCATGTGGGGAGCCAAATTTTTGGTTAAAAATGGCTCCGCCTATGGCTGCGTTTTATGATTTCAGTTACGCCACCTGGACTTCAAATATTTTACCGCCTCTTCCGTCTGGGGCTGACGGAGAAACGCTTCCCTGAACAGAATCGTTCCGCTGATTTCCGGCAGCGCGTCATTGAGATCCAGTTGCCGCTTTAGCTCAGGCACACCGCCTTCCAGTGCCCAGTCAGATTCGGCCTGCGAGGGTTGGCCAACCTTGTATAACGCGACGCCGATATACAATTTGGTGTGGCTATGCCTGACGGTATCTGCCCACCATGTTGCCAGCGTGTCATATTTGACCTTTTTTTGGCTATGCGTCCAGTAGAGTTGTGGTGCGATATAATCCAGTAAACCGTCCTGCACCCATAAACGGGTATCGGCATATGCGGTATCGTAAGAAGGGCTGCCTGCCTGTGTCTCTGACCCTAGGGGATCATCGGCCTGATTTCTCCAGACGCCCGCCGGGCTGACACCAAACTCAATCTCTGGTTTAAGGGACCTGACGGTTGAAGAGACCTGTTTTATGAGCAACAACGTATTGTTCCTGCGCCAATTGGCCTTATCGCTGAAGGACTGCCCATATTTCTGGTATGTGGCATCATCATCAAGCCGGGATGACGGGGTTTCATAATAGAAATAATCATCAAACTGTATGCCATCGATGTCATAATTTTTGACCAGTTCGGCAACAATATTGGTGATCCAGTGGCGTACCTCGGGTAACCCCGGATCGAGAACAAACCGGCCATTGGCGGTGCGTATCCAATCTTTATGCAGCGCGTAGACACTGGCTGGCGAAGAAGAGAGCGTGCGCTCAAGTGATGCACTCGTTTCCGGCCGGGTATCCATTGAGACACGGTAGGGGTTCAGCCACGCGTGTATCTTAAGCCCTCGTTTATGTGCTTCAGATACCGCAAAGGCCAGAGGGTCATAACCGGGATCTTTACCCGTTACACCGGTCAAAACATCCGACCAGGGAAGAATGGCTGAATGATAAAGCGCGCTCCCATCAGGCTTTACTTGAAAGAAAAGGGTGTTGACGCCGTTTTTCACCAAGTCATCTAATGTGTCTGTCAGTTCTTTCTTTTGCGTGCTGATCCTGATCGAGTCTGAGCTAGCGTTAATCGATGAAAGTGAAGGCCAGTCAAGTCTGAGCACGGTGGTTAGCCAGACACCACGAACCGGCTCTTCTTTCCCTACCGGACTCACGGGTTTCTCTGGCATCCGCTGATGTCCACAGCCAGCGAGTAATAATGCGCAGAGCATCAGGCTAATGAATCGGTGGCTTCCTTTCAGATGTAACAACATGACCTATTCCTTAAATGCGGGGGGATGCAGAATTTATTGATCCCCTTTAACGGGTATTGTGGCTCAGAGGCCGTTGGGATATAGCTCTGAGCAGGTTCTTTCTCGGGGACGGTGGTTGCCGCAAAATGACGTTTTTATTTATCAATGTCAGACCGTCATCAACGCCATACATTCATCAACGTCTTATCCCGTACCCCCAAAGCGCCGAATTTATCGGCCTGATTTTACATGATTTTTAGGCAATAGCGGTATGGACAACATTTTTTAGCCTGTCATTGAGCAGACCAAGGGGCGCTTCTGCCATTGAGAAATACGGGCGGGCATCCCCTCCCGACGGTGTAACTGCCGTAAAGTTATCCCTTTTTATCGATCTACGCGCTGAGGTTATGCATTAATAGCATTAACATTTCGATCAACCTGGGCCATAATCAACCCACTTTTTTCGCACTTTAGTACCAGGTATTTGCCATGAAAAACCAGCGAGTTACGTTACAGGATATCGCGTTACTGGCGGGCGTGACTAAAATGACAGTCAGCCGCTATTTACGGATGCCGGAAAAAGTGGCACCAGAAACCGGTGAGCGCATTGCTCAGGTGATGGCTGAAGTGAATTACAGTGCGGATCCCGAAAGTGAAACCAGCCTAAATCAGAAAAGTCCGCGTATTGGTATTTTGGTCCCCTCGTTTAATAACCAAATCTTCTCCGATCTGCTGGCAGGGATTGAATCAATCACCGTTGCCAATGGCTATCAGACGTTGGTGGTTAACTATAACTACAATAAAGCGCGGGAAGAGGAGCAGATTATTAACCTGCTCTCCTGTCAGATATCCGGCTTGATCCTCACAGATTCCGAACATACCTTACGCGCAGATAAATATTTGAATGCAGCAGAGATTCCGATTGCACAAGTGATGGAGCTGGAGCCGCAAGAGAATCGAATAACCGTTGGTTTTAATAACTATCAAGCGGCTTACGACATGACGACCACGCTGTTGGCTAGCGGCAAGCAACATATTGTTTATTTTGGCTCAATGTCAGATGCGCGTGATCGTAAGCGTTATCAGGGCTATAGCCAGGCGGTGACTGATGCAGGCTTCACACCGCTGCACATTACCCCAAATAAAGTGTCCTCCGTCTCTATTGGCGCAGGGATGCTGGCATTGGCGAGGCAAATGTATCCCGATGTCGATGCTATTTTTTGTACTAATGATGATATGGCTGTCGGAGTGTTACAAGAATGTCTGAAACTGGGGGTGGCAATACCGGCTGAAATGGCGATTTCCGGTTTCCATGGGTTGGATATCGGTCAGGCGACAACACCAATATTAGCCAGTGTGACCACACCGCGTTTTGAAATGGGGAAAGTTGCCGCCGAAATTTTGATTAAGAAAATCAAAAAAATCCCGACTATTGAACAGGTTGACCTGCATTATCGTATCTCTCTCGGTGGGACTATCTGAGACTAAAGGGAAGTCGATTCGGTTTCCTGTTATTTTTCATCACCACGGCCCTGTGCATTGGCAATGCACGCGGGTAGAGCATCGGCTCATCAATTATCGCCTGTTAACAGGTGACGCCAACGTATAACAATGCGTATCAACCAATAACATTCCCCCCTAAGGTGCGACAGAGATTGTTAACGCCTATTCTGTAGCTGAAACAATTCAGCTTCGGTAATGATAAGCTGGTCACGTTACCGGTAACATGTTTTTTTAACATGGTCTACAGTGACCTACGTCACAAAATAAAACAGAGAAAACAGGTCTCATAACGACATTCACTGAATGGCTCCAGAGACCGACAGAATGGCAAGCAAGGGGGCAGGTAATCAAGCCCACCGTGATGGGCTGGCGTTGTCATCCGATAATTTTGCCTGCCACTATTCTGATTTCTTTTTGATTTATTGACATGATCAGGTACTCGTAATGAAACACAGCAAACAAGCCGTATTGATAATCGCTCCGGTAATGGACTATCTGACTGAAAAGTTGGAACAAACTTTCACCGTCCATAAACTCTACCAGGTTACGGACCATGCTGAATTTCTGGCAGATCAGGGCAAGAATATTAAAGGTATCGTGACTAGAGGTGATATTGGCGTCACTAATGAGGTCCTGGCGTTATTGCCTGAAGTGCAGATCATCTCAATATTTGGTGTCGGGACTGATGCCGTTGATCTGGATTATACCCGTGAGCGCAATATTATCGTGACTACCACGCCGGGTGTCTTGACGGATGATGTGGCTGATACGGCTCTGGGGCTGATTATTGCCACCTCCCGCCGTTTCTATCAAGCCTCTCAGTTCCTCCGGTCAGGGGAGTGGCCGAATGGCAGCTTGCCTTTGTCGTCTAAAGTGACGGGCAAACGCTTGGGGATCTTTGGTATGGGGCGTATTGGCCGCGCTATTGCCCGCCGTGCTGTCGGGTTTGATATGCAAATTGCCTATACTGACACCGTGCACGACAGCAGTCTGCCTTATCAATATGTGCCAGATTTAATTAGCCTGGCAAAGCAAAGCGATATTCTGGTGGTGGCAATTTCTGGTGGAAAAGACAGTGCGGGTTTGGTTGATAAAGCCATTTTTGCCGCGATGCCTAATCATGGGATCCTGATTAACATTGCCCGTGGCAGTATGGTTAATCAGGACGATTTAATCAGTGCGTTGCAACAGCAACAGATTGGCGGTGCTGGTTTGGATGTCTTCGCCGATGAGCCTCATGTACCACAAGCCTTGATTGAAATGGACAATGTATTCTTGCTGCCACATATTGCCAGTGCGACCACTGATACCCGGATCCAAATGAGTGATATTGTGTTCTCAAATATTTTGGCCCATTTCTCTGGCGAAACGGCACCTACAGCAATTACCTATTAATAGAATCAATCACTCTTTAGTGATTCAGACTGCTGACAAACCCCGATGACTCGATCTTGAACGGTGAGGATAGGCAGAGGAGTAAAGCGTCCGCGCCAAGGATGGCGCGGCTCGAGCCTACATGGATGTATTTACGGCGTCTTTACGATCTGCCTGTTCTCTCCGTCGCGGGCACTTTGTCAATAACCTCAATCACTCTTTAGTGATTTTAGTTATCCATGAGTAATAGCGCGTCAGAAAATAAAGTTTATCTGACGCGTCAATCGAAAATTATTTTTTGCTATTTAACCAATAAAAAACGCATTTAGTTTTTTTAAATTTCTCACCCAATATTATTCACAACCTATACCTTAAATAATTCGAATTGCAGGAGAGTGGCAAGCGAGAAAGCCCCAATGAGTCTATACCCAAAATAATTCTAGCTTCAGGAAGGTGGGTGTATTTATTTTAAGGTCAACGACCAAGAAATAATTTGGGCAATTGAGTATAGCCAACGTATATGCAGCTTGAAGTATGACGGATATATTATCATGAGGCGTATTTATATGGACAGTAAGATCCCTAATGCCCGTTGGTTCCGCGTTATTGTGCCAATAATGATTGCTTGTATTATTTCTTTTATGGATCGGGTCAATATTAGTTTTGCTCTACCGGGCGGTATGGAAAGTGATTTGGCGATTACCAGCCAAATGGCCGGTTTAGCCGGCGGTATTTTCTTTATCGGTTATTTATTTCTACAAGTACCCGGTGGCCGTATTGCAGTACATGGCAGCGGCAGAAAATTCATTGCTTATTCTTTAGCGGTCTGGGCCATCGTCTCTATCCTGACTGGTTTTGTTACCCATCATTATCAATTGCTGTTCCTGCGTTTTGTCTTGGGGGTTTCCGAAGGGGGTATGTTGCCCGTGGTGTTGACCATGGTCAGCAACTGGTTCCCAGAGCGCGAAATTGGCCGCGCTAATGCTTTCGTCATGATGTTTGCACCGATTGGCGGCATGTTCACCGCACCGTTGTCGGGTTTTATCATCAATACGCTCGACTGGCGTTGGTTATTCTTCCTTGAAGGCGGGTTGTCAGCACTGGTGTTGGTGATGTGGTGGTTTGTGATCAGTGACCGCCCAGAGGAGGCCAAATGGCTATCAGCGCGAGAGCGTGATTATCTGGTCACTGAACTGTCGCGGGAAAGAGCGGAACGAATGTTCAATAAGCCGGTGACCAATGCGCCGTTAAAAGCGGTATTTCTCAATAAAGGTTTGATGAAGCTGGTGGCGCTGAACTTCTTCTACCAGACCGGGGATTATGGTTACACATTGTGGTTGCCCACTATCTTAAAAAACCTGACCGGCGGCAATATGGCATCCGTCGGTATTCTGGCGGTGTTGCCATTTGTGGCTACCACCGCCGGTATTTATGTTATTTCCGCACTGGCGGATAAAACCGGTAAACGCCGTTTGCTGATTATGATTTCCCTGTTCTGCTTTGCTGCGGCGTTGGTGGCATCGGTTATTTTCCGTCACAACGTTCTTGTGTCATATCTGGCATTGGTGGTCTGTGGCTTCTTCCTGAAAGCGGCAACCAGCCCATTCTGGTCAATTCCTGGCCGTATTGCGGTGCCAGAAGTAGCTGGTGGTGCGCGGGGGGGGATTAACGGTTTAGGCAATCTGGGGGGCTTCTGTGGCCCCTATCTGGTGGGGGTGATGATCTTTTTCTATGGCCAGAGCGCGGCGGTCTGCATGTTGGCGGGATCATTGATTATTGCTGGGCTGATTACCTTAACGTTGCCGAAAGAGTGTGATGTCGAGGTGAAATCTACAGGGAAAGCTATCGCTGACAACGGTTTGACTAAAGCGAAACGTGCGTAAGCCGATGCCATTTATCACCGGAGAATCTGATGAATTTACAGCAACAACTCGCCTACTGCCAGCAGCACCAACAACGCTTGCAACTGAGGCATTTCGATAACGAAACCGCCTGGCAGCTAGGCGAAAAAATAAAGCGACAGGCAGAGAAACAAGGCGTGGCACTGGCTATTGATATCACCGTGAATCATCAAACGCTCTTTAGCTATGCGATGGCGGGCACCTGTGCCGAGAACCAAGATTGGCTGCGGCGTAAACGTAATGTCGTGGAGTTACTCAGCACCAGTTCCTATGCTGCCGGGTTGATGTTACAGCAGCGAGAGACCTCACTCGACGCTCGCTATGGCGTGAGTCTGCGGGATTACGCCGCATTGGGTGGTGCTTTCCCGCTGCAAATTAAACAGGCAGGTATTATCGGCAGCGTTAATGTTTCCGGTGCACCGCACTTGGATGACCACAATTTACTGTTACAGGTACTGGCCGACTTTGTCGGCCTGCCCACTGGCAGCATTGAACTTTTGACCCCATTAACCCCATTGAGCGCATAAGGAATGGAGATGAACCCCATTATCACCCGTGTCACGCAGCGTATCATTGCGCGCTCAGCGGCCACACGCACGGCATATCTGCAACGTATCAGTGCAGCAAAAGAGCATACCGTTCACCGTTCACAACTGGCTTGCGGTAATCTGGCGCACGGCTTTGCGGCTTGTCAGCCAGAGGATAAAGCGGCCCTAAAAAATAGGGTGCGTAGCGATATCGCCATCATTACGTCCTATAACGATATGCTGTCTGCTCATCAACCTTATGAACATTACCCACAACAACTGAAAGACGCATTGCATGAGGTTGGGGCCATTGGGCAGGTTGCCGGTGGGGTTCCTGCCATGTGTGATGGGGTGACGCAAGGGCAGGATGGGATGGAGTTGTCGCTAATGAGCCGCGATGTGATTGCTATGTCAGCGGCTATTGGCCTGTCACACAATATGTTTGATGGTGCTCTCTACCTCGGTGTGTGCGATAAAATCGTTCCCGGTTTGTTAATGGCAGCGCTGTCATTTGGCCATTTACCGGCTATTTTTGTCCCCGCCGGGCCTATGGCCAGCGGTTTGCCTAACAAAGAGAAAGTCCGGATCCGCCAACTTTACGCCGAGGGGAAAGTGGATAGGCAAGCCTTGTTGGAGGCTGAAGCCGCTTCGTATCACAGTGCCGGGACCTGTACTTTTTACGGTACTGCCAATTCTAATCAGATGGTGATGGAAGTGATGGGGCTGCATTTGCCGGGAGCCTCTTTTATCCAACCGAATACACCACTGCGTGATGCGCTGACTGCAGCGGCGGCACGTCAAATCACCCGTCTGACCGAAACCGGCATTAATTGTATTGATGGCAATCATATTGATGTTAACCATATCAACAGTAGCCATATCAACAGCAGCTATTTGCCTGTTGGCCAATTGGTGGATGAAAAAGTGGTCGTCAATGGGATTGTCGCGCTGCTGGCAACCGGCGGTTCGACTAATCACACCTTACATTTGGTCGCGATGGCGCGGGCGGCGGGCATCATCATTAATTGGGATGATTTCTCTGAACTGTCGGAAGCGGTGCCGCAGCTATGCCGTATTTACCCTAATGGCCCAGCGGACATCAACTATTTTCAGGCATCGGGTGGTGTGGCACTGCTGGTTAATATGCTATTGCAAGGCGGTTTACTGCACGAAGAGGTGCATACCGTCGCTGGATTTGGTTTGCAGCGTTATACGCAAGAGCCTTATCTGGCGGCGGGTAAATTGCAATGGCGTCCTGGGCCGCAACAGTCACTGGATGCGACGGTGATCGCCAGTCTGGAACAGCCTTTTTCTGCTCAGGGGGGGACGAAAGTATTAAACGGCAATCTGGGGCGGGCGGTAATGAAAACCTCGGCAGTGCCACGGGAGCATCAGGTTATTGAAGGGCCAGCGCGGGTATTTGAGAGTCAGCATGATGTGGAAGCCGCCTTTGAATCCGGTGATTTGGATCGCGATTGTGTGGTGGTGGTGCGTTATCAGGGGCCGCAGGCCATTGGTATGCCGGAGTTACATAAGCTGATGCCGCCGCTAGGAGTATTACTTGATCGTGGCTTTAAGGTAGCGTTGGTGACGGATGGCCGATTATCCGGCGCATCAGGCAAGGTGCCGTCTGCCATTCACGTGACGCCAGAAGCCTATTGCGGTGGTTTACTGGCCAACGTCCGCAATGGTGACCGGATTCGGGTTGATGGGGTCAGTGGCGAGCTGTCATTACTGGTGGATGAGGCTGAATTGGCCACTCGCGATAGTCCGTTACCGGCTATCTCTGCTTTCCATGTGGGATGTGGCCGTGAGTTGTTTGGGGCATTACGTGAACAGCTTTCTGGTGCAGAGCAGGGGGCGTGTTGTATTCGTTTCTAAATGCTATTTAGGTAGTTTTATTCAGAGCACTGTGCGCCATTTCCGCGCAGGATTTCAATATATGAATGAGTTTCAAGTCAATAAATAAAAACGCAGATTTGTACGTGACTTGCAGTGGCCTCGAAGAGGCGGGGTCCATGGACGGGCCGAGTCACGAAGGCAACCAGCACACAGGCAGCTTGAAGCCTGATGGGTATATTATCATTCAAGAAAATGATTTAATTTCTGGATTTGATAACACAGTCGGCATAGCTAATAACCGTTTCAGGAGATGTTAAACCAAAGATAATACATAAAATCAATATCGCTAAACTTATACCGACTATCATCCCACCGAAAGCCATCGCCAATTCGTTTTTCATTTTTCTTGCCTTTTTATAAGCGTTATTTTTGTAACTCAATAATATTTGACAGTCATAAGGTTAATGAGCGTTATTATTAGTGAGTCAGTAACTGGATATTTTTAACCTCTTGCTCTAGTACGTAAATTTATTTAGTATGTCATTAAAATCTTGGGTAGGGCGATTAAGTTGTACGCACTACACTAAATAAGCACAGTGTAGTTTATCTATGATTAACCGAGTATTGCTTTTTTTACCCGGTAGGTTGCAGAAAATAATATTGATTTAAAATAAAAGAGATACTGAGACACAGTAAAGATAACATTACATAATTTGGTGTTAATCCCCCAACCGTCGCGATAAGGGTTTTTTAATGCAATCCTTGCTGTCAGCGTCAACATACTGTTATTAATTCGACTATCCTTATATACCCGTCATACTTCAAGCTGCGTATGCGTTGGCTGCACTCAATAACCCGAATCACTTACGAACAGTAAGCTCATCGGGATTATCTCCCTTGCTGCCTTCCTGCAACTCGAATTATTTTGGGTATAAGATGCCTTTTTCACGCATGGAGAATGCACATGAACCGAGATAATGAACCACCAACCTCGTTAGAGGATGACCTGGCTATGTTGACCGATACCCTGGAAGAGGTACTGCGCTATTCCGGAACGTTGGCTGATGAAAGCTATCAAGAAATTAAAGCGCGTGCAGAGAAAGCACTAAAGGAGGTTCAAAGCCGCTTGAGTGACCACGGTGGATGTCATATCAAGCAGATAAAAGCCATGGCATGTTGTACTGATGATTATGTTCGTCAGAACCCATGGTGTAGCGTGGGTATTGGCGCGACTATTGGACTGATTGTTGGGCTATTGGTGGCTCGTCGCTAACCCGTTCTCTTGCTTACGTTGTGGTTACTGGCCCTTAAGTGGGCCACTTTTATCGTAAGCATAATGAGCGTGTTGATAATAAATATTCGCCTTACTCATCATTTTTTATTCACTTTTACAAAACCCATTAATTTCACATGTCATAATATTATTTTTATTTATTTTGTTTTGAAGTGTTGAATTTTAGCTTGATGTGATAAATAAAAATACCATTAAAATGCTTATTAACATCAATCCACTACATAAATTTATTTTATTTGTTGGTGTGAGAGTGATTCTAGTTAAGTATTTTGCTCTATCATATTAAAGCGACGGAGTATGATTTTACGTGCATGGCATTGGTATGGTGGTTAATTAATTACCCATTAAATTAATATCTTTAATAAAATTCGTGCTTTGCCGTTTTAATTTTATTTTTTAATGAATTAAGCCATTTCTCTATTGAGGTTTTAGGCTGAGAAATGGCTTGGCTCTCTATGTCACCTTTATTTGAAATAGGCGAATATCGTTAGCGTGAATAATATACTTTACATAAATGTAATAAGGAACTCATCATGAGTAATACTTTGGATCTATCAGCCGCTGCTGGCACCCCCTATCAAGTTAAGTTCGTTAATCATTCATCTTCGGCCTGGACTGTTTTTTTATATCAAAAAATGCCAAATCAACCCTCGGATGTCTTTTCTTTGGCTTGGCAAGCCTCGCCATTTAAAGTCGCACCTAATAGTTTCTTTACGTTTAAATGGTCGATTAACTACTCATTTGTCTGGGGGAGAACCGGGCATCTCACTGACGGGGTTCTTTTTGAAGCGGGTGCTATTTTGGATGCTGATCCCACCAGTCATAATCAGGTGACGTTTGATACTGCGGATAACACACCCACTTTTAGCAATCTCTCAACCGCAGGGCAAGCGGGTAAATTGACGATTATTGAAGGCGGCAGCATGCCAAATAATGTTTATTCGACGGGGATTGGCATGTCCGGGCAGGGCACCTTTGCCCAGCAAGTCTTAGCCAATACAACTCAACTCTATACGCCTGAACCCCTCTATTTTATTGCTGCGGGTCAGGGGGTCCAGATGGGGCAGGTGTTGGCACAAACGGTGACGAACAGTAATGAGTTGAAATACTCGGGTAATATATATTCATTAGTCGCCACATTGGATGAAACACAGCAATGGAATGTCGTACCTGCTTAATATAATCAACGTCATTGGAGTTGCAGCAGTGTCAGCGTTTCCCTTGGGCCGGATCATGGATACCCGCGCACTTAACAAGGCTAATAGGCCCTCTGCTTGAGGTTCACCCTACCGGCTAGCCTAAATACGGTTCTTGGCTAATTTGTTGTTCGTTTACTGCTTGCAACTCCAGATAAGATGAGTATCGAAAGATAAAATAAGTATTGACGCCGGGCAAACCATTTGCGTTGCGGCGGGAATGCCGCTTGCCAGATGATTTGGAAGGCAAATGATTTGGAAGGTAGTGATTTGGAAGGTAGATAATGGGGAAGGCAGATAATGGGTAAGACGACAGCCAGGTGCGCTCAACCTGTTACTCACTGAGCTATAAATTGCGTGGTCATCAACCTCGATAACTCTTTTTTAGTATGCGAAATCATCAATATCAAACATTAGTGTGATAAGTAACAATAACTTTCCAATCCGACTTTTCTTATTATTATCACCCCGTATAATCCCACTCTTTCTGTTGATTTACCGAGGTGGTCGTGAAACAACTTTCTGGTTTGCTGGGTGAATTACGACAGAAATTATGTGCCGGTTTCCCTGAACAGGCAGGTATTCAACAACTTATTTTTCCAGCACCCGGCTTGGTGGGCCGCCAATTGTTAGAGTGGTTAACTGCTCAGACTCACTTTCCTCAATTTTATTGGCGTCACCGTGACAACCATGAAGAAGCCGCCGTCTGCGGGCAAACCCGCTCATTTGCCGATATGAAAGATGCCGATGATTTTATTCAGCAAAACCCTGATGCTAATGGGCTGCGTATTTGGGGCCTCAATGCATTTGAACCGGTGATGGTATTCGGGCAACTAACAGATAATGGCCTGGTCAGTGGAAAAAACGCCCAAGCCAGCTTTCTTTTTCTACCGCGTCTTGAAATATTACGCCGGGGTAAAAAAACCTCGCTCACCCTTAATTTGAGCAGCGAGACCTCCCTACAGAAAGATGCCTTACAGGCCATCACGTTTATTGACCAATTGATGGCAGCCCGCGCTCTACCTGTGTTGAATGCGCGTATCCAGCATTCGAGTCATACACCGGGATATCCGCAATGGCGCAATCTGATACAGCAAGCGCTAAATGATATTGAGCAGCAAAAGCTCGACAAAGTGGTACTGGCACGGACCACGACGTTGACGCTGAATAAACCGCTTTCGTGCGCTGCATTTATGGCTGCCAGCCGACAGGTCAATCACCGTTGTTATCACTTTATGTTACGTTTTGATGATCGACAGGCCTTTCTGGGTTCCAGTCCCGAACGGCTCTATCTACGCCAGCAATTACATTTAGAAACCGAAGCATTGGCGGGGACCGTCTCTAATCTTGATAGCGACCCACAGGCGGCGGTATTGGCAGATTGGTTGATGCATGATGAAAAGAATCAGCGCGAGAATTTATTGGTGGTAGACGATATTTGTCAGCGCTTGCAAGGTGGGGTAACCGCCGTGGATGTCATGCCGCCAGAAATTATTCGCTTGCGCAAAGTACAGCATTTGCGCCGCCGTATCTGCGCGCAACTCAGCCGGGCCAGTGATACTGACTGCCTGCAACGCTTGCAGCCGACTGCGGCGGTGGCGGGGTTGCCCCGTGAGGCGGCGCGGCAGTTTATTGCCAAACATGAGCTATTTTCCCGTGGCTGGTATGCGGGTTCTGCCGGTTATTTGTCACTTAAACGCACTGAATTCAGTGTGGCCCTGCGTTCAGCGCGAGTCGATGGGCAGCAGATTCACCTGTATGCCGGGGCGGGGATCGTGGCCGGTTCTGATGCGGAACAAGAGTGGCAAGAGATCGATAATAAGTCAGCAGGTTTACAAAGCTTGTTGGAGCACGAAGCGCAGCCCGTTAAAGCCTAAAATGCCGCAATTAACCGCACTTGTTATAGGGACGGATTGTCGCCCCCATGTGGGCGGTGTAGACTGTCAAACCGGAGCCACAACTCGGCAAGTATTAGCCACTTGCCCTGTATAGATCGGTAAAACTTTAACCATAAAGCGGTCGCTGCGGATTTTTCAAAGGTAACGTTTCTCTTTATCTTAATTATCACGGCCGTAGCGTCTGTTAACTGACTTTTGAGCAAACCATGTCGACAAGTGTTTTTAACCGTCGTTGGGCGGCACTGCTACTGGAGGCTTTGACCCGCCACGGTGTGCGTCATATCTGTATTGCCCCAGGGTCTCGCTCTACACCGTTAACGTTAGCGGCTGCCGCTAATCCGTCGTTGGTTTGCCATACCCATTTTGATGAGCGCGGTCTGGGCCATCTGGCTCTGGGGCTGGCGAAGGCCTCAACAGAACCGGTGGCGGTCATTGTCACCTCGGGTACGGCGGTGGCGAATCTTTATCCTGCGCTAATCGAAGCGGGGTTAACGGGTGAGCGGCTGATATTATTGACCGCTGATCGCCCACCGGAGTTAATCGATTGCGGTGCCAATCAGGCTATCCGCCAGCAGGGGCTGTTTGCCAGCCATCCAACCCTAAGTGTTAATCTCCCCAGACCGACGCCCGATATCTCTGCCCGTTGGTTGGTTTCCACACTCGACAGCGCGATGGCGCAATTGCAACATGGCGCTTTGCACATTAATTGTCCCTTTGCTGAACCACTGTATGGGGGGGATGAGCAACAGTATGCCGACTGGTCTGCCTCGCTGGGCGATTGGTGGCAGGATTGTCACCCATGGCTGCGTCAAACCTGTTACCCGCCCTCTCTTTATCAACCACCAGCACAGCAAGCTGACTGGTTTTTCTGGCGGCAAAAACGTGGCGTCGTGATTGCCGGACGGATGGGCGCGCAAGAGGGTAGGCAACTGACCGCATGGGCTGCAATGCTGGGCTGGCCACTGATTGGCGATGTATTGTCACAAACCGGTCAGCCATTGCCTTGTGCTGACTTATGGCTGGCGCACCCACGGGCGCAAGAAACCCTCGCTCAAGCACAGATGGTGTTGCAATTTGGCAGCAGTCTGACCAGTAAGCGCCTTTTACAATGGCAGACCGCATGTCAGCCACAGGAATACTGGCTGGTGGATAGCGCCCCAGGCCGCCTTGATCCTGCTAACCATCGTGGCCGACGTATTATTTGCCCGGTGGGCGAGTGGTTGAGTCGGCACCCCGCGCAGCGGCGTACACCTTGGGCCACGGAACTGGCGGCATATTCGGAAAGTGCGCAAGCACAGGTGATCGAGACGCTGGCCGGCCAATTCAGTGAGGCCGCCGTGGCACATCAGCTCGCGGAATTATTACCGGATAACGGCCAGCTATTTGTTGGCAACAGTTTGATTGTCCGGTTGATTGATGCGCTGGGGCAGCTACCCGCAGGCTATCCGGTTTACAGCAATCGGGGGGCCAGCGGTATCGATGGTTTGCTGTCAACCGCCGCCGGTGTACAGCGCGCGACGGCGAAACCGACATTAGCTATCGTCGGTGATTTGTCTGCCTTATATGACCTTAATGCGCTGGCACTTTTGCGCCAGAGCTCGGCACCGATGGTGCTACTGGTGATCAATAACAATGGGGGGCAGATTTTCTCTTTATTGCCAACGCCAGAGGCCGAGCGCCAGCGTTTCTACTGTATGCCGCAGGATGTGAACTTCGAACACGCGGCGGTTATGTTCAGCTTAGGTTATGCTCGCCCTAATAGCTGGCCTCAGCTACGGGAGCTAGCGCATCAATGCTGGCTACGGGGGGGAACCACGCTGATTGAAGTCCAGGTGCCACCAAGTCAGGGGGCAGAAACACTGCAACAGTTAGTACAACAGGTGACATTAATACCGCAGGTGGCCCCATGACGACACTGGCTTGCCGAAAACTGGCCCCTCATCCGGAATCGCCCCGCCATCAACACGCTGGGCCTTGGTTGGTTTGGTTACATGGTTTGTTGGGCAGCGGACAAGATTGGCTGCCCGTGGCACAACTGTGTGGCGATTATCCGTCATTGTTGATCGATCTACCGGGCCATGGACAATCCGTCTCCCTGAGCGCCGATGGTTTTGCCGATATCAGTCGCCAGTTGTCACAAACATTACAGGCTAACGGTATTCGCGAATACTGGCTGGCCGGCTACTCTTTAGGCGGTAGGATCGCGATATATCACGCCTGTTATGGTCGCCATCATGGCTTGCAGGGGTTATTGGTTGAAGGGGGAAACCTCGGGCTGGAAAACGCTGAACTACGTCAGGCGCGGTTGCAACAAGACCGCCAATGGGCGCAGCGCTTTCGCCAGGAGCCTCTGCCACAGGTATTGGATGACTGGTATCAGCAGGCGGTATTTGCCGATTTAGATCCACAACAACGTGAACAACTGGTGTTATTGCGGGCCGATAACCATGGCCCGGCTGTGGCCGAGATGCTAGAGGCAACGTCACTAGGGCATCAACCGTGGTTGTTACCGGCCCTGCAACGGCTCAACGTCCCTTATACTTATTTGTGTGGTGATCGTGACCATAAGTTCCTGCAACTGGCACAGCAATATCGATTGCCATTACACACGCTAGCCCGCGCCGGGCACAATGCCCATCGGGCGAATCCCGGTGCTTTTGCTGCACAGGTGCTGGCATTTTTGTCACAGTCATCATGCTTACCACCGTCATCATTATCTCGTTAAAGGAATGTTTACTATGCTTTATCCGAGCGAAGAACAATTGTACGCCGCCATCGACTGGCTGGATTGCTCCGCCGGATTTGAAGATATTCGTTATCACAAATCCAACGATGGTATTGCCAAGATCACCATTAACCGCCCACATGTGCGTAATGCGTTCCGCCCATTAACCGTTAAAGAGATGATCCAGGCGTTGGCCGATGCCCGTTATGACGACAATATCGGTGTGATTATTTTGACGGGGGAAGGCGATAAAGCCTTCTGTTCCGGCGGTGATCAGAAAGTGCGTGGCGATTACGGCGGCTATCAGGATAACAGTGGTGTTCATCACCTGAACGTACTGGATTTCCAACGTCAGATCCGCACCTGTCCAAAACCGGTGGTCGCGATGGTGGCCGGCTATTCTATTGGCGGCGGGCATGTCTTGCATATGATGTGTGATTTAACTGTTGCGGCAGATAATGCCATTTTTGGTCAGACGGGACCGAAAGTCGGTTCATTCGACGGCGGTTGGGGTGCGGCGTATATGGCGCGGATTGTCGGCCAGAAAAAAGCGCGGGAAATTTGGTTCCTGTGCCGCCAATATGATGCCAAACAAGCTTTGGATATGGGGCTGGTCAATACCGTGGTCCCCCTGGCAGATCTCGAAAAAGAAACTGTGCGTTGGTGCCGTGAAATGCTGCAAAACAGCCCGATGGCGCTGCGTTGTCTGAAAGCAGCGCTGAATGCGGATTGCGATGGTCAGGCGGGTTTGCAGGAGTTAGCCGGTAACGCCACCATGCTGTTCTATATGACCGATGAAGGGCAGGAGGGGCGTAACGCATTCAATGAAAAACGCCAACCGGACTTCAGCAAATTCAAGCGTAATCCGTAATGCGCACGGCTACCCTTTACCGCTACAGTGTACCGATGGAAGCGGGGGTGATACTGCGCCATCAGCGGCTGAAAAGTCGCGATGGGTTGCTGGTCAAATTACAGCAAGGTGAATTGAGCGGCTGGGGCGAAATTGCCCCGTTACCGGAATTCAGTCAAGAAACACTGGATCAAGCCCAAGTGGCGGCAGAGTGTTGGCTGCAACACTGGGTCAGTGGTGTCGAATCGGATGACAGCGTGTTGCCCTCCGTGGCTTTTGGTCTCAGTTGTGCGCAGGCCGAACTCAAGCAAACCTTACCGCTGTCAGCGGATTATCGCAAAGCGCCACTGTGTACCGGCGATCCTGATGAGCTGTTTGCGGTACTCCAGGCATTGCCGGGTGAGAAGGTTGCCAAGGTGAAGGTCGGGCTGTATGAAGCGGTGCGTGATGGCATGATCGTTAATGTTCTGTTGGAAGCCCTGCCTGATCTGACACTGCGGCTGGACGCTAATCGCAGTTGGAGCCGAGCGAAGGCCGATGGGTTCGCGAAGTATGTCAATCCGGCGCTGCGTTCGCGTATTGCCTTTCTGGAGGAACCGTGCAAAACCCGCGCTGAATCCCGTGAGTTTGCTCAAGATACCGGTATTGCTATTGCCTGGGATGAAAGTGTGCGTGAGGCGGATTTTCAGGTTGAAGCCGAGCCGGGAGTGGCGGCAATTGTGATCAAACCAACGCTGGTGGGCAGTCTTGCTCGCTGTCAGCAACTGGTTCAACAAGCGCATCAGGCCGGTTTGGTTGCGGTTATTAGCTCCAGTATTGAATCCAGTCTGGGTCTGACGCAATTGGCCCGTTTGGCCGCTTGGTTGACCCCCGTCACGGTTCCGGGGTTGGATACGCTGGACCTGATGCAGGCGCAAGTCGTGCGGCCGTGGCCAGACAGCCCGTTGCCGCTAATCACGACCGAGCAGTTGGGCGTGGTATGGCATCGTTAGGCCATCCGCCTTGGGAGCATTGGCCTTGGCAGTATTGGGCCAATCTGCGGCCTCAAGCGCTCGCTATCCGTTCTGGGGGGCAACGGATCAGTTGGCAACAGTTAGCCAGTGATATCAATGCGTTGGCGGCTTTTTTTCAACAGCAAGGTGTGGTGCCGGGGAGCGGCGTGGCCTTGCGCGGTAAAAACAGTTATACCCTGCTATTGGCTTATCTGGCGGCATTGCAGTGTGCAGCTCGCGTTTTGCCGCTGAATCCGCAATTGCCGGATGCGCTTTTGGCGCAGCGCCTGCCAACGCTGGATATTCACTTTATGCTGAATTTAGCCACCCCGTTGCCCCCGCATTTTGCCTTTACTCCGTTGGATCCCCGCACCGTTGATTCGGCAGCCGTGACCCCGATAGCGTGGGATGGCCAACGGCTGGCGACGCTGACGCTAACCTCAGGTTCCTCCGGCTTACCGAAGGCCGCAGTACACTCGCTGGGCGCACATCGGGCTAATGCCGACGGCGTACTGGCGCTGATGAATTTCACCGCCAGTGATAGCTGGTTGCTGTCGTTACCGTTGTTTCATGTCTCAGGGCAGGGGATTGTCTGGCGTTGGCTGACGGCGGGGGCGACACTGGGGGTACCAGAGGGCGTGCCACTGGTTGAGGCTTTGGCGGGGTGCAGCCATGCGTCATTAGTTCCCACGCAATTATGGCGTTTGTTGGCGAATGCCGCCCCCCCCTTGACGTTGAAAGAGGTACTGTTGGGGGGCGCGATGATCCCAACCGAACTGACCGAACAGGCCGAGGCCCACGGCATCCGCTGTTGGTGTGGCTACGGCTTGACGGAGTTGGCATCAACGGTCTGTGCCAAGCGGGCAGACGGGCGACCTGGTGTCGGTGTCGCGCTCGCAGGCCGTCAGGTGAAACTGGTAGACGATGAAGTCTGGATAAAAGCCGATTGTCTGGCTGCCGGTTACTGGCAACAGGGGCAATTACTGCCACTCACGGACAGCGACGGGTGGTTCCATACCCGAGATCGCGGTAGGTGGCAGCAAGGCGAATTATGTATTCTCGGGCGGTTGGATAATCTGTTTTTCAGTGGTGGCGAGGGGATCCAGCCAGAAGACATCGAGCGAGTTTTATTGCAGTATTCAGGGGTGCAGCACGCTTTTGTTATTCCTGTTGCTGACGCTGAATTCGGTCACCGGCCAGTGGCGGTCATTGATTCCGCTGATGAGGTGGATGTCGTGGCTTTAGCTGATTGGTTAGCCCCACGATTGGCTGTCTTCCAGCGGCCCATTGCTTTTTACCGGCTACCCACATTTTTGAAGCGTGGCGGGATTAAGATCTCAAGGCAGCAACTTGCCGACTGGCTGCGCGGCAAGTATGAAGGGGAGAAGATTGGCGAAAGATAGAGCATGTCAGGCAAACTCAGCCCAGTTTATTGTTAACGAGAGACCCATAGGGGGAAGGCCGCACCATGGATTACAGTAAAATTATCAAAGAGGTTGGGCGCGGTAAGAACCATGCCCGTGATCTGGATCAGCCAACCGCCTATGCACTGTATAAAGCCATGTTGGCAGGGCAGGTACCCGCATTGGAATTGGGCGGCATCCTGATCGCCTTTCGTATCAAAGGTGAATCAGAGCAGGAAATTCTGGGCTTTTACCAGGCGATGCAAGAGCAGGTGATGTCACTACGCGCCCCGGTGGATCGCCCATTACCGGTGGTGATCCCCAGCTACAACGGCGCGCGTAAACAGGCCAATTTAACCCCGTTGCTGGCACTGCTGCTGTCGCGTCTTGGTTTGCCGGTCGTGGTCCACGGCGTGACGGAAGATAGTAGCCGGGTTACCAGTGCAGAAATTTTCCAGCAACTGAATATTCCCTGGTCGCTAAGTGTGCAGGAAGCTCAACAACGCTTAGATAATGGGCTGCCCGTATTTATCCCCGTCTCCGCACTGTCTATGCAATTGGATCAGCAATTACAACAACGCTGGCGTATGGGGGTTAGAAACAGTAGCCACACCTTGGCAAAGCTGGCAACACCGTTTACTCATGATAAAGCGTTGCGCGTTGCCAGCGTCTCTCATCCTGAATATATGCAAAAAGTGGGGGGGTTCTTCCAAGCAATTAGTGCTCCGGGGCTATTGCTACAGGGCACCGAAGGCGAGGTTTATGCTAATC
Source organism: Yersinia pestis (assembly GCF_900460465.1). Classification (GTDB taxonomy): domain Bacteria; phylum Pseudomonadota; class Gammaproteobacteria; order Enterobacterales; family Enterobacteriaceae; genus Yersinia; species Yersinia pestis. Next base: position 393,475 of record NZ_UAVH01000007.1, on the reverse strand, counting down.
CACTGCGCTGCCCACCGATTCATTATATCAATGATGGCGAACAGACAATTTTACTCGATCGTTCATCAGAATCGGTTGTCCCTGAGTTACCGTTGTCGAAGGATGCCGTGATTACGGCACGTTGGATTGAAGGCTGTCTGGCCGGAGAGCAGCCTATTCCAGACTCGATTCTAAAACAGTTAGCTTGTTGTCTGGTCGCGGCAGGGCAGGCTGATTCTGTCGAACTGGCGTTGCAACAAATTAAGATTGTGTAATTTTACTGTTTCACCACCAGAAAAAGCCCATCAGATGAACGGATGGGCTGAGGTTATTGACAAAGTGCCCGCGACGGAGAGAACAGGCAGATCGTAAAGACGCCGTAAATACATCCATGTAGGCTCGAGCCGCGCCATCCTTGGCGCGGACGCTTTACTCCTCTGCCTATCCTCACCGTTCAAGATCGAATCATCGGGGTTTGTCAGCAGTCTGAGCCCATCAGATGAACGGATGGGCTTTTGTATTTCCAAGGTGTTGGCAGCTATTTATTGCATCACTGACATGAGCCAGTTTATTGGGATGCGTTCACTTACTGCCTTGCTACAACGTCAATCTATTTGGCGACAGTTGTTATTAATGAATTGGTTATTATTAGTCGATTATTTATAAATAACCGCACTACCGTGCATCAGGTTGTTACCTGTTGTCGATGTGATAGTGAAGGCTTTTGCACCGGCAGCATCTGCTTTCTCTGCCAGTTGTGCTTTCAGGCTGCTCAAGCTGGTTGCCCCGTTAGCCGTGATGACGCCCACTGGTTCTAACTGTGCCGCTTTTTGGCTGTTTACATAATCGGCAGCGAAACTACCGAAAGAAAGAGTAGACAATGCGATAACTGCAACGAAATTTTTGATGTTTTTCATGATATGATCCTATTCGGTTTTTAAGGTTGAAAGGGCGCTCCCTTTCGATAGAAGCTATGTTACACCTTAAGCGAAATTTTAAAACCGGATAGAATTGAGCAAATCAATCAAATTATTTGAACTTGCGGCTTGGCTTTGTGGATTGAACGTGTCGATCGCCTCGAACGGCTCACCGATAATATTCAGGCGATGGGCCAGCAGCGGATCATCATGTTGTTTGACATCGGCCGCACAAAGGGGCTGGTGGTGTCAAACCTATTCACCGTACACCCGTTTAGCTGTAATTTATGCTATCTTACGCGCCAGAAAATGCCTATCAGAGAGCCAGTACGATGGAAAATAAAAAAGTATTCCCCAAAGAAAAAAGCGGATTGCATCCCCGAAATCGTCATTGCTCACGCTATGATTTTGATGCGCTTTCAGTGAGTTGCCCTGAGCTAATCCCTTTTCTGGCCCCGACCGCCTATGGTGATATTTCTGTCGATTTTGCTGATCCATTAGCAGTAAAAATGTTGAATAAGGCATTATTAAAACATTTCTATGGCATTGAATATTGGGACATTCCAGCCGATTCTTTATGTCCTCCCATTCCTGGGCGTGCCGATTACGTGCACCATCTGGCCGATCTATTAGCCAGTTGCAATGGCGAGGTGATCCCTAAGGGCAAGAATATTGCGTTGCTGGATATTGGCGTCGGCGCTAACTGTATTTACCCAATTATTGGTCAGCGGGAGTACGGCTGGCGTTTTACCGGTACGGATATTGACTCACACGCGCTCAGTGCGGCAAAAATGGTGGTGTCGATGAACCCGACCCTGAAAAATACCTTGCGCCTGAAGCAGCAAAAAGATCCACACGCTATTTTTGAAGGGGTGTGGGCGGTGAATGAGCGTTACGATGCGACGCTGTGTAACCCGCCATTCCATGGTTCAGCAGAAGAAGCGGCGGCCACCACTCGCCGTAAATTGCACAAACTGGGGAAAAATGAAGTCGCTGCAAAGCCAGTACAGAACTTCGGTGGTAAAAACAGTGAGTTATGGTGTGAAGGTGGGGAGGAAGGGTTTGTCAGCCGCATGGTGGCAGAGAGCGTAGCGAAAGCGCAGAACTGTTTCTGGTTTACCTCATTGATTTCCAAGAAGACCACGTTACCGGCGATTTATCATGCTCTAAGATATGTGAAGGCAGTTGAGGTGCGCACTATTGAGATGGCGCAAGGGCAAAAAGTCAGTCGGTTTGTGGCCTGGACGTTCCTGACGCCCGAGCAGCAAGCCGCGTGGGTTGCAGAGCGCTGGGCATAACGTTTCCACTATATAAGCCAAATAAGCCAGTGACCACGATAAGTCAGTGATCACGATCAGCCAGTTACCGTGGTTAACGAACCAGCATGGCGCAACGCTATGGGGTAAGGCGAGACCCGGCAGCATTCAATGGACGCTAATATTGAATGCTGCCTTAAAAGAATTCCCTGCGGACACCATTTTATTTTTCCATTTTTATTTCTGTTATCACAGGGTAATAGTCTGCGTTAATTTGTTTTTTTATAAAGATATTTTTATAAATCATTATTTTTATTTCTTTCAAACAACCTACCTGTTAATTCCAATGCTTTAGTCTAGGCTCATTAAGATACACTCAAAATCATTAGTCTTTCTAACCAGTTTGGCGCCCAGTCCGAAGGCGATAAATCTTAGTTGGCACCCTAGCTGACAAGATTTGAAAAACAGTAATTATTGTGATTTTTGTCGTGTTTACACCTTATTATCTCAACTATTTTACCGTCCAGGGTGAAGAGTAAAATCTGAAGAATATTTCATTAATGAGGTTATTGACAAAGTGCCCGCGATGGAGAGAACAGGCAGATCGTAAAGACGCCGTAAATACATCCATGTAGGCTCGAACCGCGCCATTCTTGGCGCGGACGCTTTACTCCTCTGCCTATCCTCACCGTTCAAGATCGCGTCATTGGGGTTTGTCAGCAGTCTGATTAATATTTTTTTTCGGGTAAAGCATGTTGATAAGCATTCCTTCTGTTTGCTGCTCAATCATTCATCATAAGGACTTAACCTATGCTGTTTAATTTCCGCTCATCTCATTGTCAACGACGGATGAAAAGTGATCCACTTATATCTCCACCAACGGCCCAATATTGATCCACCGTTTTACTCAGGATTAGCTTCTGCTATAACCCCGGCCTTTCGTTTCTGTCTGAGTCGATAGCTTTCTCCTTTGATTTGAACGACATGTGAGTGGTGTAAGATACGGTCCAGCATCGCTGAGGTCAGTGCTGCATCACCGGCGAACGTTTGATCCCACTGCCCGAACGGCAGATTGGATGTCAGGATCATTGCGCTCTTTTCGTAACGTTTAGCGATGACCTGGAAGAACAGCTTTGCTTCTTCCTGACTGAACGGCAGATAGCCTATTTCATCAATGATGAGCAGGCGGGGGGCCATTACTCCACGCTGAAGCGTCGTTTTATAACGGCCCTGACGTTGTGCCGTAGATAACTGAAGTAACAGATCTGCTGCTGTTGTGAAGCGAACTTTGATACCTGCACGGACTGCTTCATAGCCCATCGCTATTGCCAGATGGGTTTTCCCCACACCTGATGGCCCCAGTAATACGATATTTTCATTACGTTCTATGAAGCTGAGTGAGCGTAACGACTGGAGTTGCTTCTGCGGTGCTCCGGTGGCGAATGTGAAGTCATACTCTTCGAACGTTTTCACCGCCGGGAAGGCTGCCATTCGGGTATACATCGCCTGTTTACGTTGATGACGTGCCAGTTTTTCTTCATGAAGCAGATGCTCCAGGAAGTCCATATAACTCCATTCCTGGTCTACTGCCTGTTGTGACAGCGCAGGCGCTGCGCTTATAAGGCTTTCCAGTTGCAACTGCCCGGCGAGCGCCATCAGTCGTTGATGTTGCAGTTCCATCATCACGCCACTCCTCTGCAGAATGAGTCGTAGATGGAGAGTGGATGATGCAGGGGGTGTTTGTCGAAGTTCACCAGATTTTCATCAAGATGCACGTCATACTCTTTTTTCTCCGGAGGCAGTGCCAGCATGGACTGCTGCTCTTCGAGCCAGCGATCGCAGGGACGGGCCTGGATTGTTTCATGCTTTCGTTGGTTAGCGACATCGTGCAGCCAGCGCAGACCGTGGCGGTTGGCTGTTTCAACATCGACAGTGATCCCCATCGGGCGCAGGCGAGTCATTAGTGGGATGTAAAAACTGTTACGGGTGTACTGCACCATCCGTTCCACCTTACCTTTAGTCTGTGCCCTGAAGGGGCGACACAGTCGGGGAGAGAAGCCCATCTCCTTGCCGAACTGCCACAGCGAAGGATGGAACCGGTGCTGACCGGTCTGATATGCGTCACGTTGCAGAACCACAGTTTTCATATTGTCATACAACACTTCGCGCGGCACACCACCAAAGAAGCGGAACGCATTACGATGGCAGGTCTCCAGCGTGTCATAACGCATATTGTCAGTGAATTCGATGTACAGCATTCGGCTGTATCCGAGAACAGCAACGAACACGTGAAGCGGTGAGCGACCATTACGCATAGTGCCCCAGTCAACCTGCATCTGTCGTCCGGGTTCAGTTTCGAACCGAACGGCAGGCTCCTGCTCCTGAGGAACCGAGAGAGAACGAATGAATGCCCTGAGAATGGTCATTCCGCCACGATATCCCTGGTCTCTGATCTCGCGAGCGATTACCGTTGCCGGGATTTTGTAAGGATGAGCATCGGCGATGCGTTGACGAATATAATCCCGGTATTCATCCAGGAGTGAAGCAACAGCAGGTCGCGGCGTATATTTTGGCGGCTCAGATTTTGCCTGCAAATAACGTTTAACGGTATTGCGGGAGATCCCCAGTTCTCTGGCAATCGCCCGGCTACTCATTCCCTGCTTGTGCAGGATTTTAATTTCCATAACTGTCTCAAAAGTGACCATAAACTCTCCTGAATCAGGAGAGCAGATTACCCCCTGGATCTGATTTCAGGCGTTGGGTGTGGATCACTATTGCACCGTTCGTTACAATTATCAATACAACTATCAATACACTACAGCGGGGGAAATCATCACCGCTGTAGGACTTGTATTGCCCCCTCATAATTATATAACTTCACTGGCTGTATTTTTCGCTATCCTGCATTAGGATTAAAATGGTTTTTCCTTTCAGTACTCTTTTAGGAGGTTGTGATGAAACTGTTCTATAAACCGGGTGCTTGTTCTCTGTCCCCCCATATTGTGTTGCGGGAAGCAGGACTAGATTTCAGCATTGAACGTGTTGATTTAGTGACAAAAAAGACTGAAACGGGTGCAGACTATTTAAGCATCAACCCCAAAGGACAAGTACCGGCTTTAGTGCTGGATGACGGTAGCCTACTGACTGAAGGGGTAGCTATTGTGCAATATTTGGCAGATAAAGTCCCAGACCGCCACTTGATTGCCCCATCAGGGACGCTCTCGCGCTATCATGCCATTGAGTGGCTGAATTTTATCGCGACTGAACTACATAAAGGTTTTAGCCCACTATTTAACCCAAATACACCGGATGAGTATAAGACGATTGTCCGCGAGCGGCTGGATAAGCAATTCAGCTACGTTGATAGCGTATTAGCAGAGCATGATTATCTACTAGGTAAAAAATTCAGTGTGGCAGATGCCTACTTATTTACCGTTAGCCGTTGGGCTAATGCGTTAAATCTTCAAATCAAAGAACGCAGCCATTTGGATCAATATATGGCGCGGGTCGCTGAACGCCCTGCGGTAAAAGCAGCTTTAGCCGCCGAAGATATCAAGTAATAAATAATGAGAATCAATCAATTGCCCCCATCACTAGGGGGCAATTGAAAATGGTTAGATTACAGCCTAACCGCTGTAAACTGGCAGATAGGCGTCACAATAGTCTCTTGGGCAGCGACAACCTGTAGCTCATACTCCCCCATTTCCTGTGTTTTGAGCATCACTTCATACACGGCGGCGGTGACATGTTCCAGTGCTTTATCCAATGGCTCACCTTTCAACAAATTCACCAGCAATAAACCACTGGTTAAATCACCGACACCAACCGGTTGACGTTTGCCAAAATCCACCAGCGGGCGGCAGATATGCCAGGCATCATCTGCGGTAACCAATAACATTTCGAAGCAGTCAGCATGGTAGCCTGCACGGCTCAGGTGCTTGACTAACACGACTTTTGGCCCCCTAGCGCAAAGAGAACGGGCAACCTGTACCGCCTGTTCGACATTCTCTACTCGCTCACCACTGAGTTGCTCAAGTTCAAGCAGGTTCGGCGCAATCATATCACTGGCAGGCAAAGCTTCGTTGCAGAAAAATTCGGCCACCCCCGGTGCCACAATACACCCTTTTTCGGGGTGCCCCATGACCGGATCACAAAAATACCAAGCATCTGGATTGGCTTGTTTAACCTGGGCGACGGCGGCCAGAATATGACTGCCCTGTTCTGGCGACCCAATATAGCCACTCAGAACCGCATCACAGTCTTTCAGTCGATCGATATCGGCAATGCCTTGCACAATGTCAGTTAAATGGCTAGCGGGCATGACACAACCTGTCCAGTGACCATATTGAGTATGATTCGAAAACTGAACGGTATTCAGCGGCCAGACATTCACCCCCATACGACGCATAGGAAATTCTGCAGCGCTATTCCCTGCGTGGCCAAAAACGACGTGTGACTGAATAGAAAGTATATTTTTCATTGGTACGGCCTAAAGTTAAGGGCGTTTGGTATACCCTTCTTATATAAAGTTGCAGCGGTGTTAGCCGTTTTCGCTCACACGAATCACTGACTTAAAAGAGTCAGGTCTCAGCAAAAAAATAAGGGACATTTCTGCCCCTTCTCTTATTTTACGCTTACAGCCAACTAATCAGGCAATAGTGTTTTTTGCCACGGCGCAACAAAGTATAACGGCCAAACAGGCGATCCGCATCCGTAAAGACGTATTCTGGATCAGCCTGTTTCTCACCATTGATGGCCACGGCATTAGAACCAATCATCGTGCGCGCCTGACCACGGGAAGGAACCAGCTCAGCATTAACCAGCGCTTGCTGTAAATCAGCATCACGGTTCAGCTCAACCGTCGGCATACCATCTTGTGCCAACTGGGCAAAGTCTGCTTCGGTCATATCATGCAAATCACCCGAAAACAGGCTGTCAGTGATACGTTTCGCCGCTGCCAAGCCTTCTGGACCATGCACCATACCCGTGACATTTTCCGCCAAAACATATTGCGCGCGCGGTGCTTTACCACTGTTTTTATCTTCTTCTTCCAGTGCGTTAATCTCTTCCAAACTCATGAAAGTAAAGAATTTCAGGAAGCGATACACATCAGCATCGGCAGTATTAATCCAGAATTGGTAGAATTTGTAAGGACTGGTTTTCTTTGGATCCAGCCAGACTGCACCCCCTTCGGTTTTACCGAATTTAGTGCCATCGGCTTTGGTGATCAGCGGTACCGTCAGGCCATAAACCTGCTGTTGATGGAGGCGACGGGTCAGGTCAATACCGGAGGTAATATTCCCCCACTGGTCAGAACCACCGATTTGCAGCGCAACACCGTGATTTTTGTTTAAACAAGCGAAATCATACGCCTGCAATAAATTGTATGAGAACTCAGTAAACGAGATACCGCTGTCATCACGGTTCAAGCGCTGCTTGACGGCTTCTTTATTAATCATCTGATTAACTGAGAAGTGTTTGCCAATATCACGCAGGAAAGTGAGCACATTCATGCCACCAAACCAATCATAGTTATTGGCTGCAATAGCACTGTTTTCACCGCAATCAAAATCCAGGAATGGCGAGACCTGGTGGCGGATTTTCTCGACCCACTCATTCACTGTATCTTCGGTATTCAATTTACGCTCACTGGCTTTGAAGCTTGGGTCGCCAATCATACCGGTAGCGCCCCCGACCAACGCCACCGGGCGGTGACCCGCTAACTGAAAACGCTTCAGACATAACAAGGGAACCAGATGACCCAAGTGCAAGCTGTCTGCGGTAGGATCGAAACCGCAATACAGTGAAATTGGCCCTTGCGCCAGTCTCTCTGCTAACGCGTCTTCATCCGTAACCTGGGCAACGAGGCCCCGCTCTTGCAATTGTTTAATCAGGTTGCTGCTAGTCATCAATGACTCCATTGTCTTTTACAAAAATTGGCTTTTACAAAGTATGTGTTAGCTAAACGGAAACACCACACAAGCGGCGCGCATATATTTTCAATCGGCATAGGCTTTTAATCAGCATAGGCGTTTAATCGGCATATAGAATAAAGCGCCCGTTACAGTTTAACCACAATATTTCATCGTCCTAAGGGGCTAAACGGTCAATTTTCCACGCGTCGGCTTCCCGTTGATAGATAAAACGGTCATGAAGGCGATGTTCCCCCCCCTGCCAAAACTCAACGGAATCGAATTTGACGCGAAACCCGCCCCAAAAACTGGGCAGCGGTACGTCACCCTGCTGGAATTTTTGTTTCAGCTCAAGAAATTTGCTTTCCAGGACACCACGAGCAGAAATACGTGAGGATTGCTGGGAAACCCAAGCACCAATTTGACTGTCTTTCGGACGGGAATGGAAATACTTCAGGACTTCCAATGTGGAGAGGCGCTCCGCCTTGCCGAGGAAAATCACTTGCCGATCCAGCATATGCCAGGGAAACAATAGGCTGATATGCGGGTTCTCAGCCAATTGTTGTGCTTTGCGGCTACCTAAATTGGTGTAAAACACTAAGCCCTGATCATCATAATGTTTCAAGAGCACGATACGCTGGTAGGGCTGACCATTGGTATCAACGGTAGCCACACACATTGCGGTCGGATCGGGCAAGCGAGCTTCACATGCCTGTTTTAACCAGCGCTCGAATAATTCTAAAGGGTTTTCAGTTAAATCACTGCGGCGCAGACCACCCCGAATATACTCACGACGCAAGTCTGCAACATCAAACTCATTATTCTCAGTCATATAAACTCTGTAACGCGCAGGAAAGCTGTGGTTATCATTCTGCCCTCGCCGCCACAGAATCACAATCATCCAGAGCCTACGACGACGAGATTACTTGATCAAAACACAATCATTAATGATGACTTTCTCCTCGCGCTCAATAAATGCGCTATCACCCTTCGACCAGAAAGTATAATGACCATCACTGTATTTGGCCCCTGATGCAGCACGGACTTGTGGTAGCGTTAATTGTTTGCCATCCATGATGAAACTAACGTTATCCTGCTTATTGTTCTGAGTCACCGTCAGTTTTGTGGTACCACACTGATAATGTAGCGTTTCATTCACCGACGTGCCATTCATCGATTGAAGCAAACTGCACCCTGCCAACAGCAACGGTACTGTTGCTGCAAATAGATATTTCATCATCTCGTCCTGTGTGATTAGGTAAGCTACCGTAAGATCTAAGGTAGCTTATCACCGTCACCATGATGATACAGGATGGACTGCTCCTAAAATGGTCTCGCGGCTGGCCCCCGTGACAGAAGGCAAATTACCCGGTTTACCAGACAACGTGCGAAACGCCAGCCAGGCAAACGCCAGTGCTTCCATATCGTCACCACGGATACCCGCGTCATCGGTAGTACACACTTCCGTTCCCGACAGTAACGCTGAGATGCGCGCCATGACTAATGGGTTACGAGCCCCCCCGCCACACACCAGCAAGCGATCACATCCTCCCGCTAACCGAACCTGTTCCGTGATCGATACCGCCGTTAACTCAGCCAATGTTGCCTGTATATCTTCAGCGGTTACCCCTGGGATTCTGGCCAGTTGCTTATCCAGCCACGCGGCATTGAAGTATTCACGACCGGTACTTTTCGGCGCAGGTAACCGAAAGTAAGGATCGTTGAACATTTGCTCAAGCAACGGCTGATTAACATGCCCTGATAACGCCCAGCAGGCATCTTTATCATAAGGTAATGAGCAATTGCGCCAGATCCATGCATCCATCAACATATTACCGGGGCCAGTATCAAAACCCCGAATAGGCGAATCAGGTAGTAGGACGGATAAATTAGCAATCCCACCAATATTCAAGACCATACGTTTTTCCGTCGCATGCGCTAATAACGCATGATGGAAAGCGGGCACCAAGGGGGCCCCCTGCCCGCCATAGGCCATATCACGACGGCGGAAATCCCCCACAGTGGCAATTTGGGTCATCGCGGCAATACGATTATTGTCGCCGAGTTGCATAGTAAAGGCGGGTTCACCTAATGGTTCATGCCAGACAGTCTGCCCATGGCAACCAATGGCGGTAATATCCTGCGCAGACAACCCTTCTTTGGCGAGTAAAGCCAACACCGCTTCTGCAAACAGAATACCCAGTTGGGCATCAAGTTTTCCCACTGCTGACAAGGTCGTGGACTGCCCCTGACACATACCAAGGATGTCTTTTTTCAGTTGTAGTGGAATTGGATGGGTATATGAGGCTTGCTGCGCCACCATACGCTCATCAATAGCTGCCAGAACAACATCCACACCGTCCAGGCTGGTTCCTGACATCACTCCAATAAAACGGCCTGATTTCATCACAATGACCTTATTCTCCATTGAGGAATAAAATAACCACAAAATTTTCCGATAACTTAATCAGAATGATACCTTTACTGTTGGCCGTTGCAGCGATGTGAGCGGGACTCACTGGCGGGCATCAGCGCATCGATGGCCCCTTTTCTTCGGCCTGATTGCAACGCTTACAGTTTTAGATATATAAAATTAACACTATGAAAAGATATACTTTTTTAAGTGTATATCGCCATTGGAACAATCTTGAAAGAATGCTTTTTATTTGTCGTCATGGTCACATAAAAGTCACTGTTACGGATGTTTGTCCCTTGTACTCCCCCAATTCTTATTGTTAGAAAGCCAAACCACCGTTTAATATTGGTTAAAGCACAAAGCGCTAAGCTGCGCCTGTCAATCATAGATAACAGATAAAGCAAGCACTAGAATTAAGTAAGTAGTGAAATAAACACCTGGGTAAGCCATACTTTGTGCAAGTGCTGAGCTTTTGACAGTGCCGGATTTGGATATCCCAAGCATATTGAACCGTAATACGGTTATGCAATTTTAATAGGAGTTTTTATGATTAAGCCATTCGTCGCCGTTGCTATCGCTGTTGTTACTCTGACCGGTTGCGCTAACAACAACACCTTATCAGGTGATGTGTTCACCGCATCCCAGGCTAAGCAAGTACAGACGGTGAGTTACGGCACATTGATTTCTGTTCGCCCGGTAACTATTCAGGGTGGTGATGATAACAACGTAGTCGGTGCCATCGGTGGTGCTGTATTAGGTGGTTTCCTTGGTAATGCTGTTGGTGGTGGTACAGGCCGTAGCTTGGCAACCGCAGCAGGCGCTGTTGCCGGCGGTATTGCAGGGCAAGGCGTTCAGGGAGCACTGAACCGTACTGATGGTGTGCAACTGGAGATCCGTAAAGACGACGGCCAAACCATTCTGGTCGTTCAGAAGCAAGGCCCAACTCAGTTCAGCGTCGGTCAACGTGTCATGCTCGCCAATAGCGGCAGCACAATAACCGTCAGCCCGCGTTGATAGATTACCCGGTAATCGGTATATCAACTCGATAGCTAAATCAGAACAGTAAAAACCGGGGTTCATTGCGAACCCCGGTTTGTTTTTTGTACTGTGGGGCTTGTTTTGTTCTGCTGTGAATAAAGTCTTTGAACTTTAAATTATTACTTAGTTTGTAATTGAATAATATTTTTCTCAAGCTTATCGATTAGGCCTGATAACACTGCAATTTCATCCGATGAAATCCCCCCAAGTATTTCTTTGCGGGTAGAACAAATCACGCCATCAACCTGTTCGATTATCGGTGAAGACTGTTCCGTTAATTTAATTCTCTTCGCACGACGATCATTTGCACAAGTATGCCGTGTGATTAAACCTTTTTCCTCCAGTTGATCCAAGGTTCTAACCAATGATGGTTGTTCAATACCAATCGCTTTCGCCAGTTGAATCTGTGATTGCTCTGGTGGTAAACGATTAATGTTATACAAAGTAACCCAATGTGTTTGAGTCAGTTCCAACGGTTTCAGCCGATGGTCAATTAATGCGCGCCAAACGCGAACTAATCGTGCTAGATCAGATCCTAATGTCGATTCCAATTGCTCCTCCTTTTAATTAGCGTGCTAGCATAACTCCCAGAGTCCAGTCTATTTTGGGTAATTAACATTAAAAACACAAATGTATATATACCGTCGATGCTAGGATAATAGCAATAAATACGAGCAATTCTTTAGAAAAAATGATGTATCAACGATACATTACCTCTTAAGGATTAACCTAATACGAGTATCCTCATTACCCAGCATCGCCTCGCTTTCAGATTTGGTTTTGGGTGCATCAATCTATTTTTTGCCAATGTTTAAGAACGTTTGACTCCGTCAGGTGATACGGGTATTGCACCGTTATCTACTGCGAAATCGGATCTCCTTTGGCGAACTCAACGTCTTATGTTAATAGATTTGTCAATTTTTGTCATTGTCGTTAGCACGCCTTTATAGATATAAGACTTGGGTAAATTGATATGAATCATCAATATTTCAAATACTTCTCTTTCACTAGAAAATTTGTTCCCCTCGACATAGCCAGATGGATGTAGATAATATATTCATGCAGATAATATAATTAACACTCAATATAATTAATGGATGTAAATTAATTCAAATAATATAATTGCTATAGACAATATATACCTTAAATAATTCGAGTTGCAGGAAGGCGGCAACTGAGCGACAAATCGGTCGGGTAACCACTGTTATTGACACTTAGCGTCGGGAGCAGAGTTGAACGCTGCTTTCAGCGGCCTCGCCGAGGCGAGACTCATGGATGGGCAGAGTAACGAACGTAACCGAAGAAAGTAAAACTACGCCAGTCTGAGCGCGATTGGCGTAGAGAAAGATTAAGGGACATCGTAGCCCAGCGCGGCCCGACGAATGCGGAACCACTGCTGGCGGGTCATGGTCAGAGAAAGTGATGCCCACGCGGCTTTAACACGTTCAATCTTGCCGGAACCGATAATCGGTAACGGTGCCGAAGGTAAGCGCAGCACCCAAGCGTAAACCACTTGTTCGATGCTTTCAGCACCCATCTCGTCAGCAACGGTCTGCAATTCGTCACGTAGCACTTGGAATGTTGGATCGCTAAATAAACGCCCCCCACCCAAGCAAGACCACGCCATCGGCTTAATCCGCAGTTGTTGGCAGGCATCCAATGTGCCATCCATAATCGCAGGCTGGTGCAACGGTGAAATTTCCACCTGATTCGTGACCAGTGAGAATGGCAAACGCGATTGCAACAGGCTGAATTGGGTCGGCGTAAAATTAGATACACCGAAATATTTCACTTTGCCGCTTTTGTGTAACTGGATGAAGGCTTCTGCCACTTCGTCGGCGTCCATTAAGGGGTCTGGACGGTGGATCAACAATAAATCCAGATAGTCGGTATGCAGATGAGTCAACGATTGCTCTGCGCTGTGCACGATATGTGAACAATCAGTGATGTAATGACCCAACGCATGCTCTGGCTTCGCCGTCGTCGCAATGCCACATTTACTCACCAACTCCATTTGGTCGCGCAGCGAAGGTTTAAGACGCAGTGCCTGACCAAATGCTTGTTCACATTGATAGCCACCATAAATATCAGCGTGATCTACGGTCGTTATGCCTAGCTCAATATGCTGCTCCATAAAAACCAACAATTGCTCTGGCGTCATGCCCCATTCCATCAGGCGCCAATAGCCACAAATCATGCGCGAGAATTCAGGCCCAAGCGAAGCCAGTTGGCTACGTGTATCCATTATTAGCTACCTCATTTGTTAATCTGCCAACAAGCATACACAACCAGCAGCCAGGATCACCCCCTGTATCAATGAATTCAGCGTCTCTCGGGAAGTTGAGAGCCAAAAATCACCTAAAAAGCACAAAACGATTAAAACAGAGAGGGTTGTTCCGGCAATGGCTCATCCGGTTGTTTGTTCGCTCGTTTCAGGCGCAGCAAACGCTGGTGGCATAAGCGTAGTACTTCCCGTTTTTGCCCATCATCCATTTTTATCCAATTAAAGCGCTCATCACGACTACGAAAGCAACCACGACAAAAGCCACGGTCATCTGTTTGACAGATACCGCGGCAGGGGCTGGGAATATCAAAAAACTCAAGTTGCTGAGCCACGCTGCCTCCTACGACTAATACCTTAATTGAAGACTGATTCATCGCAGCTGGCAAGTCACTATTTTCGCTAATATTGATGCAAGCGCAATCTCGCCCTGCTACCGCTAAGGTTATCTTAAGTTTCATTCGATATTCTTTAGGTAATGAATGAACTGTAAGGTTAAATTTTCACAATGAACGCTCGATATAAATTACAGTGTAACGGATTAACATTTATTCTGGCCTGTGCACTGTTTTTTACCTTCTTCCAAAATGCACTGTTTATTTATAAAGCCTGGTCGTTGATCCGATTCGACAATAGCGACAGCTATTTTTTTGCAGCAACCATTCCAGTCGTGATTTTCTGTGCACTGAATATTATTTTTAGCTTATTAACTCTCCCTCTGTTACGTAAGCCTATTATTATTTTATTCCTGTTGGGAAGTGCGGTGGCTAACTACTTTATGTTCAGCTATGGTGCTGTTATCGATGCCAATATGATGCAGAATGCCTTTGAAACTAACTCACAGGAAGCCACCGCCCTTTTCACTCCTCGTATGGCATTGTGGCTAATAACATTAGGTATTTTGCCTGCCATGATTGTCTGCTTTGTGCGAATTCGAGCGACTCGCCCTTGGTGGTATATGCTGGGGTTACGGGTAGCAAATATTTTAATGTCAATGGTAATAATTTTTCTTATCGCAGTCTTGTTCTATAAAGATTATGCGTCGCTGATCCGCAATAATAAAAATATCGTCAAAATGCTGACACCATCAAATTTTGTTAGCGGCAGTTTTCAATTTGCCAAACACAAGTATTTTATCAGTAACATGCCATTGGTAAAAATAGGTGAAGACGCCCATAAGGGCCCAGTGATTAATGCACAACAAAATAAAACGCTGGTGATTTTGGTGGTGGGTGAAACCGCCCGGTCAGAAAACTTTTCATTGGGCGGATATGCTCGGGAAACGAACCCTCGCCTGCAACAACAAGATATCATTTATTTCAAACATGCCTCATCCTGTGGCACTGAAACGGCGGTCTCTGTCCCCTGTATGTTCTCTAATATGCCACGCAAAAGTTATGACGCCTCCCTGGCGAGTCATCAGGAAGGGTTAATGGATATTATTGCGCGCGCTGGATTGAGTGTATTGTGGCGTGAAAATGATGGTGGCTGTAAAGGCGCTTGTGACCGTATTCCACACCAGGATGTGACGCAATTGCAACTTAACGCAGATTGTCAGGATGGGGTATGTTTAGATAATGCGCTTTTATATAAACTGGATAACTATATTAATGGATTACAGAATGACGGTGTAATCGTCTTACACCAAATGGGCAGCCACGGGCCCGCATACTATCGCCGTACCAGCCCGGAGTTGACTAAATTCACCCCGACGTGTAATAGCAACCAGATTCAGGACTGCACCGCCCAAGAACTGGTCAATACATACGATAACTCTATTCTCTATACTGATGCCATGCTGGATGACACCATTGCCTTGTTGAAACAGCACAGTGACCGATTTAATACGGCGTTGGTCTATCTTTCAGACCATGGTGAATCACTCGGTGAAAACGGCCTCTATTTACATGGTACACCTTATGTATTTGCCCCAAGCCAGCAAACTCATATCCCTTTTCTGATGTGGTTATCACCAGAATATACAAAAAGCTATGGTATTGACCGTCAATGCTTATCACATAGCGCACAACAGGATGAAGTGTCTCAGGATAATCTCTTCCATACCCTATTAGGGATGGTAAACATTCAGACCAACGAATACTTATCAGGCATGGATTTACTGCAAAAATGCCGGAGTCTGCAATAGCGATGGCTGTATCAACGAGAAGCCCATCGTGGCCTTGGACAGGATATTTTCCTCAATCAAAAAATTAATCAGATAAAACAGTCAATTAACAAGATAAAACAGTATAGGGCTATTGGCAAAGTGCCCGTAGCGGAGTGAATAGGGAGACCATAGCCTTGATGCCAGCGCCTTGGTTGGCATTTTTTTCTTGACCTAGACCAATCGGTCTATTAGGCTCTTCGTATGAACAAAATACAGCATACACATGTAGACACCCGAGAACATCTACTCGCCACAGGTGAAAGGCTCAGTTTACGCCTCGGTTTTAATGGTATGGGGTTGAGCCTGCTGCTGACTACCGCGGGTATCCCAAAAGGCTCGTTTTATCACTATTTTCGTTCAAAAGAAGTGTTTGGCGAGGCCATGCTCCAACGCTATTTTGACCGTTATGATGCGGAGATGGAAAGCCTGTTAGCCGGTTCACAGGGTGATAAACGCCATCATCTATTGCACTATTTTGCTCAATCTATTGCTAACTATTGTGGGAGTGAATGCCACAACGCGTGTCTGGCGGTTAAACTCTCCGCTGAGGTGAGTGATTTATCCGAACCTATGCGCCATGCGTTGGATATCGGCACTGCTCGAGTGATTGGCCGCTTGCAGGATGCCATTGAAGCCGGAATTGACGAAGGCTCTTTGCGAACGGTGCTCTCTCCGGCGGCAACCGCAGAAACGCTTTACGCCTTGTGGCTAGGCGCGTCGCTGCGGGCAAAAGTGAAACACTCTGTCGCCCCACTGACTTGTGCACTGGGAAGCATTGAACTCATATTACAACCAGCCTAATAATCTACCGATCCTGACACTGACTTTTTATGTTTTTCAGGATTTACCCAGCAACTAGTTGACTGGTCTATTAATACAGGACGAACCATGAAAACTGCTAAATTATTCTCCCCATTAAAGGTTGGCGCGCTCACGTTGCCAAACCGTGTCTTTATGGCCCCACTCACCCGCTTGCGTAGCATTGAGCCTGGTGATATCCCAACGCCGTTAATGGCCGAATATTATCGCCAACGGGCCAGTGCAGGCTTGATTATCACGGAAGCCACTCAGATTTCTTTTCAGGCGAAAGGCTATGCTGGCGCTCCAGGGCTACATACTCAAGAACAGTTGAACGCATGGAAAAAAGTGACTCAGGGTGTACATAATGAGGGTGGCCATATTGCCGTACAACTTTGGCACGTAGGCCGTATTTCCCACAACAGTTTACAACCAGGCCAGCAAGCCCCTGTAGCACCATCGGCGATTGCCGCAGATACCCGTACCACCGTGCGCGATGAAACAGGTGCTTGGGTACGTGTCCCTTGCTCTACCCCACGGGCGCTGGAGACAGAAGAGATTCCGGGCATCATTAATGATTTCCGTCAGGCAACCGCCAATGCCCGCGAAGCAGGATTTGACTACATTGAACTGCACGCAGCCCATGGTTATCTGTTGCATCAATTCATGTCCCCAGCTTCCAATCAGCGTACTGACCAATATGGCGGCAGTATTGAAAACCGTACCCGTCTGACGTTGGAAGTGGT
Source organism: Yersinia pestis (assembly GCF_900460465.1). Classification (GTDB taxonomy): domain Bacteria; phylum Pseudomonadota; class Gammaproteobacteria; order Enterobacterales; family Enterobacteriaceae; genus Yersinia; species Yersinia pestis. The sequence goes on along the minus strand of NZ_UAVH01000007.1, from coordinate 375,965 downwards.
CGATGCCACCGCCGCCGAATGGGGGGCTGACCGAATTGGTATTCGTATTTCGCCATTAGGCCCATTTAATGGCCTCGATAATGGTGAAGACCAAGAAGAAGCCGCACTGTATCTGATTGATCAGTTGAATAAACGTAACATTGCTTATTTGCATATTTCCGAGCCAGACTGGGCAGGCGGTAAGCCTTATTCTGATACGTTCCGTGCTGCTGTCCGTGCTCATTTTAACGGCGTTATTGTTGGTGCTGGTGCTTACAGCGCAGAGAAAGCTGAATGCTTGATTCAAAAAGGGTTCATTGATGCGGTGGCTTTTGGTCGCAGTTATATTTCTAACCCAGATCTGGTGACGCGCCTGCAACAACACGCGCCACTGAATGAGCCTGATAGCAATACTTTCTATGGCGGCGGTGCGAAGGGCTACACCGATTACCCAACGTTGTGATTTGTCTGTAATTTAAATATTCAATAACCGCCAGTTAGGCTAGTCGTCTAACTGGCTCAGACGACTAACAAACCCCGATGACGCGATCATGAACGGTGAGTGTAGGCAGAAGAGTAAAGCGTCCATGCTACGAATGGTGCGGACACGTTGTCAATAACCTCACTGTCTCACCGGATGGTATGTTTTAGGTGTACATTAATAATACAGGCGGCCGTTACGATTAATGCATGATTCGTCGTTTATCAAGAACGTCAGCATGCCGCGGAGTTGCAACTATACCAGGGCCTCTTGCAATAAAATTCTGTTGCCAGTGTTCTGGTAGCGGAGTATTACTCGATTTGTAAAAGTTAAACAGCTCTTTACTGTCGTCAAAAACAGTCCATTGCCCCTGATGTACCATTGCTATCGGGAATGGACCTGGACGCGCAACTACCCCCAGATAGCCATTATCGCTAACAACTTTATCGTGTTCATATTCCCACATGTAAGGAACAAAGTTTACCTGAGGCCCATGGCGAATGACATTCATCGCTGTATACTCAAAAGGCCGGGCGGGATCGACTTCTGCAACGCCTTTATTAATTAGGTCTTTTACTCCTGTTTCCTCAGCGCTTTCCGCGGTGGGCACATACCCTTTTCCACGATTGAATTTAATAATATCGTGCATGTCATAATCCCCAGTATAAGGCGTGATTATCTTATGTTTTATCCATGCATTCACTAATTCATTATCAGAAGTATCCTGCAGGCTGGCAGGATAAACCAAATCCTCCCCGCTTGGTCTGTTGTACGCATAAACCCCCTGCACACCAGACGCATTCCACCGGCCAACCCGGCCAATAAAACCACTATTTTTTGCCAGTTCAAGAGCAGCTCCGGCCTTATTCTCATAGACAGCCTTCAGGGATCCGGGTTTAATTGTTTTCTCAAGAATATTATGGCCTTTTGCTGCTGCACCTTCACCCAGTGCTAAAATAGTATAAATACCCGCTTCCCTTACGCTCATTGCCATATTCTCTTCAATGGATATGCGTTCAAACACCGACATATGTAAAGGATGCACAAAGGCTTCCCCCACTAATTTCCTTGCACTCTGTCCTTCACGTATTAAGCCATTACTGTCATGGAAGGATGTTGGGTTATTTCCTACCATCAAATACAGGTTCAGTCCGTCCACTGTTCCCACCGGATCTGCGGAGAGCCAGCGCCCCACCCAAGGTTGGTAATAACGCCAGCCATAGTAGTACAACCCCGTCGCATCGCGTTCCTTCCCTGAGTATCTGATCGTTTTGTAGTCTGCTTCCGTCTGGCTGTGCGCTGTCCACACCGCCGTGCCGCCGTACGGGTAGTATTCCTCCATGCTGATAACATTGCCATCCCCATCCACCTCAAGCGTACTGCTGCCGATCAAGTTGTCATAGCTGTAGCGCAGTTGGTCATTATCGATAGCGTCCGGCTTGCCCTTTTCCCAATGCAGCACCTGCACCTGCACCTGCGCCCGGCCCGCCTCACCGACAGTGATAATCTGCAGGCTTTCCGTTTCTGTCACGCCGCTGGCTGTGCTACGCAGTTCCAGCCTCGGCAGGTACATAACCCGCTGCGTCTGCGTGCTGCCTCCCGTTTTCTGCACGCTGACCTTCAGGATGCGCTGGCTGTTTCCGTCATAACGGTAGCTTTCCCTGTCATCGCTGTCTCCGTCCCGTACCACCGGCGTCACCTTCAGCAGCTCGTTACGCGCTGTCCAGATAAGATGCTGTCCTGGCTGTAGCTGTTTCTGCTGGCCGCCTGCCGTGAACAGAGCGTCAACCTCTGCCGGATTTGTGGTCAGTGTGCTCAGCACGCCCTGGTTGCTGCGGTCGCTGACCGTGATATCCGTTGTGTGACCACTGCCGGTTGCCGGGGTGTGTCGGATCTGCGTCAGGTTACCCGCGGTATCGTAGGTATAGGTGTGGGTGTAGTTTGTATATGCGGAACTCTCTATAGGAAGGGTGGCGGAAGGCAGGCTGCGGCCCTGCTGTCCGGCGTTCACCATCACGCGCCCGGTGGCGCTGACCAACTGGTACAAGCTGTCGTAGACATACGTATTCTCCGGCACCACTTTCTGGTTGCGCCAGAAGCGGGTTTCTTCTGCGTCGTTTCTGATGCTCTGCACGTTGCCCACGGGATCATACTCATAGCGCAAGTCCTGAAGCACCTTCGTTCCGGATGCATGTCCGGCTGACCGCTCCGTCCGGATGCCGGTCAGGCGTTGCGTCTCCGGCTCGTATGTGTACGTGGTCACCACGCCGTTACCGTGCTCCTCGCGCAGCTTCTGCCCGGCTGCCGAGTACGTCAACGATTGAACGATAACCTGCTCCGCGCCGCCTTTCACCCTCAGCCAACTGCCCGACAGCAGGCCTGCCACGTTGTACACCACCCGCTGCACGTTGCCTTTTGTATCGGTGGTGGTTAGCACCGCGCCGATAGCGTCCGCAGTCGTCAGAGTGGTTAGCCTGTCTGCTGCCAACTGGTCATTCCAGGCGGAGCTGTCCTCACCCTGCCAGTTTGCCACGGTATCCGGGTTGTCCGCATCCTTCAGCAAGCGGCGGGTGACGGAGAGTGGCACACCGGTCAGGGCAATACTGTCCATCTGCCTCAGACCTGCTGTGTCGTAGTGGCTGACGCACTGTCCGACCAGGTTCAGGGCTTTTTTCTCGTCCGTGTTGGCGGCATACGTAAAACGCTCGGTGACGCGGGCGGCTTCACCAGTGACCTGCTCTGTAATGCTCAGCAGGCGTCCCGGCAGTGAGGCACCCTCATACTGCCAGGTACGGTTCACCACCTGGCTTCTGTCCTCCAGATCGTCGTCAGCGGTGTCAATATTACTGACTGTCATAAATAGCCGACCGGCGGCATCGTTCAGAGCTACAGTGGTACCAACATCGGCGCTGACGGTACACAGGGCGTTTCCGACCAGGTCCGACAGGTACTTGACGTTCGCCCGACCAGTGTCGTGCAGGCGGGGATCGGCGCTTTGCGTGAGGAAACCACGGGCATCATACTGGTGATGGGTGATACGCTCACCAGTGTCATCCGGCGAGTCGGGATGGCGATGGTACGCGATGCTGCGCACGGACAGCCCACGGTTGTCGAGGACCGTGACCGCCGGGGTTTTACTGAATAGTGATGTGTTCATGGGATTCTCCTGTTTATGTTACACAGCCAGTGAATCTGTACAAAATTCATACAATCCTCGGGATAATTATAGGACCTAATGCGGAGAGTGGGGCTACCGATATGACGAGCTTCATTTGTCGTTATTGTGAGCCTGGGAGGAAACCCAAAATGTAAAGTGACCTATTCATTCTCTGTAACCCATTGAACTAATTTAATTACCGGGGCTATACTTGAACCTAATTTTATTCACTCTTGCCAGAGCGTCGGGCAAAATGTAAACAGAGGGAAATTATGCGCTTACTCCATACCATGCTCCGCGTCGGTGACCTGCAACGTTCTATCGATTTCTACACCAAGGTATTAGGGATGCGTTTACTGCGTACCAGCGAAAATACTGAATATAAATACTCGTTGGCATTCGTAGGCTATAGCGATGAAAGTAAAGGTTCGGTGATTGAACTGACGTATAACTGGGGCGTTGACCAGTACGATATGGGCACCGCATTCGGCCATCTGGCTCTGGGTGTTGATGATGTCGCCGCAACGTGTGATCAAATTCGCCAGGCAGGCGGTAAAGTCACCCGCGAAGCTGGCCCGGTAAAAGGCGGTAATACCATTATTGCTTTTGTTGAAGATCCAGATGGCTACAAAATTGAGTTAATTGAGAATAAGAGCGCGGGTGACTGCCTCGGAAACTGATTAACTTAAGGGCACCTCGGACGGTGCCTTTTACTTATCACAATTAACCCCCTGCATCCCTCGCGAAAATTTGACATAATGCACGCTGAATTCGATAAAGATAAGAAACTGATGGCAGACAAAAGTGACCTTAACGCCCTGAGTGGCCGTTTTCGTGGGTATTACCCAGTAGTAATTGATGTAGAAACCGCAGGTTTTAATGCCCAAAGTGATGCATTACTCGAGATTGCCGCAGTAACCTTGCAGATGAATAAAGAGGGCTGGCTGCTACCTGATGAAACGTTGCACTTCCATGTGGAACCTTTCGAAGGTGCCAACCTGCAGCCAGAGGCGCTGGCCTTTAATGGGATCGATCCAACAAATCCTCTACGCGGTGCCGTCAGCGAACATGATGCCTTGCATGCCATTTTTAAAGCCGTGCGTAAGGGAATCAAAGATAAAGGCTGTAACCGGGCCATAATCGTGGCACACAATGCCAATTTTGATCACAGCTTTGTTATGGCTGCCGCTGAACGTGCCAGCTTGAAGCGGAACCCGTTCCACCCGTTTGCCACTTTCGATACCGCCGCTCTCAGTGGGTTGGTATTGGGGCAAACCGTGCTGGCAAAAGCTTGCCTGGCCGCAGGTATCCCGTTTGACAGTAGTCAGGCGCACTCTGCATTGTACGACACCCTGCAAACGGCGAAACTATTTTGTGAGTTGGTTAATCGCTGGAAAAAACTGGGTGGCTGGCCGTTGCCAGCGGCAGAATCGGGGTAACACAGCCCTTGTAATTAAAAAAGGTGGCCATTACGCCACCTGAGGTTATTGACAAAGTGCCCGCGACGGAGAGAACAGGCAGATCGTAAAGACGCCGTAAATACATCCATGTAGGCTCGAACCGCGCCATCCTTGGCGCGGACGCTTTACTCCTCTGCCTATCCTCACCGTTCAAGATCGCGTCATCGGGGTTTGTCAGCAGTCTGAGGTGGCCATTACGCCACCTTCTTATTTATCACATTTCGGTTTGTCATATCGATCAACCATTCATACTGACTTAGCTCATCGTATTGGCCGACTGACACAAATTACTCTGCGGCAGGCTGATCTTCTTGTGAGCGATATTTATCAGCCGTTTCTTTCAATAACGTTTGTAGTTCGCCACGCTGATACATTTCCATCAAAATATCGCAACCGCCAACCAGCTCACCGTCAACCCACAGTTGTGGAAACGTCGGCCAGTTCGCATATTTTGGCAACTCAGCACGGATATCTGGGTTTTGCAAAATATCAACATAAGCAAAGCGCTCACCACAAGCAGACAGTGCCTGTACAGCCTGAGCAGAGAAACCGCAGTTTGGCAACTTAGGTGAACCCTTCATATAAAGCAGGATCGGGTTTTCTGTTATCTGGCGCTGAATTTTATCAATCGTCGTCATTTCTTGCTTCCTCAAGCCATATTATGGCTACAACGTGTATTGCCTTTTGCTCAAAGCAATCGCATTTTATTTATCGTATCCGGCCTATTGTAGCGACTGTCACGACAGGAATAAAACGCCATCTTTTGCATGGATTTTACTCGTCGAGATAATGGATATCGCGTCAGCTACAAATATGTACCTTAATAATAACATTTTTGATCCCATCCCCTCACTATTATCTTCTCTCTGGGGCTGCGTCCATGCTCGTCGATTAACCCGTTGACGGATGGTCGATTTAAGTTCACTCTCAGAGTGAAAAAACAACAATGGCAACGCCATTAATGTTTTCTCACAATATCGACTAAAATCCTATAGCTCTCTGCTTTGTTATATCGTGAGTTTCGGCAATACTGTCACTCTTCATATTCGTTTCAGGGCCAAGGTGGGTAGCGTTATTATGCGTTTAATGCTTACGCTGTTTGTGCTGCTGTTTACCCAGCTATTTTTAAATTTGGCGCATGCGTCACCGCAAGCTCATTCGTCTGTTGAACAGAAAAAGGGGCATGTTAGCCAGGCCAGTCCTGATGATCGTAAAAAGCGCAAAGCAGATAAAAGTACAAAGAGAAGTAAAATCGCTACCACGAAAGGCCCTGTCAGTAAGAAGACAACTGAGCCTCGTAAAACAGGCAACAATAAGACAAGTACCAACAAAGTCGTTCGCAATAAAATAAACAGCAGTCGGACAACTGAAAGTAAAACTGCAGCTAATAAGAAAAGGACATCAAGCATAAGAACAGCCAAAACACCGTATGGGCGGCAGCGAAATAAAGCGCAAGGTAAGGCCAGTACCGAGTTGGCAGCAAACAACAAACTTAAGCTCAGCCCAGCACACAAGAAGCGTTACCAAAAAGCGAAACAGACCGCGATGAGCAAACTGATGAAGCAAGTTGGTAAGCCTTACCGCTGGGGTGGCAGTTCCCCTAACACCGGTTTCGATTGCAGCGGGCTTATTTATTACGCTTACAAAGATGTCGTCAAAATAAAAATGCCACGAACCGCTAATGAAATGTATCACTTACGTGATGCCGCTCCCGTTAAGCGCACGGAATTGGAAAGTGGTGATTTAGTCTTCTTCAAGATCGCCAATCGCGGTGTCGCAGACCATGTTGGTGTCTATTTAGGTAATGGTAAATTTATTCAGTCTCCTCGTACCGGTGAGGAAATTCGTATCAGTATGTTGAATAATGATTACTGGCAAGAGCACTATGTCGGCGCACGCCGCGTCGTCACACCTAAAACTATTCGTTAGTAAAAACTGTTTGTTATTAAAAACTATTTGTTATTAAAAACTTTGTTATCAAAAATATTTGTTAGTAAAAATATTCGCGAGTAAAAAAATCTGCCAGTAAAAACCTCTAGCCCTAACTGACGATCCGGTTTAACGACCAGGTGATCTTGTTCAATAACACATCAATGGCATCAAGGCAGTGGCACCCTCCCCCTCGATCAATACCCCATTTAACTGTATGGTTATATCAGTTACCCCTGGTAGAAATTGCTAAGATTAGTACTTACAACAAAAATATAAAAATACCGTTTTTAACCGCTCTTCACCCCACACCTCTCAACAATGGTGGATAGGATTTGAAGAGCAAACACCCTGAGCACCCCCGAAAGGAGAGAGCTATGTCTTTTGAATTACCTGCATTACCTTACGCGCAAAATGCGCTGGAACCCCACATCTCTGCCGAAACGCTGGAATACCATTATGGTAAGCACCACAACACCTATGTGATCAACCTCAATAATCTGATTAAAGATACTGAGTTTGCAGGCAAATCACTGGAAGAGATCGTGAAAACCGCCAATGGCGGTGTGTTTAATAATGCGGCCCAAGTTTGGAACCATACCTTCTACTGGCATTGCCTGTCGCCAAATGGAGGCGGTGAACCTACTGGAAAAATCGCCGAGGCCATTAATAAGTCTTTTGGCTCATTTGCTGAATTTAAAGCGCAATTTACTGATGCTGCCGTGAAAAACTTTGGCGCTGGTTGGACGTGGCTCGTTAAAAAAGCGGATGGGACATTGGCGATTGTCAGTACTTCTAACGCAGGAACACCGCTGACAACAACAGATAAACCCCTGTTGACCGTCGATGTGTGGGAACATGCTTACTATATTGATTACCGTAATGCGCGACCAAAATATCTGGAGAATTTCTGGGCAGTAGTTAACTGGTCTTTCGCTGAGAAAAACCTAGACTGAGAGTCGTGAAGAGTAAGCAGTAACCGTATACAAGCTACATCGATAACATAAATAAGGGCGGTTTAACCGCCCTTATTATTACCATTCACCAGCAACGGTTGACTTAATTCATCACCGCCACGAAGCTAAATATAATGATCATCGCCAGCGCACCAACGGTCGTAATCAACGACATTTTCAAATTGGTATCCATAAAAGCTCCTTAGCCGGTTAATTTTTAGTAGGAAAAAGGCACATAATTAGTGTGTGGAATGATTTTCCCACAGATAAGAAAAAAAATCTTGTGCTCATTACGCACTTTATAACGTAGATTACCCCTTTCACTTTTCCTCCAAATCAGCCAAAATTCGCAGTTCATCACTGCGTACCGACTAATAACATCCAATAAATACTCTCGGACAACCCGCTGACACGACTATCCAACCGACTATCTTGTTTCTGTCTGAGTGGTTTGCGGGTAACGCAGGCAAACGATTAACATGATACTGACCTGTTTCAGCCGGTCAGTTTAGGAGTCATTCTTTTTATGGCAACGATTAAAGATGTGGCCAAACACGCAGGTGTGTCCACAACCACCGTTTCGCACGTTATCAACAAGACTCGTTTCGTCGCCGAAAATACGAAGGCTGCCGTGTGGGCCGCCATTAAAGAGCTGCATTATTCACCCAGTGCTGTCGCCCGCAGTTTGAAAGTGAATCACACCAAGTCGATTGGTTTGCTGGCAACGTCCAGTGAAGCGCCCTATTTTGCTGAGGTGATCGAAGCGGTAGAAAATAGCTGCTATAGCAAAGGTTACACGCTGATTTTATGTAATTCTCATAATAATCTGGATAAACAAAAAGCCTATCTGGCGATGTTGGCACAAAAGCGTGTCGATGGTTTATTGGTGATGTGCTCCGAATATCCAGATCAACTGCTGGGGATGCTAGAGGATTATCGCAATATTCCTATGGTCGTGATGGACTGGGGGACTGCCCGTGGCGATTTTACTGACTCTATCATTGATAACGCCTTCGAAGGAGGCTATTTAGCGGGCCGTTATCTGATTGAACGCGGGCATCGTGATATTGGTGCGATACCCGGCCAGTTGGCGCGTAATACCGGCGGTGGCCGTCATCAAGGCTTCCTTAAAGCCTTGGAAGAAGCCAATATCCCTGTTCGTGAAGAGTGGATTGTTCAGGGCGATTTTGAGCCAGAATCCGGTTATAAAGCTATGCATCAAATTCTGACACAAAAACATCGCCCAACGGCGGTGTTCTGTGGCGGCGATATCATGGCGATGGGCGCAATCTGTGCCGCCGACGAACTGGGCCTGCGGGTACCACAAGATATTTCGGTGATCGGGTATGATAATGTGCGTAACGCGCGCTACTTCTCACCAGCACTGACCACTATCCATCAACCTAAAGAGAGATTAGGCGAAACCGCCTTTGCCATGTTGCTGGACCGCATTGTCAGTAAGCGTGAAGATCCGCAGACCATAGAGGTACACCCTAAACTGGTGGAGCGTCGTTCCGTTGCTGATGGCCCTTTCCGTGATTATCGCCGTTGATGCTTGCCTTGGCCGGTCGTATTCAGCACTGCCGGCCCGATTCGGATAACCGCATTCCCTGCGGTTATTTGCTATCGATGGTTGGCTATCAATTGTTTGCTATCAATTGCTGGCTATCATCCCTTAACCACTCAGTATTTAGCGTGACACTGTCACCTAGATAATCAAGTAACCAAGCCAGTGCGGGAGAGTGATTATTCTGCTCCCATGTCAGACAGCACGGGCTATCGGGTAACGGCTCTGCCAACGTGATCGCCGCTAATTTTCCCTGTGCAATCAAGGGCGATACCATATGGGCGGGCACCATGCCCATACACAGTCCCGCACACAAACAATCGATTCCTGTTGACCAATCCGGTGCAACCAATCGTTGCTGGTTATCTAGCGTCCATGTATCCCGCTTGGGTAAATTGAGTGCCGTGTCTTCCAGACAAAGTGAGGGATAAGGCCGCAATTGTTCATCGCTTAACGGCCCTGATAGTAACGCTAATGGGTGATCGACACTCACAACGCATAGCCAGCTAAGAAAGCCCATATCACGAAAGACAAAACGCCCACCCACTGGGATGGCACGGGTCGCCCCTATGGCAATATCCGCACGGCCATCGCTCAGTGCATCCCAAACCCCATTAAAAACCTCATAACGCACACGTAATTCAACATCAGGAAAATGACGGTAAAAATCTAACACTAAACGGCGGCTGCGCTGAGGTTTGACGATTTTATCTACCACAATGTTTAACTGCCCGCGCCAGCCATTCGCAACTTGCTGGCACTGACGACGCGTGTCATTCATTTTTTTGATAACATCGCGGGCTTCTTTAAGAAAAACGACACCCGCCTCCGTCAGTTCCACATCACGATGACGTCGTTCAAACAGAGGAACCGCAAGCCAGTCTTCTAATTGCCGAACGGTATAACTCACCGCTGAAGGCACACGGTGCAATTCTTGTGCTGCCGCACTAAAGCTGCCAGTGCGTGCGACCGCATCGACCACATCCAGAGAATATTCTGACCACATTACTGCCTACCTTTTAGCCTGCTCATCTTGCCATCAAAATTTTTAACAGCACCTTGCAAATATTACCGTTTCACAACAGAAGATGCCATTGGATAGAATGCGCCCCGCAACGATTTCCCTACGATCATTTTTGATAGCTAAAACTGCTGATAATAACCATCTTTAACAGTAACCTTTGTAACAATAACATTTGCAACAATAATCAGTAACGACAATAACCGTATTCTGTAGCACCCTTTTACTACACAAATAATTTACCTGCACAATTATGATAAAAGAGAAATAAAGAATGAAAACGTCATCCAGTTTCATGTTCTATCTGGCCGGCCTGAGTATGCTGGGTTATTTGGCCACAGACATGTATCTCCCCGCCTTCGGTGCAATGCAACGCGAACTGCAAACCACCGCCGGTGCCATCAGCGCCAGTTTAAGTATTTTTCTGGCCGGTTTTGCCATAGCACAGCTTATCTGGGGGCCCCTTTCAGACAAATTGGGCCGCAAGCCTGTCCTGTTAGCGGGTTTGGGGTTATTTGCCATCGGTTGCTTAGGGATGTTATGGGTTGAAAATGCCACTCAATTGTTGGTTCTACGCTTCATACAAGCCGTGGGCGTCTGTTCAGCGGCGGTGAGCTGGCAGGCTTTAGTGGTAGACCGCTATCGCGACGGGAAGGCCAACCGCGTGTTTGCCACCATAATGCCGCTGGTTGCCTTATCACCCGCATTAGCGCCGTTATTAGGTGCCTGGTTACTGAACCACTTCAGTTGGCGGTCAATTTTTGTAGTTCTATTAGCCATTACACTGCTCTTACTGATCCCGACAATGGTGCTGCAAGAAAGGAAAAAAGCACGCGCCGATAACAGCGATCAACCTAAAAACACGGTGAGTTTCTGGCAACTGCTCCAATCACCCACATTCAGTGGCAACGTCATGATCTTTGCTGCCTGTAGTGCTGGCTTCTTTGCTTGGCTAACGGGTTCACCTTTCATTCTGGAAAATATGGGGTACAGCCCAAATGTTATTGGCTTGAGTTATGTCCCACAGACGCTGGCTTTTCTGCTTGGTGGATTTGGTTGCCGCAGTGCACTTGCCCACATAAAAGGGAACACCCTGCTACCCTGGCTGTTAGTGGGCTATGCTGGCAGCATGATTGCCCTGTACTTGATCGCCACCTTAACAACGCCATCATTGCTCACGTTGCTTATCCCTTTCTGCTTAATGGCGCTTGTGAATGGTGCCTGCTACCCTATTATCGTAGCGAATGCATTAATGCCGTTTCCAGACAATACCGGCAAAGCGGCGGCCTTGCAGAATACCCTGCAACTCGGTTTGTGCTTTGTGGCCAGTATGTTGGTATCGGCCTATATCAGCCAGCCGCTCTTGGCGACAGTGACAGTGATGCTATTGACGGTAGTTTTGGCGGCTTTGGGTTACGGCATCCATTGTTACGCGTTACGTAAAGACAAAACCAGATTGATGACTCGGACACCATAACCAAAATGAGTCGAGTGGTTGGAAAGCAGCCAGCAGATATGCAGCTTGGTGTATGACGGGTATATAGCCCAACACATAATTCCCTTGGGAAATAGTCACTAAGATACACACTGGCCGGGAACAATTTATTATTGAGAAAGCGCCCAGGCCAGCCTATACTCATTTTAACCAGCTATAATATCACTTAAAAAAATATTATTTGAGGTTTCTTCTGTGCGCATGGATTGTGTCACATTTACGCTTAAGGATGAGTCACCCTAAACTAAAGCGTAATTAGGGTTTCTTCTTAATCTTCCTCTATTACCCAAAATCATAAGTGTTGCAGGTAGGTAGCGAATTTACTCACCCGCAACGTCAAATATGTAGGGTATATCCATAACGGATATCAGACACCAGGGTAACAAAACCTTATTGGTATGCATCTGCGTAGCTAACACTGAACCGCGGATCATAAGTCAGAAGAAAGTGATGGAGAAGCTATGAGTTCATCCTGTATAGAAGATCAGAGTGTTCAAGAAAGCCCATGGTTCCGCATTGTGCAAGACATGCTGAACCAAGCTGATATTGAAATCAATGGTTCACGCCCTTTCGATATTCGGGTCAACAACCCAGACTTTTTTAAACGGGTGCTACAAGGAGGATCTTTGGCATTAGGTGAGAGTTATATGGATGGCTGGTGGGAGTGCGATCGTCTGGATATATTCTTCCAGCGCGTTCTTCAGGCGGGTCTGGAACATAAACTCCCACGCCATTTCAAAGATACTTTGCGTATCGCTGCCGCCCGTGTCATCAATTTACAATCAAAGAGAAGAGCCTGGATTGTTGGCAAAGAGCATTATGACTTAGGTAATGATCTCTTTACTCAAATACTTGACCCGAATATGCAATATTCTTGCGCCTACTGGAAAGAAGCCACCAGCCTTGAACAGGCGCAAGAACATAAACTGCAAATGATTTGCGAGAAATTGCAATTAGCGCCAGGCATGAAGCTGTTGGATATCGGTTGTGGCTGGGGGGGGCTTGCTGCTTATGCCGCCAGACATTTCGGGGTGTCAGTCTCGGGTGTGACTATTTCTGTTGAACAACAAAAACTAGCACAACAGCGGTGTGAAGGCCTTGATGTCAGCATTTTATTGCAGGATTACCGTGACTTGAATGAGCAATTTGACCGCATTGTTTCTGTCGGCATGTTCGAACATGTGGGGCCCAAGAACTACTCCACTTATTTTAAGGTGGTAAACCGTAATTTAAAACCGGATGGATTGTTCTTGCTGCACACCATCGGCGCTAACCGCACCAATATGAACGTCGACCCCTGGATCAATAAATATATCTTCCCCAATGGTTGTCTGCCGTCAGTGCAACATATTGCTCAGGCTAGTGAACCGTATTTTGTCATGGAAGACTGGCATAATTTTGGCGCGGATTATGACCGAACATTGATGGCATGGTATGAGCGTTTCCAGGCAGCGTGGCCAAATCTGTCTGCGAATTACTCACAACGGTTTGAACGGATGTTTAGCTATTATCTTAATGCCTGCGCGGGCGCATTTCGCGCCAGAGACATTCAGTTGTGGCAAGTACTATTCAGTCCAAATGGTGTGAATGGGGGGATTCGCGTCCCTCGCTAACCTCAGATAGGAGACAGGGGGATAAAAACCCCTGTCTTATTTTTTGTAGGTTATGACACCCGTACGAATTTTTCGTCCACTAACGCCGCGTTAGCTATATTGCGCTGCGCCAATACCCGTTCAACAGTATCAACCACCGCTTGGGTCTGCGGATCTATCTCGATATTAACCCGGTGCCCTAACCGCTTTTTACCCAGTGTGGTTCGAGACAACGTTTCTGGAATGAGATGAACACAGAAACGATTACCCACCACCTCGCCGATTGTCAGGCTGATGCCATCAATACCAATAAAACCTTTATGTAACACATATTTCATTAGATCTTCGCTGGGCATACGAAACCAAATCTGACGGTTATTTTCTGATGTGTATATTTTAGCAATCTCTGCAGTACAGATAATATGACCGGACATAAGATGACCACCAATTTCATCGCTGAATTTAGCCGCCCTCTCTAGATTAACCTTATCACCAACGTTTATATCCCCTAAGTTAGTGAGGCGTAATGTTTCCTTCATCAAATCAAAACTGACACGATTGCCCTCAATATGTGTCACGGTGAGGCAGCATCCATTGTGAGCAACTGACGCCCCCAATGCCAACTCAGGCAGCATATCAATAGGCAGCTCTACAACATGCGTGCGGAAATTAGATTTTTCTTCGATGGCCACCACAAGCCCGGTGCCTTGAACAATACCGGTAAACATACGCCATGCCTCTTATAAGTTATCTGTAGAAAGAAATATTATCTGTGTCAATTTTGCCTCATAAAATCAGGAAAACCAAACCACTTAGAGTAAAAAAGACTATTCAGGGTATTTGGTTGATATTTAATGACAAGGATTGCTTAACCTCGGTGAGCAGGTACAATATTTTATTGCTTTCCCACTATTTTATTTATCATCGCCTGATGATAAACCGTCATGATTTAAAACATAATTAAAAAGGTGCATACGTGCAGAAGTATATAGTTGAAGCGCGTAGCTTGTTGGCTCTCGCTATTCCCGTTGTCATCGCGCAACTGTCTCAAACCGCTATGGGTGTTGTTGACACGATCATGGCCGGCTCTGTCAGTGCAACAGACATGGCAGCGGTGGCGGTAGGCACGTCTATCTGGCTACCCGCTATTTTATTCGGACACGGCTTGTTACTCGCACTAACGCCGACTGTCGCCCAACTTAATGGTTCAGGGCGCCGTAGCCAGATTGCCCACCAAGTCAGGCAAGGGTTTTGGCTGGCACTCTGTGTTTCCGTGTTAATTATGCTGGTGCTCTATAATAGTGACCACGTTATTAAACAAATGGATAATATTGACCCCGTGCTGGCGCAGAAAGCCGTGGGTTTTCTGCATGCTATCATGTGGGGTGTGCCCGGTTATCTGTTCTTCCAAGTTCTGAGAAATCAGTGTGAAGGGCTATCCAAGACTAAACCGGGAATGGTTATCGGGTTTGTTGGCCTGCTGGTTAACATCCCGATTAACTACATTTTTATCTATGGGAAATTTGGCGCGCCGGCCTTAGGTGGCGTAGGCTGCGGGGTGGCAACAGCCTCTGTTTATTGGGTGATGTTCCTGATGATGAGATGGTACGTAACGCGCGCCCGTTCTCAACAGGATATCAAACTGGAAAAAGGATTTGCCGCGCCCGATTGGCAGGTAATGAAGCGTTTAAGTGGCCTTGGCTTGCCCGTCGCCTTGGCCCTTTTTTTCGAGGTCACGCTGTTCGCCGTCGTCGCCCTATTGGTATCGCCACTGGGTATTGTTGCTGTTGCCGGACACCAGATTGCCCTCAACTTCAGTTCATTGATGTTTATGTTACCCATGTCACTGAGTGTAGCAGCGACAATTCGTGTCGGGTTTCGTCTCGGACAAGGGGCGGTGGAACAGGCTCAGGTTGCAGCCTATACCAGCATGGCGGTTGGTTTATTGCTGGCCAGCGTTACCGCTGTGTTTACCATTGTTTTCCGTGAACATATTGCGTTGTTGTATAACAAGACACCTGAAGTGGTTACCATGGCGTCCCATCTGATGTTGCTGGCGGCACTTTATCAGTTGTCTGATGCCGTTCAGGTTATTGGGAGTGGTGTCTTGCGGGGCTATAAAGATACGCGCTCCATTTTCTTTATTACGTTTACCGCGTATTGGCTTCTCGGGTTACCCAGCGGCTACCTTCTGGGCTTGACCGATTATATCCTCCCTGCGATGGGGCCTGCTGGTTTCTGGATAGGTTTCATTATCGGTCTGACGGCTGCGGCTATTCTGATGGTGCTGCGTATCCGTTGGCTACAAAAACAACCTACTGCGTTTATTCTGCAACGGGCAGCCCATTAGCTTATCGTGGAGTGGGGCTACCCCCCGCTCCGCCATAAAACACCTGTAGGGGCTTCGCGCGGTTAGTCTCAAATAAAAGGGAGTCTCCCCAACAACATCTGGATGAAAAAACAGCGTAATGGATAAAAGCACAGCGATTACGTGAGTTTACAATAAATATTGCGTTTTTCCTCTTGCCAGCAGACGGGCAGCCCGTTAGTATTCGTCCCCGCTGTCACCGTTGATAGTAGGCAATAATAGATGCGTCCGTAGCTCAGTTGGTTAGAGCACCACCTTGACATGGTGGGGGTCGATGGTTCGAGTCCATTCGGACGCACCACTTTTTATTGCACGGTAGTCAGTCTAATGTGATAGCTGTTTTACCAGAAAGAATTATGTGCGTCCGTAGCTCAGTTGGTTAGAGCACCACCTTGACATGGTGGGGGTCGATGGTTCGAGTCCATTAGAACGCACCATTTCTTTTCTCTCTCCTGTAGTCCTCCTCTATTTTTCCTTTGTCAGTTCCTGACTATTGGTTGATTTCTTACTGATTCGAGTCGTCTATTGATAATGTTCACCTGCCGCAGTGGCGCGCCATAAGTGAGCTGGAATGTTTAAGTGCCCCCTATTTACTGTCAAAAAAATCAACAAACAAACAACTTGCGCAACAAATTAAGATTTAATCTCTGCGTTTGCGTCATTAATCCCTACTTTTTACAAAAAACGGCAATGAGCTCCTGTTTTCTATTTCATTTCCCGTCACTTACCGCTTATAATACGGACCGTCGTTTCAGTTGAATGGTTTCAGCATTTTGATTATCCGATACGCTAAAAAAAATACAACTCTCATTTATGCCATCGTGCTCTGATCATGCGCTGAGTCTCGCGCTAAAATTTTCCGCTCAACTTCCACCACTGTCATCTATCCTTAGTAATGTTTTATTTCTTGGTCACGTTTCGCTACACCCAACACCAATCAGATACCACTCCGTTGTTGTAAATAACGGAACTTTCACTTTTTATCCATCACAACTTGTAGAAAAAATCCGTCATGAAAAAGACTAAAATTGTTTGTACTATCGGTCCAAAAACCGAATCCGAAGAAATGCTGACAAACCTGCTGAATGCTGGCATGAACGTTATGCGTTTAAACTTCTCTCACGGTGACTATGCAGAGCACGGTCAACGTATCAAAAACCTCCGGGCTGTAATGGCAAAAACAGGCAAAAAAGCCGCGATTTTGCTGGATACTAAAGGCCCTGAAATCCGGACCATGAAACTGGAAGGCGGCAAAGATGCTGCGCTGGTTGCAGGTCAGACCTTCACGTTCACGACTGATCAAAGCGTTGTCGGTAACGACAAAATTGTTGCAGTCACCTACCCAGGCTTCGCCGCTGACCTGAAAATTGGTAACACTGTTCTGGTTGACGATGGCTTGATCGGTATGGAAGTCATTGAAGTCACTGAACACACCGTTGTCTGTAAAGTCTTGAACAGTGGTGATTTGGGTGAAAACAAAGGCGTTAACCTGCCAGGCGTGTCGATCCAACTGCCCGCATTAGCAGAAAAAGATAAAGGCGACCTGATCTTCGGTTGCGAACAAGGCGTTGATTTCGTTGCCGCCTCCTTTATCCGTAAACGTTCTGATGTACTGGAAATTCGTGAACACCTGAAAGCACACGGTGGCGAACATATCCAGATCATCTCTAAAATCGAAAATCAGGAAGGTCTGAATAACTTCGACGAAATCCTGGAAGCCTCTGACGGTATCATGGTTGCCCGTGGTGACTTAGGTGTTGAGATCCCTGTCGAAGAAGTCATCTTCGCGCAGAAGATGATGATCGAGAAATGTAACCGCGCACGTAAAGTTGTTATTACTGCAACTCAAATGCTCGATTCCATGATCAAAAACCCACGTCCTACCCGCGCAGAAGCCGGTGACGTTGCAAACGCCATCCTTGACGGTACCGACGCGGTCATGCTGTCCGGCGAAAGTGCTAAGGGTAAGTACCCATTAGAGTCTGTCACCATCATGGCGACCATCTGTGAGCGTACAGACCGTGTTATGCCTAGCCGCATTGAGTCACTGAACGACAACCGTAAAATGCGAATCACTGAAGCCGTTTGCCGTGGTGCTGTTGAAACCGCAGAAAAACTGGAAGCCAAAGTGATTGTGGTCGCAACCGGGGGGGGTAAATCTGCAAAATCTGTCCGTAAATACTTCCCTACTGCGACCATTCTGGCACTGACGACCAATGAAATGACAGCCCATCAGTTAATTCTGACTAAAGGCGTAATCACTCAGTTGGTAGACGAAATCGCCTCAACCGATGATTTCTACCGTCTCGGTAAAGAAGCGGCTCTGGCGAGCGGCCTGGCACAGAAAGGCGACGTGGTCATCATGGTTTCAGGTGCCTTGGTACCAAGCGGTACGACCAATACCTCTTCAGTACACGTGTTATAATTCCAACGCGTTATTGTTCAATAATTAAAACGCCGCTCTCTATAGCGGCGTTTTCTTTTTTAAAGCTTGCCTAATAAACTTTCTGAAAAAATTTTACTTTATCCTAATCCCGCTATAGCGCACCTTACAAATAAGACTAGTCCCATAGAACCCGGCTGTTTTGTCTCGTTTTTTTAACTTTTTTTTAAAGCAAGATGATTCTTTGAGCTAACGAGCAAAATAAACCCTCTTAATACTAAAATTTTATTCTCTTTCGAAAAAACTTTGTGTAATACTTGTAAGGCTACATGGAGATTAACTTAATCTAGAGGGTGTTAATAATGAATCGTACTAAACTTGTACTGGGCGCGGTAATTCTGGCTTCTACAATGCTGGCTGGTTGTTCAAGCAATGCTAAAATCGATCAACTGTCTTCTGACGTTCAGACTCTGAACGCTAAAGTTGATCAACTGAGCAACGACGTGAACGCAGTGCGCGCTGACGTTCAAGCAGCTAAAGACGATGCAGCACGTGCTAACCAACGTCTTGACAACCAAGCTCAAGCTTACAAGAAGTAATATTACTTCCTGAATGAAAAATGGCGCACATTGTGCGCCATTTTTTTGTGCCCAGAAAACCCCCAGCTAGGCTGGGGGTTCAGTAAAGCTTTCAGCTTTGGGTCAGTTATAAAAACCCCTTTTGATTTGTTAAAACAGTTTGCGGTCTGGCAACTGCAAATGTTCAACAAGAAATCAAAAGGGGGTCCCAATGAGGGATGAAAAGAGCTTAGCGCACACCCGATGGAACTGTAAATATCATATAGTTTTTGCGCCGAAGTACCGAAGGCAGGTGTTCTACAGGGAAAAACGCAGAGCGATTGGCAGTATTTTAAGAAAACTGTGCGAATGGAAAAACGTGAATATCCTGGAAGCAGAATACTGTGTGGATCACATCCATATGCTTCTGGAGATCCCGCCCAAGATGAGTGTCTCGGGATTTATGGGGTACCTGAAGGGAAAGAGCAGTCTGATGCTTTATGAGCAGTTTGGCGATTTGAAGTTCAAATACCGTAACAGGGAGTTTTGGTGTCGAGGGTATTACGTTGATACGGTAGGGAAAAACACGGCCAGGATACAAGAATACATAAAGCACCAATTGGAAGAGGATAAAATGGGTGAGCAACTCTCGATCCCGTATCCCGGTAGCCCGTTTACGGGCCGTAAGTAATCCATAGATGCAAATGTCAGATCGCGATGCGCCTGTTAGGGCGCGGCTGGTAACAGAGCCTTATAGGCGCATATGAAAAACCTCCGGCTATGCCGGAGGATATTTATTTGCCCTACGGAAATGTTTGTCGTACAGAAATGAACGTCTGACAATCGCTCTCCTTGATGTCACTCCCTCTTCCATACTCATGCTGACCACGACTACTCAATAATGACCAACTGCGACTCAACACTGACAAACACCCCCAGGTTGACCTGGTACCGCATGCTTGCTTATATTTTGATGAACACGTCTATTTCGATGATAACTTCTCGCACTGGCTTTAATATTCTGACTTTCACAACGACAAGCCTCTAAAGCGCGGAATACAATTCTGGCTTTACCACGATGGATCTCCACCACGGTAAAGCACAGACAAGTGATTAGTTATTTTCTGAATAAACCGGGCCGGGCTGAACCAGCTTAGGCATCACTGACTCTTCTGTCGGTTGTAGTTGTAACGAACGGTGCAATAGTGATCCACACCCAACGCCTGAAATCAGATCCAGGGGGTAATCTGCTCTCCTGATTCAGGAGAGTTTATGGTCACTTTTGAGACAGTTATGGAAATTAAAATCCTGCACAAGCAGGGAATGAGTAGCCGGGCGATTGCCAGAGAACTGGGGATCTCCCGCAATACCGTTAAACGTTATTTGCAGGCAAAATCTGAGCCGCCAAAATATACGCCGCGACCTGCTGTTGCTTCACTCCTGGATGAATACCGGGATTATATTCGTCAACGCATCGCCGATGCTCATCCTTACAAAATCCCGGCAACGGTAATCGCTCGCGAGATCAGAGACCAGGGATATCGTGGCGGAATGACCATTCTCAGGGCATTCATTCGTTCTCTCTCGGTTCCTCAGGAGCAGGAGCCTGCCGTTCGGTTCGAAACTGAACCCGGACGACAGATGCAGGTTGACTGGGGCACTATGCGTAATGGTCGCTCACCGCTTCACGTGTTCGTTGCTGTTCTCGGATACAGCCGAATGCTGTACATCGAATTCACTGACAATATGCGTTATGACACGCTGGAGACCTGCCATCGTAATGCGTTCCGCTTCTTTGGTGGTGTGCCGCGCGAAGTGTTGTATGACAATATGAAAACTGTGGTTCTGCAACGTGACGCATATCAGACCGGTCAGCACCGGTTCCATCCTTCGCTGTGGCAGTTCGGCAAGGAGATGGGCTTCTCTCCCCGACTGTGTCGCCCCTTCAGGGCACAGACTAAAGGTAAGGTGGAACGGATGGTGCAGTACACCCGTAACAGTTTTTACATCCCACTAATGACTCGCCTGCGCCCGATGGGGATCACTGTCGATGTTGAAACAGCCAACCGCCACGGTCTGCGCTGGCTGCACGATGTCGCTAACCAACGAAAGCATGAAACAATCCAGGCCCGTCCCTGCGATCGCTGGCTCGAAGAGCAGCAGTCCATGCTGGCACTGCCTCCGGAGAAAAAAGAGTATGACGTGCATCTTGATGAAAATCTGGTGAACTTCGACAAACACCCCCTGCATCATCCACTCTCCATCTACGACTCATTCTGCAGAGGAGTGGCGTGATGATGGAACTGCAACATCAACGACTGATGGCGCTCGCCGGGCAGTTGCAACTGGAAAGCCTTATAAGCGCAGCGCCTGCGCTGTCACAACAGGCAGTAGACCAGGAATGGAGTTATATGGACTTCCTGGAGCATCTGCTTCATGAAGAAAAACTGGCACGTCATCAACGTAAACAGGCGATGTATACCCGAATGGCAGCCTTCCCGGCGGTGAAAACGTTCGAAGAGTATGACTTCACATTCGCCACCGGAGCACCGCAGAAGCAACTCCAGTCGTTACGCTCACTCAGCTTCATAGAACGTAATGAAAATATCGTATTACTGGGGCCATCAGGTGTGGGGAAAACCCATCTGGCAATAGCGATGGGCTATGAAGCAGTCCGTGCAGGTATCAAAGTTCGCTTCACAACAGCAGCAGATCTGTTACTTCAGTTATCTACGGCACAACGTCAGGGCCGTTATAAAACGACGCTTCAGCGTGGAGTAATGGCCCCCCGCCTGCTCATCATTGATGAAATAGGCTATCTGCCGTTCAGTCAGGAAGAAGCAAAGCTGTTCTTCCAGGTCATCGCTAAACGTTACGAAAAGAGCGCAATGATCCTGACATCCAATCTGCCGTTCGGGCAGTGGGATCAAACGTTCGCCGGTGATGCAGCACTGACCTCAGCGATGCTGGACCGTATCTTACACCACTCACATGTCGTTCAAATCAAAGGAGAAAGCTATCGACTCAGACAGAAACGAAAGGCCGGGGTTATAGCAGAAGCTAATCCTGAGTAAAACGGTGGATCAATATTGGGCCGTTGGTGGAGATATAAGTGGATCACTTTTCATCCGTCGTTGACAGTAGTGCTTCAGCCTGTGCCTGTTGCTCATCCTGAGACGCTACAGGCGTTGGCGCTTGCTGAGTAGAAGCTTCACCCACAGTAACGATGGTTGGCATACCAGAACGGCGTACAATCGCATCCTGAACCGCTTTAGCATCCGTCTGGCTATCGTTGATGAACTTCTGCAAGCCACTGCCGATCGCGATTGGCATCGTTTGTGGATCATCACTGTCTACACGGGACAACGGCTGATGAACTTCAACGTAACGTTTACCATCAGGTTCAACGGCATATTTAACGGGTTCGTTAATGATTTGTACGCGAGTGCCTTTAGGAACTGAGTTGAACAGTGCTTCAATGTCATCTGGACGTAAACGAATACAGCCAGAGCTGACACGTAGACCGATACCGAAGTCGGCGTTAGTACCATGGATAAGGTACTCCCCCCTTCCTGCGGACAGACGCAGAGCAAACTGCCCCATAGGGTTGTCAGGACCGGCCGGAACCACTGATGGCAAGGTGATACCTTCTGCCAAATAGTTTTTACGGATGTTCGCGGTTGGCGTCCAAGTTGGGTTAGGGATCTTCTGGCTGATAGAGGTAACCATAGTGGGTGTATCACGCCCTAACTGACCAATGCCGATGGGATAAACAATCACTTTGTTCTGACCTTTAGGGTAATAATAAAGGCGCAGTTCAGCCAGGTTGATAACGATACCTTCCCGTGGGGTGTCAGGCAGCAACATCTGGTTCGGAATAGTCAGTACTGACCCCGGTAATGGCAAATAGGGATCAGTCCCTGGGTTTGCTTCCAGCATACCCAACAGGCCAATCTTGTAGTCGGCTGCAATGGCCTCCAAAGGGCGACCATCATTTGGAACAGTAAAGGTTGTATTTTCGCCAATTAAGCGACTATTAGCGGGCGGCAGTGGGTACTCGTTCGCATTGGCAGCAGTAAGACTACCTGCCAGACAAGTTGCAAATAACATACCAATCAAAGTTAATGCACGTTTCATGCTTAGTTCCTACATCACTTCTTCAAATTCGGTTTACACGGCTATCTACGTTAATTTTAGCAGCCAATAATAAGGCAAATGTATAGTAACAGCCCTTATTATAAAGGCAATTTATTTCTCTAAAAATCAATGTGTTACAAAGTAATGTATTGTAGTTTTTTTAGCATAAGCGCCGATTTAAGCTGCTGAAATCTCACCATTTTAATACTGTGACTCACAACGCAAAAATGGTCAGAGCCCAATAATTAAAGAGCAAAATATTAGCCTGTATCAATGCGCTGATAAATTGGCAACTTTAGTGCGAATGGCGCGGATCATCGCCTCCAGACCTTGTGAGCGTGAAGGTGTCAAATGCTGGCTAAGCGCTAAATCAGCAAAGAATGGACGCACATCCAGAGAGATTATCTGTTGAGGTGTTAAATCGTGATAAAGGATGAATACCACGGCGACCAGACCTTTAACGATAGCAGCATCGCTATCGCCGGCAAATATCACATGGCCTTCAGCAGACAATGTCATCGCGATCCAGACCTGACTCTGGCAACCGGAGATCAGATTCTCTGGGTGGCGCTGTTGTTCGGTCAACGGGGCTAACTGCCCGCCGAGTTCAATGATGTACAGGTATTTTTCTTCCCAATTTAAACAGCGGGAAAAGTTACGAATTAATTTATCTCTATCTGGCAAACCAGCCATAGCATATTTCCTGAATACGTAAAAAATAAAAGCCGACTGCTGAAAGAATAGTCGGCTTTGGTGTTGCCTGTTGTGGGTGCTTAGACTCTCACCCCAGCAATTTTTCGATACGCTGTAATCCTGCCACCAACCGATCAACATCCTCGCGGGTATTATACAGCGCCAGTGAGGCACGGCACATACTCGGTACCTGATAGAATGCCATCAGCGGCATCGCACAGTGATGACCCGTACGAATAGCAATACCGTATTGGTCAAGAAAGCTGCCCACATCATAGGCATGGTGCTGGCCCAGATTGAAGGCAATAACCCCGGCACGCTCTGTTGGGCCATACAGTGTCAGGCTCTTAATCTGGCTCAGTTGCGCCAATGCGTAATGCATCAGCGATTGCTCATACTGTTGGATCGGCAAGAGCCCCAATTCAGTGACATAGTCAATGGCCGCGCCAAGCCCCATGATACCCGCAGTATTAGGTGACCCAGCCTCAAAGCGCCAAGGGGCGTCAGCAAACGTAGTGCCTTGCGTCAAACTGACTGTTTTGATCATCGCCCCGCCCCCTTCCCATGGCGGCATCTGTTGTAACAACGCACTTTTGCCGTACAGAATCCCAATACCCGATGGGCCGTACAGTTTGTGCCCTGAGAAAACATAAAAATCGCAGCCCAACGCCTGAACATCAACTGGCTGATGCATAACCGCTTGCGCACCATCCACCAACACCACTAAACCGGCGGCTTTTGCCTGGGCCACAATATCCTTAATCGGGTTTACCGTTCCCAACACGTTGGAGACCTGAGTCACCGCCAGTAAGCGCGTGGTGTCATCAATCAACGCTGCCAGGGCGGTTATCTCCAACTCACCGGTAGCCGTCAGTGGCCAAACACGGATTTCAACACCAAGATCTTGCGCCAACATCTGCCAAGGCACAATATTGGCATGGTGTTCCATTTCGGTAATGATAATGCTATCACCCGCGGCAAGGAAATGGCGGCCATAACTGTTAGCAACCAAATTGATTGCTTCAGTGGTGCCTCTGACAAAAATAATTTCTTCTGCGGAGGCGGCGTGAATAAAATCAGCCACCTGAGTGCGTACGGCTTCCATCTGCTGAGTCGCTTCAGCACTTAAACTGTGAATGCCCCTATGAACGGCCGCATAACCATCACGGTAAAAATGAAGCTCCTTGTCAATGACCGCCTGAGGTTTTTGCGCACTGGCTGCGCTGTCCAGATAAACCAACGGCTGCCCATTAACCTGGCGGCTCAACAGTGGAAAATCAGCTCTTACACGTTCAATAGGAAAATTCATACAGACTCCCACGCCAAACGCTCAGCAATACGTGCTAACACCTGTTTACGGATGGCTTCATTGTGGATAGCTTCAGTCACTTCAGCAGCAAATGCAAAAATAATCATCTGTTGTGCATCAGCCTGATTGATACCGCGCGATTGCAGATAAAATAGTTGCTCCGCATCAATACGCCCAACGGTGGCACCGTGGCTGCATTTCACATCATCGGCATAAATTTCCAACTGAGGTTTGGTATCGACTTCAGCCAAATGGCTCAACAGCAGATTGTTGTTGGTCATCTGCCCGTCAGTTTTTAGCGCATGTTTAGCGACTTTAATCATGCCGTTAAAAATAGCTTTGCCCCGCTCACGGACCATGACTTTATGCAACTGGCGGCTTTCGCAGTGGCCTTTGTTATGTTCCAAATAAGTTCGGGTATCACAAATCTCGCGCCCAACCGGCAGCAGCAGGCTATTCATCGATAATGACGAACCTTCACCATTTAACTGGCTGCTGGTGTTATGGCGCGTTAGCCCCGCCCCCAGCAAGAAACTGTGACTCCGCGCCCGTGCATCACGCCCCAAGACCAGATCGTTATGGGCAAAGTGATAACTCTTCGGCGTTTCAAACGCCAACTTATAATGATTCAATTCAGCGTTATCACCCACCGCGATTGTCAGCCGCGCCCCGGTAAAATGGGGTTGTTCATTGAGGCTGACAAAATGCTCTATAACTTCAGCCTGTGCGTTCGCCTCAACCACCAGATGATGGCGAGAGTGGCTGGTATTCACCATATCCGAGTCGTTACCTGAGCTGATATGCAGAAGGTATAAGGACTTGTCACTGTGTTGACCTACAGGTAACCGAATATGCAAACGTTCCTGCGCCAAACTTTCTGTCAGGTGCAAAAACACCTCTGATTGTATGGCCGTAGGGAACGGCACATTTTCAGCCGCATGCGTTAATTGATAAGGACCACACTCACGGTCACTTAACGTCGGCGAAAACTGGCCATTAATGAAAACCAAACGGTGTGCATTGGGTACCAGAGACAATGCATCGCACTGCGCTGTTGTCACATCTGGCGCATGGGGAAAACTGAATTCATGCGCGAATAAACGCTCCAGCGGCGTGTATTTCCAGTCTTCATGTTTACTGCCGGGGAACCCCAGTTGCAGCACCTGCTGCCAATGGGCGCGGGCATCCGCAGAGGGTTCGATCTGACGCTGCTTAAACAACTGACCGAAATGCTTTAATGCATCAATCCGCTGCTGTTCTTGTCGCTGCTGTTCTAGCCGCTGTCTTTCCAGAACGTTACTGTTGGTCGGTAAGCCAGCCATAGCCTTGCTCCTCCAACTGTTTCACTAACGTGAAATCACCCGATTTAATGATCCGCCCCTGATACAACACATGGACGAAATCAGGTTTAACGTAATCCAGAATACGTTGGTAGTGGGTAACGATAATAAATGAGCGGTTCTCATTGCGCAGTGAGTTAACGCCATTGGCCACGATTTTCAGTGCATCAATATCCAACCCAGAATCTGTCTCATCCAGAATACACAACGAAGGCTCTAATGCGGCCATCTGCAGAATATCATTACGTTTCTTCTCACCACCGGAGAAACCCACATTGACCGAGCGGGTCAGCAAATCAGCTGGCATTTTCAGCAAGGCAATTTTTTCTTCAATAAAATCAGAGAAATCAAAGCGGTCCAATGGCGCCTGCTGACGATATTTACGCACGGCATTAACCGAGGTTTGCAGGAGGAAATGGTTACTGACACCGGGGATTTCTACCGGATACTGGAAAGCCAAAAAGACACCTTCCCCTGCACGATCTTCTGGCGCGAGTTCGAGTAAGTCTTTTCCTTTAAAAGTGACTTCACCTTCGGTGACTTCATACTCTTCACGCCCTGCCAATGCCGCTGATAAAGTACTTTTCCCTGAGCCGTTCGGCCCCATGATAGCGTGTACTTCACCCGGTTTGATCTCCAGATCTAAACCTTTGAGGATTTCATTACCTTCAACGCTAACTTTTAAATTCTTAATACTTAACATAGAGTTCCTTGGTGCGCCGTGACGCAAAACTTTATTTATACCTTCATCTTTCAGACGGCAGGGGGGTTGGCGCTCTCGTTACTCATCCCATCCGCGGGCCTCAGCTCGACGAGGCCGCTGCAAGCAGCGTTCCTGCATGTTGAAATCTATTAGGTATATGCAGCGAATACTTACTCAGCTAACAATCAGCCGACACTGTGCTCCAAACTAATGGCTAACAATTTTTGTGCTTCGACAGCAAATTCCAGCGGTAGCTCGGAAAAGACATCCTTACAAAAACCGTTGACGATCATTGAAATAGCATCATCTTCGCTGATACCGCGCTGCAAGCAATAGAACAGTTGGTCATCACCAATTTTTGATGTTGTGGCTTCATGTTCCAACTGTGCCGTGTTATTTCTGACTTCCACATACGGGAACGTATGGGCGCCAGAATCTGGGCCAATCAACATAGAGTCACATTGTGTGAAATTGCGGGCATTGTCAGCACCGGGCAGGATCTTCACTAAACCACGGTAGGTATTCTGGCTGTGCCCAGCAGAGATACCTTTGGCAATAATTGTTGATTTGGTGTTTTTGCCAATATGAATCATTTTAGTGCCAGTATCTGCTTGCTGATAACCGTTGGTTAGCGCCACCGAGAAGAATTCCCCCACAGAGTTATCCCCTTGCAGGATCACACTGGGGTATTTCCACGTAATCGCTGAGCCGGTTTCTGATTGCGTCCATGACATCTTCGACCCTTCGCCTTCACACAACGCACGCTTGGTCACGAAGTTCAGAATACCGCCCGTACTGTCAGAGCCTGCAAACCAGTTTTGCACGGTGGAGTACTTCACCTCTGCATTTTTGTGCAGAATGACTTCAACCACTGCCGCATGTAACTGATAGCTGTCGCGCACGGGTGCCGAGCACCCTTCGATATAGCTGACATAACTGCCTTCGTCGGCGATAAGGATAGTTCGCTCAAATTGCCCGGTTTTAGCCGCATTGATACGAAAATAAGTGGATAACTCCATTGGGCAGCGAACACCTTTTGGTACATACACAAAGGTGCCATCAGAGGCAACCGCAGCATTTAGCGCGGCAAAAAAGTTATCTTTAGCCGGAACCACCGACCCCAGATATTTCTGCACTAAATCAGGGTATTCCTGAATAGCCTCGCCGAATGAGCAGAAAAGAATCCCCTGGCCCGCCAGCTTTTCCCGATAAGTGGTTGCTACCGAGACCGAGTCAAAAATAGCATCAACGGCGACTTCAGCCCCTTCTCGTACCGGGATCCCCAATTGGGCAAAGGCAGACTCTACCTCCGCGGTCAGGTATTCGTTAGCATTGCTTGGCGCACTCCCGTCAGCAGAGGATTGCTGCACGGCTCCGGGCTGCGAATCACAGTTATCATCACAGCTGCCACAAGATGGCGCAGAATAATAGCTGTAATCTTGGTAATCCAAACCTTGGTAATGGGCCTTCAACCAGTGAGGTTCTTCCATCTCGAGCCAACTTCGGTAAGCGCCAAGGCGAAACTCAAGCATCCACTCAGGTTCATTACGTTTCGCTGAGATAGCACGGACGACCTCTTCGTTGATGCCCTTTGCCAGCTCATCGGTGGCCAAGTGTGTAAAAAAGCCCTCTTTATACCGACCATCACTGACCCAAGCCTGCACATCATCTGGAATTTCTACATTGCTTCGTGTCATTTAGTTTGCATCACTCAAACGCCAAAACTCTCGCCACACCCGCAGGAATGCTGAGCTTTAGGATTATTAAATTTAAAAATCTGGTTTAGCCCTTCGCGGACATAATCCACCTCGGTCCCGTCGATAAACGGCATCGCTTTTAATGGCACGTAAAGCCTGGCGCTACCCTGTTCAAAAACCAGATCATCGCTGGCAGGCTCTTTAGCCATATCCATAACATAGGCAAAACCGGCACAACCGGACTGTTTGACGCCGAGCTGTAACCCTTTTATTTGTGGGTCTTGTTGCATAAGCCGCGTAATTTGCGCAGCGGCACTGTCCGTAATCGTCACGCCTTGCCAGTCATTATCGTCGAGAGAAAATGTCCCAACTGATTCTTGTTGCATATGCTCTACCTTATGTTTCTCTATCACCCGATGAGTTGTTACTTTTCCGGCTAAAAGTTATTAGGTTAAACGTTTTCAGGTTGAAAATTTGCTGGCTGATTATTGATGGATCAACACAGATTATTCACAATGGTAGTGATAATAATTATCACTTCAACCGTTTGTTTTGCAGGGATATTAGGAAAAGTGCCGTTTTGACCTCGAATGAGGTGGCAACAAGAGAAGCAGGCTGCGATACCCAAGGAGGTCTAAAAGAAAAAACACTCTTTTATCACCATGAAATAAATCGATAAATTTCGTGGTAATACTAAAAACCCTTGCTAAGTCAGAGGCCAATCATCCTCAGCATCTGTGGTTTTAAAACATTCATAGAAAATACCTATTTCTGTATTAACTTTAGCTGAAAACCGCCATGGAGGAAACCTCACGCAGGCATTCTCAATATTGAGCTGGGGAATGAGGCTAAATCAGGAATTAAGTTTCAGAGATAAGTGCCAGTGATAGAGAGAGGAGCGCAAAACGAGGATTGAGCCTGCCAAGGTCAATGGGGAACCCTGACAGGAGAACAGAGGCTATTGGCAAAAAATGACGACGTTAGCGCGTCAATACGGCGATCGTTAAGCGGGAAGTACAACACAGATGTCCCTGCTCATCAAAAATCTCAATCTGCCAGACCTGATGACTACGCCCCACATGAATAGCACGGCAGCAGCCTCTGACGTTGCCTGAGCGTACTGATTTGAGGTGGTTGGCATTGATCTCCAACCCCACCACTTGTTGCCCCTCCACGGTACACAGATAGCCGGCCATTGAGCCAAGAGATTCCGCCAATACAACCGAGGCTCCTCCATGGAGTAGACCAAAAGGCTGAGTCGTGCGGCTATCCACGGGCATGGTGGCCTCCAGTTCATCGTCAGACAAGCGGGTAAACTCAATCCCCAGATGCCCAACCATGCATCCCTGGCTTTGCTGATTTAGCTGTTCCAATGTCGCTGCACGCTTCCAAAGCATTTGTTCTCTCCTGTTATCAGTTCACCAGTAAGGGCCTTATCATTACTCAGTCTTATAAGTATTTAACCTTATAACCACTCAACTTTATAACTACCCAACTTTATAACTACCCAGCCCCGTATCACACCAGCTCGAGTAAAGCTTGCAACGGATGCCGCAGGCCATTGCCTTCAATACGTTTAACTTGGCTACGGCAGGAATAGCCGGTCGCTAAGCAGCGTTTACCTGGCAATGTTTGCAATGCCTGTTGCCATGATAGCGCATAGATACCCAAGGAATTTTCAACGTTCTTCGCCTCATGGCCGTATGTTCCGGCCATACCGCAGCATCCAACGCTGACATTTTCAAGCCTTGCACCATAGCGTGAAAAAATGGTGGCCCAATGCTGACTGCTGCCGGGTAGTGCCGTTGTTTCAGTGCAATGCCCAAACAGATACCAAGGCTCACCACTGATTTGCTGCTCTGGCTGATCAGCCAAAGCCGTTTGTAACCACTCGTGAACCAGTTGCACCGTGAAATCACCCCGTGCATCGCCCAAAATTTCTTTATATTCGTCGCGATAACAGAGCACCAACGCGGGATCAACCCCCACCATCGGCATAGCTAATAACGCAATACGATTGAGGAAATCCGCTGTTTTACGTGCTGTTTTCGCAAACCGCTGTAGGAATCCTTTGATATGTTGCGCTTTGCCATTGGGTGAAAAAGGCAATAGGACGGGATTAAAACCCAGCTTTTCCACCAGCCGGACAAAGTCCGCCACCACTTGGGCATCGTAATAGCTGGTAAATGGATCCTGTACGATCAACACATGCTGGCGGCGTTCTTGCTCGCTCAGTTTTTCCAATTGTTCCAGCGTCATGGTACTGGCGTAATGGCCGGAGAGTGCCTGCTTCAGCGTTGGGCTGGAGAGCATAGGCAAATCAACCATACCAATGCTTTTCTGGCTTAACGACCGCACCCACAATTGCTTCAAAAAGAAATTAAAGACCTTAGGTGCCTTGGCCATCAATGGGGCATAACTCTCCACCCCTGCCACTACGTAGTCACGTAATGGGCGGTGATAGCGGGTGTGATACAGTTGAAGGAAACGGGAGCGGAACCCCGGCACATCAATTTTTATCGGGCACTGTGTCGAACAGGCTTTACACGCCAGACAGCCAGACATGGATTCTTTGACTTCATGTGAGAAATCATAGACCCCTTGACTGGCCTGCCAACTGTTGCGGGTCTTTTCAATCAGGCCGCGCAAACTTGGCCGCTTGCTCGCCAATCCTTTCTCCAGAGCCACGGGGTCAACACCTTGCTCTGACAGTAATCGTAACCACTCGCGCACCAGCGTGGCTCGCCCTTTCGGGGAGTGAATGCGGTCACCGGTGATTTTCATTGATGGGCACATTGGGCTATGCGCATCAAAGTTAAAGCATAAACCGTTGCCGTTACACTCCATCGCACCACGGAACGAGGTTCTCACCTCGAGTGGAATACGCCGATCCAGCGTACCGCGTTTGTCTGCGCTATCGATCTTCATCATCGGGGCATCACTGCCTAACGGTGAGCAGATCTTCCCTGGATTCAATCGGTTGTCAGGATCGAATGCCGATTTAATGCGGCGCAGTTCGCGGTATAACACGTCGCCGAAGAAATCGGGGCTGTATTCTGCCCGAAAGCCTTTGCCATGCTCTCCCCATAACAAGCCACCATAGCGGGCAGTGAGTGCTACGATCTGATCGGAGAGTTGTTTCATTAGTCTTTCTTGCTGTGGATCGCACATGTCCAATGCGGGACGGACATGCAATACCCCCGCATCAACATGGCCAAACATGCCATACGAGAGATTGTGGCTATCTAACAATTGACGGAATTCAACAATATAGTCAGCCAAGTGGTGAGGAGGTACGCAAGTATCTTCAGCAAATGGAATAGGCTTCGCCCGCCCTTTGCTGTTACCGAGCAAGCCCACCGCTTTCTTGCGCATACCATAGATACGCTCAATACCGGCTAACTCGCTGCAAATCTGATAACCAATTACCCCACCTTGTCTGGTGGACATTAGCTCATCTAAACGTTGGCACAGCGCGGCCATCTGGGTGTCGATTAACGCGGCATCATCACCGGCAAACTCAACAATATTCAGCCCCAGCATCTCTTTATCGGGAACGTCAGTGATCAGTTCTTTGACCGAGTGCCAAACAATATCTTCTTTGGCTAAATTAAGAACTTTAGAATCAACCGTTTCCACCGATAATGCTTTCGCTTCCACCATGAAAGGCGCATTACGCAAGGCTGAATCAAAGGAGTCATACTTCACATTCACCAAACGGCGAACTTTTGGCAACGGGGTAATATCCAACGTAGCTTCGGTAATAAAAGCTAATGTCCCTTCAGATCCGGTTAAGATCCGCGTTAAATCAAAAGTTTGCAGGTCATCACTGAACACGTGACGTAAATCATAACCGGTCAAAAAACGGTTTAATTTAGGGAATTTCTCTAAAATCAATGCGCGCTGTTCACGGCAACGGTTAAGGACGGTGTGGTAAATACGCCCCACCACCGAGTCTTCCTGCGCAATCGTTTCCGCCAATGACGTCGGCATTGCCTGGGTGTCTAACATCTCGCCACCCAGCACAATAGCGCGTAAACCCAAGACGTGGTCTGACGTTTTGCCATACACCAATGACCCCTGACCGGAGGCATCAGTGTTAATCATTCCCCCTAATGTGGCGCGGTTACTGGTAGAAAGTTCCGGTGAGAAGAAAAAGCCAAATGGCTGCAAGTACTGATTAAGCTGGTCTTTTATCACTCCAGCCTCGACCCGCACCCAGCCTTGTTCTGGGTTAATCTCCAGAATGCGGTTCATATGGCGCGACATATCCACCACAATCCCGCGATTCAACGCCTGACCATTGGTTCCCGTTCCCCCGCCGCGTGGCGTGAATACCAATGATTTAAAACTCTCCAGCCCTGCCAGGCGGCCGACGAGCGCCACATCCGCCGTTGAGCGAGGGAAAACCACCGCATCAGGGAGCAGTTGATAAATACTGTTGTCCGTAGCCATCGTCAGGCGATCGGCGTAGTTAGTAGCAGTATCGCCGGTAAAACCGTTTTGCTTCAAAGCGTCCAAAAAATCCAGTACCGACTGAATGACACCCGGTGCCTGAGAAATTTGTGGGATCATTAGTGTGACCCTATTCTATATATGAGTTTATTTTTAATGTATGCGCGGTCATGTTACGTGATTTATGAGTATCAAACCGTCTTTGCGCTTCTGTCTTTAAATGTTATCGCACATACCGTTACCGCTAAGAGATTATCCGTTAGCAATAACCTTTGTCGAATAATTTATGTCAATTCAGAACGATGGGAAAGTGATGGGTATCGACGGAGGGCAGATAGG
The DNA here is from genome assembly GCF_900460465.1 of Yersinia pestis. Classification (GTDB taxonomy): domain Bacteria; phylum Pseudomonadota; class Gammaproteobacteria; order Enterobacterales; family Enterobacteriaceae; genus Yersinia; species Yersinia pestis. Next base: position 342,347 of record NZ_UAVH01000007.1, on the reverse strand, counting down.
GTAAAAATCCATTAAATATCAAAATATTATATTGTGCAAATTGCAGGCGTAATAAATTAAAATGGCGCTATTCGGCCATGCTTACGTGATTAAGTCTACTTTTTACTACGCGATGACGTTACAGACTTTTATCATTAGAACAGCACAGTAAAATCTGGACATAGACCCAAAATAATTCAAGTTGCAGGAAGACGGCGAGGCCAAGTAACCTGTAGCCCACACCTGCAACGTGAGAAGTGCCGGGGATGAAAAGCAGTACCGGTATAAAATAGTGCCGATAAAAAATAGTGTCGGTGTGAACAATATGGGTATAACGCGAACGGTTCTAACGCAATAACGGATATAACGCAATAATAGTGCAATGGCCACTTTGCCATGATTATCGAAATGAGAGTTCACTAATGAATGACCCGCAACAACGTCTTCTCGATTTACCTAAACTGATGTTTGGGGTGATATTCATTATGGGAATGATTATCGCCAGTTTTTGGGTAATACAGCCTTTTGTCATGGGCTTTGCCTGGGCTGGTATGGTGGTCATTGCGACCTGGCCGCTGTTAATCCGATTGGAGAAACTTCTTTGGGGCAGGCGTTCACTGGCCGTTGTTGTCATGACGATATTGCTCATTTTACTGTTTGTTATTCCTATCGCGCTGTTGGTCAGTAGTTTGGTTGAAAACAGCGCCCCACTGATCCAATGGGCATCCAGCCCATCAAATCTGCGTATGCCCAATGTGGATTGGATGAAATCGATTCCATTGATAGGCGATAAACTTTATAGCAGTTGGAATACCTTAATTTCTGGTGGCGCTAACGCTTTAATGGCTAAAGTACAGCCCTACATTGGTGCCACCGCCACCTGGTTTGTGGCACAAGCAGCACATGTTGGCTATTTTCTGATTCATCTGGCCTTGATGGTGCTCTTTAGCGTTTTGCTCTATATCCATGGTGAGCAAGTCGCCTTAGGTATCCGTCATTTTGCCATGCGTGCTGCCGATAAGCGTGGCGATGCCGTAGTCGTGATGGCGGCGAAAGCGATTCGTGCTGTTGCGTTGGGTGTTGTGGTCACCGCATTAGTACAAGCCATACTCGGAGGGATAGGTCTTGCTATCGCGGGTATTCAATATGCCACCCTATTGACGGTATTAATGTTCATCTGTTGTGTTGCGCAACTCGGTCCATTACTGGTGCTGGTACCTGCGGTCATATGGGTGTATTGGACGGGTGATACGACGTGGGGAACAATACTCTTGGTCTGGAGCTGTATCGTTGGAACATTAGATAACTTCTTGCGCCCATATCTGATCCGTATGGAAGCAGATATGCCAATGATTCTGATCCTCTCCGGGGTGATCGGGGGGTTGTTATCCTTTGGTATGATTGGTCTATTTATCGGGCCAGTGGTGTTGGCTATCTCATATCGTCTGATTTCAGCCTGGGTTCACGAAACGCCAGAACCCGAAGAGAGTGTTACCGATGCCGCTAAGCATTTAGAAGAGCTTTAACCCTAAGGGGTTTGGTGGTTATTCTGCCGAACCCATTATATTCAGCATATATTCTCGATTACTAATAATCCTCGATTTTTTATACCCCATTAATTTATTATAAACCACTCATCTAATTAGCCATTGCGCCATCTCATTAGTAATAACAACCTGAAACTATCTCATTCTACTTCTTATTTAATAATTTTTTATTCAGAGGATTCTTAATGACTAAGCCACGGAATTTACTTAAGATTATTATTAGTTAGATTGCATCTCTCTTAAGGCGCTTAAATAAACCATTTAATGATAGCTTATTTAAACGTCTGTGATCTAGTACATGTATTGCTGTGTGTAGTCTTTGCCTGTCACCTAAGACAGGCTTTTTTTTTGCTATTACTGCTCATTCGTCACTTTTGTCTATTGGCTACTTTTCCTTAATTTCGATTTCCTTGTTATAAACCAATTAAGTGTTATGAGCCAATTAATTGTTATGGGCCAATTAATTGCAAAAAAATCCGCAACCTAAGCTGCGGATGATGAATACCTATAAATACTCGTCTCAATGAACACTCACATTCACTCTCACAAACAAACACTCATCCCTAACCCTGAGTGATCAATGTTTGGTGTGTTGCGCCAAGCTCAGCCAAGTTTTCACTACGGTATCTGGATTAAGAGACAAGCTGTCGATCCCCTGTTCCATTAACCACAGAGCGAAATCTTCATGGTCTGACGGACCTTGACCACAAATCCCGACATATTTACCGTGACGTTTAGCCGCTTGGATTGCCATTGATAACAACGCTTTTACTGCCTCATTGCGCTCATCAAACAACGCCGATACCACGCCAGAATCACGATCCAGCCCCAGTGTCAATTGAGTCATATCATTGGAACCAATGGAGAAACCATCAAAATGCTCAAGGAACTGTTCTGCCAGCAATGCATTAGAAGGAATTTCACACATCATGATGATCTTCAGACCATTCTCACCGCGCTTCAATCCTTGCCTTGCCAGTTCGGCCACTACGGCCTCCGCTTGCGCCACCGTCCGCACAAAAGGCACCATCACTTCGACGTTAGTCAACCCCATCACATTGCGCACTCGCTTCATCGCCTCACATTCCAGAGCGAAGCAATCACGGAAGTGATCAGAGACATAGCGCCCCGCGCCACGGAAACCTAGCATTGGGTTCTCTTCGTGCGGTTCATAACCCGCGCCCCCCACCAGATTGGCATACTCATTAGACTTAAAGTCAGACAACCGAACAATCACCGGTTTTGGCCAAAATGCCGCCCCCAATGTAGCGATCCCCTCGGTCAGGCGACCAATATAGAACTCGACCGGGTCGTCATAGCCATGCATCAACGCTTTGATTTCAGCCTGTAGCGCAGGCTCCTGCTGATCAAACTCCAGAAGAGCTTTGGGATGCACACCAATCATCCGATTGATAATAAACTCCAGCCGCGCCAGACCGACCCCTTCATTAGGTAAACGGGCGAAATCAAAAGCCCGGTCCGGGTTGCCAACATTCATCATGATTTTTAACGGTAAATCAGGCAGTTCAGTGACTTGCGAACTTTGAACCGAGAAGTCCAGTAGCTCGTGATAAACGTAACCCGTATCCCCCTCAGCACAGGAGACGGTAACATTTTGGCCCTCTTTCAATAGCTCGGTTGCATTACCACAACCGACCACCGCAGGTATCCCCAATTCACGGGCAATAATCGCGGCATGGCAGGTACGCCCACCACGGTTGGTAACAATGGCTGAGGCCTTTTTCATGATCGGCTCCCAATCGGGGTCAGTCATATCCGTCACCAGGACATCACCCGCCTGAATTCGATCCATCTCACTGATGTCATGAATAACCTTGACCGGACCCGCGCCAATACGATGACCGATAGCACGGCCTTCCACCAGCACATTACTTTGATTATTCAACTGGTAGCGTTCCATCACCTGCTCATTGGAACGCACGGTTTCCGGGCGGGCCTGCACGATAAACAACTGCCCCGTATGACCATCTTTGGCCCACTCGATATCCATTGGGCGGCCATAATGTTCTTCAATCAACAGCGCCTGATGGGCCAATGCTTCTACTTCATCATCACTGAGAGCGAAACGATTGCGTTGTATTTCTGGCACATCTTCAATACACACCTGCTTGCCATGCTCTTGGTTCTCGGCGTATATCATCCGAATTTTTTTGGACCCCATATTGCGCCGCACGATGGCCGGTTTACCGTTACGCAATGTGGGTTTGTGTACATAGAACTCATCAGGGTTAACTGCCCCCTGTACCACCATTTCTCCCAGACCATGCGCTGCGGTGATAAAGACCACTTGATCAAAACCAGACTCGGTATCAATCGTGAACATCACGCCCGAAGACGCCAGATCAGAACGCACCATCCGTTGTACGCCGGCAGACAATGCTACGCCGCGGTGGTCGTACCCCTGATGCACACGATAAGAAATAGCCCGGTCATTAAACAGTGAAGCGAACACGTGCTTAATTGCGACCATTATCGCATCAATGCCCTGTACATTAAGAAATGTCTCTTGTTGCCCAGCAAAGGAAGCATCCGGCATATCTTCTGCTGTCGCAGAAGAGCGAACAGCAAATGATGCCTCAGGTTCGCCGTCAGCTAATTGCTTATAAGCGTCATAAATTGATTGTTCGAACTCTGGATGGAACGGCGTCTCAATAACCCATTGACGGATCTGAGCGCCCGCTTTGGATAATTCTGCGATATCGTCAATATTGGTATTATCCAATAATTGATAAATCCGTTGGTTGACACCACTTTGCTCCAGAAAGTCGTTAAACGCCTGAGCTGTGGTAGCAAAGCCATTGGGCACAGAAACGCCCAGTTCAGAAAGATGAGTTATCATTTCACCCAGGGAGGCATTTTTACCCCCTACGCGGTCAACATCGTGCATGCCAAGCTGGTTGTACCAAAGCACATTACAGCGGGTGTGGCCATTGTTGGACATCGAAACAATCCTTTTACATTGTCGATTAGTTATTACATCGCCGATTAGTTATTACACCGTCGATTAGTTATTACATCGCCGACGAGTGACGAACAGTCTGTAGGGTACGGACAACCGTTATCGTCGCTGAAAAATCAGCCATTTCAGACTAGCACAATGATCCATAACCTATGGACAGGTGAATCGATCAACCCAACAAGAAAAATTTTTTGTTGGCTATTCTTGCGACAAAGGCTTTACCCGCAGAGCGAATGAGGCACACTGATTCCACTCAACTTATAGCCTATATCAACGTCATTGGCGTTGTGGCTTGGCAGCAAATAGTCAGGAGTCAGCGTGGAAAGATGTGTATTTTATATTTCGGATGGTACCGCTATCACCGCAGAAGTACTCGGCCATGCCGTTCTATCTCAATTCCCGATCAACGTGACAACCTTTACGTTACCTTTTGTCGAGAATGCCGCCCGCGCACAGTCAGTATGTAAACAAATCAATGAAATATATCAGGATACAGGTGTCAGGCCGCTTGTTTTCTATTCGATAATAAGCCTCGAAGTACGGGAAATTATTCAACGAAGTGAAGGATTTTGTCAGGATATCGTGCAAGCACTGGTCGCACCATTACAAGGTGAGTTGGGCGTACCACCTCAACCAGTGCTAAACCGTACCCACGGCTTAACCGAAAGTAATCTGGATAAGTACGATGCTCGCATTGCAGCCATTGATTATGCCCTTGCCCATGATGACGGTATTTCTCTACGTAATCTGGATCAGGCTCAGGTTATCCTGCTAGGCGTTTCTCGTTGTGGTAAAACCCCCACCAGCCTCTATCTCGCCATGCAATTTGGTATCCGGGCGGCGAACTACCCGTTTATCGCCGATGATATGGACAATTTGCAACTTCCCGCCGCACTGAAGCCTTTTCAGCACAAACTCTTTGGTTTGACAATCAACCCTGAGCGGCTTGCGGCTATCCGTGAGGAGCGGCGCGAAAACAGCCGTTACGCCTCACTGCGCCAATGCAGGATGGAAGTGGGGGAAGTGGAAGCCTTATTCCGCAAAAATCAGATTCGCTACCTAAACTCGACCAACTACTCAGTCGAAGAGATTTCAACAAAAATCCTGGATATCTTAGGGATGAGTCGTCGGATGTTTTAACTAAATATTTTCATGAGTGATTATTTGCGGTTTATTTCCTCTAAATTTGTATAAATTACAGTGATGACGGTTGAATTCATGTGATTTTGGTTTATTGTGATCGCCATCACTTCCCGGTATTTCTGCCGCAGAGAAGAACAGATTTAGAGAGTTTTCATGTACAAGATAGATGAACTGCGGACCGCTCGCATCGATAGCTTGATTACACCGCAGCAACTGGCTGAAAAGTTACCGATTTCTGAGGTTATTGCAGATAACGTGACGGCGTCACGTAAACGAATAGAGAAAATACTTATTGGTGAAGACCCACGTCTACTCGTGGTGATTGGCCCCTGCTCTATTCACGACCTTGATGCAGCCGTTGATTATGCCACCCGGCTCAAGGTGCTACGAGAACGCTATCAAGACCGGCTGGAAATCGTGATGCGCACCTATTTCGAGAAACCACGGACTGTAGTGGGTTGGAAGGGGCTGATTTCTGATCCGGCACTTGACGGCTCATGCCAGGTGAACTTGGGTATTGAACTGGCACGTAAGCTACTGTTAGCCGTGAATGAACTCGGGCTGCCGACCGCTACCGAGTTCCTCAATATGGTAACAGGCCAATATATTGCCGACCTCATCAGTTGGGGGGCAATAGGCGCACGTACCACCGAAAGCCAGATCCACCGAGAGATGGCCTCGGCACTCTCCTGCCCCGTGGGTTTCAAAAATGGTACAGATGGCAATGTGCGTATTGCTATTGATGCCATTCGCGCCGCACAAGCCAGCCATATGTTCCTTTCTCCGGATAAAACCGGCCAAATGACGATTTACCAAACCAGTGGTAACCCCTATGGGCATATTATTATGCGGGGTGGAAAGCAACCTAACTATGATGCCTCTGATATCGCAGCCGCCTGTGACAGCTTGCGGGAATTTGATTTGCCAGAACATCTGGTGGTAGATTTTAGCCACGGCAATTGCCAGAAGATGCATCGCCGCCAGTTGGATGTTGCCGAAAATATCGGGCTACAGATCCGTGCGGGTTCAACAGCGATTGTCGGTGTTATGGCTGAGAGTTTCCTGATTGAGGGCACACAGAAGATTGTTGCCGGACAGCCCTTAACTTATGGGCAATCCATCACTGACCCTTGCCTGAATTGGGATGATACTGAACAACTGTTAAGCCTATTGGCAGATGCAGTAGACAGCCGGTTTTAATTCATTCGCACGGGCTTTAATGAGTAAACCGTACATTAAATGAATACCTTCGGGATAGGGAAAAGTTAACGTTGTCGGGTTAACTTTTTCTATCCCTATTTTTTCCGAAAAAACAGCGATCTATTCTCTGTAATGGCGCACATTACAAGTGCCAAATGGAATAAAAAGTCAGCTGGAACAAGAGATCTCGAGGTGTTTTCCCCAATCTGGGGGTAACGCCGCTAAATCATCAAATTCAGGTTGATCAGTAAACGGTTGCTGTAATGCCTGGTGCAACCGCTGAAGTGGCTGAATATCATCTTTTTCTGCCTGAGTAATCGCCTGCTGAGCCAAATAATTACGTAATATGTATTTAGGATTAGCCGCTTTCATCGATTGCTGGCGCTGATCATCATCAATGGATTCTTGCTGCAACCGTGAACGATAACGGCGGTACCAGTCGTCAAAAGCGGCTCTATCGATAAAGTCATCCCGCAATGGCGATTGTGCAGAGTGTACTTCAACTTCGCTCAATAAGCGGAAAGTCCGGGTATAATCCCGGCCTTCTTTGATCATCAAACTCAACAAACCTGTCAGCAAATCGTTATCTTGGCTGTCACGCTCAAGAAAACCTAACTTGGCTCGCATCTGTTCACCATAAGCAACCATAAGTGCCGGTTCATAAGCCTCTAGCGCCAACTGCAATTGGTCAGCAGACATTAAACCTGACAACGCGTGCCCCAATCGATGCAAATTCCATAACGCTACGGCAGGCTGATTATCATAAGCATAACGCCCTTGATGGTCGGAGTGGTTACAGATATATCCAGGCACATAGTCATCGAGAAAACCAAATGGGCCATAATCCATAGTAATGCCAAGAATTGACATATTATCGGTATTCATCACACCATGAGCAAACCCGACGGTTTACCAGTGGGCCATTAAACGCGCGGTTCGCTCTACCACATCCGTAAACCACAGTCGGTAGCATTCTTGGTGCCCCACCCACTGCGGCCAGTGGCGGGCAATAACATAATCCGCTAATTGTTGAACTTGCTTAGGTTGCTGCCGATAGTAGAAATGCTCGAAATGACCGAAGCGAATATGGCTTTCCGCCACCCTTAGTAGCATCGCGCCTCGTTCAGTTTGCTCACGGTAGATTGGATGATCGCTAGTCACAATTGTCAGAGCACGGCTGGTTGGAATACCTAAATGGTGTAATGCTTCGGAGGCCAAAAACTCACGTATCACAGAACGCAAGACAGCCCGGCCATCCCCCATACGGGAATAAGGTGTTAATCCAGCGCCTTTTAAATGCCAATCCATATAGCGGCCATCATTAAGCCGCTGTTCTCCTAACAAGATCCCACGGCCATCCCCAAGCTGCCCTGCCCACATGCCAAATTGATGGCCGCTATACACCTGCGCTAGCGGCTCCATTCCGGGTAACAGTGCTTCCCCCGCCCACACAGCAGTCTTTGGTTCAGTGAACCAATGAGCATCCAGCCCTAACTCTTGCGCCAGAGGTTTGCTGTGATACAACAAGCGGGCACCTTTTAATGGCGTAGGTTGCAAGCGGGTGTAAAAACCACTCAACTGCCGCGCATAGCTGTTATCGAATTCAGGGGCGTATTCCATTCTGGGTTTCATCTCTATGTCCACGAGTGCTGTGCGCGGCCAATAACCACGGTAATTGAAAGATTAGCGTAATACTTCTACCAGCCAATGGCAGGCTTGCTGTAACTCGGTTTGTAATTCAGGGAAATCATCAATCCAGTGCTGACAGATTTTATCGATAGCATCAGGGCGATAAGCTGCCCCCTGTAGCCGTTGCGCTAACGCCTCCAATGGTGTGGGGTTCAAGCTGTCAGTAAATATTTGGCAGCGATCTATTGCGCCATGCAAAACATCAAAATGTAACTCAATACCCCCCCAGATAAAGCGGGTATCAACCACGTGGCTAAATGCAGGGGCTTGGCCAAAATTCCATTCCCAACTACTTTGTTTGGCGAATTGCTCGGTAAAGCCAGGGAGGTTTGGTAACGACTGCGGAGAGATGACTTCTGCGGATACCTGCTCATCGTAATAAGCAAAAAAAGCCTGTTCGATAGCGGTACGTATTTTTCCGTGATCAATACCCGGTAACAGTTCGACCAGATTAGTGACTCTAGAGCGTACCGAGGTAATTCCTTTAGCCTGTAACTTTTTAGGGTCTGGATTGAGATAATCAGCCAGGCGACTGAGATCTGCATTCAATAATAGTGTTCCATGATGAAAACCACGATCTTTGGTTTCTTTATAAGCAGAACCTGAAACTTTACGTTCATCTTCACCATTAATAACCACTAAATCATTGCGACCTGAGGCCGTTGCCTGGATCCCTAATGATGCCAACGCATTCAAAATAATTTGGGTTGAAATAGTTTTATCATATCCCGGTTTGCCGGCCATAAAGGTAAAACAGGTATTACCTAAATCATGAAATACCGCCCCGCCACCACTGCTACGGCGCGCTAACTTTACGCCATCTTGTTCCATACGTCGTGTATTACACTCTTTCCACGGGTTCTGTGCGCGGCCAATAACCACGGTATCCGCATTGCGCCACAAGAATAATACCCGTTGATTCGGTGACATTTGGCGAAAAATACACTCTTCTACGGCCAGATTAAACCAAGGATCATAAGAATCAGAAATGAGTAAACGAAGGGATGACATAGAAGGCTCCGACCCAAAAATAAACAGCCACTAAGATAGCATATTCGCTGATGATATCCTTAGGCCGAGAAGAGAGGGACTGTCGTCGTCAACTAAAATTGCCTATTATCCTGTCGAGAGAAAATCAAATACGCCGTGCCTGCCAGTAAACTCGTTTCCAGTACACATTCTCCAATGACGAGCGAATGACGCCTTTACTGGTTGAAGCATGAATGAATTCATCATTGGTATCATAGATACCAACATGTAATCCATTCTGACCACTGCCCGTTTTGAAGAAGACTAAATCGCCAGGCATCAGTTCATCACGAGAGACTTTAGTGCCTAAGGTGGTTTGCGCAAGGGTCGTTCGGGGGAGTTGCATATCAAAACGATCACGGAATGTGCGGTAAACAAAACCAGAGCAATCAACACCACGTTGATCTAACCCTCCGTTACGGTATGGCGTTCCCTCCCATTGCCGTAACTGCTCATTCAATTTAGCGACCACCACAATGGAGTCAGATAAGTATCCACTGGGTGTTGGTGTATGGCTGCTACAACCAGCAAGGACCATACTGATCAGAAAAATCCAAAAGCGCGTCCGCATCGCTATTTCACCAGAGATAAGGCTCAGCTAATTCGCCAAAAAGTCAGTTATTCAAGCCTCACTTCTGACCTGAAGTTGCAGCCGTATTCGCAGCGTTTACTCACCCGAATCACGGCGTTTTGAACAGCTCTGCCGGACTCGCATGTTTACTGCCTTACTGCACACCTAACGACTTTAGGTATATATTTAGCTGGCGTGGTACATCGTTACGGCTAATTTAGCTATCGGATTCGAAAAAAACAAGTTATATGAATAGACTAATAGGGTTAGTAAATAAGATTAGCTAGCTTTTATAGGTTTTATATTAATCAGCCATATTCCTAATAAAATAAAACCCGCCCCCAGTGTTTTTAGTAAGGTCGCGGGTTCGTTAAACCAAGGTAATAAAACAGCGCCCAGATAAACCAAAGCGTAACTGAGGCTCAGCAGTGGGTAAGCGCGATTTAGCGGCAAGTATCTAAGGGCAAAAAACCAACATAACATGGATAAAGCATACCCCATCAAACCACACATTACTGATGCTAATTGCACGAAGTACATCGTCAAGAATTGAACATTAATATCGGCTAGTGATAATAATGGAATATTCATCATACCCCACTTCAACACCAACTGTGCCACCGTGACCAATACGACGCTTGCCCCCCCCCACAGATACCCTTTCATAGGTGCCAACTCATTAGCAAGATACCGAACATAATAGCGGCAACCCCCAACCAATGCCGAAGAGTGGCCTTTTCACCGTAAAATAGTTGTGCCGCCAAGGTAACCAACACAAAATTAAAGCTGAGCATAGGATAGGCCACGCTCAGCGGGAGTTGCTGCAATAACCGCAGCCACAACAGCATCCCCAAGCCAAGTGACACTACAGCTATCGCCAACCAACGCAATGTCAGATTCAACCGCCGGGCCTGCGGTTGCTCCCAACACTGCGCAGCCTGTTTTTGACATAATTGCCCAATACAGGTTAATAGACTGACCATCAGCAAGAGTAGGTAGCTGTTCATGGTGTTTTCTGGTACCACAACAGGGCGAGTCGATTCATTAAATTCACCTTATCCGCTGGCGGCAGATGGGCCGGGAGTGCTTCATTTTTGGCTAATTGCACGACCAATGAGACGTCGCCTTCTTTTCTCGCCTGCGCAAGCCATGTGGGGAAATCGTCATTACTGATATAATTATCCTGACTGTCTGGGTAGGCCAAACCATAGGTTAGCTCACCTTTTTCACTGAACATCAGTATATCACTGCGTTTTAGCTCCCATGCCAGCCCAGCGGCAACACCAACGCTGTCGGTCAGCACATAGCGGCTGGAGCTGAGTTCACTAAAATTATTTTTGATAAAGTTTTGCGGTTGCTTTGAGTCCACCACTTGTTGTGGAATTAGGTAACCCACTAACAAAATGAATAACAGTGGGCAAGCTGCTGCCCAGCGCCAGTTTCGGGCGTTATTGCGTAAGGTAATAAACCCAGTGACTCCCCAACCAGCAAATGCCAACACACCTAACCAAACTTTCTGATTCTCTTGCGGCCCATAAGCCACGATATCCTTCACTAACCCCAAGCCAATAACGACGATGACTAACGCACAGGCAACCCCGAAGAGTAGATTTATTACACCGTTTATTTTCAATGCCCGCATACGTATATTATTAGCGCAATCCGTCGCATATGCCGCCATTAGCAAGGATAGAGGTGCCATACAGGGCAAAATATAAGTCGGTAGCTTCCCTTTTGCTACGCTAAAAAATAGGAGTGGCATAACCACCCAACTGAGTAAAAAGAATAATTCTGGTTTTGTTGCCCGCTCACGCCAACCTTTAAATAAGGCTCCAGGTAATAGCCCTAGCCAAGGCAGGACACCAATACATAAAATGGGTAGGTAATACCAAATGGGAGATTTATGTTGAGCACTCGCTTCCGCAAAGCGCTGAATATGTTCAACCCAAAAGAAATAGTTCCAGAAATCAGGTTCTCGTTGGGCGATCGCCAAAGCCCACGGTAAACTTAATAATACCGCGCACACAATTGCTATCGGACCAAAAACAACAAGGTCTTTTATCCTTTTTTGCTGGATGACAATGGGTAATACCGCAATCACCGGGACCGCTAATGCCAGAAAGCCTTTGGTCATAAACCCCATACCGCAAGCAACCCCAAGTAATGCATATGCGCCGACTTTCTGTTGCCAATTTTCGGCTTTTAGCGTGAGATAAAAACTCACCATCGCCGCTGTCAACCACAGAGAAATCATGGGGTCCAGCACTGCATAGGTACCAATGCCAAACACCAATAAAAAGGAAAGATAAATTAATGTAGCCAGTACCGAGGTTGACCGATTACGCCATAATAAGGTTGCCAGCCAATAAACTAATACGGCACTCAATGCCGTGCTAAAAATAGAGCCAAATCTCACTGCAAAATTACTGTCACCAAAGATCCATTGGCTAATGTTATTAAACCAATACCCGGCGACCGGTTTTTCAAAATAACGTATATCCATGAAATACGGCACGACCCAGTCGCCACGCTGCAGCATTTCACGACTAATTTCAGCATAGCGAGTTTCATCGGGTTGCCATAACAAACGGCTATTCACCGGTAACAAATAAACCAATACAAAAAATAGCGCCAATAATGCTGCGCCACTGTCTTTTAATAATTTCATTCAGCATCCTTTATGTCTGATTGACAACCCAACCAACCTTCCCGGCCAGGAAATGCAGCGCGTATTACTTTGCCCACAGGCAGTAATTGTAAATCTGACGGTAGCAGCTTACTGAGCGGACAAAACTCAATATCTTGTTGCTTTGCTCTCATCAAGAGCTGCTCAAACATTGCTGCCTGAGACATCCCCTCAACTTCAGCATGAATGGTGTATACCGATACCCCGCTATCACGTAGGATGGCGTCAATAATAAAGTCATTGAAGTTTTCAGCTTGCACCTCACCGCCGACAACTTCATCGTAAGTTGGCAGCGTCACGGGAATTTGTACACTCCCTAAGCTGCCATTAGGCAACAAAGGCCGGAAAGGATGGGTCCCCCGGCAATCGCTGTTATAACTAAAATCGAATTGCTGTTTTACCGCAAGAACCCGTTCATCGGCGCGCCACCCCGCAGCAGCAGAACAGCTAATGGGTTGACCAATACTCTGCTGTAAAGTATCAACTCCTCTCTGTACTTGCTCAGTCAGTTGTTGCTGTGACCATGAAGCGACGTTGGCCTGCCAGCCTTGATGGTCCCAAGCATGCAACCCCACTTCATGCCCCGCCATGGCCGCTGCTTTCATTAACGGACCAAAGTCTTTAGCGATCTTCTTACCTGGCCAAGCCGTGCCCGCCAGTAAAATATCCCAACCGTAAAGCGAGGCAGCATTAGAACGTAGCATCTTCCATAAAAAGCGCGGACGAAAAAGGCGCCATAAATGGCGTCCCATATTATCCGGCCCAACACTGAAGAAAAAACTGGCACGAATGTCATGTTTTTCTAAAACAGTCAGTAATGATGGCACCCCGTACTGCGTTCCTCGGTAGGTATCGACATCAATCCTCAGGCCAACTTGCTTCATGCGTTCAACTCATCTTTAGGGGCTGCAGTTTTCTCAATTACGGCAGCGCGCAAGAAAAAGTCCAGCGTCTCAGTGACCGTTTGTTGCATAGCAATTTCTGGCTGCCAGTGCAATATTCGGCGCGCATTCTTAATACTTGGCGTGCGGTACTCAACATCCTGATAACCTTTCCCATAATATGCACTGCTCTCAATATCTTTAAAACCTGCAAATGGCGGAAAGTGATCACGTAATTCATGATTTTCGAAGCTCGTTAACAGCATTTCGGCTAATTCACGAATACTGGCTTCGTTAGTTGGATTACCAATATTAATGATCCGACCATCACAGCAACCATCCCGGTTTTCAATAATACGGAATAACGCTTCAATGCCATCGTGGATATCAGTAAAACAACGTTTTTGGGCACCACCATCGACCAGCTTGATTGGTGAGCCTTCGACCAAATTCAGAATAAGCTGTGTAATCGCACGTGAACTACCGATACGCGCAGCATCAAGGTTATCTAAACGTGGCCCCATCCAGTTAAATGGACGGAACAGCGTAAACTTCAAACCTTCTTTCACGCCGTAAGCCCAGATAACCCGGTCTAATAACTGTTTTGATACAGAGTAAATCCAGCGTTGCTTATTAATTGGGCCAACAATCAGCCGTGAAGTATCCTCATCAAACTCTTTGTCATCGCACATACCATACACTTCAGAGGTCGATGGGAAGACAATACGCTTATTGTACTTAACGCAATCTCGCACAATTTTCAGGTTTTCTTCAAAATCTAGCTCAAAGACACGCAGCGGATTACGGGTGTATTCAATGGGTGTCGCAATAGCCACTAATGGCAAGATGACGTCGCATTTTTTAATATGGTATTCAATCCATTCCGAATGAATACTGATATCCCCTTCCACAAAGTGGAAAGCAGGGTTACCTAAGAAGCGACTTATCGCGTCAGAGCCAATATCCAAACCATATACTTCGTAGCGATCATCTTGTAATAAGCGTTCAGTCAAATGATTACCAATAAAACCATTTACCCCCAGAATTAACACACGGGTACGTCTTTTCAACGTATTGCTTGGCTTATTACCCAAACGCACATCCGTTACAATGCCCATCTCTTGTGCTAAACGATCCCCTTGGACATACAGACCGGCCTCACCTTGCCCCGTAATAATCTCCAGCGCCCCCTCGCCACATGCCACAGTGAGTGGGGCCGTCGATAACACGGTGCCTGGCAATTTGTTATGTACTAAATCTAATGGACGTGAGCGCCAAATCGTAAGTTTGCGCTGCCCCAGATAACTGAATGCGCCAGGGTAAGGCTCAGTCACTGCACGAACTAAATTGTTGATGGTAAATGCAGATTTCTGCCAATGAATTTCACCATCAGCCGCCGTGCGCCGACCAAAATAACTGGCATCTGCCTCTTTTTGCGGAGTCAGCGGCAGTGGGCCCTCTTTCATTCTAGGTAATAAGTTACGCAACAATTCTTGAGCGGCATCACGCATTTTGGCATGCAACGTCAATGCCGTATCAACATCACTGATGGCAACTTTATACTGACCGGCAATCGGACCTGCATCCGCTTTTTTTACCATCTGATGAAGCGTCACACCCGTCTCTGTTTCCCCATTGACCAATACCCAGTTAATTGGGGCTCGACCACGATACTGGGGCAATAACGAACCGTGTAAGTTAAATCCGCCTTGTGGGGCCAATGACAATATTTCATCACTAAGCATGTTGCGGTAATAGAAGGAGAAAATGATATCCGGCTGTAACTCACGAATACGCTCAACCCACAAAGGGTGGTTGACATCTTCCGGTGCAAATACTGGCAGTGCCAGATCGGCTGCCACTCTAGCGACCGAAGAGAAAAAGCGATTCTCGCCAGGATTATCAGTATGGGTAAATACCGCCTGAATATCGTAACCCGCCTCTGCTAATGCGTTTAGCCCCACGCAACCAATATCATGATAGGCAAATACAATCGCTTTCATTTTTCTACATCCTGATTATTTTCGGTCTGCTCCGCGCCGACCACTTTCTGAACAAAGTAACGTGGGCGAGCGCGCACATCGTTATAAATACGACCGATATATTCACCAAGTAACCCCATACCAACAAACTGAGCACCGATGAACATGAACAATACGGCGAAGAGTGTAAAAACGCCGCCGCCAGCCCACTCAGGACCAAAGATCAAGCGTAAGGCCACCAGCAGCACTGAGAAAGTGAAGCCCAAAAGAGCAATGGCACTCCCCACCAGACTTAACAAACGTAACGGCGTCGTTGTCAGGCAGGTGATCAGGTCATACATCAGATTGATAAGCCTCATCAGGCTATATTTGGAGTTGCCAAATTCACGCTCGGCGTGATGGACCGTAATCTCTGTCGTCCGCCGGGCGAAGGTATTCGCGAGGATTGGGATAAACGTACTGCGCTCGTGACAGTGTAACATTGCTTCAACAATGTGACGTCGATAAGCTCGTAGCATGCAGCCGTAGTCACCCATTGATTTCCCTGTAGCACGTTGGATCATCATATTGATCATACGCGATGCGGTTTTACGGAACAGGGAGTCTTGGCGATTAGCACGCACGGTACCAACCACGTCATAGCCCTCTTCTGCTACATGAACTAAACGTGGAGTTTCTTCAGGCGGATTTTGTAAGTCAGCATCAAGTGTAATAATTAAATCACCGCTAACCTGATTAAATCCCGCCATAATGGCGGAATGTTGACCATAATTACGGTTTAGCAAAATCGCAATTATATGGCTATCAGGATCATTTGCCGCAGCAGTCAAAAGCTCAGTAGAATTGTCGCTGCTACCGTCATCAACCAAAATTATTTCATAAGCTTGTGTAAGTAATTTACAGGCAGCCGTCGTTCTGTCTATTAATGCTGGCAAGCTCTCTTGCTCGTTATAGACAGGAATAACAATGGAGACCTTCTTAATTGGTTCATTTAGTGACACGGTGTGACCCTATAATTGTTGTTAATGCATTAGCCACTCGTTCAATATCACTGTCTAGCATATCGGGGAAAAGCGGTAACGTGCACAATCTGGCTGAGTTCCATTCCGTGTTGGGCAAACACAAATGCGGATAACGTTCGCGATAATATTTTTGGCTATGTACCGCACGAAAATGTAGCCCACTGCCAATACCCATATCTTTCAAACACGCCATCAGTTGATCCCGGCTAATACCACAGCGTTCTTCATCAACACGCACCATGAAAAGGTGCCAGGCATGTTGATGAGAATAGTGAGGCAAGGCCAACGGCTGCAAAGGCAAATGCGCTAATGCCTTATGATAGGAAGCAACCAGCGCCTGCCGACGGGCGTTAATTTCGGGCAAACGTCTAAGCTGCACCACCGCAATAGCGGCGTGGATATCAGATAAGTTATATTTATACCCCGGTTCCACAACTTCAGCCTGTGGGCTACGCCCCTGTATTTGTCGGTCAAAGGCATCCACACCCAGGCCATGGAACTTAAGCCGACGGACTCTGGCCGCCAATTCATCATCATCGGTGGCAACTAACCCCCCCTCAGCACAAGTGATATTCTTGATGGCATGGAAAGAGAAAATAGCGGTCCCCTGCTCACCAATCCATTGATCTCGATAACGAGTGCCAACGGCATGTGCAGCATCTTCAATCAGTGGGATACCATGCCGTTGGGAGATCTGACGCAATGCGTCAAGGTCGCAGGGCGCGCCAGCATAGTGGACGGGAATAATGGCTTTGGTGTTGGGTGTAATCGCCGCTTCAATAGCAGCCGCATTTACCATCAATGTATCGCGATCAACATCGACCATTACGGGTTCTGCACCCAGCAACACGATCATGTTAATCGTAGAAACCCACGTCTGTGATGGCGTAATAACCTCATCACCAGGGCCAATGCCCAACGCCAGCAATGTAATGTGCATTCCTGCTGTTGCAGAACATACAGCGATCGCATGTTTGCAACCAAAAATTTGACAGAAATCAGTTTCCAATTGATGATTCTGGGGACCGGTAGTAATCCAACCAGAGCCTAATACATTAGCAACAGCATTAATTTCTTCACTACCTATTGCTGGCCTAGAAAAAGGCAAAAAACTCTGCATTAATAAATCCCTTAGGACACCTTCATGGACTATTAACTATATGCCCAGATAAGTTAACGAAAACTAAACGCCAATCAGATAAGAGCGTCACCTGCTATGGTTAACTTTAGTTTACTAACCTTAAATGAACCTTAGGAAGACACTATTTTATTGAGGGGGAAAACAATTATTAGCCCAGTAATAGTAATGATATGTTATTCATTTTAATCAATGAGTTGGATTTAACGCTATAATTGCGTTCATTATTTATACTGATAATGTCCACGATAAAATAACATCGTAAGCACAATGATCTGATGAGAATAGGAGAAGTAAATAATATTTTATTGCCAATAAATATATCTAAGCGTTATACGCTTCTTGTGGTAATCCACTGCTGTTTATTAAAATTGTGTATTTGAAAATCAACTTCAAATACTTGGGAGAGCACATCCGCTCGCATGACTTGCTGGGTTTCTCCTTGCACTAATACTTGCCCTTGAGCCAGCAACCATACTTCGTCAGCTTGCTGTAACGTATGGTTGAGGTCATGGCCACTGATGATAACACTGCGCCCTGACCGACAAAATTCCACTAATAAAGCATCTAAAGCCACTTTCTGGGCAACATCCAGGCCACTATAGGGTTCATCCAGCAACAATAATTTACTGTCAGGGTTGATATCCGGCCAAACCTGCAAAAATACCGCAGCTAACCGCACGCGTTGCCATTCACCACCTGAAAGATGTGACAGCATTCGCGGTAATTTGTCGGTTAAACGCAGCTTATTACAGATATAGCTAATCGCTGTTGCCACAGCCTGTGAATTAGCACCGGCGGGTTGATAAAGAGAAAGATATTGGAAAACCGGCATCAGGGACAATGCGGACTGCTGCTGAGATAAATAGGCCCGTTGACGGGCTAATTCATGCCCTTCATAGTGTTGCAATGATTTACCCGCTAACACAATTTCGCCGCTAGCAGGCAATAACCCCGCCAACGAGGCCAGCAAAGTGCTTTTCCCTGCCCCATTCGGGCCAATCAAATGAATTTGCAACCCCGTGGTCACCTGCGAAGAAAAAGAAGCAAGGCGGGTTCCTACGCTGACATTGTTGAGTTGCAATAGCATCAAAATAAACTCGTTACCCGTAATTTAGTGGCTAGCCAGTGCCTGATTGATGGCATTGATTAAAATAGGTGCTTCTGGTGCCATATCTGGAGCAAAACGCGCCAAGACAGTGCCATCACGGCTAATCAAGAATTTCTCAAAATTCCATAGGATATCACCCGGCTGTTTTGGCTCACGGCCTTTACTCGCCAGGCGTTGATAAAATTCACTTCCTTCCGGTTTCACTGCAACAGGCTTAGCAGTAACCAAGTGCTGATATAGAGGATGCCGATGTGGACCATTGACTTCAATTTTACTGAACATGGGGAAGTCGACACCAAAAGTACCACGGCAGAAAGCATGAATTTCCTCATCACTGCCAGGCTCTTGTCCTGCAAACTCATTACTCGGGAAACCTAAAACCTCAAAACCTTGCTTCTGATAGGTTTTATAGAGGCTTTCTAATCCTTCATATTGCTGAGTCAAACCACATTGCGAAGCCACATTCACCACTAATAAAACGGAACCTTTATACTTCGCCAACTTAACCAGCTGGTGATCAATCGTTTGCACTGAAATGGCGTAAATTGGGTGACTCATCAGGTTGGATCCTTATTCAGTAATGATAATAAACCGGTAAAATCACCGCGGCATTTATAAGAAGACAAATCACTTTACTCCTTTCACCCGTATCAGTAACCAGATAAATAATGGCGATCCTAATGTTGCGGTAACCACACCAATCGGTAGCTCTGCCGAAGATAATACCGTGCGAGCGACAACATCAGCTAATAATAATACCCCCCCGCCGGCGAATGCACAGCCCGCTAATAGCCGGCGCTGATCAGTTAAACCGGTTAACCGTAAAATATGAGGAATAACCAAGCCAATAAAACTGATGACACCCGCGAGTGCAACACTAATGCCGACCAGTAATCCGATCGCCAGTACTAATAAATTCCGCCATAAATGAAGCGACACCCCCAATTGCCTGGCCTGCTGCTCACCGAGTGACATGAAGTTCAGGACACGGCCTTGGCAGCAAAGCCATATGACGGTAGGCAAGAGAGCCAGCACCAAACTTTGCTGACGCCAGTCAACACCGCTGAACCCACCCATCATCCAATACATGAGCTGACGTAAATCCAAACTGGTGCTGAAATAGACGGCCCAAGTCATCATTGCACTGCAAATAATACCTAAGGCTACACCGACCAATAATAGCTGGGCATTAGTTAATAAACGGCGACGGGTGAAACTTAACAGAATAGATGTCATCAACAATGCGCCAATAATAGCACACGTGCTCAGAACCCAAATTGGCAATAATCCATGACCTAATAATACGGCCGTCACCAATGCAACACCTGCGCCATTTGCCACGCCAAGTAGACCTGGTTCAGCTAACGGATTTTCAAACAGTGCCTGCATCACGGCACCCGACACGGCCAGACTGGCACCAACCATAATTACAGCCATAGATCGGGGCAAACGTAGTTGCCAAACAAATAATTTGCCACTTTCACTGAACCAATGCTCTGGCCAAATCCAGACATCACCCGCACATAAACTGATGAGTAGCGCGAACAAAAGCATGACAACCAGCCCAGTAAGATAACGATAGTCGCGCTGCCGCTGCCGTTGTTGAAGTGCGGTAAATAACTGACTTGTCTGCATTACACCCTCGGCCATTACCCAAGACTTACCCGAATAGGTCGGGTAAACATACAAGGGCCTACTGCCCATTCTCAGGCACTGATATTAGGGGGTTAGAGCGTGAAGGGGAAGTTGTGCGTGGCGAATAACGCTCTTTATTGCTAAAACGCTCTTTATTGCTAATAAGTCGCTAACTCTGCTTGGTCATAGCAAACAAGTAAAGTTAGCAACTGTTTGTTATGCTCGATTAACGATGGCCATGATTATCCTGTTGAGGGTAGACCTGTTGAGTGCCAGGGCCTGCATTATTGCTTATAGTCCTTTGGCCCTGCCCATTACCTCCCTTATTATTATTGTCGGAATGCTTCTGGGGCCCCTCTCCGCGTGGTGGTTGAGGATTATTATTCATGCCATTACCACGGTCTTGCTCACGAAACGGATTACGCCCTTGTTGTATTTGCGGTTTCTGCCAACGGCCTCCATCCCAAGAGTAACCACGTTCATTACGCTCACCAATGTGAGCGCCGCGATGATCTTTCCACCACTGTGGTGGTTGCCAGTCGTATCCATCCCAGTAATAGCCACGTTTATCTTGATCACCCAAATGCAGATTGATGCCGGGCATGTTGATATCAAGTGAAACATCAGACTGCGCAATCAATGGCATAAATGACAGAACCCCAAATAATAACAAATATTTTTTCATATTATTCCGAATATATTATTGAATCGTTGATAAACTTATATCAACGAAAAAAATACTCAGCCAGTGGTTAATTTGTTATTTTCAATTACATGTCATTCAAATCACACAATCCTTACAGTTGTTTCATTGTGATGATTTTATTGACTACTGAACTTCACTTATCTTTACATTCAACAACGCTGAGTAATTTATAATTCCCGCTTTTTTTTAACAAAATTAGGAAGGATAGCCCCAACCTGCGGTTATAGTGTGAACACTCATAAAATAATTATATTTCAACAAATTCTTGAAAAGAAAAAGGCCGCTTGCGCGGCCTTTTATGTCGGAAACTACTCACTCTTTTGGAGTGGCACTCTCTACCCGGCTTTTCAGTTTCTGCCCAGGACGGAAAGTCACCACACGGCGCGCCGTTATAGGAATATCCTCACCCGTTTTAGGGTTACGCCCTGGACGTTGGTTCTTGTCTCGCAGATCAAAATTGCCAAAGCCAGACAGTTTGACCTGTTCGCCATTCTCCAGAGCACGACGTACTTCTTCGAAGAATAACTCAACCAGATCTTTAGCATCTCGTTTGCTAAGCCCTAGCTTTTCAAACAGATGTTCTGACATTTCAGCTTTAGTAAGCGCCATAGGTTCAATCCCTCAAGGATGCTTGGAATCGCTGTTTTAATGCCTCTACGCATTTTGCAACGGTAGCGGCGATCTCCTCTTCTTCCAGTGTACGGGCGGTATCCTGCAACACCAGACTAATAGCCAGACTCTTATAGCCCTCTGCTACGCCCTTGCCACTGTACACATCAAACAAGTTTACGCCAACTACCTGATTTGCGCCAACTTTCTTACACTCGGCCAAAATATCTTCTGCGGGAACGTTTTCAGCCACCACAACAGCGATATCACGACGGTTCGCCGGGAAGCGAGAAATCTCTCTGGCCTGAGGCACAGCGCGGTCTGCAAGCTTATTCCACTGCACTTCAAACACGACAGTTCGACCATTCAGATCCAGCTTACGTTCCAATTCTGGGTGAACTACACCAATGAAACCAATGTGTTCACCCGCTAAATAAATTGCAGCACTCTGCCCAGGGTGCAGAGCAGAATGCGCTTCTGCCCGGAACTGAACATCAGATAATTTGCCGGTAAGCTCCAGAATTGCTTCCAAATCACCTTTCAAATCATAGAAGTCGATCGGCTGACGCGCCAGATCCCAATGCTCATCGTAACGATGACCAGCAATAACACCTGCCAGCATTACATCCTGCCTAATGCCTAAATCTGCCGTATTATCAGGAACAAAGCGTAAACCGCTTTCGAATAATCGCAGCCGAGATTGCTGACGGTTCTGATTATAAACGACTGCCGACAGCAAACCCGTTAGCAGTGATAAACGCATTGCGGACATATCAACTGAAATAGGGTTTGGTAAAATGAGGGCTTCCTGTTGTGGATGCAGTAACGCCTGTACTTTAGGATCAACAAAACTGTAAGTAATTGCTTCCTGATAACCACGATCCACCAAAGCTGTCTTTACCCGCTTCAGCGACAAGCTTGCTTCACGGTGTTTAGTCATTACCAAATCAGCTCTAACGGGGACATCTGGAATATTGTTATAGCCATAAATACGGGCGACTTCTTCCACCAGGTCTTCTTCGATAGCCATATCGAAACGCCAGCTCGGTGCTACAGCCTGCCAATCAGAACCACATTCAGTCACTTTGCATCCTAAGCGACGCAAAATATCACTCACCTGTTCAGATGGAATATGATGACCAATTAGGCGATCCAGCTTCTCACGGCGCAATGTGATAGTGGCTTGTTTGGGTAGTTCTGATGCTGTCGTCACATCCACAACCGGCCCGGCTTCCCCACCACAAATATCAATCAGTAGACGTGTCGCACGTTCGATAGCTTTATGCTGTAACGCTGGGTCGACACCACGCTCATAACGATGAGAGGCATCAGTATGTAAGCCATGGCGGCGTGCTCGGCCAGTAATAGACAGTGGATTGAAGAACGCGGACTCCAGCAATACATTTCTGGTTTCTTCATTGACACCAGAATGTTCGCCACCAAAGATACCCGCCATCGCCAATGGTTTCTGATGATCGGCAATAACCAGTGTGTCTGCGTTCAACTTGGCTTTTGTACCATCTAATAGCGTGAGTTCTTCGCCGTCAGTTGCCAGACGAACGATGACCCCGCCACTGATACGATCCAGATCAAAGGCATGCATTGGCTGCCCTAGCTCCAGCAACACAAAGTTGGTCACATCGACAACAGGATCAATTGAACGAATGCCACAACGGCGCAATTTTTCACGCATCCATAGGGGTGTCGCAGCCTTAACATTAATTCCCTTCACCACACGGCCCAGATAACGTGGGCAAGCTTGTGGTGCATCGACACGAATAGGAAGTGTGTCATTAATTGATGCCACAACTTCAGCCATATCCGGTTCAGTTAATGGCAATTGATTAACGACAGCTACATCACGAGCGACACCAATAATCCCTAAACAATCAGCACGGTTTGGCGTTACGCTGATTTCAATCGTCTTGTCGTCCAAGTGCAAATACTCACGCACATCGACACCAATGGGAGCATCTGCGGGCAATTCAATAATACCATCATGATCGTCTGAAATAGCCAGCTCAGAAAAAGAGCACAGCATCCCTTCTGAAGACTCACCACGCAGTTTGGCGGCTTTAATTTTAAAGTCACCCGGTAATACCGCCCCTACCGTTGCAACTGCAACTTTGAGGCCTTGACGGCAATTAGGTGCACCACAAACGATGTCCAGGAGGCGATCACCGCCGACATCAATTTTGGTCACTCGCAGCTTATCTGCATTTGGATGTTGCCCACACTCCACGACATGACCCACAACAACGCCGTTAAACTCACCGGCAACCGCGTCTACACCATCAACCTCTAGCCCGGCCATGGTAATCTGATGAGCTAAATCATCGCTGCTAATGGCTGGATTTACCCATTCGCGTAACCAAAGTTCACTGAATTTCATGAGATATCCTGCCTTACTTAAACTGTTTGAGGAAACGCAGATCGTTTTCGAAGAATGCACGCAAATCGGTGACGCCGTAACGTAACATCGTTAAACGTTCCATACCCATACCGAATGCAAAACCTGAGTAAATCTCAGGATCGATACCGACATTACGTAATACATTCGGGTGCACCATGCCGCAGCCCAGCACCTCAAGCCACTTACCATTTTTACCCATTACATCAACTTCAGCGGAAGGCTCAGTAAACGGGAAATAAGATGGGCGGAAACGAATTTGCAGATCTTCTTCGAAGAAGTTACGCAAGAAATCGTGCAGTGTGCCTTTCAAATTAGTGAAGCTGATATCGCGGTCAACGATTAATCCTTCCATTTGATGGAACATCGGTGTGTGTGTTTGGTCATAATCGTTACGATAAACCCGGCCTGGCACGATAATACGGATTGGCGGCTGTTGCTCTTGCATAGTACGGATCTGCACGCCAGACGTTTGCGTCCGGAGCAACCGGGTTGCATCAAACCAGAAAGTATCATGGTCAGCGCGGGCTGGATGATGAGCCGGAATATTCAAGGCA
The DNA here is from genome assembly GCF_900460465.1 of Yersinia pestis. Lineage (GTDB taxonomy): Bacteria > Pseudomonadota > Gammaproteobacteria > Enterobacterales > Enterobacteriaceae > Yersinia > Yersinia pestis. The sequence continues at coordinate 317,472 of NZ_UAVH01000007.1, read as the reverse complement.
TCGAAATTATGATAGTCATCTTCAATTTCTGGGCCAGACTCTACAGAAAAACCTAACTCACCAAAGAAAGTTTCGATACGTTCAATTGTGCGAGTAACAGGATGTAGTCCCCCATTCTCCATCCGACGCCCCGGTAGCGAGACATCTATCGTTTCGGCGGCTAATCGTGCATTCAGAACTGCTGACTCTAACTTCTCTTTACGCGCATTGAGCGCTTCCTGTACTTCTTGTTTGGCCTGATTAATGACAGCACCGGCTGCTGGACGTTCTTCTGCCGGCAACTCACGCAACGATGTCATTTGAAGGGTCAAGTGGCCTTTTTTACCTAGATATTCGACGCGTACTAAATCCAACGCGGCAATATCTTGGGCACCTTCTACGGCTGCTTTAGCTTTGGCAACCAGCTCTGCGAGATGTGGCATTGTTTTCTCTTCCTCTGGCCGGTATGGCCCGCTTGTAGTTATATCCTTTTTTCTTGACGCTGCGGGGATGCTAGCCCTCGAATCACTTACTGATCATAGCCTTAAAAAATAAGTAAGCTCATCGGGATTGACTCGCTTGCTGCCTACAACGCCAATAACTTTGGATATATATAATGAATAAGTTAAAAACTGATGACCGAAATAAATTTCTTACGCAAAATTAGCAAGATATCCCATTCGCGCCCTCCCCACTTTAGTCACCATCTGTGCCGTAAAGTAAAAAACAAAAAAGCCTCCACGATGGGAGGCTTCGGCGCTATTTTTCGTTTCTATTCTTACGCGCAAGCCTCCTGTAATCAGGCGCTAAAGTAAAAAAAGAAGCGAAAAATAACTGTATGCATCATAACAATGACCTTATGGAATCTGTATATCGCAATTCAGTTTATAGCTAAGTGCAAAGATTAAAAGAGGGAGACAAGCTCCCTCTTCAATTCTGACTTACGCCAGAGCTGCTTTCGCTTTTTCGACCAGTGCAGAGAACGCCACTTTATCGAATACTGCGATGTCAGCCAAGATCTTACGGTCGATTTCAACAGAAGCCTTTTTCAGACCATTGATGAAACGGCTGTAAGACAGACCATTTTGACGAGCAGCTGCGTTGATACGTGCAATCCACAGTTGGCGGAATTGACGCTTCCGTTGACGGCGGTCACGGTAGGCGTATTGGCCTGCCTTGATTACTGCCTGGAAAGCAACACGATATACGCGCGAACGGGCACCATAGTAGCCTTTCGCCTGCTTTAAGATTTTTTTGTGACGTGCACGTGCAATCACACCACGTTTTACGCGAGCCATTTACTTCTCCTATCGTCTTAATTCAAACCAAAATTACTTATGCGTACGGCAGACATGCTACGACCAGACCCAGATCGTTCTTAGATACCAGGCCTTTTGGACGTAAATGACGTTTACGCTTAGTAGCTTTTTTGGTCAGAATATGACGCAGGTTAGCATGCTTACGCTTAAAACCACCATTAGCGGTCTTTTTGAAGCGCTTAGCGGCGCCGCGTACTGTCTTAATTTTTGGCATTGAATATATCCACTTCGCATTGTTAATTACAACGAGCTAGCTAGGCGAACAGGTTTCTTACTACGCAAGCGTAGAGAAACCTGCTACTTGAATGCCTTACTGTCTCTTCTTAGGTGCGAGCACCATGATCATCTGACGGCCTTCGATACGAGTCGGGAAGGACTCGACAACGGCCAAATCAGAATCTTCACACAGATCTTTACGGACGCGGTTAAGCACTTCCATACCGATCTGTTGGTGCGCCATTTCACGCCCACGGAACCGCAGGGTGATTTTGGCTTTATCGCCATCTTCCAGAAAGCGAATCAGGTTGCGTAGTTTGACCTGATAGTCGCCATCATCGGTACCAGGACGGAATTTAATTTCCTTAACCTGAATGACTTTTTGCTTCTTCTTCTGTTCTTTTGTCGACTTGCTCTTCTCGTAGAGGAATTTGCCGTAATCCATTATACGACAAACTGGCGGCTCGGCATTCGGACTGATTTCTACTAAATCAACACCAGCTTCCTCGGCTTTTTCAAGAGCTTCATTCAGACTGACAATACCAATCTGTTCACCATCGACGCCTGTTAAGCGAACTTCTGTGGCGCGAATCTCTTTGTTGATGCGATTAGGACGCGCCGGTTGAACTCGTTTTCCGCCTTTAATACTTTATTCCTCCAGTTGATGAAGACTACGGCTGCGAATTTCTGCTAGCAGCTGGTCTACGACCACGTTGACGTCTAAACTTCCTAAGTCTTTACCGCGGCGAGTACGAACGGCAATTTTGCCTGATTCGACTTCTTTATCGCCACAGACCAACATATATGGAACCCGACGCAACGTATGTTCACGAATTTTAAAGCCAATCTTCTCATTTCTCAAGTCTGCTTTTGCTCTAATACCCGCATCTTGCAGTTTTTTGGTTACTTGCTGAACATAATCAGACTGGCTATCGGTGATATTCATCACCACGACTTGTACCGGAGCTAACCAAGTTGGGAAAAAGCCCGCATATTCTTCGGTTAAGATACCGATGAAGCGCTCCATTGAACCCAAAATTGCCCGGTGAATCATTACCGGCACCTGACGATCATTGTTTTCGCCGATGTAAGACGCACTTAAGCGGCCCGGTAATGAGAAATCGAGCTGTACGGTACCACACTGCCACGCACGATCCAAACAATCATGCAAGGTAAATTCAATTTTCGGGCCATAGAACGCCCCTTCGCCTGGCTGATAATCAAACGGAATACCATTTTCAGTCAGCGCAGCAGCCAAATCGTCTTCGGCACGTGTCCATAACTCATCACTGCCAATACGCTTTTCAGGGCGGGTAGAGAGTTTGACGACAATCTTCTCGAAGCCAAAGGTGCTGTACATGTCGTACACCATCTTGATGCAACTGTTTACTTCATCACGGACTTGCTCTTCGGTACAGAAGACATGGGCATCATCTTGAGTAAAGCCACGAACACGCATTAAGCCATGTAGGGCGCCCGAAGGTTCATTACGGTGGCAACTACCAAATTCAGCCATACGCAGCGGCAGGTCACGGTAAGATTTCAATCCTTGATTGAAAATTTGTACGTGTCCGGGGCAGTTCATTGGCTTAATGCAGTACTCACGATTCTCCGAAGAGGTCGTGAACATATGCTCGGCGTAGTTTTCCCAATGCCCCGTTTTTTCCCACAGTACGCGATCCATCATAAATGGACCTTTCACTTCCTGATACTGGTACTCTTTGAGCTTCATACGCACAAAGGTTTCCAATTCGCGGAAAATTGTCCAACCATCGTTGTGCCAGAACACCATGCCTGGTGCTTCTTCCTGCATGTGGTAGAGATCGAGTTGCTTACCAATCTTACGATGGTCGCGTTTCGCCGCCTCTTCCAAGCGTTGCAGATAAGCATTCAGTTGCTTCTTATCACCCCAAGCTGTGCCATAGATACGTTGCAGCATTTTATTTTTGCTGTCGCCACGCCAATAAGCACCGGAAGTTTTCTGCAATTTAAAGTGATGGCAGAAACGCATATTCGGTACGTGCGGACCACGGCACATATCAACGTATTCTTCATGGTGATACAAGCCCGGACGATCATCGCGACTGATATTCTCATCAAGAATAGCCACTTTATAATCTTCGCCCCGAGCAGCAAAAGTATCACGGGCTTCTTGCCAACTGACTTTTTTCTTGATCACGTCATAATCTTTATCGGCAAGCTCGTGCATCCGCTTTTCCAGCAGTGCCAAGTCTTCCTGCGTCAGAGTATGTTCGATATCAACATCGTAATAAAAACCGTTGTCAATAACTGGACCAATAGCCATTTTGGTATCTGGCCAGAGTTGCTTGATAGCGTGTCCCAACAAATGCGCGCAGGAATGGCGAAGAATCTCCAAACCTTCAGCATCTTTGGCGGTGATAATCGCCAACTGAGCATCGGACTCAATCAGATCACTGGCATCCACCAGCTCACCATTCACCCGACCGGCAATGCAGGCTTTTGCTAAGCCAGGGCCGATATCAAGAGCAACATCAAGGACAGAAACAGCATGGTCATAATGACGCTGACTGCCATCAGGAAGGGTAATAACAGGCATTCTAATTCCTTATCTGCAGTGGTGACCCTCACGACAGATCACATGCAAGACATAATTATTGTTTGATTTCAAAAAGTTAAGTACTCAACTCAACCCACATTTGTCGAATAGGTACTCAACTGTGTACACAATTTGAATTTGTGACCCAGATCGCATCACAAAAAGTGGTAGCTATATTATCACTACTTAATACAATGAGGAACATTATCCCTTTTTATCCTGCATACCGGTTTATCGCTAACCTGACGCTAGCATAAAATTAAGATACAGTAAGCAATCAACGTGCCTCATGATGCATCAATCAATGATAATGATCAGCGACAAAGTTATCATTCTCCAATAGCTCTATAATCGCCATAATATCAACACCGTACAACCGAGGGGCAACAATTGCAGCGACAACCTGTTTCATCCTCCAGAATTCTGTCGATTGGTTATGATCCTGATAATCGCATGCTGGAGATACAATTTCGTGAACAAGGGACTTATCAGTATCTTGGTGTCCCTGAACGTGCTCATCAAAACTTTATGTCTGCCGTTTCGAAAGGCCGTTTTTTTGATGGTGTGATAAAAGGCAAGTTTTTGTGCCGCAAAATTGGGTAGTACACAACCAGGTATTCCATAAGTAACTCAAACTGAAACGGTCGCTTCAATGATAAAGATTGCAGAGAAGCCTACCGTTTCAGGTATTGGGAGAGGATTCTCCCTCTGAATAGCGCAAAATAAGTATAGGTGTCATACACAATAATGCTGACGGAAAACTTATTGTCGTAAATACGTTAATTTTTGCGATAGATCATGCCTCTGCAATCAGAATAATCCCACCGTAGGTAGAGCCGCGATAAATGCAGCATCAACCGTATATGGCATGGTCAGCTTTACCTGTATTTTCAATTCTCTTCCAATAGTCAATTGAATAAGCATGTTGGTTGGCGTAAACCCCATGGCATTACAACCCAAAGACGCTATAACATCGCCCTAATTAAGGGCTATCAGTTAGCAAAATTTATCCGTGTGGTGATGAGTCACTCAGGTCAAGCCATTGATAAAAAATCATGTCTACCTCGTACGCCTGACCCAGCACACCGTGTTTATATAAGTTTCGTAAATGTACATAATTCAGCCAAAAATGATTTACATTACCGCCTATTGCTTTTAAGTAGCGCTGGGTGTATTGCTATTTCTACAGGATGTGCCCATAATAAATTTCCGTTTCCGTGTAGCAATGGTTACTGGAACGTCGCCCTGATTGTTTATTCAATCGGGGCGTTTTATTTTCTGGCTAAATGAATACGTTTTATCAGATCGAACGCCAAACAGATTTGAGTTTTTTATTCTGAGGATATTAACCTTGCACAGCATCAGAGTCTTTTTCTGGCTGCATTCTCCGCGCTGAAAAACCATAATTCAGGGAGCCGCTTAGGATAGAAGCGAATCTCATAACTATCTTTGAGTGGGGTTAAACGCCAACGAGGGCGAGCTTCCCGTTTCGGTTTTAAAAAACGTAGACGACCGCGAACGCGAGCGGCTTGCATATCCAACACCCAAGCTACAGAAGCTGATAATGGTTGGCGAACATATTCATCTTCAACGCTAATATCACAAATGCACAAAATCCTACTCCTCGAAAAAACTGATGCTGACATAATTATTCTGGATAGAGGGCGCTGAACCAACCACTGCCCACCGGACATTTGATCTGCATCACATAACTATGTGCTTGTATGATAATGTCGGCTACGATCACCAACACTTTCCACAACCTAACCTACCGTGAATAAGGACAAAATAGCCTTTTACCCAAAGTATCGCGTACAGTGGCGAGGTTCGTAATAATACTCTTCACACAAGTAAGTTAAGCTGGTGTATGAATTATTGCCTGATATCGTTTTTTTTCGGGTTTGATTGATGTTATTTGCGGAGTAGGATCCATGCTAAGTATTTTCGAATTATTTAAAGCCGTTGGCTTAGGATTAGTATTGCTGCTGCCATTGGCAAATCCACTGACGACGGTGGCCTTATTGCTAGGGTTATCCGGTAATATGACCCGCGAGGAGCGTAATAATCAGTCGTTAATGGCGGCAATTTATGTCTTCTTTATCATGACTATCGCGTTTTATGCCGGTCAGATCGTCATGAGTACATTTGGTATCTCTATTCCCGGTCTGCGTATAGCTGGTGGCTTAATTGTCGCGTTTATTGGTTTTCGTATGCTCTTTCCGCAACAATCGGCTGAAGATACTCAACTGGAGGCAAAATCCCAGGATTTAAAAAAACGTAAATCCATCAATATTGCCTTTGTACCGCTGGCAATGCCGAGTACTGCGGGGCCAGGTACGATTGCAATGATCATCAGTTCCGCTGCAACAATGAAAGACCAGACAATGTTTGCACCATGGGTATTGGCCATCGCCCCCGTAATCACATTCTTATGCGTTTCGTTGATTTTGTGGGGATCTTTACTCAGCTCAGGAGCGATTATGCGCTGGGTTGGTAAAAGCGGTATTGAAGCAATTTCACGTTTGATGGGATTCTTGCTGGTATGTATGGGTGTGCAATTTATTATTAATGGCGTCTTAGAGTTGATCTCAACTTATCAACCTGTCATGGCTTAAATATCAAGACTCAGTAAATATAATTTCAAAGTAAAATAAAAAAGTAACTTGCCGTAAAATTTAAAGTAAACGCTAGCCGATGCTACACCATCCATAGGCTACATCGGTTAGCGTTTTAGCATTACTCTGACATCGCCCGGTAAGCGGTATCCACCTTCCACAAGTAACGTGGAGCCTGTGCAGCCGGGTGCTTCTTTTGTATATGCTGATAAAATTCGTTTGGGCTAAGACTATTAATTTTATTGACTGCCAGACGTTTATCTGATGAAAAAGTCCGCAACATAGCCCCCGCGCCATTCGCATAAGAAACGATGGTGGCATAACGTAATGTCTGCGGGTCGTTGATCCCCGCTAACTGCTGATTTTGTAGAATGTTGATATAAGCAGCACCAATATCAATATTCTTCACTGGATCTTTTAGCTCACGAGAGCTCGGTTGACCATTTCGCCCTTTCATCCGGTACGCATCACGCCCGGCGGTAGAGGCTTTAATCTGCATCAAGCCTACGGCATTGGATCTACTCACAACATCCGGGTTGTAACCAGATTCCACCTGGATAATCGCTTTAATCAGTGTTTCATCAACGCCGTAATGGCTCGCGGCTTGTTTAATGACGTCGCTATAAGCAACGGTAGTTGAACCGGCACTGCTTTTCGCTACGTTAAGAGAATTGCCCTGTGGCGTTTTTTTCAGCCACCCGTTATTCGCTTGTGGTGGTGGGGTTTGTTTAGCACACCCCGCCAACAATAAAATTGCCATTAGGCAACCGACTTTTGAATTCACAGTATTCCCCGTGCTGATAAGCCGTTTTGTAGCATATACAAGTTGTCACTCCGCCCAAATAGATTTTTTGGCCTAGTTTGTCCATATTCAACATAATGATCAGGCTATATTAAGTAACTATTGGTAAGTTTTAGTTTATTGTATAAGGAGGCTTGACTTCATCGCTAATGGTATTGATAATCATTTTCATTTGTAAAAAGAGAACATCGTGATGTTAATTAAGAAAAAAAGTCCTTATCTCAAAATGATAGAACGACTAAACTCCCCTTTTCTACGGGCTGCAGCCTTGTTTACAATTGTCGCATTCTCATCGCTGATCAGTACCGCTGCTTTAGCAGAAAATAATCCCAGCGATACAGCCAAAAAATTCAAAGTTGTGACTACATTCACAATCATTCAGGATATTGCACAAAATATCGCCGGTGATGTTGCCGTGGTGGAGTCAATAACCAAGCCAGGCGCAGAGATTCATGACTATCAACCTACCCCACGAGATATTGTAAAAGCACAGTCAGCAGACCTTATCTTATGGAATGGCATGAATCTGGAGCGTTGGTTTGAGAAGTTCTTCGAAAGTATTAAAGATGTCCCGTCTGCCGTCGTGACCGCAGGTATTACCCCCCTGCCTATCCGTGAAGGCCCCTATAGCGGCATTGCCAACCCACATGCCTGGATGTCGCCATCAAATGCGCTAATATATATTGAGAATATCCGCAAAGCGTTAGTTGAACACGATCCCGCTCATGCAGAAACCTATAACCGTAACGCGCAAGCCTATGCTGAAAAAATTAAGGCGCTAGATGCTCCACTGCGTGAGCGTTTATCTCGTATTCCTGCGGAACAGCGTTGGTTAGTAACCAGTGAAGGGGCATTTAGTTATCTTGCCAAAGACTATGGTTTTAAAGAGGTTTACTTATGGCCAATCAATGCAGAGCAACAAGGTATTCCGCAACAAGTTAGACACGTGATTGATATTATTCGCGAAAATAAAATTCCGGTGGTGTTTAGTGAGAGTACTATTTCCGACAAACCCGCCAAACAAGTGAGTAAAGAAACCGGTGCACAATATGGCGGCGTGCTATATGTTGATTCTCTGTCGGGCGAAAAAGGCCCGGTCCCCACTTACATCAGTTTAATTAACATGACTGTAGATACTATCGCTAAAGGATTCGGTCAATGAGCCACCCTGTTTTTGTCCGCCCTGAGCTGGTAGTGGATAACGTCACTGTCACTTATAACAATGGTCATACTGCCATTTATGACGCCAGCTTTTCACTAACGGGTGGGACGATCTGTGCACTGGTAGGTGTTAATGGCAGCGGTAAATCGACCTTATTTAAAAGCATTATGGGGTTAGTCAAGCCCAGTGTGGGCAAAGTGGAACTGAGTCACAAACCTATCAGTCATGCACTAAAACAAAATACGATTGCTTATGTACCACAGACAGAAGATGTCGATTGGAACTTCCCTGTGCTTGTGGAAGATGTCGTGATGATGGGCCGTTACGGTAAAATGAATTTTCTACGAATTCCCAGTCGTGAAGACAAAGCCATTGTGAATAAATCCATTGAACGAGTTGGGTTAACGGCATTGCGTTCACGGCAAATTGGTGAACTGTCTGGTGGCCAGAAAAAACGTGTTTTCTTGGCCCGAGCCCTTGCCCAACAAGGCACACTCTTACTACTGGATGAGCCATTTACCGGCGTTGACGTCAAAACTGAAAATGCCATTATTGAGTTACTGCAATCTCTACGTGACGAAGGCCATCTGATTCTGGTTTCAACTCATAACCTAGGCAGCGTGCCGGAATTTTGTGATCACGTCATCCTAATTAATCAGACGGTGCTGGCCGCGGGCCCAATTGAAACGACATTTACCCAGAAAAACCTCGAGATGACCTTTGGCGGGGTATTGCGCCATATCAATCTGTCGGGGACGGCACTGCATGATGATAATGATCCGCGCACCGTCACCGTAATAACTGATGATGAACGCCCCGCAGTATTTTATGGTCATACTAAAAATGATCCGCCTGCACAAAGCCAGTCAAAGGAGCAAAATTCCTGATGCTGGAACTTTTACTGCAACCGTTTAATTATAATTATATGGTCAAGGCCATTTGGGTTAGTGCGATTGTGGGGGCCGTTTGTGCTTTTCTATCCGCTTATCTGATGCTAAAAGGCTGGTCGCTGATGGGTGATGCGTTATCACACTCAGTCGTGCCTGGGGTTGCAGGGGCTTATGCTCTTGGTTTTCCCTATGCCGCTGGCGCTTTCTTTACGGGTATGCTTGCCGCCTTGGCAATGACGCTAGTACGCCACATTACCCGCCTACGTGAAGATGCCATTATCGGTTTTATCTTTTCTACCTTTTTTGCTGTTGGGCTTTTAATCGTTTCACTCAATCCCACATCAGTGAATGTTCAGTCGATCATCTTCGGCAATATTCTGGGTATTGCTGATGAAGATGTCTTGCAGGTAGAAATCATTATTTTGGTTTCTTTTGTGATTTTATGTTTGATCTGGAAAGATTTATTAGCGGTGTTTTTCGATGAAAGCCACGCCATGTCAATTGGTTTATCCCCACTGCGCTTAAAAATCTTATTCTTTACGCTCCTGAGCGCCTGTACTGTCGCCGCTTTACAAACCGTGGGGGCCATTTTAGTGATAGCTATGGTCGTCACTCCAGGGGCAACAGCCTATTTACTGACCGATCGTTTCGGCCGCTTGCTCATTATTGCCATTGCTATTGGGGCCATTACCAGTGCTTTCGGCGCGTATCTCAGTTTTTATCTGGATGGGGCAACCGGTGGCGTTATTGTCACCTTACAAACACTGGTATTCCTGCCGGCTTTCTTCTTTGCCCCCAAACACGGATTACTGGCAACCCGATACCGCACACGGTTGAAACGTCGTCATCCGCCGGTTCATCTTCCGGAGGATAACCTATGAATATGCTGTTCAGTTTGATCAGTGAGCCATTCGCCTACCCCTTTATGCAGCGGGCAATTGTCGCGGCAATCGTCACTGGTGTGGTCTGCGCGATACTCTCTTGCTACCTGGTACTCAAAGGGTGGTCGCTAATGGGAGATGCTATTTCTCATGCTGTGCTGCCAGGGATTGTTCTGGCTTTTTGGCTCGGTATCCCTCTGGTCATCGGCGCTTTTGTCTCAGGGATATTTTGTGCCGTGGCAACTGGCTATTTAAAAGAAAACAGCCGGGTTAAAGAAGATACCGTCATGGGGATTGTTTTTTCTGGCATGTTCGCGTTCGGCTTAGTGCTGTTCTCCCGTATAGATACTGACCAGCACCTCAGCCACATTTTGTTCGGTAACATGCTGGGGATTTCGCTGACAGAACTGAAACAGACCCTGTGGATCGCAGGTTTCACGCTATTGGTGGTGTTACTAAAGCGCAAAGACTTTATGTTGTACTGTTTCGATCCAAACCATGCGCGGGTTATCGGGCTACCCGTTAAGTTTCTGCATTACGGTTTACTTTGCTTACTGGCATTGACTATCGTCGCGTCATTGCAGGCAGTTGGCGTTATTCTCGTCATCGCCATGTTGATAGCGCCGGGTATTATCGCCTTTATGATTTGTCGTAGTTTTGATCAAATGCTGGTTGTCGCGACACTGGTTTCAGTGGTCGCCTGTGTTTTAGGTACATTAATCAGTTTTCATATTGATGGTGCAACAGGCCCATGCATCGTGATTATTCAAGCTTTATTCTTTGTTGTCGCCCTCATTTACAACCATATAAAACCGATTAAAGACCGAAAAATGGCACCACTCACCAAGGCAGTAAATCCAGAAAATACAGCCCCAAGTAACCTGCCATAGCAGTGACGTTTCTATTTATATGCGGTGCTGTATGTCTATTATATAGCCCGCCTATTACCATCAACGAATGGCTGTCAGCATTAATGCCTGCGTGTTTTCTACAGTGATATTTTGTCGTGATACCGATATAACGTATCAACAACGTTATTCGCCTCTTTTTTATTTGATGCCATTTCATGCTTATGTCGGTTTTATACTCGTGCAGTTTTATCTGGCGCGGTTATCCCTGTGCGCCAGCTCCTATTTTTCGCATCATAAAGACGTTAACCTAACGATGTGACTGATAGCGGATAAGGGGTGAATCATGTGGCAAGCAGTGAATCGTCTGTTAAGTGAATGCCTCGGCCCCGCCGAGATTCGGGAAAGAACTGAATTACCCGGTGGGGATATTCATGAAGCCTGGCGTCTCAGCTACGGGGAAAAAGAGGTTTTCGTTAAGTGCAATACCCGCGAGATGCTGCCAATATTTACTGCGGAGTCTGATCAGCTCTCGTTATTAGCCCGCAGTAAAACAGTGCAAGTCCCCGAAGTGTATGGGGTTGGCAGTGATCGTGATTACAGTTTCCTCTTGCTTGAATATATCCCACTAAAACCGTTGGATGCCCACAATGCTTATTGTCTAGGGCAGCAATTAGCCCATTTGCACCAATGGAGCGAGCAACTCCAGTTCGGGCTGGATTTTGATAATGATTTAGCCACCACCCCACAACCTAATAGCTGGCAACGTCGCTGGGCGCAATTTTTTGCGGAAAAACGTATCGGTTGGCAACTGCAACTCGCCGCCGAGAAAGGGATGTCATTTGGTGATATTGATGACATAACCAACGCTGTTCAGGAGCGCTTGCAAAGCCACCAGCCACAGCCATCATTGCTACATGGTGATTTATGGCCAGCAAACTGTGCTGCCAGCAGCAATGGGCCTGTTATTTTTGATCCTGCGTGTTACTGGGGAGATCGGGAATGTGATCTCTCTATGTTGCCACTCTACCCCACATTACCGGCACAAATTTATGATGGTTATCAAAGCGTCTGGCCACTACCTATCGGTTTTATTGAGCGCCAATCTATTTATCAGCTCTATTACTTATTGAACCGTAGCAATCTGTTTGGTGGCAAGCACCTGATCAATGCGCAAAAAGCCGTCGATAACTTGTTGCATCCCGAACAGTTTTCGCTTTAACGGTAAACTGGGGGTTGCTGCCAAAAAGTTGGCGCCAAATACGCTTTGCACCACGCTATTTTTTCCAACAATAAATGAAAAAAGCCAGCGCATCGCAGTGGTGTTGGCTTTGATGTCAAATAAACCGCTTATCCCTGAATCATAATGCCAAGTAACTTAATCACAAAATAGCCGAGCACGCCGATAACCGATGGCAGGATATATAACGTGAAAAACTGCAAAAAGATGGTGTGATGCGGCAATACTATCTTTTCTTCTAGTTGCTCACGACTATGGCCTTCATTACCTTTGGCTCGCTCTAAAATCATCTGATCTTCAATGCCCTCCCGAATATGTCGTACTTGCCGTGACATCCGAGCACCGGAGGCTTGTAATGATAGGCCGACAAAAATCAACATATAAATAATGAAAAACATGATATTTCCCGCGGACAACCCCTGTTCTAAATTAGGGACTGGCGAGTTATACCAAAAAATATTCAAAAAAGGCGTATTAAAGCGCGCCATGTCGGTCATAACATGGATAAAATCCAACATAACCGCATTAACCCCTGTCCCTTTTTGGCTATACAAATAGACAAAATTGATAATTGAGATCAGTGTTGACAGCAGCGCTGGAATAAAAACGAGCCATCCTGCAATCCGTTTGATGACGGCGACGCGCCCAGCCTGTTGATAGGTCATGATTTCTCCTTGTAAAGGTTATAACTTATGTGGCCTGGTCTATCTGCTACATCCACACGTTGTGCGGTACTTTACCGCTATGTTTGCTATTTATTTACTGTAAAGTCTATTAGTTACTGCAAAATCTATTAGTTACTGCAAAGTCTATTATTTGTCGTCAAGGCTATGCCTTATCATCAAGCCAATCACTTAACATCAAGCCTAGCTCATCAGCATAGTTCTATTATATTAATGAATTAAATTCGTACTAGTAATTACTTGTATGTATCTTATTGGGCACTGTGCATGCCGTGCTAAATATAAACGGTATCTTAAGCCATGATAAAGAGTCATGTTCAACCCGAACAACCGTTATGAATCAATGATAAAGTGATCAACTCATAACTAAACACTGACAGGAGTGATGATAAATGGCGACCGCTCATCCAATTAAAGCCGCAATTTTTGATATGGACGGCTTGTTGATTGACTCTGAGCCTTTATGGCTGCAGGCCGAACTGGATATTTTCACCGCCCTGGGCTTGGATACATCCTCTCGAGATTCCCTGCCAGATACTCTTGGCCTGCGTATCGATTTAGTGGTTAAGCTTTGGTATCAAACAATGCCTTGGCAGGGGCCGAGCCAAGAAGAGGTTTGCAATCGTATCATTGCCAGAGCAATTGATTTAGTTGAAGATACACGGCCTGTTTTACCTGGCATTGAATATGCATTAGCGCTTTGCCGCCAACAAGGGCTGAAAATTGGTCTGGCGTCAGCCTCCCCGCTACACATGCAGGAGCGGGTGCTCGCAATGCTAGGCGTTGAAAAGTACTTCGATTGCTTGGTTTCCGCTGAATACCTCCCCTACAGCAAGCCGCATCCAGAAGTTTATCTGAATGCCGCCGCTCAGCTTGATGTTGATCCATTACAATGTGTCACGCTGGAAGATTCAGTAAACGGTATGATAGCGACCAAAGCGGCACGTATGCGCTCTATTGTCATCCCATCAGTTGAGTACCGCGCAGATCCACGCTGGGCATTGGCCGATATTCAATTGGAATCATTAGATCAATTGCGCAAGGACGACATCTCGTAGTGTATGTATATGATATGGAAATAAGCGTTTTTAGTGACAAATGTAGATAGTGACAAAGGTAAATAGTGACAAAGGTAAATAGCGGCAAATGCGGCTTTTTAGTAAAAAAGTCGCTATAGCGATACGGAGTGGAAAGGATATTGCTGTCGTCAGCGGTAATAAAGGGCGGCCAGAGTCAGTGACTCAGCCGCCGAATATATTTTAGAGAAAATCATGAGCCTGTCCATAATTCTGTGTAACTGCCACCGTATTAAAGGTGATCGCTCAGGCGGTCACCGAACTCGATAATAAAACGGCTCATCGCTAACCGCCAGTTCTGGATCGGCATACTCCATTTTTTTGATGCATCCTTGATCGCCAAATAAACAACCTTCCGCACTGAGTCGTCTGTCGGGAACACTTTGCGCTTTTTAATGGCTGCACGGATCACGCTGTTCACCGATTCGATGGCATTCGTGGTGTAGATAGCCTTGCGGATATCGGGCGGATAGCCGAAGAATGTATTGAGATTTTCCCAGTGCGTACGCCAACTTTTGCTAATTTGCGGGTATTTGTCGTCCCAGGCCTCCGCAAACTTATCCAGCGCCATCAGCGCCGCCTCTTCTGTCGGAGCCTGATACACCATTTTCAAACCGCTGGTGACGGCTTTATAGTCCTTCCATGACACATATTTCAGGCTGTTGCGTACCATATGGATGATGCACAGCTGGATGTGAGTCTGCGGATAAACACTGTTTATCGCATCCGGGAACCCCTTCAGGCCATCCACGCAGGCAATCAGAATGTCCTGAAGACCGCGATTTTTTAGCTCTGTCAGCACACTTAGCCAGAACTTCGCACCTTCATTTTCTGCCAGCCACATGCCCAGCAGCTCTTTCTGACCTTCAGTGTTGATGCCCAGCGCTAGGAACACTGCTTTGTTTATCACGCTACCGTTCTGGCGGACTTTTACGACAATGCAGTCCATATAAACAATGGGATACAGAGCATCCAGTTGGCGGTTTTGCCATTCAGCAACCTGCTCTTTTACGGCATCGGTGACTTTAGATATCAGCGTGGGAGACACATCGGCGTCATACATCTCTTTGAAGGTGGCGACGATTTCGCGGGTGGTCATGCCTTTGGCGTACAGGGACAAAATCTGGCTGTCCATCTGTGTGATACGCGTCTGATTTTTCTTTATCAGCTGCGGTTCAAAGGTGTTTTCGCGGTCGCGTGGCGTATTCAGCTCGATTTCGCCGTCGTCGCATAGCAGTGTTTTGGACGAATAGCCGTTGCGGGTATTCGAGCCTGATTTAGGGGTATTTTTCTCGTGCCCGAGGTGTTCGGTAAGCTCTGCATTTAACGCTGTTTCGACGGTAAGCTTTGTTAGCATACGAGAAAATGCATTAAGGTCGGCTTCGGTTTTAAGACCTTTAGCCAGTTCAGCCGCAAGTGCTTTAAGTTTCTTTTCGTCCATAATTTGCCTGTCTCCGTTGTTGGAGTGAAGATATCAAAAACAGGCAATTACACAATATTGTTTACAGTCTCTCATCAGAATATCTGGATATGGACCACCGTAAGCACTAATTTTTTGTCCATCAAATCATTTTTTTATTACCCATAAACAGGCACCAGTAAATATTATCTGGTGTCTTTTTATTAACCACTCCCTCCCTCATATGGCCAACATCTCTTTTTCTCCCTCCTATCCCGTGTTATTACTATCGTTTTAATTATTATCATCGCTGTTTCTATATATACCCACAGTCACTGGTACCCCAAAAATCATTGGCGTTGCAGGTAGACAGATAGCGATACTCCCTCAGGGTACAAAAACATGGATTATGATTTGATTGTTATTGGCAGCGGTTCTGTTGGTTCAGCCGCGGGTTACTATGCTTCTCAGGCTGGTTTAAACGTGCTGATGATTGATAGCGCCATGCCGCCACATCAAGCAGGTAGCCACCATGGAGAGACGCGGATCATGCGCCATGCATATGGTGAAGGAGAGAAATACGTTCCTCTCGTGCTACGAGCACAAGCCTTGTGGGACCAACTGGCAGCACAGACCGGCGAAAAATTATTTCAGGCCTGCGGAGTGATTAACTTAGGGCCCGATAATTCAACTTTTCTGCAAAACGTACAGCGAAGTGCCCAACAGTATGATTTGCCAGTAGAAACCTTAAACTCAACACAAATTCGTGAAAAATGGCCAGTATTTACTGTTCCGGATAACTATATTGCTGTGTTCGAACCACAATCTGGCTATTTGCGCTCAGAGTTAGCGGTGAAAACCTTAATCAAAGCAGTCACTGAAGCGGGTTGCGGTATTTTGTTTAATTGCCCGGTAACGGCTATTGAGTCACACCAAGCAGGTGTTGATGTCGTGACCATTGATGGCACGTACAGCGCCACGAAAGTCGTGGTGACAGCGGGGACATGGGTGAAAGAACTGCTACCGACATTACCGGTGACGCCAGTACGCAAAGTGTTCTCCTGGCATCAGGCCGATGGTCGTTACAGTGAGGCCAACCACTTCCCAGCATTTACGGTAGAAATGCCAGACAATATCCTCTATTACGGTTTCCCCGCTCAGAATGACGCGCTAAAACTCGGAAAACATCATGGTGGGCAGCTAATTGAATCGGCAGCACAGCGTAAACCTTTTGGCCGTTATGCTGAGGATGGCACCGAGGTCTTTAGCTTCTTACGCCACTTTCTGCCAGGGGTAGGCGTTTGTCTCCGTGGTGAGGCATGCAGTTACGATATGAGTCCAGACGAAGATTTCATCATCGATACCTTGCCAGAAGATGAAAGAGTCATGGTAGTTAGTGGTTTGAGTGGACATGGTTTTAAATTCGCCACAGCACTGGGTGAAGTGGCCGCTCTATTTGCACAAGACAAGCCATCACCTATTGATATCTCAGCTTTTTCTTTAGCTCGCTTCCGATAATTAGGGCGTTAAACCGCAATAAATTGTGCATCTCAAATAGAGGTCGATGACGATAAATATTTTAAATCAGTTATCGACTTTTTATGCATAATTTCACCCTTATTTCAGTACAAAACATCATTCAAATCGCCACGGGCAGTATCTTATACTCGGAAAATCCGTAAAAACCACTCGCGATTCCCGAATTGACGTTCAAGCCTTTAGGGGATTACCTTATCCTTGTTTGCGACTAAATATAGTTGCTGTCAGACAAGGATGTAAATCATATGAAAATATTAATCATCGACGAATGCTTTTATACTCGTTCTGGAGTCAATACCTATTTGAATAGTGTCTCATCTATAAAATTAATGGATGTCCCTACCGTTGAAGAGGCAACTTTAGCTATTCAAGAATTTCAGCCGGATATAATTATTGTTAATTTAACTCAATATTGTCGCTATGGTGGTCATTGTCCATTGTTAGCGCAATTTATTCATTACTGTACCCGAGCTAAAGTTTATATCTATTTAGATGCTTCTTACCCTTTTAGTGAAACGCCTATTCCTCTGACAGAATCCGTATCAATGCCTATTCCTCTGACAGAATCCGTATCAATACTGGCTAAGAAACATCTACCCAATTTACTCCGCAGGTTACCTGGTTTCTCTCTTGAGAGGCTAGGCATTCAGCCAAACCAACAGGCTTCCCTGTTCAGTCCACAAGAGCACAAAGTGATGTGTTACTGGATGACAGAGATGCCTAACTATCGCATTGCCAGAAAGCTAAATATCAGCGGCAGTACGGTTTACTCACATAAACGTCATATCACCGAGAAAATAAAAGTCAGGAATAGATTGGAATTGTGTTTCATTTATAATGTGTTTAAGTATTTGTACTAGTTATTACTGATAAATCATAAATTATCGACACAATACATTCCATTCTAATTATTAACTTGTTAATCAGTTAGTGAATAATATATCATCACTTATATCAACCACACTCAATCAACATGGTTTGTTGAATTTTTTTGTTACATAATGAATTGTGTTGTTAAATAAGAATTGTATTCTCTGGTTGAACGCGAAAATAAATAGAATTGTTTATTTCTTACCTGCTTTCTTGCCTGAGTAGTGACCTAAATATATGTTCTTAAGCGCATGAATTTAACCGCTTTAGCTCATTGTTTATAAAATATAAAGTCCCTATACTGAGCGCTGATTTTAGCCACAGGCAGTAAGCATGTTCGATAAATTACTCTCAATGGTTATCAATAATGTAAGAGAGCATCTGCTGCTCTACATCTGCTTATCGCTTGTTTTGCTAGGGCTGGACATCTATTTCTTTTTTTATTAGCGCACTGCCGAATCATCATTCTTCTTAATCACGGCTCCCTTACCCCATTTTCGGTTCCTCAGGGCCGTAGGCCAATTAACCAGTGGCCCTGAGGGTTTTCTAACCACCGTGATATCAGAGCGCTTGCTCTTCTTCAACCTTAGCGGGTTTACCATCACTCAATAAAACGGCAAATCTATAACCCGCAGGGGTTAGCTCAAGGACAATTTTAGCAATAATAGTTAAAGGCACCGAGAGCAACATACCGACTGGGCCCAATAGCCAGCCCCAGAAAATTAATGATAAGAAGACGACCAACGTCGATAAACCCAGCCCACGGCCCATCATACGCGGGTCGATAATATTGCCCCCTATCAAGTTAATCAAAATATAACCGCCGGTTACCGCAAAAGCATCAGCAAAACCGTTAAATAACAGTGCCTGAATGATGGGTGGGATAGCAGCCAGCACCGACCCAATGTTGGGAATATAATTCAGTACAAACGCCAATAACCCCCAAAGGAAGGCGAATCTAACGCCCATAGCTGCCAAGAACAGCCAAATGACAATCCCCGTGGCAATGCTAATAATCGTTTTGATCACCAGATAATGGGTGACACCATTTAGTGCTCGTTTGAGGATAGCATTCCCTTTTTCGGGATTATCAAACATCAATTGCACTTTATACGGCATCCGTTCTACTTCAAACAACATGAAGACCACGGTCATCAGTAATAAGAACGTGCTGGTCATGGCACCAGACAGGTGGCTGAGTAGACGGGTGACAAAGTTCATCGCCATGCTCGGATCGACATACTTCATGATGTCATCTACTGAGAATTCAATATTAAAATGCAGGGCAAATTCTTGCAGATCGCGCATTTTCTCCAGCATCATGCCGCGATATTGCGGTAATGAGCGTGCGAACTCATTGAGTGAAGAGCCTAAGCGGCCAAACAGCAGCACCATCAGTAAAATAATAATGGTTACGAGTAAAATAACCGCCAGTGTCCGTGGGATTTTTATCCTCTCAAGCAATTTGACTAAGGGATTCAGCACGATCGCGAGAAAAATAGCCAACAGGAAGGGGACGACAATTGGTGATGCCGCTTTAATACCGGCCATGATGACCACCAGCATTGCCAGCATCGCCACTAATCGTAGCCCTTGGTTACTCACCACAGGTGTTGTCATTATCAATCCTTGTATTCGAACCGCCACTGCTCAAGACGGAAAAAAGAGACGCCAGCGGATAAAGTAACCGACAACGTCAACTAAAGCCTAATTTTAAGTCAACTAACGTCTAATTTTAATAGTATAACCAGCGGGTTAAGCGGAGTGGCTACTTTTCATCCGCACTCTTTTCTGGCGAGGGAATGTGCATGGTGGCTTGCAACAACCCTTTAGACTTATTAAAAATCTTAATGCCATTTTCACGCCCTGCCCGCCGGGAGCGTTGCTCTTCCTGTGGCAGTTTCAGCTCTTCCTGGCAAATCTGGCTACAACACCCTTCAAACTTCGCCGCGCACACTGGACACTGGATAAACAGTAAGTGGCACCCATCGTTTTTACAGTTGGTATGCGCGTCACAAGGCGTTCCACATTGATGGCAGTGCGCTATGACATCATCAGAAATCCGTTCCCCCATCCGTTCATCGAACACAAAATTTTTGCCGATGAATTTCAGTGGTAGCCCCTGCTCTTTTGCTTTACGTGCATATTCAATAATGCCGCCTTCAACGTGATAAACATTTTTGAAGCCATTGTGCAGCATATAAGCACTGGCTTTCTCGCAACGGATCCCCCCGGTGCAATACATGACAATATTCTTCTCTTTATCATGTTGCAGCATATCAACCGCCATCGGCAGTTGTTCACGGAATGTATCCGAAGGGACTTCTATTGCGTTTTCAAAATGGCCCACTTCGTATTCATAGTGGTTACGCATATCAACAAACAACGTATCTGGATCATCAATCATCTGATTGACCTGATCGGCTTTCAGATAGTGCCCGATATTGGCAGGATCAAAGCTGTCATCATCAATGCCATCAGCCACAATGCGCTCACGAACTTTCAGGCGCAAAACCCAAAATGATTTACCGTCATCTTCGTGCGCAACATTCAACCGTACTTGATCCAGCGCAGGGTGTGAGGCAAACAGCGCGATTTTAAATTCATCATATCGATTCGCGGGGACGCTGATCTGTGCATTGATACCCTCTTTTGCCACATAGACGCGGCCAAAAACACCGAGCTTAACAAATTGGCTATAGAGGTTATCACGGAAGGTTTTAGCATCTTCCAGAGTGAAGTATTTATAAAAAGAAACTGTGGTGCGCGGCTCGGTTTCAGCCAACATACGCGCTTTGAGTTCCTCATTAGAAATTCGGTTATGTAACA
Source organism: Yersinia pestis (assembly GCF_900460465.1). Classification (GTDB taxonomy): domain Bacteria; phylum Pseudomonadota; class Gammaproteobacteria; order Enterobacterales; family Enterobacteriaceae; genus Yersinia; species Yersinia pestis. Next base: position 296,546 of record NZ_UAVH01000007.1, on the reverse strand, counting down.
CTGGCATGGTGTACGTCCTGTCTTTCGAAGAGGTTACTGATAAAAATTGGTTACTGTTCAATAGGTAACATCAAAAACCAGCCAGTATCTCCGATAAATGATTGCCCAAAAGAACGGGTATTTTGACAGGCATGACCCCGTGCGGCCCATATAATACCCGAAACACCGCCATGACACATCCTAAGCCCCCTTTTTCAGTCGGCTAAGCTGATGCCCCGATGTTGTTGTTTTACGCCATTGTTGGCGCTGATGCGTGAGGAGGATGTTTGGTTAATGTGAATGTATTTAGTTAGTGTAAATGTGATGACTTACCTTGTGGCCCCATTTATGGGCAACGACATGATACGTAAATCATCATCGGCCTGTTACTTGCAACGATAATCGTGATCAGTAAAACCAGAGGTAATGAGGCCGGCCAACAAAGCGATCCCCGCAACTATCAGCAAAGACGCCATCTGCCAATAGGCTCCCCCGTAACCCAAAATGCCACCCGTTGCCAATAAACCTGCACTGAGTTTTGCTGCCTGCATTGTCCAGCCTCTGATAAATATTAATGATGATAATTTATACATCGGAAAGTGCCGATACCCAAACAATAAATCCCTTGTAGTAAGTAAGGTGTTCAGGCTGCTAACAAACCTCAGTGGCTCGATCTGAAACAGAGAGACAACGTAAACAGGATGATCAACCGCACTGCTACGGCACACGGATATCAATATCCAGCTCAATCTATCCCTGCCACCCGCCTTGTTAGATAGGGTATTGTGCAACCGCTTTGCTAACCGTTTGCAAGCACGCGCCGATCAAACAGGCTGATTTACCTCAAGCGGACATCCTATTACTGGATATTCGTATGACGCTAATGGATGGCACGCAGGTCTATACGTAGATACGTGAACAGCACAGTACGCTGTGCCGTGATTTTTCTCACCGGCCACGGTGATGTGACACCGGCAGTTGAACAGAGAAAGTGAGCCACAGTAGACTTCTTATCAAAACCGCTGGCTACCGCACCACTCACGGCGGCATTACAACAAGGAGGAATGCGCCAAATAGTCTACTGACCAAGACCAAATACAAATAGATAGCCCCCAAGGGTTAACACCAACCCACCAATCGCTAACTGATAGCCGGTCATCACCGTGGTATCCATCGTCTGCGAAATGCGCTTACCGTAAATACTGGCCGCGGAGAGAATAAATGCGGCTAATACTACCGAGCCCTCTCCGAGCAGCGAAAAATTGAAGTCCATTAAATCTGAACCCACGTTGACCACCATCACCCCCACAAAACCCAGAGCGCAGCCAATAATTTTATTCAACGTTAACCGGTCATTTTTATAGAGGTAATGTGCTAGCAGGACACTGAAGAATGTCCCCGTCGCATTCATGATTGAACCTTTCACTCCAGTGGTGTAAGCCAAACCGATATAAAAAAACACATACTGCAACGCCGTTTGGGTTAATCCCAAAATAGCAATTTGCTGATATTGTCCCTTTTTAAGACGCCCTATTGCCTTACCACTGGCGAGCGCAAAAAGCAGCAATACTAATCCGGCTAATAAAAAACGATATCCAGCAAACACCATCTTACTGGGAATATCATCAGGCGAAATATTAAACAATTGATAGCCATTTTTTATTGCCGGATAGGCACTCCCCCAAAGTAGACAACAGAAGGTTGCACCGAAGAAGACAAACTTTTTACTCGTAAAAAGAGAAGGACTGCGGTCCACATGAACATCCTTTACAATCAAAAAATGAAATGATGTTTCGTTATAGCTACTTCTTACTGAAAAGTCCTGTTTGATGTCACTTTTTGCTTAAAAAGCCGCTTACTTGGCGCTTTATCGCCTAAATACCACTCACACAAGCAAAATGTGAAAATAAAAAAGACGCATGTCTATTTTTATTCTTTTATACCCTGAATAATTCGAATTGCAGGAAGGCGGCAAGCGAGAGAGCCCCGATGAGCTTACTGTAGTAAGTCATTCGGATGAATATAGGCCACGAGAATCATATAAATAGAAAGTTAAAAAGAGGCGATAACTCCGCATCATGCTTATCGCTATATTCATCTCATCACATAAAACACCTTCAACGTTTGTACTAACACTCTAAAATCATGTATGATATTGGTTTAATTAAATAAATTTGGTTTTTATTATGTTAAAAGTATTTAACGTAAACTTTGACAGAATGTCAGAGAATAAATTAGATGAGATCTTTACACTTAGAAAAATAACATTTAAAGATCGTTTGGACTGGAAAGTAACCTGTATTGATGGCAAGGAAAGTGATCAATATGATGATGAGAATACAAATTATTTATTAGGCACTATAGACGATACTCTCGTTTGCAGTGTTCGTTTTGTTGAAATGCAGTATCCAACCATGATTACGGGGCCTTTTGCTCCTTACTTCCGTGATCTGGATTTACCTATTGATGGATTTATTGAGTCGAGCCGCTTTTTTGTCGAAAAAGCGTTAGCTCGGGATAAATTAGGTAATAATGGTTCTCTCAGTGCAATACTTTTTCTCTCTATGGTCAATTACGCCAGAAACCGTGGATACAAAGGTATATTGACTGTTGTTAGCAGAGGCATGTATACAATACTGAAACGCTCTGGGTGGGGTATTACTGTTATTAATCAAGGTGAATCGGAGAAAAATGAAGTTATCTATCTTTTACACTTGAGCATTGACAGTAATAGCCAACAGCAGTTGATCAGGAAAATACAACGAGTGCACAATATTGATACTCATACACTTGCAAGCTGGCCGCTTGTTGTGCCCAGTATGACTAAATAGGTTTGATCAATTGTAACTCAATGCCAAGTCTTATTGCATGTTTGGCATTGAGAACACCTAACTTCCTAACAATATTACCAATATGAAATTTCACTGTGCTTTTCTTAATACCTAAAATTATCGCAATTTCAGAGTAAGTCTTTCCTACACTGGCCCAGTACAGAATTTCATTTTCCCGAGGAGAGAAAATTTCTCTTTTATTCTCTTTTTTATTCAACGTGTTGTTTTCATGATGACTTTTATTATATAGACCAAGCATTTTATCGTGAATAAAAATAAGTAACATTTGTATTTTTTCTTTGTTCACCTCGATGCTTTCATCGAAAAAAATACTATCATCATCGCCACTTGAAACATTCAAGGTCGCCATATTATTGTTATTATCATGAAGAACGAAGGTATAACCATTAACAATATTATATTCTCTGGCGAGATTGAACACGGCCGAATCAGTTGATTTTATATTGATGACTGAATTGTCATCCCATGCAAATGGTGCGACTTTGCCTTTGGCGGTCAAAATCACAGGGTCGATCAGGTGATAACTATTCTTCTTGTACTTTTTTACCCAGTCTAGCGGGTAGTTCGATATGATCGCCGGATGTAGCGGTACTTTTTTATTCATTAGCAAATAAGAATAGCGGATATTGCCATAGGCTTTTATCCTCCGTTGGATATAATTTTTTATATCTTCATTAATGCTTTCATTATCAAAAAAATTAATTATCATAGCAGACCAAATTTACTTTATCCCTGCATGCAACCATACAATTTTTACACATTTTTTTCAATGAAAATCAAGATGTAAAAAAATGTGATCACTGCATCACATTCAAATTATTGACATTCTTGAAAAAAGAAACCTAGACTAAAGGATAGTACTAAGAACTAGACTTAAATAGAGCTACTATTATAGACCTATGTTAACTAAAATATTTCTGCTTTAAAGAATAAGTGCTTAATATAATAGAACTAATATTTTAGCTTATTGTTGCTGAAAAAGTTAGTCTGCTGTGAATATATTTTAGCCAACACCAGGGGGCTTTTCCGTCCCAAAACGGCTCTATGAACTCCGCCATCTGGGTGCATTTACATCCAGATGGTTGTGATGCTTACCCCCTGCTTCTCTTCTCAGCGCTCACATTTGGTGCCTTGTCTTACTGAACCGCAGGAGCCACATTCCGGCCAATATCTTAATTCAATCGCCATTGGGCTGCTAAAGCACAGCCGGTAGAGGTTTGGCTTCCCCTTTTGAGTAGCGCTTGGCAATATCACGCTTCAACTCCCGCTGTAACCACTCCTGAAAAATAATCACCCTTGGCGAATGGCCTTTATCCTGTGGGATCTCTAGCCAGTAGCCATGAGTGCTGGTCACCGTCAGCGGCAAAACCTGTCTCAATAACCCATTATCCAGTTCATGGCTAATCATCAGAATATCTAACACTGCGTAACCGGCACCAGTAGTGCAGGCACTGATCACCTGGTCTTGAGTACTGAACTCAAGCGCGTTATGCCCTGCGGCTACGGTTATCTGTGCCGCATCCAGCCATTGCTGCCAGTTTGTCAGACGACTATCGCCATTAAGAATATGCAACTGTGGTAAAGCGGTCAGTGGGGGAAAACGCCCCTGTTGCATCACCAGAGGGCTGGCGACTAAACAGAGCTGTTCGTAGCAGAGCAGGTGCCCATTCGACAGGTCCCGACGAATATCACCAAAGCGGATCGCGCTGTCAAAATCACAATACTTCTGACGAATCTCACTGATCAGGGCAATTTGTAGCTGACTATTACGTTGCAGTAACGTAACCAACCGGGGGGCCAACCAGCGGGTGGCAAATGTCGGCGCGACCTGTAAGCGCAGATGTTGCAGTGGATTACTTAACTGGACATGTTTCACCCCCTCCTCCAGTAAATCCAACGACTGTCTGACGATAGGTAACATAGTCATCTCATCTTGGGTCAACTCTAACCCTCTGTGTCCGCGTATAAATAGCGATTTCCCCAGAAAATTTTCCAGTTGCTTAATCTGACGACTGGCGGCGCTTTGCGTCATAAATAACGCCTCCGCTGCTTTACTGAAACTCAGCGTGTGGCAGGCCTCTTCAAACACACGCAACATACGGAGTGATGGGAGTTTTCTCATAGGAATACCGTCTCCATACCAACGATGAAATATTGCCTGGCGCAAAAACCACAACCCAGAAAATCGTTAATTTTATGTTGCCAATATGCGCATTTTACATGTGGGCAGGCCCGTTTATTTATAAGAATTCAGAGGCGGGTCACGTACCTTTTTCTCAGAGGGGTATGCGTAAAACGCACTGGCGGCTTTATATTTTGGCTGGCACATTGCCATGACAAACAAAATTAACCTCACAGGACCCGGTGATGAAAATAGATCATCCATTGCCGCTGTCCGCTTCTGAAATAACCTATCTGTCTCTGTTAGGAGGTCACCTATAACCATTTTTCTGTCTCTTTATCGATACCTACCTACTTCCATAACAGAAAAATAGTTAGCAAATAGCAGACAAGCGCTTGTTCCTGTTGGTGACACAGTCAGTGGCGAATACAAAATGAGGGAATGTAAATGCAAACATTACCATCAGAAAAAATCAGGATGGACGATGTCCCCCTAAATCGCTTCCATATAAGAATTGCCGGGCTAACTTTTGGCGCACACTTTATCGATGGCTATATCTTAGGTCTGATTGGCTTTGCATTAATTCAACTCAAACCCATAATGGCACTTACACCATTATGGGAGGGATTACTCGGATCAGCCGCGCTGATCGGGCTATTTCTAGGCAGCCTAATATTAGGCTGGATCTCAGATTACATTGGCCGCCAGAAAATTTTCAGTTTCAGTTTTGTCATCATTACCTTAGCCTCAGCACTGCAATTTTTTGCCAGTACACCAGAACAGTTATTTATTTTGCGGGTCATCGTTGGTATTGGTATCGGTGGCGATTACTCGGTGGGACATACTTTATTAGCTGAATTTTCACCACGAAAACATCGCGGGGTCTTATTGGGCGCATTCAGTGTCATTTGGACCTTTGGCTATGTGAGTGCCAGTTTCGTTGGACATTATCTGAGTATGGTCAGCCCCGAGGCTTGGCGTTGGTTGTTATCTTCTGCCGCCCTGCCCGCTTTACTTATTCTCCTTGTACGGATTGGTACGCCGGAGTCACCGCGCTGGCTAATGGGAAAAGGTCGTGAGGACGATGCCATGGCCATTGTGCATAAGTACTTTGGCCCGAACGTAACGTTGATTGATGAGGAACCCGCGACTTCCACCCGCCGTTTTCTGTCTTTATTTGGCCGTAAATACTGGCGACGTACCGCTTTTAATAGCTTATTTTTTGTTTGTCTGGTGATCCCCTACTTCGCGATCTATACCTTTTTACCCTCGATTCTTAACGTGATGGCGTTGAGCCAGAATTTTGCTACCGACTTGTTATTGAACGGCTTGCTCGTGGTGGGTGCTTTAGTCGGTATTGTCCTGACTGCATTCTGCTCGCGCCGTAGCTTCCTGATCTCTTCCTTTATTTTCCTGGCTACCTGCCTACTCTTGCTGAGCATACTGCCTTCCAATCAAACATTTTGGCTGATTGCACTCTTCGCGGCTTTTACTCTTGTGATGTCTGCCGTCAGTAACCTAGTCGGTGTGTTCCCGGCCGAGAGTTTCCCGACCGAAGTACGCTCAATGGGGGTGGGATTTGCGACTTCCATGAGTCGCTTGGGATCAGCTATTGGTACCAGCCTGCTGCCATTAGCCATTGTCAATTATGGAATGCCCGTAACCACCACCCTCTTGGCATTCGTTTTAATTATTGGAGCCATCGTTTCTATCGCTTGGGCACCGGAAACGAAAGGACTCACCCTCGTTGATGCCTCACAATCAGCAACCACACCACGCCCACCGTCCAGCATTATTCCAAACTGAATGTCCGTAGCGCTATGGTCGATACAAACGATACAGGAGGAACAGCATGCAAATGTATATTGGCGAAGGTTTTGCAGGTAACGGGGTGAATGCCGCCCATATCAATATTATGATCGGCCCGCGCGATGGTGTTGTCGGTCAGGCTTTCGCGGCCAGCCTTGCCTCTCCCAGTCAGGGGCATTACCCTTTTATCGTCGTTATCAAGCCGAATGTAGCCGCCAAGCCGATGACCCTGTATGTCAACAAAGCCGAGATCCGCAGTGAACTTCATGGCCGTGCAACTTGGGGAGCCTCCCAGGCTGCAGTTGCCAAAGCCGTCGCCGAAGCGTTATTGGCGAATCTTTTTCCCCCAGAGGCAGAGGACGACTGGTGCATCATTACCGCTAATTGGGTGAATATTGATTGTGACGATATTGATGAGGTTTATAGGAATAACTATCGTGCCTGTACTACCGCCCTTCATGCAGCCATGGCAAAAACACCAAAACGTGATCAACTAACACATGCATTGACGCAACTGAGCAACCCCTTCTTTACCCCCAAAGCCTGAGGATTAACTGATGGATTACATTAAGTTGGGCCATTGCGGTCTGCAAGTTTCACGGCTTTGCCTTGGCACCATGAATATGGGCAGCAAACAGTGGAAACCCTGGGTTTTTGATAAAGCAGAAAGCACGCCACTGATCAAACATGCTCTAGATTGTGGGATAAATTTTATCGATTTGGCTGACTTCTATTCCGCTGGAGTAGGTGAAGAAGTGGTTGGGCGCATCGTGAAAAATTTGATGTCGCGTGATGAGTTGGTGCTAACGACTAAAGTAGGTTACCCAATAGGTCATGGCCCGAATAATCAGGGACATTCCCGTAAGCATATAATGGCCAGTATTGATGCCAGCCTGAAACGGTTGGGTACCGATTATATCGATATCTATATGCTGCACTACTTCGATATCAATACTCCAGTTGAAGAAACCTGGTCGGCAATGAACGACATTATTCATTCCGGTAAAGCCCGTTATACCGGCGTTTCCACCATGTTTACCTGGCAACTGAGTAAAATTTTATGGTGCTGCGAACGTAATGGTTTTGCCAAACCGATCAATATGCAATTACAGCTTAACTGCGCCTACCGAGAAGAAGAGCGGGAGATGATCCCACAATGTCGCGATCAAGGCTTGGGGATTTCCGCATTTAGCCCACTGGCGCGCGGCTTACTCAGTTGTGATTTCAGTTCAGTACGCAATAAGACAGATTTTTTCACTCAGGAGATGTATGCCGATGTCACCTCACTGAATATTGCGCAATCTGTCGAACGGGTTGCAAAAAATCGTGGCATTACTCCCGCTCAGGTTGCTCAAGCCTGGGTGCTTAATCACCCAGGAACCGACTGCATGTTAGTGGGGGCCGATACTATCGAACAGATCAACAGTGCTGTTACCGCTCTGAGAATTTCACTCAACGCCGAAGAACATTTTGAATTGGAGCGTAACTACACCCCGTGCGATGTTATTAATGATTACACCGCAGGCCAGCGGATCGCGCGGGAAGCTCGCCCGCCAAGCGGTATTTTTGCCCCATAAAATAGCTGATATACGTGATTCTTTAACTATTGGCCAGTGCAACATAAAATCAATACGTTAACACTGGCCAAAAAGAATCAAAACCAAGGGATCGTGGCGTTAACGCTTAGGCCATAAGCGCTGAACTCACCGGTAGTGGCTGACGCCTGCAAAGTACCTTGCTCAATAAACAATAGAAAATACTGTTCACTGGAACGGCTTTTTAAACGCAGAAAAGGCAAATCACAGCGCTTATCATGGCTATCCGGAATACGTAACCTAGCTTGCTCCTCGGTTAACCACCCTTTGCTAACCGAGCGGCGACGTAACCGTTGAGCACTGCTTTTTACCTGCACACGCCTGATGGTCCGGTGCTTCACGTCGGCAGGTACTGGCAGGATCTCACTGCATTCACAGTAATCCTGTAAACCTTTCAGCCACCCGGCGGACTGCAACTCAAGTAAATCGCCGCGGCTACCATGGAGACGTAATTGGCTCCCCAGTGTCTTGCCTGCAGTGGGAAAACTAACGCCTACCCGCCCCGGAATTGTCGCCACCAGTGCGCGGTGTAATTTAGCAAACAAGGCTTCCAATAACGTCTGAGCGCTAAATTCAGGATCAGGAAGCACACGTATATCAAGATAATGATCCATGCCCCCTCCTTTATTCGCCTTTCTCACCAAAGACACCACCACGGATCAAGGTTGCCATCACATAATGTTGCTGTTCGACCGCCGGTACCGTGCCTTTTGTCACCCAGTTGTCCAATAAGGTGTAGAAATCCATTTTTTGTTTTGGCTGCCGATAGGCTTTACCCCGGCTGGTCACCGAGCCATAGGGTTCAACGGCAATCGGCCCCAAAGCCAACTCAGTGGCATCTGGATACCAATCATCAATGGTACGTAACGCATTACCCACTTTCTGTGAATGCAGGGCCGCAATACCATCAATCTGATATAACACTTTGCTTTTCTTACTGTTGCTGTCCAGCACCAACTCCTGAGACGGGAACACTTCCTGCCCGTTACCTAAACGAACAAAAGCATCAACGGTGAAAAAGGCAAAACCGTTGCCCGCTAAACCTTGTTCTATTTCTTGTGCCAGCGCAGTCAGTTCCTTGCTGGGTTGGCTAAATTGACGCAAGCTAAATTCATTGCTATCAAATTGATAACTCTTCGTTTGGCTGGTGATACACACTTTAATATCTTCAGCCCCGACCCGGTTGCGCCACAAGAAACGGCCATTAGCCAGATTCTCGGCATAGCGCGCCGCCAGCACACTAAAACTCTGCTCACTGATATAGCCATTAATAACACTGGCCAGTTCAGCCTGATATTCCTGATCATTACATACTGATGGCGTAGCGAGGTTGCCCAGCACCCGCAGTGTAAAACTCATTTTCAGGGTGTCAGTATCAAACGGCAGTGCGGCCACATCCACACGTTGTAAGTTTGCTTTTTGGATCTCTGCATCCAGTTTTGCCGGATCAGATGCCAGGGCATTTTTCAACCGGTTGGAGATGGTGCCCCGCACCGCTTTTTCTTTAATGATGATAGGCTGCCAGTTGTCGGTTTGCCCCCAGTTACCGGCATACATCATGGCGTCGGAATTGGATAACTTACGTTCAAATGCCAGTACAGAAGCGGTTTTAATCGTTGCTTTAGCCATTTTTAGATCCTTTAAAATTATTCTTCATCATTTAATAGATAGGTATCAACCGATGCCGGGAGTGCACAGCGACAGAGGTAATTATCGCCTTCCTGGTGATAGCCCCAGAGCAATTGACGCAGATCCGTTATACGGTGCAACCCGCGCCACTCACCGATGCCATAAAGGGATTCAACAAAGCGGAACGGCGTATGCGGGTCACGGGTTTTATCCACTTCACCCGGCGCATACAGCGGTGAAATGGCACGATAACCAGTGACAATGGGGACCAAATACCCTGCTGCTGGCTTACCAACATAACCCCACGGTGCAGGAGCACCGCTTTCCACCGGCGTATCGCTCTGCGGGGGAATGGCCTGTATTTTGAGCGCGGAGAAATCGAGCCAGGCATCCAGCATTTCTGCCTGTGGATTGGTTTGTCTTAGCCGGTTAAGATGTTCAGCCAACAATTCAGAGCGATCCAGTAACGCAAAACCTGGCAGTAAGCGGCACAATAATCTGCGTGTGGCGACCTCGGTTTCAGGATAATTAATGACTTTAACTCTGCGAATGTTGGTGATAGTGCCCCCGGCTAAACGCTGAGTCAGGCACAGTGACGCCAGATGTTTTTCCAGCGCGTTAGCACCGTCATCCCCATTAGCAATCGTGCCATCACATTCAATCACCAGAGACACCGTCATATGCATACGGCCCTCTTCATTAAAGGCGGCGGTTTTGGCCTCTTTAGTGAGTGGATTCCGCGTTAGCGAGAAGACATAATCCCACCCAGAGAGATAAGCATGAACCTGCTGGTAGTGGCAGATAACGGCACAACCCCGTAGTGTTAAACCGTGACTGGATTGCAATTTACGTGATAACGCATGGCTGTAGCCCAGAAAATGGGTGATCGCGGGGAAACCATAAGTTAAACCCGCGATGGCATTGGCGTTCTCAACGCGCACCTGATGTAAAACAATCAGTGAGCTCATGACGATGTCTCCAGGCTACCTTGTTCAAATTCACGTAGCCGCTGCTTAAATAAGCTTGACCACTCCCGCTGTTCAACATAGCCAAAGACCAGTTCATCATGCTGTAACCAACGATTTAACCAGTAACCGAAGTCTTGGCTGACCTCTTGTTTCCAATCCTCCTTCTCACGTTCGAGCTTAAATACGGGGTCATCCATAGCACGGGTCGGGTCAAGCCAAAGCTGCTCTGAGCGTTTTAACTTACAATCTTCAGCGTCACTCCAGCCATTGGTACCGTCCAGATTTTGAATTTCAGCCACATAATTAAACAGAATATCAATGATTTCATCGCAGCAGGCCAAACGAGCGGCGCGGATGTCCATCGTATTGCTCAGGGGTTTGACACCCAGCAAATATAGCTGCATTTGCCACAGGTTATTGCGGGCCAGTACAGTAAATTCACTGCGATCATGAAAAATAGATCTATATTTTATTGGCGGTTTCTGAATATTTTTCCAAGACGGTGCGCCACAGGGCAGCAACCAAACTTTTCCGCCACGGACGCTGTTTAGGTAAGAGATATTTTGGGGTTTGGTACCACCAATATGTTGCACCGCCGTATCAAGGTACAAGACCCTGACCGTAGGATGCCATCGCCCTGCTTTATGGGCAGCCTTGGCCTCTTTCGATTGGTCACTGAAACGGGCTTCAATAATACGTTGATGCATGGCCTGCGCCAATGATGAGGAGAAAAGTGGACTTAACAAGTGGTATTGATCTGGCCCCACAGGGAAATAAAATTGCTTGGCCAGTTTATGTGACGTGAATTTCTCATTATTCAAAATGCTTTTAAATTTTGTAGTCCACTCTTCAACTAACTCGTCATCATTTGAGAATAGTTTCAGTACTGAATTATCACCTTGCTCTAAACACTTTATTAATGAGCCGCCTTCACATTCACTCTGCAATAGCTTTACAAGATCAAATACGGCTGCATTACCAATAACATCACTGGCTTGTTCAGCGAGGTCTACGCTGGAGAAATAATCCTTTTTCTTACTTTGTAACTCAATATTCAAAATACCACTACTTTTTGAATCACTATGAGTGTATTTAGGTGCATGAGTTGCTAACTTTATTTGCCCGGCACGGTTAGCCGCATCGGTTAACCAATTGCGCACCTCATAACGGGCTATCAACTCCTGCCGTTGTTGGGCAATCTCTTGCTGGGCCAGTGCAATATCTTCCGCCTGAGTTAGCCCTGCCAGCCTTTTCTCTGCCTCTTTATCAAAAGCCTCAAGCTTTGGCTGCTCGCGGCTTTTGATATAAGAGACAATAAACGCCGCTAATCCTTCGTCCGACATACAAGACTCCTTAGATAATCCGGCTGTTCAGTATCACTCAGAACAACCCCTTATTGAAAGTAATAGAAAAAATCGAAAATGATCGTTGATCTTTAACTGCCCAAGATTCATTTTGAACCGTGGTTACCATCGGCTTTATACAGATAAGGCAAACAGTTAAAACCAATACTGCTCGGCCCGCTTTCTCAAATAATCCCCGTTTCATCATAGCCACCTTCTCATGCGAATTTGAGAATAGCCTAGCCCAAACAATCACCCTAATCAATGCAAATTTAAAAAAAGAAATACACATGGAGTTTGCTTATAAAAATCATTATGATAACAACACTGTCGTACAGACAGCTCAGAAATAATCAATGCAGATTTACAAAAAACCACAACTCACTGCCGTACAGGCAGCGGCGCACTCAATCGAGTGCGCCAAACACCCCTAATAGCGGATGATAATGCCACCTCTCGCCATCTTTTTTGGGCAGGCGGACCTCACCAAATTGCCGGCTAACCTCGTTTAATTCCTTATTTAATGACTCTGCCAGCCACTGATAAATCCGCAGACAATCGGTGTCTATCCATGCACTGTTTCCTGCTGCCAGTGTCAGTTCAACGTCCTGAAACCCATCACTGACTTTCCACTCAATCTGGTCGCTATCAAGACGTTTAAACACCGGTTTATCCGCTTCATCGTCAATCCACAGATTATGCTGTTCATCAGGGCTGGATTGTCGGAAAGGGGTGCACCGTTGCTGCTCCCCACTCCAGGTCGCCTGTTTACGCCACCATAATGCGGCATAATACTTCAACGGTTCAGCGCTACCCTGCAATATCAACCTCAAGCTAAGATGTTCTAAATCAACAAAATTATCTCGAGGTTCGAGTTTGGTTCTTTCTTGAATACGGCTGATGGCATTAATCACTTTATATTGTGAGGGTAAGAGCAGCTTATCCAGATCATGGGTGTTCAGCCGACAACGGGTGGTCTCAAAACCGGGTTTGCAATAAACGGGGATCGCCGGATCTTTTTGAGTCAGTGCCTTAAAATTCTTTTGCAGAATATGCATATTCGCCATCTGCGGCGCGACTTGCCGGTGCCGTTGTACACGCCCTGCCAACTGGATAAACGAGCGCATAGAGCTGGGTTCGGCTAGCGCCCAATCGTAGTCATGGTCCCTGCCCACTTCAACCACCGAGGTGGCGAGCACCACAAACAGGTGATGCTGCTCCGGATGGTGCTGTAGTGCATGTTCAATTTCGGCTACCTGCCAAAGTGCATTAGGCTGATAGCGAGTTAACGTCACATCCAACCGCCGTTCAATAGCAGAACGCACCGCTAGCGGATGCTGACTATGATAGACACAGTAATGAATACGGTAATTTTCTGGCGCGGCCATCGCGTATAAGCGCTGGGCAATCGCCACCAGCGGATCAATATTGGCCATCCTGACCACACCCACTGAAACGGTTTTCTCAGAAGGGTGAGTTTGATGATGTGCCTGATGTAAGCGCAGCATAGAATCGCGCATCACCGCCGCCATAGCATCTAGCACCGAGCCATTCTTCACACTGGCAGAGCTGACCGGAATTAACTCGGCTCTGCGCAGCACCTCTGCCGTAGACAGTTTCCCCACTCGGCGAGTGATAAAATCGCCATGATGTTGGATAAAATCTTTTGACTGCTGGATATCTTGCTGTGCAACGCCATGTTCATCAAACCAGGCACAGCAAATATTAACCGGCGTATCCGGTTGCCCGCTGGCTTGTTGATAATCAGCCCGCCCCGCACGATAAGCATTGAACAACGCTTGTACTAATGCTGGCGGCAATGTGGCTGACGAAAGCAGAACGCGGGAACCTAACATGCCCGCCCAATTCACCAAGCGGCATAGCGCGGGCAAGTCATTGCGATCAAAATCATCCGGTTCATCCAATACTAAATCGGAGGTTAGCAAACGCAGCATTGGGGCTATCTGCTTGCCACCCCGTAGGCTCTCGGTGGCAGGGATCAGGTGGTCAATGGTGCAGACCAGTACTGGCGCACAGAGCAAACGCTTTAATCTATCGTTATTACTTAACCAAGTGCTCAGCCGCCCATCATCCAAACTGCCGTCATAACTGACATACTGATGCTCAGAAAAAAACTTATCCGCCGACTGACTGCCGGTTCCACGAGGTTCCAATTTATCGTTATTTAATTGATATAATTGCAAGACCGATTGAGAACCAATCAAGACGGCCAAATCGTCCTTTTGTAAGGTTAACTTCTGCTGCAATGCGGTACCGGTCTGCAAGGTTAAGGTGCGTAGGCCCAAAGCAACAGAAAAGCGGCATCCCTGTTTTTCATCGGACAAACCATACATTATCCGGGCATTTGCAAAGGTTTTACCGCACCCGGTTGAGGCCATATTGACGCCGAAAAAACCTTGCTGCAGAGAACGCTCGCGCAGCGTGACAGCCAGATCAAAGGCTTTATCTTGCCAACGATACTTTTCCTGAACCGAACGTTGTTTAAATCCTTTATGGCGAGTGATTGCTGGTAAGGTTTTGCGGATATGTGGCAAGCTGCGGCCAAGCAACAGCGCGTTCTGCCCCACACCAATATTATGTTCATCCAGCCGCTGCTTCATTTCAATCGTTTTACTGTGGGCATTCGCATCCCTCATTTTATTGTGGGTATTTGCAAATACTTGATAGTTTTTATCCTGCCAACCGGGAGTGGCCGGTAATGAAGAATAATGATGATCGGCCAGCATTAACACCAGACGCGCCATATGGCTGGTAAAACGCTGGTTCAAGTGACCATCATTAACCAATGACGGTTGTCGCAAAGCGCGTTTGGCAAACTTTTGTGCCTTTTTACACCATTCGGCACTTTGTAGTGGCGTGCCATGCGGGAAGCGCCATACATCCAGCTTATCTTTTTCACGCCAGTCACCGCTGTCCATATTGGTCGAATTCCATACCGGCATAAGCTGCTGGTGCAACCAATCATCGATTTCCTCTACTTTAGGTGGTCTATGGTAATCCTTGGAGGGATACACGGGTAAGCGATGGTGTGAAAGGATCAACCACGCGATAGTCTTGGCAAGAGGAGGTAATGCAGCGAGGGGATTGGTATAGTCGTCTAGCCCATCTTTAACCAAATTGGACATTAAAGTGGTTTCGTCAGCGGGATTAATTTGGCTTAAGGCTGTGAGCCATTGAATATCATTTTTCTGTTCAACAAAAGCTTGAAATAAACGTAATGAAACCCACTCATGCCGATAGGGTTGATATGTTTTCCCCTGCCCTTGCAACCCTTGTTGAAATAGTACATTGGCCTTACCAAAATCATGAAATAACCCAGCGATACCGGCCAGCAGTGCAATGGTCTCCACGCTGTGCCAGTTATTTTCATCCTGGCTGCGCAAGATATCCCGTTGCGTAGTATTGGTTGGCACGGTTCCCTCAGCATTGAAACGCCTTAAATTCCCAACAATCCATAGCAACTCGCTTTGGTTATTACTTTTGATCCAATGGCAGGCCACCGCACTATTACGCCGCGCCGTTCTACGCAATAATTTACGTAATGTATTTAGCCCTTCCTGCGTTATTGCCGTCTGCCATGTCCGATCACCTTTACGTTCAGCAAACTGATCCAAAATACGGCGTGTTTCATTAAGCGCCCGTTTATGGCATTGGGATATCAGTAAAATATTCATCGCGGAACCTGGCTACATAACGCTGCCGTTTCTTTTATTCCATCAATCATCACATCCAGCGCTTCGGTTCGTTGAAACCCGCTAATGCAGCGCTGACGAAATTCTTGCTCTTCTTCTCCCTGCATGGCGGCAATAAATGCCTGCGGTAGCACCAGCGCATCTTTAATTAAATCGGCCACATCAAAGACCAAACCACCACGCCGGGTCTTACCGTGTAAAACAGACAGACCATGGGGTAAGCCAATAACCCATGTCGCCGTCGCCGCTAAGCCATAGGCGAGATAATTTCCGTGATCGAGAAAACGATTAGCTAGATCGATGCCCCCACCGCGTTTAGCGCGGGTGAAATCGCCGTAATTCACTGTATTAGCAGCCAGTTTATAGAGTGCCTTTGTTAATACCGCTTCCTGAACCATAAGGTCATTACTGGTGAGACAATTTGCTAAATTTTGCTCAAAACGGGTGAGGATAAATAATAATTGATCGTGATTAACCGGAAAAAGAGATTCGCGCTGTATGTGGCTGCTGAGCCAATGTTGTTGAATTTGGGCGATCCTGATGCGCTGGAAAGCCACTGCTGCTGCCAGTCTTTTTTCATCATCGAACCAGAAACTGACCCAATCGTGCAGATACTCGGTTGGCCGGTATTCGCTTTGTGCAGTGAGCCACGAGACATTGACCTCTACGTCATTAGCCGCAAAAAGCGGCGTCCCACCCCCGCCACAAAAACCGACTAAGACCCCGGCTCGGGCAAACTCACGCATAGCAGCCTGAGTCACCGAAGTCCCGGTTCCCAGCATAATAACGGTGGTGTTCGCTATGGGGATATTCCAGTAAAGGGATTGTTTACCTTCATCGGTGACATATTCAACTCGCCCACCATTAACCAATACACGGCAATATTCTAAATAGTAAATATTGGATCGTTTTGAATGCAGGATCGTTTTCAAATCAGAGGAATGAATAGCGTTTTCCATAGCCAAAAAACTCCTTAGCGGGATATCCACCGCGCTATTTTTCCGTTAGCGCTTTATTAGCAGATATTATTCCAGAAAATAACTCTCTCTATACCCAAAGTAATTCGAGTTGCAGGAAGCCAGTAGTTGAGTCAATCCCCAAGCGCTTACACCAGTAAGTGACTGGGATAATTGAGCGCAGCCAACATACATGCAATTTGAAGTATGACGGGTATATATTGATATGCCACCTGCTATTTACCCTACTCTAATACTCACAAAGTCAGTAATAAAAGATGCCATTCTCCCTGTTGTCAGTTACAAAATGCGCTTCCGCTCGCAATTTTGCTCCCCAAATAGCATCAGCACATGGCCCAGGATTTGATTATTGCCTGTGCGGCAGTGAACTCAGGGGACTGGCGAACAATGTCTTTCATGATTTTCTAAGCTGCCTGTGCGGCAGTGAACGAAAAGGTAAGATGGGCAAGCTTCTAGTAGTTTTTCTAAGCTGCCTGTGCAGCAGTGAACATTATCTGAATGGCATTTTCTTTGGCGCAGATTTTCTAAGCTGCCTGTGCGGCAGTGAACTCGCCATTCCGTGAACCTGAGCGCGTTCGCGATTTCTAAGCTGCCTGTGCGGCAGTGAACATATTCTCGAGCGATAGCAATAGCCATTCCACTTTCTAAGCTGCCTGTGCGGCAGTGAACTCGGTCAAACAAATTTAGGCGACGATTTAACATTTCTAAGCTGCCTGTGCGGCAGTGAACAAAAAGAATTTGGGATTAAAGTTACCCATCAGTTTCTAAGCTGCCTGTGCGGCAGTGAACTCAATGCCTGAATCTCTGGCGTGATAGCTGCGGTTTCTAAGCTGCCTGTGCGGCAGTGAACAGTAAGATAATACGATAACATCCTGTTTGTAAAATACTTATTTCGCTAATGGGGAAAAAACCCTTTTTTTAGACCACCGATAACCACAATGTAAAATCAATGAGTTAGCAGTAGCTAAAAAAATAGGGTCAGAACATAACTCATAATAAAACCACAGTACAATTCCACAAACCATGTCATAAACCACAGCCTATAAATATGTCTCCCCCCTCGCTGGGCAACAATCGAACAAAGATACAGAACCACAATGTAAAAAAGGGTAAACAGGTGCCCCCCCTGCGCCCATAGCCTTTAGGCTAAGGCCTTTTAGTCAGATTGATGCTTTATAGGAGCAGTGATGCAACAAAGAATAAGCCAGTGGCTGGAAAGATTGGGGATGGAGTTCTCCGATGTGATGTCATTGACGATGGTGATTGGGCTAATATTATTGATTTCTGTGATGATCCATCTGGTGCTACACCGTGTAGTTCTGGCCGCCCTCCAGCGCCGTGGGCAGCAATCGCAACGCATCTGGCAACAGGCCATCACAAAACACAAACTGTTCCAACGCGTAGCGCTACTGCTGCAAGGGATCATCATCAATCTCCAGGCCGTACTGTGGTTGCAAAACGGCAGCCAGACGCAGGCAGTTATCGTTACCGCCGCGCAGGTGTGGATTATGGCCTTCGCTCTGCTGGCTCTATTTTCTTTACTTGATACCTTGCTAGCCCTGCTCCGCCAGAGTTCAGTTGCTCATCAATTACCCCTGCGCGGTATCTGCCAAGGGCTGAAACTGGTGGCTGCGATATTTATCGGCATCATGATCGTTTCGCTGTTGATGGGCCGATCACCCCTGTTGCTACTCAGCGGCTTAGGGGCCATGACGGCAGTATTGATGTTGGTGTTCAAAGACCCAATCCTTGGTCTGGTGGCCGGTATTCAGCTCTCTGCTAACGATATGCTAAAAATTGGCGATTGGCTGGAAATGCCAAAATACGGGGCTGATGGCGCAGTGACCGATATTGGCCTGACTACAGTAAAAGTAAGAAATTGGGATAACACCGTCACGACCATCCCAACTTATGCGCTTATTTCCGATTCCTTCAAGAACTGGCGCTCAATGTCGGAATCCGGTGGCCGACGTATAAAACGCAGCATCAATATTGATACCACCAGCGTACATTTTCTGTCAGAACAGGAACAACAGCGCCTCACCCTCAACCCGCTGTTACAACACTACCTCAGTGAAAAATCGCAGGAACTGAACCAATATAATCAGCAGATAGCCCTCGACCTCAGTTCACCACTCAATGGCCGCCGCCTGACTAACATTGGAACGTTGCGCGCCTATCTGGTGGCTTATCTGCGGGCACATCTGGGGATCCATCAGTCGATGACATTAATGGTGCGCCAACTTGCCCCAACACCCGAGGGCTTGCCGCTAGAAGTTTATGCTTTTACCAACACCACGATATGGGCAGAATACGAAGGTATTCAGGCAGATATTTTTGACCACATCTTTGCCGTGGTGAGTGAGTTTGATCTGCGAATCCACCAAACACCAAGCGGTAACGATATGCGCAGTATGCTTGCCAAAGTCTAACGAAATCATTTTTACTGGTAATTATCCTCAGCTAATTGCCAGTAAATGTCCCCTACCCGCCACTCTCTTGGTAGCAACAATAATTAATATGTGAGGCCCGGATGAGGATGAGGATGAGGATGAGGATGAGGATGATTAAAATTTAGCCTGGCGATGCTACTCGACAACACGCCTCACAATTAACACCCCTGAAAATTGATTGGCTGATTGCTGTGAGTAGCGGGCTGATTGTAGCGTTTATTAAGTGGTATTTCAAAGTATGTAATACGTCAGACATGGTCACCCTAATATGTGACGATAAGCCATATTTTCTCTCTCTGAATTACCCAATATTCACCGTTCCGCTGCCCATCACCACACCACCACAATCAATGAGATCGCCAGATCTGGCTGCAGCCTAAAAAAAACCAGTAGGCAAATGACTTTTCTACTTGAGTCACGCGTGAAGTAGACTTGCTGAGAGATAATGAAGATAAAGATGGCGATAAATATAAATAGAATATGGCTGGTGTACTAATGGTGCTCTGAAATATAAAAATAATTCAGAGCACCGGGGCTACTATTTACAGGATGATGCGGTTATCACTGTTTGATATTCCGCTTTTCAAGTGCCGATTCCAACATGCGCTTGGCATCAGGGATAGATTCAATCAACTGAAGAGTGAGCAACGCTTCAATCGTGGATTCTGCTCCCGAGTTTTTATTCACGGTAGTGGCCGAATCAATACCATCAAATGCGATCCCGGTTACGGGGTAATACATTTGTGCCTGTGCCGGATTATTTTTAAAGAACCACAGCGATAAATCCACCGCGCGCTCCAGATAAACGGCGTCACGCGAAATCTCCCAAGCTTTGATATTGGCAAATACCATCGGGCGGATGATGTAAGCAATCTGGGAAAACTTCTTCTGTTCAATCAGCGTGACTTTTTCACCCTGCTGCCGAACGGTAAACTCATTTAACAACCCATTACTGATCAACCAAGGATGGAAATGATCCAGCTCGTTAAAGGCAGCTTTAATCATATCCCTATCGCCCAGCCGGTTACCCGCAACCAACAAAGCATAAGCCTGGCTGTTACCATAGCCATGCCACAGGTTTTGCCAGCTTAAAAAGGCGCCATTCACCGGTGAAGATGTATCCTTAACCTGCATCAGCATGATGCCAGCCGCCAGTGAACGCATCATCTTTTCAATTTCTGGTTTTGCTTCCAGCGCTTGTGCATCGCTCAGGGCCATCAACAATACAGAGGCTTGGTCACCAGCGGTATGGGGCAGCCACTCTGGCACCGCCACGCCCTCTTTTTCGCCACGAGTCTGTTTGAAATTAAAGTCTTTATAAATAACATCGATGGTGGCGAAAATAGTCTCGCGGGTTCTTTGCGCCAACGCGTTATCGGTTTTCACCAGCGTAGGATAAACCTGAGTCAGCGCCCATAATGCACGCCATGTCCACCAATTTGGCTCCGCCACACTGGTTTTATACTCTTTATTAATGGAATGATCAGGGTAGATAAAATTATAGAAGTAACCATTATCTGCCCGTTGATACAGAATAAATTCGACCAGCGATTTTACTTTTTCTAAATCTGCCGCTGAGCCTGTTGCCTGGTATTGACGTTGATAAAAAATTGCCGCGCGGGCGACATCATCAATGGCGGATACACCTTCGATGGGATCTTTAACCCAGCGGTAATCTGGAAATTCGCTATAGATATGAATCAGACCCAGTTCTGTTTTGTTCGCCACCGTGACCTTTTGATATAAGGCATCCAGATGCTCAGCATTAACCAGCTTCGCAGAGGAAGAAAATGATGTTAAACCAATGATACAAACCAGGGTATTTAGTAGTTTCATATTATTTCTCTTATTCTAAGTTAGTTATTTATAGCCGCTTAAAAAATATAATTAATTCCTAACTTGCCAAAATGCGTGGTGGTATCACTGTAGCTTTTATTGTCGCGTACGCCACGATCCCAGAATTTTTTGTCATGCTCTACCCGGTAGAAATATTCGGCAACCAAATAGACTCTATCGGCGATAGGATAGCTATAGTTAAAAATATATTTTTGAGCTTTCGAGGTTTCTCTATAACCATCTTGCCCGCCGATACGTCTTAATTGTGGTTCCATTTTAAACAGGAAGTTATTTTTACCCATGTTCCAGGCAACCCAAGGGCGAAGTTCCTGTTCCAAGACGTTTGCTGTTTTGGTGCCATTATGATTAAAGTCCTGGCCTTCTTTACGGAACACCTCGATACCGACGTGCACATTATCGGCGACCCGATAATTTACATTAACAAGTGCTTCGTAGAACTGGAACCGTCCATTATCTGCACCACGGGCATCTTTATCTTCTACCAGCATTTTTACATCAGTATTGACACTTAAGCGATCTGATACCTGGTAGCGGTAATAGGGCCGAAAACCATAACCATCGCCGCCAATATTGTTATCGCCGCCTGTCGTGCGGTTTTTTTCGTAGCCTGTTTTACCTAAATAGATCCCTTCGAACATAAACCAGTGCTTGTCGATACTTTTCGACCAGGCGGGGCGGATTTCCATTTCTACCATGCGGAAATCAACTTTATGATTGCTCTCATTACGTGAGTCGCTGGTAAACCGTACCTGCTTGAGTAAAAAACCGGTATTCCAGCCCGTATCGCCAAAATTGACGCGCCCATCAGCAAAGACAATTTCATGCACTGGCCGAGAGTTAGTACTGCGCCCCTCATTGCGGAAATGTTCTATTTTATATTCTGCCAACCAGTTGCCATGGAAATAGGCTTTTTCATCCTTAGGGATGCGCACAATCCCAATATTATCATCGCTGAGTTCTACGACAGCTTCTATCGTCTCACCACCATCTTTTACTATTCTGATTTTGTCACCGGCAAAAAAAGTCCGGTTATCCATGTTATTAGCGCTTACCACATCCGGAGAATTATCCGCTTGAGCAACAGAACAGATACCTGCCATCAGAAACAGGGGTAAATATTTTTTATGTTTCATATGCATTCCATGTAAGTAGGTGGTATTCCCAATCGATAAATAATGGGAACTCCACCCAATCTAATTGATATTAGGTTTTTTCTATAAATCGAGTTAAAAACGCAATTTAGATTTTCTGGTAATTAAAATCCGCTAAAAGGATCTTCAATATCAATCCAGTGCGCTTCCGCATCGCTGGCACCAACATATAATCGCCAGCCGTTGTTAGGTAATACAATTAAGCCGCCCGGAAAAATAACATCCACTAAGTCCGGGCGTTTAGTTGCACCGGGTAGAAAATTATCTCTGGCTGCAATAATTTTTATTGGCGTATAGTTTTTGGTGTCCGGGTTAAAGATAAATACGCCCGGGTAGTAGTGTCTCCTTCCATGTTGATCGAAACAGGCAATATGGGAAAGTAACCCAATGGTGCCATCGCAAAGTAAATGCGTTTCGTTGACGCCGCCCCATTCTTCGGAATTAAACTGCTGCTCGAACAGTTCGGCGCTGGTGATAGTTTCTGGCGTTAGCGCCTCCAGGTTGTTTATTTCAACATACCCAATAGTGCCTCTACCGCCTATTTTACCTTGTGGTCGGGTAAATACCCCGATGCGCCCCTGCTGAATATGGCACAAACGGATATCTTTCATCCCCGGTGGGCCGGAGGCGAAACGCGTTAATGAGTGAATATCTCGCCCACGGAAAAATACGGTGTGCCAGATGAGTTGCCTTGGGTTATCAGGGTGTGGATTAATTTCAACCCCGCCCAAAATAAGCTCATCCTCAATCCTGGTGAAAAAAGGATCCTGTAATTGGAACGTCGGTGCGTTTTCAACAGGCGCCCATTGCCCTTGCTGTTCACTGAAAAACACAATAGTCGAATGCTCGGAGTCTCTCGCTTCAACACGTCCGGCGATCACAACCTGCCCGGCAGAGGTAAATGGCGCGGTGATGTTATAAACATCCTTGTCACCGACCCCCGTGAATTCGAGCCGACCGGTGGAAAAGGTGTTGTGAGCCGTCCGTTTTTGGTAATCGGCGAACAATTGGGCAACGCTGGCTGGTGGGGCATGTCTCATCATAGAAGCCTTATTTTTTTATCCCGTAATTACACCGACAGGTGCTGCCACAGTTGAGCCAGCGGCATTTCAGCCAGGCACATACATTCATCCGCCGCACCGTAATAGACCCGTAGGCTATCGTTCTCAATGAGTGCGCCGCAGGTAAAGACGACGTTACCAAAAAAGCCGTGCAGCTCATAAGGAGCCTGCGGTTGAAGCAACGGTACCGGCGATTTAGCAAGGATTTTAGTAGGCTGTTCCAGGTCTAGCAGCAGCGCACCGAGAGAATAGCGTTGGGTCGCATCTACCCCATGGTAAATTTGCAGCCACCCTTTTTCTGTTTTCAGCATTTGCGCCCCGCCCCCCAGTTTCAAGGCATCCCAAGGGTCTTGCGATGTCCCCAGTAAATGCCGATGATCTCCCCAATGCAGCAGATCCAGAGAGCTGGCCAGCCAAATCTCGGGTTTACCGAAGTGTTTAGGTGCCGGGCGGTGCAACGTCATATATTTACCGTTGATTTTTTCCGGGAACAGACACGCATCGCGATTATCAGGGCAGAAAATCAGCCCCAAACGCTTAACGTCGGTGAAATCCTGGGTAACCGCCAGCGCGGTGCAAATGCCCTTTGCTGACACTGCGGAATAGTTAATATAGTAAGCGCCGTCGATCTGAGTAATGCGAGCATCCTCACAACCAAAAGCTTCATCACCGTTGGCCGGGAAGATAAAGGGTTGATCGTCAACGACGAAAGTAACGCCATCATGGCTTCTTGCCACACGAAGATGGGAGAGAGATGTCAGGTACACGGTCGATGGATCGGCAATATCACTGATCAGCCGAGGATCACTAAAATCGTAGGCGGGGTCATCGTGCTTAAATACCCGCGTGGTCACCTGCCAGTGCCCGGAAATTTCCATAAGCAAAGGCACGACGGTAATACCCTCACTTTCAGGGATAACGCTCTCCGCGATACGAATCAACATAATCGTCTCATCGCCCAGTTTGGTAATGCCCGCATTAAAGGCGCATTCAACCTTAAATCCCGGATGGCTTGGCGTAATATCCTGGGGTGTGATTAACGGATTGCCGGAATACCTCATCATTATGGTCCTCTATATAAATAGCAATATCGTGGTGAGTCATTTCACCGCGTTTTCGAGTATCAAATACTTTCGATTATCAAATAATTTCGAGTATCAAATAAAAGCATTTCACGTCACTATTTCATATCAGTCATCGCGTCAGCCCCCTACTTTAATGATAGGGACATGCCCTGCATGAAATATTTACGGAATAAAATAAACAGTACGACGATCGGGATGGTCTGAATGACCGCACCAGCGATCACTGGCCCAACATAAACGCCATAAGATTTGCTGAATGTGGCCAGTAATACCGAGAGCGGCATTTTGCTTTCATCCTGGATAACAATCAGTGGCCATAAGAAGTTGTCCCATGTGCCGACAAAGGTAAACAATGCCACAATGGCGATAATTGCTTTATTCAGCGGCATCATCAGGTAAATCATAATTTGCCACAGACTAGCATTATCAATTTTGGCCGCATGAATATAATCATTCGGCGTCCCCTGGAAGCTCTGTGAAATCATAAAGATCCCCCAAGAACTCATGAGAAAAGGAACAATCATGGCGCTATAGGTGTTTAATAACCCCAGTTCTCTGACTAAAACGAATTGCGGGATGATAAACATCGACGCAGGGAAAACCATTTGTAAAAACAGTAAATTCCTAAACAGGGACTGGCCTTTAAATTGCATTTTTGCCAGCGCAAATCCAATAAACATGGAGCTAAGGGTAACGGCTACCGTCACTACTGTTGAAATAAAGAGTGAGTTAAATAGCGTCTTTAAAAAAGGTTTTTCCACCCGGCCACTGTTTTCAAACAAAAAACGGTAATTATCGAGTGAGTAAGCGCTACCAAACAGCCCGGTAGTATAAATATCGGCAGACTGTTTAAAGGAAGAAAGCACCATCCAGATATAGGGATAGAGCCACGAAAGCGCCAGAGAAAACATAACCAGATGGATAATTAAACTGTTGATGTTTTTTTTCATTTAAACAATCTCTACCTTTCTTTCCAGCAATTTTCTGACACCCAAGATAATTCCAAAACTGATGAGCGCGATAAAGATTGACATGGTCGCTGCCCAACTTGGTTGCATCTTCATAAACGCGGTTTCATACATCACGATCATTGGCGTGGTGGTGCTATTAAGCGGCCCGCCACCAGTAATGAGATATGGCTCGGTAAAAATAGCGAAGGAGACCGTAATGGCTAAAACCAGCACCATAATTAATTGCGGGTTGATCATCGGTAATGTGATATGGAACAAGCGCTTAATGGTGCGAGTATTATCTAATTCCGCTGCTGAATAAATTTCTTTGGGAATACTGTTTAACCCAGAAAAGAGAATCAACCCGTAGTACCCGACAAATTTCCAGGTAACGACCAAAGCGATAGATAACATGGCGAAGTCCGGGCTGGTTAACCAAGGCAGCGTAAATCCAAACCAATCATATAAGAAGGTATTCAGCGGCCCATTCTGACTAAATATCTTAGAGAACACGATGGAATAGGCCACGCCAGATGAGACGTTAGCCAGTAAAAAACTTAATGCAACAAAGGTCCTGCCATGTTTTAATTTCTGTAAACCAAACGCGAACAGGAATGAAGAGATAAATACAATGGGCAAGTAATACATTAAGAAACGCATCACGTTCAGCATCGATTTCCAAAACAAAGGATCTTGCATTACCAGAATAAAGTTATTCAGACCATTGAACGTAGGAATACCAACAAAACGCCACTCAGTTAGCGATAAAACGGCGAGCCAAATAAAAGGATAAAACCAGAATATGCTGGTATATCCCAGATAAGAGGCCGCTAATACGCTGCCTACCTGTTTATCTTTAAGCTTTAAAAAAGTCATAATGAAAGGCCACCTGGCTCACTTTGATGCAGAAAGCAAGAAATTAACTCATTCTTACTGCTAGGATTCCAAAATATTAGGACTTTAAAATCCTAGCGTTTTAAAATCTTAGGGCTTTAAAATCGCGTTCACTTCTTTTATTGACTGTTGCAATGCTTCATCAGGCGTTGCAGTATTAAACGCGGTCTTCTCAATCATTTGTGTCATGCTGCGTTGAATTTCCACCGTTTCACCACTGGAAACCGGAGGTATCGCCACGTTGACATATTCAGCGTAGGCCGCGGCATACGGGTGTTCCTGATAATATTCGGCAAAGAAAGGATTGGTGAGCAAATCTGCCCTAGCGGGTGGCATACCGGTCAATTCCATCCAACGTTTATCGAATTTGGGCTGGCTGAATACCCACTGGATAAACTCCCACGCCTCGGGTTTAACCTTTGAATGACTAAACAGCACCAGTCCTTTACCATCGGCGAAAGTATGTGGTTTATCTTGCTGCTCTTTAACCAGCATCGGCCCCATTTTTATGTGCTTTAAAATTTCCGGATATTGTTGTTGGTAGCGGCTAATATCCCAAGGACCGCGTACTGCGCCCAATACTTTACCGGTGACTAATGGATCATCCTGGCCAAAATCATAAAGGGTCCATTTTTTTGAAAAGAGTGTGTGCATAAAGTCCAGAACGTCACGACCGGCCTGGTTATCATAGCTGGCTTGCTGATTGGCGATATAAGGCTTGCCATCACTTTGGGCATAATAGAGGGCAATAAAATCAAACCAACGGTCCCACCAGTTACGGCCAGAAGTAGCTTGTATCGCATAACGTTTGTCTGGAATGGTGTATTTTTCGGAGAGTGCGTAAACCTCGTCATACGTTTTTGGCACCTCGCTAAAGCCCTGCTCTTTTAATAAATCGCCACGCCACCAAAAGAGTACCGGGTTCATATAAATCGGCAGGATGTAGTTTTTTCCGTTATAGCGCCAATTATCCATAATATCCGTCATCTGACGGGTACTAATTAAGTTTTCATAGCCATCCAGCGTCGAGAGATCAACGACCTGCCCTAAGTCAGCAAGCTGAGAACCAAAGCCGGTAAAAATATTTTCTGAGATATCAGGTGCGCGATCAGAAGCAATCGCATTCATTATCGCCTCTTCAGAGCTGCCCGCTGCCGGGATCGTTGAGAAGACGACTTTCTTTTTATCTGGTTGTTTATTCCACTCCCCAACCACTTCGCTCCAGAATGCCTCTTGGACATTGTTCGGCGCTATCCAAAGCGTGATGTCCTGTTTTTCATTTTTAGCCGATGCCGTATCATTGTCACAGCCAGTAAACACCACACAACTGGAGGCAATTGCCAATGAAATCAGGGTATTCTTCATTTTTTCTAACATTATTCTATTCCCAGGGCCGTTGTTGAAAGAAAAGGCTGGAAGACCAATTTTAACGTTAAAATAAAATAGCAGCGTAATTTCGATAATGATGTGAAGTATTTCACATCTCATCATTTTATGTTTAACGTTAAAATCGTGACGTTCGTTCAAATTTTAACGTTAAAATTGAGATAACATGCTATTCCTGAACGGTGAGGTTTGATCATTTCACAAGACGGAGGGGGGTATAATACAGGCAGTTTGTTTAGTTCTTCTTCCCGGAGCTTTTAACATGACCACTGGTAAAAAAAGAGAAACGCTTAAAACCATCGCTGAAACGCTTAACGTAACGCATACAACGGTCTCGAATGTGTTTAATCGGCCGGAAAAAGTATCGCCTGAATTGCGAGAGAAAATTTTAGCCTATGCCGAATCTATAAATTATCACGGTCCTGCAGGTGCTGGCCGCTTTCTGCGGACCGGAAAATGTGGAACGCTTGGGGTCATCTTTAATGACAACCTCAGTTATGTTTTCTCTGATCGCCATGATATTGCGTTGATGCGCGGTATTGCCGAAGAGTGCGAAAAGAATGGTATTAACATTGCACTGATGCCATTAAAAACGAATAACGCGCTAAAAAAACGGATGATGGGTGCACTGGTCGATGGTTATATTTTAAATGCGACCTATAACAATGACGAAGTGGTCCAGGCGGCGTTGACCAGTGGCTTGCCGGTCATTACCACCGATATCAAACTCCAGAATTTCACCTGTGTTTCGATAGATGACGGGGCTGCTATGCAGGCTATTTGCCACCACTTGTTGGCAGCCGGGCATAAGAAATTCGGTATTGTCTCTTTCCCTGTGAAAAGGCTCCCCGGCGAGCTAACATCACTGGCTGAATTCTCCACTGACTATGACAATGGTGTGGCTTTCGGGCGAATTAGCGCCTGTATAACCGCGCTGTCTGACGCTGGAATTGATTTGCATACCAGTTATGTCGCGGAACAACCGCACAGTGAAACCGGGGGCGAAAAAGCGGCCAAAGCGCTGCTGGCAAAGGAACCGGGTATTTCGGCTATTATTTGTTTATCTGACCGTTTTGCATTCGGCGTTTATCAATTTTGTCAAGACCACAATATTCCCGTGCCAGGCCAAATTGCCATTACCGGGTTTGACGATATTGATATTCAGGATCCGCCGGTTGGTTTAACGACCATTCGCCAACCTACCGTTTTAAAAGGCCGTGAAGCCGCAAGGGCCCTTATTTCAGGCCAATTAGACAATGATATATCTTTAGATTTTGAACTTGTCGTCCGTGATTCAGCATAATCAGATTGGAAAGGAAATGGAAAAATTAACCTGTTTTAAAGCTTACGATATTCGGGGAAAACTGGGCTCGGAGTTAAACGAAGAGATAGCCTATCGAATCGGACGCGCCTATTGCCAGTGGCTAAAACCAGCCAAAGTCGTGGTGGGTGGGGATGCACGGGCAACCAGTGTCGAATTAAAAAACGCCCTGGCAAAAGGGTTAATGGATGGCGGTGCGGATGTCATTGATATCGGCATGGTGGGGACTGAAGAAGTCTATTTCGCCACCCGCTTTTATGGTGTCGATGGCGGGATTCAGGTGACGGCTAGCCATAATCCGATTGACTATAACGGGATGAAGTTAGTTAAAAAAGATGCCCAACCGATTAGCGGTGATAACGGGCTGTATGAAATTCAGCGGCTGGCACAGGATAATCATTTTGCGCCACCTGGCGTCAGGGGCCAGCTTGAAACCCAGTTGGTCCGCGAACACTATGTCGAGCACTTATTAAGTTATATCGATCTGAATGCGTTACTGCCAATGAAAATTGTGGTTAATGCTGGCAACGGCGCGGCTGGCCCCACTCTTGATGCACTGGAAGCTGCGCTGGCAAAACGTAAGGTGCCAATCAGTTTTATTAAAATCAACCATCAGCCAGATAGTAGTTTTCCTAACGGGATCCCAAACCCGATGTTGCCAGAGAATCAGTGGTCAACTCGGCAGGCAGTTTGTGAGCATCAGGCAGATTTAGGCATTGCCTGGGATGGGGATTTTGACCGTTGTTTCTTCTTCGACCACCTTGGGAATTTTATTGAGGGCTATTACATTGTGGGGCTGCTGGCAGAAAAATTCCTGCTCACCAATAATATGGGTAAAGCGACTCACAATACTGACAAAATAATCCACGACCCTAGGTTGACGTGGAATACGATAGATATCGTACAGACACTTAATGGTACAGCAATCGAATCTAAAACCGGCCATGCCTTTATTAAAGATGCCATGCGCCACCATGATGCCGTCTATGGCGGGGAGATGAGCGCTCATCACTATTTCCGAGAGTTCGGCTATTGCGACAGCGGTATGATCCCTTGGCTGTTAGTCATCGAATTACTGTCGAAAAAAACCACGTCGCTGTTTTCATTAATTGAATCCCGCAAGGCGAAATTCCCGGTATCGGGCGAACTTAATTTCACCGTTAGCGATCCAAAAACTAAAATCCAGCAGATAAAACAGTTTTACGCTGATAGTGCCATCCACGTAACTGGAATTGATGGCCTTAGTATGGAATTTGAACACTGGCGTTTTAATTTACGCTCATCGAATACTGAACCACTTGTGCGTTTAAATATTGAAACTCGTGGTGATGTCACACTTCTGGAGCAGAAAACAGCGCAATTAACTCAACTGCTTTATCCAAAGTAATTAAAGTTGCAAATAACCTTTCGTTAAAAACTAATAAAATCAACCTCGCGTTCATTATTGAACGCGAGGGTAAATAGCAGCATATTGTTGGAGCTTATAATGGCTAGCGTTTCTCTCGCAAATGTCGTGAAGTACTATGGAAAAATTAAAACGATTGATAACGTCAATCTTGAAATTGCATCGCGGGAATTTATTGTCTTAGTTGGCCCTTCTGGCTGCGGAAAATCTACGTTATTAAGAATGATTGCAGGGCTGGAGGACGTTAACAGCGGTGAAATTAAAATAGAAGATAAAGATGTCACCCAAACTAATGCAGGGGCACGCGGGGTATCGATGGTATTTCAATCCTATGCGCTTTATCCCCATATGACCGTGCGAGAAAACTTGGCGTTTGGTCTCAAAAATATCAAAATCCCGAAGCAAGAGATCGCCGACAGAATAGCTAATGCGTCAAATATCCTGCAACTGGATAATTATCTTGAGCGCCTGCCGCAGCATTTATCCGGTGGCCAACGCCAGCGTGTCGCTATTGGTCGATCTATTGTCAGTCGATCCAAAGTATTTTTATTTGATGAACCTTTATCTAACCTGGATGCTGCGCTGCGTATTCAGATGCGACAAGAGATCGGCAAACTGCATGAACGCTTAGGCAAAACCACAATATACGTTACCCATGACCAAACGGAAGCCATGACATTGGCGGACCGGATAGTGATTTTAAACCAAGGAAGAATAGAACAAATCGGGACCCCGGAAGAAGTTTATAACCATCCAGCCAATCTTTTTGTCGCCGGATTTATTGGTGCCCCTAAAATAAATCTATTTAATGCAGTTTATGAGCAGGATGGCTACGTTAATATTAATGGACTCCGCTTTTTTATTCCGCGATTGGTGAATTTGGATTTGGCAATGGGCGCCGTACTGACTTTAGCCATCCGCCCTGAACACTTCTCCTTAACCAACAGCACCGAACTGAGTCTGGCAGTGAAGACAGACATCACCGAAATGCACGGAGATTCCACGGTGGTGCTATTTAGCTCAACAGAGCACGGCACGCTACAAATGAAAGTCCCCTATCAACTGAAACTTTCCGTTGGTGAAGATGTTACTATTGGCGCGTCCTGCGAACATATTTTAGTCTTTGATGAGCACGGTCAGGCAATACACGGCGAGTCATAGCAGGTTTAGGCGTGTGTCATTCCTGTATATTTCCGGAATGACACTCAGATCGCATCTTGCAAAGCATCATTCAAAAACACCCTATTTATAAACCACATTCCCACCCGTATCCGGCTTGCCATCAGTATTACTGGCACCATTTCTCGCCACTTTTATCTGGTGTCACCAACGCTGTTCCCTTGTTTTGATCGGGCGCAGAATTTATCAGCTTACCCCCGGTGGGATCATCAACTGGATTAGGGAATACAGTCATTATCAGGTTGATTATCTATCAAACGTTATTGATAACAAGGAGGCTTTGGCTGAATCGCTGTAGGTATTCCAGAGTTCTTCTGTGCTGTTAAATGCGATGATAACGCCTCTGTCCATAAAGGAAGTTATTAGCATGACATTATGAATATCTGTATCTATTGCCTTAGAGGTAAAATTAAGCAGCCATGCCTTTTGGCCCTTATCTACAATTACACTCTCTGCCGCTGGTTGGTAGTTGCGCATCGCATGTAACAACAAGTCTTTATAACCATCTAATTGTTCAATCTTAAGTGGTAATATGCCCACGCTCATAGCTAAGTTTACCGTCCCTCGCTCATTGGTAAAAACCACTTGAGGGCGATTATCTGAAGGGTATTTATATTTTTTCATCGTCTCATCCATACGAAGAAAACCTTTAGGAATATTGAGAGATATACCCTGTTCAGGAATCTGCTGGCGTTCCATAAGTATCTGAGCTTGGGCTTGGATTGAAAAGACAAGACCAATCGCGACACTAAATATCCCCTTAAGTGCTTTTTTCATAGATTTGTAGTCCAAGATAAATAGGCTTATTTAATGGCAATTATGATGCAACAAAGTGTCTAAGGGAAAAGAAACGATTCAGACTGATCTTCCCCGCCATCATTGTCAGCATAACAAAATGATCAAGATCGTCTTCCGATATCTTGTCTGCGATCTCTTTGGCGACAATACCCGTAATACCCGCTTTAACACCGAACTCCAGAACTTGCTTCGCTATCAGACTTCGGCAGGGTGCAGCGATACCACATCCCTTGAGAGCCAGACCCAGCGCATTATTCTCTACGATAGTTATAATGTTCAGGAACTTGATAGTCTTCAGGGAAAGAAAATTCTTTTGTCTCTCTGATAAAAAAGTCAATATCTTCAACTGATTGATAAAAAACCCCATAAATAGACATCATAAAAACCCTGATATCTAAAAGAGCCGCTCTCATACCTTCAGAAACGGCCGCATGGGTGGTGCTGTCGGCGTGGCCTTCGTTATTGGCCCCGACCAGCAAGCCGTTGGCCATATTGCCAACAAACTGACTGCCGATATTCCCCCCGGTACTGATACCGACACTTTGATGTTCAACCTTGAAATCGGCTTGATTATCGATATCACTGAAGCCCAGTGTCCCGGTATCCAGCGTGTTTTTATCGGCCGTCGCCGTGCTGCCAATCACCGCACCGTCAAGCTGGGTACCCTGTACAGTTTTGCCCCTTGTACTCCTCAGCGGCGGCAACGACCTGTATCTGCGCGTTCTGGTACTTCTCTTCCTGTGACACACCAAAGACTTTGTTCTCGATTATGTCACTCAGCGCATTATTCTCCACGACTGAGTTTAACTATAAATATATAAATCAATAGAACTTTCAGCTCCAATACTACCCAAAAAACGATTTGTTTCTGCTGACCAATAGATAGATGGTTTTTCCCCATTCTCTATTTCGATCAAAAGAGAAAAAATGAACGTAACACTATATTTCTCTTTTATTTCCTCCAAAGCATCAATTTTACATTTTAATGAAGACAACAATTTTCTTGTTTGCTCATCTACATCATAGGACTCTTCTTTCTCTGTACAGATTGACCAGCTAGTCTCTGTGCTCGGTCTTTTTCTCGTTCCGCTGATGACACCTTTTAGATGAACCTCCATAGGTTCTATCTGTAGTAAAGTAGTTATCTCATTGGGATCAAAGATATCACCGCAAATGGAAAACTCTGCTTTCACTGTTGTTTTATTCATGTAACGATCCTACTTATTAATAAATTCGCCAGTCGGAATACCTTCACCTTTTCTGAAAATCCACAACTGTCCGTTATCTTTATCAACATAAATGTCATAAAGCTTTATTTCGGCTTTAGCACTGAGGAAATCTTTTTTGATCTAATGAGCATCCACACCATTATTTTTCAGGAACTTATCATCTGCAACTTTTATATTAGATGGCTTCTCTGCTCTATTATCATGCCCATCACTTGTCATATGATCTGGCAAGTCAAATACCAAAACAAAAACCAGCAACCTACTCCAGCAGAGCCAACCTTTAAGCATTTAAATACATCTTCTTTAGATATATTAAATGGCAATTGATAAAAAATAACAAAAAACAATTCAATGATAACTTTGCCTATGAGTACAGCTAACACGACATTTACTATGCAAGATGTTAATAAGTATACAAATAGAAGAAACCATCTTAGAGTTTGAAGCAAGCCCCAGCCAAATTGGCCGGGCTTGCTTCATCACGGGTTTCTTAATACCATTTTACATTAAAATCAGCTAATTGATTATCTAGGAATTGTTTTTTCTCAAACCAATAATCAAAAACCTCAGCCCCCTCACTACGTAAAATCAGGTAAAAACCTCCTGTTTCACCCTTAGTGTCATCAATGAGTTGGATTTCCCATCCAACATATTCACCATCATTAACGATGCCTTTTTTCAAGATCATTTTGCTTCCTTAATCTTTATAAGGAACATGATTGTTAGAAATATACTTACCTGTTTCAGGATTTTTTACACCAAAGTGTACATGTGGAACCCCTGGCGCATGAGCCCCATCAATTGAACCTGAGTCAATCCTAAATTCTTTTGTTCCATCCGCGCTATGGTAAACACCAGATCCTGACTTACCGATCTCTTTATATCCTGTTCCTAAGAATTTTAAACCAGCAGCGAGTGCTTCATCTGAAGTCAATGTTGTCGAACTGGTAAAGTTTTTCTTACCCGATAGAGTTTCATTGATAACAGTATCTATCTTACCGTTAGGGTTTTCTGAAAGATAAACTATGTCTTTCTTCGTGAGAGGATCCGCCCCCGGATTTACCAACACATTCCCACCCGCATCCGGCTTGCCATCAGTATTACCAGTATTAGTAGCACCCTGACCTGTAGATTGATCATTACCTGTATGATCTGGCGAATTATCCGCTATTTGATTGCCCCCCGTATCGGTTGGACCCGACCCAGCGTTCTGATCACCACCGGTATGAGCAGGTGCATATTTATCCTGAAGCGAATTCAGGTATTTTTCGGTGATCTCATCATTGCCCATCATCTTCAGAGTAACAAGATGATCAAGATCGTCTTCCGATATCTTGTCTGCGATCTCTTTGGCGACAATACCCGTAATACCCGCTTTAACACCGATCTCCAAAACTTGCTTCGCTATCAGACTTCGGCAGGGTGCAGCGATACCACATCCCTTCAGAGCCAGACCCAGCGCATTATTCTCCACCGCATTTTTCCCAGCCTGCGCACCCGCAACCGCGTCGGCGCTGCTGTCTCCCGTCAAGCCCCCCGCCAGCCCTGCCGCTAATGTACTTAACGCGCTGATGGTCTGTTTTTCTGTCTCGCTGAGTTCGCTAACCATTTTCCCCGGGTACAACTGCTGCATGATTAAATCAGCCGCTATCTCACCCGTCAAGGCA
The DNA here is from genome assembly GCF_900460465.1 of Yersinia pestis. Classification (GTDB taxonomy): domain Bacteria; phylum Pseudomonadota; class Gammaproteobacteria; order Enterobacterales; family Enterobacteriaceae; genus Yersinia; species Yersinia pestis. The sequence continues at coordinate 261,123 of NZ_UAVH01000007.1, read as the reverse complement.
CCTGCGCCTCCCGCAACCGCACTATTGCCCTGTAGATGTGCCAGAACAGAACCGACCACCGCATGTGCCGCCAGTCGCGCTTCTTCGTTATCACCCGTGCTTTGCTTAATCACTTCCGCCAGATACGGCGCACTGCCTCCCGCTATCGCTTTGGCTATATCTCCGCCCGCCAGCCCCTGGAGGGCCGCTGTCGCCGCTTGTACCGTCTGCTGGAATTTACCCCCGGTGCCGTAACCCGACGCATTGAATGCCTGATCATAGGCCGTTTTATAAACCTGACCGTTGATATCCTCAGCCGTTGCAACCTGACCCGGATTGGCTTTTTCCCAGTTGGCTTTCGCCGCCTCACGATCAGCCTCACTCACCCCCTGCATTTTTTCATTCGCCGCCTGGGTGGCGATAATCTGCCCTTGCGTGCGGAACACATCACCCACCTGACTGCCTATCTCGCCGATAAGCTGCGCTTCCTTCAGCCGGTTTTGTTCTTTCTCTTTATCAAAGATAGGGGAAAGGGCATTGTTGGCCTGCTCCACATCACGGCTCAGGTCATCAACATTCTGCTGCTGGTTATCCGTGTCGCGCACCGTGATCGTACCTTCAGAAACGGCCGCATGGGTGGTGCTGTCGGCGTGACCTTCGTTATTGGCCCCGACCAGCAAGCCGTTGGCCATATTGCCAACAAACTGACTGCCGATATTCCCCCCGGTGCTGATACCCACACTTTGATGTTCAACCTTGAAATCGGCTTGATTATCGATATCACTGAAGCCCAGTGTCCCGGTATCCAGCGTGTTTTTATCGGCTGTCACGGTGCTGCCAATCACCGCACCGTCAAGCTGAGTGTGTCCACCTACCGTGATATCAAAGCCGCCCGAACCGGCAAAGATACCCGTCTGCTCCTGCACCGAGTCAAAGTTGCTGTTCAGCTTGTCCTGGCTGCCATTGATACTGATACTGCCCGTCATGGAGCCAGGGCTGAAACTGCCGCCAACACTGCTACTTTGCTGCTTCGCATCATAGTTATCGCTGTCCTGCTGGCTTTGCAGCAACAGGTCGCGGCCCACCTCCACCTTCACCGTTTCGCCGCTGACCTGCGCACCGACCAGTGAGGTATCGCTAGGCCCAATGCCGATCAGTTAAGGATCGGTTGAACGAGATCCTTAACTGATCGGCATTGCTGCATAGCAGGGGTTTTCTATAGACAATAATTATCCTCCGGCATAGTCGGGGGATAATTATTCAAGGTTTAGGATCTGACGGTGGAGACTTTCGAGTTTTGTATTCATCTATCTTGGCAAAAATCCATGATCCTACTCCTCCAGATATTCCTGCAATAGCACTCAGTACACTCGTTTTAACAAAATCTTGCATATCTAAAGTTAGAGTTCCTAAATATAAAAAACTTATCGAGAACCTTATTATTATTCCTAAACAAAAAAATACAGCCCAACCGTATAAGATAGCTAATATCAAACTTTTTACTGTCAGTTCTCTTTTCATTTTTTTATTCTCTAACGTATTAATGGCATCTTTAGTAGCACTATTTGTTGCTTCATATGTAAATGCACTACCAACTTCCGCCCACAAGCCTTGTAGTAGCTCAAACTTAATCTGACCCCCTGCCCATTAGGCGCACGATATTCAACTCCACCACGAGATAGTTCATTTCGCACCGTGCCTGACTCATTTAGAAGGTCCCGAATAAAGTTTTCCGCTGCTGCATTTTTCTAAGCCTGATTGCCCTTCAGAGGCTCGAATGTTCCTCCTGGCCTACTGGCATGTTTTTCCCATGCTCTGGCAGCAGCAGACACTCCTTGATTATTGATCGGTTTGTTCGCTGATGTGATCCGATCATCTATCTCTGAGTTAGTGAAATTACTCCCATTCTGTGACGGTTTATTATCCTCATTATTCCGAGCATTATCTTCATCTTCCGGCCCATGACCGCCAGGAGTTACCCGATCCAGCACCACCCACATCAGCTTTATCCTCGTCCGTCAGATCCTGCTCCACATTCGGCTGACGTGCGTTTTCTTCACGAAACTTGTTCGGATCTGAGCCATTATCCACATCCTAGGCTTCATTTCTGCCTGCACCATTAATGGACGTATTCGGTACTGCAACAGGTGGCGGAACCGGTATTGGCACCGCCAGCAAGTTATTCTCAACAACAACTTCTGAAGCTAAAAAGGATAATCCCGGATCGGTGTCGGGATCTTACTGTTATTGCTTAAATTTAATCGATTCTTGATCTAAATAAGTTTGCCAGTTTCTAAATAATCGCTCAGTATTTTCCCTATGGCTATGAGCATTAGGATCATAGCCATCACTGACAGGCATATATGCAACAAAACTTTCAATCGCCTCAGGGTAATCAAAATCCTCATAAATAGTCTCAACCATTTTTAATGGTTCTGAGTAGTTATTACGATTAGTAAATAACCATAGCAATATAATAAAAAGCCATTTTTCTTGAGTTGCAGACTCATCAGCATCTATACAACACATTGATAAATCATCTAAAATTAAACTTATCTCATGAGTATCCATTTTACTCTTAAAAGACAACTCAAGTTCTAGCTGTGACGCCTCACCTAATGACACCAAATGTTCAGCATGTTTTACAATCGAATGCCATCCGATTAATTTCTTTTCATAGGCCCACTTAATATCAAACCATGACAATTTAATGTGACTACAAATAAATTCATATGATATTGAAAGCATATCCATATTATTTCACCTTCGGTGCTTTTTGGTTTGGTATTCCGGTTATGCCAACACCTTCAATAAAGCGTTGGTGCGTCACATTTCCTGTCTTATCATAGATATACTCAAAAACTCCATCCTTGCCATTAAAGGTTCCTTTAGTCTGCAATAGTGAACGCTTCACACCATCCCCACCAGTAATATTGAATACCTCACCAGCCATTAATTGTTCTCGGTTTAAATAGCTAGCACCACGATGGCTAGGATCTGGCTTAAGACCACTACCAACGCGTTGAGCGTCAAGAATTTTATCAACAACCGAAGACTTTATTAATGTATTCGCAGTTTTACCCAAAACAGCAATTGCACGTTCTAAAGGTAAAGAACTCAATAACGCCAGAGCATAGTCTTTAGTCGATTCTGCTTGAAGCAACGCCATCACAGTATCTGATGCAGGGGTATTTTCCAGAATTGCTTTAACTACATCTTCTGGCAAATCACCTTTCAAATAATGATCCCGAATAGCTTGTTTTTCTTGCACAGTCAGCGTGTTATCGGTTGAAAGCTCCCTTTCTAACGAACCCGCCCCTTCAAAATATTTCGCACCTTGGCTACCAAATATATCTCCAAGGCTACCCAGCGCATTATTCTCTACCGCATTTTTCCCAGCCTGTGCACCCGCAACCGCGTCGGCGCTGCTGTCTCCCGTCAAACCCCCCGCCAGCCCTGCTGCTAATGTACTTAACGCGCTGATGGTCTGTTTTTCTGTCTCGCTGAGTTCACTGACCATTTTTCCCGGGTACAACTGCTGCATGATTAAATCAGCCGCTATCTCACCCGTCAAGGCACCTGCGCCTCCCGCAACCGCGCTATTGCCCTGTAGATGTGCCAGAACAGAACCGACCACCGCATGTGCCGCCAGTCGCGCTTCTTCGTTATCACCCGTGCTTTGCTTAATCACTTCCGCCAGATACGGCGCACTGCCTCCCGCTATCGCTTTGGCTATATCTCCGCCCGCCAGCCCCTGGAGGGCCGCTGTCGCCGCTTGTACCGCCTGCTGGAATTTACCCCCGGTGCCGTAACCCGATGCATTGAATGCCTGATCATAGGCCGTTTTATAAACCTGACCGTTGATATCTTCAGCCGTTGCAATCTGACCCGGATTGGCTTTTTCCCAGTTGGCTTTCGCCGCCTCACGATCAGCCTCACTCACCTCCTGCATTTTTTCAGTCGCCGCCTGAGTGGCGATAATCTGCCCCTGTGTGCGGAACACATCCCCCACCTGACTGCCTATCTCGCCGATAAGCTGCGCTTCCTTCAGCCGGTTTTGTTCTTTCTCTTTATCAAAGATAGGGGAAAGGGCATTGTTGGCCTGCTCCACGTCACGGCTCAGGTCATCAACATTTTGCTGCTGGTTATCCGTGTCGCGCACCGTGATCGTACCTTCAGAAACGGCCGCATGGGTGGTGCTGTCGGCGTGGCCTTCGTTATTGGCCCCGACCAGCAAGCCGTTGGCCATATTGCCAACAAACTGACTGCCGATATTCCCCCCGGTGCTGATACCCACACTTTGATGTTCAACCTTGAAATCGGCTTGATTATCGATATCACTGAAGCCCAGTGTCCCGGTATCCAGCGTGTTTTTATCGGCTGTCGCCGTGCTGCCAATCACCGCACCGTCAAGCTGGGTATGTCCACCCACCGTGATATCAAAGCCACCCGAGCCGGCAAAGATACCCGTCTGCTCCTGCACCGAGTCAAAGTTGCTGTGCAGCTTGTCCTGACTGCCATTGATACTGATACTGCCCGTCATGGATCCAGGGCTGAAACTGCCGCCAACGCTGCTATTTTGTTGTTTGGCGTCATAGTTATCGCTGTCCTGCTGACTTTGCAGCAACAGGTCGCGGCCCACCTCCACCTTCACCGTTTCGCCGCTGACCTGCGCACCGACCAGTGAGGTATCGCGGCCACTGTACAGCGACAGCGTGCCGCCGCTGTCAAGGGTCGTTTCAGTCCAGGAGGTACCGTCGCCGTGCTCACTTCCCTGACCTTTATTGGCGTTGGCAAAAATACTCAGACCACTGCTGGCCCCACTGATGCCCAGACTGACACCAACACTGCCGCCACTGCTGCTGTTGCTGCCGTCGGTTTTTTGTGTGTTAGCAGCGCCGAGTAGCAGCACATCACGCGCCGCATCCAGCGTGGTATCGCCACCGGCCTGGAGCTGGCTGCCTTGCACCACAATATCGCCGCTGTTTGCCGCATTCCCCTCACCGGTGGCATTGATGGTCAGATTGTTGCCTGCCGTCAGCGTCGAGCCCGTCACGTGGGTCTGTTCCTGATGTTGCTCCGAGGACGATTTTTGTGAGCCCAAGGACGCACTGATGCCGAACATGCTGGCGGCATCGCCCCCCTCCGCCTGCACCAACTGCCCGGCCTGCACCGCCTGCACGCCATTGAGCGCCGCTTTAACCCCCTGCAATGCCCCCAAGCGGCCACTGCTCTCTTCGCTGGCCGCTTTCGCGGTGGTCACCGCGGTATTGACGGCACTGCCCACCGCACCGGACAGTGCCAGTGTCAGGCCGCTCTGTTTTTGCTCGACGGTGTGGCTCTGGGTAAGCTGATTCTCCGCCGCCAGAATACTGACATTTTTACCTGTCAGATTGATGTCTTTACCGGCCAACACCTCGGCACCTTGCACCCTCAGGTCTTCACCGGCGGTCATGCTGACATTGCCCAGTACGCTGCCCACCGTGCTGCCCACGCTGGAAATCGATTGACCAGAATCGGTCATTTTGGTACTGCTGCTGCCCACCGTGACACCGATACCGCCGGTGCTCATCAGGCCCGATTTTTTCTGTTCGAACAGGTGCGATTCGCTCTCGCTCTGCTGCGCCGTGCCGACGGTAATGTTCTCCTGCGCACGCAGGCTGATATCCTGATCGGCCACCACGTTGCTGCCCATCACCGCGATATTTTTACCGCTGACATCAATAGATCCCGCCGAGAGCATCGAGCCCACCGCCAGTGTCTGGCTAAGACTGTCTTCGGTGCGTGTCAGGGTGCTGGATGCAATCCCTTTGCTGAGACCGGTATGATTGCGCTGTTCGTCATGCTGCTCAGTCTGGGTGGTCAGGAGCACATCCCCGCCCGCTGCCAGTGTCAGCGCGCCATCGGTTTGTACCGCACTGGCTCGCAGGGTGATGTCTTGCGCCGCCTGCAAATTGATATCGCCCGTGGCATTCAACTGGCTGCCAAGCAGGGTTTCATCATAGAGGTTCACCGAGCTGGTATGCCGCTTGCTCGACGATTCGCCGGTAACGTGCAGGCTGTCGGTGGCCGCGCTGAGGCTGATGTTCTGCGCCTGCACCTCAAGGGTAGCGGCATTAATGTTGGCCCCTACCGCCGTCAGATTGTCGACGTTGGCCGTCAGCGCGCCGCCGACATTCACTTCACTGCCCAGATGGCGAATATGCTCACTGGTCGCACTGCCACGGCCATCATGGGTGCTTATCTGGTCGCGTGTTTGTACCGTCTCCAGTTGCCAGTCGCCGCCAGTCGTGACCTGCAGATCCTGACCGACATTGAGGCTTGCGCCTTGCATGATAAAATCACGCCCGGTATTAATAGTCGCATTATTGCTGACATTGATGCTGGCCAGCGGCCCCAAGATCGTTTGATCCCGCGAGACTGCGCCATTGTCGCTACTGAGCTGCGCACTGTCGGTGCGCAATATCACATCGCGGCCGCTGTCCAGTTGCAGGTTGGTGGCATTGATCCGCGCGCTGGTCAGGTCGATATCGCTGTTCAGTGTGCTGAGCTGCATATCGCCGCCCGCCTGAAGCAAGCCACCACGGTTATTCAGCGTGATATCTTGCGCCATGCTGATTTTCAGGTCATTCGTGGCGGTTATCGCCCCCGCATTGGTGAACCCCTGAACCTCGGTCAGGCTGATATTCTCTGCCGCGATCAATGCCCCGTTGGCCTGCAGATCGCCCGGTTTAACCCCCGCCAGATAGACCACGGGGACTAATACGGTTTGCCCGGCGACGTCACGGGTTTCCATCAGCACGATATTGTGGGTCAGGGCCGCCATCTGCTCCGCACTGAGGTGGGTGCCGAGGGCAATATTGAACGCCTTGCTGTACTCAAGGCCCGCCGCAAACAGTGCCTCGAACTGCTCTTGTGCACTGCGGTAATCACTGGCCACCGCCTGGCCGGTCAACGCCAGCACCTGATCCCGCACCAGCCGCTGTTCATAGGCGTTATCCCCCAGACGTTTGAATATCACGTCCGGGTCATTATTCAACTGCTGGAGCACGTAATCTGACCCGCGCCAGTTATTCAGGTTGGCAAACGCCGGGTGGGTTTCGATCAGATAACCGCCACCGCCGACGGTGTGGTCGGTTGTGAACTGATACAGCCCGCCATTCGGCTGTGTCAGAGAGATCCCGTTAAATTCGACCGCCAGATCTTTGCCGCTATTATCGCGATCGGCAGGCGGTGCGATGGCACCGGGGTTGGCCCCATTGTTAATGGTCGTGCCACTGCCGCTGAGTGTTTTTGCGGTAAAACTTGAGGCATATTCACTGGTGGCGCGCTCACTGACTTCAGGTCCCCACTCACGCGTCCACAAACCGCCTTTGTAGGTTCGGTAGCGCCAGACACCGCTGGAGGTGGTCTGCTCCATCAGGCGTTGCTGGTCACCCCAGCCATCCTGTTGCAGGGTGACGCCGGTGAGATCAATCTCCCCCTGTGCACTCACTTTGCTCCAGAAATTCTCCAGCGTGCCCACCTGCGGTGTCAGGTTTCCCCCCGCCAGCAGTTGCGCTTCCGGGCTGATCTGATCGATGCCGTTATAGGCGATAACCGACGTATACTCTGTGCCGATATAATCGCTGTTATCGGCACCGCCATCCGGCGGTTCAGCATAGCGCCCGCCTGGAATATCGGGGTTTTCTGCCGTCCAGACAGCCGTGCCTGTCACCGTATCGGCCACGATAAAGTCGGTGTTGGCGGTCAAAATATGGCGGCTGTTGGTCAGCGTCGTGGCGTAAATCAACATGTCTTTGCCGGATTCGATCAGGCCGGAAAGGTTGAGCACCTGAGCCGCAGAGGCGTAATGGCCATCACGCGCGTGCCCGCCGGCCAGAATAACCGTGCCCATGCCTAAAATCGTGGTGGTCGGCGCGGTGTCAGTGTGGGTGACGGTATCGCTGTTTTCAATCACCGGGGCCAGCAGGGCTAGGGTGCCGTTTTCATCGGTAGCACCGATCAGGGCGTCAGGGCCGGAGTTGGTAATACGCTCCCGTGCGTTAAGTGTGGCTTCGGCGCTAATAATACTGCCCGTGTTGAACAGGGTGTTGGAGTCGGTATCAAGCCCACCGAGGGTCAATATCTCGCCATGGTTAATCAATGCGCCGGTGGCGTTGAGCTCTGCTTGCGTCGCGATCAGGTTGCCGCTATTCAGTAAGCTGTCCGAGTGGGTACTGAGTGTGCCCCCCGCCACCAGTTGCCCGTCATTGGTGACCGCGCCCAGGGATGTCAAGGTTAAATCACGCCCGGCCTGAAGGGTCGAGCCCGCCTGGTGGCTGAAATCACGCTGTAAATCGATGGTCAGATCCTGGCTGGCCGTCACCTGGCCGCCTTGGTTATCAAACTGGCCCAGATCCAACGCGAGCGTGTTGCCCGCCAGCGTGCCCCCCTGATTATTGAGGGTTTGAGCGGTGTTGATGCTCAGTGTGTCAAGGGCGAGTACAGTGGCGCGCTGGGTGCTGATATCGCCACGGTTGGCGGTGAGGGTCATCTCACGGGCTTGCGTGTAACTGTCGGCCAGATCAATCCGGCTGCCGGTTAACGCCATGGCACCCGCGGCAAGGGTCTGCCCGTGTGCGATCAGGTCCTGACGGGTGGTCACCCTCAGGTCACCGATTTCCGTCAGGCGGCCATCACTTTGTACTCCCGCCCCCAGCAGGCTGTTGCCGTTGCTGTTCAGGCTTTCCGCCTGTAGCGAGAGGGTGCCGCTTGAGAGGAGGGTGCCGCCCCGGTTATCGACATCGCCCGGCAGATTCAGATTAAAATCTGTCGTCCCGGTGTGGGCTATCAGGCCCCCGACATTGGAGAGTGCCTGCGCGTCGAGCGTAATCTGTTCGGCGATCAGGCTGGCGTTATCGGTGCGCAATAACGCGGTGGTTGCAGCCGACAGGCGATCACTGGCTAACAGTTCAGCGCCGGTCAGATCGATCTCACCCCCTTGTGCAATGAGCGTGATATCACGGCTTTGCGTCTGGCTGCCACTCAGATCAAGACGGTGTGCGGTGAAACGCTGCGCCGTGCCGCTGATATTTTTTCCCTGGGCGGTGATCTTCCCGCTAGCTTCAACGCTCAGTGTGCCACTGGTAATGGCGCTGTTGTCGGACTTCACACCCGCCCCCAGAACAGAATTGCGGGTGCTGTTCACCTCCGCCGCACGGACAGAGGTATCCCCCCCCGCCGCGAGGGTGCCGCTGTTGCTGAGTGTACCCGCCGTAGTGAGTTGGGTATTGCCCTGTGCATAGAGCACACCGGTGTTCTCTATATCCGCAGCGGTATTGACCACCAACTGTTGGCTGCTGTTGATCTGGCCGCTGTTCATCAGCATGCCATCGGCCGTTATCGTAATATCGCCCGCTGACGCCCCTATCTCGCCCGCATTGTGCACACCGACACCGCTTTCAGTGCCAATCAGGCGAATTTTACCGGCGTACATGCCCCCCAAATGGGCGACATCCACCGCCACGGTTGGCCGCGGGCTGCCATCGGCGGCTTTGGCGTTAATGTTTTGATGGGCGGCATCCACCTGATTGCGCCCGGTGGTGACACTCAGTTCGTTGGCCCAGATCCCGGCATTCACTTTGACGGAGCGGGCAATCAGGTCGGTATGATCTTGACGGCTGCTGTCCATGCCGGTGCCCTGAATAACAATGTCCCCCCGCTCCACATCGTAACCGGTGAGCTGGCCGTTATTGAGCTGCGCCTGACCGGTCGTCAGGGTCACACGGTTGGCGTTGATAAAACCGCAGCCCTCGCAGGTAATGCCCGCCGAGTTAGCGATAACCACCTGTGCCTTGCGCCCCGCCACCTCGATATACCCGTTAAGTTTACTGGGGTCACGGCTGTTGACTTCGTTGAGGATAATGCTGGCCTCACCCCGCGCCAGCCACGGGTTGCCGTCGATAAAACCACCGAGTTCGGTCTGGTTGACGCCGTGGCCGTTATTGAGGATCACGCCGCGGCCATCAACATCAAACTGGCTGTAAACGTTACGTGAAACCCCGCCGCTGCTGGGGGCCTGGATATTGACCTGTGGCGTGCCGTTGGCGCTGTTGATAATGGTGGGTTGCTGGTTGCCCGGCGCACTGGCATCGGCGACAATCGCCGCCTGAACGGAGAGCGAGACACAGCCCAGCGCCAGTAACAGACTGAAACTTAGCGTGGACAAGGCACTGATACGGCGGTGTTGCGTGTGCCCTAATCCTGATGAAGGCGAAGAGGACGCCCGACCAGAAGCAGCAATATCTGCGACGACGATCATCATCCCCCGCACTTTGTTAAAAATAATACGGTACAGGTTCTTATTCATGGTCGGTCTCAAAAGGTTATCCCCTTCGTCCTTGAAGCCACAGGGGGTTAGCTGCACGCACTCACTCGAATCACTTACTTGAGTAAGCTCATCGGGATGAGTTTGCTGGCTGCCTACCTGCAACGCCAATGACGTTGGGTGCAATAAAAGGAGTATTAGTATTGCCAGTTCAGGTTAAAGCCCACGGTCACGGCATCGGATTGGAAGCCATCGGGTTCAGACAGGGGTTTGCCGGCAAACAGGTCATAGCGGGTATTGAGTACGTTGCCACGAATACCGACAGCGGCACCCGCCAGATGGTTACCCAGCAGATAAGCGCTTCCGCGGCCACCCACTTCGCCATAATCAAGGCCGACATAGATCTCTTGCCCCTGTATCGGTGTGTACCAACCCAGATCATTACGCACCGTCCAGCCACGATCAGCACTGAGGGTCCGCTCCCCATTAAAGCCGCGCACTGACCAACGGCCACCAATGCTGAATTGATCCTGTGGGGTCAACGGGGTGCTGCTGCTCTGACGCTGGTATTGCACGTTGTAATGGAAATTTTGCGCCATCACCGAGAAGGGAATATCCAGTTGTGCATTCAATTGCAGAATCTTGCTTAACGCCGTGCCTTCATCAAAATATTCTTCTTGAGCCGGAACCGCCCCAAACCAACGGGTACCGCGCTGATAACTCACCCCGGCATCCAGCGTGGCCTGCGAAATAAAGTGGCGATGTTGCAGCCCTATGCGCCAGGCAGATGTGCGGCGGCGTTGAACCTCAACTTCGGTATCATTGATGTAGTTTTTCGACGAACGGGTCAGGACATCGTAGGTGAGTGTGGTTTTTTGGCTGGCATTGCGGTGCAACAGGCGGCTGAGTTGCAATGACACATTTTCACTTTCGCCCCGATAGTTGTAATCGCTATTCAGGCCCGCCACTGTCTGGTGATAATCATAACTGCTGGCGGTTATGCCGGCTGTCCAGTAACCGAACGGCAACGAGTAGTGGCCAGTCAGGTTATTGGTGCCTTTATCGCCGCGATTTTTTATTGAGCCACCCGCCGAGACATAAAACTGGTCACTCAAAGAGAATGGGTTATCCAGAAACAGCGTCGCACCGCCCTGATAACGGCCAGTACTGCGAGTCCCTGAGTCATCCAGTGAGGCGGCCAAACGCCACATTTTGCTCTGCTTCCAGCTTAGGGCGATATCGGTCTCTCCGGGCGCGCTGCCGGGGATCAATTCCATGCTGGCTTGCACTGTGGGGATACGTTGAAGATTCTCCAGCCCTTGCTCAATATCACGCAGATCCAATAAGTGACCGGGGCGTGCGGGAAAGGCACTGAACAGCGTGACATGGCGGTCACTCTCTGGTGTCAGCGCCACGCGGTGTATTTTGCCGGGCACCACTTGTAACGCCAGTGTGCCGCTGTTCAAATCCTGCTGTGGAGCAAGCACCCGGGTCGTGACATAACCATGACCCACTAAACGGTTTTGTAATTGGCTCATCAATTGGTTAATCCCCTGCCCGCCCAAACACTGCCCCAGTGCCTGATTAGCAATACGCTGTAACGGCAACCAACGGGGTAACGGTTCAGTGCCGCTGAGTGTGACGCGGTCAATAACAAAGCAGGGCTTTTCCACAGGGAAAATAAGGCGATCCGAAGAGGCCGAAGGTGCAGATAAGCGCACATCTGGCGTCGGTGGAGCCAGACGTTCTTCCAGCGCCCGCTGCCGCTCTTGCTGATGGAGAGTTTGCTGTTGAATAGGCGTTAATTCCGCACTCTGTCCGGCGCGAGAAATAACCAACAGTGGAAATAATATAGCCGTGTGTAATATAAAATAACAATAACGCAAAGAGAATGCCTCGCCTCTGCATTAGAGGCATGTATATATAGAAATAATTTTCTGCATTATGCTGCCAATAGCGTTTTTTTCAATCAAAATATGAGGTTTAGCAATAATTCAAGAAGAATACGACTTTATTGTATGAAATATCCTACACAAGAGAGATTGATGAAAACAGAATATTTATTCACTCTGAGAAAATGTTAATTTACGTCTAAAATTTATATCGAAAATATAATAAATAAAACATTCTCCCTTTCGGATTACAATTAAAAAAGAGAATAGCAACATCCTTATTTTTATAATTTCAAACACGATGACAGGCGAAAATCACACAGTAAAAAACACCTACCAAATAAATAAAAAACAAATTAAACCAATAATTTAACAAAAAATAAACGATAGATCCTGCATTGAAAATTTATTTTTTCAGAGGGCTAAATAAGTCTAAAAACAATGCGTCTATTTTGTCATAAAAAAGAGAGCAATACGTTAAAAATCCTTTTTAATTTGCAAGCTAAACAATAACAAAAACTGAAGAAATCATTAAAGTAAACATTATAAAATTAGCGTATTAATGAGCATCAACATTCAATTTCATCTACCACAAGAAAGCCGACTCAATGATAAAACAGAAAATCACTTATTAGCCCCCTCCTCTTATAAATCTAGCACTAACCGCGCCCCTTTTGCCCTTGAGCAACAAATCAAAATAGATTTCTGACTCTTTTTTTCTTCATCCGTAAGATACCGATCACGGTGATCAGCTTCACCTTCCAGAATCGCTGTTTCACATGTTCCACAAATACCTTCTCGACATAAACATTCTACCTGTGCCGCATGACTGTTTTCGATAGCCTGTAGGATGGTCATATCACAGCCAACATTCAGTTCCACGCCAGAGCGAGCCAGTACGAGCGTAAACTCACCGCCACGTTGGTTCTCAGCCGTAAACTGTTCAAAATGGAGATACGTTTGCGGTATACCGCGTTGTGTTGCCGCCGTTTTAACGGCGTTATTCAATGATACCGAGCCACAGGTATAAATATGTGTCTCAGGTTCACAATCCATCAGTAACCGCACCACATCCAACCGGCTGCCCTGAGAGGAGATATGGCAAGAAAGATGTTTAGCAAATGCTGAATTTTCGAGTTCAGATTGAAAGGCATTGTCATCACAACAGCGAAAACAATAGTGCAGATGGTAATGATCCTGACGACGTTCAAGTTCATAGAGTTGGGAGATAAACGGTGTAATGCCAATGCCACCGGCAATCAGAAGATGGCGTTGCGCCTCGGGTACCAGTGGAAATAAGTTATTGGGCCCAGACACCCTGAGCTTATCGCCAACCTTCACATGGTGATGCATAAAATCCGCCCCCCCACGAGAATGCTCACTCAGGCGCACCGCTATTTGGTAGCGGTGCGTTTCAAAAGGAGAATTCATCAATGAATAGGCATTACTGAGGTTTTTTTCACCCAGCGGTATCTGTACCAGAATATGGCTTCCGCCCTCAAAAATCGGCAAGGGCCTATCATTGCCCGCGGTGAGGGTAAACCGTTTTACATCAGATGTGATGACTTCAATCTTGCTGACCACAACGTCAAACATCTGATGAGACGCCATAGAAAACCCCGGTATTTTAAGCGTGTCTGCGCGAGCTATTTGCTTACGCTATCAGAGAAGACCCACAGCGGCTCACTGTGGGCCATAATAATAGGCTACTCTTGAAAGACCTTCGCCACCAGATTATGGAAGTGAGCAATACCATGCTCACTGATCCCACTGCCTTTATCATCAGCCATGATACGCCCTTGACCACGATAGCCGCGTGATTTCAGCCCTTTCTGAACGCTTTCAACCAAGCGTAAATCTTCCGGGCGAAAGACATTGCGATACCATTCGATAAGCGCCTTCTGGTCTTCCGTCAGTTCTTCGTTCGTAAAATAAATATCATAGTTTTGCAGCGTCGTTTCTGCATCGACTGGGAACTCATAAATTACGGTCATCATGCCTTTCAGTGGCGGCACATTGAACATTGAGCATGGCCATAGCCAAAAGCCGTGGAAAGAGGACTCTTCACCCTCTTCAAATTTAAAGGACTTTTCTGAGGGTTTCGCATAGCCAAATTGTAATGACCAATTACCGTGCATGGTGTGCCAGTAGCGATCAATCTGCACTGAATCGGCGAATCCTGGGTGAGCAGGCTCGCAGTGATAACACTCCATATAGTTATCGACAATATTCTTCCAGTTAGCAGGGGTACGGGTGGTGAAGCGAGCGGCCAATTTCAACTCGTGCACATCGGGGCACGCTTCGAAAACTTTATCCTGTAAGCCCGGCAATTGTTGTTCCACGCTTTCGGCGTCTGGGTTCATATTGATGAAAATAAAACCGGCATATTCCTCTAAGCGCACCGGGAAAAGCGTCGCCCGATCTTTATCAAAATTAGTGACATTCTCGCAGTTACGGGCATGTGCCAGTTCACCGTCGAGCTTGAAGGTCCAGGCATGATAGGGGCAAGTAATGACATTCTTTGCTTTACCTTCCCCACTGAGTAATTGGTGCCCACGATGCGGACAGACATTATAAAAAGCCCGCAATACGCTATCACGTCCACGCACGATAACGATGTTCTCACCAATAATCTCACGAGTGATGTAATCATTAGGCTGCGCCACTTCACTGCCGTGCGCCATACAAATCCAGCTATTAGTAAATACCCTCTCTTTCTCATGCTCGAAGGCCGCCTGTTGGGTATAGAAATAAGCAGGAATGGTGTAAGCCTCACGCGGGTTTGCACAAAAGTCTTTTGGCAAAACAAAGTCAGGATGTTGATTACTCATAATGTCACCTCTGGCTATCTTGGTGTTATAGGTAAAATTTTTAGTCATACATTTAGGGAATACCGACACGGCATACAACGACATAGAAACGTAAAAACAGAGCCTGCTATTTATGCTTACTGGTTATGCTTACTGGCGGGTGGCGCCGCAGTTTCCACGACTAAAGTTTCCACGACTAACATTGACGCAGTAGCAGGCGGTAAAGATTCAGCCGGCAACATGACTTGCGGGGTACTTTGCTCAATAAGGTGCGCGGGAACATGGGCATAATCCTGCTTAATCCAGCGGACAAAGCCATAAACCTCGATCAAGAGAATCAATAAAAAAGGCAGCGCAGTGAGTACAACCGTCGTTTTCATGGTATCCAACGAGGCACCAGCAAACAGAATGGAGAGAGGGATCAGTGTAATCACTACACACCAAAACAGCCGCAGCATACGATTAGGATCTTCGCCTTCCCGCAGATTACGGGTGCTGGTTGCCGCCATACAGTACGCCACCGCATCCATATGTGAAGCCAGGAAAATAATCATGATGAACAGATAGGCAGCAAGGAATAATTTGCCCATGGGTAGCGCGCTGAGCAGCATTTGTACCGCAGTTTCCCCGCCCTGAGTATTTAGGATGAGGGGAACATCTAACGCACCACTAATAAACTGTTGTATCGCGTAGCTTTCCAGTACCCCAAAGAAGAACCAGCAACCCAACGAACTGCCCAGCAGCAAAGCCCATATAACCTCTTTGAGTTTGCGACCACGTGAAACCCGCGTCACAAACATCGCAACACCGGGGGTATATGAAATCCACCATAACCAATAAAAGACCGTCCAACTGCGGGTAAAGCGGCCATCCCCCATAGGGTCGGTGAACAGGCTCATTTGCAGGAAATTTTGTGTGGTTAATCCGATGGAGTTAATGGTGTTATTGATAATGAATTCAGTTGGCCCCACTAAAAGCACCAGAACGGCAAAACCAAAAGCGCCCCATCCCACCATTTTGCTCAGGCGCTGCATACCATGATCAATACCGATATACGAACTAAAGGAAAAGATAACTGCCGCTACCAACATCACGCCAGCCTGCACCGCAAAGTTATTAGGCACGCCGATAAGCGCAGTCAGTCCACGGGTAAATGTGGCGGCGGTGATCACTAATGAGATCGTCAGCGCCCCTATTGTCGCGATTAAAAAGATCAGATCGACCAGACGCCCCCAAAAACCCTGCGGGTTGACCCCGGTAATGGCCGAGATAATCCCCGATAAACTTAACCCTTTGTTTTTTCTGACATGAAAATGGTAAGCCATAATCAGCGAGGCCAACGCATAAGTTGCCCACGCACTGATCCCCCAATGAAAGAAGGAGTAACTGACGCTGTATTCCAGTGCCTTCGGCGTTTTTGGCGCAATATTCAGACCCGGTGTCTGATAGTAATAAGCCCACTCCATCACCCCCCAATACAGGGTTGATGAACCAAGTCCCGCGCAAATAAACATAAACAACCATGGGATAGTACGATACTCAGGCTTTCCCTCACCCAGACGAATATTGCCGTATTTGCTCACCGCGATATAAAGTACCAATATTAAGCCAAGCAGCACTAATATTTGGATCGTCGATCCCAGTAGCCGGGTAACGCCACTAAAAATGGTCTCTGCCATTTGGCTGCTTTGCTGCGGAAATAAGCTGAATGCCAAAGCAATCAGAATGATGCAGAGCAAACTGGTGACAATCAGCGGTATATCTTTTCTCGGGTTGTTCAACATGAGAAGCTCCTGCTTATAGAGAGGTGCGCTCATTAAAGGGCTGTCACCTCGCTTTTATTTTTGTTATGGCACGGTGTTTTATCCTCTGTTTATTTCGTCTACCTGGTTTTATGCGTGTTTAAATTAGGGGTAAAAAACCTCGTTACCCCCTAGGAAGACACCGAAACGCTGTATCTCACAGATCAATTAATTAACAACATAAGTATCTTCTTGTAACATCGATAAAACAATCGTGTGTTTTGTGAACAGATAAAACACGTGGCGTAAATAATTTCTTGTGAAGTTAGTCAGGCAATTTGTCAGGAATAGCGCGCAGGTCGGGCTAAAGAATATTATTCTCAAAAAGTTAATAGGCATTCGTCCGATTAAAACGGACGCATACCCAAACCCGCCAACGCAGGAAAGGAAAATAATGAGGTTATTGACAAAGTGCCCGCGACGGAGAGAACAGACAGATCGTAAAGACGCCGTAAATACATCCATGTAGGCTCGAGCCGCGCCATCCTTGGCGCGGACGCTTTACTCCTCTGCCTATCCTCACCGTTCAAGATCGCGTCATCGGGGTTTGTCAGCAGTCTGATAATAAGGGGCCAGGACGATAAAATAGGCGGGAGGATTAGTGAGATAAGACCTGCACAATGGCAGAACCCACTTGTTGGGTGGAGGCATCACCACACATATCAGGCGTTTTAGGGCCTTGCGCAATCACCTGTTCAATAGCGTTTAATATTCCATTATGGGCAGCATGATAGCGCTCATCTCCTTGCCCCAGAAAATCGAGCATCATCGCCCCCGCCCAGATCATCGCAATAGGGTTAGCGATATTTCTTTTATAAATGTCTGGGGCCGAGCCATGTACCGGTTCGAACAGTGAAGGGAAGTCACGCTCTGGATTGAGGTTCGCTGAAGGCGCAATGCCAATCGTCCCCGCACACGCCGGGCCAAGGTCAGATAAAATATCACCAAATAAGTTAGAGGCCACAACCACATCAAAACGTTCAGGATTCAATACAAAACGGGCGCACAAAATATCAATATGCTGTTTGTCCGCGCTAATTTGTGGATACTGCGCCGCCATCACTTCGAAGCGCTCATCCCAGTACGGCATACTGAACGCCAGACCATTAGATTTAGTGGCAGACGTCAGGCGCTTACGTGGGCGCATCTGCGCCAATTCAAAGGCGTATTTTAGAATACGGTCAACGCCACGGCGTGTGAATATCGACGCCTGTAAAACCATTTCCTGCTCGGTGCCTTCAAACAAACGCCCGCCAACCGATGAATATTCACCTTCGGTATTTTCCCGAACCACATAAAAATCAATATCACCGGGCTGTTTACCCACTAACGGGCAGGGTATGCCAGGAAATAAGCGCACCGGACGTAAATTGACATACTGCTGAAAATCACGACGAAACTTCAACAGCGACCCCCACAGCGAAATGTGGTCTGGCACGGTCGCAGGCCAGCCAACCGCACCAAAATAAATCGCATCGAAGCATTGTAGCTGCCTCTGCCAATCATTCGGCATCATCTGCCCATGGTGTTGATAATATTCACAACTTGCCCATTCAATATTTTCAAATGAAATATCTAAATCCCAGCGCAAAGCGGCGGCCTGGAGCACGTTGATCCCTTCTGGCATCACTTCATGGCCGATACCGTCCCCGGGTATGGCGGCAATTCGGTAGGTTTTCTTCATCGCAAGTCTCATTTATCAGCGGTAAGAATTGACATCTCCTCCATCCTATAATTGACTAATTTACATACAATACAAAAACTGGTGATACATAAAACACAGATCATGAATAATCTGCCGATACTCAGTGACCTGCGCGTTTTTCTTCTGGTAGCCCGACGCGCAGGTTTTGCCGCTGCCGCTGAAGAGATGGGGGTTTCTCCCGCCTACGTCAGTAAGCGTGTCGCGATACTGGAAAAAACGCTGAACGTGGCATTACTGCATCGCACGACACGGAGAGTCACGATTAGTGAGGATGGCGAGCGGACTTATGAATGGGCACAGCGCATTTTGCACGATGTCGATCAGATGATGGACGAGCTGTCAGCCATTCGTCAGGAGCCTCAGGGCACCTTAAGGGTTATCAGCAGTTTTGGTTTTGGCCGACGCTTTGTGGCCCCCGCACTCTCTGCGTTAGCTCGCGAGTATCCCCGTCTGGAACTGCGGTTTGATGTGGAGGATCGGCTAATCGATCTGGTGACTGAAGGGGTTGATTTAGATATCCGCGTAGGCGATAACATTGGCGACAACCTGATTGCTTGCCAACTCGCCCCGAACCGCCGCATTCTGTGTGCATCCCCCGATTTTCTACAGCGCTACGGCACACCCAAAGCCCTCAGTGAACTCCCCGGTTTTGCCTGTTTAGTGATCAAAGAGCGTGACCATCCCTTTGGCATATGGCGCTTGCATAATGGCACCGAAGAACAATCGATAAAGGTCACTGGCCCAATGGCCTCTAACCATGGCGAAATCGTTCACCAATGGTGCCTGGACGGACAAGGTATTGCTTTACGCTCTTACTGGGATGTTAAAGACAATATTCATTCGGGCAAACTGGTGCATATCCTACCGGAGTACTTTCAATCGGCTAATATCTGGGCGGTGTATGTCACCCGGCTGGCGATGTCGGCAAAAGTCAGAGTGAGCGTAGAATTTTTACGTCGCTATTTTAATGAGCACTACGGCGCAGAAAATACATCTGCAAATGGCGGAACGCTGAAGCGCTGATAAACCGCCCGCTTATTGTTCCCAACCCACCGCGTAATCGCCCTAAATAAAGCAAAGTCGGGATATTCAGAGAGAAAGAATTAACGTGGAATAAAAACTCAGGACGCTTGAGAGGTAAAAATTACCCAGTGACCCGAATAAGCCAATTGTCATTATTTCCGACAAAGACACTCACTTATATCTGGCATACTTTAAGCGGCTTCCCTACAATAAGTATTCAGTTGACGAATAAAGCAAGGAATAAAGGTGTCGAAAGCTTATTCAAATGCCACGATTGTGGATATTGCCCGTCGAGCTAATGTGACAAACATCACGGTTTCCCGTACTTTTAATCAACCTGGATTAGTTAAACAAGAAACCCGTGAAAAAATTCATGCTATCGCAAAAGAACTTAATTACGTCCCCAATGCTTTTGCTCAGGGATTAAAACGCAGTAGCAGCCAAATTATTGGTATTGTCACCAGCAGTATGTATAACCCTTTTTACTCTGAATTAATTCAAACGGTCTCCAGAATTGCACGAACACAGTGTTATCAAATTATGCTGTTTGATACCGATGGCAGTGAAGAGGCAGAAATGGAGGCTATTCAGGCGCTATTTGGCTATAAAGCCTGTGGAATTCTTTTGTCACCGGTTCGCGATGATAAAAACTACCAACCGGCCTATCTCGATTTAGCCGAAACCTATCGCGTTCCATTGATTCTTATTGATAGAGATATCTATAATCGGCAACTGAGCGGAGTATTTCTTAATAACAAAGAGATCGGGTTACTGGCGGGGAAATACCTGTCTGAGCAGCCAGAGAGGAAAATGCTAATCATTGGTGGGCCCGCAGAATCAGAGATAACACGGGTACGTATTGAAGGGATTATCAATGCGTTAGAAAATAAAAAAAATGACGTGCATATTATTAATGGTGATTACGATTTTATTTCACAGGAAGCTGCCGTTAGAGATTATCTCTCT
The DNA here is from genome assembly GCF_900460465.1 of Yersinia pestis. Taxonomy (GTDB): domain Bacteria; phylum Pseudomonadota; class Gammaproteobacteria; order Enterobacterales; family Enterobacteriaceae; genus Yersinia; species Yersinia pestis. The sequence goes on along the minus strand of NZ_UAVH01000007.1, from coordinate 240,637 downwards.
GTCCCTCAGAATCAACCTGATTATATTATTGGCTTAAATGGAATTTTGACACTTGGCGCTATTGCAATTTGTCATGAACTGAAAATTTATAATAATATAAAATTCTTCTCGATTGATGAACCACCTAAAGCAGCAGATTATGGCCTTCATATTGCCGGTGTTTACCACGATACCCAGATGCTGGGGGAGATTGCTGCAGAACTCCTTTTTAATGCCATTAAAAAACCCCACAACGATCAGGCAGTAAGACGCGAATTCTTCACCGGATCTCTGCTCACCCACTAAAGCGGCCTACGAAAATATGGGGCACCCATGTTCAACCCGCCGTAATGGCGGCCATTATCGCGCCGCCATTACCCTCACTGCATCAACTTAATTACTGTATCAAATTTATCACTGTATCAAATTCATCACCGCTTATTTGCGCCGAACGGAACTGAGATAGATCGCCGCAAGAATAATGCCGCCTTTCACGACATTCTGGATATAAGGCGATACGCTCATCAGGTTGAGACCATTATTCAACACCCCCAACATCATCGCCCCTACCAACGTACCAATAATCGCCCCCTTGCCTCCGGAGATTGCCGCACCGCCCAAAACAACGGCGGCGATAGCGTCCAGTTCAAACCCTTCGCCCGCATTAGGTTGCCCACTCATTAGCCGCGAAGTCAGTACCAGCCCGGCCAACGCGGCTGTCAGGCCACTGACCACATATACCAGCATTTTATAGCGCGACACACGGATACCACTCAAACGCGCCGCTTCTTCGTTGCCACCGATAGCATAAATATAGCGACCAAACGATAAATGGTTGAGCATGATCCAAGCGAACAGATAAACACCGGCCATGATCAGAATGGGGACTTGAATACCCAGTACCGTACCTCGGCCAAAGAATGAAAACATGTCAGGTAAACCGGAGATGGGGTACCCCCCGGTGTACAACAACGCCAAACCACGGGCGATCCCCATAGAGGCCAGCGTCACGATGATAGGCGGCATCCGCAGATAAGCAATACAACTCCCATTCGCCAGGCCAAATAAGGCACCGACTAACAGAGCGGCCATCATGGCTAACGGAATAGGAATACCGGCCAGCATCAGCCCGGCAGCAATAGACCCTGACAACGCCATGACTGGCCCAACCGAAAGATCGATCCCCCCGGTCAAGATCGCGCAAGTCATGCCTACCGCGATAATGGCATTAATCGACACCTGCCGCGCCACGTTAGTGAGGTTATTTACGGTCAAAAAACTGTCATTTAACCCGCTCATTAAGACAAATAGCACAACAAAACCAATAAATGGCAACATGGCCGGGTGATGTAATAATTTCTCCCAACGTTTATGGCGATGGAGAGTGCTACCGCTCTCTTGCGTAGAAGAAGAGTGTTCAGTTCTGATCATAATGCACTCCCTGTTGCGTGAAGCATGATGTTATTAGATTCAATTTCATCACCCGCCAGTTCGGCAACAATGTGCCCACCACGGAAAACCAGGACGCGATCACAAACGCCAATAATTTCCGGTAATTCGGATGAAATCATGATGATAGATATGCCTTTCTGCGTCAGTTGTTGCATTAATTGATAAATTTCAGACTTGGCCCCCACGTCGATACCCCGTGTAGGTTCATCGAAAATAAGAATGTCGCAATCGTTGTTAAGCCAGCGGGCAATTACCACTTTTTGTTGATTGCCACCGCTCAAGGTACTCACAGCCGTATCGGCATCCGGTGTCTTTACGCCAACCGCGCGAATTAATCGCTGCACGATATCGTGCTCTTTACCTGCATTAACGAAGATTTTGCCGCGTTTTTCATGCCGATTAAGCGTAATGTTTTGGGCGACGGAAAACGGCAAGACCAGCCCTTCGGTTTTACGGCTTTCCGGTAACAGACCAATACCGTGATCCAACGCCTGCGCTGGATTACGTAGCACGGTGGGCTGACCATTGAGGCTGACACTCTTTTGATAGCAGGAGCGCGCACCGATCAGTGCGGACATCAGCTCAGTACGGCCTGACCCCACCAACCCGGCAAACCCCAATATTTCGCCTTTATACAGATGGAAGCTGTTTTCCATCACATGTTTTGTGTGCTGAACCGTCGCCTCCAGCACCCGCACCGAGGTGTCTACCGGATGCGATTTCACCGGGAAGGTATTCTCGATTTTGCGCCCGACCATCAGCTTAACCAGCTCTTCGACATTAGTCTCGGCAGCCGGCAGTGTCTGAATATAAGCGCCATCACGCAGCACCGTGATCTGGTCACAAATCGTGAAAATTTCGTCCAGATGATGCGAAATAAACACCATACCGACACCGAGCAATTTCAGATCGTGCATGATGCTGAATAAATGTTCGGCTTCACCCGGTGTCAGCGTCGCCGTGGGTTCGTCCAAGACCAGAATGCGCGCATCCAACGACAGAGCTTTGGCTATCTCGACAAACTGCTGTTGCGCCACACTGAGTTGTTCCACGGGGCAATCAAGATCAATATCCACCGTCAGGCGCTTGAAAATAGCGCGGGCCTTGCGCCGCATTTCACGGCGATCTAATAACCCCCAACGATTCTTTATTTCTCGATTAAGAAAAATATTATCAATCGTATTCATATAGGGGATCAGGGAGAACTCTTGAAAAATAATCCCAATACCCGCATCAATGGCATCACGATAATTCGCAAAGCGACAGCGTTGACCTTCCAGAAAAATCCCCCCAGAATCTGGCTGATAAATACCACACATTATTTTAACCAGTGTAGATTTGCCTGCCCCATTCTCCCCCAGCAACGCATGAACCTCTCCGCGTTGAATGGTGAGATCAATTCCATCCAGTGCTTTAACACCCGGAAAAGATTTTTTTATCTGCTTTAACTCTAATAAAGGCGTCATGGTTATCGCTCTGCCTGAGCAGAGCGAGAATTGACACGCTTACCAGCTAAAACCTTGCGCATTGCTACTGTCGATCAGTTTCACTTCGACCGGAATAGTTGCCGGAACATTGGCTCCCCAATAACGGGCCAACGCGATACCCAGTGCAATACGTATTTGGTCACGAGGAAACTGTGCGGAAGTCGCAATAAAAGGTGAATTGGGTTTCAGGATCTCTTTAATGGCTTCTGGTTGGCCGTCTACGCTAACCAGCTTTACTTTTGCGCCATTACTTTCGATTGCTGCCAGTGCACCCAATGCACCAACATCATTCACACTGAAAATCCCGGCCAGATCAGGGACCGACTGCAACATATTTTCGGTTACCGTCAAGGCCGTATCACGCTTCTGCTTGCCGTTTTGTTTGGTGACAATTTTGATGTCTGGATATTTTTTTATCGCATCTTCAAAACCCCGTACACGCTCAAGAATTGGCACTACGGGGATGCCATCCAGGATCGCGACCTTCCCTTTCCCCCCCAGTGATTTCGCCAGATACTCACCGGCTAAAAAGCCTGCATCATAGTTCTTTGAACCCACGAAAGAGTCCAGCGGACCTTCTGCTTGTGCATCAACGGCCACCACAACCGCACCCGCTTTATTCGCCGCCATAACCGCCGATTGAACGCCAACGGAATCCGTTGGGTTAATAAGCAGAATATCGATTTTCTTTTGCAACATGTCTTCGACGTCATTAATCTGTTTTGAGACATCATGACCCGCATCAGCGATATATACTTTGGCACCAATATCATTGGCCGCCTGTTCTAATGCCTCTTTCATCGAAACAAAATAGTCGTTATTTAATTCTTGAAATGAAACACCAATAACAATTTGCTTAGCCATGACACTTTGGCTGGCAAACAGCATGACGCCTGCAATGCTAAATGACAGGGCTTTTTTGAAAAATGAAAACATATATTATTCTCCTGTAGGGGAAGTGTATTTTTGGTTATCAGAACAACGGTATGTTTTTACTTCACTTTCATCATAAAAAGTTAATATCCCACATGATATAAAACGGTACTTTACCTTTGAGTAAGATAAATAAACCGTCAATATCAAACATCAGCAGATAATTACTAACAATAATTAAGGAACCAGAATGACCTTAATAGAATTCGTGGAGTCCGCTAGCTCAAAAGCCTTTTCCCAATCATCTAATGAATAACTGTGGGTGACGATACCTTTTGAGGTAACCAGACCACGTTCAAAGAGATCGGTGGCAATTTCATAACTGTAAGGTGCCAGGTGAGCACCGCGAATATCCAGTTCTTTACGGTCGCCGATAATGGACCAATCAACGGTAGTTTCCTGACCAAAGACACTGAACTCCACAAAACGCCCCAGCTTGCGGATCATTTGTAAACCTTGAGTCACACCGATGGGCGCACCCGTCGCTTCAATGTAAACGTCGCAGCCATAGCCACCGGTCAAAGATTTCACTATTTTGTCAGCATCTTCTTTCAGTGGGTTGATCACCACATCGGCCCCAAAGGCTTTTGCCAGTGCCAGGCGTTCTTCAATAGTATCAATGACAATCAATTTCTTCGGTGTCTTCAGGCGGGCAACCGGTACCATGCACAGCCCCAGCGGCCCCGCGCCCGCCAGTACGACCACATCATCCAGTTGAATATCCCCTCTTGCCACAGTATGAATCGCACAGGCCATGGGTTCGATCAGGACCGCATCTTCATGACTCAGGCTCTCTGGGATTTTGTGAACAATGGCATTCTCAGAAAAACGCATATATTCCGCCATGCCACCTTCTGCGACATCTTTTTGGAAGCCATAGATATTGTGCGTTTCACACATCCAGTAGCTGCCAGAGTTGCAATAGCGACAGTCCCAGCAAGGGACTATTTGTTCCGCAATCACACGTTCGCCTAACTTATACTTTGATTCGGTCCCTTCCCCCAGCGCCACAATATGGCCGTAGAATTCATGTCCCGGTACCACTGGTGGTTTTACCCACGGGGTTTCTCCCCAAAACATTTTTGCCCCATTCTTACATTTACAGTCACCTGCACAAATCCCACAGCCTTTCACTTTGATCACCAACTCTTTGGCTTTCGGCACAGGTGTCGGCACGTGTTCTAAACGATAATCCTGCGGGCCGTGACATACGACAGCGCTCATTTTCTCAGGTAACTGACTCATTAACTCCTCCAATAGCAACAGAACTCGGTGTATGGATACAATGTTGACGTTGTCATTTTTGAACAAACCAACAAAAGTAAAATTACTCACTTCAACGCTCAACAATGACATCGCATTCATAATAAATATTGAAATGACAACGTAAACATTGAGTATCATATAACCAAATTGGCAGAAACTATTTGTTGAACAAAGTCACACGCTGTTAAATTGATGTTAAACAAAGTCATTAATTTAGATCCTGATCGCAACAACCGTCTCTGCTGTTTATATTAAATAATTAATAAAAACAATTAATGCATTGAAAAATAATGATAAATTATTTTTTAGGAATAACTGTTAAAAATAACGAAAATGAATAATCAAACAAACTCGGTCAACCAAAGTTGAGAATCATCTTGAAAAAGTAGGGTAAATGCCCAGATAAGATGCGGTAACTTAATTATTGTCAGCAGTAGATAATCTGAGTAACGGCGGTAGATAATCTGAGTGACAGTGAGGGTCTCAATTCAAAAAGACAAAACGTCGGTGACGGTGAGAAATAAAAAAGACAGACCGTGGCAAGTATTGAGTTATTATTCAATATGCACAATCTGTCATTGTAGACATGAAAATAAACAGCGAATTATAATAAAATTTAAATCACAGATCCCCTCAACAGGTTTATCTATTTAAATAATTAAAATTAGGAACCATAGCACCAAATCTGTACTTTATACTTTTATATGACAACTTATATTTTCATTTCCCTCCCATTAGACACATACAGATCAGTAATCCAGTCTGTCCTGCGCATTCCAAAGAGCGAATACCACATTCAAGTGCATGGTTACCATAGCTATAATCATACGCAGAACATTCAGAGTCACTATATTTAAAATCAGGCAATTTACGATCTTCATTCAGTGCCTTTATGTCGCCATACACAGCGCCTTTTCCCATGACATCAAAAACTTTACTTAGTGATTTTTTATATTTAATAGGTGCATTATCTATTTCATTACGAATAAGATCCTGCAATTTACTGAGATAAATAATCCCCTTAAGATAACTATTTCTATGTGTTTCATCACATCCAGATTTTAATATTATCTTTTCACCTCTGCCCGTTCTTTTATCAATGATAACATCATAAATCTTATCCCGGTAACTCTCTACAGAGTTAATGTACTGGGTAACTTTATTTCTTAATTCTTTTATTTTTTTCCTGCCAGTACTAGTACTAATACCGTTGTGATAACAATCATCTATAGATGATTTTATATCCTTCAATCCCTTTTCTTGCTCTAGTGTTAACCTGTTTTTATCAAGACCGATATCAGATAAAAAAACAACTGATTGAATTTTTTCACTTTCTTCTATTGAAGACGAATGACATATTAGTGATGCCGATTGAATACCTGACAACATAAATAAACCTTTAGTAAAATTAATTAGATATAGAGATATGAAAAATAGAAACACTCAATACTGATAGGATACTAATTTTTCCGTTTAAAATATGGGCTATTTCAATATGATTACGAAAGAAATAACCCGTCAACATAGTGTATATGTTAAAGATAAAGTCTAGTTATTTACGATAAGTAAATTATCTAATCTGAATCATGACTGTTTAGGTACGTCACCATTTTTATTTAGTGCCTTTAAGTCACCACAAATATAATCATAATGATGTAAATCAACCATTCGTTTTACTGAGTCCGTATGTTTTTCTATCTTCGCGACTTTATCACTAACAGCCTGACGAATATGATTGTAAGCGATCAATTTTTCTAAATAGCGGTCTCTATCGGCTGCGTTACATCCTTCTCTTAAGCGCACCATTTGACCACTTTCTGTCCCGTAATTTAAAACCATTTCATAGACCTGGCTTCGAGTAGTTAATACATCGTTATACAATGCCCCTATTTTATCGCATAACTCTTTAATACATTGGTCCACAGTGGTACTGTCCATTTCCCAGGCGCAAATAACTTTCATCTGGGCGTCTATTTCCTCCAGAAATTGTTCTGTCTCTTCAGTTTTTATATCTTTATTAAGACTACTGTCTTTTACCAAACCCGTTGATGGTTGCTTTACAATTTCTGTAACGGGCCGGCTAGCGGTAAGCCATGATTGAGGCATTTCTTGAATACGACCTGGCATAGAATAACTCCTTGTGGTGGTTAAGCCCTTATTGGGTGAAAAATAAGGACGCTCAATGTTGATAAGGAGTATTAATTATTTTTAGGGGATATTCTTTTATATTAAATGATAATTTTTGGTTATGATCCCAAACACCATTATTTTCACTTATCCACCTTGGTAACCATTAAAAACCCCCAGCAAATCACGGCTGGGGGAAGATAAAAGCACGGCTAAAAACCAAACAGCTATGGCCAGCTATAACCACTTGGCATCACGCGTAAAGGAGATGGTTAACCAGCGGTGAGGCCCAGACTCACCAATCTCATGGGCGATCTCATCGCGGATAGTATCGAAATGATGAACCCCGCGGGTATCCATTTCTGGCGGGATCACCACGTGGATCTCGATAAATAAACCACGGCCAGCACGGGTGGCATAATGCGAGTAATCAACAAATTTATATTTATCCACCAGGCGTTCCATCAAGGTCTCAATCGCCGTATCCAGTGTATCGGGCGTCATTTGTAAAACTTCACGCACTGCCGCAATCACTGTTTTAATTGGGACCGGAATTAATACTAACGTTAACAGCGCCAGTACCATGGGGTCAGCATAAACAATAAGGTGTTCATAGCGCGTACCTTCCATACCCCATGAGAGTAAAAATGCAACTAACAGCGCCGTACTGATACAAGCGGACATGAACCAACTCTTCGTATCCAATGCAATAAGCTCGGATTTCACCCGTTTATTCAAGCGCCGCTGTTTTAAATAAATGGTGAAACAAAAAATACTGACAGCCAATGTGTAGACAATGGCCCAACCGAGCTCCAATTCCCGCCCGCCATCAAAAATACCTTTTATCGCATTCACAAAAGCGTAAAGACAAAGGAGGGCTAATAAGCTGCCATTAAAGGCCAGAACCAACGGTTCCACATGCCAAAAACCATATTGAAAACGTCGGCTATGCGGTTGACCAAGTAGCCGAGATACCAATAGAGATAAACTGCACATCCCCGCATCCAGGGCGGAGAACATACCATCAAAGATAATCGACATTGAGCCACATACAATACCGAAGACGATCCCCATTACTGCAATAATCAAGGTATAAAAAATCGAGCGGCGCAAGATTTGCTGTTCAAGCTGAGTATCCTGCAGTAGAGGAGGAGCTTGCTCACTGAGTGTTGTCATGTGTACAACCTGTTTTTTTGATTTTAATTTAGCTTGATGAGTAAACTCTCATATTAGGAATATTATTACATCAACTCAATTTAATAAGATCACATGCCAAGATTAAAGGCGCCACTCAGGCCATCAGATAATTTTTATTGTGGTAGGTAGAAATAATTTTTTATTGTGATAAACAGTGTAGATATCGCGCTATGCCAGCGTAACGCTGTAGTGCAGATAAAAATAGCAGGCAAAAAAAATCCGCTCGAAAGCGGACTTTTATCAGACACAGTATTTCACCGTTGAAGGCCAATACTCAATAGCTCAGGCTATCACTTAGAAAGTGTAACCTACGCCAGCAACCCAAGTACCTACGTCAACGTTACGGATACGGCTCTGCTCGTAAGAAACATCCAGAGCAACGTTTTCGGCTGGGTTGAACTGCAAGCCAGCACCGTAGGTGAAGCCGTAGTCACTGGTGCTGTGTTTATCACCAACGAATGCTGACTCGTTTTGGGTGAAACGACCATGACCCACACCGACCAGACCATAAATGCTAGCCCAATCATTGATGCGGTATGCTGGACCACCGGTAATCGCATTATATTGCGCTTTGTTGTAAACCGCTTCGTCACCGAAACCGCTTTTTTCAGTGTGAGTGAAAGAGGTGATGTAACCCAGTTGAGAGTCACTCCACTCATAACGGTATTTCAGGTTAAAACCTGAAGACTTGTTCGCAACACCTTGATAATCGCTCTGGGCATAACCACCAGAAACGGTGCTTTGACCTGCAAAGGCAGAACCTGCGGTCACGGCTAACACACACGCTGCTACCGCTGAAAGACATGCAATTTTTTTCATAACCACCTCGAAAGACGCAAATTATTGAGTGACACAAAAACACCGTGCGACTATAGCAATAAACAGGATGAAACTCTGTTATATATTAATTGTCTAATTAATTATTTCATGTAACAAAGAATTTCAAGAATCATCCATCTTACTAATACATCTCGGATTTTGTTATACCTTACTGCAGTATGTGACCTCCATCACCCAAAGCCATTCCAGATAATTCCGAACCATTATGCTCAATTAATCACCCGAAATGGGGTAAAAAAAGCCGCCATCTGTGTTTGATTTTTCTTTTTTCTCTTTTTTATTTTTTCTCTTTTTTGCCGTTTGATGATTTTTCAACACTCAGTTGGCATTTCATTTACACTGGAAAAACTCACGCATAACTCTTTTCTTCGAGGCTCCAAAGGATGTCGTTGTCTCCTTCTTCTAAAAACTCACTGCCATTACTCCCCATTTTGTTGCTCGTGATCGCCATGATCTCAATACAAAGTGGTGCATCACTGGCAAAAAGCTTATTCCCACTGGTCGGTGCACAAGGTATTACCTCGCTGCGGCTCGGCATCGGTACACTTATTCTGTTTGTTATTTTTAAACCTTGGCGGATGCGGTTTGCTGCAGGCAGCCGTTTACCCCTATTAATTTATGGGGTGGCATTAGGTGGGATGAACTTCTTGTTCTACATGTCGTTAAAAACGGTGCCATTAGGCATCGCTGTAGCACTGGAATTCACAGGGCCTCTGGCCGTCGCTATGTTTTCTTCCCGGCGTGCGGTAGATTTTATCTGGGTGGGGCTCGCCATTCTGGGGTTATGGTTCCTGTTACCACTGGGGCATAACATTGGCACCATTGATTTATTTGGTGCAGCCTGTGCTTTAGGTGCAGGGGCCTGCTGGGCAATCTATATCATTTCGGGTCAAAAGGCCGGAGGTGACCATGGCCCAGGGACCGTCGCGGTCGGCTCGTTGATTGCGGCCTTGATTTTCTGCCCAATTGGGGTGGCCTATAACGGCATGGCACTGTTCGATCCGGCGATCTTGCCCATTGCACTGGCCGTCGCCATTTTGTCTACTGCATTACCTTACTCACTCGAAATGGTCGCGTTAACTCGCCTTCCTGCCCGGACATTTGGCACATTAATGAGTCTGGAACCTGCATTAGCCGCAATTTCTGGCCTGGTGTTCTTAAATGAGCATCTGACCTTGGTGCAATGGCTCGCGTTAGCATCAATTATCAGTGCCTCCGTTGGTGCCAGCCTGACCATAAAACCTAAACCACAACTTGACCAGGTCACCTGATAGGAGGAGCCATCAATGGAAATCAGAACCGCAACGCCCGCCGATTTTGCTGAGATATGGCCTCTGTTCCAGGCGGTTATCCGCAGCGGTGACACCTACGTTTTCACGCCCGAAACACCCGAGCAAGATGCGTATGATTACTGGTTTGGTCGCGGCGTTCGCTGCTGGGTTGCAGTACACGAGCAGCGCATCGTCGGTATGTATAAATTAATCGATAACCAGCGCGGCCTTGGTGCCCATGTAGCGAATGCTTCATTTATGGTTGATCAGAAAGTGCGCGGGCTTGGCATTGGCAAGGCCCTTGGCCTACATTGTATTGACCAGGCCACCACGCTCGGTTACCGGGCGATTCAGTTTAATTTTGTCGTCAGCACGAATACACTGGCCGTCGCGTTGTGGCAAAAATTGGGCTTCAAAATTATTGCTACACTGCCTGAAGCGTTTAACCATCGCCAACTCGGTTATGTCGATGCCTATGTGATGCATCGGGTGCTGGTGCCAACTCAGTCCTAACCCGAGCCATCGGAGGCCATACATGCAAGATTGGGATCCTGATTTATATCGTCAATTTGAAGCCGAGCGCACCCGCCCAGCCACTGATCTATTAGCGCATATCACGATAACCTCGCCGCAGTTCATCAGCGATTTAGGCTGTGGGCCAGGTAACTCGACTGAATTACTGCATCGACGTTTTCCAGATGCCCAATTGGTTGGTATTGATCATTCTCAGGCAATGTTAGCCAGTGCACAGCAACGCCTGCCACATTGCACCTTTATTGAGGCGGATATCCACCAATGGCGCCCTTCACAGCCGCAGAACCTTATCTATGCTAACGCCTCATTACAGTGGCTAACCGATCACCCGCATCTGTTCCCGTCCCTGCTTTCACAGCTAGCCCCAAGAGGGGTGCTGGCGGTTCAGATGCCGGATAATCTGGATCAACCCAGCCATCGCGCTATGCGAGAAGTGGCCGAGAACGGCCCATGGCAACAAACCTTACAAGAAGCCGGCGCAACACGGGCGAAAGTGCTCTCGGCCAATCACTATTATGATTTACTGGCTCCCCACGCTGAGCGAGTCGATATTTGGCGTACAACCTATTACCACCCGATGCCATCAGCGCAAGCAATTGTTGACTGGCTGCGGGCAACGGGGCTACGCCCTTATCTTGCCCCCCTGACTGAAGCCATGCAGTTGGCGTTCCTACAAAATTATCTGGCCATCATTGATAAGGCTTACCCCGCACGGACTGATGGCCGCCGCTTGTTGGCTTTCCCACGTTTATTTATTGTCGCCCATGCTCAAAGATAACCCCTTATATTGCCGGTAGAATAACCTGTCCGGCATGCCCCCCTGAAATAAGAAAGTATTCAAACAATTCACTAACTATATTATTTATAACAAACGTTATTTTAGCGTATAAACCCCATTCAAATAGCTTGTGAAATTAGACTGAAATAGCAAACGATTAATTTGATAGGCAGCATCTGACCTGCAAAATAAAATACCTTTGTTATACTTACTTCAGTGAAAGACAGATAACCAACTCTATAAGGAGATATCCATTATGAGTACAGCAAAACTGGTAAAAACAAAACCCTCCGAACTGCTTTATACCCGTAATGACGTTGAGGAGCATGTTAAAGTTGCTACGATTAAGCGATTGAACCAAATGGTCATTCAGTTTATCGATTTGTCGCTTATCACCAAACAGGCCCATTGGAACATGCGCGGTGCTAACTTTGTTGCTGTCCATGAAATGCTGGATGGCTTCCGTACTGCCCTTACCGACCATCTGGATACCTTTGCCGAGCGTGCTGTACAACTCGGTGGTGTGGCATTGGGTACCGCACAGGTCATTAATGATAAAACCCCGCTAAAGAGCTACCCAACCAATATCCATAGCGTGCAAGAGCACCTAAAAGCATTAGCCGAGCGCTATGCGATAGTCGCAAACGATATTCGTAAAGCGATAACCGAAGTTGAAGATGAAAACAGTGCGGACATGTTTACTGCCGCTTCCCGTGATCTGGATAAATTCTTGTGGTTTATCGAGTCAAATATTGAGTGATCACACCGCTGGTAACCTTCTATTACGCTGAACAGGGCCGTTAACCGGCCCTGCTTGCCGCCCTCCTGTGACTCGAATTATTTTGAGTCTCGTTGTTCACTCTTTCCTTGTTAATGTGACAGAACCTATAAATATCTCTTTTCAATAGAGAGATTATTTTAGAGAGGTGTTAATGTTTTCTCATTAGCATTATTCACTAAGGTAGCGAGAAATAAATAATTTAAAAAAACCACTTGCACCCCTGCCCGTTGCCAATAAATTTTAATGACATAATTGATACCTCTGATACAGATTATATTTTTAACATGGAGAATAAATAATGAAGAAAAATTGTTTAAAACATTATCGTGCTGGGCAGCTTTTAGTGTTGGCTATCGGTTTGGCGTTTTCTGTACCCAGCGTAGCGCTAACCGATGTTGCTCAACCTCAGGAACGCTATGAAAATTATGTCACACAGCGTCAGACCGTTGATTTACTGATCAATCAGGCACAACAAGCCTTTAAAAATCCCACTCGAATTTCAGGTGCAGGGTTTACAGGTAAATTACCCTCTAATATGGAAGTGGTTGCACAGAAGTTATTACAAGCACACCAACTCGAGCCATACCGTGTTGATCTCTTATTTAGTGCAGCAAGCGCATATATTTATAATAACAATATTGAAAAAGCATTAGCGATTTATAAAGATATTTTAAAAGATGCGCCGGATGATATTGATGCGCTGATTTATCTCTCTGCATGGTCACGTTTTGCGGGCCAAACATCAGAAAGCCAGAGCTATTTTGCACAATTAAAACGGCTTAATCCGCTGAAAGCACAACAACTTGAACAGTTTTATGCCGTTATCGATAAAGCCGCCGCTATGCCGATTTCAGATACCTTATCAGCACAACAGTTGGCGCAGTTGAAAGCGACCCAAGGCGAAAATGCGATTGTCACCTTGGGCTATGCGTTAAATCCTGATGGTACGATGAATGATGTTCTTATTCAGCGTTTAGAAAAAACGTTAGAAATTGCTCAACAATTACCAGATGCGTTAATTATTGTGACGGGAGGCGTGCCGCAAAATAACCAAACCGAAGGTAAATTAATGGCCGATTGGTTAATTAAAAAAGGCATTAAACCTGAACGTATTTATCAGGATAATTATGCACGTTCTACCGTCGAAAATGCGTTATATAGCCGTTATGCCTTGGCGAAGCATAGAATTAAAAATGCCATCATCATTAGTTCAGGAAGCCATGTTCGCCGTGCCGATGCGTTATTCACTATTGCAAGTTGGGAAAGTGGCCCCCACGATATTAATTTCCTGACTATTGCGGCCTTGGATAAGCCCTTAAGTGAATTACAGAAAACAAGCCCAGCCGATCTACAGGGTATTTATCGCGATGGCCTGAAAACACTGGGTTTATGGAGTTTCCGTAGTTACCCACTTGAGGAGCGTTAATCATTACATACCCGTAGTCCTTCAAGATGCAGGGGTGCTAGCTGCCCCTGCTCACCCCATCCTATTTTCTCTCCTGTTTTTTTTAATCTCTGGGCAGAGGCTAAAAATCAGAATTGGCTGAAATCTCCCGGCACTGATAAGAAAATTAGACGTCATCAACATCTTTGTTAAATTAATGTTATGTATCGATGGTTTGTTGTTGACTACCGCGCTAATAATTAGTAGATAATGGATTAGTTGCACAAAAATGACGCTATCGCACCTTTTGGGTGTCCCGTGTTAGTGCAGCCTTTGCTAGCTAAGTAATTGCAAGCTAAGTGATTGGGGTAAATCTGTTATTTTTTAGTATGTTGCATTTCTGGCACGATCTTTTCATATTGTTATCTGAAATATAAAAAGCGGACCTCTATACCCAAAATAATTGGTGTTGCAGCCAAGCGGTAAACACGTAATGCCCGATGAACTGACGAATATATCAGTAAATTGGATAAGTAGGTGCTGCTGCTCGTCGCGCTGCAATCTCAAGTAAAGGAGGGTATCTCCATAAAAGCACAAAGGAATTCCCACTTATGAAGTCACTTGTCAAAGTTTCATTGGCCGCACTGGCGCTGGCCTTTGCTGTTAGCGCCTACGCCGCAGAAAAAGAGTTAATTGTTGCTACAGACACCGCTTTCGTCCCATTTGAATTCAAACAAGGGGATAAATACGTTGGTTTTGATATCGATTTGTGGGATGCCATCGCGAAAAAACTGGATCTGAAGTACACGCTAAAACCAATGGATTTCAGCGGTATCATTCCGGCGCTGCAAACGAAGAATGTCGATCTGGCACTGGCGGGCATTACTATCACCGATGAGCGTAAAAAAGCCGTTGATTTTTCTGATGGTTATTACAACAGCGGCCTCTTGGTCATGGTAAAAGCGGATAATAATGACATTAAAAGTGAGGCCGACCTGCAAGGCAAAGTGTTAGCAGTGAAGAGCGGCACTGGCTCGGTGGATTACGCCAAAGCCAATATCAAGACCAAAGACTTGCGCCAATTCCCGAATATCGATAACGCCTACCTGGAATTAGGAACTGGCCGTGCAGATGCGGTTTTACATGATACGCCGAATATTCTTTACTTCATCAAAACCGCAGGTAATGGCCAGTTCAAAGCAGTAGGTGAGTCGATTAAAGCTCAGCAGTACGGTGTTGCATTCCCGCAAGGCAGTGACCTGCGTGAAAAAGTTAACGCGGCACTGAAATCTCTGAAAGAAGACGGCACTTACGCTGAAATCTATAAAAAATGGTTCGGCGTAGAACCTAAGTAATTTATTTTGCCGTATTTATATCAGGAGACTATCCATGCAGTTTGAATGGAGCGCTATTTGGCCCGCCATCCCACTTCTGCTTGAAGGTGCCAAGTTGACCCTATGGATTTCCGTCCTGGGGCTACTTGGTGGCCTGATTATTGGGGTGATAGCCGGTCTTGCCCGCGCCTATGGGGGTTGGCTGAGCAGTCATATCGCCTTAGTTTTTATTGAGTTGATCCGCGGTACGCCCATTGTCGTGCAGGTGATGTTTATCTACTTCGCGCTACCCATGATGATACCGCTACGTATCGATCCTTTCTCTGCCGCCGTTGTGACGATCATCATTAACTCCGGTGCCTATATAGCGGAAATCACCCGTGGTGCGGTGCTGTCTATCCACAGTGGGTTCCGTGAAGCTGGTTTGGCACTCGGTCTCTCCCAACGTGGAACTCTGCTTTACGTTATTGCGCCCCTGGCACTGCGCCGTATGTTGCCACCGCTAGGCAACCAATGGATCGTCAGTATCAAAGACACCTCACTGTTTATCGTGATTGGCGTAGCCGAACTGACTCGTCAGGGTCAAGAGATTATTGCCGGTAATTTCCGCGCCATGGAAATATGGAGCGCGGTGGCGGTGATCTACCTGATTATCACGCTGGCACTGAGCTTCGTTCTCCGTCGGTTAGAAAGAAAACTGAAAATAATATGATTAACTTCAAAAACGTCTCCAAACACTTTGGCAAAATTCAGGTACTCCACGATATCAATCTGAATATCACCCAGGGTGAAGTGGTGGTTATTATTGGCCCGTCCGGTTCAGGTAAATCGACCCTACTGCGCTGTATCAATAAGCTGGAAGTGATTACCCGCGGCCAGTTGATTGTCGATGGTTTGGATGTTAATAGCCCCAACATCGATGAGCGGCAAATCCGTCTGGAAGCCGGCATGGTATTCCAGCAGTTTTATCTGTTTCCGCATCTGACTGCCTTGGAAAACGTCGCCTTTGGCCCAACAAAAGTGCGTGGCACATCCAAGGAAGAGGCAAAAAAACAGGCTCTCGCGTTGTTGTCTAAAGTGGGGTTGGAAGACCGTGCCCACCATTATCCGGCTGAGCTGTCTGGCGGCCAGCAGCAGCGTGTGGCTATCGCCCGTGCACTGGCGGTAAAACCTAAGCTGATGTTATTCGATGAACCCACATCGGCATTGGACCCGGAATTACGCCATGAAGTCTTGACGGTGATGAAAGATTTGGCCGAAGAGGGCATGACCATGGTTATCGTCACCCACGAAGTGGGCTTTGCTCAGAAAGTGGCATCGCGGCTAATCTTTATTGATAAAGGCCGGATAGCAGAAGATGGTGATCCAGACAGTTTAATCTCCAATCCGCCCAGCGAACGTTTACGGGAATTCCTGCAACACGTTTCCTGATCTGCGATTTAATGTTCATTCAATGGAATGTTCATTCAAGTAAATGTTAGCTCAATTTGGTATTGGCTAGAAATCACACTGGCGGACATCTTACTGATACCCGCCAGTTTTTTATAGGCTATCGATCACTTATTCCTTTCGTTCACTTATCCCTTACGATCACTTACCCCTTGCGATCAATTGGCCCTTTACTATCACTATCCTTTGATAGAAATAGCCACCGCTCGTCACACTGGTGCTCACTGATTTTTTACCTGAGAAAAAGTGGTCATTAATTTCACCACATCTTGCATCCCCACATTGACCAGATTAATCACCTCACCAGCATCTTGTGTCAGTATCACCCCGCCCCCCGCCTGCTCAACACAGGTTCCCATCCCTTTGATCGCGGCGGTAACCCCATTCTGAATGGTTTTAGTCATTTGCTCGATTTCACTTGCCGCCTTGCGCGATTGATCAGCCAACAAGCGGACTTCACTCGCGACTACAGAAAACCCTCGCCCATGTTCACCGGCATGGGCCGCTTCAATCGAGGCATTGATAGCCAATAAATTGGTTTGTGATGAAATCTTGCGGATAGCCTCCACAATGCTGCCGATCTCTTGCGAGCAACGGCCCAAATCGCTGACCACATCGGAGGTTTCACGTGCAATAGATTCCACCTCTTGCATACCACGCACTGCCTGCTGAACAATTTCAGCCCCCTGTGAAGCGGAACGGTCAGTGGTCAATGATAAATGGTGGACATCGCGGATCAGGTTCTCCTCCTGCTCCTGTTGCAGCATCAATGCGGTAATATCCTGCGCAATTTTCACCACTTTTAGAACGTTCCCTTCATTATCCATGATCGGGTTATAACTGGCCTCCAGCCATACCCGCTCACCACGGCGATTAAGGCGTTCAAAGCGGCCGATAATAAACTCGCCACGGGCCAAGCGCTGCCAGTGCTGGTGATATTCCTCGGAGTGGGCAAACTCAGGCAGACAGAGTATCTGATGAGACTTATGCTGAATGTCTGCCAATGAATACCCAATAACATTTAATAAATTGTCATTAGCAGCCAAAATAATGCCTTGGGGGGTGAAGGTAATCATCCCCATTGAGCGATTAAGTGCCTCCAGCAAGCTTTGGTGTTCCTGCGATTGTAAAATACGCTCAGTAACATCACTGGCAATTTTAATGATTTCTATCACATTACCCTGGCGATCAACGACTGGTGTATAGGTCCCCTGTAGCCAAATTACGTTGCCATCCTTGCGGATACGCTTAATATTATCGCTAATTGGCCGCCCTTCATTAAGCAATTGCCAATGGCGGCGATAAGCGTCACTGGCAGCGTATTGTGGGTCACAAAATATTTTGTGATGTTTGCCAATCACCTCATCCTTTTGGTATCCCATGGCAGCTAAAAATAACTTATTCACCTGGACTACCGTGCCATCAGGTTTAAAAATAATCATGGGGACAGCGTTATCAATTGAGGTCAATTCGGCACGCCAGGGGGCATGAGTGTAACGAACGGTGCAATAGTGATCCACACCCAACGCCTGAAATCAGATCCAGGGGGTAATCTGCTCTCCTGATTCAGGAGAGTTTATGGTCACTTTTGAGACAGTTATGGAAATTAAAATCCTGCACAAGCAGGGAATGAGTAGCCGGGCGATTGCCAGAGAACTGGGGATCTCCCGCAATACCGTTAAACGTTATTTGCAGGCAAAATCTGAGCCGCCAAAATATACGCCGCGACCTGCTGTTGCTTCACTCCTGGATGAATACCGGGATTATATTCGTCAACGCATCGCCGATGCTCATCCTTACAAAATCCCGGCAACGGTAATCGCTCGCGAGATCAGAGACCAGGGATATCGTGGCGGAATGACCATTCTCAGGGCATTCATTCGTTCTCTCTCGGTTCCTCAGGAGCAGGAGCCTGCCGTTCGGTTCGAAACTGAACCCGGACGACAGATGCAGGTTGACTGGGGCACTATGCGTAATGGTCGCTCACCGCTTCACGTGTTCGTTGCTGTTCTCGGATACAGCCGAATGCTGTACATCGAATTCACTGACAATATGCGTTATGACACGCTGGAGACCTGCCATCGTAATGCGTTCCGCTTCTTTGGTGGTGTGCCGCGCGAAGTGTTGTATGACAATATGAAAACTGTGGTTCTGCAACGTGACGCATATCAGACCGGTCAGCACCGGTTCCATCCTTCGCTGTGGCAGTTCGGCAAGGAGATGGGCTTCTCTCCCCGACTGTGTCGCCCCTTCAGGGCACAGACTAAAGGTAAGGTGGAACGGATGGTGCAGTACACCCGTAACAGTTTTTACATCCCACTAATGACTCGCCTGCGCCCGATGGGGATCACTGTCGATGTTGAAACAGCCAACCGCCACGGTCTGCGCTGGCTGCACGATGTCGCTAACCAACGAAAGCATGAAACAATCCAGGCCCGTCCCTGCGATCGCTGGCTCGAAGAGCAGCAGTCCATGCTGGCACTGCCTCCGGAGAAAAAAGAGTATGACGTGCATCTTGATGAAAATCTGGTGAACTTCGACAAACACCCCCTGCATCATCCACTCTCCATCTACGACTCATTCTGCAGAGGAGTGGCGTGATGATGGAACTGCAACATCAACGACTGATGGCGCTCGCCGGGCAGTTGCAACTGGAAAGCCTTATAAGCGCAGCGCCTGCGCTGTCACAACAGGCAGTAGACCAGGAATGGAGTTATATGGACTTCCTGGAGCATCTGCTTCATGAAGAAAAACTGGCACGTCATCAACGTAAACAGGCGATGTATACCCGAATGGCAGCCTTCCCGGCGGTGAAAACGTTCGAAGAGTATGACTTCACATTCGCCACCGGAGCACCGCAGAAGCAACTCCAGTCGTTACGCTCACTCAGCTTCATAGAACGTAATGAAAATATCGTATTACTGGGGCCATCAGGTGTGGGGAAAACCCATCTGGCAATAGCGATGGGCTATGAAGCAGTCCGTGCAGGTATCAAAGTTCGCTTCACAACAGCAGCAGATCTGTTACTTCAGTTATCTACGGCACAACGTCAGGGCCGTTATAAAACGACGCTTCAGCGTGGAGTAATGGCCCCCCGCCTGCTCATCATTGATGAAATAGGCTATCTGCCGTTCAGTCAGGAAGAAGCAAAGCTGTTCTTCCAGGTCATCGCTAAACGTTACGAAAAGAGCGCAATGATCCTGACATCCAATCTGCCGTTCGGGCAGTGGGATCAAACGTTCGCCGGTGATGCAGCACTGACCTCAGCGATGCTGGACCGTATCTTACACCACTCACATGTCGTTCAAATCAAAGGAGAAAGCTATCGACTCAGACAGAAACGAAAGGCCGGGGTTATAGCAGAAGCTAATCCTGAGTAAAACGGTGGATCAATATTGGGCCGTTGGTGGAGATATAAGTGGATCACTTTTCATCCGTCGTTGACAATAATTGTATTGATGTTGCTTTGATGGCAGTGATTATCTGCCAGAAACCTGTAATTTAACTTTAGCCTGTAACGTAAATTGTGTGATTACCGTGGTGGACGCGTGCTGATGGATGCTGACCAGCTAAAAGTGGTAGTGCTTGGTGCTGTTTTTTTTGTTTTTCTCTCTACGCGGGTTAACTTGGCGATTTGTTCCCGAGCGTGCATGATTTTTTCGATAGCTTCATCTTTAACTTTATTTTGTTCTGAGTTCGTTAACGCGCGCCCTAAGTTAATTCTGGCTCTGTCTAGTTGCGTTTTGACGTCGCGTTGCTCACTTTCGGTCATCTCTTTTAATGTTAGCTTTTTCATTTTTTTCGCCTTGTTTGCCTCAGTCCTACTCAGTGTACAACCTTATCTTGTATGGGGATGTAAGATATTGCGATCCAAACGATATTAATGACAATAAAAGCCTGTTAGAGGCTCCAATGCTGATGGATAACTGCACGAACAGCACATTCATCGCTAGCAGGGGCATGGTATTTATCACAATGGTATTTATCGCAATAGCATTTATCACAATGGTATTCAGCACATCGCAGCATTCAGCGCACATTTCAAATTAATCGCGAGCCATAGCCCCATAGCAACACCGTCAACCCAAGAAGGAGTTCCAGTACCAGTACCCCGATGGCCAGCGTCGAACTGGAAAAAATAAATCCTTCTTGTCGATCAATATCCAGAAATGTGGGTATCCCCAGATACATCAGATAAGCGGAATAACAAAGAGCGATAATCCCGGCAAATAAGCATAACCAGACTAGAGGGTAAAGGGCGACAATCCCGCTAAGGAACATTGGCGTTGCAGCATAACCCGCGAACAGAGTACAACGTTGCCAACTGGGGCGGCTGGCATAGCGGCGAGCCAACCGGTAAATGACCTGCCCCATAAGGGCGACTGCCGCCAGTATCAGGGTGTAGAAAATAACCGCAGAGTAGAGCGCAGTAAGTGTATCCAGCTTGATAGCCTGACCGTTGCCAAAGCGCCAACCCACTTGAGTGGTACCGATAAACGCGCAAATAACCGGAATGGCCGCAAGAAGCAGGACATGGTGAGTATAGAGATGCGGGATACTCTCACCTTCACGTTTGATCTGTTGCAATTCCTGACGGGGATGCGTCAGAAGTCCCCAAACATGGTTGACCATAAAACACCTCCTTGCCCGCTAGCAGTGCAGGTAACGGACTGATTTTATTGTCCATATCATATAAATACCGTTTCCTATGGGACGGTACTGATATTAGTATAGTTTGTTTTTTGAACAACCGATCTCTTTGGATAATCGATTTTCTGAGGAGTCTGTTTTTTTGAGCAATCTGTTGTTGTGTAGGGGGGCAGGTGTGCAGGTCGGGGCACCTAACTAGCACTAAAAGCGCTCCCGCAGGAGCGCGTTTAGTCAGCTTATTGGGTCATGATTTTGACATCGTTGTGATCGCTAGGGGCCAGCGTCATACGATACAGTTTCGGTGCAGTCAGCATCATCAGTACGGCGATAATGGCGGTCACAATACCAATTTGCATAAATACGTGGCTATAAATCGCCAGGGATGCATGTGCGTCAGTGATGGCATCACTTGGGACCGCAGTCAATGCGGCCACTTTACCCGCGATCAGAGCCGCGGCCGCGGTAGTCAGGAACCATGACCCCATGATGAAGCCCATTAAACGCTGAGGTACCAATTGAGCAACCATGGCCAGACCTAAGCCGGAGATCATCAACTCACCGATACTCTGCAGTGCATAACTTAAGATAAGCCAGTTAACAGACACAATACCGTGTTCATTAGCAAAGCTTGCTCCCCATGGCAGCACCAAGAAGGCAGCGGAGCAGAGCATCATACCAAAGGCAAACTTATGAGGCATTGGTAGACGGTCGCCCATCTTATTATAGATAGCCGCCAAAATAGGGCTGGCAAGCATGATCCAGAAGGGATTCAGTGCCTGAAATTGTTCTGGTTCAAAACCAATGCCAAAGATTGAGTGCTCCACATTGTGGATAGCGAAGAAGTTCAGTGAGGTTGGCATTTGGCTGTATAGCACAAAGAAAATGACCGCTTCCAGCATCAACAAGAAGGCGACAATCATTCTGCGGCGCGCAATGCCCTGCAGGAAGAGCGTTTCTTTGGTAAAGATGAAGATAATCCCTAGGGAGACCAGTGCCAGCGCCCAGCGTGCAATAATCTGGTTGTGGAGTAACCAGTTGGAAAGGGTTATCAACGCGATAATACCCACTAAGACCATCAGTAATTTTTTAAATTGCAGAGGGAGAAAGTCTGGTTTGGAGCCTTGGTTTTTTACCCATTTACGGCAGAACCAGAAATTGACCAGTGTAATCAACATCCCCACAACGCTCAGAGAAAACGCAACGCTCCAGCCATATTTAGCCGCCAGCCATGGGGTTGCCAACATAGAGAAGAACGAACCGATATTGATGGACATATAGTACATGGTAAATGCACCGTCCAAACGCGGATCGTCCTTGCTGTAGCAGGTTGAAAGTAGAGATGAAGGGTTGGCTTTAAATAAGCCATTACCAACGGCAATGGTTGCCATGCCCAGATAAACCCAGAAAATCTCGTGGCCGGAGTAGGCTATCATGGAATAACCGACCGCTAGCGTGAGTGCACCAAGGACAATAACCCGCTTCGCCCCAAGGACTTTATCGCCTAACCAGCCACCAATGGCGACAAAACCATACACCAAGGCGCTGAATGAGGAGAACAAGGTGATTGAATCGGCTTCGCTCATCCCGAGCATTTTTACCAGGTAGACAGCCATGATCCCTTGCAGGCCGTAGTAACCAAAGCGCTCCCAAAGTTCTATAGAGAAAATAAGATAAAACGCTTTTGGTTGTTTGAAAGCGTTCATACTGATGCTTTCTGGTTGGTTGTTGTTTGCTGTTGACACTGGGACCTCTAATTTTTCACTACCGGTCATAACTGACAGGAAAGACAAAAGTGAATGTGAAAATCACGCCCTTTTGTGTTGTTATAAGATGATTAGCGGCGGTTAATGTTCACTATCTTTGTCAGTGAGACAAGGCTTTTGTCATATTCTGTTACATATATCTCTCGTGGAGCGATATCGCTATGTTACAAATGTTATGCAGTATTAACGTTTATGTTTTGGCTATTTATCGATTTTTTATTTTGATTGAGATGGGGAGTGATTTTGTTTAGGTATATATTCTGCTGAAGTCTATTTTTTTGGTTTATATCGTTACTTGCATGTAAATGAGTGAATCAATATTGTGATTATGATGAGTTATGCATAATTATCCAAAATAGTTTAAATATTAATCTGTCTCAGGGGCGAGGCAGAATAGGCAAAATGCGTGCCCACAAAAATAGTTGTGTAAATTTTTTACTTGTTCTCTTTGATCTGCTTGTTTCCTCGAATTGATCGCTTTCACCTATTTGATTTTTTTTACCTATTTGAGCACTGTTACCTATCTGATGGTTTTTACCTACCTGATATTTTTGTCCTTACTGATAGCAAACGGCGCACAATAATGGCTGAGGGGGGGCTGCCCCCTGACGAACTGACCCGCTATTTTCCTAACGTATGTCGTAGGCGGTTGGTCCAACCAGTAATGGCGATACTGAAAATAATTCGCATGACTTGAGTATCACTGACGCCAAGGGTCTGTAGACGTTTAACATGCTGATGATTAAAGCGTTCCGGGGCGCGAGTGAGCTCGGCGGTTACACTGATTAGCTGATGGGGTATTTGTTGTTCGGGTAACAAGAATAACGCGTGATCAATCCCTTTTAACAGCTCAGTGACCAACAGGGGCGGCTCCGTCAGTTGCTGTAAATGTTGCCTGTGACGGGCTTGGCAGTAGAGGCTGCCATTGATTCGTGCGCTGACCAATGCCACCAGTTCCAGCCAGTCACGTTGCAATTGAGGTGAGTTGGGCTGGTGAGTGGTAATGGCGTGATAAGCGAGCAAACTTTGCTGGTGATGGCCCAACAGTTCAGTCAGTGTGCTGGCCGTTTCGTCAGGTTCTTTATCGGGTTGATCGTCGTTTGCCGCATGAGACGGTAGCCAACCTTGCCAATTGGGCATGACATCTGGTAATGGGCTGGGGGCGGCATCTTCCATGCGGGGGAAACCGGGGAGCATCACGGTAGGGTAACCAGCCAGTGCAGAGATGCCAGCGACCACTCGGGCTTGATATCCCACATATCCAATAATTTGCGATAAAATAATGATATCGCTATCAGTTAAACCCACGTCATGCAATTGCGCTAAAGCATGCCTATCGATCAACGTAGGTTGGCTGGCCAATTGGCGGGCATATTGCGTAATTTGCGTTAGCCTAATATTGCTTTCCCTTGAGGCATCCGGGCTGGGGAGCGGCGCGAGACGGAGAGCATAGTGGCTACATAGCCGCTGAATCCCGGTAACCTGAGCGACCGTCAGCGCAGTACTTAACCGATCATAAAGTGAGAAGGTATTGGTGTGGTTGATCTCGATAATCGTTGGGAACAGGGCCTGATACATGGCGTCGGAGGCAGTAAGAATAGGCTGCTCATGGTAGAGGGTGTCTTGTAATGTAGGAGCGATGTTTTCTGTCACGCCAAGTAGAAAGATGCCCTGTTCAGTTATGATGCTCTGTTCAGTTATATTACTGCCAGTGCTCATGTTGTCACTCTCGCTGGGATCACGTGGCCGAATATCAACAGGGGGGTTTTCATTATTCACTGTCGTGGGAACATTCACTGTCGTGGAAATATTCACTGGGCTACCGCTACAATGCTCCAGGCTGCCGCTACACTGAGTCTCATGATACCAATGGGCATTATTTCTCCTACGAAATTGCACCATAATGATGACCTCCGTCAGGGCAGCGATTTGCTCGTATTAAGGATAAGTGCAGGGTGATAACCGGTAATCCAGTCGCATCGGGTGGCTCAGCTATTGGACAGAGACTTGTTATGGAACAAGAAGCAAGGGAGAGCATCATCGGTAAGATATCCTATCATTTGATCAAATGAGCACGGTGGAATCATCATTGCCGATTAAGTTTGTGAGATAAAATAATGTTAAACCATAATCCATAACAAAAAGTAATAACATGCCATTATATGCAGCATAAAATGCTATTACAGTGGTTGATTCTTTATTGAAAGATTCTTGGTGTTAAAAGAAGATAACCGCTATCAAAAGATAGCGGGGAGGTTAACCACCGTCACACTCAGCAGGTGAGGCTGACGCTAAAAATTGCTGGTATCTCGACGCCAGGCATCCGCAGTCAATGCTTCACCAAAATGGCTGGAGATCAAACGCTTAGTCAGGTCGTGCAGCGGGGCTGCCAAGACTTCCGCCGTACTCCCACGCTCTACAACTTCGCCTTCATGCATCACAATTACCTGGTCGCTGATGTGTTTCATCATCCCCAAGTGTTGAGTCACATAAATGTAGGATATGCCGTGTTTTTCCTGCAACTCCAGCATCAGATTAATAATTTGTGAGCGCATGGACATATCTAATGCGGCCAATGCTTCATCCGCGATAATCACTTTGGGTTGCAGAATCAGAGCCCGTGCCAGTGCCACCCGCTGTTTTTGGCCGGATGCTAACATGTGGGGATAGTAATTAGCGTGATCGGGTAATAACCCTACCTGACGCAGTGTTTGGTAGATCCGCTGTTCACGTGCCGGAGCATCGAGTTCTGTATTCAGTTTCAGTGGGGCATCCAGCAACTGGCCAATGCGCTGGCGAGGATTCAGTGAGGTGCTTGGGTCTTGAAAAATCATACGAATACGTTGGCTACGGTAAGCATAGTCACCATAAGCGAGATGATGATCATCAATCAGTAATTCACCCGCGGTGGGCTCAATCATGCCTGACAACATTTTTGCCAACGTGGATTTGCCCGAACCATTTTCACCAATCACCGCCAGTGTTTGGCCTTCGCGTAAGGTAAAACTCACCGATTTTACTGCCTCAACATGTTGACGGCGAAACAGCCCGGTACGATAGCGGAAAGTTTTGCTCAGATTACGGACTTCGAGCAACGTCTCGGCCATTATTGCTCCTCCAGATTTAAGGGGAAATGACAGGCAAAGGCGTGGTTTTTCACCAGCCGCAAGCGCGGTGTTTCAATACAGGTTTTCTGAGCGTAAGGGCAACGTGGGCCAAGACGGCAACCGACCGGTAAATGTTCCAGCGATGGGATAGCACCCGGCAACGTATTCAGGCGACTTTTATGGGGCAGGGATCGGCCAAAATCAGGCATTGCACGAATCAGTGCTTGGGTATAAGGGTGATGTGGGGTAGACAGTAAGTCTTCACAGACGGCGCTTTCTACCGTCTGACCACAATAAAGTACGTTAACCCGGGTTGCCCATTTACTCATCATCTGTAAATCGTGACTGATCAACAAAATCGTGGTGTTGTTATTCTGATTTAACCGGGCCAACAGGCGAAAAATCTGTGCTTGTGTCGTGGGTTCCATCGCATTGGTGGGTTCATCGGCGATCAGCAACCGTGGCTGATTTGCCAGCGCGATAGCAATCATCACCTTTTGACACTCACCTTCGGTTAGCTCGTAGGGGTAACTGTGCATAATGTCTTTGTGATCTTTGATACCAACCCGATGCAATAACTCGATTGCCCGCCGTTTACGCCAATGAAAACGCTGCCACCAGCGGCCTTTATATGTCCAGCCAGGGATCGCTTGTATCAGTTGCAGGCCAATACTTTCTGATGGATCGAGGCAAGATTGCGGCTCCTGAAAAATCATAGAAATATTATGGCCGATCACCTTACGCCGCTGACGGGGAGTCAGTTGGAGTAAATCAATGTCGTTAAAGCGAAAGCGGTCAGCAGTAATGCGCCAGTTATCCTTGCTGACACCGCAGATAGCTTTGGCTATCAAACTTTTACCGGACCCAGACTCACCGACTAAGCCACGAACTTCGCCCTCAGTTAAGGTCATGCTGATGCGGTCAACGGCTTTTACTGGCCCTTCTGACGTCATAAATTCGATGGTAAGGTTGCGAATATCAAGTAATGGCATTATTCCACCCCCGCATTAATGGCACGGCGCATACCATCACCCAGCAGATTAACCAACAGTACACTAACCAAAATTGCGCCGCCTGGCAGCATCACGGTCCATGGTGCGACATAAACCAAATCCAGCGAATCACCGAGCATTGCTCCCCATTCGGGAGAGGGTAATTGTGCGCCGAGGTCAAGGAAACCTAATGCGGCAATATCCAGGATCGCCATTGATAACGCTCGGGTAAACTCAGTGACCAGGACTGAGGCGATATTCGGCAAGATGGCATAGGCCAGAATGTGCGGTGTTGATGCGCCGTCCAGACGGGCTGCAATCACATATTCTTTATCAAGCTCATCATGCACTGCGCTATAAATGGTTCGCACCATTCGTGGTAACAGCGCCAGCCAAACGGCAAACATCGCATGTTCCAAACTTGGCCCGACAAAGGCGACCACGATGATGGCTAACAGCAGTGAAGGTATTGAGAGCAGTGTATCCAGCACATGATTAAGGATCGCGGACCGCAAACCACGGGTGATACCGGCAAATACACCGAGAACAATGGCACACAACGCCGCAGCTACGGTGACCAGGAGCGCTGAACCATAAGTAGACGCGGTACCTGTCAGTAAGCGGCTCAATACATCACGACCGAGGTCATCGGTCCCTAGGAAGAAGGAAACATTGCCATAACGTGACCAAGAAGGTGGCAATAGCTGATAGCCTAAAAACTGTTGATCGAGAGTATAAGGCGCAAGCGTGCTCCCCAACAGACACAGCAATAATAAACCCAAGACGCCGTAGAAACCCACCATCGCCAGGCCATCAGAAGAGAAAAGACGCCAGGTATACAGCAATGGGCTGGGCATTTTCTTTTCGCGGTAGACATTATCGAAGGGCATACCATTCCTTATGCTTTAACGGGGTCATCATGGCACCCAGAATATCCGACAGCACATTAATAACGATCACTAACGAACCCACGACCATCACCCCCGCAGAGATTGCGGCATAGTCCTGTTGGCGGATCGCATTAATCAGCCAGCGTCCTAACCCTGGCCAGTTAAAGACCACCTCGGTGATCATGGCCAGTGTCAGCATGGTGGAGAACTGCAACCCCAATTTGGGAATAATTGGCGGCAAGGCATTATGCAAAACATGGCGGCGGATAATAGTGAAGCGGGATAGCCCACGGGTTGCGGCGGCTTTAATGTAGTTCTGCCCGATAACGTCGTCGGTGCTGGTACGCATCAAGCGGATGACCTCGGTTGTTGGTGCCACGGCCAGTGCGGTGATTGGTAGGATCATATGTTGAAGTGCACTGAGCATCATTTCGTTGCGGTAAGGTGAGGGCGATAGCCAGGCATCGACCAATGCCAGCCCCGTCACTGGTTTTACTTGATAAAGCAAGTCAAAACGGCCAGAAACCGGTAACCACCCCAGATGCAGAGAAAAGAACAACATCAGTAACAGGGCCAGCCAAAATACGGGGATCGAGAAGCCGATTAACGCCACGGTACTGATGGCGATATCCGCCCATTTACCCCGCATTACACCGGCAATAATGCCCAGCGGAATACCGATAAACAGCGCGAGGCCAAAGGCCAGTACACATAATTCCATGGTTGCGGGAAAGGCTTCTCGCAGTTGCTCGCTGATTGGTTGGCCATTAATGCTGGAAATGCCAAAATCCCATTGCAACAAGCTACTGAAATAGAAGCGGTAGGCATCCAGCAACCCGGCCCCATGTAACGGTGCATAGGGGGTAAAATAGCTCAGGCTAAAGCTGACTAATGACAACATAAACAGGGTTATCACGAGCAGTAATAATCGCCGTAATGTGAAAATAATCATGGCGTCTTGCCCTCATCGCTTTCGCGGTATACACCGGCGAAAGAAGAGTTACCGAACGGGCTTAATACCAAGCCTTTAATGTCATAACGGTATGCCTGAAGCCGCAGGGACGATGCCAGTGGCAGTAACGGCAATTGTTGCTCCAGAATACGCTGAGCCTGCTGATAATACTCAATACGCTCCGATAATTGTTGGGAACGTAATGCCTTTTGCAGTAATTCATCAAAGGCCGGATCACACCAGTGAGCATAGTTTGTTTGCGAACGAATTGCTGCACAGCTTAATAATGGCCGGAAGAAACTGTCGGGGTCATTACTGTCAGTAGACCAACCGGAAAGTGTCAGATCGTGGTTCATCTCCATCAGACGGGCCTCTTGGAAACGGCCCTCGACGGGAACAATAGTGACGGAAATCCCCACTTGTGCTAAATCCGCTTGGATCAATTCAGCAGTTTTCAATGGGCTAGGATTATAAGATTGCGATGCAGTAGGGACCCATAAGTTAAGTTGCAGTTGGGTTATCCCCAAATCTTTGAGGATCTCTTTGGCTTTTTCCGGATTATATTCGGTCACCTGCGCCTGATTATCATAAGCCCATGATGCTCTAGGTAAAATAGAGGCTGCCGTTTCAGCTGTGCCGTAATAGATTGATTGCATCAATCGTTGGTTATTGATCGACAAAGCGATCGCTTGGCGAACCCGTTGATCACTTAACGGGGGCTTGCGGGTATTGAAGGCGAGATAGGCGACGTTCATCCCAGGGCGCAGTGTCAGGCGTAGGCGTGGTGGGTCATCACGTAAAATAGATAATTGGCTGGCGGCGGGATAGGCCAGCACATCACACTCTCCGGTCAACAGTTTTGATAAACGCCCCGTTCCACCGACCCCTAAGTCGATAACCACCTGTGGCATACGTGGCACACCTTTCCAATAGTGGCTGTTGCGGAACAAGCGGATATATTGCCCAGAACGATATTCATCCAATAGAAAAGGCCCGGTCCCGACTGGCTCACGGTCAATCTGTTCTTCCTTCCCTTTCTGGGTCAGGACATCGGCGTATTCTGAAGACAATACGGGGGCGTAATGAGTTGCTAAATGCCAAAGAAACGACGCATCTGGGGCTTTTAGCTTAAATTCAACGGTGTAATCATCCAATTTTTTTACGCTTTTTACGGCGCTTGCAAACTGCAAACTATCAAAGTAGGGGTACTCTCCGCCGTTGACCTTGTGGTACGGATGCTTTGAGTCAAATACTCGCTGAAAACTGAAGACCACATCATCGGCGTTCATCATCCGCGTAGGCGTAAACCAGTCGGTAGTCTGAAATGGCACATCTTTACGTAAATGAAAACGGTAGGTTGCGCCGTTATCCAGAACTTGCCAACTTTCCGCCAGTTCTGGGATTAACCGGTAGGTATAGGGGTCAACATCCAGTAGACGGTCATAGAGTTGTGCTGCAAGTGTATCGACGGTTAAACCGCTACTGGCCATTTGGGGGTTAAATGTGTTGAGTATCCCACTGACACAATAGACAAATCCGCGCTGACGGATATCCGGTAGCGGTTGCTCCGCTGCAACAGGTTGTGCCAGCACAGGGGTTGCAAGGCAAATCAGCGACAACAGCAAAATCAGTAAACCACGCATAAACGCTTTCGCAGTGAGTAAGCAATACGCTTAGTGTACCGTAATCTGACGATCCCCCCAATCCATTGCACAAAACAACTGTTTCATCTGAGGGGATTGCCGCAATTTCGGCCGATAAACGGTAACGCGTTGTGTTTAGTGTGCGGGGAAAAATTTAGTGTGTGATGTGTGATGTGTGGGAAAAATTTATCGTGTGAGGAGATACATGATGAAGCTAATAGCAACCTACCTGCGAGATATGGAGCCATCGGAGGCACCGCCTGATTATTCATCGGCAGGAGGCGTGTTTCCCCCAATAGAGGTGCTAATAACACTTTATAGGTGCTAATAACACTTTAGGGAGTATGGGAATGAGCAGAATTCTCAACAAATCTATTTACAATTGATATTGATAAGTATTATCATTTTGATGCGATTCAGAACAAGGCAGGCAGTCTTTGGCTTTGGTCAGAAAAGCACGACATTGCTCACATTGCTTCCAGTATTTTAAGCCAGCTCGGGTGCTGGCTTTTTTGTGCCCAGAAAACCCCCAGCTAGGCTGGGGGTTCAGTAAAGCTTTCAGCTTTGGGTCAGTTATAAAAACCCCTTTTGATTTGTTAAAACAGTTTGCGGTCTGGCAACTGCAAATGTTCAACAAGAAATCAAAAGGGGGTCCCAATGAGGGATGAAAAGAGCTTAGCGCACACCCGATGGAACTGTAAATATCATATAGTTTTTGCGCCGAAGTACCGAAGGCAGGTGTTCTACAGGGAAAAACGCAGAGCGATTGGCAGTATTTTAAGAAAACTGTGCGAATGGAAAAACGTGAATATCCTGGAAGCAGAATACTGTGTGGATCACATCCATATGCTTCTGGAGATCCCGCCCAAGATGAGTGTCTCGGGATTTATGGGGTACCTGAAGGGAAAGAGCAGTCTGATGCTTTATGAGCAGTTTGGCGATTTGAAGTTCAAATACCGTAACAGGGAGTTTTGGTGTCGAGGGTATTACGTTGATACGGTAGGGAAAAACACGGCCAGGATACAAGAATACATAAAGCACCAATTGGAAGAGGATAAAATGGGTGAGCAACTCTCGATCCCGTATCCCGGTAGCCCGTTTACGGGCCGTAAGTAATCCATAGATGCAAATGTCAGATCGCGATGCGCCTGTTAGGGCGCGGCTGGTAACAGAGCCTTATAGGCGCATATGAAAAACCTCCGGCTATGTCGGAGGATATTTATTTTACCCTTCGTCCTTGATGCTGCAGCGCTATTTGTATCAATGAAAATTAGCTGTACTCACTCACCGGAATCACTGACTTGGGGCAACTCCCCACTCAAAATTGTATGTTTCTTTAATAAGCCTCGTAGTTGGTGATAGGTTAACCCCAATAAATGCGCCGCCTTACGCTGATTAAACCGAGCCTGCTTTAATGCCCGTGTTAGCATCTGATGTTCGCTGGTGTGCAGCCAATGTTTCAAATCTACGGGCAGTGCGGGCAACACAGCTCCCCCCTCGTTGGGCGTATCCACACCCTCTATCTCACCCTTCTGGTTGCTAGCAAAAGGATTAATAATAATATTATTGAGTGGCAGACTGCTGTCGCTGTGGCGATAAACCGAACGCTCTACCACATTCTTTAGCTCACGCACATTCCCCGGCCAACGGTATTCGAGTAATTGCTCTTTCGCCGTAGCAGTAAAACCAGAAAAGAGGGGAAGACCCAGCTCACGGCACATTAGGATGGCGAAATGCTCGGCTAGTAACATGATATCTTGCTGCCGCTCACGCAGTGGGGGCAATTGCACGACATCAAAGGCGAGGCGGTCTAGCAGGTCGGCACGGAATTTTCCGGCAGCCGCCAACGCGGGCAGATTATCATTGGTGGCGCAGACTAAACGGACATCGACCTGCAATGGCTGGCTGCCGCCAACACGCTCCAAGTGGCCGTACTCAATCACGCGTAATAATTTTTCCTGAACCAGCATAGGTGCTGTCGCTAATTCATCCAAAAATAAAGTGCCGCCATCCGCGCGTTCAAACCGGCCCAGATGACGTTTTTGCGCGCCAGTAAAGGCCCCGGCTTCATGGCCGAATAACTCTGAATCGAGTAAGTTCTCATTGAGTGCGGCGCAGTTAAGGGAGATAAATGGCCCTTGCCAACGTTCTGATAAGTAGTGCAGGCGATGGGCAATCAATTCCTTACCGGTACCACGCTCCCCAATGACTAACACGGGTTTGTTCAATTTTGCCAGTCCCGAGACTTGCTCCAGCACGTCAACAAACGCGTTTGCTTCGCCGAGCAGATTATCCAGTTGCTCATTCATGATGAAATTCGCCAATAGTTGGTTAAAATAATCACTTCATATTTTATATCATTTGAATAAAAATTATTTTCTCTTTAATTTTCATGCTATTAATTATCATGAAAAGTTGGCACGACTCTTGATTAACTCTATGTGAAGCGTATTGAATGGCAGCATCGTGAATAACGGATCTTGCCCATCAAGCTAACGGCGCAATCAGACGCCACTATTTCAGAGAACCAATAAGTCAAAGGGGACGTAAATTATGGGTATTTTTTCTCGCTTTGCCGACATCGTGAACGCGAACATCAATACATTACTGGATAAAGCTGAAGATCCACAGAAATTAGTGCGTCTTATGATTCAGGAAATGGAAGATACGCTGGTGGAAATCCGCTCAACATCAGCCCGTGCACTGGCAGAGAAAAAGCAACTGCTACGCCGTATTGACCACAGCGAAAGTCAGCAACAGGAGTGGCAGGAAAAAGCTGAGCTGGCCTTGCGCAAAGATAAAGAAGACTTGGCGCGTGCTGCACTGATTGAAAAACAGAAGGTCATGACGTTAGTTGAGACGCTAAAACGTGAAGTGGCAACCGTGGACGAAACCCTGAGCCGCATGAAGCATGAAATTACAGAGTTGGAAAATAAACTGACCGAGACCCGAGCCAGACAACAGGCATTGACCTTGCGCCATCAGGCTGCATCGTCATCTCGTGATGTACGCCGCCAATTGGACAGCGGTAAGCTTGATGAAGCGATGGCGCGCTTTGAGCAGTTTGAACGCCGTATTGACCATATGGAAGCTGAAGCGGAAACCGTTGGGGTTGGCAAACAGAAGTCTTTGGACCAACAGTTTGCCGAGTTGAGAGCGGATGATGAAATCAGTAGCCAATTAGCGGCATTAAAAGCGAAAATGAAATCAGTTGAATAGTTAATTTTCCGTATTTATTAGCAAACAAGGTACTTAATGTCATTGGAGCATCGCGATAGCTTCGAGTTCAAAGGGTATATACGGAACCGGCAGTGCCTCAGTAGGGCGCTGCCATGGCTATAATCGATGTACCCGCAGTCAAAAATAAATAAGGGGAATCAATGAGTATTCTGTTTCTTGCCATACCCTTAACCATTTTCGTGCTTTTTGTTGCACCCATTTGGTTATGGTTACATTACAACGGTCGTCAGCAAAATGGCGTTCAGTTAAGTCATCAAGATATGCAGCGTTTATCATTGTTAACCGAGGATGCTCGCCGGATGCGTGAGCGTATTCAGGCACTAGAAGAAATTCTGGATACAGAACACCCTAACTGGAGACAGTCATAATGGCGAATGTGTTAGGCAGTAAAAAACTGTACCGGGTACCGGAAGAGGGCATGATCAAAGGGGTATGTGCCGGTCTGGCCCATTATTTTGATATTCCAGTACGGTTGGTTCGCGTGATAATGGTGTTATCACTGTTTTTTGGCCTATTCGTGTTCACTGTTGCGGCCTACATCATACTGGCGTTTATGCTGGAGCCGGTATCGGCAGCCAGTGTGACTAACGATAATGACGTCACACCGCGCCAGTTACTGGATCAATTGCAACACGAATTGGCGCAGGGCGAGCAACAGCTACGTCAGGTGGAACGCTATGTGACCTCAGATACTTTCGGTGTCCGAAGCCGGTTCCGTCAGTTGTAGTTTTGTAGAAAATTCAACCGTTAGGCGGGCCTGCCATCAGGTAATGCTGGCGTTTTCTCTGTTTAATCCCTGCCGGAGGGCAAAATGATGAACAATAATCCTGCCCCTACACGCGCAGGTGTAATATTGACGAAGCTGATTAAGATTATGTTTACTGCCGCATTGATGTACGGCCCGGCAGGGGCTGCCAGCGTGATAATGAAAAGTGTGAGCTATAAACCGCTGCGTTGGTTGTTGCTGATCATCCTGGAGCCAATGCTAAAACGTGCAATGGCGGCAGTAGCGAGTCAATTTGCCAAGGAGAAGCATGAAACGACTGCAAAATGAGCTTACATCATTGGTTAACCGCGGGATGGATCGCCATTTGCGTTTAGCGGTAACCGGCCTGAGCCGCAGTGGAAAAACCGCCTTTATCACTTCTTTAGTGAATCAATTACTGCATGTCCACAGTGGTGCGCGTCTGCCGCTGTTTTCTGCGGTGCGTGACGAAAGGCTACTGGGTGTTAAGCGGGTTCCACAGCGTGATCTGGGTATTCAACGTTTTACGTATGATGAAGGCTTGGCTTCTTTGTATGGTACGCCACCAAATTGGCCAACGCCGACCCGTGGCGTCAGCGAAATCCGTCTGGCGTTACGTTTTCGCTCCAGTGATTCGCTGTTGCGCCATTTTAAAGAGACATCAACGCTGTATCTGGAGATTGTTGATTATCCCGGGGAGTGGTTACTGGATTTACCCATGTTGGAGCAGGACTATTTGAGTTGGTCCCGCCAGATGGAAGGGTTGTTGCAAGGGGATCGCGCTGAGTGGGCCAAGCCTTGGCTAGCGCTATGCCAGCAATGTGATCCATTAGCTCCGGCCAATGAAAACCAACTGGCTGCTATCGCGCAGGCGTATACCGATTATCTTGTCCGCTGTAAAAATGAAGGCCTGCATTTTATTCAACCGGGGCGTTTTGTGCTGCCTGGCGATATGGCCGGTGCCCCCGCATTACAGTTCTTCCCTTGGCTGGATGTCAATGGCATTGGGGAGTCGCGTTTGGCTCAGGCCGATAAACACTCAAATCTGGGCATGTTGCGCACCCGTTTTAACTATTACTGTAATACGATCGTTAAAGGCTTTTATAAAGAGCATTTTGTTCGTTTTGATCGGCAAATCGTACTGGTAGATTGCCTCCAGCCACTTAATCGTGGGCCTCAGGCGTTTAACGATATGCGTTTGGCGTTGACACAATTAATGCAGAGTTTCCATTATGGGAAACGCACGTTATTTCGCCGTTTATTCTCTCCATGTATTGATAAGTTGATGTTTGCGGCAACCAAAGCAGACCATGTGACTGCTGACCAGCATGCTAATTTGGTCTCATTATTACAACAACTGGTGCAGGAAGCTTGGCAGAATGCGGCTTTTGAAGGGATCAGCATGGATTGTGTCGGGTTGGCCTCAGTACAGGCCACCGAAAGTGGCATGGTTGATCACCAAGGGCAAAAAATACCGGCACTGCGCGGCCATCGCTTAGAAGATGGTGCCCCATTAACGGTGTTCCCCGGTGATGTTCCAGCCCGTTTACCTGGCCCTGCATTTTGGCAACAGCAAGGTTTCCATTTTGACCAGTTCCGTCCGCAAGCGGTTCATATTGACAGCCCATTACCTCATATCCGGTTAGATGCGGTGATGGAGTTTTTATTGGGAGATAAATTGCGATGAGCGAACCGTTAAAGCCACGGATTGATTTTGAGCAGCCTCTGCAATCGTTGGATGAACCGGTATTAAAATCGGCGCAGGCTTTTGATGAACAGGCGGCGGAGAAGTTCTATCCAGCGGCCCCGGAATTGGATGCAGAAGATGAAGAGGGGCGGGTAGAAGGGTTGGTGAATGCTGCATTGAAACCTAAGCGTAGCCTGTGGCGTAAGATGGTCACTGCCGGGATGGTTATCTTGGGGGCCAGTGTGATTGCCCAGTCAGTGCAATGGGTTAATCAAGCCTGGCAGCAGCAAGATTGGATCGCTTTGGGCGCCACTACGGCAGGGGGGTTAATTATTCTGGCGGGTGTCGGCTCGGTGGTGACGGAATGGCGGCGTTTATATCATTTACGCCAACGGGCTGAAGAGCGTGATATTGCTCGGGCGTTATTGGTCAGCCACGGTGTTGGTCAAGGGCGTGTTTTCTGTGAGAAATTAGCCCGTCAGGCAGGGCTGGACCAAGGGCACCCGGCATTGCAGCGCTGGCAGGCATCACTGCATGAAACGCATAATGATCGTGAAGTGGTTGAATTGTACGCCAAACTGGTTCAACCCGCGCTGGATAATCAGGCTCGGGCAGAAATCAGCCGCTATGCTGCTGAATCAGCGTTGATGATCGCCGTCAGCCCTCTCGCGCTAGTGGATATGGCTTTTATTGCCTGGCGTAACATT
This sequence comes from Yersinia pestis, assembly GCF_900460465.1. Taxonomy (GTDB): domain Bacteria; phylum Pseudomonadota; class Gammaproteobacteria; order Enterobacterales; family Enterobacteriaceae; genus Yersinia; species Yersinia pestis. The sequence continues at coordinate 203,449 of NZ_UAVH01000007.1, read as the reverse complement.
CGTCTCATTAATCGTATCGCTGCACTGTATGGTATTGAATTAGGGTATTTCAGCCGTATCCGTCTGTTCCGTCTGGTATTGCTGAATATTGCCTTTGCCGGCGCCTCTGAGTTGGTACGGGAGGTGGGCATGGATTGGCTATCACAAGATTTGGCTGCTCGTTTGTCAGCGCGTGCGGCTCAAGGAATTGGCGCTGGGTTATTGACCGCGCGCTTGGGGATCAAAGCCATGGAGCTATGCCGCCCGTTACCGTGGTTAGAGGGCGATAAACCCAAACTGGGTGATTTCCGCCGCCAGTTGATGAATCAACTGAAAAATACGTTACCGAAAAAAGATAAAACAGCACATTAATAATAAAGGCTATTTTAACCGTGGATCAAAGACAAAAGAGAGCGGTTTGACGCTGGCCAAACACGCTGGAAAATCTTTGTGATGAGGATTGACCAGTAGGTTGTTTTCTGACGGCACCAACGTGGACGGGACCAGTAAGCCTACCGAGGATTCTGATTCCAGCCACTCGGTGCCGACATCCATCGTTGCCACCGGTGCCGGATCGCTACGCCAATCCGTGGGCCAGTCCTGCGGCTGTAGCAACATAATACTGCTGTCACTGATTTCAATTTGGAATAATTCAAATTCGCTGAGTGTTGAACTGTCCTGAATATGTGCCAGTGTTTCGAGCATAGCCAATGAAATACTGCTGGCTAAATAGATGGCAGCATGGCCTTTATGATTCCAACGACCACCATAGATTTCAGCGCCGTAACCAGTCCATGCCGATGCAAGATAGCGGCGCATAACAATGCGGTATAGCGTCATAGGGATAATAGCGTCATAGGGATAGCATCATAAGTTTCGTTCCATCGGGCGGCTTAAGCCGTTAAGTAAAGACGCCGTGTTCCAAACGACCAATCAAATCACACACTTCCAGTGCGCCAGTTTCGGTTTCCAGTAAGGAGTCTGGGCTGCGGTACCCCAATCCTTTGATGGGCGTGGACATCCAGGTAATGGCTTTACCTTTATCGCCGCCGAACAAATCGACAGCGGCATCCATTACGCGGACAAAACGTGCGATTCTCTCGCTTTCTTCAGGCGTAAAACGGCCATCATGTGTGCGGCGGCGAGTCAGGCTACGGCTGGGGATACCGGTAGCACGTAATATTTCAGCTTTAGGCATGGATGCCCATAAATGAATGCTGTCGATAACATCAACAGAAAACCCCATTTTGATACTATCGACCAATATCGTGCCGCGGCTGGCGGGTAAGCCAATTTCACGCCAAAGCGTTCCCATTTTAGTCGCGGGGTTTGGGCGGTACGCTCTCATGTAACCTCCTCCAGGTAACTTCCTCGGTCAGTTGGCTACATTTACTATAGCCAATTGGCTGAAGTAATGCAAAGTGTCACCCAATCTTGACGGCGAAGCTGACACTTACTGGTATTATATTATTCTGAATTATTAACTATCTGTCTAATAACACACTATTTATAGTTAATTTAATCGTTAAATATATTGCCTGATATGATTCAATCAGGGAAAAAAATAACAAAAAGACGATTCCTGTCAACTTTTGCTGACAGACTGCTTCATCAGTAAGAGGGGACAGGGTATTATCATCGCCAGTGATTCCGCACCTGTCATATATATAAGGTCAATACTGATGCGCTTGGAAGTTTTTTGCGAAGACCGGCTCGGTCTCACCAGAGAGTTGCTTGATCTCTTGGTATTACGCAGCATTGATTTACGGGGGATCGAAATTGATCCTATTGGTCGCATTTACCTGAATTTTTCCAGTCTGGATTTCAGTATATTCAGTGCACTAATGATGGAGATTCGGCATATTGATGGGGTAACAGATGTCCGTACCGTTTCCTTTATGCCATCAGAGCGCGAACACCGTTCGTTGCGAGCGCTGCTGGAATCTATGCCAGAACCGGTATTCTCTATTGATTTAAAAGGGAACCTTGAGCTGTCTAACCCCGCAGCCCGGGCGCTATTCTCCCTCAGTGAAGAAAAAATTCGCCATAAAACGGCGGGCAGCCTGCTGGGTGGCTATAATTTTTCACGCTGGTTTGAAGGCGGCGATACGGCCCCTCACACTGAACGGGTATTGATCAATAATCAGGATTACCTGATGGAGATTACACCGATTAATCTCGAAGACGAAAACCAGAAAAAACAAACCGTTGGCGCGGTTGTGATGTTGAAATCAACCGCACGCATGGGGCAGCAACTGCAAACTTTATCGGTCAATGATGATACCGAGTTTAGACAGATAGTGGCGGCCAGCACGAAGATGCGCCAGGTTTTGGCTCAAGCCCGAAAATTAGCCATGCTTGATGCGCCGTTATTGCTGGTGGGGGATACAGGGACCGGTAAAGATCTGCTGGCTCGTGCCTGTCACTTGCGCAGTCCTCGGGGGAAAATGCCATTTCTTGGTCTGAATTGTGCTTCACTGCCAGATGAAGTGGTCGAGAGTGAATTATTCGGTTATGCGGCTGGCGCGTACCCAAACGCTATTGAAGGCAAAAAGGGCTTCTTCGAACAGGCAAATGGGGGTTCGGTCCTGTTGGATGAAATTGGTGAAATGTCACCTCGTATGCAAATCAAACTGTTGCGTTTCCTTAATGACGGAACATTCCGCCGTGTAGGCGAAGAACATGAAGTGCATGTTGATGTGCGTGTCATTTGTGCCACCCAAAAAAATCTGGTGGAGTTGGTGCAACGTGGGGAATTCCGTGAAGACTTATATTATCGGCTGAATGTCCTGACCATCACATTACCGCCATTGCGTGAGCGTCAGACCGATATTATGCCATTGACTGAGTTGTTTGTAGCGCGATTCTCTGATGAGCAAGGTGTGCCGCGGCCAAAATTGTCACCAGAGTTGGCCAGTTTCCTGACTCACTACGGTTGGCCGGGTAATGTGCGTCAGCTTAAAAATGCGATTTATCGTGCGCTCACTCAGTTGGAGGGGGCCGAATTAAGGCCACAGGATATCATCCTGCCGGAGTTTGAAATTGAAGCCACGTTGGGTGATGAAGTCCTTGATGGTTCACTTGATGACATCAGTAAGCGGTTCGAACGTTCTGTGCTGACTCGCCTTTATCGTAATTATCCCAGCACCCGTAAACTGGCTAAACGGCTAGGTGTTTCGCATACTGCGATCGCCAATAAATTACGGGAGTATGGTTTAAGCAGTAAACGGCCCGCCAGTGATGAAAATGAAGAAGAATAAAGCGCAAAACGGCCAGTAATCAAACATAAAAAAGAGTAAATAAATATCCTCCGGCATAGCCGGAGGTTTTTCATATGCGCCTATAAGGCTCTGTTACCAGCCGCGCCCTAACAGGCGCATCGCGATCTGACATTTGCATCTATGGATTACTTACGGCCCGTAAACGGGCTACCGGGATACGGGATCGAGAGTTGCTCACCCATTTTATCCTCTTCCAATTGGTGCTTTATGTATTCTTGTATCCTGGCCGTGTTTTTCCCTACCGTATCAACGTAATACCCTCGACACCAAAACTCCCTGTTACGGTATTTGAACTTCAAATCGCCAAACTGCTCATAAAGCATCAGACTGCTCTTTCCCTTCAGGTACCCCATAAATCCCGAGACACTCATCTTGGGCGGGATCTCCAGAAGCATATGGATGTGATCCACACAGCATTCTGCTTCCAGGATATTCACGTTTTTCCATTCGCACAGTTTTCTTAAAATACTGCCAATCGCTCTGCGTTTTTCCCTGTAGAACACCTGCCTTCGGTACTTCGGCGCAAAAACTATATGATATTTACAGTTCCATCGGGTGTGCGCTAAGCTCTTTTCATCCCTCATTGGGACCCCCTTTTGATTTCTTGTTGAACATTTGCAGTTGCCAGACCGCAAACTGTTTTAACAAATCAAAAGGGGTTTTTATAACTGACCCAAAGCTGAAAGCTTTACTGAACCCCCAGCCTAGCTGGGGGTTTTCTGGGCACAATAAAAAACGGCTGTACCCGAGTGGGGCAGCCGTTTTGAGTCACGATACAGCATTGACTAAACAGCATTGATTACAACACGGCATTGATTAATGCTGGGTGGTGATACTTATTTCAGTGCAGCCAGCGCGGCATCGTAGTTTGGTTCGGTAGTGATTTCGTTAACCAATTCGCTGTAGATGACGTTGTCCTGGCCATCCAGAACGACAACCGCGCGTGCGGTCAAACCTGCCAGAGGGCCTTCAGTAATTGCTACACCGTAAGCTTGTTTAAAATCAGCGCCGCGCAGAGTTGACAGCGTGATGACGTTGCTCAGACCTTCAGCCCCGCAAAAACGTGATTGAGCAAAGGGCAGGTCAGAGGAGATACAAAGCACTACGGTGTTCTCAAGTTCGCCAGCCAGTTGATTGAACTTACGTACCGAGGCGGCGCAAACGCCGGTATCAATACTTGGGAAGATATTCAGGACTTTGCGTTTACCAGCAAAACTGCTCAGGGCAACGTCAGATAAATCTTTTGCTACCAAAGTGAAGTCTTTCGCTTTATCACCAATTTGTGGCAGTTTACCTGCGACAGAAACTGGATTGCCTTGGAAATGTACGGTCTGTGTCATTATTGGGTCCCTTTTACAGATGTGTAACACGAATTTCAGTTTAAGATAACAACAACAGCTTGGATATAGCAAGTTCGCTAAAAAACCCGTTTAAAGACTTAACGGATAAACGTATGAGGGTCTCATACCTAAGCTAAAACTGTATTCTGCCAAGGAGCGATAATGAGAACAGTGCGTTTTTACCCAGAGGCCTGGCCTCTTCACTCCGCGTTTGTCATTTCCCGAGGCAGCCGCACTGAAGCTAAAGTTATCGTTGTTGAAATTGAGGAGAACGACATTCATGCATTCGGTGAATGTACTCCATACCCGCATTATGGAGAAAGTGAATCTTCAGTGATGGCACAGCTTGCTTTGGTGGCTAATGCTATTGAGAATGGCGTCTCGCGGGAAGCCTTACAGCCACTTTTACCGGCCGGAGCGGCGAGGAATGCCGTCGATTCTGCGTTATGGCAACTGGAGTGTTTGCAACATCAGCAAAGTTTATGGCAACGAAGCCAGATAACGGCAGTTGAAACCGTTGCCATGGCTCAGACTGTCAGTATTGGTACTCCGGAAGCCATGGCATGCAGTGCCAAAGCATTGGTGCAGCTTGGGGCCCACTTGCTGAAAGTCAAACTTGATGAGCACCTGATCGCCGAACGCTTGGTTGCGATACGCAGTGCGGTGCCAGAGGTAACGTTAATCGTTGATGCTAATGAGGCTTGGCAACCTGAAGGGCTGGCAGCGCGTTGCCAATTACTTGCTGACTTGGGGGTGGTGATGCTAGAACAGCCGCTACCCGCAGGAGAAGACAGTAGTTTACAGAATTTCATCCATCCATTACCCCTCTGTGCGGATGAAAGCTGTCACACGCGGGCTGATTTAGCGGGTTTGGTGGGTCGCTATGACATGGTAAACATCAAACTGGATAAAAGTGGTGGGCTGACCGAGGCACTGCTACTGGCTGAACAGGCTAAATCGATGGGCTTTGCCATTATGCTCGGCTGTATGCTGTGTACCTCTCGTGCCATCCGTGCGGCACTGCCCTTAGCACCGGGGGCGCGTTTTATTGATTTAGATGGCCCGACCTGGTTGGCAAATGACGTAGAGGGGGGACTGCATTTTTCTACTGGTACGATAGACCTACGGGTACGCTAGACCTACTGGCACGCTAGACCTCGCGCGATAGATCTGTCGGTTTAATCCGCCAACGTCAGTAACTCAATGAAAGCAGCCAGATAGTATTCGCTGGCTGAATCAGATGAAATTGGCGGCAATTCCGCAGTAATACACGGCAAATCACGGTCTGCACACCAACTGCCGAAAGAGCCTGGAGTGGCATAACCCACACTGGTGACCAACGGGAGTTCAAATTGCTCTGCCAACCGGGTACCTAATGCCGAGCATTGGGGATCTTCAATGCAGGCCAACGGCTCATGAAACGAAACAACCCAACTTGGTGATAACTGGGCGATTAATGCGCAGAGAGCTTGAGTTTCTGGCTCAGAACCGGCCTGTTCGCCGGTTGATAACACCACGTCGCGAGCATTTGCCGCACTATTCCAACGATAGACAGTATCGCCTGATTGCCAGTTTTGGGCTGGGAAATTACGATTAAGGTCGACACCATTGGCATTCGCCCGTAGCCCTAACTGGCAGCCATCAGGATTCACCGCCAATACCACATGGTGACGCTGTTGTTGCGGTGAGAGGCTGCGTAAAGCACAGGATAACGCAACAACCGCGGCAGTTTCATCACCATGAGTCCCTGCGATAATCAAGCCAATATTCACTGAGGGGGTAGACGCAGGGAAGTAAAGTAGCGGGCTACCCAGCAGAGATTGACCGTATTGTTGGCCTGAAACGATAAAATTACCGCGGGCAGTGCGGGGGCGAAGAGCATTCATGGTATTTATAGTGCCACTATTCAGATTCAGTAAGTAAGAAATTATCACTTCGTTTATCATCATTCAAATTGTTAACATGAATGGGGAACGGCACGATAATTTTATTGGTTCTAAGAACCGACAGATTAGCTCGAAGAACTGACAGATAAAATGCGATAACCAATAGGCTGAAGCAGGAAGATTGTACGAATTTATCGTCGTCACGCCAGCGTCTAATCTGCGAGTTTATGTCTTTCTCATTGTGCTGCTTTGATGTTAAATATAGGTAACTTGATTTGCCGTAACTAAAATAGATTTGAAAATAATGATGCGTTAAATTTATGAGAATGATGGACCTAAGGACTGGCCTGAGTATTGCCTACGTGGTGTGTTGGCCAGCAGGCTAGGTATTGAGAATCTACTTTCGCTGATATGGAACAACAACGATAAGGTTATCGATTATGCACTATTTTCGTTATGCATTATGTGCCGTAGTAGTCGGTTCAGTACTGGGAGCGGCAAATGCGGCTGAGGTCCCTCCTGGAACGGTATTGGCTGAAAAACAAGAAATTGTTCGGCATATTAAAGATGAGCCAGCATCGCTGGATCCAATGAAAGCCGTTGGGTTGATAGAGGCTCAGGTGGTACGGGATCTGTTTGAAGGTCTGGTTAATCAAGATGCCCATGGGCAGCCTATTCCCGGTGTCGCATTGAGCTGGAAAACAGCAGATAACCAAACCTATATCTTCACCTTACGTAAAGATGCGAAATGGTCCAATGGTGAACCTGTCACTGCGCAAGATTTTGTCTACAGCTGGCGTCGCTTGGTCGATCCTAAAAGTTTGTCTCCGTTTGCCTGGTTTGCAGAACTGGCCGGAATGGAGAATGCGCAACAGATTATTTCCGGTCAAATGCCACCGGAAGCACTGGGTGTGAGCGCGATTGATCATTACACCCTGAAAGTTAAACTCAGTAAACCCGTTCCTTATTTCCCAAGCCTGACCGCAAATTTCAGTTTATTCCCCGTGCCACAATCTGTTATTGAAAAATATGGTAACAATTGGACTAAGGTCGGTAATTTGGTCGGTAACGGTGCATTTAAATTACAAGACCGAGTCGTTAATGAAAAGTTAGTGTTTGTTCCTAATGAGTATTATTGGGATCATGGACGCACTGTTCTGACCAAAGTAACCTTTGTTCCCATTAGCCAAGAAGCGAATGCTACCAAACGCTATCTGGCAGGGGATATTGATATTACGGAGTCATTCCCGAAGAATTTGTATCAAAAACTGTTAAAGGATATTCCTGATCAAGTTTATACCCCGGATCAGTTAGGGACTTATTATTATGCTTTTAATACTCAACGCGCGCCGACCAATGATGTTCGGGTACGTAAAGCATTATCTTATGCGATAGATCGAAAAATTATTGCTGAGAAGGTATTAGGTACCGGAGAAAAACCCGCTTATCACTTTACCCCAGATGTCACCGCAGGCTATGAACCGGCGGCGAGCTTATTGCAGCAACAGAGCCAAGAGGAGTTAAATGCTCAAGCCAAATCTTTGCTTCATGCCGCGGGCTATGGCCCAGATAAACCGTTAACACTGACCTTGCTGTATAACACCTCCGATAATAACCAGAAGTTGGCTATTGCTATCGCATCGATGTGGAAAAAGACCTTGGGAATCGATGTGAAAATGGTCAATCAAGAATGGAAAACCTATATTGATAGCCGTAATACCGGTAATTTTGATGTCGTGCGAGCATCATGGATAGGTGATTATAATGAGCCATCAACTTTTCTGTCGTTATTAACATCCAGGCATAGCGGGAATATTGCCAAATTCAATAATGCTGATTACGATCGTTTACTGGCCGATGCGGGTAAGCAGACAAACGCTAAAGCACTGAGTGCTGATTATAATAAAGCCGAGCAAATTATTGCGGAACAGGTCCCTATCGCACCGATATATCAATTTACTAATGGCCGTTTAATTAAATCCTGGGTGAAAGGTTACCCGATAACCAATCCAGAAGATGTTGCTTACAGTCAGAACTTATATATTATTAAGCACTGATAGTTATGGGCTTATTGTTTTTAACTAATTAACAGAGGCGGATTTTAAATCCGCCTTTGCATTTATTCTTGTCCTTTATTCATAATTATTTTCGCGTCTCGGCTTACCCACGTTTCATCAATATCAGCGAATATTTTATAACGTCACCCAGGGTTATCCTTGGCTCATTACCTTTAAAGATCGGGTTGCTAGCGCTACACTGAGCTAATTGCATGATGAATGTTAAACAAGAGGATGCTGTTGTGGATGTAGTCGAAGGGAAAGCGCTTCAAGTCTCTGATGCAGTCTATGCTTATCAGCTTGATGGCAAAGGTGGGATGACGGCCATCAGTGTCGATGCGGTAGCCAGTGCTACGCAGCCTTGTTGGTTACATTTGGATTATACCTATCCAGAGAGTGCGGAATGGCTACAAAATACGCCTTTATTGCCTGAGGTTGTGCGCGACGGGCTCGCTGGCGAGAGTATGCGCCCTAAAATTACCCGTTTGGGTGATGGCACGATGATAACGCTACGCGGTATCAACTTTAATAATGATGCCCGCCCAGATCAGTTGGTCACTATACGGGTTTATATGACGGATAAATTAATTGTCTCAACCCGTCATCGCAAAGTGTATTCCATCGATAATGTATTAAACGATTTACAAAGCGGCACAGGACCAACAGGTAGCGGTCATTGGTTGGTTGATATTGCTGATGGTCTGACGGATCACACCAGCGAATTTATTGAAGACTTGCACGATAAAATCATTGATTTGGAAGATGATTTGATGGAGCAAAAAGTTCCACCGCGTGGGCAAATGGCGTTATTACGCAAACAACTGATTGTATTACGAAGATATATGGCCCCACAGCGTGATGTTTTTTCCCGGTTGGCGAGCGAGCGTTTACCGTGGATGAATGACGATGACCGCCGTCGGATGCAGGAAATATCGGAGCGTTTAGGCCGTGGTTTAGAAGATCTGGACGGCAGTATTGCCCGGACAGCAGTTTTGTCTGATGAGATAAGTTCATTAATGGCTGATGCCATGAACCGACGTACCTATACCATGTCACTCTTGGCCATGGTGTTTTTACCGACAACATTTCTGACTGGGTTATTTGGCGTCAATCTGGGAGGGATACCTGGTAATACCGATGCTTTCGGTTTCACCATATTTTGTATGATGTTAGTCGTTCTGGTATTGAGTGTTGCCTGGTGGTTAAAGCGCAGTAAATGGCTTTAGTTGACTGAACGTCACCGAAGAAAATAGAGCGTGCAGGGTGGGATTAGTCACCGAAAAATTGAGCCACATCAAGACTTTGTTGTGGTGGCTCAGGCATGATTATTTTGCAGGTGAATGCAACGTCAAGCGATGGGCGTTGCGCTCCATATTTGTTATACTTTTATTTTGAATTACTGCATAGCATTTAATTGTTACGGTGCCGATGTTGAAAAACATCGGCATTTTTTTGTGCGCCGGGCATGGCGCGTAGTATTGCGCTGTGACGTAAATCTGACCGATCTGCCCGACCTGTATCTGAGTACTTGCCCATGCTGGATGATCTGATGCTTATTCCTCGTCTACACCATGGTCATGAAGTGCATAAGGCAAATACTTAATTTGTTGATGAAGGAGTCAATACTGTTGGTGTCTCGTGGGACCCGTCCAGTTGATGATGGCAGGGATACATCACTTTAATCAGGAATTCACTCTTGCACTTAACTGTGGCTGGACCACTGATATGTTCAATAATAACCTTAGACGAATGGTTCATTCCGTTATCATCCGCTTGCGATAGGTGTTTAGATACCGCTGGGTTATTTTCCAAACTTCCTTTATAAAAACCACTAAAATAACTTCCAGCTGGAAAATCCCCACCATGTTTATTGATTATATTAGGCTCATTGCAGAAAAAATTCATTAATTTATAGTTGTTTTTTTGAATGGATTCTCTTTCAACAATAAATCCGTAGCGATGACGTAAATACCAATCCGGGTTTCCTGATACTTCAGAGACATATTTAAAAAAATCGATAATGTTAGGCGTATTTATCGAGAATATCCCCAGCGGTTCGATATTTCTTTCCTCAATAAATGGATTATTTAATCGACGTTTGGCGTCATTGATGAGCATCTGACGCTCAATTTGCGTTGTGAGGAAATGTCTGGCACATGTTAATTGGTGCAACGTCTCATCAATAGCATGTTGTGCGTAACATAATGCGGACTGGCTATTTTGGGATGAGTAATCCATCAAGATGCTCTTGATTTTTTCATTAGAAACATGTGCTTTTTGTAGACTTAAAATCAAATGAGCCATGGCGATTTGCCGTGGGTGATAGAGTCTATAACGACTATTATCACGTTCAGCTGGCAGTAGACCAATCTGGTCAAAATAGCGTAAATTAAATTCAGAGATCCCCGTTATTTGAGAGAATTTTTTTATTTTATACATAATCTAATTTACTCATATCAACAACATGGTTAACTTGAAAATGGATTATATCTCTTGCCGCCTACCTGAATCTCGAATTATTTTTATTGTGGGCTATTCGGCTCATTCAGACGGCTGACAAAGCTTGACGACTCGAACGTGAACTGTGAGGATAGGCAGAAGAGTAAAGCGTCCGCGCCAGTAGTGGCGCGGATCTAGCCCCCATGGAAGGCTATTTTTATGCAGGGAAGCAGGCGTCTTTACGGTCTGCCTGTTCTCTCCGCCATGGGCACTTTGCCAATAACATCAGTGGGCCATTTGGCCCACTATTTTTACTGGCTATGAATATGGCGGGCAAGGAACTGGTAGTTACGTTCCAAATTGTTATTAGAATGAAAATACTTATCATCGGCATGTTCTGCACCCATCAGTAGGTTATATTCTACATTATCACTACCTATGGCGCTAGCGAGCTTGGCCGCAAAAAGTTGGCTTTGTAACCGAGGAATAGTACTGTCTTGGTAACCATGTTGAATTAAGAATGGTGGGGCATCCGCGGTAATATAATTCATCGGATTGGTGGTGGACATTCGGGATTTATCTACTTGGGTAATTTTTTCCCGCATAAGGAAAGATTCAAAAGAATTCTCTGTTGAATGTTTCTGTCCGTCAATACCAATTTTTTTCCATTGCTCATCCATTGTTAAAAAGTCAATGGGTGGGTACCATGCAATAACAGCTTGCACTTTGGTTGATACATCTGGATAACCTAATTTTGGATCCTCCAGGGATTTTACATCGCCGGAAACCCCAGCCAAGGCAACAAGATTCCCCCCAGCAGACCCTCCCATCAAAATAATATTATCTGGGTCAAAATTATATTTTATGGCGTTGGCTCTAACAAATTTTATGGCCGCTTTGAGATCGTTAATCTGCGCAGGCCAGGCTGCTTCTGGACTTAAACGATAATTAATATTCACGACAGCATAACCTTTAGAAAGGCCATAAAGAGCAGGCGTTAACTGGTTATCCATTTTGTCACAACCAAAAAATGCCCCGCCATGAACATTAATAATAACTGGATAACGCAATTTCCACTGTTCAGGGAGGAATATATCCATTTTTTCTGATGGTGATGCATTAGCATAACTGACATCTAAGTACTTATTTTTTATTCGCGAAATATCTGGTGCTTCACCACAGGCATTTGGCGCCTGTGGTGGGCCAGAAATCTCACCACCGTGCCAATCAGCAGGCATTTTGGGCACATTGGCTTCTGCATTGAATGTGAAGACCGCCATTAACAATGCAGACGGAAGTGTTATAGATACCTTCATGACGTTTGACCTCTGTTATTTTATGCCAAATCAATATAAAGGATAGAGTTACTCTATAGTCAATGGGGTAGCTAAATGTTTATCTTGAAATAATATGTTCGTAAACCCACATGCCGTGGATACTCAGAAAGCTGCGTTGTCTGTTGTGGCGGTGGAAAAGGTCGTATACACGATCAAAGATTCTGATAGAAAAGGGATTTTCGGAGGGCAGGGCAAATAATGCGCCTCATTCCATGTCATAAACGAAACGAGGCTGGACTGATGAGCCGCTTATTTAATTTCCAACACATCAAGGCGTACTGGTGGACGTTTTTCTGTGTCTTCGTCATCTTCTGGCTGCCAACCGACTGGGTTCAGTGGCAACGCTTCCCGATCAAAGGCTAAATCACCGCCATCAATAATGTCGCTGTCATGAGTAATACTTTTGAAATCAAATAACTTATGGTCATTTAAATGTGATGGCACCACATTTTGCATCGCACTGAACATGGTCTCGATACGGCCTGGATACTGTTTATCCCAGTCGCGTAGCATATCTTTTATGACCTGACGTTGCAGGTTTGGCTGTGAGCCGCATAAGTTGCATGGGATTATCGGGTATTCTCTGGCAACGGCAAACCGCTCAATATCTTTTTCACGGCAGTAGGCCAGAGGGCGGATGACAATATGTTTGCCATCATCACTCATTAGTTTAGGTGGCATACCTTTCAGTTTTCCGCCATAAAACATATTCAAAAAGAGCGTTTGTAGAATATCATCGCGGTGATGACCAAGCGCTATTTTGGTCGCACCCAGTTCAGTGGCTGTGCGGTATAAAATACCACGGCGCAGCCGGGAGCACAGAGAGCAGGTTGTTTTACCTTCAGGAATAATTTCTTTTACGATCCCGTAGGTATTTTCTTCTACAATTTTGTATTCCACCCCCTGTTTATCTAAATAAGCAGGCAGGATATCTTCTGGAAAACCGGGTTGTTTCTGATCCAGATTAACCGCGATCAACGAGAAATTGATGGGAGCACTTTTTTGCAGGCTTTGCAAAATATCCAGCATGGTATAGCTGTCTTTACCGCCAGACAGGCAAACCATTACACGGTCACCTTCTTCGATCATATTGAAATCGGCGATAGCTTGGCCGACGTTACGGCGCAGCCGTTTTTGCAGCTTGTTAAAATTGTATTGTTCTTTCTGATTAACCGATTGTTTTTCTAGCATTTATTCGTAACTCATATTCAGTTAGGGGCATAATGGGGGCGGTTGTGACCTATGTCCCTTATAATAGCACTCAAGCAATGCCCGATAGAAGGCTACTGTTGTGACAACATTTGTGCAGCCTGCTTTCTCTAAAAACCACTTTTGTACGCGCCGACACAGCGTTTAAGCTAAAAACAAGAATATAAAAAAATCAAGATACAAGATAATAGAAAAAGCCAGTTAGCGGTTTAGCTAACTGGCTCAGTAAATCGCACAGGGTAAACGAGAGTGCTGTTTATTCCGAAGGCGTTTTTTCCGTTTTGCCAGCGAGTAAACTCAAGAAGTCATAGCGTTTTTTCAGATCTTTTTCAGCCTCGGCATATAACTGGGCGGCAACGGCGGGTTCTTGCGTATTTAACCGGCGGAAACGTTGCTCATTAAGCAGTGTGGTGGTCAAGTCACTGCTTGGTGGGCGTGAATCCAGTGCTAACGCGGTTTTGCCTTCATCGGCGCGGCGCGGGTCAAAGCGATACAATGGCCAGAAACCGGTGGCCGTCAATTGCTTCATTTGGTCATGGCTGTATGCCAAATCGTAACCGTGTTCCTCACAAGGGCTGTAAGCAATAATCAGTGACGGGCCGGGATAGGCTTCTGCTTCCTGAATGGCTTTCACCGTCTGATTGAGCTGTGCCCCAATAGAGATCTGTGCCACATAGACGTGGCCATACATCATCATACTGACGCCCAAATCTTTGCGCGCTTTGCGTTTACCGTGTTCACCAAATTTGGTGACCGCACCGAGGGGAGTCGCCTTGGATTGCTGACCACCGGTATTGGAATAGCACTGGGTGTCCAGTACCAGCACATTGACATTTTCTGTCAGGCTCAGGACATGGTCCAAACCGCCAAAACCAATATCATATGCCCAGCCATCACCGCCAATCAGCCAGATAGATTTATCCACCAGATAGTCGGCGTCTGCTGCTAACTGTTGTGCATCATTGCCTGGTATCTCACGTAACAACTGACGCAATTGTGAGACTTGCTTACGCCGCTCTTCTGGGGTGTATTCCTGATTGATCAGTTGATTGACCAACTCATCCGGCAGTTGAGGTGCTAGCTGTTGGATCAGCCGGGTAACACGTTTTTGATGCTGATCGACGGTTAGGCGAAAGCCTAAACCAAACTCCGCATTATCTTCGAACAATGAGTTTGCCCATGCAGGCCCACGGCCATCGGCATTGGTGGTGTATGGCGTGGTAGGCAGGTTACCGCCATAGATCGAAGAGCAACCGGTGGCATTGGCAATGAGCAGACGATCGCCATACAACTGGGTCAACAATTTGATATACGGTGTTTCACCACAACCGGAGCAGGCTCCGGAATATTCGAACAGCGGTGAAATCAATTGTGAAGTCCGGATATCGATACGTTCCATTTGTGTTTTATCGATTTCAGGCAGCTTGAGGAAGAAATCATAATGTGCTTTTTCTACCGCCCGGTGTTCCAGACGCGGCCGCATGTTAATCGCTTTGATTTCTGGATTTTGGCGATCTTTGGCAGGGCAGACTTCATAACACAGGTTGCAGCCAGTACAATCTTCGGGCGCCACTTGTAAGATATATTTCTGCCCACGCATATCACGGGCTTTAACATCCAGTGACTGTAAGCTGTCCGGCGCACCGGCCATGGCCTCAGGTTGTACCACTTTGGCACGGATAGCCGAGTGTGGGCAGGCAGCGACACAGTGATTACATTGTGTACAAAGGTCTGGCTGCCAGATGGGGATGTTTTCTGCAATATTGCGTTTTTCCCATTGGGTGGTACCGACAGGCCAGGTGCCATCGGGCGGGAAGGCCGATACCGGCAGCGTATCACCCAAGCCTGCCAGCATGGTTGCCGTAACGGTTTTAACGAAATCGGGCGCTTGGTCTGAAACAATCGGTGGGCGTACAGGGCTGTTTTCGTCAATAGGTTGCAGCGGGATCTCAATTAAGGCTTCGAGAGTTGCATCCAGTGCTTGCCAGTTGCGGGTGACAATTTCTGCCCCTTTATTGCTGTAACTGCGTTCAATCGCGGCCCGTAATTGCTCTTGTGCCATGGCCGTTGGCAGAATCTGTGTCAGATGGAAGAAGGCCATCTGCATGACGGTATTGATGCGGGCACCGAGTTTGCATTCACGGGCAATTTTCGCAGCATTGATCACAAACAAACGGGCATGGCGCTGATGCAATACTGCCTGAACGTCTTGTGGCAAACGTGGCCACATCTCATCCGCGCTGAAGGGGGTATTGAGTAAGAATATCCCTCCGGGTTTAAGGCGTTCAGCCATTTGATAAATATCGATAAACTGTAGCTGGTGGCAGCCGACAAAATCGGCGTGGCTAACCAGATAGGCTGAGTTAATCGGCGTCTGGCTTACGCGTAGATGTGAGACCGTCAGGCCTCCAGCCTTCTTCGAATCGTAAACAAAATAACCTTGAGCGTAGAGTGCGGTGCTGTTGCCGATAATCTTGATGTTATTCTTGGTGGCAGAGACTGAACCATCACTTCCCAGGCCATAAAATAGGGCTTCCAATGTTGCGCGCGATTCAATTTTTTCGTCGCTTAGGGGCAACGATAGGCCGGTCACATCATCAAAAATTCCAACTGTAAACCGGGGGCGTGGTAAGTCTAATGACAGCTCTCTGAAAATGGCCAATACGCAATGGGGGCCAAATTCTTTGGAGGATAAGCCATAGCGTCCCCCAATGACTTTTGGCAATGTATCACGATCACCACGGCTATAAGCTTCAGCTAATGCCGTCATTACATCCAAATACAGGGGTTCAGCTAATGCGCCAGGCTCTTTGGTGCGATCCAAAACCGCAATTTTGCCGACCGACGCGGGCAAGAGCGCAAGCAGATGCTGTGCGGAGAAGGGGCGAAATAAGCGTACTTTTAGCACACCGACTTTCTCCCCTCGAGTGAGCAAGGTGTCAATAACCTCTTCGCAGGTACCGATAGCGGAACCCATTAAAATAATGACACGGTCAGCTTGTGGATGGCCGTAATATTCAAACGGTTTATATTCACGCCCAGTGGCTTCAGCAAATGCCTGCATGGCATCCGCAACATGCTGATAGGTGTTGTTATACCAAGGGTTAGTGGCTTCCCGTGACTGGAAATAGGTATCTGGATTGGCTGAGGTGCCGCGTACCACTGGGTGATCTGGCGAAAGAGCCCGGCTCCGGTGCGCATTAATCCCTGCTTGAGGCAATAACTGGCGCAACGTCTCGTCACTGAGTGGCTCTATTTTGTTGATTTCATGCGAGGTGCGAAAACCATCAAAGAAATGGATAAAGGGAATTCGGCTATTCAGGGTGGCAATCTGTGAAATCAGGGCAAAATCCTGAGCCTCCTGTACGCTACTGGCGCATAACATGGCGCAGCCTGTTTGGCGTACCGCCATCACATCGGAATGGTCACCAAAGATGGATAATGCATGGGTAGCAATTGTCCGGGCTGCAACATGAAGTACAAATGGTGTTAATTCGCCAGCCAGTTTGTACAGTGTTGGGATCATTAATAACAATCCCTGCGAGGAGGTAAAGGAGGTGGATAATGCGCCAGTTTGCAATGCCCCATGAACCGTGGCGATAGCCCCCCCTTCGGACTGCATTTCGACCACCCGCGGCACATCGCCCCAGATGTTCACTTTGCCGTCACCTGACCAAGCATCGGCTTGCTCTGCCATCGTAGAACTGGGGGTAATGGGGTAGATAGCAATAACTTCGCTGGCACGATAGGCCACAGAAGCCACTGCGCTGTTGCCGTCAGTCGTAATCATTAATTTATACCTTCACATTGCTTTTCATACAGAGAAAACGTCGTAATGGGTGTCTCTGATTGCTAAAATATTCTTTGAAATAATTCATTATTTGAGCTAATGCTAAAATTTTAGCAGAAGATATTCTTTGCCAGTTATCGCGTTTGTGTGACTGAATTCACCAAATACAGTTCAATAAAATGCAAGGTGAACCTATTTGTGAGAGGGCTGTGATAGGGGTATTTTCAGATAATCTTTAACAATTTGCAGATTATTGGTGGCTTTACAGCAATATCGTATTGTCGTTTAACGTAATCATTATGGCCTCGGCAATAAAAGAGGAGGGGTAAGGTGATTTTTATACAAAACTTTATTTACAAGGTGATTAGCTTGCCAACTCACTGACTTGTAAAGCCGCTGTGAAGCCGGTGTCAATTTAATGAAGATTTAACTTTGTACGGGCATAATGTCGCCCTTATGTTGAAATGAGAGAGTGATAATGAGCAGTTTTGTCTATTTATTTATGGCGATTATTGCCGAAGTGGTTGCGACGACGATGCTAAAAGCATCCGATGGTTTTTCTCGATTAGTCCCATCAGTGGTTGTCGTGATTGGTTATGGTATTGCTTTTTGGGGGCTTTCGCAGGTAGTTAAAACCATGCCGCTGGGTATTGCTTATGCGATTTGGTCCGGTTTGGGGATTGTACTGGTCTCAATCGCTGCCACCTTTATGTATCAACAAAAGCTGGATTGGGCGGCGGTTGTCGGTATGGCGCTGATTATTTCGGGTGTTATGGTGATTAACCTCCTGTCCAAGACACCGATGCATTAATCTGACATCCTTATTTTCCGCGTTACCGTTGATTGGACGATAACGCGGAGCCAAACGTGCTACTTAATATCTAACTGATGTATTCCCTCAATAGCTAATAATTGTTCATAAACCTGATTTACCGTCTTTTTGGGTGACAACGTCACTTCCATCGTCAATTCACTGCTAGTATTATCGCTTTTATGGTTTTGTGTCACCGAGAGATTCATGGGCTGTAAATGCAATTTTTGCAGTGCAACCAACACCAATGGGACGCTTTCAGGGAGTAACTTGACGACAATATAATAATGCTGCCCGAGTAAGCGCTGGCTTAATTGGCGGAAGACTTCCAGCACCACTAAGGTCATCAAGGTGCCATAAATACCAATTTCATACAGGCCGCTTCCGATAACCAGACCGATAGCCGCCGTAACCCACATCCCGGCAGCAGTTGTCAGCCCTTTGACCATTTGTTTTTGAATCATAATGGTACCGGCACCAAGAAAACCCATACCACTGACCACCTGTGCGGCGACTCGACTGGGGTCAAAACTGACGTGTTCTAAGACCAATAAATCTTCAAAACCATATTTAGAGACGATCATAAACATGGCACTACCAATACCGACTAAAATATGGGTACGTAATCCAGCTTCTTTTGCCCGTAATTGACGTTCAAGACCAATTAACCCACCTAAAATCCCCGCTAGGGTAATTCGTAACAATAAATCAGTGATCATGGTCGTTCCCGTTTTATTTTTTACAGACTATAGATACCTGCTCTTCTAACCGATGACTACACCTTTCTTCCTTGACGCTACCGCGAAGTTAGCAGAGATGACATATCGAATGATTGACTGACCCGAATATTGGATGAGTTGTGTATTATACTGGGAATATCTTTATCATGTCGTGCTTCATCTATTCCCAATAGCGTGATGTACTAAATAGGGTGATGTACTACATAATACTAGCTAGGTTTATAAATTATAGGTTGATAAGTCTATCCTGCCGGAGCAAAAGAATGAGAATATTTCAGGGAGTAGTGTGCGGTATGGCGCTATTTTTAGCCGCATGTAGCAGCAATGATTCAAATATCAATACGTTAAATAATAGCAATACGTTAAATAATAGCGAGACCTACGAACCCGAGCAGCAGGCTACCAACGCTATCGCTTATCGCAATGTGAATATGTCAAATGACGTCAATATGTCCAATTCGGCGGCAGCTAATTGTGCTAATGCGGGGGGAATATTGGCTAACACGAGGCAACTTCATGGCGGTAGCGTAGGCATGTGCCAGTTACCGGATGGCAAACGTTGTGACGAGGAAGCGTTGTTGCGCGGTGCATGCCCGGTGCGTTAATTGGCAGCAGCTATCGGAAAA
Source organism: Yersinia pestis (assembly GCF_900460465.1). Lineage (GTDB taxonomy): Bacteria > Pseudomonadota > Gammaproteobacteria > Enterobacterales > Enterobacteriaceae > Yersinia > Yersinia pestis. The sequence continues at coordinate 183,954 of NZ_UAVH01000007.1, read as the reverse complement.
CTGCCGCCTAAATAAGAGGTTATGCATCAATGAGCATCAGTTAACCCAATCTTTCTGTTGGTAAACTAAGGTGTGCGTACTATTACTCATCGTCAATTGCCCTTTATTTAAGGTCACTTTCACGCCGCTGTGTAATATATCACCAATCAGTGCGTCCCATTGATTGAGTTGTTCATCAGCGCATAGCATACGGGTGCTCGCCAGCCCCTTAGCCGTCAATATGCCGTCTTTTAATTCACCTTGGCCCATAAATCGATTACACATCGCACCTGAAATATGCATATTTTCACCAAACTCAATATTGGGTTCAGGTGTTTTAACCGGTGGCTTACCATCAACGCTGACCAAGACAAAATTATGGTGTAACAGGTCACTTTCGGTCACATGGCTACTGTTTGTCACAGGGTTCATATTATTCCCAGACTGATTCATACCGCTGCATCCTGCCAGAAGTACACCGATAATAGCCACTGGAACGAACTTTCTCATATTATCTCCTACTCATCATAACGGATAGGGAGAATGTACACTCGCTATCCGCTATTGGGTGTTAATGCATCAGAGGGTGATGATATTTGGGCAGGGTTCGCCTTTATCCAACTGAGCAATATTCTGCAAGGTGGTGACAGAGATACTGGTGAGTGCTTCCTCGGTTAGGAACGCCTGATGCCCAGTAAATAACACATTATGGCAAGAGGACAAACGGCGGAAAACATCATCCTGAATCACGTCATTGGATTTATCTTCAAAGAATAAATCACGTTCATTTTCATAAACGTCCATGCCGAGGGAGCCTATTTTCTGTTGTTTTAACGCATCGATCGCCGCCGTTGAATCAATTAAACCGCCACGGCTGGTATTAATGATCATCACGCCATCTTTCATTTGATCAAATGACTGCTTATTGAGCAAATGATGGTTTTCTGGCGTCATCGGGCAATGCAGTGAGATAACATCAGACTCGGCGTACAAGGTCTTCAGATCAACATATTCTGCACCTAGCTCTAGAGCTTGCTCACTTGGATAAGGGTCAAACGCCAGCAGGCGCATACCAAAACCTTTAAGGATACGCATGGTGGCAACACCAATTTTACCTGTGCCGATAATCCCCGCAGTACGGTTATGCATATTGAAACCAATCAAACCTTCCAGCGAGAAATTGGCATCACGGGTTCGCTGATAAGCACGGTGAATACGTCGGTTAAGGCTCAGCATCATGCCAACGGTATGTTCCGCGACAGCTTCAGGTGAATATGCGGGCACTCGGACCACTTGTATACCCAACTCTTTGGCCGCTTCCAGATCCACGTTATTAAAGCCAGCACAACGCAATGCCAGAATTTTAACGCCGATAGTCGCCAGTTCAGTTAATATTTCGCGGCAGCCATCATCATTGACGAAGAGACATACCGCCTGACAGCCCTCAGCCATTTTGGCGGTTTTGGGGGTAAGCAGAAAATCGAAAAACTCCAATTCAAAGCCAAAATCTTTGTTGACCAGCTCAAGGTATTTACGGTCATACTGCTTGGTACTGTAAACGGCTAATTTCATCGTATTTCTCCGCCAAAATATTGTGATAAATTTAACATATTTCAATAAGTCATACAATTTTCAGCAATGATAAGTTTATCGCAGTCTGTGTAACTTATTAAGACTAAAAGGATAAGGTATTTATCTCCATTTTCAATCACAGCTGTTACCTAGTTATTATGGTATCTTGCCGCAATGTAGGGCTCAGTTATTGTAGGTCTTGGTGGTTTTTGGGCGCAGTGATTGAAGCACTCAGTGTCAGGTTGGTGATAAAACAAGGCAAGTCATGGCTAAATGCGCAAAAATAGTAGTCGGGTTGTTATTAATAAGCGCACTGTCGCTGCTCGTGTTATGGAAAACTCTGCCGACATGGTTACCGAGAGTCGCCGGGTATTGGTTACCTGCGGGTAGCCAACTGCAATTACCCGTTCTTCCTGTGTGGCGTAATGGCGCGTTGCGTGTCGAGCAACTGCGTTATTTGGCTCAGGATTGTACGCTCGCTAATATCAGTCAACTGAGTATAGGTTATCACCAAGGACGCTGGCAGTTGGGTGCGGGTGATGTGGTGCTGGAGACTGCTTGTTTGAGTCAGTTACCGTCTGGCGGTGATAGCTCTCCGCTCGATTTGGCGCAATGGCAGCAGCAACTGTCCCGTTTTGATCTTACTATCAATCATCTGCTGGTCACCCCTTGGCAGCAATATGCAGGCAAGCTGACACTGACATCACCTGACAACAATAAATCTCTTCAGACACTCGGTTATCAGGGGCAGCAACTCAGCTTTGCTGTGACGTTGAATGAACAACAGCAGCTTAGTTTGAATCAGTTCTCTATGGCCATTCCCGGTATGCCTCAACTGTTTCAGCTTAGCGGTAAAATTAAAATCCCGTTGTCATTGGATGAGTGGCCAGAGCAAGGCGCATTAGATGGGCTATTGACCACCGGTTATTTGTCGAAGCCGCTGCTATTGAACTTGAGTTGGCAGCAACAGCAGGGCGTATTGACCTTAACTGAGCGTGGCGATAACCAACCTTTAGCGCGTTTACCCTGGCAAGCCTCGGCGAATCTTATTCAGATCGTGAACGGTCAGTGGCAATGGCCATATGGTCAACAGCCGTTGAAGGGGGGCGTTAACCTGACACTACACGATTGGGATCAAGGATTGGAACAGACCTCGATTGATGCACGGATTAACGTGATTACCTCGGGGAAAAATGGCAAAGGGAACGCCGTATTGACGCTGGGGCCGGGCAATTTGGGTTTAATTAACAGTGAGTTAAAATTCCAACTAAGTGGGCAAGTAAATCTGGAAACCATGGTGTTTAACGCCACGATCCCCGGTTTACTTAGCGGTTCAGTATTGAATCCGACGTGGATATTGTCCCCCGGCGCCTTGCTGCGTACTTATGGTAATCTGACCCCGGAATTGCGGATAAAAGATGCTCGTTGGCCGCTGGCGGGTATCCGGGTGACCGCCGCGGGTGTTACGGGGCGTTTACAGGCAATCGTTGATGCTCAGGATAGCTACTGGGGGAGTGTCAATCTGCATTTGGATGGGCAGGCACAAGCGTTTTGGCCAGATAAGGGCAATTGGCAATGGCGCTATTGGGGGAGCGGAAACTTGCCACCATTAGCGGCACGCTGGGATGTGGGGGGGACGGGGAGTTGGCGGGATACGCTGATTACGGTGGATACGCTGTCAACGGGGTTTGATCGTTTACAATATGGCCTAGTCAAGGTGGACGCACCACGTTTGATATTGACGAAACCGCTGACCTGGCAACGAGATAACCACCACCCCGCGTTTATTGCAGGTCTGAAACTGAGCGCTAAAAAAGTGGAGTTCAGTGATGGTGGCGGTTATCTCCCCCCGTCAGTGTTATCACTGCAATTCAATGGCCGCGATCTCGATAGTTTCCTCTGGCAAGGGCAATTGCAAGCTCAGTCTATCGGGCCAATTCCGCTACGTGGCCGCTGGGATGGTGAGCGCTTGCGTGGTGAGGGTTGGTGGCCTAAGCAGTCATTAATGGTCTTCCAGCCACTGATTTCAAAAGATCTGGGGATCAAACTGCGGGACGGTACGTTTTATGCGCAAGCCGCATTCTCTGCGGCGCGTGAACAAGGGTTTACTGCCGGTGGGCATTGGGTGGTAAACAATGGCGGCATGTGGCTGCAGGACGGTGAGTTAAGCGGGCTAGATTTTGTCATGTCGTATCGTTTACAGAACCATCACTGGCAGTTAGGGGCTAAAGAGCCGGTAATGCTACGTATCGCTTCGTTGAATAACCTCTTTGATATGCAGAATATTACTGCTGATTTACAGGGGACTTATCCTTATTCAGAAACGGCACCACTAACATTAAGCAATGTTGGCATGGATATTTTGAACGGCCACCTGAGCTTGTCTGCGCTGCGTTTGCCACAACATGATGCCGCCGTCCTCAAATTAAGTCAGATTGATCTGAGCGCGTTGTTCACCGTATTACAACCGAAGCAATTTGCGATGTCGGGTAAAGTGAACGGCGAATTACCGCTTTATCTTAATAACCCACAGTGGCTGGTGCGTAATGGTTGGATTGCCAATGACGGCATGCTGACATTACGGCTCGATAAAGACCTGACCGATTCTATCAGTGAGAGCAATACTGTCGCCGGTGCGGCGATTGACTGGTTGCGTTACATGGAGATTTCTCAATCGTATACCAAAGTGGATCTGGATAATCTGGGGCAGTTGACGCTAACCTCTAAAGTTCATGGTGTGAATTCGCAAAAAAATAGCACACGGGCGGTAGTACTGAATTACCAGCACCAGGAGAACCTGTTCCAACTTTGGCGCAGCCTACGATTTGGTGACAATTTACAAGAGTGGTTGCAACAGACTATTTCATTACCATCAGCGAGTTCATTACCGTCCGCGAGTTCATTACCGCAAGGTATTTCATCACAACCAACAGCACCAATACCGACGAGGGCGAAGGAATGAAGATTTTGACAGGGGAGCGTGTGGCGATGGCTCTGGGTATTTTACTGCTCAGTGGCTGTGTCCGTCTTGAGGTAGCGACACCAGAGAAACCTATCACGATTAATATGAACGTCAAGATTGAGCATGAAATCCAGATAAGGGTCGATAAAGATGTGGAAGCATTGCTTAAAAATCAATCCAATCTCTTCTAAGGAACCATCATGAAAAAGCATACTTTAGGCTGGATTGATGGGCGGCAAAGTCTGATCCGGCTTGCGTTGGGGTGTTTGGTGTTGACCAGCAGTTTACTGTACAGCCCGCACTCGTTCGCTTTGACATTAGAACAGGCAAAACAACAAGGCCGGGTGGGAGAGACCTTGAGTGGCTATTTAGCGCCGGTGAAAAAAGATGCAGAAACCTTGGCGCTGGTGGAGCAAATCAATCTTGCCAGAGCGGAGAAGTATCAGGAAGTGGCGCAAAAAAACCATATCTCAACCGAGAATGTCGCCAAATTGGCGGGGCAGAAATTAGTCAACCGCGCGGCGGAGGGCGAATATGTGCGCGGGATTAATGGCCAGTGGATGAAACGCTAAATCCTCCTGCCGATAATATCAGGGATAACACGTTGAACAATGGGCGGCTTCGTACCGGCCTGTAGTTCATTACTGCATTGTAGTTCATTACTGCACTGCTGATCGTTAATTACGGCTGATCATTAATTACTGACGATCATTTATCACCGGAGATCCCCCGCCCCCTAAACGCGCCGCCCCCCCAAGCCCCTCCTCAGGGATTAACGGTTAGTGCTAACCCAAGCAGAGACACGATTTATGGACTGGCGTAATAACTGTTCGAACTGATCATCATTGGCCAGCGGCCCGAAAAGGGCGCTATCACGGGCAAATAAGCCTGCAGGGTCAGAAGACTGAAACATGGCATGGACGGCTGCTGGGTCCAGAATACCATCCTGATATTCATACGGCAGAGTGCCTTGGTGCCAACTTTCCATAAATACGAAGAATAATGCGGGCAACATTGCGGTAGCGGTAGGCACTCCGCCACGTTGGTAACACTCGATCAGCGTGGGAGTGATAAATCCGGGGATTTTGGAAAATCCATCGGCGGCGACACGCTGGTTCGTATCGCGAATATACGGATTACTGAAACGTTCCAGTACCACATCGCGGTAATGGGCTAAATCAAGTGGGCTGGGCGTCAGGGAGGGAATGACATCTTGCGTGACATAGTCATAAGCCATCTGGCGGATAGCGTCGGTTTGGGTACTTTCATGAATATAACATTGCCCAATCAAGCTGCCCGCCCAAGCAATACAACTGTGGCTGGCGTTCAGAATGCGGATTTTGGCTTCTTCATAAGGCAAAACCGAGGTGACCATTTCCGCCCCAACGTTCTCCAGTGCCGGGCGGCCAGCAATAAAATCATCCTCAATAACCCATTGAATAAATGATTCCCCCATCACCGGAGCGTTATCTACGATACCGGTTTTTTCCAACACCCGCTGCGCGATATCGGCTGATGGGCGCGGGGTGATACGATCAACCATGGTATTCGGGCTGCGGGTCTGGCTTGTCACCCAGTTTAATAGGCTTTGTTGACCTCGTAGAGCAAGAAACTCTAATAAGCCATGGCGGAATCGTTCACCGTTGTGACGCAAGTTATCGCAGTTCAGTAGAGTGACCGGGCCACTCTTATCCTGTTGCCGTTGTTGCAAGATACGGCTAATTGCCCCGTAAATCGTGCGGCAATCTCCTCTAAGATCGGCCTGAATATCGCTATTGTCCTGTTGCAGATTAAATTGATTATCTAAATAGTAGCCCCCCTCCGTTACGGTGAAAGAGATCACGCGAGTTTCGGGTTTACTCCCTTGCGCTACCAGATGATCTAGCGCTTTATCCCAAGGAATGATATTGCGCAGTGATGTTATCTTTTCATACTGGCGTTCACCGCTTGGTGTGACCGTTTCCAAGACATATTCACCGTGTTGCGCCCGCAATGTGTCCAGTAGTGGGATGGCGTCATCACGAATATTGGCCAAAGCGATAGTCCAACGGTCATCGCCTGAGGCTAACAAACGGTGTAAATACCAAGCCTGATGGGCTCGGTGGAAGGAGCCAGCACCAATATGCAGCCACACAGCAGGGGGTGATTTCAGGTCAGTATTCATAATAATCTCCACAATTACAGAAGGTGCTACAGTTATTGTTTGGGCATAAATTCAATATTTGGGCATTTGCCCTTTCGTGTAGGTTAATGTAACTTTTGCCCTCAAATTGAGCTTTAGCTCACATAAACGTGCGTAGGGATAAAAATCTGCGAAATAGCGACGTAATATGACTAATATTGTTACTTCAAAAAATAATGCGCAGATAACCCATGCATAAGAGTGATAAGAAACTGGATCAGGCGGCCAGAGCGGCCTGGATGTATTATGTTGCTGGGCAAACTCAGCATGAAATTGCCGAGGCGTTAGGCGTCTCTCGGCAGGTTGCACAGCGGTTGGTGGCTTGCGCCATTGATAATGGATTGGTCAGTGTCAATATCACGCACCCTGTGGCTCGCTGTATGGCGCTGGCCGAGCAATTACAACAACGCTATGGTTTACACCGTTGTCAGGTTGTCCCTAGCCAAGGCATGGACAACGCGGGGGTTCAACGTGCAATTGCCGTGGCGGGGGCCGAGGTGATGGCGCAGTTTCTACGACAAGAGCAACCCTTAGTTATTGGCGTCGGTTCAGGGCGCAGCTTAAAGGCCGCCATCGATGAGTTGCCTGATGTTGAACGGCCGCAACATAGCTGTGTATCATTGATAGGGGCCATTGCCGCTGACGGCTCTTGCACCCGTTACGACGTCCCGTTGTGGATGGCTGAGAAAACCCAAGGCCGCTATTTTATCCTGCCAGCCCCTTTATTTGCTGACAGCGCCGCTGATCGTGACCTGTGGTGTAACCATCGCATTTATCGCACCGTCACCGAAAAAGCAGCGCAGGCCGATGTCACCTTTATCGGTATCGGTTCGATTGGCTACCATTGCCCGTTACACAAAGATGGTTTTATTTCGGCGCAAGATGTGGATGCCTTGCTCGCATCGCATGTGGTCGCGGAGATGCTGGGTAATTTTATTGATGCTGATGGGCAACCCGTCCCGTACGCGTTGGATCAATGCTTAACCAGCGTGAAATTACGTATTCAGCCGGAAAAACCCGTGATCGCTATTGCCGGCGGGAAAGAAAAGCATCAGGCGATTAAAGCGGCTTTGAAGGGGCAGTGGCTGAATGGTTTAGTGACTGATGAAGAGAGTGCCATGGTTCTGCTGGCGGAAGAAAAGGCATAAAAAAGCGCGCCGGTTGGCGCGCAATCATCACATGGCTTTCGGGTAAAATGAGGGTAATACGAGGCCATCTTTTTACTCGTTCATTAGGGTGACACCCCTAGTGAGCGAGTATCACTCGGCTTAAGCAGCCACTACCTGAGCCAATAATGTTTTGGCGTCGGCTTGTGCTTTGGTCGCGACTTCTGGGCCATAAGCAATACCTTCGGCGAACACGAACTCAACATCGGTGATACCAATAAAGCCCAGGAACAGACGCAGATAAGGGACAACCAGATCGGTTGGGGTATCTTTATGAATGCCACCACGGCTGGTCAGAATAATCGCGCGTTTACCTGTTACCAAGCCTTCAGGGCCTTTCTCGGTATAACGGAAAGTAACGCCTGCACGGGCAATCATGTCGAAATAGTTTTTCAACTGCGTCGGGATGTTGAAGTTGTACATAGGTGCCGCTATCACGATGACGTCATTCGCCTGCAATTCAGCAATCAGTTCATCAGAAAGAGCCAACGCCTCTTGTTGACGCGGTGTTAATGCTGTACCTGAAGGGCGCAGTGCACCGACGAGTTCGCCATCTAATACGGGGATAGGTTGAGCGGCCAAATCACGGACAGTAATTTGATCACCTGCATGGGCGGCTTGCCATTGCTCAACAAAGAAGTCAGCTAACTGGTTAGATTGTGAAGAGGTTGCCAAGATGCTTGATTTCAGGACCAGTACTTTACTCATCGTAATTCCTTAACAGAGAACAGAAATTCAGGCGACACGCCCTTTCAATGAGATACACTTTATGCAGATTTTGCTACCAGTGATAGCGCAATATTTTGCGCTCTTTGTTCGATTTTATTGAATGAAGTGATTATGGCGAAAATACAGGCTGGGTTACGGCGGCACTAAAGGCTATGTTACTCTCTATAATAGAAGCTATGAATCTCTATAATAGAAGCTATGAATCAACTCTAAATAGAAACCGTAAATCAACTCTATAATAGAAACCATGAACCAAAAAAAGTGGGTTGGCGGATAAAAATGACATCTTAATGAATAAAATATGTCCGTTAATTGAAACGATATCTGTTAATTGAAGTGACAGTATGAAAATGGTGGACCTTCGCATTTAGCGGTGATCTACGTAATAAGGAATATAGAACGTGAAATCTTCGCTCACAGCATTATCCACTCAACTTGGTGAGTTGATGCTCCGTGACCAACAGCGCATTCAGCGTCGGCTACATAGCGCACGAAAAATCAATAACCCTGACGCCATACAGGCGATTACTCACGAAATTGAAGCCGAAATCGCGATAGCAATGCAGCGAGTAACCCGCCGTCGGGCGGCTTGTCCGGCGATCAGTTATCCAGATAATCTGCCCGTCAGCCAGAAGAAACAGGATATTTATAACGCTATCCGTGACCATCAGGTGATCATTGTCGCCGGTGAGACTGGGTCGGGTAAAACGACACAGTTGCCGAAAATCTGCCTGGAACTGGGGCGGGGGGTGAAAGGCGTTATCGGCCACACTCAGCCACGCCGTTTGGCCGCCCGGACGGTGGCTAACCGCATTGCCGATGAGCTGGATACTTCGCTTGGCGGCTGTGTTGGTTACAAAGTTCGTTTTAACGATCAGGTCGGTGAAAATACACTGGTCAAATTAATGACGGATGGCATTCTGCTGGCTGAAATTCAGCAAGATCGCCTGCTGATGCAATATGACACGTTGATCATTGATGAGGCCCACGAACGTAGCCTTAACATTGATTTTATCTTGGGCTATTTACGTGAGTTATTACCTAAACGCCCTGATCTGAAAGTGATCATTACGTCAGCGACTATTGACCCGCAACGCTTCTCACAACATTTCAATAACGCCCCAATTATTGAGGTCTCTGGCCGTACCTACCCGGTGGAGGTGCGCTACCGGCCGATTGTGGATGATGCCGATGATGTTGATCGGGACCAATTGCAGGCCATTTTTGATGCAGTCGATGAGTTGGGCCGTGAAAGCGCCGGGGATATCTTAATCTTTATGAGTGGTGAGCGCGAAATCCGTGACACAGCGGATGCGTTGATAAAGCAAAATTTGCCACACACCGAAGTGCTACCGCTGTATGCCCGCTTATCAAACAGTGAGCAGAACCGGGTGTTTCAGTCACATCATGGGCGGCGAATTGTGTTGGCAACCAACGTGGCAGAAACGTCACTCACGGTGCCGGGTATCAAATATGTTATCGATCCCGGCACAGCACGTATCAGCCGTTACAGTTTCCGTACCAAGGTCCAGCGGTTACCGATTGAGCCTATTTCTCAGGCATCGGCTAATCAGCGTAAAGGGCGGTGTGGCCGTGTCTCTGACGGTATTTGTATTCGTCTTTATTCCGAGCAAGATTTTCTCTCCCGCCCTGAGTTCACGGATCCAGAAATCCTACGGACCAATCTGGCTTCGGTGATCTTGCAAATGACCTCTCTGGGGTTAGGGGATATCGCTGCATTTCCCTTTGTTGAAGCACCGGATAAACGCAATATCCAAGACGGTGTAAGGTTACTGGAGGAACTGGGGGCCATTCAGACCGCCAGTAACGGGCATCAGCAATTGACCCCATTGGGCCGCCAGTTAGCCCAACTTCCTGTCGATCCACGCTTGGCCAGAATGGTATTGCAAGCGCAGAAAAGTGGCTGCGTACGTGAATTAATGATTATCACCTCGGCGTTATCTATTCAGGATCCGCGTGAGCGTCCGGTAGATAAACAGCAGGCCTCTGATGAAAAACACCGCCGTTTTGCGGATAAAGATTCCGATTTTCTCGCCTTTGTTAATCTGTGGGATTATCTCAAAGAACAACAAAAAGCGTTGTCATCAGCACAATTTCGTAAGCTTTGCCGCAGCGATTACCTGAATTACCTACGGGTGCGTGAATGGCAGGATATTTACACTCAGTTGCGGCAGGTCGTTAAAGAGTTAGGGATACCCGTCAACAGTGTTGCCGCAGACTACCGCAGTGTACATACCGCGATACTGACCGGTTTACTTTCTCACATTGGGCAGAAAGATGTTGAGAAGCAAGAGTTTACCGGTGCTCGTAACGCCCGCTTTGCTATTTTCCCCGGCTCCGGCTTATTCAAAAAGCCCCCCAAGTGGGTCATGGTGGCTGAATTGGTCGAGACCAGCCGTTTATGGGGGCGCATTGCTGCACGTATTGAACCCGAATGGATTGAGCCTTTAGCCCAGCACCTGGTGAAACACCATTACAGCGATCCACATTGGGAGAAAGCTCAGGGCGCGGTAATGGCCAGCGAGAAAGTGACCTTATTCGGCTTACCGATTGTTACGGAGCGTAAGATCAATTACGGCCCGATCGATCCACTGCTCTGCCGTGAGTTGTTTATTCGCCACGGGTTGGTTGAAGGTGACTGGCAGACGCGGCACGCGTTCTTCCGAATGAATCTTAAGCTATTGGCTGAAGTGGAAGAGTTGGAACACAAATCCCGTCGGCGGGATATTCTGGTCGATGACGAGACACTCTTTAACTTTTATGATCAAAGAATTGGTCGTGATGTTATCTCTGCCCTCCATTTTGATAGCTGGTGGAAGCAAGCGAGCCAGACGAAACCCGAGCTGCTGAACTTTGAAAAAACCATGCTTATCAAAGAGGGTGCGAACAAAGTAAACCCGCTTGATTATCCGAATTTTTGGTATCAAGGGGAGCTAAAACTCCGTCTGTTTTATCAGTTTGAACCCGGCACCGATGCCGATGGTGTCACAGTACACATTCCATTACCTATTCTGAACCAGATCCATGAGCAGGGGTTTGACTGGCAGATCCCAGGGATTCGCCGCGAACTGGTGATAGCACTGATTAAATCATTGCCCAAACCGGTACGGCGTAATTTTGTTCCGGCACCTAATTATGCCGATGCTTTTCTGGCACGGGTAACACCACTCGAAACGGGTTTATTGGAGGCTTTGGAGCGTGAATTACGCCGCATGACTGGCGTGACGGTGTCACGTGATAGTTGGCAGTTAGATCAGGTGCCTGACCATCTGAAAATAACGTTTCGTGTGCTGGACGATAAAAACCGTATTTTGCGAGAAGGCAAAGATCTTGCCGCCCTAAAGTTACAGTTGCAAGAGAAAGTACAGGAAACACTTTCTGCCGTCGCGGATGATGGTATTGAACAAAATAACTTACATATCTGGAGTTTTGGCGATCTCCCTATCTGCTATGAGCAACGGCGCGGTGGCTATGAAGTCAAAGCCTATCCAGCGTTAGTGGATGAAAAAGACAGTGTTGCCATCCGTTTGTTCGATACAGAATCGCAACAACAACAGGCTATGTGGCAGGGTACCCGGCGTTTATTGCTACTCAATATTCCTTCGCCGATTAAGTACTTACATGAGAAATTGCCGAATAAATCCAAACTGGGTCTCTATTTCAATACGTATGGCAACGTAATGGATCTGATTGATGACTGCATCGCCTGTGGCGTCGATAAACTGGTGGCACAGCATGGTGGCCCGGTCTGGCAGGAGGCTGATTTTGCTCGTTTACAAGAAAAAGTCCGTGCGGAACTGAATGACACCGTGGTGGATATTGCCAAGCAGGTTGAGCAGATCCTCACGCTGGTGTTCAGTATTAATAAGCGGTTGAAAGGCCGGATCGATATTTCACTGGTATTGGCGCTTTCTGATATTAAAGCTCAGCTTGCTGGCCTTATCTATCGTGGATTTGTCACGAGTAATGGCTGGAAGCGTTTGCCTGATACTTTACGTTATTTAAAGGCTATTGAGCGGCGCTTAGAAAAACTGGCGGTTGATCCTCATCGCGATAGGGCGCAAATGCTGCGAATTGAGCATGTTCAGCAAGTATGGCAACAGTGGTTGAATAAATTACCGCCTAAACGTCAGCAAGATGAAGAGGTTAAAGAAGTCCGTTGGATGATTGAAGAACTGCGTGTCAGTTTATTTGCTCAACAACTGGGCACCCCTTATCCGGTGTCTGACAAACGTATCTTACAAACGATCGAACAGCTTTCTGTCTGATTGATGCCCCTATTCGACGCCTGAGCTATCTAGACTTAGGCGTCGAATTCTTTTTATTTCTTAGTGAGTTATCGCCTCTTCAATATCATTCCCCTTTATCATTTCCCCATAAAGACAGCATGTAATCGATGAAACAAGATGGTTTTTATGCGAAACCGCCCGTGAATGAATAATTAACCCTGAACTGTAGCCGCCAGGTTATTGCATCAACTTAATGACTGGCGGTATACCTGCGCTGAGGGATCAGACGGTTGTTGAAAGTTTGTCTGATTCTGGGTCACCATATTTGATTACCTATGGTGAGTTTGATACCGTTTTTCACGGAGCAGGGACGGCTTATGTATAAGATTAGTTTGTTACGGTTGGCACAGAGGGAGTTAGTAAGATTACCCGTAGGCATACAGGCGGTACTGATTAAGGCGATGGATGAGCTTGAAGCTTGTGGTCATGAACTGAGAGAGCCTTATGTACGGGATATGGGGCAGGGGTTAAAAGAATTACGCGTAAGCGCTAAAGAAGGTATCGGGCGTGGTTTTTTCTTTTGCCACCTCCATCGGCAGGTTTATATCATTCACCTCCTACAGAAAAAAACACAGAAAACCCCAAGACGGACACTGATATTGGCTTATCGGCGCATGAAAGAACTCAAACGGAGATTGCAGTCATGAAAAAAACAGACGATTTTGACATCATTCCTTTTGCGGTGGTTAAAGCAGCAGCGTTGAGTCATCCGCAGGTGAATGACGCCTATACGGATTTACAAATTCGGCAAGCGATGATGACTGAACTGAAAGCGGCCCGCCAACAATGCAATTTGACTCAAGAAGAGGTCGCACTGCGGGCGGGGCTGAAAAAACAAAATATCAGTCGTATGGAGAAAGGCATCATTTCACCTAACCTCACCACCTTGAGCCGTTATGCCGCAGCACTAGGAGGGACTTTCGTTTTTCAATTCAACCCAAACTCATCTTATGCGACTAAGGAGTAAAGGACTCACCTCAATAAATACAAGATCGCATAATATTTAGCGGGCTAAGGTAAAATTACTGAGTTGTATCGGCTATCTTATTGACCAATTTTTTCAAACGGTTATTAATCGCAGTGACTGATAATGCCCGGTTGTCAGCTAAATAACGCTCCTTGGCTGCGGGCGCGGAACTTTGAATGGCAATCAATGACCAACTATTGCCATTTTTTAGCAGCAGAGGTGAGCCGCTGTCACCTGGCAGCGTATCGCATTGGTGAGCCAGAACACCTTGCTGTGCCCAACCGGTTACTAAACAGTCTTCATGCTTATAAAGTGTATTGAGGTTGTCGAGTGGATAACCGGCTTGCGTTACCTTACGGTTAACCAATTTAAGCGCTTTTGTCAGTTCATTTGCAGTACCTTCCCATAAAGGCAATGGCTTGATGGGGATAGGCGCTGCATTTGTTAATTGGATTAATGCAAAATCATAGGCAGCGGCGGCAGGTGGCACAATCCAGCCATCACCATCGGCTTTGAGTTTCTGGCCTAATTTGGCATCAACCCGTGTTTTCAGATCCGTAATTTGATATTTCCAGTGGCCCTTATCGGAAATGAATCGCAACGCGACGGCTTGGTCAATATTACCCGGAGGAGTCAAGACACAATGGCCGGCGGTTAATACCAATCGTGGGGAAATTAATGTTGCAGTACAAGGGTTGCCGCTGGCCGTTTCAACTTGCCCAATAGCTTCCCATGGCCATTGGCGGCTGTTTGTTACCGCAGTGCGATCATCTTTACCAAAAAATAGGGCTGTTTGGTCCTCAATGCTGTTACTTCCGTCCGGTTTATCTAGAGCGAAAGCGGTGGTAATGGAAATAAGTAGCAAGCTAAGTAATAATAAAAATAAACGCATAAATAATTAACCTTGCTTTTTTACTGACTAAGGAATCATCCATTAACACACCTTGAACCTTGCTGATAAAGCTGCTCATAGTGGTTATGCTATGGCTAACTATACTCTAAATAACGCGAGTTGCAGGAAGGCGGCAAGGTTCGTGCTATAAATAAAAAAATAGCGTGACCAGCCCGCAAATAACCAAAGTAGAGAAAATAATTTCAAATAAATAGCGGCGCAGCATTGTCAGCACTCCTGATAAAAAACACCCGGAGAACCGGGTGTTGAGTGAATCATTTTTAACAGGTCAATCGAGAATGGTCAGCCACACCTGTCTCCAACTCAATGGGGCTATTTAGCCGCTGGTGCTACGGTAGGTGCTTTGTGGCTATGTGCCGCTTTATGGTGTTTTTGGGCTGCCTGGGCTTTTTGTTCAGGGGCGGTTTTATGCGTATTTTTTATTGTGTTTGGTTTTTGTGCTTTTTTGTGGTGCATGGTTTTAGCTGATGCGTTATGCACTGCTGGTGCTGGTGCTGTCGCCGTTGGTGTGGTTTGCGGTACTACTGTGTCGGCTGCAAAAGCAACAGAGAATAAACTCAGGGTTGCAGCAACAATCAGAGTCAATACTGTTTTCATGATTCGTTCCTCAGTGTTCTATTCATATACCGGCCCCGTTGGGTCGTTATAATCAGAGTAGAGAAAACCTTGCAAGGCTTCAGTGAGTCATTAGTTTCGGCTTGTAACCGATTGTACATGTAACCGATTGTACAGCACCACGCTCCCTGTGTGTTATGAAGGCATGGCGTTCTATATTTCATAACCGCTACGTTTGCCGTATTGCCCAAATCTAGTGAGTGATGCGGTTGTCTATGCTGCGTGTAATAACTCAGTCATATATATTATTTATTCAGACTGTATGTATATTAATCAGTAAGTTGATTTTTATATAAATTTAAGTTGAGTTGAAGACAGTGGATCTCAAAATTAATCAACATTGGACTATTGGATAGCGCATTGGAAATAGAGATGAAAAAATATCAGCCTAATTTTCATGCTGTGTATTTACTGTTCTTATGTCATGTTAAGTAAAGAACAACAATTTAACTGATTGATTAATTATAGAGTTCAGCAAAATAATTGACAGCAATTAGAGGAATATATCTTATATAAAATAAATGTTGATTTTATGTTTAATAATGTTTGAATGTTGTTTTATGAATCAAGCAAAAGGGAATCTCTATGCTTTTAAAAAATACGAGGGAGCAGTTTGGATATATCACTATTGCTATCCACTGGTTGGTTGCATTAACGGTATATGCACTGTTTGCTCTGGGGCTATGGATGGTGACCTTGGGCTACTACGATGGTTGGTATCACCAGGCACCAGAAATACATAAAAGCGTGGGGTGCATCCTTTTTGCTGTGATGCTATTTAGGGTGATCTGGCGCTTTATCTCACCGCCACCTAAGCCTTTATCGAGCTATAACCGCTTGACCCGGGTCAGTGCTGTCTTGGCCCATTTAATGTTATATAGCATTCTGTTTTGTCTCATGCTTAGTGGTTATTTAATCTCTACTGCAGACGGACAACCTATTAATGTATTCGGCTGGTTCGCTATACCCGTAACGTTGGCCGGGTTACCTGATCAGGCTGATACCGCTGGCACTATACATCTCTATTTAGCGTGGGCTGTGGTAGTGCTATCACTATTACATGGTTTAGCTGCACTTAAACATCACTTTATCGATGGTGATATTACCCTTAAACGGATGCTAGGACGTAGCATCGATTAACTTACTGTATTATGGAGAATTTCGTATGATTAATAAGACCCTGTTGGGCCTGAGTCTTGGCGCACTGATGTTTACCGCCGGTAGCGCTGTAGCTGCCGATTATAAAATCGATAAAGAAGGGCAACACGCTTTTATCGAATTCCGGATTAAACATTTAGGTTATAGCTGGTTATATGGCAGCTTTAACGATTTTGATGGTTCTTTCACATTTGATGATAAAAATCCTGCAGCTGATAAAGTTAATGTAGTGATCAACACCAATAGCGTTGATACCAATCATGCTGAACGAGATAAACACCTACGCGGTAAAAGTTTTTTAAATGTTGCTAAATTCCCACAGGCAACATTTGAGTCAACTGAAGTGAAGAAAAATGGTGATGGTTATTCTGTTATCGGTAACCTGACGTTAAATGGAGTGACTAAACCGGTGACGTTGGAAAGTAAACTGACAGGGCAGGGTAACGACCCATGGGGGGGTTATCGTGCTGGTTTTGAAGCCAACGGTAACATCAAGTTGAAAGATTTCAATATTACGACAGATTTAGGACCAGCTTCTCAAGAAGTCGAATTGATCCTGTCAGTAGAAGGTGTTCAGGTTAAATAATAGAATTCAGTCACCTTATAAAAAGGAGCTTTGGCTCCTTTGAGGTTATTGACAAAGTGCCCGCGACGGAGAGAACAGGCAGATCGTAAAGACGCCGTAAATACATCCATGTAGGCTCGAGCCGCGCCATCCTTGGCGCGGACGCTTTACTCCTCTGCCTATCCTCACCGTTCAAGATCGCGTCATCGGGGTTTGTCAGCAGTCTGAAAGGAGCTTTGGCTCCTTTGAGGTTATTGAAAAAGCTATTTTTAGCCTCGTGAGTGAAGGGTTGACCGCCCCTCGGGGCGCTCCGGTGGCTTACGCCACTTATATTTTAACCCCTGTGGTGATTAGCTATCGCCACACTGAAACAGAGAGAGTTTCATCAAAACGCCGCTAAGGGAAAACCTTGAGTCGTAGAAAACCCTCTCTGTTTCACCTTTCACGCCAGCATAAATCTTGAACGGTTACCAAGAGCTATGACTCTGAATGAACAAGCAAAACAGGCGTGATGGTTTCTGTGAAAGGAGGTAAACCCTGTATCACGTTGGGATTGATGTCAGTAAGGCAACGCTGGATATTTGTTTGTTGGCTGATGGGCTGGACGGTAAACGAAAAACAAAATCATTACCCAATGGCATCTCATCGGCAGAGGCCGTCATAAACTGGTTGGTCATGCAAAAACGCGACCCAAAACAGGCGCGTCTCGTTATGGAAGCTACCGGTATTTATCATGAAGATTAGCGTATGGCTTACATCGGGAGGGGCTTAGCGTGTGAATTTTTTAGGATAGTTATATCCATTTCTGAATATAACTATCTTTCGGTTAGTAATGCTTAACTACAACTTAAAAACCAAAAATTGGACTATGTTCTGGAGTGTATCCACTCCTCCGCAATCTGGAATAAAAACCAAGCAATTCACTTTTATTTTTTGCCTGGAACATACCTCCTGATGGGAGGAAGAAAATTGGTTTGTCATTCTCATCAAATCCAGGGCTAAATGGATTTCCAGCTTCATCGTTATGCCAGACCAATTTACCGCCAGCATATCCCTCTGCGTTAATCTCTTTATTTAAACTGTTGACGATCGTTTTCCCAAAATGATGAAGATTTCCCATATTTACATCTTCACTCATGCCATTTTTCCCTTTTGGACTGGTGAAGGGGAGAGAAAAATCACCACGTAACAACTTATGGGGCACTGTCAGGGGTCTTTCATTAACTGACTGATTAACACTTGGATAATTGCAAACAAATCGTAATCGGCTGTTATGGGGGAACTATTGCTTTTTCTCTCTCCAATCTCCGGTGGATTAGTCATTACTTTAACAGGTTTTCCCTCTGAATTTAAAACTCTTCCATTATTTCCAATCTCAAACTCTTGAGTACCATACGGATACTTCGCTGAGTAACGATTTTCGCCTAGAGAATTTAAATTCCCAGTATCTATTAACTCATTAATTCGTGATTTGCTAATGAATAAATCTATAGATTCCGAGCCCAAAGCTTTTGCCTTATCAATTGATGCTCTCTGTTTTTTATATGCAGAAGGTGACACCTTAGAGTAAATCGGGTCTTCTGCAATAAAACCTGCGGTTGGTCCTGTTGGACTGGATTTTGCCTTCATATGGAAATTTTTTGATGGAAAGCCTTCTTTTAATAAAGTTTCACCTAATGGATTAGGTGCCCTTACACCAATAATTACGTTATATTTATTTGCCGTCCGTTTGAATGCCTGAGAATATAACAATTCTGAATTAAGACCATTACGATCAATAAACGCAACAGGATTATTGCGCGCCATCCTGAACAGATTCAGCCCGTCCACCATGCCCGCCGGGTCTGCGGAGAGCCATCTGCCCGCCCACGGCTGATAGTACCGGTACCCGTAGTAGTACAACCCCGTCGCATCCCGTTCCTTACCAGAGTAGCGGACGGTTTTGTAATCCGCTTCCACCGCGCGTCGCACCGCCCAGACCGCCGTGCCGCCGTACGGATAATACTCCTCCGCGCTGATGATATTGCCGTCACCGCCCAGTTCCAGGCTGCAGCTACCGGCCAGATTGTCGTAACTGTAACGTATCTGGTCGTCAGTGATTTCATCCGGCCTGCCGCTCTCCCAGTGCAGCACCCGCACCTGCGCACGGCCCGCCTCACCCACTGTGATAACCTGCAGGCCTTCCGTTTCCGTATCGCCGGATTTTTTACTCCTCAGCTCCAGCCCCGGCAGGTACAGCACCCGCTGTGTCTGCATGCTGGTGTTCGTTTTCTGCCTGCTGACCTTCAGGATTCGCTGGCTGGCTGCATCATAGCGGTAGCTTTCGCTGTCGTCCGTGCTGCCGTCGCGGACCACTGGCGTCACCTTCAGCAGCTCATTACGTGCCGTCCAGATAAGATGCTGTCCCGGCTGTAACTTAGTCTGCTGCCCGCCTGCCGTGAACAGCGCGTCCACGTCTGCGGCATTTTCGGTCAGTGTGCTTAGTACACCCCGGTTGCTGCGGTCGCTGACGGTGATTTTTGTGGTGTAGCTGTTGTTGGTGGCTGGGGCATTGTGCCTAATTTGCGTCAGGTTGCCGGCTTCGTCGTAGGTATAGGTTCGGGAGTAGCGGGTATACGCGGAGCTGTCGGCAGGAAGGGGGACGGTGGTGGACGGTAAGCTGCAGCTCTGCTGGCCGGCGTTTGCCATCTCGCGCCCGGTGGCGCTGACCAACTGGTACAGGCTGTCGTAGGTGTACGTGTTCTCAGGCACCACTTTCTGATTGCGCCAGAAGCGCGTCTCTTCCGCATCGTTAGTGACCTTCAGCACGTTGCCCACCGGGTCGTACTCGTAACGCAGGTCCTGCAGCACCTTCGCCCCGGAGGCGTGCCCGGCGGGACGTTCCGTTTTAATCCCGACCAGGCGCTGCGTTTCCGGCTCGTATTCGTACGTGGTCACCACGCCGTTGCCGTGCTCCTCGCGCAGCTTCTGCCCGGCGGCTGAGTATGTCAGGGACTTCACGATGACCTGCTCTGTGCCATCCTTCAGGGTCAGCCAACTGCCCGACAGCAGGCCCGCCACGTCGTACGCCATGCGCTGCAGGTTACCTTTCGCATCGGTGGTGGTCAGCACCGCCCCGGTGGCGTCCGCGGTGGTCAAGGAGGTATGCGTTTCGCCGTCCAGTTGGTCGTTCCAGGCGGAGGCGTCCGCCCCCTGCCAGTCGGCCACGGCGTCCGGGTTATCCGCACTTTTCATCAGGCGGCGAGTGACAGAGAGCGGTACACCGGTCAGGGCAATGCTGTCCGGCTGCACCAGTCCCGCAGTGTCGTAATGGCTGACGCACGCGCCGGCCAGGTTCAGGCTTTTTTCCGCGTCAGTATTGGCAGCGTACACGAAGCGCTCCGTGATGCGGGTGGCTTTGCCGGTCACCTGTTCGGTTACGCTCACCAGACGTCCCGGCAGTGAAGCCTCCTCATACTGCCAGGTGCGGGTCATCGCCTGGCCTCTGTCTTCAGTACCGTCGTCGCTGGTGCTGATATTACTGGCCGAGATAAATGGTCGTCCGGCAGCATCATTCAGGCTGACGGTGGTACCGTTATCCGCCCCCTGCGTGCGCAGGATGCGGCCGGTCAGGTCCGTCAGGTAGCTGAAGTTCATCAGCCCGGCACCATGCAGGCGCGGGTCGGCGCTCTGTGTCAGAAAGCCGCGGGCGTCGTACTGATGGTGGGTGATACGCTCACTGATAACATCCGGCGAGTCGGGATGGCGGTGGTACGCGATGTCGCGCACGGTCAGGCCGCGGTTATCAAGAACCGTGACCGAAGGGGTTTTACTGAACAATGATGTTCTCATGGTATTCTCCTGTAATAGGTTATGCAGCCAGTCTGGCTACACAGAAAATAATATAGCAATTTGGAGCTGTACGTGCATTGGCCCTTTCAGGGCGAGATGAATGGATTGCGAACTGGGCAGGATAAATGCGAGCCAATGGCGTTTTTGATTTGCAGTTAATGTGAGCCGAAATCTGCGCTGATTGCGATGCGAGTCGGGTGATTTTCGATTGCGAGCCGTTACAGCTAATGCAGGCCACCAATTAAGTAAACTGAATACTCCCCATGCAAGCAGTGTTCACAACACCATAATCACCAACAAAATGATAATGGCCTAACTATTTTTCGTCATGGTTTACTCCATTTTGATGGGTTGTTCACAGGGAAAACAGAAGCGGTCTTCTACCATGCTTATCTTATGTTCTCCTATCATGGCGACACGAAAACATCATAAACCCTGGTGTTAACTCCAAGGCAAAGTGCTTAATGGGATATTTACCGTTAATTACTTAGGGGGTTCTTATTTTCAGGATGTGAGGTAGCGATAATTAGCTGGTCATTTTAGTTACAACATACAGTAAGTGTTTAAGATAAGACACCGTGCAATATGTCGCCGCTTTAACTATCTTGATGCCCGTATTCTATTGTAAATATTAACAAATTGGATTTTCAGCAAGAAGAGGGGATCAAATCCCTGATCTGCTCCCAAAGATGTTACACAAGACAATAGTTCACAAGACAATAACTAGGAGGAGTTGAGACAGCTAATACATGAAGCGTGAGGTTCGATGGATAGCACGACGACAGGTATAAATAAGCCTGACAAGCTTGATTGCGTCAGGCTTATTGTGCCCAGAAAACCCCCAGCTAGGCTGGGGGTTCAGTAAAGCTTTCAGCTTTGGGTCAGTTATAAAAACCCCTTTTGATTTGTTAAAACAGTTTGCGGTCTGGCAACTGCAAATGTTCAACAAGAAATCAAAAGGGGGTCCCAATGAGGGATGAAAAGAGCTTAGCGCACACCCGATGGAACTGTAAATATCATATAGTTTTTGCGCCGAAGTACCGAAGGCAGGTGTTCTACAGGGAAAAACGCAGAGCGATTGGCAGTATTTTAAGAAAACTGTGCGAATGGAAAAACGTGAATATCCTGGAAGCAGAATACTGTGTGGATCACATCCATATGCTTCTGGAGATCCCGCCCAAGATGAGTGTCTCGGGATTTATGGGGTACCTGAAGGGAAAGAGCAGTCTGATGCTTTATGAGCAGTTTGGCGATTTGAAGTTCAAATACCGTAACAGGGAGTTTTGGTGTCGAGGGTATTACGTTGATACGGTAGGGAAAAACACGGCCAGGATACAAGAATACATAAAGCACCAATTGGAAGAGGATAAAATGGGTGAGCAACTCTCGATCCCGTATCCCGGTAGCCCGTTTACGGGCCGTAAGTAATCCATAGATGCAAATGTCAGATCGCGATGCGCCTGTTAGGGCGCGGCTGGTAACAGAGCCTTATAGGCGCATATGAAAAACCTCCGGCTATGCCGGAGGATATTTATTTCCGAATTAAAAATCAGAGATAACGGCGTTCTAAATGCTGGCGGAAATATCGGGGGTTAAGGGGCTCACCCGTCGCTTTTGTGATCAGTTCAGCTGTCGGGTAACGGCTACCGTGCTGCCATATATTCTGTTGTAACCAGTTGAGTAGGGGGGCGAGGTTACCGTTAGCAATGTGAGAATCTAACGCCGGAATTGCGCTTCGCGCAGCATGGAATAACTGAGCCGCATACATAGCACCCAATGTATATGTTGGGAAATAACCAAAAGCCCCATCCGTCCAATGAATATCTTGCATACAACCGTTACGATAATCTCCCTCTGTATTGATCCCCAAATACTGTTGCATTTTTTCATTCCAGAGTGCCGGGATATCCTCTACGTCAATCTCACCGCCAATGAGTGCTTTCTCTATTTCGTAGCGCAAAATGACATGAGCAGGGTAGCTGACTTCATCTGCATCAACGCGAATAAGGCCTGTTTTAACCCGTTGATTAAGTGCGATGAAGTTATGTTCTGCAAAAGCTGGTTGCTCACCAAATTGTTGTATGACCAGTGGGTGGATCACTTGCAGGAACTCATTACTGCGGGCTAATTGCATTTCAAACAGCAGACTTTGAGATTCATGGATTGCTGTAGAACGGGCATGTGCGATGGGTTGCCCCAACCATTCACGCGGTAAATTCTGTTCATAACGGGCGTGGCCAGTTTCATGCACGATGCCCATTAAAGCACTGAGAAATTCCTGATTATTATAGCGAGTCGTGATACGGACATCTTGAGGAACGCCACCGCAGAATGGGTGCACACTGACATCTACTCGTCCGCCATTGAAGTCAAAACCAAGGACCTTCATCACACTTAGCCCCAACTGCCGCTGTTTTTCTAAATCGAACGGCCCCTGTGGGATCAGGCATGGTTCACTGCTTTGTTGTTTAGTTGTCACCTTCTGTAATAATGCGGGGAGCCATTGCTTAAGATCACCAAAAATACGATCAATATCAGCGCTGTTAGTACCGGGTTCGTATAAATTCAATAATGCATCGTAGCCTGATGTACCTGCCGCCTCAGCGCGTATTTTGGCTTCTTCGCGGCTTAGTTTGACAACTTCACGTAGATTTTCTGCAAAACCAGCCCAATCGTTCGCAATGCGTTGTTGGCGCCAGGCATGTTCACAGCGGGCACCCGCCAATGATTTGGCCTCTACTAAACTTTCCGGTAATAAAACCGCATTGTGGTAGTGCCGATGCATTTCACGCAAATTAGCCAGTTTTAGTTCATCAATCGATTGTTCATCAAGCAATTCTTGTTCCGCTTGTTTCAACCATTCACCTATCTGTGGGGCGGTCAGAATCTGATGCTGCAATACATTAAGCTCGGCCATGGCTTCTGAGCGAGCAAGATTTCCTTTCGCGGGCATCATTGTCTGCATATCCCAACCCGCAATAGCGGACAAATGTTCAAAGCGGGAAAGGCGTGTAAAGGCAGTACACAGATGGTTATAAGCGGTTGTCATAAATCACTCCATAGTGGTTCGCGAAATAGCAAGTGCACGAAATAGTAAGTGCACGAAATAGTAAGTGCACGAAATAGTAAGTTCGCGAAGAATTAGTTCTGTTCGCGCATTAATTCTGATCAGCGGATAGAGGCAAATGTGTTTTTATCGGCCAACTAAAGCGGAAACTGGCCCCACCTAATGGACTGGTATTGACAGAGATACTGCCTTGATAGGCCAGTGCAATCGAATGGACAATGGCCAGCCCCAATCCACAGCCACCAGTGGCGCGATCACGGCTGGGGTCTAAACGAACAAAGGGTTCAAAAATTCGTGTCCGTTCTTCTGGCGGGATACCGGGGCCGTCATCTTCAACCTGTAGGCAGGCGTTATCGCCATCGAACCATAACCCTATGCGCAGCCGTTGATGTGAATAGCGTAGGGCATTATTGACCAGGTTATCCAGCACTCGCTCCATCAGACGCAGGTCAACGGCACCAAAATCACCACGGTGGGGAATATCAAGTTCGATCTCACGCTCTTGATGAATCGAGCGGATATCCATGATTTTGGTTGTTAGCCAGGCCGGTAGGTCGATAGGTTCCAGATTGAGGGAAACTTGTGGGCGATCCAAACGTGCATAGGTCAGTAGTTCATCAATAAGTGCTTCCAATTGACCGATATCATGATGTAACGCCTGCTGTTCGCTTTCGGTCAGGTTATCACTCATCGCTAATCGATAACGTAAGCGTACCAATGGTGTCCGTAGTTCGTGTGCTATACCATCAATCAGTAATTTTTTGCTAACAATCAGGGTGTTGATGTTGTCAGCCATTTGGTTAAAAGCCACGCCTAAACGGCTTAGACTGGAAGTGGGGTCGAAATGAGTCCGCTCGTCAAGGTGGCCTGAGCCCAGTCTCTGAGCGGCATTTTCTAATTTGAGAAGATCTTTCCAGTGCGGTCTCATCCAGAGAAATACCGGAAGAGCTAACGACAGGCCAATCAAGATTAATAATGCTAAATCGAGCAGCCTCATCTGGTGTAAATAAAATAGATAAGGGACCGGGCCAACCGCCAGAACATAGTGGCTACGAGGGATACGTTGCAGGAAGGTATATTCATCATCCAATGCAATAATTTCACCCGCACGTAGCCGTTTGTTCAATTGTGCGCCAAGATCACGTTTATCTAATGGTTCGATATGAAGTTGAAAAGAAAGATTTAAATCTAATGTTGCGATGGTTTTATTCCAGTCTTTTAGCGGGATCTCCCGCAATTCGCTGCGCATCAGTGATAGTGAACTTTTCATCAGGTCATCTAAAGACTGACGACCCGCGCGCTCAGCGGTGACCTTATAAACCAGGCCAACCAGCATCGCCATCACCATGAAGCAAACGAATAACAACAAAAAAAAACTGAATAAATAGCTTTCTCATTACTGCTTGGACTCCCAGGCATTGGGCGCAAACAAATAACCTTTGTTACGCACCGTTTTGATCCGGAATGGGTCCAGTGCATTGTCATAGAGTTTGCGGCGTAAGCGAGAGATAGCGACATCTATACTTCGGTCCATACCGTCATAGCTGATCCCGCGTAAATTTTTCAATAACGCCTCGCGAGCCATAATGATTCCAGCATGTGTCGCCAATTCCCATAAAAGATCAAAGTCAGAAGTTGATAAGGAAATTTCTTCATCATCCAAATTGACTTGCCGGTTAACTGGGTCAATACATAGCAGCCCAAAATGAATCGCATTGTAACCCGTGGGTGGGGAGCTTATTGTCTCTTTGGCTTGCAAGGGAGTCTGTTGGCGTAACCGTTGATTATGTTGGCGCAAATGTAGCCGTAAGCGGGCGAGCAGCACGGCTGGCGGTGTCGTTTTTAGAATATAGTCATTTGCCCCCATCTCTAGGGAGAGAATATGGTTCATATCGCTGTCCAGCGATGTCAGCAACACTATTGGGCCATCATAGTGGGGCCGTAGGTCACGGCACAGGGTCATGCCATCTTTCCCAGGTAACATGATATCGAGCAACACCAGATCGGGCTGTTGCTGTTCAATAACGGCTTGTGCGGTATCACCACGTGGCTCAACAAATACATCAATGTCATGCTTGCCAAGGTAAGCCGCTATCAGCTTTCCGACCTCTGGGTCGTCTTCCACAAAAACAATTTTGCTCATGTCTTCCTGCTTATAAAAATAGCTGGGCTCAGAATAGCGTGCAGTTAATGACAAGACTAGTTAATAGCAAAACTAGCAGTAACAAGACAGGCCGTAACAAGGGCAGACACTCGATAATACCATTACTTATTAAACGGTTTATTAATGTCGTCGATTGACGACTAGACAACCAGCAAACCATTTCATTATATTATCAATGGTTATTATATCGTCATCTTTATTTGGTTTCGTCTATCGTTTATATACCAAGCCCCTTAATGACTGAATAGCTGTATTGATCAACTGAGGATGAAGGGATGAGTGGCGAACGCGTCAGTGCACCACAGTGCAGTGGAAAAGTCTGCTTTGATTACACGGAATTTCTCGCTGCTTCTTGCAAGAAGCATTGGAGCTTTGTTGACGCTATTTATGGCGTGATGCCTATTTTTGGTATGGTGGTGAAGTCACAAACTGAATTAGAGAGAACGCCGCAAGCTCAGCTTACGGCATTGGCGCTGCAAGTATTATCAACACAACTCAATGATGAGACCAATATTATTCGATTGATTAAATTAGCAAAACAGCGTGGCATCACCGTATTGGACATCCAATTGCCTTACCCATTGGAAGCGGCTCAACTTAGAACAATCAAGCAGAAATTCCCCGCTGAAATGGCATTGAGTCAGAAAGATGAATGTCTATCTGTGAATTTATCCCAAATGCCAAATGATTAGTTTTTGAAGAACCGGTCACTAACCTAGTGCATCATCAACCATGTCGCTGGGATAGTGGCGAGTAACACGAGGAAAATCGCCGCCCGCTCAACCGTATTCAGCAATCTCAGCCCTTCATGCCCCTTACGAGCATAAATAAACACCAATAATCCTGGGGCATACAAAAGTACAGACAACAGTAAATACACTAAACCAGCAGCATAAATCAGCCATAAACCGTACAAACAAGCCCCGCTGGCAGCAACAATCAAACGCCAATCTTGCCGCTTTAATGCCACTTTAAATAAGAATGCACCGACGAGAAAATAGGGCACCAGAATCATTTCCGAGGCAATTGTCAGTAAGGTATTGTAATTGCTGCCTGTCAGCCAAATCAAAACCAGCGCAACTTGTACCGCGCTGTTGGTTAACCATAAGGATTGAGCTGGCGCGTTGTTTTTATTTTGGTGACGGAATATTTTAGGGAAAGCGCCATGTTTAGCTGCCACCATCGGTACTTCAGCGGCCATAATTGTCCAGCTAAGATAAGCACCACAGACAGAAATAATCAGCCCGGTGGCGATAATGATTTCTCCCCATGGGCCAATCATTTCGACCATAATGCCTGCCATTGACGGATTACGCATACCCGCTAATTCCGCCCGAGGCACCACGCCGAGTGACAATAAGGTAATCAACAGGTAGACGCTAAGGGCTGAAATTACGGCTAGCATCGTGGCACGGCCCACATCTTTCTTGTTGCGTGCACGGGCAGAGACAACCACTGCACCTTCGACACCGATAAAGACCCATAAGGTAATCAGCATGGTATCTTTTACTTGCTGCCAAACCGGCGTGTGTAGTGCTAAGCCAGTGAAATCGATACTAAAAGTATCGAGGCTAAATGCGATGCCGGCCAGAATAATAAAGCCGCCAATAGGTAACAGTTTTGCCAGTGTTGCCGCCAAGTTGATACTGGCCGCAGTCTGTACCCCTCGTAGTACCAAAGCGTGAACCAGCCATAACAGGAATGATGCCCCCAACAATGCCTGCCAGGTGTTACCTTCACCAAAAATGATGCTGCCGGATTTATCGGTAAAAAAGCTCAGTGCTGCAAAAACAATCACCAAGTAAGATACGTTAGCGATCACCGCACATAGCCAATAACCCCACGCAGAGAAAAAACCGATGAGGTCGCCAAAACCTTCTTTAGCATAGGTAAATATCCCGCCATCGAGATCAGGGCGTAGGCGAGTCAGTAGCAACATGGCGAAGGCCAGGAAAATGATCCCGATGCCAGTAATACTCCAGCCAATGAGCAGAGCAGCAGGGCTGGCGACTTCAGCCATGTTTTGCGGCAGGCTAAAGACACCCGCTCCCAGCATTGAGCTAAGAACCAGCGCCGTTAGCGCAGTCAGACCGAGTTTCTTTTCCAATTATGGATCCTGATTTTAAAATATTAATGACTTGATTTTAAAGTATTAATGAATGATTACTGGCTTGTAAATAGCATTATATGAGGCAAATTTATCAATATCTAACAGATAATAGCCCAGAAATTTTGAGGGATTTTACGGAGTGATTGGTGATGATGCAATGATTGGATATGCGATTTTAACAAAAAATTATTCAGTATGAGTGGGGGGATAAAAAATGAACGCAACACGGATAAAAGAAGGGCAGCACTTGGCCGCCCTTAAGATAATTATTTGAATAAATCGGCACTGACGCTCAGATTACCACCACTTTTGTTCTGCCATTGGCGAGTCACATGGTAGTACTTAGCGCCTTTTGCTGCGGCACGTTTAGCCACTTCATGCGAGACATCCGTCATACTGTTGAAGTGACCAGTAAAGCTGACAGAATCAAACGGCACCATCTGAGCTGCGGTTGTGTTGTTCAACTCTTGAATTTGGGTACCATCAGGCAGGGTGACAGTGTAACGTTTTCCTGTTGATGACTGAGTCTCAAAGAAACGGCCTACATCACTGCTTGGTGTACCGGATGAGGCAACACCTGGAATTTCAACATTTGCGGCTGCAGCACCACCCGCAGCCAGCGCTGCACGGCCAGCATCGGAATCCGCAGGGATAACATCCGGGCTTTGTACGAGACGTTTTGCTGCATCGGCTTTATAGACATAAGCAGTGATAAACTGGTTTCCACCCTGATTAGCATCAACCTGGCGCACAATAAAGAAGGAATATGCCCCTTTTTCTTTTGCCGCTTTAGAGATCGCATCGTTAATGTCAGGTTGGCTACGGAAGAAACCACTCACAGAAACGGTATCATAAGGCTGAAGGGTATACGCTTCTGTTTTTGGTAATTCTCTCACACCATTAAAGACGCGATACTGAGTTTCTTTGCTCACTTCCTCGGCATCATTATGGTAAAGATCGGCCGTTACACGCCAGTTACCACCATTATTGCTACTGTTAATATCCTGGATGTAGAAGGAATTGGCGCCCAATTTATCAGCACGGCGGGATACCGCATCAGCTGCTTCATTGATTGCATTAAATCTGCCTGTAATAGTAATGCGATCAAACGGCTTAATGGCTGCTGCTTGCTCTGGTGCGAGTTCTTTTGCTGCATGTGCAGCAGAGAACGCAGTGAGTGATAGCAATGCCGATGCGATGATCGTGTATTTCAGCTTCATAAAAAATCCTTTCGCCTTGCGCATTAACGTTGATACGTGCGGAACAATTGATGTGTAACAGAATAGCAGATGATTATTGCATGTAATAATGGCAAGTGTCTCAGCAATTTATACGGCTTGGTATATCAATCGTGGGGTTTAGGCGGATTGTTCTTTATCTTAAGAATACGGAGAAACTTTACAAGCCGTCGCTTTAACCACACAAGTGCTATTTATTTACATTTTTGCAACGTCGCGCCGCGCCATCACTGGGTTGTCTTATTTTCACTGCGCGGGTTATTTGGGTGCAAAGTTACAGGACAAGCCGCTAGTAAATATTATTTTTATAGTTAATTATACAGAGTTCTTTCCGCCTGCCAGTTTTACTGCAAAATCTGCACCAGAAGCTCACACAGATATGGATCATTAGTCACATTTTCAGTAGGTTATAGGGAGCGTAACTCAGCAGGTTTTGTCGGTGAACAAACAGAACCGAACGATAAGCAGGATGACAATACTCATCATCAAAAACAGGTAAAAAGGGGACATTATGCGTATTGGTGTACCAAGAGAGCGGTTGGCCAATGAAGCCAGGGTTGCAGCAACGCCGAAAACGGTGGAACAATTGCTGAAATTAGGCTTCACCGTGGCAATTGAAAGTGGAGCGGGGCATTTAGCCAGCTTTGACGATGCGGCGTACCAAGAAGCGGGTGCCATCATTACGGATACCACTGATGTGTGGCAATCCGATCTTATCCTGAAGGTGAATGCTCCCTTTGAGGATGAAATTGCGCTGATGCGTGAGGGGAGCACGTTGGTCAGTTTTATTTGGCCCGCTCAGAACCCTGAGTTGCTGCAAAAACTGGCAGAGCGTCAAGTTACTGCATTAGCGATGGATTCAGTGCCGCGTATCTCCCGTGCGCAATCCATGGATGCCCTCAGCTCCATGGCAAATATTGCCGGTTACCGTGCCATTGTTGAAGCGGCTCATGAATTTGGCCGTTTCTTCACCGGGCAGATCACCGCGGCGGGTAAAGTTCCACCTGCGAAGGTGATGGTTATTGGTGCCGGAGTCGCTGGTCTGGCGGCTATCGGTGCGGCGGGGAGCCTCGGGGCTATCGTGCGTGCTTTTGACACCCGTCCTGAAGTAAAAGAACAAGTCCAGAGTATGGGCGCTGAATTCCTTGAGTTGGATTTTGAAGAGGAAGCGGGCAGTGGCGATGGTTACGCCAAAGTGATGTCCGAGGCCTTTATCAAAGCTGAGATGGAACTGTTTGCTGCGCAAGCCGCAGAAGTAGACATTATCGTCACTACCGCGCTGATCCCTGGTAGACCAGCACCGCGCCTGATCACCAAAGAGATGGTGGCGTCGATGAAGTCGGGCAGCGTGATTGTCGATCTGGCGGCTCAGACAGGCGGTAACTGTGAGTTGACGGTAGCTGATGAAGTCACCATCACGGAAAATGGCGTAAAAATCATTGGCTATACAGATCTGCCAAGCCGCTTACCGACGCAGTCTTCACAGCTCTATGGTACTAACCTCGTTAACTTATTGAAGTTACTTTGCAAAGAGAAAAACGGCGAGATCGATATTGATTTCGACGATACCGTGATTCGCGGTGTTACTGTGGTTAAAACTGGCGAAGTGACTTGGCCGGCACCACCTATTCAGGTTTCAGCTCAGCCGCAGGCTGCCAAAGCGGCCCCAATAGCGAAGGAAGAAACGAAGCCCTCATCACCGTGGACCAAATACATCATTATGGCAGTTGCTATTGTGTTGTTTGGTTGGTTGGCGAATGTGGCACCACCAGAATTCTTATCTCACTTTACGGTCTTTGCACTGGCGTGTGTAGTCGGTTACTACGTGGTATGGAATGTCAGTCATGCGCTGCATACACCGCTGATGTCAGTCACTAACGCGATTTCGGGCATTATTGTGGTTGGCGCGTTGTTGCAGATTGGTCATGGTGGCTGGGTAAGTTTCTTCTCCTTTATTGCCGTACTGATTGCTAGCATCAACATTTTTGGTGGCTTCACTGTCACCCAGCGCATGCTGAAAATGTTCCGTAAAAACTAATGTTCCGTAAAAACCAAGCTACATAGAAATTAGCTGGTATAAAAATGTCATATAAAAACAAAGGGGTAACTGATGTCTAGTGGTCTCGTTACAGCTGCGTACATAGTTGCTGCGATCTTATTTATCTTCAGTTTGGCTGGGCTGTCGCGCCATGAAACATCCAGACAAGGCAATTCTTTCGGTGTGGCCGGTATGGCCATCGCGTTAATTGCGACTATTCTGGGGCCAGATTCAAGTAATGTCGCTTGGATAATCATTGCGATGGTCATCGGTGGTGCGATCGGTATCTATCTGGCGAAGAAAGTCGAAATGACTGAAATGCCAGAACTGGTAGCGATTCTGCATAGCTTCGTTGGTCTGGCCGCGGTTCTGGTTGGTTTTAACAGCTATCTGGATCATGGTTCGATGATGGATGCGGTGATGGAGAACATCCATCTGACCGAAGTCTTCCTCGGTATCTTTATCGGTGCGGTGACATTTACCGGTTCTATTGTCGCCTTCGGTAAGTTACGTGGGGTTATCTCATCCAAGCCATTGATGTTACCGCAACGCCATAAGCTGAATCTGGTGGCGTTGGTTGTTTCCTTCCTCTTGATGGTTACGTTCGTTAGAACGGAGAGTATTACCCTGCAAGTGGTTGCGCTGCTATTGATGACCCTAATTGCGCTGGGCTTTGGTTGGCATCTGGTGGCTTCAATTGGCGGTGCAGACATGCCCGTTGTTGTTTCAATGCTGAACTCTTATTCTGGTTGGGCAGCAGCAGCAGCAGGCTTTATGCTGAGTAATGACCTGTTGATTGTGACGGGTGCATTGGTCGGTTCTTCTGGTGCGATCCTGTCTTACATCATGTGTAAAGCGATGAACCGTTCATTTATCAGTGTCATTGCCGGTGGTTTCGGTACTGATGGTTCTTCTACCGGCAATGCTGAAGAAATGGGCGAATATCGTGAAGCCACAGCGGAAGACGTGGCAGAACAACTGAGAAATGCCAGTTCAGTTATTATCACACCAGGATATGGGATGGCGGTAGCGCAGGCACAGTATCCGGTTGCTGAAATTACCGCAAAACTGCAAGCCCGTGGGATCAAAGTGCGTTTTGGTATCCATCCGGTTGCCGGGCGTTTACCTGGTCACATGAACGTATTATTGGCTGAAGCTAAAGTACCTTATGACGTCGTACTGGAAATGGATGAGATCAACGATGATTTCTCAAGTACGGATGTTGTCCTGGTGATTGGTGCCAACGATACCGTTAACCCCGCAGCTCTCGAAGATCCACGTAGCCCGATTGCGGGTATGCCTGTACTCGAGGTGTGGAAAGCACACAGTGTCATCGCCTTTAAACGTTCAATGAATACCGGTTATGCGGGTGTCCAGAACCCATTGTTCTTTAAAGAAAATACTCAAATGTTGTTTGGTGATGCCAAAGACAGCGTAGAAGCTATTTTACGTGCACTGAATAATTAAAATGTGTTGATTAACATCCATTGTATTGCTCAGGGCCACTTCGGTGGCCCTGAGGTTATTGACAAAGTGCCCGCGACGAGAGAACAGGCAGATCGTAAAGACGCCGTAAATACATCCATGTAGGCTCGAGCCGCGCCATCCTTGGCGCGGACGCTTTACTCCTCTGCCTATCCTCACCGTTCAAGATCGCGTCATCGGGGTTTGTCAGCAGTCTGAGGGCCACTTCGGTGGCCCTTATTTTAGGATTTTACGTAGGGCGGCCTTTGGAAGGGAGTTACTCAGCATCCTCCTGATCTTCATTGCCTTCTATCGGGCAGGTAAATCCTTCTGGCTTAATCGCCAGCAAATCACATTTCAAATTATCGATCACATGCTCAGTTGTATTACCGATAAAGGCCGCAGATAAACCGGTACGGCCCAATGTCCCCAAAACCACCACCCCAGCATTCAGGTGTTCAGCCAAGTCAGGGATCACCTCTTCAGGTAAGCCTTTCTCCACATGAGTGAATTTTTCATCAATACCAAACTGTTGGCGCAATGCTTTCATCGCCACCAAATGCTGACCGCGAATAGCATCGTTATAGACACTCGGGTCAAAATCAGGTAATTCAATGGCGATATTTATTGGGGTCACTGGGTAGGCGCTAATCAGATGAACGGGCGTTTGGTTGACATGTTCTGCCAGCTCAAGGGTTTCTTTGACTAAGCGTAAATTAAGCGGGTCATGTAGTGGATCTTCACTTGAGAGATTCACCGCCACCAGCGCGGTACCTTCTTCTGGCCATGGCTGATCTTTTACCATCCACACCGGGCATGGACATTTACGTAATAAATGCCAATCAGTTGGCGTAAAGATAATTGATTCTAGGCGATCGTGTTGATGTGCCATTTTTAGCAATAAATCGTGCTTCGCCTTCAGAACTTCCTGAATAATGGCTTCGTATGGCCGATTATGCCACACCACTTTTATATCAATGGGGATACCCGAGTCGATATAAAAACGGCACTGTTCACTGATCCAAGCTGAACGCTGGCTGATAACCCCTTTACGCATCGCTGTGCGTTCATCCGGTGATAGCAAGGTGGTCATATCATATGACAGGTCATAGATAGCTAAAAATGCTTTGATTGTGCCACCATTGCGTTGCACAAGATAAACCGCGCGTCTTAATGCAGGTTGATCATCCTGATTGGGGTCGATAGCAACCAGAATATTCTGATACTTTCCCATAGCGTCTCCTTACAACCGTGAATTAACAGTCTGTTAGTTAAAGAGTAAACCATGATAGAGAAACAGGATAGGTGAGAGAGGGATAACCAGACCAATAAGTAGGCATTTTATTGATCTGGTCTCTAACAATCTAACTATAGCCGAGGTTTTGGGTTACCTGCCAACTGAGCCAGTGCTTCGTTATTCTCAATCGTGATGTATTTTCCTTTCACGCTGAGAATATTGCTTTTCTGGAAACGCCCCAGTAAGCGGCTAATCGTTTCCACTGTCAGGCCTAAATAGTTACCAATATCACCACGGGTCATGGTCAAGCGAAATTCACGTGGTGAGAAACCGCGCTGAGCAAAACGATGGGATAGATTGTAGATAAAGGCGGCCAGGCGCTCTTCCGCATTCTTTTTAGAGAGCAGCAAGATCATGTCTTGATCGCCTTTGATTTCACCGCTCATCAAACGCATTATCTGTTGGCGCAGATTGGGCATTTTACCGGAAAGATCATCCAAGGTATCAAATGGGATTTCACACACCATTGATGTTTCTAACGCTTGGGCAAAACTTGGGTGTTGCAGATTACTGATCGCATCGAAACCGACTAAATCACCCGCCAGATGGAAACCGGTAATTTGTTCATCGCCTTCTTCGGTAATGGTGTAGCTTTTAATGGTCCCAGAACGGATAGCATACAGTGATTTAAGTTCATCACCTGCTTTAAACAGCGCCTGTCCTTTTTGAATAGGTTTTTTCCTTTCAATGATATTGTCGAGCTGATCAAGCTCATGCTCATTTAAGGTAAACGGAATACAGAGCTGACTGATGCTGCAATCCTGACAGTGAATTGCATACCCACCAGACTGAATTCGTCGGATAACGCGTTTTTCAGGGATCATAGGGTATTCCCATTAATATTGATATGCGTCAATTTTAACATCTTTTAGTGTTTCTGATAAGAGCAACAATGATTAGCAACCTAAAAGATAACCCTCATGTACTAATAACCAACGTTTTCGGTCCACTCCACCCGCATAACCAGTCAATGCCCCTTGTGAGCCAATCACCCGATGGCAAGGAACAACAATAGAAATAGGATTCAGCCCATTGGCCATGCCAACTGCCCGAGAAGCCGTGGGGCGATTAATGCGTTTTGCCAGTTCCCCATAGGAAATAGTTTCCCCACAAGGTATTTTGCGTAGTTCTTGCCAGACTTGGCGCTGAAAGTCGGTACCCGCTGTTTTGACGGGAAGGGTATCAATAATGCTTAATTCACCCGCAAAATAGCGCTGCATACTCTCGCTCAATCCACCGGGGTTGCGTTTTTCAACCAAAGTGAACGTATCCGCACCGTAATGGTTACGTAGTAATTTCATCAGGCGGTCGTGATGATCAGTCCAATCAATGGCACGCAACTGGTTTTCTTCGTCTGCAATAAGCAATAGTTCGCCCTGTGGGGTCGCCATCCGATCAATAAAGAACGTTTTCATAACTCTCCATAGTTGCTATTCACGGATTAAATTTTTTCCATAATTATTATTGCATAAAACATCGAGTCATTAGGTCACTTAATGGGCCGCTCGTATGGTATGGGGTATGAAAATGAGAGGGCAAACGTTTGAATGATAATTAGTGGTATCTGTCATAAAAGCGTCACCCGGCTGTTCTAGTATCCGTTGTAACCAATCAATACAAATTGTATGACTGTTTTACAACAAGGAATTATATCGATGAACCGTGTACCTACTTTATCCGGCATAGCATTATCATCCGGCATAGCATTATCGACTCTGTTACTGTCCAGTGCGCTATTAACGCCTAATGCGATTGCGGCTGCTACGGGCTTATATGACCGTGCTGCGCATGGTGATGTGACTCAATTTGGCGGCGCACGTCGTTTGACTGAAGACCAAACCCAGGCTCTGCGTGACTCGTTATCCAATAAAACAGTAAAAAATGTCATTTTGTTGATTGGAGATGGGATGGGCGATTCTGAAATCACGTCTGCCCGTAACTATGCGATGGGGGCCGGTGGTTTCTTTAAAGGCATTGATGCGCTGCCGCTGACCGGGCAATACACGCACTATGCACTCGATAAAAAAACACAAAAACCAAATTATGTGACTGATTCTGCTGCATCAGCGACGGCCTGGTCATCTGGCGTAAAAACGTATAATGGTGCGTTGGGGGTTGATGTTTTTGGTAAAGACCATGTTACGTTGCTGGAACTGGCCAAAAAAGCAGGCAAAGCGACGGGTAATGTCTCTACCGCTGAACTACAAGATGCCACTCCTGCTGCGCAGTTTGCCCACGTGACCGGGCGTAAGTGCTATGGCCCGGAAGAAACCAGTGAGAAATGCAGTACCAATGCATTGGAAAAAGGGGGCCGTGGCTCTATTACTGAGCAAATGATTGAAGGGCGCGCTGATGTCACGCTTGGCGGTGGTGCAGCATCATTCAGCCAGGTCGCTAAAGCCGGTGAGTGGAAAGACCAGTCGTTGCGTGATCAGGCGTTGGCCCGCGGCTACGTCATTGTTGAGAACCTTGATGACCTGAACGCAATAAAACACGCTAATCAACAGAAACCTCTATTGGGCTTATTCTCGCCAGGTAATATGCCAGTGCGTTGGCAGGGGCCAAAAGCCTCTTATCATGGCAATCTGGATAAACCGCCAGTGGTGTGTGAAAACAATGCTGAGCGGACCAGCGACATTCCAACGTTGGCTGTCATGACAGAAAAAGCCATTGACCTGCTGAAAACCAATGAGAATGGCTTCTTCTTGCAAGTTGAAGGGGCGTCGATTGATAAACAGGATCACTCCGCTAACCCATGTGGTCAGTTTGGTGAAACGGTTGATCTGGATGAAGCGGTACAAAAAGCGCTGGAATTCGCCCGTGCTGATGGCAACACTTTGGTGATTGTGACGGCTGACCATGCTCACTCCAGCCAAATTATCGAGCCTGAAGCGAAGGCTCCGGGCCTGACTCAGGCATTAACGACCAAAGATGGCGCGGTCATGGCGATCAGCTACGGTAACTCTGAAGACGATTCTCAAGGCCATACTGGGTCACAATTGCGGATAGCGGCTTATGGTCCTCACGCGGCTAACGTCGTAGGTTTAACTGACCAAACTGATTTGTTCTTCACCATGCGGGATGCGATGGCACTTAAATAAGTCGCCTGTTATCTCACTGGAACGTCCCGGCGCAGTAATGGCCGGGATTTTTGCTTATGTCCCGTCACGGTAATCCTGCTTATATCTGGAAAATTCTGTTTCTATTTGGCGAATTTCCCTAAGCCAATGCTATCCATTTTGTCTTTACCTGCGTCCCATACTCCAATGACTTTGGGTTTCAATGAATTTGGGTATAGAAAATGCATCCCGCAGACTGCATCATTTCAGCTAACTGAATACAGAGTCTTTGCTAGCTGAATGTATAATCAACTGGCATAATCGATGTATTGAGCGCCGCTACTGGCGTGGCGTTATGCGAAAGAAATATATCCACTTTTCACATTGGATTATTTTTCACATTGAATAAGTAAAACTGACTTATTATTTAACCTAATTTTCTGCACTTAAGTGCAATTAATGGGTTTTTCTGCTGTGTTACGGCAGTCTGTTTTAAAAAAGTTTTGTTTAAAAGAACTATTTATTAAAAATTGCCAGTAAAGGCAGAATAAAAATTACTATTTTAAGATAGGGGCAGATAAACCATCGTGGCGAAGAGAAAATCTACCGGTACCGGCTGGGTTATCCTACTGATAGTCGCTTTAGGGCTGATGACAGATATCCCAAGAGAAGCATGGGTTGCACTGAGTTTTGCTATTTTATGCCTGTTTTTTGTTTGGAAAAATATCCGTTGGGCTAAGATTGGTTCTGGACCGTCCATCAATTCAGACGTACCGGAAGCCTCAGCGATACCCGATCTGGGCGGTTATCAGCTAGACTCTCTGGCCCTTC
The DNA here is from genome assembly GCF_900460465.1 of Yersinia pestis. Taxonomy (GTDB): domain Bacteria; phylum Pseudomonadota; class Gammaproteobacteria; order Enterobacterales; family Enterobacteriaceae; genus Yersinia; species Yersinia pestis. The sequence goes on along the minus strand of NZ_UAVH01000007.1, from coordinate 145,737 downwards.
ATCCTGAACTCGTCATTGATGATGAGCTTACCGATCACCTTGATCAATCTGCTAGTGCTAAACCCTCTTCTGGTGATAAACCCTCTGCGAGTACTAAACAGTCAGAAATTTCAAGAGGCTCTCTGGCCCGTGCGTCCTGGCTTCGCCCCGGCGAATTAGCCGTGGTTGCCGGGATAACCTTAGCCGATGGCATGATCTACATTGGTAATAAACATAAGAGCAATCGCACCGGAGCAGAGCCGGCCTTTATCAATCCATCAATGCAGGTCGCCGAAGAAGAGGTAGACATTTCATTGGCGCTGATCGATAACGCCCCCGATTACTCGACATGTTCCCCGGAGGCGAGAAAAGCGTATTTGCAATGGTTATCGGAAGGTCGTAAATCTCCAATTGCTCATATTAGTTATGTTTTCTTATTTTTTTATGGATTAGAGCACCGCGTACTGATTGATGCGAGTATTGATCCAATCGCAAAACGAGAGCTGCCCATTATTGAGGCGGAAATTAACCGATTGCTGAATATTTATGGAAAAAATAACACTTTTAATCATTATGCTCAGAATTTATTAGTTTATATCGCCAGAGTCGATATAGAGGAGACGCTCTATTTATTGCCACCGCCATTAAGCCGAAATGCCTCAACCGAACTGCCACTTGCTTTGTTGGTTGGCTTAGGGCAATTGGCTGTGGACCAACGGCCATTACCTGCAGAGTGGGCCTGTGCGTGGGGGGGGCGGATCCAGCCATTAACCAAAACAGATCATTGATGCATTGTCCTGATGCCTTCTCCCAACTTTTCCAGCAGCGCTATCGGGATAAATACGGCGATGGCTTTATCCTGCCCGTCAATAAAACCAAACTACATGTTTTCTACCGTCCTGCTTCCGCAGGATTAATGGGGCAAGAGTTCATCCAGCAGATGGGTGAGTTACCCAACGTGGCAGTATGTAAAGCCAATAGAGATAAGCTGCGGCCATTAATTGAAGCATGTCAGAACGATCTCGAGGCTTATAACCGCTTTGTGAGTTTGAATCCTAAGAAAAAAGCAGCATTAGAAGGGCTGTTACTTCTCCCGATGCCGTTGTGGCCAGAGGCATTAAACGCTGAGCTGGAAAGTATTAAAAGCCGAGTGGGCTATGGCTTACTGTTGATAACATTGGATGAACTTTTTGCCCAACTCAGCCATGCCTGCGCATCAAACCCACCAGAACGTTTATCCCGCAATGTGGTCATTGCGCTGACTCAGGCGTTGGCATCCTTGCAGGTTGGTATAGAGCCTGATGTTCGGGCAGATAATCGTACACCAACCTTGCAAGATACAGTTGCTCTGTTTCCTATTGAGTCCGCGACGGCGGAGTCGGCAACCTTTGCTGTCTACCGTATCACGATGTTAGCCGTCGAGTTGGCTTGTGCCGCAGTGATGGTTGATGGCCGAGTTGGGGAACCCGAATCGATGATTTTGACGCGGCATATTGATGCCTGGAGCTACCTTAGCCCTGGTCAACGTATGCGTCTGAAAGCCTATCTTCAACCGGGGGTCAGGAAGAATAATACGTTGTTGGCCTTGAAAAATAACCTTGAGCCGCTATCGCTTGAACATCGCCGTGCTATTGCCCGTTTCCTGGCACACCTGATTCAGGTCGAAGGGACCATTACCCCACAAGATGTGAAATTTCTTGAGCGGGTATATAAGCGTTTTGCCCTAGACAGCAAACTGGTTTATACCGATCTTGATAGCCGTGCGACCCCGATGACATTAAGTTTGCCGCCACCAGGTTCCGTAGCACTAAATAGTGTTGATCGCATTACGCTACTGAAAAATGAAAGTCAGGAATTGGTGGCGCTGTTGGAGAATTTATTTCTAACCAAAGTGGTGGCGACAGAGGATAAAGAAGAGATTGATCCACAATCAATGGCGGCAATAATGGCTGATATGCAGGAAGGAACCGTGACGCTCCTACGATTACTGATTTCACGCAATGCATGGGAGCGTGATAAATTAACCGATATCGCGCTGGACATGGAAATCAGACTGGACGATATACTGATTGAGATTAATCGCAAGATATTGGCTGTTTTTGACGTACCGCTGATTACTGGCGATGCGGTTATTTCAATTAATCGTGATGTCTCGGCTGCATTATTGGCCTGATAAGCAGACAGTTGATTAATAAATATAGGCTCAATAAACATAGTCTTAATAAACATCGGCAGCGTAACTTGAGCTCAAACGCAATAATCGCTACCATAACGCGCCTAATAACGTCAGAGAAACAATAGTAATGAAATACCAATGGATATTGTTCGATGCGGATGAAACACTATTTCACTTTGACGCTTATCAAGGGTTAAAGCTGATGTTCTCACGCTTTAATGTTGAATTTTCTGCGCAAGATTTTGACCATTACCAATTAGTTAACAAGCCACTGTGGGTCGATTATCAAGACGGTAAAATATCCGCTACCCAGTTGCAAAATACACGGTTTGAAATGTGGGCCGAAAAATTGGGCGTCACCGCAACACGTCTGAACAGTGAGTTTTTACTGGCGATGGCCGATATTTGTTCATTATTACCGGGCGCACGCGAACTGGTTGATGCCTTAAGCGGTAAAGTAAACATGGGCATTATTACCAATGGTTTCACTGAGTTGCAGACCATTCGTTTAGAGCGCACGGGGTTTAAAGATATTTTTTCACCTCTGATTATCTCTGAACAAGTGGGTGTCGCTAAGCCTGATGTTGCCATTTTTGAGTATGCGTTTAACGTAATGGATAACCCACCTAAAGAACATATTTTGATGGTAGGCGATAATTTACACTCCGATATTCAGGGCGGAATTAATGCGGGCATCGATACGTGTTGGTTAAATACACAGGGTGTTGCCGGGGATGATAATATTGCGCCACGCTATCAAGTGAGCTCATTAGCCGAATTGCAGGCGTTATTATTTGCATAAATCCCTACTCGAATAAGCCCGTTAAACCCTGTCGGCAGTAACGACAGGGTTTAACGTGTGACAACGTCACCTTTGATTGGCAACCAAGTCTTCTACTTGATCAAAAATCGGCATTTCTGGCCCGAAACGGCGCACTTGAAGCACATCCACCAGTTTCTCTAGCTGGCTTATCATCTGTAGCAGGCGTTGATCATCCAAAACCTGCAGCCAAATACGGCTCTCTTCACCACTTGGCAGCGGCATACACAGAATACCTTCAACGTTAAAAGCGCGGCGGGCAAATAAGCCACAGATATGTGACATCACACCTGGATGGTTACGCACCGTCAGGAGCAGAGTGACCCGAGTGGGTATTGGTTGATTTATCATACTATTCCCCTCCAATCATATCGATATTTGCCGCGCCGGGTGGCACCATTGGGTAAACTTTCTCATCCACATTGATCAGTGCGTGGATAAGCACCGGACCGGGGCGATTTAAGGCTTCATGCAGTGCAGTATAAGGATCGCTGGCAGTATTAAGGTCGCAGGTAGAGAAACCGAATCCCTCGGCGATATGAATGAAGTTAGTGCGATAAGCGTAATCAGCAGCAAAAATACGTTTGCCGAAGAAAAGGTCCTGTTGTTGATGGACTAATCCCAGCGATTGGTTATTCATCAAAATAATTTTTATATTCAGTTGCTCTTCAGCCGCGGTCGCCATCTCCTGAATATTCATCATTAGGCTTCCGTCACCAGAGAAGCAGACCACTTTACTTTCTGGTTTTGCCAGAGCGGCACCAATCGCGGCGGGTAAGCCAAAGCCCATGGTTCCTAGCCCGCCGGAGGTTAACCATTGGCGTGGGCGATGCAGTGGATAAGCCTGTGCCACCCACATCTGATGCTGCCCGACATCGGTGGTAATAATGGTCTCGTCATCCAGTGCTTCGGCAGCAGCACGAATCAACCCATAATGGCACAGTGGATTTTCGCTATTGGGTTGGTTGAATGGAAATTCACGCTGCATATCGGCAACAGTTGAACGCCAATCGCTGCGTAGCTGAGCGTCGATCATTGGCAATAAATGTGTCAATACCTGCGCAATATCGGCATTCATTGCCAAATGTGGGCAACGGATTTTCCCCAACTCTGCCGGGTCAATATCAATATGAATAATATTGGCATGAGGGCAGAATTGTTCTGCCTTTCCGATGGCCCGATCATCAAACCGTGCGCCGAGAACAATCAATAAATCCGCTTGTTGCATAATCAGGTTGGTCGAGCGAGCCGCATGCATACCCAACATGCCCAGTGATAATGGGTGGTCAACGGGCATTGTGCCTAATGCCATTAACGTCATTGTCGTCGGCAGACTTGCCAGTTCCGCCAATTGTATTGCTTGCTGATGCGCCCCTGAACTGACAATTCCCCCACCTAAATAGAGCACTGGCCGTACAGATTGGTTAATCATCTTGGCGACTTGCGCGATAGCAGAGAGGTCTACTGGGCCAGGAGTATCGGCAATTCCCGGTGGTGGCAGGGTAGCTAAGTCAATTTCCGCCGTTTGTACATCTTTGGGAATATCGATCCATACCGGGCCGGGCCGCCCTGATTGAGCAATCCGGAACGCTTGTGGAATAACCTGCGCCAACTCGCTGATATCGCGGACGAGGTAGTTGTGTTTAGTGATGGGTATTGAGATGCCGTAAGTATCAACTTCTTGAAACGCATCGGTACCGATCATAGAAGATGGGACTTGGCCAGTGATACAAACTAATGGGATTGAATCAAGTTTGGCATCGGCAATCGCGGTCACTAAATTGGTTGCACCTGGCCCACTGGAGGCTAAACAAACTGCCGTTTCACCGGTTGCTCGGGCCATTCCCTGAGCCATAAAACCCGCACCTTGCTCATGTCGTGCCAATACATGACGAATAATACGGCTTTGCCCTAGGGCATCATACAGCGGTAAGGCTGCACCGCCGGGAATACCGCTTACAAGAGTAATGCCTTGTTGTTCCAGTAACCGAACTATCAATTGGGCGCCTGTATAACGCATAGTTATATCCTTCATCAGGGCCGGTGCGGTAACTGAGAGGGGCGATAAAAAGAAACCCCGCTCGGCTGGCGCCGGCGGGGTTTGGGAATCTTTCTGGATTCGGTACCCGTTACGGCGCGCTGCCGACTACCACCACGCGCACGACGACGACCGCGGCAACATGCGCGGTGTTTAGTAGGGCGAAATTGGCAGTGGAATAGTTCACGGTGTACTCTCATCAAAATGTAATAAGCTTTAAGAGATAAACACGATTTTTAAAAAGGCACAAGAGGCTGAAACGAACAGAGCGCAAAAACACGAGATTGGTCACAAAGTTGTCTGAGAGGGCATCGCTCTGATTTCTCACTTATCACTCTGCGGTGATAGGTGATAGGTGATAGGTGATAGGTGATAGGTGATAACAAAACCTCACGTTATGATTTTTTCTGGGGCTGGATATAGTAGCAAAAGGCAGCCACTTGTCCGTAGTGGTAAGTCATTTAATGTATTATTGTTGATGTTTAGTTTAAAATTTAAATAGTAGAGTAACGATGAAAATATTATATGGAAATAACAGGTTAACAAGGCATAGAGGGATTTTATGAATAAATCTTTACCCTTAATTTTAATGGCTATCTTAGCCGGGTGTGGTGCTAAGAAAAATACGCACAACCCCGTTGATATTGACATTTACACATCAAATCGAATCAATAGCATTATAGAAATGCAAGTAAAAACAGCCGATCAATCTAATACGGGAGAAATCATCGCGAAGGTTTCAGCCGAATTTTTAGGGACACCTTACAAAGCGAATATGTTGATTGGCTCATCAACAGAACCAGAAAAACTAGTAATAGATTTCAGAGGGTTAGACTGCTTTACCTATCTGGATTATGTCGAATCTTTGCGTAAATCTAAAAATAAAAATGACTTTATCAAACAGTTGGTAGGGGTTAGATATATTGATGGTGATATTAGTTACCAACATCGGAAACATTTCTTTACCGATTGGTCATCTCGCCCTCCTTTAAATGCCAAGGATATTACCGCTGAAATTAGTGCTCATACGTTAACTGTTACAAAATATCTCAATCAGAAAAGTGATGGCGGGGAATTTATCCCAACGCTGGGTGTGTTCAAGCGCGATGTTAGCTATATTCCTGCTGAGTTTATCAACGACTCTGTTATTGATAAACTGAGAACAGGTGATTATATCGGCATTTATACCCATATTGCGGGGCTGGATGTCACTCATACGGGTATTTTTATTATGACAAAAAATGGGCCGGTATTGCGTAATGCGTCTTCGCTGAAAGTGAATGAAAAAGTCGTCGATTCACCTTTCATTGAGTATGTGAAGAAGACACCGGGAATTATTGTTCTACGGGCGCTATGAGGTTAGCCGTTGGCAAATGCAACGCGCACGAGTATAACGCCAGCCCAAAAAATAATTTTACTTACTGATGTCACTTGAGTTCTGCTGTTTAAAAAATGCGCTTCTCCGTCGGGGAGTTGCGCATTTTTGTGGCACGTTCCCCTTTATTTAACGTTATCAGCCGTCTATTTAATCATTTGCGGGTTTTATCACCGATAATATTGCCGCCAGTTGTTGCCGCTGTGCCGGGCTTATCTCATTACTGGCTGAATATCCCACGTTTTGAATAATCATTTCACCCAAACCCACTAACCAATCATAGATATAAAATGCGGTACTGTTGGTTGGGGTTAATGCCAGTTGCGTTAACCGGTGAGAGACCCCTAAAGTTGATACTGATTTAGGGGGCTGGGCAAAAATTTTATACCCTCGGTTGATGCGGCTATCCGGGCGCTTATCTTCGCTGATTTGCAAAAAACCTAACCAGGCAATGAAATCACCGAGTACAGTGAGCGCACGAGAAACCTGACGGTCCGCTTTGGCTGCACGATGCAGATCCGCCGGTTCGTTATCAGCCAGTGCCTGTCGTAAATTCCTAGCAATATCCAGCCGAATACTGGCAGTGATGAATTCCGCGACCAGCAGTTCTATCGTGGGTTTAGTGACGCCCAGTAATTCAAGTAGCGCAGTATTATCGGGCAGTTGGCGTAGATGATTTATCCAATAATAATGCACATGAGCGGCATACTCCGCTTCATCGTTATCATGTCTGGCTTGTGGTGTCAGCGATGGCTCAGTGGGAGTGGGAAGGTCACTAAACAGATCGATATCGATACCGATACTGAAAGGTTCAGTGCTGGCGAGTGGTATGAAAAAATCCGCAACCCCTTTTTTCTCTTGTTGATAAAGGCGGGGTGATAGATAAAGGTGCTGTTGCAGATAAAGGCGGCGTAGTTCATCGCGGGAAGGAAGTAATTGCTCCAACAATTCACCATGTACCCCAGTACGGGTTTGCAACGCTTTAAGTAATATTTCTACAATACGTTGTTTTTGCTGTCGTTCGTCCGTAACCGAAGGTTGATACCAACCCGTGAACAGATTATTGGTCAGTTCCCGTTGTAACTCGTGAAGTTGTTCGGTTAGACGTTCTGATTTGATATCCCGAAGGATTTCTTTCGATAGGTACGAGATCATCCGTTCAACCCCACGTGCATCCAATGCCAATAGGGTTCCCCAACTGTCACCGGGATTACCAACATAGCGTTGTACCGCTTCATCGTAATTTTTGATATTCGCGTCATGCGTTTGGGCGTCTGTCGGGGTGGAGAGAGGTAGATTCGCGGTAATGCGCTGATCATGGGGCGTTAAGGCCCAGATTAAACCCGGATTACGACGCGAGCGTATCTGAACGCTCTCTCCCTGAGTCTGTTTAACCCAATAATCCAATGCCTTGCTGGTACTTTTTATCTCTGAACGCTGATCGGTGGCGGTACACACCAATAACAGGTTGATTTGCTGTTGGTTGGTATAACGTTCGAGTAAATAGGCATTTTTAGCCTGTGACAGTAGCGAGGCCAGCGGATAAGCGGCGTTTTCCATTAATGCCGGGATAGTTTGTGAACCGCGAGCATCAGGAAAATTAAGCAATTCAACGGATTCAAATGCACTTTCACGCGCGGGTTTATCGAGTGGGATCTTCAGTTCCACCGCTAACAGCGTCAATTCCGCTTGTGACAGTGTCACGCATTTCGCGGTATGACCGTTGATCAAGGGAAGCACTTGGATAGGGTTATCTGCAGGTGTATTCAAGTCACCAAGCGTGGCAATATTCATGACACCATTGGCAGGTAACAGGGTATCGTCAACCAAAACACTTAGCGGTGCCAATAATTTCTGTGTGCCGCTAAGGTGCTGTAAAATATAGGAAAAATGGCGATAAGCGTCAGTGAGTGGATCGTTTTCTCCCCACAATAACGAAAATAATTTGGCCCGGTCATCAATACTCAGATACGGTGCCAGTTCAATCGCGGTAGGCCAGAAGTGAGTCGCCAGTTCTTTCTGGCGTTGTGTGTCGTGGTGGGCAAGGGAGTCCCAAAGTGCAATCACATCATCGCTATTGATCCCAGCGTTAATGATTGGCCGCCTATGCATCATCAACTGCCGTAGATGTTCGGTAATCTGTTGCTCATCCAACGAATAAATATCCTCCGGCATAGCCGGAGGTTTTTCATATGCGCCTATAAGGCTCTGTTACCAGCCGCGCCCTAACAGGCGCATCGCGATCTGACATTTGCATCTATGGATTACTTACGGCCCGTAAACGGGCTACCGGGATACGGGATCGAGAGTTGCTCACCCATTTTATCCTCTTCCAATTGGTGCTTTATGTATTCTTGTATCCTGGCCGTGTTTTTCCCTACCGTATCAACGTAATACCCTCGACACCAAAACTCCCTGTTACGGTATTTGAACTTCAAATCGCCAAACTGCTCATAAAGCATCAGACTGCTCTTTCCCTTCAGGTACCCCATAAATCCCGAGACACTCATCTTGGGCGGGATCTCCAGAAGCATATGGATGTGATCCACACAGTATTCTGCTTCCAGGATATTCACGTTTTTCCATTCGCACAGTTTTCTTAAAATACTGCCAATCGCTCTGCGTTTTTCCCTGTAGAACACCTGCCTTCGGTACTTCGGCGCAAAAACTATATGATATTTACAGTTCCATCGGGTGTGCGCTAAGCTCTTTTCATCCCTCATTGGGACCCCCTTTTGATTTCTTGTTGAACATTTGCAGTTGCCAGACCGCAAACTGTTTTAACAAATCAAAAGGGGTTTTTATAACTGACCCAAAGCTGAAAGCTTTACTGAACCCCCAGCCTAGCTGGGGGTTTTCTGGGCACAATAAGCTGGATTTTCCTGAGGGCAATCCAGCAAGAAAGCACGGGCGATGATTTTGGCGATATCTACTTCGCTGAGTAAGGTGAGCTGAACCGGATAGGCTTCATTTGTTGCTCTGCTTTCATGACCGTGCGTTTGATGACCTTCTGTCTGATAGCTAAAGCGAGTAACCAAGCCCGTTGTTTGATATTCCGGCCTAATTTGTTGCCAAAAGTCGAGTTTTTTCCCCCCGAGCGTGTTTTCCAATCGGCCATGTTCATTGGCCGCCAGTGCCGAGATAAGGTGTTTTTTCCCCGCCTGTGATTGCCCCACAAAACCAATAGTCATCGCGGTTAGCGCGGTCTCAGATAGAGGGTGCGCTTTATTACGCATACGGCGTAACTTAATGGTTAAGTGTTCGGCTTCTCTATCCAAACGAACAGCATGTTGGCGGGTACTCTTAACCCAATCAATCGCTTGGTCGATACCTTGTGTTACCTGCTGTAACTGGTCATGAAGTTGTTGGCCATTAAGTAACTGCGGGGTTAATGATTTCATTTTCTAAATACGCTCCCGCTGTCGATCCAATAATGGGGGGATCCTGAGCCATTGCTGGCTAATGTGTTCAATTTAAGTCGCAGATGATGCAAGGGCACACGGCTACCGTCTTGCAGCTTCGCCTCTGCGAGTTCAAAACGTTCCAGACCTGTTTGTTTGTCGCTTTTTGCCAATTTCAGTTTGACGCTCAACACACTATTACCGGCAATTTTGCGAGCCAGCTCTTGTTCGACAATCGATAACGTGTAGAGCGGTGACGCTGGCCAGCGGTCATTATCCAACTGACGGAACCCAAGGGAGAGAGAACCCCTGAGCTGGAAATGGACATCAGAGGGCAGTTTATAGTCGGCACTGTCCAGATCGATATCGCGGTAGTAAACATTTTCGGTGGTCAAGGTGTGGCTACTGCTCAACATACCGAGATAGCAGATCGTTGAGTAAGGCTGGAAATCGCCCGCTTTAAAGTAGAAGCCCGCCAGTCGCAGATTCAGTGCTAACAGACAGAGCATAGCGCCGACTGCGGCAGTCGATTTAGGGTTATCAATCCGACCCAGTTTGTTAAAAGGATACCAATCATTGGTATGGTATCCATCAAGAGACAAAATACGATTATTCGGCAACGGTTGTAGATGGCGGAATAACGCTTGAATACCGGGAAAGCGCGAAGGGCGTCCAGTCAGTAGCAAGACATCACAGGCATAGAGAGACACCACTTCAGATAATGCTCGCAGATTTTGTGTGATGCTCATCCGGTTAGATAAAAATTCGCCGTGTAATTGACTTAATTTTAAGACCAGTGGTACCTGCAAAATATCAAATACACCGGCATCGGGAGGTAGCTCGCGTTGAATTTCACTGTTGATATATTCCAGTACTTTCAGTGTCGGCTGCTGTGGTTGTGATGAGGGTTGTCGTTGTGATAACGATTGTGGTTGTGATGACGATTGTCGTTGTGGTGATCGTTGTCGCTGTGATGACTGTAACGTCAGTAATTCCCCAAAACTGGCTTCGATCTCTGCTCGGGTATCCAAGGGATCGACGTTTTCATACGCTTCGAGTATCGCGCGGCCAACGGGCATGAAAATTTGTAAGGTTGCTTGTTGCCGTAGGACGGATTGCCCATCCATGCGGCCATCATTGCCGAACAATTTATCCATGACGCCATCGCTGTTGACCACCGCCATCTTTTTCAGCGTCGCCTGCAACGCGGGTAAAATATAGAGTTGAATGATATCCAGTAGGATATCGTCACCCGCGACTTTAAACCCTTCACGGAACAATAAACGTGGGCTGATTTTGACATTATTGCCAATACCCTCATCCAGCCCGTATTGAGTGATGGCCAAATCAGTGGTGCCGCCACCAATATCAATTGAGGCGATCCGTAAGGTTTTACCTGCCGTTTCGCCCGCGTCGAGTTGTTTATCAGGGCGCGCCATACTGGCAAAGAAGGCTGCGGTACGGCCACCAAAGTTAACTTGTGTTTCGTTATACAGATAAACCATCTGCCCACAGGTGGCTTCATCCCATTCCATTTGGACGTCCGGTACGGGCACTTTACTTTTTGCGTGATCGGCTGGCGTCACAAAATCGTCATCAGCGGGATGCCAGCCCATCGATTTCCAAACCAGGGCAATCGCCTCATTCATCCTTTGCCGAAAAATTTCACGTTCAGGTTTAGGCATCGCGGAGGGCAGCGTCAGGATAATCGATCGCAATTGACGGGGAGCGGTGACATGGATCATTTTCAAGCGCTGAGCCGCACTGTTGATTTGCATCAGTGCTTGCGCTAATAGCTCAGACAACATAAAGGTCATTAATGAACTGCGGCTATAGTGGGGGGAAAAAACCGGTAGTCGTTCTTCAGCCGGTAAACGATACAGCGGCTCGCCATCATCATTCAGTAAAAGGGTTAAGGGAAGCGCGGTTGCCAACTCTTCATGGGGGGCGGTCGGTGTGCCGCTAAATCGCCAACCAGCAGCATAACTCTCTTCATCCCACAAATAACGTCGTGGGCTGGAAATACCGGTCGAACCTTCGGTGCCCAAGCGCTGTAATGCCATACGGCAGGCTTCGTGGCCAACACGGGTAATCGAAGGCCAGATAAAAGCATCTTCACGGCCACTTTCAACTGAAAAACTCTGCTGACCAAATTTTGCTTGCGCGAACTCCACCCGGCTTTCAAATAACGCGTTATACAGGTAGTGAGGTTTACTCAGATCGCGCAATTGCAGCTCATAAGTCTGGTTTAGCCCATAACTTTCATCGGCATGGTCTTCAACCAAAATGCCGCAGGTATGTGAGTTACCCACATCAAGGATTAAATCCACGTTAACCGCAGGTTCTTGCAGCGTATTCGTGGTGATTTTGATTTCCGGTATACGGAGCTGACTGCCAAGTAACGCCAGCACATTCAGATAATGTGCTTGATATTCAAACTCTCTGAGCGAGGCGCTAATATGTCTGGCGGTTCGTTCTTCTTGCTCGGCAGCTTGTTGGGTAAACACGTCCCGCAGCCAGCCATCGACCCACGTCAAATCCAGAAACTCGGCCAGATCTTCATTATGGTAAGCCAGTGCGAAACTCAGGCCGGTTTTGATATCGTTTTCAGTGGGGGCCAAATAGTCGTTATCGTGGCTTTCAGGATACACTTTAGTATCAAAAGCCAACGTGACACGTAACGTATTGCCATCTTGATCTGGCGTGTCCAGCGTTAATATTTGTACTCGGGCCCAATTATCTGGCCCACGAATAAAGGTGTGGGGTGGGGTAAATCGCAAAAACGGCAAAGGTAGCCAAATCTGGTTCAATAACTTCAGTGATTGCTCTAGTGGAATACTAAATTCAGGTTTCACAATCTCAGGGGCTGCCCCTGGGAGCATCAGTGAATATTTACCATTGTGTTCATGGTAATTCAGGCGTAACAACGGGCCATTGGCACTTTTACGGACAAATTTATTGGGTAGCTCAGTGTCTGATTCTGGCGTTAAAGCAAAATCCAGGAACTGGATCCCACTATCCTGAATGAGTGTAATTTTCTGTTTATAATCAGTGATCGTCGCCAACATAATATTATTTACTCTCACGCGTCATCGTCATTGAAAGGGTCGTATTGGCATCATAGCGGCCTTTGCAATCGGCAATATCTGTGGTGCCTTGTTTACAGACGATTTCAGGTATTTGATATTTTGAGCCATCACTGCATTGTGCTCGATAGCGGCTGTTGATCACCAAGTTGCCTGATTTCATCAGCCCGGCGGTGACATTGGCACGACACGTTACATTATCCCCATGGGTGATTTTTACGCTGCCCTTGCCTTGTTTAATTTGATATCTCAGGCTCGGTGGTTTACCCGTGAGTGAGCTTTTAATCTCAGGGATGGCACGCCAATTACCGTTGAGAAAGGCCGTGGAGCCAATTTTCACCGCATTAGCCGGTAATATCAGCGCGTTATTGTTAGCCCGTGTCACCGGGGGAGTCACAGGCTCTGCAGCTATCGGTTCTACAGCCATCGGTTCTGCAACTATCGACTCTGCAGCTACTTTGGCGTCGGGCGGGACCGGGGCGTGATCCAACGGTAATAGTGGCTGCATGATTGGTGGGGGAACCGATGCGGTTATTGGCTCTACTGGCGCGAGGGCATCCGCTGTCACTTGGGGCTTATGTGATGCCGATGGCTCGAGTTGCTCTGTCATGTGCTCTGCCGTAGAAGACTGAGTTTCAGCCGTAGGCGCGGTACTGCCGGGTAGGTTGCCACTGAACTGTGCGACGAGTGCCCCAATCAAGGCGGCGATAGAAAGCACTCCACCGATACGCAACCAGCGAACTGGCGTTTTTATCGGCTCAGACCCTACTGTGACCTCCGGCTCTGCCACCAATTGCGGGGTGGGGATAATGTCGGCTTGTGGTGATAACTCAACCGCTGCGGGTGTGACAACCGTTTTTGCCCGTATTTCTGGCGGTACGACGGTAGATTCAGCTTTGACGATAGATTCAACTTTGATAGCCGACTCAACGACGTCAGTGGACTGCCGTAAGCAATCGAGTGGATCGCTACGCATTTTTTTATCTTGGCTGACAAATCCCCAGAACGTAATGACCGGCTTTCCAGAAACCAGATAAACATGGTTTTGATCAGGGAATTGCAATGCTTTCGCGAGTAATGCCCCGAACAACTGTTGTGCGGCTTTTTCCGATTTTTTAGCCCGCAAGCTGATATCGCTAGCACTGGCCAGACAGATGGCTAATTGTTTCACCGCGGCTTTGCGTTCTGTACTCGAGGCGGCAATCCATGAGGTGACTTTCCCCTCGAAGGGAGCATACCAATCAATGCGATTACCTTGTTCGTTGATCTGGGGGATCGCCAAGCAATCAACAATATGTTGCTGTTTTTTAAGGCGTAAAGCTTCTCTGATCTGAAGTGCAGAGGTATAAATCGGTTGCCCGTTCTCACCTAACGCCAGAATATCGTCCAAACTTCCACTGCGTAAAAATGATTTTGCCACGCAAAAAAGACCTTTTAGTGATGCTCAAGGCAGAAAATAATGTGTTATCTGCGACAGCGACTATTTTAGTGTTGATAAAGGGGAATCAAACGTTTGAATAAGCGGCAAAAGGTCCTCCTGTTTTCAGGAAAAGGCTGGATTTGCTGCGCAATAAATAGCACTGTGTTGGTCAATAATCGCTGCTCTTGTGTTTAAAGGAGGTACTTTGAATAAATTACAAGATACAGGCTCTCTCGCAGTTGTTGAGGCCATTGATAAGCTGGAAATGCTCTATGATGCAGCGTTAGCCGCTTTACGGGATGCGATCAGCGCATTTATTCGTGATGGTTCTTTGCCTAATGCAGCGGAAAGATCCAAGGGGTTATTTAGCTACCCACAGCTTAGTGTCCGATGGGATGGTAAATTTAGCGATCATCACCGCACGCGTGCATACGGGCGCTTTTCCCGGGCAGGGCAATACAGCACCACAATCACTCGACCCGCACTGTTCAGGGAATATCTGACCGAGCAAATGACGCTGCTTGAAAGTGAGTATGGCGCGGTATTTGAAGTGACACCGTCACAACAAGAGATGCCTTATCCGTTTGTTATCGATGGTTCAGACCTGATCCTTGATCGGTCAATGACCGCAGGCCTTGCCCAGCACTTCCCGACGACAGATCTGGCTAAAATCGGTGATGGCATCACCGACGGAATTGAAACGATAGCGCTTGGCACGGCATCACTTGGCAGCGCAGTAAGTGATCTACCGTTGTCTCACTTTGATGCGCTGCGCACTGATTTTTCCCTCGCACGGTTAAAACACTATACCGGTACGCCAGCCGAAGACATTCAACCGTATATTCTTTTTACCAATTACAGCCGTTATGTTGATGAATTTGTCCGTTGGGCGGGTGAGCAAATTTTGGATCCAAACAGCCCCTATAAAGCACTCTCCTGCGCAGGCGGTAGTTACATCACGGCAGAGAATGCCGATCCGGAAAAAACCCTTTCTGACCTGGCGTGGAAAAAACATCAGATGCCAGCCTATCACCTGATAGCCAAAAATGGGCAGGGCATCACATTGGTTAATATTGGTGTCGGCCCCTCCAATGCCAAAACAATTTGTGACCACTTGGCGGTATTGAGGCCACATGTTTGGTTGATGATTGGCCACTGTGGTGGCCTGCGAGAAAGCCAATCCATTGGTGATTATGTGCTGGCACATGCGTACTTGCGTGATGACCATGTTCTGGATGCGGTATTACCGCCCGATATTCCGATCCCTAGCATTGCCGAGATACAACGCGCCTTGTACGACGCGACCAAAGCCGTTAGTGGTATGCCAGGCGTTGAGGTAAAACAACGTCTGCGCACCGGGACTGTCGTTACCTCTGATGATCGTAACTGGGAATTACGTTTCTCCGCCTCATCGCTACGTTTTAGTTTAAGTCGCGCGGTGGCTGTTGATATGGAAAGCGCCACTATCGCCGCTCAAGGCTATCGCTTCCGGGTGCCTTACGGGACCTTGCTTTGTGTTTCCGACAAGCCATTACATGGCGAAATTAAACTGCCGGGGCAGGCCAACCATTTTTATGAGGGGGCTATTTCTGAGCATTTGCAGATTGGTATTCGGGCAATCGATTTGATAGGGGGATCGAGCGCTAAAATCCGCGCTATGGCAACACGTTGTCGCATCCCCCCCGACAAATCTTTTGGGTACCGTGTGCGAAACTCACTTAAACCCAGTGTATTCAGTAAATCTTCAACGACAGACTGGCATTTTTCTTTTGACTCTCCTTTAATGTCCATGCCGAATGCTATATTTTTCTCCACATTCATCCATGGAAACAGCGCATATTCTTGAAACACCATTCCTCTATCGGTACCGGGTTCAGTAACGACGTGACCTTTAACGATAATTTCCCCCTGCGTTGGCAGAGAAAAACCGGCGATAGCATTGAGTAACGTTGATTTACCGCATCCTGATGGCCCCAGTAAACAGACAAATTCACCATGTGAAATATGAAGATTTATTTCTTTTAGTGCGATGACAAGACTCTCCCCAGAGCCAAATGACTTATCAACATGATTAATACTAATTTCACACGTCTCTACTTGTTCAATAATATTATCTGATATTTTCATATGGGTATCTCAGTTGCCTATTCCTCTGTGCCAGCGTAAAAGACGCCGATTCAGGCGATCCATGCATAAATCAATGACCAGGCCAAGAAAACCAATTGTGAACATGCCTGCTATTACTTTATCGGACCACATATATTCGCGCGCTTCCAGAATTCGGTAGCCAACACCGCTATTAACGGCGATCATTTCTGCCACAATCACGCAAATAAACGCGGTCCCTATACCAACTCGCATCCCTGTAAGAATATAAGGAGTGGCCGCCGGAAGAATAATTCGGCGAAACATCGTGGCTTGACCTGCGCCTAGATTGCGTGCAGCCAGGATATATATGCCATCCACATTACGGACCCCCGCGATGGTATTAATCAGTATTGGGAAAAAAGCCCCTATACTTATCAAAAAAAATGCCGGCGGATTCCCCAGGCCGAACCACAGCATCGCTAATGGAATATATGCAATTGGCGGAATGGGGCGAAGAAACTGAATTAAAGGGTTCATTAGGTCATTGCCAATTTTACTGGAACCCACCCATAATCCTAATGGTAGAGCAAGAAGAGCACCGATTAGAAAACCAATAATTACGCGGTAGATACTCGCCCAGGCATCATGCAGTAACTCCCCTGAAAGACTCCACATCAGCCAGTTTGATGTTTCTGGGTTATAGGCTTCATAGGGTAAGAAATAATCGAACCAGCGCACCACAACGGCTACTGGTGATGGAAGTATTGTGGGTTGTATCCAGCCCGATATGGCGAGCATTTGCCACATTAACAGCACAATAGTTGGCATAATGACCCACTTGATATATTGATAAACCTTAATATTCTTCATCAGTTATGACCCATTAACCCCAATGCTTTTCTTTGCAGCCTCAAGAAGATCATTCTTTACCCAATCAGCGGCAACGGGGGGATTATTCATTCGGCCGATGCCATATTTCCGCATTAAGTCAGTCGTCACCTGAACATGTTCCACCGTGATGTCGTAACTGAATGGGGAATTACCAATAGCATCTTGATAATCTTGCGAGGTAATTTGGTTCTTGAACATCTCTTTACGGACATATTCTTCCGCTATTTCAGGTTGTTGAATAAAGGTATTGGTCGCGTCAACAAACAGTTTAAGTACGCGAGCAGCCACCTCTGGCTTCTCTTTATACATGGCTTCCGTCATGATCAACGCGCGAATTGGAACGCCTACGGGGGTATCGTAGGGCTTCAACAACTCGACACCATACCCTATATTAATTGCCTGGCTGGCATGCGGTTCAGATTGGCTAATAGCATCCAGATTACCAGACTGAAGAGCCTGATTAAGATCGGCATAAGCCATATAAATAATCTGAACATCTTTTCCTGGCCGATCAGACCATGTCAGCCCATATTTATCCAACTCTGCCAGAAGAAGAAGTTCCTGAGCACCACCACGGGCAACCCCCACTTTTTTACCTTTAAAATCAGCAACGGATTTAATACTGCTATTATTGCCAATAACAATTCGGGCACCGCCTTTGGCAAATCCGGCAATAACATAGATGGGGATATTTTGAGCGCGGGCAGCGATTGCCGCATCAACTGCACTGGCCGCTATATCAATTTGCCCCGCGACGATTGCGGGAGCAATATCTATCCCCTTTGCAAACATTCGTTCTTCTATCTTTATGTTATATTTTGGTGCTATCTCTTTCATATATGAAATAGCGCCATAATGAGCGAATTTTAAATTACCAAGCCTTACCACATCTGGCTGTGCCCATGCCATGCTGGACATGAGTAATGGTAAGGCAGATATTGCTATGAATGATTTTTTTAATGAAGTTTTATAAAATTCAAGTGATATTATTGATGTTGATATAAACTTAATCATATATTTTCCCTTATATGTGAAACGATTGTAATCGCTTCATGTCATTTACTATTCTTAAGTTTAATTTATTAATAATGACTTATTGCAGAGACATATACCCACAATAATTCGAATCACAGGAAGGCGGACTGGAGTGAACGAAAGCAGCCAACGCACATGTAACTCCCGGTATTTATAATTAACGCTGAACTCAACCAAAGCGGCCTTGCCAAAGCACAACTGGTCTCCAACAATGCGCAGGGTGCCGCGCTGGGTGCCATACAGTGGGTTAAAACAGTAGGAGACTCCGGC
Source organism: Yersinia pestis (assembly GCF_900460465.1). Lineage (GTDB taxonomy): Bacteria > Pseudomonadota > Gammaproteobacteria > Enterobacterales > Enterobacteriaceae > Yersinia > Yersinia pestis. Next base: position 127,158 of record NZ_UAVH01000007.1, on the reverse strand, counting down.
AAATATGTTGAACTGGTTGGTGCGCCGTCAGATAACAACGCCGCCACCCGGGCCAACGGCTACAGTAGCGTACTGTCTCAGTATCCAGACCTCAAACGGGTCGGTAAAGAAGTGGCTAACTGGGATCGTACTCAGGGATACAACAAAATGCAGTCAATGCTTCAGGCAAATCCGGACATAAAAGGGGTTATCAGCGGGAATGATGAAATGGCGCTCGGGGCCATTGCCGCGTTGAAGGAAGCCGGCAAAATCGACCAAGTGAAAGTAGGGGCGTTTGATGGTTCACCAGATGCGGTGGATGCCGTGAAAGCCGGTACGTTGGCTTATACTGTGTTGCAACCGGTCGCTGTTTTTTCAGCAAAAGCCATTGAACAGGCGGATAATTTCCTCAAAACCGGTAAAACGGGCGCTCGGGGTGAAAAACAACTTTTTGACTGTATGTTGATCACAAAAGCGAATGTCGACAAATATACATCACCGTTTGTGATGTCAGAGTAAGTTATTATCTCTCACCGCTGATGAGCCAAACCAGTGAGTCAGCGGTGTCATTTAATCATTATTGAGACTGAGGAGGCGGGTTATCACCAGCGCCAAAGGTTTTATTTTATGTCTAATCAGCTAAAAGTAATGGATTACCATTGATGCGCATACATCAGGAAAATACCGCTAAAAAGCTATATCGAAGAGTTAACACCACCACACGTCACCGCTCAAACAACCCAGGCGCAGAATATCGTTGGGAACGGTATAAACAGAAAGCAACAGATGAGAACATGCCACAGCGTGCATCAATGCATGGTAAGCAGAAACGAGGCTTGGATTACTCCCCGCTGTTTATGTTTCTGCTGACTAAAGTGGGCCAGCAATGGGATGAGGTATACAGTCATGCGGTGAAACGCCTTGATAAACCTGAGCCGATTTTTTGGATGGTCGCATTGCACTCACATGAACAGCGCGACTATGTCCGTTGTGGCGATACCTGTTTTTATCATGGCTTATATGTTGATGACGCAGGTATATTGCAAAAGGTGAATCCATCACTGAGTGCAGAAGATATTCCGATGACATGCCAGTGCTGTACACATACATTCAATGGTGTTGTGGTGACATGAGTTGCTATCGATGTTCGGTGGTTATAAAACAGCTAAAGAGAGTGCCTAAATGGGGAGTGACGTGTGGCCACAATGAAAGATGTTGCGCTGAGGGCTGGGGTTTCAGTAGCAACGGTCAGTCGTGTTCTTAATAATACGGCCTATGTAGAGCCAGGTACCCGTGAACGTGTAGAGAAGGCAATGCGTGAGTACAACTACCAGCGAAATGCGGCAGCTCTCGCGTTGGCTAAAAGAAGTGGAAACATGCTGGGCTTACTTACCGGTAATCTGGCTGATCCATTCTTCTCTCGTTTAGCCCGAGGGGTTGAAGAGGTTGCTCGTAAAAAAGGAGCAAAATTGATGGTCTGCAGTGGGGGCCATCAGGAAGAACTGGAAAAAGCAGGGCTCGATTTTTTGATCAATCAAGGATGCGAAGCCATCGTTGCGCACATCACACGAATGAGCGAGGCTGAAATCTTGCGCTATGCTGCTCACACTCCTGGGCTGGTACTCATTAATCGTTATTTACCCGCTATCGCTAACCGGTGTGTCTGGTTAGACAATACCCGTGCCGCAGAAGCCTCCACCCATTATCTACTTCAGAATGGTCATACCCGAATTGCCTGTGTCACAGCCAAGTTATCGATTGATGACAAAAAACAGCGCTTGGAAGGGTACCGAGCCGCCATGGCCAGCGCGGGGATCACGGTGCCTGCTGATTGGATTATTAGTGTTCCGTTTGATGAGGAGGGGGGCGAATTAGCGGCAGAGAAACTATTAGCCAGTGATCAGAACTTTACCGCAGTGGTGACATTTAACGATGTGATGGCTGCCGGGATGATGCGGTCATTACATCAAAGAAACATCAGCCTGCCAGAACAACTTTCAATTGTTGGTTTTGATGATGTCGTATTGGCCCGCTATCTCTATCCATCATTAACTACCGTCCATTACCCGATTGAGCGAATGGCCAGAAGGGCTGCAAACATCGCTTTGCTGTTACATGCTCAGGGGGAAGTCTCTCCTCAAATCAATATGTTCTCCGCTGACCTGGTTATCAGGGATTCAGTTGCACAGGTAGGGAAGAATAGGGGGAAATAGGGCAATCAATAGCTAAAAACGTGACTATCATCACCAATATAAATCGGAACCTTACGTTATATTAAATGCCACACCAGGGAAATTACACAATCTCGTTTACAGTCTCCAATATCTAAATATCATGGAGGGGCCCAGAACCTTGGGCTCCGATATTGATCCATTCCTAACGTTCATGATCGGTAGTTCTAATGGCATGGAAATGGCGATTGATACCCCTAGCGATTTCACATAGCGTCACCGGGCTCAAATGAGGGAAGGGGATTAATCCTGCATCTGCATATCCATCTCTTACATATTGATTTTTGAGGCTTGATGAGAGGATACCGATACAGGCCGTATCGTAGTTAGCTTCACGACATATATCGGCTGAGTTTTTAGCGCCATGAATTCAATTTAACATAATATACATTATGCGCACCAATGGTAAGGATGGCAGAATCTGGCGGGAATCGTTGACACTGGCCGTCAACTGGCTACTATCGACAGTGATTCAAAATCATCCGTTTCTCCAAACGAATCAGAATCAAATGTCTGTCAGCAGTAAGTGAACGGCCTGACCTCACCAATCAGGCCTGTTCATCCAGTTAGTTGGTAAATCTGTACCTGATACACGAGAATCAAACACCACTTCTTCAGTGCCATCACCATGATGCCGGATAATCTGGTAACCGGATTGCGGGTTCTGGCTCTCAGCTTCATAAGCAGGCCGGAATGCTGGATCTTTGAGAAGCATCACTTTCAGCTCCTGATGTGTCATGAATTTTCCCATGATAAGCCCCGATGAATGCTGCCGCGCCGAATCAGCCATAACGCTGAAAATGGAAACTGTACGGCTTGGCCAACCCCGGACAGCAACAAAACAAGTTTTGTCACTGACCGGCGTTTTATCTTTCAAAACAGACAGTTAACGATTTTTTGTCTGGTGTTTATGCGTGAAATTTCGTGCGTACGAAATTCACCACCAATAAACAAACGGACGATGACTGACCGGAAAAGCAATGCCGTCAGCATCATGACCACGCATTACCTGATTGAGAAGCCTTCTGACTTCACGACGCTCAGGCCTGGTCATCATCATATTGCGATACCAGGACGGCGATTTATCAAACCATCTGGCACAACTGGCAAAATGTGAACCTACACGACGATAAGACTTAAGGCGGCCACCGGGAAGTCGGTCACGCGCCTTATTTTTTACAGACATAATAAATCCTCTAAGTAACTGAATACCTAGAAGATGTCGTACTGTTCATACCCCATAAAAGTTAACGCCATAATAAAAATCCATACAATCAGTTTAGGTTGTCCCGGAACAGTTCACCGCTCCTCGCGGCGCTGCGGGGCGTCGCCCTGCTCCGGTCAACCTTTCTGACCTGAAGCATCACCATAATATCAGTCTTGTTGCTTTCACTGGTACGGGAACCGAAGAAGCTCCAGCCGGAACTGGCCTTACTGTCTTTCTGTTCAGCAAGGCCACCAAGTAAAATAATATCACCATCTGCAAGGCTGACTTCGGTTGTTACATCACGCTTGATAAGGGTTGGCGAGTTATTGACGCCGGTTTCAGTGGTCACAAAGTTGGAAAGCTGCTGCTGAATCTTGAGATCCATTGTCCGACTTTTGATTGATGGCGTCACGTTAAACAAAACACCGCTGGAACGATATTCAACGGATTGCGTTGTCGTATTGTTATTCACCGTAACACTGCCCAGTACTGGCACATCAGAGCCGACTGAAAAAGACGCTGAGGCATTATTTTTTACCCGCAGTCGCGGCGCACTGACAACAGTAAAACGACTGTCGGTTTTCAGCAGATTGAAAATGGCATCAATGGAGCCGGTTCGAATATTGATAAAATTATCCAGTCCGGCAGCACCAACTGAAATATTGAATTTATCAGACAGAATTTTAGCCGCTAAAAGAATGCCGGAGCCGTCAGACTGCGAGGTCTGAACCTCAAAAACATAACCAGAAACAACCACTTCATCACTCATCGTATCCAGCGAAGTGACCAGTGTTTTCAGGATGGCGATATCCTCTTTCGTACCATAATAAACCAGAATATCACCGGTTCGATTGATGTAGTTGCTTGCCCCTGATGAACCTTTTAGCGAATCGTCAGAAATCACGGCTCCACTGTTATTGAAGGAGCCTGAAACGTAGCCGCCAAGAATATCAGACAGGTAGGCAACAGAACGGTACTGAGGCGTATAAGTCCATGTATAACGTGGCTTAACCGGCTCTTTCGGCGTATAGGGCGCGATAAAATCAACACCCTTTTTCGTCCATATTCGAATGTTCATATTGCCAAGATAACGGGTTACAAATTCCCGTTCATCAATATCAGGTGTTAACCTGAATGTAATCATTCGTTCATCATTAACAAGCTGTGGATCTAGCATATACGGGACTTTAAGCACCTCACTGTAAATAAGAGAAATAGCCTCCGGTAGCTTGACTTTATTTAATTCAAGCTCTGACCCTGCGAAAGCACATGAAGAAAATAGTAGCGTTAATGCAAGTAAAATCTTTTTCATTATTTTTTCCCCGTATAAAGCGTCACACGCTCACCATCAATAATTCCGCTCATCAACATCCCTTTGTAATTAAAACTGGATGCAGGAACGGCACGCAAAACACCGGCACCGTTAACAAGAATCACAAACGCCCTGCCTTCACTGGTCATTCTCCCTGATATACGCCACTCAGTTGAAAGTGGCGGTTCAGCTGGTTCTGAGGGAGTATCTGGTGCTGGAGTAGCAGCGGAAGAACGAAACATGGCCGCATCACGTACATCTGTTGTAGTCAAATCTGGCGAGGGATCGCTTCGGCCAAACGTGCTGAAAAATGAGTAAATCAGCCAGCTTGACCCGATAAACATCAATGGAAAAAGCACAAGAAAGAACCTGACTTTGCCAGAATTCCAGATGCTCTGGCGTTTATCTGTCTGCTTTTCATTACCGTTATTTCCTTCATAACTTTTGTAAAGTTCAAAAATATCAGGGTTATATTTATTGCGATAACTGGTGACGAGGTTGCTTTTATAGATTTTGTGGCCTGAATATACGTCAATGCAGTAATGATTATTCAGGCCCAACGCTTTCAGCTTGCGCATCCGGTAAGTTGTTTCTATTTTGTCTTTCAGAAAGCGAGCAATATTAGAAAGTGACTGATTTACAATAACCAAATCACAGCTAATACCCGTTTCAGGGTGCGTAAAATGACGATGTTCAGCAATAAATGATTTCTTCTCAGCCGTCATATCCTTATCGCTACCGAAGATTCGCCATGCTTCATCAATAACAATTAAATCACCAAACTGGCAAAAGCTCCCTTCCCCACCTTTAAAAGGAAAGAAATCTGCTTTAAGCACATCATCATTATCCACAACAATAATTTCTCCCGTTGCATCAGGATAACGTTCGGTGATTTTATCTTTTTGTAAACCATAAATGTTCGTCACAACTCTCCGGCCGCTGGTAAATGCCGGAATAATGACATTGCAAACGGCTTCATAACTTTTTCCTGAGCCAGGTATGCCAATATATGCAGAAATAGCCATAACTCACCCTATAACAGGAATACGTCGAATAATAAAACGAGTAGCCATTGCGGAGATAATCATACTAATCCCCTGTGGTAATTTACTCAGGTTAATGAAGTACCAGAATCCGTCTGATAAATTGGCAAACAGCGATGAGAGATTGCTTGAATCTGGCAGTAACTCAACAAGGATTTCAACGAAGCCCTGGACTACAAAATACAGCGCAAAGAATACTACGAATTTAATAATCAATGACCGGAATACAAAACCTAACAAAGTATTTAATGCACTAATCAGAATCCCAAACATAGTTGCACTCCTTTAGGCACTCAGAATAATACGGAGCGCAACAAATCCCCATATAATCAGAAATATGGTTTCTACGGCGCTTCTGTTCTGCTCAATTAACGGACAATGGGAGTCAATTCTGTACTGGTGATTAAACACGCTGAATTCAACAACGGGGCAGGATGCTGAACGAGAGCCGATGTTAAATTCGTTTGTAAAAGGCAACAAGTTAATAATTGGCGTTAAAATATCTCTTGCCGTTGGCGTTTCTTCAAGCTCAGGCTCTTTTAAACCGGGATCTTCTCCCAAATCTATATTGCCATTATTTCCAGTGTCAGATCCTGAGTTGTTATTAATGGTAATATCAATATTGACGTCAGCCCCTGCACTGTCAGATACAGGTGAAAGCATATCTAATAACGTTGGAGATAGCCTAAGTTCCGACATCGCAGAAGTTACTTCAGCCGGTGAAACCTCTTTAAACGGTAAGCCGTTATAATCGGCATTAACGGCAGCTTCAGACCACAGCTCGTTAATCATGTCGGCAAGAAGTGCTGGCGATACACTAACACTATCAAGATACTCCAGATAATCAATCATGGACTCAATATTTCCGGCCTCCAGTACTTCCGTCATGGCTTTATATTTGGTATTGGTCCAGATAGTAAGCTCACTCTTTTCATCAATATCTTTTGCGGTGTAATCCTCTTTTTCAGGAACGGCGCAAATCGTCGAATATCCACCATTTGACTGATTAGTCGTTTTACAAGGCGTGTTGTGATACTGATATTGCTTTCCTGCTGTTAAATAAGCAACGCTGTAATACATGGGAAGCCCTGCTACATTTTCATACATGGGAATACCTGCGAGAAATGAAGATGCGGCCGGGTTGCTATACAAGTGTGTAATTTCAGGTATTTCATAAAATGAGGAAGGATAAGTAAACTTATAATTCTGTTCAGTAAAGGATACATCTCCATTACTGTTGACAACTTTATTCGTCACAGTGCGTTCAAAATTCGTTAGTGTTTCAGTATAAGTACGCGAGTTATAGTCATTAAGATAATTTCTGGCAATTTCAGTTGGATTATCACCATAGTAATAAATTAGCTCTTTCGAATCCTGATAATAATAAAGTGCATTATCTGGCGTGGAATATCCTGTTTCAACACCTACAACTGGAGAACCCGCATCCACATTATTACGACTAACATGAAGGATTACCGGACTTAATTCCTGTGGTTCAAAATTAACGGTTATCGTCTTACTTTCACCACTTTGACCACTGTACGTTACTTCATATAAATTATCGGAAATCTTTTTACCGTTAGTCATTACCATTACCGAGCCGTCAGATGAACTCAAAGAAGACGGAACAAAAGATGATACAGCAGCAGCAATACCCGCCCACGTTGCAACACCGCTCATTTTGTATGATGAGGCAGCAGGCAAGTATTCGGCAGCATTAGCCGCAGCGCGGCCAACAAAAACACGGGTTGCTGTAAGCTGTGATGCCGTATAAATCGCATCATTGGCAGCAAAGCGACGAACAAGCACCCGGCCAACGACTTTAGGAATAACAGCCCGCGCAGCCACTGCTGCAATTGCTGGTACAAATGAATATGAATATCGGGGAAAGGAAACCCAGAGAAAGGAAAAAATAAAGGAATAAACCGTCAGCCTCTTAGCCCAAGAATAACGACATAAGCTGAGACGATCCCCCATAAAAGGGAACCCAATTTCCATAATTCAATCTCCATAATAACCTCAAGTAAAACGGGCGATATTGCATCGCCCATGAATAATGAATTTATGCGGATTTAACGGTACGCAATACCCAGCGAACGCCAGCGACACCGGCATAAAGTGTTACCAGTGAAGCAGCAACGGCCATAATCGCAACCAGAACTGTACTGAAATCAATGCTGTTCGTCAGCGGCGATAAATCAACACCACTTGATGCCGCTCCTTCTGCAGCGAAAGTCGCGCCAGAAACTGCCATTAATGCAGGTACAGCCAGAAAACTAACGATTTTTTTAAACATAACTCTATCTCCATTACATTTTAAAAGGTTCGCATTCAAGCAGTACGAACCATCTTTATTACCTGTCCCACACCTACAGAAAAAAGCCAGAGCAGCAGGACAGAGCCAAAACCTAATGTCCAGTAATTTCCCATAGCAGAATAATCAATTTGATGAAATGGTTCAGAACGTACCATTATTGCCTGACATTCTTTTGCATTGTTCGCATTACATAAATAACCTTCAATACGGTAACCATTTTCAGGAATATGATTATCAAACTGAATATCGAAACCTGATGTATCCATAATCAGCCTTTTATTTCAGTAATGCCGCCATCTGATGAAATGTTATAAGTTACTCCTTCCCTCCCCTCCATTGACCAGACGCGAACATATACAGGTATCTGGACTAACTTACCGATAAAATTATTTGCCTGATTCATTACACCGGCATTAACAAGAGCCTGAGATACACGAATAATAATCTGGTCTTGCTTAGTGCCGCCAAAACCATCAGGAATCTCTAAGCCAACACCAATTTCATTATAGTATCCCTGACCATTGACCTTATTACGCTGGCGAGCACCAAGCATTTTACCTTTTACAAAAAGACCATAATTAGACATATCACTCTCCTTTAATGCCAGTTACTGGCATGTGAAATACGGTTATAATCGAAAATTAAACCTTTCTCATAAACCCATGATGGAATTTTGGCTGGTTTGGCTTCAAGAGTACGAACCAACGGAACAACGTTATTAGAATCCGGTGACTCACAATAAAAGTTAATATCTATTCCGAAAGAAAGTAATTCTTTACGGTGTCGGTAGAATGTAGGTTTCGGTAACATCTCTTTCATGTTCGCGCCCTGCTTCCACAATAAATATGTAGACTGTATTTTTCTTGGGAGATTAATTATTTTTTCATCAGTTAATATAGTATTTTGATTCATTTCTATTCTCCCTACATAGTCAGAGAATAATTTATTGGGCGTCTCAATATTCCAGCTATTACCAAGCGTAAGATTCAAATCAATTAATTCAGTTGTTCTTAATGTTAATTCAATGCGTAATTTATCTTTTGACCAGTCCAGTAAACCAGCTTTAACGAATTCGTCTGCCATCTGGTGCCCTTTTTTGCCAGATGTATGCTCATCATATTTTGAATAAAATTTCAGGCTCCAACGACGGGAGTTTTTCCCTAAGTAAACAGTGCCACCTTTACCACAGGCGCGACCGTGGCGAGTTTTAGCTTTAAATTCTGCGGCATATAACCATGCGCGGACATTTTCTAATGTTGACAATGAATACATGTAATTGATATCGATGCGCGAGATCTTAAATTGCCCTTCCATGACCTGCCGATAGGATGGTAGATCATGAGGAATATGCAGTAATGCCAATATTCTGGCGTAAGCTGTTAACACCAACCCTTGCAAATCGTCGGAACCGATAACAGAGTGACCTTGCAAAAACTTTGATGGATTACCGTCAATGTAGAGATGTGTTGCCCGACCTTCACCATCAGATCCAACAGACCTTACTTTCATTGTGGACTCATGCGAACCGCGAACGGTCAACCGTTTTACTGTTTCCCACTCCACTGCACCGTCAGCATCGACGCTGACGACACTACCAGCCGGTAACGGTCGGTGTGTGCAAGGCAGGATTCCGGTAAACCAGTCGATCATAAGTAGTCACACCCATCAAAATATGTGTCAATAGTCATTTATGAGCAGATTGAATGGTCACAATGTAATATGCTCAGATCTGACAGTCAATACATTTGCAATGTTTAAATTGTCAGAAATGAGCATCAAATCTAACTATTGAAAAACCACTGTTAAGATGGAGCCAAGTAGATGGGCAACAATGAGCATGAAGTTATGGCGGACAAACAGAGAGCAGAACGTATCAAAAAGGTAATTCTGGAACACTCGACTTATGAAGAACTGGCCGAGAAGACTGGCATTAGCGTGAGTACGCTGGTCAGGATAGCGTCCGGCAAAACTGAACCTAAATTCAGTGACATCATTCAGATAGCTAAAATTACGGGTGCAGACTTAAACACCTTAGCTTATGGCTATGCTCTTGATGTTAAAGAAGAAGCTACCGAGCGGAAGCTAATCACTTCTGCGGATGGATATACTGATGAAGAAACCACTAACGCACATAATTTCATCGTGTGGAACATCAGGACACTGGAAAAACAAGATATTCTGGCACTCGCAAGGCAGGTTTCTGCCTTAAGTTCATACACTTACAGTACTAAAATGTTTATGAAAAAAGCGGTGTCTGGAGAAGAGTAAAAGGATTAACAGTCTCAGGAATGAGACAAACGTGCAGTATTACCAACACTGCACGTTCTGGATTGTGCGAATTTTGAACACAGAAGGATAGTAAAAATGAGAAGCGAAAACATCAGAGTCAATGAACTTTATAAGATGCTACGGGATTTTTATATTACCTGCTTTCCGCAAAGAATCTCAGATAACATTGATATGACGGTGAATTACAAAAGGATGCTTATCGAATATTTAAACGGTGAATTCTTCGATGCTGAAATAAAAGCGGTCGATGGAATATATAAAATAACCGGTGATATAGTGCAGGTATATAAAGAAAGCAACCCTCCGGAAGGAAGCACTGCCTATTTAATTGCTAAATTATCAGAAGATGGAGAGTTAAAGAAATTATTGGATAATGGTGTTAAGGATTTAGAGGACTTTGATTTTTGGCTAAACATGGAAGGCTATGTTGAAAATGGCGTAGCATCTGAAAAGCTCATAACTCAAAAAGAGTGGTTTAATTAATTCATTTAAATCAAGGGGTTAATGATGAACTTAGGTTATCACATTCGTTCTCTACATGAACCATACAAATCAGGCAAAGTTGATGCGGATGCAAAAGTAATACTTGAGCACATTCGGGGAATTAAAAACTCCTCTACCATTGAGCTGAATGTTGAAATTTGTATTGATGAATACATTAATGTATTGGAGCAATATCTTGGAACTTCATCAGTAAAACTTAGAGAAGCCCTAGCATATGCTTCTGATTATTTATCAGATGAATTAACGAAACTAAAAGTGCTGTAGAATATCTATTGGAGGAAGTTTTCATGCTGGAAAACATAAGCACTGAAACAGGGATTGCAATTATATTTTTATTGATTTATCTCTGTGCCAAATTTGGTATTGGGAAATAGTAATTGGTTCGCACAATGACGTTATGCTAAAGAGGCCGCTGCGGGATTCGATTTTCGCAGCGGCCTTTTCAACATAACGAGTCGTACATTATGCGCACCAATGGTAAGGATGGCAGAATCTGGCGGGAATCGTTGACACTGGCCGTCAACTGGCTACTATCGACAGTGATTCAAAATCATCCGTTTCTCCAAACGAATCAGAATCAAATGTCTGTCAGCAGTAAGTGAACGGCCTGACCTCACCAATCAGGCCTGTTCATCCAGTTAGTTGGTAAATCTGTACCTGATACACGAGAATCAAACACCACTTCTTCAGTGCCATCACCATGATGCCGGATAATCTGGTAACCGGATTGCGGGTTCTGGCTCTCAGCTTCATAAGCAGGCCGGAATGCTGGATCTTTGAGAAGCATCACTTTCAGCTCCTGATGTGTCATGAATTTTCCCATGATAAGCCCCGATGAATGCTGCCGCGCCGAATCAGCCATAACGCTGAAAATGGAAACTGTACGGCTTGGCCAACCCCGGACAGCAACAAAACAAGTTTTGTCACTGACCGGCGTTATCTTTCAAAACAGACAGTTAACGATTTTTTGTCTGGTGTTTATGCGTGAAATTTCGTGCGTACGAAATTCACCACCAATAAACAAACGGACGATGACTGACCGGAAAAGCAATGCCGTCAGCATCATGACCACGCATTACCTGATTGAGAAGCCTTCTGACTTCACGACGCTCAGGCCTGGTCATCATCATATTGCGATACCAGGACGGCGATTTATCAAACCATCTGGCACAACTGGCAAAATGTGAACCTACACGACGATAAGACTTAAGGCGGCCACCGGGAAGTCGGTCACGCGCCTTATTTTTTACAGACATAATAAATCCTCTAAGTAACTGAATACCTAGAAGATGTCGTACTGTTCATACCCCATAAAAGTTAACGCCATAATAAAAATCCATACAATCAGTTTAGGTTGTCCCGGAACAGTTCACCGCTCCTCGCGGCGCTGCGGGGCGTCGCCCTGCTCCGGTCAACCTTTCTGACCTGAAGCATCACCATAATATCAGTCTTGTTGCTTTCACTGGTACGGGAACCGAAGAAGCTCCAGCCGGAACTGGCCTTACTGTCTTTCTGTTCAGCAAGGCCACCAAGTAAAATAATATCACCATCTGCAAGGCTGACTTCGGTTGTTACATCACGCTTGATAAGGGTTGGCGAGTTATTGACGCCGGTTTCAGTGGTCACAAAGTTGGAAAGCTGCTGCTGAATCTTGAGATCCATTGTCCGACTTTTGATTGATGGCGTCACGTTAAACAAAACACCGCTGGAACGATATTCAACGGATTGCGTTGTCGTATTGTTATTCACCGTAACACTGCCCAGTACTGGCACATCAGAGCCGACTGAAAAAGACGCTGAGGCATTATTTTTTACCCGCAGTCGCGGCGCACTGACAACAGTAAAACGACTGTCGGTTTTCAGCAGATTGAAAATGGCATCAATGGAGCCGGTTCGAATATTGATAAAATTATCCAGTCCGGCAGCACCAACTGAAATATTGAATTTATCAGACAGAATTTTAGCCGCTAAAAGAATGCCGGAGCCGTCAGACTGCGAGGTCTGAACCTCAAAAACATAACCAGAAACAACCACTTCATCACTCATCGTATCCAGCGAAGTGACCAGTGTTTTCAGGATGGCGATATCCTCTTTCGTACCATAATAAACCAGAATATCACCGGTTCGATTGATGTAGTTGCTTGCCCCTGATGAACCTTTTAGCGAATCGTCAGAAATCACGGCTCCACTGTTATTGAAGGAGCCTGAAACGTAGCCGCCAAGAATATCAGACAGGTAGGCAACAGAACGGTACTGAGGCGTATAAGTCCATGTATAACGTGGCTTAACCGGCTCTTTCGGCGTATAGGGCGCGATAAAATCAACACCCTTTTTCGTCCATATTCGAATGTTCATATTGCCAAGATAACGGGTTACAAATTCCCGTTCATCAATATCAGGTGTTAACCTGAATGTAATCATTCGTTCATCATTAACAAGCTGTGGATCTAGCATATACGGGACTTTAAGCACCTCACTGTAAATAAGAGAAATAGCCTCCGGTAGCTTGACTTTATTTAATTCAAGCTCTGACCCTGCGAAAGCACATGAAGAAAATAGTAGCGTTAATGCAAGTAAAATCTTTTTCATTATTTTTTCCCCGTATAAAGCGTCACACGCTCACCATCAATAATTCCGCTCATCAACATCCCTTTGTAATTAAAACTGGATGCAGGAACGGCACGCAAAACACCGGCACCGTTAACAAGAATCACAAACGCCCTGCCTTCACTGGTCATTCTCCCTGATATACGCCACTCAGTTGAAAGTGGCGGTTCAGCTGGTTCTGAGGGAGTATCTGGTGCTGGAGTAGCAGCGGAAGAACGAAACATGGCCGCATCACGTACATCTGTTGTAGTCAAATCTGGCGAGGGATCGCTTCGGCCAAACGTGCTGAAAAATGAGTAAATCAGCCAGCTTGACCCGATAAACATCAATGGAAAAAGCACAAGAAAGAACCTGACTTTGCCAGAATTCCAGATGCTCTGGCGTTTATCTGTCTGCTTTTCATTACCGTTATTTCCTTCATAACTTTTGTAAAGTTCAAAAATATCAGGGTTATATTTATTGCGATAACTGGTGACGAGGTTGCTTTTATAGATTTTGTGGCCTGAATATACGTCAATGCAGTAATGATTATTCAGGCCCAACGCTTTCAGCTTGCGCATCCGGTAAGTTGTTTCTATTTTGTCTTTCAGAAAGCGAGCAATATTAGAAAGTGACTGATTTACAATAACCAAATCACAGCTAATACCCGTTTCAGGGTGCGTAAAATGACGATGTTCAGCAATAAATGATTTCTTCTCAGCCGTCATATCCTTATCGCTACCGAAGATTCGCCATGCTTCATCAATAACAATTAAATCACCAAACTGGCAAAAGCTCCCTTCCCCACCTTTAAAAGGAAAGAAATCTGCTTTAAGCACATCATCATTATCCACAACAATAATTTCTCCCGTTGCATCAGGATAACGTTCGGTGATTTTATCTTTTTGTAAACCATAAATGTTCGTCACAACTCTCCGGCCGCTGGTAAATGCCGGAATAATGACATTGCAAACGGCTTCATAACTTTTTCCTGAGCCAGGTATGCCAATATATGCAGAAATAGCCATAACTCACCCTATAACAGGAATACGTCGAATAATAAAACGAGTAGCCATTGCGGAGATAATCATACTAATCCCCTGTGGTAATTTACTCAGGTTAATGAAGTACCAGAATCCGTCTGATAAATTGGCAAACAGCGATGAGAGATTGCTTGAATCTGGCAGTAACTCAACAAGGATTTCAACGAAGCCCTGGACTACAAAATACAGCGCAAAGAATACTACGAATTTAATAATCAATGACCGGAATACAAAACCTAACAAAGTATTTAATGCACTAATCAGAATCCCAAACATAGTTGCACTCCTTTAGGCACTCAGAATAATACGGAGCGCAACAAATCCCCATATAATCAGAAATATGGTTTCTACGGCGCTTCTGTTCTGCTCAATTAACGGACAATGGGAGTCAATTCTGTACTGGTGATTAAACACGCTGAATTCAACAACGGGGCAGGATGCTGAACGAGAGCCGATGTTAAATTCGTTTGTAAAAGGCAACAAGTTAATAATTGGCGTTAAAATATCTCTTGCCGTTGGCGTTTCTTCAAGCTCAGGCTCTTTTAAACCGGGATCTTCTCCCAAATCTATATTGCCATTATTTCCAGTGTCAGATCCTGAGTTGTTATTAATGGTAATATCAATATTGACGTCAGCCCCTGCACTGTCAGATACAGGTGAAAGCATATCTAATAACGTTGGAGATAGCCTAAGTTCCGACATCGCAGAAGTTACTTCAGCCGGTGAAACCTCTTTAAACGGTAAGCCGTTATAATCGGCATTAACGGCAGCTTCAGACCACAGCTCGTTAATCATGTCGGCAAGAAGTGCTGGCGATACACTAACACTATCAAGATACTCCAGATAATCAATCATGGACTCAATATTTCCGGCCTCCAGTACTTCCGTCATGGCTTTATATTTGGTATTGGTCCAGATAGTAAGCTCACTCTTTTCATCAATATCTTTTGCGGTGTAATCCTCTTTTTCAGGAACGGCGCAAATCGTCGAATATCCACCATTTGACTGATTAGTCGTTTTACAAGGCGTGTTGTGATACTGATATTGCTTTCCTGCTGTTAAATAAGCAACGCTGTAATACATGGGAAGCCCTGCTACATTTTCATACATGGGAATACCTGCGAGAAATGAAGATGCGGCCGGGTTGCTATACAAGTGTGTAATTTCAGGTATTTCATAAAATGAGGAAGGATAAGTAAACTTATAATTCTGTTCAGTAAAGGATACATCTCCATTACTGTTGACAACTTTATTCGTCACAGTGCGTTCAAAATTCGTTAGTGTTTCAGTATAAGTACGCGAGTTATAGTCATTAAGATAATTTCTGGCAATTTCAGTTGGATTATCACCATAGTAATAAATTAGCTCTTTCGAATCCTGATAATAATAAAGTGCATTATCTGGCGTGGAATATCCTGTTTCAACACCTACAACTGGAGAACCCGCATCCACATTATTACGACTAACATGAAGGATTACCGGACTTAATTCCTGTGGTTCAAAATTAACGGTTATCGTCTTACTTTCACCACTTTGACCACTGTACGTTACTTCATATAAATTATCGGAAATCTTTTTACCGTTAGTCATTACCATTACCGAGCCGTCAGATGAACTCAAAGAAGACGGAACAAAAGATGATACAGCAGCAGCAATACCCGCCCACGTTGCAACACCGCTCATTTTGTATGATGAGGCAGCAGGCAAGTATTCGGCAGCATTAGCCGCAGCGCGGCCAACAAAAACACGGGTTGCTGTAAGCTGTGATGCCGTATAAATCGCATCATTGGCAGCAAAGCGACGAACAAGCACCCGGCCAACGACTTTAGGAATAACAGCCCGCGCAGCCACTGCTGCAATTGCTGGTACAAATGAATATGAATATCGGGGAAAGGAAACCCAGAGAAAGGAAAAAATAAAGGAATAAACCGTCAGCCTCTTAGCCCAAGAATAACGACATAAGCTGAGACGATCCCCCATAAAAGGGAACCCAATTTCCATAATTCAATCTCCATAATAACCTCAAGTAAAACGGGCGATATTGCATCGCCCATGAATAATGAATTTATGCGGATTTAACGGTACGCAATACCCAGCGAACGCCAGCGACACCGGCATAAAGTGTTACCAGTGAAGCAGCAACGGCCATAATCGCAACCAGAACTGTACTGAAATCAATGCTGTTCGTCAGCGGCGATAAATCAACACCACTTGATGCCGCTCCTTCTGCAGCGAAAGTCGCGCCAGAAACTGCCATTAATGCAGGTACAGCCAGAAAACTAACGATTTTTTTAAACATAACTCTATCTCCATTACATTTTAAAAGGTTCGCATTCAAGCAGTACGAACCATCTTTATTACCTGTCCCACACCTACAGAAAAAAGCCAGAGCAGCAGGACAGAGCCAAAACCTAATGTCCAGTAATTTCCCATAGCAGAATAATCAATTTGATGAAATGGTTCAGAACGTACCATTATTGCCTGACATTCTTTTGCATTGTTCGCATTACATAAATAACCTTCAATACGGTAACCATTTTCAGGAATATGATTATCAAACTGAATATCGAAACCTGATGTATCCATAATCAGCCTTTTATTTCAGTAATGCCGCCATCTGATGAAATGTTATAAGTTACTCCTTCCCTCCCCTCCATTGACCAGACGCGAACATATACAGGTATCTGGACTAACTTACCGATAAAATTATTTGCCTGATTCATTACACCGGCATTAACAAGAGCCTGAGATACACGAATAATAATCTGGTCTTGCTTAGTGCCGCCAAAACCATCAGGAATCTCTAAGCCAACACCAATTTCATTATAGTATCCCTGACCATTGACCTTATTACGCTGGCGAGCACCAAGCATTTTACCTTTTACAAAAAGACCATAATTAGACATATCACTCTCCTTTAATGCCAGTTACTGGCATGTGAAATACGGTTATAATCGAAAATTAAACCTTTCTCATAAACCCATGATGGAATTTTGGCTGGTTTGGCTTCAAGAGTACGAACCAACGGAACAACGTTATTAGAATCCGGTGACTCACAATAAAAGTTAATATCTATTCCGAAAGAAAGTAATTCTTTACGGTGTCGGTAGAATGTAGGTTTCGGTAACATCTCTTTCATGTTCGCGCCCTGCTTCCACAATAAATATGTAGACTGTATTTTTCTTGGGAGATTAATTATTTTTTCATCAGTTAATATAGTATTTTGATTCATTTCTATTCTCCCTACATAGTCAGAGAATAATTTATTGGGCGTCTCAATATTCCAGCTATTACCAAGCGTAAGATTCAAATCAATTAATTCAGTTGTTCTTAATGTTAATTCAATGCGTAATTTATCTTTTGACCAGTCCAGTAAACCAGCTTTAACGAATTCGTCTGCCATCTGGTGCCCTTTTTTGCCAGATGTATGCTCATCATATTTTGAATAAAATTTCAGGCTCCAACGACGGGAGTTTTTCCCTAAGTAAACAGTGCCACCTTTACCACAGGCGCGACCGTGGCGAGTTTTAGCTTTAAATTCTGCGGCATATAACCATGCGCGGACATTTTCTAATGTTGACAATGAATACATGTAATTGATATCGATGCGCGAGATCTTAAATTGCCCTTCCATGACCTGCCGATAGGATGGTAGATCATGAGGAATATGCAGTAATGCCAATATTCTGGCGTAAGCTGTTAACACCAACCCTTGCAAATCGTCGGAACCGATAACAGAGTGACCTTGCAAAAACTTTGATGGATTACCGTCAATGTAGAGATGTGTTGCCCGACCTTCACCATCAGATCCAACAGACCTTACTTTCATTGTGGACTCATGCGAACCGCGAACGGTCAACCGTTTTACTGTTTCCCACTCCACTGCACCGTCAGCATCGACGCTGACGACACTACCAGCCGGTAACGGTCGGTGTGTGCAAGGCAGGATTCCGGTAAACCAGTCGATCATAAGTAGTCACACCCATCAAAATATGTGTCAATAGTCATTTATGAGCAGATTGAATGGTCACAATGTAATATGCTCAGATCTGACAGTCAATACATTTGCAATGTTTAAATTGTCAGAAATGAGCATCAAATCTAACTATTGAAAAACCACTGTTAAGATGGAGCCAAGTAGATGGGCAACAATGAGCATGAAGTTATGGCGGACAAACAGAGAGCAGAACGTATCAAAAAGGTAATTCTGGAACACTCGACTTATGAAGAACTGGCCGAGAAGACTGGCATTAGCGTGAGTACGCTGGTCAGGATAGCGTCCGGCAAAACTGAACCTAAATTCAGTGACATCATTCAGATAGCTAAAATTACGGGTGCAGACTTAAACACCTTAGCTTATGGCTATGCTCTTGATGTTAAAGAAGAAGCTACCGAGCGGAAGCTAATCACTTCTGCGGATGGATATACTGATGAAGAAACCACTAACGCACATAATTTCATCGTGTGGAACATCAGGACACTGGAAAAACAAGATATTCTGGCACTCGCAAGGCAGGTTTCTGCCTTAAGTTCATACACTTACAGTACTAAAATGTTTATGAAAAAAGCGGTGTCTGGAGAAGAGTAAAAGGATTAACAGTCTCAGGAATGAGACAAACGTGCAGTATTACCAACACTGCACGTTCTGGATTGTGCGAATTTTGAACACAGAAGGATAGTAAAAATGAGAAGCGAAAACATCAGAGTCAATGAACTTTATAAGATGCTACGGGATTTTTATATTACCTGCTTTCCGCAAAGAATCTCAGATAACATTGATATGACGGTGAATTACAAAAGGATGCTTATCGAATATTTAAACGGTGAATTCTTCGATGCTGAAATAAAAGCGGTCGATGGAATATATAAAATAACCGGTGATATAGTGCAGGTATATAAAGAAAGCAACCCTCCGGAAGGAAGCACTGCCTATTTAATTGCTAAATTATCAGAAGATGGAGAGTTAAAGAAATTATTGGATAATGGTGTTAAGGATTTAGAGGACTTTGATTTTTGGCTAAACATGGAAGGCTATGTTGAAAATGGCGTAGCATCTGAAAAGCTCATAACTCAAAAAGAGTGGTTTAATTAATTCATTTAAATCAAGGGGTTAATGATGAACTTAGGTTATCACATTCGTTCTCTACATGAACCATACAAATCAGGCAAAGTTGATGCGGATGCAAAAGTAATACTTGAGCACATTCGGGGAATTAAAAACTCCTCTACCATTGAGCTGAATGTTGAAATTTGTATTGATGAATACATTAATGTATTGGAGCAATATCTTGGAACTTCATCAGTAAAACTTAGAGAAGCCCTAGCATATGCTTCTGATTATTTATCAGATGAATTAACGAAACTAAAAGTGCTGTAGAATATCTATTGGAGGAAGTTTTCATGCTGGAAAACATAAGCACTGAAACAGGGATTGCAATTATATTTTTATTGATTTATCTCTGTGCCAAATTTGGTATTGGGAAATAGTAATTGGTTCGCACAATGACGTTATGCTAAAGAGGCCGCTGCGGGATTCGATTTTCGCAGCGGCCTTTTCAACATAACGAGTCGTACATTATGTGCACCAAGGTAACGATAGGCGGAATCTGGGGCTTTGTGGTCATGACAACGCCGATGAACTGGTCCTGTTTTATCTGTTGGCTGCGCTTCAACTTTTGCTGACTTACCTACGCTAATGCAACTGAGCCATTATTTCCACAACCAATCCCCCGAGGATAAGTTTTATAAAATTTGATGTTGTCTTGCATGAAACGGCCAATCCATCTCTATTACTACCGTGCGATGCTGCGTCGATTAGTGATCTCCATCATGCTCGGCATGGTATCCGCGCTCATCGTTTGGCTGTTTCATCAGGCGATGCTGGGGCTGGAGTGGCTGCTCTTCTCACGAACAGATGGTAGCCTGGTTGCTGCTGCGGCCTCTATTACTGGGTGGCGGCGGGCATTAACTCCTGCTTTGGGGGGATTGGCGGCAGGTTTGCTGTTATGGGCATACCAACGTTATCAACACCGTAAACCCAGTGCGCCCACTGATTATATGGAAGCCATTGAAATCGGTGATGGCCGATTAGATGTTTCCGCCAGCCTAGTGAAGTCCCTCGCCTCTTTGTTAGTCGTATCCAGCGGCAGTGCCATTGGTCGTGAAGGCGCTATGGTATTGTTGGCCGCCCTGTTCGCTTCGGTTTTCGCTCAACGCTATGCAAAACCTAAAGAGTGGAAGTTGTGGGTCGCCTGTGGGGCCGCTGCGGGAATGGCAAGTGCTTACCATGCTCCGTTGGCTGGCAGCCTGTTTATTGCAGAAATTCTATTTGGAACACTGATGTTGGCTTCACTCGGCCCGGTAGTGATCGCCGCGGTCAGTGCGTTATTGACGATCAACTTGCTACAAGGTGGTCAGGAAACCCTTTATCAAGTGCAGACACTCCCTTCTCCTTGGCCGGTACAATATTTCCTGATGGCGCTTCTAGGATTAATGGCGGGCTTCAGCGGCCCTTTATTTTTAAAAGCGATGGCGGCTAGCAGTCATGCTTTCCGCTCCCTGAATTTATTGCCACCTCTGCAATTGGCGCTGGGGGGGATAATTGTTGGTTTACTATCATTGATATTTCCAGAGGTCTGGGGCAATGGCTACAGCGTAGTGCAATCACTCCTCACCACGCCGCCGGGGGTGTTACTGATAGGCGGCATATTGATCTGTAAGTTATTGGCCGTGCTTGCCAGTAGTGGGTCCGGCGCTCCGGGAGGGGTATTTACACCTACATTGTTTGTCGGTGCCGCACTCGGCATGTTATGTGGGCAGATATTTTCTTTGTGGCCCGTGCTGGGCGACAATATTGGGTTATTAATGGCACTGACCGGCATGGCAACATTATTGGCAGCAACGACCCATGCGCCCATTATGGCCGCTTTAATGGTTTGTGAAATGACCGGCGAGTACACCTTATTGCCAGGGCTATTATTATCTTGTGTTATCGCGACAACAATAGCCCGCTGGTTGCGCCCAATATCGGTATATCGGTCTCACTAAATGATGGGCCGAGTAACGAAAGCAGCCAACATACATTCAGCTTGAAACATACATTCAGCTTGAAACACACATTCCAGCTTGAAACACACATTCAGCTTGAAATAGGATGGATATAAATCGGGTTATCCTGAAATAGCTGTAAGATCTAAATATTTTGCTAATGGTTTTTCTTCTGGTCGCGGCAAATAAGGCAGTTGCCCTAATTGTGGCGCGGCTAACCGATCCCGTAGCATTGCGATTGTTTCAGCATAATGGGCCAAGCCAGGATTAATGCGATTGGCAACCCAACCCAATAAGGGCAACCCATCATTAATAATTGCCTGTGCTGTTAATAAGGCGTGATTGATACAGCCTAATTTAATTCCGACGACTAAAATAACGGGTAATTGTTCTTGTACCACCCAGTCAGAGTAAAAGCGTTGGTCATTCATCATAACCTTCCACCCACCGCAGCCTTCAACGATTACGGTATCTGCTTTAGCCGATAAACACTGCAATCCTTCGGTCATCTTTTCATAATTAATCAGGGTATCTGTACAGGCATGAATAACATCACCTTGTAATGGATATGGATTTACCTCCTGATAATTTAACTCAATGGATGATGACGCCTGCAAGATCAACGCATCTTGATTACGCAACCCTTCCGATGTCTCTTTGCTTTCTGTCGCAACAGGTTTATAGCCTACTGCGGTTCTGCCATTTTGGCTTAAGGCTTGAAGTAAAGCCCGTGACACGACGGTTTTACCAACAGCAGTGTCGGTACCTGTCACAAATAAACGCGTTAACATAACAACACTCCGCAATCTGACCACTTTAACTCAAGTTTTTCCACCGAAGTTGGCGGAATTGGCAATATGAATAAAAGTCTAGGCGATGACAGCAACAGACAGCTTGCGTTAGCGCAATGTTTTGCCGAACTGAGCGTGTTTTTAACAGAAAATGCCAAATAATAGGCGGAATAGACCGAAGGTACCCACTAATAATTAACTCTTAATTATTAGATTTAATACACTAGCCTTGAAGCAACTTCACTAATAATGAGCCATTGTATAATGCCTCTTTGACTAATGCTGCGCCAGGCATTGTACCTTGATTAAAAAATTCGGTTGATTCAACAAGAATATTCTCGCTATATGCGGGCAATGCTTGTTGACGAATACAAGAGGCAATTGCCGGGTGCAAAATAGATGATGCTTTATTCAATGGCGACCCGACCAGAATTTTCTCTGGATTAAATAAATTGACCATAATGGCAATAATTCGCCCGACACTATGACCTACGCCCAGAATAATATCTTTGGCTAATTGGTCACCGGCTAACGCCGCATCACAAAGCGACTCAACACTGAGAGGTGTATGGTGCAACAGCGAACTCATTGAACTGTTTAATCGTTGTTGAGCAATCGCCAACATATTATCGATACTGGCAACGGTTTCCAAACAGCCATGATTGCCGCAATAGCAGCGTTTACCATAGGGGTCAACCTGAGTATGGCCAATATTAACGACACTGCGACTCCCAGCATGTAATACCCGCCCAGAGGTGATAACACCGGCCCCGACATTATGGTCAATAACGACTTGAATGATATTCTGGCAACCGCGTGAGGCACCATATAGCGACTCTGCCATGGTCCATGCGCAAATATCATGCTGCAGATAGACAGGTAAACCGGTGCGTTGCTCCAACGCTGGCCCAAGTGACATTTCATTAACATCATAAAATGGCATTTTATGCACAATACCCGCAGGTGCATCGATGATGCCTGGCATCGTAATAGCAATCGCGGTGAGCCGTTCGAGTTTTTTCTGATGGCGAATAAAAAACTGGTCAACCTCGTTAAGGATACGGCTCAGCAGTGGCTCGGGGTGGCGGTCTGGCAGCGGAATTTGTTCTTCAACCACCAGTTTGCTGCTAAGGTCGCGCAGTGCCAGTGTTATCGTTCCACGGCTGATACGCCCGGAAACATAGTGCCAAGCCTCGGTATCCAAGACTAACCCAATAGCAGGTCTACCTCGGCTTCCTACATCTTGATATTCAGTCTCTTTTACCAGATGAACTTCGACCAATTCTCGCACAATTTTAGTGATGCTGGCGGGCGCTAATTGGGCCCGCTTGGAGAGTTCAATACGGGATATCGGCCCCAAAAGATCAATTAGCCGATAAACGGCCCCTACATTGGTTTGTTTGATCTGATCAATATGTCCAGGCTGTCCATCCATTATCACTAAACCGGCTCCTTTTTTGCCTAAATGACTCTTTAACTCTTGTAAAAGAGTATTTTTCGCGCTTCTAAATAAAGATTATCGTTATGTTGGGGCTTTTGGTATATGACGTCAACTATTTGATTAGTTATGTGATTTGCTGCACATAATCATGTGTTTTCTTTTTTCCTTAATATGGTGACTATTTATACGGAGCAGCTTGAATATCAGCCATCATCAAACGGAGCAATGCTTCTGCAGGGGGGGCATCGGACGATGCTTATGATTAACCAACCACATTTCTGTCGTCGCATCAGCTTCGTCCAGTGATAAGTATTTGACACCATCAACGTTTACTCGCCTAAACGAGGCGGGCAGGATTGAAACCCCCAGACCAGATGATACCAAGCCTATGATGGTCATCGCCTCGCCGACCTCCTGCGTAATATAAGGTGTGATCCCCGCGCGGGTTAATAAGGTAAAGAATTCGTCATAAAGTGCAGTCCCCACTTCACGTGAAAAGAAGACAAAAGGTTGTTTGTCCAGTGAGCTAAATTTGACACTGCCATTTGGTAGGGAGGCTAATGGATGATCTTCATGGACGACAGCGACCAGAGGTTCACGTAATAGCAATCGATATTGTAATGCCTCAGGCAGCCGAGTATTACGCATAATACCTAGATCTAACCGCCCGTCGAGTAATGCTTCAATTTGCTGTTTGGTACTTACCTCCTGCATTTTTATATGTACTTGTGGATATATTTGCCGAAAAGTACGCAAATTCTTAGAAACGACATTGATCAATGGTGCCGATGAAGTGAAACCGATCGTCAGCACTCCCGACTCCCCACGATGTAGACAGGCTGCTTTCTCAGTTGCAGAGTTGACCTGTGCCAAAATTTGGTAGGACTCTTTTAAAAAGAGCTTTCCCGCTTGGGTGAGACTGATATTACGCTTATTTCGTGCCTTCGTGCCAATAAGCGGGCCCCAATCTGTTCTTCAAGGATTTGGATTTGCTGGCTCAGGGGGGGTTGAGAAATATGCAAGCGTTCAGCTGCCCGGCCAAAGTGCAGCTCTTCCGCGACAGCAATAAAATACCGCAAATGTCTTAGTTCAATACTCATTGATATTTTAAACGTATTATTTGCAATGATTAATATATTAGACAAAAAAACAAACTATTTCTATGATTAAAATGTTCTGTCGATAATGATTTATTGTGTATTAATTTTTCCGTGAGTTAACTTGCTTGCGTACTAATTTAACCGTGTACTAATTTAACTGTATATTAATTTAACTGTGTACTAATTTGGCTATGTATTAATAAGGCTATACCGTGACTACTTCATTACACACTACAAACACTGTGGCGCCAGCATCAACAAAAAATGATGATGACACTGTTTTCACTACGATCCCTAAACTGCCTCCCCTAAATAAGCGTCCTTATATACAACAAGGTACGCCAGAATTCATCCGCGTTGCTCTGGCTTTATTTTCGGCGGGGTTAGCAACTTTCGCCCTGCTTTACTGCGTACAACCTATTTTGCCCATGTTGTCGCAGGACTTTAGTACCTCTCCTGCGTCCAGCAGTTTGTCACTTTCGATAGCCACCGGGATGCTGGCGTTGGGTTTGATGTTTACCGGCCCCCTTTCTGATGCGATAGGCCGAAAATCAGTCATGGTCGTGGCGTTGCTATTGGCCGCGGTTTGCACAATAGTTTGCTCTTTTATGACCAGTTGGCATGGGATTTTGCTAATGCGCGCATTGACCGGTCTATCCTTAAGCGGAGTTGCCGCGGTGGCAATGACCTATTTGAGTGAAGAGATCCATCCTAATTTTATTGCGCTATCAATGGGGTTGTATATCAGCGGTAGTTCTATTGGTGGCATGAGTGGGCGTTTGGTGGCTGGGGTATTAAGCGCTCTCTTTTCCTGGCGCGTATCACTGCTAGTACTCGGATTATTTGCTTTAGCTGCTGCTTGCTTGTTTTGGTTTATCCTCCCAGCGTCTAAACACTTTCGTGCAAGTTCATTGCGCCCCAGAACGTTGTTAATCAATTTTAAACTGCACTGGCGTGACTCCGGCTTACCCCTACTATTTGCTGAAGGTTTTCTCATTATGGGGGGGGTCGTCACCTTATTTAATTATATCGGCTATCGGTTACTGGATGGGCCTTATTATCTCAGCCCGACCATCGTAGGGCTATTATCCATTGTTTATTTAACGGGTTCTTATAGTTCACCTAAAGCGGGTTCACTCAGTAATCGCTACGGGCGAGGCCTAATTTTATTGGCCTCTATCGGTATGATGTTGGTTGGTGTTGTGATCACCAGTTTTCCGTCAGTGATCATGATTTTTATTGGTATGATGTTCGTTGCAGCAGGATTCTTTGCCGCTCACTCCGTTGTCAGTAGCTGGGTTGGTTGCAGAGCACGTCGTGCTAAGGCATAAGCTTCGTCACTTTATCTGTTTTGTTACTATGCCGGTTCCAGCGTAGCCGGTACGTTAGGTGGCGTTTTTTGGTTACATTTAGGCTGGACAGGTGTTGTTGTTTTTATTACCGCCCTTTTAGTTATCGCGTTGTTTATCGCTCAGCGATTACGAAAGTTGGTAGGAACAGCCAAGCGTTGAGACTCCACTCTCTATGTGTCTTGCTACCGAAAAATGAGCTCGGTAAACATATGAGGGTGAGTCGCGAATTCTCACGTTTTAAGCGCCCTTTTCTGTTTTATATGTCCTTTTGAATCTAATGACATTTATGTATCTACATGTGGCTATCTTTAGGAGAACAAGATAATGTATGTTGTAACTAAGCCGCCTTATTTAGAAAAGAATATGAACAAGTATGATTTGATAGAACGAATGAATACTCGCTTTGCTGAGTTAGAAGTAACACTTCATCAACTCCACCAGCAATTGGACGATTTACCTCTAATTGCTGCCAGAGTATTTTCTCTCCCTGAAATAGAAAAAGGCACTGAGCATCAACCCATTGAGCAAATTACCGTCAATATAACCGAGGGTGAACACGCCAAAAAGTTGGGGTTACAACATTTCCAACGATTGTTTCTTCATCACCAAGGGCAGCATGTTAGCAGTAAAGCAGCACTACGCTTACCTGGCGTGCTCTGCTTCTCCGTGACCGACAAAGAACTCATTGAATGCCAAGATATAATAAAAAAAACCAATCAGTTAAAAGCTGAGTTAGAACATATTATTACTGTGGAATCAGGCTTACCCAGCGAACAACGCTTTGAATTTGTTCACACACACTTACATGGCCTGATAACCCTGAATACCTACCGCACCATTACCCCATTAATCAACCCCAGTTCAGTGCGCTTTGGCTGGGCCAACAAACACATTATTAAAAATGTGACTCGCGAAGATATATTGCTACAGCTAGAAAAAAGCCTGAATGCTGGCCGAGCTGTTCCTCCATTTACGCGTGAGCAATGGAGGGAACTGATTAGCTTGGAAATAAATGATGTGCAGCGTTTGCCAGAAAAGACACGGCTGAAAATTAAAAGGCCCGTAAAAGTGCAGCCCATCGCAAGAGTATGGTATCAAGAACAACAAAAACAGGTACAACACCCCTGCCCCATGCCCCTGATTGCGTTCTGTCAGCATCAGTTAGGGGCCGAGCTACCGAAATTAGGCGAGTTGACCGATTATGATGTGAAGCATATCAAGCATAAATATAAGCCTGATGCGAAACCGCTACGTTTGCTGGTACCGCGCTTGCATCTTTATGTCGAACTGGAACCGTAAAAAATGCCATTTATTGCGGCTTAGCCACTGTAAAAACGCCGGTAATCCACCCCGGCGTTAATATAACAATGTTTATCCGCTATTTCTTCATACTGCCGACCATATCTTCCGGTCGAACCCATTCATCAAACTCTGCATCGGTAAGATAACCCAATGCCATAGCTGCTGCTTTCAGTGTTAGCCCCTCTTTATGCGCCTTTTTGGCGATTTCAGCTGCTTTATCGTAGCCAATATGGGTATTGAGCGCGGTAACTAACATCAGCGATTCATTGAGCAATTGCGTAATACGGTCGCGGTTGGGTTCAATTCCCAAAGCGCAGTGCTCATTAAAACCACGCATTCCATCAGCCAACAAACGAACAGATTGCAGGAAGTTATGGATGACCAATGGACGGAACACGTTTAATTCAAAGTTGCCGGACGCCCCACCGATATTGATAGCCACATCATTACCCATAACTTGAGCACATAGCATGGTCATCGCTTCACACTGTGTTGGATTCACTTTGCCTGGCATGATAGAACTGCCTGGCTCATTTTCCGGAATAGATATTTCGCCAATACCACAGCGAGGGCCTGATGATAACCAACGGACATCATTGGCAATTTTCATCAGGGATGCCGCTAAGCCTTTTAGCGCACCGTGACCATGAACCAATGCATCGCAGGTTCCCAATGATTCAAATTTATTCGGGGCAGTGATAAACGGTTGGCGTGTCAGTGTGGCTATTTCATTAGCTACTCGTACAGCATATTCAGGATGCGTATTGAGGCCAGTCCCCACCGCTGTTCCCCCAAGCGCTAATTCACACAGGTGAGGAAGGGTCGCCTCAATATGCCGCACACTGTGAGATAACATTGCCGCCCACCCGGAAATTTCCTGCCCCAACGTTAAAGGGGTCGCATCTTGTAAATGTGTACGGCCAATTTTTACAATATCGCGATAAGCTTCTGCTTTGTCGGCCAAGGTTTTCTGTAACACCTTCAGTTCAGGAAGAAGATGTTCACTCACCCCCATCACTGCAGCGACATGCATCGCCGTTGGGAAGACATCATTTGAACTTTGGCTTTTATTGACATCATCATTGGGATGAACCAAACGGTTATTCCCCCGCGCCCCCCCGAGCAACTCACTCGCACGGTTTGCCAGTACCTCATTCATATTCATATTCGTCTGAGTACCCGACCCGGTTTGCCAGATGGCGAGAGGGAACTCGGTTGGATGAGCGCCATCCAGAACTTCATCTGCGGCCCGCATAATCGCTTTTGCACGCTCGGCTGGCAGCAAGCCTAGGTCCATATTCACTTGAGCTGCCGCTCGTTTGGTCAGAGCCAATGCATGAATTAGCTCTGTTGGCATTTTTTCTTGTGAAATTCGAAAATGCGCCAATGAACGTTGAGTTTGCGCCCCCCATAATTGGTTTGCAGGTACATCGATAGACCCCATAGAATCCTTTTCACTGCGGGTAGTTGCCATCACTGCCTCCTTAGCATTTAGAACAAAAGATTGATGTTGAGCTAGCATAGGCTTACGACATAGCGGTTATAATGACACAGATAGTATTGCGCTTATGCGATTGATTCGCATTTCTGGAATTTTGTGATGGCTACTTTGGTGATGATCGTATTACCACTTGCAACACCTTTAGCCTCATTGTCTACTAATGGCTTATTTTTTCAGGGTTTGCTATCCAGAACCGGTTAATCACTGGCTAACGCGCAGCCTTATTTTAGTCCTTTGCAAACGGCAGATCATAAACATGCTAAAAATGAATAACGCAGTTCAAAACTATGCTTGGGGCAGTACTGATGCCCTGACCCAGCTTTATGGCATACCTAACCCACAAGGAATGCCAATGGCTGAACTGTGGATGGGTGCGCACCCGAAAAGCAGTTCCCAGGTTCTTGACGCAAATGGCCAGTGGCATTCATTACGTGATGTGATTGATCAAGATCCAGATAACACGCTGGGGAGTGATATTTTCAAGCGCTTTGGTGAACTGCCATTCCTGTTCAAAGTACTTTGTGCAGCTCAACCTCTATCGATTCAGGTTCACCCGAGCAAAGCGGCAGCAGAGGTCGGTTTTGCTAAAGAAAACCAGGCAGGTATCCCACTGGATGCGGCTGAGCGCAATTATAAAGATGCGAACCATAAGCCTGAGCTGGTTTATGCCCTCACCCCTTTTCAGGCAATGAATGGTTTTCGCACACTAGAAGATATCCAGGCGCTGTTACAACCACTAGCAGCGGCACACCCTGATATTGCCGCGTTCTTGCGCCAACCCGATACTGAGCATTTAGCCAGTTTATTTGCCAGCTTACTCAGTATGAGCGGTGAGACAAAAACGCGGGCACTCGGTATTCTGAAAGCGGCATTGAATAGCCAACTCGGAGAGCCTTGGGATACGATCCGCAGCATTTCGTGTTTTTATCCCGATGACAGCGGGTTGTTCTCCCCACTACTGCTTAATGCCGTGACATTGCAACCGGGTGAGGCCATGTTCCTTTATGCCGAAACACCACACGCTTACCTCAATGGGGTTGCATTAGAGGTCATGGCAAACTCGGATAATGTGTTGAGAGCTGGGCTAACGCCGAAGTTTATTGATATTCCAGAGTTAATGTCCAATCTGCAATTTATCCCTAAACCGGCTAATGCCCTACTCACAACACCAAAGCAACAGGGTAATGAACTGATATTCCCTATTCCTGTCGAGGACTTCGCTTTCTCACTGCATACCTTGGTGGTTGAACCACACGTTCTGGCACAACACAGTGCGGCAATTATTTTTTGTGTTGAAGGCTGTGCGGTGCTGAAAAAACAAGAGCAAGAAATTACGCTGCACCCTGGTGAGTCTTGCTTCATATCGGCTAAGGAATCACCTGTAACCGTGCAAGGGGTGGGTTCAATTGCTCGTGTTTATAACGCGGTGTGAACTAACTTAATGAATTTGTTGCCAATAAATAGCTTCTCACCATAAATTGAAGGCTCTGTCGCGATTAAGTCTTTGTTACGGTCGCAATAATATTTGTGTATAGGTACTCTAGGCCTATATTATTTGGGAGATATATCTTCTTTTTTGGGGATTTCCTTCTTTAGGTGGGGCTTCTTAAATCACTCATTACCGCGTTCAATATAGTGAATTTGGTACATTGGAAAAGGATGAACAACACAATGAAAAAATCGTTAGTGGCTGTCAGCGTCATTGTCGTACTCGGCGCAGCATGGACTGGAGCCTCTTGGTATACCGGTAAACTGATTGAACAACGCATGACCGAGCTGGTTGATAATGCCAACGGACAGATCAAGACAGCGTTTCCAAACGTGGGTGTCAAATTTGCTTATAAAGATTACCAACGCGGTCTGTTCTCCAGTAAGGTCCGTTATATTTTACAATCAGATAATACTTTTACTGGCGAAAAAGTATTGAGCGATGGTGATGAAATCGCCTTTATTGAAGTCATTGATCATGGCCCGTTCCCATTAGCTCAGTTGAAGAAATTAAACCTAATTCCTAGCATGGCGTCAGTGCATACTGAGTTGGCTAACACGCCAGTGCTGAAGAAATTGTTTGATGTGACCAACGGCCAGTCGCCTTTTACTGCTGATTCGCGTATTTCTTACGGTGGCGATACCTCTTCTGCTATTACTTTCATTCCAATCAACTATAAGCAAAATAGCACTAACGTGAAGTTCTCCGGTGCCACTATCAATGCCGATGTCTCTCGTGATATGCACAATGTAAGTATGAGCGGCAGCAGCGATAGTTTTATTTATTCCAAAAAGAATTATTTGGATCAAACAGAACAAGTCAGTGTGCAAGGGCTAACGCTGAAAAGTGACAGTAAAGCGGGTAAGTTCGATATCAGCATTGGCGACCAACAGATTGGTGTTAAGCAAATAGATATCAGCCATGAAGGCAAGAACATGGCGACATTGCTTGGCTTTAATCTGAAGACCCAATTGAGCGAAACTGATAAAGATTTAAATGGCAAACTGAGCTATACCCTTGATGCTTTAAAAATTCAGGATAATAACTTTGGTTCAGCGCAATTGACTATTGCTTTTGACCGTTTCAACGGTGAGGGTCTGAAGCAGTTCATCAGTGCTTATAATAAGCGAGTACAGCTAGCTGAAAGTGTTGATCAACTTGCCTCTCAGCAGCAAATGAGAGAAGTTGTCATGGCAAACCTTCCTGCGCTGCTGAAAGGTAACCCTGCAGTGAGCATTGCCCCACTGAGCTGGAAAAATACTAAAGGGGAAAGTACCTTTACCCTGAATATCGAACTGACCGATCCGACACAAGCTAAATCAACAGAAAAACCACTAATAGCACCCGCGGTGAAAAAATTGGACGCCAACCTGAGCATTCCAATGGCGATGGCTACAGAATTGGTCACTCAGGCCGCCCGCCTGCAAGGTTACAGCGAGGAAGAAGCGAAAAGTTCAGCACAGCAACAAGTCCAGAGTCTCGCTGCAATGGGCCAGATGTTTAGGCTGACCACCACTAAAGATGATGTAATCAGCAGTAAACTCCAGTTTGCTGACAACCAAGTCGAATTGAATGGTCAGAAAATGTCACCAGAAGAATTTGCTGGCCTGTTTAATCTGCTTGGTGCACAGGGAGAAGAGGAGGAAGATATTGATAGCGGCCCTGAGTCACAAGAAACACCAGAATTTGACTTAGTCGTACCCGCAGAGCCTGCTCCTGCACAATAAACTATTCATTATATTTGTTTGATAAAAACGGAGCCCATTGGCTCCGTTTTAAATCTCTATTCTCTTTCCATCTCGATTCAATATAGATATATCCCCAGCGCTGTCTATAATCACAGAGCATGTTGTATTTACCCCTTCTTTATGCCCACAAATTATTAACTCGCCAGAAAAGCCCAGTTCTTTCGCCAAATCATTTAACTGTTGATGAGGCCATTCACTACCCGCATCTTGTCCGATGATCATGATTTCAGATATTTTATTTTTACCTATCATCTTTTTTAGATCATCAGTAATAAGCGCTATCGAACTGCGCATGTTTTCTGACTCAATGTTTGCGTAAACGCTCTCATCAAATTTGTTGGCATCAAATCCTTTATCCACACCGCAATCATATATCCCAACATGGGAGGCGATAATTTTCCCTAAGTCTGTTTTTATAATTATCCCAATGCACGAATCAATGCCCGGCAGTACAGCACTAATACCTTTATCTATTTCTGCTATATGCAGTTTTTTTTCATTATCGACTTGAGCCAGTTCGACGATATGAAGATCGCATACCGTTTTAATCGATTTAATCCCAGTTGGGTCAGCAATCAAATGATCAGTATCTACGTTAGATAATGAAAAAGTACCTATCTCCATCATTATGTGTTTTCTCCTTTTAAAGGTAGGAAGCTATTCATCCCAAAATGGGATGCACAAGAATAATCCTTAAAAAGGATGGCGTTTTCTATCAAAAAATAACTTATAGATATTAAAAACGGACAAGAAATCTGATGATTTACTGGCCCACCGTGATGGGTTCACCACGCTGGACACAGTCTGCCGCCAATCTACCGTTAGCATCGGCTCACTGAGTTTTACTGTCATTTACTGTCGGCATTACGTCCAGTCCTTTTTCAGCTTGTTCTCTCGCCATTCGCTTCGCGTAGTGTTGTGCCAGTACCGCACAGACCATCAATTGAATCTGATGGAATATCATTAGCGGCAATACCATAACCCCCACGACTGAGGCAGGAAACAACACGTTAGCCATCGGAATACCGTTCGCCAAACTTTTCTTCGAACCGCAGAACACGATGGTAATCTCATCAGCAGTATTAAAGCCCAGCCAACGAGCGGCCAGGGTATTAACCACCAATACCACCGTTAGTAATACCATTGAACAAACTGATATGGCCAAAAGTGACCAGCCGTCGATTTGACTCCAAATCCCTTGAACGACCGCTTCGCTGAACGCCACATAAACCACCAACAAAATAGATGACCGGTCAGTGATATTGACCAGTTTTTTGTGCCGTTCAACCCATTTAGCTATCAGTGGCCGCGATAGATGCCCCACAACAAACGGTACCATTAATTGCATAATGATGGAGCCGATAGCATGTAAGGTGTCGGTATCACCGCCCTGTGTCTGCATCAACATGCCAACTAAAATGGGTGACAGGAAAACCCCGAGGATACTGGATGCCGATGCGCTACAGATAGCCGCCGCAACATTCCCCCCGGCGACTGAGGTATACGCAATCGCCGACTGAACCGTTGCCGGTAAAGCACAAAGATAGAGAAACCCTAAATATAGCGTGGGTGTTAACACATTGGGCACCAGTACATTCATCCCCACCCCTAATAGGGGAAATAGTGCAAACGTACTGAGAAAAACCACCAAATGCAGCTTCCAATGCCCCATCCCTGTCATTATTGCCGCACGTGATAACTTGGCACCGTGCATAAAGAACAACAAAGCAATGGCGGCGGTCGTCAGCCTTTCAAACCACACTTTGGTTTCCCCTTCACAAGGGAAGATAGAGGCGATAATCACCACCAGTATCAGCACTAACAAAAACTTATCTATCTGTAAGCGTTGTAACCATGACATCCACTGTATTCCTTCAACCCAATGTATTTATTTAATCAATAGTGTTTTTTAATCAAAAGTACTTATTTAGACCAATAGCTCTGCTTTAAACCAATGGTTTGTCTTTAAAAAAATAAAAAAACTCTGGGCCACGGAGATTGTGCCCAGAGAGATATTTCCACCCTTACTCCGCCCCATTAGAGCGGGATAAACATCAATTTTTAGCAATGATCGGCAGTGCTTTTTTCTGTTGATCTGAAGCAATACCCAACTCAATCAACTCCATGACTTTAATCGCTTCAGTGGCTGGAACCGGATTAGGCGCAGTGCCCCAAATAGCATCACGGATACCGGCATAGTACGCAGGATAATTCCCCGGCAGCGTCAGTAGCGGTTTCTCGGTAAGCACATTATCATGTGACAGTGTCACGATTCCATCACGCATATCGTAGCCCCAGTCAGCCTGTGGTAAACGCTCACCGGCTTTCAAACGGTCTTCCTGTGGATCCACACCAAACTTGATATAGCTGCCCTGCGTACCGTGCACAATATAACGCGCCGTTTCTGCCGCAGCCAATACCGTGCTATGCAGTACAACGCGTTGCCCCGGATAGCTGAGAACCGCGTGGAAATAGTCAACAGATTGAGAGCCTGGGCGCAACATGCCCAGATCGACATTCAACGTTTCTGGCAGACCAAACAGTTGTAACGCTTGGTCCAGTAAATGTGGCCCTAAATCATACCAGATGCCCCCTCCCGCACCGGCTTGTTCACGCCAGCGTTGACGGATTTCCGGGCGGTAGCGATCAAAGTGAGATTCGAAATAGACAACGTTCCCCAGCGAGCCTTCGGCCAGTAACGTTTTTAACGTCAGGAAGTCACTGTCCCAACGGCGATTGTGGAATACTGATAACAGTAAACCTGCATCATCAGCGTGCTCTTTTAACGCGTTTGCTTGTGACAACGTCACGGTAAAGGGCTTATCAACTACCACATGTTTACCGGCAGCCAGTGCGCTCTGCGCTAATGGGAAGTGGGTATCATTGGGCGTGGGAATAACAATGAGATCGATAGAGGGATCATTGAATAACATCTGAGGGTCAGATACTACCGGTATTGCAGGCCAATCGGCATGCACTTTACTGGCATCACTGCTGGAAACTCCAGCCAGTTCTAAGCCCGGTGTGCCCATAATTAACGGCGCATGAAACGTTTTACTGGCATAACCGTAGCCCAGTAAACCTACTTTTATCTTATCAGCCATTACCTTTCCTCTTACCCAGAATACCCGCTATTTGATATCGCAATTAGATATCACACGATTAATCGATTTGACACTATGATGCATCCAGGGACAAGGGGTAATTTCTGCTTAACCGTAACGGGCGGGATTAAACCCGCACCAATGCCCCCTGATTATCCTGCCAGTCCGCTGGACGAAAAGTACGTTGTGGATAGTTAGTTTCGATACTGCGCCGCCTGAAATCGCTGGGGCTGACCCCCACTCGTTTACGGAAAACACGGGAAAAATAGAGTTGGTCATCATAGCCTACCACCCGGCCAATGGTCGCAATTGGCTCTTGGGTCGTTTGCAGTAATAATTTCGCCCGGATCACCCGCTGATCCTCACGCCAACGTAATATATTAATGCCAACCTGTTCACGGAATAAATGCGCTAAGCGTGATGGTGATAGGCAAACATGGCGGGCAACTTCGTCAATACGTAATTCCCCTGCCAGATTTCCGGTAATAAATTGACAGGCCTCAATAATACGTGGGTCCATAATACGTTGTGGACTAAGTGGGTCTTCTTCCATTGCTCGTAGCAGTAACCGCTCGAGCAAATTCATACCCAGTTCTTCACCGAAGCGCCGCCCCGATTTCTGTGTCTGCTCAATATTGGCAAATAAGCGGTCAAACTCCAGCATTAAGTTATTGTTAGGTAAAGATAAACGCCCTACCTCATGGGTTTTACTGTGCCATTCCAACCAATCGGCCCAATAAGCCCGTGGTCGGAAATAGACCCAGCGGTGATACCAACAATCACTATTCGGTGAACGACCATAATGGTGAGGCGACTTAGGTGAGAACAACAGTAAATCACCAGGATTACTGTAGATGGTATTTTCACCATCGAAAATCTTCCCCTGCCCCTTAATGGTCAAATTCAGAATATAGCCCTTCATGCCGCCAGGCCGATCAATGAAGAAATCGAGTGGGCCGTCAGCCAGAATCGGGGTTAATCCTGCGACCAGATAAGCATTGAACGTGTAGCCTGGCAGCAAAGGATTGGGTTGCGGTTCCTGAACCATGCGTTGATACATTTTGGCTCCTCGGTTTCATATAATCGGTTTTATATGATCAGTTTTATGCAGTCAGTTTTATACAATCAGGCTCACGTCAGTGAGCTCGGATGAGTAAAAGCCACTCACTGCGTTATCCATTAACTTCTTTCAGTTTATCGGGCAGGTGTTATGCTGCCCGAGCGTGATGCTAAAACTGTGAACTAGAGAGATTTTTATGGACGTTTCAGTCACCGTAACCTTATATCGTCCGTTTAGCTAACTGTTTGTAACGGTCGAAGATAACCGCCGCCAGCAGGATCAAACCACGAACCACATATTGTGAGAACGGGGAGATATTTAATAGGTTCATGGCATTTTCTACTGTTCCCAGAATCAAGATCCCCGCAATGACGTAAGAAATTTTACCAATGCCGCCTTTTAGTGATACCCCGCCTAATATGCAAGCAGAGATAACAATGAGCTCATAACCAATCGAGGTCATTGGCTGGCCGCTCGTCATGCGTGAAGCCAAAATAATCCCTGCGGCGGCAGACACCAAACCTGACAGCACAAAAATAATGATTTTGGTCCGCACGACCGGCACACCGGCCAGACGCGCAGCATCTTCATTCCCCCCAATCGCCAACGTGTTACGGCCAAAGGTGGTTTTATTCAGTAAGAAACCAAACAGCACCAAACAGGCAACGGTGATCCAGATGGGTGCTGGCAGACCAAACCAGTTGGTATAACCCAAGGCGAAGAAGCGCTCATCTTCGATACCCACGGCTTTACCATCAGAAATGATATACGCCAGGCCACGAACAATTTGCATCGTCGCCAATGTGGTGATCAGCGCATTGATTTTTAGCCGGGCAATCACAAAACCATTAATTAGCCCACATGCCGCCCCTAATAACAAACCTGCGCCCACCCCTATCCATAGGCTCTCTGTCATATTGATCACCACCGCGGTGGTAACACCCGCGCAGGCAATGACCGAGGCCACAGAGAGGTCAAAATCGCCGGATGCCAAACAAAAAAGCATACCGCACGCCACCATCCCAGACATTGAGATAGCCAGCCCCAACCCTTTCATATTGATAAAGGAGCCAAAATTAGGCACAAAAATCACGCAACCAATAAAGACCACGGCGAAGACCACCAGCATGCCGTAGCTGTCCCAGATACGGGATAATCCTAAGCCACTTTTAGTCGGCGCATTCTGTGGTTGCTGAGGTTGTGGGATCCCACCGTTTGATTCAGTTGATACCGGGTTCTTTTTATCCGAACTCAAAGTAACGCTAGACATGATTAACT
The DNA here is from genome assembly GCF_900460465.1 of Yersinia pestis. Lineage (GTDB taxonomy): Bacteria > Pseudomonadota > Gammaproteobacteria > Enterobacterales > Enterobacteriaceae > Yersinia > Yersinia pestis. The sequence continues at coordinate 89,434 of NZ_UAVH01000007.1, read as the reverse complement.
CCTTCACAGTCAGGCAACCGCAGACGCGGTATTGGTGGCAATATTCGGGGTGCGTAACATTGCCAGACTTAAGGCTTGCTCTTCAGTGGCATATTCATGGTCTAGCTCACCAGAGATAGCGCCCTCACGCATCACCACAATACGATCTGCCAGCCCAAGCACTTCCGGCAAATCACTGGAAGCAAACAGCACCGCAATGCCCTGTTTCGCCAGTTGATAAATCACGTTATAGATTTCATGTTTGGCCCCGACGTCAATACCACGGGTCGGTTCATCCAACAGGATCACTTTCATGTCCTCGGACAACCAGCGTCCTAAAATGGCTTTCTGCTGATTCCCCCCGGATAGATTCATAATGAGTTGTTGGGGGCCTGGCGTTTTAATATTCAGAGACTGAATACGCAGCAACGCATTATCCGCTTCCCAGCGGTTGTTAATCAGACAGCCTGCGGTTAATGTTTTGCGGCGGGCACTGATATTGATATTGTCCTGTACCGAGTGAACAGGAATGATGCCATCCGCTTTTCGATCTTCTGGACACAACATGATCCCAGCAGAAATAGCGTCAATCGGCGAACGGATAGTCAGTGGTTGGCCATCAAGCAAGAGTTTCCCACTGGTCAGTTTGGTGTCACCAAACAGCCCCTTGAGCAGTTCACTACGCCCGGCCCCCACTAACCCAAACAGCCCCACAATTTCCCCTTGGTGTACAGTCAAGCTGATCGGCGAGGCCACACCGATGGCCTTCACCGCTTGTAGCGTTAAGCGTTCAGAACCTATCTCTCGGGGCTGATAACCATAGATATCCCCTAAATTACGCCCTACCATAGCTTGCACCAGTGACGCATTATTCACTTGGGTCATATCATCAAACGTACGAACATAGCGGCCATCTTTAAACACCGTAATGGCATCACTCAGGGCAAAAATTTCTTCCATTCGATGGGAGACATACAAGATGACCCGCCCTTCGGCCCGTAACTCGCGGATCACGCGGAACAGTTGCTCAATTTCTCGGGCAGAGAGCGAACTGGTGGGTTCATCAAAGGCGATTATTTTTGCATTGCGGGCTAATGCTTTGGCAATTTCCACCATCTGCCATTGGCCGATGGAGAGATATTTCAGTGGGGTATCGGGATCAATGTCCAACCCCAGATGTGATAGCTGTATGCGAGATTCATAACGCAGCAATTTTCGATCAACCATACCCATCTTGGTGGGTAATTGGCCCAGATAGATGTTTTCTGCCACTGTCATTTCAGGCACCAAATGCAGTTCCTGATAAATGATCGCCACACCAGCATCCAACGCATCCGTAGTATTGGTAAAGTTAACGGCTTTCCCTTTAATGTGGATTTCACCCTGTGTCGGGGTGTAGTTACCACTGAGGATCTTTAATAGGGTTGATTTCCCCGCGCCATTCTCGCCCATCAGCGCATGGATCTGGCCCGCCTGACAGGTGAAACTGATATCATCCAGCGCCAGAACACCGGGGAAACTTTTTCCGATGCCACGAAAAGCCAGATAAGGTGACTGTGCGGCGTCCAACTCGGCTTGTAACGCAGAATGGGGTGCTGACATGATGGCTTCCTTATAAAGTTTGGGTTGCACCGAACCACCCGTAGGCTATTGGGGCAAGCCGTAGCCTGCCCCCAGTGCGCCATAGCGTGTATCGGGATTACAATAAGCCTTTCTTCTCTAACTCGGCTTTGAAGTTATCCCGAGTGATCAACACCACATCGGTGACTTCAGTAAATTTTGCAGGTTCGACATCTTTAGTGACCCAGTCATGCAGCATCTGAATACTTTTATAGCCATGGATATCCGGGCTAGGTAATAAAGAGCCATAGAAACCCGTCGCCTGGCCTTTGGACAGCTCGCTCACGGCATCAACTCCGTTGATACCAATGCCAATAACATTCGGTGCTTTAAAACCTTGGCCTTCGGTTGCACGCACGCCACCTAATACGGTGTTATCGTTCATGCCGACAATCAGCCAATTCTTCACTTCTGGATGCTGTACTAACATGGAGTTAGCGGCATCAAATGCGCCGGGGATATCATTAGATTTAGTCGGAACTTTATAGATTTGCTTTTCCGGGAAGCCAGAAGCTTGCAGAGCCGCCATTGAACCGCCGGTACGACGACGCGCGGTATCTAATTCATCAGAAGTGATCGCCATTACTGCTGTTTCAGCGGGTTGCCAACCCCGTTTGTTCATCTCTTTCCACAACTCCTGCCCCTGACGTTCACCAATTTTAGTGGCTGCCATCATCACCAGCGGAACACTCTCCATCGGTTTGCCTTTGGCATTCACAAATTGGTCATCAACAGCAATCACTTTCAGGTTATAACTGCGCGCTTTGGCTTCAATGGCAGGCCCCAGTTTTGGATCTGGTGTACAAATAACAAAACCTTGGGCACCACTGGCCGCCAGGCTGTCGATGGCGTTCAGGGTTTTCTCACCATCGGGTACGGCAATTTTGATCACTTCAAAGCCTAAATCCTTACCCGCCTTATCAGCGAACTTCCATTCAGTCTGGAACCAAGGTTCTTCCGGTTGCTTAACCAGAAACCCCAGTTTCATACTTTCGGCAATAGCTGAATGTGACATAACCGCCGCTAACCCGACTACTGCCAGCGCCTTAGTTAATTTATGCATAGTATTCTCCAGACTGTTTTTATGATTCTTGTTTATTTAATCGCTAGTCACGCATATTGAAATAAATGAGTGGAAACGTTATCAGTAGAGTTTTTTCAGTTCAGTATGGCCGTGTGCTTTATTTAAGGCCGCATCACCACACCACATCGTGTAAGACGAAGACAGTTTTAGCGTTAAATAGACTTCAGAATGTAGAGCGCTATCACATCCAGAGATTACAGTTTATTTATCCATATATTCAGCAAATTTAACCTCGCGCTAACTTTTGACTGACATCACAAAAACAGACCAACAAGCAGAAAAGTGCATACTTCCAGCTATTGGCTCCTCACGTTTCCCCTCGGCTCACTCTTATGGTTATTACCAATGAATTTCTGTTTTTTTTTGTATGATTAGGAGCAACCACCATGACAGGCAACGTGATATCGGCAGACGGTGCTATAGCTCTCGGGTTGGATTTCGGTAGCGATTCCGTTCGTGTATTGGCGGTAGATTGTCAACATGGCACTGAGATCGATACGGAAGTGGTTTACTACCCACGTTGGAAGAAAGGCCTCTATTGTCAGGCCGCACAAAACCAGTTCCGCCACCATCCTCTCGACTATATTGAAGCGATGGAACAGGCCATCCGGCAGATGGTCAAGCGCCTGTCAGAAGAACAACGTCAACATATTGTGGGTATTGGTGTCGACTCTACTGGATCGACGCCAGCGCCGATTGATGAGCAAGGCCAGGTATTAGCTCTGCGCCCGGATTTTGCAGATAACCCCAATGCCATGTTTGTGTTGTGGAAAGATCACACTGCAATTGAGGAGGCCGAAGAAATTAACCGTTTATGCCGTAGCGGTGAGTTTGCGGACTATTCGCGCTATATCGGTGGGGTTTATTCCTCTGAGTGGTTCTGGGCAAAAATTCTACATGTCACCCGTGCTGATGTGGCTGTTCGTGAGGCGGCAGTGTCATGGATTGAGCTGTGTGACTGGGTACCGGCCCTCTTGTCTGGTACCACCGCACCGCAGGATATCCAGCGTGGCCGTTGCAGCGCCGGACATAAAAGTTTATGGCACCCTTCATGGGGCGGATTACCCCCACGAGCGTTCCTCGCGGCATTAGATACCAGCCTGGTTAATGATCTCGATTATCCCATGTTTACTGACACCTACACCGCCGAACGACCGGTAGGCCAGATCACCGCCGAGTGGGCTGAGCGTCTGGGCTTACCAACGACGGTGATCCTTTCTGGTGGAGCATTTGATTGCCATATGGGGGCGGTGGGAGCCGGTGCTCAACCTTATACCTTGGTCAAAGTCATTGGCACGTCCACCTGCGATATCTTGATTGCCGATGACCAACGGGTGGGTGATCGGGCTATCGCGGGGATTTGTGGTCAGGTTGAAGGCAGTGTATTGCCGGGTTGGATTGGCATGGAAGCGGGTCAATCTGCATTCGGTGATATGTATGCATGGTTCAGCAATTTGTTGAGTTGGCCACTGCATCAAGCGGCATTGACCCAACCCGAATGGCAGCCGCAGCTAAAACAGATCGAATCCAACCTACTCGCCTCATTGACCCGCGCATGGGCACAAAACCCGTCTCTCGATCATCTGCCCGTGGTATTGGATTGGTTTAACGGCCGCCGAACCCCGAATGCTAATCAGCGTTTAAAAGGGGTGATTACCGATCTGAATCTGGGTACCGATGCACCAACCCTGTTTGGTGGTTTTATCGCTGCGACCGCCTTTGGTGCCCGCGCCATTATGGAATGTTTTGAACAGCAAGATATCCCGATTGACAACGTGCTGGCATTGGGAGGGATTGCACGTAAATCGCCGGTGATCATGCAGGTTTGTGCAGATGTCATGAATCGTCCACTACAGATTGTGGCATCTGATCAATGTTGTGCGCTGGGGGCGGCGATTTTTGCAGCCGTTGCCGCAGGGGCACACGATGATGTTCCCACCGCCCAACGCCACATGGCATGCAATATTGAGCGCACTCTGATTCCGGATCCCGTCCAGGTCGTGCGTTACCAGCAACTTTATCAACGCTATCAGCAGTGGTGTCATACGGCAGAGCCGCATTATGCGCCAGTTACCAAGGTAATTCACTGATATTGACAAGCAGTCTACTTTAACGACATTCACGATAACTGAATGTTTTATATCGAGTAATCATTTATTAAATGGAGTGATAGATGGACGTATTCAAGCAATCAGAAGTGTGGTTTGTCATTGGTAGCCAGAATCTGTATGGCCCTAAAACCCTGCAACAAGTTATGGATAATGCACATCAGGTGGTCAATAGCCTGAACAACGAAGCGGGTTTACCCGTAAAACTGGTATTAAAACCGTTGGTTACAACACCGGATGAAATCACCGCATTATGTCGTGAAGCTAACTACGACACGGCCTGTATCGGTATCATGACCTGGCTGCACACCTTCTCTCCGGCCAAAATGTGGATTGGCGGCCTGAGCATTCTGAATAAACCGCTGTTACAGTTCCATACCCAGTTTAATGCCCAAATCCCGTGGAAAACGATGGATATGGACTTTATGAACCTAAACCAGACCGCACACGGTGGCCGTGAATTTGGTTTCATTGGTGCCCGTATGCGCCAGCAACACAGTGTGATAACCGGTCACTGGCAGGATAAAGAAGCCCACCAGCGCATTGGTCAGTGGATGCGCGTCGCCGCCGCAAAACAAGAAAGTCAACAACTGAAAGTGGCGCGCTTTGGCGATAACATGCGTGAAGTCGCCGTAACTGAAGGGGACAAAGTCGCTGCCCAGATCCAATTTGGCTATTCCGTTAATGCTTATGGCATTGGGGATTTAGTCGCCGTGGTCGATGCCGTCAGTAAAGGTGATATCGATACGCTGGTTGAAGAATATGAGGCCACCTATCGCTTTACCGATGCGGTGAAACTCAATGGTGATAAGCGCGAAAACTTACTGGATGCAGCACGTATTGAGCTAGGTATGACGCGTTTTCTGGAGCAAGGTGGTTTTAAAGCCTTCACCACTAACTTTGAAAATCTTTATGGTTTGAAGCAGTTACCTGGCCTGGCAGTCCAGCGACTCATGCAACAGGGTTACGGTTTTGGTGGCGAAGGCGACTGGAAAACCGCCGCATTACTGCGCATCTTAAAAGTGATGGGAACCGGCCTGAAAGGCGGCACTTCCTTTATGGAGGATTACACTTATAACTTCCAGCCAGGTAATGACTTAGTTGTTGGCTCACATATGCTGGAAGTCTGCCCGTCGATCGCCAAAGAAGAGAAGCCCCTGCTAGATGTGCAACACCTTGGCATTGGAGGGAAAGCTGACCCTGCCCGTTTGATTTTCTCTACCCCCGCAGGCCCGGCGCTGAATGCCAGTTTGATCGATATGGGGAACCGTTTCCGCTTGCTGGTTAATGTGGTTGATACCGTTGAACAACCTCATCCATTGCCAAAATTACCGGTTGCCCGGGCTATCTGGCAAGCACAACCTTCACTGGCAACGGCTGCTGAAGCTTGGATCATCGCCGGTGGCGCACACCATACGGTATTCTCACAAGCGGTGGGTGTCGATGAACTGCGTTTATATGCCGAAATGCACGGTATTGAATTCTTGTTGATCGACAATGACACGACGTTACCGGCGTTCAAAAACGAAATCCGTTGGAACGAGGTGTACTATCAGCTCAATCGCTAATGTTGTTGGGTATGATTTTTAGTATTGGAAAAATCAGTATTATAAAATTCGCTATGATAGCGACACCCTCAGAGGCCTGTTGGCTCCTGAGGGTGATGACAATGCGTTATAACCATGATGACAATGCGTTATAACTATATTCTCATTGCCCCCTTCAATGAATGCCGGTGAGCACGATTACCATTACTTCTACTCTGTCTGCTGTTGCCACAGACGAGCGTAATTCCCACCACTTGCTACCAAGACTTCATGACTACCTTGCTCCGCAATTTGCCCATCTTTTAGTAACAAAATGCGGTGGCACTGACGTAGTGTATTCAAACGGTGTGCAATGCAGATAACCGTGCGGTTACGGGTGATTTCCGGTAATTGGCGCATAATCGCCGCCTCCGATTCATAGTCCAACGCACTGGTTGCTTCATCAAGGATAAGAATCTTGGGATCAGCCATCAGCGCCCTTGCCAGTGCAATCCGCTGACATTGCCCGCCAGAAAGCAGCCCCCCCTTTTCACCGACCTGAGTTTGATAACCCTGCGGCAACGCTATAATAAAATCATGCGCCCCGGCCAACCGGGCAATATGTATCACATGAGCCTCATCTGCATTGGGCCGACATTGACAAATATTGTCCCGAATGCTGCCCGAAAATAGAACGCTCTCCTGCAATACCACACTCATTTGACGGCGCAGCGTGGTGGGGTCAGTAATCGCCAAATCCTGCCCATCGACCAGAATCTGCCCATGTTGTGGCGTATATAAGCGTTGCATTAGCTTGGTCAGTGTCGATTTACCGCACCCCGATGGCCCGGTAATGCCGATAAATTCTCCACCGGCAATCTCCAGATTGAGATTTTGTAAAACTTCTGCGGTATCAGGGCGATAACGGAAGCGCACTTGCTTAAAACTTAAGCTCCCTGCCCGTTTACAGTTGGCAACCAGCCCGGCACTTCCGGGTTCGGTGGGGCTATCCAGAATGGTGCCAATCCGCTCCAGCGCAATCTGCGTATGTTGGAAGTCTTGCCATGCCTGAGCCAATCGTAATATAGGTTGGGTAACGTAACCGGCAAACATATTAAACGCCACCAGTTCACCTGGGCTGAGTTTTCCAGCCAATACGAGGGTCACGCCAAACCACAACAGAATTGCTGACGTTATTTTATTAATGAGCGAGATCCCTTGGCCTGCCAAGTTCCCTGCCTGCGAACTGCCAAAAGAGGCCCGGACATAGCGTGCTAATACTTGACGCCAACGCCGGTTAAACTGACTTTCGGTTGCCGAGGTTTTGATGGTTTCCCCCCCGCTGACCGCCTCGGTCAGGAACGAGGTTGCTTGCGCACTGGTTTCGTATTGCTGCGCCACTCGCTTGCGTAACCGCCCCCCAACTGCCGACCAAAATAGCAGATAACAAAGCAGGGAAATCAATACGATCCCCGTCAATTGACCACTGTAGCGAAACATCACTGCAATAAAGGTGACGACAAAAAACAGATCCAACACCATAGTCAGGGCTGAGCCCGTAAGGAAGCTGCGAATTTGCTCCATTTCTCGCATCTTGGCGATAGTTTGCCCTGTCTGTTGGCCGGTAAAATACCCCAGTGGCAGCCCCAGAAGATGCCGATATAACTGTGTATTGAGTTCAGCCCCCACCCTGCTGGACAAATGCGCAAACAGCCAGCTACGTAATAAGGTATACCCCGGTTCAGTAATCGCCAGTGCCACCATGGCTCCACCTAGAACCACCAAACTATCGACCCCGCGGCTTACCAACACTTTATCGATAACGGTTTCAAATAGCATTGGCGTGACGAGTAAAATGGCTTGTAGCAGTAATGAGATAAGAATAATGTTACGTAGCTGATGCCGGGACTTCATCACCACCGGAATAAACCAGCTAAAACCGAAAAACTGCTTTTTGGCCGTTATCGGTTCCGCTTTCGCCAGCAAAATCACCTCATTGCGCCACAATTTCGCAAGGACTTCTGGACTTATTTTCCGCGTCTGGTCGCTGCCTGCAAAATAGACAGTGGCCTCCTGCGCGGTCAGCGACAGCAAAACATACCACTGAGCACCATCACTGAATAAAACGGGTAATACCAGCTTTCCCACACGTTCAAAAGACTGATTAACTTTCCGCGCTCGTAACCCTATCCAAGCAGCACAACGGCACAAGGCAATACTGTCTATCTCATCGGGAGCTAAGCCTAGTTGGTGTGCCAATTGCGAAGCTTCGATGGTTAAATCAAAACAGGTAGCAGCACACGCCAACGCCTCCAGTGGCTGAATAACCTTGGTGCCCTCGGCGGCCAGAGTTGAATAAGACTCCGTCATGTTAGCGCTCCCTCATGGCTTCAGATTGATATTGCTGCAATGGACTCAGCAGATAATCAATGACCCGACGGCGACCTGTTTTAATTTCCGCATTGATGGCCATCCCCGCAGACAACCGCACCGGTTTACCCTCCACCATCAGGGTATCGCTGAGTAAACGGATACGCGCTGGAAATACCAGTCCCCGTTGTTGATCTTCCATTGCATCACGGGAAACATGTTTTACTTCCCCGGATAACGTACCGAAGCGGGTATAAGGGAAACTGTCAACTTTGACTTCTACCGCTTGGCCTGGCAGGACGAACCCCACATCTTTATTGAGGATCATGACATCAAGTTCCAACTGATAATCCTCCGGAACCAGAACCATTAACGGTTGCGCCGTGGTAACCACCCCCCTAAGGTATGAACCGCTAATTGCTGGATAACGCCAGCCACCGGAGCTCTTAGGGTTTGCTGGCGTTGTTTATCCATCATTTTGATTTGCTCTTGCTGAAGCTGATGAATAATTTCGTGGGTTTTATTCAATCGCTCCCGATTATCACGGTCTATTTTCGCCAGATAGTGCATACGGGTTTGCGCCAAACTGTGTGCTTTGGCCCGTAAAATATCTTGTTCACTCTGCAAACGGTTGGCTTCAGCCGTTGCCGTTAACCATTCCCGCTCCTGTACCAGAAGCTCGACCTCGGCAATTGACTTAGATTTAGCCAGCGTACGCGACGCTTGTAGCCGCCGATGAATATTTTTCAGCAATGCTTTTTGATGAGAGTTGTGCTCAATTCCGGCCTGAAGATGCGCCTGATTCACCGCCAGTTCGCTATCCTGACGTGACAATTCAGCTGTCACTTCGGCATATTCTTTTGTTAACAGTGCTCTGGATGCCACCACCAGAGATTCAGGGCTGTTATAAGGCGGCTTGAAATTTTTTAGCGGTTCATCAGCCAGGAGAGCCACTAACCGAGCGGCTTCTAACTGACGATACTGTAGTTGCTGATTGATATTGCGTACTTCGGCATCAATGCCAATAGGGTTTAATGCAATAAGCACCTGCCCGGCATCAACGGTATCCCCATCTCGGACATTAATTTCCGTCACCACTCCAGGTTCTGCGGGTTGGATAATTTTGGAATGTTCCGCAACAATCACTTTGCCGCTGGCTGAGGCATGGATATCAAGTTTTCCAATAATCGCCCATATCAATACCAGCAATAATGTCAGTATGAGTAACCACGCTGTACGACGGGCTAATGGGGCAATCGGGCGCTCGACAATTTCCAAATAAGCAGGCAAAAAATCATATTCATCACGGGTACGCGCGGGGGTAAAACAACGCGTCCAGCGGTTTTTTATGTGCTGAATAAACGCAGACATAATATTTATTTTATTTCCCCGTGGTTAAAGTGGGCTTGTTTTAGTTAAGGTGGACTTGTTTTGGTTAAAATGAACTTGTTGTTGCCAAAGCCGAGCGTAACTGCCGTTTAATTGCAGTAATTCGTCATGGCTGGCAAGTTCGGTGACTCGGCCTTGTGTTATCACGGCAATACGGTGGCAGTGACGAACGGTCGATAGGCGATGGGCAATCGTAATAACCGTGCGATTGGCGATAATGCGGGCCATGTTTTTCTGAATCTCCGACTGAGACTCATCATCCAGTGCGCTGGTCGCTTCATCAAAAATTAAGATCCGGGGATTCGCGTAGCGCCAAAATAAAGGCGTTAGCACCCGCTAAACTGGCGGCATTGACCACCTCGGTCAAGGTGGCTGTTGGCCGTGAATGGGCAATATTTTCTCGCACGGTGCGGTTAAACAGATAGCTTTCCTGCATCACCACCCCCACTTGTCGCCGTAAATATTCTGGTGATAAATGGTTGATCGGATAACCATCTATCGTAATGACCCCTTGTTCGGTGTTATAGAGCCGTTGTAATAACCGGGCCACGGTGCTTTTCCCCGATCCTGACGGCCCCACCAACCCGATATGTTCACCCGCGCGGATAGATAAGTTTAAATCATGTAAGACAGGATCAAGATCGGGGCGATAACGGAAGGCCACATTTTTTAGTAGGATATTGCCGCTAATCGCAGGGTGCGGGGCCGCCGGATCTGCCTCCGGTTCAACCGGCAAGCTTAGAATATCTGATATTAATTTCAGCCCAACCTGAGCACGGATGCTCTGCTGCCATAAATCAACCAGTTTACTCATCGGCATTAATGCCTGTAGTGCCAACATATTAAATGCAATCAACTGACCAATACTGAGCTGTACAGACATAACGTGATACGCACCTATCACGATCACCAGTGCGCCAGCCACCTTTTGCAAGAGTTGAGCCGCTTGGCTACTGAGATTTTGCAAATTTTGTACCTGAAAATTAGCCTGAGCAAAATCACGAGTTTGGCTTTCCCAGCGCTGGCGCATCCGTGGCTCCAGCGCCAAACTTTTTACGGTTTCCACCCCAGACACCGTTTCAGTCAAAAACGCGCCGTTTTGCGCGGCAAAACCACAGAGAGCTTCTACTTTTTTTTGCAACGGCCGAGTGGTCATCACGGCCAATAACAGATAAAAAGGCAACGTGCTCAGTATTATTAAGGTTAATAACGGGGATATACACCACATAACAATAAACAACACGAGGGTAAAAACCACATCAACACATAATGTCAGGGCCGAACCCGTGATGAAATCACGGATATTATCTAACTCACGGACTCTGGCAACAATATTACCGACATGACGTTGTTTAAAGTAACTTAACGGCAACCTGATTAAATGTTGAAACAACTTCCCGCCTAATAATATATCCACTCGTGTTGTCGTATGCGTGAAAATATATTCTCGCAAGCCTTTTAATATAACCTCATACACACCGACAATGACTAAGATGAAGATTAGCACTTCCAGTGTGGTTAATGCATGATGAACGAGTACTTTGTCCATGATAACTTGAAAAAAGAGAGGGGAGATCAACGCTAGGAATTGCAGCAATAATGATAACAATAGGACTTGCATTAATGGCTTACGATGGCGACGTAGTGGCGGGATAAACCAGCGAATATCAAAGCGCGAATGACTACAGCATAAGATCATTCCACCCCACATGTCAGCAAGTGATTGATAACTTAACATTTGTGGTTTTTTATCATCAGCGTACTGTAATAACACTTGTTGTTCATTCATCCGCGCCAGCAAGATAAAATTCCCCTGACGGTCACGAAATGCCAGCGGTAACTGCTCCTGCCTTATTTTTTCCAATGCTTGCTTACGTATTTTAAAACGGACAGAAGCTGTTTGTGAAAATTGAACGATATAACGCTGAAGAGACGCTAGCGTTGTTTTTACTGAGGTGTCTATGGCGACCTTTTGGCTAAATGTCTCGATATCCATTGGATTTAACCCGGCCAACCGAATCAGTCTGGATGCACATATCAGCGCGGAATGAACATGATTTTCCATGGAGTAGACTCCCTGCTATTGGGACATTCTATTATTGGGTACTCTGTTATTGAGGTGTCTATTACTGTAGAAGCAATTTTCTGCACATTAATCAGAGTAAATGTGATGCGCATATTACCGTATAAAATATCAATATGGCTCACCACTAAGGCTTTATAATATTTATTATCGCATTACCCCTCTATTAAATTTCAACGCACTTTAGCTAAAAAAAGAAATGTTCAAAGATTACCGTTTAAGAGCGAACCATTGGGGCGGTCAGTCGTTTGAGTTTTATTCTCTGGTGGTCGTCTCTTTGCTGTTACCGGATTTGTCCGTATTGACACTGGCAACACCATGGCCGAGCCAACGCTGCCTATGGCCATATTGATATAAATGACCAAGAGCGCATTCGCGGGTTAAGCCAGGAGAATAGAAAGAGGGTATGATATCTTATTACTGAATACCTCTAATGAGCAGATTAAAAGGTTTATTATGTCTCAACCTCAAGAATATCAACGCATTGGCGGCTGGTTATTAGCCCCACTGGCCTATCTTATCGTAACACTGCTCAGCGCCAGCCTGATGCTCGTCTTGTACGCCATGGCGATCACGACACCGGCATCCAGAGAGTATTTGGTGACCAACACGCAAGCTTTTACGTTACAATGGTACTTCTCCGTAGTAACAACGCTGGTCATGTGGCTTTACACGCTGTGGATTATTTGGCTATTTTGTAGCCGTTCCCGTCGTTTTCCTAAGCTGTTCATTCTGTGGTTACTGCTTACGGTGTTACTGGCGTTGAAGGCATTTGCTTTTTCACCAATCTCTGATGAAATTGCATTAAAAACACTCGGGTGGCCGCTGCTAGCTGCAGCTATTTTTGTTCCTTACATCAAACGTTCACAGCGTGTAAAACACACTTTTACCGAGCGTTGAAGTGATTGCGCACGATTTCCCCCTAAAATAAAGGGAAAATCGCAATAACCCTGCATTTCATCTGTTGTCGTCGGGCCGTCAATTTTGGATAATAGGCGGCTTTTATTTTTTTAGGTCCCGCAATGCAATGACTGAATACCTGCTCCTATTTGTCGGCACAGTTTTGGTAAATAACTTTGTTCTGGTCAAGTTTCTTGGCCTGTGCCCGTTTATGGGCGTCTCTAAAAAACTGGAAACCGCCATTGGTATGGGTCTGGCGACCACTTTCGTGCTGACATTGGCATCGGTTTGCGCCTGGATGGTCAATAGCTTTATTTTGCTGCCACTCGGCCTGATCTATTTGCGAACACTGGCCTTCATTTTAGTTATCGCTGTCGTGGTGCAATTCACCGAGTTGGTGGTCCGCAAAACCAGCCCGACACTTTACCGCTTGCTGGGTATCTTTCTCCCCCTGATCACCACCAATTGTGCCGTTTTAGGGGTCGCACTACTCAATGTGAATCAATCGCATAATTTCATGCAATCCGCGGTCTATGGTTTTAGTGCTGCTGCGGGTTTCTCTTTGGTCATGGTGTTATTTGCCGCTATTCGTGAGCGCCTGGCTGTGGCGGATGTCCCTGCGCCCTTCCGTGGGTCTTCTATCGCCTTAATCACTGCCGGGCTGATGTCTCTGGCCTTTATGGGCTTTACCGGTTTGGTGAAGTTCTAATGATGTCTTTATGGATCGCCATAGGCGCACTCAGTACATTGGCGCTGGTCTCCGGCGTGGTGCTCGGCTTCGCCGCCCGTCGCTTCCAGGTTGATGAAGATCCGGTCGTCGAGCAAGTGGATGCCATTTTGCCACAGAGCCAATGTGGGCAATGTGGTTACCCTGGTTGCCGCCCCTATGCCGAGGCGGTCTCTACTGGTGGTGAAAAAATCAACAAATGCGCGCCGGGTGGCGAGCAGGTGATGCTGAAACTGGCCGAATTATTGGCGGTCGAGCCACAACCGTTGGATGGTGATGAAAGTGCAGCCCATCCACAACGTAAAGTGGCGTTTATCGATGAAGCAAACTGCATCGGTTGTACTAAATGTATTCAGGCCTGTCCGGTTGATGCCATCATCGGGGCGACACGGGCTATGCACACCGTATTATCTGATCTCTGCACTGGCTGCGACCTGTGTGTTGCCCCCTGCCCAACCGATTGTATTGAAATGATCCCGGTTGCTACCACCACCGCCAACTGGAAATGGGATTTGAATACTATTCCGGTCAAGAATCTGCCTAATTAGTTGGTCGCCTCACAAATGATTCCGGTAAAAATGATAGACGTGGAGCAACATGTTTAAGCTGTTTACTGCCCGCCAACATGACAAGATCTGGGATTTCGATGGCGGTATCCACCCACCAGAAATGAAACTGCAATCAAGCACGGTCCCCATGCGTATCGCGCCTTTGCCAGATCAATTAATTATCCCTTTGCAACAGCACTTGGGGCCGGAGGGTGAACTGCGGGTACGGGCGGGTGAGCAAGTATTGAAGGGGCAGCCACTGACCGTTGGCCGTGGCCGTACAGTTCCAGTTCATGCCCCTACTTCAGGGATGATCACTGCGATTGCTCCACATACCACCGCCCACCCATCCGGCTTAGCTGAACTTTGCGTCCATATTACCCCTGATGGTGAAGATCGCTGGCGTGAACAACAGCCGTGGGCTGACTATCGCCAGCGCGATAAAATGGCCCTGCTTGACCGTATTCACCAAGCAGGCATTGCCGGTTTGGGGGGCGCAGGTTTCCCAACTGCCAGCAAGTTGCAAGGGGGGTTGAATGGGATTATCACGTTAATCATCAACGCGGCGGAATGCGAACCCTATATCACTGCTGATGATCGTTTGATGCAAGAGCATGCTGATGAAGTCATAACGGGCATCCATATTTTACGGCATTTGTTGCAGCCTCAGCAGGTACTGATTGGGATAGAAGATAATAAGCCAGAGGCGATTGCGGCACTGCAACGGGCATTACGTGGGCAAGACGACATTCACTTACGTGTTGTCCCCACCAAGTACCCATCAGGGGGAGCCAAGCAATTAACCAAGATTCTGACGGGCAAAGAAGTCCCCTTTGGCAAGCATTCGTCATCCATTGGTGTATTAATGCAAAACGTCGGTACTGTCGTGGCTATCAAACGGGCAGTTATCGACGATGAACCACTGATTGAGCGGGTGGTGACATTAACCGGTGATGCCCTGTCATCGCCTGGAAACTTTTGGGCCAGAATCGGCACACCAGTACTGTATTTACTTAAATTGGCCGGTTTCAAGCCTCAAAACCCGCCAATGGTGATTATGGGGGGGCCATTGATGGGCTTTACTTTGCCCAGTTTGGATGTCCCCATCGTTAAAATCAGTAACTGCATTTTAGCGCCCGCTGAAACGGAAATGGGCCTATCTGAACCAGAGCAATCCTGTATCCGTTGCGGTTTATGTGTTGACGCCTGTCCTGCAGGATTATTGCCTCAACAACTCTACTGGTTTAGCCGTGGTGAAGAACACGAAAAGGCCCGCAATCATAATTTGTTCGATTGTATAGAATGCGGTGCCTGCGCCTATGTTTGCCCCAGTAATATTCCTCTAGTGCAATATTACCGGCAAGAAAAAGCAGAAATACGCGCCCTCGATCAGGAGAGCGCTCGTGCAGCCGAAGCTAAAGCACGATTTGAAGCGAAGCAAGCCCGTCTGGCGCGGGAGAAGTTGGCCAGAGAATTACGGCATAAGCAAGCCGCTGTCAAATTGACCGATGCTGATCAACAAACAGTTGACGCTGCTGTCAGTCGTTTGACCCGCCAATCTGATGGCTCAGAGTCTGTTATCAATATCCCCGCAGGGCAAATGCCGGATAACAGTGCAGTTATTGCCGCCCGTGAAGCCCGAAAAGCACAGGCCAGAGCACGGCAGGCAGAGAAACAGCAGGCACGATCAACGGAAGAAACAACCGACGTTGTTGATCCTCGTCAAGCCGCAGTAGCCGCCGCTATCGCCAGAGTCAAAGCTAAGAAAGCCGTTCAGGCACAACACGTTACCACTGACGTGGCGGAGGCGGGATCAGAGGCCATGGCAGAAGACCCACGGAAAGCCGCTGTGGCCGCCGCTATCGCCAGAGTCAAAGCAAAGAAAGCCGCTCAAGCGATAAATCCTGACTAAAACATCTCAGTTTGGGAAAACGCTCGGCCACAATTACCTATCATTCTGGCTGGATACTCATTCTGGCTAAATAACCATAATGGCTAAATGATGCTAATCGGGCGTTAATTCACTGCCATCAGATAACGATAGACTACGGAAATATCACGCAGTTTCGATTCTGCATGACAATGGTCTATCTCAATGACTTCCATCTCAATCCCACGACCAACTTCATCACGTAACTTTGGTAACACGTTGTTAAACAAGTAAGTTGCGAATTTTACACACTCTTTAGCGCTCCCCTGATGGGAGATAGACAAAAATTCACCTTCAGGAATCGCGATGTGATCGATCTCTCGGCTCCCTTGAATCTCATGCTTTCTCTCTTTGTCTATCGCCGTTGAGTAATAAACGCTCTTCTGCCCCTGTTGACCATCAACATCCTTAACAGAAAACAAAGAGTAGATCCGCTGACAGGCAAAGTTGACCTCTTTAAAGAAATCAAGCAGGATCTCGTCTTTCATCGCCATACAGGAAGAGCGCTGCACAGCACAACCATTATACTCTTCGAAATCCAGACGCCGGGTGAAACCGACTAATTCCTTTCCAGGTAACGTTACCTGCTTGATTTCCGGCGTATAATTTTCGTAGAATCCGAAGCGAGGGATCATCCCCTGAACATCCCAATGGTTCATCTGGCGGAAGCTGTTTGGTGTCACGCCAAACCGTTTTTTAAAGGTACGTGTAAAGGTCTGTTGCGAGTCAAATCCCAATTCATCAGAGATAGTAATAATAGGCTTTCTTGATATACGCAACGCAACCGCAGCTCGGGTCAACACTCGCCCACGGATATAGGATGCCAGTTGTAGCCCGACGATACTCTTAAACTTCCGTTGTAAATGCCATTTTGAATATCCGGAGATCTTTGCCACATCGTCTAATGTCGGCCTTTTTTCTAAATTTATTTCAATCCACTCGATTAATTCTTCTATAAACAATATGTCTTCACTCATCATTTTATTATTCTTTATATATATACTTACAATTTATACTACATTAATTTCTCATTATTCCAATGCTTTTCTTTTTCTCATGCTTCATATAAATTAATCATTTATTTTACAGTTAGTTACTTAAGTTTCATCCGCAAATAGCCATAGGGAAATACCGTTGTCAAACACGTTTACAATATATTTACCTCGTCAGTTTTATTATTTAATATATCATTTATGCCTATTTCCTTGTAATCAAGACGATATAAATTGCAAGTGATATTTTATGTAAGCAATCGTTATTGTTCTCTTTCGTTTAATTAATAACCTCTACACCCCCATGGTTAATAACCCTATAATTAAGACGTATTACACTCTGTCTGGATAGGGTAGAATGCAACAAAATATCACCCCTAACGGCTACGTGTATTGACGCCAGCAAGGATGACTTGCCCACGCGATCCCTACGTTTGAAAGCCCTGATAAGTATTCTGACATATGGTTGCAATTTCATGAAATTCAGGCCTGTAACACCGACCCAGAACAAAGGGTTGCAGATTGCCAGTTCCCCTTTTACCCACAATCAACGCAGTACCCGTCGTATTATGCTGCTGGTTATTCTGGCCTGTATTCCGGGGATTATCGCCCAGACTTACTTCTTCGGTTATGGCAGCCTGATTCAAGTCATGCTGGCTATGATCACTGCACTGTTGGCCGAAGGTGCCGTATTGCAGTTACGTAAACAACCCGTCATGGCGCGGTTACAAGATAACTCAGCCCTACTGACTGCCTTATTGTTGGGGATAAGCCTCCCCCCATTGGCCCCCTGGTGGATGATCGTGCTGGGCACGCTATTTGCTATTGTCATTGCCAAACAACTCTATGGTGGCCTAGGGCAGAACCCGTTTAACCCGGCAATGGTCGGTTATGTTGTGCTCCTTATTTCATTTCCGGTACAAATGACCAGTTGGCTGCCACCGCTACCGTTGCAAGGAACGTCGGTGGGATTCTATGACAGTCTCTTAACCATTTTCACCGGTTATACCCACAGTGGTGAGAATATTCATCAGCTCCAAGTTGGCTATGACGGCATCAGCCAAGCGACGCCACTGGATACGTTTAAGACCTCGCTACGTTCACAGCCAGCAGATCAAATTCTGCAACAGCCCATATTTGGCGGTGTGCTGGCGGGTTTAGGCTGGCAATGGGTTAATACCGGCTTTCTGGTTGGCGGCTTATTGCTACTGTGGCGTAAAGCTATTCACTGGCATATTCCCGTGAGCTTCCTGCTCGCCTTAGGAGGTTGTGCCGCAGTGAGCTGGATGATTGCTCCACAAAGCTTTGCCTCACCAATGCTACATTTGTTCTCCGGTGCCACCATGTTAGGTGCATTTTTCATTGCTACCGATCCTGTCAGTGCCTCTACAACACCCCGTGGCCGCCTGATATTTGGTGCCCTCATTGGTATTCTGGTGTGGCTAATCCGGGTATATGGCGGCTATCCGGATAGTGTTGCTTTTGCCGTGTTGCTCGCCAATATTACAGTTCCGTTGATTGACCACTATACCCAACCTCGGGTCTATGGCCATAAAAGCGGGCACAAATAAGGAGCCGTTATGCTAAAAACAATGAGGCGTCACGGCATCACTCTCGCGCTGTTTGCTGCCGGTGCCACAGGGTTAACTGCGGTTGTTAACTCACTGACTGAAAACACGATTGCTCACCAAGCAGCATTACAGCAAAAAGCATTGCTGGACCAAGTCGTCCCGGCAGAAAATTATGATAATGACATGCAAGCAGAATGTTACGTTGTCACTGATTCAGCCTTGGGTAATATGGCTCCCCATCGCCTGTACCTTGCGCGTAAAGGTAACCAACCGGTAGCTGCCGCAATCGAAACCACAGCACCAGATGGCTATTCCGGTGCGATTCAACTGTTGGTCGGTGCAGATTTTCACGGTAATGTTCTTGGCAGCCGGGTGATTGAGCATCATGAAACCCCAGGTTTAGGGGATAAAATTGATATCCGTATCTCTGATTGGATCAACCATTTCAGCGGTCAACACGTAACAGGTGATGACGATAAGCGTTGGGCGGTGAAAAAAGATGGCGGGTCGTTTGATCAGTTTACTGGTGCTACCATCACACCACGGGCTGTCGTGCGGGCAGTAAAAAATGCGGCACTGTATTTGCAAACACTGCCACCACAGCTTAGTCGCCTGCCCTCCTGTGGAGAAGATCAATGAGTGAAGCGAAAAACCTGTTAGCACAAGGGTTGTGGAAAAATAACTCTGCGCTGGTGCAACTGTTGGGGCTCTGTCCATTATTGGCAGTCTCTTCCACGGCAACCAACGCATTGGGGCTGGGGTTAGCGACCACGCTAGTCCTTGTGTGTACCAATACCGCAGTTTCCGCATTGCGCCGTTGGGTACCGTCTGAAATCCGTATTCCTATTTATGTCATGATTATTGCGTCGGTCGTCAGTACCGTGCAAATGCTGATCAACGCTTATGCCTTTGGTTTATATCAATCATTGGGGATATTTATCCCATTGATTGTGACCAACTGTATCGTGATTGGCCGGGCAGAGGCCTATGCAGCGAAGAATCCGGTGGGGCTATCCGCATTGGATGGTTTTGCCATGGGGATGGGAGCAACCTGTGCCTTATTTGTTTTAGGGGCACTGCGCGAAATTTTGGGTAACGGTACCTTATTTGACGGCGCAGACATGTTGCTAGGCAGTTGGGCTACAGTACTGCGCATTGACATCTTGCATTTAGATACCCCTTTCCTGCTGGCGATGTTGCCACCAGGTGCGTTTATCGGCCTGGGTTTACTGCTGGCCGGTAAATATGTCATTGACGAGAAAATGAAAGCGCGCAAAGCCAATACACGGGTTAGCGTACCGCAACTTCAGGATGGAGATGCCGAGAAAGCCTTATGAATAAAGAAAAACGTGTCACTATTTTGACCCGTCTGCGGGATAACAACCCACATCCAACGACTGAATTAGTTTACTCGACGCCCTTTGAACTGCTTATTTCTGTGCTGCTATCGGCTCAAGCAACAGATGTCAGTGTCAACAAAGCGACAGCCCGGCTGTACCCTGTGGCCAATACCCCCCAAGCCATCTTGGATCTGGGGGTTGATGGCTTAAAGGAATATATCAAAACCATTGGCCTGTATAATACCAAAGCTGAAAATGTCATCAAAACCTGCCGCATTTTACTGGAAAAGCATCAGGGAGAGGTGCCAGAGGATCGGGCGGCCTTGGAAGCGTTACCCGGTGTCGGTCGTAAGACCGCCAATGTGGTGTTAAATACGGCATTTGGCTGGCCCACAATTGCCGTTGATACGCATATATTTCGTGTGTGTAACCGCACCGGGTTTGCTCCTGGTAGCAATGTTGATCAGGTTGAGGAAAAACTACTCAAAGTGGTCCCGGCCGAATTTAAACTAGATTGTCACCACTGGCTGATTCTTCATGGGCGCTATACCTGTATTGCCCGAAAACCCCGTTGCGGTTCATGCATTATTGAAGACTTATGCGAGTTTAAAGAGAAAGTCTATCCAGAGCATTAGTGCCCTATTCATCTAGCTTATGGCGTTTGATTGGTGAGGCTCGTCCGGCGGCTAGCAGAGATAATAGATAACAAACTACTTGGTTTAAATTCTATCTGGTTTAAATTCTATCCGGATTAAATTCTACCTGGCTCAAATTTGGGGGCGACGATTATGCTGACCCCAAATTTGAATCCATTCGGCTAAATAAAGTGCTTCTCTGCCGCTAATTCAGGCAAATTCTCAATGATAAAATCCTGAATAATACTGTCAAAATCCGGATCGCGACGAAAACCTAATACTTTCCCATAGCTGGCTTCAAAATCACCTGGCCAGGAATTAACAATTCTCTCGATCGAAGGGTCCCGCTGCACTTGGATACGTTCAACGACCTCATCACCCGCGAGACGGCGCAAAGCATCAATCATCTGCTGTACACTAACGGATAGCCCCGGCAAGTTGATCACCCGCCCTAAGCGGAGTTGGCTAGCATCCAGTTCATGGCCATGAATCAAATTATCGATCGCCATTTTGGGTGAGAGTAACCATAACGGCGTTTGCATACTGACGGGGCAAATAGCATCATGCCCTTGCAGAGGTTCCCGGATAATGCCACTGGCAAAACTGGAGGCAGCGCGGTTCGGTTTACCGGGTCTCACCACGATGGTTGGCATACGCAGGCTGCGCCCATCAATAAACCCACGGCGGCTGTAATCAGACAGCAATAAATCGTTTAATGCTTTTTGCGTACCATAGGAACTCTGTGGTGACCACACCTGATTATCAGGAACAACTTTCGGCAATGCACCGCCGAATACCGCCACAGAACTGGTAATAATCACTTTAGGGCATTGGCCGGACTGACGAGCCAATTCTAATAGGCTGCGAGTGGCATCAACGTTAATGCGCATACCTAAATCAAAATCGTCTTCGGCCTGGCTGGAAACAACCGCTGCCAAATGGAAAATAGTGTCAATTTGGCGATCCCAGACCGCCGATAGTCCGTTCTGATCGGCAATGTCACCACAAACAACCTGAACCCGTGGATCCTCTACTTCCATCAAGGGAAGCACATCATAGGCAATGATTTTATTGATATTGCGCGGCTCCCCCTGCTGATCAGTCAGATAATCCTGTTGCAGTAAGCCGTCAATCAATCGACGCCCCAGAAAACCGGCAGCCCCCGTTATCATAATGTTCATCACTGACTCCTCCTGTCTATTGGTTCGTCGTTAGTCGTTAATGATTAACTGCCTTGGCCGGGATCAAAAACACCAGCGCGGCACCAATAAATAGCGTGGTAGAAATGATCAACATTCCGGTCGTGGTACTCTGGGTCAAGTCTTTCAGGTATCCCATCATATAAGGCGCAACAAATCCGCCCAGATTGCCCCAAGAGTTAATAAAGGCGATACCTGCTGCAGCCGCACTTCCGCCAAGGAAAGCGGTGGGCAAGCTCCAGAACAGCGGTATCGTACTCAGCGCCCCCATAGCACCAATGGTTAAGCACACCATCGCAACAACGATATTGTCGCTAAAATAGGTTGAGAGAATAATACCCACTGCACCCAATACCGCGGTTAGTGCCAGATGCCAGCGTCGCTCCCGCAAACGGTCAGCACTGCGCGAGACGACGATCATGGTCACCGCTGCCGCTGCAGAAGGAATGGCGGTTAAGAAACCAATACTTAAAATATCCTTTACCCCACTGTCTCTAATCAACGTCGGTAGCCAGAAACCGATAGTATAAAAGCCGCTGATCAGACAGAAATAAATAAGGGTTAATAGCCAGACTCGCGGTTGCAAAAAGGCATCTCTCAGGCGGCTATGTGCATAATGCGCAGCTTCGTTCTCTATATTGGTCTGTAAGATATCTTTCTCTTTGTCGGTCAGCCAGGTGGCATGTGTGATTCGATCTTTCAGTTTATAAATGATTAAAATACCCACCAATACGGAAGGAATACCTTCCAGAATAAACATCCATTGCCAGCCAGCATAACCTTGGAAACCATTAAAATACTGCATGATCCAGCCGGACAGTGGTGCCCCTATGATGCCGGATAACGGTACCGAGATGACGAATAATCCATACACGCGGCCACGGCGGTGAGACGGAAACCAATATGAAATATAAAGAATAATCCCTGGGAAAAAACCTGCTTCAGCAACCCCGAGTAAGAATCGCATCACATAAAATGACATCGGCGTCGTCACAAATGCCATACAGGCAGAGATAATCCCCCAAGTGATCATGATCCGCGCAATCCACAACCTTGCGCCAACTCGATGCAGTATCAGGTTGCTGGGAATTTCCAGGAAAAAGTAGCCGATAAAGAACATACCGGCCCCCAAGCCATAAACCGTATCCGAGAATTGCAAGTCATCGGCCATTTGGAGCTTGGCAAAACCAACATTAACCCGATCTAAGTAGTTGAGAACGTAACACAACATCAGTAGCGGCAAGAGATGCCATACCGTTTTACGGTAGGCATTATTTTCTTCTTGTAACTGCGTCGGTTGCGACAAAGATTCAGTGGATGATTCAGACATAATAAAACCTCATTGTTAACTATTTTTGTAGGGAACAAACTGTAGGGAACAAGGTTTGGCGACACTGCCTGGCACTGCGAAGGCTGGCGTTAAGCAAAACGAAGACGTTAAGTAAAACCAATAAATGTTAATTTTAGTTATTTAATGTTTTATAAAGTTAAAAGCAAGGGATCGTTCGGCAACTAAATGCGATTAAACTCACATTTATTAACAAGCGATAATGTGACCTAACTCAGCGGGCTGATTTCAATCTATTTTTTTAGGCTAGTTATAAAGAGTGCTAAGTAAGAGAATGACGGCAGTAGACGTGAGATGATGTGAGTAAAATAACGGGGGGTCTGACAGGCGCAAGCAAACAAGAACGATGAAATGCCGGCAGCATCCGTAACTTGGCAAAATTAAACGGATTAGTGGCATGGTTCCGCTTAGCAGCCTAATGGCTTCGACAAACGTCAATGTCACATCTGACAGCATTATTCACCACTTACCGTCTATCTGCCGATATCATCACCGCTATAGGTAAAAAACATTCCCATAACCTTGATAAGGAATTGCCATTCCGGATCATATCCACTTGCCCGACGGGGCTGATTCGCGTAAAACTGTCAGCCGGATTAAACCCTCTCACTACACCATTCACTGGACGATATGTTTCAAGATAACCCGCTGCTGGCGCAGCTAAAACAGCAACTTCACACTCAGACCCCACGCGTTGAAGGCGTCGTTAAAGGTACTGAGAAAGGCTTTGGCTTTCTTGAGGTAGATGGGCAGAAAAGTTACTTTATTCCGCCTCCGCAGATGAAGAAGGTCATGCACGGCGATCGCATTATTGCCACCCTGCATACGGATAAGGATCGTGAAATTGCTGAACCTGAAACATTGGTTGAGCCATTTTTATCCCGCTTTGTTGGCCGGGTGCAACGAAAAGATGATCGTCTGTCTATCGTGCCCGACCACCCTTTATTACGTGATGCTATTCAATGCCGCCCAGTACGTGAACTGACGCATAGCTTCCAAAACGGTGATTGGGCAGTGGCTGAGATGTGCCGCCACCCATTAAAAGGCGACCGCGCCTTTCAGGCTGACCTAACCGCGTTTATTACCAATGGTGAAGACCACTTCGTTCCTTGGTGGGTAACACTGGCTCGCCATAACCTTGAGCGTGAAGCCCCTGCTATGGTCGAATCGGCCTTAAATGACGCCGAGCTTGAGCGTGAAGACTTAACCGCACTTAATTTTGTCACTATCGACAGCGCCAGCACTGAAGACATGGATGATGCGCTGTTTGTCCAAGACAATGGCGACGGTTCATGGTTATTGACCATTGCCATTGCAGACCCAACAGCTTACGTCGTCGAAAACAGTGAATTGGATTTAACCGCCCGTAAGCGTGCTTTTACCAATTATCTGCCGGGTTTTAACATCCCGATGCTTCCGCGTGATTTGTCCGACAACCTCTGTTCACTGCGCCCAAATGAACGTCGCCCAGTATTGGTTTGCCGTGTGACGATCACAGAAGAAGGGACGCTAAGTAACGATATTCGTTTCTCCGCTGCTTGGGTTGAATCAAAAGCCAAACTGGTTTACGACGATGTCTCTGACTGGTTGGAAGGAAATAATCGCTGGCAGCCACAAGATACCGCTATTGCAGAGCAGATTACGTTACTGAAACGTATCTGTGACGCCCGTAGCAACTGGCGTCAACAACATGCGCTGGTCTTTAAAGACCGCCCAGACTATCGCTTCCTGTTGGGTGAAAAAGGCGAAGTGCTGGATATCATTGTTGAGCATCGTCGTATCGCCAACCGCATTGTAGAAGAGTGTATGATTGCGGCGAACGTCTGTGCGGCATTGGCGTTACGGGAACACCTCGGTTTTGGTATTTATAACGTGCATACCGGTTTTGACCCGGCATTAGTCGAACAAGCGGCTAGCGTATTGAAAGCCAATGGTGTTGGTGCCGATCCTCAAGCCCTGCTGACGTTACCCGGTTTCTGTGAGTTACGCCGTCACCTTGATGCCCTGCCAACACAGTTCCTCGACAGCCGTATTCGCCGTTTCCAGACATTTGCTGAAATTAGTACTGTCCCCGGTCCGCATTTTGGCTTGGGGCTTGAAGCCTATGCCACCTGGACATCTCCAATCCGTAAATACGGCGACATGGTCAATCATCGCCTGCTGAAAGCGATGATTACTGGTCAACAAGCAGAAAAACCACAAGAAGAGATCACGGTCCAATTGGCTGAACGTCGCCGCCTGAATCGCATGGCTGAACGTGATGTCGGTGATTGGTTGTATGCCCGTTATCTGCAACCACAAGCAGGAACTGACACTCGTTTCACGGCAGAGATTATTGATATCACCCGCGGTGGCTTGCGTGTGCGTTTACTGGATAACGGTGCCGTTGCCTTTATTCCTGCGCCGTTTATTCACGCGGTGCGTGATGAAGTGGTCTGCAGCCAGGAAACCGGTACTGTGCAGATCAAAGGCGAAACAGTTTATAGCCAAAGTGACAAAATCGAGGTACGTATTGCGGAAGTTCGCATGGAAACCCGTAATGTCATTGCTCGCCCAGTAGCTTAATTTTCTTATGTTTTAACATGATAGCCGTCGGAGGAATTCCCCCGACGGCTTTTTTAATGTTATGTTTGCCGCCCTTCTTGCTTAACGTCGCTGCTGTGTTAGCGGTACCTATTGCCCTACTCATTGACCGAGCTTACCCATCAATACTCGCCATTTGTATCCCTCATCACAACATGTAAGCAAATAATACGAAAAGTGACTTAAAAACAATTAACTCATCACACTTCTCACTTTCGCTACTTTTCTTTCACATCAAAGCTCCTATGTTAAGTAACCGTTACGCGCTCTCTTACCCCTGAACGGCGTTGATAACAGTAAAACCTCATACATTGCGAAGGAGTCGTTACCCATGAATAACATCAGGACCGTTGTCATATGGCTGACAGTGGCGCTAATCGGTGCATTTGCCTTTGCCATGTTGGCCCTTAGCCGGGGTGAACATGTCAATGCCATCTGGTTAGTGATTGCATCCGTGGCTTGTTACAGCATCGCTTATCGCTTCTACAGTCGGTTTATTGCCAAGAATGTCTTTGAACTGGATGACCGTCGTCTGACGCCAGCAGAACGACGCAATGACGGTCTGGATTATGTTCCTACCAACAAATGGGTGTTGTTTGGTCACCACTTTGCTGCCATCGCGGGTGCTGGGCCACTGGTCGGGCCAATCCTGGCCGCACAGATGGGTTTTCTGCCGGGGACTATCTGGATCCTGGTCGGTGTAATGATGGCCGGTGCCGTACAGGACTTCTTAATCCTGTTTATCTCCACTCGCCGCGATGGCCGCTCACTGGGTGAAATGGCAAAGCAAGAGTTGGGGGCATTTGCTGGTGTGATAACTATGCTGGGTGCATTGGGCGTAATGATTATCATTTTGTCCGCACTCGCACTGGTGGTGGTAAAAGCATTAGCTGATAGCCCGTGGGGCCTGTTTACCATTGCCGCAACGATCCCCATTGCCCTCTTTATGGGCGTTTATATGCGGTTTATCCGCCCTGGTAAAATTGCTGAAGTGTCATTGATCGGTTTCGTACTGATGATGTCTGCAATCATTTACGGTGGGAACATCGCGGTACACCCTTACTGGGGGCCTTTCTTTACGTTACATGGCACCACGCTAACCTGGATATTGGTTATCTATGGTTTCATCGCCTCTGTACTGCCAGTGTGGTTGCTGCTAGCACCACGAGATTACTTATCAACCTTCCTGAAAATTGGGGTCATCATTGGTTTAGCGGTTGGTATTGTATTCGCCATGCCAGAAATGAAGATGCCCGCGGTCTCACGCTTTATTGATGGCAGCGGCCCGGTCTTCTCCGGCAGCCTGTTCCCGTTCCTGTTTATTACTATCGCTTGTGGTGCTATCTCTGGCTTCCATGCTCTGGTATCCAGTGGCACCACACCGAAACTGATTGAACGCGAAAGCCATACCCGCTTTATCGGCTACGGCGCAATGTTGATGGAGTCATTCGTTGCCATCATGGCGCTAATCTGTGCCTCGGTTATCGACCCTGGTGTTTATTTCGCCATGAACTCACCCGCGGCTCTGATTGGTACCACCGTAGAAAGTGCCTCGCTGGCCATTAGTAGCTGGGGGTTTGTCGTTACGCCAGAAACACTGGCGATGGTCGCCAAAGATGTTGGTGAAAACTCGATTCTGTCACGGGCTGGTGGTGCACCGACCTTCGCTGTGGGCATGGCGCATATCATCAGTGAAATATTCAATAGCCGTAATATGATGGCTTTCTGGTATCACTTTGCCATCTTGTTTGAAGCCATGTTTATTCTGACTGCGGTCGATGCTGGTACCCGTGCCTGCCGCTTTATGGTTCAGGATCTGGTTGGGGTGGTCGTACCTCGTCTGGCCAATAACCGTTCATGGTTTGGTAACCTTTCCGGAACGACAGTCGCGGTAGCCGGTTGGGGATTCTTCGTTTACCAAGGTGTTATCGACCCACTGGGGGGAATAAACACCTTGTGGCCGCTGTTCGGTATTGGTAACCAAATGCTGGCATCAATGGCACTGATTCTAGGTACCGTCGTACTGTTTAAAATGAAGAAACAACGCTACGCCTGGGTTACCATCTTGCCAACAATTTGGTTATTTATCACCTCAATGACCGCAGGTTGGCAGAAGATATTCCATGAAAAACCAAGTATTGGCTTCCTTGCTCAAGCAAAAAAATTCTCTAACGGCATTGAACAAGGGGTGTTAATCACACCCGCGAAGAGCTTTAAAGACATGGAAACTATCGTGTTTAGCAACCAGATCAACGCCGCGCTATGTGCATTCTTTATGCTGGTGGCGGTGACGATGCTAGTTTCTGCCTTCTTTGTGATTCGTCGCGCACTGAAATCCAGCAAACCAACAACCCATGAAACTGAAATTGTATACCGTGAGGAGGTCGCCCGTGGTTAACTCTGGTATTCCGTACCGCTCCCGGCCAATAACCGGGGGGAAGATTACTCGCTGCGTGCCACTTACTCAGGTCGAAGCAGCCCCAACCACGCTGTGGGCATGGGTACGGCTGATTACACATCGGCTGGCGCAAAGCTTCAGGCTGATGGTTGGGGTGCAGGATTACAGTAATTATGTCAATCATATGCGCCATAAGCATCCTGACACCCCCCCAATGACTGAGCGGGAGTTCCATCGTTATTGCCTGGATGCCCGCTTCCCCAGCGAAGGGGGAAAACTGGGGAAATGCCCGTGCTAGAGTGGCAATAGACATAAATTAGTGACACCGTAACGCCCTATAGTGATTTTATAGGGCGTTATTCTTTTACCGCTCATTGTTACTGTCTGTAACTTCTTATCTTTTATCACCTTAAGCTAACTCAACATCGTCGTCCCAAATGCCCCCTGCCAATCTTGCTCAAATTGTTCTATCGCCGCTTTTACCGCAGGCGTACTGATAAACTGCTCTGCCACATCGACCGGGATAGTGACCGATTGGCAACCGGCCAGCAAACAATCCAGTACTTGGCGAGGTGTACGAAAACTGGCCGCCAACACTTTAGCGTTTGGGGCATGTAACGTGAGTAACTGCTGCAACTCACGTACCATAGCAATCCCATCACTCCCTTGCGCATCCAGTCGATTGACATACGGTGCGACATATTCCGCTCCCGCCAACACGGATAATAGCCCTTGCCCTGCGCCGTATACCGCGGTACCCAAGGTTGGAATTGACATCGTCTTCAATTTTTTGATCGCCGCCAACCCTTCGGCCGTGACAGGGATTTTAATCACTAATCCAGGGATCTGCTCTGACAGCTGTACCGCCTCAGAGACCATACGTTCGCTATCACTGGCCAGCACTTGGGCAAATAACTTCCCCGTCCCTCCCAGTGCGTCACGTAGCGCAGGCAAAACCTCCCATAGGGATTTGCCCGCTTTTGCCAAAATACTTGGGTTAGTGGTTACACCCTGCAAAGGCAGCACCCGCGCTAATCGTTTTACCGCCGCAACATCTGCCGTGTCGAGATAAAGTTCCATAAAAGCCTCTGGGTCAGGATAGTTAAGTGAACGTATTGATGAAAAACCATAAGCCGCAATCATAGACGAATAAAGAATCGATAACGTTATTCTTATCAAAATATTCTTATTCGAAAATAACATAGGCTTCACACGAAAGTTTTTTTATTTTCTACTCGGCTCAAATCATGAGAGCAGTAAAAGAGGTTGTGTACTCGCCGTCATTTTTATCTTATAAATACAGGCTGTTATCTTCTTTATTTAGCGTATTATGCGTAAAAATTGACTCAGTAATTAACCCGGACCCCATGCGCAAGCGATCCTCAGTTCAATAAACATATCGGAGCAATAAACATGGCAGATATCACGTTCACTCGTGAACAGACTCAACGAATGGTCCATAAAATTCAGCGCTATCTGGAGCAAGAACACAATATTGAATTAGAGGATTTTGATGCGGAATTTTTCGTGGAATTTATTAGCCGTGAGTTAGGTGCGCATTACTATAACCAAGGCATCAATGACGCTATTGCACAGATTGAAGCCAAAATGCTTGATGTTACCGATTCGCTGCTCTGGCTGGAAAAACCCGTGCAAGACTGAACACGGGCTCATTATTTATGTTTTGCCTTTATTGGCCGTAGTACGCATCCTTGCCATGTTTACGTAAGTAATGCTTATCCAGCAGTTGCGGTTGCATATCGCCCAACTGCGGGTTCAATTGACGCGAGAAAATGCCCATATACGCTAACTCTTCCAAGACTACCGCATTGTGTACTGCATTCTCCGCACTGCTACCCCAGGCAAATGGCCCATGAGAGTTCACCAACACCGCAGGTACAGCATCTGGGGTGATGCCCCTTTCATGGAAAGTATCAACGATGACATTACCGGTTTCCCATTCATAACGACCCGCAATTTCTTCATGTGTCATCAAACGGGTACAGGGGATGGATCCATAGAAGTAATCAGCATGGGTTGTCCCCCAAGCAGGCAAGTCTAGCCCCGCCTGCGCCCAAATAGTTGCATGACGGGAGTGGGTATGCACTATGCCCCCAATTTGGGGGAAATTAAGATACAGCACGCGGTGAGTATCCGTGTCTGATGATGGTTTTTTGCTGCCCTCAACGACGTTGCCGCTCTCCAACTCCACGACCACCATATCATCCAGTGTCATGGACGCATATTCCACACCTGAAGGCTTAATCACCAGTAAACCCTTTTGGCGATCGATAGCACTAACATTACCCCAAGTGAATGTCACCAGATTATGGCGCGGTAGAGCAAGATTAGCGGCAAGAACTTGCTGCTTCAGTTCGTTGAGCATCGTCGTATCCTGAATAACTGAATTTGTTCCATTTTCAGCGCCGCAGGAAATAACCGGTATGGGGTAAATAGCTAAAAACTGCGTACAAATCGGCTGGAAATCCTGCACTGAGAGATCCGGATATTAGTGGGTGCCGTTTATTTAACCTGATAATGAATCAATCGTGCTATTAGTCCCTGAAAATGGCAGTGTTTTACTTTTTAGCGCCAAATTAGGATTATTCACATACTAAATAATTTGTAGATATTTATACTGATTTTATCCGTGAAAAAACCGTTCCCAGTATTAATCTAAAATATAAATGACGATTTTTTATTCAAACCATTAACAAAATGAGCGACGCAGCAGCTAACATTGAAATAATGCCTATACTTAGGGTTATAATTTCAACGTGGCACGGATATATCAGGACATATAGCATGATTTTCTCTTGCTATCGCCTGCACTATCCGTTCTGAGCTAACGTCAGGAGAACTATTATGATGATTATCAATAAACGATTTGCTACCGCCGCATTGGCGTTAACGCTAGCCTTGTCACTCTCCGCTTGTTCCAATATGTCCAAGCGGGATCGGAATACAGCAATTGGTGCTGGCGCAGGCGCGGTAGGTGGTGCGGTATTGACAGGCAGTACATTGGGCACCTTGGGCGGTGCGGCAATCGGTGGGGTTATCGGCCATCAGGTTGGTAAATAACGCCCCCCCCTATTTGTACTTAACGTTGCAAATGCTACTTAACGTTGAGAATGGTACTTGACGCTGCAGCGTGATTAGCAGTAATCGTTCGTTTACTGCCTTGTTGCCGTGTTAATGATGTTGATTAACCCTTTCGAGTTTATATTGCCACGGCATTAGAAGTTCTAAATAAAATACGGCGTTTGACAATATCAACGCCGTATTTTATATCTGCGCGGAAAAAAGGATTTTATTAAATCACCCCCCTGCCAATTTAACTTTCATCCCTTTAGCGTCTAACAGTTGTTTCAATAAATCCCGCTTGTCGCCCTGAATTTCAATAACACCGTCTTTGACCGAACCACCGCAGCCGCATTTCTTTTTCAACTCAGCGGCTAGCTTATCCAGATCCTCATCACTGCCGTCAATGCCTGTTATAAGGCTAACACCTTTACCTTTACGGCCGCTAGTTTGACGCTGTATACGGACAATGCCATCCCCCTTTGGCCGCTCAACTTTGCTCTCTGGTTCGCTGATCCGGCCACTGTCAGTCGAATAAACTAACCGACTATTATCATTGCTCATTATGCCACCTTCGTCAGTGATGCCAATATTTCGCGCAGCGTTTTTTCCGGATCAGGAGATTGTGTAATTGGGCGACCGATTACCATGTAATCAACACCTACAGCTACCGCCTGTTCAGGTGTCATGATCCGCCGCTGGTCACCGGCTTCACTGCCTTGTGGGCGAATACCTGGGGTAACGAGCGAGAAGTCTTCGCCACAAACTTGCTTCAAACGCACCGCTTCATGAGCCGAGCACACCACGCCATCCAAACCGCAATCCCAGGTCAGTTTCGCTAACCGCTCGGCCTGCTCAGCCGGACTGATAGTAATACCGATATCCCGCAGATCTTCGCCATCCATGCTGGTCAGTACAGTAACGGCAATCAGTAAGGGGGCTTGTGCACCATAAGGCAACAAGGCTTCTTTCGCCGCCGACATCATGCGGGCACCGCCACTGGCATGAACATTGACCATCCAGACCCCCAACTCTGCTGCCGCAGCCACGGCACGCGCGGTAGTATTAGGGATGTCATGGAATTTCAAATCAAGAAATACGTCAAAGCCGCGCTGATGTAAGTCACGGATAAGCTCGGGGCCGTACAACGTAAACATCTCTTTGCCCACTTTTAACCGGCAATCCTGTGGACTAACCTGATCAGCAAAGGCTAACGCAGCGTCTTTATTGGCATAATCCAACGCAACAACAATTGGGGAGGATATTGAGCCACTGTTATTAGTTTTAGTTGCGGACGTCATTCTTCAGCCTTCTTCAGTCAATAATTGATGATAACGCTCATATTCTACAGGGTGTATCACTGAAATTACAGTGATCCGGCGGGTGTTGATTCTCCATTTGTCATGCTGCGGCAGGTAGCATCTATCCCACCTTATCGTCCCCCCCCCTATTTCCTATTATTAAGACAATAAGCCGTTGCCATTTTTTAACCCACGCAAATAGTTTCATCTAATCTTCCAACTTATTTCTTTTCTCCTAAGCGTTATCTAAAAATTCAAAAAATGCCAAAAAAATTAATCAAAGCAAAATTAATTCTGTTTCCATAACATAAATGATGACGCTGTACCGGTCCTATTTACGTCATACCGCCAACTTTTAGCGCGTTTTTTCATGCCTCATTATGAATTTTTTGTGATGTTTATGTTATTCCCTGGACAGTTGCCCTTTCCTCGCTTAGCTTGGTATTTTCCCTAAATTGAAGGTTATATGATGAGTGAGATATCTACCTTAACCATTAAAATTCCTCTGGAATTAAAAGAAAAAATCAAAGCTGCAGCATTAGAAAAGCAGTTTTCTCTCAGCACTGAAGTCTGCGAAAGATTAGCGCAAAGCTTTGAGGCTGATATTAAGGGGAGTATAAGCAGTAGTAAGAATGCCAAGTTGCATCACGATGAAATCGACAATCAAGGTGTAGAAGAGATTTCAGAACAGCCGCTAAGCCAGAAAGAATTAAAAAAACTGCGTCAACTGCTGAAAGACAGTGCGAAAACCGCTCAAAAGAAAAAATAAACTGCCAAAGTGCTTCATCACAACAGCTAACAACCGGGTGGACCCGTTCACCCGATCTTATTAGCAAAGAACATCCTTATTAGCAAAGAACATCACTCCCCTTTAATCTGACTATTCCCCCCTACTGCCCATCTAATCCTCTGATCGGCTTAACTGATGCCCAGGCACGGCAAGACGGGCAATGCCAATAGAGTGAGTGGGCGGTGAAACCACACTTATGACAACGGTAACGTGGTTTGGTCCGAATTTGCTCACCAACCATGTCCCGTAATAGCAATAAACTCTCTTTTGCACTCCCTTCTTCTGCATCTGCTAAGTGGTAATCCATTAGACGATAAAAACCGCGCATCGTTGGGTGGCGCTGTAATTGGCGGTTAATATACGTTTGCGCGACATCATGGCCCTCCTGCTGTTCAAGGACCTCCGCCAACATCAGTTCAGCCGCCGCACCGGTATTATCTTCCACACAACGTTTAAGGAAATTAGCCCAAGCCTGGGGCTGTTGCAGGTGTTGGTAGCATTCACTGAGCATCGGTAATGCTTCACTGACGACTTCTTTATCTTGCTCCAGTACTCGCTCCAACGCTTCAACGCCTTTGGCATACTCACCTTTAGCGAGATGCACACGGCCACGCATAATAGAAACTCGGGCACATTGTTTATCCGCCGTTGCCGCTTTTTTCAGTAACCCCATGGCCTTATCCAGATCGTCACTGCCCATTGCTTGCAACGCAAGTTCACAATAGAAGTGCGCAATTTCCAGACGCTGATTATCTTTGCCCATCTTGACCAATTTTTCCGCAACTTCAATAGCATTATGCCAATCACTGGTTGCCTGATGAATTATCAGTAATTGTTGTAATGCGCCGAGCCGAAAATCTTGCTCTTCAACCAATTGGTTGAACATATCTTCTGCCCGATCATATAAACCTGCGGCCATGTAATCTCGACCGAGTTGCTGAACAGCCAATAGCCGTTGTTCAAATGTCAGGGATGCACTCTCCATCAAGGCTTGATGGATGCGAATGGCGCGATCAACTTCGCCGCGTGAGCGGAACAGATTACCCAGAGTAAGATGAGCCTCGACCGTAGAACTGTCTTCTTTCAACATTTCGAGGAAGAGATCGACTGCTTTATCTTGCTGGTTCGAGAGAAGGAAGTTAACCCCAGCCACGTATTCACGTGACAAGCGGTTAGCATCCTGTTGCTTATCCTGCTGAGCGCTTCTGCGCCCCATATACCAACCATAGGCGGCAGCAACGGGCAACAGCAGAAACAGCATTTCTAACATAGAAAATTATTCCTTGTTGACAGCAGCTGTGGACACAAGCGTGCTTTGCTCAACAGGCTGTTCAAGCTGAGTTTCAATACGTTTAATTTTCCGCTCTGCGCGGCCCAAAGAGATCCGTACCCGCAGATAAAAAAGCCCACAAATGACCCAGCCTAGCACCAGCCCGGCCGCAAAAAGCGTTGCCAATAGCGTAGACAGCTGATATTCACCTTGAGCGAGTAAATAGTTAAAGGCGACGAGTTGGTCGTTATTGGCCCCTAACGTGACTGAAATCACGAAAACCACCAGTACTAATAAAAAAATCAGCAAATATTTCACGTTTTTTCTCAACCTGATGAATTATGCCAAAAATGTGGCGTCCTTACCCAATAAATTAGCACTTCCTTACCCTGCAAAGAAACCCTGCACTAAGATAAAGCACCAAGCTCTTCCTTGATCAGCACTATTTTACGTCACTGACCCTGCATAATACCCTATTGCTTCGCTTTACTCATGCCCCCGTTTTTCGCTCTCTTTTTGTTCTGATTGCGGGATATCCAGAAGGCCGAACCCATGCTGGAGGAGTCCACACGCCACAGCGGCCAAGACGCCACTGATGAGCGTCGCGGCAATCAGGTCCTGCGGCCAGTGCATACCTAAAAATAAGCGGCTCGCCATCACACCTTGTGCCCATAACATCAGTAAAACGACCGTTTTATAATGTCGCCGTGGCCATAGCAGCCCAACGGCTAATAATGCCCAAGTGGCGGCAAATACAGTATGTCCTGACGGGAAAGAGAACCCGGTCTCAAACTGCCAGTGACGGCTCAACCACACAGGAATAATCAATTGGTCTTGTAACTGCTGCCTGACTAACTCACTGCGTTCGGCACGCGGTAAAGAATAGAAAAGGCGATTATTAATATGATGCTCGGCTTCAAGCCAGGCAACAAATGGCCGAGGTTCCTGTACCTGCTCTTTAATCAACGATTTTACACCTTGCCCGAGAACAATCACCGCGCCTAATACCACAAACAGCCCAACGGCAGGCTTAAAGCGAACCCGCAAGCACCACAAGAACCAACTACAAAGCAACACACTGGTCAGTATGCCCCAAGGTGCAGTTACCGTTTCTGTCACCCAAAAAAAACCTTTTAACCACGTGTTATTTCCCCCTGGTTGCCACTGCCAATCGGAAAGCCATATCGCTAACGTTGGCAATAATAAAATAACCGTTCCGATAGTGACTCGTTTTGCCATGTTATACATCAGGGGCCCTTTTCTTTCTTTTTCGTGCTATTGAGAAAATAATAAACTCACATTAAGTCAGCATTTGTTTATCACACCAGACAAATCTATACTACTTCGCTTGCCATTACAGATTACCTTGATGTAATAGCTAAATAATATAAGTAATGCTAGTCAATTGATAAGATACATAAATTTTTCTGGTTAACAAAATATAGGCATACAATGTATTTCCCTCTTTATCTATCGCTGCTTTGTTGAACAGCAGCCGACTAAAACTTATGGCAATATAGCTAATAGTTATCACGGAAATTTTTTTATTTAACCCTATATACCTAAGTAATTGCAGTGGCCATTAGACAGTATTTGAGCGAGCCACTATGCGCTGATTTACGTCAGTGGTATCGCCACTCACTGCACTGCAACTCTCCAAGTAGAAAGGTCTATATCTGGTTAAAACGGACATCCGGCAGTAGGATGCGCCACAACATACTCTAAGAGCCTAAGTCATAATATGAACAATGATATGCAGCTAAAACGTGTAGCAGAAGCAAAGTTACCCACTCCTTGGGGTGACTTTTTAATGGTCGGTTTTGAAGAGTTGGCCACCGGGCATGACCACCTGGCCTTGATATTCGGTGATATCTCCGGTGATAAACCGGTTCTGTCCCGTGTACATTCTGAATGCCTGACTGGTGATGCTTTATTTAGCCTGCGTTGTGACTGTGGTTTTCAGTTAGAGGTTGCACTGACGCGTATCGCGGAAGAAGGCC
Source organism: Yersinia pestis (assembly GCF_900460465.1). Taxonomy (GTDB): domain Bacteria; phylum Pseudomonadota; class Gammaproteobacteria; order Enterobacterales; family Enterobacteriaceae; genus Yersinia; species Yersinia pestis. Next base: position 52,662 of record NZ_UAVH01000007.1, on the reverse strand, counting down.
GTGGTGTGCTGATTTATCATCGTCAGGAGGGCCGTAATATTGGCTTGCTGAATAAAATTCGTGCTTATGCATTGCAGGATTTAGGGGCTGATACGGTAGAAGCCAATCATCAGCTTGGTTTTGCTGCGGATGAACGTGATTTCACACTCTGTTCTGATATGTATAAATTATTAGGCATCAAAGCGGTTCGTCTGCTGACCAACAACCCTAAAAAGGTCGAGATCCTCACCCAAGCGGGGATCAATATCGTCGAACGTGTGCCACTGATCGTGGGCGAAAACCCAAAAAACGAACATTATCTGGCAACCAAAGCGGCCAAAATGGGGCATTTACTCACCAAATAATCAGTACGGGTGAGTCGCGAAATAAGAATAAGGGTAGGTTCAATAATTATACCTACCCTTTAGAGGCTGATAACCTCGGTGGCTCAATCCAAATGACACTTTTGTCGCTCAAGCCTCTAGCTAACAGTGACCTTATATAACTAGCAAGGATTCCCCCCAGTCACTACAGCATTTTGCGGATCACATAGTGCAAAATTCCACCATTCTCAAAATAAATCAGTTCGTTCCCTGTATCGATACGGCACCGGGTATTGACCACTTGCTGATGCCCATCCGCATAAGTTATCGTCACTGGCACCATTTGCCCTGGAGCAAGATTTTGTAGCCCACTGACACTGATAGATTCATCACCAGTCAGCCTTAATGTTTTACGATCAACCCCCTGTGGAAACTCTAAGGGTAAAATCCCCATTCCAATTAGATTTGAGCGGTGAATACGTTCAAATGATTCAGTGATAACAACCCTAACACCGAGTAAACGTGGCCCTTTCGCAGCCCAATCACGGCTGGATCCTGAGCCATACTCTTTACCGGCGATCACCGCCAGAGGCACGTTTTCTTGTTGATAACGCATAGCTGCATCATAGATAGGCATCTCATTTTGCGATGGAATATGACGCGTTATGCCCCCTTCAATACCGGGGACCATTTCATTTCGAATACGAATATTAGCAAACGTTCCGCGCATCATCACTTTATGGTTACCCCTACGGGAACCATAAGAGTTGAACTCTTTAATTTCCACACCGTGATCACGAAGATAACGGCCCGCAGGGCTGTCGAGCTTGATGTTGCCCGCTGGCGAAATATGGTCAGTCGTCACCGAGTCAGCCAAAATTGCCAGAATGCGCGCATCATGAATATCTTGCACAGGATCCGGCACTGCCTTCATATCCGTGAAGAAAGGAGGAAGGCGAATATAAGTGGAATCTTTCTGCCACGCGTAAGTAGGAGTACTTTCTATTTGAATGGCTTGCCAGTTTTCATCGCCATTAAAGACTTCAGCATACTCCTTGCGAAACATCTCCGTTTTAACTTCCTCGACAGCTTTGGCGATCTCAAGCCCGGTAGGCCAGATGTCTTTCAGGAAAACCGGCTTACCTGAAGGGTCATGACCCAGCGCATCCTGAGTTAAATCGATATTCATATTCCCCGCCAGCGCATAAGCGACCACCAGTGGCGGAGATGCCAACCAGTTGGTTTTGACCAGCGGATGGATGCGACCTTCAAAATTACGGTTACCGGAGAGCACCGCACTGACTGTTAAATCCCCTGCTTTGATGGCGTTTTCTATTGGCTCAGGCAATGGCCCCGAGTTACCAATACAAGTCGTACAACCATAGCCGACTAAATTGAAACCCAGATTATCCAGATAGCGGGTTAGACCGGCCGAATTAAGATACTCGGTCACCACTTTAGAACCTGGCGCCAACGAGGTTTTTACCCATGGCTTGGTTTTCAACCCTTTTTCAGTCGCTTTTTTTGCCAATAATCCAGCCGCCATTAATACACTGGGGTTTGACGTGTTTGTACAAGATGTAATGGCTGCAATCACCACCGCGCCAGATGCCAGTTCGTGGGTTTTGCCATTAAGAGAGAAAGCAACGAGGTCAGCTTTATCTCTCTTATTGTTGAACTCCAGTTCCTCAAACGCTTTAAATGCCGATGGCACTTTAGGTAATGCGACCCTGTCTTGTGGGCGTTTTGGCCCTGCCAGACTGGGTTCTACCGAACTTAGGTCCAGAGATAATTGACTGGTAAAGACCGGCTCATCACCGGGATAACGCCATAACCCCTGTGCTTTACTGTAGGTTTCAACTAGCGCTATTTGCTCATTGCTGCGGCCACTAAGGCGCATATAATTCAGGGTCACCTCATCTACGGGGAAGAAACCGCAGGTCGCACCAAACTCAGGAGACATGTTGGCAATGGTCGCGCGATCGGCCAATGGTAAATCAGCTAACCCATCACCGTAGAACTCGACAAACTTACCAACGACTCCGTGCTTACGTAGCATTTGTGTGACCGTCAATACCAGGTCAGTCGCCGTGATCCCCTCGCGCATTTTACCGGTCATTTTAAACCCGACGACATCAGGGATAAGCATTGATATGGGCTGACCTAACATGGCAGCCTCAGCTTCGATACCACCAACGCCCCAGCCGAGTATCCCCAAGCCATTGATCATGGTGGTATGGGAGTCCGTGCCAACCAACGTATCCGGATAGGCAACCTGCTTATCACCTTGCTGTTCATGCCAAACGGTTTGTCCCAGATATTCAAGATTAACCTGATGACAAATACCCGTTCCTGGTGGGACTACGCGAAAACGGCTAAATGCTTTTTGCCCCCAGCGTAAAAAGATATAACGTTCGTGGTTACGTTCCATCTCTAAGCGTACGTTTTCACCAAACGCTGATTTATCGCCAAACTCATCCACCGTCACGGAATGGTCGATAACCAAATCCACAGGTGACAACGGGTTAACTTGTGCCACATCACCGCCTAGCCGTTGGACTGCCTCACGCATGGCAGCCAGATCCACCACTGCGGGCACACCCGTAAAATCTTGCATTAATACCCTGGCAGGACGGTAGGCAATTTCTCTATCGGCATGCCCGGTTTGCTGCCAGGCGACAATGGCTTTTAAATCCGCTTCCTGAACTTGCACCCCATCCAAGTGGCGTAGTAAGTTCTCAAGCAGCACTTTCAACGATTTAGGTAACCGGTTGATATCACCCAACACTGCCGCCAATTGCGGCAGGCTGTAGTAGTAATATTCGTGGTTAAGGGCGACCAACTTGGCCATGCTCGTTTTACATAGATCCAACGACATAGTGCCTCCATTGTTTCTTATAAGTGTTTTAATTCAATGTATTATCTGGCTATCTCTCTGCAAGGTTTATACCCGTTATATTTCAAGTTGCATGTATGTTGGCTGTCTTCGTTCAGCCCAATCACTTACTGGTGTAAGCTCCTGGGACTTACTCAGTTGCCGCCTTCCTGAAACTCGAATTATTTAGGGTCTATAACCCTAATGTTATGAGGTCTAGCTTAAATATAACACAAAGAAATGTTAACATTTTAATAACAATGATGAGCGTTCATAGTGATAGGTATCACCTAAGATGACGATAAGCTACGGTAATTATAATGAGGCTATGTTTAGCACCCTTGGAATATTTTTATACTTATATTGTTAATGTAAGGAGAGATCATACTCCTCGGCATCTGATTTGAAATAATCAATGGGGAGCAGGTCAAAATCATCATCCCACTCAAGCTCTTGATTCTCTGGATATACCAACTCTAGTTTTTTATGTGGCTCTTCAATATTATTTTTTTGCTTAGAAAACTCCTCCAACAGGGCAATATCTTCATCACTTACCCATTCGTCATCATCAAAATTCATATCTGAATCGGTAATGTTATTATCAATTTTATTCTCTTCATATAGTTTTATGACATTCCCCCATATATTGCGTAGAATATCATAAGGGTTAAATATTTTATTTAAAGAGAAGCCAATTTCTTCATTGAGTTTTATAGACAACTTGATATCCAGATTGTGTAATAAATTATTATCCCCTGGCACATCAATCTGGCAATAAATGTCAATGAGTGGTTTATTCACTTGAGTACAATTCTGAGCTGGACTGCTTGTACTACCATGGCCTCCAGAACTATATGCATAAACAATATGTTGATGAATCACTACCCCATTTTCTGATTTATCTTCTACATTAATATCCACAGAATAGGGAAACTGCAGTGGTGATTTTATTTCCTGTAACCTATCACGCACACCGATTTCAACAAGTGGATAGGTACTAGCCAAGTGAGTAAGTGACTCTTTATCATAGTGATTTGTGGTTTTATCTATCATTGCTTGTCTAATTCCATTATCCAGTACCACATATTGTGGATTGTTTTCCTCCTTATCGGCATTATTAACAATAATAATTATATCATTTGGTTCAACAGGAGTTTCTTTAGCATCATTTTTAATCGGTGTAAGGATACTGAGTGATACAAAATCAGTGAGGTGAGGAAACATATCAGCTCCATTTATAATTAATACTTCTATTTAATGCGGAGTGAAATAATAGACCTAAAAAATTGTAATAACTTTCAATTTTTACCGATTAATCAGTAAATAAAACTGATCACACCTTAAACTAGCAGGCACCGATCATCATAAGATAGATTTACGAAAAATAAGATAGGGGAGAATACCGTAATATCAATATAAAGCAGAGGATTCAAGATGCACCTTCTCTGCTATCGAGCTTTAAGCTCACGGTGAAGCGTGGGTTATTTATAACTCACACGCAATTTATACACTCGTGAGCACTCGGCCTCTTCAGCTAACAATAATAAATTGCTACTAAATCATTTCACTGGCAATTTAATATCATTAAACATGGCCTCTATATCCTCATTAGAGCGCAAGGCAACCGCCTTATCGACCACATCACGAGTTAAATGTGGGGCAAAACGCAGGATAAAGTCATACATATAACTCCGCAGGAACGTACTACGACGGAAACCAATCTTGGTCGTGCTGTAGGTAAAGATATCTCTGGCATCAACTGTCACCAAATCAGGATCTTGAACCGGATCAACCGCCATACTGGCGATAACCCCTACCCCTAAACCTAACCGTACATAAGTTTTAATCACATCTGCATCGGTCGCAGTAAACACAATACGCGGCGTAAGGCCTGCGCGATTGAAAGCGGTATCTAGCTCTGAACGCCCCGTAAAACCAAAGGTATAAGTGACGATAGGATAGGCTGCCAGCTCTTCAATACTGACATGCGTTTTACCGGCTAACGGATGATCAGGTTTTACAACTACTGCCCGGTTCCAGTGATAGCACGGCAACATGATAAGGTCGTCATAAAGATGTAATGCTTCGGTGGCGATAGCGAAATCGGCATTCCCCTTAGAGACTGCCTCGGCAATTTGCGTGGGAGATCCTTGATGCATATGCAGAGACACTCGAGGATAACGCTCAATAAAACCTTTAATAACATTAGGTAAAGCGTAACGTGCCTGTGTATGGGTGGTCGCTACATACAATGAACCTTTATCCGGATAGGTATGTTCACCAGCAACAGCTTTAATGGCATCCACTTTCGACAAGACTTCACGGGCAATACGGATGATTTCCAGCCCTGCGGGGGTTACCTGCGTGAGATGTTTACCGCTACGGGCAAAAATCTGGATACCTAACTCATCTTCCAGCATTCTTACCTGTTTGCTGATCCCCGGTTGCGAGGTGTACAGGCCTTCTGCCGTAGAGGACACATTAAGGTTATGGTTAACAACCTCAACAATATAGCGAAGCTGCTGCAATTTCATATCTATACCATCCTAGGTTGAATAACTGCGGGGAAATCCACAGTTTGGTATATCGGTATCGCACCGGTATGCCGAAAAGTTATTACCTGAACCCTATAAACTGCATGATGCCAGGTTGGTCAGCATGACCTTATAATAACGCCAGGTTATAAAAAAATATCTTATATAACGATTATATCATTTCATCAGCGACTGTATAGAACATATACACAAAAAATAATAGCGGGTTTTAACAAATGCAGGTAACGACTCGAGAGTGATAATCTAGAGAAATTACCTAAGACTATAAAGCACTTGGATAAATTAGCCCAATAAAAAACCAGCCGCGAAGGCTGGCTTTACCGAGGTCAGAAGCAATAGACTACAACGAGCCTAAGTATTCGCTTTAGGTTGAATTTATTTCTTTGCCTCAACCCATTTACCATCAATATAGAAAGCAGACCAGCCTGTTGCTTTGCCATCTTTCTCTGATGAAACATACTGTTGCTTCGTTTTACGGCTGAAACGGACCAGGGTTTTATTACCCTCTTTATCAACCACAGGGGCATCAGCCAGATAACGCAACTTCTCAGGCAAACGGTCTTTAAAGCGAACCAATTCTTCTACCAGCGGTGCACGGGTTTCACGCGATTTAGGGAATGTATTGGCTGCCAAGAACACGCCAGCTGCGCCATCTCGTAGGACGAAATAAGCATCTGATTTCTCGCAAGGCAACTCTAACAATGGTACCGGATCTTCTTTCGGTGGTGCAACTTCACCGCTACGCAGAATCTTGCGGGTATTCTTACACTCGTCATTGGTGCAGCCCATGTACTTACCGAAGCGCCCCATTTTCAGGTGCATTTCAGAACCACATTTCTCGCACTCAACAATTGGGCCTTCATAGCCTTTTATCCGGAACTCACCTGCTTCGATTTCATAGCCATCACACGCTGGGTTATTCCCGCAAACATGTAACTTGCGTTGATTATCGATAAGGTAGCTATCCATCGCAGTACCACATTTCTGGCAACGGCGGCGGGCACGTAATGCGTTAGTCTCCGCATCATCACCCTCCAGAATATTCAAAATCTCAGCGTCCGGCACCAAGTTAATGGTGGTTTTACAGCGCTCTTTAGGCGGCAATGCATAACCGGAACAGCCAAGGAACACCCCAGTACTCGCAGTACGGATCCCCATCTGACGGCCACAGGTTGGGCAATCAATGCTGGTCATCACCATCTGATTCGGGCGCATTCCTCCTTCTTCAGGATCTTTTTCTGCCTTTTCAAGCTGCTCGCTGAATTCAGCAAAGAAGCCATCCAGCACCGCTTTCCATTCGGCCTGATCATTGGCGACTTGATCCAAACCGCTTTCCATTCGTGCCGTGAAATCGTAATTCATCAGCTCGCGGAAGTTTTCTTCCAAGCGGTCTGTCACAATTTCACCCATTTTCTCTGCGTAGAAGCGACGGTTTTCTACCCGCACATAGCCACGATCTTGAATGGTCGAAATAATAGAGGCATAAGTCGATGGACGGCCAATACCCCGTTTTTCCAGCTCTTTCACTAATGATGCTTCACTATAACGAGCCGGTGGCTTGGTAAAATGCTGGCTCGGAATCAGTTTTTGTAAGTCTAAATCACTGCCCACTTCAATCACCGGCAAGGTGCGATCTTCATCACCTTTACGCAGCGCAGGCATAACCTTGGTCCAACCATCAAAGCGCAATGTGCGGCCTTTGGCGCGCAGTTGGAAATCCCCCGCCTGCACTGTCAGTGTGGTCGAGTCATACTTGGCCGGAGGCATCTGGCACGCCACAAACTGACGCCAAATCAATTGGTACAACCTCTGGGCATCCGCTTCCATATCTTTCAACTGCTCAGCTAACACATTGACATCTGAAGGGCGGATGGCCTCATGCGCTTCCTGCGAATTCTCTTTGCTGCTGTATTGGTTAGGCGTTGCAGGCAGATACTTATCACCAAAATTATCGCCGATATAACCACGTACCATCGTCAATGCATCCTGACTCAAATTAGTCGAGTCGGTACGCATGTAGGTGATATGACCCGCTTCATACAGGCGCTGTGCCATCATCATGGTTTTTTTCACACCAAAACTCAGACGGGTACTTGCCGCCTGCTGTAAGGTGGAGGTAATGAAGGGTGCGCTGGGCTTACTGCTGGTCGGTTTATCTTCACGATCCAACACCTTATAACGGGCATTTTCCAGTAACGTCAGCGCTGCATGTGTTTGCTCACGATTTACCGGTTTAAATGGCTTGCCATGGGCATGAGTGACTTCCATTTGAATCGGAATGTCACCTTTAGCCACTAAATCTGCATGTAGCTCCCAATATTCTTCAGGAACGAATGCTTTAATCTCTTTTTCACGTTCAACCACAAGGCGCACAGCAACTGACTGTACACGGCCAGCTGACAGGCCACGGGCAATTTTCTTCCACAACAGTGGAGAGACCATATAGCCAACAACCCGATCCATAAAACGCCGGGCTTGTTGTGCATTTACACGGCTGATGTTCAGTTCACCAGGCTGATTAAACGCCTGCTGAATCGCATTCTTGGTGATTTCGTTAAAGACAACGCGGCTAAAACGTTTATCGTCCCCACCGATCACTTCCCGCAAATGCCAGGCAATAGCCTCACCTTCGCGATCAAGGTCGGTTGCGAGATAGATATGATCCGCGTTTTCTGCTAATGCTTTCAGCTCGGCAACCACTTTCTCTTTGCCAGACAAAATTTCATACTGCGCTTTCCAGCCATGATAAGGATCGACCCCCATACGGTTGACTAAGGCAACCTTTTCGTCTTTCTTCACTTTCTTTTTGGGTTTATCGTCTTTTTTGGCTTTTTCTTCAGCTGAGTTAGCGCTCTTTTTACTGGCTGAGCCACTGGTCGGCAAATCACGAATGTGACCGACGCTGGACTTAACCACGTAATCATTCCCTAAGTATTTATTAATAGTTTTGGCTTTTGCCGGGGACTCAACTATTACGAGAGCTTTACCCATAATTACCTTTACCTAAATTATTTCTTCTAAAAGAAGGTTTTTATCTTGCTGTGCCGCAGCATTCTGAATCTCTTTTTTATATTGCGGTACTTTTTTAGGATATCAACCTGTTTTTTGATCGGAACACAAAACTGTACATTTCGAGTCTTGCTTGAAAAACCCGCAACTTCTTGTCTGTGCTCAAAGTTTAAGCTGTGATTTTGCCTAATGGCGTCAACAAAACCTTCCACTTGATAGTATAAAATCCCACACTGTACCTGATAAAATACGCCACGCAACCTAATTAGCTCGGAATATGAATTTATCCAATAGTCGTTATAGAGCATCCAAATACTCGAATAAACCTTAGTCGGTTTGCGGACAAATGCTAACCCGAAGTACAATAGACGGCAAAATTGCACTGTAGTGAGGAAAAGTAATGCACGTAAACACAACCCCTATTGAACGTAGTAAATTATTAGCAGAGGCCAATGAAATTATTCGTCAACATGAGGATTATCTGCACGGTATGCACGCAACAGACGTTGAACAGAAAGGCCCTGTATTAGTATTTCGCGGGGAATATTTCCTTGATGCTGAGGGCTTACCAACAGCGAAAACAACCGCCGTATTTAATATGTTCAAACATCTGGCTCATGTATTATCCGCCAAGTACCATTTAATTGATTAGTATCAGAATATTTTCTTGTTATCACAGCCAGTTAACGGCTGGGTTGGTAGCAAATAGCAGGGGGTACCGTTCAGATTACCCCCTGCATTTATTGCCATCACTAAGAAGCTACTATGGGTTATAGCAGCGGCTTCTCACCCCGCTGCCACCAACGTAATAATAGGCTGTCAACACTTTCGGTTGCACTCCCCATAAAACGCTCTATTAGGCGTTTACGATGAGAATAACGCACGCCAATGACTTCGTGATTATCCATTTCAGCGATCAGTAAATCATCACTGGTGCCGATAGCATCAACCAAACCTTTCTCTTTGGCTTGCGTACCAAACCAATGCTCGCCCGTCGCGACAGCATCAATATCTAAAGAAGGACGTTGCTGCTGCACGAATTGTTTAAATAACAGGTGAGTTTCATTTAAATCTTCACGGAATTTTTCACGCCCCTGCTCCGTATTCTCACCAAACAACGTCAGTGTGCGTTTAAATTCACCTGCGGTATGCAGTTCTACGTCAATGTCGTTCTTTTTCAGTAAGCGATGGAAATTCGGAATTTGAGCGACCACGCCAATGGAGCCAATAATGGCGAAAGGCGCACAGATAATGCGGTCAGCAACACAGGCCATCATATAACCGCCACTGGCGGCAACTTTATCAACCGCAACCGTCAGGCGGATCCCACGCTGACGCAGGCGCGCTAATTGAGAAGCCGCCAACCCATAGCCATGCACCACACCGCCCGGACTTTCCAGCCGTAGCAACACTTCATCTTGCGCGGTTGCAACGGCCAAAATAGCAGAGATCTCTTCACGTAATGAAGAGACCTCCTGCGCCCCAATGCTCCCTTTAAAATCAATGACATATAAACATGGTTTTACTGCCGCCACCGCACCCGATTTTGCGCGTTGTTTCTTCAGTTTTTGATCCGCTTTTTCCTGCTTTTTAAATTCTTTAACCCAGGCTTTTTGTTCTGCATGGCTCATGCGTGCCAGCCGCATTTCTCGCTGAGTTTCTTTATATTGTTCCCCCAGATCAACCAGGTTCAATTCCCCCCGTTGCCCTTGTCTTCTCATTCCCTGGCTGACCACCAATAACACTACTGCACCAATCGCAACCACGATGGTCACCACTTTAGCCAGAAACAGCCCGTACAAAGAAATTAACTCCACAAATACCGCCTTTCTTCATGTGTTTTTAGAGAGATACCTGCATTCTAGCGAACCACTGAGCTGGCGTCTCCCGTAAATGAAAAATTGCATTGGTTTCACTTAAATATAAGAATGAGAAAGATCACACGGTATGGACGGGAAGAGTTCACTCCGCCAGCAAGAGGAATAATTATGCATTATCAACCTAAACATGACCTGCTCAATCAGCGCATTATTCTCGTGACTGGCGCAGGTGATGGTATTGGTCGTGAAGCGGCCCTGACTTACGCTCGGTTTGGTGCTCGCCTGATATTAGTGGGCCGCACCGAAAGTAAATTGCTCGCGGTAAAAAAGCAGATAGCTGATGCGGGCGGTTTGCCAGCGTTAGTGCTGTCACTGGATCTATTGCATGCCACCGCCGCGGATTGTCAGCAACTTGCTGACACCGTAAGTGCACAGGTCCCTAGGCTGGATGGCGTCTTACATAACGCCGGTTTATTGGGTGAAGTTGCCCCCATGTCCGAGCAAAGCATCGCCGTCTGGCAAGACGTCATGCAAGTGAATGTCAATGCAACATTTATGCTAACTCAAGCATTACTGCCATTATTACTGAAATCCCCTAGCGCCTCTCTGGTGTTCACCAGTTCCAGCGTTGGCCGTCAGGGACGTGCAGGCTGGGGAGCTTATTCGGTCTCAAAATTTGCCACGGAAGGCATGATGCAAGTACTGGCCGAGGAGTATAAACAGAGCAACCTGCGGGTTAACTGCATCAATCCTGGAGGAACCCGAACACAAATGCGGGCGACCGCATTCCCCGATGAAGATGCGAGCAAGTTGAAAACGCCAGCAGATATTATGCCGTTGTACCTCTATTTGATGGGCGATGACAGCCGTAGAAAAACGGGGATCAGCTTCGATGCACAGCCCGGCCGTAAACCTGGTCCAGCTGAATAAAAGGAACGTAATCATTATGTCTGAAGATCGCCACCAGCAGCGCCAACAACGATTAAAAGAAAAGGTAGATTCACGGATTGCTGCAGCACAGGAAGTTCGCGGTATTTTGATCGTGTTTACCGGTAACGGGAAAGGTAAAACCACAGCAGCTTTCGGAACAGTCACCCGCGCGGTGGGCCATGGCCTTAAAGCGGGAGTCATACAGTTTATCAAGGGGGAGTGGCCAAACGGTGAAAAGAACCTGCTGCAACAACATGGCGTTGAATTTCAGGTGATGGCGACCGGTTTTACCTGGAATACACAAGACAGGGAGACGGATACGGTAGCCTGTCTGGGGGTTTGGCAACATGCTTTACGCATGTTAGCAGACCCAACATTGGATTTAGTGGTATTGGATGAGCTGACCTATATGATCGCTTACGACTACTTGCCATTGGATGAGGTGATTAACGCACTCAATCAGCGCCCTGCTCATCAAACGGTGATTATTACAGGCCGTGGGTGCCACCGGGATCTACTGGAGATGGCGGATACCGTCAGTGAGTTACGTCCCGTCAAACATGCTTTCGATGCAGGAATAAAAGCGCAGCAAGGTATTGATTGGTAATATTTTATAAGCGTTAAAAATAATATTGCCGCAGTCCAAAAAACTGCGGCAATAAGCATTATTCACGTCGCTATTGATGTCTAATGACAGACGCGGTTAACGACGCATTAATCCGCCTGAGATTAACCGCGTTTTTTCGGGCCACTACGGCGACTTGCCGTGGCTGCGGGTGCCGCATTACCCACGTTTTGACGCGTAGAGCCTTTACGGGCTGAACCCTGACGGCCAGCAACCTGGCGGCCCGAGACTTCGGTATGGCGCTTAACTGCACGACGGATTTGGTTGGCTTTAACCCGGCGACGATCTTTCTCAACGGGTAATTTACTGACGGTTTCAACATCCAGTTCGACCAATTCACGCAGGTAGTTAGTGGCTTTAAGATCCAGTTCAGTCCAGCCACCCCGTGGCAGGCCTTTCGGCAAATTAATGTCGCCATAACGCACACGAATCAGGCGGCTAACCTGCACGCCTACGGCTTCCCATAGACGGCGAACTTCGCGATTACGCCCTTCGGTCAACGTAACGTTATACCACTGGTTTATCCCTTCACCACCCTGGTAGCTGATAGTACGAAATGCCGCAGGGCCATCTTCCAGTTGTACACCACGGCTCAACTGTTTGATTTTATCATCATCGATTTGACCAAATACCCGCACCGCATATTCACGCTCAACTTCACGGCTTGGGTGCATCAGGCGGTTAGCCAATTCGCCATCGGTAGTGAACAGTAATAAACCAGAGGTGTTCACATCCAAACGACCAACCGCAACCCAACGTGAACCACGCAGTTTAGGTAAACGGTCAAATACCGTTGGACGACCTTCCGGATCATTACGCGTACAAAGCTCACCTTCTGGCTTGTAATACGCCAGAACGCGGCACACATTTTCTTCAGATTCTTTAATTGAAAGAAGATGACCATCCAGACGAATTTTAGTGGACTGGGTCACTTCTACACGATCACCTAGCTTTGACACTTTACCGTCAACACTGACGCGGCCTTGCTGGATAATGGCTTCAATTTCACGACGAGAACCATGGCCAGCGCGCGCCAGGATTTTCTGTAATTTTTCACCCACAATTTTAGCGCCCTGTGGCTTAGCAGGGGTGTGTGGATTTGGGGTTGGTAACTTTTGCTTTTCTGACTTCTCGCTCATTGAGCAACCTCTAATGTCGCCTTCACAGGCGTCGTGTTATATATTGTAATCAATACGTTAAGGACCAAATTAAAGTATAACCCACTGATTGTAATACATTTTAGAAAACAGTATGTCACATCGCGTATCAATAAAACTGGCACACACACTTGTCCGTGGCCGGACATTTTACACTAATATTAGGATCAATGATTCTAATAAATAGATATGTTGTTTTTGCAATACCCGTCTATTTGAACCAACAGATTTAACAAACCGATAGATTTAACAAACCGATAGATTTAACAAGCCAATAGATTAAGTCGGGACCAAAAGGCTCGCAGACTCTTATCGGAAGGGGCTTGCGTTACCGGAATGGCGTTACGTCCCCAGCCCCTTCGCGGATCACTTCAGGAGCAGAATCAGTCAGGTCAATAACCGTGGTGGGCTGCTGCCCCAAAGAACCGCCGTGAATGATTAAATCCACCTGTTTCCCTAGATTCTCTTTGATCTCTTCGGGATCCGATTCAGCGAAATCATTACCTGGCAGCATCAATGTGGTTGACATCAACGGCTCACCTAATGCATCCAGTAACGCCAACGCGATAGGATTAGAAGGCACACGTAACCCAATGGTTTTACGCTTATCATTCATTAACCGCCGAGGAACTTCTTTGGTGGCTTTTAAAATAAAGGTGTAATTACCCGGTGTGTTATTTTTAATCAGACGAAAAGCGGAGTTATCGACATACGCATACGTGGATAATTCAGACAGATCGCGACATACCAACGTGAAGTTATGATTGCCATCCAATTGACGAATACGACAGATACGTTCCATTGCCGTTTTATCTTCTAAACGACAGCCAAGGGCATAACCAGAATCTGTCGGGTACACAACCACTCCGCCCTTACGTAAAACATCAACACATTGGTTGATCAGGCGGGGCTGTGGATTGTCCGGGTGGATATAAAAAAATTGACTCATGATTCTACCTCATTATTCAACGTACGAGCGGCATGGCTGGCTCTGTAGGCCAATCTCGCCATACCGGTTCCACCCCAGCGGGCAGCCACAATTTGCGACCCAATTCAATCCAAGAACAAGGTTGATGGAAATCAGACCCCTGGGATGCCAGTAAATGATAATCGCGTGCGTATTGACCCAGTAGCGCCCGCTCGTGAGGGGCTTGTTGGCACTGGGCAACTTCCATCGCGTCCCCGCCATGTTCAGCAAAATGGGCCAATAAACGCTTTAACCATTTTGCCGTTAAATCATAACGGCCAGGATGGGCCAATACCGCTTGTCCACCTGATTGCTTAATCGCATCAATAGCTTGTTCTATTGTACACCACTGAGCAGGAACATAACCGGTCTTGCCTTTAGCTAAATACTTTTTAAACACCTGACCAACATTGCTGGCCAGCCCTAACTCAACCAGATAACGCGCAAAATGCCCACGGGTCACCTGCCCACCGTTTGCCAACCGGTTAGCCCCTTCCCATGCGCCCACAATACGTGCTTTCTCCAGACGGGTGCTGATCTCTTGGGCCCGCTGATAACGGTGCTCAGACTGTGCCTCAAGTAACGTACGGAGACTCACATGCTGAACATCAATACCCAGGCCCACAATGTGGATCTCATGATTTTCCCATAGGGTGGAAATCTCAACACCGGGGATCAATCGTAGCGCTAATTGATGCTGTTCAATCGCCGCCGCCGCTTCTGCCAAACCAGCAGTGGTATCGTGATCAGTGATAGCCAGAACCCCAACACGCATCTGTGCCGCTCTGATCACCAGCTCTGATGGCGTCAACGTGCCATCGGAAGCCGTTGTATGGCTATGTAGATCATAAAGCGTAAAAGCAGTAGATAACGTCGTGGCGTCAGTGAGTTCTTTCATATCCGGTAACGCTGGCTCAGCACTCAAAACAATCATCCAGTAAAATAGGGTTGGCTATCATACCCGCTTACAAGACGCGAACGTTAATCAATCTTACATCTGACTTCCATGGGATTATGAAAAAAGAGTTCGTTAAAAAACAATCAATCGGGGTTGACATTTACCTCGTGAACCAGTTAACTAGTACACAAGTTCGCGAGACATCCGGTGATGCTCCTATAAACCGAGCGTCGCCATTAAACTGAATGCAATCAAAGAGAGTTGTGACTGATAATGAAGACTTCCCTGATTTCCTTACTGCGTTGGTGGCATATCTCCCTCTCTCGGGCGATGTAATCACGCATATCCGTCATCAGACAGTGCAGATTGCTTCAGCCCGCTAATAGCGGGTTTTTTTATGGATAGATTCCAGCGTAATAATTTTTCAGGGCCTCTTTTTTAGGATCACTCAATGATGCAAACATCACGTCCTACTTTACAGTTACTCACCGCTAGCGCCTGTTACCGCGATGACCCGACAGCGCTGTTTCATCAATTATGTGGTGCCCGCCCCGCGACCCTGTTGCTTGAGTCTGCAGAAGTTGACAACAAACAGAATCTGAAAAGCCTGTTGGTCATCGACAGTGCCTTGCGTATCACGGCATTAGGGCAAACCGTCACTCTCGAAGCATTGACCCGTAATGGGGCTTCTTTATTACCACTGCTGGATGCCAGTCTGCCCACTGAAGTCGATATTCAGGTTCGTCCGAATGGCCGAGAGTTAACTTTCCCGTTAATAAATGAAGTCCAGGATGAGGATTCACGCTTACAGTCCTTATCTGTTTTTGATGCTTTACGTCAATTATTAACACTGGTTAATACCCCACTTGCCGAGCGTGAGGCCCTGTTTTTGGGCGGTTTGTTCGCTTACGATTTAGTCGCTGGTTTTGAAAATTTGCCTCCGTTGCGTCAGGATCAACGCTGCCCTGACTTCTGTTTCTATTTAGCCGAGACATTGCTGGTTTTGGATCATCAGCATCGTTCAACTCGCTTGCAGGCCAGCCTGTTCACGCCAGACAGTTCAGAGTATCAGCGCCTGGCGACCCGTTTAGAGCAACTCAGCCACCAGTTACAACAAGCGCCACACCCCATTCCTGCCACCTCCGTGCCAGAGATGGCGTTACAGTGTAACCAATCAGATGAAGAGTATTGCAACGTTGTCAGTGAATTGCAGGTAGCAATCCGTGAAGGTGAGATTTTCCAGGTGGTCCCATCCCGCCGTTTTACGCTGCCCTGCCCATCACCGCTGGCGGCCTATCAGACACTGAAAGACCATAATCCCAGCCCCTACATGTTTTTCATGCAAGACAATGATTTTTCTCTGTTTGGTGCATCACCTGAGAGCGCACTGAAATACGATGCCAGCAACCGTCAAATTGAGATTTACCCGATTGCGGGTACTCGTCCACGCGGTCGTCGTCCTAATGGAGAACTCGATCGTGATTTAGACAGCCGTATCGAGTTGGAAATGCGTACTGACCATAAAGAGATGGCAGAACATTTAATGTTGGTGGATCTGGCTCGTAACGATCTAGCGCGTATTTGCGAACCCGGTAGCCGCTATGTTGCAGATTTAACCAAAGTTGACCGTTACTCCTTTGTCATGCATCTGGTGTCCCGCGTGATTGGCACTCTGCGTCAAGATTTAGATGTGCTGCATGCTTATCAAGCGTGTATGAACATGGGTACGCTAAGCGGTGCGCCCAAAGTACGGGCCATGCAATTGATTGCCAGTAATGAAGGCTCACGCCGTGGCAGCTACGGCGGTGCAGTGGGCTACTTCACTGCTCACGGTGATTTGGATACCTGCATTGTGATTCGTTCTGCCTACGTAGAGGACGGCATCGCCACCGTACAAGCGGGTGCAGGGGTGGTTTTGGACTCAGTTCCACAAGCAGAAGCTGATGAAACTCGGAATAAAGCCAGAGCCGTACTGCGCGCCATTGCCACTGCCCATCATGCCAAGGAGATTTTCTAATGGCCGATATCTTACTGCTCGATAATATCGACTCCTTTACCTACAACCTGGTGGACCAACTTCGTTCCAGTGGTCATCGCGTCGTTATTTACCGTAACCACATTGCCGCCGATAACATTATTGAACGCTTGCAACAACTCGAACAACCGGTGCTGATGTTGTCACCTGGCCCTGGAACACCAGCACAGGCAGGCTGTATGCCTGAGCTATTGCAACGCTTGCAGGGCCAGTTACCGATGATTGGTATTTGTCTGGGCCATCAAGCCATTATCGAAGCCTATGGCGGCCATGTTGGTCAAGCGGGTGAGATATTGCATGGTAAGGCCTCGGCGATTGAACATGATGGGCAAGGTATGTTTGCCGGTATGCCAAACCCATTACCGGTCGCCCGCTACCACTCCTTAGTCGGCAGTAATCTCCCCGCAGAATTAACCGTTAACGCCCGTTTTGGCGAGATGGTCATGGCGGTTCGTCATGATGCTCACCGCGTTTGTGGCTACCAATTCCACCCGGAATCGATTTTAACCACCCACGGTGCGCGTTTACTTGAACAAACACTGGCCTGGGCGTTAGCGTAATTAAGGAGTTTATGATGCAACATTTATTCGAAAAACTGTTCCGGGCTGAGTCAATGAGCCAAGAAGAAAGCCAGCAACTGTTTGCGGCGATTGTACGTGGTGAACTCGAGCCAAGCCAACTGGCCGCAGTGCTAATCAGCATGAAAGTACGCGGGGAGACCCCAGCGGAGATTGCCGGGGCAGCTCAAGCTTTACTGGCAGATGCGCAACACTTTCCACGCCCAGACTACCTGTTTGCCGATATTGTCGGGACCGGCGGTGATGGCACCAACAGTATTAATATCTCCACCGCCAGTGCCTTTGTCGCGGCTAGCTGTGGCGTAAAAGTGGCTAAACATGGTAACCGCAGTGTTTCTAGCCGTTCCGGTTCATCCGATCTGCTGGCGGCATTTGGTATCCGTTTGGACATGAGTGCCGAGCAATCACGGTTGGCGTTGGACGATCTCGGGGTCTGCTTCCTGTTTGCGCCGCAATATCACACGGGTTTTCGTCATGCGATGCCAGTACGCCAGCAGTTAAAGACCCGCACCCTGTTTAATGTGTTGGGGCCGTTGATCAACCCCGCCCGCCCGCCGCTGGCGCTCATTGGCGTCTATAGCCCTGAGTTAGTGTTACCGATCGCTCAAACGCTGAAAGTACTGGGTTATCAACGTGCGGCAGTGGTACATGGCGGTGGAATGGATGAAGTGGCTATTCATGCCCCGACGCAGGTGGCTGAACTGAATAATGGCAGTATTGAAAGCTATCAATTGACGCCAGAAGATTTTGGTTTGAATCGCTACCCGCTTGCCGCTCTACAAGGCGGTATGCCGGAAGAAAACCGTGACATTTTAGCACGGTTGTTACAAGGTAAAGGTGAAACAGCACATGCGGCCGCCGTTGCTGCAAACGTCGCCTTGCTGCTGAAGTTATACGGCCAAGAAAACCTGCGCCATAATGCGCAACAGGCATTGGAAATGATTCACAGCGGTCAGGCTTTTGATCGTGTTACTGCTCTGGCAGCGAGAGGATAAATCATGCAGGAAACTGGGGGTTACAAAACCGAGGGTTATAACGTTGGCAGTGACAAAGTTGACAGTGATAAAACCAAAACCGTGCTCCACCAAATCGTACACGATAAAGAAATTTGGGTTGCCGCGCGGAAACTGCAACAGCCTCTAACCCGCTTCCAAAACGAAATCACCCAGAGTCAGCGCGATTTTTATCACGCGCTACAAGGCGATAAAACGGTCTTTATTTTGGAATGCAAAAAAGCCTCACCTTCTAAAGGGGTTATCCGTGACAACTTTAACCCGGCGGAGATTGCCGGTGTTTATAAGCACTATGCGTCGGCTATCTCAGTATTAACGGATGAGAAATATTTCCAGGGCAGTTTTGATTTCTTGCCACAAGTCAGTGCCGCCGTCACTCAGCCGGTATTGTGTAAAGATTTTATTATTGATGCTTATCAGATTCAGCTAGCGCGGTTTTACCACGCTGACGCCATTTTACTGATGCTGTCGGTCTTGGACGATGAGGCTTACCGCCAATTGGCCGCCGTCGCACACAGCCTGAACATGGGGGTGTTGACCGAAGCCAGTAACGCCGAAGAATTGGAGCGTGCTATTACCTTGGGTGCCAAAGTTGTTGGCATCAATAACCGCGACCTGCGTGACCTGTCTATCGATCTGAATCGCACCCGTGAATTGGCACCACGCCTACCAGAAGGTGTCACAATAATCAGTGAATCTGGCATTAGTCATTATCGTCAGGTCCGTGAATTGAGCCAATTTGCCAACGGTTTCCTGATTGGCAGTGCCCTGATGTCCGAACCCGATCTCAACGCGGCCGTCCGCCGGGTGTTACTGGGCGAAAATAAAGTTTGCGGCCTGACACGCGCACAAGATGCCGCCACGGCTTACCACGCAGGTGCGGTGTACGGCGGGTTGATTTTTGTCGACAGTTCACCCCGGTATGTGGATATCGCCAGCGCCCGTACGGTTATCAGTGGTGCGCCGCTAAAGTATGTCGGTGTTTTTCGTCATGCTGAAATAGAAACTGTACGGCAAACGGCTGAACAACTCTCACTGGCAGCAGTGCAATTGCATGGGCATGAAGATCAACAGTATATCAATCAACTGCGCAAAGTATTACCTGCGGATTGCCAGATTTGGAAGGCACTGAGTGTCGGTGACACGATGCCGGAACGCAACTTACAGCAAGTTGAACGCTACGTATTGGATCACGGTACGGGTGGCACAGGGCAACGTTTCGACTGGTCATTATTGGCAGATCAAGCACTAGATAATGTCTTGCTGGCAGGCGGCTTGGGGCCAGATAACTGTGATGTGGCAGCCCAACTAGGCTGTGCCGGGCTGGATGTCAATTCCGGCGTAGAAAGCGCCCCTGGCATCAAAGACCCCCAACGGATCGCCGCTGTATTCCAGGCATTACGCGTGTACTGATTGACTCTATTTCAAGATTTACTTTATCCCCAAACAAGATTTACTTTATCCCAAAAATAGTTGGCGTCGCAGCTAACACCACTGCGGCTTCAAATACCAAGGGGATATGAACTTACTTTGGTTAACCCGATAAACCAACGCATAACGGACAGAAAAATGACGACACTTAATCCCTATTTTGGCGAATTTGGCGGTATGTATGTGCCCCAAATTTTAGTGCCAGCCCTGAAGCAACTGGAAGACGCATTCGTCAGTGCTCAACTGGATCCTGAATTTCAGGCCGCATTTCAAGATTTGTTAAAAAACTATGCCGGTCGCCCTACCGCCCTGACCTTGTGTCAAAATCTGACCAAAGGGACAAAGACCAAGCTATATCTGAAACGTGAAGATCTGCTGCACGGCGGTGCACACAAAACCAACCAGGTTTTAGGTCAGGCTTTATTAGCTAAACGCATGGGTAAAACTGAAATTATTGCCGAAACCGGTGCCGGCCAGCACGGGGTTGCCTCCGCACTGGCTTGTGCATTGCTGGGTTTAAAATGCCGCATTTATATGGGGGCGAAAGATATTGAACGTCAGTCGCCTAACGTTTTCCGTATGCGCCTGATGGGAGCCGAGGTTATTCCAGTGCATAGTGGTTCATCGACGCTGAAAGATGCCTGTAATGAAGCGCTACGTGACTGGTCAGGTACTTATGAAACCGCTCACTATATGCTGGGTACCGCCGCTGGCCCTCACCCTTACCCGACAATTGTGCGCGAATTCCAACGCATGATCGGTGAAGAAACCAAGGCTCAGATACTGGAAAAAGAAGGCCGCCTGCCCGATGCAGTATTGGCCTGTGTTGGTGGCGGTTCTAATGCTATCGGTATGTTTGCTGATTTTATTGATGAGCCTGATGTGGGTCTGATTGGCGTAGAGCCTGCCGGCTTGGGGATCGAAACCGGGCAACATGGTGCCCCCCTAAAACACGGTAAGGTCGGTATCTACTTCGGTATGAAATCACCGATGATGCAGACCAGCGATGGGCAAATTGAAGAATCTTACTCTATTTCTGCCGGTCTGGACTTCCCCTCTGTGGGGCCGCAACATGCTTATTTGAACAGTATTGGGCGGGCTGATTATGTCTCCATTACCGATGATGAGGCTTTAGACGCATTTAAGACATTGTCATGTAAAGAAGGGATTATTCCAGCGCTAGAGTCCTCTCATGCTCTGGCACATGCGTTGAAAATGATTAAAGCGGATCCGGATAAAGAACAAATACTGGTGGTGAATCTCTCCGGCCGGGGTGACAAAGATATTTTCACCGTTCACGATATTCTGAAAGCACGGGGAGAGATTTAATGGAGCGTTATCAGCAACTTTTTAAGCAGTTAGCCGCCAAAAAAGAAGGTGCCTTTGTTCCTTTCGTCCAGCTTGGCGATCCCTCTCCGGCGATGTCACTCAATATTATTGATACGTTAATTGCGGCAGGTGCAGATGCATTAGAGTTAGGGATTCCGTTCTCTGATCCGTTGGCTGATGGCCCTACCATACAAAATGCGGCGCTGCGTGCCTTTGCTGCGGGTGTCACTCCGGGTATTTGTTTTGAAATACTGGCCGAAATCCGCCAAAAACACCCCACAATACCTATTGGCCTGTTGATGTATGCAAATCTGGTATTCCACAATGGTATTGATCACTTCTACCAGCGCTGTGCTGAGGTGGGTGTCGATTCGGTGCTAATTGCTGATGTGCCATTTGAAGAGTCTGCCCCTTTCCGGGCAGCGGCCTTACGTCACGGGATTGCACCCATTTTCATCTGCCCGCCTAATGCCGACGATGACTTACTGCGAGAAATCGCTTCTCATGGTCGTGGTTATACTTACCTGTTATCACGTGCCGGAGTCACCGGTGCAGAAAATCACGGCCAGTTACCGTTAAACCATCTGGTAGATAAACTGCGTGAATATAATGCAGCGCCCGCATTGCAGGGCTTTGGTATTTCAGAACCCGCGCAAGTAAAAGCCAGCCTGGCGGCGGGCGCGGCGGGTGCTATTTCAGGCTCAGCAATCGTCAAAATCATTGAAAAAAATGTTGCACAACCCGTTGAAATGTTAGTTCAGCTAACCCGCTTCGTCACAGAGATGAAAGCGGCAACCCGCAGCTAGTTATTATTTACAATTGGTTACTATTGAGAGTGAGTTACCGTTTAGAATTAATTACTATTTACCGTTAACTGCTGTCATTACCGCCCTTCAGCGCCTGTTTGTTTACATGAAACAGGCGCTATTTTCAGCCATTTCTTGGGCTATTTCCGTTATAAATTTGTAGCAAATTTGAATAAAGGCAATTCATAACCAATAATTAGCTAATACGCTAAGCATTTTTTACGTTTGATATGTCATGAGGGAACCGTGATAGCGCTTAGCGTGTTAGTCGATATATCCTTCAGCTATCCCGCAACGTCCTCTAAGCTCCTTTAACCTATAGGTAAACATGGAGAGTCATTTATGAAGTTTTTTAAGACCTTTTCAGCTTTGTGTATCGCCATCATTATGGCTATGGCGGTATCAGCTTGTGCGCCAACCGCGAAATCAGAAGGCACAGGGGGTTATCTGGACGATACGGTAGTGACGACGAAAGTGAAGGCCGCATTATTGGGCGAGAAGAATCTAAAATCGACAGAAATTAATGTTGAAACATTTAAAGGCCGTGTTCAGCTAAGTGGCTTCGTGAGTTCAAGCCAGGATGCGAATCGGGCCGTACAAGTCACCCGCTCGGTACCGGGTGTAAAGTCAGTCAGTAATCAAATGCTGATTAAGTAAAAAACAGGAGGAGGCGCATAACCGCACCTCCTTACTGCCCGCCTAACTGATGTAAACTCATTAGCGCTGCAGGTCGGCAATCCCAATGAGCTTATTCCTGTCAGTGAGTGTCGCTAACTCGCTACAGCTTTAAGCCCGAAGGGTCATTAAAAACGATAACCTGCGCCAAACATAAATACCCATGGGGCCAAACGGGTATTGATGCTGTGCTCTTCGCCTGCCAAATTAAATTTCACGTCGGATTCAATGTTCATCCACCAGACTGACATGTTCAGCATCCAGTTTTCACTGACCATATAATCCATGCCAGCTTGCCCTGCAACACCCCATGAATCTTTAACACTTAAATTCGTCAGACCGATATCTGAGCCTGTCGCGTTGAATTTTTCGTCAAAGAATTTGGTGTAGTTCAGACCAATACCCAGGTATGGTCGCAATTTGTCTTGTTTATCACGGAAATAGTATTGCGCCATTAATGTTGGCGGCAGTTGTTTAACATCCGCAATCGTCCCTACCCCTGCCAGCCCCACTTTATGGTTGAATGGCGTTGCTGCCAGCAATTCAACACCGATATTGTCGGTGATCAGGTAACTGAAGGTCAGCCCCAACTGGGTATTGTTATCGACTTTGAAGGAACCGTTACCTAACACATCATCAGACCCGGCATTAGGTCTGACGGTTGCCGTCCCTGCTCGGAAAATATAATCGCCAGCTTCATGTGCACTTGCTGCTGTAGGTACTAACGAGGCCACGGCGAGCAGTGCCAAAGTGATTTTTTTCATTATCCATTCCATTTGTAGGTATATTTACGGGGGTGAATATACCTACAAATGAGTATTTGTGATCTAATCGAGATCACATCTTTCGTATCTTTTTAAATAAATCCTATTTTATGTATGGTTATTTAATTTATTAATAATATTGAAATTGATCTGGATCATAAAAGCCAAATTGCCATTTATCATACCTATGCTGCCATTGTCTGAACACTGGACAACGCCCATCAACATCAAGACGGGTGTTTGAGACATCGTGCGATAAACTGGCGGTTTACTTTGCCGGGCAACCGGTCGATTAGAAATAAACAGTAAAATCAACATGTGCATTTGTTAATCAATTCATGGGGATGGATACCGCTATGTCGACATAACTTCGGGGAAATAAAATTAGAAGAAACCCGCTACAGGCTAATGACAGGATCCCACAACGCCCATAACAAGGTATAATCACCCACTAAGCGCTATTCTTTCGATCCCAAGGAGCTTTCATGCCTATCACGGCTAACACTTTATACCGTGACAGTTTTAACTTTTTACGTAATCAGATAGCAGCGATCCTGCTGTTGGCCCTACTGACTGCGTTTATTACCGTCATGCTGAATCAGACATTTATGCCCGCTTCAGAACAACTGAGTATTTTAAGTATTCCGGAGAATGATATTACGTCATCGGGAAATCTTAGCATCAGTGAGATAGTGTCACAGATGACACCTGAGCAGCAGATGGTGCTATTGCGGGTCTCTGCGGTGGCCACGTTCTCAGCATTGGTGGGTAATGTATTATTAGTCGGTGGGTTGTTAACTCTGATTGCAATGGTTTCTCAGGGCCGCAGGGTCAGTGCGTTACAGGCGATAGGTCTCTCTCTGCCCATCTTACCCCGCTTACTGGTATTGATGTTTATCAGTACCTTGGTCATTCAACTCGGGTTAACATTCTTCATCGTGCCAGGCGTAGCCATCGCGATCGCACTTTCATTGTCACCCATTATCGTCACCAATGAGAGAATGGGAATTTTTGCTGCAATGAAAGCCAGTGCTCAGTTGGCATTTGCCAATGTGCGGTTGATTGTGCCAGCCATGATGTTATGGATAGCCGTTAAACTTCTTCTATTATTCTTAATTAGCCGCTTTACTGTACTCCCCCCTACGATAGCTACCATCGTTTTAAGTACGTTAAGTAATTTGGCTTCTGCATTGCTGCTGGTCTATTTATTCCGCCTGTATATGCTGTTACGCCCAGTTTCACTGGATAAACAGTAATCAGAGATAAATGATAATTTTTGCCATAGTTTGACGTTGTATCATTCAAAAACGCCTGATGTATTACATCAGGCGTTCAAACTGTAGACAGTGAAATCGATACTCATAGAACGATATCTGTCAGCCTATCTCAGGTTCCAATCCCGTTTCTGACTCGTGTTCCTGTTTCTCTGCTACCCGCCGTTTACTCTGAATCAACTTAAGCGCCAGATATAAATCCGGGACCAAGACCAAATCGTCATCATGGCTTTTCAGGCGATTAATACGGAACCAGCGGGTTAATTCTGTCCGTCGCCCCGCTAATATCAGTTTAATATTCCGCTGCTTAAGGTCACGTTTAAGTTCATCAATGGCGGCCAATACACTGATATCAGCATAGGTGAAACTGGCAACAGCATCAATAACGACCCAGTCAGCAGGATGTGGTGTGCTATCCACCAAATTCAGGATACGCCGCTTAAAATAAGCGACATTAAAATAGGTCAGTGGTGAGTTAAAACGGTAAATCATTACCCCAGGAACGGCTTTAATACCATTACCGTTACCCATTGAATGGATCATGCCATCAGCGTTAACACCCAACAGTTGCTCTGTCGGCCGGAATACGGTCCGCAAAAATTGCAACAGCCCTAACAATACCGCCAGGCCGATCCCGCTGATAACACCAACTAAAACCACACTAACAAATGTAAAAATAGCCAGATAGAAAGCTTGAGTATTGCGTTTACGCAGTTGCCACAAACTTTTAAAGCTCAGTAACGACCAGGCAGCGTTAAATCAACACGACACCTAATGCCGCAATGGGAATAAATTGCAGTGGGCGGGTTAAGAACAACAGGACCATCGCGATCACCAGAGCCGCAATGATAGAAACCAACTGGCTTTTACCATTGTTAGCATCATTCACCGCCGTGCGCGTACTGGCACCACTAATAGCAAAACCTTGTGATAAAGCTGAAACAATATTCGTAATACCCAATGCACGAAGTTCAACATCAACGTCATAACCATTTTTCGCTGCAAAACTGCGAGCGGTGAGCATCATACTGACAAAACTGACCACAGCGAGGTTAAGGGCTGGGATGACCATATCGCGTAACAGGCCGGGTTGAAAATCAGGCCAATGTACTATGGGTAACCCCCCCTCAAAACCGCCAACCACATCAACACCAAATTGCTGCATATTAGCGGCCCAAGACACAAAGGTTGCGATGACAATCGCCAGCAAGGGTGCGGGCCAATTGGGTCTCAACCATTTGACCCCATATAGCACCACAAAGGTCAGTAAGGAGATGGCAACCGTAGGTAAATGGCTGTTAAACATGTTATAGGGGAGCGCCAAGACTCGTTCAATGAGCTGTGGCGGGCGAGTCATAAAGCCAAAAACCTTACCTAATTGATCGACAATAATCGTGATCGCCACACCATTCAGTAAACCGGTTAGTATGGGCCGCGATAATAAATCCGCCAACGCTCCCAGCTTAAAGCGGCTGGCGACCAGACACCATGACCCCATCATCAACGTCATCATGATGGTTAATTGCCAATGAACCTCACTATTCCCTGCAGCCAACGGGGCTACCACAGCCGCAATCACTGCACAGGTTGCGGCATCTGGCCCAACAATTAATTGCCGCGATGAACCAAAAAACGCATAGGCTATCATCGGCAAAATACAGGAGTACAACCCGACTGCGGCGCTAACGCCCGTCAACTCGGCATAAGCAATGGCAATAGGTAATGCGACTGCGGCTACCGATAACCCCGCTCGGAGGTCAGGCTTTATCCAATCACGCTCATAGGCCATTAATTGGGTCAAACCCGGCATCCAATACCGAAGGGATTTTTTCTGCATATATATTCCACCAAGCCTCAACCCAACATTTATCTTTCATCATGCTGGGTTAGCTCATCACTGGCAATATGCAAACCGTGTTCCTTACTGATTTTTCGTAAGTTTCTGCAAATTCTGCCGACAAGGCGAGCATTCAGATTGATTATTAACGATAATAGGCTTTTACTACGGATACCCTCCCCCTGCTGAATCCGGTATATTCGGGCGGTATACAAATGATGGATTGATTCATGAAGCAACTTTTAGATTTTCTCCCATTAGTCGTGTTCTTTATTTTTTATAAGATGTACGACATTTTTGTCGCTTCCGGGGCACTCATTGTTGCCACCTTGGTAGCTCTGGCCTTTACCTGGCTGAAATATCGCAAAGTCGAAAAAATGACATTGGTTACTGCAGCGATGGTACTGGTGTTCGGTACATTAACACTCGCATTCCACAGTGACTTGTTTATTAAATGGAAAGTGACTGTTTTATATGTGCTGTTCGCTTTGGCTTTATTAGTCAGTCAATGGGTGATGAAGAAGCCGTTGATTCAACGGATGTTGGGTAAAGAGTTAACCTTACCTGACAAGGTTTGGTCAACATTGAACCTGTCGTGGGCCATTTTCTTTCTGGTCTGTGGGCTACTGAATATTTATGTCGCGTTTTGGTTGCCTCAGGATATTTGGGTCAACTTTAAAGTTTTCGGCTTAACCGCTCTGACACTGATATTTACGTTGATCAGTGGCGTTTATATTTATCGCCATATGCCGGAAGAGCAGAAGAAGTCTTAAATAAACGTTATTTTGATGCTCACTGAACGCTCAGTGGGCCGCCCTTAGTCAGTGGATTAACTTTTAAAAGCAGACAGAAATGACTCAGGAACAACAACTATCTGGCGGTGAACTTTCATTACCTAACGGTGAGTTAGTGCTTCGCACTCTGGCAATGCCAGCAGACACCAACGCCAACGGGGATATATTTGGCGGTTGGTTGATGTCTCAAATGGATATTGGTGGCGCTATCCAAGCTAAAGAAATTGCACAGGGTCGCGTTGTGACGGTTCGTGTTGATGGCATGACGTTTCTTAAGCCTGTGGCTGTTGGTGACGTTGTTTGCTGCTATGCACGCTGTATTAAAACCGGGCACAGCTCTATCACCATTAACATTGAAGTATGGGTAAAAAAGGTTTCTTCTGAGCCAATAGGGCAGCGTTATCGTGCTACTGAAGCGGTATTCACCTATGTCGCGGTTGATGATGCGGGTAAACCCCGTGGATTACCGAGCGGTAAAGGTAATTTCGAAGTAGGTGCGACTCAATAATGAATGTGAGAGTATTGATCAAACAAGAAGGGCCGCAAAAGCGGCCCTGAGGTTGGTGACAGTCTTATTTAATTCAGAGACTGTAAACAATATTGTGTAATTGCCTGTTTTTGATATCTTCACTCCAACAACGGAGACAGGCAAATTATGGACGAAAAGAAACTTAAAGCACTTGCGGCTGAACTGGCTAAAGGTCTTAAAACCGAAGCCGACCTTAATGCATTTTCTCGTATGCTAACAAAGCTTACCGTCGAAACAGCGTTAAATGCAGAGCTTACCGAACACCTCGGGCACGAGAAAAATACCCCTAAATCAGGCTCGAATACCCGCAACGGCTATTCGTCCAAAACACTGCTATGCGACGACGGCGAAATCGAGCTGAATACGCCACGCGACCGCGAAAACACCTTTGAACCGCAGCTGATAAAGAAAAATCAGACGCGTATCACACAGATGGACAGCCAGATTTTGTCCCTGTACGCCAAAGGCATGACCACCCGCGAAATCGTCGCCACCTTCAAAGAGATGTATGACGCCGATGTGTCTCCCACGCTGATATCTAAAGTCACCGATGCCGTAAAAGAGCAGGTTGCTGAATGGCAAAACCGCCAACTGGATGCTCTGTATCCCATTGTTTATATGGACTGCATTGTCGTAAAAGTCCGCCAGAACGGTAGCGTGATAAACAAAGCAGTGTTCCTAGCGCTGGGCATCAACACTGAAGGTCAGAAAGAGCTGCTGGGCATGTGGCTGGCAGAAAATGAAGGTGCGAAGTTCTGGCTAAGTGTGCTGACAGAGCTAAAAAATCGCGGTCTTCAGGACATTCTGATTGCCTGCGTGGATGGCCTGAAGGGGTTCCCGGATGCGATAAACAGTGTTTATCCGCAGACTCACATCCAGCTGTGCATCATCCATATGGTACGCAACAGCCTGAAATATGTGTCATGGAAGGACTATAAAGCCGTCACCAGCGGTTTGAAAATGGTGTATCAGGCTCCGACAGAAGAGGCGGCGCTGATGGCGCTGGATAAGTTTGCGGAGGCCTGGGACGACAAATACCCGCAAATTAGCAAAAGTTGGCGTACGCACTGGGAAAATCTCAATACATTCTTCGGCTATCCGCCCGATATCCGCAAGGCTATCTACACCACGAATGCCATCGAATCGGTGAACAGCGTGATCCGTGCAGCCATTAAAAAGCGCAAAGTGTTCCCGACAGACGACTCAGTGCGGAAGGTTGTTTATTTGGCGATCAAGGATGCATCAAAAAAATGGAGTATGCCGATCCAGAACTGGCGGTTAGCGATGAGCCGTTTTATTATCGAGTTCGGTGACCGCCTGAGCGATCACCTTTAATACGGTGGCAGTTACACAGAATTATGGACAGGCTCTTAATTCATTTCCATTTTGCCATCGAGCTTGAACACAATGGTAGTCACATAGTTTTTAGCAGCGACCGCTTCAAAACGCCATTTACGCATGACCTGCTTCACTTCACGCTCAAAAGTATTACGTGGTGTTGCTTCTAACACTCTGACATTCGTCACTCGCCCACTCTCATCAATGTCGTACTGTACTTTAACCTGCCCTTCAATCCCTAAAGCCAATGCTCGAGCCGGATAAGAGGGTTTAGCCTTACTCAGTGCCTTTGGCCCAGCGGATGTTGATAAGCCAGGTGTTGAGGCAACTGGTGCCGATTTTACCGGTGCATTGTTCGCAACCAGCGCGGCCTCATCAGATTTAAACGGTTTGTCATCCGGCGGTGCTTGCGTCTTCTTCACTTCCGGCTTCTTAACTTCTTTCTTAACAGGCTTCGGCTTGGGTTTCACGGGTTCAGGAACAGGCACCGGAACAGGCTCAGGCAGCTCTTCAGGTTCCGGTGGTGTCTCTTCAAGCACAGGCGGTGTCTCTTCGGGCACGGCTGGTGTTTCTTGAACTGGCTCTGGCGCGGCGGCAGCCGGTTGTGGTGCAGCAAATTCCGCTATATTGACCATCGTTACAGCAAGAGGCGTATCCTCAATTTCAGGTTGAATTTTCATTTGCTCTACGGAAACGTACAGCAGTGCCGCAACAACACTCCCGTGCAACCCTATTGAAAAAATGAGTGACCATGTTAACCGTCGATCTGAGAAAAATTTTATTAGCTGCATAATGATTCAATGTCCTCTGATGCAGCCAAGTTTAAATGCAAATAGCAATCATGTTCAATAAGGAACGACAAACATTCTCGTTAATTAGCGCTAAATGACGTTTTAATCCACAATCTCGCCGTGGCAGCACTTTATCTTTACTCTTAGAGATCATTTTATTCCATGATGGGTAGCTAAGTGATAACAACCATTAAGTGGTAACACCCATTGTTAGCTTTCCCATGGTTGTATTCGTGAGTGTAACATGCTGTTATTGAACACCATTGATAACTATCATTATTATGATTTTAAAGGTGAAAAATGTTTTACGTCATATTTGCTACAGATGTACCTAACTCATTGGAGAAGCGAATGTCTGTGCGTCCTGCGCATTTGGCTCGCTTACAGGCTTTACAGGATCAAGGCCGTTTACTGACCGCTGGACCTAACCCAGCCATCGACAGTGCCGATCCCGGTAATGCCGGCTTTACTGGCTCGACAGTGATTGCTGACTTTTCCTCATTGCAAGAAGCTGAGATATGGGCTGAACAAGATCCTTATGTTGCCGCAGGTGTTTACCAGTCGGTAATTATTAAACCCTTTAAACGGGTGTTTTGAATCTAAAAGTCATTCTCCCTACGCGTGTAGCCAGCGGGTATCAACTCCGAGATATACGCGTTGCTCTCTACAATCATCCTCCCTACAATCATGAATTTTACATATTCACCGCATTAATTTAACCACACTTACACATAATTACCTGGAATCATTGTCTAATTAAGGACAGTTTCTATATCGCACAAACTCAGGTCACGTTGATTTAATGCGGAGATGAAAGCTATGGAATGTCCGGTGTGCAATAATACCCAGTTAGTGATGACTGAACGCAAAAGTATTGAGATAGACTATTGTCCAAATTGCCGTGGTGTTTGGTTGGATCGCGGGAAATTAGACAAACTCATTGAAAAATCGGTAGAAAACTCACCAGCAACCTCATTCTCTGATGAGAGAGAGCATGGTAATCACGGATACTCAAAATCCAAGCACTACAGAAAAAAAGGGTTCTTATCTCGTTTTTTTGATTAGTCTTATTAAACAGCCCACGGTTGTAGACACTAGATATAATAATACGCCTAAAGCTAGGCGTATTATTATAAGTTTTTTTTGTTAATTAACCACGATAGAAAACCTCAGCATAACGCTACCCTTTGTAGTGTTTCAGCCAATGCTCTTCGCAAGCCTCAACGGCCTTCTCCAAGATATGTGCTGGTGATTTTAATATCATATGATCTTTTCTGACCCAAACTGGATAGGTGTGTTTACCAGCAGCAATAACTTGTTCAGAATAAATGGCCGCGTGGTAAATCAACTCTGACTCTTCACAATAAATTTCATACTTATAGAGAGCGGCGCTGACTTTCAAGTCCCCAAAGAATACTGTTTTAGCTAATTTATACTGAGACATAAACCATAGCCTTTGCTGTAATCGGTATCACATCATCTGCTAATCAGAATTATATAACTGTGATATTCACTGCAAATTAATATACCCGACATACAAAAATCTAACTTTTATCTATGTCTATTTTGTTATCCGAATGTAAAAGCCACCGAGTTTATAAGGTGGCATAAAAGTAATAATAACCAGTAAGTCATTCTGGTTATCTGCGTTAATCAACAGAATATTAGAAGCGGTAACCAACCCCCACAATCCAAGTTCCTATTTTTACATCCTCTATTTTGGCGTATTCATAAGCTGTATCAATAGCAACGTGTTTTACCGGATTGAACTGCAAGCCAGCACCATACCCCATGCTTGTTTTGCTAACAGTGTTGCTTACCATACGCGGCTTAGTGTGTGTACTCTTACCTTGGGTTGCACCTATTAATGCGTAGGCACTGACGAATTCATTAAAGCGCCAACTAGGACCCACCATCAAAGAATAATACTCAACCTTTCTCTTCCCATCGCTATCTCCAGGCATACCGTAGTTTTGCTTGGTATGGGTAAAAGAGGCGACAATGCCAAGTACTGAATCTAACTCATGGCGATACTTTAGATTAAAACCTTTATTATCTTTTCCAATTTTCTCCCCATCAATTTTTAGCGTACTCTGAGCGTAACCGAAAGATACCGTGTTGCTAGCATCACTGGCAGCATTCGCCACCGAGATACCCAAAGATAATGCGAGTGAAAGAGGCGCTAATGTCGTAATCCATTTCATAATGATTCCATTTATTAAAAGTTAATTTTTGATAAGGCAGGAAACTTATAGTTTATTTTATTGCAAATCCAATTATTCAGATAATTATTAACTCTCATGATTAGAGTTATTCAAAAAAAGACAATCAGAATAAAACCAACAAAGAGAGTTGCAAGAATAATAAACGTCATTTTTTAGATCGTCAATTAGCAACTTGTGTAAATAGATCCTTTAATAAATGATTTATTCTTATTTTAAATAAAAACAGTCTTATATTTAGATGGCTGACTTATAAAAATAAAATCAAACTATCCGCTATCCGCATAAAATTAACCATGATAAATATCTCTCATGAAATATTTAAATGCAAAACTATTTTGTCTATTTTCAGGGAAAGATTCAAAACAAAAACAGCCTCATAGAGACTGCCTTATTACCATAATAGGGTCTTACCACTCATAAGCTACGGTGAATAACAACGCCCTACGATGCTGATGCTCGTGGAGTTGCCTAACACAATAGATATGCCGGTAACGCCGTGATTGGCCTTCAAGCCAGCGGGTTTTACGCCGTTGATTTTGTCGCAGCATACGCCAGCGACCAACTTCATTTCTACTCCGTCTCATGAAACTATTCTTCCAAAGCCGAAAACCCATCCATTATAAGCTTTTCAACCTCAGCGCCAAGCCGTAAGTGGTAAAATAGCGGCCCAGATTAAAAGCCCCCGACATGCCCTCAAAACTATAAATAATGATCTATTTCAGACTGCTGACAAACCCCGATGACGCGATCTTGAACGGTGAGGATAGGCAGAGGAGTAAAGCGTCCGCGCCAAGGATGGCGCGGCTCGAGCCTACATGGATGTATTTACGGCGTCTTTACGATCTGCCTGTTCTCTCCGTCGCGGGCACTTTGTCAATAACCTCCTATTTATCATTTTATCGAGAGTTGCAAGTCCTTTTAGATGAAAAGATTTTATACATCAATATAACCGATTAAAGGTTTCACCTTCTCGATACTGTGCGTACACTCTTTAGTGACCGTTTGTGAACAGGATTTACGCCCTTATGACGACATTTTATACCGTAATCAGTTGGCTTTCCGTTTTTGGCTACTGGTTACTCATTGCCGGGGTAACATTGCGTATTCTGATGAAACGCAGGGCCGTTCCTTCTGCTATGGCTTGGTTACTGATTATCTACATTCTGCCATTGGTGGGGATAATTGCTTACCTTTCATTCGGTGAATTGCATTTGGGTAAGCGGCGTGCTGAACGAGCTAAAGCCATGTGGCCATCGACCGCTCGCTGGCTGAGTGAACTCAAGGAATGCCAACATATCTTTGCTAACTCTAATAGCGAAGTTGCCAGCCCACTGTTTCAATTATGTGAACGGCGTCAAGGAATAAACGGTGTTAAAGGAAATCAACTACAACTATTAACAACAACCGATGACACACTAAAAGCGCTAGTACGAGATATTGAACTCGCCCGCCACAATATAGAAATGGTGTTTTATATTTGGCAACCTGGTGGTCTGGTCGATCAGGTGGCTGAATCGTTGATGGCTGCGGCTCGACGCGGCGTTCATTGCCGGCTGTTACTCGATTCAGCGGGTAGCAAGCAATTTTTCCGCAGCCCTTATCCCGCAATGATGCGTAATGCAGGTATTGAGGTGGTTGAGGCACTTAAAGTTAATGTATTTCGTATGTTCTTGCGCCGAATGGATCTGCGCCAACATCGGAAAATTGTGTTAATCGACAACTATGTTGCTTATACCGGCAGTATGAACATGGTAGATCCCCGGTTCTTCAAACAAGATGCCGGGGTTGGTCAGTGGATTGATATGATGGCGCGCATGGAAGGCCCGGTAGCCACAACCCTAGGTATTGTTTATGCCTGTGACTGGGAAATTGAAACAGGCAAACGTATTTTACCCCCGCCCCCCGACGCGAATATTATGCCATTCGAAGAAGAGACTGGTCATACGATTCAAGTCATCGCTTCTGGCCCTGGTTTCCCAGAAGAAATGATCCACCAGGCATTATTAACAGCTGTGTATGCCGCACGTGAACAGTTAATTATGACTACGCCATATTTTGTCCCCAGTGATGACTTATTACATGCCATCTGTACCGCGGCACAACGCGGGGTTGATGTCAGTATTATTGTCCCGCGTGAGAATGATTCGATGATGGTTCGCTGGGCCAGCCGAGCATTCTTCACCGAATTGCTGAATGCAGGCGTTAAAATTTATCAGTTTGAAGGCGGCCTATTACACAGTAAAAGTGTTCTGGTCGATGGACAGCTAAGTTTAGTCGGCACTGTTAATCTGGATATGCGCAGTTTGTGGCTGAATTTTGAAATCACACTGGTGATTGATGATGATGGCTTTGGGGCTGATTTAGCACAAGTTCAGGATGATTATATCGCCCGCTCTGCCTTATTGGATGGTGAACGGTGGAACAAGCGCCCTCTTTGGCACCGAGTAACTGAGCGTTTATTCTATTTTTTCAGCCCATTATTGTAAAAAACCGAAGAATTCATGACCACGAAATTGCAGATTATCTGAATGAGCGGTATTGGGCAGGATAAAAATTGTAAAAAACCTAGCGAGAATGTTTTAATTAGCACAATCCGCAAATGATAAATGGGAATCTGCACATGGACCAGAACACACAAGAGCCAAGCTCGATGGATCTCAATAATCGCCTCACTGAAGATGAAACACTGGAACAGGCATACGATATTTTTCTGGAACTCGCGGGGGATAACCTCGATCCAGCCGATATTCTATTGTTTAATCTTCAGTTTGAAGAGCGCGGTGGTGCTGAGTTGTTTGATCCGGCGGAAGATTGGCAGGAGCATGTCGATTTTGACATAAATCCTGACTTTTTCGCTGAAGTTGTTATCGGTTTAGCCGACAGTGATGGTGAGGAAATTAACGATATTTTTGCCCGAGTACTGCTGTGCCGAGAGAAAGATCACAAGCTTTGCCACATATTATGGAAAGAATAAAGTTATCAAAAAAATAAAGAGTTAATCATTGCCCCATAGTTCAACCCCGGGGCAATGTATCTTAATTATCCTTAGCAAGAGCACGACTAAAATACAGGATCGCTCTATATCTTTAACAGTGCAGATATATACTCAAGTTACTTCAAGATACAGGTAGGCAGCAATCGAGTAAATCCTCAGTCACTTAGATAACTAAGTGACTGAGGTGAGCAAGAGCAGCTCCCCCCCCTAGATATTGAAGGGCGATAGGTATATACGATATTAGACGCTCTTATTTAGGATATCTGGGAACATATTTTTAGTTTCCGCAACCATCTTTCAACTCACCGTGCTCGATTAAGTCTTTAAAAATTGAGAAGATATTAAACCCTGGAGTCGCGTACTTCACTATCGTCGCGGCTGTTTTATCACAGTGTTTTTTAAAGTCTTCTTCCTCATATTCACCTCTCTCATTAATTGCAAAAGCAGAAGATGAAAGTAAAAACAATGATGAAAGTAAAATTAATTTTTTCATATCCTATTCCTTTAATAAAACATTAAAAATGTATAAGTTAATTACATCAGAATTTAAAGAGTCATTTAATTAAATGACAAAAACACATTAACTTAATATGTTTTAATTCGTCAATGGGACTAATGAAAATAAATTAATTCATAAAATCTATCGGCCAATTTATTTTATTTAAATTAAATATAATTACACAAGAGGCTTTAAATATTAATTTAATTTTTGAATGGCTAAATTAAAAATATATACCCCAAATAATTCGAGTTGCAGGAAGGCGGCAACTGAGTAAGTCTCAGGAGCTTATGTATTTTGAGGTCAACAACAAGTCAGTGACTGGGGTGACAAGCGTTATTGATGGAGCAGATTTGAACATTGCTTGCAGCGGCTTCGCAGAGGTGAGGTCCATAGATGGGCCAATAACCAGCACATACTTAGCTCGAAGTATGACAGGTATATACAATAGATTTCAACATGTTGGACCCTGGAAAACAGATAAGTATTTCGTATTATATTCTTGACCACGTCTGCCGTGAACGATGCAGACGTAATCACAGAAAATCACCAAGTTACAGTGGGTCAACTTTAAGGCACGAAACCGCGTGGCGGAAACTCCCTTCTAATAAAGGACGTGTTTTCGCACATTCCGTACCGGCAATTGGGCAACGGGTGCGGAATACACAGCCTGAGGGGGGATCAATCGGTGAAGGCAATTCTCCTTCAAGCAACTGAATGACTTTTACTCTTTCTTTATCTGGATCTGGAATTGGAACCGCAGACATCAATGCTTTTGTATAGGGATGTTGCGGGTTATGGTAAACCTCATCATAGGTCCCCAACTCCACCGCGTGGCCTAGATACATCACCAATACCCGATCAGAAATATGTTTTACCACCGCTAAATCATGAGCAATAAAAATAAGTGACAACCCCATCTCACGCTGCAATTGCTGCAATAAATTCACGACTTGAGCTTGAATTGATACGTCAAGGGCAGAGACTGGCTCATCACAGATCACCAGTTTAGGTTCGAGGATCAATGCGCGGGCAATACCAATACGCTGGCACTGCCCTCCTGAAAATTCATGAGGGTAGCGGTTGATTAAGTTAGGCAGTAGCCCGACTTTAAGCATCATTGCTTTAACTTTATCTTTTACTTCCTGGCGTGAAATTTTTGGATGATAAGTGCGTAATGGTTCAGCAATGATTTCACCGATGGTCATTCGTGGGTTTAATGACGCTAATGGATCCTGAAATATCATTTGGATATCGCTACGGGTCGCACGCCAGTCTGCATCACTCATATTGAGCAAGTCTTTCCCTAACCAGGCAACGCTCCCTCCGGTGGCTTTCACCAAACCAATGATAGCTCGGGCAAATGTTGATTTGCCACAACCTGACTCCCCAACCACCCCCAGCGTTTCACCCTCATATAAACGCAATGTGACACCATCGACAGCTTTTAGTGTCTTTGATGGCTGCCAAAACCATTGTTTTCCATCTTGAATGTTAAAATACACCTTCAAATCAGCCACTTCTAATAATACTTTCTTCTCTGTCATGGCATTCATACTAATTCCCCTACCGGCTTATAACAGGCGCGTAAGCGGCCTTCACCAAAATGTTCCAACACAGGTGCCGTTGAACAACGATCCATGGCATATTGGCAACGGGGCTGGAATGGACACCCTTTGGGCAAGCGAAGTAAATTGGGTGGATTACCCGGTATGGTTATCAGAGATTCACCTTCAGCATCAAGGCGAGGAACGGCATTCAATAAACCTATCGAATAGGGGTGGCTTGGATGATAAAAAATATCGCGTGCTTGGCCGTATTCCATTGTTCGGCCCGCATACATTACTAAGACTTTGTCACAAATCCCTGCAACGACCCCCAAGTCATGGGTGATCATGATAATTGCGGTGTTGAACTCTCTTTTAAGTTCATTTAGCAACGTCATGATTTGAGCCTGAACAGTAACATCTAATGCCGTTGTCGGTTCGTCAGCAATCAATAACTTAGGGCGGCACAGTAGTGCCATCGCAATCATGACCCGCTGACGCATACCCCCAGAAAATTCATGTGGATACATGCGCATACGTTTACGTGCTTCGGGCATTTTTACTGCATCAAGCATACGGATAGACTCTTCAAATGCTTCGCTTTTACTCATTTTCTTATGTAATTGCAGTACTTCCATTAACTGCTCACCCACTCGCATATAAGGGTTCAGCGACGTCATTGGGTCTTGGAAAATCATAGCGATCTCTTCGGCCCGCAAACGATTCAATTGTTTTTCTGGCAGATTAAGAATTTCACGGCCATTAAATTTCGCAGAGCCGCCTATCCGACCATTACTGGCCAACAGCCCCATCAAAGCGAAGGCAGTCTGCGATTTTCCTGAGCCAGATTCGCCTACAATGCCAAGTGTCTCACCCGCTCGCAGGGCAAAATTAAGTGCGTTAACCGCAGTCACATCACCATCTGATGTACCGAAGGTCACCGTCAGATCTTTAACCTCCAACAATACAGAGGACTGAACAGTAGAGTGATTATTGATAGTCGTCATAGCGCTACTCCTCAGCGATCTTTCGGATCAAGGGCATCACGTAAGCCATCGCCGATAAAGTTAAAACAAAACAATGTCACTACCAGGAAACCGGCAGGGAACATCAGCAGCCACGGTGAGACTTCCATTGAATTGGCACCATCACTCAACAGTGCCCCCCAACTACTCAGTGGTTCTTGTGTCCCTAATCCAAGGAAACTCAAAAAAGACTCGAATAGGATCATACTTGGTACCAATAAAGAGGCGTATACCACAACGACCCCAAGGACATTCGGCACAATATGGCGCAAGACAATATTGCGGGTTGAAACCCCGCCAACCAGGGCGGCTTCAATAAATTCTTTCCGTTTCAAGCTTAATGTTTGCCCACGAACAATACGTGCCATATCCAGCCACGAGACCATACCGATAGCGACAAAGATCAATAAAATATTCTGGCCGAAGAAGGTAACCAGTAAAATAACGAAGAACATAAAAGGAAAGGAGTTAAGAATCTCAAGCAAACGCATCATTAGCGAATCTATTTTTCCGCCAAGATAACCGGACAAAGAGCCGTATAAGGTACCGACAACCACGGCAACCAACGCGGCAGCGACGCCAACCATCAATGAAATACGCCCCCCAATGGCAACCCGTACCAGTAAATCACGGCCAGATGAATCGGTGCCAAAATAGTGACCAGACTCAATATCAGGAGCGGCTGACATCATCCCCCAATCCGTATCCTCATAGGTAAACTGCGCGAGCATTGGAGCCAAAATAACAAATAAGGTAATTAACATCAGGATCACCAAACTGGTGATCGCCGCACGGTTATGCACAAAGCGACGGCGGGCATCCTGCCAAAGACTGCGTCCTTCCACTTCCAGTTTTTCACTGAAAACGTCCAGAGCTTCGCTATTTTTCTTGCTCAACATAATTGACGTGCTCCAGTACTAGTAACGGATTTTTGGATCGATAACGGCATACAACACGTCAACAATCGCATTAAATAAAATAGTTAAAGCGCCGACCAAAATAGTCAGACTCAAGACCAATGAGTAATCGCGGTTTAACGCCCCGTTGACAAATAATTGGCCAATACCCGGTAAGCCAAAAATAGTTTCAATAACCATCGATCCCGTAATAATGCCAACAAAAGCTGGCCCCATATAGGAAAGAACCGGTAGTAACGCTGGCTTTAATGCATGGCGCAATACAATTGTACGTAGTGGTAACCCCTTCGCACGTGCAGTTCGAATAAAATTGGAGTGCAGAACTTCAATCATTGACCCGCGGGTAATACGCGCAATACTGGCGATATAGGCCAATGACAGCGCAACCATAGGTAAAATGATATATTTTGGTGCACCACCATTCCAGCCACCACCAGGGAGCCATTTCAATATAATGGCGAAAACCAGCACTAATAAAGGAGCAACCACAAAACTGGGTATGACGACCCCAGTCATCGCAAAACCCATCACCGTATAGTCCCACTTCGTATTTTGGTTCAGCGCCGCGATCACTCCAGCACTGACACCTAATATTACCGCTAACATAAATGCGGCAAACCCCAGTTTTGCTGAGACGGGAAACGACGATGAAACTAAATCGTTCACGGTGTAATCTTTATATTTAAACGACGGGCCAAGGTCACCTTTTGCAAGTTGCCCCAAGTAATTGAAATACTGTTTATAAATAGGATCATTGAGGTGATACTTCGCCTCAATATTAGCCATAACTTCTGGAGGAAGGTTACGCTCACCAGTAAATGGGCTTCCGGGAGCGAGGCGCATCATAAAGAATGAGATGGTAATCAAGATAAATAGCGTCGGAATCGCTTCCAGACAACGACGTAGAATAAACTTTAACATTGCCTATACCTTTAGCCTTTAACGACGACTTTATATCATTAGTGCAATAAGGGCAGCCACCAACTCAGTTGCCTGCCCTTCATACATTACTGCTTGATAATATAAAGATCTTTAACGTGCATATTGTCCAGTGGATCCTTACCCGTGTAGCCGCCAACATAAGGTTTCACTAAACGCGCACTCACGTAATAGAACACGGGCACAATGGCAGAATCTTTATCCAACTGGATTTCCGCTTGTTGATACAAGTCAGCACGCTCTTTTTCCGATTTCACTTTCAACGTGTCTTCTATCAGCTTGTCAAATACCGAACTTTTATAATGGGTGGTGTTGTTGCTACTGTTAGATAACATCATATTTAGGAAGGAGGATGGCTCATTGTAATCGGCACACCAAGCGGCACGGGCAACATCATAAGTCCCCTGGTGACGGGTATCCAGGAACGTTTTCCACTCTTGGTTTTCCAGTTTAACGTCTACACCCAGATTTTTCTTCCAAATAGAGGCGGCAGCAATGGCTAATTTTTTATGTAAATCGGAGGTGTTATATAACAAGCTAAACTTCAGTGGATTGTCTTTAGTGTACCCGGCTTCAGCCAATAGTTTTTTCGCTACTTCATTACGTTTTTCTTGTGTCCAGCTAAACCACTCTGGCGGCGTCAGCTCCGCGCCACTGGTATAGGGTGGGGTGAAACCATAAGCGGGTAAATCTCCCTGATTTTTAACTTTATTGACGATGATATCGCGGTCCATACCCAATTTCAGCGCTTCACGTACACGAGCATCCGTAAAAGGGGCTTTTTGATTGTTAATTTCGTAGTAATAAGTACACAGATAGGGATCAACATGGACTTGATCTGGAATTTCTTTTTTCAGTTTTTGGAATAATTCAATTGGCATGTTGTTATACGTCATATCAATTTCGCCGCTGCGATAGCGGTTAACATCCGTCACTTCAGAAGAAATTGGCAAATAAGTCACCTGATTGATGACTGTTTTCGCATTATCCCAATACGTAGGACTGCGTTCTAATACGATACGTTCGTTAACAATCCAATCTTTTAGTTTATAAGCACCATTCCCCACAAAATTTTGTGGTTGGGTCCATTTTTCACCAAATTTCTCGACCACGGTTTTATTCACCGGTGACATTGACGGGTGAGCTAACAGCTTATCCAAATAAGGAACAGGCTCAGACAATGTCACTTCCAGCGTATGATCATCCAACGCTTTTACACCCAACGTGTCAGGCGCGGCTTTACCGGTAATAATGTCATCGATATTAGTGAGATGAGCGTATTGCAAATAGCTTGCATAAGGAGAGACTGTTTTAGGATCAGCCAGACGTTGCCAACTGTAAACAAAATCCTGTGCCGTTACAGGGTCACCATTTGACCATTTGGCATCTTTACGAATATTAAACGTCCAGACTTTAAAGTCTTTATTATCCCAACTCTCTGCGGCTCCCGGTACAATATTGCCATTAGGGTCATTAATCACCAGCCCTTCAAGTAGATCACGTGAAATATTGGATTCAGGTACCCCTTCAATTTTATGTGGATCCAACGATTGAGGCTCGGAGCCATTATTACGAACTAACACTTGCTTCTCAGCCAGTTGTACGCCTGTGGGAACATTGGCAGCAAACGTATTTCCCGCAGCCATCATGCTCATTGCAACGGCTACAGCAGCTGTAATGAGATTCTTCTTTGTGATGTTGGTCATGTTTATATGTACTCCATTTTATTATGTATTGCCCAGTGAACAGGCAAACTCACCTTTAAACGGTATTCTAAATTTGCGTTACCTGGGGAACGAACCCGGTAACGTAAACCTCACATGTGGTGATATTTTGTCTATGGCGATGGTCAATTAGCTATCAACGACATGCATCAACTATTCCAAAATGCATCAACCATCCCAAAATAAATTAACTATTCCAAAATAATCACTACAGCTAAATTTCATAAAAATATAAGCGAACTTTTTTCAAAAAGTTGCCCGAAAATTAGCAGAAGCTGAAATCTGGCGCCAATGGTTTTTACAAAAATGTTACGCAATTCTCTTTTTCGAGTAAATGGCAGCAATATTACCTAACGTGAAAAATTAAAATAAATCCATATAACATATTGAATTTATTTACTAAAATATTTTTTATGCAGAATAAATAAACGGTAAAAAACCCAACAGGGACCGAAAGAAACATAACGTTAACATCCCCCTCATATGCAGAACAAAAATCCACTCATTAAATGATAGTCACTAGTAACATCTAAATAGATTCCTAACAGCCTCATAGAATGATGTGAACATTTTAACAACAACTTACGTACTAAATTTAATCGGGCAAGGAAATTTTCGTTATTAAATGAGGAGAAACAGAGAGTCAGATATATTAATCGTACAAGATAAAGATTAATGCATTATTAAAGTGCAATAGGCTAATTTAAATGCATTATTTGCACCAAATTAATGCTTAAATGTAGAAATACAAAGCGGAAAAAAAGGAGAAGGCCACCAAGAATAGTTCAGTGGCCTCTCGAAAATTCTGAATGGTGTGATTTAAAGTAATCCGGGGAAAATAGCTTTGATACCGGTGACAATAAACTCAATGCCCAATGCCATCAGCAATAACCCCATAATTCGTGTTATGACGTTAATACCTGTCTGCCCCAGCAGACGAACAAGCAATGGAGCGGCACGAAACAGCAACCAACAACAGAAAGCAAACAGTGCTATAGCCACAGTCAGCCCCAATAAATTCTGCCAGCTATGGTAACGGGAGCTCCAGACTATGGTAGAGCTGATTGCTCCTGGTCCAGCCATTAAAGGCAGTGCCAATGGGACAACACCAATACTCTCCCGAACCGCTGTTTCAGTTTTTTCCTGCTTGTTTTGCTTATCCTCGCCAAGCTTACCGCTGATCATCGACATCGCAATACTGACGACCAGAATTCCGCCAGCAATCCGGAATGAATCAATAGAAATACCAAAAATTGTCAGAATGGCATCCCCAAGGAACAAGGAGATCCACAAAATTATGGCTACTGATAAGTTCGCCGTTAGATTCGTTTTATCTCGCCCAGCAGCAGCCTGATAGCTTGTCATACTAATAAAGACCGGCAATATGCCTACTGGGTTAACCAGTGCAAATAAGCCAACAAAAAACTTGATGTAACCTGAAAGGTCCAACAGTGATTGACTCACACGTCACTCCACAGAATTGCTAATAAAAATATCACCGATAACAGTGCATTATAACTAATGTACCCGCACACTCTCTCTTTGGTTAAACCCGAATATCTCTGGTTGAACCCGAACGTTTAGTTAAGCCAGATTTCGTCGTCAAACCATACCGTTACTGCGGGCCATAACTGTCACCTGTCACCATAAAAATTGCTTTAAATTAAATAGAGAACAGCTATTAAGTAAAAATAAGTAAGAAACAGTTAATCCTGCGACTCACCACCTCATCCCTACAGCTTTTTCCACTAAAAACCGCCGCATTGACGATGCCCAGCAAGGTCGCGCGTTAATGTAATAGAATTAGTCATAGGAATCTATTGAATAAGCCAGCATTTATAATCAATTTATCCTATCCCGTTAAAATGTTTTTTGTTAATCAATAGTAATGACAGAGTTATTTTAACGTCATTAAACACCACCCAAATGGCGATAATGACAATCATTCTCAAAAAATGAATGCTGAATGGTGTCAGCTTGATGTTTTTGTGATTTAAATCACGAAAATCATACCTAAGAATAGTTAAGCTCAGAGCCGTGATAAAACATAGAACCACTAAAAAAGTGAGAGATTGAGGTTGAAATAAGTGTTTCCCTCCTTATTTTACCCTAAGCAGACTAAGAGCTCTTTCAGTAAATCGGCCGTAAGAATGAGAAAATAAGTTATAAAAACTATCTCTATTCGACCATACAGCACGCTATAGCCTGTCTATACTAGTTGCTTCAACGGCTCATTTATTAAAAGAGTTTAACATTATCAGGAGAGCATTATGGCTGTAACGAATGTCGCTGAACTTAACGAGCTAGTAGCACGCGTCAAGAAAGCCCAGCGCGAGTATGCCAACTTTTCGCAAGAGCAAGTTGATAAAATCTTCCGTGCTGCAGCATTAGCCGCTGCGGATGCCCGTATTCCACTAGCCAAACTGGCTGTAACAGAGTCTGGCATGGGTATTGTTGAAGACAAAGTGATCAAAAACCACTTTGCTTCTGAATATATTTACAATGCTTATAAAGATGAAAAAACCTGTGGTATTTTGTGTGAAGATAAGACCTTCGGGACGATCACTATCGCAGAACCTATTGGTCTAATCTGCGGTATCGTACCAACCACTAACCCTACGTCTACCGCTATTTTTAAAGCACTGATTAGCTTGAAGACACGTAACGGTATTATCTTCTCCCCACATCCACGCGCTAAAGACGCAACCAATAAAGCTGCGGATATCGTGCTTCAAGCCGCTATCGCAGCAGGTGCGCCAGCGGATATTATTGGTTGGATTGATGCTCCAACAGT
Organism: Yersinia pestis; assembly: GCF_900460465.1. Lineage (GTDB taxonomy): Bacteria > Pseudomonadota > Gammaproteobacteria > Enterobacterales > Enterobacteriaceae > Yersinia > Yersinia pestis. Next base: position 7,665 of record NZ_UAVH01000007.1, on the reverse strand, counting down.
TGAATTATCTAATCAACTGATGCATCACCCAGACATTAATCTTATTCTGGCAACCGGTGGGCCAGGTATGGTTAAAGCGGCCTATAGCTCTGGTAAACCAGCCATCGGCGTAGGTGCGGGTAATACGCCAGTCGTCGTTGACGAAACTGCAGATATTAAACGTGTTGTCGCATCTATTCTGATGTCTAAAACCTTTGATAACGGTGTTATCTGCGCGTCAGAGCAGTCCATCATCGTTGTTGACTCGGTTTACGATGCGGTTCGCGAGCGTTTTGCTTCTCATGGTGGCTACCTGTTACAAGGTAAAGAATTGAAAGCCGTTCAGGATATTATCCTGAAAAATGGCGGTCTAAACGCAGCCATCGTGGGCCAGCCAGCAACTAAGATCGCTGAGATGGCTGGCATTAAAGTGCCAAGTAATACCAAGATACTTATCGGTGAAGTCAAAGTTGTCGATGAATCAGAGCCATTTGCTCATGAAAAACTGTCGCCTACACTGGCAATGTATCGTGCTAAAAACTTTGAAGAAGCGGTTGAAAAAGCAGAGAAACTGGTGGAGATGGGCGGTATCGGTCATACCTCTTGTCTGTACACCGACCAAGATAACCAGACTGCACGCGTTAAATATTTCGGCGATAAAATGAAGACCGCCCGAATTCTAATCAACACCCCTGCCTCTCAAGGTGGTATCGGTGACTTGTATAACTTCAAGCTGGCACCGTCTCTGACGCTGGGTTGTGGTTCTTGGGGTGGTAACTCCATCTCTGAAAACGTCGGTCCGAAACACTTGATCAACAAGAAAACTGTGGCTAAGCGAGCAGAAAACATGTTGTGGCATAAACTACCGAAATCTATTTACTTCCGTCGCGGCTCTCTGCCTATAGCGTTGGAAGAAGTGGCAACTGACGGTGCAAAACGTGCCTTCATCGTGACTGACCGCTACTTGTTCAACAACGGTTATGCAGACCAAGTCACCAGCGTACTGAAATCTCACGGTATTGAAACTGAAGTTTTCTTCGAAGTAGAAGCTGACCCTACCCTGAGTATCGTGCGTAAAGGTGCAGAGCAGATGAACTCCTTCAAGCCAGACGTTATTATTGCTCTGGGTGGTGGTTCACCGATGGATGCTGCAAAAATCATGTGGGTAATGTACGAACATCCTGAAACGCATTTCGAAGAACTGGCATTGCGTTTTATGGATATCCGTAAACGCATTTATAAGTTCCCGAAAATGGGTGTAAAAGCGAAATTGGTCGCTATTACAACCACATCAGGTACCGGTTCAGAAGTCACCCCGTTTGCTGTGGTTACTGATGACGCAACAGGCCAGAAATATCCATTGGCAGACTATGCATTGACACCAGATATGGCCATTGTTGATGCCAACCTTGTTATGAATATGCCTAAGTCTCTGTGTGCCTTCGGTGGTCTGGATGCAGTAACGCACGCACTGGAAGCCTATGTGTCTGTACTGGCTAATGAATACTCTGACGGCCAGGCGCTGCAAGCACTGAAGCTGTTGAAAGAATTCTTGCCAGCCAGCTACAACGAAGGGGCTAAAAACCCAGTTGCTCGCGAACGTGTACATAATGCAGCAACAATTGCCGGTATCGCCTTTGCTAACGCCTTCTTGGGTGTCTGTCACTCTATGGCCCACAAACTGGGTTCTGAGTTCCATATCCCACACGGCTTGGCAAATGCTATGTTGATTTCTAACGTTATTCGCTACAACGCGAATGACAACCCAACAAAACAGACTGCCTTCAGCCAATATGACCGCCCACAAGCGCGTCGTCGTTATGCAGAAATTGCAGATCATTTGGGGCTGAGTGCACCGGGCGACCGTACTGCACAAAAAATCCAGAAACTGCTGGCTTGGTTAGATGAAATCAAAGCTGAACTGGGTATCCCGGCATCGATTCGCGAAGCGGGTGTTCAGGAAGCTGACTTCTTAGCTAAAGTAGACAAATTGTCTGAAGATGCATTTGATGACCAGTGCACAGGTGCTAACCCACGCTACCCACTGATCTCAGAGCTGAAACAGATCCTTATGGATACTTATTACGGTCGCGAATATGTTGAAGAGTTTGACCGCGAAGAAGAAGTCGCGGCAGCTACTGCGCCTAAAGCTGAGAAAAAGACCAAAAAGTAATTGTTGCCTGAAGGTCTTACCCGCATTTTCGGATAGGGTAAGCAAAAAATGATATAACCCCCGATGAGCAGCCGCTGATCGGGGGTTTTCTTTTACAGACCAATTAAACAAAATGATACTTTCAGCGAGTTACAGTTCCGCGTTGTTCAACACCCTATCCGCCTTTTCACTCTTTAATTGCCTATATACCCGTCATACTTCAAGCTACATGTGTGTTGGCTACATTCAATCACCCGAATCACTTACGGGTATTGACCTTAAAAAAGTCACTCAGCTCATCGGGATTAATGCGCCTCATCCTTGCGGCTTACCCTGCGGACAGCATAAATGCGGTTCAAATGGGTTCCAGACAATTTGTCTCTCGCTTTCCACCTTCTTGTAACGCGAATTATTTAGGGCAGAGGCATTACGATAATTACCTTGTGCAACTGAATACACAGAACTATTTGTAGGTGTAACGAACGGTGCAATAGTGATCCACACCCAACGCCTGAAATCAGATCCAGGGGGTAATCTGCTCTCCTGATTCAGGAGAGTTTATGGTCACTTTTGAGACAGTTATGGAAATTAAAATCCTGCACAAGCAGGGAATGAGTAGCCGGGCGATTGCCAGAGAACTGGGGATCTCCCGCAATACCGTTAAACGTTATTTGCAGGCAAAATCTGAGCCGCCAAAATATACGCCGCGACCTGCTGTTGCTTCACTCCTGGATGAATACCGGGATTATATTCGTCAACGCATCGCCGATGCTCATCCTTACAAAATCCCGGCAACGGTAATCGCTCGCGAGATCAGAGACCAGGGATATCGTGGCGGAATGACCATTCTCAGGGCATTCATTCGTTCTCTCTCGGTTCCTCAGGAGCAGGAGCCTGCCGTTCGGTTCGAAACTGAACCCGGACGACAGATGCAGGTTGACTGGGGCACTATGCGTAATGGTCGCTCACCGCTTCACGTGTTCGTTGCTGTTCTCGGATACAGCCGAATGCTGTACATCGAATTCACTGACAATATGCGTTATGACACGCTGGAGACCTGCCATCGTAATGCGTTCCGCTTCTTTGGTGGTGTGCCGCGCGAAGTGTTGTATGACAATATGAAAACTGTGGTTCTGCAACGTGACGCATATCAGACCGGTCAGCACCGGTTCCATCCTTCGCTGTGGCAGTTCGGCAAGGAGATGGGCTTCTCTCCCCGACTGTGTCGCCCCTTCAGGGCACAGACTAAAGGTAAGGTGGAACGGATGGTGCAGTACACCCGTAACAGTTTTTACATCCCACTAATGACTCGCCTGCGCCCGATGGGGATCACTGTCGATGTTGAAACAGCCAACCGCCACGGTCTGCGCTGGCTGCACGATGTCGCTAACCAACGAAAGCATGAAACAATCCAGGCCCGTCCCTGCGATCGCTGGCTCGAAGAGCAGCAGTCCATGCTGGCACTGCCTCCGGAGAAAAAAGAGTATGACGTGCATCTTGATGAAAATCTGGTGAACTTCGACAAACACCCCCTGCATCATCCACTCTCCATCTACGACTCATTCTGCAGAGGAGTGGCGTGATGATGGAACTGCAACATCAACGACTGATGGCGCTCGCCGGGCAGTTGCAACTGGAAAGCCTTATAAGCGCAGCGCCTGCGCTGTCACAACAGGCAGTAGACCAGGAATGGAGTTATATGGACTTCCTGGAGCATCTGCTTCATGAAGAAAAACTGGCACGTCATCAACGTAAACAGGCGATGTATACCCGAATGGCAGCCTTCCCGGCGGTGAAAACGTTCGAAGAGTATGACTTCACATTCGCCACCGGAGCACCGCAGAAGCAACTCCAGTCGTTACGCTCACTCAGCTTCATAGAACGTAATGAAAATATCGTATTACTGGGGCCATCAGGTGTGGGGAAAACCCATCTGGCAATAGCGATGGGCTATGAAGCAGTCCGTGCAGGTATCAAAGTTCGCTTCACAACAGCAGCAGATCTGTTACTTCAGTTATCTACGGCACAACGTCAGGGCCGTTATAAAACGACGCTTCAGCGTGGAGTAATGGCCCCCCGCCTGCTCATCATTGATGAAATAGGCTATCTGCCGTTCAGTCAGGAAGAAGCAAAGCTGTTCTTCCAGGTCATCGCTAAACGTTACGAAAAGAGCGCAATGATCCTGACATCCAATCTGCCGTTCGGGCAGTGGGATCAAACGTTCGCCGGTGATGCAGCACTGACCTCAGCGATGCTGGACCGTATCTTACACCACTCACATGTCGTTCAAATCAAAGGAGAAAGCTATCGACTCAGACAGAAACGAAAGGCCGGGGTTATAGCAGAAGCTAATCCTGAGTAAAACGGTGGATCAATATTGGGCCGTTGGTGGAGATATAAGTGGATCACTTTTCATCCGTCGTTGACAGTAGGGTCAAACAGCTATATCATAAGACAATATTGCTGAATGGGCTGGACAGGGAAGATATTGTAGGATTGAACTCGGTCCCCCCAATAATTAATCGCCCCCACTCAGGCCCATTTTATTGACAAAAAGTGAGAGAAGAAATGCGCGATTAGAGAGATACCGTTACCCAAACACATCTAATACTATCAGAGCACCGTGAAATGCTTTGTAAGGCAATGAACTGGCGAAGAGCCCAATACCCCACTGATCATATAATAAAGCCAGTGAGGTATTCTACTGTCACTAATTAGTGATTAGGGATACTACGAACAGCAGGCGGCTTTAATTGCTTCTTTATAATGGCGGCGGCAGACAGAAACATAGCTTTCATTGCCACCAATAACGACCTGTTCACCATTGTGTACCGCTCTCCCCTGCTCATCCAGGCGAAGAACCATGTTTGCTTTACGACCGCAATGACAAATGGTTTTCAACTCCACTAATTTGTCCGCCCACGCCAGTAAATATTTACTACCGGGAAATAATTCGCCGAGAAAATCAGTCCGCAGGCCGTAGCAAAGAACAGGAAGATGTAATTCATCAACAACCTGACAGAGTTCCTGGACCTGCTCTTTAGTCAGAAATTGACATTCATCCAATAGAATACAATGAATAGGTGTGTCCTGGTGCTCAGCGGCGATAATAGATAACAATGATGTCCCGCTATTATAGAGCTGGGCCTGAGAAGAGAGGCCAATGCGTGAACTTACCGTTCCGACACCAAAGCGGTTATCTATCTCAGCCGTAAACACCAAGGTGCGCATACCTCGTTCTTGGTAGTTATATGAGGACTGTAGAAGTGCTGTGGATTTCCCCGCGTTCATTGCAGAGTAATAAAAGTAAAGTTGAGCCATGGGCCCGTCACTCCAATGGTATAATAAATAATCATATTGACAATATGTATTCAGTTTATCATAAACTCAGACTCTGCGTTGAACCCATTACTCTGCTATATTGCTGTTTTCTCTATTAAGTACAGGTATCACTAATGAAGCAAATTATGGATTTCAGTTGAAACATATCTTCAATTATTAAGTACTTTATATGAGCAATCTCACAATAATCAGATGATACATTCTCCGATTGAACATTAACCAAACGATAGATGAGCACCATAAATGGTGCTGGGTATGCAGACAGCTTCATTGGTTCAATAATGATACAGGTAATGTGTTTTCACGATTAATTTGAGAAATAGTGATAACAAATATTGGCAGATAGCACTAATACTCAATACAACACGTTTTTTGACTTACTCTACTTTTCTTTACAACTATATCTCACTTTCCTGACGCTACCGGTTATTGTACATAACGATACAGAAACAGCCTATTTCTTGCTTTATTGATATAAAGTAAACTTATAAGCCAGTAAAAAAGTCATGTTTACATGTAGGGGCATTTGGCAGCAAAACGAAAATTTGTGTTAAAAATAGGTCAGAGAATAACAACTCTTTCTCGTTTATTTGTAGTGACTGGCTACTTTTCAGTAATAAAATACGTAAATTCTAGTATGCTAATCAAATTGGCTATTGCAGAAATTAAAATAGCACTCTATTATTATCCAGACGCCCCCCCACCAATTATAATTTGAGACTAGGACAATGAGCGAAGCGTTAAAAATTCTTAACAACATCCGTACTCTACGTGCTCAAGCGCGCGAATGCACTCTTGAAACACTAGAAGAAATGCTTGAGAAGCTTGAAGTGGTCGTTAATGAACGCCGCGAAGAAGAATCTCAATCACAAGCAGAAATTGAAGAGCGTGCACGTAAATTGCAACAATACCGTGAAATGCTTATTGCTGACGGTATTGATCCAAATGAACTGCTACAAGCTTCAGCTGCTGCTAAAGCTGCTGGTAAAGCAAAACGTCCTGCTAAATATCAGTATAAAGATGAGAATGGCGAACTGAAAACTTGGACAGGCCAAGGCCGTACTCCTGCAGTGATTAAGAAGGCCATTGAAGAGCAAGGCAAATCACTGGATGACTTCCTGTTGTAATAGTTTTATTTCTTTAGCTATTACTATCGAAACACCCTCCTATTAATAGGAGGGTGTTTTTTTGTCTTTCATTTAACTGACCGATGTCATCACCGTTGAAATGTCCACTGTACAGCCGCTGAATTAACATACAACCACTGAACACCATACTTTTAGCCAGCAACATAGTTATGATGAGTAACATAATTCAAAATGTATTATTTTGTACGAATAACTCTCATCTATCGATTCGGTTGCAATTTCATGCGAATACTTTGCTAACCTATAGCAATATAATAATCTATATAACTGCCCAATTCGAAGCAAGGGTATCGCTTTACGCTATTAGGTGCTTGTTCTGTTAGCGACTGATTTTCGGTCATACACATGAAAATCAAGTGCGAAAATTTAACTAACGTTTTGTAATCAACACATAAAATCAGCATTCTCACTTACTATGATAGATTAATCGAAACACCACGCCCAATTCCATAATAAGTGAACCCACGACTATTTAGGCGTTCTGGATCGTACAAATTACGCCCATCAAAAATAACAGGGTGCTTTAACCTTGACTTGATCATATCAAAATCTGGAGCACGAAAACTTTGCCATTCAGTACAAATAATCAAGGCATCAGCTCCCTGTAATGCAGACTCTTTAGTCCCCATTAATCTCAAATCATCTCTTGCACCATAAATGCGTTGCGTCTCATCCATTGCTTCGGGATCGTATGCTTGAATTGTAGCCCCGGCTTCCCACAATGATTCCATTACCACACGGCTCGGTGCCTCACGCATATCATCGGTGTTGGGCTTAAAGGCCAATCCCCAGACAGCAAATGTTTTTCCAGCTAACTGCGAATTAAAATGACTTTTAATGAATTCAGTTAACTTATACTTCTGCTGATTATTGATTTGCTCGACAGCCTGCAATAGCTGGGGCTTATAACCCTTATCTTCTGCAGTACGAATTAATGCTTGGATGTCTTTTGGGAAACAAGACCCCCCATAACCACAACCAGAATAAATGAAATGGTATCCAATACGTGAATCGGAACCGATGCCCTGTCGAACTTTTTCGATA
>NZ_UAVH01000002.1 GCF_900460465.1 Yersinia pestis | reverse complement strand
GGTTATAACCAGCGCTTTTCTATGCCATATATTGGACTTGCAGGCCAGTATCGCATTAATGATTTTGAGTTAAATGCATTATTTAAATTCAGCGACTGGGTTCGGGCACATGATAATGATGAGCACTATATGAGAGATCTTACTTTCCGTGAGAAGACATCCGGCTCACGTTATTATGGTACCGTAATTAACGCTGGATATTATGTCACACCTAATGCCAAAGTCTTTGCGGAATTTACATACAGTAAATATGATGAGGGCAAAGGAGGTACTCAGACCATTGATAAGAATAGTGGAGATTCTGTCTCTATTGGCGGAGATGCTGCCGGTATTTCCAATAAAAATTATACTGTGACGGCGGGTCTGCAATATCGCTTCTGAAAAATACAGATCATATCTCTCTTTTCATCCTCCCCTAGCGGGGAGGATGTCTGTGGAAAGGAGGTTGGTGTTTGACCAACCTTCAGATGTGTGAAAAATCACCTTTTTCACCATAATGACGGGGCGCTCATTCTGTTGTTTTGCCTTGACATTCTCCACGTCTTTCAGGGCATGGAGAAGGTCAAATTAGACATGGAACGCTACTCTCCTTCCTGTAGGAAGCTCAACATCCAAGCTTAATTTGCCTCCCATTGCTTCAACGTAACGCTTTAACGTCGCCAGCTTTAAATCATTTCCGCGCTGCTCCAGCTTTGTTACTGCTGGCTGGCTTATACCCATCGCCTCAGCAACTTGTTTTTGTGATAACTGGAGTTCTTCACGCATCATCTGCAAGCCGACCTCAAGAATCATCTCATCTGCCATTTCTTTAATTCGTGTCTGGCTTTCAGGTGAACGACTGGCAATCACCTCATCTAATGTTCTCATTACTTGCTCTCCAGTGTGTTCAGATGTGCTGTAAATTCATCCTCAGCTATACGCACCAGTTTTTCATAAAACCGCTTATCATTACTTTTATCTCCTGCACAAAGAACGATAGCCCGACGAATCGGATCGAACGCATAAAAGGCTCTTATCGGACGGCCAGAAAACTGAACGCGAAGCTCTTTCATATTTTTGTACCGAGAACCTTTCACGGTATCGGCATATGGCCTGGGTAACTCAGGTCCGTAAACCTGTAGCTTTTTCAAATCAGCCAAAACCTTTTCCTGAAGAGCGTCTTCTTGCTCATTTAGCCAGTCGTCAAATCGCTGGCTAAAAAGTACCATCCACATGCTCAACCCTATAACCTGTAGCTTACCCCACTAACAATATAACCTACGAGTTATATTTTCAAGAAAAGCTGGCTATTTAACATAACGGCAATTTGTACGCACCACTGAAATGCGTTCAGCGCGATCACGGCAACAGACAGGCAAAAATAGCAACAAACCTCCCGAAAAACCGCCGCGATCGCGCCTGATAAATTTTAACCTTATGCATATCTATGCAGCCAGGCGAATCACGAACGAATTGCCTGCCTGATGTAACTGAAACGGGTGTTTTTTCCTGATTTGGTGGGCGTGGAAGACGGAACATGAACGGGAAAACAGAATTCATGCCAGATGAGCGCGATCTGGCAATTAAGGCAAAACACAGCAACAAAGACACGCCAGAATCGCGCCCGGATATGTTTTAACGCGATTTTCAGACTCAGACAAATTCAGCAGAATGCTACTCCATTCACCGGGCTGATGGTGAATACATGCGTATCCAGGATGAGTACATTTCTGGCTCTGCCACAGCTCTGTCTGTTGGCAGCTTTCGCCTGTCCGGAAACCTGCTTAAAACGCTCCCGAAAGGCCTCTGAACCAGAAAGCAACAAAACACAGGCCATTAAGTAAATCGCGTTAAAACACGTCTGATGGATTGCTGCAAAAAAAAGTCCCTAATGGAGCAGGGACTGTTAAACCCAGTGAATAGCGTCTAAATTAAAGTAAGAATACGACCAGGTACTCTTCAGAAAAGAGATTAATCCACCGCACAGAATAATCAACAGTAAAAACAAACAACCCTGATTTTTTATTTTTCTTTTTTTCGATAAAAACAAAATTAAAGAAATAATTAATCAGAACATTCCTTAACTTCAGGGCATTGCCTGTGTTCCATTTTGTGATTAGTCTGAAACTTCCGAAGGTGGATAACACCCGGTATTTTTTTGCTCACATAAAGCCCCTCCTTCAGGCAGAGGGGCTTTTTCTTTGCCACCACATAAAAAAGGCCCTCACAGGAGGTGTTCTGTGAGGGCGTATGATAAGGACTGAATCGATGGTTAATATGTCTAGTCCTGACTTTTGCATCTCCGAATATAAAACCCTGTTTAACGGCATGCAAAACCAAAAAATAAAAATGTGACATCGCAATGCCAGATAATATTGACGCATGAGGGAATGCGTACCCCGACCCCTGTGTAACGAACGGTGCAATAGTGATCCACACCCAACGCCTGAAATCAGATCCAGGGGGTAATCTGCTCTCCTGATTCAGGAGAGTTTATGGTCACTTTTGAGACAGTTATGGAAATTAAAATCCTGCACAAGCAGGGAATGAGTAGCCGGGCGATTGCCAGAGAACTGGGGATCTCCCGCAATACCGTTAAACGTTATTTGCAGGCAAAATCTGAGCCGCCAAAATATACGCCGCGACCTGCTGTTGCTTCACTCCTGGATGAATACCGGGATTATATTCGTCAACGCATCGCCGATGCTCATCCTTACAAAATCCCGGCAACGGTAATCGCTCGCGAGATCAGAGACCAGGGATATCGTGGCGGAATGACCATTCTCAGGGCATTCATTCGTTCTCTCTCGGTTCCTCAGGAGCAGGAGCCTGCCGTTCGGTTCGAAACTGAACCCGGACGACAGATGCAGGTTGACTGGGGCACTATGCGTAATGGTCGCTCACCGCTTCACGTGTTCGTTGCTGTTCTCGGATACAGCCGAATGCTGTACATCGAATTCACTGACAATATGCGTTATGACACGCTGGAGACCTGCCATCGTAATGCGTTCCGCTTCTTTGGTGGTGTGCCGCGCGAAGTGTTGTATGACAATATGAAAACTGTGGTTCTGCAACGTGACGCATATCAGACCGGTCAGCACCGGTTCCATCCTTCGCTGTGGCAGTTCGGCAAGGAGATGGGCTTCTCTCCCCGACTGTGTCGCCCCTTCAGGGCACAGACTAAAGGTAAGGTGGAACGGATGGTGCAGTACACCCGTAACAGTTTTTACATCCCACTAATGACTCGCCTGCGCCCGATGGGGATCACTGTCGATGTTGAAACAGCCAACCGCCACGGTCTGCGCTGGCTGCACGATGTCGCTAACCAACGAAAGCATGAAACAATCCAGGCCCGTCCCTGCGATCGCTGGCTCGAAGAGCAGCAGTCCATGCTGGCACTGCCTCCGGAGAAAAAAGAGTATGACGTGCATCTTGATGAAAATCTGGTGAACTTCGACAAACACCCCCTGCATCATCCACTCTCCATCTACGACTCATTCTGCAGAGGAGTGGCGTGATGATGGAACTGCAACATCAACGACTGATGGCGCTCGCCGGGCAGTTGCAACTGGAAAGCCTTATAAGCGCAGCGCCTGCGCTGTCACAACAGGCAGTAGACCAGGAATGGAGTTATATGGACTTCCTGGAGCATCTGCTTCATGAAGAAAAACTGGCACGTCATCAACGTAAACAGGCGATGTATACCCGAATGGCAGCCTTCCCGGCGGTGAAAACGTTCGAAGAGTATGACTTCACATTCGCCACCGGAGCACCGCAGAAGCAACTCCAGTCGTTACGCTCACTCAGCTTCATAGAACGTAATGAAAATATCGTATTACTGGGGCCATCAGGTGTGGGGAAAACCCATCTGGCAATAGCGATGGGCTATGAAGCAGTCCGTGCAGGTATCAAAGTTCGCTTCACAACAGCAGCAGATCTGTTACTTCAGTTATCTACGGCACAACGTCAGGGCCGTTATAAAACGACGCTTCAGCGTGGAGTAATGGCCCCCCGCCTGCTCATCATTGATGAAATAGGCTATCTGCCGTTCAGTCAGGAAGAAGCAAAGCTGTTCTTCCAGGTCATCGCTAAACGTTACGAAAAGAGCGCAATGATCCTGACATCCAATCTGCCGTTCGGGCAGTGGGATCAAACGTTCGCCGGTGATGCAGCACTGACCTCAGCGATGCTGGACCGTATCTTACACCACTCACATGTCGTTCAAATCAAAGGAGAAAGCTATCGACTCAGACAGAAACGAAAGGCCGGGGTTATAGCAGAAGCTAATCCTGAGTAAAACGGTGGATCAATATTGGGCCGTTGGTGGAGATATAAGTGGATCACTTTTCATCCGTCGTTGACACCCTGATGAATTCACGTGTTCACGCCTGAATAACAAGAATGCCGGAGATACGCAGTCATATTTTTTACACAATTCTCTAATCCCGACAAGGTCGTAGGTCGTTATAGGAAAATTCTTAGCACCATTCCGGAACAATCAGAACAGCAGGCCATGAACGACTGACAACATTACGAATATAAAAAACGCACCCGGGCCAGACATTCCCCCTACTGATTAAACCAGCCGGACTTGTCCACGGAACGGTCTTTTTAAACCGACACACAGTCTGAGTACAGATACATGTCACGATGATGCAGGATTAGCGGAAGAGTGTGAGCACGTTTCCGGGAACTGTGGTGAACCATAGCTCAATATTCGAGTGAGGGCATACCGGAAACGCGCTCAGATTCGTTGTAACGCGATTTTCCGTACCGGGCAATTTTTTCAGTTGTTTTTTCGTTTCATGTCGTCAGAAACGTTCTGAGCGCGTTTCCGGCATCTGATGCTACGCAAACCATCCCCATGGTCAGTTGACAGCCGGAAACACGCGGGTGTCGTTTTAGCGTATCGACGGGACGGCGTCGAGAAGCACAAAAAACAGATGTTGTACTCAGTCAGTTGTTTTACAGACAGCACTGCGGCAGATTGAAAAAGTACCGTACTTTCAGGAATGTCCAGAAACCATGTGTCAGACTTCGTTCTCCCCCTTCCGGGTGAATTTTTTTGTCATCCGTTCAGGAATCTCTTTATAACGATTACTCCATTTCAGGATTTTTTATGTGGCGTTTACTACAGGCAGGATATTCAAAGGCAAAAAAATCCCCCGGAACAGGCGGAACCCGGACAGGGGGAGAACGAATCGCTAAATAATTTTCGTAGTTGTATTTCCCATCGTTGCTACTGCAACGGGATGAATTTGCCGCAGTTTATCCTGTAAAACAATCCTGATTTACTCACACTCCACATATCACTGACGGAGCACAACGGAATAGTGAACAAACAACAACAAACTGCGCTGAATATGGCGCGATTTATCAGAAGCCAGAGCCTGATACTGCTTGAAAAACTGGATGCTCTGGATGCCGACGAGCAGGCGGCCATGTGTGAACGACTGCACGAACTCGCGGAAGAACTCCAGAACAGCATCCAGGCTCGCTTTGAAGCCGAAAGTGAAACAGGAACATAACGAAGCTCCCGGAGACGGTCACAGCTTGTCTGTGAACGGATGCCGGGAGCAGACAAGCCCGTCAGGGCGCGTCAGCGGGTTTTAGCGGGTGTCGGGGCGCAGCCATGACCCAGTCACGTAGCGATAGCGGAGTGTATACTGGCTTAGTCATGCGGCATCAGTGCGGATTGTATGAAAAGTGCACCATGTACGGTGTGAAATGCCGCACAGATGCGTAAGGAGAACATGCAGATGCCGATGCTCTTCCGCTTCCTCGCTCACTGACTCGCTGCGCTCGGTCGTTCGGCTGCGGCGAGCGGTGTCTGCTCACTCAAAAGCGGTGATACTGTTATCCACACAATCAGGGGATAACGCCGGAAAGAACATGTGAGCAAAAAACGAAGACCCCAGAAAAGGCCGCGCCGGAGGCGCTTTTTCCATAGGCTCCGCCCCCCTGACGAGCATCACAAAAATCGACGCTCAAGTCAGAGGTGGCGAAACCCGACAGGACTTAAAGATACCAGGCGTTTCCCCCCGGAAGCTCCCTCGTGCGCTCTCCTGTTCCGACCCTGCCGCTTACCGGATACCTCTCCGCCTTTCTCCCTTCGGGAAGCGTGGCGCTTTCTCATAGCTCACGCTGTTGGTATCTCAGTTCGGTGTAGGTCGTTCGCTCCAAGCTGGGCTGTGTGCACGAACCCCCCGTTCAGCCCGACCACTGCGCCTTATCCGGTAACTATCGTCTTGAGTCCAACCCGGTAAGACACGACTTTACGCCACTGGCAGCAGCCATTGGTAACTGAAAAGTGGATTTAGATACGCAGAACTCTTGAAGTTGAAGCCTTATCGCGGCTACACTGAAAGGACAGCATTTGGTATCTGTGCTCCACTTAAGCCAGCTACCACAGGTTAGAAAGCCTGAGAAACTTCTAACCTTCGAAAGAACCCACGCCTGAGAACGTGGGTTTTTTCGTTTACAGGCAGCAGATTACGCGCAGAAAAAAAGGATCTCAAGAAGATCCTTTGATCTTTTCTACTGAATTGCGCTCCCGATCAGTTCAGCAGAAGATTATGATGGGGTTCTATGGGTATTGCTGCGGTAACACCCATGTTACTTGAGGTTGTATGTAGTCTGTGTAGAATTATACACATAAGGCTTAAACTGCTCTTTTTTTTCAATATGCAATTGGAAGTTCATTGACTACATAAATAGATTATTCCAAATAATTTATTTATGTAAGAACAGGATGGGAGGGGGAATGATCTCAAAGTTATTTTGCTTGGCTCTCATATTTTTATCATCAAGTGGCCTTGCAGAAAAAAACACATATACAGCAAAAGACATCTTGCAAAACCTAGAATTAAATACCTTTGGCAATTCATTGTCTCATGGCATCTATGGGAAACAGACAACCTTCAAGCAAACCGAGTTTACAAATATTAAAAGCAACACCAAAAAACACATTGCACTTATCAATAAAGACAACTCATGGATGATATCATTAAAAATACTAGGAATTAAGAGAGATGAGTATACTGTCTGTTTTGAAGATTTCTCTCTAATAAGACCGCCAACATATGTAGCCATACATCCTCTACTTATAAAAAAAGTAAAATCTGGAAACTTTATAGTAGTGAAAGAAATAAAGAAATCTATCCCTGGTTGCACTGTATATTATCATTAATAGCAAGCCCCTCATTATTATGAGGGGCTCATGGTTATTTTAACAATCCACTATCGATATCTTTTTGCACCAGAGCGCCCTCTCGTTTACGTCTGTCAGACATTCCATCAACAATATTATTAAAAGCATTTACAAGGCCATTCCAGTCTTTTGCGATAACTTTATTCCATACTGTGGGAGCAGTTCTGGATAACTTAAACCCTTTTTGATATCCAATAGACACCAGTGCTGTACGGGTTCTCAACGGTAAATCGCTGAACCGAAGACCGATATTAGCGTCATTGAAAAGACCTTCAATCTTATGTGAGAATTTATCAATATAAATATTAGATAAGAGATGAGCTTCATTATCAGAAAGCGTCAGAGGTGCTGTTCTCACTTTATCATAAGCCTCCTTCCCTCGAAGCATATAATACCCATCAAGTCTATCTGCAATATACTGAGGGACACCGTCATTCAATAAATCCTGTTTGCTTCGCTGACCAAGGTCAACCCCGGAACCGAATGTAACACCGGTACTGTTAAAATAATCGCTACTAGGATTAGACGGAAAATGACTTGTCGGATTAAACCCTTCAAAACCATTACTGGAGAAAATATCGTGGTCAACAATATTTACCGAACGACGTAAAAATTCCTTCAGTTGACTAATATTGTCAAAGTTAATGACAGTGTTGTCCGCTAGGACGATGCGATTTCGGTTATTATTCAGAATGTCTTCGTTCTCTTTCTTATCGAGATGTTCAATAGATTCGGCAATCGTTCCCTCAAGAACCATGACACGGTAGACTTTCACACCGTCTTTTTCCTGACCTGTTTCAACAGTTATTTTCTGTTCGTAAGACACGGTCCCTTCAGTTTTTGAAATTTTACTTTCCTGGCGGATCTTATTTGAATATTCACTGTCTTTCTCCATCTCCGTATCAATCGGAAACCCCATAATGTACATCAGTTTAAAATTACTCCGGCCAGGCAGATCCACATAATGTGGTAATGCAATTGTAATCGAATTAGCTTCAAAATTTGGTCTGTAACTGCTTAATGTACTTCCGGAAAAGAGAAAAGCCGGAACACCACCTGAACCATTCACTACCATTGTATCTGACATAAAAATTCCTCTTTAACACATAAAAAAAACAATAAGTTAAAAAAAATACTGTACATAAAACCACTGTTTTTATGTACAGTAATAAAATTACGCCGCTTTATTTTCTCTGTCAATAATATGAAATTTCATTTTTGTGATCTGAATCACTCTTATAAAAATCAGGAAGGGAAGATTCGCAGCAGAAAAACAGCACCGGGTAACATCAGAAAAAAACAGAAAGGAGATAACGTGAGCAAAACAAAATCTGGTCGCCACCGACTGAGCAAAACAGACAAACGCCTGCTGGCTGCACTTGTCGTTGCCGGATACGAAGAACGGACAGCCCGTGACCTCATCCAGAAACACGTTTACACACTGACACAGGCCGACCTGCGCCATCTGGTCAGTGAAATCAGTAACGGTGTGGGACAGTCACAGGCCTACGATGCGATTTACCAGGCGAGACGCATTCGTCTCGCCCGTAAATACCTGAGCGGAAAAAAACCGGAAGGGGTGGAACCCCGGGAAGGGCAGGAACGGGAAGATTTACCATAACTCCCGTTATCAGTACCATCGGCTCAACGCTCGTTGTCGGATCTGAAAAATTCGCTCAAAAGATCATATTTCCCTGGATATTTTCCACCGTTTCTTATGTGAGCAAAGTCACATAATTCTGTCAGACGACGAGAAAACGGATATCGATTATTGTTTAATATTTTTACATTATTAAAAATGAAATTAGATAATCAGATACAAATAATATGTTTTCGTTCATGCAGAGAGATTAAGGGTGTCTAATGAAGAAAAGTTCTATTGTGGCAACCATTATAACTATTCTGTCCGGGAGTGCTAATGCAGCATCATCTCAGTTAATACCAAATATATCCCCTGACAGCTTTACAGTTGCAGCCTCCACCGGGATGCTGAGTGGAAAGTCTCATGAAATGCTTTATGACGCAGAAACAGGAAGAAAGATCAGCCAGTTAGACTGGAAGATCAAAAATGTCGCTATCCTGAAAGGTGATATATCCTGGGATCCATACTCATTTCTGACCCTGAATGCCAGGGGGTGGACGTCTCTGGCTTCCGGGTCAGGTAATATGGATGACTACGACTGGATGAATGAAAATCAATCTGAGTGGACAGATCACTCATCTCATCCTGCTACAAATGTTAATCATGCCAATGAATATGACCTCAATGTGAAAGGCTGGTTACTCCAGGATGAGAATTATAAAGCAGGTATAACAGCAGGATATCAGGAAACACGTTTCAGTTGGACAGCTACAGGTGGTTCATATAGTTATAATAATGGAGCTTATACCGGAAACTTCCCGAAAGGAGTGCGGGTAATAGGTTATAACCAGCGCTTTTCTATGCCATATATTGGACTTGCAGGCCAGTATCGCATTAATGATTTTGAGTTAAATGCATTATTTAAATTCAGCGACTGGGTTCGGGCACATGATAATGATGAGCACTATATGAGAGATCTTACTTTCCGTGAGAAGACATCCGGCTCACGTTATTATGGTACCGTAATTAACGCTGGATATTATGTCACACCTAATGCCAAAGTCTTTGCGGAATTTACATACAGTAAATATGATGAGGGCAAAGGAGGTACTCAGACCATTGATAAGAATAGTGGAGATTCTGTCTCTATTGGCGGAGATGCTGCCGGTATTTCCAATAAAAATTATACTGTGACGGCGGGTCTGCAATATCGCTTCTGAAAAATACAGATCATATCTCTCTTTTCATCCTCCCCTAGCGGGGAGGATGTCTGTGGAAAGGAGGTTGGTGTTTGACCAACCTTCAGATGTGTGAAAAATCACCTTTTTCACCATAATGACGGGGCGCTCATTCTGTTGTTTTGCCTTGACATTCTCCACGTCTTTCAGGGCATGGAGAAGGTCAAATTAGACATGGAACGCTACTCTCCTTCCTGTAGGAAGCTCAACATCCAAGCTTAATTTGCCTCCCATTGCTTCAACGTAACGCTTTAACGTCGCCAGCTTTAAATCATTTCCGCGCTGCTCCAGCTTTGTTACTGCTGGCTGGCTTATACCCATCGCCTCAGCAACTTGTTTTTGTGATAACTGGAGTTCTTCACGCATCATCTGCAAGCCGACCTCAAGAATCATCTCATCTGCCATTTCTTTAATTCGTGTCTGGCTTTCAGGTGAACGACTGGCAATCACCTCATCTAATGTTCTCATTACTTGCTCTCCAGTGTGTTCAGATGTGCTGTAAATTCATCCTCAGCTATACGCACCAGTTTTTCATAAAACCGCTTATCATTACTTTTATCTCCTGCACAAAGAACGATAGCCCGACGAATCGGATCGAACGCATAAAAGGCTCTTATCGGACGGCCAGAAAACTGAACGCGAAGCTCTTTCATATTTTTGTACCGAGAACCTTTCACGGTATCGGCATATGGCCTGGGTAACTCAGGTCCGTAAACCTGTAGCTTTTTCAAATCAGCCAAAACCTTTTCCTGAAGAGCGTCTTCTTGCTCATTTAGCCAGTCGTCAAATCGCTGGCTAAAAAGTACCATCCACATGCTCAACCCTATAACCTGTAGCTTACCCCACTAACAATATAACCTACGAGTTATATTTTCAAGAAAAGCTGGCTATTTAACATAACGGCAATTTGTACGCACCACTGAAATGCGTTCAGCGCGATCACGGCAACAGACAGGCAAAAATAGCAACAAACCTCCCGAAAAACCGCCGCGATCGCGCCTGATAAATTTTAACCTTATGCATATCTATGCAGCCAGGCGAATCACGAACGAATTGCCTGCCTGATGTAACTGAAACGGGTGTTTTTTCCTGATTTGGTGGGCGTGGAAGACGGAACATGAACGGGAAAACAGAATTCATGCCAGATGAGCGCGATCTGGCAATTAAGGCAAAACACAGCAACAAAGACACGCCAGAATCGCGCCCGGATATGTTTTAACGCGATTTTCAGACTCAGACAAATTCAGCAGAATGCTACTCCATTCACCGGGCTGATGGTGAATACATGCGTATCCAGGATGAGTACATTTCTGGCTCTGCCACAGCTCTGTCTGTTGGCAGCTTTCGCCTGTCCGGAAACCTGCTTAAAACGCTCCCGAAAGGCCTCTGAACCAGAAAGCAACAAAACACAGGCCATTAAGTAAATCGCGTTAAAACACGTCTGATGGATTGCTGCAAAAAAAAGTCCCTAATGGAGCAGGGACTGTTAAACCCAGTGAATAGCGTCTAAATTAAAGTAAGAATACGACCAGGTACTCTTCAGAAAAGAGATTAATCCACCGCACAGAATAATCAACAGTAAAAACAAACAACCCTGATTTTTTATTTTTCTTTTTTTCGATAAAAACAAAATTAAAGAAATAATTAATCAGAACATTCCTTAACTTCAGGGCATTGCCTGTGTTCCATTTTGTGATTAGTCTGAAACTTCCGAAGGTGGATAACACCCGGTATTTTTTTGCTCACATAAAGCCCCTCCTTCAGGCAGAGGGGCTTTTTCTTTGCCACCACATAAAAAAGGCCCTCACAGGAGGTGTTCTGTGAGGGCGTATGATAAGGACTGAATCGATGGTTAATATGTCTAGTCCTGACTTTTGCATCTCCGAATATAAAACCCTGTTTAACGGCATGCAAAACCAAAAAATAAAAATGTGACATCGCAATGCCAGATAATATTGACGCATGAGGGAATGCGTACCCCGACCCCTGTGTAACGAACGGTGCAATAGTGATCCACACCCAACGCCTGAAATCAGATCCAGGGGGTAATCTGCTCTCCTGATTCAGGAGAGTTTATGGTCACTTTTGAGACAGTTATGGAAATTAAAATCCTGCACAAGCAGGGAATGAGTAGCCGGGCGATTGCCAGAGAACTGGGGATCTCCCGCAATACCGTTAAACGTTATTTGCAGGCAAAATCTGAGCCGCCAAAATATACGCCGCGACCTGCTGTTGCTTCACTCCTGGATGAATACCGGGATTATATTCGTCAACGCATCGCCGATGCTCATCCTTACAAAATCCCGGCAACGGTAATCGCTCGCGAGATCAGAGACCAGGGATATCGTGGCGGAATGACCATTCTCAGGGCATTCATTCGTTCTCTCTCGGTTCCTCAGGAGCAGGAGCCTGCCGTTCGGTTCGAAACTGAACCCGGACGACAGATGCAGGTTGACTGGGGCACTATGCGTAATGGTCGCTCACCGCTTCACGTGTTCGTTGCTGTTCTCGGATACAGCCGAATGCTGTACATCGAATTCACTGACAATATGCGTTATGACACGCTGGAGACCTGCCATCGTAATGCGTTCCGCTTCTTTGGTGGTGTGCCGCGCGAAGTGTTGTATGACAATATGAAAACTGTGGTTCTGCAACGTGACGCATATCAGACCGGTCAGCACCGGTTCCATCCTTCGCTGTGGCAGTTCGGCAAGGAGATGGGCTTCTCTCCCCGACTGTGTCGCCCCTTCAGGGCACAGACTAAAGGTAAGGTGGAACGGATGGTGCAGTACACCCGTAACAGTTTTTACATCCCACTAATG
>NZ_UAVH01000004.1 GCF_900460465.1 Yersinia pestis | reverse complement strand
CTCGCGCCAAAATTTCTTGCGCTTTTTCTGGATGATGACGGATAGCTGTCCGCACAAAAATAGTGGCAATATTTGGTTCGAACAGCCAGTAAGTTATCTATCAATTGTGGAACGCTGTCATGGTCAAGCCGCGCCAGTGTTTCCAAAAATATTTAGACCAGATGTCTCCCAAAAATTGTTTACTTTCGTTGGCTTACCGTGCTGAATAGTGAGCCAGCCATCGCGGGCTAGCCGTTGTAGTACTTCGCGCAATGTTGTGCGAGTCACACCAATCAGCTCAGAAAGTTCACGCTCCGCGGGCAAAATAGATCCTGGAGGAAAGCGATTATTCCAAATACTTTCAATAATATACTCTTCCGCGAAACCGGCAGGACTTTGCGCCTTTATAACCATGTTTTTGACGTTCCGTAGCGATAAATATCAGCAATTTAGTCCGCTCATCATACCAGACGAGTGTAATCCAATATAGCGCCAGAGCCGAACAAATGGGTGAAAGCAGTCATAAAGTCGCAAAAATTGCGCAAATGTAATGCTAGCCAGAGAATACGTATTGCTTTTAGCTGGATTACGTAAACTAAAATGTAACCTTTCGTCGTAATCGCATCATAATAATTTATTAAGGGAAAAATCATTCACAATGGACATTACCAACAGACAAGCTGTACTCAAGAATTTTCTTGGTAACTCTCCGGATTGGTACAAACTAGCAATTATGGGGTTCTTGATCATTAACCCTCTAGTCTTCTTCTTTGTCAGCCCCTTTGTCGCGGGCTGGATGCTGGTTATCGAGTTTATCTTTACCTTAGCCATGGCGCTGAAATGTTACCCGCTGCAACCGGGGGTTTGCTCGCTATTCAAGCCGTTGCCATCGGCATGACCAGCCCGCATCAAGTTGCAGAAGAGATCGCCAATAACCTGGAAGTCCTCTTGCTTTTAGTATTTATGGTGGCCGGCATCTACTTTATGAAACAGCTGCTGCTGTTTTGTATTTACGAAATTGCTGTTGAATATTCGGTCAAA
The DNA here is from genome assembly GCF_900460465.1 of Yersinia pestis. GTDB lineage: Bacteria > Pseudomonadota > Gammaproteobacteria > Enterobacterales > Enterobacteriaceae > Yersinia > Yersinia pestis. The sequence goes on along the minus strand of NZ_UAVH01000004.1, from coordinate 13,567 downwards.
AACTATCCTTTCCCTGGCCTTTTGTCTGGCGTCAGCCTTCCTATCAGCATTTTTGGATGCCTTAACCGTAATCGCGGTAGTTATCAGCGTATCCGTTGGTTTTTATACTATTTATCATAACGTTACTTCAAATCACAGTGACAAAGATATTACTGATGACAGCGGAATCGATAATCAGGACAGCCATGAAACATTAGAGCAATTCCGGGCATTTTACGCAGTCTGATGATGCATGCTGGCGTGGGTACCGCTCTGGGGGGCGTCATGACAATGGTTGGTGAGCCTCAGAATTTGATTATTGCCAAAAGCGCGGGTTGGAATTTTGCTGACTTTCTTTATTCGCATGTTACCCGTCACCTTACCCGTCTTTATTTTCGGGTTATTGGTCTGCTTGCTGGTCGAAAAATTTAAACTGTTTGGTTATGGTGCCCAGTTGCCAGAACGTGTGCGTCAGGTTCTGACCGAATACGATCAGCAAGCCAATGCGAAACGGACCAAGCAAGAGAAGATGAAGTTAATAGTACAAGCCATTATTGGTGTCTGGTTGGTATTGGCACTGGCACTCCATTTAGCTGAAGTCGGTTTGGTCGGGCTATCCGTTATTATTCTCGCCACCTCATTTTGTGGTATCACAAATGAGCATTCATTGGGCAAAGCCTTTCAGGAAGCCTTGCCGTTTACCGCGCTGCTAACCGTATTTTTTGCCGTGGTCGCGGTTATTATTGAACAAAGCCTCTTTACCCCCATTATTCAGTTTGTTTTACAAGCCTCGCCTTCCGCTCAGCTATCGCTGTTTTATCTGTTTAATGGCTTGCTCTCATCGGTGTCAGACAATGTTTTTGTCGGTACCGTGTATATCAATGAGGCCCGTTCTGCGTTGAGCATGGTATTGTCTCGTTACAACAATTTGAATTGTTGGCGGTCGCCATCAATACAGGGACCAACCTCCCCTCCGTGGCGACACCAAACGGCCAGGCCGCTTTCTTGTTCCTGCTGACTTCGGCATTGGCACCACTAATTCGCCTTTCCTATGGGCGAATGGTATATATGGCTTTGCCTTATACTCTAGTGATGACGATTGTTGGCCTGCTGGGTGTCGAGTTTTTATTGGTACCGATGACAGAGTGGCTGACTCAGGCTGGATGGATCAGTTTGCCACACATCACAAACGGGGTTGCCATCCCACACTGATCACTTGCATTATGGTTGGCCAGCCTTGGGGATAAGTGCGACAACTCAAGGTGGCACGAATGGGGGCTGGCAAAACCAACCAACATCTCACCCAAAGTAAAATTTGTACTTGTGCCTGTCTTGTGCGGGAAAAACTGATTTTTACCTAATTTTGCTTTTGGGTAGCTGGCAGAAAAGATGAATTGGTTTACACTGCCGGTACAATTGCTTACTGCATGGAAAATAAAGATATGTTGCAATTCCTTAACCGCTGTTCCCGAGGACGCGGTGCTTGGCTATTAATGGCCCTGACTGCATTTCTATTAGAGTTAACTGCGCTCTATTTTCAACACATTATGTTGCTACAACCGTGTGTAATGTGTATTTATGAACGTGTCGCATTATTCGGTATTCTCGGTGCATCACTATTGGGTGCAATAGCCCCGAGATCACCACTACGCTATTTAGCTATTGCAGTTTGGATCTACAGCGCGTGGAAAGGGGTCCAGCTAGCTTGGGCACACACTATGCTGCAGTTGAATCCATCCCCATTTAACACCTGCGATTTCTTCGTCAACTTCCCTTCATGGCTACCCTTGGATAAATGGTTACCCGCCGTGTTCGCCGCCAGTGGCGATTGCTCGGAAAGACAATGGCAGTTTATGTCATTAGAAATGCACAATGGTTAGTCGGTTTTTGCTGCATATCTGGTTATCGCCGTACTCGTTCTGATCAGCCAATTTGTTAAACCTAAAAGACGCGATCTGTTCGGCCGATAATTTTTATACATATCTTTATTATCAATGGCGCCTCTCTGGCGCCATTTTTATATCAGATTCAAACGGTCTGTTAATCCTAATGAACACTTAATTCCATGCAAAATATGGTAGAATTTACCTCCATATCCTGGCGGTAATAAATCATGTCCCTATTAGATGTGTTTAAATCTTTCTCCAGTAAAAGAATAATGTCACTTGCCCTGAGTGTGCCTTGGTCTCAGAACAAGACAGTGCCAAGGTTCGAAAAACATCACACTTGTTTGCCCTAGATGCGGCAACTTTTTTCATCCTAAAGATAATTAATTCAATCGGCAGATTGGATTGAAATCAGATCAACAGATTTTCCATCCCCTGTTGATCTGAGTTTCATTAGTCAATGTTCTCTGGGTAAGAACAGAGAGAAAGGCGGATAATCTAGGCCTGGGTGTGCGTACAGGTATACTGGCTAGCCTGCACCTCATCAACGACGGCCAAACGTATTGGTAACGCAGAAATATTCAGAGAGGCGATCACTTGCTCCTCACTGTTTGCTTTCTGAAATATTAATGCTTCCCCTTGGCCTTCTGGATTCACTTTTATAAACTGAAACACTGACTTATCAATGATCAATTGCTGATTCGGGCCATCTAATATGGCTAAAAGGTCATTACCATCTTTCAATTGGCAAACAAGATTAATTAAGGAAGCCTCGGCAGCCTGTACCGGATTTGTGGCGCTACTTAGAGTCGCTGAGATGCCAAAGATAACAGCGGCTAACGTTGAATATTTCATTTTATACAGTTTCTTAGTTAAATTTCGGCGTTAGTATGCCATATCTGGCCCGTCAGGTAAAAACCGCCATGGGTAAGGACAATCCTCACCTTTTTCTCCATGCATGACCCTTAACACCGAAGGCCTCCAATGCCCAATTTTCGCCCTACCTCGCTCTCCTTGCCAATAATACTACCCGTCATACTTCAAGCTGGCATGTGCGTTGGCTATGTTAATAATCATTATTCCTGCGCAGGAATAGTGAATCTATTAAAGAAAATACCCTAGCCATCACATCCAATAAAATTTTGGGTTGAATGCAACGGGTTACCGAGCCAAGAAAACAGACTCAGTTTAACAAATCATAAAGATCACTATGTGGTTAATAATTAATTCACCTTTGCGGGAATAGCCTTTTTTTAAGCAGAGAAGACGATTTACTACAACCACTAAAAGAAAGTATTCAGACTGATGACCTATTACTGCAAATTTATTAAATTATTTTCCAGGCTTCACTAAAGATCTTGCCACAACTCTTATAATGCCTTATTTTTCACTGCAGAATCCGATAGGGACCTTAAACACGATATAAATAGGCTGCCTGTTAAGTCTCGAAAAAAGCCTATTGGCTAAGAGAGCCGAATCTTGGTGCGATGAGTTTGCCAAAACCTCTTAAGATACGCACATCAGTTTCGGTAAAGTGTATTTTTTAATTTATTTTACTTACAAGTCAAAATGTTACAATACACCCTGAAATTATTTTTCATTTCTTACCGAGGAGGCACCCCACTTATCTATATAAGTAGCTTTTTTAATGAGGAAATAATTTCCATGCGTATAATAGAAAAATCAGTGACGTTCAGTTAGTTGAAAGTGTTATCCGAATTAGTAACTTCTTTATAAGTCATTTCTTACACATCAGATTTTTATAGATTAGCGATTATCAGAAGGCGATTAAGCATACGGGTATATCTTACACCGGATTTAGAGTCGTTATTTTATTGCACAAGGCTGAAAGGAAAGTAAATTTTCAATTCGTATAAACAAGACGAAATTCTCATTTTTGTATAAAGAAAAATACGTCATCACTCAAAGGAAACTGAGAAACATGGACCAACAAAACACTCACATTGGCATACTTGCCGGGAACTCCCGTGTTTATCTTGATAATAACGGCATGGTTGCCATTGAGGCTCAATTAAATGCCTTTGATGCAGCACTGCGGCTCGCCCGACAATCCCTGGATAGTGGAAATTTGCTGCCGAAGTTGTCCGTAGCGTTCGATCACCTCGGTATTTTTCGCCTTCAGTTTCTGACAGAAAACCTTTCTAACGCCCAAAAACGCCGCCCGCGCCTAAGCCATCTCCATCCGTTAATCCAGCAGGTTTTTCTGCCTATTGCGGAAAAGTATCAGATAGATCTCAGTGATATCCGCGCGATCACGAAGATTCAGCCGACAGCACCTTGTCCATATCCTCGCGACCCAAGATATTCCTGAAAGGCTCACCCGCAGGATGCTAACCGGAGCAGCCTCACGACCAAACGGTGACGCATAATGAGACGCCAACACAAAAGCTCACCTGTGCGGCTATCACCAAAGAGTATTTTGAACGGGCAGCGAGCGACCATCAGGATCCGCAAGCGGTTCTGGAAGTGTTCTTTGAAAATAGCCCTTGGTCCAGAAGCCTGGCCTATGTTCGCGGGCTCCAGCTCAGCCACTTGCTAGGTGTCCCAGCCGCCATTCGCCTTAATCTGGTCAATGAGGCCGGTGAAGTCAGTCGGGGGGAGAAGATAATCGCTCAATTCACCTCTGCCCCAAAAAGCCGTTGTCGTCTCGCTCATGATTAAGGAAAAATCATTATGTACAGTCAGAACCCACCGATATATCTCGATAATAACGCGACAACGGCACTAGACCCTGCCGTCCTGCAGGCGATGATGCCATACCTAACCCACGCTTATGGCAATGCCGCCAGTAAGAGCCACCCCTTTGGCTGGGAAGCGAGCCAGGCTGTTCAACGGGCCAGAACATTAATCGCAACCGCTATCAATGCAGTCAGTCCCGCCGATATCATCTTCACCTCTGGCGCGACAGAATCCATCAATCTTGCCATCTTAGGCCTTCAGTATCAGGGGAATTGGGGGCATATCATCACCTCCATGATTGAACACAAGTCAGTTCTGGACTGCTGTGCCAAACTTGCCGACAGTGGGGTTAGTGTGACTTATCTGCAGCCACAGCGTGACGGTATTGTTTCCCTTGATACCCTCTTCCAAGCTATCCGGCCCGATACGCGTCTGGTCTCAATCATGACTGCCAACAACGAGACAGGTACCTTGCAAAAAGTGGCAGAAATTGGCGCACTCTGCCGGGATAAGGGCATTTTATTTCATACCGATGCCACACAGGCGTTCGGGAAAATCGCTTTAGATATGCAACGGATGAATATCAGTATGGCCACTTTTTCCGCACATAAAGTTTACGGCCCCATGGGGGTCGGGGCACTTTATGTCAATACCGCCGATCCGCATCTTATGCTTTCACCACTCATCGTTGGCGGAGGGCATGAGCGAGGTTTACGCTCCGGCACACTCAATGTACCGGGCATTGTCGGCTTTGGACGCGCCGCCGAACTGGCGATGGAAAACATGTCAGTAGAATCGGCCAGGCTATGTGATTTACGAAACAGGCTACGGCAGCACATTCTCGATACCGTACCGAATGTGCAGGTCAACGGCCACCTTACTGAATGCCTGCCCGGCGTGTTAAACGTGTCCTTTGAGGGTATCGATGCCGACTCGCTGTTGCTCGAACTCTCTGACGTTGCCTTGTCCTCAGGATCCGCCTGCACCTCCGATCAACAGATACCATCACACGTGTTACAGGCTCTAGGGGCGAGTGATGAGCAGATCCGGGGGAGTGTGCGCTTTGGACTCGGACGGTTTAATAACGAAAGTGAAATAGATTATGTCTGCCAGCGTCTGGAAAATACGGTGAAAACGCTGAGATCAATGGCTCCGCTCTCATCTGCTACAACCACAAACGAGACAGGAGTCTGAATCATGCGAAAAACTTCATCACTTTCTCCTGTTTGGCACGTTGTTCAGCGCAGGAGGCTATGGTGCCACATTTCTCATTTCTGCTTGGTTTCACTCGCAGGGGGGCAACGACATTGACGCTGGGGCAACCCTCGGTATGGCTCTGTTCGGGACACTCATCGGTGTGCCTTTGGTTGGCTGGTTTGCTGGAAAATTGGACGCCTCACGTCTGGCGGCGCTGGCAGCACTGATCCAGTCCTGTGGCTACTTTCTACTGGGGAGCCTCAGTGGCGGATCCGGCTATCTGCCCCATGTAGCGGCACTGTTGATTGGCCTGGGCTGGGGCATGTTCTATATCGGGGGGCCAATGGCGCTGTCTGAACGCCTCACCGATACCGAACGAGGCCCTGGTTTTACACGCTTCAGTGCATTCCAGATGACCGGAATTTGTGGTAGCCCTATCCTGCTGACTATCGCGGTGGTACAAGGAGGGATCCCCATCCAGGCCGCATTTCTGTTGGTGGGCGTGATGGGAGTCTTCGCCTCTATCCTGTTGATGATTTTTGGCACCCGAGAGCCACTTATCCGGCATGAGAATTCACTGCGGCCTTGGGTAAAAAAAATTACCGTACTCGCCAAAAGCGGAGTCATCAGACCCATCGTGATGGTCTGTTTAGGGGGGGCCGTTTTTTCTGGAATGATGTCGTTTCAGGACTCGCTCACCGACGGTTCATTGGCCAGCGCCAGTACTTTTTTTGCCGTGCATGCCACTACCGCCGTGGTTTCACGCCTGTTACTTGCACACAAACTATCAAGCTGGCCCCGTACCCCACTCGTAGCGGTACTCTTGTGTTGCCTAATGATCGGCCTTGTGTGCCTGTTAGGAATACCGACGCATGTGAGTTTCCAGATCGCTGCCGCCATGCTAACCGGCGCTGGCTACGGTCTGTTATACCCCGTGATTCAAACTTGGGCGGTCAATGAATCAGCCCCTGAAAACCGTCACGCCGCTCTGACTTGGTTTGTCGTTGCCTACTTCGTGGGTATTTTTGGTTTTCCGCCTTTTGGGGGCTGGGTACTGGTGACAGTAGGCAAGGTTTGGTTTATCTGGGTGCTGGCTACGTTGGCCACATTAGAGTTAGTGACAGCGATAGTGAAGTGGCCGCAAACCACTCACCGCCCGCTATCATCATAGCAATCTATCATCATAACAATGAAGGTAAAGATGGCAGCTTAGGCTGTCATCGGCTAAAGCAATTTAGACATGCTGCCTTAAGCGTTATTTAGCCCAACTCGGCTTATTCAATATAGGCGGATGTCTGAAAGCGAAGTGACATGAAGTAAGATTTAATCACGGTTAAACAGAGTATTACCGCAAAATGACTCGCTACTTGACACGTAGTAACATCGGTTTGCGGTAATTTTTTGAGACTGTAAACAATATTGTGTAATTGCCTGTTTTTGATATCTTCACTCCAACAACGGAGACAGGCAAATTATGGACGAAAAGAAACTTTAAAGCACTTGCGGCTGAACTGGCTAAAGGTCTTAAAACCGAAGCCGACCTTAATGCATTTTCTCGTATGCTAACAAAGCTTACCGTCGAAACAGCGTTAAATGCAGAAGCTTACCGAACACCCTCGGGCACGAGAAAAATACCCCTAAATCAGGCTCGAATACCCGCAACGGCTATTCGTCCAAAACCACTGCTATGCGACGACGGCGAAATCGAGCTGAATACGCCACGCGACCGCGAAAACACCTTTGAACCGCAGCTGATAAAGAAAAATCAGACGCGTATCACACAGATGGACAGCCAGATTTTGTCCCTGTACGCCAAAGGCATGACCACCCGCGAAATCGTCGCCACCTTCAAAGAGATGTATGACGCCGATGTGTCTCCCACGCTGATATCTAAAGTCACCGATGCCGTAAAAGAGCAGGTTGCTGAATGGCAAAACCGCCAACTGGATGCTCTGTATCCCATTGTTTATATGGACTGCATTGTCGTAAAAGTCCGCCAGAACGGTAGCGTGATAAACAAAGCAGTGTTCCTAGCGCTGGGCATCAACACTGAAGGTCAGAAAGAGCTGCTGGGCATGTGGCTGGCAGAAAATGAAGGTGCGAAGTTCTGGCTAAGTGTGCTGACAGAGCTAAAAAAATCGCGGTCTTCAGGACATTCTGATTGCCTGCGTGGATGGCCTGAAGGGGTTCCCGGATGCGATAAACAGTGTTTATCCGCAGACTCACATCCAGCTGTGCATCATCCATATGGTACGCAACAGCCTGAAATATGTGTCATGGAAGGACTATAAAGCCGTCACCAGCGGTTTGAAAATGGTGTATCAGGCTCCGACAGAAGAGGCGGCGCTGATGGCGCTGGATAAGTTTGCGGAGGCCTGGGACGACAAATACCCGCAAATTAGCAAAAGTTGGCGTACGCACTGGGAAAATCTCAATACATTCTTCGGCTATCCGCCCGATATCCGCAAGGCTATCTACACCACGAATGCCATCGAATCGGTGAACAGCGTGATCCGTGCAGCCATTAAAAAAGCGCAAAGTGTTCCCGACAGACGACTCAGTGCGGAAGGTTGTTTATTTGGCGATCAAGGATGCATCAAAAAAATGGAGTATGCCGATCCAGAACTGGCGGTTAGCGATGAGCCGTTTTATTATCGAGTTCGGTGACCGCCTGAGCGATCACCTTTAATACGGTGGCAGTTACACAGAATTATGGACAGGCTCTTAATTCATTTCCATTTTGCCATCGAGCTTGAACACAATGGTAGTCACATAGTTTTTAGCAGCGACCGCTTCAAAACGCCATTTACGCATGACCTGCTTCACTTCACGCTCAAAAGTATTACGTGGTGTTGCTTCTAACACTCTGACATTCGTCACTCGCCCACTCTCATCAATGTCGTACTGTACTTTAACCTGCCCTTCAATCCCTAAAGCCAATGCTCCGAGCCGGATAAGAGGGTTTAGCCTTACTCAGTGCCTTTGGCCCAGCGGATGTTGATAAGCCAGGTGTTGAGGCAACTGGTGCCGATTTTACCGGTGCATTGTTCGCAACCAGCGCGGCCTCATCAGATTTAAACGGTTTGTCATCCGGCGGTGCTTTGCGTCTTCTTCACTTCCGGCTTCTTAACTTCTTTCTTAACAGGCTTCGGCTTGGGTTTCACGGGTTCAGGAACAGGCACCGGAACAGGCTCAGGCAGCTCTTCAGGTTCCGGTGGTGTCTCTTCAAGCACAGGCGGTGTCTCTTCGGGCACGGCTGGTGTTTCTTGAACTGGCTCTGGCGCGGCGGCAGCCGGTTGTGGTGCAGCAAATTCCGCTATATTGACCATCGTTACAGCAAGAGGCGTATCCTCAATTTCAGGTTGAATTTTCATTTGCTCTACGGAAACGTACAGCAGTGCCGCAACAACACTCCCGTGCAACCCTATTGAAAAAATGAGTGACCATGTTAACCGTCGATCTGAGAAAAATTTTATTAGCTGCATAATGATTCAATGTCCTCTGATGCAGCCAAGTTTAAATGCAAATAGCAATCATGTTCAATAAGGAACGACAAACATTCTCCGTTAATTAGCGCTAAATGACGTTTTAATCCACAATCTCGCCGTGGCAGCACTTTATCTTTACTCTTAGAGATCATTTTATTCCATGATGGGTAGCTAAGTGATAACAACCATTAAGTGGTAACACCCATTGGTTAGCTTTCCCATGGTTGTATTCGTGAGTGTAACATGCTGTTATTGAACACCATTGATAACTATCATTATTATGATTTTAAAGGTGAAAAATGTTTTAACGTCATATTTGCTACAGATGTACCTAACTCATTGGAGAAGCGAATGTCTGTTGCGTCCTGCGCATTTGGCTTCGCTTACAGGCTTTACAGGATCAAGGCCGTTTACTGACCGCTGGACCTAACCCAGCCATCGACAGTGCCGATCCCCGGTAATGCCGGCTTTACTGGCTCGACAGTGATTGCTGACTTTTCCTCATTGCAAGAAGCTGAGATATGGGCTGAACAAGATCCTTATGTTGCCGCAGGTGTTTACCAGTCGGTAATTATTAAACCCTTTAAACGGGTGTTTTGAATCTAAAAGTCATTCTCCCTACGCGTGTAGCCAGCGGGTATCAACTCCGAGATATACGCGTTGCTCTCTACAATCATCCTCCCTACAATCATGAATTTTACATATTCACCGGCATTAATTTAACCACACTTACACATAATTACCTGGAATCATTGTCTAATTAAGGACAGTTTCTATATCGCACAAACTCAGGTCACGTTGATTTAATGCGGAGATGAAAGCTATGGAATGTCCGGTGTGCAATAATACCCAGTTAGTGATGACTGAACGCAAAAGTATTGAGATAGACTATTGTCCAAATTGCCGTGGTGTTTGGTTGGATCGCGGGAAATTAGACAAACTCATTGAAAAATCGGTAGAAAACTCACCAGCAACCTCATTCTCTGATGAGAGAGAGCATGGTAATCACGGATACTCAAAATCCAAGCACTACAGAAAAAAAAGGGTTCTTATCTCGTTTTTTTTGATTAGTCTTATTAAACAGCCCACGGTTGTAGACACTAGATATAATAATACGCCTAAAGCTAGGCGTATTATTATAAGTTTTTTTTGTTAATTAACCACGATAGAAAACCTCAGCATAACGCTACCCTTTGTAGTGTTTCAGCCAATGCTCTTCGCAAGCCTCAACGGCCTTCTCCAAGATATGTGCTGGTGATTTTAATATCATATGATCTTTTCTGACCCAAACTGGATAGGTGTGTTTACCAGCAGCAATAACTTGTTCAGAATAAATGGCCGCGTGGTAAATCAACTCTGACTCTTCACAATAAATTTCATACTTATAGAGAGCGGCGCTGACTTTCAAGTCCCCAAAGAATACTGTTTTAGCTAATTTATACTGAGACATAAACCATAGCCTTTGCTGTAATCGGTATCACATCATCTGCTAATCAGAATTATATAACTGTGATATTCACTGCAAATTAATATACCCGACATACAAAAATCTAACTTTTATCTATGTCTTTTTGTTATCCGAATGTAAAAGCCACCGAGTTTATAAGGTGGCATAAAAGTAATAATAACCAGTAAGTCATTCTGGTTATCTGCGTTAATCAACAGAATATTAGAAGCGGTAACCAACCCCCACAATCCAAGTTCCTATTTTTACATCCTCTATTTTGGCGTATTCAAGCTGTATCAATAGCAACGTGTTTTACCGGATTGAACTGCAAGCCAGCACCATACCCCATGCTTGTTTTGCTAAACAGTGTTGCTTACCATACGCGGCTTAGTGTGTGTACTCTTACCTTGGGTTGCACCTATTAATGCGTAGGCACTGACGAATTCATTAAAGCGCCAACTAGGACCCACCATCAAAGAATAATACTCAACCTTTCTCTTCCCATCGCTATCTCCAGGCATACCGTAGTTTTGCTTGGTATGGGTAAAAGAGGCGACAATGCCAAGTACTGAATCTAACTCATGGCGATACTTTAGATTAAAACCTTTATTATCTTTTCCAATTTTCTCCCCATCAATTTTTAGCGTACTCTGAGCGTAACCGAAAGATACCGTGTTGCTAGCATCACTGGCAGCATTCGCCACCGAGATACCCAAAGATAATGCGAGTGAAAGAGGCGCTAATGTCGTAATCCATTTCATAATGATTCCATTTATTAAAAGTTAATTTTTGATAAGGCAGGAAACTTATAGTTTATTTTATTGCAAATCCAATTATTCAGATAATTATTAACTCTCATGATTAGAGTTATTCAAAAAAAGACAATCAGAATAAAACCAACAAAGAGAGTTGCAAGAATAATAAACGTCATTTTTTAGATCGTCAATTAGCAACTTGTGTAAATAGATCCTTTAATAAATGATTTATTCTTATTTTAAATAAAAACAGTCTTTATTTAGATGGCTGACTTATAAAAATAAAATCAAACTATCCGCTATCCGCATAAAATTAACCATGATAAATATCTCTCATGAAATATTTAAATGCAAAACTATTTTGTCTATTTTCAGGGAAAGATTCAAACAAAAAACAGCCTCATAGAGACTGCCTTATTACCATAATAGGGTCTTACCACTCATAAGCTACGGTGAATAACAACGCCCTACGATGCTGATGCTCGTGGAGTTGCCTAACACAATAGATATGCCGGTAACGCCGTGATTGGCCTTCAAGCCAGCGGGTTTTACGCCGTTGATTTTGTCGCAGCATACGCCAGCGACCAACTTCATTTCTACTCCGTCTCATGAAACTATTCTTCCAAAGCCGAAAACCCATCCATTATAAGCTTTTCAACCTCAGCGCCAAGCCGTAAGTGTAAAATAGCGGCCCAGATTAAAAGCCCCCGACATGCCCTCAAAACTATAAATAATGATCTATTTCAGACTGCTGACAAACCCCGATGACGCGATCTTGAACGGTGAGGATAGGCAGAGGAGGTAAGCGTCCGCGCCAAGGATGGCGCGGCTCGAGCCTACATGGATGTATTTACGGCGTCTTTACGATCTGCCTGTTCTCTCCGTCGCGGGCACTTTGTCAATAACCTCCTATTTATCATTTTATCGAGAGTTGCAAGTCCTTTTAGATGAAAAGATTTTATACATCAATATAACCGATTAAAGGTTTCACCTTCTCGATACTGTGCGTACACTCTTTAGTGACCGTTTGTGAACAGATTTACGCCCTTATGACGACATTTTATACCGTAATCAGTTGGCTTTCCGTTTTTGGCTACTGGTTACTCATTGCCGGGGTAACATTGCGTATTCTGATGAAACGCAGGGCCGTTCCTTCTGCTATGGCTTGGTTACTGATTATCTACATTCTGCCATTGGTGGGGATAATTGCTTACCTTTCATTCGGTGAATTGCATTTGGGTAAGCGGCGTGCTGAACGAGCTAAAGCCATGTGGCCATCGACCGCTCGCTGGCTGAGTGACTCAAGGAATGCCAACATATCTTTGCTAACTCTAATAGCGAAGTTGCCAGCCCACTGTTTCAATTATGTGAACGGCGTCAAGGAATAAACGGTGTTAAAGGAAATCAACTACAACTATTAACAACAACCGATGACACACTAAAAGCGCTAGTACGAGATATTGAACTCGCCCGCCACAATATAGAAATGGTGTTTTATATTTGGCAACCTGGTGGTCTGGTCGATCAGGTGGCTGAATCGTTGATGGCTGCGGCTCGACGCGGCGTTCATTGCCGGCTGTTACTCGATTCAGCGGGTAGCAAGCAATTTTTCCGCAGCCCTTATCCCGCAATGATGCGTAATGCAGGTATTGAGGTGGTTGAGGCACTTAAAGTTAATGTATTTCGTATGTTCTTGCGCCGAATGGATCTGCGCCAACATCGGAAAATTGTGTTAATCGACACTATGTTGCTTATACCGGCAGTATGAACATGGTAGATCCCCGGTTCTTCAAACAAGATGCCGGGGTTGGTCAGTGGATTGATATGATGGCGCGCATGGAAGGCCCGGTAGCCACAACCCTAGGTATTGTTTATGCCTGTGACTGGGAAATTGAAACAGGCAAACGTTTTACCCCCGCCCCCCGACGCGAATATTATGCCATTCGAAGAAGAGACTGGTCATACGATTCAAGTCATTCTGGCCCTGGTTTCCCAGAAGAAATGATCCACCAGGCATTATTAACAGCTGTGTATGCCGCACGTGAACAGTTAATTATGACTACGCCATATTTTTCCCCAGTGATGACTTATTACATGCCATCTGTACCGCGGCAC
>NZ_UAVH01000006.1 GCF_900460465.1 Yersinia pestis | reverse complement strand
AACAATCCATAAAGTGACTACTGCATATATACCCTAAATAAGTCGAGTTGCAGGAAGGCGGTCGCTCAGTGAATCCCCAAGAGCTTACATCAGTAAGTCACTGGGTGAGCGAAGGCAGCCAATGCACATGCCGCTTGAAGTATGACGGGGATAGAGGTTAACGGAAATAAACTCACAGGCCTAAGTTTATAGACCTAGGTTTATAGACCTAAGTTTACAGATGACATGGGCTCACAGACATAGAAATCAAATTAGCCCGCGTAAAGAAACTCAGTAGGCTGCTCAGCTAATGAAGATAACAAGGCGATTTGTTGGGTAAGCAACATGCCATTGTGGTGATTTTGCTGGTGGCAAGCGTGCGCCCGTAACCGCAAGTCCGCCCATAACGCACCCGCATGTTCGCGGTAATGTGCGGGTAAACGCGAGAGAAGCTGGTGTATCCCTTCTTTATTCGCCGGTAATTGCAATTGCTGCATCAGGAGCCGACGTTCCGTTGCTGTATTATCAAGAACGCTATACAGTTCTGTGAGCTGTGGATTCAAAGCCTCCAAAGCTTCAGTTTTATGCCCAATCATGAGTTCACGTTGCTTGATTAACAGTTTTTCCAGCGCGATGTAACGTTTACGATCTTCCTGAATGTCTATCAGCAGTTGTTTAACACGTTGTGTCGGCTCCATAACAGATTATCTCCCGTGGAAGTTGAGTATAGCCCTGGCGACAGCTGCACTGTCGAGAGTAATTCTTCCCGCGAGAATTGCAGCTTTGGCGGCATCAACCTTTTCACTGTCTACTTCTGGCATCGCGTCCAGTTGGGCATGCAGGTCAGAGGTTGCGTAATGGGGGTTGTTAGTGACGGTTTTAATCGGCTCTATCGCTTTGACGGCTGATACTGTATCGGTACTCACCGGTTGGGCGACAAACGGTCGTCGCCGATGCGTGTTAATTTCCATCTAAAATCACCTTTTGTCAGTTAAATTACCGTGAACTTATTAAATCGCTAAATGCGTATACCCTAAGTCATTCGAGTTGTAGCGAATAACGCCCACACTCTGATTAAAACGGAACAATCCACCTGAAACTTAACTTATTACCTCTAACTTAACTTACTGCCTCAAACTTAGCTTACTGTCTCAAACTTAGCTGGCCGCCTGAAACGTAACTTGATGATTAAGTCACCCCTAGGGCGTGGACAGCCCTAGCATTCTGACCCGCCCGCTGCCATCAACCGTGGCGGTCACCACTCGGCCACTGCTGAGGTTTTTTACCTTGATAAGCTCCCCTTTGCGGCCATTTTTTTGTGCTATCCCTAACATTTGGGCCTCGATACCGTCTTGCGCGGCCAGCATCAGAACGTGCTGATTACGGGTCACTAAAACGGGCTGTTCTAATTGCGAGGGGATAACGGCTTGCAACTGGCGAATACGGCGCTTGATGGTTAAACCGAGGATTTCGTCTGGATCGGTGATATAGCCGCCCTGAACACCGGTAATATTCTTCTTCTTCAATTCGATGTCATCCGCCTGCACTTTTCTCCCGCGCTCAAGGGTCTGTTTTGCCACCCATATTGGCAGATAAATATCCGGCTTTACCGTGGCGACCACTTCCCAGCCCTGACCATCGGGACAACTTATCTCATAACGCAAACGCGATAAATGTTGTGTTTCTGCGGTTGGCAATGCGACCTGAAGTGCTTTTTGGCACGGCTTATAACGGCTGATTTCTGCCGGAATAAAAATATTCATTTTGACGCTATAGCCCTGCCAATTTTTATTCTTGGCGGTTTGGGCGATATCGGCCGTCGCGGCGTGCAGAGCCTGCGTATAAACCTGTTTTCTGGTGTTGTTTTCAGCCGCTGAAATGGTGTTGGCACACAGCAATGCGCCACAGATCAACAGGCTTTGTAGGCAGTGACGGACGCGGATACTAAATGTCACCGACAGGCGGAAGTTAACTTTCCATTTTGGCGAGCAATAAAAATAAAAAATACTATTAATTATGATGTTATAAACCTGGCACGTTAGTTGCATTGAGTGGTGTGATTTCGTGCAACAACTGTGTTTTAACATCAAAACAGGACGTATTTTGTGGGCATCCATTTTCAGAAAGCGTTAGGGGTTCACCCTATGGCGATGCAGCTTCGACTTACCAGAGCAGAACTGCTATCAGCCAACTTAGCCAATGTGAACACCCCAAATTTCCAGGCTAAAGATATTGACTTTGCCGCTGAAATGCAACGAGCAAAAAGAGGGAATGGGGTGATGGCAGCGCCTGACAGATCATCCGCTCAAATGTTATCAACCCAAATGTCATCAGCTCAAATGTCGTCACCCCAAATGATGTCGTCACCACAAATAATGTCGTCACCACAAATAAAGTACCGGCTGCCCTACCAGCCCTCACTGGATGGCAACACCGTGGCATTAAACGTAGAACAAGCCGAGTTCTCAAAAAATGCCCTTGATTATCAGACCAGTCTGTCATTTCTCAATATGAAATTGACCGGACTAAAGCAGGCAATTGAAGGGAAATAAGGATGTCTTTTAACCAAATCTATCGGGTGGCTGGCTCAGCAATGACCGCTCAAACCATCCGGCTAAATACCATTGCCAGTAATTTGGCGAATGCGGAATCACCGGCGGCGTCTGCTGCGACGGTTTATAAAGCCCGCAGCCCGGTGTTTTCAGCGGTGTATTCGGCCCGCACAGCGGCTGATCCCCGAGGCGTTCAGAGCGCACAAGTGCAGGTCTTGGATGTGGTGGAGGTTGGCGGCTCGGTACAGCGCTATGAGCCCAATCACCCAATGGCCAACCCGCAAGGTTATGTTTTTTATCCTGCGGTGAATGTGGTGTCAGAAATGGCTGACATGATGTCAGCATCGCGCAGCTTTGAGACCAATGTTGAAGTATTGAACAGTGTGAAAAGCATGCAGCAGAGTGTGTTAAAGCTTGGAGAGCGCTAACCATGCAGATTAATGAAAGCAGAAATTCAGCCAATGTTGGCAATCAATCCCCAGCACCTGAAGGTGGCCTGCCGGGAGGGGAGCAGTTAAATAACCAATTTATGACCTTGTTGGTGGCGCAGATTAAAAATCAAGACCCACTGAACCCGGCAGATGGTACCGAGTTTGTTAGCCAAATGGCGCAACTCTCGCAGGTTCAGGCCACGGAGAACATGGCAAAGCTGCTCAAGAGCAATACCGTTCAGATGGCGAAAATGCAGACCATGGCAACGGCCAATTTGGTTGGGCAGCAAGTGATGGTTGAAGGCCATGAAATTACCTTAGGTAAGGACCCTGTTGCCGGGCGCTTAACGCTGAAACAACCTGCTCCGACGTTGTTACTGCACATCACTGACATCTTGGGCCAAGAAAAGGTTATCGATTTGGGTAAACAACCGGCGGGTCCGGTGAATTTCACGCTTGATCCGGCAGCGGCCAAGCTCCAACCCGGCCAATACCAACTGAGTGCCGTCAGTGGCAGTGGGGAAGAACTGATTCCGCTAGAAGTGGCAGGCAAAGTGAACAACGTGCGTATTTCACCACAAGGTGGTGCACCGCAACTGAATATTACCGGTCTTGGCGAGGTTTCATACAGCCAAATCACACAATTCGGGGCCTAGCCCGCACGGTCAATATCACCCTATTAATCCATCTTATTTATACGGAAATATGTTATGAGTTTTAGTATCGCTAATACCGCGTTGAATGCACATACCGAACAGTTGAACACCATCAGTAACAATATTGCCAACTCGGCAACCAAAGGCTTTAAAGCCAGTCGTACTGAATTCTCGTCTATGTATGCTCAGTCGCAGCCACTGGGGGTCGCGGTCAGCGGCGTGTCACAAAATATCAGCAAAGACGGCCAAAAAGAAAAAACTGGCATGGGGCTGGATCTGGCGATCAGCGGCGGAGGTTTCTTTGTGGTGCGTGAAAGCTCGGGGGATAAGGCCTATACCCGCGCGGGCATGTTCCGGTCCGATGTGGATGGCTATCTGGTTAACGGCCAGGGCATGAAATTACAGGGCTACCCGGCGGATGCTGCCGGTAATATCCAGGCGGGCATCATCAGTGATTTGAAAATTAACAATGCGGGTGTGCCAGCTAAAGCATCAGAACAGCTTGATTTTATGGCTAATCTGAATGCCAGTGTAACGGCACCATCAGTCAGCGTTTTCAATCCTACCAATGAGAAAAGTTACAACTTCACCACGACGTCGACGGTTTATGATTCTCTGGGGCGGGAACATGCGGTCGCTCACTATTTTGTTAAATCAACGACTCCTCCTGCAGGTTCTGTCGCGAGTGAGTGGGCGGTTCACCATACCGTTGATGGGGGAACGGCGACTCCTCCCCTGACATTGCAATTTACCGATACCGGAGCGTTGATACCGGGTATTCCTGCCGCTGGTAGCGGTATGAAAGGTAGCGCTATTAATCTTCATGGCACTTTCAATCCAGCGGGTGCTGCTGATTATGATATCGATATTGATTACACCGGCACCACGCAGCTTAGCCAAGGGTTTACCACCACTCGCAATAAAAGTGATGGGTATACCTCGGGTGTTAAAAATGCTGAACGGATTGAAAGTGACGGCTCGGTGTATGCCACCTTCAGTAATGGCGAAAGAGTGTTGCAGGGCAAAGTGGTACTCGCGAACTTCGCCAGCCCAAGTGGCCTGGTGACGCAAAATGGCACGAGCTGGAGCGAGAGCAATAAATCCGGTGCGGCGTTGTTGGGCACACCTGGCACGGGGTTATTGGGTAGCCTTGAATCCGGCGCGTTAGAAAATTCCAATGTGGATATTACCGCAGAACTGGTAGGGCTGATGACCGCCCAACGTAACTATCAGGCCAGCACCAAAATCATCAGCACCAATGACAGCATGATGAATGCACTGTTCCAGGTGCTGTAATGGATAAGCTTCTGTATACCGCCGTCAGCGGGGCGAATCGCAGCCTGTCACAACAACAGATCCATGCCAATAATCTGGCGAACAGCAATACGCAGGGGTTCCGTGCTGATCTGGAAATAAATATCCTCCGGCATAGCCGGAGGTTTTTCATATGCGCCTATAAGGCTCTGTTACCAGCCGCGCCCTAACAGGCGCATCGCGATCTGACATTTGCATCTATGGATTACTTACGGCCCGTAAACGGGCTACCGGGATACGGGATCGAGAGTTGCTCACCCATTTTATCCTCTTCCAATTGGTGCTTTATGTATTCTTGTATCCTGGCCGTGTTTTTCCCTACCGTATCAACGTAATACCCTCGACACCAAAACTCCCTGTTACGGTATTTGAACTTCAAATCGCCAAACTGCTCATAAAGCATCAGACTGCTCTTTCCCTTCAGGTACCCCATAAATCCCGAGACACTCATCTTGGGCGGGATCTCCAGAAGCATATGGATGTGATCCACACAGTATTCTGCTTCCAGGATATTCACGTTTTTCCATTCGCACAGTTTTCTTAAAATACTGCCAATCGCTCTGCGTTTTTCCCTGTAGAACACCTGCCTTCGGTACTTCGGCGCAAAAACTATATGATATTTACAGTTCCATCGGGTGTGCGCTAAGCTCTTTTCATCCCTCATTGGGACCCCCTTTTGATTTCTTGTTGAACATTTGCAGTTGCCAGACCGCAAACTGTTTTAACAAATCAAAAGGGGTTTTTATAACTGACCCAAAGCTGAAAGCTTTACTGAACCCCCAGCCTAGCTGGGGGTTTTCTGGGCACAAAAAGCCACCGCCACCCAGGTCATGGGCGGTGGTTATAGCAGCCGTGTCGCGGTCCTGAGCCAAAATGCCGGGGTGGATATGACCCCCGCCAGTTTGCAAGAAACCGGCCGTGATCTGGATATTGCCCTTAAAAATCAGGGGCTGATCGCGGTGCTCAGTGGTGGCCGTGAAGCCTATACCCGCAATGGTCAGATGGACGTAAGCGCCGAGGGGGCGTTAACCATCAATGGCTTACCGGTACTGGGGGATGGCGGCCCGATTGTCTTGCCGCCTTACTCGGCATTATCGATAGCTGATGACGGCACGATAGCGATCATCCCGCAGGCGGGGGGGATCAAAACTCCAGAAGAGATCGAGCGCATCAAACTGGTGGATATCCCCGCTAACCAACTCAGAAAAAACAACCGCGGTTTACTGGTCAGTAACCGTGGCCCGGCGGCCCGTGATGAAACGGTGCAAGTGGTGAATAAACACCTGGAAAGCAGCAACGTTTCTGCCATTAGCGAAATGATCGCCAGTATCTCCCTCAGCCGCCAGTTTGAGGCGCAAATCAAAATGATGAAAGTTGCAGAGGATCTGGCACAAGCGGGCAACCGGATGATCCGGGGCAGTTAATGGCGATGGCGCGGTGAAGTCTTAATCTGCGCCACTTGCTCAATATGGAAATTAAGGAATAACAGTTATGAACTCTGCTTTATGGGTCAGTAAAACCGGTCTGGCGGCACAAGATGCCAAAATGGGCGCTATTTCGAACAATTTGGCTAACGTCAACACCGATGGTTTCAAACGTGATCGGGTGGTATTTGCCGATCTGTTTTATCAGAACCAGCGCACCCCCGGCGCACCGCTGGATCAAAATAACACCACACCGAGCGGTATCCAGTTTGGTAGTGGCGTGCAAATTGTGGGCACCCAAAAACAGTTTACGGTCGGCAATATCAAAGTGACCAAGGGTGATATGGATGTGGCCATCACCGGTCAGGGCTTTTTCCAGATCGAAACGGCGGACGGCGGAATTGCCTATACCCGCGCCGGTAATTTAACCACTAACGCGGATGGCGTACTGGTGAATGCACAGGGTATGCCGCTGATACCACAAATTGAGCTACCTACGGGGAGCAAACAACTGCACATCGGCAAAGATGGCACGGTCACCGCCACCGTCGGGGGAGAAACTGAACCCGTTGAAGTTGGGCAAATCACCTTGGTGAATTTTATTAATCCAGCCGGTTTGGAAGCGATTGGCGGCAACCTCTATCGAGAAACCGCAGCCAGTGGTGAAGCGGTAGAGGGCGTTCCGGGTGAAGAGGCGTTCGGCCAATTGGAACAAGGCGCATTAGAAGGCTCGAACGTACAAGTGGTTGAGGAGATGGTCGATATGATCACCGTTCAGCGGGCCTATGAGATGAACGCCAAAATGGTCTCTGCCGCCGATGACATGCTGAAATTTGTTAGCCAGAAGCTGTGATCGCCAGCACCCTCTTTTGAAAAGTGAATGACGAATGAAAAGGTTTTTAATACTGACGCCAATGGTGCTGGCGTTGTGTGGCTGTGAAAGCCCCGCGCTGTTGGTACAAAAAGATGATGCCGAATTTGCGCCACCGGCCAATCTGATTCAACCCGCGACGGTAACGGAAGGAGGGGGGCTGTTTCAGCCCGCTAACAGCTGGTCGCTGTTGCAGGATCGCCGTGCGTACCGGATCGGCGATATTTTGACCGTGATACTGGATGAATCCACTCAATCCAGCAAGCAGGCCAAAACCAACTTTGGCAAAAAGAATGACATGAGCTTGGGGGTACCGGAAGTCTTGGGCAAAAAACTGAATAAATTTGGCGGCTCCATCTCCGGTAAGCGCGATTTTGACGGCAGTGCCACCTCAGCACAGCAAAATATGCTGCGTGGATCGATAACCGTTGCGGTCCATCAGGTATTGCCTAACGGCGTCTTGGTGATCCGTGGCGAAAAATGGCTGACCCTCAACCAAGGCGATGAATATATGCGGGTCACGGGTTTAGTGCGGGCAGATGATGTGGCACGGGATAACTCGGTTTCTTCTCAGCGCATCGCCAACGCCCGTATCTCCTATGCCGGTCGTGGTGCGCTCAGTGATGCTAACTCAGCCGGTTGGTTAACGCGCTTCTTCAACCATCCGCTATTCCCAATTTAGGCAGGAGCTTGATATGTTTTTAAACCGGATACATTTTTCGGCCCTGATGCGGTTTTTTTCGGTCTCGATAAGGTTCTTGTCGGTCTTGATAAAAACGAGGCATTGCTTTGTCCTGCTCGGGTTATGGCTCGTGTTACCCACGGCAAGCGCGCAACCGCTGGGATCCCTGGTGGATATTCAAGGGGTGCGCGGCAACCAACTGGTGGGGTACAGCCTGGTGGTGGGCTTGGATGGGAGCGGTGATAAAAATCAGGTGAAATTTACCGGTCAATCAATGGCTAACATGCTGCGTCAGTTTGGTGTGCAACTGCCGGAGAAAATGGACCCTAAGGTAAAAAATGTTGCCGCCGTGGCGATCAGCGCCACCTTACCGCCGGGCTATGGCCGTGGGCAATCGATTGATATCACGGTTTCCTCCATTGGTGATGCGAAAAGTTTACGTGGCGGCACGCTGTTATTGACCCAACTGCGCGGGGCCGACGGTGAAGTGTATGCATTGGCACAGGGGAATGTGGTGGTCGGTGGCATTAAAGCCGAAGGCGACAGCGGTAGCAGTGTCACGGTGAACACCCCAACCGTGGGCCGTATTCCCAATGGCGCGAGCATCGAACGCCAGATCCCCAGTGATTTTCAAACCAACAACCAAGTGGTGCTGAATCTCAAACGGCCCAGTTTTAAATCGGCCAACAATGTGGCACTGGCGTTGAACCGGGCTTTCGGTGCCAATACCGCCACCGCACAAAGCGCCACTAACGTTATGGTCAATGCGCCACAAGACGCCGGTGCGCGCGTGGCGTTTATGTCATTGCTGGAAGATGTGCAAATCAATGCGGGCGAGCAGTCACCACGGGTGGTGTTTAATGCCCGTACCGGGACGGTGGTGATCGGCGAAGGGGTGATGGTCCGTGCGGCGGCGGTATCCCATGGCAATCTGACGGTCAATATTCGTGAGCAGAAAAATGTCAGCCAACCCAATCCGTTAGGCGGGGGTAAAACGGTGACAACCCCTGAAAGCGACATCGAGGTGACCAAAGGGAAAAACCAGATGGTGATGGTGCCTGCCGGGACTCGCCTGCGCAGTATTGTCAACACCATCAATAGCTTGGGTGCCTCTCCTGATGACATCATGGCGATATTACAAGCGCTGTATGAAGCCGGTGCCTTGGACGCAGAATTAGTGGTTATTTAAGGACAACCTATGATTGAAGCCATTAATAAATCATCCCCGGTGATACCGGGGAGTTTTGTCGGTGACCTCCAGCCGCAAGATTTGGAACAAGCCGCGGTGCAGTTTGAAGCGGTATTTATGCGCACGTTATTGCAACAGATGCGCAAAGCCGCCGAGGTGCTGGCCGCCGATGATGACCCGTTTAACAGTAAACAACAGCGCATGATGCGTGACTTTTACGATGACAAACTGGCCTCCACGTTGGCATCACAGCGCAGCAGTGGCATTGCTAATTTGTTGATCCAGCAGTTGGGCAGTAAATAACGGCTTATCAAACCGATTTAAGTTTGGCGATCAATTGCCCGCTTATAGGGAGTAAAGCGTATTTGCTATTTATTCAACATCTGTTACTTATTCAACAAATGCCGGGATAACCATGAATTTTATTAGAACCGCCTTTAGCGGGATGCAGGCCACACAAGCGCATTTAAATGCGACATCAATGAATATCGCCAATATGCACACCCCCGGTTACTCACGCCAGCGGGCTGAACAAAGTGCCATTGGCGCAGATGGGCAGGGGGGCGTTAACGCAGGAAATGGGGTTAATGTTGATGGGATCAGACGCCTCTCCCAACAATATGTGGTGATGCAAGAGTGGCGGGCAAATAGCCAGCAACAGTATTACGATGCGGGTGAACAATATCTCAACGCGGTAGAGTTGATGGTCTCCAATGAGAGCACCAGTCTGGCAACGGGGTTAAATAATTTCTTTTCCTCTCTCAGTGCCGCGACACAATTGCCGGATTCACCCCCGATGCGCCAGCAGATTATCGAGTCAGCTAATGCCATGGCGCTGCGTTTTAATAATGTGAACAACTTTATTGTTCAGCAAAAAAAATCTATTGGCCAGCAACGTGATATTACGGTGAAAGAGATCAATAGCTTGACGCGCAGTATTGCTGATTATAATCAACAGATTTTAAAAAATCGTTCTGATGGCAATAACATTAACGATTTATTGGACAAGCAGGAACTCCAGATAAAAAAACTCAGTGGCTTGATTGAGACACAGGTTAATCAAGCAGAAGATGGCACTTACCGTATTAGCGTAAAACAAGGGCAGCCGTTAGTGAATGGCGCGGTGGCGGCTGAATTGGCGGTTGATACCTCCTCTGTTGATACTAAAATCACTCTCCATTTTTCGGGGGCCACACAGGGCATGAACATGTCATGTGGGGGACAATTGGGGGGAATAAATGATTATGAACTCACCACGCTGAAAAAATTGCAGGACTCAACGCAAGAGATGGCTAAAACAGTGGCCGATAAGTTCAACGATCAGCTCGGAAAAGGTACGGATTTTACTGGCGCTCCTGGGCAAGACTTATTTGTCTTTAATCCGAGTGATCCGAATGGCATGTTACAACTGTCCGCCATTACGGCAGAACAGCTAGCTTTAGCTGCTCACGGAAAACCTGCGGGTGATAACAGCAATTTATTTGAACTGCTCGATATTAGAAAAACCCCGGTGACTGGCATGAAGAATGTGCCACTGGACGATGCGGCAACCGCACTCGTCGGTTATATCGCCATTACCAGTAATAGAAATCACAGCGAACTGGAAAATGCAGAAAATACCTTAAATCAAGCGACTCGTTATCATGAAAGTTTTAGTGGTGTAAATAATGATGAAGAAGCGATGAATTTGATGGAGTATCAACGGGCTTATCAATCCAACATGAAAGTGATTGCGACTGGCGATAAGCTATTTTCTGATCTGTTAGCTTTAGTCTAATTATTATTTTACTCATAAAGGAATATTGATGAGAGTCAGCACTCCAACCATGTCATCTACGATGAATCGGTTTATTACTCAGCACAATGAAAAGCTTGAGAAAATAAACAAGCAAATGATGACGCAACAGCGTATTACCTTGCCATCAGAAGACCCTATTGCCAGTACCCGGTTATTACAGATCAATCGTGAACAAGCAAACATCAAGCAGTACAGCAGTAATATTAGTGGGTTATCTAACAGCCTGACTAATCAAACTGGGCATGTTTCGGCAATTAATAAACAATTGGTCTCGATAAAGAGTAGCCTGGTATCGATCAACGGTAACATTAAGAGCAATAAAGATATCGCTGGGGTTGCAGATGAATTGAATTACATGCTGGAATCGGTGGTGGCAGGGTTAAATGCCAAAAATAGTGAAGGGCGCTATTTGTTTGCAGGAACAGCAAGTAATAAACAGCCCATTACCTTCGACAGTGCGAAGAATAAATATACGTATGTTGGTAATAGCGATAACCGTCAAACGGGTGTTGGTGAAGGCGTGAAAATTACTGAGAATGTACATTTACAGTCTGGTTTCACTGATACCAGTGGTGATTTAGCCACGCTAAATAAGTTAAAAAAGTTGTGTGATAATATTAAGAAACCAATTTTACCGGCAGCGGTAGCCAGCCATACCGCGGCAATTGATGAGATGATGGGGCTAATTGATAATGCCTCTGATCATATGGGGGTCACCTTAACTGAGTTAGGGATCAGACAGAAACATAGTCAATTACTGCAAAAAAACCATGAAGAGATGGAGCTGTCGAATGCCACTATTCAAGAAAATTTGGTTGGCCTGGATTTAGCCGAGTCTTATATGGAGTTGATGAATCTGATGGCGGTGACTAATGCCAACTATACGACGTTCAAACAGATTAATAGCTTGTCACTTTTTAACTTAATTTAAGCTGGGATGTTATGCAGGTAGGACTCAATAGACCGCAATGGGAGGTGGCGAATAAAACCAGCCTCCCGGATTTCGACCGGCTTCAGGGCGCTAATTCACTTTCTTTGATTAAAAAAGAGGTCGATTTCCCTGAGTCACCTTTTATTTCCAGCCAGCCACTGCGTTATAACGTACAACTTAATCGGCAACTGACGGCACTACAACGGGCAGAAGGGTATTTACATACGACTGAACGGCAGGTGGCGCAATTGCAACGTGCGCTGCAACAAGAACGCGCGGAGACAGAAATCAAACCCCTGGCATTAAAAACCTTACATTGGTTGCAACAACGTACCGCGATGTCAGGTAATGCCGTTGATCGGCAACTTAATTTTGTGCCAGAGCAACGTACCGAGGTTAATTTCGCTTTGCACGGAGCCGAGCAGCTTTTGCAACCGGCAGAAAGTGAAACACTGTTATTTTCGCTGACAGGTAATGGATATAACGTCGTGGCGGTCAACTTACCGGCTTATGCTTCGCCGGCACAAAATCTTTTACGTCTCAATAATGGGTTAGGGCGTTTAGGGATCCACGGGCGGCTGGATCCGCAAGGGAATGCGCAATTTCATGTGGATGAAAAGCGCTGGGCAGAGATAGAGGCCCATCTTCAGGTCCGGGGTGGTGGGGGACGTTTTGCCAAGGAGAGCTTCCAACCGTTGAAATTACAACCAGAAGTGGTGCTGGAAGATCGGGTGCGTGATATTGCTGCGAAGCCGCAGGAAGCCAAAAAACACCTGGCGGGTATTCAGCAAGCGATGGGGCAGATTACCGGGCAGATGCGTAAATTGAGCGAACACAAGAGAAATACCGGGGTGCAAATCAATAGCATGTCCAGTTTCTCTGCGCCCAATTCTGCGTTGATGGCCGCTGAAGCCTTAGCTGAAAAGTTACTGCAAGGGCGCTCCCAGTATGCGATGTGGGCCAATATGTTAACGGCGCAGGGCAATGCACGCAGCGCTATGGTGAGAAATTTATTGGGGGGTTGAGGAGGGGGAATACGGCTGCAACTGCAAGTCCCCCAACGTACTTGGTGTTGCAGCAAGGTAAACATTACCCGTTATTCTTCAAGCTGCATGTGCGTTGATCGCACATGTCAGCCGTTTTTTCAGCCCCAGCGATTTCTTAGCCCCAGCTATTTTTCACTCCCCGTTATTTCTCGCCCAAGACAATACCGCTTTGCCCCACCAATAAAGGTTGCCCTTCAACCACCATTGGCGTCATAAACACGGTATTGTGCATTAAATAATCCAGAAACCCCTCAATCATGCGGCCAGACGTGGGGTTATTGAAAAATATGGGGCTGTAACTGAAACTCAACTGACTATTTTGGGTGGTTTGTTCAGTAAACTTACCCTTAAAAATAAAGCGATTATCATTAGGGCTGGTAATGGTGCTAATCACGCCGCCTTGGGTTGCGGTAATACGGGCATCATAGATCTCTTTCTGCTGTGACAATAAATCATAAAAACCCATTTGTAATTGAGCATCGGCGAGAGTGGGCTTTTTCTTTCCTTCAGAAGAGGCCAGTGCTGCCAGTGACAGGAATAACCCTAAAATTGACAGTAGTATTCCATTGCTAGCAGTTAACCATTTCATTTATTTTTCTCTCCATTTCACGGTAAATCAAATTATTTAATAACTGAGAGTTCTGACGCCAATGGTAAATGGTCATCCCTAACTGTTTATTCTCGCATTGACTTTCTACCGAGAAGGTAAAATCCAAGCGCCTGAGAGAGACGTAATAATAAATATTAATGCTCATACTCTTGGCTTTACTCTGTTTATTTATGGCATACAGCGTGTCTTTTAAGCGTTGATTAAGTTTCTCTTCCTGCTGTAGCGACAGCGCACTGTCCACCAACTGAAACAGGCGGATATTGCTGTACGCTTCCTGATCTTGCTCAATAGCGGTGTAGCTCACCCCTTTGTTCTGCGGAAATAAACGGTAAAAAGCGACCGCAGTGATGAGCACCAATAACGCAATAGCCACCCGGCTCCAATAGCTGAAAATATTCCACGGTGGGCGCTGACTGGCCGTAACGTGCTGACGAGTCATCACCACCGGCCCGGTCTGTGTTGGGGGTAAGGGGGCGTTGATCGCCGTATCTGCCGGTTCTTCGTTAGTCTCCGCTATCCTGCTATGGGCAATATCAGATGCACTTGCTGCTACCGCCTCGTGGAGAGTGACGCCATTCAATGGTGCGACTATCTCTTCATCATCGGTTTGGGCCAATGCTGTCTGTTCCGCCGTTTCTGTCTCTTTTGTGGCGTCGATAATTTCACAAAAGCTGGCATCCAACAGATAACCTATCTTGGGGATGGTCTGGATGATGCGCTGTTGTTTATTTTCATCACCCAGCGCGACACGCAGTGTGTGAATTGCATTGGGCAAGCTGTTATTGCCAATAACTCGGCGCTTCCAGACTAAATTTGTTAATTCATCACGGGATAAAATTTCGCCAGCATGTTCCAGTAATACGTTGATCAGTTTCAACTGGTATTCACCAAGGCGCTTTTTTTCCCTGGTCTCTTGATGGGTAATAAAGCCAGATGTTAGATCGATTAGCCAGCCATTCACGATATGGGATTGTTTATTCATATTTTTTTCGATTATTGTGTGCATAATAGTATCAAAATGCTTGCCATGATTTGATAATTTAATTACCTAAAAGATAAATTCTGCTTAATTATTAGGAGGTAGGGTTATTATTGGTGGGTTCAAAATACAGGCAAACCCGCGATTTGTTGTCCGCTTTTGGTATAATATTCTTTTTTACGAGAAAATTTCCTAGTTATTAATCGCTGTAAAAGGATGGTTAACTATTCTTCTCGATTGCTATGTATTATTAACTAAATGATATTAAATAATCAATATTTTAATAAATTTATTTATTTTCTGATAGTTAAGTGTTTTTCCTATATGCGACTAAATTTACATTATTTATAGGGTCTTTTGATAACGGTTCCGGCCTGAATGATGATTCATCCCTCAAAAGTGAATAAATAATGTTTTTTTTAAAAAAATAATTTAATTTTTTATAGCATTGTGTCGTCTTCGTTTTTCTTAAAAATTTAAAGCAGATTAATAACCTGCGTTATTAAAATACTAAACTCTTTTTAGTGGTATCCCTAATCGTCATGACAACATAATTTGCATGTCAGGTTTAATGATTCACACAACCGTGCCGTTTTATTCTACTACTACGGGAGCTAACAGGTAGCCCCGGTATTATAAGAGAATCGCACTTATGTCACTGTCTATCCACACGAATGCTTCTGCTAAAACAGCTATCAACAGCCTGAGTAATGAGGGCCTGGCGAATGCCAAATCTTCACAGCGTCTGTCTACCGGTTTCCGCATTAACTCACCCGCGGATAACGCGGCGGGTTTGCAGATCACCAACCGTATGGAGAAGTTTTTAAACAGCGCGGGTCAGGCTAAACAGAACATTCAAGAATCCATCGCTATGCTGCAAATTGCCGATGGCGGCTTGGCTGAGTCGGTCAAAACCCTGAACGCCATGAAGAAGTTGGCAACGCAGGCGGCGAACGACACCAACTCTGCGGCCGACCGCGAGGCTATCCAAAAAGAATTTAGCGAGCTGGGTAAAGAGCTGCAAAACGCGCTGAACAACACCGAATATAACTCCGAGAAGCTGTTTGCTGATGGCGGCAAAATGCGTAAGGAATTGAACTTCCAGAGCGGTACCGATGCAGAATCCAGCCTGAAATTAGATCTGAATAGTGTGATTGCAGAGCTGACGGAGAGTGTGACCAAACCGGGGCTTAAAGCCAATAGTGGTGGTACGGCAGAGGAAAAAGAACTCGCGAGATTGGAGGGGTTAGCAAAGGATGCTAAGAGCACGGCGGCGACGACTAAGTCAGCAGAAACCACATTACTAGTCGATGATGCTACCGGTAAGGGGGGTAAGGGGGGTAAGGGGGGTAAGGGGGGTAATGCTTCCATTGATATTATTATTCCAGCACACAAAGATACCACTGGTAAGGATGTAGCGGAGAAAAAAATTGCCTCAGGTACCGCTATCACACCAGCGAATATCACCTCGATGGCCGACGCAAAGGCTTATTGGGACAAGCAAGAAATAGAGACTCCGAAGGCTGTGAATGAATACGTTGTCAAACATTCTGCGGATAGCGGTGTCATGAATATGCAATTGGCCGATAAAGATCTGGCGATGAAGGCAGATAAAAAGCTGTCAGACGTGATTGATGCCTATGGTGCTTTCCGTGCCACGCTGGGGGCGAACCAAAACCGCCTGCAATCCTCTTCCAATAACCTGGATAACATGATCAGCAACACCGCGCAGGCGCTGGGCAGCATCAAAGATACCGATTTTGCGGATGAGATGAAAAACCACGCGCAGAGCGAAATGTTAATGCAATCGAGCGTGATGATGCTGAAAAAAGCCAACGCCGCAACGCAGTTGATTTCGACCCTGCTGCAAGGTTAATAAACCGCCATCCTTCGCGTTGCAGGGGGGGTACTCAGTTACCCCCTTTCTGCCACTCGAATGATTTAGCTCAAATGTGTTTTTAATATCAAAAGATAAAACCAAAACTTACAGATAGGGTTTTGATTTTGATGTTGAGCGCAATCAGGAATATTGCCGACAAGGAGAGAGGGTAGTCCTCCTACTCGGTTGAGGCGGCTGGGTTCAGGTGGCCTCTGAGCGAATAACAACCGAAATCTGATCCGGTTTCTGACCGATTTGTCATTCTCTTACCCCCTTCCCGCCACTCGAATGATTTAGAGCCATTAATAAATCGATACCGCTTCCTGGAGCGGTATTTTTTATTGTATACCGGGCATGGCCTGACTTTTGGGCAGTAGATAACCTCCAACCCAGAATTTAAGCAAATTCACTTTATCTGCATATTGCGTTTAATAATCCCCCATTCGGTGCCGCTTTGTTCTGTTACCACGGGAGCTAACCGGTAGCCCCGGAATTAGAGAGAATTGAATTTATGTCACTGTCTATCCACACGAATGCTTCTGCTAAAACAGCCATCAACAGCCTGAGTAATGCGGGTCTGTCTAATGCCAAATCTTCACAGCGCCTGTCTACCGGTTTCCGCATTAACTCGCCAGCAGATAACGCGGCGGGCTTGCAGATCACCAACCGTATGGAGAAGTTTTTAAACAGCGCGGGCCAGGCTAAACAGAACATTCAAGAATCCATCGCTATGCTGCAAATCGCCGATGGTGGCTTGGCTGAATCGGTCAAAACCCTGAACGCCATGAAGAAGCTGGCAACGCAGGCGGCGAACGACACCAACTCTGCGGCCGACCGCGAGGCTATCCAAAAAGAATTTAGCGAGCTGGGTAAAGAGCTGCAAAACGCGCTGAACAACACCGAATATAACTCCGAGAAGCTGTTTGCTGATGGCGGCAAAATGCGTAAGGAGTTGAACTTCCAGAGCGGTACCGATGCAGAATCTAGCCTGAAATTAGATCTGAATAGCGTGATTGCAGAGCTGACTGAGAGTGTGACGAAGAAAGCAACGCCAGTTAAAGCAGATGTTGCTGGTTCGACATTGGAGAAAGAGGCTGATGTTTTGGATAAGGCAACAAAGGCAGCTAAGAAAGCAAAAGAGGCTGCTGAAGGCGTCCAAAAGACGCTGGAAACAGATTTTGCAGTTGCTGGTAATAAAGCATCGGCAAAAATTACGATCCCTGAATATAAGGATGCGCTGGGTAAGACCGTCCCAGAGGTGGTAATTAATAGTGGTACCGCTATCACTCCAGCCAATAGCACCCAGATGAAGGATGCGGTTGCTGCCCTGAAAGCAACACATGACGCTGCGGTCAAGGCAGAAGCCACATTCCAGGCTAAAAACTCTACCGGTGGTGGTGTGATGAATATGCAGCTGGCCGATAAAGATCTGGCGATGAAGGCAGATAAAAAGCTGTCAGACGTGATTGACGCCTATGGTGCTTTCCGTGCCACGTTGGGGGCGAACCAAAACCGCCTGCAATCCTCTTCCAACAACCTGGATAACATGATCAGCAACACCGCGCAGGCGCTGGGCAGCATCAAAGATACCGATTTTGCGGATGAGATGAAAAACCACGCGCAGAGCGAAATGTTAATGCAATCGAGCGTGATGATGCTGAAAAAAGCCAATGCCGCAACGCAGTTGATTTCGACCCTGCTGCAAGGTTAATGACCCGCCATCCTTCGCGTTGCAGGGGGGTACTCAGTTACCCCCTTTCTGCCACTCGAATGATTTAGAGCCATTAATAAATCGATACCGCTTCCTGGAGCGGTATTTTTTATTGTATACCGGGCATGGCCCAGCTTTTAGGCAGTAGATAACCTCCGGCTCAGAATTTAAGCAAATTCACTTTATCTGCATATTGCGTTTAATAATCCCCCATTCGGTGCCGCTTTGTTCTGTTACCACGGGAGCTAACCGGTAGCCCCGGCATTTAAGAGAATTGAATTTATGTCACTGTCTATCCACACCAATGCTTCTGCTAAAACAGCCATCAACAGCCTGAGTAATGCGGGCCTGGCGAATGCCAAATCTTCACAGCGCCTGTCTACCGGTTTCCGCATTAACTCACCCGCCGATAACGCGGCAGGCTTGCAGATCACCAACCGTATGGAGAAGTTTTTAAACAGCGCGGGCCAGGCTAAGCAGAACATTCAAGAATCCATCGCCATGCTGCAAATCGCCGATGGTGGCTTGGCTGAATCGGTCAAAACCCTGAACGCCATGAAGAAGCTGGCAACGCAGGCGGCGAACGACACTAACTCTGCGGCTGACCGCGAGGCTATCCAAAAAGAATTTAGCGAACTGGGTAAAGAGCTGCAAAACGCGCTGAACAACACCGAATATAACTCCGAGAAGCTGTTTGCTGATGGCGGCAAAATGCGTAAGGAATTGAATTTCCAGAGCGGTACCGATGCAGAATCTAGCCTGAAATTAGATCTGAATAGCGTGATTGCAGAGCTGACTGAGAGTGTGACCAAGCAGGCACCGAAAATCACCGGAAAATCATCGAGCGCTACTGGGTCGTTGGAGAAGCAAGCTTATGATTTGGATAAGGCAGTTACAGATACTAAAAGTCTTGTAGCTGGTGCTGAAGGCGTCCAAAAGACTCTGGAACACGATTTTGCAGCTTCTGGTAATAAAGCAGTGGCAGAAATTAAGATCCCTGAATATAAGGATGCGCTGGGTAAGACCGTCCCAGAGGTGGTAATTGCTCTTGGTGCCGTTATCACTTCAGCCAATAGCAACCAGATGAAGGATGCGGTTGCTGCCCTGAAAACAACACATGACGCTGCGGTCAAGGCAGAAGCCACATTCCAGGCTAAAAACTCTACCGGTGGTGGTGTGATGAATATGCAGCTGGCCGATAAAGATCTGGCGATGAAGGCAGATAAAAAGCTGTCAGACGTGATTGACGCCTATGGTGCTTTCCGTGCCACGCTGGGGGCGAACCAAAACCGCCTGCAATCCTCTTCCAATAACCTGGATAACATGATCAGCAACACCGCGCAGGCGCTGGGCAGCATCAAAGATACCGATTTTGCAGATGAGATGAAAAACCATGCGCAGAGCGAAATGTTAATGCAATCGAGCGTGATGATGCTGAAAAAAGCCAATGCCGCAACGCAGTTGATTTCGACCCTGCTGCAAGGTTAATAAACCGCTTGCCAGGTTAATATAATCGGCCATGAACTTAATCGATACCGCTTTTCGGAGCGGTATTCTTTTATCAACGTTTTATTTCCGCTGTTATTAAATACGCGGAATATTTATTTCCCTACGTTAAATAAATTCAATGGATATCAATAAATTGATTATTGGCATGTGTTTTGCTTAACGTGAAGTGTAAAAATAAAATATAAAATAGGAGTTGTTATGATAACCGTTGAACCAGAAAAGCAGGCCGCATTTAGTGCTGATAAAACTGTATTCAGGAAGAGAAACCGTTTAGAGGCACAACAAAAACAGATTAATAGTCAGAAGGTGAGTTCTAATAAATTACAAACGTCAGTCACTGATTTTCGTTCGGCATTGAATCAATTAAATCAACGGGATTCTGGGCTGCTGAAAATAAAAACCACCAGTAGCGACGATAAACTGGTAAGCGCCAGTGCAACCGCACAAGCGGTAAAAGGCAAATATCATTTATTCGTCGAGCAATTAGCCAAGACAGACCAGATTGCTCTAAAGGGGATTACTGATAACCAATTAACGTTAGCAGCAGGCCCAATAGATCTGTCCGTAGGTAAAACCACATTAACCGTTGATTTAACCTCGGTAAATAGCCTGGAAGAGTTAGCGAATGCCATTAACAATGCCAGTGATAAGGCTAAAAATAGCGATGGGCAAGGAATTACCGCCTCATTAGTGCGTACCGGCAGTGATGTGGTGTTAACGCTGAGCAGCAATAAAAGCGGTGCAGCCCATAAACTGGATGTGAGTAAGTTAACTACCAAAATTAGCGCAGCAACAGAGCAGCAACTGGCCGCCGGGCAAGATGCTATTGTCTGGCTAGGGGAACAGAATAAAGGGATAAAGATAACGCACGATACAAATGTATTGGATAAGGCGATTCAGGGGCTTACTTTGTCATTGCAGAAAGAAAAGGTTGCGGTTGAGGTGGGCGTTGAAATCGATAATGAGGCCAGCGAAGAGCAACTGAAAACGTTTGTCTCCAAGTTTAATCAATTGCAAAAACTGGTGGAGTCCTCATCCTCGGTACCCAATGCCAGCGCTATCAGTACCCTATTGAATAACATTATCAGAAGCCCAATTGATGGCGAACGTATTTATGCTTTCGGTGTGACGAGTGGGCGAGACGGTGAATTAACCATCGACAGCAAACAATTGCAACAAACATTGAGTTCCAATACGCAGCATTTCAATGAATTTTTCAATGGCAAGAATGGGGTCGTCAATAAATTAACGGAAGCATTAGAACCTTATATCAATGTCACGTCGGGTTTATTCAAACTGGATAATGATCGATTAAGTCTGGATATTACCGCTATCGAGAAAGAGCTGAAGGTTGTTAAAGATGACTATGATAATGCATACGATAAGTATTTGGTGGTATACACGGGGATAAGAAATATGCTCACCAAAATGAACGCTACCTTAGAATTATTTAAACCAGAAAAAGAGCAGAAATAAAGAGAATTTATGATGTATGACGAACCGATGGCAGGATTATATCAACAAACAGATATCGCTATTCAGGCGGCGGCAACGCCGCATCAATTAGTTATGATGCTATTTGATGGCCTAAGGGATGAGTTAATTTGTGCTAAAGGGCATATTGAGGCCGGGCGTTATGAGCATAAAGTTAAGAGTATTAATAAATGTATTAATATTCTTAATGGCTTAACCAGCGTACTGAATTATGAAGATGGCGGTGATTTATCGGTCACTATCAGCAAATTATACGACTATTGTGTTTATCGTTTATATGAGGCCAGTAATCTGCTCTCTATCGAGATTATTGCTGAAGTCGAAGGGATTTTAGCTGCCTTATATCAAGGTTGGGAAGGGATGAAACATTAATATGACTATTTTGGCTACCGCTGAGGCGTTGTCTGGTGAATTGGAGAGCGCGAGCCAGAGCAAAGATTGGCCACGTCTGCTGCTGCTGGATGAGCGTGTGGCTCATCTGCTGGTTTCTATCGCCAAACAAAAGTTATCGTCAGATTGTGTTCAGTCATTGAAATTATTACAACAGAGCCATCAACGGGCTATTCAGCGCTGTCAGGCTTATCAACAAGTGCTTAAAGCCGATATGGAACAGATGCGCAACCGACAAGAGGGCATCAGTGCCTATGCCGCTATGGCGATCCGCGCCTACCAGGATATGGCACAGGAAGAGGGCCGCTAAGATGATCACGCTGAACACGACCACGCTGAACACACTGTCTCAGGTAACGGATTCGTTCGCCCCAACAAAGGAGGAGATAAAAGTACCCGCTACCGCCCGCCCAGAGGGGGTCAGCGTTAGCAATCTGGCGAATTTCGATGCTGTTTTGTCACAGGCGCTGGTGCCACATCAGCCAATCTCGTTAAGCCCTGCGGCGGTGGAGGAAGTTATCGCGGCGTTTGATGCAGAAGGTACGGTTGATAGCCATGAGGCTGATCTAACCCTGTCGGCGGATGAGCAGAATCAGCAACTGCTTGATACATTGCTGCAAACTCAGCCGGCAAATGTGTCACCAATGGCACTTAAACCCGCAGTGCAGAGCCAGGCATTCCAACCAGTGAGATCAGAAGGCGAGCAGCCCACGCCACTCAGTGATAGCGTGCCCGTCAGCCTTTCTACACCGGAGCGGTCCCTGACACAAAACGAGAGCCTATTTCCGCTTCTCCGCAATGGGCCAAGCGCGAGTCAGGTGCAGATAGATAGCCCTGTACAAATCGGTAGCCCTGTACAAATCGGTAGCCCTGTGCAAATCGGTAGCCCTGTGCAAATCGGTAGCCCTGTGCAAATCGGTAGCCCTGTGCAGATAGATAGCCCTGTGCAAATCGATAGGCATGTACAAATCAATAGCCCTATACAGATCGGTAGCCCTGTACTGAACGGCAGCCATGAAACCAGCACCGCCTCGCGTATTGATAGCCCACTCACGCTGGCCAATAACCGCGAAGAGTGGCCGCAACAATTACGCATGGCATTGGGAGAGCGCTTGCAGGTACAAGCGGATAACCGCGTACAACATGCCACGATCCGCCTTGATCCTCCGGATATGGGCAAGATTGATATCTCGATTCATTTTGAGGGCGGTAAGTTGCAGGTGAATATTAATGCCAATCAAGGCGAAGTTTATCGGGCATTACAGCAAAGCAGCGCTGAATTACGCCAAACACTGATTGGGCAAAACAGTACTGAAGTTAACGTACAGGTTTCGGCTAATAGCCAGCAGCAACAACAGCAACCGCAACCGCGTCATTCGAACCATCACGGGCAAGCCGATATTCTGGCTGCACAACATTTTGAGAGTCAGGCAGAAATAAATGCCGATGATGGGACGCTCCTAATAACGATATAAAGACAATTATATATAGAGAACTATATAAAGGATTATTGATGAAGACTAAGAAGAAAGTATTTTCGCCGAAAATACGGGCATTCCTATTGCTAATTTCCGGGATGGCCGCTGTTTTTTTATTTTCCCGCGAGAGTGTTTTAAAACAAATGGGGTATCAACCTGCCACGGTGAGTCAATCTTTTACTCGTGGTAATAAAGCGGTTCAGTTTGTTGAAATTAAGAACATGGTGATTACGCTGAAAGACAATAATACTGAACGCTATTTGCAACTGGAATTAGGCATGGCGACCGGTGATGACAAAGACATTAAAAATGTCATTGCAATGGTGCCGGTTATTCAAGCCACGACAGTGAATTTACTTTCCAGTATGGATTATCAAGCAGTGCGCCATACCTCTATTTTAGATTTACGCCGCCAGCTAATGAATGAATATAAGCAAGATTTCGCAGGATTAAATGTGCCGATGCCATTTGATGACGTGGTTATCAGCAGAATGGTCTTTCAATAATCATAATGGAAAATAGAGAGTTTGAAGCGTGCTTAACGCTCACCGCCGAAGAGGAAGGAAAATATCTGAATGCGTATTTACCGCTGGTAAAACGTATTGTCAGGCAGCTCTCTTTCCAGGCGGATAGCGTCATCGGCAAGGAGGATATGCAGCAAATTGCATTGATGGGGTTATTAGAGGCACTGCGCCGCTATGGTCACCCTGACGGGCAATTTGCCGCTTATGCCGTTCATCGGATCCGAGGTTCAATATTGGATCAATTGAGGGAGCATGATTGGCGACCCCGCCGGTTGCGGCAGAAAACCCATAAAACCAATGAGGCTATCCGGCAAATCGCGAAACGTCTGGGCCATGAACCTAACTTTGAGGAGATCAGCGCTGAATTAAACCTGACGGCAGATGAATATCAGGAATATCTTTTGTTGGAGAATGCGGGTGCGATGGAAAGCCTGGATGAAATTCTCGCATTAGAGGCTCACAATGATATTTTGCAAAGTCGGGATCTGGAAGAGAATATTATTATTGAAGATAATCTCAAACAGGCGATTAGCACATTAGATGAACGTGAACAGATGATTTTGCATCTTTATTATCAGCAAGAACTGAGTATGAAAGAGATTGCACAAGTACTGGATCTCACGGAGGCACGCATCTGCCAACTTAATAAGAAATTAGTACAAAAAATTAAATCATTTTTTTAAATTATCGAGGGTGTTATGCAGAAGCTGTTTGGCCTACTGGTCATTATGGGGTGTGTGATTGGTGGCTACTTAATGTCTGGCGGTTCGCTATCGTCATTTTGGCAACCCGGTGAAATTATCATTATTTTTGGCTCAGGTATCGGGGCCTTGATATTAGGTAATCCCGGTTCCGTATTGCAGGAAATGTGGCATCAAATTTTAGCCGTTGCACGTCGGAGTGAATATACGGTTGAGTTTCAACAGCAATTATTGTTGTTGTTGTATGAATTGCTGGAAATGGTTGATGAAGGTGGTTTGAAACGCCTGGATGAGCATATTGAAATCCCCGCCAATAGTTCGGTATTTCAGCGTTATCCGCTCATTTTACAGGACCTGCATTTGATCACCTTTATCTCTGATAATTTCCGCCTGATGGCGATGGGGAAAATTAATCAACATGAGCTGGAAAGCATTTTAGAACAGGAGTTATCCGCTGTTGAAGAGGAGCTATTGGTGCCCTCTCGCTCCTTCCAGCGTATTGGCGAAGCCATGCCGGGGTTTGGTATCTGCGCCGCCGTGTTGGGTATCATCATTACCATGCAATCCATCGATGGCTCAATTGCCATGATCGGCATAAAAGTTGCCGCCGCCTTGGTTGGTACCTTCCTCGGGGTGTTTATTTGTTATTGCCTGATGGATCCGTTGTCCAATGCGATGGAACAAGAGATCAAAAAGAAACTGGCACTATTTGAATGTGTGCGCATGGTGTTGGTTAATCATGTCGCGGGCAAGCCGTCACTACTGGCTGTGGATGCGGGTCGCAAGATGCTACCGATGGACAACAAACCCACATTTGCCACGTTGGACTCTTGGATCAATAAGCTGATAACGGCAGGCGTCTAATGAGAAATCATGCCAGTGGCGGGGCCACGACCATTATCAAGCGGGCAAACAGAAAAAAGCACCATGTCCGCCACTCCGGCGCTTGGAAAGTGGCGTTTGCCGACTTTACGCTGGCAATGATGGCGTTATTTATGGTGCTGTGGATTGTTGGCGTGGTATCGGAAGAAGAGCGACAAGAAATTGTGGCGCAATTGAATGGAAAAACCATTTTTGCTCAACAATCTTTTATTTCGATCCCGTCAAAAAGTAAAAGCGGCGGTGGCAAATTATCGAATAGCATTGATGGCAAAGAGCAGGCTAAAGAGACCAAAAGCAACCTCGCAATTGAGGTTCCTGAACCAGAACAATCATTAGAGGAGGTTGTGGATAAATCGCGTCATGAGATGGAAGAGCTATCGCGGATTATTATGCAGATCACCTCGGCCTACAATGCGCAATCGAATCTGCAAATGGAAGTGGTGCCGCAAGGGCTGCGTATTCTGATTCAGGATGATCAGCAGCGGGATATGTTCCAGCGCAGTAGTGCGGTGTTAACACCTTTCTTTAGTCGGTTATTGGGGGAATTAGCTCCTGCTTTTAACGAGATGGATAATAAAATTATTATCACCGGCCATACCGATGCTTCTCGTTACCGTGATCAGTTGTTGTACAACAACTGGAATCTGTCTGGTGAGCGGGCGCTGATGGCGCATAAAGCGTTGGTCAATGGGGGATTGGATGAAGGGCGAGTCTTGCAAATCAATGCGATGGCAGACCAAATGTTACTCGACCCAACGGACCCGCTGGCGGCCAAAAACCGCCGTATTGAAATTATGGTATTAACTAAAACAGCCTCCGATACCTTGTATCAATTCTTTGGTCATCACGGCGAGAATGTCGTGAAACCTGCGGCTGAGAAAGCTGAAAAATAGCCGTATGACCGGGTTGTTTTATCCCTAAATATTTCGAGTTGCAGGAGGGCGGCTAACGCACATGCAGCTTGAAGTATGACGAGCATATGTTGGTGTTTCACCGTCCAGTCTACATCCCCTCACTCTTACGGGCTGGACGGTGCTTTTTAGGGGGGCAGTTTTTAGCTCTTTTCACCAATATTTTTCAGCTAAATAGAATCGTGTCAATTTTAAATCGGTTTCTGACCGATTTTCTCTTTCGCTGGCTGCCTTACTGAAATTCGAATTATTGAGCATAGATAAAAATATTTATATTAATGGATAAATATTGGGGCATTAATCTGCGTAATAATCTGGCCTACAGGATATTTCATACATAATTGTAAGAAACCACAAGTCAAGCAAGGATTTACGGACCGTAGGGATGATGGTAAGCTGAATCAAATCTGATTTTTATTTAAAGGAATAAAGGTTTAGCTTATGAACGGAATTGAAAATCATAAAAAAACGAATATATTTTTTATTGTTGAGCGGCTTTATCCTCGAGACAGTTTAGCGCCGTCTGTAGGGACTGTCGGGCCTTCTTTGGTACAAGTACACCGGATGATATACCAACTCACCAAAAAACAAGACGTTTTCTTGGATGGCGAGAAAGTCGATCTCAGTAATATCACTTTATGGCAGCGTCTTAAGTCTATTACCGGCGGTAAAATTACCACCAAAGATAGCCAAGAGGTTAAGTTCGCTTATGTTTTGGATTATGCCGGGAGTGAGTTTGCTGCTGTTCCTATTCAAGGTCTTAGACTTGAAGGTAATACTAATTACTTCTACAAAAAATTCACCAAAGAATATAAAATCTCGACGCCTAAACTTTTACACTATGGTTCAGACACGATAAAAAATATTACTCTGCATGGCAGAAGTAATGTGTCTTTCTTTATGGAT
This sequence comes from Yersinia pestis, assembly GCF_900460465.1. GTDB lineage: Bacteria > Pseudomonadota > Gammaproteobacteria > Enterobacterales > Enterobacteriaceae > Yersinia > Yersinia pestis. The sequence continues at coordinate 1,102,701 of NZ_UAVH01000006.1, read as the reverse complement.
AACGGTGGCCGAAATGCGCCAACGGCTGCGGCAAAATATAATAAAAACACCGGAGAAATATCATTGATTAAATCGATGCATGAGCTATCTAAATCAATGCAGGACATCAAGAACAGCGGCGCGAGAACATGATGCTTACCACGCCAAAATGGGGGCTACCTCTCCTTATCATCGTGTATGCGGCGATAGGGTTCGTGGTGCCGAACGCCTTGGTTGAGGTTTATTTTCATGGCAAGCACTTGATGGTTGATGATGCGGAGGCTTTCATCCGCAAGCCCTTAATTGATGCCGCCATGTTTGCTGTTGGTATTTGCGTGATATATTATTTATTCACCCTGGTGGATAAATACGACTCGTTAAAGAAAGAGATGATTTTTCACGTCAAATTTCTATTGACGAATGCTGTTTTGCTATTGGTTATTCTGTATCTGAGCAGCCGTGATGATGTTAGGTTAAATGAAGCGGTGGTTAGCGTTACTGTTGATTATATAAATTTCTATCCTTACTACATTATATCAACAGTAATAAGTTTTATTATTTTATTTTTTCTGAGAAAGAAAAAATCAAATGAAAATAATCAATAAAATAACCGCTCTCATTATCCGAGGGTACAAAAAATCTTTTGATCCGACGGGAAGAGACAATAGATTACAATATGTGAGCATTGTCTTATTTCAGACAATGCTATTTCTCTGCTACGACTACTTTTTTATCGGTGGCACGAACGAAGGTGATAGTAACGAAGGTGATAGTAGCGAAATTGCCTTTTCAGTTTTTATTATTTTATTGCTTCCGTTGTTCTCAAGCAGTATCCGCAGACTTCATGATGCCGGATACTCAGCCTTCGTATGGCTGTTTGTTCCCTTTCTTATCTTGCCTATTTGTCTCTTTCTAAAATCAGAACCCGTTAAGAATAAATATGGTGAACCCGAAGTGTGAATGGCCATGACCCGATAATTTTTCTATCCGTCATCCGTCATCCGTCATCCGTCATCCGTCATCCGTCATCCGTCATCCGCGTGTTGGCCGTTAAATTTCCATTAACCGTCAAAGATGAAACCACCCTTGGCAGCGAAGAAACAGATACCAAGGGTGATGCGAAGGTTTAACGTGGCGTGATCGTCACGGTACTGCCACTGGTGGCAATCGTCACCCGCTGCCCTGGGTGGAACTGTGTCACGCCCTGAGCTTGAACGACCAGGAATGTTGACCCATCATCACGGCGCACTTCTAGCTCAACGCCGCTACTGCGATTCATCAGGCTCTGGACCTGCTGACCAACGACCCCACCCGCCACCACGCCTGCTGCGGTGCCAAGGCGACGCCCGGTGCCACCCCCTATCGTATTCCCTAAGAAACCACCGACAACGGCACCCCCTACGGCTCCGGCAACATTATTCCCATCCCCCCCCCTGAATCGTCACAGGGCGGACAGACACTAAGGTACCGTGTGTAACGGATTGGGTTTGCCCAGCTTGAGAGCTGCTGAAGGTATCGCCCGAAAGGGTATTGTTATTGGCACAACCACTTAGCGTGGCGACGGCGATAGCAGCAAGAATAAATGGTTTAACCATGGTGTAGCCCCTTTTAGCCCAGAACCGATTGAATATCGCCCGGTCAGATGAGCATAACACGGTTGATTTATAGATAGATTGATTCATATACAAAATTTATATTATTTATAATGCGATAAGGTCTCTGTGAAAGATAAAGAGATGAACGCCCAGGGCCAAAAGCAAATTCCAAACCCCCCGTTTTAGGCGCTACGCGGAGTGACCCGCGCAAAGCCGCCCGCCAGACAACATCATGACCGATCCACTTTTTTAACAGAAACTCAATCGTATAAAAAATCGCCAAATGAAATATATGATTAGTAATATACTTAACAGATTCAAAAATTGATTTTTAAATCTGTTTTTTTTCAAATAAACAAAGCAGGGGATAAGAATTATTATGGCAAATATCACTGTAAAGTCTCTGATGTCATCAACAACAAAGGCTCTATGTGCAACACATACATTCTTTATTTCTATACCATCGATAAATGCCTCCTCTTTAAATGAGGAAATAAGGTATAGAGCAAAAAAACAAAAAATATAATAACAATGTACTATTGTTTTTTTCATTATTTAACACCTGGGTTGATATAAATACCCGTCATTTTTCAAGCTGCATATGCGTAGGCTGATTTCGTTCAATTCAGTCACCGCTTTCTCGAAACTCACATTATTTTGGATATAAGTCATTTTTTAACACAATTTATTAACGAATTGTATTTTTTCGATACCTTTTACCTTTACCTTTACCTTTACCTTTACCTTTACCTTTACCTTTACCTTTACCTTTACCTTTACCTTTACCTTTACTTTTACTTTTACTTTTACTTTTACTTTTACTTTTACTTTTACTTTTACTTTTACTTTTACTTTTACTTTTATCAGTATCTTTTAGGTTTTGACCTTAGAAGCACATTTGAGCTGCCGAATGAAGAGAGAAGGCAAGGAAAACGGGCAGGACGCCCGTTTTAGGCGTCACGCGGAGGGACCCGCGTAAAGCCGTCCGCCAGCCGAAACGATGACGGAGGGCATCCACGCAGTGGACAAGCGATACGTGCGCAAGCGCGGGGATTCCACAAGGGGTCACGCGCTGCACTGAACCCCAGATCTTGGATCTTTTTATCCATGATCTGGAGGTTCGGTTCAATGAAACACCCTTTTTCAACCCGCCTAGCGGCGGTTCAACATTACCTTTCAGGAAAGGCCACTCTGCGGGAAACCGCACGTCAATTCAGTGTTGGCAAATCCCCTCTTACGCGTTGGATCCGAGCTTTTCGCCGTCAAGGTGAGGCTGGACTGGAGCACCATCTTTCCAGAACTTATACTCCAGAATTCAGGCTTTGCGTTGTCCGCTATATGATGGCAAACAGATGTAGCGCTGCCGATGCTTCTGCTCATTTTAACATTCCCAACGAGACGATTATCCAAAACTGGATGAAACGTTATCGAGAGGGAGGAAAAGAAGCGCTTAACCCATCGAAAACGGGTCCTACTATGCCAAAAGATAAATATGAGCACGATTCAAAACCGTTCAGCGAGATGACGCATGCGGAGCTAGAGAAAGAACTTGAGTATCTGCGCGCGGAAAACGCTTATCTAAAAAAGCGGAAAGCCCTGAGAGAAGAAAAGGCACTCAGGGAGCAGCAGAAAAAACCAGAATAGTTCAAGCACTGACAGCAGAACATCGACTTTCTTGCCTACTGTGTGCCGCAAAATTGGCACGCAGTACATACTATTATCATGCATCGAAACCGGACGGTGTAATTGATGACTATGCAGATGCGGTAAAAGCGATTGGCGCCCTAAGCAGACGACACGCACAGCGCTACGGTTATCGCCGGATGACGGTCGCACTGAGAAAAGAAGGGTTCACACTGAATCACAAAACGGTGCGAAAACTGATGAATCAGCACGGGTTACTCAGCCTCATTCGGCGGAAAAAATATCGCTCCTATAGGGCCGATGGTGGCCGGGCATCCGATAATCTATTGGCTCGTAATTTTACATCCGAAATCAGTGGATTGAAGTGGTGTACAGATGTCACAGAGTTCCGAGTTGGAGCACAGAAGCTGTATTTGTCGGTGATACAAGACCTGTTTAATAATGAGATTATTTCTTGGCATATGTCAGAAAGAGCAGCATTAATCCTGACGTGCAAGACGCTGGAAAAAGCGCTGAAAGTGAAAGGGAGAAAAGAAGGCCTGATGTTGCACAGCGATCAGGGCTGGCATTACCGAACGCCGATGTGGCGCTCAATGCTTGTCGAGGCGGGGATAAGGCAAAGTATGTCACGCAAAGGCAATTGTTTAGATAATGCAGTGATGGAAAATTTCTTCAGTCACCTGAAAGCCGAGATGTATCACCGTAAGAAGTACGATTCAGCCACAGTTTTAAAGCGTGACATTGTAGAATATATCCATTATTACAATACAGAGCGCATTAGCCTGAAAACAGGCGGAATGAGTCCGGCAGAATACCGGACTCAGGTAGAAAAGCAGTAAAGCAGATGTCCAAGTTTTGGGGTTCAGTGCATAAGCGGTACCCTCCTCATTAAAAACATCATGGAACCAGCGGGACGCATAGTCATTATCGGTACGTTTAATTTCAGGCCATGGAATATGAGTTTGAGTCGCGCCTTTGACTAACCCCCATTGGTAGCAACCAATACCTTCAGCGTTAAACAAAGGTAACTGTTCATGCATTTTCGATTCGGCATGACGGGCCAACCATTCGGTACACAGCATTGGGCGCTTATATTCTTTCAAAAGGCCAATCGCTTTGTTCATTAAATCTAATGGTACATAGGCATGGAAGGAGATGATATCCGATAATTCCAAGGCACGTATATCCGTCGGATGCTGATAAATAGGTGCACCGAGATCCAGAATATTAGCAATATGCCACGCGCCCACCGTGAGTGGCTGTGTCGGGTTGACCTCCCGTGCCCACATAAACGCTTTTTCCATTAACTGGTGGCTATATTCTTCCAGCGCCGGATCAAAAGCGTCTTCACCCGCTAAGGTGAAAATCATACGGTTGGTTGGCTCGTTGTAGAGATCCCATATCACGATCCGTTCATCGTGAGCGAAATGACCAATAATCTCTTTGAGATACCGTTCAACCTGTCCCCATAAATAAGGCTGCATGACCACATTGCGACCAGGGCTGGCGGCAGCCTGACTATTATGCAAACCGGGAATAGGTTGTTTTTGTTGCCCGATAAAAGGATGGTCACCAGAAAAGCCACAATCATCCATTAGCGTTAACATCACTTTGATGTCAACACGTTGGCAAATATCGAGAAAATGCTCAACTCTAGTCATTAATCCATCAGGATCATGCTGCCAGACAACAAAGGGCAAATTGGTCCGCAGTGTGTTGTACCCTGCCTCAGCAGCCCATTGCAGCTCTTGAGTCATACAAGCCGGATCGAACGTATCCTGTTGCCACATTTCAGTCCAGTTGACGGCGGTACGCGGTAAATAGTTAAAACCACGCAACCACCCCTGCTGTTTATGCCATTCCCATGACTTTTCTTCAGACCATTTGCTCATAATTATTCTCATCTAATAAGTAGCCACATCATGACTAATATATTAGCTAATAAACTAATATCAAACAGTCATCGCATCAAAAGTGACACACATCACGAAATTATTTTCAGCAAAGAAGGCAAATGAATAAAGATCAATACGTTATATTATTCTTATTTTGTAAAGCATCGCTAAGGCATCCGAAGACGGACCGAATGAGTGAGATATCAGCCCGGCAGCCCCTGATGAACAGTCCTGCTAGCTAAAATCTGTTAGTATAAAAAAAGATGAAATATAGCCAGTATGAGTAAAATATGAATAAAAAAACGAAAGTGACTATGAGCCACATTGCGGCCAAAGCGGGAGTATCACAATCAACAGTTTCATTGGTGCTAAACGGCTCTTACAGCATCAAACTGGCAGATGACACCAGAGAAAAAGTCCTGCGTATTGCTCAGGAGATGGGCTATGTCCATAAAGCCGTGGAACGGCCCATTGCCAGAGATAAAATAGCATTAATTATTAATGGGCTAATAAACCATGATCCTTTCATTGAAGCGATCAGTGCTGTTCAACAGGCAGCCTGGCAACACAACAAGTTATTGGCGATTTTTGATCAGGAAAATGAACCAGAGCACTGCGCAGCACTTGAAGAGGAAATCTGTCGAGGAGGTTATCAGGGGGTAATTTACGCCTCTTGCATGACTAGCCAGTTAGCGCCGATGTTTCGTAATCTGTCCATCCCAATGGTAATGCTGAATGGTTATTGCCCTGAGTTACCTGATGTTCCCTGTATTTTACCCGCAGATAAAATTGGCGCTTATAAGGCTACCAGCCATTTATTGCAACAGGGATATAAACGGATTGCCATTCTGGCTGGCGAACTGTGGATGGATGCCGCCAACGACCGTATTAGTGGCTACCGGCAGGCACTCATCAACCATGATATTTGCCCTGATGAAGGTTATATCCAGGTGACAAACTGGTCATTGAAGGAAGCGTATAAAAAAACACTGGAATTGCTGGCACTCACTGCCAGACCAGAAGCCATTTTCTGCAGTAGTGACTATATAGCACTCGGGTGTTATCAGGCGATTTTGTCACAAGGGTTGCGCATTCCCGATGATATCGCCGTCGTGGGCTATGATAATCAAAGTATTTCTTCCGAACTGTCGCCAGAATTAAGCTCAGTAAACTTACCTTACGGTGAAATGGGCGAAATGGCGCTGCATACCTTACTCAACATCACGCAGCAGCAACCCTTGCTGTCATTGAAAATGAAGGTAGAAGGCGAGTTGGTTATCCGACAGTCTTCAATAAGACCAGAGAAATAGCCTACCCCGCGCCAGCCTCCATTTAATTGGGCACGGCTCCTAATTGAGAATAACGCCTCCTCTCAATTGAGAACAATGCCCACGTTCAATTAAGAACAGCATCCCCTCAATTGAGAACAACGCTTAATTGAGAAAAATTCTTAATTGGGTGCAACTCTCAAAATTAACATTTTTTACTAAGCCATAACGAATTGCTCATTTATTATACTAAAAAACAAACGCAACGATATAACCCCATGAGGTTCACGTGATCTAACGATAAAAAATGAGGATACTTTGTTATGGCTGACGCACCTTTATCGACTGCTGCACCGCCCTCAATCTCCAGGCGTAATTTAGCGATTCTGATTACTGATATTCTGCTATTTATTCTTCTACTTAACGTTCTACCTTTCGACACTAACGCCAATCGCGGCTTGGCCTTTATTGGCATCCTCTGGCTGACCGAAGCCCTTCACGTCACGATCACCGCGCTGTTGGTTCCCCTGATCGCCGTGGGTACGGGGCTAATGGACGTTAACACGGGGTTGAGATCCTTCGCTAACCCCATCATCTTTCTATTCTTTGGTGGCTTTGCTCTGGCAACGGCACTGCATATTCAAGGTCTGGATAAACTGATTGCCAACCGCCTGCTACTTGCGGCGAAGGGGCAATTGATGGTTGCGGTGCTGATGCTGTTTGGTGCCACGGCATTAGTGTCCATGTGGATTAGTAATACCGCGACGACGGCGATGATGCTGCCGCTGGCATTAGGTGTCATCGGTAACCTGAACCTGGAACGAGAACGTAATACCTATGTCTTTATTCTGCTGGGTATTGCCTATAGCGCCAGTATCGGTGGGTTGGGTACCTTGGTGGGGAGCCCGCCTAATGCCATTGCAGCGGCACAGTTGGGGTTAGATTTTGTCGGTTGGATGAAATATGGCACTCCCGCCATGATCATTCTGATGCCACTAATGGTGGCGACGCTGTACGTCATTCTGCGGCCTAATCTTAAGCATCATTTTGATATCGAACTGGAGCAACTGCCTTGGACGGCCGCACGCAGAATCACGATAGGTATTTTCGGTATGACGGTCATTGGCTGGATTTTCAGCAGTCAATTGAGCCAAATGCTCGGTGGGGTGAAACAGTTTGATACGCTGGTCGCACTGAGTGCAGTCGTCCTGATTGGCATTAGCGGCGTCGCCAGTTGGCGTCAGATTCAGCAAAATACCGGATGGGGGGTATTGCTGCTATTTGGTGGGGGCTTGACGTTAAGTGTTATTCTGCGCGATTCCGGTGCCAGCGCCGTCATGGCACAAGGCATTGTCTCCATTTTTGGTGCCTATCACTGGTTTATTATTATTCTGGCAGTAGCGACTTTTATCATCTTCCTAACCGAACTTACCAGTAATACAGCCAGTGCGGCTTTGCTCGTGCCGGTGTTTGCCACTGTCTCTGAGGCGTTAGGTATGCCACCGCTTCTGCTCACCATGATCATTGGTATCGGTGCGTCCTGCGCATTTATGCTGCCGGTCGCCACGCCACCAAATGCCATTGTTTATGGTACGGGTTTTATCAGGCAACCCGAGATGGTGAAGGTTGGTTTTTGGTTAAATATCATCTGCATCATCGTTGTCTCGCTGTTAGCCTGGTATCTCTGGTATTAAGCGCTGAACCTGGCGGTACATTACGCCGTCAGGGAATTAGGCCCCTGCATGGGCCTAATTTATGGGGCAATGACAAAAGGCGCGCTTATCGGTGATCAGGTCTGGCAAAAAGGGGGATTACCCGCCACCGATTTAATATTCCCTATCGGGTAATTTGTTAAATCGCAGCCATAAATCGGTCAGATTTTGAGGTCAGCAGCGGTCAGCAGCGTTTCTGAACCCATCAAAATGATGCGCTTCACGGCATCATCACTCAGTGTCTGTGGGGCCGCATATAAAGAATGGTATCCCTTGGGGAAGCTCGGAACGGTAAACTCCCGCATAATCCGCTGCTCTACCTGGCTGACCCCTCCTTCTAGCATCTCCTGTGCATGAATCAGAATATGAGTACGTAAACAGCGCCGCTTTAACTGGTTAATAAATCCAGGTAAGACTTGTGACACCAGAGGATATAGGCAGGCCTCAGCAATAAAGAACTCGCCAATCAACAGCCGCTCGGTACTGAAATTAGCCGTGCCGGAGACAACTTTCTGGCTATCCAGATTTTTCAAAGTAAGATGATTTTTGCGTATTTGCAGGTAGAAAAACGGCATGTTCCCTTGTCACTCATGGTACTGATATCCTAATATTTGGGGCATGTGCTCAATATTTTTGAATATCCATTATTTGGAACCTAAGTATTGCGTAATTGTTTGCGGAGTGCAATCTATAAGGCTCTGTTGAGAATAGTCTCAAACAGAATGTCTGATAAGCGGGGGAGTTATATTTTCAGGCACGCTAAGTCAGTAAATAACGAATATCACATCAACCTAAAAATAATAAAATCCATTCAGTCTTCCATAAAAAACTAGCGAAAACCGTTAAGCTTACTAAGCTAATAATCATCAGATGATGACTCTCAATATAAACCATCACTTAGCTTATAACCCCCCACTCGCCAGGCTTCAATCGTTAATACTGCATCATCCTCCGTGAGGGTATAAACTGCGATAGCGATTTTTCTGCCTCAACCAATTAAAAAATCACACTTTTAATAAATCATTTTTCACACTGTGAAATATAAAAAATCAACGAAAACTGACATTAACCAACTGGAAAATTTAATTTAAATAGTTCCAATTGGTTTACAAAATCAATCACAATTCACTTTTTACGCTTGCTAAAATACCATATAATTTATTTCTATCTTCAAGTGAAATACCTAAATTTTCCATCTTATCAATAGAGCGTTGTAAAGCATCCAAAAATAAATTGGCTCGTTGAGAGAAATTACCATTTAAAAATTCATTGTGGTCTATCTTCAATCTAAACTCTAACACTTTTCGTTTAATATGCCGTTTAGCAACTTCATCTGCCCAGTTTTTACTATCACGAATCATGACAATAAAAGCCCATTTGTCATAATCATGATCGAACGTAATTTCATCAAGATTGCTATTAACTTGCTTCTCTATGAAAATCCTAGTATCTCTATATAACTCAGCAACATCTATATCAGCCTCTGACGATACCCATAATTTAATAATTTAATAATCCGACTTGTTCAATGATGGGCGTAGACCACCATTATTATCTTTATATTCTCATGTTGCCAAGCATGCATATCTTTCTTAGAACCACTGGCTTCGAAGAACATATCAACATTATTTTCATCTAAATACTTCTGAGAGTATCTCTTCTCACCTTGAGTTGTTTCACCATATTTCGTAACATCACCGAAATCACGATCACGCAAAGTATACCCTTCTGCTGGTTTATCAGTATCATGGCTATTTCCATGTGCTGAATTACAAGATTTGTTTTTTTACGCCCAGGTTTTTTCGCAAACTGACCATTATTTCTACGTTTTTTCCACAACCCCAGCGGATCCACCCATCCCAGTGTATTCACCGCAAACTGGTACGGATTTAATCCGCCTTTTAACCCTATTGGGTCCTGGCTGATAAACACACCGCAGGCCGGATCATAATAACGGTAGCGGTTATAATGTAAACCGCTTTCCGTGTCGTAATATTGGCCCTGCATGCGCAGCGGCTGGCGCAGTTGGCTGGTACCCGTGACACTCAGTTGCCCGAACGGGGTGAACTGTGCTTCCCATACCACTTCGCCTTCGCCATCCTGCAGGCGGATCGGCATACCGTTCGGGTCATTCTGGTAGAAATAAATCTGCTCTTCGCCTAATGGCGCGATTTCGCCGTCTTCAGCTTCCGCAATCTGTTGATAACGCTGCATGGCGCGGGGTTCGAAGCTATCTGGCTGATACACGTAAAACTGGCCGCTGTAGACGATACCATCCGGTTTGTCCCAGGTTTCAGGCGTCACCACCCGGGGAGCAACTTCACGCTGCAACTCGCCCACCATCACGTCACCGTCCCACATAAACCAGGTTTCATCCTGCCACACCGGTTCACCGCGCGAGGGGGTCTCTTTGTCGATCACCCGCAGCCCATCAAGCAGTTTGGTCGGCCGTTGAAGGTGCCGTTTGCCCACCCGGCGCCCCAGCGCATCGTAGGTATAAGCGTGATCATGGTGCTCATTTTTGATGCCGGCCAGCCGACCAAAAGTATTCCAGCGCAGGGCTAACTGGCTAAACCGGTCGGTGCGCGATACCAACTGCCCCGCCTTGTCGAGCTGGTAGGCGGTGCCATTATCTTGCTGCGTGTGCCGGCCCTCCGCATTGTCAGCCACCGTGCTGAACCGGTCACCGCAGGCATCATAACGGTAGCGATGCAGCGTCCCCAGCGGATCCTGATAGCCCACAATCTGCCCCAGCACATCGTAGTGATAACGCTCACTGCCCTGCCGGCTGTCCTCCCGCTGCGTCAGATTGCCGTGCTGATCATAGAAGTAGTCGGTTTCACTCCAGACCATGCCCTTGCGCCGTGTCTGGTAACCCGCCAGTTGCCCGGCAGCGCTGTAACGGAGATGGTGCGACAGGCTCGGCGTTAGCCGTTGTTCGGTTAACCGGCCAATCTTGTCGTAGCTGAACGCCATCGGCCTGTGGTCATCGATCTGCTGGCTGATGCACTGCCCCAGCACATCGTAGCCGTAGCGGATCCGTTGCTGTACCTGAATGTCGTCCTCATCGGCATATTGCAACAGATGGCGCTGCTCAACCTGCTGACCGGCGGCATTATAGCCATATTCCACCGTCGCACTGACCTGCGGTTGCTGCTGAATTTCCTGCGCTAACTGGCCGTCCTGATTATAGCGCCGCGTCACTGTCACCGCCGGGTTCACCGCCCCAATAAGCTGGCCCTGAACATTATACTCGTAGCGCTCCCACGCCTGCTCATCACCCGCAATGTTCTTCTCGGTGATGCGCCCTAATTTGTCGCAGGTGACCGCCAATATCTGCCCTAGCGGGTCGTGACTGCCGGTTAAATGCCCAACCGCATTGTACTGATAACGGCGGCTCTGCCCCCAGTAATCCACTTCTTCGATTAACCGCCCTTCGGCGTTGCGCTTGAGCTGCCACGTTTTACCGCGCTGATTTTTCACCCCAATCAACTGTTCTTCGGTGTCGTACAGGTACTCGGTCAGGCTGCCATCCGGATCGGTACGGCTTTGCAACCGGCCCTGACCAAAATAGCCAAAGCGGGTGATACGTGAGCCGTTCTCGTTGTAGAGCAGTAGATTATCTTCCCGATCATATTCACAGCGGATGGTTCTGGCATCGGGCAGCGTACAGCCTGTTAGCCGCTGTTTTTTATCGTACTGATAGCGGGTGATATCGCCATTGGCCGCCACTTTTTTCAGCAGATTACCGCAAAAATCATGCTTAAATGACGTCGCGTTACCCCGCGCATCGGTAATGACCCGCAAAAAGCCCCATGCATCATAGGCCAGTTCCGTGCGCTGCTGGCTGGCATCCACCACCGCCACCAGTTGCCCAAGGTCATCATAGGTAAAATGGGTGGCGATCTTGCCCGGCGTGGTCTGCGAAATCACCTTGCCTTGCGCATCCCAGCTCTGCCGCCAGAAGCGCCCGCCGGGATCGGTAATGCGCACCGGTTTATGATCATCGCCATACTCGGTTTTCACGCTGCTGCGGTCGGCAAAGGTCTCTTCTGTCAGGTTGGCATATTGGTCGTACATCCAGCCGTGGGTATTGCCCGCTGGGTCAATCTCGGCGATGGTCCGGCACTGTGCATCATATTGATAACTGTAAACCCCGCCTAATGGCGTGACGCGGGCAAACGGCAGCCCCCGTTCGTCGTAGCGCAGCAAGGTGGTGTGGCCCAATGAATCGGTGATTTGGGTTTCCTGATAGACCCGATCATAATGAAAACGGTAATCGAACAGCCCGCCATCACCCCAGGCGTGCTCGACCCGGTCCAGCCCGTCGCTGTGGCGCTGATAGCGGTAGTAAAACGACAGCCCGTTGCGGTCGGTATGGCGCACCATTTGGCTGTCAGCGATATATTCAAACTGGTAGGGATGGTTGTCCGCATCCAGCGTGGCAATCAGGTTACCTTCGCCATCGTGGCGGTAGCCCACCAGAAAACGCCGCTCGCCATTGGTTTTATTCACGAGAACAAAATCGTTGAGCATCCCACTGATGGGGGCGTTTTCATCCTGAATGACATGCACTTCACGCCCCGAAAGCAACCCTTGTGTCAGTTCGATCAACGCCAGCAACAGCGAATTGCCCTGCCGTTTGAATTGCCAGCCATTGCCATAGCGATCTGCCATTCTCAGAATGGGCAGCGTCAGACGATCCGCCGCCGTAAACGGGATCACCGTGCTTTCCCAGTCATTGGGCAACGTGAAGAAATACTCTTCCTCGTGGCGGGTGCGCAGGACCAACTGATTACCTGAACGATACAGGGCGTGCCCCTGCTGCCAGTCATACACCCGCTCATCCCAGCCCTGCTCTATCGGCATCAGCGAGAAGACGGTTTCATGATCCGGGAAGCGGGCCACCACGCCGAGTTCGCCCTGATCGACCAACACCTCCAGCCGAATATCTGCCGGGCACTGCCAGCGCTGGCCAATGACACCGGTCACCGCTTTCTGGCTGCCATAATAGCGATCCCACACCAGCGGGAAGCGCCCTTCCACCACAAAATCGTTCTGCTCAACCACCACTTCGCCAGTGATCGAGTTGACCGGCTCCGCATCCAAAATGGTGCACTTCAGGAAGCCGGATTTTAATCCCAGTTTTTCGGCCAGCTTTTTCGCCAACTTGGATCCACGAAATATCTTGAACAGCCCCATCATCAGGGCGAGCAGGTTAAGCACCGGCATGCCGCCCACCACCACCGGGCGGCCCATCGGGATCGGCAACATAACGGAGGTGGGTAACGACAGGCTCTTGCGTTGGGTATGTGCCGCGTTTTTCGGCGTCGAGGGCAGGCCGACAAACCAGCAACTCATGGCGGGTAGGGCCATATAAGACAGCGGATCACCGTTGGCCATAACGGTTTTGCTGCCCATAAAAGATTCGGAATCTTTGCTGGGGATCAACGGCGCGAACAGGGTACCGAGGGGAAAATGCAGCCCCGGAATATGAAACGTGTGCGTCCCGACGGTACTGCGCAATGTGCCATTCACTTTTACCGGTCGGTTAGACCCCCCGCCGCCGCCAATATTGCCACCCAGCGTGTCGATAATGCCCGCTTTCAACCCGGATAGCTGATCTTTGGCATCTTTTAACGCCAGACCGGTTTTTACTACCGGATTATTCGCCGCGGCCTCCAGTGCACTCCCTGCCTTGCTGACCAGCGCCATACCCGCCGCCAATAATTCAGGGTTGTCCTCCATCACATCAGCAGCGGCCTCAGCGGCAAAACTGAACACAATTGAACCGACCACCGATTTAACGCCGTTAACGCACTCGCGTAAATCCAGCACAAATCCCACATGGGGATGGGGAATAGGGATAGGAGCCGGTGAGGGAGGAATAATGACCGTATGGACATCCAGCCCAATGACCGGATCAAAATGTTTTACCGCTGGCATTGCCATTATCGCTCCCTGATTAGCCTGCGGCTAACGTTATATTTCTTTGATCAAGCGGCGTGATAATATCTAGCCATTCATCACCGTATAGCGCAGAAAGAACAGTGCGCAGCTCATCGTCATAATTCTCCCAGCGCCCATAATGTTGATGCATCCAATAAGCCGCGACGCCAAGGCTACTGTTAGTTTTTATATCGTCGCCCAGCGGTAAGCCGATTTTCAATGCATTCAATCCGGCATTCCAGGCCAGCGTAAAATAATTATCTTCCCACCAGCAATAAGCACTCATACGCCAGGTTTCAATCGTTAATACCGCATCAGCCGCCGCCTCGGTATAAGGCGCAATACTTTCATAGCATTGTGCTGCCATGGCATATTCTTTTTGGCTGAAATAAACACTGGCTTCACCAAATAATGCATTCGCAACCAACTTATTGCCCGCAGGATGGTCCGCTATTATGGCATTCTCGCCTTCTTGCGCCGCTGATTGATAAGCGCTTAATGCTCGTGGGAAATCCTGCCATTTTAATTGTGCGGCTCCCACTAATAAATAAATCACTACGCTTTGATCGAACCAGCCCTCTTTTTGTGAAATATTCAACGCCTGCTTTTGTAAGCGCGCCAGACGCGAAGGGTCATTCAATGGGATTGTTTCTGTTAGGGCAATAAATAAACGACGAAAATCAGCACCCGGCCCCCGCTCCGTGGATTCCTCAACCATTTCACCCGGCGCACCGGCCATATGATATACGCCGTTAATCAACTGAATATTTTCAGGCGCAGCCTGTGATAAGGATTGAATACCGTCTGAAAGCTCACCGTAAAGAACCAAACGCAGGCGCTCGGCAAGCCAGGGGTCAAGACAGAGATCCGCGGTTAATGTTAAAAGCCATTCAGTAAAGCGCGGTTCGGAAACAACAATATTGGGTCTGAATACCCAAACAAATCCTGGGAAAACATCGGGATGATGCTGAATAAGGCTTTTCGCGATAGTAAATAGCACCTGATGAGAACCCGGTGAGGTAAGTTCAGGGGGGTGCCAATCGGCAGTAATTCCCGCCGCCGCAGACCCCTCACGCCGTTGATGATAAAAATGAATAATGTGCTTTATTATCGCATCAGTAAATTGCTCTGCCGTTTCAAAAACATCATCAAATTGAATAACCGCACAGGCATTCTCTTCCTGCACCTGAAAATAGGTTTTAAGCAAAGGTTCATCGGCTTCATTCGCTTGCCATAATAATAATTTCGCTTTTTTATTGCCGGCAAACGTTAACCAGTCATCATGCGCCTGCATAAAACGACGCTCAATAGGATTACTTACCCCTGGGGTTTCCATACCAAATATCCTTCCTGACAATACGTTAAGGATTTAATTTTAGAATGCCACCTTCCACGATATTTTCCGTATCACCGCAGGATGTCACTGTTTTAGCTTTTATCGTATGTGTCGTCGATGCCGCAGAGGTGATATTAACCCCGGTGATTTTTATATTACCGGCTTCATCCATAACAATACTGGAGGCACCACATTGCAGCGTAATACTGGTGCCGGCGGTGATAGTGATTGTGTCACCGACGGTTAATTTATCGTGCCCCCCAACGGTGGTGGTATTATCGCCGCCAATCTTGGATTTTTTATAACCCTCGAGGGTATTTTTTTGATATCCGCCCACCTTCAGTGTTTGGTTAGCCCCAATAGTCTTTTTTTGTGAGCCGACAACCTCATATTCCTGATCCAGATCTATCTTGGTTTTCTGTTTTCCGGATATCAGTAACCGATCATCTGCTTTTACCGTCGTTTGTTGTTCTGCTGTCACATCAATGATGCGATCTTGAGTCACATCAATGCGTTGTGTCCCAGTGACAGTAATGGTTTGGTCTTGGGTGATATCCATGGTCTGATTACCCGAAACCGTCACCGCTTGATCTTTGGTCACCGTTTCGGTGTGATTGCCTGAAACCGTGGTCGAACGGTCATTCAACACCGTGGTATTCATGTCCCTCTGTGCCCGCATCGACAGCTCTTGCTTGCCGTCTTGATCCTCAAAACGCAATTCGTTATAGCCTTCGCCTTTATGGGTTTTCGACTGTAGCGCCATCTGCGTTTTCGCCCCAGGCAATGCTGAAGGGGGAAGGTTATTAGCATGATAAGTGCGCCCGGTGACAATCGGTTGGTCCGGGTCACCGTGCAGAAAATCTACCACCACTTCCTGGCCGATACGCGGGATCGCCAACATGCCCCAGCCTTGGCCAGCCCACGGCTGGGTAACGCGGATCCAACATGAACTTTGATCGTTACTTTGACCATAGCGGTCCCACTGGAATTGCAGCCGGATGCGGCCATACTCGTCGCAGTAAATTTCTTCGCTCGGGGGCCCCACGACCATCGCGATCTGTGGGCCATCAGTGACTGGTTTTGGCAGCGGCGTTGGCCGCCAGGTTTGCGTCGGTGGAATAAAGCTGAACTGGTTAAACAATACGGTGCCCTGATCGCCAGATTCTTGCTCCAGTGCCTGCATCTGTTTACCGGTATGCTGAATGCTGACGATCTGCCAGGCATGATTTAAATCGTCACGCGGGTGGGCACTCAGGCTAAAGAGTTGCCCCGGCTGCAAGGTAAATTCGTTACTTTCCCCCTGCCCCTTATTCGCATCGTTGCGCAGTGCCTCCAACCGGTAACGGGTAAAATCCTTGCCATGTTGCTCATCTTTGAAACGCCCAGGGAAGTCAAAATGCTCGTAATCCGGCCTCTGATTCTGTAACTCGCGCGCTTGTTCACTGAACTCAGCCGCCCATTTGGGATTTTTGAAGGTGTAGTCTTTTAGCTGTACCATCGCCGGGCGTACTTGCGCGCTGCGGGTAAAGGTGGTGATGCTCAGTTCCTGCGCCTGTGCCGCCACATTCGGGTTATACGGCAGTGACGCCCCCTTCGGCAGGGAGCCAACATCATCGGCATAGACCACGGTGTTTTTGCCCGTGCTGAATTCGAAGTAGTAGAAAATGCCCTCTTCTGCTGTCAGGCGCTGGATAAAATCAAAATCCGACTCTTGATATTGCACACAGAACTCACGTGCTGGATGTGAATGACGGAAACCGAAGGCAAAATCATTAATGCCATTCTCTTTCAACAGCGTAGAAATGATGGCCTCAACCGATTCCAACTGGAAAATTCGTGAGTTGCGGCGCAAAGAAGTGCGCCACAGCGCGGGGCGGATCACCATACTGTAGCGGGTCTGGTGAAACCCGGTATTGCCCTGTTCAAAGCTGGCAATCATGCCAGTAATACTGCGCTGTAAAATACCTTCGCGCCAGATAGACAACGTCGCGTCTTCATCCAATACCGCAGAAAAATCCACCGCAGGATCGGCACTGGCCAAGCCAACATGTAAAACAAAAGGTGAGGAGAACGCCTCGTTTAATGAAAAATCGACGACGGCAAATGTCTGAGGCGGTAAACCGGCAGCGGTCAGCTTAAATTGTAGCCCGGAAGGTGCGTTAATTGCTGCAGAAATAGCGGCTGTCCCCGTTGAAGCCGAGTTAACTGCACTACGTTCTTTTACTTTGGCTTTATTACTGTCAGCAAACATATCTGCTCCATCCTGGAAGTTAATGCGTAGACACGGCTACCGCATCAGTGAGAAATAACGGATTAAACACGCACTCTAGCGATGATTTATCAGCGGCCGGTTTATTAATACCTTGACGTCGATTAACGGCGTTAATTCCTATATTCAGCATAAGATAATCAAGAAAAGTCTTATATTATTCTGATTGGATTAATCCCATCGTCTACGATTATTAAGGCAAAAGTCCATAGCCATTTATTAATATTAATCTTACCTGTGACAAACACCTCAATATTAATATGATCACAAAAAACAATACGCGTTAATAAACTTATTCCGTATGAAAACAAAAGATTAGTCGACTGGGGCAGAATTTTAAATCATTTAAGGGCAGAGAATAGAGAGAGTTAGCGTTGGCAATGAAGAGTAAAATACTATTTATACAAATATTATAATTTTTTATCCTGCGTCTGTTTTCCCTGCCCGTAATAGTGGCATTATTTTACTGGCGATTTCCTTCTTTTAGGCAGGTCCTGAATATTAGGTTATTTATTAGGGTATCAGTACCCTCACTGCATACTGATACCCTTTACGCATAAAAACGACTTACCAGCTCACCCGTGCGCCTATCGTGCCGCCGACGGCATAATTGTCACTGACATTCCGCGTAGCCCCCAGCAGATTGACATTGCCGTAAACCGCGTAGCGACCATTCTGCCATTCATACGTACCGCCCGCGCCTAACCCCACCGACTGACGCTCATCCCGGGTGGCGAACTCCACCCCTGAGACCTGTACTTTGCTGCCATTGAGGAACTCATTGTGCAGATCGAGATGACTGTAAATGTGTGAGCGGCGGGTGGTGCCGTCTTTCGCACTCCAGGTCGTTTCCTTATCCAGTGAGACACCGAGGCGGCCCCGCAGGCTGTCACCCTCTTGCAGCGAGACTTCGCTATCAAACGGATCGCGGAAGGTATCGAAATCGACCCGCGAGTAGGTCACCTGCATCTGCGGGGTCAGCGATAACCCGTTACCCAGTGCGTAACCTTTACCGGCTTCTATCGCTGAGGTATACCCGCGACCATTGTTACCGCTGGCCACCGCATGCCCTGCGGTACGGGAGCTCAGGTCGCTGTCAAACCACATCGTCTGCAACTGGCCATCCACATACACGCCGTTATTGCCATACCAGGTCAGGCTGGTGCCAAGGCCGTAACCTGCGCTGTTGATGCGGCCATCACCAAAGAATGAGTGGATATCCGCTTTGGCTTTTCCGTAGGTGAAGTTCACCCCGCCGGTCAGCAGTGAACCGCCCTGGCTCTGATACAACGGCACATCAATGCCGGTCTGCAACTTCCACACATCAATCTCACGCTGTGAACCGCTGGTGGATCGGGCCGGGTCGGTGACCTGGTGGCTCCCTTCAATACGGCCCCAGGCCCATTGATTATCGTCAAAATTCAGGTCTGCCAGTGCGCCCGGTGCCCCGTAACGGTTACCGACACGCTGTTGCAGCGTCGGCAGGGTGTTCAGGGCGGCCAGCACCTGCGGATATTGTTCATACAGCGGCACGCCCACCTGATAGCGTACCCCCTCGGTTAGCATCAGTTCTGAAGAGAGATACCAGTTGCGCCCCGCAGTGGCGGCTTCCCCGTCGGCCTGTAAGGTGTAGGCATACGCCCCGGCCACCACCGCCTGATAGCCATCCGTGGTGACATAGTCCCCGGCCAGCAGGAAGGTGTCATCCTGTGCCAGACCGTCCACGGTGATCAGATTGATGCCATTGAGGGTTTTATCGCCCAGACCGCCCGCATTGTTCACCCGAACCGAGGTGGTGCCGGTGGCATCGCCGTTGATCACTAACCGGTCGGTGGCAGAATCGTCATCCCCCAGCACCGTATCGAGGGCCAGCCAGGCACCTTCACCGGAACCGTTATTTTCACCCAAATAAGTCCCGGTCACGGTCAGCCGATCGTCGGTAGCGGCACCATTGCCGCCGGTATAGGTGTTTGACAGCAGGATCCCACCGGCGCTGATGAGGTTGCCGCTCAGGACCGAGTCACCGAGCGAGGACAGCGCGCCGCCTTCAGCCAGGGTTAATGCACCGGTTTCGGTAGCCACTAGCGTCGGGTCAGCGGCGATATCGGCGGCACTGAGGCGATTTAATATGGTGGTGGCAGGCGTCAGGCCCAACGTGGCGTTATCCAGCACCAAAATCCCCCCGGCGATATTGGCCGACAGGAAGGCATTGGCGTCACCGTCGGCCATATTGGATCCGGTTAATGTCCAGATGCTGCTGTTGGTTTTGGTCAGGGTGCCGAAACCGGTGATCCGGTTCGGGTCGCCATCCAGAATGGCCTCTTCACGGTTATCAATACGCGTGAGATCGAAAACAGCATCTCCTGTTCCGCCCAGCACCAGATGGCTGTTTGCCAGATCCAGCGCGGCATCATTGATATCCACGTAATTGCCAGTAAATACCAGTGACTGTGTCGCCCCTTCAAGGGCATAGCCAGATTGCAGCTCTAACGTGGCTGATGTTTGAATGTTATCAAGCCGATGAATGCCAATTGCGGAGCCGTTGCCGCCGTGCACCAAGCCGCCCACAGTGACATAGGTGTCTGCGGTATTGGTTTCAAGATTAATCCCGTAGCCCTGCTGCGAAACCAGCGCGCCCCGGGTGATCAGATCAATGGTCGATGTGCCGTTGTCTACGCCTGTGCCATTATCCACGCCTGTGGTGTTGTTATTGTTATAGAGGTGGATAGCATCGTATTCACTGGCGATATTATTGACGTCAATGTTGACCAGGGTATTGCCGTCAATGGTCTGCGTATTAAGGGTTATACCCTCCCCATCACTGACGTTAATCTGGCCCGTCACGGTGACGTCGGTGGTTACTGTACCCCGGCTAGCCTCAGTAAGGCTATATATCCCATTCCCCATTGAAGTAATGTCATTGACATGGATGAGCGTGGTAGCATCCCCCAGAGAGGAATAGGTTTGGAACGTTACCCCTTGTCCCCATTCCGCAGCGAGATGCCCGGTTGCAGTAATGGCAGAAAGAGCTGAACCCGAAGAATTGTAATTGTTGATATCAAGCGATTGACTGCTGGAAGTAATGTTATTCACATTGATGAGTATAGTGGAATTGCCTTCAAAAGTCGTTCCCATCACTTTAATCCCGGTACCATTTTCTGAAGTAACCGTGCCTGAGACATCAAGGTCAAACAGTGTATTTCCAGTTTGGTTATAGCCGTAAATATTGAGTGCGTCATACAGAGAATAAACGTTATTCAACTTGATAGCGGTCTCGACGTTCCCCTCCTCCGAGTAGGTATTGGCATACAGAGCAGATCCTGAAGTAGCCGTAAGATCACCCGTCAATATAATATCGGTTACAGCGCCATTCTGGCTGCTATTATCGATATAAAGGCCAGCATATTCACCCGTGACATTATTTGCGCGAAATCTAAGGCTCGAAAGACCGCTATTGGTATGATTGTAAATCCTGGCAGCTTGACTATTGGCTGAACTGATATCGCCATCGATATTGATATCGGTCATCACCTCCCCTGAATAATTGCTATTATTAATATCCAAGGCGTCGAAGTCTGTACTGATACTCTTTGAATTTAAATTAAGGATGCTGGTGCCACTATTGGAATAATTTTGGATCGAGGCTCCTGAATATTCGACGTTGATATCGTTGGCAATATCAACATTGGTGATGGCCGTTCCGTACCGTGAATTATTATCGCTTTGGATACCCGCAATACCTGAAATAGCATGGATGTTCAGAATGATAGTTGAATCATTGTCTGCCAATGAGTCGATTGAAAGGGCAGGAGTGCCATTCAGGCCGCTGGATAACATGCCGGAGAGGTCTACCTGTATGGTCGAGTTGTCGCGACTCTGGCTGCTAATATAGATACCACTGCCAATTGAACCGTTGGCCTGAACGTTAGTGGATGTCGATTGCCCAATCATCGACGTATCATTCTGGATAGACAAAGAATAGGCACCAGCGGTATCAAGCGCAGAACTGTTGGTATCAAGGTAGCTGATGGCACCAGAGCCGATTAATGAGAGCGCAGGATCTATATCTCCAGGCTCTATGATGCCAAAACCGAGCTGGGTCTCAACCGTGATATCCGTTCCACTTAGGATGATCCCGGCGTTATTTTCACCTTCACAGATATAGGTACTCCCCCCCGAATTGTTGCACGACGCCCGTGCGGTTTGTGGTAAGGCAAGGGTGGAGAACGCAACAATAATCGCCAATGTGATGGGATTAATCACGGCGACAGGAGCGCGGTTGAAGAGGGGGTGACGCCCGACATGGCTAGAAATAAATTCTCTGAATGGCATAAACATAGGGTACCTTATTCATTGTAACTGTCTGAATATATCGCAGACATGGCATATCACTGAGGTTGCTGAGGGCGGTATAAGGCAGAGTACAGAAGGATAAATTTCTCCTCTTGCATTATCTCAATATGATCAGCAAACATGAGGAAGTGACGTGTGTTCTGTCGGTTGTTGAGTCACTAAAACGAAGTTATTGTTTCTTAAGAGGAATAGTAAGTGAAAAAGAATAAATAAGAATAAGACCCGACTAATTCTTTGTAGGAATTTTCTTGTTATTGTTTTTTTGAGGATTAATAGGCCTGATGGAGATTGTTTTAATGGGAATTGATAACAACTAACATTTATTTCCATAACGATTTAATTACTTAAAATAAATATTGCTGTTTATTTAATCTTGCGTGTTAATTGTTGGCGACACTAAATAAATGATTTATTTTTTAACTTACCGTTTGTTTTTTAACATGTTATTTAATAAAGCAGTAATCTAAAATAGGCGAGTAACGAGCGTAGCCAACGTATACGCAACTTGAAGGACGACGGGTATATCTCCATGGTAAAGAGGCTGATAAGTAGAATATTCTCCAGGATGTTGAAATTCTCCCCTGAATAAAGGTATCAGTACCCTCACTGCATACTGATACCCTTTACGCATAAAAACGACTTACCAGCTCACCCGTGCGCCTATCGTGCCGCCGACGGCATAATTGTCACTGACATTCCGCGTAGCCCCCAGCAGATTGACATTGCCGTAAACCGCGTAGCGACCATTCTGCCATTCATACGTACCGCCCGCGCCTAACCCCACCGACTGACGCTCATCCCGGGTGGCGAACTCCACCCCCGAGACCTGCACTTTACTGCCGTTAAGGAACTCATTGTGCAGATCGAGATGACTGTAAATGTGTGAGCGGCGGGTGGTGCCGTCTTTCGCACTCCAGGTCGTTTCCTTATCCAGTGAGACACCGATGCGGCCCCGCAGGCTGTCACCCTCTTGTAGCGAGACTTCGCTATCAAACGGATCGCGGAAGGTATCGAAATCGACCCGCGAGTAGGTCACCTGCATCTGCGGGGTCAGTGACAACCCGTTACCCAGTGCGTAACCTTTACCGGCTTCTATCGCCGAGGTATACCCGCGACCATTGTTACCGCTGGCCACTGCATGCCCTGCGGTACGGGAGCTCAGGTCGCTGTCAAACCACATCGTCTGCAACTGGCCATCCACATACACGCCGTTATTGCCATACCAGGTCAGGCTGGTGCCAAGACCGTAACCTGCGCTGTTGATGCGGCCATCACCAAAGAATGAGTGGATATCCGCTTTGGCTTTTCCGTAGGTGAAGTTCACCCCGCCGGTCAGCAGTGAACCGCCCTGGCTCTGATACAACGGCACATCAATGCCGGTCTGCAACTTCCACACATCAATCTCACGCTGTGAACCGCTGGTGGATCGGGCCGGGTCGGTGACCTGGTGGCTCCCTTCAATACGGCCCCAGGCCCATTGATTATCGTCAAAATTCAGGTCTGCCAGTGCGCCCGGTGCCCCGTAACGGTTACCGACACGCTGTTGCAGCGTCGGCAGGGTGTTCAGGGCGGCCAGCACCTGCGGATATTGTTCATACAGCGGCACGCCCACCTGATAGCGTACCCCCTCGGTTAGCATCAGTTCTGAAGAGAGATACCAGTTGCGCCCCGCAGTGGCGGCTTCCCCGTCGGCCTGTAAGGTGTAGGCATACGCCCCGGCCACCACCGCCTGATAGCCATCCGTGGTGACATAGTCCCCGGCCAGCAGGAAGGTGTCATCCTGTGCCAGACCGTCCACGGTGATCAGATTGATGCCATTGAGGGTTTTATCGCCCAGACCGCCCGCATTGTTCACCCGAACCGAGGTGGTGCCGGTGGCATCGCCGTTGATCACTAACCGGTCGGTGGCAGAATCGTCATCCCCCAGCACCGTATCGAGGGCCAGCCAGGCACCTTCACCGGAACCGTTATTTTCACCCAAATAAGTCCCGGTCACGGTCAGCCGATCGTCGGTAGCGGCACCATTGCCGCCGGTATAGGTGTTTGACAGCAGGATCCCACCGGCGCTGATGAGGTTACCGCTCAGGACCGAGTCACCGAGTGAGGACAGCGCACCGCCTTCAGCCAGGGTTAATGCACCGGTTTCGGTAGCCACTAGCGTCGGGTCAGCGGCGATATCGGCGGCACTGAGGCGATTTAATATGGTGGTGGCAGGCGTCAGGCCCAACGTGGCGTTATCCAGCACCAAAATCCCCCCGGCGATATTGGCCGACAGGAAGGCATTGGCGTCACCGTCGGCCATATTGGCGCCGGTTAACGTCCAGATGCTGTTGTTGGTTTTGGTCAGGGTACCGAAGCCGGTGATCCGGTTCGGGTCGCCATCCAGAATGGCCTCTTCACGGTTATCAATACGCGTGAGATCGAAAACAGCATCTCCTGTTCCGCCCAGCACCAGATGGCTATTTGCCAGATCCAACGCGGCATCATTGATCTCCGCATAACTGCCAGTGAAGACCAGTGCCTGTGTAACGCCTTCAAGGGCATAGCCAGATTGCAGCTCTAACGTGGCCGATGTTTGAACATTTTCGAGCCGATGAATGCCAATTGCGGTACCGTTGCCGCCGTGCACCAAGCCGCCCACGGTGACATAGGTGTCTGCGGTATTGGTTTCAATATTAATCCCGTAGCCCTGCTGCGAAACCAGCGCGCCCCGGGTGATCAGATCAATGGTCGATGTGCCGTTGTCTACGCCAGTAACAGAGTTATGGAGGTAAATAGCATCGTATTCACTGGCGATATTATTGACGTCAATGTTGACCAGGTGCTGCCATCAGTGGCTTGCGAAATAAGGGTAATACCCTCTCCGTTACTGGCGTTAATCTGGCCCACCACGGTGAGATAGGTGGTTGAATTCCCCTCACTCGCTATGGTGTCTATCTCTACACTACTGCCCGCAGCAGTGATGTCATTTAAATTAATGACAGCGATAGCATCCCCCTGACTGACATAGGTACTGAATATTGCCCCTACCCCCTGTTCAGAGACGAGATGCCCGGTTGCGGTAATGTCAGAAACGGCGGTTCCTAAATGGCTATAGTTGTTAACTTTGAGCGATTGGCTGCCGGAATTAATATTATTCGCATTGATGATTATGGTGGAGTTACCTTCAGAAGCCATCCCCATCATTAAAATTCCGGTACCATATTCGTTAACAATATCGCCTGAAATATCAAGGTCAAACTGCATGTCGCCATTTAAGGTATTTGCACTTAAACTGAGCGCTTCGTAGTAAGAATAGATATTATTTAACTTGATAGATGCCCCGATGTCGTCCTCTTCCACATAGGAATTGAACACGAGACCCGCCCCTGAAGTAGACGTAAGATCCCCGGTCAACAGGATATCGGTTATCGCTGAGCTCTTACGGCTATCATTGCTGATATAAAGGCCAGCATATTCACCCGTGACATGGTTCGCCCGAAGCCTAAGGCTTGAAGGACCCTCATAAGCACTATTATAAAAAGTGGCAGCTTGGCTATTGGCTGAACGGATATCGCCATCAATATTGATATTGGTAATCGCCGCCCCAGCATAATTCGTATTATAAACATTCAAGCCATCGAATTCTGTCGTGATATTTTTTGAGTTGAAATTAATTATGCTGGTCTCGCCATTGCCGGTGTTGTTAATAGAGGCACCCGAATATTCGACGTTAATATCGTTGACAATATTGATATTAGTGGTGGCTATTCCACTGCGTGAATCATTGTAGCTCTGCAGACCCATAGAACCAGACAGAGCATCGAGATTCAATATGAACGCAGAATTACCCTCAGCCGATGAATGGATTGAGAGGGCCGCAGAGCCATTTTGGTTACCGGATAACGTGCCGGAGAGATCTATCTGTATAGCCGCATCAGCGCCACTGCGGTTGTTAATGTTGATACCGCTACCAATCGAACTGTTGGACTGAATATTAATGGACGTCGATTGCCCAGCCATCGAGGTATCATTCTGGATATACAAAGAATCGGCACCGGTGGTATCAAGCGCAGACCTGTTGGTATCAAGGTAGCTGATGGCACCAGAACCAATTAACGAGAGCGCAGGATCCGCACCTCCGGGCTCTGTGATGCTAAAACCGGGCTGGGTCTCAACGGCAATATCTGTGCCGCTCAAGATGATCCCAGCATGATTTTCACCTTCGCAAACATAGGTGCCCACCCCCGAGCTATTACACGACGCCCGTGCGGTTTGTGGCAAGACGAGGGCGGAGAACGCAACAATAATCGCCAATGTGATGGGATTAATCGCGGCTGCAGGAGCACAACTGAAGAGGTGTCGGTGCCCTGCATCCGGTTGAGCGGGTGAGGTAGAAATAGGCTCTCTAAATTGTATATACATAAATGTACTCTATTAATTGCCTGAATTTATCGCAGACATGGCATATCACTAGGGGTTGCTGATATTGCATAATTCAGACACCAATAGGGTCCAGAAGGAGAATTATTCCCTCTGACATTATCTCAATATCATCAGCAAACATGGGGATGGAAGACGTTCTATCGTTTGTTGGGTCACTAAAGTGAAGTAACCATTTATAAGGATAGATAGTAATAGAAAGAGAAAAAACAATAAGTAGGACACGTCTCGTTATTTGTAGGAAAATTCCCATTTAAAATAATAAATAATCAAATCAATCACATAAATATTTCATCAAGAAAAAAAATGAAAACTAACATGTAGCATGATTATATTTTAAACATTCCCTGCTCAGATCAGATGAATACTTTACCTGACACTTAAATGATAGGGATGCCGATATATGAAGCTGAATACTGATTCCTGTGACTAAAAAGTATAGATTTTCCTTACCCTACGTCGTTTCGAGCGTTTTATTTTCGTGATTTAATCAGTCACATTATCTTTATTTAATCCTGTAAAATGCAATATTAAAGATCAATATCATTCATATTTAAATGTTTTTATCTATTTAGTATAGATAATATATGTGTTATCTCACATGAATTAACCGTGTAAATATTCCCGTCATACTTCAAGCTGCCATGCGTTGGCGACGTTCGTTACTCAGCTCATCCAAGAGACTCGCCTCTACGACGTCACTACAAGTCGCGTTCAAATCGGGTTCACGATCTATCTGATGTTTCTATCGAATGGAAAAAACGGAGGAAAAGGAGAGCGGAGATGAATTAGTGGATAAATAGCGCGAGTTATCCCAAACGTTTAATGGCTTAGCGCCCCGTAGGAACACTAAGCCACTGATAAAACAACCAACACCGTAACTGGGTGTAAATTGTCAGCGATGATTTGCCAATGCTTAAGTTGCCAATGATTAACTTGCCAATTCGCCTACACGCGACAATGACAGTTAGCTCACCCTAAACTAGACAAACATGCTGATCAGCAGTACCACCGCCAAACCAACCACCGAGTTGGTCAATTCGAGCAGGCCCCAAGTCTTCAGCGTATCTTTAATCGACAGCTCAAAATAACCTTTAAACAGCCAGAATGAGGCGTCATTGATATGAGTAAAGGTGTTAGAACCTGCCGCTGTCGCCAGCACCAACAGTGCCGGATCGACTGAGGTAATGGTCCCAGTGACCGGGTCCATTACCGCAGCACCGATAATCCCTGCGGCGGTCATCGCCGAAACCACGCCTTGGCCCGTTGTCAGACGAATCAGCACCGTAATCAGCCAAGCCATAATATAAGGTGATACACCACCAGCAGACATCAGCATGCCAATCGTATCGCCGATCCCGGTATCAATGATCACCTGCTTTAGCGCACCGCCCGCACCGATGATCAGGATGACCATGGCAACGCCTTTTACCGCCCCTTCAAATGAGTGCATGACCCATTCCATTTTATGACCGCGTCCGGTGCCGAAAAGTACGAAGGCAACCAACATGGCGATAAACATGGCAATAGGTGATGAGCCAATGAAATTGAGAATGGTGTACGACGTGGTCCCTTTAACCAACCAGATATTGGCTATGGTGGTAAAAATCATGATGAAAGCGGGAATTAACGGTACCAAAATCGAGGTACTGAACGACGGCAGATTGTTTTCATCAATCGGGTTGTCAGACTTCAGGAACGTCGGAATTGGCCGCTCCAGATTGCCCAAGAACTTTGGCAAAATAAGCCCGGCACAGATCACTGAAGGAATAGCAACCAGAACTCCATAGATATAAACCATCCCCATGTCTGCGCCATAAGCGGCAACCAGCGCAACCGGCCCCGGCTGTGGTGGGAATAGGGAGTGAGCCGTCGTCGCTGCAGCAACTGCCGGGATCGCCAGTTTGAGGAACGGTATCTTGGCTTCGACCGCAATAGCAATGACCAGTGGTGCCAAAATAATAAAGGCAACCTCATAAAACATCGCCAGACCAAAGATCAGGCCGATGATAATTACCGCGGCTTCAACATATTTAAGCCCGAATCGGCGCAATAGCGTCTGGGCTATCTGATGAGCAGCGCCAGAGTCCACCATCAGTTTGCCGATCACCGCACCAAATACGACGATTATCGCCAGTTCACCTAGCGTGCCACCAAACCCAGCCTTAATGGTATGCAGCAGCTTAAGCAGGTCCATGCCCGCGAGAGTCCCTACTAGCAGAGCTGCCAGCAGCAATGCGACCATTGAGTTAATCTGGTAGCGGATATTGAGCACTAGCATTAAGCCAATACCCAACATGACCCACAGGATATTAATCCATTCCATCTCTTGTTTTCCCCAGTAGTTGAATCTCAGTATTCTTGCTTTTGTATCCGCCGCGATATTGGTCGGACCAAATTTGATTGTTTTTATGGATTCAAATTCACCTTCAGACTGGCAATACAGTCTAAGATGCCTTGTCATCCAAGCTACTCAGCCTGTAGAGGCCTACGCTTTGGTATTACAGATATCACTAAGTGGATAACCAAATGAAGTATTGGTTAACCAAGTTGTCGGACAGATCGCAAAATTAAGATTTATACCCTAAATAAATCGAGTGACAGGAAGGCGGCAAGCGAGAGACAAATGGGTCTGGAACCCATTTGAACCGCATTTATGTTACCCGCAGGGTGTGGACTCAAAGATGAGGTTCATTAATCCCCAGGCGCTTATTTATTTTAAGGTCAACAACTTTATTTTAAGATCAACAACACTCAGTGATTGGGGACAGCCAATGCGCATGCCGCTTGAAGTATGACGGGTATATACCTAAGAATTCTTCTCATTGAAGCCAGTGTACAGAGAGTGGTGACCTCGCTGAGGGAGATGATGACGTTAGATGACGAAAATCAATCGTGATGCGCTATTTCAGTTTCATTGATGGTTAGAGACAGCACGCTAAGAGGACCTACAACGTTATTGCCACAAGATGGCGATTTTATTCGCCGTAGAGCATTTTCATGCGTTAGATCTTTTTTTCACAAAGCACTATTTTTCACTATTGCCCGCCCTCATCAATTTTTCATTTTTCCTCTCATCTAACTAAATTCAAACCAGGCACTAAATTAGATTTTTTTACCCTACAGTGATCCTGACGCAAAATGTGAAGAATCATTTTATGCAGTGTGGGAAAACAGAATATATATATATCCTCTGCCTACATATTTGTAAGACTATTCAGATTTACACTATATTGAATAATATATGACCACATAACTTAACCTTATTAAATATCAACAATCCCACCTAAAAAAACCTAACAAATAAAAAAATAACACTTAAATAACAACAAGATAAGTTTACCAATCAAAAATGATAATTATAAAAAGCATTAATATCTTAATTTTAGTAACATACATTTTTAAAAAATCAACACAACCCAAATAATTAGTATTAAACACTGAATTATGGTGATTTTTAGATCTTTTAAATCGAATAAATTAAAACAAGCAGTTTTTTACCTTAACAGACCTGGCAATGCGGCTACATATTGACATGATATTTTACGTTCTGGCATTACAGGATTTAATGTTTTGTTAAAATTGATTTCACGTGTACGATATTTAACAGGATAGATTAAAAGACACATTAACTTCCACAAGGCTATAGCGGTTAATAATTTGATTTACCGGCTGCTTATATGGCAATAATCAATTTTATATTACTTATGCTCTAAATAATTTGAGTTACATGAAGGCAGCAAAGCGAGATGGCATAACCTCCCCAGAAATTGACATAAGTCAGTGACTGGGTGAACGAAAGCAGCCAACACACATGCAGCTTGAAGTATGACGAGTATATTAGTTTTTATTTCTGTGAGGCACTATGTTCAGTTGCATAATAAAGACAACAGACAATTATTTCCGACACGGCTTGTTTATTTTACTCAAAGAAGCCCTGATGGATTGTCATGTCAACGCTAATGCAACTCTCGCCGATGATGCTGATTGGCACACCAAAATGGTATTTATTGATGCCGACTCGTCCTATTGTCATCGGACACTGGAACAAACCTATCAGGCTTACAAGAATCAACAAAGTGGCACACCTGGCATTTTCATTATTCTCAGGTCAAAGGGGGCACTTTTACCGCTGAACATGTCTTACAACACCTCCGCCCATATCCTCTATAAAAGTGATGAACAAGCCGATATTAAAAGTAAGATTGGGGTGGTTATAAAAAACGCTCTTGGTCGAAAAAATACCATTAATCCCACTGTATGAATAACCTCCGCCAGAGACTGACTCGTTAGAAAAATTAATATACAACTGCTTTAATAATATACTTATTATGTTGAACTCAAGGATATTCTGTCAACGGTTAATCTATTAACCATATGAGTAACAACACAGTAACTAAAGATATAAAATCAATGCAAATCAATTGATTACAAAGAAAGCATCAAGCCAACCCCTCTCCTGTAATATATATATATGTTATTAAATATGCTTAACTATTAAGCATAAAATAATATAAATAGTTATTTTATGTAAAAATAAAAAGTAAAAAATAAAAGTCAGTGATCAATAGCATTTTTATTTTTCACTAATTACGGTAGGATAAATCTCGTTTAACATCATATAAAAACCAAAAACAATCCCATCCAAGGGAGCTGTATTTTTATTTTATAAAGATATTCTTACTAAGGGAAATATAATATGCGCAGTAATAACAAATTTACATTAAAAAAATTGGCCCTGGCGTTGATGTTAGCAGGTTGCACCATAAGCAACGCTTATGCCGTGCTCATTCCCGTGGCGGGTGCCATCCAGGGAAGCGCGCCCACCTTGAGTGCTCCATCAAATAGTGCGCTGCATGCCGTGGACCTGAGCAGCAATGCGACAGGAGCGGTACTGGCCAGTGGTGACACCATCACTCTAACCTATACCTACAACGACGCTGACGAAGATCTGGATAATTCCATAAACTATGTGAACTGGTACTATACCAAGGGGGGGGTGGATACTCAGATTGCCACGACCAATATCACTAACAGCCCGGCTAAAACTAACGATGGCAAAGGAAGGAGTGTGCTGATCATTCCTGCTACAGCAATTGGTGCGGATGCGATCAAGGTGGTGATACAGGAATTTTCAGCGTCCGGTGATCCGATAAGCGGTCAGACCATTTCCGTTGCTGATACCAGTACCGGTGGTGGTGGTACGACCACACGCCCTGGTCCTATAGCACCAGGTTCGAACGTGACACCAGGGATTTACCTGAGCACCGATACCCTGTTTACCAACAACCTGCTTGGTTCAGAAACAATTCTGTCCGCAAACAATGTTTATGTGTTCAAACTGTGGGACAGCGAAGCCGTTGGAGTGATCGATTTAACCAATGCGGTCCATTACAACTGGCGCTTACTAGGAGACAGTGCGACTGATAGTGTTGCCGCACCGACAACGGGCTTTGTAACCAGTGTGTCTAATGCAGATTTTAGTGTTCCAATGAATACCGCCGCGGACGGTACACAACTGACCGGTTCTGTCGATGGTATGCAGGGCTTCCAGTTAACGGTGGATTACAACTAATCCCTGCCGTACTCGATGGTTACTGATACAGGCCGGTTTTCCCGCCTCAAACTGCTCCCCCGATAAGACAACGTTGAGCTATGGGTAGGCAGAAGAGTAAAGCGTCCGCGCCAGGAATAGCGTGGCTCAAGCCCCCAGGGAAGGGGTTAGGCTTATTGACCATCTACCGGCGCTCTCAGCCGTGGGGACTTGGTCAGTCATCTGAAACAGTGACCATTTCGGTCTAGCGAACAATAAGGTCATCACTCTCCAGCCAAAAAAACCAATATTCAATGCGCTGAATGAATCAATTCAGATACCGTAGATACCCACCGCATGGCCTCTATTCACCCAGTCTCCCTGGTTGCCAGGCTTGTGCTTGCTGTTGTAATGACCATAATTCAGCGTAAAGCCCTTGATGCTGAATAAGTGTCGAATGGTCCCCTTCTTCAACAATCTGCCCGCTATCCATAACAATAATATGATCGACATATTGAATAGAAGATAATTTATGCGCAATCACCAGCACGGTTTTCCCTCGGATTAAGGCTTGCATTGCCAACTGAATATCTTGTTCATTTTCTGGATCGAGTGATGCGGTGGCTTCATCTAAAATAATCAAGGGCGCATCTTTTAATAAAGCTCTGGCAATGGCCAGCCGCTGTAACTCCCCACCGGAGAGATGCACACCACCCGCCCCGATCTCGGTGTCTAACCCTGAGGGGAGCTTATCAAGCAATGGCAAGAGTTGTGCTGCACGGCAAACCGACAGCAACTGCTCATTCGTCGCATCAGGGCAGGCAACCCTTAAATTATTGGCGATCGTCTCATTTAACACATAGCTTTTTTGGAAGACTACGCTTAAATGGCGCTGCCAATAGTCCACATCTATCTCTGCAAGACTCATTTCATTAGCTTTATCGCCAACCAATATATGGCCTTGTTCAATATCCCAAAAACGTGCAATTAATGATGCCAGTGTTGATTTCCCCGAACCGGAAGGCCCGACCAATGCAGTAATCTTATTTTTCTCTATCGTGAGATTGAGATGATTAAATAGCAATGGTTTATCCGGATATGCAAAACAAACATTATCCAATCGAATCCGCATATCAGTAATATTAGGCTGTAAATCACCATGAACAAGTTCAGGAATAGCAAAAACCTTTTCGACTCGCTCTACGGCTAACCCAAAGTAATTTAGCTCTGCCAAAAACATCGACATGTTGAGTAAAGGACGGAAAAACCGTACTGCAGCAATTAAAAAAATCAATACTTCAGACAAGGGGATCCTCCCCCCTACCCAGCCCCAGGTGAGTGCAACCAACAACACAATAAAGCCGCACTCAACCAATACATTAAAACTGTAGATCGGCCAGACACCGGCTTTTTCTGCCGTTAATGATTGTTGATAGGTGGTGGTTAATACCTGTGATAACCGCTGAAAAGCGGCCCCTGTCATACGGTAAGCTTTTAACTCTTTTAAGCCATCAATGTATTCCATCAATGCATCATTAAGTTTAAACATTAATAGCTGCATATATTCCTGCCAACGCTGGGCATAACGACGAGTCAAAATATATGCGCATACCGCCAAGGGTAACGTTGAAAGCATGGCTAACGCCATGCGCCAATCTTTTAGCAAGAGTCCTAAGGAAAAGAAACAGAGCACCGAAGCAGTCGCAATAATGGGCGCATAGAGATGAGTGAAAATATTTTCGATCATATCAATGTCTTTTAGCAGCGTATTATTGACACTGCTCATATCCGAACGGTAGAAAAAACCCATCGGCAAACGTCGTAGGTGCTCACCAAGACGTATTCGAATTTTAGCCCCTGCATCGAACCCAATAATTGCGACATGGAAGTACAGGACTCTGGCTAATATCACTCGGACCAACATCAATAACCCACAAAATCCGGTCAGTTTAAGTTGATAGATGGCATCAGGGTGAGAGGACAACATATCCAACACAATATAATAGAGAAAAGCATAGGGTAGCGATGCCAGAAAAGCATCAATGATGGCAATACTGACCATGCCTTTCAGCCCCTTTAAGCGGCCTCCGGTTAACGTGCTTAAACCTGATAACTTAATCATAAGAGACTGCCTTGGCATCCGTTGAAAAATGCCATATTTTTGCGGCCTGATGCGCAGCCCACATGTTTTGATAAAGGGAATGGGTTGCCAGTAACGTTTGATGAGTGCCCTCGGCGACTTTTCTCCCCTCGGCCATCACGATAATATGATTAACGTGTATTAGCGTATTGAGGCGATGCGCAATCACAATGACCGTTTTGTCTTTAATGAGATCAGAAAGTGCTTGTTGAATGCGGACCTCGTTACGGGCATCGGCATAAGCCGTTGCTTCATCCAAGAGCACGATAGGGGCATTTTTCGCAATAGCCCGAGCAATTGCGATACGTTGTGCCTGCCCACCACTCAATGTCTCAGGGCCAATGACCGTCTGGTAGCGCTCGGGGAGTTGTTCGATAAAATCATCCGCACAGGCCGCTTTTGCGGCGTTGATGATTTCCGCCTCAGTCAGTGAATCATTCCCCATACGGATGTTATTCATGACCGTATCATTGAAAATAAAGGTGTCTTGAAACACAAAAGCGGTCAGAGACATGAGTTGTTCGAGTGGTAACATCTCGATAGGGGTATCACCAATACAGATATCACCACCTTGGTGCTCATAGAGACGAGGAATCAACTGTGCCGCCGTGCTTTTTCCCGCACCAGAAGGCCCCACCAATGCGGTTATCTCCCCCTGTTTTGCCACAAAAGATAACTGCTCAAGAGTATTTTCTTTGGCGTCTGGGTGGCGAAAACTGACCTGATTGAAACAGATATCATAGTGTTTAATCGGCAGTGGAGTTTGCCCTTCCCGTTGAGGCTTCGCGTGAGCAAACTCACGAATATTCTCCACCCCTTTGAGTAATGCACTGAACAAGTTACCAAAGCGTAACAAGTTATACAGTGGTTCCATCAGGCCAATACCCAACAACATAAACATAAAAATCACGGCTAATGTCACTTCCCCTTGGGAAAAAAGCATGATGCCAACAGGCATAATGCACAATAAACCGAGATCTAAAGAGAGCTTAAACAACGCGGTTGCCGTGCGGGTCTCGGTTAACCACTCCCTGACCAGTTGATTATGTGCATTCACCGCGTTGGTATAACGTTGATGGGAATTGACCGTCATATTGAATGCTTTTACCAATGGCATGCTTTTGACGAAATCCACGATGCTGGTGTGCAAATCAGCCACCACGTGATAATAAACGGTAATACGCTGATTAAATCCTTGAAACATCCAGCATTGCAGCAGGCACGCAATAGGCAGTGGGATCAGCGCCACCAGCGCCAAACGCCAATCAAAGAAAAACAGTAAAATGGCGGCAGCAATAGGCGTGACAATTGCCGCCGCCATATCGGGTAAATGGTGAGCCACAAAGGTTTCAATACGCCCAATATCATCAGAAATGATTTTTTTTAATTTCGCGGTAGTGTGCTGATGGCTGACGCTCAACGGCAAACGCCCTACCCGTTCAATCACCTGTCGACGCAATTCAAATAACAACTGAAAAGCGGCCTGATGGGATAACAGCCCGGAGGCCAATTGCAAAATAGCCTTGCCAGCCAGCGCGAGTACCGCCATCCCCACCAGCCACCAAAGCTGAGAAGTTGCAGCCGAGGGGTGGTAAAGAAAATTAGCAATTAATTGATAGATTAAAACGTAAGGCACCAGTGATAACAGAGAGTAACCGACCGCCAGTATCATCGAGAGCGCGAGTCGTTTATGTTGCGTACTCAGCAGTTGTATCAACCACCGAAACGCACTTGCTTGCGTGTCCATTACCCTATCTCCACAGTGTGGCGATCCTTTTGGAACCCCGCATAAGCCGACTGACTACGACGAAAACAATAGAGGGTCAATAAAACCACCAAGAAAGCACAGACAGTGGCAACCCCAAAGGCATAGGTGAACCCCAAGTAATAGGCTAATGTGCCACTGAGAACCATCGCAATACTGCCACCAAGGACTTCACAACATTGCAGCAAGGTAAAATCAGTACCCGGCTGAACGATACCTTGATCCTCGTCACCTTCGCTCCAACACATAAACCACGCAAAGATCGATACACAACAAAGATTAAAAAAGAAACCTTCCAGAATGAAAAAGACAAAAACAGGCAATGAATTGTGAGCGGAAAAAGAGAGGGATAATGTCATCCCCAACCAACACAACATGCTCCCCAATAAGCCAAAAATCGTAAGCTGTGGGCTGGAAAACCAGCGATGTAGAACGCCGGATAAGATAGCGCCCACGATATAGCTGATAATCAAGACCCCTCCTGCCAGCAGTGCTATTTGCTCCAGACTTACCCCCATATCCACTAATAATGGGGAAACCAAAGCGGCCCCCATGGTGCTGGCAAATTTGAAGACGACCGCCATAACAACGATTGGCACCCAACCTTTACGGCGAAATATCTTCCACAGCGATGCACTGCCGGGTATCACTGGCAATTTATTTTCTGCTGCAAACCGACCTAGATGAAACATAAAAGGAAGATGACAAAGTCCCTGTAACAACAAAAACCACCACACGGTGACGGACCACCCCCAAACACTGAAAACATATAAGCTAACGACACCACCTAATAACATGCCCAAACTAAAGCCCGCGATTTGACTGACATTCACACGAACGTGGCGGCTCCCGGCAAACACCCTCACCACCAGTGCACCCACAGCAACATCTTGGCTGGCATAGAAAAAATTAATCAACGTGACCAGTAATAACAACGCCAATACATGTGTCTCTGGCGCAAAAAACCATAGCAGCGTCATGGCAATCAAAGAGCACACTTTACAGAATTGAATCCATGCTAAACCGGTGGGTAAGCCCCTAAAAAACCAAGGTTTATGGTTTTCAATAAATGACGCCCAGAGCATTTTAAACGCCCAAGGCAGCATACTCAGCCCCACCAAACCAATCAGCCGCATATCGGCCCCCAAGGATCGTAAAATTCCCGGTAGGGCAAAGATAGCCAACCCGAGGGGGACACCTTGCGCGCAATACAATCCAAATAGACTGAACAATCCAAATAAACTGGACAACCCAAATAAACTGGTAATATTTGCGTTATATTTCATCGTGATACTCCTTGCATTCCTTGCTTGATTGCTGCGCGGCAACAGACTGGTTGATGAATGCCAATAATCTTTTTTGGGCATGATTAAGATAAAAATGCCCACCGGGGAACACCTGTAGCCGAAAAGCCCCCTTCGTCACCTGACACCACTCACTCATTTGCCTCACCGACACTTCGGTATCCTGCTCTCCCACACAGGCCATAACCGAACAATTCAACAGTTCGGTACATTGGCGCTGGTAGGTCTCTATCGCGGTGAAATCCGCCCTAAAAATAGGTAATAGCAGGTCTTTCAGTTCTGGCTGTTGGTAGTCCAATGTGCTGCCACCCAATTGGGTGATTTTGTTCAAGATACTCACATCACTCTGGCGGTAAAAATCCGTATTGGTATTTTTATGCGGAGGTAATCGCCCGGAGACGTACAGCGTGGTAATGCCTCGCCCCGCCTTTTGTAAGCGCAATGCCACCTCAAAAGCCAAAGCGGCCCCCATGCTGTGGCCAAAGAAAAACGTGTCACGCACAGGCAGGTAAACATAACTCTGAGCAATGACATCAGCCATTTGATGCAAATTGTGCAATAGCGATTCGTTAATCCGCCCGCCATGCCCAGGAAGTTGAATGGCATACAAGGCGGTGTCCGGTGGCAGATCCGTTTTCCACGGCAAAAAATACTCCGCTGAACCACCTGCATGGTGAAAACACACCATTTGCTGACGCGTTCCCGGTTTTATCAATCGAAAAAGGCGTTCAATCATCACGCTCTCCCTGCCATTGAGATAAAAATGTCGCCACCTTAGGTGACGCCATCATCGGTTCGACAAAATGCACACTTTCTGGATTGCCGACTTTTTCCATAAGTGTTTTCCATACTTGTGTTAGCGAGAGCAGGAATTGCGCATAAGCAGGTGACGAATGCTGCTGTTGCTCGATAAATTCTCGCAGAGCATGACGTATCGCCGAGGGCCACTGGTGATGCAAGACGCTTAACAGATTGTCACTTTCCTGTGAAAAAAGTTGACTCAGGGGGGGCAAAAAATAGTGTGGAGCGTCATCGGGGTCGATAACCTCACGACAGCCGAAAGGAGTTCTCACCCTCGGAATATGAAAATAGGGGCTCCAGATAACCGGCCCATGTGTATTGACCAAGAGTAGATTGCCACTAGGTAACCCCACACACAGGCGGTGCATGATATGAAAATGGTTATCAGGAGCGGCTGGGTCTAACTGATTTTGCAAATTTAAGGTAAGGGGGACACCCGCAATCACACCCTGTAGCTGGGTATATGGCGCAGGGTTTTCCAGCAGTGAACGCAGTAACACGTCACCGCCTGCCACGCTAAAACCATAAGGTGAAAAATGCCCCCCCAATACACGCCCAATGATATCCAGCAACCCGCAAATAACTTGAACCCCGCAAGTTGCCTCAATAAAACACGGTTTTTGGGTTTGCATGGCCTCGTGCAAATAGGCGATAAATTGGCGTACTGCGGGCACATGGGGATAATGCGTATTCACCTGGTAATGGCAGCCCTGTTGACGAGCCAACCTCAGGCACTCAGCCACATCTTCAAGACAAACTGGATGCTCTTGTAATACTGAAATGCCCCGTTTTAATAACGCCTTCGTGATTTCACTGCCTTTCCCCCCCACGATAGTGGAGCGGATCACCACACAAGCCATATTTATATCATCAGGTAATTCATCAACATGATGATATAGTGGGACACCATAGGCGTGTGCTAATTGCCTGGAACGCTCACTTCCTTGTGCGAGAATGCCCGCCAGTTCTCCCCCCTCAAAGGCCGTCTTAAAGGCGGAGAGATAAACCTGCCCAAATAAAGTGCCGCAGACCACGATTTTTTGAGGTTGGATCATAATGCCCCCTCCTGAAAATTCACTGCGTTATTATCGAGTTGACAGTGGATATGGAAATGACTGAATAAAGCCAATGCATTAAGTTGTGACAGCAATACCTTGATGGGCAGTAAGTCCGTTAACCAATACAATCCCACACGGTGGGTACATAACACGTGGTGGGCGGCCAAAGCAGCAATAGTGCCCGTCAATTGATAGCTGTTAGTAAAGCGGATTTGAAGTTGCAATGCGGCAGGCTGCCCGGCTAATAACCCCTTCGCTACCATAAAGAGATGCTGTTGCTCCCCCTCTTGCCTCGTCAATTGTTGGCTAAAGGCTATCAGTGTTTGAGCCGCCCCCCCCCCCCCCCTTCCCCGCCAAGCCCAACGAGTAAGCGTTGATCGGCGATCAGGTTATAAGCAGCAAGATGGGAGAGCGAATGCACAGTGACCAGCCGCTCATGTTCAAAACTGAAATAAGGCAGAGCATCAAATAGCCGTTGTGCTGTTGGTATCGATACCGCTTTTTTCAGACTCTCTTTACACAACCCTCCGTCATACCACACATAACCGCTTTTACCCTGTGCCCGGCCCGTGTATTGGCTGGACAGAAAATCGTGGGCAGAGGTCGGCGTAAAGGTCTCGATACCTCCGCTGTAGACCGTTAGCTGAGTCACAGGCGACAAACAGTCAACGGCATACCGCGGTAACATGGCGGCCAATCCAGGAATAAACCCAGCCCCCAATACACAGGCCGAGGAAGAGGCCGCCATCGGCACTAATAATGTTCGTTCGATAACAGGATCACCGGCCACATCCACATAATGTTTCCCCTCGGCTAATGCCGTCAGGGCAATATGCGCTTCGATATCAGAGGCAGGGCCAGCGGCGTTTAGCACTAAATCCACCTGACGGCAGCTATCAGCAAGGGCTTTATGATCAAAGAGATCGAATACAATATGATGGGGATGATTAGGATGTTCCCGCCTCCCAGCGGTGATCACCCAATAACCTCGCTGAGACAATTGCGTGACAGCCGCTTGCCCTACGGCCCCCTGCCCACCAACCACCAAAATAGTTTTTGGCTGTCTCATCCCCGCACTCCTTTGCATTGTTCAAGATGCTGAATGAGTGGCGAGATATTATCCGCCGACAGGCACGTAAAGTGATCGCCTGGCAAGGTGAGGCGGTTTATCTGCCCAAGACAGTAAGTTTGCCAAAATGCCGTCATATCTTGTTGTAAAGCAGGCAGAAGGTAGGTATCCCCCTGTTGGCAAACAAAAGTCATATCCCCGGCAAAGTAGTTTGGCTGGTATTGGCACACGCCTTGGATACTGTGGCGGAACACATCAAACGGCTGGCGAGAAACGTGGGACGATGCTGTTGAGTGCTGTTCAATTGCCGTTAGCAATTGTGATAAACGCACCTCATTAGATTGTTGTTGAAGACAGGCGTACTCATTTGCCAGAGCGGTTAACCCATTCGCTTTTGCACGTTCAACGACGGCATTCACGGTAATCACCGCCGGTTTGTCGGCCAAAATGGCGTGATAAATACCTTCTAAATCAGCCTTCAGCAAATTCCAGGGAGGTTCGACACCTAACGTCCAACTCATCACCAAATCAATCATCAAAGGATCGTTGATGTGATATGGAATTTGATAGCTACTGATAATGGTCAACGAACTCACCGGCCTTCCATTTTCCAATGCCTGCCGGGCAATTTCAAAAGCCAGTAGCCCCCCCATGCAATATCCCACTAAATGGCACTGATCACCCACCTTCTGAATTTCAGGTAGATAGGTACTGGCTAACTGGCAAATTAATCTTTCTGCAGGAATCGAGAGAAAAGCGGCGCTGTCGGTAACATTGACCCCATAAATAGGGCCAGATAATTTATCGACTAAGGATAAATACGGTAATACGGTACCGCTCCCTTCGTGGAGGATGACCACCGGTTCCTCTGATCTTTCTTTCAAACCCGATCTTTCTTTCAAACACGCACTTTCTTTCAGGCACGTCACCGCCATTTGGGGGCGCTGACTCTCGGGCTCTTCCTCCCGGATATTGCGGAGATAAGCCGCCAATGCCCGCGCGGTAGGTTGCTGTAAAACCTGCCGTAGGCACCCCTCCCATGGCACCTTATCTTCACCCAAGACTTCTCGCACTTGGTTAATCCACTGAGTAATCAGCAATGAATCGCCGCCACTGGTGAAAAAATCATCATCGACACCCATGGCATTATTCCCTATGAGGGTACGACCAAGAGCAAGCAACGTCTTCTCCAGTGGTGAATCCGTATCCTGCAGCGCTGGGGCTTGCCTTTGTTGGCTCTCAGGTAACCGTGGTAGCTGTTTGCGATCTATTTTTCCATTGGCAGAAACCGGCAATTTATCCAATATGACCAGTTTAGCTGGCACCATATAGTCCGGTAATTGTTGCTGCAAATACGCCAGCAAGGCATCAGGTTCGCAAGACATACGCTGGCTATTAAATTGCGCAAATATAAAACTTTGCCCCATTTTATGTAAAACATCATCCGTGGGTGGATAGGCCCATAGCATTTCGGCTCCTACATCCTGTAGTGCATGTATCCAGTTTTGTTGTGGCAAAAAGGGAGAGTCCAATGCAAGACGCTCATCTTCAAACGCCGTTAATCCCTGTTTAAATTCCATGGACGTCATCAGCTGATAATTGTCCCGCGTGGCTTCAATGATTAACAACCAACCACCGGGTGCTAACAGTTGACGTAAGTTATTCAACCCGTGACGGGCAATAATCGCGTTATGCAAAACATTGGCAGCGACCACTAAATCATACTGTCCGCAATCAAGCCCTTGCTGTACTGGCGACTGGTTAAAGTCAAACAGTTGATAATGGATAAAGTCATAATGTTGATAACGTTTTCGCGCTTCATTTAAGAAAAAAGGCGAGATATCAGTGAAGGTATATTCCGCGTTCCCCTCGGCGAATAGAGGGATCAACACATTACTGGTTCCCCCCACGCCGGCCCCGATTTCGAACACCTTTAAGACCCGCCCTTGAGCCTGATTCTTTACCTTCTGCTCCGCCGCCTTGAGCAACAGGCGGTTCATAAACTGGCTAATGAGGTTGTTTTGATAAGCCTGTGTCGCGACGTCAAGGCGACCATCAGGAAAAAGAAGATTGAGGGGATCTTCTTTGCCCTGTAAGAGTTCAGGTAAACATTGGCTGCTACGCTCCAGATAAGTGAGCAACCCCCTATTATCATCAAGCTGTGTAATGAGTTGCTCACATTGCTGCCAGCAAAGCCTAATCTCCTGCTCCGCGACCACACTGATTAAGCGATAAGTATCATTAATTTGTTGAAGATATTGGTGCTGTGTCAGCGCCCGCAACCAACGGCGTAGTAATTGACGATTTACCGATGCGATTTGGCCTTTTTCCATAATGGCATCCAGTGTCACAGCATGATGTGTATTCACTGTTTGCATATCTGATAAGGCTTTAACCATCTGCATTAATGCCACTTTATCCAGTAAGCTGAATAATCTGTCGATACACGGCCTATCCAGTGCATCCCCCGCTTGTTGAGCAGCAGACTGAAGATGTGCCAGTGCAGTGCGCCCCTGTTCCCGAAGTGACTGGGTATAGTCTGAAGCAGCAGCAACCTGTGCCGCCTCGATATAAGCCTGCAATTCTGTATGTGTGGTTGGTGTGGCTTGTGTGGTTGGTGTGGTTGGTGTGGCTTGTGTGGTTTGTGCGATTTGTGTAGCTTGTGCGGTTTGTGTGGTTTGTGTGGTTTGTGTGGTTTGTGCGGTTTGTGCGGCTTGTGCGGCTTGTGTGGCTTGTGTGGCTTGTGTGGCTTGTGTGGCTTGTGTGGCTTGTGCGATTTGTGTGGCTTGTGCGATTTGTGTGGCTTGTTCGGCTTGTTCGGTTTGTATAGCTTGTGTGGTCTGCATGACGACAGCCTGCGCCACCTCAGGTAATTTCAATAACTGTGCTTCAATTTCGCCCGTCTCAACACGGTAGCCACGCACTTTGATTTGGTGGTCACGACGCCCTAAAAATTCAATGACACCTTCTGAGGTATAACGCCCTAAATCTCCGGTTCGATACCAACGCAAACCTTGCGTATCAATGAAGAAATGCGCTTGTGTTTTAGCCTCATCCTGCCAATAGCCTTGAGCAACCCCTCGGCCCCCAATCAACAGCTCCCCCGCCCCCCAATCCGGGCAATCCTCTCCCCAAGGGTTTACTACCCTAAATTGTTGATTGGTTAGCGGAACACCATAAGGAATACTGACGGGGTAGGTTATTTGCGGATCTATCCGTCAGTAGTTCGACCAAATCGCCGCTTCGGTCGCACCGCCCAATGCCAATTGAGTACAATGTGGCGCAATCTGGGCGATCGCTGGAGGTAAGTTAACGGGGATCCAATCCCCGGAAAGCAAGATATAACGCAGTGATGGCAGCGTTATCTGCTCGGCCCGCAGATAGTCCGTTAACATCTTCATTTGTGCAGGAACCGAGTTCCACAGGGTTATCTGGTGCTGGGCAATGTCATGCGCCCAACGAGCCGGATTCTGTAGATCGCCCTCGTCAGGGAAAATCAATGCCCCTCCCGCGCCCAACACACCAAAAATATCAAAAACGGATAGATCAAAACTTAAGCGCGCCAATGCCAGCACGCGATCATCAGGGGTGAGGGCCATCCTCTGTTGCATATCGGCAAGGGTGTTATAGGCCGCATCATGGCTGATCATCACGCCTTTCGGTTGGCCTGTACTCCCAGAGGTGTAAATGACATAAGCCAGATCATGAGGCAAGGGCAGTATTTTTGCTTCAATGGCATCGGGTATCTGTGCTAATAGCGACAGATTGATCTCCCTAAAATGGGCATCAGCCAAACAGGCTTGTGGCGATGCCGTCACCACCCCACTGACCGCCGCATCGGACAGTATTGTTAAAATCCTTGCGGGCGGTTGGTGGATGTCCACCGGCACATAGGCACTTCCCGCGATGAAAATCCCCAACACGGCCACCACTTGCTCATGGCGTTTTTCCATCAATACCGCATAGCGTTGGTGACTATTAAGTTTAGCGGCCAACGCCTGCGCACGGGTGATTAAGGCCGCGTAAGTAAGGCAGTGTTGTGGATCCACTAGCGCAATGGCCTGTGGTTGCTGTGCTGCGCGGGCTAATATCCCATCATGAAGGCAACGGGGTGTCAGTGTTTTTTCCGTAGCATTGACCTGCTTGCGCCGTTGCTGTTGGCTCTCGGGCAAGGGCAACGATAATGCTGAATGCCAAAACAAGGGCGAGTCACAAAGTGCCTCTCCCGTGCCGACCTCCTCCATACAGAGGCACTTAACACGATCAATACACTCAATACTGTCAATACACTCAACACTGTCAATACGCTCAACACTGTCAATAAACGTAGAAAACATGGCGGCGACGACGCCCTTGGGGAAAACATCGGCCATCACATCCCAATTTAGCTGTAACCTCCCTTGTAACACCATGATTTGACAATCAATCCAGACCTGCGGCGTTTGGCTAATACCATAGTCGAAAACCAGATCCAGTTGAGTCTCGCTGATCGCTTCTTGTACCTGATTTTTGCCCTCTCCGACTAAAGCACTGGTGAAAACGATGGGCATTCTGGCGTGCCCCACGCCTTGTTGCCGCCCCCATTCACGCATAACTTCAATGCCAGAAAATGTTCG
Organism: Yersinia pestis; assembly: GCF_900460465.1. Lineage (GTDB taxonomy): Bacteria > Pseudomonadota > Gammaproteobacteria > Enterobacterales > Enterobacteriaceae > Yersinia > Yersinia pestis. The sequence goes on along the minus strand of NZ_UAVH01000006.1, from coordinate 1,057,993 downwards.
GTGTTCCAGATCTTGCCAAAGCTGCTTCTGGATCTGTTTAACTCGCTCATACACCGTCTTGGGTGAGCGTAAATCGACTTCCAATAAGCTGACTGAGGTAAAATCACCCACCAATTTGTCGATATCTTTATGAATATTGGGACGATTCATTACCGTGAGATTCAAGGTAAAATGGCGGTTCTCCGACCATCGGCCAATCACTTCACTAAAAACAGTGAGTAAAAACGCTGACGGTGAAACACCTTGTTGCTGGCAACCTTGCTGCAAGCGCCGCCAACATGAAGGAGCGAGTTGATGGCGATAACGGACAAATCGCGGTATTTCTGACGCGTTTGTTTGCATGGCCGGTGATGGCGAACCTGTCGGTAACTGTACACATGTCGGTAATTGTGGACATGCCGGTAACGTAGGGAGTCGAGAAAACCAATATTGGCGCGCATCACCATAGGCACGCCCACTCTGTTGCTGGCGTTCATAGCAAATCACATCGCGGAAACTCGCAGTCAGTGGCGCGGCGGGGAAAGTTTGCCCGAGATAACCCTTGAATAATTCCGCCAGCAAAATCTGCACGCTAAGGAAATCAGCAATCAGCAAATCAATACTGAAATGCAAACAATCTTTACCGTTCTGATGACTGATTTTGAGATCAAACAATGGCCATTTATCGGTTTGATAAACCCGATGAGACATAGCCTGACGCACGGTTTCTGATGAAACATCAACCTGCTCAATCACGAAAGGCGCGACAGAAGGCAGGATACGCTGCTCACCATTTGGCGTGATAATGGCTCGCAACATATCATGGCGAATAATCATCTGTTCCCAGATGCATTCCAGCTTAGCCTTATCCCAACAAGGTGCGAGGATCTCAAAATAGCCATGACACCCAACCCCGCCATATTCAAACACGCTCTGCCGCCCAACAAAATAAGCAGCCTGTACATGGCTAAGCGGAAAAGCCACAAAACGGTTTTCTGTATCGATAGGCAGGGTTTCTTGCTGCTCCCTCACGGCTAAAATTGCCACCAACTGGGGTTTCAGCGCTTTTAAGGACGCCATCACCGCCCCCGTCATGACCCCTTCTGGCGCACGAAATTTGATCCTTTCACCCTCTAACCAGAAACGAACCTCCTGTTGTTCAAGGTTCACGAGTAGATCGGTGGCCTGTGTTGCTGAAGATGAATCTAGATTAATATTCATAATGATTCCTCCTCAAATTGAGTCTTCCACAAATTGAATACGCCCTGCACTCTGGTGTGCAGGCTCCATAACTAAAGCAATTTGTGCGATTGTCTGTACGCTGAAAATTTTCCACAGTGGGAGTTCAACCCCATAGTTTCGGCGCAATACGGATGTCAGGCGAATGGCAATAAAGGAGTCGCCGCCAAGCGCAAAAAAGTTGTCATGAGATTGAATCGACACCACATTCAGCAGTAACTGGAGCTGCTCGCACAGTAATTGCTCCATAGCCGTCATGGGCTGGGTTACCTGAGGTGTTTCGGTCGGTTCGAAAGACGGTGTGACGAAGGCACGGAGGGCATGCTGGTCACGTTTCCCGTTATCCGTCAGTGGCCATGCGCAGCAATGCCCTAACCGGGAGGGGATGGCATACTCCGGTAGCCGCTCGCGAAGAAATGCGGTCACCGCCTGCCTATCCAGGGGGGTTGGCGTAACAGCAACAGCCGCTAAAACAGAGCGGTCATTGTGTTGAATAACAAAAGCGACCACATCCTCGATCGAAGGATAGCTTTTTAGGGCTAACGTAATTTCTTCTAGTTCTACGCGGTAACCCGAGATTTTAACTTGCTGGTCCTTGCGCCCCAGAAACTCGATGATGGCGTCAGGGCGATAGCGGCCAGTATCCCCTGTGCGGTACCACCGTTGCCCATCGCGTAGGATAAATTGCTGTTCAGTGCCGGCGCTATCGCCATAATAGCCCTGTGCAACCCCTTGCCCTCCAATCCACAACTCACCCGCCACCCAGTCAGGGCAATCCTCTTCTTGCTCATTCACAATTCGGAATTGCTGATTAGGCAATGGCACGCCGTAAGGCACCGAGCACCACCCGGTTAGCGCTGTATCTGCTATCCAATAATTGGACCAGATAGCCGCTTCCGTGGCCCCCCCCATGGCGACACAGTGAGCATTTGGCGCAAACCGCCGCAGGCGTTGAGGCAACTCCGGTACTATCCAATCCCCTGAGAGCATCACCACTCGCAGCGAGGGCAACGCTGGCGGCTGTTCATCCTGTTCATTAAATATCTGTTCATTAAATAACAGCATCATCTCTAATAACGCTGGCACACTGTTCCACACCGTCACTTGATGTTGTTGGACCAGTGATAACCATATTGCCGCCTCTCGCTGTGCCTGCTGCGGAATAAGGACTAACCTCGCGCCGGCAGACAACACACCAAAAACATCCCAAACGGAGAGGTCAAAATACAGCGCTGATAATGCCAAGGCCGTATCTTGTGGGTTGATTTGATGCTGACGATTGACCGACTCAATGGTATTGACCGCCGCGCCATGGCTAACCGCCACCCCTTTAGGGACACCCGTACTGCCGGACGTGAAAATAAGATAAGCCAGGCTATCTGCACTCACTACCCGTGGCGTGGGGCGCTCGTCAGAAACCGGTTCACTCTCCACCGAAAGCACATCGACCTCTTCCGGCCAGCCCAGCGTGCGATCACCAATAAGGAAATGGATATCAGCCAAAGTGATAACCTGTGATCGGCGACACGCGGGCCATTCCACACTGATAGGTACATAAGCCGCACCGAGCCACTGAATCGCCAGTACCGCAATGATCTGATCACAACCCCGTGGTAATGCTACACCGACATGGGCACTTTCCCTCACCCCTTGCTCGTGTAAATACTGTGCAAGCCGTTGCACAGCGTGTTCAAGTTGTTGATAGCTGAGGCGGCTGCCCCCCCCAAATTAACGCGGTCTGCTGGGCGTATGCCGCCATAGCGTGCGCGACCCGACAGTGCATAGGCGAAAATATCATCGCTTGATGGGTCGCATTTACCCTCTGCCGGCTCTGCTGCTGCGGCGCAGGTAACGCAATCTCAACGCTGTCATGCCAGTGCTCTGTGACACAAAGTTTTTCCAACAACTGACAGTAAGCGGCGAACATGGCGTCAATCACGCCAGCTGGAAATAAAGCCTCAACGACATCCCAGTTAAAATGCAATTCGCCATCACGTTCGAAAACCTGATGGTCAATCCACAATTGCGGTGTCTGAGAAATCCCCCAAAGAGGGGCTTGGAATGCGCTGTCAGGGTAACCATCCACTTGTGCGCCCAAGGCACTGGTAAACACCACCGGCATGTGAATATGGGTTGTTCCCCGCTGGCGATTTAACTCCCTGAGCACCCAGACGGCGGAAACTTCACGGTGCTCCAGATCTCGCCATAGCTGTTGCTGAATACGCTGAGCCGTTGCCAACCACCCTTCCCCTTTCTCTTGTCGACAACCTAATAAGAGCAGAGAAGTAAAATCGCCCATAATATGGTTAATATCTGGATGACAAGGTTTGCGATCAAACAAGGTGACATTGATGGTGAGTGATGCTGATTCAGACCACTTCGCCAAAACTTGGGCATAGCAAGTCAGGAGTAAGCAAGAGGGTGTAATTTGATGCTGTTTGGCTTTATGCAATAACATCTGCCAATCAGAGGCCGACAAGACAGCTTGCCAACGCTTAAATTTAGGCGTGCCCACTAAGGCGGGATCGCACACCAATGGCAAGCGCGGTGCATCCGGTAACATTGGGAGACTTTCTCGCCAATAATCCTCAGAGACTTGGCGATGAGGTGACGATGATTCAGCGAGCAGATAATCGCGGAAACCAATCTCCACGGAGGGTAGCGTGGCGGTATGGTCCTCATACAAGACAGCCAACTCTTTAAAGAAGATCTGCATACTCAAACCGTCTAACACCAGATTATCCAGCCCAAGGCAAAAACGATTTCTACCCTCATCAGACTGAATTAAGGTCGCGTGGAACAACGGCCATTGGGTCGGTTCAGAGACATAATGTGACAACCGATCCCGTTGAGTCGCCGTCACGGTTTCCCACTCCACAGCACCGCAATGAATAACCTGAAGCGCCGGGGACGGTTGATGGGGTAACACACGCTGTGTACCCTGTTCATCAAACACAATACGCAACGCATCATGACGAGCTACCAGCAGAGTTAAGGCCCGCTCTAATCGTTCCCGGTCAAACGGTGTGCCTTTATATTGCTGATGGCTTTCATGTTCCTGATAAATTTCATTTTCCTGATATTCGTATTCCTGATACTCGTATTCCTGATAATAGTGCGTTGCCACGCCACCCAGTGGGAACCCCGATTGCCGCCCCATTAAATATGCTCGCTGCACATCGGTTAGCTCAAAGGGCGAATAACGTTGGGCGGCACAATGAACTAATTGCGCCTCCTGTACAGGCGCATGGCGGAACGCCAGACTGTGAGCAAAATCCCTTAACACCGGCAATAAAAACACCTGAGACAATGGCACGCCAACCGTGCCCTCTTTTTCCAACAAGGCCACGATGCGCGTGGCATGAAGGCTATCACCACCACACAGGAAAAAGTTGCTATCTGATTGCGGCGTAACCCCTAACACTTGCTGCCAAAGGCGAGCGACGCACTGTTCTTTTTTATCAGACAGTTCTCGTTTATCAGACCGTTCCCGTTCATCTGGCGGCTTCTGTTGGGCAGATAACACGCGAGGCGCTTCACCATCATGGCTTAGCTGCCCATACTCAACGGCCTGTTTATATAACGATGTCCGGTCAATTTTGCCGTTCGGTGTCAGTGGCAATGTCTCCAGTACCGTGATAGACGATGGCACCATATAGGCGGGTAAATGTTGCTGTAAATGTTGCTTTATCTGTTCACGCGAAACGGGCACTTTCGTTATCTGTGGTTGACAGACAAAGAGTGCAGAATACGGTTCAATAATACTGAGTTGCTGGATGGCAATACCTGAATCCGTTAACAACGACTGCCAGGCGGGTAAATCCAAGAGCGGCGAAAGTGCCCCTTGCCGTTGATCCCTAAAACCATTGGGATGTTGTAACAACAACACCGTTAATAGCGACAGTGGGCTTAGTGCCAGGCTTTCAAACAGGACAATTTCCGTCCCTCCGTGGCAAAGGGATTGCAGCATGGCAATCCCCTCAGGCAGGGCATCAAATCGGTGTAGTGAATTATTGACGATCAGAATATCGGCAAGTTGTTGCTGTTCATCGGGTGTTGCAATCACATCTGTTTCATGGGAATAGCCAGATAAACGATACTTTGCGTGTTGACGCAATGAATTTGCAGATTCCAACAAACAGTAACTCAGCACCTCAGTTCCCAACCGGCTCAATACCCGGCTGGCAAACAGCCCCGTTCGCCCATTCAATTCGGTGACATTAACAGGCCGTTGTAATTGCCGAGATAAACGAGCAATGCGCTGACATAGCACATCAATAACCACTTGGGCATCATGTGTATTGGCGACTAAAATTTCTGGCGACAGGAGCGTGTCGTCCAACAATAACAGTGGATTTCCCCGCCCAGTCACCACCTCGCCAATCCATGACGCTTTTTGCTCTAACGTCATCAAGAGCGGTAACAGGTGTGGTTCAGTCACCTCAGGGCGTACGGGCTGAATTCCTGTGGTTTTAAACTGGTCATCGCGAGAAAGTAAAACCCCTTGCTCAACCAACCAATGGAGCCAGGCTAAAAATAGCGGTTGGTAGGCTTCGCTAATCCCCCCTTTTTCCTGCAATACTTGCGTAGACTGATACTCTGCCAGATCGAGCTTGAGAACATTGCTGAGCACATGGCATAACAGAAAAGCGGTTATCGTGTTTTCTTGTTCACGAATATCCGTTACAAGTCTGGTTTCAGGTAATACATCATCAACGGTTGCGGAGAAGAGAGTGGATACCTGATTCTGAGGCTCAACAAACAGGTATAAATGCTTTTGTGGCTGATCCAAATATAAAACCACAGCACGTTTAATCGTTGCCAGATGCTCTGCGACAGCTTCAATTTCCGCTAATTCAATGCGATAACCATGCAGTTTTATTTGTCTATCCTGTCGCCCCAAAAACTCCAGACACCCATTAGGCCAGAAGCGACCATAATCGCCTGTTCGATAAAACCCCGCGCGATGAACAGAGACAAATTGCGCCGCCGTTTTTTCTGGCTCCCGGTAATAACCTAATGCCACTCCCCTACCGCCAATCCACAGTTCCCCTGTCACCCAATCAGGGCAATCTCTGCCAGCCTGGTCAACGACACGATAATATTGATGGGCCAGTGGATAACCATAAGGTATGGATACCCACTCTTCAGGGATCACCGCGATATCCAGCGCATTAGACCAAATGGCCGCTTCTGTGGCGCCGCCCAGCGTGGTGAAACGTGCTTGGCTACCAAGCGCTCTCAGCCTGGGGAGAAGGTCTAACCCAATCCAATCCCCCGACAACAACACCTGTTGTAACGAACGAGGCAAAGCTTGCGTACCTTGCTCAGCGGCGATCAGCAGCATTTCAAATAAGGCAGGAACACTGTTCCAATGTGTCACTTGATGTTGATGCAGTGCTGACAGCCACTGTTTAGCTTCTTTTTCATCGCCCGCGTTGGGCAATACCAGGGAGCCGCCGACAGACAAAGGACCAAAAATATCATAAACCGAGAGATCGAAATTTAATGCCGAGAGTGCGAACAAGATGATCTTCCCATCATCAACATAGCGGCGATTAATCTCATCAATCGTATTCATTGCAGCCTGATGTGTCACCACCACCGCTTTAGGCACCCCCGTCGAGCCTGAGGTAAAAATCAGATAGGCTGGCTCATCAGGTTGTACAAAAATAGAGGGTACAAAAATAGAGGGCGCAGCAGCAGATGAGGTAAAAACAGACGGGGTAAAAGGCGATGGAAAACCGCCTGTTATGTTGATATTCACTGTGTCGCAGTTAGCGGATATCTCGTGATCGCTAATCAATACGCCAATATCCGCCTGCGCGATCAGTTGCTGTAAGCGTTCGGAGGGCGCGGTAATATCCAACGGCACATACACCGCCCCAATGGACAATACCGCCAGCACCGCGATCACTTGCTCAATCCCTTTAGGTAAACAAATACCCACATGGCCCTGTCGTGCAATGCGCTGCTGTAAGTACCCCGCCAAATCGCCGACTCGTATTGCCATTTCCCTATACGTCAAGACACCGGAGGCATTGATGACAGCAATGTTATTCGGGACCAATGCGACTTGCTGCCAAAAGCCCTGATGCAGGGTTTTGGCCTCAAAAGGCACCCCGTGGACACCCGATAACGGCTGTTGGCGATGCGCCAGCACCTTGTCATCCACATACGCCTGAACAGGTGACTGTAAGACTTGCTCATTTTCGACAATGGATTGAAGAAGCTGCTGCATAAAAGCAAACATCTGATCAAGCATCCCTTCGGGGAAGAGTGCGTCCACGGTATCCCAACTGATCAACAGGGCTTTCTGATACTCCATCACCTGGCAGTCTAGCCACACTTGTGGTGTCTGAGAAACCAAATAATGCAGCGCCCCTGGTGCATTTTCCCCGAGCAATTCACGCCCAAGATTACTGGTGAAGACAACCGGCAGAGTAACCTGTTCGCCCCGCTGTTGAGACCACTGACGCAACACGTGCACTGCGCTGTAATCCCCATGATCCAGATCAACCATAAACTGCTGATTCAGCCTGCGGAAATGATCCAGTAAACTTTCGTTTTCTTTAACCTCACATGCCAGTATGAGCAAGGACGTAAAATCAGCGACCAATTTTGCCAATTGTGGATGTGCGCCACGACGGTTAAAAATCGTTAAGTTCAGCGAAAAGTCAGGCAATTTCGCCCAACCCCGTAATGTTTCAGCAAAACAACCCGCCAATAACATGGAGGGCGTTAACCTATGTTGGCGGGCTATTTGTTGTAATTTAGCCCAATGTTCTGACGCTAAACGCCACTCACGGTGTTGGAAAATAGGTTTATCTATCTGCTCCGGTTTTATTGCCAATGGCAGTTGCGGGGCTAACGGTAAACCTGCGATTAACCGTTGTTGCCAGTAAGCTTCGCTCTCACCCGTTGATGGTGTTGATTTTTGCTCCAACAAATATTGCGGGAAGTGGTAATCCAACGGTGCAAATGGCGTATTCTGCGACGAAAGGAGCAGCCCTAGCTCCTCCAACAGAATTTGCAAACTCATGGCATCAGCAATCACCATGTCCACATTAATGTGCAAACGGGTGTTTTGCCCATCATGGCTGGCAATCAATTGGAACCCACTCTCGTCAGTTAAATCAGCCATACGATGGGATAAACGCGCCCGTAGCGCGTAGCGCTCCTTTGCACCAGCCCTTGCAGAGAGCTGATCCCAGTGATATTGCGTTACCGTCACCGGCTCGATTTCCTGGATAACCCCCATCCCTTGCTCGTTAATACGCATACGCAAAAGCTCATGACGGTGGAATAATTGCGTCACCGCCTGATGAAGACGTTCATCCGCTAACGACGGGCAATCCAACTCCAGATAAACCTGACAGGCAACCTGCCCCAACGTTTGCCCCTTCTGACGCCCTTGCCAATAGGCTTGCTGCACAGGGGTAAGCACAAAAGGCTCCCCCTGCCAGTACTCATCCGTGGTTTGCTCTTCTGTGAGTGGGGTAACCGCACTGACACTCTCCCCGCAGACACCGCTTCTACAAATACTGTCCCAATACTGTTCCCATGCTCCCAGGGTTGTTTTTTCAAACAACCTTGCCAACGTCAAAGTGATATGGCGTTTTTTACACTCATCCACCAGATCCAACATCTGCAAAGAATCTAAACCTAAACTCAGCAAATCATCCTCATCAGATAACGCTCCAGACGCGATAGCGAGTGTCTCTGCCACCCAAGTGCGCACAAATGAAAAATCAAGGGGATGGGCAATAACCGAAGGGGAAGATAAGGGGGTACTCTCTGCCAGCAGACCTTCAGCCCAATAGCGCTGGCGAGTAAAAGGATAAAGAGGCAAAAGCGCCAACACCTCAGCACTAACGGCCCCTTCAGAGGGGGTGACTGCTGCCCAGTCAAAAGCCCCTCCCGCCAACCATTGTTTGGGCGATTGCGCCTTTTCAAAGCGACAGCGGGGATCACTTTTCTCGCCGGTGACTTGATGTAACTGTGCGATCAAATCACTTAATGAGTGATATTGAATCAAGGCACGGATGGGAAAATGATGGCTACGTTTAGTGCGCCACGCAGCGACAACCGCCCGAGCAAGCGCCGTATGCTGTGACAAGACCTCGGCAAGCTGGCGCGCCGTCGCCAAGAGTGCGGCTTCAGTTTTAGCGCTGATGGGCAGCCAACCAACCGCCTCCTCATCGGATAGCCAGGTTGTTGATGCAACTGGTTCTATTGATGCAACTGATTTTATTGATGTGGCTGATTTTATTGATGTAACTGGCTTTATTGTCAACGACGGATGAAAAGTGATCCACTTATATCTCCACCAACGGCCCAATATTGATCCACCGTTTTACTCAGGATTAGCTTCTGCTATAACCCCGGCCTTTCGTTTCTGTCTGAGTCGATAGCTTTCTCCTTTGATTTGAACGACATGTGAGTGGTGTAAGATACGGTCCAGCATCGCTGAGGTCAGTGCTGCATCACCGGCGAACGTTTGATCCCACTGCCCGAACGGCAGATTGGATGTCAGGATCATTGCGCTCTTTTCGTAACGTTTAGCGATGACCTGGAAGAACAGCTTTGCTTCTTCCTGACTGAACGGCAGATAGCCTATTTCATCAATGATGAGCAGGCGGGGGGCCATTACTCCACGCTGAAGCGTCGTTTTATAACGGCCCTGACGTTGTGCCGTAGATAACTGAAGTAACAGATCTGCTGCTGTTGTGAAGCGAACTTTGATACCTGCACGGACTGCTTCATAGCCCATCGCTATTGCCAGATGGGTTTTCCCCACACCTGATGGCCCCAGTAATACGATATTTTCATTACGTTCTATGAAGCTGAGTGAGCGTAACGACTGGAGTTGCTTCTGCGGTGCTCCGGTGGCGAATGTGAAGTCATACTCTTCGAACGTTTTCACCGCCGGGAAGGCTGCCATTCGGGTATACATCGCCTGTTTACGTTGATGACGTGCCAGTTTTTCTTCATGAAGCAGATGCTCCAGGAAGTCCATATAACTCCATTCCTGGTCTACTGCCTGTTGTGACAGCGCAGGCGCTGCGCTTATAAGGCTTTCCAGTTGCAACTGCCCGGCGAGCGCCATCAGTCGTTGATGTTGCAGTTCCATCATCACGCCACTCCTCTGCAGAATGAGTCGTAGATGGAGAGTGGATGATGCAGGGGGTGTTTGTCGAAGTTCACCAGATTTTCATCAAGATGCACGTCATACTCTTTTTTCTCCGGAGGCAGTGCCAGCATGGACTGCTGCTCTTCGAGCCAGCGATCGCAGGGACGGGCCTGGATTGTTTCATGCTTTCGTTGGTTAGCGACATCGTGCAGCCAGCGCAGACCGTGGCGGTTGGCTGTTTCAACATCGACAGTGATCCCCATCGGGCGCAGGCGAGTCATTAGTGGGATGTAAAAACTGTTACGGGTGTACTGCACCATCCGTTCCACCTTACCTTTAGTCTGTGCCCTGAAGGGGCGACACAGTCGGGGAGAGAAGCCCATCTCCTTGCCGAACTGCCACAGCGAAGGATGGAACCGGTGCTGACCGGTCTGATATGCGTCACGTTGCAGAACCACAGTTTTCATATTGTCATACAACACTTCGCGCGGCACACCACCAAAGAAGCGGAACGCATTACGATGGCAGGTCTCCAGCGTGTCATAACGCATATTGTCAGTGAATTCGATGTACAGCATTCGGCTGTATCCGAGAACAGCAACGAACACGTGAAGCGGTGAGCGACCATTACGCATAGTGCCCCAGTCAACCTGCATCTGTCGTCCGGGTTCAGTTTCGAACCGAACGGCAGGCTCCTGCTCCTGAGGAACCGAGAGAGAACGAATGAATGCCCTGAGAATGGTCATTCCGCCACGATATCCCTGGTCTCTGATCTCGCGAGCGATTACCGTTGCCGGGATTTTGTAAGGATGAGCATCGGCGATGCGTTGACGAATATAATCCCGGTATTCATCCAGGAGTGAAGCAACAGCAGGTCGCGGCGTATATTTTGGCGGCTCAGATTTTGCCTGCAAATAACGTTTAACGGTATTGCGGGAGATCCCCAGTTCTCTGGCAATCGCCCGGCTACTCATTCCCTGCTTGTGCAGGATTTTAATTTCCATAACTGTCTCAAAAGTGACCATAAACTCTCCTGAATCAGGAGAGCAGATTACCCCCTGGATCTGATTTCAGGCGTTGGGTGTGGATCACTATTGCACCGTTCGTTACATTATTGCAATATCGCGGTAAGGCGGGATAAATAACGACCCAGCCAGCCCAGTACAGGGAGGTGTCGGTTTATGACCACTCCCCAAACACCCTTGCCCATCCGGTTGGGCCCACAATATGGCAGTACGGTTATTGCGATTAGCTTCTGCCTGTAAGTGAGTTAAGAAAGCGAGCAATTGGCGAGCACTGTCGGCAAGCTTTGCCCGCTGTCGGTAATGATGCCAGCTCTGCCCTCCCCATAAGGTCATGACACTGACCAATGTAATGACTACTAACAGTTCGATTAGGCTTATTCCTCTTTGTTTTATTAGTGATCTTTGTTTTATAAAAACTTTTTGCTTTCTAAGCAAAGGTGCCTTTGGTAATAGCTTGCCGGTTTTTATGCTATAGATTTTCATGCCGTGAGTTTACGTTGCTGAAATTTGAGTTCCAGAGGAAAATTTCCGGTGTTGGAAGCGGTACGCAAAACATAATCAATGGATACAGAAATACAGGGAGGTCTGCGATACGACTCGCATTTTTATCGGAAGACTGGAAAAAATAGACAAGATAGGGGTAAAAAAGCGTAAAAGAGGTAAAGAGGTAAAGAGATAAAAGACGCAAAACGGAGCCATTACAGCTCCGATATGAAGATTAAATCGCGATAGGGGCTTTAATACCAGGGTGAGGATCGTAGCCCTCAATATCAAAATCATCGAAATGGTAGTCAAACAATGAATCAGGTTTACGTTTGATCACCAGTTTCGGTAATACTCGTGGCTCACGGCTCAATTGCAGATGCGCCTGGTCAATATGGTTGCTATACAAGTGAGTATCCCCGCCAGTCCAGACAAAATCGCCTACGGCCAGATCACACTGCTGCGCCATCATGTGAACTAATAACGCATAGCTGGCAATGTTAAATGGCAAGCCAAGGAACACATCGCAAGAGCGTTGGTACAGTTGGCAAGAAAGTTTGCCATCAGCCACGTAGAACTGGAAAAAGGCATGGCATGGTGCCAACGCCATTTGATCCAGTTCGCCCACATTCCACGCAGAAACAATAATCCGGCGCGAATCAGGGTCCTGCTTCAGTTGATTGACTACGTTACTCAACTGGTCAATTTTTCGGCCATCAGCAGCCCCCCAAGCACGCCATTGTTTACCATAAATCGGACCAAGATCGCCGTTTTCATCTGCCCATTCATCCCAGATTGAGACATTATTTTCCTTCAGATAAGCAATGTTGGTATCGCCATTCAGGAACCATAACAACTCATGGATAATCGAACGTAGGTGGCAACGCTTGGTGGTGACCAATGGGAAACCGTCTTGTAAATTGAAACGCATCTGATGCCCAAAAATTGACAGAGTGCCGGTACCGGTACGGTCAGCTTTAGGTGTGCCTTCTTCCAGCACTTTTTTCATCAAATCCAGATACTGTTTCATGTTACCTCACGAAAGTTTTTGCGTAGGACGGCGATATGCCCAAATCATCATAATAATACCGGCCAGAATCATAGGCACAGACAATATCTGCCCCATGCTGATCATGCCCTCGAACAAGCCGAGTTGTTCGTCTGGTTGGCGGAAGCACTCCACAATGATGCGGAAGGTACCATAACCAATCAAGAACAGCCCAGAGACACTGCCCATGGGACGTGGCTTACGGATAAACACGTTCAGGATGATAAATAGCACCACCCCTTCGAGGATCATTTCGTACAGTTGCGAGGGGTGACGCGGCAAGACACCGTATTGATTAAATATCGCCTGCCATTTAGCAGGATCAGCGGCCACGATGGCGATATCGGTATTGCGGGAAGTTGGGAATAACATCGCCCACGGGGTATCGGTAGTGACACGGCCCCAAAGTTCGGCATTGATAAAATTCCCCAGACGCCCTGCGCCCAAACCAAAAGGGATCAGCGGGGCAATAAAATCAGCAACCTGGAAGAAATTGCGTTTGGTTCGGCGGGCAAACCATAGCATGACACAAATGACACCAATCAAACCGCCATGGAATGACATACCGCCATCCCATACTTTAAACAAATAAAGTGGGTTATCAAGGAACATCGGCAAGTTATAGAACAGAACATAACCCACGCGACCACCGATAAAGACGCCAAGGAAACCAGCGTACAGCAGGTTTTCGACTTCTTCTTTGGTCCAACCACTACCAGGCTTATTCGCACGACGGACAGCGAGCCACATCGCAAACACGAAGCCCACCAAATACATTAGGCCGTACCAATGGAGGGAAACCGGACCAATTGAGAAAATGACCGGATCAAATTTAGGAAACGCCAGATAGCTATTGCTCATCTATCACCACAAAATGTCTATCGTTCTTGCCCAGTTAGGGCTACAGGTAGCGCATAATAGCATAGGCCAAGGCCACTCTGGGGAGCACCAGTAGGAAAAGTTCTGTAAACAACAATTACCTTCTTAATTGATATTGCAGCGGTGTTAGCCGCTCTCGCCCCTTTAAATCACTGATCTAAGGCAGCGCATTGATATTCATTCACTTGCCGTATGACTGCAACCTCGATGGCTTTTGGTATTTATAAGCATTCTACTTCCCACCCCGAATCAGCCCACCTAAACCACGGCGCTCCATAAATGCAGCGGTTAGGTGACGCACATCGGTGGTCATCTGCGCGGTTAATACCCGTGCCGCCAGCACTTGTGCATCGGCCAATTCTATATTACGTAACAGGTATTTGATGCGTGCCACACTGCGGCCGTTCATACTGAGATTACGGTAACCCAGCCCAACCAGCAGTAACGCCCCCATCGGATCACCGGCCATTTCACCACAGAGACTGACTTGCAGGCCTGACTCTGTTGCCTGCATCAGAATTTGGCGAAGCACTTGTAACATCGCTGGGTGGAGGCTGTCGTACAACGAAGCCACCCGGGTATTGTTGCGATCAACGGCCAGTAAATATTGCGTCAGATCATTGGTACCAACCGAGATAAAATCCACCCGAGACGTCAAGTAAGGCAGCATGAAAATCATGGATGGAACTTCAATCATCACCCCCAACCGAGGTTGTGGCAGCACATAACCGAGCATTTCCTCTACTTCGCGACCCGCACGGTCAATCAAACGTTTCGCTTCATCAACCTCTTCGATACTGGTGATCATCGGCAATAAAATACCTAAATTACCGGTCCCGGCATTAGCTCTGAGCATTGCTCTTACCTGAATCAAAAAGATTTCGGGTTGATCCAGGGTGATACGAATGCCGCGCCAGCCCAGACAAGGGTTCTCCTCGCTGATAGGCATGTAGGGGAGCTGCTTATCCGCACCGATATCCAAGGTACGCAAGGTCACGGGCTTTTGTGGATAAAGCTGTAACATGCCTTGGTATTGCGCAACTTGCTCTTCTTCCGACGGGAAACCACTTTGCAACATAAACGGTATTTCTGTGCGGTACAGGCCTACACCATCTACCCTGCCCCCCAGTAACTGTTCGTGCTCTGGGCTAAGGCCCGCGTTTAGCATCACCTGGATCCGTTCACCACTTTTCAGGGCCGCAGGTTGCTCAACATCATCTTCAGCCAGCTTACTGAGTTCAATCTCTTCGGTGACCAGCCGTTGGTACTCTTTGACCAGTACCGGTTCAGGATCAACTAATACTTCGCCACGATAACCATCAACAATCAGCAGCCGCTGGCTGAGTAATGCAGGCTGGATATCCGCCCCCATCACTGTCGGGATGCCCATTGCCCGGACCAAAATAGCCGCATGAGAGTTGGCGGCACCATCACGCACCACAACCCCCGCCAAGCGGTCCTGTGGCACCTCGGCGAGCAATGTCGCAGTAAGTTCATCAGCAACCAGGATAAAGCGCTCAGGCCACTGGCTGGCTCCAGAGGTACTGTCATCAAGATGGAACAACAAGCGTTGGCCTAATGCCCGCAGGTCACTAGCACGCTCGCGCATATAGGTATCTTGCAGACTGGCAAACTGGGCAGCAAACGCCTCAACCACCTGTTTAACCGCCCACTCAGCCACCGCGCCTGCATCAATTTGCGCAAATAGCTCACGCTTTAAGCGAGCATCATTTAGCAAGTGGGAGTAGAGATCGAAAATTGCCGCACTCTCTTTTTGTGAACTGGCGGCAAAGCGCTTACTGAAGCGACGAAACTCAGCCGCAGCCTCTTCCAAGGCCTGAGTCAGACGTTCACGTTCAAGGGTGCTATCAAGCGTTGAGGCCTCATAGACCAGATCAAGCGAAGGCTGTGAGATATCTTGCCAGCCTTCTGCCACCGCGACACCAGGAGCCGCCGCCAATGCACGGATCCGTGTTTGGCGATACTGACCAAAAATGGCATTTAGCTGAGATTGAGAAAGGATGCCCGCCAACTGTGTTGCCAGCGTGACCATGAACGACTCTTCGCTCTCATCAAACTGACGGTGCTCACGCTGTTGAACCACCAGCACACCAAGCAACTGGCGGCGGTAGATAATGGGCACCCCGAGAAACGCCCGATAGCGTTCCTCTTTGACTTGCGGGACATATTTAAAACTGGGATGGCTTTGAGCATCAGCCAGGTTAATTGGCTCGGCCAAACGCCCCACCAGCCCAACGATCCCCTCGTCAAAAGCCAGCGTGATAGTACGCCCACGGGGCTTTTTCAGCCCCCTGGTCGCCATTAGGTAGTAACAACGGCGGTCATTGTCTGCCAGATAAATCGAACAGACTTCCGTGTCCATCGCCAGACAGGTTTCATTGACCAACAGCTCTAACGCCTCCGTCAGGCCGGTTGCCATCGCCACTTTCTCAACTACTTCTCGCAAACGCATGAGCATGATCGGCTTAACTTAACCTCTTTTACGGCGATAAGCGGGCGGTACCCGTGGAGGAGCGACCTCCTGCACAGGCATTACGGTTGCAGCAAATTCTTTCATTACACGACGATAAACATCACGTTTAAAAGACACCACTTGACGAACCGGATACCAGTAGCTGACCCAACGCCAGCCATCAAATTCTGGTGTACTGCTACGTTGCATATTAATCTCGGCTTCGTTACACATTAACTGTAGTAAGAACCACCGCTGTTTTTGGCCGATACACACCGGCTTTGTATCCCAACGCACCAAACGTTTTGGTAATTTGTAACGCAACCAATTACGGGTTGAAGCCAATATCCGAACATCCTTTTTGTTCAATCCTACTTCTTCAAAAAGTTCACGGTACATCGCCTGCTCGGGTGTCTCACCGGGATTTATTCCCCCTTGAGGAAACTGCCAAGAGTGCTGTCCATAGCGCCTGGCCCACAATACTTCACCCTGCCGATTACAAATTACAATACCCACATTCGGGCGGTAGCCATCATCATCGATCACCGGACTACCTCGATAAGCTCAAAACTCAAAGATGCTCTGATTGTTTCACACTAGCAACAGGCGGTAAACCACTGCTTATCAGCCGGCCAAACCTGATAACTTTGGGATAACTCACAGAAATTGGCAAAGTTATAAACACCCCAAGGAGCGGACCTCGTATTTTATTCACTTTTTCTGTGGATATAGGTGTGCAGAACTCAAGGAGAAAGCGGGTACAACTCTTTTTAAAGTAAAAATTCGCCAAAAAATAAAAAATAAAAAAAATCATTAATTTCAACAAAATAACAGGTTTCCCACAGGGATATATTGCATGATAATGTGATCTATATCCGTTTCCGATCTGGTGTTGTTTAAAGATCCATCAATGTAGTTTTTATCCACAGATAATGGGTTTAAGTTACGCAAAAAAGAGTAAAACTCGCAAAAAAGCCTCTCGTCAAGGCTGTAAATTGAACCAGTGTTCATGATTTACTGAGGTTATCCAATAAATCTGTGGATAAATAGGTATAAGATCCTGTTCATTATTGCTGTCAACGCGTGCACAAGATAATCAAAATAAGAATATTACCTAAGAGCGGGAGCAGAAAACTTCCGTTAAATCATGCTATTATTGCTGTCCGTTTCACTGGATTATAATGCTTGAGCGGTCATTTTTATTTGAGCTTATTTTTTAACCACTTTTAGCGAGTTTTTCCGAATGTCTGTTTACTCTTTGCCTCCTGCTCCCCCCAGTGATGAACATCAACTTTTTCAACGTGCACAGGCATTGTCTGGTTTTACCCTGGGTGAATTAGCAACACGTGCCCAGTGGGTCATCCCCGCAGACCTAAAACGCGTAAAAGGTTGGGTTGGGATGCTGTTGGAGTTCTATCTAGGCGCCAGTGCTGGCAGTAAACCAGAGCAGGATTTCGCCGATATCGGCATCGAGCTGAAAACCATCCCGATCAGTGCACAAGGAAAACCACTGGAAACGACATTCGTCTGCGTGGCACCACTCACCGGGAATAGCGGTGTCACCTGGGAAAGTAGCCATGTGCGTCATAAGCTTGCCAGAGTGTTATGGGTGCCCGTCGAAGGCGAACGGCATATTCCGTTAGCAGAACGCCGAGTCGGTGCTCCGCTGCTGTGGAGCCCTAATGTAGAAGAAGAAGAGTTACTGCGCCGCGATTGGGAAGAACTCATGGATCTGATTGTTTTGGGTAAAGTCGAAAGCATCACGGCTCGCCATGGTCAGGTGTTACAGTTGCGCCCCAAAGCAGCCAATAGCCGGGCATTAACAGAAGCCATCGGCGAATTTGGGCAGCCTATCATGACCTTGCCACGTGGCTTTTATCTGAAGAAGACACTGACCGCGCCGATGCTGGCTCGCCACTTTTTGCTGTAGCCCAGTCATTCCGATTATGATCATCAATTCATTACATTATCTGATGTGTTAATGATGACTAATACGGTAATAGTGATTAATTAAAGCGGGATGTTCTCTATCCCGCAGGTGCTTTATATCTCGCTGATACTTTATATCCCGCTTTTTTCCCCACTTTTACTTTGCGCTCTTCCCCCTGCCCCGGTGCTTCGTTATAGTCGAATAAGGCAGGTTTGACTTATACCTAAAGTCATTGGCGTTGAGTCAACGCAGCTAACAACGCTGCAACATCAAAAACGAAGGGTATGACCTGACAATTTCAGACACAAGATTCAGACACAAAGGAAGGTCGGCAATGCAATATCATCGTATCCCCCACAGTTCATTGGAAGTAAGCCTGCTGGGTCTGGGCACCATGACGTTTGGTGAGCAAAACAGTGAAGCCGATGCCCACGCTCAACTGGATTATGCCGTTGCAGCCGGTATTAACTTGATTGATACCGCAGAAATGTACCCGGTGCCTCCAAGGCCAGAAACTCAGGGATTAACTGAGCAATATATTGGTCGCTGGATAAAAGCACGCGGTTGCCGCGAAAAAATTATTTTAGCCAGTAAAGTCTCCGGGCCATCACGCGGTGATGATCAGCCCATTCGCCCGAATATGGCATTGGATCGGAAGAATATCCGCATCGCGCTGGAAGAGAGCCTTAAGCGCCTTAATACCGATTATCTTGATATTTATCAGTTACATTGGCCTCAGCGGGAAACAAACTGTTTCGGTAAGCTGAATTATCGCTATAGCGAGCAAACTGCCGTTGTGACCTTGCTGGAAACACTGGAAGCCCTGAACGAGCAAGTGCGGGCCGGTAAAATTCGTTATATCGGGGTATCCAATGAAACACCATGGGGTGTCATGCGTTATCTGCAACTGGCAGAAAAGCATGATCTACCGCGTATCGTCTCTATTCAGAACCCTTACAGCCTGTTAAACCGTAGCTTTGAAGTGGGTCTGGCAGAGATTAGCCAGCACGAAGGCGTTGAGTTATTAGCTTATTCCAGCCTGGCTTTTGGCACACTGAGCGGCAAATACCTTAATGGCGCGAAACCTGCCGGTGCACGCAACACCTTGTTCAGCCGTTTCACCCGTTACTCTGGGCCACAAACCCAATTAGCGGTGGCTGAATATGTGTCGCTGGCAAAACACCATGGGCTGGATCCGGCGCAGATGGCTCTGGCCTTTGTGCGGCAACAGCCGTTTGTTGCCAGTACGCTACTCGGCGCAACGTCGCTGGAACAACTGAAAAGTAATATTGATAGCCAAAATATCGTGCTGAGTCAGGAAGTACTGGATGCACTGGAAGCGATCCATACCCGCTATACCTTCCCCGCACCTTAAATCTTGTCGTAGCCCCTATCATCCCTATCATAATATGAAGGCCGCTGATGCGGCCTTGAGGTTATTGACAAAGTGTCAACGACGGAGAGAACAGGCAGATCGTAAAGACGCCGTAAATACATCCATGTAGGCTCGAGCCGCGCCCTCCCTGGCGCGGACGCTTTACTCCCCTGCCTATCCTCACCGTTTCAGATCGAGTCATCGGGGTTTGTCAGCATTCTGAAGGCCGCTGATGCGGCCTTCAGGGTATTGACAAAGTGCCCGCAACGGAGAGAAGAATAGTTTCATTTTTGGTCAACGACGTAATTGTTGATGTCAGTATTTAGTGGGTGAAACGGGTATGGGAAATCTCAGATGGAATCGTACATATATATTATTACTGCCATGAAAAAGATGCGTTATCAGGGCTAAATGTTAATCTCGCTTTGCTCCATTGTTTTCCTTCAAGGGCTTGTTCTATACATTGGGCAGGATATAAGTCATCTGCAGGTTGGAAATTCTGATACTCAGAATCAGCGGCTATCTTAAATTTATGAGAAATGTCTAGCCTTTGTTTTCCGTCTTCAGTCTGGCACTGGATGCATTCAATAAAGGCTTCATAAAATTGGTCCGGTAAGCCTTCAAGCATACATCCTTGCGCCCAGACAAGTAATTGCTCAGGAGTGTGCTTTGTTAACTCGTTCGCTGTGGAAGTTGAGGTTAAACGGTGAAGTGTATTAAACAGACTCTTGGTCATTATTATATCCCTGTTCAGAAATTGATTAAAGGCGACGGCATGCCGGTTTTTAAATTTCACAAGCAAACATTTTTAATCTTTAATCAACAAAAACAAGCCGCTTTATCTAAAGAATATAAATCTCAGGTGAAGCAACTCATTGAAGTTAATATAATCGATATTTCAAAAGGCGATATTTGTCAGCAGTCTGAAGGATCTCCTTGAGATCCTTTCAGATGACAGACAAATCATATCATTCAGGCTGACGCGTTTTCTGGCGCTGTTGCCGCCACTGCCAGCCCCATAACAGAGCAATAGCCAGCGCGAATACCACACCAAAACCGACACCTACCGCCACAACAGGGGCACCTAATTTGACCACCAGCGAGTAAAGCCCCAACATAAACAGCATCGCGGTATTCTCGCCCAAATTCTGTACGGCAATAGCATTCCCAGCCCCAACGCTGTGTTTACCACGCTCCTGTAGCAGCGCATTGAGTGGGACCACAAAGAACCCTCCCAAAATCCCAATGATAATTAACAGCAAATAAGCCATCGGCATACTGTTTTGCAGGGAGAAGATGGTGACCATCACGCCAATCAGCACGCCAGCCGGTAAACAACGCTTCACTGTTTTTAGCGTCACAAAACGGGCGGCGGCACCCGCGCCCACCACAATCCCAATCGCCACCATGGCATTTAACAAGGTTGGTGTCGCATTATCGGCAATGCCAAGCGCCACAGGGACCCACAGCACTAACAGGAAGCGTAACGTCACACCGGCCCCCCAAAACAGGCTGGTACCCGCCAATGAGAAGCGAGTTTCGCTATCCTGCCAGAGAAGACGGCAAGCGGTGAAGAAGCTGCCCGTCATCGCCCGTGGACGCCACGAAGCGCCTGAACGTGCTGCGGCCAAACGTGGAATAAATAAATTGGCTATTACCGCAATCGCATAGACCAAGGCGCAAACCCCTAATGCGGCCATTAAATGCCAGTCTGCCAGTATCCCCCCGGCAACCGAGCCAAGTAAGATCGCAGCGATCGTCGAGGCTTCCATCATTCCGTTTGCTTTCACCAACTGCTCACCAGAGGTTATTTCCCCCAGAATGCCATATTTAGCTGGTGAATAGGCTGCCGCTCCCACCCCAACCAGGCTATAGCCCAGAAACGGATTTAAACCAAAACAGATAACCAGAGCGCCAGCCAATTTCAAACCATTAGCCACCATCATTACCCGGCCTTTGGCGAAACCATCGGCAATCTGCCCGACGAACGGTGCCAGAACAATATAAGTCGCGACAAATGCCATCTGTAAAATAGGTTGGCTCCAGTCGGGATAAAGTTGCTGTTTAATCAATGCCAATGTGGCAAACAGCAGGGCATTATCCCCGAAAGCGGAGAAAAACTGAGCACAGAGTACCGCGACCATGCTCCGAGATAACAAAGGCTTATCTGCTAATACGTCCTGACTCATACGCTCATCTCCGGATCTTGTGCCATTTTGCCCAACGTGACGAAGTCAGGTTTACCGCTGCCTAATAAGGGGAGAGCTTTCACGACCCGGATATCGCGCGGCACCGCCAGTTCAGGCACACCATTTTCCCGTGCCACTTTGATTAACCGTTCACGGGTTATCTCACTGTCAGTGGTAAACAGCACCAATGCTTCACCTTTCGCACTGTCAGTTTTAGCCGCTGCTGCATGTTGCCCTTCCGGTGAAAGGCTTATTGCCAATTGTTCAACGCTCTCCAGTGATACCATCTCCCCAGCCAACTTAGCAAAACGTTTCACCCGGCCACGGATCGCGCAGAACCCTTGTTCGTCGAGGGTCACAATATCACCGGTGTCATACCAATTAGCGTCAAGTTCACCCTGAGCATTTTCTGCTGATGGCTGCTCCAATACACCGGGATTCTCTACCCGTAAGTAACCACGCATAATATTAGGGCCGCGTAATTGTAAGCGGCCACCTTGAGCAATCCCCGGTACGTTAATCAATCGGGCTTCCATCCCCGGTAAAATGCGCCCTACCGTGTTCACTTTAGCCGCCATCGGTACGTTAATCGCCACAACGGGCGCGCACTCGGTTACGCCATACCCTTCCAGAATACGGATACCAAATTTATCCTGCCAAATCTGTTTGGTGCTTTCAGCCAACTTTTCAGCGCCAGCAACCACATAACGCACGCGGGCGAAATCATATGGATGAGCAAAGCGCGCATAATTCCCCAAGAATGTTGAGGTCCCAAAGAGCACGGTACAGTTACGGTCATATACCAGTTCAGGTACCACGCGGTAATGCAGCGGACTAGGGTAAAGGAATACTCGGCTACCGGTCATCAGTGGTGTGAATAATCCCACCGTCAGACCAAAAGCATGAAACAGCGGCAATGATGACATGAAGCGATCACGTGGCGTGAAGTCAGCAATGGTTCGGATTTGTTCGACGTTAGCCAACAAACTGGCATGAGAATGCACCACGCCTTTAGGGTTGCCTTCCGATCCAGAGGTAAACAAGATTAACGCGCTGCCATCAGCCTGCTGCGGCAACATCGCCCTACGCGGGAAACACAAGTGGAATAAGATCCACAGCTTATCCGTCAGTGTCACCGTGTCTTTTAAATCTTCCAGATAGACCCAGTTCACCTCATTGACCTGTTCCGGCAGGTGCGTCAGTTTGCCTTTTTCCAAAAACTGGCGCGAGGTGACGATGGTTTTAAGTGAAGCCGCAATGATAGCGCTCTGTAGCCCTTTAGCACCCGAGGTGTAGTTGAGCAGTGCCGGAATTCGTCCACGTAACGATGCGCCAAAAATAGCAGCCGCAGTAATGGTGGCATTGGGCAGCAACATCCCGACATGCTCACCCGGCACGGTAAAGCGTTGCAAAATACGGCTCACACCGAGCGTTTTCTTCAGTAGCGTCTGGTAGCTGTCCTCTTTAAATGAGACATCTTCAATGCAAGGTTTAAAGCGACCATAACGGGTTTGTGCCGATAGCAACGCTTCAAACAGCGTTTCCCGTGGCACCGTGGCCATGCGGGCCGCCATCATAATGGTATGCAGGTGCTCACCGGCCAGAACTCGCCGTTCGCGCGAGCGTGGCGCTTGTGGCATAGGAATGGTGGTGGCCGGTAACACATGAATACTGATTTTTGGGAACCAGCGTGTTTTTAGCACGCCCTGCAATCGCCCAAAATGAGTAAATTCAGGGCCATCTAAACGGATAGGGACCACCGCCGCACCTGATTTTGCCGCAACAAATGCCGCCCCATCATAAATTTTCATCAAGGAGCCGGTCACAGTGATGCGCCCTTCAGGGAAAATGACTACTGGCCTGCCCTGTTCGACCATTCTGACCAGATGTTTGATGGCCATCGGGTTGGTCGGATCCAGCGCAACAAAATCCACATAAGGCTTTAGCCAACGCATATACCAGGTGTCAGTAATACTGGTATAGACAGCAAATACTGGCTTGATCGGTAGAAATAGCGCTAATAAAGCCCCATCGAGGAAAGAGACGTGATTGGGCGTAATAATTAATTTTTCATGCTTAAATTGGTCGGTGACACCATCAATGGTGACACGGAATAACCCACGAAAAAGAGCACGCAATAAGCGATAAGCCATGTCTATATCCCTATAACTCAATGAATTTGAAAAATAGAGAATACTATAATAATGGCGGGTGTGTCGTTAATAGCACACTAACAATATGGTTAGGAGAGCGTACCTAAAAAAAAACCTACGCATCTGCGTAGGTCGGTGCAAATAAAAAACGATCTTTGATACACAGCGAATGTTGATTATTCACCAATTAATACCTCTGGGATCACTACTGTAGCGGCTTATGTGAAACCACAGCCAGCAAGGAATCGCAACATTTACGCGCAAAGTGTAAGCAGGAGTGACCATTGTCAGGAAAGTGAAATGAGTTTGTAATTCATTAAGATATAAATGGGGTCAACCGTGAGTAGCATCGCATTTCAGCCACCAGAGAAATACATTCCCAAGTGGCTGTTTGGCGAATAGACCCTAAATAATTCGAGCTACAGGAAGGCGGCAAACGAAAGATAATCTACTCATAAAGCGCCACCTCGACCAAACAGCTCATCGCATTTGGGCCTTGAGTCAATCGAGATGTCCCAATATCCAGCGTCAATACATTTGGGTTACCGGATTGTTCAATTTTATGCTGCGTGCCCCCAAAACCAGGATCAAACCAGGCTCCGGTTGCCATCAATACCACCCCACGGGTAACCCCATCAGTAATACTGACCCCCGCCAGACAGTGACCGCGTAAGTTGCTAACCTGGACCTGACTACCTTCGGTAATATCACGGCTGGCCGCATCCAGCGGATGCATATACAGCGTTTCACGACCTGCGGTTTTATTGCTCTGAGCCAATGGGGCGGGATCGAGCTGACTGTGTAAGCGATCTCCCGGTTGAATAGAGATTAAATGTAGCGGCCACTGTTCAGCCAGCGGAGCGCCCAGCCATTCGACCGGAGGTTTCCACTCTGCATGAGGTGCAAAATCGTTGTATTGGTAGCTGGCAATTTTTTCACTAAATAATTCAATTTTGCCACTCGGGGTCTGTAATGGATTAGCCTGTGGGTCTTCACGGAAAGAATCAAAGAACACAAATGCTTTGGAGGGAGCAGGTAAACCGACATACCCTTGTTGCCAAAAAGTCTCAAAATCTGGCCATTCAACATCATGAGAGCGCTGTGCCGCACCACACTCCTGATAAATATGCCTGATCCACGCCATTTCATCACGACCCTCGGTAAAGGTTTCACGGTAGCCCAATCGGTCAGCCAAGTCGGCGAAAATATCAAAATCGTGGCGCGCCTGATGCTGTGGTGCAATCGCCTGATGCATCGCCAAGACATAGCGATCCCTGGATGATCCACCGATATCATTACGCTCCAGTGAACTGGTGACTGGCAGGACGATATCGGCCATTTTTGCTACGGGCGTCCACCAAATGTCCTGTACGATCACGGTATCCGGTTTTTGCCACCCCTCAACCAACCGATTCAACTGCTGATGATGATGGAACGGGTTCCCACCCGCCCAGTGCACCAAATGAATATCCGGGTAGGTATGTGTTTCACCCTGAAATTGATATGGTTGCCCCGGTTGTAACAACATGTCGCAAATCCGTGCCACAGGAATAGCCAATCCGGCGGGGTTCTTACCCACTGGCATGGCTGGCCCCGGTGTATCAATGCGCGGGTTACCCACACCATTCATCGAACCATGACCGAATGAAAAACCCCCACCCGGTAGCCCGACTTGCCCCAACATGGCTGATAATGCAATCACCATCCAATACGGTTGCTCACCACGATGCGCACGTTGCACCGAATACGAACAGGTCATAAAACTGCGCACACCGATAAGTTGTTGCGCTAACTGTGCGATTCTGGCCGCAGGAATACCGGTAATGCTGCTCGCCCAGTCTGGAGTTTTCGCTATCCCGTCATTGGCCCCACGAATATAATCAGCCAATTGACCATAACCCACACAATGGGTTGCAAGGAATGCCTCATCATGACCATCAAGGCGCTGAATTTCATAAGCCAACGCCAACATCAGCGCGACGTCTGTATTCGGACGAATGGGTATCCATTCCGCGTTAACAAATGCGGGGCAATCATCACGCATCGGGCTGATATTAATGACTGGCGTCCCTTTTTGTGCCAGTTTCTCTAGCCAGAGTTTAAGGGAATGTTCAGCCGACCCACCGGAGGAGACTTGCGCATTTTTCAGTGCCAGCCCACCAAAAGCAATGAACAATTCACAGTGTTCCACCACACTGGGCCATGACGTCACCCGCCCGGTCAATGGGCTAAAGGTCCCAATGACATAAGGCAGGAAAAATTGTGCAGCCCCCCAACTGTAATTACCTAATTGATCGACACCGCCACCGCCACTGAAATAGAAACGCCGAACTAATGAGCGGGCATGATGTAAACGCCCCGCAGAAGACCAGCCATAAGAGCCGGTAAATAACCCAGCAGGCCCGTATTGGTCCCTAACCCGGCGATTCTCTTCGGCCACTAAATCCAGCGCCACATCCCAGTCGACTTCAACAAAATCCTCCTGCCCGCGTAGAGTCCGGTCACTCTTCTCCCGCCGCTTTAACCAAGAACGGCGGATGGCGGGTTTACGGATACGTTTATCGGAGTAAACCATCGGAACAATTGAGTTCAGTAGCGGCGAGGGATCGGGATCATCGGCAAATGGCTCGCAGCGGATCAGCTTGCCATCTTCAACAACTGCGGTATAAGCGCCCCAATGGGCAAGTTGGGGGTAACGGATGATGGACATGGCTCTCTCAGGCAATGAAATAAAACATCAAGGTAACATTCGCCACCGCACATACTCAAAGCACCATTTCGACTAAACATAGTCATTTGGGGCGATACACTGTTATTTGGGTCAATACACTGTCATTTCGGTCAATACACAGCCATTTTGGGCGATGGCGCGATAGCAAACAAACGCGGCAAGCCATTCTGCTCATCTCCTTTTCTTTGGTTTTTCTTACTAAGTTGCGACCATCCCCCCTTGCGGGTAATCTTATTTTCCGCAAAACTGAGTGATGTAAGCGGTTACCCTAGGATCTCTGGAACAAAAATGGCCACTATAAAGGATGTTGCCAAGCTGGCGGGTGTTTCCGTCGCAACGGTATCTCGTGTTATCAATCATTCTCCCAAAGCCAGTGAAGCATCACGCGTGGCGGTGTGCAAGGCGATGGAACAACTGCAATACCACCCGAATGCCAACGCCCGAGCACTGGCGCAACAATCGACAGAAACGGTCGGTATGATTGTGTCTGATGTCTCGGACCCTTTCTTCGGTGCGATGGTGAAAGCCGTCGAACAAGTCGCGTATGCCACCGGTAATTTCCTGTTAATTGGCAACGGTTACCATGATGCCGAAAAAGAACGTCAGGCCATCGAACAACTCATTCGCCACCGCTGCGCTGCGCTGGTGGTACATGCCAAAAAATTACCCGATGACGAACTGACGTCATTAATGGAACAAATTCCTGGCATGGTGTTAATTAACCGCACCTTACCGGGCTTCGAACCCCGTTGTATCGCATTAGATGACCGCTATGGTGCCTGGCTGGCAACTCGCCATCTCATCCAGCAGGGGCATAAACGGGTCGCGTTCATTTGCTCCAATCATCAGATTTCCGATGCGCTTGACCGGATGCAAGGCTATTTGGATGCGTTGAAAGAATTTGATATCCCGGTTGATGAGCGTTTAATTACCTACGGCACCCCCGACGAACTCGGCGGTGAGCAGGCAATGACCGATCTACTTGGCCGTGGTAAACACTTCACCGCGGTAAGCTGTTATAACGACTCAATGGCGGCCGGGGCGTTATCGGTTCTCAGTGATAACAGTATTGATGTGCCACAGGAGATTTCACTCATCGGTTTTGATGATGTATTAATCTCCCGTTACCTGCGCCCACGCCTGACGACAATCCGTTACCCAGTCGTTGCCATGTCTACCCAGGCCGCTGAGTTGGCACTCGCATTAGCCAACAACACACCGTTACCCGAAATTACCAATATGTTCAGCCCAACACTGGTTCGCCGCCACTCTGTGGCCAGCCCGCCAAGCCTACGGGATGACACTGATTAAACGCGTTCCAGGTCAATCAATTCTTCAATGGTTTGACGGCGGCGGATCAAGCGCGGTTGGCCCTTTTCAAACAGTACTTCAGGTAATAACGGGCGGCTGTTGTAGTTAGATGACATCGACGCGCCATAAGCCCCCGTATCATGGAAGACCAGATAATCGCCAATAACCGCAGCAGGCAGAGCAAGGGTCTCCACACCTCCGCCCTCTTGCTGAGTGAAGACATCGCCAGATTCGCAAAGCGGGCCAGCAACCACGGTATCAATCAGCGGAGCTGACGTCAGATCGCGCCCATCCGCAGGAAGCAATGAAATATGGTGATAACTGCCATACATCGCTGGACGCATCAGATCGTTAAACCCGGCATCAACCAAGACATAATGCCGGCGGCCCATATCCTTAACAGCACGAACCTGAGCGATCAATACACCAGACTCTGCTACCAGGAAGCGGCCAGGTTCAATTTCAAGGCTAACCGGGTGGCCCAAATGAGCAGCAATTCGCTCTCTGGCGCTATTCCATAACCCATAATAGTGTTCAGTATCAATCACATCATCGCCAAACTGATAGGGGATCGATAACCCACCGCCAGCGGAGATAGCACTGATATCGTGCCCTAAGGTAATCACTTGCTGAACCATGGCATCGCAGACTTGCTCAAGGTGTTGATAATCGACACCCGAGCCAATATGCATATGAATCCCCACCAGTGTTAAGCCATAGTGCTCAATTTTCTTGAGTGCGCGAGGGAGTTCTTCATGCCAAATGCCGTGTTTGCTGTTTTCACCGCCGGTATTGGTTTTCTGGCTATGCCCATGACCAAAGCCCGGATTGACGCGCAGCCAAACAGGGTGACCCGGAGCCTGTTGCCCCAGTTGATCCAACATATCGATAGACCCGGCATTGACCGGGATATTCAATTCAGTAACGCGCAATAAGGTCGCCTGATCCAGTAAATCAGCCGTGAAGACAATTTCGGCAGGTTCCTGCCCCGGTTGATAACCCGCGTGCAAGGCACGCTCGATTTCACCCAAAGATACCGAATCAACCTTAACACCTTGCTCACGCATCAGGCGCAGTATATGGATATTCGAACAGGCTTTTTGCGCGAAGCGGATAACATCAAAATGGCGTAATTGATTAATACGCTCAGCAATAATATCACCATCATAGGCCCACACCGGGCAACCAAAACGCTCAGGCAATGCAATCAGATTTTGGGCAGTCAGTGCTGAAGAACGGTCATTCAGTGCGCGTGGCATAAGTATTTCCTAATTGTGTAGCCATTAATGTACGAGCTCATCAATGTGCTGAATAATGTATTAAATGAGGTACCCAATAATGGGCGGCGGAAATGACGCCGCGAATACCTCATTATTAACGTTGTGGATTTGTTAGGAAAATATCTATTTACCCTTAGTCTATTCATTTATGATATGGGTTAAATTGATCAGTTCGCGTTTCAGGAGTGCGAGAATGCCTGCAATTTCCTTACGACAAATCGAGATTTTTCATGGCGTCATGACCACGGGCAACCTGACTGAAGCGGCGTTGTTACTGCAAACATCACAACCGACTGTCAGCCGCGAATTGGCCCGCTTTGAGCAATTGGTGCAACTCACGCTTTTTGAACGGGTACGTGGCCGCCTTTATCCTACCGTGCAAGGGCTACGGCTATTCGAAGAGGTTCAGCGTTCATATTATGGTTTGGATCGTATCAAACAGGCGGCTGAAGGTATCCGCCAATTTCAACATGCCCAACTCTCCATTGCCTGCCTGCCCGTCTTTTCTCAATCGTTGCTACCCGCGGTATGTAAACCCTTTATTGACCGCTATCCAGAGGTCAGCCTAAATGTCATTCCGCAGGAGTCACCTTTATTGGAGGAGTGGCTTTCAGCCCAGCGTCATGACTTAGGACTCACAGAAAATATCCAAACACCGGCGGGCACCCAGCGCCATACCCTGATGACGGTCAATGAAGTTTGCGTATTACCTGCCGATCATCCGTTGCGGGAGAAATCGGTGCTGACACCACAGGATTTTAACGGGGAAAATTTTGTCAGCCTGTCAGTCACCGACAGTTACCGTCAGCTATTGGATAACCTGTTTGCGGAGGAAAAAGTCACCCGCCGATTAGTCATGGAGACCCACAGTGCGGCATCGGTTTGCGCCATGGTGCGTGAAGGGGTGGGGGTATCGATAGTCAACCCCCTTACCGCACTGGATTACCTGAGTAAAGGCCGTGGTTCGGGGGTTTGTGTACGGCCATTCAGTGTCGACATTCCTTTTACGGTTAGCTTAATTCAGCCATTACATCGCCCATCATCCACCTTGGTCGATACGTTTGTCGGGCACTTAAAACAGCAGACAACGCTTTTCCAACAGCGTCTGGCAACAGTCATTGCCCCTGCGTGCTAAGCCATTTTATTCCCAATAGTACGCGCGCGGGAAAAGGTAAACAGACACAGCAACAACCCCATGACCGCCAGTGCCGCGGCGGCCAGCGGCACCGCCGTCAAACCAAGCCCTTTGGCAATCACAACCCCCCCGACCCACGCCCCTAAGGCGTTACCCACATTAAAGGCCGCAATATTCAGCGTTGACACCAGATTAGGGGCTTTCTTGCCATAAGCGACGACATTAATTTGCAACGCAGGCACTGCAGAAAATGCGGCGGCTGACCACAAAAACAGTGTCACTTCCGCCGCCAACAGTGAATAACTGGTCCAACTAAACAGGGCAGAAAATACCGCGATCAACAAGAATGTCATGGTTAAACTGACCGATAAACGCCAGTCAGCTAGCCTGCCCCCGACGATATTACCGAGCGTCAAGCCAACCCCCATTAGCAGTAACGTCCAACTGACGCCATGCTCAGAAACCTGTGTGACCTCCGTCAAAATGGGGGCGATGTAGGTAAAGAGCGCAAACATGGCTGCGGCAAAAAATACGGTCATCAGTAAGGAGAGCCAAATTCCACCGCCACGCAAAGCGGCAATCTCCTTACGAAGCTCAGTCGGTGCTTCCTCGCTGGAGGAGGGCAACTTGCTATACAGGGCTGCCAACGAGAACAAACCGATGACCGATACCACCCAAAATGTCGAACGCCAGCCAAAAGCCTGACCTAGAGCGGTCCCCAGTGGGACACCCAATACATTCGCCAGCGTCAGCCCCGTAAACATCAGTGCCACCGCCGAGGCCCGCCGGTTTGGTGCCACCAGATTTGCGGCGACCACCGCGCCGATACCAAAAAAGGCCCCATGACACAACGCGGTGATCACTCGCGCGAACATCAGGAAGTCATAACTGTATGCCAAGGCACACATCAGGTTACCGATGATAAAAATCACCATTAACAGTAACAGTGTCTTCTTGCGCGGTAATTTCGCGGTCAGCACTGCCATGATGGGCGCGCCAATTGCCACACCTAGCGCATAACCACTGATCAACCAGCCCGCAGTTGGAATCGATATGTGCAAATCACCCGCTACCTGGGGCAATAACCCCATAATGACAAATTCAGTAGTACCAATAGCAAAAGCACACAGCGCCAACGCCAGTAGTGCAACAGGCATAATACAAGCTCCCAGTCAGACAATATCCACCCACACTCAGTGGCAGGCAGATCAATTTATCGCCAATAATGGTTAATTAATGGACACGGTGTAGTGGGTAGAATTAAGAGGTAAGACAATCAAAGTCACTGCTTCAGGTAAAGAGAGAACGGCGATCTCAAGTAACAAGGATATTACATAAATTGACGAATCATAACCAGTTAATGAATAACGTTATAAATAGCCTGGTAAGCAAAAACACGTTAATTCACACGCTAAGCATATGAAATATTCAATAACGCTATGCAATCGCTGATAATAAAAATAGGTTTGACGACGTCATAAAACGGTTCACTCTCTTATCGATAGCACCTCATATCGACAGCACCTCACTTCATTGTCGATAACCACTGAGGATGTGTGGCAAACCACTCAACCAGAAAGTCGAGCATCGTTCTTAATGTGGTTGGCATTTGTCGGCGCGAAGCATAAACCCCATAAATACCCATGGCCTGCGGTTGATAATCTGGTAATAACTTAATTAACTCACCACGGGCAATATATGGCGCTACAGAATAGATCGGCTGCAAGGTGATACCCGCGCCTTCTAAAGCGCCACTCAGTAAAACTACCGATTCATTCGCACTCAAATTGCCACTGACGGCAACCGATGATTTCACGCCCGACTGATCAAAATGCCATAAACTCTCACCGAAGTAGGAGTACGTCAGGCAGTTGTGTACCGTTAAATCTTGTGGGCTTTCGGGAATACCGCTGACAGATAAATAAGCGGGTGAGGCACAGACGACTGAATAACACGTTGAAAGAGGGCGAGCAATTAAGTTGGGGTCTAATTCATTGGTAATCCGTAGCGCCAGATCAATACGTTCTTCCACTAAATTGATCGCCCGGTTATTCATCTGTAAATCAACAGCGACCTGTGGATAGCGGCGTAGATAGTCAGCAACTGCAATAGCCAGAGCACTCTGCCCAAGAGATTGCGAGCAACTGATACGTAGCAAACCGCGTAACTCTTCACTTTCCTGCCCCTCAGCCAGATCCATATCCTGAGCAAACTCAAGCATACGTCGACAGCGCTCGAGCGTCGCCTCACCGGCATGTGTCAGGCTCAATTTACGGGTGGTCCGATGCAATAAGCGCGCCCCCGCCCATTGCTCCATCTGAGCCAGATAGCGTGTCGCCATTGCCCTGGACATCTCCAGTGACTCTGCGGCGGCAATCATACTCCCCCGATCCACAATCGCGACAAAAACCTCTGCTGCAGTGATTCTATCCATGATTCGCTCGATTTATGCAACAAATAATTGCTCATTATCGGGTTTTTCTATCGATATATGCAATCTATTATCTATCACCTACCCCACGGTCAATAGGACATCAAACATGTTAAATAAAATGCTATTACAAATCACCTTCGCAAGCCTCGTGACTGCTTCCGCCATCGCCACAGCCGCTACCACCGAGCCATTGAAAATGGAAGTCTATAACCCTGGTGAAAAAAGTATCTTCCCAGTGTCTTCTGAAATTATCAGTGGAAAAAACGAAGTGGTACTGATTGATGCGCAATTTCAGCGTAATGATGCCGAAGCCTTGGTAAAAAAAATCCAACAAAGCGGTAAAAAATTAACCACCATTTATATCAGTCAGGCAGACCCCGATTTCTACTTTGGTTTGGATGTCATCGCTAAAGCCTTCCCACAAGCTAAGGTGATCGCAACACCACAAACTATCGAAGAAATTAAGGCAACCAAAGACGGGAAAATGGCGTATTGGGGCCCTATTCTGAAAGAGAATGCGCCCACAGCCGTGATTATTCCACAGCCTCTACAAGGCAAAAGCTTCACCGTCGATGGGCAACAAATTGAAGTTGAAGGCTTAGATGGCCCATCACCTGAAAAAACCTTTGTCTGGATCCCATCACTGAAAGCGGTGGTTGGTGGTGTCGCCGTCTCCGGTAATATCCATCTATGGGTTGCGGATACCCAAACTCCGGAGTCACGCGAGAATTGGTTAACAACGTTGGAAAAAATTAAAGCACTCAAACCGGCTATCGTCGTCCCAGGGCACTTCCTCGATAACGCGCCACAAACTTTAGAATCGGTGACATTTACCCAAAACTATTTAACAACGTTAAATGCGGAAATTCCTAAAGCAAAAGACTCTGCTGAGCTGATCGCGGTGATGAAGAAGCATTACCCTGAACTGAAAGACGAATCAAGTTTGGAATTAAGTGCAAAAGTATTGAAAAACGAAATGAAATGGCCTCAGTAAGAATCAGTTCATGTAAATGAGGTTATTGACAAAGTGCCCGTAGCGAAGTGAATAGCAGCAAATAAAGACGCCATAAATTGAATGGCTAAAAAGAAGCACAGAGGAACACAGTATGCCCGGTACAACATTGCACTATATTTTCGACCCGCTATGTGGATGGTGCTATGGCGCGGCCCCCTTGGTACAAACAGCCCAAAACATTCCAGGCTTGACGCTGGTATTGCACGGAGGTGGCATGATGTCTGGTGCAAACCGCCGCCAAATTGATACCCAATGGCGCAGCTATGTCATGCCTCATGATAAACGTATTGCAGAATTGACCGGACAGACTTTTGGCGACAATTATTTCAACCAATTACTGAATGATACTTCGGCAATAATGGATTCTACGCCCCCTATTGCCGCCATTTTAGCAGCAGAAGCACTGGCGGGTGATGGAGCAAAAATGCTACATCGTATCCAACTAGCACATTATGTTGAAGGCCGCCGTATTGCCGATACACCCGTACTAACCGTGCTCGCCGCAGATATTGGCCTGAATACAGAGGCTTTTATCAATGCTTTTAACATTGCCCAAAAACATGCTGCACAACATATTGCGGAAAGCCGAACCATGCTAGCAAAAGTGCAAGGGCACGGCTTCCCAACATTTATATTGCAAGATGCTGCAGGCAAGATGACAGTTGTACCTGCAGGCGATTATTTCGGTAATCAACCGGGTTGGATCAACAGGTTAACTAACGCGTGAATCAATAGCAGCAATCGTGCTCTCCTTTGCTAATCGTAGAGGAGAGTATTTTTCTACAGGTAAATGAAAGCGGGCTACCGACTGATTAAGCTGTAAGGTCTGCTGTTGCAACACTTCCGATGCGTGTGCAGATTGCTCAACCAATGCTGCATTCTGTTTTGTTGCGCCATTAATCATCTCTACCTGCGCGGCCATCTCCTCAATTCCTTTGCTTTGATAATGTGATGCGGTAGTTATTTCCGCCATTAAATCGGTGACTTTCTTCACCACATCAATAATAGCCTGTAAATTCTCACCGGAACGATTAACCAGCGAGGCCCCCGTAGAAACTGAGTTGGCAGAATGCTGAATAAGGCGCTTAATATTTTGTGCTGAATGGCCACTTTGGTGAGACAATGTACCGACCTCACGTGCCACAACAGAGAACCCACGGCCGTGTTCACCCGCATGAGCGGCTTCAATTGCTGCATTTAATGCCAAAATATTGGTCTGAAAAGCAACCGACTCAATAAGTGTAATAATTTCGCTTATCTCCCGTGAACCCGTGGAAATATCGGCCATTGAACTCACCACATTAGACATCATCTCTCCTCCCTGACTGGCCGTATCTCTAGCTTCATTCACCAGATGATTCGCCTGCTCGGCACTCATGGAGTTTTGTTTAACCCTGACGGTAAGCTGCTGCATACTTTGCGCCGTCACCGCCAATGATTGAGTTTGTGAGTGCGTTTGTTCAGAGAGACGATGGTTATCAGCCGTAATCTGGTTCACACCGGTCAGGATCACCTCAGCTCCACCTCGGACCTGGCTAACCAATGCAACTAGCCCCTCTTGCATATGTCTTACACTATAAGTGAGTTGTCTAATTTCTCGGCAAGCAAAAGACGTGTCTTCAATACGGTGTGATAAATCCCCGGCAGCAATCTTATTGATACGTGAGATAAGGTGATTTAAGGGCGCAATCATCCAACGGGTGACGCCTAGCCAGGCAGAGAAAGCCAGTACCAACAATATGGCCAGTGCACCAATAATGATCTGTTTAGCTGAAGACAGTGAGGACAAGAGCTGCTCATCCATAGCAGTGCTGCCCTTTTCACTTTCCTGTAAATAGCGGTAGTACTTCTCGGTGAAGTCGCTCTGAAAGCCCTGGATAGGCACGTCAAAGAAGGTGTCAATATTGTGCTTTTGCGCTAACCCCTGCGCTATTTCAGCCAGCCCCTGATACAACTGATGGTAGCTCTCCTTAAGTTCATTCAATTCTTGTCTACTGTCTTGGGCGGAAACCGCCTGCAACTGCAGATAGCTGTCCTGAGATTGCTGCAATGACTGCAATGCCTCATTGAGAAGACTTTGCCAACTGCCTTCGGAGCCGGTCTCTTTATCTTCCATATAATAGATACCCGCACGATTAAGCTTGTCACTGGCAATTAATAGTTCCATCCGCGCACGATCCATCAACGCCTCTTGTTGATGATTACGGTGCGTTATCTCTACATTCGCTTTGGTACTCTTTAAAATATGAGATAAATAACCTATGGAGAAGATCTGCAACAAAGAAAATAGACTAATCACTAAAGTAAAACCAAATAATATTCCCAATCTAGATTCAGAAAGCGAAAGTTTACTCATAATGTAGCCAAAATATTTTTTAACAACATAATTCATGCGTGAAAACATGTTATTCACATTGGGTCATGATAGAGATATCCATGCTAGCAGCTCACTATGACAGATATATTTCAGCAATAGCACCATTATGCTGTGATAGTTAAATGAAGTTAATGAAGTCATTTAATACTCGTCATAAGTTATCAATCACAGCCACCACCGGTTATATATTGGCACGAACCAGTAATCGAGTACTGTTAACCGGATGCCCTTGAGACTGTTCAATCAAAATAGTATTAGCATCCAAACGATAAAAAATTGGATAACTCACATCATAAGGAGTATTAAGGAAGTCACTAAGCATTTTCTCTTCATTATCAACAAAGGAAATAGACAACATTTTAACACAGAAAACATTATTAGCACTTCGGATATTAAATAGAGTATTGCATCTGGCTTTTACCTGGTCGCGGTCATCATAAACATCCATAGACGATTGTATCGAGCGATTAATAATATTAACACGGGAAAAAATATGATAATTACCACTATCAGTTCTTAATAGGTAATTTCCCTCCCAGTAGCCTTCAAGATTTTTCATCGGATGTATATAGGCATAAATCATACCAATAATTGCCCCCCCCCTCCCCCAAGGAGAATAGAAAACAATATCGAATAAATTATTTTTTTCGCATACCAACTCGTCTCCCTGGCGTTTACAAACAACATAGCCGCCATTTTTTTCTTTTTCAGTAAAACATAAGGATGCTGCTGATAAACAGATAAAAACGTTTTATCTTGTTCTTTATCCAAATTAATTAATATCGGTAAAGAGTTGACATCTACTAACTTTACTTGATAACGGTACAAAGCCACATTAAAAAATATAAAAAAGAAAATAACACCAAGTACAAATAGGCAGACTCTATAAAATGACATTTTTCCTTTTAAAAAAGACATTGCCATTTTATCCACAGATGAACCTATTATTCCCAATTTTTCATAAGGTTGACATTGAACTTCACCCTCTATGAAAATTTCAGGTTTAATACCGATACGATACCCCTTTTTAGGAATAGTAACCACTAACTCATGTTTTTTATCATCAAGTGCATGACGTAGATTACTGATCGTCTGAGTCAATGTATTATCAGTAACATAACTCCCCTCCCAGAGTCTCTTCTCAATATCCTCCCTTGATATCGGCTCTGGATAATACTCACAAAGTAAAGATAATAGTTCGGATTCTTTGTTTCTTATTTTAGTTACCTTTCCATTCCTATCAATCGTTCTCTTTTGTGGCGTAAAAAAAACATCATTAATCACTATCGTATTCATTATATTCTTATTGTTTTTGGTTTAAAATTTCAGCATTGAGTGTAATCCTAACAAAGAAAAACTAATTGTAATTATTAATAAAACGATTTTTTATATTTAAAACAAAAATATGAAAGATACTGTTTTAACGATGGTTAATTTAAATAAATATATCGATAAAAATACACTAATTATAAATTCAAAAAAAACATAAAAAACAATCTCATCCATTATAATTTGTTATTGTCACCATCCTTATTCTATGCTTTTATTATAAAACAATTCATTTACGCTAGAGATAATCATGCCAAATTCAAATATAAAATTAATGGTATTTTTTGCACCTATATTATTTGGTTGCCAAATAAATAGTGAAGAAAAAAAACCTAACGAGGAGATAATCAATCAACTCACCGCTCTGACGGCTGGATTACGTTTTTTAAAAGAAGACTGCAACCTCAAAAAAATTCCAAATGAACAAGAGATCATTAACTCTGCAATTAAAATAGCCAATCTGAAGGGTGAAATTATGACATCTAAACATAACAATAAGATCATAAAGAAAAGTGAATCTCTATATCAAGATATCAAGATATCAAATCAGATTTGACTGCTAAAAATACTAAGTGTCTGGAGTTAGAGGAGCTATTAACCCCATTTATTAAGAAAATAAATTAGTCACATGACTCCCAAGAAACAGGTATAGAACACCCGCCAATGAAATATAAGGGCCAAATGCGATGTAATTAATCTCTTTTCCATTATCTTTTTTATCAAAAAAATAAAAAATAGCATATGCGACAAGACCAAA
The DNA here is from genome assembly GCF_900460465.1 of Yersinia pestis. GTDB lineage: Bacteria > Pseudomonadota > Gammaproteobacteria > Enterobacterales > Enterobacteriaceae > Yersinia > Yersinia pestis. The sequence goes on along the minus strand of NZ_UAVH01000006.1, from coordinate 1,019,718 downwards.
AAAGGAAGAGAACAATATTAAAAAAGGTACTGCACTCACACCAAACCAAGCACCTAATGCGGCCATTAATTTAAAATCACCATAGCCCATTCCATCAACACCTCTTACTATTTTAAACAACCAATATGATAGCCAAAGAAAAAGGTATCCACTGACAGCACCCAGTACTGCAGAGGTTAGTGGTGCAAAAACCGTATCTATATTGATAAGAAGACCAAGCCACAGCAAAGGTATTGTCATACAATCAGGAAGGAGGTAGGTATCGAAATCTATAAATGCCAATGCCGTAAGTGACCAAATTAGCACCAAGCTAGTGCAGATAAGTAAGTCCTCTTTAAAAATCATAAGAACCAAGAGTGTTTGAATGACAGCTAATACTTCAATAAATAGATAGCGGGTGCTTATCTTCTTGTTACAACAACGACTGGCACCACGCAGAAAAATCCAACCGAGTATCGGTATATTATATTTTATTGGTATTGACTCATTGCAATGATGGCAAAAAGAGCCGGGTTGAAATAAATTAATATTTCTCAAATGAGAACGCATCTTAATTTCTTCACCGTGTGACTCAGATCGTGATGATAAATTAGCCAGCATAATAGGCAATCTATAGATTAAAACATTAAGAAAGCTGCCTACCATGGCCCCAAAAATTAAATAGCTCACAAAAAAAACCTGTATATCCATCATGTTTACCTCTATCAGACCGAGTGGTTCATTTAAAGAATATAATTTTTCCTGCAACATACCCATCATCATCATCTTGGTGAAGGTATATATCAGCACTAGATACATTAATATCATATTTATTTGACACATCAATGATAGCATCAAGTAAATTTGAGAATTTAGCTGAATTTATTTCCACAAAACATTTACCACCATCAAGTAAGGAGACAGTAAATATTATATTTTTATTTTTAAATGATTTATTTATTTCAATATCGATAGGATCACTCTTTTTATGGCTTTTTATGTTTGATTTTTTCGCCATGATAGAGTGTTGCTGAAGATGATAACTTAGCTCACTATATTTTATTAACAGTTTGTTATTTCTTACTTCAATTACTCTACTGGTAATGTAATACACGATAGGAATAGAGATAACAAGCAGATAAAGTAGTAGCACTCTTCTCTTTGCAGAAAATAAATGCTGTAAAAACATGACGTAACTCATGGTTGGCTGCTTAGTTTGATATTATATTTGTCTTCTCCAGAACGAATCACCTCAACCCTGGCATTAAATAGATTAGTTTTATCATTTAGCATTTCATTTATTAAATCATCATCACCTTCAATATCAAAAGATATTTCACCATCAGAATAATTGAAATTAAAACTACGTACATCTACATTTTCATCAGCTGTATAATAACTTACAGCATTTAATAATTTAATGAAACTGACATTGTTTTTTTTAAGATCCAGATCTGAAATATATTTATTGAAGCTCGTATTAACATCCCCACCATGATATGCGGGGGGTAAAAAATCAGCATAAAAATCTTGTGCTACCTTACTTAAGGCCCCTGTATCCCTGACTATTTTGTAACCTTGATACCAACCATTTAAACTCATTACTAAAAACAAGAGAAAAAACCAACTGGCAACACGCAAAAAAACACTATTGTTAACTATTATTCTTTCAGCATATTTATATTTCCCACTCAATAGATTAACATGATTACCACTCACAGTTTTTGCCATAATTAATACAGGATCACTATAGTCTAGCGACTGCCAATTACCCCATTTAATATCTGTCGGACTAAAAGTATTAACTTTAATGGTGGGTTCCGCTAACATAAGTATGTTTTCCAAAACACTCGAATTAACTAAAAAACCAGACATTTCATTATTTCTAACCAACCAGTTACTCTCAATTTTTATAACACTCCATTCACTGTTAAAAAAGGGCAGAGCAAAAGCGTCTGGCATTATGCAACATGCTGATATCCCATTTATGTTTAACCAGAACAACCAACGATTCATCAATTCATGTTCAATAGCAGCAACATGGCAAAAGTCTTTATCTTGATCTAATATCACAATATGAAAATTATCTATATCACTAGAAATAGACTGTTCAATCGAGAAGGCTATCGATTTTATATTATTCATCACTTCATTTTTCTTAATACTTAAGCTTCTGAAAATGATTTTATTTGCGGGGACCAAAATCTTGACAACATTATTAGCATATAAAGTTATATTTTTTAACTCAGCGACTCCATTAATTTTTCCATGTCTGACTAATTTCTTTCCCTGTGATTCAACATACCAATAGATAGGTTCAAATTCTGTTTCTCCTAGTCGAATAAGGAGTGTGAAGGTTAATTTCACGTCATCAATGATGTTGCTCACTAAAACTGTATCTCCGGTTTAAAATAGCTATTGACTTACCTACAGCATGGATAAAAGTAATCAGTTGATAATAACTATCTTCATGATCAATTCTAAATATATAATTAATAAAATATTCATCTACAGTTAATTTATCTAAAATGTTTTTATTTACATTTCTAGCACTCATGGGTGAATGCGATGACAATAAATCATAGAATATAAAAATGTTATCCCATCCATTATTGGGTTTTGCTGAAATAACATCATAAATATCTCTTGCACTGACTTTATTGAGTAAAGCAGCTTGCAGATACTGACTATTCCCCGCATCTAGCATATTGATGTTAACTAATAATTTCCTATCTCCTCGAATACAGAGCACTGGTGCTATTTTTAAAAAATCAGCACGATTCATTTTAGATGAAATATTAATTTCATCTGCCTCATAGGGAATCTCTTTTAATGTTGACAGTCCATTAATACTCTGTTCAATAACGAGGTTTGAACGATATAACTCAACCACTCTTTCTAGGGTATCCTGTGTTTCTTTTACTCCTACACCGCTGATTAACAATAAGTATTTAAAAACCTGCCATGAATAAGTTTCAATGATTTCTTCGGGATTGGAAATTTTAGTTTTCAATGCGTTAATGTTAAAACAGTTTGTATTATCGATTGATTTAAAGTTAACGTTCCATGTACCCACTGTAACTCTCCCTCCTGATAGTAAACGTCTAAATTCATTATCATTGAATCTATCCTCTGAAGTGTTTTTTATTAATTTACTCACAAACTTTTCTTCGGCACCGAGTAATATCCATTTTTCTTTCTGCCGTTGCTGACTATTTTTTGCCAGATAATAGATATCGAACCAATAATTATATGATGCCATTACCATTGTACTCATCAAAAATAGTGCACATAAAACCATTAGTAATGCAATGCCATTTTGATTCACAGCGCTTCCTAATGTAGCAATAGAATAAATCGCCTAATCACCCCAACACCTTTAACATCAAGGATGATTTCAATGCCTTGTGGAGAAAGGTCTATCCTACTCCATTCATTTAACCATTTCCCTTGATGAAATATTCTCACACGAAAATCATTTATCCCTTCGATAAGGCAAGAAAATTTAGTCTCTATTTTATTTGTATTCTTTAAAATTAAGTAAGATAATCTTTCCAGGCAATTTTTCTTCAATCGATAACCGAGTCTTTCATGTTGATAATGAATGAATATCTCGGTATTTATTTTGTTATTCCTTAACATATAGATACCAAAACTGTCACTATCAAGTACGCCTATACCAATAATACGCCCTTCATTACTAAAATAATCATTTTGTGATCCTATATACATAACTGAATGTGAAATATCTCGTTCTAATAGGCTAATAACTCTATGTAACCTAATAAGTTCCTGTACTTTATTCCCCATGATATTATTGCTTTTAATAGTTACTCTCAAGGATGAATAAATAATAAAACTAATCATTGAGAAAATGACAACAGCAAGTAGCATCTCCAGTAAAGTAAACCCACAATCTGGACGTTTAATCATTGGTTGTTTTATAGCCTTCAAGTGAAAAATCAGGATGTTCACTTTCCTTATTATTACGTACTTCAACAGCAATTATTTCCATTCTATCATCCTGAAGTTTTATACTTCTCGATTGCCAATACCAAAGCTGACCAGCCATAGACTCCTGCCCCATCAACCATTCATTTGTTTGCTCTATTTTTAATATTTTAATTTCCGTTAAAACATTTTCCGCAACCCAAGAAGAGATCATTCGTTGCTCGAGTATATTTATCCACCGTAAGCGCTCACTAATTATTTTCATGATACTCAATCCGGCAATACAAAATATTGTCAGTGCAATTATTACTTCTAACAATGTAAAACCTTTTGTATTATTCAGATTGCCCCCTGTTTTATTTATGAATAAATAGACTTACTCCTGTAATATTATTTTTTATTTCAACACACTCACTATTTTCTTCATTTCTTAAAACCAAGGAGAAGTCCGAATACTCCTCCTCTGGAGAGAAAACCAATTGTGGTTTAATATTATCCCCAATGACATTATCAATGATACTATCTTCACCATAGACATTAAGTTTAGATGTTAATTTATCTGGATACTCTCTGCTTAGAATCTTATCATTTCCGGAATCTTGCCAAATACAATTTATTTTAGTGTTAATTTTAAAATTATCTTTTATGCCATGACAATCATCGCAACAAAATTTATAGAATCGCCAGTGTGTCTCTGATAATTTCAACCCAAACACCCCGCCTTCATGTCGAATTTTTTGGTTAATATATCGTAATCCTTGCACGAGGTTCTCGGCTTCACTCTTCACGACCCCGCTGCCTTTAGGCAATGTTATAAGTACAGAGTAGTAGAGTCCTGAGATAATTATCATGGCCAATAATAATTCGAGCAAAGTAAACGCTCTCTGACTATGGAACATGGATCTATGTCTCACTGATAGATAAAGTAATCCAATTACCAATATCATCCTCAGTTTCCGGTAACCTATCAGGTCCTATTGAAAATATATCTATCTGGCCATGTTTTCCTGGGTTATTCATTTGGTAAGAATTCCCCCATGGATCTGTTGGTAAACGCCGGATATAACCATCGGATGGATATCTCTGCGGTAATGGGGGAACGTTGGGTTTAGTTACTAAAGCAGCAATGCCTTGCTGCTCGGTCGGATAATCCCCGTTATCTAATCTATACATATCTAATGCATTTTCCAGCGCACTAATATCACTTACTGCTTTCTGTTGGTCCGCCCTATTTTTATTAGACATCAGACTGGGTATTGTTAAGCTAGCAAGTAGGCCCAGAATAACAATAACCACCATAATTTCCAACAATGTAAATCCTTTTGTTTTTTTGTTTGCCATTATTCCCTCATAAAATTAATTACATGACAAGGCTATTAATTTCAAGTATTGGCTGAAGAATTGACAGAATAACAAATGAAATAAACGCGGCCATAACTATAATTATGGTTGGCTCTAACAATGACATTACTATACTTATTTGATTCATCAGTTCTTCTTCCTGGACACCCGCCACAGTTTCTAGCATATGGTCCAACTTACCACTACGCTCCCCCGATATGATCATATGTAATATGATCGGGGGGAATACTCCACTATCAACTAAAGATGACGATAAACTACACCCCTCACTGACCAATTTAACTGAAATGTTTAACTTATTTTTTATATATACATTCGTTAATACCGCATTACTAATACTCATTGCCTGTACGATTGTCACACCATTAGAATGTAGTGTTGTTAATGTTCTAAGATAACGAGATGTATTTATACGAACAAACATATTACCCAGCATTGGCAAACTTAAATAGTGCCTATGAAAAAAGACATTTATCTTATTTATTTTTAGTAATCTATTTAAAAAAATCACTGCCGAGACACCTATAGCCATGATAAAAATAACATTTTCTTTTATACTATAACTGAGTATCATCAATACTTTTGTTGATAATGGTAACGCCGTCTCTGAAAAAGAAAACTGCTCTACTATGTTCGGTACAACCGCTGTCAATAATATGATAATGACACTTAGTGATATTAAAACCAACACACAAGGGTAGATAAGTGCCTGAATGATTTTTCTTTGTATTTTTTGTGTCTGCTCAATATGATCAGCAAGACGAACCAGCACTAATCCCAGATGCCCTGATACCTCTCCAGCGGTAACCATCGTTTTGTATAATGGGCTAAATACTGCTGGAAACGGAGATAGCGCATCAGCGAATGAATGCCCTTCCTGTATATTAACTCTAATCCTTTGAATTATTTCAATCATTTTACTTTTACTATTTTGTTTCCCAACAATATCTAAAACCTCATCTAGTGGCATTGAAGCATTTACTAATGTCGCTATCTGCCGTGTAATTAATACCAAATCCGTCTTATTACTATTTTTTTTGACCACATACTTATTAAAAAGTAAAATTCTTTTTTTATACTTAAGACATGCATGTTTTTTTTGTAAAGGAGATAACGGGCTATACGTATGTTTTCCGCATCAATATCACCTGTTATCTTGGTTCCACTTCTGCTGATGGCAACATATTTAAATACAGCCATTATCATCCTCTTGGCATATTCTTACCAGTTCCTCTATAGTGGTTAACCCTGCAATAACTTTGCTTATCCCATCAGATAGAAGGCTGTTTATAGCCCCACTGGCCAATTTAGCCAGTTCAAACTCTCCTAGCCCTTTATAAATAGCCCCCCGCAATAAGTTATCCACTACGAGAAATTCATGGAGAGCAATACGTCCACGATAACCAGTAAGATTACATTTGTTACAACCTTTAGCCCGGTACACCGAACCAACCAAAGAGCATTTATCATCAATATTCAGACGTTGTAATACCTTCTCCGTCACTGACGACTCTTGGCGACACGCTATACATAATCTTCTAACCAACCGCTGAGATATGATGGCCAATAATGAACTTGAAAGCATAAATGCCTCTACATTCATATCCTTCAGTCTGGTCACTGCACCTATCGCACTGTTGGCATGTAATGTAGATAGAACTAAATGGCCGGTTAGAGAAGCTTGGACCGCTATCTGTGCCGTTTCAATATCACGAATTTCACCGATAAGAATAACGTCAGGATCTTGGCGTAATATTGCCCTTAAGCTACGAGCAAATGTCATTTCAATTTTTGGGTTTACTTGCGTTTGGGATATACCAGGTATGTCGAACTCAATAGGGTCTTCTACAGTCATAATATTTTTCTCATTCGCGTCAATCCCCATTAAAGCAGCATATAACGTAGTGCTTTTACCCGAACCCGTTGGGCCAACAACCAAGATAATGCCATGGGGTTTATGTACCTGCGTATTCATAGAAATACAGTTATCTTTCGACATACCTAATGAGGGTAAATCCAATTTAATGCTATTTTTGTCAAGCAAACGCATAACGACCCGTTCACCATGGCTAGATGGTAATACCGAAACACGAACATCCAATGCTCTACCCGCTAAATTTAGAGCTATGCGCCCATCTTGTGGAATACGTTTTTCTGCAATATCTAATTTGGCCATGACTTTTATACGCGACACTAATAATAGTGCAACATGGCGCTGTAATTCCAATATTTTCCTTAACACACCATCAATACGAAATCTTACAGTAAGTTTTTTATCGAAAGACTCTATGTGTATATCAGATGCTAACTCTTTAATTGCTTCGACCAGAATGCTATTGATTAATTTTATTACAGGTGCTTCATCATTTATATCCAATAAATCATCATCGTCAGATAATTCGTTAGCAAAAGAGTAAATGTCGATCTCATTGCTGATAACGCTCATTGTCTGATATGGGTCAGCCGAATTATTTTGGTAGCGTTCAGTTAAATTATTTTCAAACTCTTCATCAGTAACTAAATTAAAAAGTATTGGACTATGAGCCACCCGATTCCCTTCAAGTATAGCCTCCAATGTCGCTGATTTACGACAAATCAACTGACTGCCCTGTGCCATAGGCAGAATAAGCACACCATGACTCTTTGACCAACTAAACGTTAATGGCAAAGTATGGAACTCAGACTCAATATCTGTCATAGCTCTGAGTCCAACAGTGTATAAAAATTATTTATATCTTTCCTAATACTAGGAATAACACTTAAATATTTTTTATCTGATAGGACTATATCATCGGCTAAAGTATATCCATTCATATTATCTTTTTTATATTTATTATATTCTTTTGACGTCACAACGCTATAGTCATCGGATTCCCTAAGTATTGTCGGTTTTATAAATAGAATAAGATTACTTTTTTCCACTTTCTCTTTGGTTTGTCTAAATAGCCATCCTATTAATGGGAGATCACCCAAGAAGGGGACTTTATTAACAATCGTACTAGACTTCTTATCAAGTAATCCACCAACAACAACTGTTTCTCCACTTTTAACTAATACTGCATTATTCACTACTCGTTTATTAAAAACAGACCCTAAATTATGTGTATTAACAGTAGAACTATCAGCGATACTCGACACCTCTTGCCTGATTTCAAGTAGAACCGAATCACCTTTATTTATTTGTGGCTTTACTTTTAGCATGACACCTATAGATTGCCTTGAAATTGAATTATATACCTTATCTGTGGTTGTCGTTTGCGTTGATATGAGCACTGGAACCTCCTGACCCACATTGAATTCAGCCTCCATATTATCGAGAGTAACAATACTGGGAGTTGCGAGTATATTATTATTTGTATTTGTTGATAAAGCGCTAAGCAATACATCCCAGTTTCCTTTATAAAAACCAGCAGTTAATCCAGTAATTGTCGTAGCTATGCCCCATCCATTATTATTTAATAAACCATCGGAATTTTTAATAAAATTAATATCATCAGAACGCTTATTTTCCCATTTAACACCAAGGTTAATACCTTCTCCGTTTTGAGTTTCGACAATAATAGCCTCAACCAAAACCTGTGCACGTCTGATATCTAATTTTTCTATTACTTCTCCTAAGGCTAGCATCATGTCAGGATCTGCCGTAATAACTAATGCATTCGTCTGATCATATGCCTTTATTGCTACAGGTCTCTGATTCCATTGATTAGATTGTTTTGTTTTTTTCTCATTATGAAAACCTTCGCTTATTCCATTTAAGACATCTAATAGCTTTGAGGCTTGAGCATATTTCATATAAACCACTTTTGTATTCCCATCGCTACTTTGTCTCTTGTCGAGTTTTTTTATCATTAGAATGGATTTTTTTCTGATATATGTATCACCGCTGATTAATATAGAGTTTGTTCTTTCATCAGCAATAACCTTTCCTACTATTGATACTTCTTGTTTTAAATTATTTATTGGATTTATAGCTTCATTTACTATTTTAACAACATCAGCAGCAATCGCATAATTGAGTTTATAAAGCTCAATTTCATTATCTCCGGCTTGGTCAAGATCAGTAACTATTGAATGCAGATGGTTTACTACCGCAGCACGCCCTGTAATTAACAAAATATTAGATGGGTCATAATTAATAATACTGCCAGACTCCGTATTATCATTGAGTTGCCTCAATAATGGCGTTATTTTCTTTGCTGATATGTACCTAAGAGGAATAACTCTATTTATCAATTCATCACCATCGAATGTTACCCCCTCTTTTGGGAGCGGTGCGACTACTCCTTTGGCTCTTTTTGATGAAATCACTTTGAGGACATTATGTGGCATCTCAATGGCCGCATAACCATAGACATCAAGCACATTCAAGAATAGTTGATAATACGTATCTTTATCCAAATTCTCATAACTGCGAATGCTGATAAGCCCTTGGACCGTAGGATCTATGATAATAGTTTTATTAATATTCTTACTTACTGAATTAATAAACTCTTTTATATCCACATCTTTGAAAGAGACTGAAAAATTAGCACTTATTATGTCTAATGGCATAATTAGAGTGAATAAAAAAATCATCCCATGGATAGATTTAATTCCTTTGCCACTAATATACATGATGTTACACCATTTATTTTAGATGGATTGATAAGGCTACGCTCTGACCAGATAAAGTAAAAAACATTTTAAATAACCCATTAGTTAATTATTAATGAATAATATTTACCATTACGCTTGATAATCACTCTATCAGTAAATATCTTCACTATTACTATATCTTCATAATTTATATTCTCCCTTGTTAAATGTGTTGTTTGCTTTCCCTTTACTTCCAATATTGCAATGGACTCTGATGGTGCTGAGTGTTCAATTACGCCAACCAGTTTTATTTCCCCTATATATTCTGGAGAATAAAAAAGAACATCATTCATTTCTATTTTTTTATCTGGTTTGTTTATTTTACGATCAAACATTTTCGATAAGTTACTACTGTCTATTACCTTAGCCTTTTCGGTAGAATTTTGACTATCGTAGGACTGCCCATCGTACAAGATAAACATATCATTGCTATCATTATAAATAATTGACCAAAAAACCATCACTGTATGAAATGCAACTAGAAATACAATACTCAATTCAATAAATATAAATTGATTACAGTTGAGTGTCCTAAAAGGATTTTTTAGTCTTATCTTTAACAAAAAAAACCTCATTATAAATAATGATAGCAAACATATAATAATGAAAAAATCTGGTGAGTATTATTTATTAATAACCACTAAATCTCTCATTCATCTTAGTGGACATAACTGTTATTAATAAACTCGGATCAAGTCTAATTCCATATCTATTTATTGTTTTAATAATGCCTTCAGGTATCCCAAAACTTTTCAAATGCACTCTAAACTTATGAATTAATTGGTGGTAGTTATTATCTGAAATACTTTTATGGTTTTCGTACCAGACTACTTTTATAATATCTTGCTTTCTATTTACATCGTTAAACAAACACATAACCAGTCTTTTTTGTTTCTCATTAATATCAATGCTAACTTTTCTCGTGTGAAAATGGATTTTATTCATACAGCAATCCAAAGACATCTCTTTTTCATAATCAATGACTCCTTTACCATTGATATCAATGAATTTACTACCAGAGACAACAGAAACCGTATCAACATACATAGATAACCCTTAAAATTATTCATTAAATTTATAACAACCGATCACGTTAAAGATGTGATAAGGAAATACGTGTTTATTATCGTTGTCACTCAATGAATAAAACCAATTAAATTATGTATTTTAACTATATTTAATGAATATGAATGTTTTTTAATCAGCTCACGAAGGATTTCGTTTCTCTACAACATGATTAATAATATATAAAAATCAAATAGTAAGAAATAAAGCCTTCTAAAGACTGATTAAATAAATAATATACAGAAATATACTTACCGACATGTTATTATTATTTATAATACTTAAAATCAGTTTTATTCACTTATGTAACAATAGATAATCACATGAGTAAAATACAATAATGAAAATAAATTTCAAGAAATAAAGTTAATTTTCAAATAACTGTTTAAGTTTATAACTAAAAACACAGAATAATAACATCGCATTGGCATTTAATTTACACAACCCATATGCTTAACTTATTATTTTAATCTAATTCATATACAATCTTTTAACTATCATTCTTGTGAAGAATTTATATTTATTCATAAAATGAAACATATAAGGAATATATATTTTTTCATGTTGATCATATAAGCATATTTTTAAATTTCGGCCAAGCCTAACAAACCAATAAAAAAAGAGGAAGGATGAATAAATTAATATCACTAATAGATATTTGCACTGATTTTCCCCTTGAGTTATATCAAGGGGAAAGGAAAGAAGGGAAAATATCGAAGTTACACTACATGAAAAATTCAACTTCTCCATTATTTAAATTATACATACTTCCAACGATTTTAACTTTCCCTTCTTGTTCTAACTTCCTGATTATTTCGCTATTCTTACGAATTTCATCCATAGTGTTTTTGACGTTGGTTTTGGCTACGGCATCCACATATTTTTCATTCTTACTGCTTTTTTCACCATCAAATTGGGTCACTTCAATTGCCGGTTTGATTCTATTGAGAAGCCCCGTCAGATTACCCAGTTCAACGTTGTCTATCGCGCCTTTTATTGCGCCACAAGCGGTATGCCCCATCACTAGTATAACTTTAGCGCCAGCCGCCGCACTGGCAAATTCCAAACTGCCAATTAAATCATCATTAGCAATATTACCGGCAACTCTAGCATTAAATGTCTCACCGATCCCCGTATCTAAAATAATCTCTGCCGGTGCTCTGGAATCGATACAACTCAATATGACTGCTGCTGGAAATTGCCCTTCTGCACTGGCACGTTTTTGTGCGAGATAATCATGCTGCAGTGCTTTGCCAGATGTAAATCGCTTGTTACCCTGCTTTAAGCTTTCAACTATCTGATCTGGCGTTAACTTATCCCGTTCTTCTTGGGTCAATGCCGCAGCATAAGATATTTGGGGCAACCCCAGACCTATTCCTCCGATAACGCCTGCAGCAGTCATGCCCAAGGCAGCTTTCAATACGCTTCGTCTACTATTGGGATGATTTTCTTCTGAACAACAATCCGTTATCTTACTCATGAGATCTCCTGAAGTGATTATAACCCTATTGTATGCCGGGCATTTAATGCACGGCGTTTTAAAGGTAGTACAAATTATTTATATCTACAGTTTATTTTCACTAAATAACTCAAATAGTGAGCCAAGTAACAAAAAATAAGTACCGTGATTACAACACGTTGTTCAATACGCGACTGTGCTCTCTCATCGACTCAGTCCGTTGCCTGTAATGTCTAGCCCAATGCCATTCCCGGTAAAGCAAGATCCAAGCCTATTTGGTGATGAGCCAAAAAAATTAATTTAATCAACGGGTCAATTCTCGTCAGCCACTAAAGCACTATTACATGGCGGATACCTTCCTTTTCCTTACGGTAAATTGCAAAACGATGACTTGTTATGCTCATCTTCCTGCAAAACCTTCGGTTTTTTTCGACTTATTGTCATCATGATTCTTATTATTTCGAAATGATATTCCAAAGAGTTTTATCGGTTACCGATAGGGAGAGTAAACAGGACATGTATAAGACGATTACTGTGGGCTGTTTCGTGGGGTTAATGGTGGCCTGGCTACCTCCCGCGGCGGTACAGCAGTACGTAATGCAGTTCGAATTGTTGGCGCAACGTTGGAAAACGTCACATACCGGGGTGCCAGACCAGACTTTCGATGACAATCAACTGAAAGAAATTGCGCGTTATCCAGAATAGCGCTCAGCAATTCCAATACACTTTGCTGACAGCCACAGATCGCGTGTTCTGGGCTGATGTACCATTGGATATGGAGGATATACAAAGAGATCACGGCAGCGTTTAGTGTTGCTGCAGGGGATCAGTTGACTATCTCAACGGCAGGATTACACGGGCAACCTTACCGCTTTACCCTAGTTGAATACTGATTGATCGTTATTGACTGACGGATATTTGATGAGATTTACCGAATCGCTCCCTAGCGGCTTCTTTTGGATGCAACTTTTTACACGTTCTTTCATTTTTGTGTGACAAACACCACCCACACCTTTCGAACTCTTTTTTTTGTGTTTTTTTTGTCTATTTTCGAAAATATGTGATTTCGGTTAATAAATTAACACCTTTCGATGTGTTATTTTGTGATCCATCGTAAGCACTCGAAAGCATATAAAGGATATAATCACACTCACAGTACAAGCCTTCACCAGGTTATTAATCATAAAAAAGCGATTTACCTACAGGCCGGTCAAAAAATTTCCGGTAACGGAGCTATCGATGCTGGAACCTCTCTTCATATCCCGCAATGTAGCGTATTTCTATAATTACAAGGATTACATGTCATTATGAAAGCGAAGTTGTTAATCACCTCTGGAAAGTTGTTAGTCACCTCTGGAACTGCGGCCTGCCTGGGAATTATGGCTGCCTTGATGCCCGCTGATGTTCAGGCAGCACAAGTGAATGCAACCCTCAGTTGGGTAACGGGGGATTATGGTACAACTTACGATTACAGCGGTCCACGTCTGGATATGACGATCAACCCAGATGGCTCTAACTGGTACTACGATCTCGGTTTTCGTAAGCAGTTGCATGATACGGACCAACGTTATCAGCGTATGGAAGTAAGTGCCGGCTATCGTTTCCGTTTTGCTGAAGGTTGGGTCCAGCCCAGTTTTCGTCTCCGTGAAGATTTAAGCACCTATGCGAGTGGCAACCGCACCACCATTAATTTTTATGATGCCAAAGTTGCGGGACAATATCAGTTATCAGAACGTTTCGCCTTTGTCGGTAACATGATAGTAGGGATGGAGCGCGAAGAAGCGAACACCGCGTCTAACTTAGTTGAGCGGAATTCTGATCGTCTGTCCTGGGAGATTGAGCCAGGTATCCGTTTTAAATCCAGCGCCAATACACAGATGACACTGAACTATTTTAATGCAGGTAAACGTAGCGATAAGGGTGAAACTTGGGGGTTATCTGATGACTCGAAAAACCAACAGGTCCGTTTCTACTTCAACTGGAATACGCCAATTGGTCTGGTGTTAACACCTTATGCACGTTACTCCCTGGATTATGGTGAAACCTCTGGCTGGTACGAAAGTGCGGCATTCAGTGAAACGAAAACCATGAGTAAAGTTGATCGTTTGGCATTACAGTTAGCTTACCCATTATCAGATACTTTCCGCCTTCAAGCCGAATATTATATTGAAAATGTGAAATATCAAGAAGGCTATACAATGGGTAAAGATGACTCACGGGTGAAATACATGAGAGTAGGTGTAAGGGCAACATTCTAAATTAATGAATACACCTTTTTACTTAAAGCGGCACTGATGTCATTTGCAGCTTAAAATAATCTGGCCACACCTCTTTACATTCATTTTTATTCCTGTTTATTGGAAGGTAATGTCATGCATAATAAATTTAAGGCGAATACTCTCGCCATAAGTATCGCTGCTATTTTATTGTCGGTCTCTTTTAATACACTTGCCGTAGTATGCCCACCAGAAGCGCCGGCTGGCAGTAGTTGTGATGCGTTCATCGCTAATGATGGCAAGGCTGTGTCATTAGCTAATGATTTATATATCACCAATGGAAATGCATTAACTTATTCAGGTAACACTCCCTTTGTAGCACAATATTTGCGTAAAAATATTATTGCCACCGGCACGGATGCACACGCTATTTATGCTGATGCAAACACCGTATTCAACAATAACATTAACCTCGAAAGAGGTATTAGTATTATCAGCGAGAATGGTACAGCAATTAAAATTGACGGTTCATTCTCTCACACAGCCGCAGCACCTAACTTTGGTATAGCCGTTAAAGATGGCTCTATTGTGAGAGGGAATGGTGCCGCTATCGATTTCCGTGATGCTCAAACAGCCATTCGTATGGATATTAATGGCAGTATCTATGGCGATATCCTGGGTAATGGGGTCACAGGAAATAAAATTAACTTTGCCTATCAAGGCGCTGCAGCGAATGCCTTATTCGATGGTTATACAATTTCAGGTGTTGAAAAATTAGAAAACTGGGGCAACCTGAGTATTATTGCAAAAGACAGAACCATCACTTGGAGTGGTGATTTTACGAATAAAAACAATGCATCCCTTGACTTTAAAATTGGTGATGAGGTGGATTTAGCATCGCCCATTTTACTCGTTGAAGGTAAAACAGTATTTAATACAGGAAGTAAAGCCCTGTTCTCCTATGTGGGCAGTAATATTAATGACATCGTGAATAAAGATATTATCCTGATCCAGTCCAATGGTGGGATGAGCGGGCCAATTGATGTTGCCCAAAATGAAATCACCGTGGTCAGCAACCTCTCGCCGTTATTAGCACAGACAGATTCTTGGGTGACGACGACAGACCCCATAGTGAACGGGGGAATAAGCGGTAACCAGTTAGTCGTACGTTATGGTGTGAACTACGAAGGTACCGATAATTTCCTAGACCTGGCACTTCAAGGTGGAGCTAATCAATATCAGCTCAATGCAGCGAATTATATTGTGAGTTATGCACTCAGCCAATACAACAAAACCCAATCCGAAGCGAGTGGTGAATTACTGGCATTACTGACGTCAGCCGGTAATAGTAGTGCAGGTATTGCCAGTATAGCCGATCAGATAACCCCTAATGCGGAAGGCGGTGAAGTCCGGGCTGCATTACGGATGGTAGATAAAATGCGCGATCAAATAGATAACCGCAGCCTCTATTTACGTAATCAGTCAGCAGCAACTCCGTGGAATTTCTGGGCACAAACCTTATACGCCCACAGCCGTCAAAGCAGCGGGACTTATACACCGGGATATCAAACCAATGGCTATGGCATTAATGTCGGTGTAGACCGCCGTTTTAATGATGAATCACTATTTGGTGTTTCTCTTGGCTATCAGAATGCCAATATTAACATTCACAGCTATGGCAATGAAAAAGATGTCGATAGCTATGAACTTATGGCTTATACCGGCTGGTTTGATGATCGTTACTTCTTCAATGGTAACGTGAATATGGGATATAACAGCAATAGCAGCACCCGCAATATTGGTGAAAATACCGGTTATCAAGGGAATACAAAAGCAACGGCAGACTATAACAGCTTACAAATGGGTTATCAGGTCAAGGCTGGCATGACCTTTGATTTGGATGTGGTGAAACTACAGCCAAGTGTTGCCTATAACTATCAATGGCTTCGTGTGGATGACTATGCAGAGTTCGGCTCACCGGCCAGTTTGGAAGTGGATCGCCAATCTTATTCAGTAAAACATTTAGGTGCTGGTTTAACCGCATTTAATACCTATGAGTTAGGAATGGGTTTATTGACGCCGTCACTGACATTAATGGGTTACCGTGACCTGAATGACACCGAGATTATTGTCAAAAAGGCCGGATTAACCACAGATCAGGGGAAAGGAAAAGGCCGTTTTATCGTTGAAGGTGATAGCGTCGGCAATAATATTTTTGAAGCAAAAATGAACTCTAATTTGCAGTTAAAAAATAATCTTAGTCTGGATGGAAATATTAATTACTACAAACGTGGTGATTATAACGAAGGCTATATCGGTCTGAGTGTTTCTAAACACTTCTAAAATTTTGTGGTCAGCAGAAATAGTGTCTTCCTCCTCTGATGACCACCTTTTTATTGGGTAGCGACGATTATGTATGCACCATCCAGGTTAAAACTTATTGCTCTTACCATGACCACATTATTAGGTACTGCGGCTTACACACCTCACCTTTCGGCCAATAATACAAAAAGTGCGAAAACAGAGGTAAGTCAAAAAGCGCTGATGCAATCTTCGATTATTGATTTCGATGGCAATCAGCTCCCTGATTTTGTCACCGCCAGTTCAGGTTCAACCTTATCGCTGAGCTCCACCCGCTATATTATGGGTCAACAGTCGCTTAAATGGGAATGGCAGGCAGGCAGTACCATGACCATTGAGCATCCTATTACACTGGTCACCGATAAGGTCGCCTCTAAAACCTGGGGACGTAAAGCCACACAGGTGCTCTCTTTTTGGATCTATAACGAAACTCCGGTGGATGATTATATGATCGTCGATCTGGGGCGAGGGCTCGGCCCGTCAGGCGCACCGGATGCCGGTATTAAAGTCAAAATGAATTTCAGTGGCTGGCGCACCGTGGGCGTGTCACTGCAAAATGATCTGGAAGGGCGAGAAATCGAAGGCATTGGTTTCGATGATAATGCAGAAGGTGAAAGCGGTGGACGTAGCACGATCGCCGGTGGTGCGAAAAGCGATATGGACAGCATCCGTTTTCGGGCACCGCTAAAAGCACCAGCGGGTATCTTCTATATTGATCGCGTTATGTTGTCTATTGATGATGCTCGCTATCAATGGTCAGATGATCACGTCAAAACCCGTTATCAGATCCCGGAAATTAATTTTCGCTTACCCGCCAAATTACCCGCACCAACGGCCGGGGAAATAGCGGCAGCTGATGACATTCGTGGTGCATTGATCCGCGTCTTTACCGAAGGTCAAGGTGGTGAGAATGGCTTGGTTGTGGTCGATAATCGCGAGAAATTACGCGCGCATTTTGCAGCATTAAAAATTCAACGTGATGCCGATGGGCAATTATCAGGTCGGCATATTATTACAGATAAACAGAAGGTGTTATATCAACCAGAGTTTATGGATGATATTGATCAGCAGCGTTTCAGCGATTATGTGCTCTTGGGTGATTACACCACATTAATGTTCAATATCAGCCGAGCCTATCAGCGCAGCACATCCGAAGAGGTGCGTCAGGAACTGGCTGACATGTATATCCTGATGACTCAACACCTGTTGGATCAAGGTTATATGGATGGTAGTGGGCTGGTGACAACCCACCACTGGGGATACAGCTCACGCTGGTGGTATATCTCAGCCATGTTAATGGCAAACGAACTGGATAAGCATCAACTACGTCAGCCAGTTTCCGATGCGCTGCTGTGGTATTCCCGTGAATTTAAAGCCAACTTTGATATGGTTCCGGGGCCGGAAAGCTCGGATTTGGACTATTTCAACACCCTATCCCGTCAACATCTGGCGTTGCTGATGCTGGAATCTGATCCGGCCAAACGCGTGGCATTGCTTAAGCGTTTTGGTGAGTACATCAATGTGGCACTTTCACAGACCCCACCGGGGGGCTACGACGGCTTGCGGCCAGATGGTACGGCATGGCGTCATGAAGGCAACTATCCAGGTTACTCATTCCCTGCCTTTAAAAATGCCGGCCAATTAGTATACATGCTACATGGCACACCGTTTGCGGTGAGTGATGAAGGGCGAGCGGCCCTGAAAAAAGCCATGTTATCGGCATGGGTCTACAGTAACCCAGCAACCTCGTTGGGGCTGGCGGGCCGTCATCCGTTTAACTCTTCAAGTGTGACTCTGTTCCAAGACGCCTTCCGCTGGTTGGCACTCACGGGGGATCCGAAAACCGGTGATAAAGTGGATAAAGCGCTGGCGGCCGCTTATCTGCAAATTACCGAAACACCAGAAAGTGAGAGTGAAGCAATCTTTGGTGTGCGCATTGCTCCAGCAGAGCTCCCCCAAGGAAACTGGACATTTAACGGCGGTGCATTCGGGATCCACCGCTTCAGCGACAAGATGGTGACGCTGAAGGCGTACAACAGCAATGTCTGGTCATCAGAGATCTATTATCGTGATAACCGTTATGGCCGTTATCAGAGTCATGGTGCAATACAAGTACTCCCGTATGGTAACCAGAAAGAGATAGGTTTTGTACAAGATGGCTGGGACTGGAATCGCAATCCGGGCACAACTACGATCCACCTTCCATTAGCTGAACTGGATAGCCCGAATACGCATACCCTGATGTTACGTGGTAATCATCCATTCAGTGGTCACTCATCACTAAGTGGCAAATATGGCATGTTTGCCTTTAAATTTGATGCGCCATCTATGCCGAAGTTTGACAGCAGTTTTACCGCGCGTAAGAGTGCTCTCGAAACTGAAAATCGGTTAGTTCTCTTGGGCAGTAACATCAGTAACAATACGGAAAAATATGCGACTGAAACCACTCTGTTCCAACATGGCATTACAGATAAAGCCAGTGATCTCTGGGTGAACGGCGAACGTATTACGGCATTGCCTTACCAGCGCGCACTGGAGGAAGGTGATTGGTTAATTGATGGCCATGGTAACGGCTATCTCCTGACCAAAGGGGCGAAAGGTGAAGTGCGCCGCCAGCATCAGGTTTCTGCCAATGATAAATCCCGTGACCCTACTGAAGGCAATTTCAGTCTGGCCTGGCTTGATCACGGGGCGAAACCACAGAATGCACAATACGAATATCTGATGGTGCTAGAGGCAACACCGGAAGGCATGCAACAACTGGCCACAGATTATCGGGCCGGTAAGAAAGTGTATGAAGTGTTACGTCAAGATGCCTCCGCACATATTGTGCGTGATAACGTGACGCAGACAACCGGTTACGCTGCCTTTAGTTCTGTAACACCAGATGAGGGTGTGGTGAAAAATATTGCTCAGCCAGCCATTGTTATGACGCAAATGCAGAGTCATGGTCAGCTTAAGATCAGCGGCGTTACGCCAGATCTGAATATGACCCGCACAACGAAAGCGACGCCATTAGCGATTGCCGTGACACTCAACGGCCAGTGGCAGGCCACGGAGAATAATCCGCAGGTGAGCGTAAAACTTGCGGGAGAGACCACGCAACTGGTGTTTACCAGCTACTTTGGTATGCCACAAGAGGTCACGCTCAAGCCGATGAACTAGCTCTCGGCGTTACATTATTTCTCAGTGTTACATGATTAAAACATGACTCAGGGCGCTTAGGCGCCCTGAGGTTATTGTGCCCAGAAAACCCCCAGCTAGGCTGGGGGTTCAGTAAAGCTTTCAGCTTTGGGTCAGTTATAAAAACCCCTTTTGATTTGTTAAAACAGTTTGCGGTCTGGCAACTGCAAATGTTCAACAAGAAATCAAAAGGGGGTCCCAATGAGGGATGAAAAGAGCTTAGCGCACACCCGATGGAACTGTAAATATCATATAGTTTTTGTCAACGACGGATGAAAAGTGATCCACTTATATCTCCACCAACGGCCCAATATTGATCCACCGTTTTACTCAGGATTAGCTTCTGCTATAACCCCGGCCTTTCGTTTCTGTCTGAGTCGATAGCTTTCTCCTTTGATTTGAACGACATGTGAGTGGTGTAAGATACGGTCCAGCATCGCTGAGGTCAGTGCTGCATCACCGGCGAACGTTTGATCCCACTGCCCGAACGGCAGATTGGATGTCAGGATCATTGCGCTCTTTTCGTAACGTTTAGCGATGACCTGGAAGAACAGCTTTGCTTCTTCCTGACTGAACGGCAGATAGCCTATTTCATCAATGATGAGCAGGCGGGGGGCCATTACTCCACGCTGAAGCGTCGTTTTATAACGGCCCTGACGTTGTGCCGTAGATAACTGAAGTAACAGATCTGCTGCTGTTGTGAAGCGAACTTTGATACCTGCACGGACTGCTTCATAGCCCATCGCTATTGCCAGATGGGTTTTCCCCACACCTGATGGCCCCAGTAATACGATATTTTCATTACGTTCTATGAAGCTGAGTGAGCGTAACGACTGGAGTTGCTTCTGCGGTGCTCCGGTGGCGAATGTGAAGTCATACTCTTCGAACGTTTTCACCGCCGGGAAGGCTGCCATTCGGGTATACATCGCCTGTTTACGTTGATGACGTGCCAGTTTTTCTTCATGAAGCAGATGCTCCAGGAAGTCCATATAACTCCATTCCTGGTCTACTGCCTGTTGTGACAGCGCAGGCGCTGCGCTTATAAGGCTTTCCAGTTGCAACTGCCCGGCGAGCGCCATCAGTCGTTGATGTTGCAGTTCCATCATCACGCCACTCCTCTGCAGAATGAGTCGTAGATGGAGAGTGGATGATGCAGGGGGTGTTTGTCGAAGTTCACCAGATTTTCATCAAGATGCACGTCATACTCTTTTTTCTCCGGAGGCAGTGCCAGCATGGACTGCTGCTCTTCGAGCCAGCGATCGCAGGGACGGGCCTGGATTGTTTCATGCTTTCGTTGGTTAGCGACATCGTGCAGCCAGCGCAGACCGTGGCGGTTGGCTGTTTCAACATCGACAGTGATCCCCATCGGGCGCAGGCGAGTCATTAGTGGGATGTAAAAACTGTTACGGGTGTACTGCACCATCCGTTCCACCTTACCTTTAGTCTGTGCCCTGAAGGGGCGACACAGTCGGGGAGAGAAGCCCATCTCCTTGCCGAACTGCCACAGCGAAGGATGGAACCGGTGCTGACCGGTCTGATATGCGTCACGTTGCAGAACCACAGTTTTCATATTGTCATACAACACTTCGCGCGGCACACCACCAAAGAAGCGGAACGCATTACGATGGCAGGTCTCCAGCGTGTCATAACGCATATTGTCAGTGAATTCGATGTACAGCATTCGGCTGTATCCGAGAACAGCAACGAACACGTGAAGCGGTGAGCGACCATTACGCATAGTGCCCCAGTCAACCTGCATCTGTCGTCCGGGTTCAGTTTCGAACCGAACGGCAGGCTCCTGCTCCTGAGGAACCGAGAGAGAACGAATGAATGCCCTGAGAATGGTCATTCCGCCACGATATCCCTGGTCTCTGATCTCGCGAGCGATTACCGTTGCCGGGATTTTGTAAGGATGAGCATCGGCGATGCGTTGACGAATATAATCCCGGTATTCATCCAGGAGTGAAGCAACAGCAGGTCGCGGCGTATATTTTGGCGGCTCAGATTTTGCCTGCAAATAACGTTTAACGGTATTGCGGGAGATCCCCAGTTCTCTGGCAATCGCCCGGCTACTCATTCCCTGCTTGTGCAGGATTTTAATTTCCATAACTGTCTCAAAAGTGACCATAAACTCTCCTGAATCAGGAGAGCAGATTACCCCCTGGATCTGATTTCAGGCGTTGGGTGTGGATCACTATTGCACCGTTCGTTACAGTTTTTGCGCCGAAGTACCGAAGGCAGGTGTTCTACAGGGAAAAACGCAGAGCGATTGGCAGTATTTTAAGAAAACTGTGCGAATGGAAAAACGTGAATATCCTGGAAGCAGAATGCTGTGTGGATCACATCCATATGCTTCTGGAGATCCCGCCCAAGATGAGTGTCTCGGGATTTATGGGGTACCTGAAGGGAAAGAGCAGTCTGATGCTTTATGAGCAGTTTGGCGATTTGAAGTTCAAATACCGTAACAGGGAGTTTTGGTGTCGAGGGTATTACGTTGATACGGTAGGGAAAAACACGGCCAGGATACAAGAATACATAAAGCACCAATTGGAAGAGGATAAAATGGGTGAGCAACTCTCGATCCCGTATCCCGGTAGCCCGTTTACGGGCCGTAAGTAATCCATAGATGCAAATGTCAGATCGCGATGCGCCTGTTAGGGCGCGGCTGGTAACAGAGCCTTATAGGCGCATATGAAAAACCTCCGGCTATGCCGGAGGATATTTATTGACAAAGTGCCCGCGACGGAGAGAACAGGCAGATCGTAAAGACGCCGTAAATACATCCATGTAGGCTCGAGCCGCGCCATCCTTGGCGCGGACGCTTTACTCCTCTGCCTATCCTCACCGTTCAAGATCGCGTCATCGGGGTTTGTCAGCAGTCTGCGGGCGCTTAGGCGCCCTTTTATTATTAGGTCTAAGCCATAGCACCTGCGCCTGAGTAATAGGCATTTGGATCTGAGTGATAACATTGCGTGTGATGATGAAGAGACCAGCAGGAATAACACAAGATCCACGATAACCTCTTCCTGAGCAGATTGTCAGGAAGAGGAAGTCAGCCGTCGATCAGCGATTAAAGATAAGCCTTGGCCGCATTGGCCGCCACTTCTGTTGGCCGCCAGACATCACCAGAGTGCTCCAGCCAAGGGATTAACTCGTCAGCAATCAATTGATTCACCAGCGCCATATTTTCTGCAGCAATATTTTTCATCTGGTAAGGATCATTTTTGTTGTCATGCAGAGTATAAGTGAGTGGCTTGCCAACTTTACGATCAATGACTAACGTATAACGGTCTGTGCGCACCCCGCGCTGACCATAAGATTGTCCGCCATAAGGCATAAAAGTATACAACTGCGAGGTAGGACGTTTATCTCCCGGACGCCCGGCAACCGTATTAGAGAAATCCGTGCCTTCGATCTGATCCGGGATGTGCTCGCTCATGCCCATCAGACCCAGTAGCGTCGGATAAATATCGGGGGCGGAGAACAGCAACTCATCTTCCCGCACCGGCAGTTTTCCAGGCCAGCGGAACATCATAGGAATACGCATCGATTCTTCGTAATGCACGTTCTTGGTTGGCTGACCGTTAGATCCCATACAGCAACCATGATCAGAGAAGAAGACCACTAGGGTATCTTTATCCAGATTTAGGCGATCCAGCTCCGCCACAATACGGCCAAATTGCTCATCGACACCGTTCACCATCGCCATATACTCTTTAAAGTATTTTGGCCCGTAACCGTCCTGATAGGCTTTATCCCATACTACATTCGGGCGGGTATTCAGAGATTCTGAGGTGTGGTCTTTAAAACGATCCAGGTATTTTTGTGGCACTTGATCATACGGTGAATGCGGTGGGTTCATGGAGACCACTAACGCGAAGGGTTGATCGTTATCTCGGTATTTCCCCCCCTCATTGCGCAGATACTTAATGGCGATATCGGCCTCATGCTCCGGGCTCCACTGGTTAATTTTCAGTGGCTTATCACGCGGCGTGTCGTTGGTCCAATACATAGGATTGAGATGTAAATCATAAGTCCCGTAACTGTACCAAAAATCGAAGCCGTGGCGTTTTTCAGGTGGTGTCCAGTCATTCCAGTAACGCCCTTCCATTGGGTTGTTATAGCTTGGCACAAAGGGGGCTTCTGGGGCATCAAGATGCCATTTGCCAATGTAGCCCATGCTGTATCCCTGTTTTTTCAGGATATCAGACCACGTAACCGACTCTTTTTTAAGTTCAATACCAAAATCTTTACCCCCAAAATTGCCATCAGCCCCCGTGTGGCAGTTGCCTTGTAAGCCATTGCGATAAGGGTATTGTCCGGTCATGAGCATGCCACGGAAAGGGGTACACAGTGGATAATTAGACACCGCTTGTTTCAATACCACACTTTGACTGGCGAATTGGTTAATGAAAGGGGTAATTGAGGGATCTTGTCCCATAAATCCCAAAGATTGGGTACGCATTTCATCCGGGAAGATAATCAGTAGATTTGGTTGTTTACCGGTTTTTTTCGCAGGTACTACGGCCTGAGCCGTACTGAGCACCCCCGTCGCGGCCGCGGTTGCCCCCAATGCGCCAGAAACTGCGATTCCTTTTAATAAATTGCGTCTTGTTAGCGACATGCTGTTACTCCAGAGAGAAATAGAAAATTTCTGTTTTAAAGAATCTAGCGGTATGACAAGTGAAACGGTTTCATTACTGGCGGTTCGCTTTCTTTTTGAAAATTAACATTTCGATACCGTTCGATAATCATCAATCGTAAACAAACAAAACAAAAAATGCTGTGTTTAGGATCACAATGAAAGATTAAGGTGCTTTACTTAAGTGGGGAAAAAAATATGAATAGGCAATACATCATGTGATTGTGGTGATGAAATACCCAGACCCAGCGGCCTAATTAAATAAAAAACCAATTTAATCAAAATATTACGTTTTTTCTCTTGTTTCTACGCACTCCTATGTCATTTGTTTTCGTTTAAACATCAACCAATACATTCATGCGATAAATCAAAAGGAGGCTAAAAAAGAATATAGCGAGATATAATGCGTAATGATTTTCGATTTATTAACGAATATCATTATCGTTATTGATTATTTGTTAAAAGCAATCATACTTTTTGTCATGAGAAGCCAGTCTTCAGGCTGGTATTTCGTGAAAATCAACTGCTTTATGTGTTAAGAATCACATTTCAATCTATTGTTTTTACATTATTTTATTCTTTTTATCTTTAGAGGATGTTTTTGATCTAATATCCCCATTGTCACGTTATTGGAAAGCCGGACAGCTACAGATATGATAAATATGTATGCGTAAGTTTTCGCAAACAAAAAACCAATAAAACGAAGCTTTGTGAAAGAGATCATAAGTTTTGATCTTTCTCATTGAAGATAAACGTAAGCGTAGTAATCTTAATTCGAAGCCAAACGAATAAAATTCGACTGGTTTCGTAAGGGGACAGAAGTGAAAGCGGCAATCGAAAGGCGCATGGAAATCTTCAATATAGTAACCCAGCAAGGGAAAGCTCGTGTCGAAGATCTAGCCGAAAGATTCAATGTCTCAAGTGTCACCATTCGTAGTGACCTGAGTTTTTTAGAGAAAAACGGGTACATCGTCAGATCGCACGGTTCGGCTATTCCGAACACCGGCGTTATCGCCGAGCTGACTGTCCATGAAAAGCGGCGCCGTAATTCCGGCGTGAAATCGCTGATTGGTCAGGCGGCGGCGAAGCTGATTAACAGTGGTGACACCGTCATTCTGGATTCAGGGACAACCACACGGGAAATTGCGGCCAACTTGAGGTCGGTAGAGAACGTAGTGGTTATGACGAATGGTCTTGATGTGGCTATGGAGTTAGCATCCGCTCCCGGCGTGGAAGTCCTCATCTCCGGTGGTGTGTTGCGTAAGAGTGCGATGTCTTTTTCTGGTTCTCAAGCCGAAGCCAGCCTGAAAAACTTTCGTTTTGACAAAGTTTTTCTGGGTGTTGATGGTTTTGACTTGCGAGTTGGTATCACCACATATAATGAGCAGGAAGCGAGTCTTAACCGCCTAATGTGTGACATCTCGGAACAAATTATTGCCGTTGCTGATTCGACCAAGTTTGGGAAACGCAGCTGCCACATGATTCGAGAGTTTGGTGATATCGATATTTTGGTGACGGATTCGGATATTCCTGAAGAGTATGTGCAGCGACTACGGGATATGCGAATTGAAGTGATCATAGCTGAAAAAGAGAAATAACACCTTGACTCCATAGTGACATTATTAATGTTAATTGTGGAGTTAATGTATGCATCCTTTAGAAAAACTGGTTCAGCGCCATAAAGCCGGGGAACAAATTGGGATTTACTCAGTTTGTTCTGCCCATCCTCTTGTCATTGAAGCTGCGCTGGAGCAAGCGTTAGAAAATGACTCAGAACTGTTAATCGAAGCCACCTCTAATCAGGTTGACCAATTTGGTGGCTACACCGGTATGACGCCGGTTGATTTTCGTGATTACGTTTTTGCTAAAGCTGATGCTCTGCATTTCCCTCTCGAAAAACTCATTTTAGGCGGCGACCATTTAGGACCAAACCGTTGGCAGCACTTGCCTGCCAACGAAGCCATGGCGCATGCCGATGATCTGATCGCGGCGTATGTCGCGGCGGGCTTCAAAAAAATTCACCTCGATTGCAGCATGTCCTGCGCAGATGATCCCGTTCCCCTCTCCGATGAAATTGTAGCCGAGCGTGCTGCACGTCTGGCCGCCATTGCAGAAGCCACAGAATATCAACACTTCAATACACACACCGCCGTTTATGTCATCGGGACAGAAGTGCCTATCCCTGGTGGCGCGACCGAAGAGTTGGATGAAATCGAAGTCACCTCACCAGAAGCCGCGCGTAAAACGATTGAATGCCACCAAAAAGCATTTGAGAAATCAGGTGTTGCTGAGTGCTGGCCACGGGTGATTGGTCTGGTCGTGCAGCCTGGTGTTGAGTTTGATCACACCGGTGTGATTGATTTCTGTCCAGAGAAAGCCCATGAACTCAGTAAAGTCATGGATGAATACGATTATCAGGTATTCGAAGCCCACTCCACCGATTATCAGACCGATGATGCCTATCGCGCACTGGTTAAAGGCCATTTTGCCATTCTGAAAGTAGGCCCGGCGCTGACATTTGCTCTGCGTGAAGCCCTGTTCAGTTTATGTCATATCGAAGAAGAGTTATTCCCGGCAGAGCAGTGCTCCCGCCTCCGTCAGGTGATGGAAGACGTAATGCTGAAATCGCCGGAATACTGGAAGAGATATTACCTCGGTGATACTGAGCAAGTGCGCTTAGCCCGCGTTTACAGTTTCAGTGACCGCATGCGCTATTACTGGCCAATGGAAGCCGTGCAGGCTGCACAAGAAAAACTGTTTGCCAATCTGAATAGTGCACCGATTCCGCTACCACTCTTGAGCCAGTACATGCCACGCCAATTTACTGCAGTTCGCGAAGGCACTCTGTCTTTTGAAGCCACGGCATTGGTCAAACAACAAATCAAAAATACGCTTATTGGCTATGTCAATGCATGCCACCTTTTTAACGGGAACACATCGAAATGACGCAATATTTAGGGTACAGCCGGGAAGAACTGACTCGCTTACATGCCAGTTGGACCGCACAGGAAATTGAACAACAGCCTGCATGTTGGGGAAAAACACAGCGTATTGTGGAAGAGAGTCAGGCAGCGATTAATGATTTTCTGCATCAGGCATTAGCCGCGAGTAACACGCGGATTATTTTTACCGGTGCTGGAACCTCAGCCTTTGCCGGGCGAGCGCTGGCTCCGCTGTTAGCACCTTATCTGTCCCATCGGATTGAAGCGATTGCGACAACGGATTTGGTGGCAACACCAGAACAATATTTCTCCGAAGATATTCCGACGCTGCTGGTTTCATTTGCCCGTTCCGGCAACAGCCCGGAAAGTGTGGCTGCGTTACAAGTGGCATCGGCCTGTTTATCTCGCTGTTTTCACTTGGTATTGACCTGTAACCAGGGCGGCCAGTTATATCAATATTGCCAGACGGCACCAGGTGCATTGGCCGTGCTGATGCCAGCAGAAACCAATGACCAATCACTGGCGATGACCTCCAGTTTCTCCTCCATGATGATGGCTGCGATGGCTATTTTTGCTGGAATTGATAAGTATTCGAAAGAAATTGAAAGATTTTGTAAGGGATCTGCGGATTGGTTCAAAGAAATTAATCATAAAATCATCGATAATACTAAAAGTTCGCAATACCAAAGGGTTATCTACTTAGGTAGTGGCGGACTACAGGGGCTGGCCCAAGAGTCAGCACTGAAATTACTCGAATTAACCGCAGGTAAAGTTGTGGCTACTTTTGATACTCCGTTGGGATTCCGCCATGGTCCGAAATCAATCGTTAATCCGGACACTTTGGTTGTTGTTTACATCTCTAATGATCCCTACACGCGTCAATATGATCTCGACCTGTTAGCTGAGGTCCGCGCCAACAACGTTGCCGGTAAGGTTATCGCTATCGCAGCACAATCAGATGCTTATGTCACAGCTGGTGACCATGTTCTGGTACCTGGTATGGCAGAAAGTTCTGACTTAGGCCTGCTGTTTGCCTATCTGATGTTTGCACAATCCTTCGCTTTTCATAGCTCAGTTGCCTTAAACAACACGCCGGATAGCCCATCTCCAACGGGTGAAATCAATCGCGTGGTGCAAGGTGTGACTATTTATCCATTTAAAAAATAACACACAGGAATATCCCTATGACTCGGCCAAATATCGTCTGGACTCGTATTGATGAGCGTTTACTTCATGGACAGATCCGCATTACCTGGGGAAAGCACACCGAAGCCAATTTAATTCTGGTGGCCAATGATGACGCTGCCGATGGCCCAAACTCGGCTTTCATGCAGGCGGGAATGAAAGCCTCCGCTGGCGGTGAATATGCAGTGCGCTTTTTCAGTATCCAGAAAACAATTGATGTCATCCATAAAGCCTCTCCTCAGCAGAAGGTTTTCATTCTGTGTAACTCCCCGACGGATGTTGCGCGTTTGGTCGAAGGCGGTGTGCCAATTACTCAGTGCAACGTGGGCAATATGCACTACCACGACGGTAAACGTCAGATTGCCAAAACAGTCTCTGTGGATGAAAAAGATCTGGATGCTTTCCAACGTATGGCCGCGCTTGGCGTGGCCTGTACGGTGCAGAACACACCAGACCAAACGCCAATCAATGTGATTGAGCTGGCCGCCAGGGCATAAATCGACGACTTATTACGCCAAGACATAGGGAATTAAAGGATAAATTATGCTTTTTGAAGCTACGTTAGTCGGAATCTGGGCCTTCTTGTGCGGTATCGACAAGTATGACGTTGCCCTGAATATTCACCGCCCGTTGATCACCGGCCCTGTTGTCGGTTTGATCATGGGCAATATGGAAGTGGGTTTAATCGCAGGTGCAACACTGGAGCTGGCTTGGCTCGGCCTGGTACCGAATGCGGGGGCTCAGCCACCCGATGTGACCATGGGGACTATCGCCGCAGTTGCCTTTGCGGTGATGACCGGCCAGTCGCCAGAAGTGGCAATGGGCGTTGGTATGCCAATTGCGGTCCTGATGCAGATGATTATTATCGGTTTCTTTGCCATGACAGCGTTCACCATGGGCAGAGCAGATAAGTATGCAGAGCAGGCAGATACGGCGGGCATATCGCGCTTGTTGATAGGCACGCTACTCACCCGGTCGATGCTCTACTTTGTGATCGCCTTTGTCACCGTCTACTTCGGTGAACATGCGGCAACCTGGATTGATGAAAATACACCAACCGCCCTGTTAGAAGGCTTAGGTATCGGTGCGAAGATGGTTCCGGCAATCGGCTTTGCTATGTTGCTGAAAATTATGTGGTCGAAAGAAGTGGCTGGTGTGTTCTTTATCGGCTTTGTGATGACGACTTACCTGAAACTGCCAATCATGGCTATCGCCATTCTGGGTGCTGCTGTTGCTGTCCTGTACTACTTCTTCAGTGGCAACAATAACGGCAGCAATAACAACGGTAACAAC
Source organism: Yersinia pestis (assembly GCF_900460465.1). GTDB lineage: Bacteria > Pseudomonadota > Gammaproteobacteria > Enterobacterales > Enterobacteriaceae > Yersinia > Yersinia pestis. Next base: position 989,442 of record NZ_UAVH01000006.1, on the reverse strand, counting down.
ACCAACAAACAACCAGAGGATTTCGAAGATGGCATCTGATATCACCGTAGATAAAGACCACACGGCAAAAGCGAAAACGGACAGCCTGGTGGACAAAATTGATTCCTATCAGGATCTTGAAGTTCGTAAAGTGGTTACCCGTAAAGATCTGTGGAAGTGCGCCATCCGTGGCCTGTTCATGGAAGGTAACTTTAACTTCGAACGTATGCAAGCCGGTGGTTTTGCTTATTCGATGATCCCCGCGTTGAAGAAAATCCACGGTAACAACCGTGCAGATTTGGCGAAATCGCTAAAGAACCATTTGCAGTTCTTTAATGCCAGTCCAAAGCTGTTCACCTTCCTGTTAGGCACTGCGGTGGCGATGGAAGAGAACAAAGAAAAGCCCTCAATGATCAACGTAATGAAAGTTGCGGGCATGGGGCCAACAGGCGGTATCGGCGATGCCATTGACCACATGACGCTGATGCCACTGACGCTGGCGCTGGGGGCTTCTATTGCGATTGAAGGCTCCATCGCTGGCCCATTTGTGTTCTTCATTCTGTACCAGACTGTGCACTTCTTGGTCTATTTCGGCCTGATGTTTATGGGCTACCGCGCGGGCACGGCGGCAATGGTGAACATGGGGGATGCCACGGAGAAACTGGCAAAAGCCGCCAATATCATGGGTATCTTTGTTATCGGCGCGTTGTGCGCCACCTTTATCAGGCTACAAACTACCGCGGCGATAGATCTTGGCGGGAAAACAGTGGAGCTACAAACCGCCCTGTTTGACAAGATCATGCCGAATTTACTCCCGCTGGCATTGGTGTTCTTTATGTTCAAGATGGTGAAAGGCACGGGTTTCTGGGCGAAACCACCGGTGTTGATTTTCTCCACGCTGGCGGCCGGGGTCGTCGGTCATCTGCTGGGCATTGTCTAACCGTTATCGCCATCGCCGCATCGTGGCTTTGCATGATGCGGCGTAACAGAGCAGCCTGAATATCCAGGCAGTAAGGATGTTGTAAATGATTGGGATTGTTGTTTCTGGCCACATTAATTTTGCTTCTGGTATGGCTTCCGCAGTACGGGCGATTACCGGTGAGCAATCTCAAATGCTGTTCATTGATTTCGTTGAAAGTATGTCAACAGACATGCTGGAAAGCGAACTGCGCCGTGCGGCACATGAGGTAGACAGCGGCGAAGGTGTACTGTTTTTAACCGATATTCCCGGTGGCTCACCTTGTAATCGCGCACTGAATATTTTGATGAGCGGCAGCAACGTTGAGCTGCTTGCCGGGGTTAACCTGCCAATGATTGCGAATGCCGCCTTTGAACGTGAAGGGGCTTCACTGTCAGAGCTGGTCGAAATACTGATGGATATTGGCGCGTCCAGTGTACAGAACCTACGGGCTGAGCTGGACACCGCTCTGGTTACTGATAGCGGCGAAAACGAGGATGGGCTCTAATTATGCGTACTGCCTATCTCGCTGATCGCACTTTTACTCCGCAAGGCATTGAAACCGGCGTCGCGGTTATCGTCGAGCAAGGCGAGATTGTGGCAGTAACACGCGAGCTGCCAGCGGATGCAGAAATTGTGCATCTGACAGGGAAAACCCTGATCCCAGGTCTGATCGACATTCATATTCATGGTCGCCAGGGGGCGGATGTCATGGATGCCTCTGCGGAGGCATTACGCACCATTGCCCGTGCCCTACCCCAAACCGGGGTTGTTGCCTGGGTCGGCACCACCGTCAGTGCGCCGATACAGGATATCTTTGCGGCTCTGGCGCAGGTGCGTGATTTTATTGCAGACCCGGATAACGCACGTGATACCCGCACCGCAACCCTGCTCGGCAGTTTTCTGGAGGGGCCATATTTCACCGCGCCTTTCCGGGGTTCACACCCAGAAAAGTATCTGACGACACCAACACCACAAGAGCTGGAGCAATTACGGCATTCGGCGGGTAACACCTTGTTGCGTGCAGCTATCGCACCTGAGTCACCCGAGGCTTTGGCCGCGATCCGCTGGCTGGTGAATCACGGGATCAAAACCTCTGTGGCGCACACTGCGGCTAATTTTGAGCAAGTGACGGCGGCCTATCAGCAAGGTGCGGATTGCGGCGTACATTTGTATAACGGCATGTCAGGGTTGCATCACCGTGAACCGGGCTGCTGTGGTGCCGTGTTGTATCACGACATGCTGGCAGAGCTGATTGCCGATGGCATTCATGTGCATCCGGTGATGATGAATCTGGCGTATCGCATGAAAGGTTATCGCCGCATTGCACTGATCACCGACTGCATGCGCGCAGGGGGGCTGGGTGAGGGGCGTTATTTACTCGGCGCACAGCATATCACGGTACGTCAGGGGGAAGCGCGCACCGATGATGGTTCACTGGCAGGCAGTACTTGTAGCTTGGATCAGGCGCTGCGTAACATGATCCAACATGCGCAAGTCCCCGAGTGGGAAGCTGTACAAATGGCCAGCGCAGTACCCGCCGCTTATCTGGGATTAGCGTCAACACTGGGTTCGATCCAGATGGGTGCACAAGCCAGCATGGTGGTGATGGAGAGTGACTTTACCGTTGCCGCAACCCTGATTAAAGGTGAATGGGCTTATCGCCACTCAGCCTAAGTGCCGTGCTGCTCACGGCCGGGATCCTCTGCCGATCGCTTCACTGACATAACGCCTTTTATGCTTATTTACACCTCATAGATTTCAGAATGTAGTCAACACATCTGCCTTCTGAAAAGTAACTCAATATCAGCATGGTGCCGCCGTTGTGATGGGCGGTAGGCATCGTGCGCCCTAATTATAGGAAGACATAACATGCAACCATTTGATTTGAATGGAAAAGTAGCAATTATCACCGGATGTAATACGGGGTTGGGCCAAGGCATGGCAATCGGCCTGGCAAAAGCCGGTGCAGATATTGTTGGTGTGGGAGTCGCTGAAGCCCCGGAAACCCAGGCACAGGTTGAAGCACTGGGGCGTAAATTCCACTTCATCACTGCTGACCTGATACAACAAAAAGACATTGATAGCATCGTCAGTCAGGCGGTGGAAGTGATGGGGCATATTGATATTCTGATCAACAACGCCGGGATCATTCGTCGTCAGGACCTGCTGGAGTTTGGCAACAAAGATTGGGACGATGTGATCAATATTAACCAGAAAACCGTGTTCTTCCTGTCGCAAGCCGTGGCGAAACAGTTTGTGAAGCAGGGCAACGGCGGCAAGATCATCAATATCGCCTCCATGTTGTCATTCCAGGGGGGGATCCGCGTGCCCTCTTACACCGCCAGTAAATCCGCCGTCATGGGCTTAACCCGTGCATTGGCGACAGAGCTGTCGCAGTACAATATTAACGTAAACGCGATTGCGCCGGGTTATATGGCAACCGATAACACCGCCGCACTGCGCGCAGACACCGCCCGCAACGAGGCTATTTTAGAGCGGATCCCCGCGTCCCGTTGGGGAACACCGGATGATTTAGCGGGCCCGGCGATTTTCCTTTCGTCCTCTGCCAGCGACTATGTGACCGGGTATACATTAGCAGTGGATGGCGGCTGGCTGGCGCGTTAAGTAAGGGAGCATCACATGAGCAATATGACACAGCAGACGCGTACTCAACAGGCGCGTGAAACAATGAAGCGGGTATATCGCTATCAGGCAGCAAACCAAACACGTAGTGTGATCCGTCGGAGTGGCAAGACGCGTTTTATTAAAGACACAGACTGGGAGCGTGGTGTGTTCTGGTCATGCGTTGCCGCCGCTTGGCTGGCAACCGATGACGCCGAGTATCTGGAGGGCGTCATGAATTACACGCTGCATACCGGGTTCCGCCCTGGACCCAATCTGCGCTTTGCCGATGACCTGATTTGCTGTCAGGCCTATCTGGATGTCTGGCCGCAGATAGCCGTACCGGAAGCATTAGAGCCAACCATCAAAGCCGTCTCTGCCATGGTGGACGAACCAAAGCCGGGGCGTGAAGATTGGTGGTGGTGTGACTCATTGTTTATGGCCCCCGCCACCTTTGCAGCATTGAGCCAACGTACCGGTGACGCCCGTTATCTGGCTTATATGGACACCGCATTCTGGGATGCAGTTGATTATCTGCGCGACCCTGACAGCGGTTTGTTCTACCGCGATCATCGCTATATTCCTGACGGTACCGGCACTGAACTGCGTGAAGAAAATGGCGAGAAAGTGTTCTGGAGCCGGGGTATTGGCTGGGTACTGGCTGCCATCCCACGCCTGCTCGCGCGGATGCCAGAAGATTATACCGGTCGTCAGCGTTATCTCGATCTGTTTACTGATCTGGCAGATAACGTGATCCGTTACCAGCAAGCGGATGGTTTATGGCGTACCAGTCTGCTCGATCCTCAGCGGTTTCCTGCCCCAGAGAGCAGTGCAACAGCGCTGTTTTGTTACGGGCTGAGCTGGGGAATTAACCAAGGTATTCTGGCACCAGAAACCTATCTGCCTGTGGTGGAAAAAGCCTGGGATGCCCTGCAAGGCTGTATCCACGATAACGGCATGATGGGTTGGGTTCAGCTACCGGCCTTTAATCCGCGTGATGTGAAATTTGAGCACAACATGGATTATGGCGCGGGGGCTTATTTATTGGCCGCGTCGGAAATGTTACGTCTGGCCTAACAAGGTTGTTCTGTTTGCCCGTTCGCGGGGGAACTCAGTAGCCGTGATGTGTTATTCATTTTGTTGCACTGGCGCACATCACCTGATGTGCGTTTTTTATAGGCGATACTTTGGTTAACTATCTTCCGAATTCTTGCGAATATATTGCGTTAACTTTCATATATGTGATTCAGCGCCTTTTAGTTCTCTTTTTATTTGCGTAAATTAGTCAGTATTGTTTCACTTTCTCGGAACACCTATCTGATGGCACAGCCACATACTCAACAAGCCTATTTTCACATGATGGCCAAGCCCACCAGCTATCGTTGTAATTTGGATTGTGAATACTGTTTTTATCTTGAAAAAGAGACGGTACTCCCTCCCCAGAAAAATCCCTCACCGACCATGAGCGACAGCATGTTACGGCGCTATGTGCGTGATTACTTGCGTTCTCATGCCGGGGATACGGTTGATTTTGCCTGGCAAGGTGGCGAACCAACGCTGGCCGGGCTGGATTTTTATCGTAAGGCGGTGGAATACCAACAGCACTATGCAAACGGTAAAACTGTTACAAACAGCTTTCAAACCAACGGCATTGCCATTAATCGCCAGTGGGCCGCATTTTTTGCCGAACACCGTTTTCTGATTGGTCTGTCGGTGGATGGCCTTGAAGCGGTACATGATAAATACCGTATTGCCGTAAATGGTCAACCCACCTTTGCCCGCGTGAAGAAAGCGCTTGATCTGCTGCGTGAATATCAGGTGGATTTCAATACGTTAACCGTGGTGAATGATCAAAACTGGGATAAAGGACGTGAAACCTATCAGGCGCTGAAAGCGCTGGGGTCAACCTTTATGCAATTTATTCCGATTGTGGAAGTGGATACCCGTTGCCTATCGCGGACAACAGGCCATTACTCACCGCCAGCCAACCCTCCCATGGCTCCCTTTACTGTGCCTGCGGCGGGATATGGGCGTTTTATGAATGACGTGTTTGATGCCTGGGTGACGGAGGATGTGGGAACCGTCTATGTCCGTGAATTTGACAGTTTGCTCGGGACCTGGATGGGCTACCCCGCCGCTAGCTGCATACAGTCGGTGACCTGTGGTCAGGCGCTGATCATCGAAGCGAATGGGGATATCTACAGCTGTGATCACTATGTGTACCCAGCGCATCGTTTGGGCAACATTGCTGACACCTCGCTAGTGAAATTAGCGACATCTCGCCAACAGCAACGCTTTGGTGATGCCAAGCAGGAAAAACTGACACAGGCGTGTATTCGCTGTGAAGTGAAAGCGCTTTGTCAGGGGGGTTGCCCGAAGCACCGCATCATGGCGTTGCCAGATGAAAAACATAAGCACAATTACCTCTGCGCCTCCTATAAACACTTTTTTAATCACACCGCCCCGTTGATGCAGGCCATGTGCCAGATTATTCAACGCGGGGGCATTGCTGCGGACATTATGCCGCAACTGACACAGCCTAAATAACGCTTGAGGAACACATAATAATGAAGTTACCCGCAGGAAAAAGAAGCCTGTTGGCAGGGATGATCGCTGCCGCTGGTATGAGTATGACACCTGTGACTCTGGCGGCACCGGCAGAAAAACCCAATGTATTGCTGGTAATCATGGATGATCTGGGTACCGGGCAGTTAGATTTCACCCTCAATAATCTGGATAAAAAAGCACTAAGCCAGCGCCCAGTTCCCGTACGCTATCAAGGCGATCTGGACAAGATGATCGATGCGGCACAGCGGGCGATGCCGAATGTGTCTTTGTTGGCCAAAAACGGGGTCAAAATGACCAATGCGTTTGTGGCGCATCCGGTATGCGGGCCTTCGCGCGCGGGTATTTATACAGGTCGCCACCCAACCAGTTTTGGTACTTACAGTAATGATGATGCCATGCAGGGGATCCCACTGGATATTAAACTGCTGCCCGCCTTGTTTCAGGAGCATGGCTATGCAACCGCAAATATCGGGAAATGGCACAACGCACGCATAGAGAAAAAAGCGTTCGTCGCCGATGAGGTCAAAAGCCGCGATTATCACGACAACATGATCTCCGTCAGCGCCCCCGGATATGCACCTGAAAAACGGGGTTTTGACTATTCCTACAGTTATTACGCCTCAGGCGCGGCATTGTGGCACTCTCCAGCCATCTGGCAAAACAGCAAAAATATTGCCGCCCCAGGCTATCTGACCCATAACCTGACGGATGAAACGCTGAAATTTATTGATGACTCAGGGAAAAAACCGTTTTTCATCAGCCTGGCTTACAGCGTGCCACATATTCCATTAGAGCAAGCATCACCCGCGAAATATATGGATCGGTTTAATACCGGCAACGTTGAAGCAGATAAATATTTTGCTGCCATTAATGCCGCAGACGAGGGGATTGGTAGAATTGTTCAGCACTTACAAGAAAAAGGTGAGCTGGATAACACACTGATTTTCTTCATTTCGGATAACGGGGCGGTTCATGAATCCCCAATGCCAATGAATGGCATGGACCGTGGACATAAAGGACAAATGTATAACGGGGGGGTGCATATTCCCTTCGTCGCTTACTGGCCAAAACAGATCCCCGCAGGTACGCAAAGTGATGCATTGGTGAGTGCATTAGATATTTTACCGACGGCATTGAAAGCCGCGGGTATTGCCATCCCAGCGGAGATGAGAGTGGATGGTAAAGATATTCTGCCGGTACTGGCAGGTAAGGAACAAACCTCGCCGCATCAATATATGTACTGGGCTGGGCCGGGGGCAAAGCATTACAGCGATGAGAATCAGTCATTCTGGCATGACTACTGGAAATGGATCACTTACGAACATCAACAGGCGCCTAAAAATGATCATGTAGAGACATTATCGAAAGCCTCTTGGGCAATCCGCGATCAGGAGTGGGCACTCTACTTCTATGATGACGGCACCAATACGCCAAAATTATTTAATGATAAGCATGATCCCATGGAATCAAAGGATTTAGCTGATCAGTACCCTGAGCGTGTCAGTGCAATGAAAGCGGCATTCTATGATTGGATCAAAGATAAACCCAAACCCGTGGCTTGGGGGCAAGATCGCTATCAGATCTTAGCAAGCTCCGCGAAAAGTTAAGCTCGTGCGGTGTAACGGGGAGATAAGGTGGAGCGAGTGTTCTTAGCCCCCTCTTTTATCCCCTCTTACCCCTCTTTTTATTACCGTTCTCCTTATCCTAGTGACTTGCAGGAACACTGCTCATGAGTGTTGATATTAGCGCCAAACCCCGTCCGATCATTCCTTATGAACATCCTGATGCGGCGATGTATTACCAGTTGTTTAAACAACATATGATCCGCCAGTGGCATAAAAAACGGCCTTATGCGAGACATGATGCGCGCTTACAAGCCCTGTTTCAGAATCAAAAGGTGTCGCTGCAAAGCCAGTGTGATTACCTGGTGCGTTATGTGGCTGAAGCATTTGATCATTATGCCGTCTGGGATTATACACATGCTTATTATCCGGGGCGCCCCAGCCAGCAAAATGCGCGCACGGATGCACTGGAAGGCGTAAGCCGTGTCCTGCCAACGCTAGCGGCCTGGTTACACAGCCAACCTACGAGGCTGGATAATACGCGACTTGCTGATCTGAAAGGCGGGGAGCTCGACATTGTGGCTATCTTACGTCGCGCGTTCTTAGCCGGGACTGACCCGACCCATCGTGGATATTGGGGCACGCTGCATGATTATGATCAGCGTATTTGTGAAAGTGCAGACTTGGCATTGGCTTTATGGTTGAGCCATGAGTCGGTCTGGCAGGCGTTTACGCCACCAGAACAGCAACAAGTGACACGCTGGTTCAGCCAGGTTAATACGCTGCAAACGGTGGATAATAACTGGCATCTCTTCCCGTTAACGGTTCAGTTTGTGATGCGATCACTGAACGGCACTGGCGATATCAGTGATGATAAATACCAGCGCATCAAAGAGTTCCATGTCGGTGAGGGCTGGTTTCGCGACGGAGCACAGGGCAATTATGATTACTATAACGCTTGGGGATTCCACTACTCTCTCTATTGGCTCGATCAAATAAATCCGGATTATGACCGACAGTTTATTCGTTCCTGCATGGCAGAATTCGTCGCCGCTTATCGCTATCTGATCACCCCACAAGGGATCCCCTTCTTTGGCCGTAGTGCCTGTTATCGCCTGGCGGTATCAGCGCCGTTACTGGCGGTGGCCAGTCACTCAACAGACCCCGTTCATACCGGTGAAGCCAAAAGAGCATTAGAAGCCACACTGCGTTATTTCATTGGTCACGGAGCCATGCGCTTCGGTGCTCCCACACAGGGATTATTCGCAGATGATGAAAGGCTGGTGGACAACTACAGTGGGCCAGCTAGCAGTTTTTGGTCACTGCGGGCGTTGAATATTGCGCTGTATTGCGCCAATGACTGTGGGTTATGGCAGTGTGAAAGTAGCCAATTACCTATCGAGACCGAAGATTTTAGTTTCACTATTAATGCTATCGATCTCTTTGTTATGGGAACTTTCGAAACGAAAGAGGTGGTTGTTACTTTTCGTTATGATTACACCAAAGAGCAGACACCACTGACCCGTCGTTTAGTGTCACAACCGTGGTTAGAGCGTGTGAAAGAGAACGTTACTGGCCGTGCTGAACGGCCGAAAAACAATTTACTCCGCAAAGGCGTAACCAGCTACAGCTCAAAAATGACGTCACTCTTTTAACTGCGTTTACTTTCGATGTGATGCAAATCTCTTTTATTTGATTTCTTTTTGTTTGTGTAAGCTTTTTTATGGTTAAATGAAAGGAAATGAAATCACGGAGGTTGAGTTATGTTTTTGGTTTCTTCCCGAGAAATGTTACGTCAGGCACAGATCGGAGGCTACGCAATCCCAGCCTTCAACATCCATAATCTGGAGACCATTCAAGCCGTAGTTGAAACAGCGGCTGAAATGGCTTCTCCGGTCATTTTGGCCGGAACACCGAGCACCTTTTCTTATGCGGGCACGGAATATCTGGTGCAGATCTGCCAACAAGCGGCACGTCATTACCGTATGCCTTTTGCACTGCATCTGGATCACCATGAGTCGTATGATGATATTACCCAGAAAGTCGCGGCGGGCATCAAATCCATAATGATTGATGGCTCGCATTTTAACTTTGAGCAAAATATCGCGCTGACACGTCAGGTGGTGGAGTATTGCCATCGCTGGGATGGTACTGTCGAAGCCGAACTGGGGCGTCTGGGCGGTCAGGAGGATGATCTCACGGTTGATGAGAAAGATGCGCTGTATACTGATCCTGGTTCGGCAGCACATTTTATTCAGGCGACAGGGATAGACTCTCTGGCCATTGCCATCGGCACTGCCCATGGGATGTACAAAGAGGCCCCTAGCCTGGACTTTGATCGTCTGGCGCTCATTCGCCGCAATACGGATATCCCTCTGGTACTGCATGGCGGATCAGGGATCCCAGATGAAGATGTGCGTCGTTGCATTGAATTGGGGATCAGTAAAGTGAATGTGGGTACAGAGCTAAAGATCGCATTCTCTGGTGCACTGAAAGCCTATTTCCTTGAAAATAAAGGCGCGAATGATCCCCGTCACTATATGGTTCCGGCTAAAGCCGCCATGAAAAAAGTGATTCAGGATAAAATTAACGTCTGCGGCAGCGCTGGCAAACGGTAAAGCGCCAGGAGAGGAAGCAGATTATGACGAAACACGTTGCCGTATTGCTGGCGCACGGTTTTGAAGAGGCAGAAGCCGTTATTTTTATCGACATCATGCGTCGTCTGGATATCCGGGTTGATATTCTCTCCTGCGAAGCAACCACGGCCTTGAGCACCTATTTTGAAACGCCGATCAGCGCAGATGCGCTGTTAAGCGATCGTCTGGATCACCACTATGATGCGGTCATGATGCCCGGAGGCCCAAAAGGCACAGACAGCCTGACGGCAAACCCACAAGTGATTGCATTTTTAAGACGTCATATTGCTCAGGATAAATATATCTGCGCCTTGTGTTCATCTGGGGCCAAGGTCTTGGCAGCTCATCATTTGCTGGCCGGGCGAACTTACAGTACTGGTGATAAGCTGGCTGATAAATTTGCTGATGGGGCCTATCTGGATCAGGATGTGGTGGTTGATGGCAAGTTTATTACAGCCAAAGGGCTGGGTGTCAGCTTTGAGTTTGCCTTCACCGTGGCCCGCCATTTGCTCAGTGATAACCTGCCAAAAGTTGAGCACCAAGCCAGCCATATCTATTTTAAACATGGGTCAGCACAGACGTAATTATCACCATTAGCCCCTGTACACGATGCTCTCCCCACGACGGCATTATCAGTACCATTTTCGTTTATATCGTCAGTAGCATTGCCGTTTATATAGCCAGCACCGCTTATATAGCCAGTACCGTTGATGAACCGCATGGTCTGCGGTTCGTCTCTTCGACTCCCCAACACCGGTGTTGAAATCACCGCCGTCAGGCCCTTGTCCTCCCCTGCGTAAACCGTCCGGTTTATCGAATCAACCTTATAAATCATAGATCTGATCCGTCGGCTTATTTGCTGCAGGCATCGCCCTATTCTGATTGACCTGCTTTACCGAGGAGCGAACCACCAGCTTACCCTGCAATAATAAGTTGCTAAACGGTGCATCCGGGCGTAATACCCGCCGCTGTAACAATTGGATAGCCTCTGCCCCCAGTTCATCACGAGGAACATGCACCGCGGTCAGTGGAACATCATGGATTTCCGCCAAGTTAAAGCCGTCCATACTCATGACTGACACCCTGTTGGGCACATTCACGTTGAGTTTATTCAGCGCGTTAACCGCGCCAACAGCCATATAGTCGCCACCGACCAAAATTGCCGTCGGCAGCCGGCTTTCATCCTCACAGGCTGTGAAAAATGTGGTTATCGCCTGCTCCGCCTCTTCAGCGCCAAACCCATGAGTGGTGATCAGGTGCTGATGATCATCGAAGCGCATATTATTACTGGCAAACGCGTCTTTAATGCCCAGCAACCGCAACTCCATGGTATTACGACGCAAACACTGTAGCGTTAGAATACGGCGATGCCCTTGCTGTATCAGGTAATGGGCAGAAAACTCGCCAATTGATTGGTGGTCAGGAGAAACGCTATCCAGTGACATTTCTTTATCGCGACAATTAATTAATACCGCTGGCTTATGGAGACTGGCGGCCAAGGCATGGATCCGTGGATCATCAATGCCAATAATAATCGCCGCCTCACTCTGTGGGTGGGTCATTTTATCTAAGAATAGCGAAATATCACTGTGGGTTTCGGATAACCCGCAGTACCGGATCATCACTTCATGTTGGCTAACCGCCTGAGTGATCCCCTGTATGACTTTGTAGTAAAAAATATCTGTTCGTACATCAAAAGCGCGATGGGGAGCAAACACCATAATATTATTCAACATCAACCGCCCGCTGGATAAATTCTGCAAGATCCCCTGCGATTTCGCATACGCCATGACCTGCTGTTTCGCTTTGGCGCTGGTATTCCCTTTACCCGCTAACACTCTTGATACCGTGCTAATCGAAAGACCCGTTTGATTAGCTATTTCTTGTATTTTTAGCTTTCCATTCATTTTGTGATCTCCCTCAAATTAGCAAATGAAAAAATTTTCATTACCATAAAATGGCTAGTTCAGGGCGCTAAGAAATATAAATGATGAAATATTAGCCGCCTTATGAGAATTCTTTCAAAGAAAGGCATATTAAAGCCAATTCAAGCTGGTTACCTTAGTTTTTATAAAAATATTGGATTTTGGTGAACCAATATTTTTAATTTATCAGTCCAGTTAATTTTGATTGAAATATAAAAAACTCAATATTATCAATTGAGTATATTTTATATCGCTATTTTAATGTGAACAAAGTCACATTATAACGCAGCGTAATCTTAATAACTGAAGATGGAACATACCAAAATAACAAGTTGGTCCAATTCATTTTATATGGACTAACACAAGGGGACTGGGATGAGTATTGATATTAATCAATCAGCTAAAATTGTAGGACGGCGGAAAATAAAGTCATTACGTTGGTGGATGCTGGCCTTATTTTTACTTGGGGTCACCGTTAACTATATAACCCGTAATTCTCTAGGGATTTTAGCCCCTGAGTTAAAAACCAGTCTGAATATGACTACCGAGCAATACTCATGGATTGTAGCCTCTTTCCAACTGGCTTATACCGTGTTCCAACCACTTTGTGGCTGGTTGATCGATGTCATCGGTTTAAAAATGGGGTTCCTGGTTTGCGCCAGTGTCTGGGCGGTGGTGTGCATGATGCATGCCGGAGCGGGTACCTGGTTCCAACTGGCAGTATTACGCTTCTTTATGGGCAGTGCCGAAGCCGCAGCCACCCCCGCAAACGCCAAAGCCATTTCGGATTGGTTCCCGAAAAAAGAACGGCCCATTGCCGCTGGATGGGCAGGGGTGGGGTTCTCTATCGGTGCGATGTTGGCCCCCCCGATTATCGTACTGGCGCATGTGGCACTCGGTTGGCAAGGGGCATTCTTGTTCTCCGGCGCATTAGCCATGATTTGGGTTCTGCTGTGGTGGCGTTTTTACCATTCACCGGATACTCATCCAAATCTGAGTCAAGAAGAGTTTGAACTGATTCACCAAGATAATGAACCCGTACTACCACGACTGCCATTCCTTAAATCCTTAGCCATTCTAAGTAAAAATAAGAAATTTTACGGTATTGCTATTCCCGCGTTTCTGGCGGAACCGGCCTGGGCTGTATTTAGTTTCTGGGTACCGCTGTATTTAGCCACCGAACGCGGCATGGACCTGAAACAGATCGCCATGTTCGCCTGGCTGCCATTCCTGGCGGCAGATATTGGCAGTGTCGCCAGTGGCTATTTAACCAAACTCTATCAGAAATGGTTTGGTTGCAGCCGGGTCAACTCGGTGGTTGCCAGTTCGGTAACCGGTGCTTTTATGATGGTGTCATTGGCCTTTGTTGCCGTCACCAAAGACCCTTATCTGGCAATCGCTTTAATCTCCATTGGCGGCTTTGGGCACCAAGTCATCTCCTGCATGCTCAGTGCATTAGTGGTTGACTCTTTTGATAAAAATCAGGTTGCCACCGTCAATGGCCTGCGTGGTTCTTCCGCCTGGATCGCCAGCTTCCTGTTTACATTATTAATCGGGGCCGTTTCAGACACTATCGGCTTTAACCCGCTGTTTATCGCTATGGGGTTCTTCGATCTGATTGGGGCCGTATTCCTGATTGCTCTGTTCGCTGAGCGCCGTAATAAACCCCAACCGACGGTCTGATGTTGTTAGACCAACTGATGTTGTTAACCAACGGATGTGATTAACCAAACTAATGTTGTTACCAAACTGATCTGATTAAGCCATCCATCAGATGCGATTAACCCAGCAGCGGCACTGCCTGTGCTGTTGCCAGAAAAAAGATGAGCTGTGATGAAAACATTAAAAAACTGGCTGTTAATCAATGAGTATCCCGATCACCTTGAACTGCGGGTCGATGACCGTCATATCTTTTGTCTGTATGTATTAGAACCAAACTTATGCAGGGTGCTGATTAAACGCGAGGGTGAACTGGCACTGAGCCGCACCTGGAGTATTGCCCCGCAAGGTGATGTGCCATGGTCAGGCCGCGATCGCCTGAGTCTGGAAGGCTTCTCTCTCCCCGGTTATCAATTGGAGAAACATGAACAGCAACTGGTCGTCACGACGGAGTGCCTTCGGGTCACCATCCATCAACCACTGCATCTGACATGGGAATATAAAAACCCGCATGGTGAGTGGCTACCGCTGGCCGCAGACCGGCCAACCAGCGCCTATCTACTCAGCCCTCAGGGAGAAGCGATTGCTCACTATCAGCGCCGTTATCCCAATGAACAATATTACGGATTGGGCGAAAAAGCCGGTGATCTGAACCGCGCAGGTCGTCGCTTTGAAATGCGTAATCTGGATGCGATGGGCTATAACGCCGCCAGCACGGACCCGCTCTACAAACATATTCCGTTTACTATCACCCGCCGTGATGATGTCAGTTTTGGCCTTTTTTATGACAATCTGAGTAGCTGTTGGCTGGATTTAGGCAATGAGATCGATAACTACCATCTGGCCTATCGCCGTTATCAGGCCGAAGCGGGTGACCTTGATTACTATCTGTTCCTCGGCCCGAAAGTTTTGGATGTCACCAAGGCGTTTGTTCGCCTGACCGGTAAAACCCAATTTGGCCCTAAATGGAGCCTGGGTTACAGCGGTTCAACCATGCATTACACCGATGCCCCTGATGCTCAGGTACAACTGCAAAAGTTCATTGCATTGTGTCAGCAGCATGACATCCCTTGCGATTCGTTCCAGCTCTCTTCCGGCTACACCTCCATCAAAAACAAGCGTTATGTCTTTAACTGGAATTACGACAAAGTGCCGCAACCGAAAGTCATGAGCCAGACGTTCCTACAAGCAGGTATCAAATTAGCCGCCAATATAAAACCGTGTTTATTGCAAGATCACCCACAGTATCAACAGGCTGCGGAGCGGGGGCTTTTCATTCGTGACAGCGAAACTGATTTACCTGAACGCTCTACATTTTGGGATGATGAAGGCTCCCACCTTGATTTCACCAATCCAGACACCGTGAACTGGTGGCAAGAGAACGTCACTAAACAGTTATTGGAGATGGGGATCGGTTCTACCTGGAATGATAATAACGAATATGAAGTGTGGGATGGTGAAGCCCGCTGTAATGGCTTCGGTAAATCTATCGCCATCAAACATATCAGACCGGTAATGCCTTTACTGATGATGCGAGCCTCGATGGAAGCACAGAAAGCATTCGCACCAGAAATGCGCCCATACTTGATATCCCGTTCAGGCTGTGCAGGGATGCAGCGCTACGCTCAGACCTGGAGTGGTGATAACCGTACCTGTTGGCAAACACTGCGCTATAACATCCGAATGGGGCTGGGGATGAGCCTGTCAGGGCTGTATAACCTGGGGCATGATGTCGGCGGTTTTTCTGGAGATAAACCGGAACCTGAGCTGTTTGTCCGCTGGGTACAAAACGGTGTGATGCATCCACGGTTTACCATTCATTCATGGAATGATGACAATACAGTCAACGAGCCATGGATGTATCCAGCCGCCACGCCGATGATCCGGGATGCGATGGCGTTACGATATCGATTATTGCCCTATTTTTACACATTGCAATGGCAGGCCAGCCATGATGATGAGCCGATGTTGCGCCCTACGTTCCTCGACCACGAACACGATAGCCTCACATTTAAAGAGAACGATGACTTTATGCTAGGCCGTGATCTGTTGGTTGCCAGTGTGGTGGACGCTGGGCAACGGCAACGGCAGATTTATTTACCTGATAATCAGGTCGGCTGGTATTGCTTCCACAGCGGGCAATGGTATAGCGGTGGGCAGACAATCACATTGGATGCACCACTAGAGCGATTACCTCTGCTGGTACGCGCGGGGGCAGCCCTGCCGCTATCCCGACGTATCGCCTTTGTTAATCCTGAGGCTGATTGTCAGCGCGAATTGGCGCTTTATCCCACTCAAGGTGGCGGGCAATCAAGCGGGATGCTATTTGAGGACGATGGTGAAAGCCACCGCTGGCAACAAGGCCATGCGCTATGGCTAAATTGGCAGGTCACCACCGATAATCACCGTATTGATATCACCTTTAGCCGCACCGGGAACTATCAACCGGCATGGCGTGAACTGACGATTAATTTGCCAACAAATGAAAGTCGCACGTTATCAATCAACGGTGTCGCAGGTAATACACTGGATTTAACCAAACTGGCCTAACCGGCTAATGTTAAATACAAGACGGACTTCCTGATGGAAGCCCGTGAGGTTATTGACAAAGTGCCCGCGACGGAGAGAACAGGCAGATCGTAAAGACGCCGTAAATACATCCATGTAGGCTCGAGCCGCGCCATCTTTGGCGCGGACGCTTTACTTCCTCTGCCTATCCTCACCGTTCAAGATCGCGTCATCGGGGTTTGTCAGCAGTCTGACGGGCTTCCTGATGGAAGCCCGTTTATTTTTGTACGGGTAAAAACGGCGAGCGCAGTAACTTTATGGTTCAACTTGTTTATGGTTCAACTTGTTTATGGTTCAACTTATTTCTAGTTCAACTGGCCAAACGCTGAGCAATAAGGCGCAACTCTTCGGCAATTTTTTGTAAATCACGGTGCTCTTTAGCCTGAGGCCCCGTGGAATTACGCACGACCAGTTTGGCAGGCAGTATCGATGAGGAGCGCATGGACTCGTTATCACTGGCGCTAAGCATACGCCGAACCGCCTCTTTTCCCTGTAAATCTAAATCAAGTGATACGGTAGTGAGGGCCGGGTAGAAAAACGAACTTTCATAAGTATCATCGTAACCAATGACCGACTTCTCTCCCGGTACCGCCAGTTGGTTTTGATGAAACGCACTCAATACCCCAAGCGCCATTTGATCATTGGCCACCAGCACGGCACTGAACTGCGGTGTTTCACGCAACATCTGTAATGCGCCTGAATACCCACTTTGGGCATCCCAGTTTCCATGGATCACACTGACAGGCGATAAACCATAATCGGCCAGCGTCTCTAGCCAGCTTTTAAGCCGCAAATTTGCCGATACCGACTGCTTAGGCCCTGCCAGCAACGCAATCTCACGGTGCCCCAATTCATAAAGATATTTGACGCTGGCACGGGTGCCATCTGCCGGGTTAAACGAAACGTTAAACACAGAACTATAGGGGTCAACATCGAGAAACAAACAAGTGACATCATCATTATCTGCAGCGATTTTCTCTGCTACAGCCGTCTCTAGAGGGACGTTGATAATGACCTTGCCTACCCACTGAGATTTTAGGTCATTAATCGAATGTTGAATGCTTTGATTGACGCTCTCATCAATCATAGAAATCAGTACTTGATAACCTTCAATATGCGCGTAGCGTTTTATTGCTGCGGCGACCTGTGATGGAGCATGTAACGCGAGTGACGTGGTCACCAGACCCATCGTCATACTTTGCTTACCAACCAATTGTTGGGCAAGGCGGTTGGGTACATAACGCAGCAGCTCAATTGACTGCTCAACCTTGCGACGAGTAGCTTCGGATACTTTGGCCGATTTATTCAGTACCCGAGAAACCGTTTGATAAGAAACACCTGCATGGCGGGCAACATCTTCTAATGTGGTGCTTTTCGACTTCATAGTCTGGCTCCCTCTAAGTGTTATTCCTTGATTGTAACAGGGGCATAGGTGAAAAACCCAATCACCCGAATCCACCTATAAATCACATCATCAAATGTATTACGATCACAACAAAAAATCCAGTGAGCGCCATCACTCATCTTTACAAAAAACACTGATTTATTTGCAGTAAATCACAATAAGCATACAAAATAATTGCTTGATTTTACGTTTAGGCATTTTATTGAATGCGTTATGTGAACGTAATACAAAAATTATAAATGAGGATGACATGAAAACCAGTTTACGCACACTGTCCGTTGCTTTGGCTGCGGCGTTAGTTTCACCATCTGTATTAGCGATAGAAAAAATTGATTTCCACGGCTATATGCGCGCTGGTGTAGGCGTTTCCAGCGATGGTGGGCTTGCCGAATGGCAAAAAACGATGGTGGGCCGTTTGGGTAACGAATCCGATACCTATGGCGAGATAGGTCTGGGGGCTGAGGTCTATAAAAAAGAAGATGTCAGTTTCTACCTTGACAGCATGGTCAGCATGCTGTCAGACGGCTCTAATGATAGCGAAACGACCATTGGTGACGATGCTCAATTCGGCCTGCGCCAATTAAACTTACAAATCAAAGGGCTGATCCCCGGCGATAAAGAGGCGGTGATCTGGGGTGGGAAACGCTATTACCAACGCCACGATTTGCACATTATAGATACTAAATACTGGAATATTTCGGGCTCCGGCGCAGGGATTGAAAACTATACCGTAGGTCCAGGCGCAGTGTCTGTGGCCTGGGTCCGTGGTGACGCAAACGATGTGGATACCCGCATTACTGGCGATAGCGATGTCAATATCAACTATATCGACGTGCGCTATGCAGGCTTTAAGCCATGGGCTGGCTCGTGGACCGAAGTGGGTATCGACTATGCAATGCCAAACCCAACCAAACAACAGAAAGAATACGGTGGGTTGTACGATGCTGATAACGCGGTGATGTTAACCGGTGAAATCAGTCAGGACATGTTTGGTGGCTATAATAAGCTGGTGCTGCAATACGCAAATAAAGGCTTAGCACAGAACATGATCTCCCAAGGCGGCGGTTGGTATGACATGTGGCATAAGACTGACGAGGCTAAGGGATATCGGGTGATCAACACCGGTCTTATTCCTATTACCGATAAATTCTCTTTCAACCATGTACTGACGTGGGGCTCGGCTAACGATATTACTGAGTACACTGATAAAACCAATTTGATTTCTCTGGTAGGACGTGCGCAATACCAATTTACACAATATGTACGTGCTATTGGTGAAGTGGGGGGTTTCTATCAAAAAGATACTTATCACAATGGGTCTAACTACAAACAGGGTGGTGAGAAATACACTATCGCATTAGGTTTGGCCGAGGGTCCTGATTTTCTGTCTCGCCCAGAATTGCGTGTTTTCGCTTCTTACTTAAATGATTCAGAGAATGGCAAGCCTTTCGAAGATGGGACATCTAATGACACGTGGAACTTTGGTGTCCAAGTGGAAGCCTGGTGGTAATCGTTAAGATTACGTAGACATAAATTTATCTCTATCAATATATACCCGTAATATTTCAAGCTGTATATGCGTTGGCGGCTTTCGTTCACTCCCGTTGCCGCCTTCCTACAACGTGGTTTATTTAGGGTATAGCATGAATGAAATATCACGACTTTAATATGATTCGGTTATTCTTCTATGCTCACTACCCTTAGGTAGTGAGCATTTTAGTTTTATACCCGTTATACCTCAAGCTGCATGTACGTTGGCGACGCTCAACAACTCGAATTATTTTGGAGTATACATTATTATTTACAAACCATATTATTTACAAACCACATTTTTTAAAACCAAATTACTTTAAAGCCAAATTGTGAGTTAAAAATAAATTCTTTAGGATTGAGAGAAATGCTCATCAAGTATTTTACGCAGGTTATCTGACTGCTTGCCAAATATAGCATGTACCTCCTGCCCAAGAATAATAACGCCTAATGCCCCCGCTTGTTGTAGCGCTTCAGAATTAACCTTGGAGAGATCGTTTACCGTCACCCGTAAACGCGTGATACAGGCATCAATATTCTTGATGTTCTCTTTTCCCCCTAAATAGTGAAGTAGCATTTCAGCTTGTTGTTTTTCTTCATCAGTGAATGATGGCGTTGGTTTTGGATGGGAAAAATAGTGCATAAAAGATTTCAGGCTGATCATGACATCTACCTTTCTGTTGGTGGGTTGAGTGAAATTGAGTTAATTCGTTGTAAGTCGATGTAAAAAAACGCCCACTCGGCTGAATGGGCGTGTATGGCATTCAGTTAATGCTTATTCGAGATAGCGAGTTAGCACTCGGCTTCCCCATGGGGCAAGCGTCAGGCTACCTTGTACCGGCTGCTGGTCGACCATATCGCGGTATACCGCAGGTAACACCAGCGATTTGCTGTCATTACTGTAGTTTTCTACCACGATAAATTCACTCTCACCATCGGTACGACGGTGAGCGGTAACCCCATAAGGGAACTGGGTGTCTAGCGCACGTGCCAAGTTTAGCTCCTCGGCAATGTTCATGAAGAAATCACGCTGGAAAGCCGCATCGTTACGTGAAGCGACATACCAGGCTTTACCTTCGCCAACAAAGTTTACGGTCACCGCCGCACGGTCAGCATAGAAGTCATCTCTATAGCGCGCGACGGCTGTCGCCCCTTCAAGATGAATCAAATCGCAGAGATGGATGGCCTGATAAGGCCCCTGTAGACCGGCTTTATTGCCTGCAAGTCCTTGGACTTGATTGCTCTCGCCATCGGCCAGACAGTCAATTTCTTCGGACCAGATACCCAACAGCGGCCGCAGAGGGCCAGGGAAGCCACCGAGATGACACAGGTCAGATTCGTTGACAATACCGCTCCAGTAGGTCGCGACAAACTGCCCACCTTGCTCTACAAAACGCGTCGCCCTTTCAGCAAACCCTTCGCGAACCATATAGAGCATCGGTGCAATGACCAGCTTGTAACCCGACAGATCGCAGTCAGCGTTAATGATATCGACCGCAATGCCCCGTTCCCAGAATGGACGGTAATGCTCGGCAACGGTTTTCTCATATTCCAAGCCACAATTACGTGGGCCTTCGGCGTCGTCCATAGCCCAACGACTTTCCCAATCAAAAATGATGGCAACATCAGCGTCTACTTTACTTCCCATCACCGGCGACATGGCCTCGAGTATACGACCCAGTTCGCTCACCTCCCGCCCAACACGGGTATCAATGTGGCCAACATGGTCGACAACCGCACCGTGGAACTTCTCAACGGAGCCACGGCTCTTACGCCATTGGAAATACTGCACCGCATCCGCACCGTGCGCGACAGCCTGTAAAGAAGAGAGGATATGCATCCCCGGCTTCTTCAACTTACTGGTAGGTTGCCAGTTGGTCGCGCTTGGCGTTGATTCCATTAAGACAAATGGACGGCCCTGTTTCAGGGTACGCATGAGGTCATGATACATCGCGGTATAACAGGCAAGCTGCGTTTCATCTTTCTCACGATGCCACATCGGGTAGCTGTCCCAGGAGATAAAATCAATCACCTGCGCCAACTTCCAGTAGTCGTAATCGTAGAAGTACTCCATAAAGTTAGTCGTAACAGGCAACTCTGGGTTTGCCGCCTTTAGTGGCTTAGCCTCTTCAGAACAAAACTCCGTAACCTGAGCGGTATTAAAACGCCGCCAGTCAAGGTTCAGACCATGAATTGAAACTTCACCTTGCGGTGCTGGAGACTCAATTTGCGACCAATCGCTGTAGGTGTGGCTCCAGAAAGCACTCCACCAGGCTTCGTTAAGGTTATCCAGCGTTTGATAACGATCCTGAAGCCAGAGGCGGAATTTTTGCTGACAGGAATGACAGTGACATTCGCCGCCGTATTCATTAGAGATGTGCCAGCCAATAACCGCAGGATGATGGGCGTAACGCTCTGCTAACTTCTGGTTTATCTGCCGCACTTTCTGGCGATATACCGGCGAGGTCATACAGTGGTTATGACGCCCACCATGCAGCGCAGGCACCCGATCACGCCCGACACGTAAAACTTCAGGATATTTCTGCGACATCCAAGCCGGACGTGCGCCACTTGGCGTCGCCAGGAATATATGGATACCGGCAGCATAAAGTTTTTCAATTAATTCATCTAACCAAGAGAAATTATATTCTCCTTCACTTGGCTCAAGTTTTACCCAACTGAATATTCCCACTGACATGACATTGCATTTTGCCTGTTTCATCATGGCAATATCTTTATCAATAATGTCAGGATAATTTTCCCATTGCTCTGGGTTATAGTCAGCGCCATGCAATAACGCAGAAACTTTCGCGCTTAAGGGCGGAAACTTAGACATAATACATCCTTAAATAATAAATACTTGGTGTTGCCCATAATGGGCAACGATTAATTAAAAACTTTCATCGAAGGCAATACTTTTCCTTGGCAATCAAATAACGCCTGATTTTCACGTGCATTACCTTCTTTCCAATTATCATTGATATATTTCATTCCAGCCGGTGTTGCCCAAGTATTTCCCGGAACAGAAATCCAGGTAGGCTCCCAGTAAAATATCCCCTTCCCTCTGCCATCGGGGACATTAATAACACTCTGCATCAGATCATGAATGAAATTCGCTTGTCCTTGAACCGTTCCGGGATAACCCCCATCTTTCTCTTCTTTAGCGGTAAAGCTATTTTCGGCGTTATCACAATTTTCCAAGGTATAGCCATAAGCGGCTTCCACGACGATGACATCTTTTTGGTAACGCTGGCTGATATCATCCATGTTGGTTTGCAAGGCGCTAATCGGGCCGTCCCAGTAGGTGTACATCGACAGACCAATAATATCGAACGGCACATTACGTTTGGTTATTTCATCAAACCACCAATGGAAGGTGTCATTCTTGGTGCCTTCAGCGAGGTGCAGCATGATTTTCACATCTGAAGGGGAACTGAGGTTCTCACGTAAACCGCCGATGGCCGCATTCAGCAAACCCGCCAGCCGATCAAACTCACCACCGCCTTCCCCCCAGCTTTTTCCTTCTGGCCAGAGAAGACCGCCATTGGATTCATTGCCGATTTGCACCATATCAGGCAAGACACCCTCTTTTTTGAAGGTGGCAATGGTATCGCGGGTATAGTCATGAATGGCGACTTTAAGCTGGTCGTAATTCATTTTCTGCCAAGCCTTCGGCTTAAATTGCTTACCTGGATCGGTCCAGAAATCGCTGTAATGGAAATCAAGCAATACCTTTAAACCCTGGGCTTTCGCACGTTTAGCCAGCGCCAAAGTGGTCGCCAAATCGTTACTGCCACCGCCGTAACTCTGCCCATCGCTGTCTTTGGGATCGACCCACAAACGCAGACGCACATAATTCACGCCGTTAGCCTTCAGGATAGCCATTGCATCTTGTTGAACATTTTGTTCATTAAAAAATTTGCCACCTTGTCGTTCCACTTCCGCTAACGTGGAAATATCAGCCCCTTTAATAAAATCTGCTGGGACATTTTTTAATGGCGCAATGGTAAAGGGTTCTGCCGCATTAGCCCCAACCATGAGGCTTAGCGATAAACAAACAGTCAGTAATGCCGGTTTAAAGAATTTCATTATATTATCCCTTAGTACTTCCTGACGTTAGGCCGGAAACAAAATATTTCTGTAGGGCCAGGTAGAGAATAGCAACGGGGACTGCAATTAATACGGCTCCCGCAGCGTAAGTGGTATAGCTAGCGCCCATTTTTTGCGCCACGAGGTTATATAAACCAATCGGTAACGTATATTTATCGGGAGTACGTAAAATCGTGCTCGACAAAATAAAATCACCCAATGGGCCGGTAAAGGAAAATAACGCCACCACGGCCACAATAGGTTTAGAAAGCGGCATGATAATTTCAATAAAGATACGGAAATTACTGGCCCCATCCATACGTGCCGACTCATCAAGATCTTTTGGGATCGCGTCGAGATACCCTTTCATTAAATAGGTATTCATTGGGATCATGCCCGCGACATAAATCAGTACCAGAGCCATATGGCTGTTAATTAAGCCCAACAATTGCGAAAGCACAAAAATGGCAATCAGTGCAGAAAATTGCGGAATCATTTGCAGCAACAGAAAAAGCATTAACCCATTCTGACGCCCTTTAAAACGAAAACGGGAGAATGCATAGGCGGTGAAACTGACACTGATCAGCGTTAAGACCATGGTCAAAAAACTAATTTTCATCGAGTTCCAGTACCAGGTCATATAATTCACCTCGCCGTTAAACAGATCGGCGTAGTGCTGGAAGGACAGATTCTCAGGAATTATCGACGTACTGAGCAGGCTATTACCGGCGTTCAGTGATGCACCCACCGTCCAAATCAGTGGGTAAATAATAATGACCGATACCAGAATAATAACCAGCCAAGAGAGCGATAAACGGATCCATTTCTCTTGTTTAATACTTTGTGACTTAGCCATGTTCCCGTCCCTTATGCCATATCATCATTTTTAAATGATTTTGTTGCGCGGAATTGCCACAACGCCAGGCCAACCACAAAGATGGAAAGCAAAATAGTAATGGTTGCTGCTATTGCGTATTGCGAAGAAGACATGGTCAATTTATAGATCCACGACACCAGAATATCGGTGCCTCCTGCGTTTGACCCCGCCACTGCCGGCCCACCGTTATTAAACAAATAAATAATATTGAAATTATTAAAGTTAAAGGTGTACTGAGTGATGATAATCGGCGCAATAGAATAAAGGACCAACGGCAGCGTGATGGTGCGCAATTTGGTGCTGGTACTCGCGCCATCCATGGTGGCAGCCTCGTATAAATCGTCGGGAATAGCCTGCAATACCCCGGTGGTCATGGCAAAAACAAACGGGAAACCCAGCCACGTCTGCATCATAATGAGCGCCGTTTTAGTCCAGAACGGATCCGTCATCCACGCTTTAGGCGCAATGCCAAAGAAAGCGAGAATAGAGTTATTAATCACCCCAAACGAGTCGTTAAACATCCCTGCAAATACCAAGATGGTGACAAAACCCGGTACTGCCCATGGCAAAATAAAGATAGTGCGGATCAAAGGTTTAAAGCGCAGATCTTTTTGGTTGACCAAAATAGCCAACAATACACCTACGGTACATTGCAACGTCGTTGCCAGCAGCGTCCATACCACGGTCCATTGCAGCACGTCGAAGAAAGTTGAACGCCAGATACTCAGGGTGAAAATATTAACAAAGTTTTTAAACCCTACCCAGTCAACCAATTTAGCGGGAGGTGTGTGATAAAGGTTGTAGTTGGTAAAGGCAATCGAGAAGCCAAATAGGATTGGGAAAATAACCGCGAACACCAACAGAATAAATCCGGGGGTGATCATTAAATACGGGAAGCCTTCGCTTAACAGGAGTTGGTATTGTTTGCGCACACTATTAAGCGGAATACCTGCATCACGTTTTTTCCCATTAACCCAAGCATCGCGTAATGAAAAATAATAAAGCGCCACGCCAAAGCCAATAATCAGCACACTGATTATCCCCTCAGCCAGCAGGAAAATTGAGTTGTCACGCGGAACTTCTTCTCCGAGGGTATACAAGCCCCAGAGCCCCTCTTGCAGAAAATCAAAAAATACGCCGACAAAACTGCTTATCAGAACTAAAAATACGAGTCCCTTTGCCCATTGGCGATGATAAAACTGACCAAACCCAGGTACTACCGCACACAGCACCGCGGCAATGGCATGGCGACTAGACTGTTTTGCTGCCGCTCCGTTATCGCCAGAACTGATAATCACACACTGCTCCTTCTTTCATCACCCTTTAGGTTATTCACCAGGTGTTGATTGCCGCAGTCAGTTTGAAACACAGGTGGTGCACAAAAACCATCGCATACCAACGGCACGTGGGGGAATTGAACACCACCTAAATTCATACTGACCTGTTAAATAGTCTGATTACTGATTACTGGCCTGCATGGCCTCGATTTGCATATTGATCTGCTTAACGGCGTTATCGAGAGCGACTTTAGGCTCCTGTTTGCCCGTTACGCTTAGCTCTAATGCTGAGTTAGCAGGTCCCCACACTTCGCCCATTTCTGGAATACCAGGCATCGCAGAGGCACGGCTTGCCTGAATGGCTACCGCACTGGCTTTTTCATCATTTTTAATCAATGGATCGTCAATCATGGCCGTCAACGCGGGGATCTCTTTGGTGACCTGATAGCGGGTTTTCACGTATTGCGGTTGGTTAATAAATTCGATGAACTGCTGGGCGAGTGCCTTATCTTTGCTCCAGGTAGAAACGACATACCCTTTCACACCGAGGAAGGAGCTCATATCTTTGCCGTTCGGCAATGCTGGCAGTGGTGACACACCAAAGTTAATACCAGCGGCTTCATACGGTTGGAATGCCCATGGCCCGTTAATTACCGCAGCCGCTTTTTTCTCAGTGAATAATGAGTCAATAGCATTCAAGCCGTTATCACCGATGGTGCCAATTGGAAACAGACCGTTAGCATAGAATGTTTTCAAATAGGTTACGGCCTCAACAGCCCCTGGTGTATTTAGCCCGATATCGTTAGCCTTCAAGCTACCGTTAGCATCTTTACCAAAGATGTAACCGCCCATTGGCTCGATCGCTCCCCAGCTGTAATAGATCTGATCGAACTTCGCCAACAGACCATATTTATTTTCTGCGCGTTGTTTCTTAGAGAATGCGGCGTACTCATCCAAGGTAGCTAACGGCGTTGGCAGCATGTCTTTGTTGTAGATCATCACCAGCGTTTCCACGGCTTTCGGTAAACCGTAGAGGGCATTATCCATGGTGAAGGCAGCGATAGAAGGTTTAGTAAAAGTAGTGACTATGGTTGGATCAACGCTGAGCGGTGTCAGCAAACCTTGCACTACCGCACCACCTAACTGATCATTGGGAATCACCAACACATCAGGGCCGATACCTGCAGGGCCATCAAGGCGGAGTTTTTCAATTTGTTGTGCGTAAGGCATTTCCAGCACATTGACCTTAACCTGATGCTGTTTTTCAAAATCAGCGATAGCCTCTTTAATACCGGCAGATTTTTTGATGTCTTCCCAAACTGTTAATTGCTGTGTAGCAGCGTGGGCAGCGAAACCAGCAAACTGGGTGACTGCCAGTGCGGTTAAAACAAGCGCAGTGATTTTATTGATTTTCATTATTAGCCTCGGGTGAAGGTATAACATTATTGTGTTTAACGCTCGAAATTAAATACAAATACAAAATGACAAACACCACATCTACGCCATCTGCAGAACATATCATGCCGATGTCTTACTATGTTATACGCTACGCTTTGACGCCCATTAACTCTATAGGAATCTCATCATTGTGTGATCATGGTTGCAGAAATGAAAGTGTATGATAGGGACGGAAATAGAGCGAAGTTATAGTTCTTCCATGCTTTTCCATCATCACATACCATTAAAGCCAATTGTTATACGTTATACATAAAATCAAAAAACGCACCTCAGGGTGATGTGTGATGGCCCCCTGACTGATAACTTTCGAGGATTACCGGATGTCCAGCATTAGACTGAGAAACGTGACCAAACGTTTTGGCAAAACCGAAACACTCCATAACATCAACCTTGATATTGAAGATGGGGAATTTGCTGTCTTCGTTGGCCCTTCCGGCTGCGGGAAATCAACACTACTAAGGATGATTGCCGGGCTTGAAGAGATAAGTGATGGTGAGGTTTTGATTGACGATGAGGTGATCAATGATGTCGCTCCCTCACATCGTGGCGTAGCGATGGTCTTCCAGTCCTACGCGCTCTACCCACACATGACGGTAGCCGAAAACATGGGCTATGGTTTGAAAGTCAATAAGGTGCCTAAAGAGCAGATCCGTCATCAAATAGAGATGGTGGCTAAAACCTTACAACTGTCCCATTTACTCGACAGAAAACCAAAACAACTCTCCGGTGGGCAGCGTCAGCGCGTCGCCATTGGCCGTGCCATTGTGCGCAACCCGAAAGTGTTCATGTTTGATGAACCGCTTTCCAACCTTGACGCCGAACTCCGTGTCGAAATGCGTCTGCACATCGCAAAACTTCATCAGGAAATGAAGACCACCATGGTGTATGTCACCCATGACCAAGTGGAAGCGATGACATTAGCCGATAAGATTGTGGTGATGAACTACGGCAAGATTGAGCAAATGGGCTCACCAATGTCGCTCTATTACAACCCGGTGAATAAATTTGTTGCTGGTTTTATCGGTTCGCCAAAGATGAATTTTCTGCCCGCGACCGTGGAAAGCTGGCAGCCTGATTCCG
Source organism: Yersinia pestis (assembly GCF_900460465.1). Lineage (GTDB taxonomy): Bacteria > Pseudomonadota > Gammaproteobacteria > Enterobacterales > Enterobacteriaceae > Yersinia > Yersinia pestis. The sequence goes on along the minus strand of NZ_UAVH01000006.1, from coordinate 961,246 downwards.
TGACCGTCGCCGAAGGCCATAGCCTGACATTGGCATTGCACACCTCACCACTACAGGCCGGTGATCCCGTCACTATTGGGATACGTCCAGAACATCTCAGCGTGGCTGATAGCACAGTGCAAACATTAGATTTTCATTGCGAAGTGGTAGAACGACTGGGGAATAACACCTATCTGTTTGGTCAGTGCCACGGTCACGATGGCTTCAAAATGCTGTTAGCAGGAGATGTCCATTTCCGCCCTTATCAGAAGCTAAATCTGAGTTTTGATGCTGGATATTGCATGGTGTTTAACGCTGATGGGTTACGCATAAATGCAGAGATTCCGGTGCCTCATGAATAAATTGGGCTAATATAACGGCGTCAATATATTGAAAAACGGTTAAGAATACCAAGCGGGTTTCCTGTTGAAGCCCGCTGAATATTAAGATAGCAACATGTCTATTTCACCTTGATGTCTATTTCACCTTGGCTAACATCAGTATTTCGACGCTAATCTAAGCATCTGCATTCACTTTTCCGGTCCGTCTCGCCCCCTTCAATCCTCTTCTGACCATGATGTCAGTTCCTCAGCCACATCCGTGACACTCAATGTCACTCAATGTCACTCAATGTCACTTTGCCGTTGTGACATTCTACTTATCACTGCCGCTCGATCTACGCGGCAAAATGAACATATGAACCAGTAAAAATCTAAAGACATATTTTTAAAGACAACATCATCAGATCAGATAATCGCCCCCTTACAAAAAACGTTGCGTAAATCTCGCTTATCTTGGCTTTTTACTGCATTTGTTTGAGCGATGTAACGTAATTGTTGCCGGAGTGTGGACGTTTTTTATTCCACACAGTAGTGTTCATTTGTTTTTGGTTCGTTCATATGAGGCATTCATGATCCGTAACGAGATACTGGCAAAAAAACCGGACTATCTATTAGAAGCGACGGGACTAAAAAAATCCTTTGGCGATGTGATCGCGCTAAACAATGCTGAATTCTGTTTAAAACGGGGTTCTATCCATGCGCTTTGCGGTGGGAACGGTGCCGGTAAATCAACATTTCTTGGCCTATTAATGGGATTTATTCAGCCTGATGATGGGGCGTTTTTCATCAACGGGCAATACTGCGAATTCGACTCACCGGGACAAGCCCTAGCCGCAGGGATTACCATTGTTCAACAAGAGCTCAGTGGGGTACAGGATCTGTCTGTGGCCGAAAATATTTATCTGGGTTCTGAGCCAAGGCGCTTTGGTATTGTCGATTTTCGTGCGCTTAACCGCCAGGCCGATGTGTTATTACACGAGCTGGGTTTCGCCATTTCACCCAAAGCCAAAATGCGCAGCCTGAGCGTAGCAGAGCAACAACGGGTGGAAATTGCCAAAGCGCTGTCACATACCCATGCCGATATCATCATTATGGATGAACCCACCTCCGCATTAGGTGAAGAGGATGCGCAAAAACTGTTTCAGACCATAAAAAAACTGGCCTCTCTGGGAAAAGGGGTTATTTATGTCTCCCACCGCTTGTCAGAAATATTTCAAATTGCAGACAGCTACACGGTATTTCGAGATGGTTGTTATATTTGTGAAGGAGAGACGAGTCACATCACTCGCGAACAACTGATTGAGCATATTATTGGTGGCGAGATTGATGGTGAGTTCTCCAAATACAATACTCCAACCAATGTGCCACTCTTTAAAGCCTCTGGCATATGTTGGAAATCGAAAGTGAATGATGTCAGCCTGACATTACATTGCGGTGAAATTTTAGGGATTTATGGCTTAGTAGGATCGGGGCGCAGTGAGTTTCTTAATCTGCTGTTTGGTCTTGAGCGTGCTGATCACGGGAGCATCCATATCGGTGATGAGATATTACTGAAACACACACCAGAAAAAGCAATCAACGCCGGTATCGCCTATGTGACCGAAGATCGTCAAGAGACAGGATTAGTATTGAACCATTCGGTATCGGAAAATATTAATATCTCCTCATTAAACGTCATTAGTCGTATGAGTATCATTAATGAAAATGATATTCAGCGCCGTGCTGACCACACGATCCGTATCTTTAATATTAAGACACCGAGTCGCCAACAACGAGTGGCTAATTTAAGCGGTGGTAATCAACAAAAGGTGGTGTTAGGCCGCTGGGCACTGTTAGACCCTAAAGTTTTATTATTAGATGAGCCAACCAGGGGAATTGACATTGGGGCAAAAAAAGAAATTTATCGCTTTATGTCGGATTTTGCCCTCAAAGGAAAAGGCATTGTTATGGTCTCCTCCGAGCTTTCTGAAATTATTGGCATGAGCGACAGAATCTTGGTTTTTAAAAAAGGGAAAATAGTCGGTGAAATTACGGGCACTGAGGCAACACAGGCCAAATTAATGTCGATGGCGGTATAAACCACGCCGAAACTCATATTATTACATTGCACTGAGAGCGTCGAATATGAGCGATTCCCCCCCCTTGGTAATGTCTCTGACACGGACCAGTAAATTCAGGAAGGCCATTCATCAATACGGGATCATACTTGCCTTTGTTGGCTTGTGTGCGGTCATTGCTCTGGCTGGTGAATTTGCAGTAAACAGCGGGACATGGAGCGAGAATTATTTTTTATCACGGGATAATACACTCATTATTCTGCGCCAGGTCTCGATCAACGGCATCCTGGCCATTGGGATGACGTTCGTTATTATCACCGCGGGTGTTGATCTCTCCGTTGGCGCGGTTTTAGGCTTGGCCGGTATTGTCGCCGCGCGTTTTGCGACGAATAACAGTGCCATCGCCTTAGGGGGGACCGATTGGCCACTGTTAGTACCCATCGTGATTGCCATTGGCATCGGTTTAGTCTGCGGCGCTATCAATGGCTTTATCTTAGGCAAATATCGTCTGCAACCCTTTATTGTCACAATGGGGATGTTATCTGTCGCCCGTGGCCTGACATTACTGACTACTGGCGGAAACCCGGTATCACAATTAACCGATGAATTCCGTTGGTTAGGTAACGGTTATATTTTGGGTATTCCCGTACCGGTGTTGATCTTTATTATTCTGTTCGCCATTGCCTGGTTTGTCTTGAATAAGATGACGTTTGGCCGTTACGTCTACGCGGTGGGCGGGAATGAAAAAAGTGCCCGCACATCCGGGATCAACGTATTACGTATTAAAGTGGCGGTATATACCCTTTGCGGTATTTTGGCGGCGATCGCGGGTTTAATTTTAACCGCACGTACTGGCTCGGCACAAACTGGCGCTGGCGTATCCTATGAATTGGATGCTATCGCGGCGGTCGTTATTGGCGGCACCAGTATGGCTGGCGGTATTGGAACTCTGCGCGGAACCTTATTTGGTGTGCTGATAATAGGTGTGATGAACAATGGGCTTGATTTACTCGGCGTACAATCCTATTACCAGCAAATTATCAAAGGTGTTCTGATTGTCTTTGCTGTCATGCTTGACCCATCCCGTAAGCAATAACCTTCATAAACAATAATTTTTATAAACAATAACGTTTATAAACAACAAGTTTTATAAAAAAATATCTACCAATAACAATGTCTACAAATAACAATATCCATAAAAAAATGTCCATAAAAACAATACCCATAAACAACAATACCCATAAACAACAATATTATTAATCTATACCCAAATTAATTCGAGTTGTAGGAGGGCGGCAAGAGAGATACAAATGGGTCGGGAACCGATTTGTACAGTATTTATGCTGCCCGTAGGGTGAGCCTCAGGGATGAGGCGCATTAATCCCGATGAGCTTACTTACTTTTTTAAAGTCAATACCAGTAAGTCATTCGGGTCATTGAGCGTAGCCAACACACATGCCGTTTGATGTATGACGGGTATATACCGTAACTCTATAATTTTAAAGTAAGTTGAACGCACCAGGAGCTTTTATGAAAAAAACAATGCTACAAACTCTGCTTGCTGCAACGCTGATACTTTCCTTTGCGGCATCAGTGCAAGCAGCCCCAGTAAAAATTGCTATTTTGATGTATGGCATGAAAGCTGAATTTGTTCAGCTAATGGAAAAGTCAGCCAAAGAACATCCTGCGGTAACACAGGGGTTAACTACGTTGACTCTTTTCGATGGCCGCTATGATCCGTTAGTCCAGAATAACCAAGCCGAAACTGCAATACGTACCCGTTATGATGCCATTATTATTGTTCCGATAGATTTTGAAGCCAACGTAGATGTGGTCACGATGGCGAATAAAGCCAATATTCCGGTGATTGTCGCCAATGCCCGCTTGAATACAGATAAAGCGACCAGTGGAATCTTCTCTGATGATGTTCAAGGGGGTTATCTGGAAGCCAAAGCGGTGCTGGATAAAATGCAGTGCCAGGGCAATGTGGTCGTTATTGAAGGGCCAATCGGGCAATCCGCACAGATCCAGCGTGGCCAGGGCAACGATAAAGCGATTGCTGAATGTGGGCCGGGGAAAATCAACGTACTGGAACGTAAAACCGCCAACTGGTCACGTGCCGAAGCGATGCCGTTGATGGAGAACTGGCTACAAAAACATCGTGGCAAGATTAATGGTGTGATCGGGCAAAATGACGAAATGGCGTTGGGTGCCATTGAAGCGATCAAGAGCGCCGGCCTGAATGTCCAAGATTTTGCCATTGCCGGTATCGATGGTGTCTCTGATGCGATCCGGGCGGTTAAACAAGGTGAAATGATGTCTATCCTGCAAGATGGCCAGGCTCAAATACAAGGGGCTATTGATATCGCTATGCGTTCGGTACAAGGAGAGCGTTACCAGCCTATGTCAACGATCTGGCAGCAATATCAGGGAAAAATGGATTGGCAACAAGGGACGGCAAAAATGTATGAAGTACCTTGGACTGAAGTAACGCCACAAAATGCGGACGAGCTGCTAAAGATGCGTCAGTAAGAGAGATGATCGCTATCGCCCCCGGCAGCGGCAAAATCTGCTGTCGGGTTTGAGGGTAAATCCCCCTAAAAACCGGAGTATTCATTGAATCTGCGCTCGAACTGCCTCTATGGGCACCTGACTCCCCTGCCTATTCTCATTGTTCAAGTTCGAGTCGTTAAGAGATATCATCAACCTCAGTAACGTTTATTTTTGGTTCCATCAAAAATATCCTCTAAATAATTCGTTTGCCGTCTTCCTGTAGCTCGAATTATTTAAGGTCTATCTTCCTACAAAATACAAACATTTTATTGTCATTTCACTCCCATTCCATTCGCAATATTTTCGACACTCACGGAGTAGCTTCATATTTTCTAAAATCATAATTTATACTTTATTGATCAACGCACAAGAATCATCTTAGTAGGACCAGAAGAAATAGTTAATATTTATTTATCAATTAATCACCTTTCATGGAAGCATTCAAAAAAGATTAATCCTAAAAACAGAGAGGCATTTACCTTTTTATCGTAGGAAATAACCCATGATATGCATGAAAAATCCTACAGTTCATCATGATGTAAATATTTTTCAATTAACACTGAACCCCTTAATTTAATATTTGGTTACAAATTAAGGTTTGGCATAATTGAGTAAACATTCTTATTATCAGCCTCGTCTTTAGGAAACATTAACATCGTTCGTTTACCTACGTACCGGGCATTTTGGACTTGATGCATCCGTTAGATAAAGTCTGCACAGAAAAATTGGGCCATAATGGTCGGGAAAGTAATGACGAATGAAAAATAAAATATTCACAGCAATAGTGCTATTATTTTCCTTTAGCCTTTCAATTCAAGCCATTGCCAATAAAAAAAACGATAAAAAAATCATCATTAATAACCTAACACTATCCTCAACATGGGTGCGAACGGCCATATCAGAGTCTATAGACAGCCCGAGCAATACGATAAATAAAGACGATATCAAGAGGATGGCAGCAGGAAAGCACATATACATAATGGATAATAAAATAACGATAGAGGGAGTCTGTACCTTTAAGTATGTTATTAAAAAAAGCAGTCCTTTAAATTATTGGCATAGTGATAAAACCGTTAATTTATATAAAGAAGAGTTTCTAAAAAACGGTTTTAAGTTAAGCGAAAATTTAGCTTTTATTTCAGCTGAAGATCCGAGTAATGATTGCGACTCCCCTTACTCTCAAATCGCCATAACTGATAATGTGATATTTACTGTTTATAATGGTCATATTGTATTTTACACAAATTCAAACAATGTTAATGAATTGGCATTATGAACAGTATTTGAAATATTCTCGATTGCTTCTATACCCCAAATAACTCAAGTTACAGAAAGGCAGCAAGCGAGAGACAAATCGGTTAGGCGCAGATTTAAACGCTCCATGCAACGTGAAGTATGACGGGTATATATACCAACATTAGACCACCTTCCTAACATGCTCTGATTAAAAATTTTCCCGTACAACAACAGTCAATGAATCTTCGGCTGAACCCGTTACTGAATAGTGGCTCTTTGTCGTTAAGCAAGCGGTCATTGTTAACTGATCGCTAAATGTTAAGCAAACCACAAATTTGATTGCCTGGCTTCCCCCTATTATTTATACGGGATAATCTTAAGAGCAATGGAATACACTAAGAAATAAGGAATTGTAATGCGAAGTATCGGGTGGCGTTTTTTCACTCTAGGGTGGCTGATTTTATTAGCCGGTTGTGCGACTGATGTTTCGTTATCAGGAAAAAATAAGAGCACAGAAGCTAACCGAATTCAGTTTCAACGGATGGGCTCTGCGCCAGAGTCCGGTGCGGCAGACGTCACCAGCCTGGATCTCCAGCCCGGCGATATTTTGTTGTCATCATCAACTGGCATTAACTCGTTGGGTATCCGTATATTCAGCCTTGCCCCAGTCAGCCATGCGGCTATTTATCTGGGAGAAGAGCAAGTGGCCGAGGCAACCAGTACGGGGGTGAATATTGTTAGCCTTAACGAGGCGATAGATCATAACACGGCGGTTATTGCCTTCCGTTACCCCGGATTAACCCCGGAACATGCCGCTAAATTGCGTGAGTTTGCATTAGATAAAGAGGGCTCGGATTACAACTTCGGAGGGATCGTATTGATCGCCCCGTATATGATCACCAAACGAATATGCGAATTGCCGTTATTTAATGCGACCGTTCGTAACCACTGCCTTAGCCTGCTAGCCACAGTGCAATTAGGTGACGGTGGGTCACTGACGGAAGATCAGCGCTTCTTCTGTTCTCAGTTTGTCTTGGAAGCCTACAATTATGCAGGGCACCCAATCAGCGACTCCAATCCGGTATGGATAACACCGGCTGATTTACTGCATATGCGCGAAGGCGACAGCTCTTCATTCCGCTCAAATCAACCCCTATCGTATATTGGCCATTTAAAACAGCGCAGTAGCTTATTTACAGGCAACAAAGGATTGGCGATGAACAATGCAGACACATTACTTGAGGACAAAAGCCCCCGTATGCTGAGCCAATAACCGTTTGGTGCTGCTCACCTTTTTATCAGAAGGGAGCAAGCCCAAAGCGATATATGTCCGGCTGGGGTGTTTGGCTCCCGTCTCCCACTTCTGAATAGTAGAAACACGGGTATTCAAATAGCGAGCAAAAATAGGCTGACTGATATTGTCACTCGGCCCCCCTTGACCAAAATAGCCAATTCCCAGTTCAACATTTTGATTTAAAAATCATTTTTTGATATCCCCAAGGGGAAAATCTGGCATTAAAACTGCGCAGCTTGATTCCGGTACTGAAACCACTTGATAGCACATCTCACTGGCTGCCACTAAAAGCACGCGGGATGCGTTGCGCAGTAACGCGTTTTAGATATATCTTTTTTTTATTTCTTTCTTGCCAATTTAGATATATCGGTATAGTTTAGATATATCTAAAGGAGATTTACAATGTTTGGTCATTCAAAACACGATCATCGTCATGGTGGTCATCGCCATGAAGGACAGGGCCACTGCGGTGAAAAAATGCGTCGCGGTGGTCGCCATAATGTGATGGCAGAAGATGCAGAATCGGCAAGAGGCGGCAAACATGGGCGCGGGCGTGGCGGTAAAATGCATCGCCTGTTCGAACATGGGGATTTACGCGTGGTACTGCTGGCGCTACTGAATAAAACCCCCAGCCACGGCTATGAGCTGATTAAGGCTATTGAAGAAGCGTCATCAGGTCTATATGTGCCAAGCCCTGGGGTTATCTATCCAACACTGACACTGTTGGAAGAGCAGGATTTTGTCACCCCCGTAGCCACGGGTAATGGCCGCAAAAGTTACCAAATTACTGACGCTGGGAAGTTTGAACTACAGAAAAACCAAGCTATGGTCGATGTAATCTTTGCTCGTCTGGCGCAGGTAAACCGTCACAAAGAGGGGAATCTGGCTGAAGGTATTGCCGATGCAATGCACCGCTTACGCCACATTCTACGTAGCAATATGATGCGTGCGGATCTCACGCCAGAACAAGTAGCGCGTATTAATACGGCGCTACTGGCTGCGGTAGACACCATTGAAGAAGAGTTGCAACCGGTTGGGGTGCAACCTGCGGCAGTTGATACCACTGTACAGGAGAAAAACTGATGCCCGGCTATCGTTATCGAATCACTATTGAACCCTTGACTGACCGTAAGGGCGAAGCCATTGATAAAGCCCCTGTCACCTTTGAAGCCGAGAATCATGACGAGATCCTCAGCATCATCGAACGGTTACAGGCCCGTGAAGATCTGGGCTTTGGCCAGGAGAAAACTGCCGCCTTTGCCTTAGGTTTGAAGCTGTTCTCGGAAACCATGATGGAGAATCGTAAGCATCCGCTATTTGAGCCGCTGCGCGGTGCATTTAAAGACTTTATGATCCTACTGAAGAAAGGTTCACCGCGTGACCGTAGTGATCATGCAGAATAGCCGCTCTTGATAAGAGATCGGCTAAGTTTGGGGTTAAGCTCGTCGCTGAGCCGTCAAGAAAACCACTGGTTAGCCGCCATCATCACCGCATAGCGATCACCGTTGCTCCCTTCTGAGAGCTGATCAAGGTGCAGCCACAACCACAGCGATGACCATGGAAAGCCACTGGAATGCCGTTATCCTTAAATGAAGGATGTGCTTCTATAATGAAGGTATTACCATGCTGTGGGCAAGAGACCGGATCATTCAGGCGCGCCACACCAATACCTGCAAATTTCATTTTGCCAGACCCACTGAGCACTTGCCCGCCATGCGTGGTTTTATCACCAATACAGATGACGCCTTTCATATACACCTCAATTTTTCTATTAATTTCACTTATTGGCATTGCGCTTTATGTTCAATTAACTGACAGATAAGCAATGTACTATTCCCTTTCTATAGCGAACTTAGCACTGCTGCAGTTAGTATTTTATTTATTGTGTCATCAAGTGGGGTTTCTTTAAAAACCTTCGTATCTAAGACGGGTAAGAGCAATGCCGTATCGCCATAATTTGATGCAAAATTGACATCGCTCTTGACCGAATAATAACGTTTCAATCTCTTACAAGAAAATATGCTGTTTTTCACCGTTATTTTTTTCAATTTTGGCAAGTATTTTTTCAAGAGCACTAGAATCTTTATCATTTTCCATTATATTTTTCTGGAAAGTTATTTTTTTCTCTAATCCCTCTAAATTTAATTTAATCTTGAATTTACCTTTTTTGCTTTCTACCAGGTCAACGTGCTCAATTGAGATAATATAAGTATTCGACATCAACGCGGGTGTAAATACCAGATTATCCCCCATTAAGGCAATCACAGGGCGAGGCCCCAACCGAATACCATTTATCATATTCAACACACCGACGACAATAATTAACATACTCATTGGCATATCAGTGAAAAACATAAAAACACCCGCTACAGTTGCAAACGCACCTAGCATAAAATAACGAACAGTGGCAAAATTTAGATATGTATCAAGCTTACCCGTTTCATTTAATGAAAACGTCTTTAAACCACGGTAAACGTAATCGTTATAGGTAAAGAGATAACCAATAAGGAAAACAATACTGAGGGGTAACATACCCAGGCAAGAGATAATGGCCAATCCAAATGAAAGTTTATTGGCTTTATCTAGAAAAATCACGCTAAGGATTTGCAATACAAGACTAACAGCAAAGTAGTATCTCAATACGGCGATAGCATCAAGCAACATCCGATCTCTATAGCCTAACTCACCATAGAGTTCCTGATAGTCTACAGTGAAAAACCAACTGGCCAAAACAAGCACTAAGTTTAGTGATAAACCTATCCAGACCAGTAAATTTACCTTTTTCATAAATTACCCTTATAATTCATAAACATAATATTATTTTATTTATTGTACATATTTACACCATTTATCCAGCACATCTTATTTTAATATGTGTTAATTGTAATATGTATTAATTGTAATATCCCATCACGTGAACCGTCACCGCCTATAGTCAAGCTGTAATAGCCTATTTTAGAGACATGCCCAACAGGTGATAAAACAATTTCATGGTATATCGCAATATGGCTATTGTATAAGATGACGTAAGCTATCATAGAGCAACTAAGCAATGGAAATAAAAAGTTGCAAGTTAGCATGATAAAAATCAATAAAGCATCAAAGCCGCAACTTCAAATGAGAATATTCACACAACAATGTAGGAATATTCAACCAAATCATGATTAAATTATAAAAAGTTAATCACAAAAAATCAGTTTATTTTTATTGGATTTAAATGGTCGCATCAAAAAAATAAAATAGAGTGAGTATCTTGTCGGTTTATATTTAAAATCTATTCTTAGTTCCTATTTTTAACTCTCTCAACTATTTCCCTTTGGGCAACAAGGTTTGGCAACTTGGCACTTATAGAAATGCACGGCCACATTGGTGACGACGGAAATGTTCAAAATTATTTACCGTTAGCAGGTTCAGAGCGAAGATGATTAAGCAAAAAGACGACTTCTCCCCGATAAAAAGGGGAAGCAGCCAGATACTGTTCCCATTGCGGATCCCACTCCCCGTGTTGAACCAAACCAATCTTGAAGGGAAGACGTAATTGCAGCAAGGCGGGTAAGTAACGTGAGTACTGATTAACGGTTGATCGCCCCTGATAGGTTTGTATCACCAGTTCATCAATCGGCAACGCATTGAGCTGCTGGATGCTACCGGTTTTTGCCCAGTCCAATAAGCCGGTTACACCAAGTGCAAAATTTGGATCCAGCTTAGTGCGCACCCGGCGCAGGAACCCAGCGTAATCATCAAGACGATAGGTGCCTGCATCAAAATCAATCTGTAGCCCGATGACCTGATTTCCAGCGGCGGCCCACCGCCGGGGTAAATCAATCAGAATCGCCAAAATATCATCTGGTACATCCAACGTGGTGATGCGCACCGTGACCCACATCGCAGGCAGTGTCAGCCTAGAGCTGGGTAGCCCCATTTTCTGAAACCAGGCGGCTCGCTGGCGAATAACCACTTCCCCCTGATGCAGATAAACCTGATTCGCCTGCTGTAAAGCGGGCTGTGGGTTCACACCTGACCACAACCAAAACGCCTGATAATCATGGGCATACACCTTATGGCTCAACTGCAGTTTGTCGCTAACCTCTGCCATCGCGGGCGGCATAAATAGCGCTAATAGGCAGCTTACCAGTAATAGTTGAGCCGTTCTGCCCATCGGCTACCTTTATACTGAGTTTTCAATGAGCTAAACCAACGCTTACGTGTTGCAATATCGACATCCTCACCCCCACATTGATTATAGCCCGATGGGGCATAGCACATAACAGCCCGGTAAAGCGCATAGCTTTTATCTTCTGGCTCCGCCTTCGGGTCGTTGATAACGTGTTGATAATAATCGAAACGATTGGGCTGAGTTATCACTGTTTCATGTGCATGGACTGCGACATTCAGCACCTCATTGCCCTCCCCTTCCTGATAAGTATTGATATTGATGTCAGTTACACGGAAGAATTCTCCCAAGCAGTTGAGGGCATGACCATCCGTTTTATTTTTAACCAATGCTTTTACCGTCCCATCTAACGCAGCACAGGCATAGCCCTGCTCCACATTATCGCCCTGCCAATCGAACGCCGCCAGGTCTACATCGGCAAAGCTTTTTTGATCGACGGATTGCTGAATATGAGGGCTTAACTGTTTATCCTGCTCATAACCCTGATAATCACCAAGCATAAGATCCCGCAGTAATAGCGTGTGCAGAGCAATGGTTTTTTCCTCATCATTAGCACCAGAAATAACTTGCTGTTGTAAAAGTGCTTTTTGAGCTTTTGTTTTGAGTATCAGAGAACGATAACGCAGGTTTTTGATTGGGCTATCTGCGGTAAATATGGCTTCAATTTGATCACTGTTCACCAGAACCGCGGCGAGTTTGAGTTGCAGATATTGCTGTTGTTGCGGCGATTGCACCAGGCCCAGCAGCTTGCGCCAATGTGCTTCGGCCTGTGACCATTGTTGTTGAGCCACCAATGCATCACCATATAGAATCTGTTGACTGAAGGTCACAATGTCAGTGGCTGGCAGAGAGTCGACAGCCGAGACAGTGGCGACGACACCGGCATAATCTTGCTCATGATAATAGAGCCAGGCCGTCTGTAGATACTGCCAAAGGGGGAGCCTATCCGCATCGACAAACATCGGTTTATAACTTGCCAGTTTCTCCTGCGTAACCTCCAACTCAGAGCCACTCTGGCGCCCCCCTAATCGCAACCAACGTAATGTTTGCGTGAAGGTCAGTAAAGGTGCTTGCATATCGCTGATAAAGGGCTCGCCACCAAAGGCATCTTTGCTGATAAATTTAGCATCAACTTCTGATACGGTATCCCACAAAGCTTCAGCATTCGGTGCTGCCAGTAATGTCTCTTCATACAGCCGCGCCAGTTGTTGCCAATCAGAGAGGTACCAGTAAATACGGCGCTCCAACCCCTGAATCGACTCTGCGTAAATGCCTTGGGGATAAGCAACTAAATAGGCCCGAGAATAATCCAATGCCTGACGGGCGGCATCCTGATTGATATTTTTAGTTTCAAACATGCCATATTTATCCGACGCATTTGTACTGCTCTCATTGAGCGCAACTCGGAACAACATATAAGTCGCTGTTTCTGCGACCCATGCTTGAGAACTCTTTTGGAGGGCAGAAAATAAAGCGGTGGCCTCTGGGTAATCGCCCCGATAAAATGCATTGGCGCCATGAAGATAATCGCTAAAAGCATCAACATGTGAGCCTGGCACAATGTTAAAAGGTGGCGGTGTAATTCCACCATCGACCGGTGCATCGACATTATGAAAAATATTGGATCGCCAGAGGGCTAAATTATGTCGATCGTCGGCAGTTAAGGACGAGTCTGCCAGTAAAGCGGTAAAAAATTGCTCAACTGATGCGGGATTATTGGAGATATGCCGTGCTTCTCTATATCGGGCATTGGTTCCCTTAAACGAAGCCGAATTGATGCCTAGCGTCTTTGCCATCTTATCAAATGGCGTTTCTTCCGAAGGGCTATCATTATTCTCATCTGTAAGACTTTTTTCCCGCTTCGGAAAACTCATTTCATCATAATAAAACTCACCAAAATGGTAATTCCTACTACGGGTAATATCCGCTGGCATCGTTAAACGTGGCAATATGAAATTTTTTGGTTCTCCAACCAATAACATCATATTAACCCGAGTATCATTGTAAACATCCAAAAAGGGTACACCACTGAGCGGGCAATATTTTCCCCACACACAGCCAGTATTATCAGAAGAAGCCTGTGATGGAGGTACCGCCATACCTAGCATGCCCATTAGGAGGCCCATCCATAACTTACTGTTTATTTTCATTCTCGCTTGGCACCCTTCAGGAAATCCGACATTGTCGCTTATATTTTCAGCAAAAAGAACAAGAAAGCACTGAAATCCAAGATGAATATCGGATACTGCTGCCACGAATAAAAACATACCGTTAATCAAGAGCTGAAAGCGATGATGTTAGATATGTATATTCATCTGGCCAAATTTAGTGTACCGATTAATCTCTGGTTTGATTGGCACCCTCTAGCAGCGCGGTAACGAATCTGCGCTAATGGTGTCAGAGCATCGAAAAGCGCCTTTTATTCTTCGGTGAGCGTCATTTCGATGCCTTAGGCTTGACCGGTATAGAATTTTCTCATTAATAATGATAGCGAGGGCCTTTCTGAACAAAATAGTCAGTGGGCTATTTATTTAGAGCGTCCTGATTTAGTTTATTGATGAGCTGTAGAACTTGTTCATATAGTTGCTTATCGTCAAGTTCATATTCCTCTCTGTCTGAGTCAGGATTATAGAGATCAGCCAAACAAAATATACTTGATAAGCACTCGTTTAATTTTTCATTGTCTTTAAGACAGATACGTTGGTCACGCTCTATCCTCCAAAACTCAATGTAAGCATTCGCAAAAACCTGCGCTGACACTCTTTCATTAATAAATGATTTAGCGAATTCTAAAATAACTATGCTCATCGTAGGGCTCCTGTTTAACAAGGCTGGCTGCTCTACCAAGCCTCAATTACTCATGTGAGTCAATTTCGTTGAGCCAGCAATTAAAGTCTTCTTTTTCATATAAATACTCCCTGTCAGTTATCGGTAAATCTGCTCCCCCCAAGCATTGAAGTACTTTCCAAACAACCTGATCGCTTACTCGAATGTGATCATCATCAATTATTGCAAACGCCCATTCAGAGGCGCTTGAGCGGTCAAGTTCCCCTGACATTAAGCGCCTTACCTCCGGCAGTGAAATGCTCTCAACGTTACCATTTGCTACCATTGCAGAATAAATATATAGCCCGGACCTTCAGCTTTTCAGTGGGGTTTCGCTGTTGGCCGCCAAAGATATTATTTGCCAGATGGTCAATAAAATGGAGAAGCTTGGCATTCAGGCTAGTGCGGGAAGGTATTTAGGCCACCAGCACCGTTGATAATATCAAGCGTAGAATGAAAAAAGCTGGCAGGTGGATGATTGAAGCAAATACACAAAAAGCCACTGTTGCTGATAAACCGTCCAACTTTATGGGGTCAGTTCAGCTGACAGTGGCCTTGATTGGGTAGCGAATACAGATAAAGGGGCTTCAGATCCCCCTACCGGTTATATAACCTTTCGTCCTTGCTTGTAGGCTTCTTTGGCTTCGTTGAGGCTCATTTTATTTGCTCCACCTACATAATCAGGTTCTTTGGACTGGATTGGGTCATCCTCCCATTTACAAATAGGGCAAATTTCATAATCCCCAAGATTATCTATTGTTTTTGATCCGCAGCACTGACATGAATATTCATCACTCATTGTTTATTCCAATATCCCATTTTGTCTGACGGCTTAAACATCGTTTTAGGCACTCCATCTTTTGTCTTTACTGCAAACGTATTTAACTGTGGATGGTAAAATAGTTCATCACCATTTGGGCGAGTTTTTGTAAGTGTACCTTCCGGAGGATTATTAACGAAATCATGAGTGCTCTCAACATATTCTTTCGCATTATTAAAAGGCTGGTCTGAGAATTCATGACCATGCTTAACCCAGTGTTCATAAGCATTAGATACCGGTTCGAGCCTTTTGGTTTTCGTCCAAATTGGCGTGTCTGGATTTTTACTCAAATAAATATACAACGGTGGCAAATCAAGCAACGGATGGATCAGAATATAATCGCGGAAATCCTTCTCCTCTGGCATGGGTAATGTAGTTGAATGCTCGCCGGTTTCGTCAGCTTCCGGCATCGGTAATACCGTAATCGTAGTGCGAATGATCGGCCCGTCGTTATTACCGGTATTCGATGGGGCTTTAAATCCGGGATCATTCGGTGTCCACAGAATGGTTGGCCCTGCCGCGCCATCTTCCCAAAACTCATAATTGCCGGTAAAGACATTGAGCGTCATCTTGCGTACTGGCACTCTGTCCAATCCACCTTCAGCACTCATATGATAGCCCTCGGCTTTTAACCGGCCATTTCCGCTATCAACCCAGCGAAAACGCACGCGTGTTGGTGCTGAGCCACCATTCTTAGCAATGTTTTCCAGCTTGAGTTTGTCGAGTAAATCGGTTTCACCTTCATTCAGGGTGCCCGGCATCATTCCCATGATAGCAGCACCGACAGGTGATGAACCCACCATCCAGCGTCCCGCCGTCATCAGGTTACCACCGACAAACCGCATTCCCTGAATACCCGCTTGCTCTAAGGCCGCCAGACCCGCCCCAGTCGATACCGGTACAACTACCGCGGCCGGAGCCGCACTGGTTCTCCCCAACACCCGCTTGTACCACGGTGTCTTAACATCAGGCTCTGTTTCCACAGGTTTACGCCTGGCAGTTTGAGCGCGTTGATCCACTTCATTATTATCAGTTGGGGAGGTTGGTGAGGGGGGAATAGTCTGATAAAAGCCCATTTTGCCGAAATTGCGGTGTGGTTCACCCTCGGTACCCGCATCGGTACACCCCTTTTCCCGCAGACAAGACTTGGCAAAAACGGGGGTTACGTCTGGTGGTGATTCGGAGGTCTCCGTGAATGAGGGTGCGATACTGGACTGACCGGAGGTAGGTGACCCGATTAACTCATAGGCATCATTCATCATCGAAGGGATAAATCTTGCCTTGCACGGACAGTTACTTGTGCTGTGTAGTGAACCCGCAAACTTGCGTCCCAGTATTGTGTCTCCGGGAATGTGCCCGACAATGATGTAGGTTCCCGGATGCTTACCGCAGGTAATACGGTCTTGTTCACGGGCGACGGCTCTTCCCATTATTGTGTGGGTCGGTTCCCCTTCGGTGATAACTCCCCCGCAAGTTGTTTCATCGCCCACAACCAGATAATAACCTTTTGCCATATCATCCCTTATTTATCCGTTTGCCAATATCAATTTGGCAATATGCCCAAAAAGGTAAGGGATAATGATGAGTTCGGCAATTAAAAGCTGAAACCGTGTTCTGTTGTTGAGTAAGGGGATCAACCAGCCCGAGAAAAGCCTCAACATTAACGGGTTAACTTTCGAACTGTATAGCTCTAGAAAAGGCGGGTACGTCCTCTACACATTGATATGTAGATTTAGCCAGAACCATGTAGAGCTTGAGAGAGGATAAAAACCATGAAATGCTTATGGAGTAAGGGATTGGTAGGGGTTAGGAGAGTTTGAGATTGAGCGTGAAGGGAACATAACAGAAAACCTATCAAATTGTATTTAAACAATTATTAATTTCACTATATTTTTAATACCCCCAATTATACCCCCAGATATTTTTACTCGGATTAGCTTAACTGAAAGATAAGGTTTTATCAGGCATCAGAAAGCACAATAATCATCGTGATACTGTTCCTCTGATGCACTGACTATCAAAAATCTGGAATAAACCCCTCTTTTCGCAAAGCATGAATGACACCACGCATCAGATCTGATTTCGAAAAACCGGCGGTATAAATTCGCGATCCCACTTCAACCGGTTGTAAAAGGCCACGATCAACTAACTTACCAATCTGATAGGTAATTTGAGCTGGCTTCAATCCCGGCAAAACCTCTTTTAAATCACTGGTTTTTACCGTCCCCTGGCTAATGGTCCGCTTAAGAATTTTAGATTCCGTCTCATTGATTACCCCCCGCCCCTTGGAATACTCGAGCGCTGGATAAAGAACTTTTGAGTTTAAAAAGTGAAGATCCGAGAGCTTATCGACTTTCTTTAACTCCGCCGATATACCGGTAAGAACATACAGGCACCATTGCTCTAGCCCCTCAACAGCCCCCGTATCCGCTTCGGCCAGCATCGAGTAATAGCGCTCACGGTCATTGCAAAAAACTGCCGTTGGGTTTAGCACCCGCCCACTGGTTTTCACATTAAAACCGTACTTTATCAGCAAAGAATAAGTCAGCAGGCGCACTGTTCTGCCATTGCCATTACCAAATGGATGAATCCAACCAAAACGATGATGTGCGAGAGCCACTTTCATCAGATCATATTTTGGCGCGTCTGCGCGATTCATAAACCCGACCAATTCCTGCATATAAGCCGGAACATGGATGAATTCAGGCGGCAAATGAGTTGATTGAGCAATACTCACTCCGTGGCTGCGATAGGCTCCCGGCGTTTTATCCCCTTCCCGTTCAAGCCCATTTACCGTCATGGCGTGCAGTTCTCGGACAAAATACTCCGTGATATCTTCACCAGCATGCAGATGCTCATCAATAAAGTTCATGGCATGTTCGATGTTGCCAATCTCTTTCAATTGATCCGTGGAGTCCTCAGCCCCTTCAACTTTACTTTCAACGTAATCGGCTAACGTTGTATGGTTACCTTCGATTCTTGCTGAACCCAAGCTTTCCAGCATATGAAAAATACTTTTTAGCTGGGCAAATAACAGAGGATGCACATCAGTTTCAAGACGCAGGTGCCTTAGTAACTCAAGCTCGGTCAATGCATCAACCAATGGCGAGTCGAAACTGGGGTTTAACAGTGCTAAATCATAGTGATTAAATTTAGGCATAAAGTTAGATTATCTCAAACATGTAAATATCATTATCTTAAAAATAGATTAAAAAACACTTTATAGCCATTATGTTAACAGATTATCATTTGTAGATTATCTCAAAAGTAACTTTATGATTATCTCAAAAATCCGTGGCGATACATCCGATTGAATATCACTGTATACCGAACTGAGATCAGCACCATCTCCCTACTACTTTCACTTTGAACCATTATGTTCGGTATCATTCAAAGCAGGGCCAACCAGAGATAACAGGAGTAATCTCATGATAAACCCAGCGGAAAAGCTCAAGGCAAAGCAGCAGGAATTTATCAGTATCAGGGAGTTGATTCAGCGGATTTCGCGTCTCCACCCCACGATGAGTCAGGCGCAGATAGCCAACTGGCTGCTGATAGAATTGACGGATGCCAGGCCAGTTTCACCGCCGTTACTGATTCAGGACGCGCTCGGCGTGACCCGCTCCCCCGGCTTTGATGACCCCCAATTTTGCTATTTTGATCTGCTCTCGGCAGCGATGGCCAACCCTAAAATGGATGGAGCGCCTTGTGATGGATGGATACCTGAAAGTTATAAACCTGACGAATTTAATCACCGGCCCGATGAGGAGGATGATCACGAACTTCCCTTCTAAGGTATTAACAGCATGAATTGTTATGATTACGTCGGATTTAACCGGACTGAAATAGAACAGCTTTTGCAGATTAACCTGCGTGACAGTGACGAAGAATATCAAAATATTCTTAAAGATAAATTACCAAAATGGTTAACGCCATTTCTATCCAGAATTAATATCACAATAAAAGAAACGGCTGCACTGATTGTTGGGGTGATGCCTTATTCTATTCAAATTGATGATATAGGAATGGTAATAATTAATTAGCAGAAGTGGAAGGCTGGGTTAAGGCGAATGGATTTCACTGGCCGCTACCACTGGGCGCTGCACTGGTGCCGGAGCAGCGGCAAGCAGAAGAGAGCTGGGGTGGTTTTGCCGGTAAAGAAACCGCGCTGGCGTTTATTGCCGGTATGGCTATCACGTTAGCCAGGAACAACCCGCAGTACCGGCGCGGCGTCAAAATGAATAAAACCGCCATTGCCCGGGTGGCGACTCAGGCTATGTTCAACGCGGGATTCAGCGGGGAAATGGTGACCGAAAAGCAAATGAGTAACTTGATCAGCGAGGCGCTGCTTGTTTCTCTGCCCGGGGCCGATAATCCTTAGACGAGCGGAAGTTTATTTCCAACTCGCCGCTATGGGTTTCCAACTAACATATTCGCGTTACGGATTGACCTAAAACGACAGGAATAAAGGTTCCTTTTATTTATTTGCCACTTACCCCTATTACTGCCTGATTTTGTTTCAATTAATTCAGTAGCCACCGAGAGATAACAGGAGTCATGGAATGACCTATTCATCATTAATCCGATTGCCAGAAGTATTAAAACGTACCGGTTTTAGCCGGCCTTGGGTTTATAAATTATTAAAACAAAAGCGCTTCCCGCCACCGATAAAAATAGGGGGGCGGGCTATCGCTTTTGTTGAAAGTGAGGTGAATGACTGGATTGAACAGCAAATTGCACATTCACGGGGAAATAAGCAATGAGTGCGCTGGTGCATTATTCGGAATGTATTCCCTTTAACGTTTCATCAATGATGGCGAAATCCTGGCGCTCCAGCCGCTCATATTCTGCCCTCACTGCCGGTTTCTTTAGCATTCGGGCGACCACTTGTTCATGGGACAGGCTTGGTGGTTGGCGTTTATTATCCAAATCGCAACTCCTTCATTCGTTTAGCGGCTTTGCCTTTCTCTTTCCACGGCATATAAGCCGTTTTTTGCACCACAATATGCAAAATAACAATCTGCCAGTCTATTTGTGCCATAAAAATGACGCGGTTCCAGCCTTTCGGCTCATAAAAACACAGCTCAAACACATCTTCGTGGTAATGCATCGGGACAGCATCAACCATCTTAATACCGTAGCGCTTCATACGTTTAGCCAGGCTAATAAAATTGGCCTGCAAGCTGATGGGTTGGGCAAGAAGCTGGGTGATGACATCATCATCGTAATATTCAATGGTGTAGTTCATAGGCTAAAAAATAACAGAAACGTTATTTTCCTCCGGCTGCGGATGTATCAAAAGGAACGCCCCGACATCACTCAATACTGCCGGGGCGTTTATCCACCACGGAGCAAGGGTGGCGCGGTGGATACAATGAGTCTACGAATATTCCCGTTGGGTGCAACTACTGGACAATAGAATCAGATTATCTGCATCTCATTGATACATAAATTGTATTTATAAAATTTAAAACATTGCTATGGGTGTTAAAAATGGCCCGAAAATGGATTTTATCCGCCGGAAACCGGGCGTAAAAAGGAAAAGTCATGAATCAATTTATTACCGAGGTTGCGGCACAGGCGCGCGGAAAATGGGGCTTTATTCTGGATGCGCTGGCGATCAGCCACAGCAAACAGCACTCCCCCTGTCCGGCCTGTGGCGGCAAAGACCGCTTTCGTTTTGATGACCGTCAGGGCGCGGGAACGTGGTTTTGTAATCAGTGCGAACCACAATCCGGCGACGGTTTGGATCTGGTTAAAAATGTCCGACAATGCTCGCTAACTGAAGCCGCGCAGCTGGTGGCCGATATTCTCGGTGTCTCACCCAAATCTAAAGCGCCGGATCTGGCCTCTCTCATGGCGAAAACCACGCCTGGGGAATCTCGCTATTTAATTAATAAAGGTCTGAGCAGCCATAAATTACCTATTCTGCCGGATGGTTCGTTATTGCTGATATTGCAGAATATGGCGGGGGACTGCACCGGCGCACAGATTATCCGGCCCGATGGCACGAAAAAGCTGATCGCCGGTAGCCGCAAAAAAGGCACGTTTATCCCGCTCAAACCGCTGCCGGAACAGGCTGAAACCGTGGTGCTGGCAGAGGGTTACGCCACCGCGCAAAGTCTGGAGTTATTGCTACCGGCCGCCGTGATTATCGCCGCCATCGATGCCGGAAATCTGTTGCCGGTGGCACAGGCATTCCGTATCTATTGGCCTGCCGCGAAAATCATCATTGCGGCGGATAATGATATCAATCCACAAGACACAGCCAATGTTGGCCAGTTGTCCGCAGAAAAAGCCGCCAACGCGGTCAATGGTTGGGTGACATTGCCGCCAACCCCGCATAAAGCCGATTGGGATGATTACCGTCAGCAAGCCGGTACCGGGCAGGCGCGTAACAGTTTTTATCATGGTTTGTATCAGCCGCCGCCGGTGAGCCAATTGGCTGAAAACAAAGGGTTGCATCCGACATTATCGCAAATGGCCGCCAGTCAGCGCGGGCAGTTATTGGCCGAACATTATGGCCAGATTGCGGTGCATGCCGAGAGTGAAACGGTTTATCACTATGATGACGAGCGCTGGGACAAGCTGCCCGATGGTGTGTTACGACGCGAGCTGGTGATGATTTTCAACGCCAACGACACGCCCTATTCACCGGCCGGTATCCGCAATGCCATTGAAGCGATGAAGCTGCAAATCCCGATCATGGGCGAGCCACCACGCCATTTAATCGGCTTTCAGAATGGCGTTTATGACCTGAAAGCCAAACAGTTCCGGCCGCATCGCGCCAATGATTGGTTGCAGCATCACAACGACATCATATTCACCGAACCGCAGCCAGACGAAAATCTGGCACACCACGCCCCCCATTTCACCAAGTGGCTGGCCCATGCGGCCAATGACGAATTGCCCAAAATGGCCCGTATCAAAGCCGCGCTGTTTATGATTCTGTCCAACCGATTCGACTGGCAATTGTTCCTTGAGGTCACCGGCGAGGGCGGTAGCGGGAAATCGGTATTCACCTACATCGCCACCTTGCTGGCGGGCCGCCAGAACACCGCCTCCGGCAATATGGCGGCGCTGGATCAAGCCAGAGGGCGCGCGCAGTTTGTCGGCAAGAGCCTGATTACGCTGCCCGATCAGGTGAAATATGTCGGCGAGGGGGCTGGCATCAAGGCCATCACCGGCGGGGATTTAGTGGAAATCGACGGCAAATATGAGAAACAATTCAGCACCTTATTAACGGCTGTGGTGCTGGCGACCAATAACGAGCCGATGAGTTTCACCGAGCGGCAAGGCGGTATTGCCCGGCGGCGGGTGATTTTCGCGTTCAACCATCCCGTGAAAGAGGCGGATAAAGATCCGCTGATCGGCGAGAAAATCGCGGCAGAACTGCCAGTGGTGATCCGCTGCCTGCTGGCTGAATTTGCCGACCAGGACAAGGCGCGAAAGTTGCTACTTGAGCAGCGAGATTCACGGGAGGCGATGGGGGTTAAGCGGGATGCCGATCCGCTTTATGGCTTCTGCGCGCACATTGTCGAGCTGGGCGAGGCGGTCGGTATGTATATGGGAACGCTGGCAATTTCCCCGCACGCCCCGCGCATTTATCTGTATCACGCTTATCTGGCTTATATGGAGGCTTACGGCCATCAGCGTTCATTATCGTTGACCAAATTCGGCAAAGACTTTCCCAAAGTGATGGAAGAGTTCGGCGCAGAATACAAAAAAGCCAGAACTGACAAAGGGTTCCGCTACAACATGGATTTATCCGACACCGCCAATGACTGGCTCCCCGCTCTGGCACTGCCCCACCATCCGCAACCGGAAGAACCCCACTAATTATTTCTCACCTCTGGCTTATTCAGAGTATTCAGAAATAGATTTAATTAATTGAAATACAAAGATAAAAACTGACTGAATAGTTTACTAATAACTGTTCAGTCAGTATTCAGAGGTGTTCATTAATTCATGGATGGCAGGTATTAAAAACTGAACACCTGAACAGTTGCTGAAGAGTTCAGCGGGGAGTATTCAGAGGGGGCGAGGCCAGAGTGGGGACGGGTTGTGGGGGGGATTTTGTAGGTTGGTGAAGGGGGTGAAGGGTTTTTGGGGGAAATCACTGCGGGAGATAGTTTTCAATGAAATGGTAAACCGCGCGACTAAAAAATTGGCGATAATATCCCTATCCCCTCGCCCGCAAAAAATCACATTACAAAGTATCTTGTTGCACCCTAACAGCTACCTAATTTCATTCAATAACTCCGGGTGTTTATCAAGCACTTGCAACAGTTTTATCGTTGATGGATGTGGCAAAGCCTTACCTTTTTCGTAACGCGAAAATGCATTAACCCCACCACCAAAAATCTCACTGGCTTCCCGCTGGTTTAGGCCCAACTTTTTTCGGATCTGCACAATATATGCGGGGGCAATCGATTCTGTATTGACCATTTTTCGCAAAAGCATTGTTTTTGCTGCATAGACATCGGACTCGGCTTCGGTCATGACTGTTTCACCGCATGCCGGGCAATGTTGCCCTATCACGCCTTCGACGATGAACTTACGCCCTTTATAGGTAAAGGGAACGTCACGCGCTTCGTGGATTAATTCTACACCGCCACAAACTGGACATTTCATCATTAAATCTCCTTAAACGAGACATTCAAAACATCATCGATAACCGTGATTTTCAAATAAACTCTACCGCAAGAAAGCATAGGACGGTAAACATCCTGCCAAATGGTATGATCTTGATGTGTCGTCATACTTTTATAAAAATCGGCGCTAATCAGTTCGGAAACTGCATCACACATATCTCTAAAACTCAGTCCCAGTTCCTCAGCCCCATCTCTGGCAGTTCGTGTCGTTTTAATATTCCCCTTCAATACCAATTCTTTTACTTTTAATAAACGAGTATGCGGAGTCCGTTTCTCCATTTCATTGCCATCCTTGAGCAATTTCCACTTAATAAATATAACCTAGTAGGTTATTTATAGCAAGTCATTAACCTATTAGGTTTGTTTGTGAGCGTGATTTAACTATTATTAATTAGTTATGGTTATTGAGGTCACCAAAGCCTCTAATTTTTATCTTTAGCACTCACAAAATCATCTGCGCCGCCCGGCATTTATAAATTGCTGCTAATTTCTCTCTGGTTTTCTTCTGTGGGCGAGAATCTACGGCTTCCCATTGGGATACAGCAGATTGGGTGGTGCCAAGCAGTTCTGCTATTTCATATTGCGAAAAACCACGGTAGATACGCCATGCAGCCAGCAAACTGACACCATCGTTTACCATGATTTGAACAACTTCATTCGGGATCGTCTGATCATCATCGTTATCAGCAACATAGGGAATATCCTCATACTTTGCATTAGAGATAAGCTGCTGGTATTCGGCAACGGGTAAAACCACAAACTGAGGCTTTCCTGCTTCATCATGAATGTATTGTAGTTTTGCCATCTTATTCACCTTAGTTTAGAAAAATAACACCATGCCTTTGAGGGAAAATATACTGAGCTAACCTAATAGGTTGCCGTGGTTCTACGTTTAACTTCCTGGATTGTACATATCACAGGTGTTCCCTCTACAATCTGAAAGATAACCCTGTAATTCCCTACACGCATACGAAATTGGCTATCACCCATCTGTAACTTTTTGATATCCAAATCAACAGCAGGGAAATTTGTCAGTTTATTCACTTTTTCACTGATAGGTTTACGATATCTGGCATCTATTGAAAGTAACTGCTTAACTGCTTTCCTCGACCAGTCAACCTTGACCATCGTTTCCTCACTTTTGTAAGTGATCACATCCGCTGTTATGGTGAGAGAGTAGAGTTATATGTAAGCAAGGTCAACACAAACACCTTATTATTAACTAATCTTTACCTTATCAAAAACTGATTATTAAGTTCAGATAATAATTGATATCGATGGGTTACATACGCATTACACCCATAAATGCGGCCCCTCTCGCATCTACAAAAATGTTTGTCCTAATTTACCACTGGTTAATTGAACAGTAGGGAATGGTCAGATATAGTGCCCCCGCAGCGGCAAAATCCGTTGCTGGGTTTAGCAGCCTGAGACAAAACAGAGCGCACAACCGCGCAGGCGGTTACTATGTGCGGGTACAGTTACACCTGTGAAAAACAATGGTGGGCTGGACGGGGGCATCGAAAGATGCGCCGGGTTCTCTGTTGACCGGTCTGCTAACCCCGTTCAGTCCACCACCCAAAGGGATTAGCAGCTCTTGGTGGTGGGATAAAGCCATCAACTGAGAGGTTGTCATCATGGATTCGACGACTCAAGCCCCTTGCCGTAAAGCTTTTCTTCACCTGCCAACATCACTGGCCGCCACTCTCCCGCCGGAGGTGCGCCATGTACGATAATACGCCCCGCGAAGTGGAAGAAGTCATTGATCACTGCCGTGCACTGATCTACGCCATCATCACACTCGAATCCCCGGAAGTGAAAGAAATACTCAACTTTGTCCTACAACAGCAAATAGATCTGCTACATCAAACTTATCATCAAGCCACCAGCGAGCCTCTCGAGGCCGAATAATCTCTAAATACAAAAAGGCATCGTGAGATGCCTTTAAAAAGTTTGGATAACTATTTCAGCCAGATAGCAAATATCCCTCCCCTATGCCCGTTTCCCAAATCTGCCATGAATCACATTCTCGCCATTTTCCAGACTATCCATATAGTCGGCATACCATTGAAGCATTTCACGGCGTCCATCAAGATATTGAGCGTGATTATAAGTACCGCGAATACTGTTTTTATCGACATGAGCCAGTTGTGTTTCTATCCAGGCCGTATTGAAACCTTGCTCATGCAAAATAGTGCTCATTGTGTGGCGAAAACCATGTCCAGTGGCTCTGCCGCCATAACCGATACGTCGGATTAGTACATTGAGTGTCATCTCACTGATAGGCTTGCTGTGCTGTATTCTGCCAGGGAACACAAACTGATAGCGCCCGCTGATAGGTTGAATCTGCTTTAGTATCGTAATGGCTTGATCCGGAAGCGGCACCATATGTGGCCGACGCATCTTCATTCGCACCGCGGGGATCTCCCATAAGGCATTATCAAAATCAAACTCTGCCCATTCGGCCTGCCGCAATTCACCTGGGCGGGTACCGGTGAGGATCAACAACCGCATAGCCAACTTAACCAACATGCTGCCGCTATAACTGGCAAGGCTGGAAAGAAATTCAGGGATTTCATTAATCGTAAGATGTGGATAGTGTTCGCGTTTATGAGGAGCAAAAGCACTGGCAAGGTCAGGGGCGGGATTATATTCGGCTCGGCCTGTGATGATGGCGTATTTCCAAACCTCACCACATCGCTGCCGAACCTTACGCATTTTCTCAGTGGCACCCCGTTTTTCTAACTTGGACAGCACGGCCATCAGCTCAAGCGGTTTAATTTCTTTGATTGGCCGGTAACCGATATATGGAAAAACGTCACTTTCAAACGTGCTCATCATTTCTAAACGATAAGATTCAGACCACCTATCGTAACGCCGTTGATACCACTCTCGGGTGATAGCCTCAAAGGTATTCGTCGCTTCACCTTGTCGGGCTAGTTTTTCCTGTTGTTTGTTCTGGCTGGGATCACCGCCACCAGCGACAATCTTCTTAGCCTCGTCACGTTTTACTCTGGCAACCGCTAACGACACGTCTGGATACACCCCCAGGGCCAACAACTTCTCTTTCCCCGCAAAGCGGTACTTTAAACGCCAATAACGCGAGCCATTGGTATTGACCAATAAGTACAAACCGCCCCCATCCGCGAGCTTAT
This sequence comes from Yersinia pestis, assembly GCF_900460465.1. GTDB lineage: Bacteria > Pseudomonadota > Gammaproteobacteria > Enterobacterales > Enterobacteriaceae > Yersinia > Yersinia pestis. Next base: position 934,157 of record NZ_UAVH01000006.1, on the reverse strand, counting down.
AGGCTTTGTCTTTGGGTTTGGCTGTTTCAACCTGCCGGGCGTTTAGCTTCATCTGGGGGTACCTTTTAGGTGGGTATAATTTGATACCCCCATATATACCCCCCGCTATAAATAGATTTCAATAGACGAACATGTATATAGGAATAACTAGATTAGCCTGAGAAGTGCAGATTTACTGGGTTTGATGGACTTCGGGAGATACTGAGAGACGTTAAGTTGGAGCGGGTGAAGGGAATCGAACCCTCGTATAGAGCTTGGGAAGCTCTCGTTCTACCATTGAACTACACCCGCGTCGGTGTGCGGCTAGCATTATAACCGGTTCTGCCCTATGGGCAAGCGAAGATATGCTCTAAGCGCCGGTATTTTAAGCGATTAGATTAAACAATACATCACTAACACCGTTTTACTTCAAGAAACAAGTTTAGCTGACTCAGTAAAAAGGGCGCCGTAGCGCCCTGAGGAATTTATCGTTAAACCGTGTCGCTTATTTTACCGGGCGCATCGCTGGGAATAAAATGACATCACGGATGGTATGGCTATTGGTAAACAACATAACCATACGGTCAATACCAATACCTAGCCCTGCGGTTGGTGGTAAGCCATGTTCCAATGCAGTGATATAGTCTTCATCGTAGAACATCGCTTCATCATCGCCAGCTTCTTTAGCACTTACCTGATCGGCGAAACGCTGCGCCTGGTCTTCGGCATCGTTCAACTCAGAGAAGCCATTACCAATTTCACGGCCACCGATGAAGAATTCAAAGCGGTCAGTGATAAATGGATTATCGTCATTACGGCGTGCTAGCGGAGAAACCTCGGCTGGATATTCTGTGATGAACGTTGGCTGGATAAGATGACTTTCTGCGGTCTCTTCAAAGATTTCACATTGAATACGACCCAGGCCCCAGCTCTTCTCAACCTTGATACCCAATGATTCGGCAATTGCGACGGCTTTATCCATATCGTCTAAATCCGCGACATTGGTTTCAGGACGATATTTACAAATAGCTTCTTTCATGGTCAATTTGGCAAAAGGCTTACCGAAATCAAAAGTCTGTTCGCCATATTGCACCACACTGCTCCCCAATATGGTTTCGGTCAGAGTGCGGAATAGCTCTTCCGTCAAGACGATCAGGTCTTTATAGTCCGCATAAGCCATATAGAGTTCCATCATGGTGAACTCTGGGTTATGACGTGGCGAAACCCCTTCGTTGCGGAAGTTACGGTTGATTTCGAACACACGTTCGAAGCCCCCCACGACCAGACGTTTCAGATACAGCTCTGGCGCGATACGCAAATACATATCGATATCCAACGCATTGTGATGCGTGACAAACGGACGTGCGGAAGCGCCGCCAGGGATCACTTGCATCATTGGCGTTTCGACTTCCATGAAGCCTTTTTCAACCATGAAGCTACGGATACCGGACATCACTTGCGAACGGACTTTGAAAGTATGACGAGACTCGTCGTTAGCAATCAGATCCAAATAACGCTGGCGGTAACGGGTTTCCTGGTCAGCTAAGCCATGGAATTTATCTGGCAATGGACGCAGAGCCTTGGTCAACAGACGCAGTTCGCTACAGTGGATCGACAGCTCACCGGTTTTGGTTTTAAACAGTTTACCGCGCGCACCCAGGATATCGCCCAGGTCCCACTTTTTGAATTCTTCGTTATAAACGCCTTCCGGTAGGTCATCACGGGAAACGTACAACTGGATACGGCCACCAACATCTTGCAGAGTCACAAATGATGCTTTACCCATGATACGGCGGGTCATCATACGGCCAGCAACGGTTACGTCGATATTCAGTGCTTCTAACTCTTCATTCTCTTTACTGTCAAACTCGGCATGCAACTGGTCGGAAAGGTTCTCACGGCGGAAATCATTAGGGAATGCAATTCCCTTTCCCCGTAAGACAGCCAGTTTTTCTCGACGGGCTTGTAACTCACTATTGAGTTCTTGCGCTTGCTCAGCGACTTGTGGTTTTTGCTCTGACATCTCAGTTCCTCATAGCCCGGCTTTCAAGCTTGCTTCAATAAATTTGTCCAGATCGCCATCCAGTACAGCTTGCGTGTTGCGTGTTTCCACACCGGTACGCAAATCTTTAATACGGGAGTCATCCAATACATAAGAACGGATCTGGCTACCCCAGCCGATATCGGACTTATTGTCTTCCAAAACCTGTTTATCAGCATTTTTCTTTTGCATCTCAAACTCATACAGCTTAGCTTTCAGCTGTTTCATCGCTTGATCTTTGTTTTTATGCTGCGAACGGTCATTCTGGCATTGAGTCACGATATTGGTTGGAATATGAGTAATTCGCACCGCAGATTCTGTTTTGTTGACGTGCTGACCACCCGCACCGGATGCACGGTAAACGTCAATACGCAGGTCTGCCGGGTTAATTTCAATATCAATATCGTCATCAACTTCTGGATAGACAAAGGCTGAACTGAAAGAGGTATGGCGGCGACCGCCCGAATCAAATGGGCTTTTACGTACCAGACGGTGTACGCCAGTTTCAGTACGTAACCAACCGAAGGCATATTCACCAATTATTTTGACGGTGGCAGATTTCAAACCAGCAACATCACCGTCAGATTCTTCGATGATCTCAGTTTTAAAGCCTCTAGACTCAGCCCAGCGCAAGTACATACGCAGTAACATACTGGCCCAGTCCTGAGCTTCAGTGCCACCAGAGCCTGCTTGTAAGTCCAGATAGCAGTTGGCGCGATCATATTCGCCAGAGAACATACGACGGAATTCGAGCTGGCCCAGCTTGCCATCAAGAACCTCTAACTCAGCAATTGTTTCGTTAAAGGTTTCTTCATCATCAGCTTCAACGGCTAATTCCAGCAGGCCGGACACGTCTTCCAAGCCTTGCTCTAATTGATCAATGGTGGTGACAATCTCTTCCAGCGTAGAACGCTCTTTGCCCAACGCTTGAGCGCGTTCGGGTTCATTCCAGACGTCGGGCTGTTCCAGCTCGGCGTTTACTTCTTCCAGTCGCTCTTTCTTGGCATCATAGTCAAAGATACCCCCTGAGAACGGCTGTCCGATCAGACAGGTCCTGAATTCGGTTTTTTACCGGGTTTATTTCAAACATGATTTAAAGTCTTACGTTGTGTCGTAGATGACGGAATGTCATGAGAACCGATAATTCTAACGGATCTGTACGACAGTTTATAGCAGGTTGATTATATTTGTAGCGCCATCCCCTTCTTCCTTGGCGTTGCAACGGTGTTAGCCGCGCAAGGAAGAAGGCTGAGTAATCGGCTAACGCGCTAATAAGGCCACAAGTGTTGAACCAGCAACTGAACACTGCGATTACCACGATATTCATTAATATCCAGTTTATAGGCCAATTTAACTTCTCGCACGCTGCTATCCGGCCACAAAGTGGTATCGACATTAAAGGCAATTCCATCTAACAAAGGCCCGCCATTCAGCGGCTCTACCATGAGTTTCAGGTGACGCTCACCCACTAAGCGCTGCTGTAAGATACGGAATTTGCCATCAAAGGTCGGCTCAGGGAAAGATTGCCCCCATGGACCACCGTCGCGCAATAGCTCTGCGGTCTCCAGTGATAACTCAGCACCGTTCAGTTCGCCATCAGACCAAATAACGCCTTCCAATTGCGAAGCATCCATCCATTCACCGACTAAATCTGCAAAACGCTGGCGGAATTCATCGAATTTACCTTCCTCCAGCGATAACCCTGCCGCCATGGCGTGCCCACCAAACTTCAGTATTAACCCTGGGTTCAGAGTGTCCAGACGCTCAAGGGCATCACGCATATGCAAACCCGCAACGCTACGACCCGACCCTTTCAATAACCCTTCTCCCGCCGGGGCAAAAGCGATAACCGGGCGGTGAAAGCGTTCTTTGATGCGTGAAGCCAAAATACCCACAACGCCCTGATGCCATTCTGGATGGTACATCGCGATACCGTAAGGTAATTCACTGCTGGTGCGCTCCAACTGGTCACACAGTTGCAAAGCTTCAACCTGCATACCCTGTTCTATCTCGCGCCGGGTTTGATTCAAGGTGTCAAGATCGATTGCCAGTGCTCGCGCCTGAGCAATATCGTCACTCAGCAGTAGCGCCACCCCGATGGACATATCATCTAAACGCCCCGCCGCATTCAACCGTGGGCCAAGAGAAAAGCCTAAATCGTTCGCAACCAGTTGACGCGCATCACGGTTAGCGACCTCCAATAATGCGCGAATTCCTGGACGGCACTTCCCCGCACGAATACGACTTAACCCTTGATGGACCAAAATACGGTTATTGGCATCCAACGGCACCACATCTGCCACCGTACCCAATGCCACCAAATCCAACAGTTCAGCCAGATTAGGGACCGCTAAGGTACGTTGTTCAAACCAACCACATTCCCTGAGACGGGCGCGCAGCGCCAGCATCAAATAGAAAGTGACACCGACCCCCGCCAATGACTTGGATAAAAAATCGCAACCGGCCAGATTTGGGTTAATGATGGCATCCGCCGCGGGTAATGTTTCGCCCGGCAAATGGTGGTCCGTCACCAGAACCTGAATACCTTTGGCATGAGCCAGATCGACCCCGGCATGAGAGGAAATACCGTTATCCACAGTAACAATCAGCTCTGCCCCTCTGGCCGCAACTTGTTCAACCACTTCGGGGCTAAGCCCATAACCATCTTCAAATCGGTTAGGTACCAGATAATCAAGGTTACTGCCGCCCATACTGCGCAAAGCCAGCACCGCCAACGCGGTACTGGTCGCGCCGTCAGCATCAAAATCGCCGACAATGACAATACGCCGCCGATCAGCCAGGGCTTGTTGTAATAAGGTGACGCCAGCGTCAATACCATCCAGTTTTTGCCATGCCAGTAGGCCTTTCACGCCCCTCTCCAACTCCTGCGCATCCTTTACGCCACGGCTAGCATAGAGACGACGCAGTAACGGGGGCAATTGCGCAGGTAAATGGCTGTCATCTGCCGCCTCACGGCGGCGAAGTTGGGTTTTCAACGTCACAGGTAATCAACCACCCGCTTTTAGTGAAGCCTGATGCGCATTAAGCATCTGTAGCATTTCTTTCGGTCCCTGATAGCCTGGGACAATAGTGCCATTTTGCAGCACAATAGCTGGCGTACCCTGGATACCAAATTGCACACCTAGCTGATAATGCTTGCTGATATCGGTTTTGCAGGTTGCTGGGGAGATATCATTATTTTTCATGGCATCATCAAAGGCTTTATTACGATCAGCCATACACCAGATAGAACGCATGTCTTTTTCCGCCTGAGAGCTTAACCCCTGACGCGGGAAGGCCAGATAGCGAACAGTGATGCCAAGCGCATTATAATCTTTCATTTGTTCGTGCAATTTACGGCAGTAGCCGCAGGTAATGTCTGTGAACACCGTAATGACGTGTTTTTCCTCGGGTGCTTTATACACAATCATTTCACTGCTCAATGCTTCCAGTTTTTTCAGCAACGCCTGATTGGTCACATTGATGGGCTGATCGCCACTCACGTCATACAGCGGCCCTTGCAGCAGATGTTTACCATCTGCTGAGATATAGAGCACGCCGCTTTCGGTCATCACCGTACTAATGCCTGGGATAGGTGACGGCTGGATATCAGCTTGTTGGATATCTAATTTTTTTAAGGTTTGCTGAATAGCAGAATCATCTGCATTAGCAACCCCCGATAATGCAGCCATTAACATTGGCAGCAGCAATAAACTTTTTTTCATTTATAAATCCTATCTTTTTCCATACAGCGATTAAGCGCGTGGATGATGCTGTTGATGTAGCTGTCTCAAACGTTCAGTCGCTACATGCGTATAAATCTGAGTTGTCGACAGATCACTGTGGCCCAGTAACATTTGCACTACACGTAAATCGGCACCGTGATTCAGCAGATGCGTGGCAAAGGCATGGCGTAGCACATGGGGTGAAAGCCTTTCACTATCAATACCGGCAAGGATCGCATAGTGTTTGATGCGATGCCAGAAAGTCTGACGGGTCATTTGCTGGCTACGGTTACTGGGGAACAATACATCCAGCGATGCGCCATTAACCAACCAAGGCCGGCCATGCTCCATATAGTTCTCAATCCAATACACAGCTTCTTCCCCCAAGGGGACCAAGCGCTCTTTATTCCCTTTACCAATCACTCTCACCACACCTTGGCGTAGACTAACATCACTGATGGTCAGCCCGACCAATTCTGACACCCGCAAGCCGGTGGCATAGAGCACTTCCAGCATTGCTTTATCGCGCAGTTCCAAGGGAATGTCCACATTGGGCGAGTTAAGTAACGCATCGACCTGTGCCTCACTTAAATCCTTCGGCAAGCGCTGCGGTAATTTGGGTGAAGAGAGCAGCGCAGTCGGATCATCCTCACGCAGTTTCTCCCGGTATAAATATTGAAATAACCGGCGCATCGCACTGAGTAAACGAGCCGAGCTGGTGGCTTTATAGCCACCCTCGATCCGTTCAGCAAGGAAGGATTGCAAGTCCTGCGGGCTGGCGCGCAATAAATCACTGTTATGGTGTGTCAACCATCCAACCAGCGCATGTAAATCCAAACGGTATGACGCCAGTGTATTCTCTGCCAGATTTCGTTCCAGCCACAGAGCATCAAGAAATTGTTCAATCAGCGGGTTATCTTGCTGTTTCATTGCTGTCTCTCTCTTTGATTGAACTCAGTCACCATTATGCCTGATGACAGGGCAAATCTGGTACACTCGATGCTATTCCTTATTAGCAATGCTACGGCTATACATCATGAAGATTGGTCTCTTTTACGGCTCCAGCACCTGCTATACCGAAATGGTGGCAGAAAAAATCCGTGATATCCTCGGTGAAGATCTGGTTGATTTACATAACCTAAAAGAGGTTAGCCCCCGCCTGATGGAAGAGTATTCCATTCTGATTCTAGGTATACCCACCTGGGATTTCGGTGAATTACAGGAAGACTGGGAAGCGATTTGGCCGCAGTTAACACAACTCAATCTCAAGGGAAAAATTGTCGCTATGTATGGCATGGGCGATCAATTTGGTTATAGCGAATGGTTCCTTGATGCCCTTGGCATGTTGCACGACCATATTGCGCCGCTGGGTGTGAAATTTATCGGTTTTTGGCCAACAGATGGGTTTGAGTTTACTAGCCCAAAACCACTCAGTGCCGATGGTAAACAGTTTGTGGGGTTGGCGTTAGACGAGGTCAATCAATACGATTTAAGCGAGGAACGTATTGAGCAGTGGTGTGAGCAAATCTTGTTGGAGATGGAGGCGTTACTTTGATCCTCCGGGTCAGAACCTGTTACATCAGAGCTCAATTTAACGGGCACCCGATATGCCCGTTAAGTTTAGTCTAGTCTAGCTGCGCCCGGTTACTTCCATAAACGGAACTCATCTTTCTCATTAGCGTCTTTTTTTACGTGATCATCTTTTTTTTTATTATCATCTTTCATACTCTCGCCCTCTGGTGCCGTTTTGCTCGGGCTCTCTTCAGCGCTTGGCTCTGGAGCTCTCCACTCGGTCAACCGTTGTGTATCAGCAACTTGGTACCAGTCTAAACGCCGCGTCAATAACATTACCACCGTCAAGACAACAAACAGTAACCCAGCCCCTAACAGCAGTGCGTTGTCCTCTGATTGTAACAATCCGAACAAAATGCCGTACAACAATAATAAGCCGCAGGCAAACAATGTGCCGCGCAACCATCCGCCCAATACGGCACTCAAATAGATAGCAATCAATAAGCTACAGCTCAGACTGGCCAGAAGGTAAGCCAGTGTGAAACCAATGTGTTCAGAGAACGCTAACAACATCAGATAGAATAGAACCAATGCCGCCCCGACTAACAGATATTGCATTGGGTGCAGGCGCAATGACGTCAGACTCTCGAATAGGAAGAAGCTGAAGAATGTCAGACCGATAAATAAAATAGCATATTTAATGGCTCTTTCGGTTAATTGGTAGTGATCAACCGGTTCAATCAGGCTGGTGGTGAAGGCCGGTAAGCTACCAAAATGAAAGGCTGCATCGCCACCGGTGAAATTCGTGTTCATGCTGTTGGCCAACCAATTACTGCTCCAGTGAGCACGGAAGCCTTTCTCATCAACCTTGCGCTGCAAAGGTAAAAAATTACCGACAAAATTAGGATGTGGCCAGTTACTTTGTAACGTTAATTCACTGTTACGCCCAACCGGGACTACCGATAAGCTAGTCGTACCCGCAAGCGACATGGTGAAATCGACATCAAATTTACCCTGTAGAACCTGCTCTATTGTCAATGGTGCATGAACACCTTGTACCGAGTGACCGGAGAAAGCGCCGGGTTCGAAGTTAATTTTAGTCTTCCCTACGCTGAGTGGCGAAATGCGCTGGATACCCCGCGCATCACTCAGTGCCAGCACCAGTGAAGGCTTACCAATGATGACGCCTTCACGATCTAAATCATCCAGCGAAGATACCTCAAATTCCCCATGGAAATCGAATTCACCCTGATATACCTGTGTTTTATAAATACCTAACTGGCGAACTTCAACATCTGGGGTCCCTTTTACAGTCATCACGTTTGGCAGTATGTAGTGATAAAAGTGGGTCCATTTCCCTTGCTTCTTGCCATCGACTTCAGTTTCAACCCACTCTCTATACGGCACGACAATCAATGGACCGAGGATTTTTTGTGAACGGCTGGTACTGTCACTGACTTTATCGATCACACTTTGTCGGTAGCCACTGCGTTCATCGATTACATGCAGCAGCATCCCTTTGGGGATCATCATCAATAGCATTAATCCCAGCAGCGTAACTATTTTCCAAAACAACACAGATTTGAACATGACTTGCACTCCTTTTAACATGAATTGCACTCCTTTTAACATCAGGAGAGCAGTTTACGACCATGAAGTGAAAGGTGAATGAGGCTATGTGAAGTGAACGTGAAGTTGGCGATAAACCCTCTACAGCGGTAATGTCAAACGCGCGCTAACCCCTTGCGGCAGGCGGTTCTCCAAACAAATACTTCCTTGGTGAATAGCAGCAACTTCACGTACAAAATTTAGCCCTAACCCTGTACTTTTGACGCTATTAGCCCGTGGTAACGAATAAAAGCGGTCAAAAATCTTCTCTTGGGCATAACCAGGAATACCACTGCCACTGTCTTCAACCGTGATCAGATAGGTATCATCTTGCCGTTCGCCACTCACGCTAATTTCTCCTCCCGCGGGCGTAAAATCCAGAGCATTATCAATCAGATTGTTTAAGGCCTGGCTGAGCAACAGCCCATCGCCGATCAACATCGCGTTATCTACAGATTTTAGCCGCAGAGTGACCCCTCGGCTAACCGCCTGAGCTTCTTTGGCGCTAAAGCTCTGCTTGAGTATATGGCTGATTTCCAAGGGGGAGAGTTGTAGATCTACCCGGCTCTCCAGCCGTGCTTGCACCAGCATTTTATCTACCAGTTGCTGGATTCGTGCACTTTGCTGCTCAATATTGATCAGAAAACGTTGTGCGGTCTCTGGCGGTGGAGACTCTCGCAGTAACTCAGCCGCCCCGGAGATAGCGGCCAGCGGGCTTTTCAATTCATGAGTCAGCGTGTGAACATATTGTTCGATATAGGCTTTGCCATCCAATTTGAGACGCATGCTTTCCAGCGCCAGTGCCAAATCATTCAATTCACTGCTCCCCATAGCTGGCAGAGCCACCGCCTGCCCCTCGGCAACCCGTTCCGCGTAGTCCACCAACTTGCCGATCGCCCGGTTAATCCACCACACAAACCCCAACCCAATCAGCAATGCAATGCCTAACAGCAGCCCACCTGCAAACAGGATCTTGCGTTCACTGCGTTTGATCACCGGCACCATGGAGAGATTCGGCTTACCTATACTCAGTACACCAACAATACGATTTTCGACGATGACCGGTGCCGCCACATACATTACCGAACTTTCTGCATCGTCGGGGTCAGTGCGGCTACTGCGGGCGCCATACTCACCACGTAGCGTCAACCAGACATCATTCCAACGTGAATAGTCTTGCCCTAATGCTCGGCCTGATGAATCAAAAATCACCTGCCCATCAGTATCGGTCAGATAGACCCTATATTCATTGCGATCCTTACGGATACCTTCAATATTGGCACCAATAGGCCGCAGATTAAGGGAAGAAAATGCTTGCGCCAATTGCCCGTCGGCCACTTTGTTCTGCAATATATCCTGCCGGGCGAATTGCGCCAGTAAGGTCGCCGTATCCACTAAGGTGCCTTCAGTCGCGCGCCGCACTCCGGGTTTGACTTCCTGCAAAAAAATACGAATAACAAAGTAGCCAGCGATAGCCACAATCAGGAAATAGCCAAGTAGCAACCGTACACCAATCTTCATTTATAGCGGCTCATGGCTGATAACTCATGGCTGATAACCCAGGCTATAGCCCAATCCACGATGTGTGCGAATGGGTGAGTCTTCAGCGTAAACCGTGCGTAATTTTGATCGTAGCGTTTTGATGTGAGTATCGACCGTGCGATCTTGGCTTTCTTCCGCCTGCGCCCAGACAATATCCATTAATTGTTGACGTGAAAATATGCGTTCAGGTGCCAGTAACAAGGTTTTCAACAGCAGATATTCATAGCGGGTTAACCCTAAAATCTGTTGATGATAGGTCACTCTGGCACCGGCTTCATCCAGCGAAAAATGACCGAATTGATATGATGTGGAGGTAACCGCCAATAAGTGTGATTTTTGTAATCTTCGCAATATGGTACGGACTCGGGCACTTACCTCACGGGGGGAGAACGGTTTGGCAATATAATCGTCAGCACCAATTTCCAGCCCCACAATTCGGTCCAACTCTTCGCTACGGGCTGTCAGGAAGATCACGGGCAGATCGGGGGCTGCCGCCAGCATCCGGCGACACAGATCAAAGCCATTAATATCAGGCAAACCAACATCCACTATCGCCAAAGCGGGAGAACCGCTGCTAAGTGCGGCAAGGGCAGGCTCCCCCCGATCAAACCACCGGAGGGTAAACCCTTCGCTTTCCAACGTATAAATCAACGTATCAGCGATACTCGGTTCATCTTCTACCAACCAGATCAGTGGCTTCATCACATCGTTCCATCGTCAGATTCAAATGAATGCCGCAGCAACAGGCATAGCTGCCGCCACTCATCTTCAGACATGCTGTCAGCGGACAGCCATAGACGCTTTCGGGTCGCGTGGCCGCCTGTTTGTTGTAAATGTAATAATACCCCATAGCGGGTGATCCACGGCGGCTTGACCACGGTCCATTCATGCCTTTTCCATCGCACCAGGTTGCCAGGTTTTAGCCTGATTTCCCCCTGACAGGATTTAATCCTTTTCTGGCTGCGGATACACTCAAACACCACTAACGTCAGCAATACCAGCCATAGGGCGGTATAACCCAAGGGCCAGGGCGCGACCAAGGTTAAAATGACCAATATGCCGTGTGCCAATAAAGAAAAGAGTTGAGTATGCCAGGATACCCGCAGGTTACATCGCCACTGGGCCACGGGCTTTATTTCGTGATTGAATCAGTTTGACCATCTGATATAGCTCGCTATCCTGCGGCTCCCCGTGGTTCATCAGCCAGTTGAATAAATCTGGGTCATCACACTCAAGCAAGCGGATAAATGCCTGTTTCTCGTTATCGCTCAAGCTATCATATTCATATTCAAAAAACGGCATGATGGAGATATCAAGTTCACGCATACCACGGCGGCATGCCCAGTGAATACGGGCTTTATTATCAATTTCCATGTCCTGATTGACTCCTCAATGTAAGGATATTGTCTGAACCCAGCAGAGATTAAATGCCCGATTCAGTTAGCTGTTAGAATAACTCGTTAATATAACTAACGGGAATGTTACCACTCCCGGGATAGGGGGTTAAGGTACTAAATACACTGCAAGTGCATTTTTTTAATCGCCCGAAACGGGCTGCCGCATAATCGGCGGCTATTGTACCTCAGATACAGGCGAACAATGGTGAATCTATGGAATTACTGCTTGCAAAGCTACCCGGCTATTTTACCATTGGGCAATTAGCTCACCGTTTCTCATTCCAGGATGACATATGGCCTATCATACTCCGTTTGCTGCACAGCCACCGGTCGCCTCTTCCGGGCTACCCTTAACACTGATCTCACTCGATGACTGGGCATTGGTTACCTTAACGGGTGCTGATCGGGTCAAATATCTACAAGGACAAGTCACGGCGGATATCGATGCGCTATCTGCTGATCAACATGTACTCTGTGCGCACTGTGATGCCAAAGGGAAAATGTGGAGTAACTTACGGCTGTTTTATCGTGGTGAGGGGTTGGCCTTTATAGAGCGGCGCAGCCTGCTAGATAACCAGTTGAGTGAGTTGAAGAAATACGCTGTATTCTCCAAGGTGGTCATTGAACCACAGCCAGATGCGGTACTCATTGGGGTTGCAGGTAGCCAGGCCAAAACCGCGCTGGCGGAAATCTTTACTGAATTGCCCAGTGCAGAACACCCGGTAACGCAGATGGGTAATAGCACGCTGTTACACTTCTCACTGCCTGCTGAACGTTTTCTGTTAGTAACGGATACAGAGCAGGCGCAGCAGTTGGTTGAGAAACTGGCTGGTCGGGCGCAATTTAACGACAGCAAACAGTGGCTGGCACTGGACATCGAGGCCGGTTTCCCCATCATTGATGCTGCTAACAGTGCACAGTTTATTCCTCAGGCAACAAATATTCAGGCGTTAAATGGTATCAGCTTCACGAAAGGCTGTTATACCGGGCAGGAAATGGTCGCCAGAGCAAAGTACCGGGGTGCCAATAAGCGGGCGCTGTATTGGTTGGCAGGTAATGCCAGCCGAGTACCCGCAGCAGGTGAAGATTTAGAGTGGCAGCTAGGCGAGAATTGGCGTCGTACGGGTACCGTGCTGTCAGCCATTCAACTCAATGATGGCACCGTGTGGGTTCAGGCTGTGTTGAATAATGATCTGGCCGCAGATAGCGTGTTGCGGGTACGTGATGATGCGCTGGGTACGCTAGCCATTCAGCCTTTGCCCTACTCACTCGCCGAAGATAAATAATAAAGAGTTCTACTCTACAGAGACCGGTTAACCGGTCTCTGTATTTTGTTTTATATCAAATAGATGGGTGGGTTATTCATCTAACTCGCCATCAGGCTGTACCAAATAAATCAGTACCAGAATGGTGGTGACAAAGAAGCGGAAAGCATTAGGAACGCCATTCCATTGCTTTGACATCCACATACCAAACCATTCTCCCCCTATCGACATAAAAACCACCTGCCAGGTCAGGAAACCCAGAGTCAGGCCGATAATCGCAATACCCTTTTTCCGGTTAAAGACTTTTGCTGGCGCTTTCCTATTTATCAGCAAACCTATGCCACCAACCCAGCAAAATACCGCTGTCAGTGTTTCGAGCAGGATAATGCCGATATAACCCAGTTGTTGTAGCCACGGCGAGTGGATCGCACGATAGCTAATGGTGGCATCAGGGAAAATAGTGTCCATCTGTAAGACATGATGAACAAAAACGAAGTTGGTGTTGTAGTCAGTCATATTACCGAAAACAACCAGCGTGGCAAAAAGCGCAATAGCACACACCATCAGCGCTTTGGATAAACGCATAATCATCGATAGAGTCACTCCTGAACATGACACAAGCACTTGGTTGGCGCGCGAGTGAGTTCAGAAACAAAACAGTGGCTTAACCGATACCCACCAGCAGTAAACACTATTTACTTGATGGAAATTAAACACTAACACAACCATTGTGCGATTATGCGGGGTATTGTTCGGCAGACATCCAGTCTGTAGCCTTAGAAAATAGATGGTCGTATCAAACCTAATACCTGCATCAAATATGTGTCTGTATTAAACATGTGTCTGTATTAAACATATAGATAGATCGCCATAAAATGGCAGACACTGCCGCCTAACACAAAACCGTGCCAGATAGCATGACCAAAACGGATACGTTTCGATGCATAGAAGATCACCCCAACCGTATATAACAAGCCCCCTATCGCCAGCAGTGCCAACCCCCCGATCTCAAGCTTGACCGCGAGCTGATAAATGACAATCAGCGATAACCACCCCATGGTCAGATAGGTCACCAGTGACAACACTTCAAAACGATGAGCAAACGCCAACTTAAAGATCACACCGATGAGTGCCAGCCCCCAAATAACCGCCATCAAACCTCTGGCCAGAGGCGAATCTAGCCCTACTAATAAGAACGGCGTATAAGTCCCGGCAATCAAGATGTAGATAGCGCAGTGATCAAATTTTTGCAGCCAGAGCTTCGCCCTACGATGTGGAATGGCGTGATACAGCGTAGAGGCCAAAAACAACAAAATGATACTGCTACCGTACAAACTATAGCTAGTGAGCGCTTTGGTATCGGCACCACTGTTCACCGCCTGAACCAGTAGCAATACCAGCCCCACAATACCGAACACCACACCGATACCATGGCTGAGGCTGTTCGCCAGCTCTTCAGCCCACGGGTAAGCCGGGGTTGGGGTGGCCGTTTGTGCGGCGGGTACGGATGGTGTTGCAAAGAGAGGTTGTGTCCCTGATTTATTCTTCAATACTGATTATCCTAAATATTAATTATTATCTCGCCCGGTAAACGGGTTATGGGCCATTCTACTGTACAGAAATAGCGCACTCAGATTAACTGAGAGTGATTTCAGTGTACACCTGTACGCTAAAAAAGTCTGCCAGAGGTTTCTACTCCCTAACAATAAAAAGTAACTAGCCCGTTTTGATGGCTGCCAGCAAATCAGCATTCAGGGAGCAACACCGCTCTCTTGATTGAGAACCCCTTCACTCTTCTCTTCACGCTTCTCCTCTCTTATGCGTTTTACAAGATTCGGTTCAATATACGAAACAGAGAAAAAATACTCTTTCCCCAATATTTTTCCGCTGCCATACCAAGGAATTCTGTTGAAATACAAACTTAAGCTGTCGTACCCATACTCAAACAAGTAACCATCATTGCTAATGAACTTAAAACCCTCATCAGAGTAAGTAATTAATTTATAATTAACCCCAGCCCCCACGGCATAAAGAGCTTTGACCCGTTGTAAATAGGCCGAAGCAACTTCACTAAATACTTTTTTTATTTGTACCGAATATTCATTCACAGTGAGCCCTGGTTTTTTTTCTAACTCAACGGCAATAATTGCAAAAATATCAGCATTAGCCTTCGCTACAGCCAATTGAGTCTGAAGGTATTGAGCTAATTTTTTAGGATCAATACTCAATGTTTTCTCTTTGCTTGCCGCTTCATTTTTTTTCCCTGGTAAGGCATCCGCGGGTTTATCAGTACTCACCATAAACTCATCCGACTTAGGGATAGCCATGACAGAACTGGCAATATAAGCAGCACAGCCGATGACACGACTGGATTGGTCGGTACTGACCAACAGAGAAAGAGGATGTCCCTGAGGGGGAATATTGCTGATATCGATATCGTATGACCGCAGTGTTTGAGCAACCTGTTCCTGAGTACGCTCACCTCGGGCTAATGCACACACTTGGCTCATGACATGCTCTTGGTACTGCCCCTGCACCGTTGGCACTAATTCAGTAACAGCCTGTTGAATAAGTGGTAACGCAGGTAATGGAATCCACAGTGGGTCCGTTTTCGGGCTGTCATTGAGATCCCCCCTATAGCTCACATTACCCGAAAATCCCTCATCATATTTTGTCGCTAGCGAAAATCCGCTGGCTGGAGAGAATCCAGCGAATGGCAAGAAACGGGAGAACGGTAAGAGACTGGGGAACAGTAATAAACCAGCGAATAGCAGCAGAGATAAGAGCACTAATAAGGAAGAGAAGAGTAATGACAGTGAAAGGAAGAAAAATCCCAGGGTTTTAAATGATGACATGGCGATCCTTTGATGCCCAAGAGCGAGAATCGGGTTGTACAAAACACCCTACAACCCGTTAGTGACAGCCTGAATAGCATTCAGCGTTGGCGTAACGCGCTCTTTACCACTGATACCCTACACCGACACCAATCCCAAAATCACCTTGAGTGTTAGAGGATGCCTGTAGTTTGCTGACCCATCTCCCGCTGTCAGAAATACTCGATACCCCTAGCGACAGAGCCGATTGACCACGGTAACTGGCCGCGCCGATAGTGGTCATGCTGGAACCCGAAGTATATGGTTGTGTCAAGCTCGCCATAGACATTGCGCTAGCTATCCCTGCACTCAACACGCTATTTTGTTTCCTCAGATCCTGCTTCAGCTCGGAATAACGTTGGTTCGTGTAAGCATTAGTTTGATTGGAAATGCTCTTAAGTTGATCGAAGTTCACCGCGTCGGTTCCCTGAGTTGCGGGGGCGACGTTGGTGATCTGCCGTTCATTACCAACAGAGCCTACCGAAACACTGTTTGCCCGATCAGCTACTGAGTTAGCCCCCAAGGCTGCACTGTTTGCCGCTGTTGCTTTAGCACCTGAGCCAAACGCGGTACTGTTATTGCCGGAAGCCACAGAACCGGCACCACCAGTTGCTGAATTAGCACCGGTTGCGGATGGCTTGGCAAGACCGCTACTATTATTCACCTGAAACATACCATCGGTACCATTCTGGAGCCCAGAAACGTTGTTTTCGACGACGACGATAGAGGCAGCAATACCATCGAGTTGTCGCAAATTGACCGCATCGGTGGCCTGCAGCCCATCGGCAACATTGCTGACCGTCCGGGTTTCTCCAGTAGCAGTATTACCCACTGATACGGTACCCGAGCTGGTGTTACTCGCATTGGAATACTTACCGATGTAGTTCTCTACGCCACGCCCGTTATCACCAGATCCCTGACCAATGGCAACACTGCCGTCCGCGCTGGCGGCAGCACCATCCCCTATCGCCACCGCCCCTGCCCCCGAAGCCAAAGCAGCATTACCCGAAGCCAGAGAAGCAGGCCCGATGGCCACCGAATTGGTACCACTGGCTACCGAGTCAGGCTGAGTCGAGTTGGCATGGAAATACTTCACACCGCCACCATTGGCGATGCTGGCCATGCTCCCCTCAATGGTGGTAACCCGGCCACCCAGGCTGGTGATGTTCGCGGTATTCTGCTGCACCTGATCACCAACAGCAGTCAACTGAGCAACATTGACCGCATCAGAACTCGCCGATCCAGCTGCGACACCGGTAATCTTACGATTACCCAATGCGGTGCCAATCCCTAACTCCCCCACCGATGCCTGCGGAGCCGTTAGTGCATAAGCACTGTAACTGCTCTGAGCGCCGACCGTATTGATCGAAGCAGCCCCCAACGCGATACTGTTTGCCTGGCTGGTCACCGCCCCCGCGCCTAACGCCAGAGATTGCGCCCCTTGAGCCTGCGCTGCGGAACCGATGGCCGTAGCCCCGGCAGCTGTCACCTGAGTACCGAAACCTATTGCAATTCCCCCCGTTGCTGCCGCCCCGACAAGGGCGGTGTTACCAATGCCAACACCGTTATCTCCACTGACCACTGTCGCTGGCCCGACAGCAATGGTTTCCAGGCCAGAGGCCAGTGAGTCTGTTGGATTCACTGAGTTAGCATGGAAATAGCGGGTTCCATCTTGGACCAGATTATAAAGCTGGCTACCAACTACCGCATCGGTAGAGGTAGATGAAATCGTCGCAGGGGCAAGATTGGTCGCTTTTTGCCCATTCAAGAATAACCCACCTTGTACGTAAGTATTACCCGTGATGTACGCACCACCGCTTTGAACGACCATACCGTATGCAGTTGCGGTATTACTGGTGCCGACCGGTGTAGCAAATGTCCCTGTCCAAAAAGTAGGGCCTAATGTTCCCGATACCGCAGCCCCCGTTCCACCAACAAATAGCTGCCCCGCATTTGTATTAATAATCCCAATAGATGGAGTATTACAATTCGGACTAGTTATAGGCCCCACCGACGGCCCATCCATAATGGCATAACAAGACTGATCATCAGCATTATTCACATAAAGCTGAGAAGTTGCGGTGCCAGGGATAAATAAATCATCACTATAGAAATACTAAACAGACCACGATAAAACTTTATGTTCATAAAGTAATTAAAACAAACAAACCTTAAAAAATAATTAATGTCATATTTTATGATGTTTTCCATGCCACTCTCCACTTTATTTTATATCACCTTTTTACAGGTGAAGAATTTGTAGGTAGTGATGTAACAACCTGAAGTGAATTTATTATCTTATGCTTTTTAGCCACTAATTCTGGATGATTAAATAAAAATTCACTGTGCATCTATTATCTAAACAAACCATAACATTATGGAATGTCGGCTAGTTGGTTACACCCGCCATACTTCAAGCCACATATGCGTTGACTACGCTCAACAACCCGAATAATTTGCAGTATATAAGACCTAACCTTTACACTTACTTCGCTGATTTTTTGTCTTTACTCTAGTACCTTATCAGCCACAGAATACTCAACGAAATCTTATGTCGATAATTATGGCTTACACTAAAAATAATTTAATTAAATGAAACAACATAGAATAGAACAAAAACCTTATTACAAATAATATTATTTTTAAAATTGTTTCAGACACTTGATAAACCATTTTTGATAGCTAAAAACTACCAAAAGAACCAGGCAAATCGTCAATACCTATTTAAAAGCATAAAAAACAACCATGTAGACCAATAATAAAACAATGGTAAATCATTTATCATGGATAAAACTGTCGTTACTGGACAAAAAACCGCTGAAGATCCCAATAAAATAAAACCATAAAAATATCAACTGGTGAATACGTATGATAATGTAAATTAAAATACACCAGCACAACCACTGGTGATTGAACTAAACTACAGACGACATCAAGGCGCAGCCTGTTACTTTTAATACACTAACTCCAGCAATAAAATAATTCTAAATAGAAGTTATCGGACACTAATA
Organism: Yersinia pestis; assembly: GCF_900460465.1. GTDB lineage: Bacteria > Pseudomonadota > Gammaproteobacteria > Enterobacterales > Enterobacteriaceae > Yersinia > Yersinia pestis. The sequence goes on along the minus strand of NZ_UAVH01000006.1, from coordinate 915,204 downwards.
TATTGATGTAACGTTACCTAAGTCAATCAAGCCAACTCATAAATTACTTTTTAATAAAAATATTTAATGTTATTTCAATTAATCATATTAACAAAATAAAAAAAATAATTATATTTGCTACTTTTTATAATTCATCATCAAGGTGTTTGGATGCTTTTTCTATAACCATGTTTGGCCAGCAATAGTGCGGTAGCCCGCCCAATCCCCCGGCTACCACCAGTAACAAGTGCAACATTCTTATGTATATAAACAGTCCATCGCTATTTTTTCACTTTTTGCCAAATTAATACCCCCACCAGCGATGAATTATTCATTTGCAATGGCGGTGTGCGTAACGTTAAACGATCTTCTTCAAATTGATAATGTCGAATCTGCTGGTTACCAACCCAGTTAGGGAACAAGCAGCCTTCAACAGTATGGGTCACGATGCCCTGTTCCTCATCAATATGATAGCGGCCAAAGTAAGTCAGGGCGGTAAGAAAGGCATTTTTAATTTCGCTATCACTGCCCTGTAACCAGTCTTCCGTAGTAAATTTGGCCCGGTCACCACGATAAAGTTGTGCCGCCATTGTGCCCTGTTTTTCATAATTAATACGCCCCAACATGTTTTGTCCCATCGGGTAGTGGATACTGTTATCCGGTAAAATAAAATGCTGAGAAATCAATGACCAACTGCCGATGAATCGATTATTTATCATAATGCCTCCTATTATGATTCTTTATATCCCATTAATAAGCATAGTCATTGATTGGAGGGATACAAATAGTCACCTGAGGCGGGAAGGTAAGACGGAAAGGGAAAATAACACGGAGTAGGCAGCAAGCTGAAAAATAATCATTTTTAGATAACAAATAATTAGATAACAACAGGCAGACTGCTGACAAACCCCGATGACGCGATCTTGAACGGTGAGGATAGGCAGAAGAGTAAAGCGTCCGCGCCAGAGAAGGCGCGGCTCGAGCCTACATGGATGTATTTACGGCGTCTTTACGATCTGCCTGTTCTCTCCGTCGCGGGCACTTTGTCAATAACCTCAGGGCCGCTTTCACGGCCCTTGGTTTTGCTCAGATGAGATTACTCATAGTCACTGATTGGCACACATGAACAGAACAAATTCCGATCACCGTAAACATCATCCAGACGCTTTACGGTTGGCCAGTATTTATTCTCCAGTACACCCGCCACCGGGAATACCGCCAGTTCGCGGCTGTATGGATGTGTCCACTCACCAACCAATTCAGCCTGAGTATGCGGGGCATTCACCAGCGGGTTGTCTTCCAATGGCCATTCGCCTTGAGCCACTTTCTCGATCTCGGCGCGAATAGCCAACATCGCATCAATAAAGCGATCTAACTCAACTTTACTTTCAGACTCAGTGGGTTCAACCATCAACGTACCCGCAACCGGGAAGGACATGGTCGGTGCATGGAAACCGAAGTCGATCAAGCGCTTGGCGATATCCATTTCACTGATGCCGGTCGCTTCTTTCAATGGACGGATATCCAAAATACATTCGTGCGCCACACGGCCATCATGGCCGGTATAGAGCACCGGATAAGCATTTTTCAAGCGAGTAGCAATATAGTTGGCATTTAAGATCGCGACCTGACTGGCTTGCTTCAGACCATCAGCCCCCATCATGCGGATATACATCCAACTGATCGGTAAAATAGAAGCACTGCCAAACGGTGCAGCAGAAACCGCCCCTTGTTGCGTCGTCATGCCATCAATTTGCACCACGCTATGACCAGGGACAAACGGGGCTAGATGGGCTTTCACGCCAATAGGCCCCATACCTGGGCCACCGCCGCCATGTGGGATACAGAAAGTTTTATGCAGATTGAGATGCGAAACATCCGCGCCAATATAACCCGGTGTGGTGATCCCAACTTGGGCGTTCATGTTCGCGCCATCCAGATACACCTGCCCACCAAACTGATGAACGATCTGGCAAACTTCACGGATAGTTTCTTCATAAACCCCGTGAGTTGATGGGTAAGTCACCATAATGCATGACAGCTCATCACCCGCGTGTTCCGCTTTCTGACGTAAATCGTGCAGATCAATATTGCCTTGTTTATCACAGGCGACCACCACCACCGACATACCCGCCATTTGTGCTGAAGCTGGGTTCGTTCCATGGGCTGAACTTGGGATCAGACAGATATGGCGGTTCGCCTGATTGCGGCTCTCATGGTAACGGCGGATAGCCAGTAGACCGGCATATTCACCTTGCGCCCCTGAGTTTGGCTGCATACAGACAGCATCATACCCCGTCAGTTGTACTAACCATTGCGATAGCTGACCAATCATCTGCTGGTAACCCGCAGCCTGTTCTGGTGGACAGAATGGGTGCAATTCAGCGAACTCTGGCCAAGTGATTGGGATCATTTCAGCCGCGGCATTCAATTTCATGGTGCAGGATCCCAGCGGGATCATCGCCTGATTCAATGCCAAATCTTTACGCTCTAAACGATGCATATAGCGCATCATTTCCGTTTCGCTGTGGTAACGATTAAACACCGGATGGGTCAGGATCGGGTCCCGGCGCAGCATACTGTCTTGAATTGATTGGCTATGCTGACTAACGGCGGCATCAAGTTGATCGATATCCAAACCGTGGTTATCGCCAACGAACAAGGCAAACAGCGTCTGAATATCTTCGCGTGAGGTGGTTTCATTCAGTGTGATCCCTACCGCGCCATGAATGTCAGTACGCAGGTTAATGCCAAAACTTAATGCACGGGCCAGTACCGCCGCTTTATCTTTAACTTCAACGGTTAGGGTATCGAACCAGTGTTTGAAACGTAGGGTCAACCCCGCGTGCTGCAAGCCAGCAGCCAGAATGTCAGTCATCCGGTGAATACGGCCAGCAATACGCTGTAAGCCCTGTGGGCCATGATAAACCGCATACAGACTGGCAATATTGGCCAGTAACACCTGCGAGGTACAGATATTGGAATTGGCTTTTTCACGGCGGATATGTTGTTCGCGAGTTTGCATCGCCATTCGCAACGCCGTATTGCCTGCGGCATCACGGGACACCCCAATAATCCGGCCTGGCATTGAACGTTTAAATTCATCACGGCAAGCAAAGAATGCCGCGTGTGGACCGCCGTAGCCCATAGGCACACCAAAACGTTGTGCGGAACCAAATACCACATCTGCACCCTGTGCACCCGGAGCGGTCAACAGTACCAACGCCATAATATCAGCGGCAACACTGGTAATAATTTTACGTTTTTTCAGTTCGGCCAACAGGGCGCTGTAATCATGTAACTCGCCGGTGGTCCCGACTTGTTGCAACAGCACACCAAAGATACCGTCTAGTTCCAGTACTTTTTCTGCGCGATCAACAATCACGTCAAAACCAAAGGTCTCAGCGCGGGTCAATACCACATCCAGCGTTTGCGGGTGGACATCGTCAGCAACAAAGAAACGATTAGCGTCTTTCAGCTTACTGGCACGTTTCGCCAGTGCCATGGATTCTGCCGCTGCCGTGGCTTCATCCAGCAAAGAGGCCGATGCCAGATCCAAGCCCGTCAAGTCTTGTGTCAATTGCTGGAAATTCAACAGTGCCTCAAGGCGGCCTTGAGAAACTTCTGGTTGATAAGGGGTATACGCGGTGTACCAGCCGGGGTTTTCCAGCATATTACGCAGGATGACGGGCGGGGTCAGTACCGGGCTGTAGCCCATGCCGATATAGGATTTATAGCATTGATTCTGGCTGGCGATCCCTTTGAGTTCCGCCAGCGCCTGGTGTTCGGTGGCGGCCTCACCCACTGGTGGTGGGCCAGGCAATTGGATATCTGCCGGAACAATTTGCTGGATCAACGTACTTAACGAACTGGCACCAACGGCGGCCAACATCTGCTGCTGCTGTTCAACTGAGGAGCCAATATGGCGCTGAATAAAAGCATCGTTATGTTCAAGCTGGCTGAGATTCTGAGTCATTTGCTACAAATTCCTGAATAGCGCGGGGACGGGAAATGGGCTGACACAACTTATACCCTTCGGACTTGACGCTACAGGGCGTTAACGACATACACTCACCTGAATCAGTGACCTATATTGGATAGGCTCATCGGGGACGTTCGCTTGCACCGGGCTGTAGCGCCATTTAACCTACTCGGCGTCAGGGCCAATAAAATGGCCCTCACTTGAGTTACTCTTCAATCGCCGCGAGGTAAGCATCAGCATCCAACAGATTGTCCAGTTCGGACTCATCAGCGGCTTTAATACTGAACAACCAACCATCGGTATAAGGCGCGCTGTTAACCAATTCTGGCGAGTTTTCCAACTCAGTATTAACTGCAACGATTTCACCGCTGATAGGCGCGTAAATATCGGAAGCGGCTTTCACCGATTCGGCAACCGCACAATCGCTACCGGCCGAAACATCGCTGCCCACCTCTGGCAGATCGACGAATACCATATCACCCAGCAGCTCTTGCGCATGTTCAGTGATCCCGACGCTATACACACCATCGCCGTCAGCACGAACCCATTCATGAGATAAGGCATATTTCAATTCTGTTGGTACATTACTCATTGCTATTCCTTAAAAGAGATAGAGCCAAAAGAGAAGGCTCTTATAATTCAGAATAATGGAAAACAAACTTACAATACGATGGCTTTGCCCGCTCGCACAAAACCGGGTTTTGTTACCCGTACCGGCATTTCACGGTTACGGATTTGTACCACAGCATGTTCACCGATACCTGCGGGTACACGGGCTAGCGCAATACTGAAACCCAGTGTTGGCGAAAATGAACCGCTGGTTATCACCCCAACATGCTGATTGCCTGCGGCATCAAAAAAATACACCGGCAATTCATTACGTAACACGCCTTTTTCCGTCATGATCAGACCAACCAATTGCTCAGTCCCCTTCATTCGCTGCCTTTCCAACGCAGCACGACCAATAAACTGACGATCTTCTGGTTGCCAGGCCACTGTCCACCCCATATTAGCGGCTAACGGAGACGTTTTTTCATCCATTTCCTGACCATATAAGTTCATCCCCGCTTCTAAGCGCAGCGTATCACGCGCACCAAGACCTGCGGGCTTCACACCGGCGGCCAATAGTTGCTGCCAGAACGCAACAACCTGCTGTTTCGGCAACGCAATTTCATACCCGGCTTCACCGGTATAACCCGTGGTAGCAATAAATAAATCGCCGGTTTGAATACCAAAGAATGGCTTCATGCCCGCAATAGCCTGTTGCTGCTCGGTGGTCAGTAACGTGGCAACTTTTTGTTGGGCTTGTGGGCCTTGTACTGCAATCAGTGCCAGATCGTCACGCACCGTGACCTCGACCTGATAAGGTTCAGCATGCTGACTTATCCAAGCGAGGTCTTTATCACGGGTGGCGGAGTTAACCACTAAACGGAAATAATCTTCGCTGAGGAAGTAAACAATCAAATCATCGATAACACCGCCGGATTCATTCAGCATCCCGGTGTAAAGGGCTTTGCCCGGTTGGGTCAGTTTGGCTACATCGTTAGCCAACAGATAGCGCAAAAACTCACGGGTACGGTTACCGTGCAAATCAACGATGGTCATGTGGGAGACATCAAACATGCCTGCGTCCTGCCGCACAAAATGGTGTTCGTCAATTTGGGAGCCATAATGCAATGGCATCATCCAACCATGAAAATCTACCATACGCGCACCGCACGCGACATGTTGGTCATACAGCGGGGTCTGCTTAGCCATCTTTTTCCCTCAATATACACTTCGTGTTTGAAGCCGCAGGGTACCTGCTTCAAGACCACAATAAACAGGTAGGGACACCACGACGCAAACGATACCTTTTGCTCAACGTTAGCACCGATCCCCTCAGGGAACCATAAGCTAAAATAGGCGAGGCGCCCTCTTCAGGCGACAAAAAACAGAAGGATTGTGCAGAGTTTTCTACTGTAAAACTGCGTACAGAGGCACACAATGAACAATTAATTCGTAAAAATGGCGAGGTTATATAACTAAATGGCCAAAAGTCTGTCGGATTAAACTTTTTAAACTTCGATTATCTGTGAAAAAAACTAATGCGAAAAATGGACTGAAATTAGATTATTTCAACTGAGGGAGATCGTAGGCTGATACCGCTGGGGATAATGAATACGGCTTATTGATATCCATAACATTTTATCCATCCCCATAAATCACGGGCATAGACCACATAGACGCAGAATACCGGTATTTTGTGTCACCCCCCCAAGCTCAACGTTTATTTATCGCGCAACATTCGTCGCAAAGCGGCCCATAACTCGGGCGACTGACAACCCCCAATGACACAATGTGGGGCTGTGAGTCCAGCACAATGTGGGGCTGTGAGTCCAAGCCCCATCCGCGCCAGAGCGCACGCGGCTTGAGGCACTACCGAAGGCTGCTTTAGACACACACTGGCGGTGTCTCATTAATACCCGTAACGGCGTATTATTGAGAACGCTCCAGCCATTCTGGCAAATCATTCAGCCCCATCGCCTGCCGTACCAATTGCGGTTTAACCCCCGGCAAGTGATCGGCCAGCGTTAACCCAATATCACGTAATAATTTTTTAGCCGGATTGTTGCCAGCAAACAGATCACGGAAGCCCTGCATACTCGCCAGCATCATCGCAGCACTGTGTTTGCGGCGGCGTTCATAACGGCGCAGATAGAGATGCTGACCAATATCCTTCCCTTGACGCTGTAAACGCCGAAGTTCAGACACTAATTCGGCTACATCCATAAAGCCCAGATTAACGCCCTGCCCAGCCAATGGATGCACGGTATGCGCCGCATCGCCGACCAACACCAGCCGGTGCGCGGCAAAGCTACGGGCATAACGCCCGGTCAGCGGGAACGTTTGCCGCTCACTCTCAAGCTGACATTGCCCAAGGCGCATATCAAACGTCATCGCCAACTCACGGTTAAATTGCTCGGCGGGCAGCACGGCTAACTCGGCGGCACGCTCAGGCGGTAATGACCAGACAATAGAACTGAGGTGGGGGTCGCTAAAGGGGAGGAAAGCTAAAATGCCGTCACCGTGGAATACCTGACGCGCGGTAGCCTGATGCGGCTCGTCAGTCCGGATAGTTGCCACCAAGGCATGGTGGGCATAATCCCAGAAGGTCAGAGGAATATCCGCATGCTGACGTAACCATGAGTGTGCGCCATCAGCCCCAACAACCAGCCGAGCACTGAGCATCCGGTCATCGGTTAGGGTGATAAACGCTTCAGTCTCGCCCCAAGCCACTTGTTTGAAGCTGGCGGGTGCCAAGACCGTCACCTCTGGTAGTTGGCTGGCCCGCTGCCACAATGCTTGTTGAATGACCTGATTTTCAATGATATGGCCAAGATGGCTGAAGCCATATTCATCCGCATGAAAGGCAATTTTGCCGAAGCTGTCTTTATCCCACACTTCCATACCGTGGTACGGGCTAGCACGCAGTGCCTGAATCGTTTCCCACACCCCGATTTTTTGCAGTAAGCGCTCACTAGCTGCGTTGATCGCCGAGACTCGCAGTGCCAGCTCACCGGTCAACGGTGCCGTTAATGGCATCGGTGCAGGCTGATGCTCGATAATGGCGATACGCAGGCCACTGCCTTGTAAACCACAAGCCAGCGCCAGACCCACCATCCCACCACCGGCGATAACTATGTCAAATGATTGCATGCCGAAACATTTCCCCATGAAAATATGAACTTTATTTACTCTATAGATTTCTCGATGCAGGGAGGCGGCAAACGAGAAGCAAATTGGTCGGGAACGATTTGAACAGCATTTGTGCCACCCCATAGGGTAAACCTCAACGATGAGGCGCGTTAATCCCGATGAGTCTATTGAGTTAGCGCTCGACCCAGCCCAATGTACGCCGAGCAAAAGTATCACGTATTGTGGGCATCTGTTCCATGGCCATCAGCGCCAAATTCCGCCCTGCGACTAACGGCCCATAGCGATTCGCAAACAAACGGATCAAACCATCAGTAACGCCAATAGTCGCCTGTTGATCCTGCTGACGCCGCTGCTGATAGTGGCTAAGAACGGTATAGTCACCGAGATCATTCCCCATGGCCGCAGCCTCTGCAAGGGTTTCAGCCAGTGACATCACATCCCGCAGGCCAAGATTAAACCCCTGACCGGCTATCGGATGTAAGGTTTGTGCCGCATTCCCCACCAACGCCAGGCGGTGGCTGATATGACGTGACGCAATCAGTAACTGTAATGGGTAGCTGTGGCGTTTACCCGCCTGAAGCATTTTCCCCAACCGCCAACCAAAGGCTTGCTGTAGCTCTGCCAAAAAACGCGCGTCATCCCAGCTATCGATCTGTTGTTGATCATGCTTCGCATGGCACCAAACCAAAGAACTGCGCCCCTGAGACATCGGCAGTAAAGCTAATGGCCCATTGCGGGTAAAACGCTCAAAAGCACGGCCATTCGGTAGCTCGGAGGTGGTGATATTCGCAATAATTGCAACCTGTTGGTAATCCTGTCGCTGCCATTGGATAGCGCAGGATTGGGCTAATGCCGAGTGAGAACCGTCTGCGGCCACCAGCAATTTTGCCGCCAGTTGTTGCCCGTCATCCAGCGTCACACGGGCGGATTCAGCGGTACGAACCACATCAACCACTTTGGCCGGACAATGCAGCGTCACCCCCGGTGCTTTCATCAGCAAGGCAAAGAGCCGTTCACCAGCATCATGTAGCTCGAGAACATGCCCCAGCGCCGGTACACCGTAATCTTCAGCCCGCAAATTAACAAAACCAGAATGACCGCGATCACTGACATGAACATGATCAATGGCCGTGGCACAATCGGCCAATGCCGACCAGGCACCAATGCGCGCCAACTGCTGGCAAGTCCCCTGCGCCAGCGCAATCGCTCTGGCATCAAAGCCCGGATGTTGCCGGTCATTGGGTTGTTGCGCCTCAACCAGTGCAACGGGCACCTGCCCGTGAGTAAGGGATGAAATGGCCAGTGCCAGAGTTACCCCCGCCATTCCACCACCAACAATTATCACACTCATCAGTTATCTCGCTGCCATCTGTGTTTCAATACCATCAATGCTTCAATGCCATCAATGATTCAATACCATCAGTGATTCAATGCCATCAATGCTTCAATGTCATCAGGGTCTTTAACCACGCTCGCGGTCAAGTTTTCGTTACCCGTGGCGGTAATCACAATGTCATCTTCAATACGAATACCAATGCCCCGGTATTGCGGCGGGACATCGGCATCTGGGGCAATGTACAAGCCCGGTTCCACGGTTAATACCATGCCCGGTTCAAGGATACGGCCACGGTCACTGCTACCGTAATCGCCGACGTCATGGACATCCATCCCCAGCCAGTGGCTTAGGCCATGCATAAAGAATGGCCGATGGGCTTGTTCAGCGATCAACTGTTCGATATCACCTTTCAGAATACCCAACTCCACCAAACCGACGACCATGATCCGCACCACTTCTTCCGTGACCTCACGGATGCTGGTACCGGGGCGGAACAACGTCAGCGATTTATTGATAGCCGCCAGAACGATGTCATAAACCGCCCGCTGAGCGGGGGTAAATTTGCCATTTACCGGGAAAGTGCGAGTGATATCACCGGCATAGCCACGGTATTCACAACCCGCGTCGATAAGGACCAAATCCCCGTCCCGCAGCTCACACTCATTCTCGGTATAGTGCAAAATGCAGCCGTTTTCACCCCCACCAACGATGGTGTTGTACGCTGGATAACGCGCGCCATGGCGGGTAAATTCATGCAGAATTTCCCCTTCCAATTGATATTCAAACATACCGGGGCGGCATTTTTCCATCGCACGGGTATGGGCCAGTGCGCTGATTTCACCTGCGCGGCGCAGCACGGCGATCTCTTCGGCTGATTTAAACAGACGCATTTCATGCAACCAAGGCCGCCAATCGGTTAACGTGGCTGGCGCTCGGAGATTTTTACGAAAACCATGACGTAATTTTTCCAGTGCAGCAAAAACAATATTATCTGCGTAAGCATATTGCCCTTGAGCGTGATAAATCACATCCAGGCGATTAAGCAGCAAATAGAGCTGCTCGTTGATTTCATCGAAAGGTAATGCGCGATCTACTGCCAGTTTCGTGGGGGCGGCCTCTTGCCCTAACCGACGACCAAACCAGATCTCAGCGGTTAAATCCCGGATCCGGTTAAACAGCACGCTGTGGTTATGAGTCTCATCGCTTTTAACCAGAATCAACACCGCTTCTGGCTCGTTGAAGCCCGTCAGATAGCTAAAATCACTATTCTGCCGATAAGGATATTCAGAATCTGCACTGCGTGTGGCTTCTGGTGCGGCAAAAATAATAGCAGCACTGCCAGGGGCCATTTTCGCCAACAGTGCCTGACGGCGGTTCTGGTATTCTTGCTGAGTCATGACCTTCTCCTGAAATATCCGGTTTGCATCACCTGAAACTCACTTCACCACACTTGCCAATTGATAAAATCAGCCCATTGTTCAAAATCAATGCAGTGTCGGTTTATGCATTTCAGGGGCGGTAGGTTTCTGCTGGGTAAATTCGATATGGCACAAAATGGCCGCAACACGCACATACTCGACAACTTCTTCTAATGATTGCGCCAGTTCTTCTTGATCTTCATCTTCGTCATATCCCAATTGAGCGATATTACGCAAGTCGTCAATGGCTTCACCCACTTCATCTTTCACCTGTGCCAACTTCGGCTGCAACATCCCTAACCCCAAGAGGAAATGATTTACCCAACCTGATAACGCATCTGCACGATCAAAAACAGTAACATCTTCGCCTTCAGGGATAAGCAACTGGAACATAAAACCTTCATTCTCCAGCGCTTCTTGTGTTGCTTCATGTAACTGTTGTAACGGCAGACTCAGGGCTTGTGGAAAAGCAACTCCCTCATTGGTCAAGTCATGTACCAGCGTCTGCCAGCCGTTGTCTTTACTGCCACCACAGAGCATTCCGCTGATCAACCCATGCATCTCAGCCGGGGTTAATGCTACTGCTTGCTGGCTGAGTGCCAAGGCAAGTGATGGGTAAGTTGGTAATGTATTCTCTATAGACATGCGTATTGGTCATCGTTGGCAGGATAAGTTCATGTTATGCTACCATCAAGATCAGTCGCTATACCAGAAAACGCAGCACCCTATACCCTATAGATTTCAAGATGCAGGAAGGCGGCAAGCCAGAAAGTCCCAATAATCTTATCGATAAGTAACGTCTACGACAGATAAGTGATTTGGGTGAGTGGTAGCCGCTAACACACCAACAACTTGGAAGATGATGGATATTAAGGGGTTGTATCTTGGTATCGAGGTATATATAGTGACGCCCGCTTTGCAGCCACAAGCAATTTGCTTCTGGTTTGCAGTGCTGGCGCGAAAATTAGGCAGGAAGGTAGCATGTCTGCACAACCGGTAGATATTCAAGTTTTTGGTCGGTCATTAAGAGTTAATTGTCCACCAGAACAGCAAGATGCGTTGAACATGGCAGCAGAAGATCTTAGCCAACGGTTGCAAGATCTCAAAGTTCGCACTAGAGTCAACAATACTGAACAGTTAGTTTTTATTGCAGCATTGAACGTGTGTCACGAACTGGCTCAGGAAAGATTAAAAACGCGTGACTATGCCTCCAATATGGAGCAACGTATACGGATGCTGCAACAGACCATTGAACAAGCATTACTTGAACAAGGTCGTATCTCTGACCGTCAAGATACACAGTTTGAATAAATTACTGTGTTTGAATAAATTACTGTTGAATGATAGATTCTACAGTGAGTAAAGAATTTCTCTGAGGTGTTTGCCAGCGGGCCAGTCCCCTGAGCCGATATTTAATACCAACAGAATGTAGTGCTCCGTAACCGGTGAGCATGCTCGGTCCGCCGAGAAGCCTTAAGGTTGCGACGCTGCGTTCACCTTGAACCAAGGGTTCAAGGGTTACAGCCTGCGACGGCACCTCGGAGATCCCTTCACTATCGTTGATGAGTCGTATTGATGATCAACAGTATTGATATCCAAAAGTAGCGATGTTCAAAAGTAGCGTTAATCAATACTCTTTGGGTTATCGACTATATCCTGATACAGGCAGTTTTTATGCCGCAAAATCCACAACATGCCCTTGAGCGGCAACGTATCCGCGCGGAAATCCGTGAGCATCGGCGTCTGCTAACACCCGTTCAACAGCAACAATCGGCACATCTGGCGGCACAGCACATTGCCGAGCACCCCAAAATCCAGCAAGCTCACACGGTAGCCGTGTTTCTCTCCTTTGACGGCGAACTTGATACCCAGCCAATTATTGAGCAACTGTGGCAGCAGAAAAAACAGGTTTATTTGCCTGTCCTCCACCCGTTTAGCCCCGGTAATTTATTATTTCTGCGCTATCGCCCAGAAAGCCCGCTAATCCGCAACCGACTGAAAATCCTTGAACCCCAACTCGATGTGCGAGAAGTCTTGCCATTGCATCAACTCGATGTAGTGATTACCCCATTGGTCGCCTTTGATCGCCATGGTCAGCGTTTGGGGATGGGGGGCGGTTTTTATGACCGAACTCTGCAACGCTGGCAGCAAAATGGCCCTTATCCTATTGGATTGGCCCATGATTGCCAGTTGGTCGATAAGTTACCGAGTGAATATTGGGATGTGCCGTTGCCAGAGATTGTGACACCAGCAAAAGTGTGGCAGTGGTGAAAGAAAATCGTTCGAGATAAAAAAAACACCGGGGATCCTATGGATCCCCGGTGTCAGACTGCTGACAAACCCCGATGACTCACTCTTGAACGGTGAGGATAGGCAGAAGAGTAAAGCGTCCGCGCCAGGGAGGGCGCGGCTCGAGCCTACATGGATGTATTTACGGCGTCTTTACGATCTGCCTGTTCTCTCCGTCGCGGGCACTTTGTCAATAACCTCACACCTGAGATCCTATGGATCCCAGGCGTTTAATCATTTCAGGAATTAGTACAATAAGCGAGCGCGGATCGTCCCTGGAATGGCCTTCATCGCCTGCAAGGCTTTTTCCGCATTATCTGCATCATCGGTTTCAACATCAATCACGACATAACCAATATCAGCGCTGGTTTGTAGATACTGTGCCGCGATATTGACATTCTGCTCAGCAAAAATGGTGTTAATGCTGGTCAAAATGCCTGGCCGGTTTTCATGAATATGCAACAGGCGACGGGTATTATCACCATGTGCTGGCAGAGAAACTTCGGGGAAATTCACCGCAGATAGCGTTGAGCCATTATCGGAATACTTCGCCAGCTTACCCGCGACTTCATCACCGATATTCTCCTGCGCTTCCTGAGTAGAACCGCCAATATGCGGGGTCAGTAACACATTATCAAATTCACACAGTGGTGAATTGAACGGGTCTTTATTGGTCGCAGGCTCTTCAGGGAAGACGTCAATTGCCGCACCTGACAAGTGATTGCTGGACAGCGCATCGCACAGGGCCGGAATATCGACCACGGTGCCGCGAGAGGCATTAATCAACAGCGCACCCGGCTTCATCTGTGCCAATTGCTCAGCGCCAATCATATTCTTGGTAGTGTGGTTTTCCGGTACATGCAGGCTGACCACATCACTCATATTCAGTAAATCTGACAGTTGGCGAACTTGCTGCGCATTCCCTAACGACAGTTTATTTTCGATGTCGTAAAAGAAGACTTTCATACCGATACTTTCAGCCAGAATCCCCAGTTGAGTACCGATATGACCGTAACCGATAATCCCCAGCTTCTTACCTCGGGCCTCGAAGGAACCTACCGCCAACTTGTTCCACTCGCCACGGTGCGCTTTCGCGTTAGCAGACGGAATGCCTCGGAACATCAGCAGCAACTCACCCAATACCATTTCGGCTACCGAACGGGTATTGGAGAAAGGCGCATTGAATACTGGCACACCACGTTTGGTCGCCGCTTTTAAATCAACCTGGTTAGTACCGATACAGAAACACCCCACAGCAACCAATTTTTCTGCTGCCGCAAAAACGTCTTCGGAAAGATGAGTGCGCGATCTAATTCCGATAAAGTGAGCATCACGAATGGATGCCTTCAGTGATTCGGCGTCTAAGGCACCTTTATGGTATTCAATATTGCTATATCCGGCTGCACGCAGGTTATCAACCGCGCTCTGGTGCACCCCTTCCACTAACAGAAACTTAATTCTGTCTTTCTCCAGTGATACTTTTGCCATGTCCCCGACCCTATTTTCAGACTTCAGATGCGGCTGCCGATATCGAATGAATCCGGTCAGCACCCTGTCAACATAACAAATATTACGTAAGCAGCAATACAAACGATTGCCTGCCCATCAACATAACCGTCAGTGTGAATGTTAATTTATGGAAGAAAAAACTAGCGAACCGAGAGAGGGCGACAGGTTAATCAAAGGAAATGAGGGAATGTGATATATATCACCAAATTCAATGGTTTTAAGAAAAGATATTCAAAGGCAAAAAATTATCAGGGTGAAGCCAAATAAACGACACCCTGAAAAATTTTAGCCAATCACTTTAACGCCATTGGCCGTACCAATCAGGGCCACATCAGCACCGCGATTCGCAAATAGCCCCACCGTTACGACACCGGCAATGCCATTAATTTGGTTCTCTAAAGCGATAGCATCCAAAATACTCAAGTTGTGGACATCCAGAATAACGTTACCGTTATCGGTCAGGACATTCTGACGGTATTCAGGCAAACCACCCAATTTAATCAGCTCACGCGCCACATAAGAGCGGGCCATCGGGATCACTTCGACTGGCAGGGGGAATTTACCCAGCACACCAACTTGTTTGGATTCATCAGCAATACAGATAAACTTCCGGGCGATAGCCGCAATAATCTTCTCTCGGGTCAGTGCTGCGCCACCGCCTTTAATCATCTGCATTTGGCCGTTAATTTCGTCAGCACCATCAACATAGATATCCAATACATCAACGTCATTACAATCAAATACTGGGATACCATAGCTTTTCAGCTTGGCGGTTGAAGCATCAGAACTGGAAACAGCCCCTTCGATCTGATGTTTAATCGAGCCTAGCGCGTCAATAAAATGCGCCGCAGTTGAACCCGTGCCGACACCCACAATCGTACCGGGTTTAACGTAATCTAATGCTGCCCAGCCCACCGCTTTTTTAAGTTCATCCTGAGTCATGGTAAGTTCACTGCCTATGATATGAAAACAAAAGCTTATTATAGAACATGCACAGCAAAAATCGTCTCAATAAAGCCCGTTTATGACAGGGTTAATTCTAGCGAGATCACAGTTATACCCAAAGTTATTGGTGCTGCAACCAGGCAAAATGAGGGAATTCTGATGGGTGACTCAAGTCGGTGATTGGGATAAGCGCGAGCGGCAATATCATGCCTGAAGGGGAGATACGCGTTTATTTAAAGTGAATACCTCAGCATTGCCTTATATAAAAATGACCAAAATGTCACAGCGAAATGTGGCATAGTGTTGTATCGATTTACTATTTTGGAGAGATGACTCCGATGAAACGCCCAGACTACCGTACGCTACAAGCGCTGGACGCGGTGATCCGTGAACGCGGTTTTGAACGTGCGGCACAGAAGCTTTGCATCACCCAATCGGCGGTATCTCAACGTATTAAACAGTTGGAGAACCTGTTTGGTCAGCCACTGCTGGTGCGCACGGTGCCACCACGGCCAACGGAACAAGGGCAGAAACTGCTTGCTCTACTGCACCAGGTTGAGCTGCTGGAAGAAGAGTGGCTCGGTAATGATAACGGGGTCGATACACCGTTGCTGCTATCGCTGGCCGTGAATGCTGACAGTCTGGCGACCTGGCTATTACCGGCGCTGAAACCGGTGCTGGCTGATTTACCTATTCGGCTAAATTTACAAGTGGAAGATGAAACCCGGACTCAGGAACGTTTAAGGCGTGGTGAGGTTGTTGGCGCCGTCAGTATCCAGCCACAACCACTGCCAAGCTGTCTGGTCGACCAACTCGGTGCTCTGGATTACCTGTTTGTGGCATCTAAGGCCTTCGCAGAACGCTATTTCCCTAATGGCGTGACCCGTTCAGCGTTGCTGAAAGCACCCGCGGTGGCATTTGATCATCTGGATGATATGCACCAGGCGTTTTTACAGCAAAATTTCGATTTGTCACCAGGTAGCGTGCCCTGCCATATCGTCAACTCGTCTGAAGCCTTTGTGCAGTTGGCCCGCCAAGGTACCACCTGTTGTATGATCCCGCATCTGCAAATCGAAAAAGAGCTGGCCTCGGGCGAACTGATTGACCTGACACCGGGGTTATTGCAACGGCGGATGCTGTTCTGGCACCGGTTTGCACCAGAAAGCCGGACCATGAGAAAGGTTACTGACGCCCTCTTATCCTACGGGCGTCAGGTATTACGACAGGACTCGTTTATTGGGCAGTAGCTGTTTATGTTTACTGAGCAGCAACTGTTTTATTGGCAGTAGCTGCGATCGATGCCGGGTTGGCTCCCGTTTGCAGCTCAAAGACCACATCAACCTGATCATCAAAATTGATGGTCTGTTGTTCGTAGGTTTGCTCCACCGCCGTGTCGGATGCCGCTCCAGCACTTTTATACATTCGAGCTACCGGCATTGGCTGGTAATTCGCTATATGGTAACGAATGCTATAAACCGGGCCTAATTTAACTTTAAATCCATCGGCCAGTGCGCCGGCCTGCGTAATCGTATTCTCAATGGCTTTTTTACGCGCCTGCTCACGGTAGGTTTCTGGGCTGGCAACACCCAACTCAACGGCACGGATCTCATTCAGACCCGATTTCAACGCACCATCCAGCAAATCATTTAATTTATCCAACTGGCGCAATGTCACCTGAACCTGACGCACAGCACGGTAACCTTTCAATACGGCTTCACCGCTTTTCTGGTAGTCATATTCAGGCTGGGTACGAATATTAGCGGCCTTGACATCTTTCTTTTCAATGCCACTTTTATTTAGGAAATCAAAGTATTGCGCGACGCGGGTATCGACCTGCTTTTTGGCATCTGCAGCATCTTTGGCAGATACACTGACTTCAATTGCGATAGTCGCGATATCTGGGGTTGCCTCAACGCTGGCGGTACCTGAGGTGACAACATGCGGCCCTTCTGGCACTTCGGCCGCTTGAGCTTGCAGCGCCAAAGGTAACGTCCCTAATCCTATCATTGCGGCCAAAGCCAATGTCTTCAACTTCACGGTGCCTCCTAAGATATGCATGACAAATGAACCTGCACCTGTCAGAGAATCAGTGCACGACACTCACTGAAATTCCATTAACATCGCGATTCATTCGCCGTTGATCACTCATTGTTAATAAATAGAGGTATTAACCTATCAAACGTAGCATATCTTATTGAGTTAGGGATTCAGATTAGTGACAAAAACTCATAGGCCGAATCCCTGTCGTGCCAATTGGAAAGCAATAAACCCCATTACCCCGCCAACAAATAGGTTAATGATTCGTTGTGCCACTGGGCGATTTAACCACGGTGATAACCATGCTGCTAGCAATGCTAAGGCAAAAAACCAAACAATAGAGGCCGTAACCGCCCCTAAAGCAAACCAAGGGCGTATATCAGGTAATAGCTGCCCCCCCAAACTGCCCAAAACAACAAAGGTATCCAGATAAACGTGAGGATTAAGCCAGGTAACGGCCAATAAGGTGACCAATATGCGCCAGCGCCCCTGCGTGACACTCGTTGCTGACGAAGCAACACCATCCCCCCGCCACGCCGCCATCAATGCCCCCCAACCGTACCACATCAGGAAAGCCACGCCCCCCCAGGTCACCAATGCCAGCAGTAAAGGCGAACGGCTCAATAAAGCACTGCCGCCAAAAATCCCTGCGCAAATCAAGATAATGTCACTGAGAGCACAAAGGGATGCGCTCATCAAATGATGCTGACGCTTGATCCCCTGATTCATCACAAAAACATTTTGTGGCCCAAGCGGCAAAATCATCGCAGCGCTAAGGATAAAACCGTGCAAATAGACCGCTAACATACTGTTACCCTTAAATATTGTTACCTTTAAATACTGTTGTCTTTAAATAAAAGATAGACACCACTGAAAATACAGGAGACCGAGTATCGGCATATTACGGGGAGATGATCATCAGAGGAAATGGATATTTCTTATCAAGCATAAGACAAGCTAATAATGCGACTGAACTGATAAAACAGCAGAGCGAGTCAAATAACCGAGCGAGTAAAAACGGGCACTGAGGCCCGTTTAATCTATTTACCGCTTACCACGGTGAAAAACCTTACTCCGGCTTCTCGGCTTCGGCTTTTGCCACCTGATGCAAATGCACATCCATTTGTGGGTAAGGGATACCAATTTTGTGCGCATCCAGCGCCCGCTTGAAGTTTTCAGTCAAGTCCCAAAACACCTCTTGCGCATCACCATTGGTCGTCCAAACACGAACAGCAAAATTCAGTGAGGACGGTGCCATTTCATTCAAGCGCACCGTCACCCCTTTCTCGTGTATGATCCGACTATCAGCTGCGATGATGTCACCAAGAACCTTTTTCACCACATCAATATCGGCATCATATGCCACACCGACAATCATGTCGGTACGGCGGTTCGGCTCGCGGCTGGTATTAATAATATTGTTGGCAATAATTTTGCCATTTGGTACCACAATGATTTTGTCATCAACCGTACGTAGGGTGGTTGAGAAAATCTGCACCTGCACCACCGTCCCGGCCACACCGCCCAGATCGACGTACTCACCCGCTTTAAACGGACGGAAGGCGACCAGCAACACACCAGCAGCAAAGTTAGACAGCGACCCTTGTAGGGCTAAACCAACGGCCAAACCCGCAGCACCAATGACCGCAATGACCGATGCGGTTTGTACACCCAGCCGCCCCAGTACCGCCACAATGGTGAAAGCCAGAATGCTGTAACGCACCATCGCTGATAAGAAGTCGGCAACGGTGACATCAATGCCACGCAATCTCATCACCCGATTGAGCATGCCAGATAGCACTTTAGCGATGATCGAACCGACAATCAGGATCAATAACGCGGCAATAATATTGACTGCGTATTGGATCAGTAAGTCCTGGTTATTCGCCAACCAGGTGCTTGCATTATTGATCCCTTCAACTACGTTTAGTTCTTCCATTTAAACCATCCTACAAAAAAGCTCCCTACAGGAGCAATTACGCCAAAAAAAATCACCATCTAACGCTGGCGACTCTAGCCAACGGCCTATGTAGTAGGGTAACTAACAATATTGAATGTTGCCAATTTTCGCAAAAAATATCAGCGCAGCATACCAGGCCATTAAGTCAGTGATGACAGTGAATCATATTGGATTGTCAGCAACGAAAAAAGGCCCCGTAGGGCCTTTCAGACTGCTGACAAACCCCGATGACGCGATCTTGAACGGTGAGGATAGGCAGAGGAGTAAAGCGTCCGCGCCAAGGATGGCGCGGCTCGAGCCTACATGGATGTATTTACGGCGTCTTTACGATCTGCCTGTTCTCTCCGTCGCGGGCACTTTGTCAATAACCTCAAAGGCCCCGTAGGGCCTTTTAGGTCAGTCCGAACAGACTGGAATTACAGTACGTCGATGGCGTTCAGTTCTTTGAATGCCAGTTCCAGACGAGTAATCATTGTCACCTGGGCAGCACGCAACCATACGCGTGGATCGTAGTATTTCTTGTTCGGCTTGTCAGCACCTTCTGGGTTACCCAGTTGGCCTTGCAGATAGCCTTCGTTCTTTTTGTAATAGTTCAGAATACCTTCCCACGTTGCCCACTGGGTATCGGTGTCGATATTCATTTTAACTACGCCGTAGCTTACTGCTTCTTTGATCTCTTCAGCAGTAGAACCAGACCCGCCATGGAACACGAAGTTCAGGCTGTTATGCGGCAGATTGTGTTTCTTGGAAACATAATCCTGAGAATCGCGCAGAATAGTTGGGGTCAGTTTAACGTTACCTGGCTTGTAAACACCGTGTACGTTACCAAAAGAGGCAGCGATGGTGAAACGTGGGCTGATAGCGTTCAGTTTTTCGTATGCGTAATCAACATCTTGTGGCTGAGTGTACAGAGAAGAAGCGTCCATGTGGCTGTTATCCACACCATCTTCTTCACCACCAGTACAACCCAGTTCAATTTCCAGTGTCATACCGATTTTTGACATACGAGTCAGGTACTTGCTGCAAATTTCAATGTTCTCTTCCAGAGACTCTTCAGACAGGTCGATCATGTGAGAAGAGAACAGTGGCTTGCCGGTCGCCGCAAAGTGTTTCTCACCCGCATCCAGTAAACCATCTAACCATGGCAGTAATTTCTTCGCGCAATGGTCGGTGTGCAGAATAACCGGAACACCGTAATGTTCAGCCATCTGATGTACATGGTGTGCACCAGAAATAGCACCCAAGATTGCAGCACCTTGTGGAGCATCAGTCTTCACGCCTTTACCTGCGATAAACGCAGCGCCGCCGTTGGAGAACTGAACGATAACAGGTGCGCGCACTTTGGCTGCGGTTTCCAGCACTGCGTTGATAGAGTCAGTGCCTACACAGTTAACTGCTGGCAGAGCAAAGTTATTTTCTTTTGCTACTGCGAAAACTTTCTGCACGTCATCACCTGTGATGACACCTGGTTTTACGAAATCAAAAATTTTAGACATGTAAGTTGTCCTGTATCGTCGGCCGAAGATAAATGTGAATAGGTTCGCTGTTACATCCGCCCACCGTCATGGCAAGAGGAAATAGCGAAACGGGCGGCATTGACCCCCCGTTATCCAAATTACTGCTTAGCGCGCTCTTCCAGCATCACTACGGCAGGCAGTTTTTTCCCTTCGACGAACTCCAGGAAAGCACCACCGCCAGTAGAAATGTAGGAGATTTGGTCAGCAATACCGAAGAGATCGATTGCTGCCAAAGTATCACCACCGCCTGCGATAGAAAATGCTTCGCTTTCTGCAATGGCGCGAGCCACGATCTCGGTCCCTTTACGGAAGTTAGGGAACTCGAACACACCAACCGGACCATTCCACAGAATGGTTTTGGCATTTTTCAGGATCTCAGCCAGACGCTCCGCAGATTCGTCGCCCAGATCCAAAATTTGTTCGTCATCTTTAATTTCGTTCGCGGGTTTCAGCGTCGCGGCTGCCGTTTCAGAGAACTCAGTGGCAACACGAACATCAGTAGGAACAGGGATATCACAGGTCTCTAGCAGTCTTTTCGCTTCTGGGATCAGATCAGCTTCGTACAGAGATTTACCGACATTGTGGCCTTGAGCCGCAACGAAGGTATTAGCGATACC
Source organism: Yersinia pestis (assembly GCF_900460465.1). Classification (GTDB taxonomy): domain Bacteria; phylum Pseudomonadota; class Gammaproteobacteria; order Enterobacterales; family Enterobacteriaceae; genus Yersinia; species Yersinia pestis. The sequence continues at coordinate 893,916 of NZ_UAVH01000006.1, read as the reverse complement.
ACCGCCAACAATCAGTTTATCCGCGATTTTAGACAACGCGCCCAGCACGGTCAGTTTAGTTGAAACTTTAGAGCCACCAACGATAGCAACCATTGGACGCGCTGGGTTACCCAGCGCTTTACCCAATGCTTCCAGCTCTGCTGACAACAGCGGGCCGGCGCAAGCGATAGGGGCAAATTTACCCACACCGTGAGTCGATGCCTGAGCGCGGTGAGCGGTACCAAAAGCATCCATCACATAAACATCGCACAGTGCGGCATATTTCTTGGACAGGGCTTCGTCGTCTTTTTTCTCGCCTTTGTTAAAGCGAACGTTTTCCAGAACAACCAACTCGCCAGCTGCAATTTCAACGCCGTCCAGATAGTCCTTCGCCAGACGTACCGGAGAAGATAACTTCTCTTTCAGGTAGTTAACGACGGGCAGTAAGGAGAACTCTTCGTTGTACTCGCCTTCGGTCGGGCGACCCAAGTGAGAGGTAACCATTACTTTAGCGCCTTGCTTCAATGCCGCTTCGATAGTTGGCAGAGAGGCACGGATACGCGCATCAGAAGTCACTTTGCCTTCTTTTACCGGAACATTGAGGTCCGCACGGATCAAAACACGTTTGCCAGCCAGATCCAGATCGGTCATCTTAATTACAGACATGGTGAATCCTCTTGTTGATTCTCTTTAAAGTTGCATAAGCTGCACATTAACGCCCATAAAACCGCAGTAAATCACGGTAAAACAAGACGTTAATACGCCATACTAGAAACCGCTTTTGGCCATCGCCAATGTCGTATCCAACATTCTATTGGCGAAGCCCCATTCATTATCGCACCATACCAACGTCTTAATCAGGTGCTGCCCACTCACCCGCGTCTGGGTGCCATCGACAATAGCACTGTGCGGATCGTGGTTAAAATCCATCGACACCAATGGTAATTCCGTATAGTCAACTATACCACGAAATGCACCTCTTGCTGCCTTTTGCAAAAGCTGGTTAACCTCCGCCACGCCGACAGGATGAGTAACGCTGACGCTTAAATCGATAGCCGTAACGTTGATGGTCGGTACCCGTACCGAGATAGCCTCAAACCTGTCACAAAACTTCGGAAAAATGCGGGTAATACCTGCCGCCAGTTTGGTATCCACAGGAATGATGGATTGGCTGGCTGCTCGTGTACGACGTAAATCCTGATGATAAGCATCAATAACCGGCTGGTCATTCATTGACGAATGAATGGTAGTGACAGTGCCAGATTCAATGCCATAAGCAATATCCAACAACTGAATAATAGGAATAATGCAGTTCGTCGTACAGGAGGCGTTGGACACAATCCGGTGCTCTGCCCGTAAATCCTGATGATTAACACCATAGACTACAGTCGCATCCAAATCATGACCGCCAGGATGGGCAAACAGCACTTTTTTTGCACCGGAGGCTACATGCGCCTCGCCATCCTCACGGCTGCCATACACACCGCTGCAATCCAGAACCACATCTATTCCTAACTCACTCCAGGGTAACTGCTCAATCTCTGACTGATGAATCAGCCGGATAATATCGTCCCCGACATACAATGAATCACATTCCTGACGAACATCCCAAGCGAACCGGCCATGGCTGGAGTCATACTTCAGCAGATGGGCCATCCCTTCCGCACTCGCCAACTCATTGATTGCAACCACCGAAATTTCTGCCCGACGACCTGATTCATACAACGCGCGTAAAACGCTACGACCAATACGGCCAAAGCCGTTTATCGCTATGCGGATTGCCATGTGACTCCCTGCCTCTGGTTATTATCATGCAACCCCATAGAGTACTGTAGCGCGTCCTTAGATGTTAATCGTATTATCACAATTCGGCCATAATACTGGCCGGGTTTTCTCGGTGGGATCTCATTAGATCCGAAAGCAAACCATAACTGAAACGCTTCAGCCAGAATAAACCAAAGTCATGATAAAAGGAATATTTCCCTGAAAAAGGGCACAATTCATCTATGAATTAGTCAATAAATATCCTCCGGCATAGCCGGAGGTTTTTCATATGCGCCTATAAGGCTCTGTTACCAGCCGCGCCCTAACAGGCGCATCGCGATCTGACATTTGCATCTATGGATTACTTACGGCCCGTAAACGGGCTACCGGGATACGGGATCGAGAGTTGCTCACCCATTTTATCCTCTTCCAATTGGTGCTTTATGTATTCTTGTATCCTGGCCGTGTTTTTCCCTACCGTATCAACGTAATACCCTCGACACCAAAACTCCCTGTTACGGTATTTGAACTTCAAATCGCCAAACTGCTCATAAAGCATCAGACTGCTCTTTCCCTTCAGGTACCCCATAAATCCCGAGACACTCATCTTGGGCGGGATCTCCAGAAGCATATGGATGTGATCCACACAGTATTCTGCTTCCAGGATATTCACGTTTTTCCATTCGCACAGTTTTCTTAAAATACTGCCAATCGCTCTGCGTTTTTCCCTGTAGAACACCTGCCTTCGGTACTTCGGCGCAAAAACTATATGATATTTACAGTTCCATCGGGTGTGCGCTAAGCTCTTTTCATCCCTCATTGGGACCCCCTTTTGATTTCTTGTTGAACATTTGCAGTTGCCAGACCGCAAACTGTTTTAACAAATCAAAAGGGGTTTTTATAACTGACCCAAAGCTGAAAGCTTTACTGAACCCCCAGCCTAGCTGGGGGTTTTCTGGGCACAAAAAAAAGACCGCAAAAGCGGTCTTTTAACAGGTGCATTACCGAGATTCTCATCACTGTTCACACCCATTTGCAGTATTGATAACGTCGTTGCCTGTTTTAACAGTTAATGACTTTTTAACGGCTAATCGCTCTTTAGGGACTAATCGCTTCTTAACCGTTAATTACTTCAGCAGCGCCTGAGCTTTCGCCACCACGTTTTCCACGGTGAAACCAAACTCTTTGAACAGCAATTCAGCTGGCGCTGATTCACCAAACGTGGTCATACCGACAACCGCGCCATTCAGGCCAACGTATTTGTACCAATAATCCGCAATACCCGCTTCTACGGCAACACGTGCGCTAACCGCAGATGGCAATACTGACTCACGGTAAGCCGCATCTTGTTTATCGAATGCATCAGTTGATGGCATAGAGACAACGCGGACTTTACGGCCAGTGGCCGTCAGTTGATCAGCCGCAGCAACTGCTAACTCCACTTCAGAGCCGGTAGCAATCAGGATCAGTTCAGGCTGGCCTGCACAATCCTTCAGCACATACCCGCCTTTGGCGATATTGGCTAGCTGCTCCGCAGTACGTGGCTGCTGTGCCAGATTCTGTCGGGAGAAGATCAGTGCGCTTGGGCCATCTTTACGTTCCAGCGCATACTGCCATGCCACTGCAGATTCGACCTGATCACAAGGACGCCAGGTACTCATATTCGGGGTAACACGCAGGCTGGCCATCTGTTCAACAGGCTGATGGGTTGGGCCATCTTCGCCCAGACCAATAGAGTCATGGGTATAAACGAACACGCTACGGATTTTCATCAGTGCCGCCATGCGCACTGCGTTACGGGCATATTCCACAAACATCAGGAAGGTTGCGCCGTAAGGGATGAAACCGCCGTGCAGGGCAATACCGTTCATGATGGCAGACATACCAAATTCACGGACACCGTAGTGAATGTAGTTACCAGCCAGATCGTCGCTCAAGGATTTAGAGCCAGACCAGATAGTCAGGTTACTCGGTGCCAGGTCAGCAGAACCGCCCAGGAACTCAGGTAACACTTTACCGAAGGCTTCCAGCGCATTTTGTGAGGCTTTGCGGCTGGCAATATTTGCTGGATTGGCTTGCAATTGTTCGATGAATTTCTTGGATTCAACGGCCCAGTTAGCCGGTAATTCACCGCTGACACGACGTTTGAATTCAGCCGCCAGTTCTGGATAAGCCTTGGCATACGCAGCGAACTTCTCGTTCCAGGCCGCTTCTTTGGCTTTGCCCGCTTCTTTGGCATCCCATGCCGCATAGATATCTTGTGGGATTTCAAATGCCGGGTATTTCCAACCTAATGCTTCACGGGTTGCTGCCACTTCCGCTTCACCTAATGGCGCACCATGGGAATCATGGGTTCCAGCTTTGTTTGGTGAGCCAAAACCAATAATCGTTTTGCACATCAACAATGAAGGCTTGTCGGTAACCTTATGTGCTTCTTCGATAGCCGCTTTAATAGAGTCCGCGTTATGGCCATCAACACCCCGTACCACATGCCAGCCGTAGGCTTCGAAACGGGCCGCCGTGTCATCAGTGAACCAGCCTTCAACATGACCATCGATAGAAATACCGTTGTCATCATAGAAAGCCGTCAGTTTGCCCAGCTTCATCGTACCGGCCAGAGAGCAAACCTCGTGAGAGATCCCTTCCATCATGCAACCATCGCCCATAAAGGCGTAGGTATGGTGATCGACAATGTCGTGACCTGGGCGGTTAAACTGCGCCCCCAGCGTGCGTTCTGCGATAGCAAAACCAACAGCATTGGCAATGCCTTGCCCCAATGGCCCAGTGGTGGTTTCTACACCAGCGGTATAACCATATTCAGGGTGGCCAGGCGTTTTAGAGTGCAGTTGGCGGAAATTTTTTAGCTCTTCCATCGGCAGGTCATAACCTGTGAGATGCAACAGGCTATAAATCAACATGGAGCCGTGACCATTTGACAGGACGAAACGGTCACGATCAGCCCAGTGTGGGTTAGTTGGATTATGGTTCAGATAATCACGCCACAGGACTTCGGCAATATCTGCCATACCCATCGGGGCTCCGGGATGGCCGGACTTCGCTTTTTGCACGGCATCCATGCTTAGTGCGCGGATAGCGTTGGCAAGCTCTTTACGAGAGGACATGTTTTACTCCAGGTCGGATTAACAAAGCGTTCAAGATTACCATTTTCTCAGACTCAGCATTGAAACGGCAATCACTATACTCTAAATAATTCGAGTTGCAGGAAGGCGGCAACTGAGTGCATCCCCAAGAGCTTACACAAGTAAGAGATTGGGGTGAACAAAAGCAGCCACCGCACAACGACAAACCATAGGCTACAACAATAATTTCGGGCAAGACCTATTGCCAACAGAGTAGAACAAGCGTGAGCGATCCAACAACTATTAATGCAATTCCAACAGCTATTAATGCAATAGATAGTAATGATGTGATTATGATGAGCGGATAGCGGTGGTAAATAGATTGCAGTGATAAGGAGATGACTGTGATGAGTAGATTACTGTGATGAGGAGATTGCAGTAATAAATAGGTGACTGCTGCTAATTCGGGCCATCACCGATAGAATAGCCTGCTTCAAACGAAAAAATGGCCAACCCACAGGAAGAACGTGTTATGAAAATTCGTACCTCAATGATTGCACTGAGCCTGGCTGCACTATTAAGTGGCTGTCAAAGCCTCAATACTGAAGGCTTAATGCAGTCAGGTGCGCAAGCATTTCAGGCCGCAACCTTGAATGATGCTGACGTGAAAGCCCTTAGTGAAAAATCTTGCGTTGAAATGGATCAAAAAGCCCAGATCGCTTCAGCGGATAGTCAATATGGTAAACGTATGGCAAAAATTGCTGCCGCCTTGGGCGATAACATTAATGGCACCCCAGCTAACTATAAGGTCTATGTGACCAAGGACGTTAATGCTTGGGCAATGGCTAATGGCTGCATTCGTGTCTACAGCGGTTTGATGGATATGATGACCGACAATGAAGTAGAAGGTGTCGTGGGCCATGAAATGGGCCATGTGGCATTGGGGCACACCCGTAAAGCCATGCAGGTGGCCTACGGAACAACCGCGCTACGGACGGCTATCGCCTCTGCAGGCGGTGTCGTGGGTACCTTGTCGCAATCTCAGCTAGCAGATCTCGGTGAGAAACTGGTTAATGCCCAATTCTCGCAAAAACAAGAAAGCGAAGCCGATGATTACTCATTCGATTTGCTGAAAAAACGGGGCATTGACCCGAACGGTCTGGTAACCAGTTTTGAAAAATTGGCCTCAATGGAAGCGGGCCGTAACAGCAGTATGTTCGATGATCATCCATCGTCACAAGCCAGAGCAGAGCATATTCGCCAACGTATTGCGGCGGAGAAGTAACACTTAACGCCAGTCTCTTATCAATGCAGACGCCCCACTGTTGGGGCGTCAGACTGCTGACAAACCCCGATGACGCGATCTTGAACGGTGAGGATAGGCAGAGGAGTAAAGCGTCCGCGCCAAGGATGGCGCGGCTCGAGCCTACATGGATGTATTTACGGCGTCTTTACGATCTGCCTGTTCTCTCCGTCGCGGGCACTTTGTCAATAACCTCACTCCCCACTGTTGGGGCGTGAGTTCTGTAGCTGACGTTTGATATTTGATAGCTAATAGCTATTAGCCATGCCTGCTACTCGCCATCGCCATCCAAATTAACGTCGATCTGATCGCCATTGATCCGCACAGCATAGGTGTTTAAATCGCGATCGCCCGGCTCACGCAAACACTGCCCTGTCCGCACATTAAACAGAGCACCATGTAGCGGGCATTCAATGATTTCACCATCATTAATTCCTTGGCTTAGTAATGCATAGGCATGAGGACAAATATCTTCCATCGCAAAATACTCGCCCTCCACCAGATAAATACCCACTCTGTTATTACCCGCTTGAGCCGAAAACGGGAAATCTGGTTTGATATCATTCACCTTACAGACGCTGAACCAGCCCATTGAGATGTCTCCAGATTATTATTACGACGAAAGTCTAAACCGCTAACATAAGTGTGGTCGATATTCGGGCAATCACCACCGCCTTAGGAGAGGGTCGCGCCGAAAAAAAGGACAAACCTGAGTTTGCCCTTTAATCGATACTGAATAAATCGTTAGTGATTATTCGTCTTCAAGATATGTGTAGCCGTACAAGCCAGCCTCAAACTCTTCCAGGAACTGCGCCTGCAATTCGGTATCCAGATCGGTTTCTTTTACCTGACCGCGGAAATGTTCCAGCAATTTTTCAGGGTTCAATTGGACGTATTCCAACATATCCGCCACTGTATCGCCTTCATCGGTCTGCTCAACCTCTACCGTGCCATCAGGGAAGACATAAACATCTACCGCCGCAGTGTCACCAAACAGGTTGTGCATATTACCCAAGATTTCCTGGTAAGCACCGACCATAAAGAAGCCTAGCAATGGCGGGTTTTCCGGATCATACGGTGGCATTGGCATGGTGGTCGCCACCCCATCACCATCAATATAGTGATCGATGGTGCCATCAGAATCACAGGTAATATCCAGCAATACCGCACGGCGCTCTGGCGGCTTATCTAACCCTTCCAATGGCAAGACCGGGAACAGTTGATCGATACCCCATGCATCCGGCATTGACTGGAACAGCGAGAAATTCACATACAGCTTGTCAGCCATCCGCTCTTGCAGCTCATCAATGATGGGCCGGTGGGCGCGGTTGCTTGGATCCAACTGTTTTTGGATCTCATTACAAATGCTTAGATAAAGTTGCTCTGCCCAAGCGCGATGAGTCAGATCCAGCATACCGTGAGCATATTGGGTATGGACGTCGTGTAAATCCATTTGGCTATCGTGCAACCATTCGCGCAGTGAACGGCGGTTTTCCGGTTCCTGCATCTCCTGCCAGGTATCCCATAAACTTTCCAAAGCACGTGGAGCGCCCGCTTCCGGTGGCTGCGGCTCACAGAACTCATTGCGCTCTACACCGATAACATTGGACACCAATACCGTATGGTGAGCGGTAACCGCACGACCAGATTCTGTAATAACGGTAGGATGCGGCAAACCATGTTCGTTACAGGCATCACCGATACCCCAGATAACGTTATTGGCATATTCATTCAAGCCATAGTTAACGGAGCAATCAGATTGAGAGCGCGTCCCTTCATAATCGACGCCCAAGCCCCCGCCCACATCGAAGCACTGGATATTAACGCCCAGCTTGTGTAACTCCACATAGAAACGAGCAGATTCACGCACGCCGGTGGAGATATCACGGATGTTGGAGAGTTGAGAACCTAAGTGGAAATGCAGTAATTGCAAACTTTCCAGGCTATTCGCCTCACGCAGCATATCAACCAGTTGTAATACCTGCGTTGCAGACAAACCAAATTTGGACTTCTCACCCCCACTGGCCTGCCATTTACCGGAACCTTGTGATGCCAGGCGGGCGCGAACCCCCAAACGTGGAACCACATTCAGCCGCTCGGCTTCTTCCAGGACCATTTTGATTTCTGACATCTTTTCGATGACCAGATACACCTTATGGCCCAGTTTTTCACCGATCAAAGCCAAACGAATGTATTCACGGTCTTTATAACCGTTACACACGATAACCGAACGAGTCATGCCAGCATGGGCCAGCACCGCCATCATCTCAGCTTTAGAACCCGCTTCCAGCCCTAACGGTTCGCCGGAATTGACCAAAGACTCAATCACTCGACGGTGTTGGTTTACTTTAATGGGGTAAACCAGGAAGTAGCCGCCTTCATAGCCGAAAGACTCACGCGCACGTTTAAACGCCGCGTTAATTGAACGCAGACGATGCTGTAAAATTTGTGGGAAGCAGAACAGCGCAGGCAAACGTTGCCCTTGTTCGAGCTGCATCTTTTTAACCAGTTGCGCCAGATCGACACGCGCCTCACGAATATCCGGATCAGGGCAAACACTGATATGACCTAATTCATTGACGTCATAATAGTTGCCACCCCAGTAGGCGACGTTATACGTGCTCAGCATCTTGCTGGCATTTCGATCATTCATGGCTACCTCCTGCATGGAGCGTAAAGAAACATGTGCGCCCGCAGTTAACGGACGGCTAATCAAGTTATCATCAGACATAATTCGCCTCTATTGCGATACTGACGATAACGTCAGCCACTATCGCAGCTACAACCTACAAGGACAATCCGTGTGAACGCCCAGATATTACGCTGAAAGCCTGATTCACGAGCGGTTTATCACTCATCGATTCATTACTAAGGAAAGAGTAAACACGTTTCAGTATCAATACGTATTAAGGTTTCGTGAATCGGACTCGCCGCAAAATAGCGCCAGCTAGCCGGATTCAGTACGTCGGGTAACCGTTAACCGGCCCGCGAATCCTGGGTCGCACCCATGTGGGTATAACATCGGGTTGATGGGGTACAAGAAAGGAGGGTTGCAAGGGGGGATTGAACGTCAGAACGACGCAATTGTTGATATGCAGCAACCAGTAGACAACGGATCATTAATCCAACCACCTCCATGCATGCCGCTCACGATTGAGCGAACAAGGCTTTATTAATATACCCTTCTTACTTGAAGTTGCAGCGATGTTAGCGGTTTTTTCTCACTCAAATCACCAGTGTGAGCCACACTCATCATGATTTGCTCGCTACGCGCAACTCCATTAAATTTGGTATAGACAGTTAATTCGGTATAAACAGTTAGCTCGTTATAAACAATTAGCTCGTTATAAACAATTTAGTTAACAGTTCGATGACGCCACTATCATTTTGCGTTCACCCAGAATGCGTTCCCACAAACCGAGCACAAAACACTGAGAATTTAACCATGCGCTGATGCCATCTTCTGCCATTTTCATCATTGCTTATCAAATAAGCCGCGCGCGCAGTTTATACCGATAACCAAGGCAAAATGCAAAATGAAATTTGCAGTGTCACCGTCTCAAACCGTAAAAAAAGCCCGCCACCGCTAAATCGAGAAATATCTTAATACAAAAAGGGCTGGCTTTCAGAGCAAAAGCTAACCTAAAATAGACGTCCAGATGTTAATACATCCATACTCTTTAATTGCTAGAATGCTAACAACGTTATCTCCCCAAAGTCAGTGGCGTGACAGTATGTTCCGCTAACATCGCTGCAACGTCAGGCAAAAAGGGGAGATGTTGAAGGTTTCTAAGTTGATAGACTGCTAAAGGCTTTGCCTAAAGGGGCATTGTGAACGACCAACACAACAGAAAGTCAGGCTCTGCTCTGTCTGCTGTTGCTTGGTTTCCAGCGCTATGCAGTGACTTCTCACTTGTATTTCAAGGTAAAGAAAATAATGGCTAAACACCTATTTACGTCAGAATCTGTCTCTGAAGGACATCCAGATAAAATCGCTGACCAGATTTCCGACGCCGTACTTGATGCAATTCTTGAGCAAGACCCAAAAGCGCGGGTTGCCTGCGAGACCTATGTCAAAACGGGAATGGTATTGGTTGGCGGTGAAGTTACCACCAATGCATGGGTTGATATCGAAGAGATCACCCGCCGCACAATACGCGAAATTGGTTATGTACATTCCGATATGGGTTTTGATGCTAACTCTTGTGCGGTTTTAAGCGCTATCGGTAAGCAGTCTCCTGATATTAATCAAGGTGTTGACCGCGAAAACCCACTGGAGCAAGGTGCGGGTGACCAAGGCCTGATGTTCGGCTATGCCACCAACGAAACCAGTGTCTTAATGCCAGCGCCCATTACCTATGCTCATCGTTTGGTAGAGCGTCAGGCTGAGGTGCGTAAAAATGGTGCCTTACCATGGTTGCGCCCAGATGCCAAAAGCCAGGTTACCTTCCAATACGACGACGGTAAAATCGTGGGTATTGATGCGGTCGTCCTGTCGACTCAGCATTCAGAAGATATCAATCAGAAAGATTTGCACGAAGCCGTCATGGAAGAGATCATCAAGCCAGTTCTGCCTGCTGAATGGATCACTGCCCATACCAAATACTTTATCAACCCAACTGGCCGTTTTGTTATCGGTGGGCCAATGGGTGACTGCGGTCTGACTGGCCGTAAAATTATTGTTGATACCTACGGCGGCATGGCTCGTCATGGTGGCGGCGCATTCTCGGGTAAAGATCCATCAAAAGTGGATCGCTCTGCGGCATATGCTGCCCGTTATGTTGCGAAAAATATTGTGGCGGCGGGTCTGGCTGACCGTTGTGAGATCCAAGTATCTTACGCCATCGGTGTGGCAGAACCGACCTCCATCATGGTTGAGGCTTTCGGCACGGAGAAAATCCCAGCAGACCAACTGACCCTGCTGGTTCGTGAATTCTTCGATCTGCGCCCTTATGGCTTGATTAAGATGCTGGATCTGTTGCACCCAATCTACCGTGAAACTGCAGCCTATGGTCACTTTGGCCGTGAGCATTTCCCGTGGGAAAAAACCGACAAAGCAGCGTTATTACGTGATGCTGCGGGTTTGAAATAAATTTCATTCCCTGCGTACGACTTGAAGCGGTAAAACGATGAAGAACCACCCTGTAAGCAACACGCTGGCAGGGTGGTTTATTTGTATGCACCCTGGGAAAATGCGCCCCCGGAACTGTTCAAGTGAAAATGAACCCAACCCGTGGTGATGTCAGCTTGCATCTGGCTATCCACCGTTTTATTCTTCCGCATTATGAGCACACTAAGAATCCCCATCGCACTCCAACAAGCGGTTATGCAGTGTCTGCGTCACTATTTGCAACTGGCTAACCAGCATCTTGGCACCGCGTATCCAGAGCCAAAAGTCAATTACCATCAGCGTGGTACCAACGCGGGCAGTGCCTATCTGCAATCATTCGAAATTCGTCTTAACCCAGTGTTATTGCTGGAGAATAAGCAGCCGTTTATTGATGAAGTCGTACCACATGAATTAGCACACTTGCTGGTTTACCGCCAATTCGGCCGCGTAGCCCCCCATGGCAAAGAATGGCGCTGGATGATGGAACAGGTCTTAAAAGTACCCGCTAGCCGCACCCACCAATTCGAAGTGGCGTCAGTGCGCAGTAAGACCTTCAATTATCAATGCAAATGTCAGCAACATTCTTTAACCATTCGCCGTCACAATAAAGTGCTGCGAGGAGAGAGTGAATATCGCTGCCGGCAGTGTGGGGAGAAACTCCAGTTCATCACAATAAATCCTGATTAATGACTAACGTTACTTGTTATAAAACAGCACGTTAACTTGCCATCCATCATAATTATCTATAACCTGCGTACTTTTCATTATCGGGCTGTTTTGAGATATGTTACGCAATATTTTGTTCTTGCTGGTTTTATCTTCGCCACTGTTGCCTCTGATCAGTCACAGTCACGGCATCAATAACTTCTCCCAGGCGAAAGCGGTGGCCGCTAAAATTCACCAAGATGCACCTGGCAGCTTCTACTGCGGTTGCCAAATCGACTGGCAAGGTAAAAAAGGTATCCCTGACCTAAACAGTTGTGGCTATCAACCCAGAAAAAATGCAGCGCGAGCCGCGCGGATTGAATGGGAACATGTGGTTCCTGCCTGGCAATTTGGTCATCAGCGCCAATGCTGGCAACAAGGTGGCCGTAAAAACTGTGCCAAAGATCCGGTTTATCGTCAGATAGAAACTGACTTGCATAACCTGCAACCTGCTATTGGTGAAGTGAATGGTGACCGTAACAATTTCATGTACTCGCAATGGAATGGCGGCAGTGGCCAATATGGTCAGTGTGCAATGAAAGTGGATTTTAAAAACAAATTGGCAGAACCACCGGTACGTGCACGTGGTGCCATTGCCCGCACCTACTTTTATATGCGCGATCAATATCAACTGCGGCTATCCAGCCAGCAAAGTAAACTCTTTGGGGTCTGGGATCGTCAATATCCCGTCACCGACTGGGAATGCTTACGCGATGAGCGAATTGCGAAAACTCAAGGTAATCATAATCCTTATGTACAACGCGCTTGTCAGCGACCCAAAAGCTAATTGAGCTAATTGAGCCCTATTTTCAGCTCAATCGCCCTCCCCATCACACCTTGTCACGGATGTCGTTATTTTCTGATGACGTAGTGTTATTTTCTGATGAGGTGGTGCTATTTCCTGATGGGCTGCAATTTTCGATTGGCTGAAACTTCCCTGCCTCTGCTATCCTTAGCTGCTTATTTATTTTGCGTTTATTTCGCGCGGTACTCATCACCGCACGGTATGATTTTCGTTTCAGGACTTAGAGCAAACCCATGCGTATACCCCGCATTTACCACCCACAGCCCTTGCAGGCCAATACCGAACTGGCGCTCACTGATGAAGCCGCAAATCATGTCGGCCGCGTACTACGGATGACTGAAGGGCAAAGCCTGCAATTATTTGACGGCAGTAATCAGATTTTTGACGCTGAGATTATACGGGCAGATAAAAAGAATCTGATTGTCCGACTCGCTGAAGGGCAATGGGAAGATCGGGAATCCCCTCTGAATTTACATTTAGGGCAGGTTATTTCTCGTGGGGAAAAAATGGAGTTTACCGTCCAGAAATCTATTGAACTGGGCGTTAATGTGATTACCCCGCTGTTTTCAGCACGTTGTGGCGTTAAGCTTGATGGCGAGCGTCTGACGAAAAAAATTCAACAGTGGCAAAAAATTGCTATCGCCGCCTGCGAACAATGTGGCCGCAATACGATCCCAGAGATCCGCGATGCCATGCAACTTGCTGATTGGTGTGCTGAATCCGATGACAGCTTGAAACTGAATCTGCACCCACGTGCTAGCAACAGTATTAATACCCTCCCTTCCTCACTCAACAAAGTGCGTTTGCTGATTGGCCCAGAAGGTGGCCTCTCTGCTGATGAAATTGCGATGACCTCGCGCCTCGGATTTACGGATATCCTGCTGGGGCCACGAGTGCTGCGAACAGAAACTACCGCCCTTACCGCAATTACTGCGTTGCAGGTGCGGTTTGGCGATCTGGGATAACCCCATTTCCCACTAGGAGAAAAGAATGATTAAGCTCGGTATCGTAATGGACCCTATTTCGTCCATTAACATCAAGAAAGACACCAGTTTCGCTATGCTATTAGAAGCGCAGCGCCGTGGCTGGGAATTGCATTACATGGAGATGGGGGATCTCTATATGCGTGGGGGTGATGGCCGCGCACGTACCCGCCGACTGAATGTGAAGCAGGATAAAGATAACTGGTTCAGTTTTGGGGCTGAGCAGGACCTGCCGCTCTATGATCTTGATGTCATTCTGATGCGTAAAGATCCGCCGTTTGATACCGAGTTTATCTATGCCACCTATATTCTGGAACGTGCAGAAGACAAAGGCACACTGGTGGTGAATAAGCCGCAAAGCCTACGCGATTGTAACGAAAAACTGTTTACGGCTTGGTTCCCAGAGTTAACCCCAGATACGCTGGTCAGCCGCAGTAAAGACCATATCCGCAAATTCCACCAGGAACACGGCGATATCATCCTGAAACCACTGGATGGCATGGGGGGTACCTCAATATTCAGAGTAAAACAAGATGACCCTAACCTCTCGGTTATCATTGAAACACTGACCGAATTAAGCAGCCGCTTCTGCATGGCACAAAACTTCTTACCGGCCATTAAAGAAGGCGATAAACGTGTGCTAGTGGTTGATGGCGAGCCTGTGCCTTATTGTCTGGCACGTATTCCCGCCCAAGGTGAAACCCGTGGCAATCTGGCTGCCGGTGGCCGTGGCGAAGCCCGCCCATTGAGTGAAAGTGATTGGGAAATTGCCCGCACTGTTGCACCAATACTGAAGCAAAAAGGCTTAATTTTTGTTGGGTTGGATATTATTGGTGATCGCTTGACTGAAATTAACGTCACCAGCCCGACCTGCGTGCGTGAAATCGAAGCGGCCTTCCCCGAGATTTCCATTACCGGTATGTTAATGGACGCCATTGAAAGACGTTTGGCTGACAAAAAGGCCTAATACATAAAACGGGGTGTGGTGTTTTTCTAAGCGCTGCCCCCGTGACTTTATCCTCATTTATCCGCATACTGGCACCCGTTCATCCATTAACTCAGCGACTTCTCTATATAATACAATGAATTTACAGCATCATTTTCTTATTGCCATGCCCTCACTTCAGGACCCTCAATTTAAACGCTCGGTTATCTATATCTGTGAGCATGGCGAAAAGGGGGCGATGGGTTTAGTGATTAACAAGCCCTTGGAACAGCTCACCGTAGAAACAATACTGGAAAAACTGAAGATCAAATCCCCCTCACGCGACCCAGCAATACGTTTAGATAACGTAGTATTAGCCGGTGGGCCTCTGGCTGAAGACCGTGGATTTATTCTGCATTCACCGCAGGAAGGCTTTGCTTCCAGTATTCATATTTCACCAGAGACGATGATTACCACCTCCAAAGATGTGTTGGAAACACTGGGAACATCGGGGCAACCTAAAAATTTATTAGTGGCTCTGGGCTACGCCAGCTGGCGGCAAGGGCAGTTAGAACAAGAGTTACTGGATAATGTCTGGCTGACCACTGAAGCCGATACCCATATTTTATTCAATACGCCAATTGCCGAACGCTGGCAGGCAGCGGCCAATAAACTGGGCATTAATATCTTTAATATTGCTCCGCAAGCAGGACATGCCTGATGGCTAATCGCACAATTATTGCTTTTGATTTTGGTACCAAAAGTATCGGTGTCGCCATCGGTCAGGAAGTCACCGGAACGGCCAGAGCGCTAACCGCGTTTAAAGCACAAGATGGCACCCCGGATTGGCAGCAAGTCGAAAAGCTGTTGAAAGAGTGGCAGCCCAATTTAGTGGTAGTCGGCCTGCCGCTCAATATGGATGGCACTGAACAACCACTAACCGCCAGAGCTCGTCGGTTTGCCAACCGTCTGCATGGGCGCTTTGGTGTACAGGTCGCCTTACAGGATGAACGCCTCAGTACGGTAGAAGCCCGCGCCAATCTGTTTGACCGCGGTGGCTATCGCGCTCTGGATAAAGGCAGTGTCGATGCAGCCTCTGCGGTGATCATTTTGGAAAGCTGGTTTGATGAGCAAGCAGGTTGAATCCGCGATGTTCTGTTGATCACAAACGGTTTCCTACTTTCCATTCCCGCGACCTGAATAAGTAATCCCTGCATAACGTTGTATACTTATAACTTTGTATACTGCGGCGATGCCAATCAGCAGTTTAAAATATTGCACACCTCTTGCAGGTGTTTTTTTACATTTATTGAGGTTTTCTCATGACAAAAGTGACTGTTGCTGCGACTCAAATGGCCTGTTCTTGGGACCTGCCGAAAAACATTGAAAATGCCGAAAAATTGGTACGACAGGCACATGCCAAAGGCGCACAGATCATCCTGATTCAGGAGCTGTTTGCCGCACCTTACTTCTGCATTGATCAAAGCCCAGAGCACTACGCACTGGCCCAAGAGCTGGATAATAGTCCATTAATTAAACACTTCTCCAAGCTTGCCGCTGAGTTGGAAGTGGTACTACCGCTGAGTTTCTTTGAGAAAGCCAATAATGCTTACTATAACTCGCTAGTCATGATTGACGCCGATGGCTCGGTGCTGGACGTCTACCGTAAAACCCACATTCCTAATGGCCCGGCTTATCAGGAGAAACAGTTCTTTATCCCTGGCGATACCGGTTTTAAAGTTTGGCAAACCCGTTATGCCAAAGTGGGCGTAGGCATCTGTTGGGATCAGTGGTTCCCTGAAACCGCGCGCAGCCTGGCACTGCTTGGGGCAGAAGTTATCTTCTACCCAACAGCAATCGGCTCAGAACCTGCTTACCCTGAAATTGACAGCCAACCGCACTGGACCCGTGTCCAGCAAGGCCATGCAGCCGCAAACCTGGTTCCAGTGATTGCCTCTAACCGCATCGGTACTGAGAAAAGTAAATACATTGATGGGCTGGAGATGACGTTCTACGGCTCCTCGTTTATTGCTGACCAAACTGGCGCACTGTTAGCTCAAGCTAACAAAACTGACGAAGCGGTTCTGGTGCATGAATTTGATTTGCAGGAGATCGCCGCCCAACGTGCTTCATGGGGCTTGTTCCGTGATCGCCGCCCAGAGATGTACCAAACATTAGCCACGTCAGACGGCAAGACCCGGAGATAATTTATGTCGGTGCAAGACACGATGTTACAACAACAGGCATTACCCGGCACACCGCGGCAGGATGGTTTCTTTATGCCTGCAGAATGGGCACCGCAGGATGCGGTATGGATGCTTTGGCCATATCGTCAGGATAACTGGCGCGGCAAAGCTATTCCCGCTCAGCAGACATTCGCCAAAGTCGCCGAGGCCATTAGCCGTGCTACGCCAGTCTTTATGGGCGTTCCCGCCGAGTTTATGGCACAAGCCAAGGCAACCATGCCGGCGAATGTGACCTTAGTGGAAATGGCCAGTGACGATGCCTGGATGCGTGATACAGGCCCAACGATGGTGATTAATGGTGCGGCCGAGCGCCGGGCCGTTGACTGGCAGTTTAATGCATGGGGCGGCCTGAACGGTGGCTTGTATGCTGACTGGCAACAAGATGAAAAAGTTGCCGTTCAAGTCAGTGATTTTCTGAAAAACGCGCATTACAGTGCACCGTTGATACTGGAAGGTGGCTCCATTCATACTGATGGCGAAGGCACGTTACTCACCACTGCTGAATGTTTGCTAAACCCGAATCGCAACCCACATTTGAATCAAGCGCAAATCGAACAGTTACTGTGTGACTATCTGGGGGTGACTCACTTCATTTGGTTGCAAGATGGCGTGTATAACGATGAGACCGATGGTCATATCGATAATATGTGCTGTTTTGTCCGCCCAGGCGAAGTAGCCCTGCATTGGACAGACGACCAGCAGGATCCACAGTATGCACGTTCAGTCGCAGCGTTCGAGGTGTTATCCAATACCGTCGATGCCAAAGGGCGTAAACTGAAAATCTGGAAGTTACCGGCTCCCGGCCCGCTTTATAACACGGAAGAGGAAACCTTCGATGTGTTGACCAGCGATGCGGTTCCCCGCACGGCGGGTGAACGCCTGGCGGGCTCTTATGTCAACTTCCTGATCAGTAACCAGCAAATTATTTTCCCACTGCTGGATAGCCGCACTGACGGGCAGGCTAACGATCTGTTACAACAAATGTTCCCCGGCTATGCAATTGTCGGCGTGCCTGCCAGAGAGATTTTACTCGGTGGCGGTAACATACATTGCATTACTCAGCAGATCCCAGCGGCTTAATCCGCACAAAAATAAGCCGCCTGCTTGACCCGGATCATCCGATCCGGGTTAATTTATTGCATCACCTTCTCCCTTGAAATAACTACAGTGTCAGCGGTGCCTCCCCCATCAGTGATTGATAGCCAAAACCCCCTGTTTTTGCCGTTGTGCGATACTTTGCTCAAAGGTTTGCATCCCCCATTGCCCTCCGGCCTGTATCACGGTTGGTAATTGATAGGTTTTACCTTCTCGGATCAAATGGCTGACTGCCGTGGTTTGCGTGAGTATCTCAAATACAGCTATACGCCCACCGCCATTTTGACGACACAATTTCTGCGTGATAACACCGCGTAAACTGGCAGCCAGTTGCGTCCGTATAACGGCTTTCTCCTCAGGAGGAAAAACATCAATCAGCCGATCAATAGCCTGTGTTGCCGTGCGGGTATGCAATGTGGCTAGCACCAGATGCCCGGTTTCTGCTGCTGTCAGCGCTAATCGGATAGTCTCCAGATCCCGTAACTCTCCGAGTAAAATAATATCTGGATCCTGACGTAATGCCCCATTCAGGGCACGACTAAAACAGTGAGTATGGCGACCAAGCTCTCGTTGCTGGATCAAACATGATTGACTGCTATGAATAAATTCAATCGGGTCCTCAAGGGTAATAATATGTCGTGCCTGTTGCTGATTAATCGCGCTTATCATGGCACTCAGCGTCGTCGATTTACCGCTGCCCGTCGCCCCCGTTACCAGAATTAGTCCATTATCCTGTTGAATCAATTGGTTCAAAATAGGTGGTGCCGCCAATTGTGTCAGTGACGGACAAATAGCAGGAATAATGCGAAAAGCAATGGATTGGCCCTGTCGTTGCTGGAAAATATTCGCCCGTAACCTTTGACTGCCCACGGTGGTATAGGCACAGTCAACCTGCCCCTGTTGCTGTAATCGGCTTTCTTGTGCGTCACTCAACATATGCCGACGTAGCCCATTTAACCAACCAGCAGTGACCTTCGGCCAGTCAGTAAAGGTTTTTAGCTCGCCATCGATACGTAATACGGGGTGAAAACCGGTACAGAGGTGCAGATCTGAAGCATTATGATCTACACTAGCCGCCACCTTATTGGCAAAATCCTGTTTGTTAAAGCCATCACTGGCAAGGTCAGGGTTTTCTAAATCAATGCGTTTGGCTTTTATACGGCTAAACACGGGGTTATTCAGATCTGAATGTTGATTATTCAGGCTTGTGAAATCCATATCCAACTCCTGGGTCCATATGAGTACTATCCAACAGAATCTACAGGATGTCAGAGCGCGGATCGCAACGGCTGCACACAATTGCGGGCGCTCTCCAGAAGAAGTTACATTGCTTGCAGTCAGTAAAACCAAACCTGTGGCGGCTATCGAAAAAGCCATCGCCGCTGGGCAATATGCTTTTGGTGAAAACTATGTGCAGGAAGGGGTGGATAAAATTCACTCCTTCGTGGATAACAAAACGCTTGAATGGCACTTTATCGGGCCGCTGCAATCCAATAAAAGCCGGTTAGTGGCTGAAAATTTTGCCTGGTGTCATACCGTTGATCGGTTGAAAATAGCCCAGCGTCTGAGTGCCCAGCGCCCAGCGGCTATGCCAGCGTTAAACGTACTGATTCAGATTAATATCAGTGATGAGCAAAGCAAAGCGGGGATTTCCTTGAGTGAACTCCCCGCCTTGGCTGACAGCATTAGTACATTACCTAACCTGTGTTTACGCGGGCTGATGGCTATCCCAGCGCCAGAACATGATTATCAGCGGCAATTGGCCGTATTTACGCAAATGAATCAGGCGTTCTTGACTTTAAAAGCCCGCTACCCTCAGATAGATACACTTTCTATGGGGATGACTGATGATATGGACGCCGCCATTAGCGCCGGCAGTACACTGGTTCGAATTGGTACCGCCATTTTTGGTGCCCGCGTTTATAACGCGGATTAATCACGGCATTTATTGTTCACTGCACTTACGGAACATAACTCTCTGTTGAACGTAATTATTTGTTGAACATCAGTTCCTGTTGAACATAAGTCCTCGTTGAACATAAAGACTGTGCACGCTTAGGAGAATTCGATGCAGCATCGCAATATTACATTCATTGGTGCTGGCAATATGGCCCGCGCTATTATCGCTGGTTTGGTTGCCGGGGGATATCCGGCCAAAATGATCAGCGTTTGCGCCCCTTCTGCCAAAAACCGTGATGCACTAGCCACTGAATTTGGTGTTATCAGCAGTGATGATAATATCCGCGAGTCACAAAAAGCGGAGGTTGTGGTGTTAGCGGTAAAGCCCCAGTTAATGGCCGATGTATGCCAGCAATTGCAAAAACAGGTCGATTTTAGCGATAAGTTGGTGCTGTCGATTGCGGCAGGTGTCCAGGTTGCACGTTTCTACGCGCTTTTGGGGAATAAACTGAATCTGGTTCGTATTATGCCGAATACCCCCTCTCTGGTGGGAAAAGGAATGAGTGGCCTCTACGCCCCCGAGCAGGTTTCAGCCGCAGATCGTGATTTCACCACTGAACTAATGAGTGCAATTGGCAAAGTATGCTGGGTGGACAATGAGGATGGCATTAATAGCATTATTGCCGCTGCGGGGAGTTCACCTGCCTATTTCTTCTTATTTATGGAAGCGATGCAGCAAGAGACTGAACGCTTAGGGTTTGACAGTGAAACCGCCCGTCAGTTAGTGCAGCAAGCCGCTTCCGGGGCTTGTGCTCTGGTCGAGGCTAACCCACACGTGCCACTTTCGGCCTTGCGAGAGCAGGTCACGTCCAAAGGGGGAACCACTGCCGAGGCAATCCGCGTGTTCAATGAACAGCACTTACCCGAAATGGTTGCCAATGCCATGCGAGCCGCTATTGCTCGCGCAAAAGAGATGGAAAAACTGTTCTAATTAGCGGCGAAAGTTACAAAAACCGACACCGCCCTTGGCACTTTCTCGTTAAAATAGGGGCCGTTAAAGTATGTGAATAGATTTTTTATTTGTACCTAAATGCCCAATAGATTCCAAAGTGCTGGAAGGTGGGAAACGAATGACAAATCGGCAGGGAGCCGGTTTGAACGCTGCTTGCAGCGGCCTCTCAGAGGCAATGCCCATGAATGGGCCGAGTAACCAGAACAACCAACACACCTGCACGTTGCAAGATGACGGGCATACAATATTAAGGACTAAGGCAACTCATGCTAACGCTGACTTTTCTGGCAAAAACGGTCATTGACCTATATGTGATGGTGCTGTTGTTGCGCATCTGGATGCAGTGGGTTCACAGTGATTTCTATAACCCATTGTCTCAATTTGTGGTGAAAATAACCCAACCTATTGTTGGCCCACTGCGCCGAGTGGTTCCCTCTATGGGGCCAATCGATAGCGCATCATTGCTGTTGGCATTTTTACTGATGACCATTAAATACCCGCTGCTATTACTGATTGATAGCGGATCCTTATCACTCAGTATTTATAACCTCTTGTTCGGCCTTATTGCGCTGGTAAAAGCGGTGGGTTACCTGATTTTCTGGGTCATGATTATCCGTGCGCTGATGAGTTGGATCAGTCAGGGTCGTAGCCCGGTAGACTACCTGCTGCTGCAGTTAACTGAACCATTAATGGCACCGATTCGCCGTATTTTGCCTGCGATGGGGGGTATCGATTTCTCAGCAATGGTTGTCATCCTTATCTTGTATCTGCTCAACTTTTTAGGCATGGATCTATTTGGAGCGATGTGGGTCATGCTGTGAGTGCAGTCCTCTCCACCGAAAACGGGCTGATACTCAAGCTCTATATTCAGCCCAAAGCCAGTCGAGATCAGATAGTCGGTTTACATGGCGACGAACTTAAAGTCGCCATTACCGCCCCGCCTGTTGATGGTCAGGCTAATACCCATTTGGTTAAGTTTATCGCCAAGCAGTTTCGGGTAGCCAAGAGCCAGGTGATTATCGAAAAGGGCGAACTGGGGCGGCATAAGCAGATAAAAGTGATTAACCCGCAGCAGATTCCGCCAGAAGTCACCATACTGCTCGAGTGAGTTGATATTCCTCCGCAAGAATTGGGTTATTGGTTGTCAGCCCAACAGACTGCGCTCAATACCGATAGCCGTCAGCCTATAAAAATTCAGGATTCATCGATGCAAAAAATAGTATTAGCCACCGGCAACCCCGGCAAAGTACGTGAACTGGCAAACCTGCTGGCCGACTTTGGTTTGGATGTCGTCGCACAAACCGAACTGGGCGTTGAGTCTGCAGAAGAGACGGGCTTAACCTTTATTGAAAACGCCATTTTAAAAGCCCGCCATGCAGCGCAAACCACCGGTTTACCGGCCATCGCCGATGATTCAGGCTTAGCAGTAGACGCGTTAGGCGGCGCTCCGGGGATTTATTCCGCACGCTATGCCGGTACTGATGCCAGTGACCAAGAGAATCTGGAAAAGCTGTTGGTCGCATTGCAAAATGTCCCCGATGAAAAACGCGGTGCTCAGTTCCATTGCGTATTGGTCTATATGCGTCATGCTGAAGATCCAACACCGCTGGTGTTCCACGGCCAATGGCCAGGGGTAATTGCTCACCAACCTGCTGGGGCTGCTGGGTTTGGCTATGACCCTATTTTCTATGTACCCGCGCTGGGTAAAACCGCAGCGGAACTGACTCGTGAAGAAAAGCACGCGGTATCCCATCGTGGTCAGGCCCTGAAATTGATGCTGGATGCGCTGCGCGATGCTTAAATTACCCCCGCTCAGTCTCTACATCCATATCCCTTGGTGCGTCCAGAAATGCCCTTATTGTGATTTCAACTCACATGCGTTGAAAGGCGATGTCCCTCATCAGGAATATGTAGAGCACGTACTGGCGGATTTGGATGCTGACGTGCCTCTGGTGAGTGGCCGTGAAATCAGCACTATTTTTATTGGTGGCGGCACACCCAGCTTGCTGAGTGCAGAGGCCATGCAGCAACTACTTGATGGTGTCCGCGCGCGTTTGCCGGTTGCCAGTGACGCAGAGATCACCATGGAAGCCAACCCCGGAGCGGTCGAAGCCGATCGCTTTAGCGGCTATCAGCGAGCGGGTATTAACCGCATATCCATTGGCGTCCAGAGCTTTAGCGCACAGAAATTAACGCGGCTGGGGCGGATACATGGGCCAGATGAAGCAAGGCGGGCAGCAGAGCTGGCAACCTCACTGCAATTACGTAGCTTTAATCTAGATTTGATGCACGGTCTGCCTGATCAAACACTGGAAGAAGCATTGGATGATTTGCGTCAGGCTATCGCCTTAAATCCACCACACTTATCTTGGTATCAGCTGACTATTGAGCCGAATACTGGCTTTAGTTCCCGGCCCCCAATCCTGCCCGATGACGATGCGTTATGGGATATTTTCCAGCAAGGTCATCAGCTACTCAGTGCCGCTGGTTATCTGCAATATGAAACCTCGGCCTATGCCAAGCCAGGTTACCAATGCCAGCATAATCTTAACTACTGGCGCTTTGGTGATTATCTGGGGATTGGCTGTGGGGCGCATGGCAAGATCACATTTAACGATGGGCGTATTTTACGGACCATAAAAACCAAACATCCACGTGGTTTTATGCAGGGAAAATACTTGGATAAACAATATGAAGTGGCAGCAGTCGACCGGCCTTTTGAGTTCTTTATGAACCGCTTCCGTTTGTTGGAAGCTGCCCCTCGGGCTGATTTCTATCACTTCACCGGGTTAACTGAGAGTACTATTCGCCCACAGTTAGATGAGGCAATAGCAAAAGAGTATTTAATCGAAACAACAGAATACTGGCAGATTACCGAAAAAGGAAAATTGTTCCTTAACTCGCTACTGGAGCTATTTTTATAGTTGTGATAGCTACGCTAATAATTGTGAAAGCTAGGTTAATAGTTGTGACAGCTAGGCTAAAAATGGCGATATTCCTAATCCTTCGAGTGGCAGGAAGGCAACCAACACACAAGCAGTTTGCAGTATGACTGGTGTCTCTGAGGGCAGAAACCTGCCCTCAGCCTCTCTTCCTGCTAATCTATTTTGCTATCAATAAGCGGCAATAGAATCACTCACAAACTGATGAGTAGTTATTGCCATCACTGTTTGCCGCTCTAGCGGTAGCGAATAGCTTTCAGTTGATTCCAATCCCCCCATAGCCTCCGCTAATTGGCTAATATCTTGATCAAATACGTCCCCTTTATTAAATACTCTCTCGTCATTAAATAATTTCAGAGGCCCAAGCTGAGTTTGTAATCTTTGGGTAAAAGCCTGCTCAATGGGAATGTTTTTATCCAAGAGCAGGGTCAATTCATCAAAACTCATATCGTGTTCCGCTAAACGGCCAACATGATCTTTTGTTAAATTTTTCTGATTGAAGTACTGCCTTAAGTCTATGGGCTTTCTCAAGACGAGAGGCTGTTCAGACTCACTCACTACCACACCATATTCCTTAAGCACCTGAATATTTGATATCAGTAACTCAAAGTGCCCACGGCCTGTGACATGATATTTCATCGCCAAATTAATAAGACTCTGGCGGTTGATCCCACATTCTTGCTGACACAATTCAATATCGGCCTGTGCCAGATCGATTCTATTTTTGAATGTAAAATCCAAGGCTTTATCACTTAATGGCGATTCCTTGAGTAAACCCAGTTGTTCCAGCAGATAATTAATTTCATTCTGGCTACGTAGATGATAATTTTTTACCCATTTGGCGATATCGACAGTATCGAACTCCTCGCGCTGGATCCAGGTAACATGCTCTTCTGTAAGGCTAATTCGTTCGGCTATCAAAGGTTGGAAGAATGCATCGATTTTCTGCTCTATTAGCGGTAGTGGGTCAGTGTTACGGGCGTTACCACGCCAGGCAATTGACGACATTGCCACCAGATAATCCAAATCAGCAACATCATAAATTGGATTCTTTGTCACCCATGCTTTAATGGTTCTTAGCTGATTGAGGGTGTTATAGCCATCTTGAGAATCAAGATCGGCTAATTGCCTCACGGTAAGGGATAATCCCATGGATTTAAGGTGTTGGCATAATTGATAGTATTCATCGGAATACGGACGCAAACTGAATAGTTCATCAAAAGTAATTTGAGAGTCTTCTACCCAAATAAACTCAACTTTATTTTCATCAGCAAGATACCAGTCAACAAAAATAATACGACCTGATGTATTATCCGCGATATTCAGCACCAGATTATTTTCACGCCGCTCTGCTGACAATGTATGCA
Organism: Yersinia pestis; assembly: GCF_900460465.1. GTDB lineage: Bacteria > Pseudomonadota > Gammaproteobacteria > Enterobacterales > Enterobacteriaceae > Yersinia > Yersinia pestis. The sequence continues at coordinate 868,701 of NZ_UAVH01000006.1, read as the reverse complement.
GTAGAATGTGCTTATCCAGATAAAGATGATCCAGCCCACTGGTATCGGCAATATTTATCGCCCCACTCCCTGCGCTATAATAATAAGTATCGTCACCGCCCCCCCCTTTAAGCATGGTACCTTCGTGCCCACGAATATAAATAATCGCATCATTGCCATCGCCTGTATCAATATAATTACCCGGTAAGAATGTCGCCGAAGTAATGACAACCTCATCATTACCGCTGCTGACGACAGGGGCCTGTTGGGCTGCTATAAAAGGATGACCATTTTTATCGAGGTTTATCTGATAATCAATAAATGTTCCAGTAACAGGATCTCGATATTGTGACTGCCCACTTTTATCCGTTATTTTTAGATGCCGATAACGTTCATCATTCATATAGTTAACTAACCGTATACTCTGGTGTTTTTCTGGTTGATCGCGGTAGCGTAATAACAAGTCATCATCCGAACGCTCAACAATAACATCACATAATAACCAGGATGACAGAACTAAATTATCTGAAGCTAATGAGTCATCAAAATTATTGATAATAATATCTGTTGGACTCCCCTCTTTCTCTTGAATTAAGTAAGTATCTTGTCCACCGCGCCCCTCGAGTAACCCTTCCCCGCTTAACACTTGCAATAGATTATCTTTATTATCACCCAATAATTCATAGCGAGGTAAAAACCCCATTAGCATTGAATGTTCTTGAGGTGAGAGCCTAATAAAATCAGGTAATATAGCTTGCCGTAAAACAATATCTTTCTCTCCTTCTACCCTTTGAAGATGAGTCACCTGCTGCTGTTGATAACCATTGTCTAATGAGAACCGTACGACGATATCATCAGGATCTCCCTTACCCACTAATTCCTTATAATTACGATCAACCAACGAGGAGTAATATGCGACCATATTCGGGGAGAATTCAGTAATTTCATTAAGGTAGCTTGGCCACAATGGCACCATTGTAAACCCATCAACAGTCTGGATGGTGAAGTTAAGTACTTGCTGCTTTTGATTGTTATTTATATTATAGACACCAACCAACCTGATCTGGGTCATAAATCCATTATCATTGTTTATATTAATTAACACATCAATATTATCCAACTCAATAGATTTTATTTGGTTGAGCTTATGCTCAAGAAAGATATTACTGATTTGCATATCTGTATTGTTATTTTCTGATACTTCCTCAATTCTAATCTGTAACGATTTTTCATGAGTACTTTTTAGAATATGATAACTATCTAACCCCGTGCCTCCCTGGGCTAAACCAGACTGTAGTGCTAATAAATCATTGCCTCCATTACCCCATATTTTATCATCGCCGCCCATGCCATTAAGATAATTATCTACATCATTTCCGATGATAGTATCATTAACATTTTCATGACCCAGAATATTTTCAAAATCATAAAGTAAAGCAACTTGTTTTTCGACACCACCATTCACCTGACTATAATAGCCATTGCTGATATCAATAATACTGTCAATTTCATTTCCCAGTACTTCTCCCAGAGCGACTGTATCATTTCCTTCGCCACCGCTAAGGATATGACTCTTAGAGGCCACAGCACTGGTCAATATAAACGTATCCGCATTTTCACCGCCTTGATATTGCTTAAACCCACTACCAATAGTAAATATATTTTTCTTTTTATGATAACCTTTTGCGACATCATCGCCCCCACCTAAATCAAATAAAGCGGCGACATCATTCTCTTTTATCTCGCGAAGAGGGTGAGCAAGCAATTCCCCTGAATCAGAGAGAGAGATTAATCTATTCTCACCTTGATCACTCGGAGATATCGCTATTATTTTATGTTTATCTATTTGAGACAGTCTATTTTGCTGATAACGGACACTGTCTCCTCCCTCGTTCTTAATCGTTATTTTATTAACCATGGAAGGTGTATCAAAATGATACTCCCCATCTATTTTATCCCCCAACGCCTGATAATAAATTCCATCATTAAGAATGATAACTAAATCAAGCCCCCCGTCTTTATTGAGATCAGTTAATTGTAACTGTGAACGATGAAGATTAGAGGAGGAGAGTAATGATGTTAGTTCAGAAGATAACTTGGTCTTATGCTGCCTAAAAACACCACTACTATTTCCCATCAGGTGTAACATATCCCCTGATTTATTTAGCAGTAAAATATCATCAAAGCCATCATTATTGATATCGCCAACAAGTGAATAAGGATAATTTTTACTTTTTTCACCCTCAAATGCCAGCCTCACTGGCTCAATAAAATCTCCGATATTAATTACATTGTGATTATCTTTTCCACTCTGATTAAAATCCAGACTATCATAATGATAAGTTGTCATTTTATCATCATGAAAAATCACCAATTCAAACACGTTATCACCGTTAAAATCCCCTAGCACAGGGAACACAACTTCATTAAATTTATCGACTTCTATTGCATGAAATAATTTCTCCCACTCCAGCCTTGTATCTATTTTTAGGTAGCTGCCATCCGGCTGAGCCAACCAAGTGTATAGCTCATAATGCCAGCGACTAACATAGTCATCAATCACTGTCATACCCACTGAATTTTTTCTTGATGCTATTGTTGTATTATATTTTTCGTTGATCACGATAAAATCGTTTAGCCCATTACGATCAACATCAGCAGAAAGGATAAATGGGCTATAGGTAGAATCAATATCAAGCTCAGAGAACGCCTGATGCAGATTTTTATTTTGTAACTTAACTACACTACGATTATTATCCTCGAAAAAATCAGCGATAACATAATCGTCAACATCATTTATTTTATCCAGTTCATAATACTCATGCTTTCCCATTTCTGCATAAGTGGTATAAATTTTGGCATTGGTAAAGGGATCACCTGAAAAAATACTGATTTTCTCCAGATCTCTCTCTGTCTGCGATCGTTCATCTCGTTTTATAAAAGGGATAGCTTTAAGAACTGCTTCGCCCCGGCTATAAAATAGCGTATCTACGCCCTGTTTACTCGCTAATAGCGCCTCATAATAATCTCTCTGTCGCTGGTAAACACTTTCCATAGTCTGGTTATATCTAATCTGATTATCCAGCCCCGGTGTTAAACCAAATTTTAAAAATAACCGCAAGCCATTCTCAAACCGTTGGCTTCCCGTCATATCAGGTACAATATCGCGGATCCTTTCAATCTGACTAACGGCTGAGTAAATATCGCCAACAATAATCATGGTAAAAGCCAGGGCAATACCCGCCGGCCCAGCAGCTGTAGCAGCAGTCCCCCCCATTGCCATGGCAAACGCGACGCCCAAACCAATGGTTGCATTAATGGTCGAAAAGACCCCGCTGGCAATAAGATCTCGTCTAACATGAGGATCTGTTTCTGTCGCCAATTGTGAAAATGCATGGTATGCCTGATAGATATCAATACCAGAAGTGAGTGCTGAGAGCAGTGGCATACTAAAACGTGCAGCACCATGTGCGAATTGGTTGAGTGCTAATTTTCTTAGGTCTTTAAGAAAACCTGGGGCCAATAGCAATGCAGGGTTGCGTTTTAATAATGTTAATTGGCTCAAAAGGGCCGGTGACAACCTCCCTCCTTTACTCACTAATTTTTGTAAGTAGCCAATTCCCCACTTACCAAATGCATATTGCAAGCCATCGGTCGCCAGATTAGCCCCGATACCTCCCCAGGCCATGGCCAATTGCAATTGTATTTCTTCCTCTTGTTTTTCTGTTAAGTCACCGTTACTCATCCAACGTTGGTAATCAGCAGATAAACGTAAAGCAGAAATAAAGCCATATCCCTGCATACCATAACCAAATCGCCCAAAAATCGCTGTTCTTGCTTTAGGATTAGATGTTTTTAGTTCAGGAGCAGATGTTTTTAGATCAGGATCAGATGTTATCGAGTGAGGATAAGTCGCTAAATCAGTTTTATGCTGTGAACCTGATTTAATCCTTACATCTTGTAACGTATTACCATCAGTCTCTGTTATTCGCCAACGGTCAGTTACTCGCCAAAGTTCAGTATCAAAATCTGGCCTGTCTGATATTTTCTGTAAAAACAGCAAATCATATTTCAACGCCTGCATACGCCAAGAGTCATGTAAGGTTAATAACAATTCACCTTTATTCAGTTTCTTATCTGTTAACTGTGGAAATATTTCCGCTAATTTACGCTGTTGTTTTTTATTAAGTTGATTGACTGACAATTGTCTTGTTATCAACTTATCCAGTAGACTATCTATATTATTCAAACGGCCATTTATGTCTTTTTTGCGTTCTGTTGTTATTTCCCCCCAACGGTTCCAATATAATTTTTCAGTTCCTTTTATTGACGATAAGTATTTATTGTTGTAGCTATCAATATCGGGAGTATCCACATCATGCTTATGCCCCTGAGGATCAACCTCAATAGCCTTTGTTGACGCTGAAACATTAGTTCTAATGCCATTTTCATTCAAATGAGACATAAATTTATGTGCAAAACTGGTGTACCTATCACTGCTACTCATAGCACACCCCACCAAACTGACTTGCTGAGGTGAAATATTTATCTGATGCTCAGTCTGTAAATAGTCAGAAAATTGATTCAAGCGGGCTGTTAGTTGCTCGGGTCGTTGCCCAGCCAGTGTCGGATGCTTATCATTGCCACCTTCAGAACGGCCATGCCCAACAACTTGCCACCGTATTTTACCGTTTTCAGGCTGGATTTTTAGTTTAGTGACGAGTTCATTATGACTAATTTCACGCCACTCGGCGTGAGTATTATCGTCAATGATAAAAGCCCTGTGATTATTATCAACATCTAACTGAATAATAATTGAATTCTTAGCATGTTTACCCGCAAGTCTCGTCGCTGCACGATTAACCGTTGGGTTATTTTCACATTGAAAAACAATCTGCATATCGTATTGACTTGCCGTAGCCGTTTTATCTATATTGGCAATAGCAGGCAGGTCCCACTCATTAACTTTAACAATGTCTGGATATTTTACAACGGGTTCATCTAGTGTTGTTATAAGGAAGCCAGTCGCATTATTAGCGACAACTAACTGCCAATTATCACTATTACGTAATTCAGGACGCTGCCTAATAATATCAAGGAAATTTTCAAATTTTGAATATGTATCAAAATCATTAATAGTTAACTCTAATAATTCACGATCAACAACACCATTATCATCAGAGAAAAAAGGCACTAGATATTGTGAATAAGATTCAATAAGTTGATCAACAGACTTTATTTTATTCCTTACATCCTTGAGTAACAGTTCAACTACCGGGACACCATCGGTAAGTAATATATTATTTTTATAATGATATAACACCTGATAGTCATCTATATTTTTCAGTACTTCTCCCGGTTTTTCTGAATTGAATACCACTAACTCACCGGGGTGTTCTACTGAAACCCCCACTTTTGTTGTATAGGCCAATATAGGAATATCAAATCCTTCCTGGTGCATCATATTGACAATTCCCAGGGCTGGATGAGTACCATTAAATCCCTGTGCTCCCTGTCCATTATCAGCAATACTGCATATTACTAATCTAATTTTTACCGGAGGAGGCAATGCGAATGAATTAATTGTAAGTTTATAAATTTCAATAACATTAGCTACACTGAAACTATATACTCCATCTGTAGTACCATGAGTTACAAATGATAATTCAAATTTCCCCATTTCAGTTATATTATTTTGAGTACCGTAGGCTATTCGTGCTTCAGAACTCCTGGCATCGAACTGTAATACTATTGATTTATTATTATTATACGAAGCAATAATCTCTCCGACTCTCTTAGAAAGAGAGTCATCTTGTAATAATACAATAAATTGTAGGTGGTGATTTTTATCATTTTGTTTAAAGGAATATTCAATAACAGTGTCTCTATCAATTTTACTCCAAGTATTCATATATTGCCCAGGCCGAACATCGAATGGTAACAAATGGTATGAATCCTTTATCTCATTTAATGACTCCATATATTTATTTATATCATTTGATATGCTATTTAATAACTTCCTATAGAGAGGGTGCTCAAATGGATGCGTGCTGTTTTTTAATAGAGAGTCTATATCTAAAAAGTTCTCCATGACTTTAGGATGAGTATCAGGAAGTATCGATACTAATCTAGCGTGTTTGTTTAATAAAGATAATATTAATGCTACAGACCTTGATTCTGCATTATTTAGATTTACGGACATGGTTATTTCGTTTAGATTTTTAATTTGATCTGAAGTATTCATTTTAGAAAGTAGAACCCATGCTTCTCCATCTCTATAAGCAACTTGGTACGTCTCCCCTTCATCATGGGCAAATATACATTCTTTATTTTCTACATTTTTCTTTACAATAAGGTACTCTGGCACATCATCAAAAAATAAATAGTTATTTTCGATAAAGTCTTTAATCGATTTTAAATTATAATCATCATTAGGTTTTATAATTACATCTCGATTATCCTCAGGATCTGAGATTAAATAGAGGACAAATCCATTGTCATTTATCTTTACCCCCAAATCATTACTTTTTAGAAAATAGTCAAACTCACTTAATTTAACTTTCTCTATCATCTGCTGATCATTATGCCAACCTTTATCATCTCTCCTCTCAGCTAATACTACATCACCACTCATAATAACATTATCAATTATTTTTAAATCTTGAGGTGTATTTCTTGGGGTGAAATTGGCCAATAAAAAACGTTCAAGAGTAGCCATCTGTTTTAACTGATTACGGTTAGCATCCACCTTAATCATTATTTTTCTACCAACAGAAAAATGTATGGTAAGTGTTCCTTCCACTAAACTACGATCACTGATTATGACATCCCAACTTTCCCGTAACAAATTAAAAGGAATGAAAGTGTTTTTTAATAGTGATGTATTAATATTAATCACATCACTATTAAAATCCAGAGGAATAATGGATTTTTTAATATCACGAACATTAGAAAAAAGCAGACTTTCTTTTTGTAATAGACTCTCAAGAATAATTTTTCTTTCATTAACATCTATTGCGGGTACATTATCTAACCAGCTTTCTATTTCACTGCCCACGGCTAATTTTTTCTTGATAGAATCTATACGCTCCGCTTCTTTTAGTACTTTAAACTCTGTGATTTCATCTAACTGCTCATGTATTTTTCTAAGAAAATAGCGTAGCAACTCTACTTCAGGTGCATGCCTATCAATATCGATTGTATTAATAATCTCTTTTCTAACAGCCAATAAACTGGGCTGAAACTCCTCATCTAGCCATTGTTGATAGATGTCGACCAATAATTTTTCTTGCAACCAAACAGGAAGAAACTGATACTCCACAGTCATTGAAATATCTTTTGCTGTCAGCAAATCCCCCAGCTCATCCAGTGGTGTATCTTTATAAAACTCTAAAGGTTTATGAAGAATACGGATATCGCCTATCAATCCTTTCTTCTGCAATGCACGCAGTACAGGCAGCTCACTGTTCCAAAAATAGTTATTTATCCGTAGGCCATCTGGTGATGATAAGTAAACCGTCCCACCACGCTCAGCACTGTAGGTTGCACAAAATGAACTGGCATATGAAATCATTTCATACCGAAGGTGATTGATTAAATCCACCATCGCCTTATCCGCTGGATTAATAATATTAAGTTTCAGTGATTCTGCCATATCAATCATAAATCGCAGACCAGTGATACTTTGTATATCAGAAAGTTCAGTTCCACTCCCTAATAATAAATCACCTCGCCACACATCCATATAAGCATGAATGTCACCACTAAAGTAGATATACAATCTGCTCCCTCCCTCTTCTTGTGGTAGTGGAGGTGTCACAGATATACCTAATGAACTAATATATATAATTAACTCATTGAATCTTTCATAGTCATTGAAAAGAGCCGCATCAATTGCCAGGTCAGTAATTTTTATTTTTTCTTCTTGCGTTAAAGTGGCCGGTACAGATAACCCTTCTCTAATTAAACTGTAAAGTTGCGCGTCGATATATTTAACAAATCTTTTCTTGATCATTTCAATATCATCATAAGAGTATTTTAATTTTTCTTTTTTATTGTTTTTATTAACCCGATCATATGTTTCAGAAACAATAGAAAGCCGTTGAGAGAGTGACAGCTTATCTATATAAAACCCAGCCATTTCGTTTCCATTTGGCATATAAAATCCTTATATCATAATTTATATTATTGGATTAAAAATAAACACATTAATTACAAATAAACATAGTTAACAAAAATAAAAATAGTCATTAAAAATGTTTTACTTGCGGATTTATAATAAAACAGATGAAAACTAAAAAAACAAGTTTACAATTAACACCAAGGTTAATTTATTTTCATAGAAATCAATTAAATAATGACAAGGTGATTTATTGAGAATAATAGAATATATGAACTAAATAATTATAATTAGAGGAGGGTGGCAACTGAATGATAAATCGTCGAAAACTAATTTGAACCGCATTTATACCTAAGTGACGTCGAGATACAGCTAGGCGGCAACCGAATAACCATTTGAACAGCGCTGCCCACTGGGGGAATCCCAGCAACTGCTCTATTGAAGAGCAACGACAGGCTAGCACACTGGCTGTTTGAAGTATGACGGATATATGGCGATTCTAAATTTGGAGGGGGAATATCCCCCCCCCCCCTTTTATTACTCTAAGGATTTAAGCAACGCGATACGCTGCTGTTCCAAAGTGGTCACTCGCCCGCAAACCTCGCGGCCAAATTGCTGGAAATCCTGCTCCTGCTCGTTCCATTCATTTTTAATAGCCTGCTGTAACCCGCCCAGATTGCCTAGAATGGCCTGCAATGGATTATTACCACTACTGGTGGCCTGCTTAACCCCCATCTCATTCAGGCTATCCTGCAACACGCCACCCATGCTCTGCTGGACCAACTCACGGCCTCTTTTTCTACCTGAGCAATCGCCTGATGGTGGAAAGCTAAACCGTCACTGCGTTTCTCGATAATGCGAGCCATCTGCTGCTTGAGTTGCTCACTTAACGTCGTCAGACGGTTACGGACATTACTGCTGCTACCGAGTTGCTGAACAATGACTTTATCCAAAGAAACCCGTGCTTTTTCCAAACGTTGCTGCGCGCCCTGATCAATCCATGGCAAGTCTTTACGCAATGCTGTCTGATAACGGAATGCCTGCTGGCGCTGAGCATCAGTTAGCGTCAACGTTTTGCCATTACGCGTGACATCACCATCAGGTGAAATCTGTAAATTGCCACTGGCCCCGACAATTTGTACAGATTGCGGGCTGATGATCACATCATCTTGTGGTTTTACGCTGCACTGGTATTCAGCCTGCGCCTGCCCAGCAGTGAGCATCAACAATGCCAACCCTGCAGTACGTAATACTTTTATTTTATGTAACATAAGACTCCTGAAAAATTGTGCCATTCGATTGCTGCCTGACTGCAACCTCGAGTACTTTGGTCTATCTCTATACTCTGCCAGAACTTATCTTTAAGCAGAAGAAGAGCTGTCTTAAAAGATAGAACGACCCATTTGTTGCGCCAATCTCTCTAAGGCAGCGGTACCCGCCAATGAGTTCCCTGCATGATCCAATTCAGGTGACCAAACGGCAATACAGAACTCATCCGGAACAATGGCAATAATACCACCACCAACCCCCGATTTACCCGGCATCCCGACTCGGAAGGCAAACTCCCCTGCACCATCATACATGCCGCTAGTGATCATCAGAGCATTAATTTGCCGCGCCTGCATGGGGGTAATTAAAGACTCGGAGCCACTGATGCTGCGCCCCTGATTCGCCAGATAAACAAAGCAACGGGCCAACTCGACACAGCTCATACGCATCGCACAGTAGTGGAAATAGGTCTGCAATACCGTCAATACGTCGTTATCGAAATTACCAAAAGACTTCATTAGATAAGCAATAGCCGCATTGCGATCTGAATGCTCAAATTCGGAACGCGCCACACGAGGATCGTAACTGATGCTGTCATCCTTCACTAACTGGCGTACAACTTCCAACAGACGTTGTTTTGGGGCACTCAGGCGGCTTTGCAACATATCGCAGACCACCAGCGCCCCTAGATTAATAAATGGGTTACGGGGTTTTCCCTTTTCTAACTCCAACTGAACCAATGAGTTGAATGGCTGGCCAGAAGGCTCTTTACCCACCCGCTGCCAAATATCTTGCTCACTGTAACGGGATAAGGCCAGCGTCAGACTTAATACTTTAGAAATCGATTGGATAGAGAAGCGTTCATCGGCATCCCCTGCCTGAAATATCTGACCATCCAGTGTACAAACGGCAATTCCCAGCTTATTGGCCGGAACCTCCGCCAGTGCGGGAATATAATCAGCGACTTTACCCTGACCAATCAACGGGCGGACCTGCTGTAATATATCGTTTAGTAAGGCATTATCTAACGTTGTTACCACTACAAGGCTCCCAATAAAAACCCGCTAACAATTTCCACTAATTACAGCCAGTAAAAACAAAGGCGCCGGTTAGGGCGCCCTGTTTAATGATCAGCCGTTAAAACGGGAGATCAATCCCACCAGATATCAAATAACTCACTGGTTTCTACATTTTTCAACTTACGTGCTTCTAACCATTTGGTGACCAGAGCACGGTGCTCATCAGTACAATGACCGATTTCTTGTAGGCAAATCAGGCCTTCCCACTGTAAATAACCACTTCCGTCAAATGCCAGACCATTCGCTTCAATGACTTCATCGATAAACGCATCAACGGTTTCATCAATCACATCAACGCTAGTGCCTTCATCAAAAGCCCACTGTACGGAAAAACCCAATTCTTGAAACTCGTCGATATGCATCTTTTTGCGTAAACGACGACTGCGATTCTTAGCCATTATTCTTTCCTCTCAAACATCAAATCCCAAACGCCATGTCCCAGACGCTGGCCACGTAATTCGAATTTTGTCAGTGGACGTGAGTCCGGACGGGGTACGTAATCATTTTGCTCTGAAAGGTTGAGATAACCGCTCACACCCGACATGACCTCCAGCATATGTTCCGCATAAGGTTGCCAGTCGGTCGCCATGTGAAATACGCCCCCCACCTTTAATTTACTTTTTACCAGCTCGACAAACGGTGTTTGAACGATACGACGCTTATTATGGCGCGCTTTGTGCCATGGGTCGGGGAAAAAGAGTTGTACCATGTCCAGTGAAGCCTCTGGGATCATATTCTCCAGAACTTCGACCGCATCATGACACATGATCCGCAGGTTACTCAGGCCGGCGTCATGTGCTGAACTCAGGCAAGCACCGACCCCCGGTGAATGCACCTCAATGCCTAAAAAGTTTTGCTGCGGATTATTGGTAGCCATGGTCACCAGTGAGGTCCCCATACCAAAACCGATTTCCAGTACTATCGGGGCCTCACGGCCAAACAAGGTATTCAAGTCAACCGGGGCCGCCTGATATTCCACGCCCATCACCGGCCAGTAACTGTCCAGAGCCAGTTGCTGCCCCTTGGTCAGGCGCCCCTGACGGCGGACAAAACTACGAATACGGCGCAGTGCTCGGCCGTTTTCATCAAATTCCGGAGATATGACGTCATTTATCATTAGTGCTTTCTATCTGTTGGTTGTGCATATGAACGCGCATTATGCAAAGATGCGCCAGTTTATCAACTATGAACGTCATAAGTACAAAATTAAGCGGTAAATAGATTATATAGACTTAAAATGATTGGTGTTGCAGTAAAGAAACAAGTGAATCCCGATGAGCTTACTCATTTTAAAATCAACGACCAGTAAGTGATTCGGGTAAGTGAGCGCCGCTAACGCCGCTGCGGCGTCAAGGACGAAGAGTATAAGGAAAGTTCCGGTTTACAGCACAAGAACTCTATGCTGCAATCCAGCTCTCATTTATTTACCTGTCGGATATCGATACCTGCTTATGATGCAAGCGCAACAATTCGCGCACGTGGTACTTGATTGGTACCAACACTTTGGCCGCAAAACCCTGCCATGGCAGTTGGATAAGACCCCCTATCAAGTATGGCTGTCAGAAGTGATGTTGCAACAAACTCAGGTTGCGACCGTCATCCCCTATTTTCAACGTTTTATGCTGCGCTTCCCTGATATTCAGGCACTGGCGGCTGCGCCGTTGGATGATGTACTGCATTTATGGACCGGTTTGGGTTACTACGCCCGTGCCAGAAACCTGCATAAAGCGGCCCAAATGGTCGTGGAACACCATCAAGGGGAGTTTCCCACAACATTTGACCAGATACTGGCATTGCCGGGTATCGGGCGCTCAACTGCCGGGGCTATTTTATCGCTGTCTTTAGGCCAGCATTTTCCTATTTTGGATGGCAACGTCAAACGGGTGCTGGCCCGTTGCTATGCCGTTGACGGCTGGCCGGGAAAAAAAGAGGTCGAAGGCCGCCTGTGGCAAATCAGCGAAGATGTCACACCCGCCAACGGGGTGGGCCAGTTTAATCAGGCAATGATGGATTTAGGCGCGATGGTGTGTACTCGCTCTAAACCTAAATGTGAACTTTGCCCATTGAATATCGGCTGTATGGCGTACGCTAACCACAGTTGGGCGCGCTATCCGGGCAAAAAACCTAAACAGACGTTGCCGGAAAAAACCGCCTGGTTCTTATTAATGCAAAATGGATCGCAAGTGTGGCTCGAACAGCGCCCCCCAGTCGGCTTATGGGGCGGCTTATTCTGTTTCCCACAATTTGCTGAACAAGAAGAACTCATTCACTGGCTGCAAAAACAGGGTATTCCCGCCAATGAAACCCAGCAGTTAACCGCGTTTCGCCATACGTTTAGTCATTTCCATCTGGATATAGTCCCTATATGGCTAAATACGGCCTCAGTCCGAGGATGCATGGATGATGGCGCAGGTCTCTGGTATAACTTAGCCCAGCCACCTTCGGTAGGGTTAGCTGCTCCGGTTGAGCGTTTATTGCATCAGTTATTAAAAGATCCGTTGGCAAAAGATGAGTTAACGCAACAACAACTCACAAAGCAATCGCCTACCCAACCAGCTTTATTTGACTAGATACCCAAAGAAATTGGAGATGCAGGTAGGCAGCAAGCGAATGGCAAATCGGCCTGTGCCAATTTGAACTGCATTCATGCTAGCCCACAGGGGGAGTGAACATCGCTAACTATCATTGCGACAAACACCCCGCAGCTTCAAATACGAAAGGTATAACGCCACAAAAGAGGATTTAGCATGAGCAGAACGATTTTTTGCACGTTTTTAAAGAAGGATGCTGAAAGGCAGGATTTCCAACTTTATCCCGGTGAGATCGGCAAGCGTATCTATAACGAAATATCAAAAGAAGCCTGGTCACAATGGATAACCAAACAAACGATGCTGATTAATGAAAAGAAACTCAGCATGATGAACATAGAAGACCGCAAACTGCTTGAGCAAGAGATGGTCAACTTCCTGTTCGAAGGCCAAGATGTTCATATTGCAGGTTATACGCCTCCGAGTAAGTAACCACACGGGGCCAATTAAGGCCCCGCTGTTATTTCCTAAATAGTTCGAGTTACAAGAAGGCGGCAACTGAGTAAATCCCCAGGAGCTTACATCAGTAAGTGACTGGGGTGAGCGAAGGCAGCCAACGCACTGGTAGCTTGAAATATGACGGGTAAATTCCTCATCAAGATATGGCTTGTAAGATGAAGAAAATTTTAGCTTTGCTGGTAATCGCCCCCTTATTAGTGTCTTGTTCGGGCAACAAAAATCAGGTAGAAAACGAAGTTTTTGTCAAAGACACCAATGGTTTTGAGATTTTAATGGGCCAATTTGCCCATAACATTGAAAATATTTGGGGCTTAAAAGAAGTCTTAATCGCTGGTCCAAAAGATTACGTTAAGTACACGGATCAATATCAAACCCGCAGCCATATCAATTTTGATGCTGGTACCATTACGATAGAGACGATCGCCACGACCAATCCGGCGGCACATTTACGTCAGGCGATCATCACAACGCTACTGATGGGTGATGATCCAGGCTCGATCGACCTCTATTCTGATGTAAACGATATTCAGATCAGTAAAGAGCCGTTCCTCTATGGCCAGGTGCTGGACAACAATGGCGAACCAATCCGTTGGGAATGGCGGGCAGCCCATTTTGCTGATTATTTGCTACAAAACAAAATGCAAACACGGACTTCCGGTTTGCATGTGATCTCGTTCGTTACCATACAGTTAGTGCCAAACCATCTGGACAAACGGGCGCATAAATACCTGCCATTGGTACGGAAATCAGCAGCACGTTACGGCGTGGAAGAGTCTTTGATTCTCGCCATTATGCAAACCGAATCGAGCTTCAACCCCTATGCCGTCAGCCGTTCTGATGCGCTCGGTCTGATGCAGGTGGTTCAACATACTGCAGGAAAAGATGTATTCAAACTGAAAGGCAAAAGTGGCCAACCAAGCCGCAGCTATCTGTTTGATCCTGAAAATAATATCGACGCAGGCACCGCATATTTATCTATTCTGCAAAATACCTATTTGGGGGGGATTCAAAATGCCACCTCACGGCGTTATGCCGTGATCACCTCCTACAACGGCGGCGCAGGTAGCGTATTGCGCGTGTTCCACAGCGATAAAAATAAGGCAGTGGGTATCATTAACACGATGTCACCAGGGGATGTGTTCCAAACACTCACGACCAAGCATCCATCAGGTGAATCCCGCCGTTATCTGGTGAAAGTGAACAGCGCACAGAAGAACTATCGCCGCTATTAGTGGTTAATAAGTAAATAGTGGTTAATAAGTAAATAGTGGTTAATAGGCAAATAGTGGTTAGCAGGCAAATAATGGTTAGCAAACCGATAGTGATTAGTCAGCAGAAAAAATAAACAATCAGGCTACCGGACACCCCTTCCGATGACTCGCCCTTCAGCGGTGAGGATAGGCTGGGGTGTCAGGCATCTGTACCTACAGCGGCCATCTTACCTTTCAACACATTTTTTTTGAATATCTCAAATTGATGTTACAAACGATTTTGATTATCATTCGCCCTCTTTTTTTAGCCAGTGATAATTATGCGTCTGTTGTTACTTATTTTCCTGCTCTGCACTTGGGCAGTTAGCGCCAAAACGATTACCGATATTACCGGCCAACGCATCGAAATTCCGGATAACCCACAGCGTATCGTATTAGGTGAAAGCCGCATGCTATATACCCTCGCGTTGCTGGAACCGGGCTACCCCGCCGCTCGCGTGGTGGGCTGGCCGTTGGACCTGAAGAAATACGATCCGCAAAGCTGGGCGCTATATACCGATAAGTTTCCGCAGATGACCCACATTCCGGCTCTGGGCAGCACGGGTCTGCGCGATATCAACCCGGAGAAGGTGCTGGAGTTGGCACCAGATCTGGTTATCCTGCCAGTACTCGCTAAAACCACTCATGAAGAAATCGCGCTAATTTCCCTGCTCAAGCAAGCGCATATCCCGGTGATCCGCGTCGATTTACGCGTCGATCTGCTCAATCACACCATTCCCAGCCTACGCCTGCTCGGCGAAGCACTGAACCGCCAAGATCGCGCCGAAGCCTTTATTTCTCTGTATCAGTCCCATATGGATCGCATCCACCAGCGCATCGCCGCTTATCAGGGGCCGCACCCTAGCGTGTTGCTGCAATTGCATCTGGGGCGCGGTGACGAATGCTGCACCACCACGCTAAAGGGCAATCTCGGCCAACTGCTGGAGTTTGCCGGTGGTAACAACATCGCTGCCGCACAAGTGAAAGGGGTATTCGGCCAGCTTAGCGAAGAGTATGTGCTGGCCCGTTCACCAGAGATTTATATTGCTACCGGCATGGCAACGGCTGGCAGCCAAGCCAAAACGCTGGCGCTCGGCCCACAGGTCAGCACCGCGCAAGCGCAGGAGAGTTTCCGTCGCGTTATCGCCACGCAAAGCAAATTGCAGCACCTTCCTGCGATTCAAAATGGTCACGCTTGGGGGTTGTGGCACAACTTCTATTTAAGCCCGCTGCATGTAGTGGCGGCGGAGTTTTTCGCTAAAACGCTTTATCCACACCTGTTTGCCGACGTTTCACCACAGGATACGCTGCAAACTATTTACCAGCAGTTTTTGCCGCTGGATTTCACAGGAACTTTCTGGAGCCATTTGGATAATGAATAAAATAAACATGTTCATGCTATCCACGTTCATGCGATCCATGTTCATGCGATCTACGTTGATACCCTCTACGTTCATACTGTCCACACTACTGCTGCCGGCTGTCGTGTTGGCAGAAGATACGATAATCGTTGAGAGAAATAGATCGCAAACTGATAGCTATCAAGCGACCACCAGCGTGACAGCCAATCGATCGCCAGCCAACATTATCGATACCCCGCAAAACGTGACTGTCGTGACACATCCGGTGTTGGAAGATTATGATGTGACCAATCTTGGCGAGGCGCTTTATTTTGTCAGCGGGATTACCCAATCCAACACGCTGGGTGGCACGCAAGATGCGCTGATTAAGCGCGGTTTCGGCAATAACCGTGACGGCTCAATTCTGCACGATGGCATACGCTCAATTCAGGCACGTAACTTCACGCCCACCAGCGAACGCGTCGAGGTGCTGAAAGGCCCCTCCTCCATGCTATACGGTATGAATGAACCGGGTGGGCTGATCAATGTGATCAGCAAAAAGCCACAACTCGATCCCCATGTGCATTTGGAAGCCAACGCCAGTAGTTTCAAGGGTGGCGGTGGCCAACTTGATGTAACCGGCCCCTTGGGGGAATCCGGCTTTGCCGGGAGGCTGATTATCGATCATCAGGAGACCGATTACTGGCGTAACTTTGGCCGTAACCGCCAGACTGTGGTCGCGCCATCGCTTGACTGGTACGGTGAAAACACCACCGTACACCTCGCTTGGGAACGAATGGAGTATTTGGTACCGTTCGACCGTGGCACGGTGATTGACCCACGCACTGGCAAACCCGTCGACACGCCGCGTGATCGCCGTTTCGACGAGAGCTATAACGCCACCCGCGGCGATCAAGACACCGTCACGTTTAGCATCAACCACGATCTGAACGAGTTCTGGTCCACACAGCTAAATTATGCTTTCAGCCGCAATAGCTATAGTGATAATCAGGCACGCGCCACTGCATTTAACGCTGAAACCGGCGTATTGACCCGCCAGTCGGATGCTACCGCTAACGCCAAGAGCCATTCGCAGGCGGTGCAGTGGGTAGTCAATGGTGATCTCGATTGGGGTTTCACTCATCACCAACTGATGTTTGGTATCGATTATGAAGCCCGCCGCGTTTTCCGTGGCGACATGATACGCGGCAGCAAAAACAACGGGTTTAATGTCTATGACCCAATTTATGGCACTCTGCCCCCATCCACAGCCGTCAGTGCTGCTGATAGCGATCAGCGGGAAAATATCGATAGCCGCGCGCTGTTCATTCAAGACTCGATGCGCCTAAACGAGCACTGGCTATTACTCGGTGGCCTGCGCTACGACAGCTTCGATGTGATGGCAGGTAAAGGCCGCCCATTCAAAAAGAATACCGACAGTTCCGATAGCCGCTTGGTGCCGCGCGCCGGGGTGGTTTACAACCTGAACGACTGGTCAAGCCTATACGTCAGCTACACCGAGTCCTTTAAACCGAATGTCTCTATCGCCACCGCCATTGATGCGTTACCCCCCGAATACGGTAAATCGTGGGAGGCGGGCTACAAAATTGATATCAACAACCGTGTAACCGGTACGCTCGCGGTCTACGATATCCATAAACGTAACATTATGGTCAGCGAGCTGGTAGACGGCGAAACAGTCACACGTACCGCCGGTAAGGCGCGTTCACGCGGCCTGGAACTGGATATGGCTGGCAAAGTGACCGACTCACTGAGTCTCATTGGCAGCTATGCCTATACCGATGCACGCCTGACTGAAGACCCGGATAACAATGGTAACGACCTACCCAACGTGGCACGCCACACTGCGGCACTGTTTCTGAGCCGGGACTTCGGCAGTACGTCATTGATTTCAGGCGATGAAGTGAAAGCAGGTATTGGCGCACGCTATGTCGGGAAACGTGCTGGCGACGCCGCCAACAGTTTCTGGCTAGATAACTACACCGTAGCGGACGCGTTTATCGCCTGGAAGATGCCGCTCTCCGGCTATCAACTCAAATGGCAGCTTAATGTGAAAAACCTGTTCGATAAGACGTACTATCCGTCGAGCGCTAACAACCTGCGTATCGCTATCGGCGAACCACGTCAGGTTGTGTTGCAGGGCAGTATCGATTTCTAACAAACAGAGGGCATTGTTACTGAAGAGGGTAATGTTACTGCTGCCCTCTGTTTAGATCAACGTCCTGACCTAGCCCCAAAAATCAGGCTTTACTCCGCGATTTTAGGCTTTGGACCATCACCGCGATGATGATGATAACCCCTTTGACCACCTGTTGGTTATAGCCGGAAATATTCATTAAATTCATTAGATTGGATATTATACTCAGGATAAATACGCCAATAATAGTATTGACCACATTGCCATGGCCCCCCGCCAGACTGGCCCCGCCAACGACTACCGCCGCAATGACATCCAGTTCAAATCCAATAGACAGCACCGGTGATCCCACCCCCGTTCGGGTGGCAGAAATGATACCCGCCGCACCACAGGCAAATGCGCTAATAGCATAAACGGCTAACTTATAGTTATTGACCCGAATACCTGCGAAGCGAGTCGCAGTTTCGTTAGAGCCTATCGACACCACCAACCGACCAAAGACCGAATTTTTGTATACCAATTGGCAAATAATGGCAAAACCGAGGAAAACATAGACAGGCAGAGGGATCCCAAGGAAATAGCCCGTACCAAAGTTTACGAAAGCATCGTTATCAATAAATACCGGTTGGCCCTTAGAAATAATCAGCGCCACGCCTCGCGCAATGGTCATCATCGCCAATGTGGCAATAAAAGGCGCGATATTAAACCAAGTGACCAAAAAACCGGAGAATGCCCCCATCAAAGTGGCAATACCGACACCCGCAATCAACGCTGGCCATAACCCAAATTCTGGGATCAACAGCCCTACCAAGACCGAGACAAATGCCATAATGGAGCCAATGGACAGATCAATACCACCAGTCAGAATGACGAACAACATCCCCAATGCCGCCAGACCGAGCGGAACACTTTGGCGCAACACATTGGTAATATTATCCCCACTGTAAAATCGATCAGAGAAGAAACCTGCTGCAATCAACATAACAATAAAAACAACGGTCGTTGAGTTGTCTAGCAGGAACAGCGCCGTTCTCTTCATCAATGACACCTGCCTGACGTCATCAACCTCTTTGACTATGGATCCCATTACCTTATCCTTTATGTAATATTGTCTTGATGTCATATTGTCTCGCGCTTGGGAATGGCATAGCGCATGATATTTTCTTCTGAAATCTCATCGTGTTGCAGCTCTTTGGTAATGCGCCCTTCACTCATCACATAAATGCGATGACAAAGATTAATCACTTCAACCATCTCCGATGAGATCACTAAAATGGAATAACCGCGTTCGGCCAATTGGTGAATGATGTTATAAATTTCAGCCTTGGCTCCCACATCAACACCGCGGGTAGGTTCATCCAAGATCAAAATATGGCAATCCGTGTTCAACCATTTAGCGATGACCACTTTTTGCTGATTACCACCACTTAAGCTGGCGATGGGATCCTCAACCGACCCCAGTTTGATGGCCAGTTTTTGTTGTAGCTTCTGGCTGGTCTCTCGCTCCTGACGACGACGAATAAAACCCATCCAGCCGCTAACCGCCTTCAGATTCGATAACGTCATATTTTCGCGGATTGGGCGTACCAAAATCGCCCCCTGCTCCTTACGGCTTTCAGGCACCAGACCAATCCCATGGGACATCGCCTGTGACGGGTGATTAATCTGAATAGGCGTACCGGCCTTGGACACCGTTCCCCCCGCTATCTTGTCAATGCCAAAGAGACAACGTGCGACCTCGCTACGCCCTGCCCCGACCAAGCCCGCTAAACCGACGATCTCGCCTTTATGCAATGTCAGATTAATACCATGCAGCAGCGCACGGGTTGAGAGGGCTTTGACCTCCAAGACCACCTCATTACCTGGCACATTTTTCTCGGGATAGAGGCTTTCCAGTTTGCGCCCTACCATGCTGGTGATAATTTCGTCTTCGCTACAGGACTGGGGATCTAAGGTCTTGACGGTCTCGCCATCTTTAATGACGGTGATCACATCAGCAATAACCATCAATTCCTCCAGCCGATGTGAAATATAAATGATGGTCACCCCGCGTGCCTTTAACTTGCGTAGCTGGGTAAACAATATCGCGACCTCTTTACCTGACAGTACTGCTGAAGGTTCATCAAGGATCAGAATGTTGACATCTTTGGCCAGCGACTTAGCGATTTCGACCATCTGTTGATAGGCAACGCTCAGATCCCCCACTCTGGCGCGGGGATCGATTTGAAATCCCAGTTCATTCAGGATGAGGCTGGCTTTTTCATTCAAACGCTTCCAGTTGATCATGCCGGTGCCAAAACCAAGATCGTCGAGAAAAATATTCTCTGCTACCGTCAGATCCGGCGATAACGCCAGTTCCTGATAAATAATGCCAATACGGCTTTCTTTACTGTGGATCGGTGAAGTAAAATTTTTCTCCTCTCCGTGGATCATAATGCGCCCGCTGTCTTTGGTGTAAATCCCCGACAGGATCTTCATTAATGTCGATTTCCCGGCACCATTCTCGCCGATAATGGCATGAATGCTACCGGTGCGAATTTGCAGATTAATTGACTTCAGCGCGTGAATCCCCCCGAAGCTTTTCGTCACCTGTATGACTTCAATAGCGTACTGATCCACTTGGTCGGTCTCCCATATCCCCCTGTAAACAGGGGGAAACGACGGTTAGAAAATCGAATCTTCTTTATAATATTTGTCGACGTTATCTTTAGTGATCAGAATGGAGGGGATATAGACATAATCAGGAAAACTCGTCTGACCGGCCTGATATTGACCAATAACCTCTAGCACCGTGCTGGTCAGCAAGTCTGGGTTATTCGAGGCCGTCGCTTGCAGTTCGCCTTTTTTCACGGCTTCCAGCCCCTTTTTATACCCGTCATGAGCATACACTTTGACATTATCCAGCTTGTTAGCCGCTTTCAGCGCACGGATGGCACCTAACGCCATATCGTCCATTTCACTGTAAACACAGTTAATTTTATCACCCTGCGCCACAATAATATCTTCCATAGCTTTCAAACCGCCCTGCTGATCCCAATTCCCCCATCCTTGGCTAAGAAAGTTCACATTAGTGCGGTTGTATTTACGTAACTGCGCTTCAGCAACCCCCAGCAGGAAGTTGTCACGGCGCGCCTGGCCGACCAAATTACCTTGGTTACCACTGAGAAATATGCAGTTCATCGGTTTGTCGCCAAACTGGCCCACCGCATATTCGCCGATCAGGTTGTTATTTTTGGCATTATTGGCCTGAACTCGCGTGATAACCGGAGCTTCAAGTGCGATATCGCTATCGAGGATCACAGTAGGTACACCAGCCCGCTTGGCGATTTCAGTAATGCGCAAACCCGCTTGAGGATCTTGCGGATTGAGTATCAGATAATTAATCCCCTGTGACAGCATGTCTTCCACATCAGCAATTTGCTTATTCAAATCACCGCGGGCATCGGTGGTAATTAATGTATAGCCTTTCTCCTTGGCATGAATCTTCATGTATTCGGTCAGTCCATTAAAGAAAGCGCCATTCAAGGTACGGTTAGCGAAGCCGATCTTGAGTGGCTCTGCGGCAGAGACACTCATTGAGATGGTGACACCGGCCAACAGCAGGCCAATTAGTCTCTTTTTCATTATATTTCCTCTCGTTATACAGGGCGGGTAAGGGTTGTTATCAGACTAAATTCGGCAGATTGACTGACTACGGCCGTTATTTCAAAAACGGGTGCTGTTACCTGAACGGGCACTCTCAATTTCTCATCATTATCGATTGGTCATTTGCCCACAAGAAGGGCTTTTGACTTATTTTTAGGTTACATGAATAATTGCTCTCAGTTATTGCTTTAATTCACAAAAATAAAACAATCTTTATTCGTGAATTAACAAATTGATTTTATTAATTAATTTATTGCTATTAGCCGTTCAATAAACAAAATGCTGCCAATTAGCATGATCTACATAACAGAAATAGGAGATGTGTTTCCCTGATGAGTGAGGGGTAGGCGATGTAAGAGAGAAGTGGTGTAAAAGATAAAAACGAGATGCCGCAACGCTGGTAGCATGCGATGAGTGGCAAGCCTAGGCGATAGAAATGAACGATGGCGTTATCAGGCGGGGCGAATGAGATGTTTAATACCGAGGCCATCAATTAAAAAATGGCCTCGGCTGATGGAGCGGAGAAATATCAGACTATTGCGTAATCACATAACCAAAGATACGCCGCCAAGACACATCACCTTTTTCGATATAAACGCCCTGTAACTCAGGTGAAAAGCCCGGCAGTAAGTTAATCCCCTCTTCCAGCGCCAGAAAATAACGCTGAACCGCCCCACCCCACACTTCACCGGGCACCACACACAGCACACCCGGTGGATAAGGCAAAGCGCCTTCGGCGGCAATACGGCCTTCAGCTTCAGCAATAGGAATCAACTCAATATTATCGCGGATAAACTGAATATTGGCGTCTTGCGGGTTCATGACTACCTGCGGGAAACTGGCTTTACGGAACATATCCTTTTGCAATTGCTTAACGTCATGGCTGACGTACAGGTCATGCATTTCTTGGCATAACTGACGCAAGGTATAACCGTGATAACGCTCTTCATTCTTACGATAGATCGTCGGTAATACATCACACAGCTTCGCATCTTGTTCAACATAGCGTTCAAACTGCACCAACATATCCACCAGGTGTGCCATTTTGGCGGTATTTTCTGCCGGGGTCAGCAGGAATAGGATCGAGTTAAGATCACATTTTTCTGGCACAATTCCATTTTCACGCAGGAAAGTCGCCAAAATAGCCGCCGGAATACCAAACGAAGTATATCGGCCAGTACTGGCATCAATTCCCGGCGTCGTCAGCAATAATTTGCACGGATCAACCAAATACTGATCTTGGTTATATCCCTCAAATCCATGCCAGCGTTCATCTGGGACAAAATTAAAGAAGCGCGCATCATTGGCAATCACATCAGTAGCATAATCTTGCCAATTTTTACCGCCAACAACTGGAGGAATAAAAGGCCGTAACATCGAACAGCGTGCCAATAACGATTTACGGGTTTCAATACCGAGTTTTACACAATCCATCCACATACGGCGGCCACTGTCACCAGAGTGTATTTTGGCATTAACATCCAATGCCGCAAATAATGGATAAAACGGACTGGTCGATGCATGCAACATAAAGGCATTATTAAAACGCTTATGGTTACAGTGACGTTTCTGTCCTTTAATGTGATTATCTTTTTTATGTACCTGAGAGGTCTGAGAAAAACCGGCCTGCTGCTTGTGTACCGATTGAGTCACAATAATCCCAGGGTCATTTTCATTTAATTCCAGTAATAACGGTGAGAAATCCTTCATCATCGGAATAAATTGTTCGTAACCCACCCAAGCAGAATCAAACAAAATGTAATCGCATAAATGACCAATACTATCAACTACTTGGCGGGCGTTATATACCGTACCGTCGTAGGTACCCAATTGAATGATCGCTAATCGGAATGGCCGAGCCTCTTCTGCACGCTCGGGAGCAACTTCACGCAGTTGTTGACGTAAATAATCTTCATTGAAGCAGTGCGCATCAATACCACCAATAAAACCAAAGGGGTTACGGGCCGTTTCCAGATAAACCGGCGTCGCGCCCGCCTGGATCAGCGCACCATGATGGTTAGATTTATGGTTATTGCGGTCAAACAACACTAAATCACCACGGGTCAGTAAAGCGTTGGTCACGACCTTGTTGGCCGCCGAGGTACCGTTCAGGACAAAATAGGTTTTATCGGCATTGAATACCTTAGCAGCATATTTCTGTGCATCTTTTGCCGCCCCTTCATGGATAAGTAAATCACCTAATTTGACATCGGCATTACACATATCTGAACGAAAAATCGTCTCACCGTAGAATTCAAAAAACTGGCGTCCTGCAGGATGCTTGCGAAAAAATTCGCCCCCCTGATGGCCAGGGCAAGCAAAGGTCGAGTTATTCATCTCGACATATTTTTTCAGTGTTGAGAAAAAAGGCGGTAAGAGATTCTTTTGATATTCACTGGCGGCAGCTTCTACCTGAGCGTTATAAAAAGCTTTATTTGCTTCACCAAGCGTAATGACACCTTTAATCAAGGGCAAATAATCAGCAGAGACCGTCTGTTCTGCCGTCACGGCAATAAACGCAGGAATAGCAAAACCAAGGTCATGCAGCATTGACAATATACCCGCATTTGCATCTTCAACCGACATTACCACCGCGGCAACATCAGTAAAGTCAGTCTGATTGAGGTACACCACTCCGCGCTGAGTTTCTACATAAGAAGCCAGGCGGGCGCTTGTTGCTATTTTTAATAGTGTCATATCACTTACTCTCAGACGGTCAGGTATGAGGCTGCCATTTTGGCATATCGATGACATCACAGAGTGCGGAGCACTGATGCAATGCCGGTAAATTGATGTCATTAAATGCGCACGTTTCCCCGGCGGAAATACACGCCTGAGTGATAGGTGAACTGGTCTCAGCATCGACCAATAGACATCAGTAAAATCAGAGACTCTGCTCTATTTTTAATAATGCCTAACAGTGAGCAAAAGGTTGCCTTACCGCATGGAAGAAATAAGGGGCTTAGTAGAAATAAAGCAGAAAAGAGGACATGTGAGGCGCTCAATATGCATGGAATTGTGTAAAACTGCCATAACCGCCTCCTACCTGAATACTCGAAATAATATGAACTAGAGACATGAATTGTAATGCTAAAATTTGCGCAATAGTTGCATGTTTTGCCTGAGGGTTCAACCCTTGATAACCAATAAAAATGCATATTTAGTGAATATCTAAGACATTGTTATTTAACGAGCTAGAAAAATAAAAATCTATAAATCAACCAGATGAAACATTTAGCTGCGTTCCATAAATAGGCAAGATTATATCGCTTTAACGTTCATTGTTTGAAAAGAGAGCAGTTGATCGCCTTTATATGAGAAACTCATTGACGATTTGGTGCTAATACGGTTTAATGCGCCCCGTTGCCCGGATAGCTCAGTCGGTAGAGCAGGGGATTGAAAATCCCCGTGTCCTTGGTTCGATTCCGAGTCCGGGCACCATTATTCAAAACCTGTTCGTTAAGGATAAATATTCTTAACGGGCATGAAAAAGTACCCGGATCATCATCGTGCAAGTAGGCTGCAATTACTACACCTTGGTTGAACATACGGGACGAAGAAACCGGAGGATGTCGATGACAAACTTCGGTTTTCTTGCGTCTTAAGGCGGAGGATATTGACAGTTTTTCAGCGCTCCTGTCAATATCCTGTTAAGGAAAGCGGTAGTTTTTTCTTTCTGTTATGCCGATTTTTTTAAAAAACCTCTTTTCTCTCGAAAGTCTCTTCCAACGCCAATCTGAGGCTGTCTATATCGCCCTCAACATATTCCAACGTGACCGCAATACTTGAATGCCCTAGCAGGGTCTGAACCACTTTCAGATTACGATCCGGTGATTTCATCATCTCAGTGGCGATAGTGTGTCGAAATCGGTGTGGACTAATCGTACAACGGCATTCGACTGAAAGCCTGCGGAAGAAAGAACGTAACGGGGGACTGTCCATATTTTCAGTGACGGTCTCTTTTCTCCCGTCAATCCGGCTGATGTTGAATAACTGATCCACTACATCATTGATTAATCCTTTAATTAAGAAAATGGATACTTCTGAGTGGGTGGTTTAGCTTTAGCGGCTAAGGCTGGAAATTCAGTTGGGAGCTTGGCCTTATCTAACCGCCCGTAATACCCTGCTTTGGTCAAATATTCCCCCGCCGTTCCTGACTCGATCCGATTCTCATCCAGCGTGATATAACTGCCTCCCGCATTCAGCGTGATCCTCTTCTTGACGGTGATTTTTATCTCATCCTCGGTGCTGGTGATCGTGATCGCTTTACGCGCCAATAACTCCATTAGATCATTCTGCGCCTGGACTGTTATCGACCCCTGATTGGCTATTAGTTTCATCCCCAGCTTTCTGACGAAGATACTTAGGGTATTGCCTACGCCGATAAAGAAGTTTTTCGCGACGCTGACGTCGGCATTTTTACCTGCGGTGGCAATCAGGTTATCGCTGGCACTCATTTGCAGATGCTCCCCGCTGCTCAACGCGATCCCCTTTGGCGCACTCAGTAACAGGACAGCTTGTTTCAGTTCAGTGAGGTTTTGCTGCAACAGACTGATTTGTGCCTGCAGGTCGGCCGGACTGGCGGTGGCGGTTTGTGCATCTGCGGAGATGGCCTCCATCTGTTCCTGCGCACTTTTCAACAGGCTGATAGCCGGTTGCATCTCCAGTACCTTATATTTAAGTAAGATATTTTTTAATTTAGCTGTTAATTTTACAAATTATCTCCAAACTCTATACTTCTCCATCTCTAACCTCTTCCAACATTAATCACTAATATATTCATGACACTTCAAACCGCATGTGCGCTGGCTATATTTAACATCAAAAACCAATAAATATTAAATTTAGTGTCATTCATATTTATTATTCTGTAAAAAATATCAATCTAATTCAATATTAATTAACTTTCACTTTGTAGGTTTTTTTTCAAATCCGTGCCCTCCACTAGCTACCACTCCTCCTTTAATATTTATAACTATTGCAGCGTTAGTGTTAGGAATTCCTTATACAAAAAATTATTATATAAATAGTTTGTGTAATGATTTTTCCTTTAAATTTTAAAGCCAAGACAGAATTTATTGGAGTAATTTCATAAGTTAAGTCAACCACCGGCCCAGCACCACCAATTATATTTACCTCTGCTCAGTACGGAGTTCCAAATTTAGCATCCGCCAATTCACTCGGTTCAAAGGTTATAGTTGACACGCACCCACAGACAAACACCATAAAAATAAAAATTCGGTCATGTATTCAATCTGGTTATTAGTATCACACTAGGTAATGCTCACGCTCAATGAACGTACCGATGATCCTGTCATGCATTTCTGCCGACTTTGAGTCTCCGAGAGTCTTGCGGTTCAGTCGTTTCAACCGATTACGGATATTCAGGTTTTCACGCTCAATCCGCTGCGTGTAAAGCTTGCTCCTGATGTGTTTTTCATCCGGCAACATCTCATAAGCACTGAAGTTGTCGGTACACCAGAAGACGATATTGAAACCTGACAGCAACCCCAATAATTGGCGAAATGTCTTTTTGCTCCGACGACCAAAAACATGAGCAATAATACGTTTGAGGCGAGACTCCCAGGCATACCAAAGCCAACGTTGCTGCTTTTTGTTGCCCACAAATGACCACATTTCATCGACTTCACAGATAAGCTGAATTTGCAGGTTATCCAGTGGGAGCGTGGTTACACGCTGCGGCGAGAGTTTTTTAAAGTGCGCATGACCGCATTGATACTGATATGCAACGCCCGTGCAGTATCACGAATACCGGCATTGTTCATAGCAAGATCGACAATTTGCTCTTTCATACCGGGGTGGCAGGCACGATACTCGTACTCTAGTTGAAAGCTCCGTCGGCAGGCCTGACAGCGGTAGCGCTGATGCCCTGTGCGTCCTGGCCCGTGCTTTTTAACAGGGTGGAACTGCTCGCAAAATGGACATTTCACATCAACCTTAGCCATCAAACCCTCTCAGATAAATGCGAGGATTTTACCTGATGATCTCCGCATTGAATGCATGACCAGTTTTTTTGAAGTTATACAACTTAAGGAGGCCCTTATTTTGAGACTAACTCCCCTCCAAGTTCTTCTAGACTGGCCACACCGTTGAAAAGTTTATGACATTTTTCATCTATAGTGATGCTGCTATTTTTATGTGATGAGAATACAACTCTTTTTTTGTTTTCGAGATCCCAGACCCCAGGGAATGAGTCAGAGGAACAGTCCAGATTGACAGGGAAGATATACTTCCCATTTATGGATATTTTACCACCGTATCCGCCGCTTGATCCTTCTAAATAAAATGAATTATCTTTATTAGTTGTCTGTTTATTTTCAAACCCTTTGGCATTAATTATATTTTTATTGCTATCGAATTTAGACACGATGGCAGTATAACTCAAGGTCCTTATATCTTCTAATACTACAGAAAGATAGATTTTTTTATCAAAGTTTAAATCTATTACGGTGCCAAATGGGGGTGAGTTTGGAACGGGGACTTTGTGTAATGAAACTCCCCCTTCCTTGCAATTAATCACTTCATCTACGTAAAGATATGCCTGTGTATTGGCCAAAAGGATGGCCTTCTTATCCGTTGTTAGTGATATGACACCCGCGCCATTGTTGTACTTTATATTCCAATTTTTAATTACACATTGAATGTCAGTATGGTTTTTTTTTACATGCAAAATTGCATTTTCATTTTTGTCTAATAAAACGATGTAATCATCAAATGACACTTCATTATAATACGTAGCATGTGCTAAGTGGGGTGTAAAAAATAAAATATAAAAATATTTCAATGTCAATTTTTTAATATTTATCATTTAATTTTCCCTTTGCGTTATTAGTCATTACTTTTCTTTGTGACAGCCCAATGTCACCACCATTAATCGCTTGAGTGACCTTTGTCACTACACTGTCATCGGCACTTTCTGCTTGATCTTTATCAATTTCTTTTACTGTACTACGTCTAAAACAAGTAATAAAAAAAGAACCAGAATCAATACAGTTATATGGTGAGGCCGTGATTTTGTGAGGATCATCTATAATCGCGGGGCGTTTTTTCATCGCCTTAAGGTTTTTTGATTTATACTTTACATCGTCCCACCAGTATGCATCAAAAGAACTTTTCAATAGCCATCCTCGATAAACCCAATAATCTGCATATTTATCTCTACCGGTTAACATTTTAAAACCACGCCCACGAAATTTCTGAGCATCAACATCCCCGCAGTTTCCGTTACTCCAGCTATATGACCCAGCAATTAATCCGCCATTTTTATTGTACTTATTTCCTGAGTAATATATATCTAATTCACTGGGTTCAGAACCGTACCAATGTCCCAACTCGGACTCATTCAAAGTTGATTTTATAACAATGCCGCCACCAGTTTGTTTGCCATTTACAATCACCTGCTCCTGGCTAACCTCTTGCATGGCTGTTAGTGAATCAGATTCGACGGCCCCCTGCCCAAGAAAATGACTTTGTCTATTCGGTGTTAATATATTATATTTGCGCATTGCTAAATTTAAAAATGTGTAGTTACTATCACTGGCTTTCTCGATTAAAGTTATTTTTCTTACATTGCGTTTTTTATTTAATGCTGATGTCAGGATGGATTTTATTTTTTCCGGATCTAACCACCCGCACTTCCTAAAATGCGCAATAAACGAAATAGGGTTAAAGTGCCAGACCCGGCCTACAGGCAAACCGCTGACATCAAAACACAATGCTTTAGCATGTTCGATAAGCGCATTCCAGTCGGCTTCTGCCATCGCGGTATCTTTTGCTGCTTGTTCAAAAGAGGGAGTACTTTGCGCATTCAGCACGCTCATGTCAGGGTTTATATTATCGAATGCATACCCTGAAGCATTATTCCCTGTGTCATCTACCTGATGGCTTGCTTTTTGATTGGCCAGACTTTCATTTATCACCGTCGTTTTCAGCCATGAGAGACGTTTCTCTAGCGTCGATGCGTCCCATTCCAGTGGTAAATGGCAGATCAGACCCTGCATATCATCGCCAATACGGCAGAGTACCTGCTCTGAATTGCACTGGCTGTTTTCGTCTGTGTCGTCATCGATCAGTTGCCAGCCAGTCCAGTGCGGGAAATCACCATCACTGAACTTCTTCACTGCCGGAAGGGCTAGGTTCACAACGCCTTTGCCACCCGGATAACTGATGGTTCGCCACAATGGTGCGTCGGCAGGGACCAATGTTTCATAGTCGGTGTTGATGACCCGACCAAACCTTAACAGCTCATAACCTGCACTTTGGCTTTGCGGGTATAACTTCTTAGCCTGCGCATACACGTTGTATTCGTAATCTGCACCATCGGTGTTTTCCAGTTTTTCACCGACCTCGCTGTATTTTCCAATAGAGAACACACCTTTCTTACGTGTGAGCATGGTGCACTTGCCCTTATCAAAACTCATGCTGACAAAGAGAGGTTCGGTGCTGGTATAGGTTTCAGCTTCGGTGGTTGTAGTGGCATTGTTGGCCGGCGCGTGGCTGTAAAATTTGGTGCCTGTTGGCAGATAAAAATACATATCGCCATAAACCGCATCCGTTCGGCCATTTTTCGTCAAATCCAGTTCTGGCGTCGTGCGGCCAACTAATTTTGTCAAATTAGTGTCATCACAAAATATCTGGAAATGGACTGCATTGCCTCCATCAACCTGACCGACGGTACCAATGGGATCTTTGCGATAAATCTTCTCGCCAGTTTTTACTGCTGCATCTATAGAGGCCAAATGCATATAAAGCGAGAAATACACTACTTTGGCATTTTCACCTGAACCGATCTCTGTTTCATGTTTCAACAAAACATAGCCGCAATCCGTAGCGCCATTGTAGTTATAAGGAGGAATGCCTTTTTTATCACCGACTGGCTGGCGGAGAGAGTGCACCGTGCCATCTGCGATAGCTCGGATCTTTTCTGGCGTACCGCCGCTGTCAGTATGAGGAATATGTATGCCTCCGTGCCACGAGCGATGGCTGTTAAGGGGAAAACCGCGCTCAGGATCTACAGGCATCATTCTGGAGACCCAGGAAGCATCGTCTTCTGAGTTGGACTTATCTTTTAAAAATAAAGGGCTGATAATCATATTTTTAACGTCCTGTTAAGAGAATAGCCAACGTTTAATGGGGTCTTCAGTTTTAGCGGCTAAGGCTGGAAATTCAGTTGGGAGCTTGGCCTTATCTAACCGCCCGTAATACCCTGCTTTGGTCAAATATTCCCCCGCCGTTCCTGACTCGATCCGGTTCTCATCCAGCGTGATATAACTGCCTCCCGCATTCAGCGTGATCTTCTTCTTGGCGGTGATTTTTATCTCATCCTCGGTGCTGGTGATCGTGATCGCTTTACGCGCCAATAACTCCATCAGATCATTCTGGGCCTGTACCGTTATTGGTCCCTGATTCGCTATCAACTTTATCCCCAGCTTGCGTACAAATACGCTCAGCGTGTTGCCCACACCGATAAAAAAATTCTTACCTACACTGACATCCGCATTCTTACCGGCAGTGGCTATCAGATTTTCGCTGGCACTCATTTGCAGATGCTCCCCGCTACTCAACGCGATCCCCTTTGGCGCACTCAGTAACAGGACAGCTTGTTTCAGTTCAGTGAGATTTTGCTGTAACAAACTGATTTGTGCCTGCAGGTCGGCCGGACTGGCGGTGGCGGTTTGTGCATCTGCGGAGATGGCCTCCATCTGTTCCTGCGCACTTTTCAACAGGCTGATAGCCGGTTGCATCTCCAGTACCTTATATTTAAGTAAGATATTTTTTAATTTAGCTGTTAATTTTACAAATTATCTCCAAACTCTATACTTCTCCATCTCTAACCTCTTCCAACATTAATCACTAATATATTCATGACACTTCAAACCGCATGTGCGCTGGCTATATTTAACATCAAAAACCAATAAATATTAAATTTAGTGTCATTGCTATTTATTATTCTGTAAAAAATATCAATCTAATTCAATATTAATTAATTTTCACTTTGTAGGTTTTTTTTCAAATCCGTGCCCTCCACTAGCTACCACTCCTCCTTTAATATTTATAACTATTGCAGCGTTAGTGTTAGGAATTCCTTATACAAAAAATTATTATATAAATAGTTTGTGTAATGATTTTTCCTTTAAATTTTAAAGCCAAGACAGAATTTATTGGAATAATTTCATAAGTTAAGTCAACCACCGGCCCAGCACCACCAATTATATTTACCTCTGCTCAGTACGGAGTTCCAAATTTAGCATCCGCCAATTCACTCGGTTCAAAAGTTATAGTTGACACGCACCCACTGACAAACACCATAAAAATAAAAATTCGGTCATGTATTCAATCTGGTTATTAGTATCAAACCAAGTAAGGCTCACGCTCAATCCGCTGCGTGTAAAGCTTGCTCCTGATGTGTTTTTCATCCGGCAACATCTCATAAGCACTGAAGTTGTCGGTACACCAGAAGACGATATTGAAACCTGACAGCAACCCCAATAATTGGCGAAATGTCTTTTGCTCCGACGACCAAAAATATGAGCAATAATACGTTTGAGGCGAGGCTCCCAGGCATACCAAAGCCAACGTTGCTGCTTTTTGTTGCCCACAAATGACCACATTTCATCGACTTCACAGATAAGCTGAATTTGCAGGTTATCCAGTGGGAGCGTGGTTACACGCTGCGGCGAGAGTTTTTTAAAGTGCGCATGACCGCATTGATACTGATATGCAACGCCCGTGCAGTATCACGAATACCGGCATTGTTCATAGCAAGATCGACAATTTGCTCTTTCATACCGGGGTAGCAGGCACGATACTCGTACTCTAGTTGAAAGCTCCGTCGGCAGGCCTGACAGCGGTAGCGCTGATGCCCTGTGCGTTCTGGCCCGTGCTTTTTAACAGGGTGAAACTGCTCACAAAATGGACATTTCACATCAACCTTAGCCATCAAACCCTCTCAGATAAATGCGAGGATTTTACCTGATGATCTCGGCATTGAATGCATGACCCAAATTATGCAACTTTCTCTTAATTTCTATTTCTGGCTTTGGCTTCTCCTTGCCAAATTTGTATATGAGAGTATCACTATCTTGATAGATTGATATTGTTTTATTATTTGAAGCTGAGTATTTAAACACCAGATCCTGTGCGTGAACGTTAATGGCCAGCATTCCTCAAAAAATGATTGAAAATGATTGAAAATGATTGAAAATCATATTAATTTATTCGATTCCCTCTCCCAAGTTAATTTTATTCAGGGGTTCAAGCACAAAATCACGATTATAATTCGGAAGTATTTTCGCTTTAGATTAATTTTTCGTGAAATCCCCTCAGGGTATATGCATCATCTTACCTTGAATGAAAGATATATGCTCTTGTAATAATTAAATAAGGACGGATCGCCTCTACCAGTAAAAATGAAATTTATCTTTTTTGGTAAATTTATTTCTGCCTGAAAACACTGTTCAGAATGGTATCCAGCATCATCTTCATACTTGCACGAAATTACTGCACTCATCCCGGTAAATTTCGACGTGACATTTATATCTGCCAAAACTGGGATGCCATCAGTTACTGCCTCCCATTCTCCGCGATCATTCATTGTGAAATAATCACTTTCCTCACTTTCCTCACTTGAGGAATTTCTGCATAGCTTAAGGTAATCGGATGCATTTACATGCTCAGCCCTCATAATTAAACAATCATTTTTTTGTTGACTTTCCATTTTACAGGAATATTTATAGCAGCCTCTCCCAGAGGGGTTGATTTATGCTCTTCCCCGCTATAACATGAATTCGCAAACAAAATCAAAAAAAACATCATAATAGTTTTCATTTACTCATCACCAACAATAGAATATGTATTTTGCGTTGATTGAAATCTGCGCTCAAAAGATTGCTGATCCCATCTGTTTATTACCATGCTAACAGATCTTGAACTATCGCGTGTAACCCCTGCATCTGCTCTTCGTAAAACTCCATTTTTTGCTACGAATTGCCCTCCAGAGTCAATACAATTATACGGTTCTGTCGATATATTTTGAGGGTTATCGATTAAAGGAACCCTTAACCGATTGGGATTTCGCCACCAACTATTATCATAATCCGTACTACGCAACCATCCTCTATAAGTCCAATATCCCGTGTAATTCGCTAGGCCGGTTAACTGTTTAAATCCTCGCCCTCGAAATTTCATCCCATCTCCAATATGAGATAAATTTGAATCAATAGTTCTCCTTTGAGGCGCAGTTAAAATCGGCCTATTATTTGAGTCCCTTCCGATAACTACAGTCAAAAGATTATTTCTTGAATCTCTTAAATCGCTTTTAGTGATATTCCCCAAATCATTACCTTCACGCTCATAATTGTGGAAATAACCATAAATATCTGTCGGGTCAGCATAATAGCCATTAATTTCTTCGGCAAATGATGGATGATCAGGATGACGGCTAAATGAAACAGAGCCCTCAACCATAAGATTTAAGTTTTGTGATTCAATTGCACCCTGCCCCAAGAAATGAGCTGTGCGTATTGGATTATTCATGCCATATTTAATTAATATAAAATTTATAGAAGTACGATATTTTTCCCTAACATCTTTAGCTGTAGTGGAGTAAACCCTACTTAAATCTATCTCATCTAACCATCTACTTTTCCTAAAATTCTCAATAAACCCACGCGGATCAAAATGCCATACTTTCCCTGACCCCAAGGCCCCTGAATCAAAGCATAGGGCTTCTGCATGCTGTTTAAACCTACCGTAGTCTTCTTCGTTCATCAGAATTCGATCCTTCGATTCCTGAGATCCCGGTATTTGCCATGTTGCGGTTTTTTCCGGCGTGCACTGCTCCCAAGGCAGACCAGTCATCAGCCATTTATATCGGGTATCAATAGTACTTTTTTCCCACTCAAACGGAATACAGCAGATAAGTTTGCTGCTTTGTGCTGCATACCTGTCTTTTTCCCTGAGCTTTCTTATTGCCGCTGAGTTGCACTGGCTATGCATGTCTTTATCATCATCAATCAGCTGCCATCCCGTCCAGTGGGGAAAATCTGCATCGCTGAACTTTTTAACAGTTGCTACGGCTAGGTTCACAACACCTTGTCCACCGGGATAATTTACGGTCATCCATAAGGGGGCATCAGCAGGAACCAGGGTTTCATGTTCAGTGTTGATAATGCGCCCAAAGCGCAGCAGTTCATACCCGGCACTCGGACTTTGCGGATAGCGTGAGGTGGCTGTTTTATAAAGGTTGTATTCATAGTCCTTGCCGTCGGCATTGACCAGAGGTGAGCCAACAGGCTCAAAGGCACCTTCTGCATTCGCACATGCCTGTCGCGTAATCATCGTGCCTGCCCCTTTACTGAGACTCATGCTTGCGTACAACGGAACCGCACTGGTATGCACTTCATTCAAGTTCGTTGTGGTAGCTATATTAGCCGAAGGCCGCGCCTCATAAAATTTCGTTCCTGCAGGCAGATAAAAATGAATATCGCCATAGACAACATCTTTCCGGCCACTTTCATTAATATTTAACTCGCCAGTAGTTCTACCGACCAATTTCCTGGTATTTGCCTCATCACAGAAAATCTGGAAATGAAATTCATTCTGCCCATCAGTCATTCCCGAAGAACCCAGCGGGGCTTTACGATAGATTTTAGCGTCAGTTTTAATCTCTGCTTCAAGATGTTTCAGATGCATGTACAAGGAGTAAAAAACAACCTTCCCGTCGTCACCGGAACCGATTTCAGTCTCATGTTTCAATAAAACATAACCATCATCCGTTCCTCTGAGAGGCGAATACTTCAGCGGGAATTGATCTCTTTCCCAGGGTTTTGAAGGCATTCGAAACGACACGACCGTACCGTCAGCTATTGCCCTGACCTTCTCAGGCAATGCGCCTGAGTCCGTATGCGGTATATGTATCCCGCCATGCCATGAATCCGACGTATTAAGAGGATATCCTCTGCGGGAACTGACAGGCATCATCGCGTCAACCCAGTCAGCATCTGACTGGGTTGCATCTCTATCTCTCAGAAATGGAGGACTGATAATCATGTTGTGACTCCTTGTCAGGAAAAAGTGAAATGACTGGTGGGTTCTGTTGTTTCCGGGGCAACACTCGGAAAATCTTCTGGTTTATTTGCCTTTTCCTGTCGCCCGTAATACCCTGCTTTGGTCAAATATTCCCCCGCCGTTCCTGACTCGATCCGGTTCTCATCCAGCGTGATATAACTGCCTCCCGCATTCAGCGTGATCTTCTTCTTGGCGGTGATTTTTATCTCATCCTCGGTGCTGGTGATCGTGATCGCTTTACGCGCCAATAACTCCATCAGATCATTCTGGGCCTGTACCGTTATTCGTCCCTGATTCGCTATCAACTTTATCCCCAGCTTGCGTACAAATACGCTCAGCGTGTTGCCCACACCGATAAAAAAATTCTTACCTACACTGACATCCGCATTCTTACCGGCAGTGGCTATCAGATTTTCGCTGGCCGACAGTTGTAAATGTTCGCCACTGCTCAACGCGATCCCCTTTGGCGCACTCAGTAACAGGACAGCTTGTTTCAGTTCAGTGAGATTTTGCTGCAACAGA
Organism: Yersinia pestis; assembly: GCF_900460465.1. GTDB lineage: Bacteria > Pseudomonadota > Gammaproteobacteria > Enterobacterales > Enterobacteriaceae > Yersinia > Yersinia pestis. The sequence continues at coordinate 832,205 of NZ_UAVH01000006.1, read as the reverse complement.
CTGATTTGTACCTGTAGGTTGGCCGGACTGGCGGTGGCGGTTTGTGCATCCGCGGAGATGGCCTCCATCTGTTCCTGCGCACTTTTCAACAGGCTGATAGCCGGTTGCATCTCCAGCACCTGCCCCTGTGCCTTCGCCTGGCCGTCAGCGCTGATGAAAATCCCTTTTTCTGCCCGCAAGGCACCAAAACTGTCGGTGCGCAGCTCAAAACCCTCACCCCGAGGCTGTTTCTCGTTATCGACCAGATGCCCCAGATTCAACTGGCTTTTGCCGCCGTATTCGGTGCTGAGCTTGATGTGCTCTTTGCCCCGTTCATCCTCCAGGCGCAGTTTGTTGTTCGACGGAGTGCGCAGTACGTTGCGTTTGTAGTTGCTGATGGTGACGTGGTCGCCGTGCGCCGAGTCGTGCAGCACAGAGGCGATATACGGCCGGTCCGGGTTGCCGTCCTCAAATGCAATCGCCACTTCGGTGCCGGCCAGCAGCGGCAGGTGCAGGCCGTAGCTGTCACCCGCATACGGGCGGGCCTGACGGACCCACAGGCTTTCGTAACCTTGCTCCCAACTGTCCCGGTCAAACATCAGATTGACACGGTAGCGGCCGTCTTTGTCGATGTGTCCGTAAGTGTCGTTCACCGTGGTGCTGGTGACCCGTGCGGGCAAGGTGCCGGCCATTTTTGGCTTGTTGATGAGGATCGGGCGGAAGCAATACTCTTCGGAGTAAGGGATGGCCTCAAAATGCACTTCATAGCTGCGGTCGCGGCGGGCGTGGCTGGTGATGCGGGTGACTATCACCCCTTTGCCAAACTGTGCTGGCACGTCGTTGCCGGTGACTTTCAGTTCCTGACCCGGTGACAGTGCCGCCGCATTGGCCACCCCGGCGAAGCGCGCCTGATTATTGAGGTAACGTTCATGGCGCAGACGGGCATAAAAGGCCCCGCTTTCACTTTCCGGCTCGCGCCCTTCACTGCCTGCGGTCAGGTAGTTATCGGCGTAATGATAAGCTTCGCCGTAGGTGGTGGTATCACCCCGAGTGATGTCTGCCCCGGCCGTCATATCGGCAGTGGCGGTGCGGTAGTTGTAATCGCCGGTACTGACCGATTTTTCAACCACCTGATGAGCACTGGACAAGTCCCAGACCGACTCCATCCCGCTGTCGTGCATCCCCGAAGGCGGCACCGCCTGTAGCGTCAGTCCTTGCTGATAGAAGCGCTGGTCGTCGTAAAACTCCACCACATCAATATTGAGTTTGGGATCGGCGGTAAAACGAAACCAGATCCCCACCTCGGCCAGCAGGCGGCGGATAAAGGTCAGGTCATCCTCGCCGTATTGCATTACCTGCTCGCGGCGTGGGTACTCGCGGGCCAGCGTGAAGACAAAATCCTGACCGCGCATGTCATGGCGCTCACGCAGAATTTTTTCCACAATCTGCGGCACCGACATGTCCTGATATATCCCGTTCTGATGGCTGCGCGACAACAAGGCCAGGCGCGGTTGCAGGCTCAGTTCGTAGCGGCATTCCTCTTTCGAGGCCGACAGGCGTTTAAATCCGGTCACCACCCCTTGGATCACCCGCTGGGTCTGCTGAACCGTCACGCCAAAAGCTTCGGCCATCGGGGCCGCCAATGTCAGTGACGCGTCGTGCATCAGCATGGTCGCCGGGTCAATCGCCTTGTCGGCGCTGGTGAATTGGATGTCGTAACAGAACGGCTGGCTCAGGCTTTCGTGGCCTTCAAAGCCCAGCACATCAACGGCGGCGGTGCTGTCGCGGACCACCAGTTTGTGGTGGCTATGGTCAAACCGAAGAGTCGGGAGAGTGGTATTCATTTTTCGCCTCCTTCAAATTCAAGGGTAATGCCGTCGGCTTCATCCCAGCCCAGCGTCAGCGAGGTGGTGCGCTGTTGCTCGCTCATGCGGCTTAACAGCTGCTGGCTCAATACCGGTAAGATTTGTTGATTGAGCAGGCTGTCGATGTTGCGTGCGCCGGTGTCCGGCAGCAGGCAGGCGGCGACCAGTGTGTCGTAGAGGCTTTCCTCAATGGTGCAGTGCAGGCCGTAATGTTTGTTCAGGCGTTTAGCGACCTGTGCCAGTTTCATCTCGACGATGGTGCGCAATGCGATGGCATTCAGTGGGCGGTAGATCAAGGTCTGGAAGCGGGCTAATAGCGCGGGCTGGAAATGATCGCGCAGGATCGGGCGCAGCAGCTCGTGTAAATCACTGTGCGTCGCTTCCGGTTGTTCATCCAGTAACTGCATCAGATGATCACTGCCTAAATTGGCCGTCATTAGGATCACTGTGTTACGAAAATCAATTTCGCGCCCTTCACCGTCGCGCATGAACCCCCGGTCAAACACCTGATAGAACAGGTTCAGCACATCACGATGGGCTTTTTCCACTTCATCCAGCAGCACCACGCTGTAAGGCCGTTTACGTACCGCTTCGGTTAATACACCACCCTGACCGTAGCCAACATAACCTGGGGGCGACCCTTTCAACTGGGAGACGGTGTGAGCTTCCTGATACTCCGATAAGTTGATGGTGATCAGCGATTTCTCGCCGCCGAACAGGCTGTCGGCCAGTGCCAGCGCGGTTTCGGTTTTGCCGATCCCACTCGGCCCGACCAGCAGGAACACCCCCAGCGGGCCATTCTCTGATGTCAGCCCGGTTTTCGCCGCCCGCAGCCGTTGCGCCAGCGCACCCAGCGCCGTATCCTGCCCGACTACGCGGGTGGCGAGATGGTTTTCCAGTTGCAACAAATCGGTCTGTTCGTCTTTCAACAGACTGCTCAGCGGCACGCCGGTCCAGTCGGCGATCACAGCCGCAACAGTGCGCACATCAACGTCCAGCGACAGCAGCGGCGCGTTGCCTTGGATCTGAACGAGTTCCTCCTGCAACGCGACCAGATGTGCCACGTTGGCGATATCCTGACGCGCCTCGATAATCAGGGTGGTCAGCCGTTTTTCTTCTTTATATTGCTGTTCGAGTGTGTGCTGCCCAACCGCCAGCGCGGCGCGGCGTTGCTCAATCTCAGGTAAGCGCGTTGAACTGACATTCGGCAGCAGGAGCAGGTCCTGTTCGATGGCCTGTTGCTCCATCGCCAGTGCGGCCAGCTCGGCGTTAATCGCCATCAGCGCAGTCGGCAAGGTGTCAATGCTCATGCGCACCCGGGCACCGGCGGTATCGAGCAGATCCACCGCTTTGTCCGGCAGTTGGCGGCCGGTCAGGAAGCGGCGCGACAGGGTAACCGCTGCGGTGATAGCGGCGTCCAGAATATGCACGCCGTGATGGGTGGCGTAACGTTCTTTCAGGCCACGCAGCATCAGGCAGGCGGTGTCATCATCCGGCTCGTCCACTTTGACCATCTGGAAGCGGCGCTCCAGTGCGGCATCGCGTTCAAAATACTGTTTGTATTCGGACCAGGTGGTGGCGGCGATGGTGCGCAGTTCGCCACGCGCCAGTGCCGGTTTCAGCAGGTTGGCCGCATCGGCACCACCGGCCTGATTACCGGCCCCGATAATGGTGTGGGCTTCGTCGATAAACAGCAGCACCGGGCTGGGGGATTGTTGCACCGCCTCGATAACATTTTTCAGGCGCTGTTCGAACTCGCCTTTGACCCCGGCACCGGCCTGTAACAGACCCAAATCCAGTGTGCGCACACTGACGGTTTTCAGGCTGTCCGGTACGTTGCCCTCGGCAATGCGCAGTGCCAGCCCTTCAACCAAGGCGGTTTTCCCCACACCCGGTTCACCCACCAAAATCGGGTTGTTTTTACGGCGGCGCGACAGGATGTCGATCATCTGGCGGATTTCGCTGTCGCGGCCAAAAATCGGATCAATCTGGTTGGCACGGGCTTTGGCGGTGACATCGAGGGTAAATTTATCCAGCGCCGCTTGCAGCGCGTCATTCAGTTGCGGCTGACCACTGGCGGAGGTAACCGTCGCGGCCTCATCGGTCAGATTGACCGGGCTGTCTGCCAGTGCTGCGGCCTGCTGTATTTCAGGGCGTTCGTCGGATTGGCTGTCCAGCAACGGCAACAAGCGGTGTAGTTGGGTAGTGCTCAGGCTGAGCAACGGCCAGGCGGCATCGGCGGCCAATAATGATGGCGAATTTATCAGCGCTGCCATTAGATGAACCGAGCGCACCGCATCAGCATTTTCCTGCAACGAGGCATCCAGCCAGGCACTTTTGATCAGTTGCTGCAACGCGGCGGACAGTTGGGGTTTACCCTGTACCGTGCGCGGCAAAGTATCCAGATAGGCCAGTAACCCTTGCCACAAGCTGTCCATGTCCCACTCATAACGCCGGGCAATCACCGTGATATCGCCTTCGCCCTGCTCCAGCAGTTTTAACAACCAGTGTTCGACAGTGATCTCGGCATGGGCGCGGGTCTGACACAGGGTGGCAGCACCGGCCAGTGCCTGTGCGCAATAGGGATTTAAGCGGCGTAATAAGTGTGCTGAATGCGTTGTCATTAAGATCTTCCTTGTTTGCGAAACCTTTGCGATACCGGATAAGTAAGCCGGTTTCAGTTGGCGTTATTGTCGCAGTCAGTTTGCACACGGACAGCGCACAGGGCCCGGAGCGTACACGTAGTACGTGACGGTGCCGAGCACTGCCCAGGTGCAAAATGGCAAGTAAAATAGCCAGATGAAGCTGGCGTCGGGCACGCTACCGCCCATAGCCATATCCTGAGTAAGGAAACCAAGGCCCATAAGGTCATCTGATAAAATGTGTATGCGTTTAGCTGAATACTGATATGCCGATGCTCAGCTAAAAACACAAAAAAGCAGGCGGCGAACCGCCTACTTGCGGGGTTACCCTAAATAATTCGTGTTGCAGGCAGTCGGCAATATCGCTAACGCACCTGCAGCGCGAAGAATGACGGGTCACTATGCGGTGGCGCGCTCATTCCAAGAATCGGAATGAATGATGTTGCCGTCTTTAAAGGTCCAGGTGATTTTTTCGTAGCGCAGTTCCACCAGTTCCAGGTGGTTGTGCTTCTCTTTCGCCGGATCTTTCACGTCGTGCATTTTCGGCGCAACTTTAACCACTTTGACGTTTTCCAGTTTGGTGTTGAAATATTCAACTTCCTGGCCAGCGTCATCAATGCGGTACCATTTGAACTCGGCGGTTTTCAGTGTCTGACCGGTGGTCACCGCTTTGTACAGGTACGGGGTCGACGCATCGATTTCTTTGGTGAATACGAACGGGGTGTGGATACGGGTACCGGTCAGTTTGCCGGTATTGTTATCGGTTGGGATGTACAGGTTATGGTCCTGTGCCACGATCTCAATGCTGCCTTCACGGCTTTGCACATCAACAGAACCCTTGATGTCCGCACCGCCGTCGTCTTTCAGCCACAGATAAACTGGAATTGCCATGGTTTACTTCTCCATTTCTTGCGTTGATACGTCACTTTCATCCTGTGACGCTGTTTTTACATCCGGCCCCTGACAGGCATCAGCCTGCGGTACCAGACTGATTTCGACCCGGCGGTTGAGCGCCCGACCGTCGGGAGTATCGTTGTCGGCGATAGGGCGTGTGGCCCCGTAACCTTGCACCGCAAAGCAGGTCGGCGAGACGTCGCTGGTTGACAGCATCCAGTCCCGTAATGCTTCGGCGCGTTTAAGCGACAGAATGTGGTTGGCCTGCGCATCGCCGGTGATGTCGGTGTGACCCGCCACCACGATCAGCCAGCCGGGTTTGGCTTTGATGTCGATCAGCGCCGTGACCAGCATTTTGGTGGACCCCGCATTCAGCGTGAATTTACCCACATCGAACAGTGACAGGCTGTCGAGACGCACGGTTTTCGGCGCCGGTGGCGCGGGAGGCGGAGGAGGCGGCGGGATGTAGCTTTTGATCGCCGCCAACAGCGGCGGGCGCAGCCGCTCCCCCCGATATAACCCCAGGCCCAGACGCAGCGGTTCACCGTTGCGGTACCCTTCATCAAGCAGCCCCGCATCACGGTGTAATACCGCCACCGCCTGCGCTTTCGGGGAATAATCCGTCATCGCCACGCTGTGGTACTGACGGATATCAAAGGCCACCCGGTGCAACAGTTGCCGGTTCTGCCAGGCGCTGCTGCACAACGCCACCATCGCCGCCAACGTCAGTAAGGTGACACCATGGCGCAGTACCCGACGGCGTGACGACACCCCGCTGCCGAGAGGAAGCGCTGAAAAGACAAAATCCGGCAGCGGTAAGGCGTCATGGGCGGCGGGCGGCGGTGGATGCCAACCCGCCACCTGTGTCAGCGTGGTATGCGCCGCCAGCCAGTGCTGCCACAGCGAGGCAGGCACCGGATCGGCCAGACTGGCAACCTGCTGTTGAATAATCTGTTGCGGGGCAAGGGGGTCAACATCCGCATTGGGTGCCTGCAATACCGGCAGCACCTGTGCGTTCAGCCAGTCATGCTGGCTGCTGAACAGCACCGCCTGTTTCAGTCGTTCAGCCTGTACGGCACGGCTTTCCGCACGCTGCCAGTCGGCCAGAGAGCCCGGCGTCGAGACGGTTGACCAGAGTGTCAGCGGCGGTGTCTGCTGCTGTGACAGCCAGACCGTATCACGGGCAACCGAGGTGGCCACCGTGCTGCTCAGGAGCAAGGGAACAGGATGGCGGCTATCGCGGCGCAGTTGCATCAGTTGCCAGCGCAGCTCTTGCAGATCGGCGGCCAGCAGGCGCTCATCGCGGCGTTGCTGCGGGTTCACGACCATCATCACCGCCAACTGAGCGGCCCATTCCGGCCGTTGCCACAGCAGTTGTCGGGCAAACTGCCGCAGGGTGCTGATATCATCCACCCGCAGCCAGCAGCCCTGTGCACTCTGGTGTGACCGTTCGCGACCAAACCATGACGCCAGACCATCACCACATACCAACACCACCGGTAAGCGACTGTTTTCAGGCAGAAGACCGTTTTCAGTTGCCAACCCGGCGAACAGCGGATCAGAGGATGCACCGGCCGCTTGCCGCCCTGCCCGCGACCCGCCCAGCATGCAAATCAGCACCACCCATGCCAGCATCAGCCAGCGCCCCCACGGGGAGAGCGGCAGAAATGCCAGACACAAGATGACCGCCAGCAAACCCGCCCAGAGCCACAACCCACGTTGCCACCACCGACTCATTACACCGGCTCCGGCAGTAAGGTGGCTAACAGACCGGACAGCCAGTGATCAAGGCCCCACCACAACAGCGCGACCATCAGCGCAGCCAGCCCGAGCCGTACCGGCCAGTAACGCAACCAGATCCCCAACCGGTTGCGGGAGGCGGCGCTTGCCAGGATCCCACGTGATGGCGCGACACTGAACGCCGGTACCTGCACGCTCAGTTGATCGATCAGTTGCTCCCGTTCAGAAGCCGCCGGGGAGGCGTACCCGCCGAGGAAGCCCAACATCAATACCCGGTGAAAACAGGTCAGTACCGCGCGATCCGGCGCAGGCTCACGCAACACGGCGCGCATCCGCTCGTAAAGCTGGCTACCGGCATCCAGGGTATTGAAAAAATGCGCCTGTAAGGGCGAATGGCACCACACGAAGTAGGCATCATCCTGTACACCGCGCCCTTTCACGGTCTCATCCAGCAGTGCACATTGGGCGTATCGGATGTGCTGGCAACTCTGCTCGCTGTGACCGGCGTCTTTCAGCGCCTGATGGACACGTTCAATGTCCGCCACACAGCGCTGCCAGAATGCCTGCCCTTCGCCCTCGGCACAGGTTACCCCTTGACGCAGGCTGATCACCTGTAGCCAGGTGTCCTGCAACAGGGCGTCAATATCCCCGACTGGGGGGTGTTCGGTTAGGTGAGGATTCATGCGCGTAGCACCGCAAACAGCTCCAGTTGGATCTCACCCAGCGTACCGGGTACATAGAACACACAGGCCCCCGTCTCCATCATCTGCGTCGCCGCAGGGTGGCTGAGATCAAGGGAGAAGTACTGGTTTTCCAGCCGCAAGGGGATGGCGGCTGGGACATGGCTCAGCGGGCGCAGTGGGATCCCACTCAGCGCAACATTCACCACGTTACCGACCTCATCCGGCGCACCGGCTTTACACAACTGCGGGAACTGAGTCTGCAATTGGGCCGCGGGCAACGAGGAACGGACCGACAGGTAGAAATCGGCCCCTTCGCGCAGACGAGGGTCACGCAGGGTCGCGCGCCACTGATTGATACGCGGTTCATGAACCAGCTCAATCGCCACTACCCGTGAAGGGAGGCTGGCTTCCAGCAGAATATTCAGCAGGGCAAACAACGGGGGAAAGACGCGGGTCAGTTGTTCATGCTGATAAACCGGGATCGCCGTCACTTCGTGCTCAAGGGAGAACGTCAGCAGGCTGCCCGCCAGCCTGGCCAGTTCCTGATACAGGCGCTCTGGATGAACCTGCGGATAGCGCTGAAAATTCCCCAATACCGGTTCGGCACTGTTAAGGGCATTGAGCAGCCAGAACAGCGACACATCCGCAACAGCAAAATCGGCCATCCGTGCATTGCTCTCCCGGCGCATCCCCATCAGACGCTGCAAACGCGCCCGCAGTTGCACCATCAATAACTCAAGCTGTTCGCCACACCAGGCACTGGCCTGCAGGCTCAGCATCGGCGGAATAAAGCCCGGATCCAGTGTCCAGCGACCTTGCGCATCCCGCAGCAAACGCGCCACCGGGCAGACCTGATAATCGCCGTTTTCCTGAGTGTCCAGCCGCAGGGTCAGTTGGTGGTACATCACCGCGACCTGCTTTTTGTCATCGCCGAACTGATTTTGGACATCGCGCCAGGCCTGACGATAGCGTACCGGGCGTTCGCCCCGCTCATCCGGCTGCAGGCAGTTACCGCCATTGGCATACAGTTGTGGTATCGCCAGCATCACCGTGGCGTCGCTGGCCTCGGCGGGCAGACTGGCTGCCAGCGTCAGCGTGGGCGGCAGCACATCAGCACACTCGGTATCCACCAGCACACCGTCCTGAAAACGCACATGCAAACGCGCCGCTTTCAGGCGGCCCTGTGCCAATGCATCCAATTCAAAAGTGGCCTGAAGCACGCCCCAGGGATGCATCACGGCCATTTGCGCAATGCATTCATTGGTCCATGCCTCCCAGGAAGCCTGTTGTTGAAATTGTTGCGGAGACACCAGGATCCCGCGAGCCCACAGAGGGCGTTCAATTTTCATCGTGTCGCCGTTTATGCCTTAGCCTTTGGCATTTGGGAAACCAATGACAGATTGACGTCCATCCCTTCCACCTGGAAATGCGGCACCGCATACAGCTTGACGCGGAAGAAGCCGGGGTTGTCTTCGATATCTTCGACCGTCACTTTGGCATCACGCAGGGGATGGGACGCCTGCAAATCATCACCCGGATCAGTCATTTCCGTCACCAGCCCGCGCACCCAGTTGTTCAGCTCCAGCAGACGGCGATCTTTGGTGGTGCCGATGTTCTCGCGCTGGATCAGTTTCAGATAATGGGCAATGCGCGACAGCAGGAAGATATACGGCAAACGGGCGTTGATGCGGCTGTTGGCCGTGGCATCCGCGGTGTCATACAGCGCCGGTTTCTGCGCCGAGTTGGCCGAGAAGAAGCACGAGTAATCGCGGTTTTTGTAGTACGACAGCGGGATAAAGCCCAGATTGGCAAACTCGAACTCGCGGGTTTCCGGGATCATCACCTCTGACGGAATTTTGACCTGATTACCGGTACCCAGATCGTACAGGTGGATCGGTAAGTTGGTGACCGCACCACCGGCCTGCGGGCCCCGGATCTGCACACACCAGCCATTTTTAATGAAGCTTTTCACCATGTTAGCAGCAAAGGCAAATGAGGCATTGGTCCACAAGTAGCGATCATGATCCGGCCCTTTCACCTGCTCAACGTAGTTGAAGCTGCGTACCGGCACCGTGTCCGGGCCGTAAGGCAAACGCCCCAGCACGCGCGGCATGGTCAGGCCGATATAGCGGGAATCATCCGAGTCGCGGAAGGCTTTCCACTTGATGTATTCAGCACGGTCAAAGTAGTTGGCGATATCTTTGATGGCTGCCACGTCTTCCATGTTCTCTTTACCAAAGAACTCGGGGCCAACGGAACCGATAAACGGCATATGGGCTGCCGCCGCGACCTTGGAGATATTGCGCAATAACGCGATATCTTGCGGGCTACGGTCGAACTCGTAGTTGGAGATAGCCGCGGCAATCGGCTCGCCGCCGGGGGTGTCGTATTCCTGAATATAGGTCTGGGCGTATAAACCGCTTTGTGAGATTTCCGGGGCATCTTCAAAATCCTGCACCAGATGATCTTTACTGATATCCAGCAGCTCGATGCGCACGTTCTGGCGGAAATCGGTCTGATCGATCAGCGACTTCACACCACGCCAGGTCGATTCCACCCGCTGGAAATCGGGGTGGTGCATTACCGCGTCCAACTGGCGGCTGATTTGGTCATCCAGTGCGGCAATATGGCCGTCCAGCAGGGTTTTATCCAGTTTTTCTACTTTCTTCGCCGACTGCTTCAGCAGGTCTAAAAAGACACTGACGGCGGCGGTAACGCGCTCATCGGTGGTGGCTTCCGCCAGCGCATCGTTGTTCTGGAACGCCTCGATACCGGCCAGTGAGGAGACCGGGCTCAGGTTGATTTTTTCAAACAAGGCGGCGTAAACCCCTTGTGCCGCAGGGCTATTCTTTAATACGGTCGTCGCAGTACCCTGCGCACGGTTTTCCTGTACAGACATCAGCATGTTCCTTTTCTTCTTTCTAATGACAAGCAGCCAATCCCGGGATTAACCCTCTTTTGGCGCCAGGGCCGCCAGTTCAGCGCGCAGTTCATCGCTCAAGGCATCGTCTTTGAGGATATTTTCCAGCTCACGGCGGAAGGTGGCGTTGTCCAGCAGATTGGATTTAAGGTCTCGCAGCAGGTTGCGCATGGCCAGCAAGGCACGCAGTTGCGGAATTTGACGGGCCACGTTTTCTGGCTCGAAATCTTTCATGTCGTTGAAGGTCAGGGAGACGGCTGTATCGGTGTTATCCCCGGCCAGCGTGTCCGGTACAGCGAGTTTCAGGCTCGGTTGGAATTCAGCCAGCACACTGTTAAAATTATTTTTATTGATATTGAGTTTTTCACGTTCAGACAGCGGGCGCTGCTCCTGACCGTTGCTGTAATCGCCCATCACCAACAACTTCAAAGGCAGTTCGACTTTCTTTTGCGCCCCGCCAGTATGCAGGTCTAATTTGATGTTAATGCGTGCTTTAGGTATCTCATTTTGGAAGCTTGAAGAGGACATCAACGTTCCTTATTAAGGGAAGGGAATTAAGGAAATCCACCACAGAGAGAATGAATAAAAATAATCTACGTTACCTGGCACAGCATTCACCACCCACGGATTAGCTCAGTGTGTATAAAGTAAAGAAATAATATTTATCGATAACCCTATCCATTCATTGGATGGCATGAAACAGTCTCTGACAGGTATTTCTCACACGCATGAGCAGAGCAATAAAATACCGGATGGCGCAGTCTAGAAACATTATTCGATTAACGCAAATGCGTTAAATGTAACAGAATGCAACCAAATTCAATTTCAAAATACATAGCATCCATATGATTTGTAAGAAGTTTCTTACGTGGCAGGTAATAACACACTGTTATTAAAGGGGTAATTAAACAGGATTAAAACCAAATGAGGAATTTGGGAAGTGATTTGTAGGAATATACCTACAAATTACCTGTAAATATTTTTCTATAAATGAGATCTAAAACGATAATATTGCCTCGTTGGAAATTAGACAAATAGAACACTTATTACTTTAGTAAATCAGTAAAGCATTACTAACATAAACATAATTGTTAGATAAATCAGATCATTGACTAATACGAGAGTTTAAGTCATTGATGCCAATGCTGAGTTCATTATCCCGAGCATTAACACGGCTAATAATGTAGAGAGGTAATAAATTATCGGGTTCGATTATGTAGGTCAATACAGTAAATAATCTCAATCTAATTGTTTTCAAGAAAAACGAATATCAGTGTCTTTTAATGCGTCATATTTTGCATTTATCAGACGTCATTTCAATAGACAAACGCCTCCCCCAGACCGTTCCGAAATTAGGTAAATTTGAGTAGATACAAAAGGTGATGATAAACCGTGGCAGGATTGAGTGGCCGAGTGAGTATGGGAAGCAATTAAAATTACGAAGAATGCACACTTATTGGATGTTGGCGTAGGGCTGCAACACAGTGGCTTGCCGCCTGGGACTTGTCCCAATGACCCCAGTTTTTGAGGCGTTCACTCGCATGCGGCCATCGTATCTATCTATCTGAAGGCTTTCAGAACCAGCGCAAAAGGAACGTCTTCCTTCCTACTATTTTTTTCTCTTCATTTTTATTTCCTTATCACGATGTGGTGACATTCCCAGTATTCATGTTGTAAAACACAATGTGGGGACAGGTTACTGTGTTTCTATGCTCAACAATTTGTATCTTCATACCCTATTGGCTGACGCGGTATTCATATTCAAGTTGAAAGCTTCGGCAACATGCCTGACAGCGATAACGTTAATGCCCACGGCTCCGCTGCCCATGTTTTTTTCACCGAGCCTGTGCTGAAAAATCAGATATTTTACATCAACATTAGCCATAAGAATCCATCAGATAAAAACGAGTAGTTTATCTGATGAACACTATATTGAATACACGCTCCATATTTTTCTAGTCGTCAAAATGAAAATATATCCATTTACTACACTTGCCCCCATCAATATAACTCTGAGAGGGTGCAACGAGTACCATTCAAAGAATAAATAACATACTCCACAAAGTAAAATCGCAAAACTAACCCTGAATCTTGTGAATAAAGTTATAAGTAAAACAGGTGAGGCAATCAATAAAAAATAAAAAGATATAAATATCATCCCAACGCTTCTGTGAGAAGTAATATCGAACATACTTATGTACAAGGCCGAGACAAAACTGTAACTACCAATCATAATAATTACTGAGATAATAAAAATAATTAGTTTTAACATAAATTTATTTTTGATTCCAAACACCATATTTATCTAACTCCTCTTTCGATATACTTTCCTCCAGAAGCATCGCATTGACTACTATTGATGACTCCGTAGTTTCTACTGATGGGCCTTGTTGCCGACAAAACTCCACTGCTCATCGAGTTCACAGATGAGCGCCACGTCTACATGAGCGACTGGCGAGGACGTTATTCGCTTCAGCAAGAGTTTTTTAAAGTGCGGATAACGGTATTGATACCGATTTTTAGCGTTCTTGCCGTATCCCACACACCTGTGCCGCTAAAGGCTATATCAACGATCTGCCCTTTAACTTCGGGCTTTCTGGCCTGATAAGTGTAGGTCAGTTGGAATACAGAGCGGCACTCACGGCAGCGGAAACGGCTTTGGCCCTTAGGGTTCTGACCATGTCGATAAACCAAAGCAGAATCACAACGGGGACAATGAACGTTAATGCAAGCCATGAGCAAACCTCAAAAAATCGCATTGTACATCAAATTCAACCAATTGGAGTCATTACCGAAATTAATATTATTCGGCTATTTTTAATTTATATTCTTTACCAAAATAACCTTTATCTGCACTACTAAACAAGGCACCGCTGACTCTAAACGTAATATCACCAGATATCACAGGAATGCCTTTTATAACCAGTTCATCTCTACCCGGTGGTCGCTCTGGATTATCCGATGTTAATACCAACCCTGATCCAACTGGCATCGATTCTCCCTTAAAAGAAGCAATAGCACCGCCTCCCCCCGTTATTCTAAGTTTAGCATAATAGGGTTGTCCTAACTTACCATCAGGTAAGTTGTTGGGTTCAACTTCAGCCTGCTTCATAAGCAGAGGATTAAGCATCATCCCACAACCACCAAGAGAAATTGCCAATAAATTTATCGATATTATTTTAAAAAATTTATTCATCATAATTTATGACATTTTTTAACATGCCGCCCCCAAAAAATTAACACTCTAAAAAACCATCTAACGCTTATAGATTAAAGGTGTAGATATAAATACAGTTATAGTAGCAATAAAAAACCTCACCCATTAAAGATAAGGACCTGAGAAAGAACACTCCCACCTAATGTATTTTTAATGACTTCTTTGTCAAAAAGAACATCTGCATGTCTTTTATATTACTTTTCCCAGTTGGGAAAGCACCAATAATTCACTGTCGTAATTTTAATATTAAAGTTACCTGGTACAGCACTCACCACGGTAATGGTCAACAAAAACTGACCACGGATTAGCTCAGTGTGTATAAACTAAACAGTCGGTCATCGTTGGCCTCAGAGTAAGGCGCTTGCCCGGTAAGTTCAAAGTTGGTTGGCGCACAAAGCCAACATCTACCTACAGGGGCGCCCAAAAACCGCCTTAACTCAACGTCAGCACCCAAGCTACGGAGGCTATATTGTTCGCAGAATGAAGCACCATCGGCATCAGTAGGCTACCAGTTCTGATTCTGACCTCACACAGGATCGCAGAAAAAACGAATAGCGAAACAAACGTCGCCGGATAGAGATATTGAGTGTGTACCAGAGCGAACAACAGCGAGGTGATCACTACCGCCAGCAACCGCCCTCTGCGACCAAAACCAATTCCCGCATTCAGTAAGAACCCACGAAAGATAATCTCCTCCGAAATCGGAGCAAACACGCAAATGGTTATCACCAGCAAAATTTGAGTGAAAGTTGATGGCTGTAATAGGCTTTCCACCCAGGGTTCCGGCTGGCCGAAAAACTGAAAAATAGCGGTTAATCCCAGCAAAGCAAGGCCCGGAATCAGCATATCCTGCAAGGTTATTCTTCCCAACGGCATCAGTCCAAACGACTTCTGATAATGCTTCCACGCCAGTAGCGTAAAGGGGAGCCAGAAAACGATGTACAGCAGAGGAGTCGCCATACCTGAGCGATATATTCCCACATAGCCAGGAAACAGCAGCAGGGAAAATGAAAGTGCAAACCATCCTATCCAAACAGAAACACAAGTCAGGGCATGAGTAACCCGGTCAATCTTTCCATTCATCGTAATATTCCGTTAATTATATCTGTGCATTTGGTAATAGCGGGTTTAAATGATAAAACTGAGGGAAGTCTTAACTGAAGTAGGATACTAACCCAAGCGATAACACGCATTCTTCTTGGTAATACGTGCAGCGGCTGACGCTTTATGCATCCCGCTGTTTTGAGTAATTTCACCCAGAAGTCATGATGCATTGGTTGTATGCCTATAAAGTAGATGATAAATAATTCCAGCCACAAATTGCGCGAAGAATACTCGAATGCATTTAATATGGCAATATGCTAAAGATTAGCCTTAGCGGACGGCGACGAAAGCAGAAATTGACACATTATTCATTACAAAATCAATTAATTAGAACAAAAAATCCAAATGACCATAAAAATCAGACTAATAAACTAAGTTAAATGATTTTTTGTGGAATGATTATCCATTTGAATTGGAGTTTAATTTTATTTTATTTATAAAAATTATAATTATCGATATAAAATATTAAAAAATCCCGCGTCTACAATTTCTTTACGCTGTTTATTCTTAACGGTATTCTTTCAAATTGAGATCATCTCAGATGTGAATATAAGTAGATCCGTTTTAGTTCCAAACAATTTTTGAGATCTCAACCGAATAATTTCAGATCTTAAGCACTCTTCTCTTTGGCATACATTTGTTCAGCCAACAGTTTTCGTCCTCCAGCGCTTTGAGACACTTCACTATAGATGCGGCCATACCGCCAAGCGGGAGTAACATTTATAGCGATAACTGTTTATAGAAACGATCGTCACGACACAATTCATCAACAAGCATATCTGCCCCAGAATAGCCATAATTTGGCTCTCGCTAGAACGTGATCTTTTCATCCAAATCGCCTCGATTCATGCTACGAGAGAATTATACTTATAAACACACGTTTTTTCGGGGGAATTACCCAATATCACCTTATAGTCAACACAGATGGAAAAATTTAGCGTGCCACTTCACATAGATTAAATTATGCGGCATAAGTTATGGTAAAGTTAATGTAGATTCTGAGGTTGGGTAGACGTACTTGTTTACCCGTTAACGGACTCCCAGAACTATTAGCAATCCAATTATTCCCTAATGTGACAACTTATTTTGTGATGATACAATACAATACAATTCAATTTAACATATGCACACTGGCAGTATTAAATATCAGGAAAGATAATGTTAGAAATTTTCGATGTCAGATACGACGAGTTGACCGATATACGGTCTGAGGACCTGTATAAATTAAGGAAAAAGACGTTTAAGGATCGTCTTAACTGGGAGGTGAATTGCAGCAACGGCATGGAGTTTGATGAATATGATAATTCGGATACACGCTATCTCCTTGGTATTTACCAAGGTCAACTAATCTGCAGTGTGCGTTTTATAGAACTTCACCTGCCTAATATGATCACTCATACCTTCAATGCACTCTTCGATGACGTGGCATTACCTAAGAGGGGCTATATAGAATCGAGCCGTTTCTTCGTTGATAAAACCCGTGCCAAGTTGCTTTTTGGTAACCATTACCCCATAAGCTACTTATTCTTTTTATCGATTATTAATTACTCCCGACATAATGGCTACACAGGTATTTATACTATCGTCAGCCGAGCAATGTTGACCATCCTTAAACGATCAGGCTGGCAGGTTGAGGTGATTAAAGAAGCACATATTACCGAAAAAGAAAGGATATACTTACTGCATCTCCCGATAGATCGGGACAATCAAGCACGGCTGCTTTTACAGGTTAATCAGCGTTTGCAGGATCCATGTTCAGTATTAAGTACATGGCCTATATCGTTGCCCGTTATGCCAGAATCGGCTTAATAATTTCCAGTTCAACACCAAGCCCGATTGCCTGTTTTGCGTTAATTACACCCAACTTTTTTACCACATTTCCTATGTGATATTTTACTGTTCTGGGGGTGATATTTGTGATTATGGCAATCTCTTGATAGGTTTTTCCCATGCTGGCCCAGTAGAGCACTTCATTTTCTCGCGGGGATAGAATGGCTTTACCGGGCATACCTTTCCCCTGGCGTTCCTGGATATTCATATTTCTTTGACTCAATGTAAGCATCTTTTCATGGGTTTCTATCAGGAGCATTTGTAGCCTGTCCCTATCATTCAACACTCTACTTTCTACTCCATTCAGAGCGCTATCATCCATAATGAGTGACAACATTGCCAAATTATTCATCGTATCGTGCAGAACAAAAGTGAAACCATTAACAATGTTATATTTCTTAGAGAGAGTGAAGATTTTTGATAATTTCAGTTCAGAAAGGACAGTAATATTTTCATCCCAAGAGAACGGAGAGAACCGCCTGAAAGCGATCAGGACAACAGGATCTATATTCTGGTAGTTATTATTTGTATAGAGTTCAGCCCATTCATTTGGGTAGCTAGTGACAATGAAAATATCGCCTGGATTCTTTTTATTGATCACCATATAGGTATATTTTGGACTGTCGTAGATGGTAAGTTTTCTGTCGATATAATCACGCAGTGTTTCTATTACCTCGTTACTCCTATTGAAAACAGAATGCATTCCCTTTCTCCATTTACTGTACTAAGGTGCAATAGGAAATTGCACCTTAGTACAACTACCGCCCCATACCCGTTCCCGTATAATGGATAGAGTAAGTTGATGAAAAAACCTAGCTACTTGAGTCAGGTGACAACAAAAGTCTAGTCAATACCAGGGAAAAACCAAAAATAATAAAGGAAAATGCTACAGAAGTGCACCTGTTTCTGCAAGTAGAACTTCTGTAGCATTTAATATAATGTCTAGCTCCCCTCAATTTTTGCTAAATGTCTTGCAAATATTTTCATTGTGATTAATTGTCCCTCGCCCCATGTCAATTCCTTATCTAAGGTCTGTATCATTAATCAGTTTTCTAAACTCAGTCAGTTTGTTTTTTTAGCAACTGAAGATAATATCGAGCGTGAACCAGACTCTCATCGTAAATAAATAATTTTTACCCCCAAATATTGTAATTTTGGTGCGGTAATATGAGTCATCCATTTGCCACGAATCGCATAAATTCTTACAGCCTTGTTAAAATGAAACTAAAGTAGATACAACGTGCTGAGTTAAAGGAGACAAATAATGCTAACACGCCGGAAATTTTTGATGATGAGTGCCGGAGCAGGTCTTTTACTCTCTGTACCCATGTTGGCTCGAACCGGTGTTCAGCCTGCACAAGCTGCCACCGCCATTACGCAAGTTTTTGGTGACGGGATCCGGCTAACCGCTGTTGCGGTCGAATATCCGACAGAAGTCAGCGCTGAAGGGCTAAACCCCGCCGACTTTCATGTTGAAGGGCGAACAGTAACCGGTGTATGGACCAGCACTTCTACTAATCCGGCAGATATAGCGCCCTCAGGACGCTATATGATTATAGCGCTATCACCTGATGACAAGAATGCAACGCTGGCCGAACAGGTGCAGCCAAATAGTAAAAACAACAGCAACAAATCTGCCAATGGAAGAGGCGGCCCCGGTAATGCAGGCGATATTCCTGCCTATGATACGGTTTACCGGACAGCTCAAGCCACGGTACTGCGCCTTCCGTCAGTTCATACCGCCAGTGGTGATACGCTTCCCGCTAGCGAGAAAGCGTTGACAACCCAATATGTGGAAAACTTGATCGTTGATGATTTTCAGCAGCTTGAGTTTTATGATGAAAAAACAGGTAAAAAGCTGAAATACAACCTTTTCATCCCCAAAGACTATAGCCCTGATAAAGACTATAGCCCTGATAAAAACTATAGCCCTGATAAGGCTTGGCCGCTGGTGTTATTCATGCATGATGCTGGCGCCACCAGCGATGTTACACGCACCACCCTGTATCAAGGCTTAGGCGCTATTGCTTGGGCAAGCCCAGAAGATCAGGCACAGCGCCCCTGCTTTGTTCTTGCACCTCAGTATGAAGAAATCATTGCCGATGATGACTCAAAAACATCTGACATGCTGGACACCACCATTGATCTTATCAATGTACTTTCAGAGCAGTACAACATTGATAAGAGCCGTATCTATGCCACAGGGCAGTCGGGTGGATGCATGATGACGATAGCGATGAACATCAAGTATCCGGATTTCTTCGCGGCCTCTTTTTTGGTTGCGGGTCAGTGGGATCCCGCGTTGGTGAAACCTCTTGCCCAGCAAAAACTCTGGATTCTGGTTTCTCAGGATGATAACAAAGCCTGGCCAGGTCAGAATGCCATCATTGATGTTCTGGAAAAAGAGGGTGTCCAAATCAGCCGTGCAATATGGGACGGAACATGGAATGAAGAGCAATTTCGTCAGGCTTTTGAACAAATAGAGGCAGAAAAAAGCCCGATTAACTATGTGGCATTTCGTGAAGGCACCGTGATTCCTGAGGGGCAATCCACCGAAGGTGCCAGCGGGCATCGCAATACCTGGCGAATTGCCTATACCATCTCCCCCATACGCGAATGGATTTTCAGGCAACAGCGCTAGTTGATTAACGAGGGCTTACCCAACGCCGCACGCTTCTCTTTGATCGTTCGACAGCCCTCACCCTTCGACAAAACGACGATTTATTGAGCATTAAAGCCACTCTCAAGCTATTGCATAATCAGCGAATCTACTTTTAGGCAATAGAACATTTTGTCAAAATTGTCCCTTCCCTATGATAAATTTCATGCTAATAATTAAGCATGAAATTTATCATTTTTTTTATAAAAAAAGACAATAAAAACACAATAAAAAATATATTTTCATTTAATTACATTGATTTTGAATGGCTATTTTTGAAGGCAACCGAAGGGATGCATTAGATATTTACGACACGTGAACGTTAATTTAACCATATAAACCAAGAGAGGTTTATGACATGACAAACAAAATAATGCCAAAAGTTAATCGCGAGGGGCGCAGATCATTCTTACAAAAATCGATTGCTGTCGTTGCTACCGGTGTAGTGACCCATGCATTCTCTGCGCCGAACATTACATTAGAGAAAGATACCAAACCTCAACCTGGAACATGTATTTTATCTGTTGAACAAATGGCTGGCCCATATATTAAAAGTAATATGCCAATAAGAAGGAACATAGCAGAAAATGAAAACGGGGTGCCTTTACTCCTTAAAATAACAGTTATCGATTCAAATTCATGCCGCCCATTAGAATATTATTACGTTGATATATGGCAATGTAATGCTCGGGGGCGTTATTCGGGATGGAGTTATGTTGACCCTGATAAAGACGCACCAAGTGGAGAAGTTGCGAGTATCAACAGAACTGATGAGAAAAGTTTTTTAAGGGGCTCACAGGTAACTGATAGTCATGGGCTCGTCAGGTTTACCAGTATCTACCCTGGGTTTTATGCCGGGCGTGCTGTTCATATTCATTTTGCCATTAAGCCACCAAAAGCATCTCCTCAGGAGGTCGATAAATACTCATTTATTAGTCAGCTTTACTTCCCAGAAGAGTTCAATAGCGAAATAGAACAACGGGCTGAATATTCGCTTAGAAAAATCAAAAGGTTAATAAATAGTGATGATGAAATATTTAACGAAGCAAATGGTGAAAATGCAGTCCTTGCCGTGAGTAAAATCAATGAAAATGACATTAATGATGGTGTTTTGGCGGAAATAACGATAGCAATAAATAAAGATATCTTGTCTAAAAGAATTGACCCTAAGGATATTTTAAAGATCACATAGAGCCAAACACATTCAATTTTATTAGTATCTAAAATCAATAAATTAGTTTTTTATGAAAGCTATCCCATTGAACACCGTCCCCTTTTACAGTGGCGAAAAATAACTACAAAGTAT
This sequence comes from Yersinia pestis, assembly GCF_900460465.1. Taxonomy (GTDB): domain Bacteria; phylum Pseudomonadota; class Gammaproteobacteria; order Enterobacterales; family Enterobacteriaceae; genus Yersinia; species Yersinia pestis. The sequence goes on along the minus strand of NZ_UAVH01000006.1, from coordinate 811,366 downwards.
TATTTACAGCTCAAGGAAATAGGATGGCGGATATCACGATGCATTTGCACCCATTGCAGCGCAGCCCATAAGGTGAGTAGCCAACACCTGCTCATCATCGGGCGGCGCGACCATCACCGCTAACGGACCAACCCACGCCAACCGTTTGTCACCGATGCTGGCCGGGCAGCGCCAGTTACTCTCCCACAGAATGGGCGGTTGTTCGATGCTGGCACCACAGCCAGCCACTGATTCCCCCCAACAAAATGGCCATCATGAACGCCGCGGCTACCAACTGTGACTCACCATAAAATTTTGCGACTACCGGCACCATCAATGCACTCATGCCATAGCCCAATGTATGGCTGGTAGCGATCACGCCGGAGCCTTTGCCAGTAGATAACCGGTCGTTCAACATCAGTTGGTAACCCGGTGTCGCCATCGCGGCGCCGAAAGAAGCCAGCGCACAACCTAGATAGAATAATACCAGCGGTTGAACACACATCAGCCCCAAGCCAAGCACCATGAGCAAGGCTGCCACTAGCAGCAACTGAGGTGGCGTAAAACGTTGTGGACGAACCACCAGAAACTGTGCCAGCAACGTACAACCCGCGGCTATGCTAAGCAAAATGGCCACGTGGTGGCTCACCGTGGTGGCCGAATGGCTAAACAATCGACTTAAGTGAGGTGCCAGGCCAAGTTGCATCAGGCTGACGGTTGCCGCTAGCAACAACGCGCACAGTAAATAAGGCAACATATTGAGGCGTAAACGGTTTTGTTGATGCACCACTGGGGGTAACGGCGGGTCATTGTATTGGCGATACACCACCAGCAGTGCGATCAGTGGTGCAATTGCCATCAGCCACAGGGGGGCTATCGGGTGTATTGAGAGCGCGAGGGCGGCACACAATGGGCCGAGCAGACGGCCACAGCTCAGCCCCGAACTGATGGTCGCCAGCGCCGCCATCCGTTGCTCATAACCGGCACGCTGTAGTGCCCAGGTCTGGCTAGCGGGCACCATACCAGAGACGGTCAGGCCATAAATAATACGAGCCACGATTAGCCAGCCCAGACCGGCCATTTCCGATAACCACCCTGCTGACAACCCCCACACCGCCAGCGCCAATAAAACAAAGCTAAGCAAGTAACCTGCCAGTGCCATGATGACAACAAATTTGCAGCCACGGATCTCCGATTGCCGGCCCCACCATGCCGATCCCACTAAAAATAGCATTGAGCCAAGTGTCAATAGACCCGCCCACACCGACAATGACAGATGAGTGCGGCTTACCAATACCGGTAACACCACTAATAAACCGTTTTGCCCGATGCCCAGTAACCCAACGCAGAACGCTAAAGGCCAATGGGTAGACGATGTAAGCCCGCTTGAGCGAGCGTCAGACTCTGAGGATATGCGCATTAAAAGTAAATTAACCGTTAATAAAAGTGTGGTTTTTTGAAGGAGATTTATTGAAAAATTGTATCATATTCCAATTGATAATGATAACCACTATTGATATAAGAATCGTTCTCAATGGATTAATAAGCGACATGACATCATGACTATCCCAGTAGAAACCTTAGCAACCGATGTGGCTGCTCAATGTTTCCTCAACGCGCTGATTCGTGAAACCCAGGACTGGCAGATCGTTCCGGCAGCGGGCCACCAACCGTACCCACAACTCCACATTCCTCTTTCTTCTTCACACGCTATCCACATTGCCTTATGCCATATCTCCCCAACACAGCATCATCACTATCTGTTCCCTGCCTACCTGCATCAGCAGGGTAATGATAGGCAGGATGATGACACCCCGGTAAAACTCGGGATCGAACAGTTGGTGACGCTTCTGTTGGAGAAGCCAACGGTAAAAGGTGAGCTGTCTGATGATGTGGTTGCTCGTTTCCGTCAACGGGTGCTAGAAAGTCATGATAATACTCAGCAAGCGATTAATATTCGTCTGGATTGGCCGTCATTACGCGATAAACCACTTAATTTTGCCCAGGCAGAACAAGGATTACTGGCCGGCCATGCCTTTCACCCGGCACCGAAATCCCATCAACCTTTTAATGAAAAACAGGCCCAGCGTTATCTCCCGATTTTGCCTCCCGCTTCCCACTACGCTGGTTTGCAGTCGATAAACGCTACCTGTGCGGCGATAGCCTAAAGCTAACGCTACAACACCGGCTGCAACGCTTTGCCAGCGAAAGCGCCCCACAATTACTCGCGCATTTTACCGATGACGTTTGGCTGCTCCCCATGCACCCCTGGCAAGCCGATCACCTATTGAAACAAGACTGGTGCCAGCAATTAGTACAACAAAACGCGTTGCATGATCTGGGCGAAGCGGGTGAACGCTGGCTACCCACCAGCTCTTCACGTTCACTGTACAGCCCGTCAAACCGCGACATGGTCAAGTTCTCACTCAGTGTGCGCCTGACCAACTCAGTACGAACCCTGTCGGTAAAAGAGGCCAAACGCGGTATGCGCTTGGCACGTTTGGCTCAAACGCCCCGCTGGCAAGAGCTGCAAGCGCGCTACCCGACTTTCCGTGTGATGCAGGAAGATGGTTGGGCCGGTTTGCGTTCAGCCGATTTCACTCTTCAAGAAGAGAGTCTGTTGGTGCTACGTGACAACCTGCTATTCAGCCAACCCGATAGCCAGACCAATGTGTTGGTCACCTTGACACAAGCCGAGCCCGATGGGGGGGACAGCCTGCTGGCCAGTGCTGTGCGTCGTTTGGCTGCCCGTCTGAATCTGCCATTGCAACAGGCCGCTTTCTGCTGGCTGGATGCTTACTGCCAGCACGTCTTATTGCCACTGTTCAGCACCGAGGCTGACTACGGGCTGGTGTTGTTAGCGCATCAGCAAAATATTCTGGTGGAGATGCAGCAAGATCTGCCTGTCGGTATGTTGTACCGCGACTGCCAAGGGAGCGGCTTTACCCAGAGCGCGCTGCCGTGGTTGGCGGAAATTGGCGAAGCCGAAGCGGAAAATAGCTTTAGCGAACAGCAATTATTACGTTACTTCCCGTATTACCTGCTGGTGAACTCCAGCCTCGCGGTAACGGCTGCCTTGGCTGCCGCAGGTTTCGACAGCGAGGAAAATTTGATGGTTCGTGTGCGTGACGCACTCAGCGCCCTGCGTACTTGCGCCAAAAACACCTTATGTCTGGATTACGTACTTGATAGCCCACATTGGCACTGCAAAGGTAATTTCTTCTGCTATCTACACGATCACAACGAAAACACCATCGTTGATCCGGCAGTGATCTACTTCGATTTCGTTAACCCTCTGCACCAGGGGGTGATCCATGGGGCCACACGCTAAGTTAATACACTCCGGTGGCAGTTTTTACTGTGAACATCTGGGAAAGGCGCTGACTCTCGGTCTGGGACTTGATGGCAGTGCCGTACTGCACTTGCCTGGGCCGTTACCGCCAGGTTGGTTGGTGCAAGCACTGGATCAACTGTTCATCGCCGCACCGCAGTTGACGGGTATTGCCTTGCCGTATGCCGAGTGGCGCGATGCACCACAGGCGATGGCTCTGTTTGCCTTGATCAGCAGCGACTATGTGGCACGGGAGATATTTTATCAGTTACCGCTGTGGCTGGGTGCAGAACGCAACCGAACTGCGGGTCAGATGCAATATGATACCGAGCGGCATCTCTGGTATCCGCAACGCCCGCCCCGCCCAGACGGAGAAGTCTATCGCCGCTTCGATCCCAACATCAAACGTACCCTGAGTTTCCGGTTACCAGAAGTCGATCACGATGCCCCCCAGTTCACCCGTTGGATGAACTCACCGCGCGTGGATGCCTTTTGGGAAATGAGCGGCCCACTTGACGTGCAGGCGGCTTATCTGCAACGCCAGTTAGATTCCCCCTATTGCTACCCGCTGCTGGGATGTTTCGATGATCAACCATTCGGTTATTTCGAAGTGTACTGGGCGGCGGAAGACCGCATTGGCCGCCACTACCGTTGGCAACCTTTTGACCGCGGTTTGCACATGCTGGTCGGTGAAGAGAACTGGCGCGGCGCGCAATATATACACAGTTGGTTACGTGGACTGACGCATTATCTGTATCTGGACGAATCGCGCACCACGCGCGTAGTGGCAGAACCGCGTATTGATAACCAGCGTTTGTTCCACCACCTACCCGCCGCTGGCTACCACACCTTAAAAGAGTTTGATTTCCCGCATAAACGTTCGCGTCTGATTATGAATCAACGCGCCGATTTCTTTCGGGAGGGTACACGATGATCACCACCGATTACGCTAACTGGCAGCAGGTTAATCGCCACATGATCGCTAAAATCCTTAGCGAACTGGAATATGAACGCACTCTGCATGCTGAATTACACGGTGAAACAGGGCGCATCACCTTGCCCGGCGCGGTTTACACCTTTAACGGCAAGCGGGGTATCTGGGGTTGGCTACATATTGATCCTGCCACGCTGCGCTGTGAGGGTGTGCCGCTCGCCGCTGACCACATGCTGCGCCAACTGGCGCTCGTGCTGAAGATGGACGATTCGCAGGTCGCAGAGCACCTTGAAGATTTGTACGCCACACTGCGTGGAGACATGCAATTACTCTCCGCTCGCCACGGTATGAGTGCGGAAGCGTTGATCGCCCTTAATGATGATGCCCTGCAATGCCTGCTGGCCGGTCACCCGAAATTTATCTTCAACAAAGGCCGCCGCGGCTGGGGCTTAACCGCCCTGCAACACTATGCGCCCGAATATCAGGGCCAATTTCGTCTGCATTGGGTCGCAGCCAAACGCGGCAGCTTTATCTGGTGCGTGGATGCCGAATACCCGTTGGACAACTTGCTCAACAGCGCCATGGACCCCGCCGAACGCCAACGCTTTGATCGCCGCTGGCGTGAGTGCCAATTGAATGATGATTGGGTCCCGGTGCCTTTACATCCGTGGCAATGGCAGCAAAAAATTGCCTTGCACTTCCTACCACAACTTGCCGAGGGTGAACTGATCGAACTGGGTGAATTTGGCGATCACTATCTGGCGCAACAATCGTTACGCACATTAACCAATGTCAGCCGCCGTGTGCCATTTGATATCAAACTGCCACTCACCATTTACAACACCTCTTGTTATCGTGGCATCCCAGGCAAATACATCAGCGCAGGCCCCGCGGCTTCGCGCTGGTTGCAGCAAGTCTTCGCACAAGACCGCACACTGCATGAAAGCGGGGCTGAGATCCTCGGTGAACCCGCCGCAGGTTATATGCTGCACCAGACCTACGCCACACTTGCCAAGGCGCCTTATCGCTGCCAGGAAATGCTCGGTGTGATTTGGCGAGAGAATCCGTCCTGCTATTTGCGAGAGGGTGAACATGCCATTTTGATGGCGACGCTGATGGAAACCAACAATCAGGGTCATCCGCTGATCGCGGCCTATATTGCACGTTCGGGGTTAAGTGCTGAAGCCTGGCTGGAGCAGATGTTCCGTGTGGTAGTGGTGCCGATGTACCACCTGATGTGTTGCTACGGCGTGGCGCTAATTGCCCACGGCCAGAACATCACTCTGGTAATGAAAGACCATGCCCCCCAGCGCATCCTATTGAAAGATTTCCAGGGCGATATGCGTCTGGTCGATAAAGATTTTCCACAAGCGGCCTCGCTGCCTAACGTGGTTAAAGACGTGACTGTGCGCTTATCTGCCGACTACCTCATCCACGATCTGCAAACCGGCCATTTTGTCACCGTATTACGCTTTATTTCACCGTTGATGCAGGCTTGCAACCTGAGCGAATACCGCTTCTATCAACTGCTGGCACAGGTGCTGGAGCGCTACATGGCGCAGCATCCAGATTTGGCAGACCGCTTTACCTTATTCAATTTATTTAAACCACAGATTATCCGTGTGGTCCTCAACCCAGTAAAACTCACCTACTCAGAGCAGGACGGCGGCAGCCGCATGTTGCCTGATTATTTGCAGGATCTGGATAACCCCCTTTATTTGGTCACCAAGGAGCTAGCCCAATGAATCAGCCTCTGGATTTCATCGGCATTGGCATCGGCCCATTTAACCTCAGTATTGCCGCACTTGGCAGTGAAGTTTCTGGCTTTAACAGTAAATTTCTCGAACGTAAACCGCACTTTTCCTGGCACCCTGGCATGATGGTGCCGGACTGCCATATGCAGACCTGCTTCCTGAAAGACTTGGTCAGCACAGTCTCCCCGACTAACACGTACAGCTTTCTTAACTATCTGGTGCAGCATAAGAAATTCTACCGTTTTCTGACCACCGAGCACCGGACCGTTTCCCGTGAGGAGTTTGCGGACTACCTCCGTTGGGCCGCCAGTGGCATGAGTTCGCTCGAGTTTAGCCAAGATATTCAGAGCGTGGACTTTGACGACCAGCAGCGCCATTTTGTCGTTACCACCCCGCGTAATGTCTACCACGCGCGCCACGTTTGCCTGGGGATAGGCAAACGCATCAAATTGCCAGACTGCGTGACCGAGCAAAATGACCGCTGCTTCCATGCCAGCGAAATGGCACTGCGTAATCCAGATCTGACCGGTAAACGCGTCACCATTGTGGGCGGCGGCCAGAGCGGGGCGGACCTGTTCCTGAACATCTTTCTCGCTGCATGGGGGCAGCCAAAGCAGCTGAACTGGATTTCACGCCGTAACAACTACAACGCGCTGGATGAAGCCGCTTTTGCCAATGAGTACTTCATGCCGGAATACGTTGAGAGTTTCTACACCCTGAACGACAGCGCCAAACAGCATATGCTGGCAGAACAGAGAATGACCTCTGACGGCATTACCAGTGAATCACTACTGGCGATTTACCGTGCTATGTACCACCAATTTGAAGTGTTACATGAAAAACCGTGGGCGCGCCTGCTCCCCAGCCGCTCACTGACCAATATGCATACGCGCGGCAACGGTTACCAATTACTCACCCATCACCATCTCGATCAAGGCACAGAAACTTTTGATACCGATGTGGTAATCTTCGCCACGGGTTATCAGCAGGATCGACCGGCGTTTCTCGATCCATTAGCTGATCGTCTGCAAACCACCGCCGATTGCCAGTACCAAGTGGCTCCAGATTTTGTCCTCGACTGGCAAGGCCCGCGTGAAAACTGCTTGTTCGCCGTGAATGCCGGTATGCATAGCCACGGCATTGCCGAACCTCAGCTCAGCCTGATGGCTTGGCGATCAGCACATATTCTCAACCGGGCTTTAGGGCGCACTCAGTTCGATTTAACTTCCACCCCGGCGGTGATCCAATGGCGCAGCCAACAGTCGGGTGTCCCTGCCCACCCGGAACATCCCGTGCTCAACTGCATCGACATTTAAATACGGCACCAAGCGTCAAAATATAACAGGCGAATTTTAACGCCATAGACCAATATTGGGAGAAAGTCACAATGAAACACAAACACCTCTGGGTATTAAATCCGTGTCTGCTGGTCATGCTCACACCAGCGGCGTGGGCAGAGGATCAACTTGTGGTTTCAGCCAACCGCTCACACCGCAGCGTGGCAGAAATGGCGCAAACAACTTGGGTGATTGAAGGCCAGGAACTTGAACAACAAGTTCAAGGCGGCCTGGAAATCAAAGACATCTTGGCTCAATTGATCCCAGGTATCGACGTCAGCAGCCAAGGCCGTACCAACTACGGCATGAACATGCGTGGCCGCTCAATCATGGTGATGATCGACGGCGTGCGGCTGAACTCTTCACGTAGCGACAGCCGCCAACTCGATTCGATCGATCCGTTTAATATTGCACACATTGAAGTCATCTCCGGTGCGACGTCACTTTATGGCGGGGGTAGCACGGGGGGCTTGATCAATATCGTGACCAAAAAAGGCCAGGAAGGAAAACAGGTTGAGTTGCAAATTGGCGGCAAAACCGGCTTTAACAGCCATAACGACCACGATGAGAACATCTCGGCCGCCATGAGTGGGGGGACTGAGCGCGCATTCGGCCGATTCTCTGTTTCTTATCAACGTTATGGGGGGTGGTACGACGGCAAAGGCAATGAGGTTTTGATCGACAACACCCAGACCGGCTTGCAATATTCTAACCGTCTGGACGTGATGGGCACGGGAACCCTCAATATCGACGAAAACCAGCAATTGCAGCTAACCACTCAGTATTTCAACAGCGAATCCGATGGCAAACACGGCTTGTATCTGGGGCAAAACTTCTCAGCAGTAACGGGTACCGGGCAGGCCTCCAACAGCGCAGCGCTAAATTCAGACCGTATTCCGGGTACCGAACGCCATCTCATCAACTTGCAATACTCCAACACGGATTTCTGGGGGCAGGATTTAGTGGCGCAAGTGTATTACCGTGATGAATCACTAACCTTCTACCCATTCCCAACACTGAAAGATGGCAAGGTGAGCACTATCGGTGCATCACAGCAAAAAACCGATTTCTACGGCAGTAAACTGACATTGAACAGTGAACCTATCGATAGCCTAACACTGACTTACGGTATCGATTTGGAACATGAAAGTTTCAATGCCAATCAACAGTTCTTTAATCTGGCGAAGGCACAGCAATCCGGCGGCATGACGTTAGAAAATGCCTACAACGTTGGCCGTTACCCAAGTTATACCACCACCAACCTGGCTCCCTTCTTACAAACCCGCTATGACATCAACCCGATTTTCACTCTGAGCGGCGGTGTGCGTTACCAGTACACAGAGAACAAGGTTGATGATTTTGTGGGTTACGCACAACAACAAGCGATTGCCAGCGGCTCCGCGACTTCCGCTGATCCCGTACCTGGTGGGAAAACGGATTACAACAACTTCCTGTTCAATGCCGGTTTACTGGCGCACCTGACAGAAAGCCAGCAGACCTGGTTCAACTTTTCACAAGGATTTGAGATCCCGGATCTGGCGAAATATTACGGTTCTGGCTCCTACACGCTGGTTAACGGTCACTATCAGTTGCAAAACAGTGTCAACGTGAATGACTCCAAACTGGAGGGCATCAAGGTTGATTCCTATGAGCTGGGCTGGCGCTATACCGGCGATAACCTGCGCACCCAAATGGCGGGTTATTACTCGCTTTCTGATCAGACTATCTCGATCAACAAAACAGACATGACCATCAATGTGTTACCGGATAAGCGCCGAATCTATGGGGTAGAAGGCGCAGTAGATTACTTCTTCGATAACAGCGAATGGAGTGCCGGTGCAACATTTAACCTAATTAAGTCGGAAACTAAGGTTAGCGGTAAGTGGCAGAAACTGACTATCGATGCTGCCAGCCCGTCGAAAGCCACCGCCTACATTGGCTGGGCACCGGGTGATTGGAATCTGCGCGTGCAATCCCAACAAACGTTCGATGTTTCCGATAGCAAGGGTGACAAAATAGACGGTTACAACACCATCGATTTTCTCAGTAGTTACGCCCTACCCGTGGGAAAACTCAGTTTCAGTATCGAAAACTTGCTGGACAAAGAGTACACCACCGTTTGGGGTCAGCGCGCACCGATTCTGTATAGCCCAACCTACGGCTCACCCAACTTATACAGCTATAAGGGCCGTGGCCGGACTTTTGGTGTGAACTACTCAGTGTTGTTCTGATAGATAGTGTTGTTCTGATAGAGACGGGCGTTATCTCGTCTTCCGCCCGTTCATCACCCATCAATAATTAAGGGGCTTTGCGCAAAATTAAGACATTGCGCAAGCCCCTATAATTTGTTTATGGCAATTCGCTTATGACAATATCCGTTTACGACAATCCTATCGTTTATTACTACAAACGCGTTAATTAAGACCCTCTCACACCATAGCGGTTTATTCTGGCGGCTTTAATCCATTCACGCCCTACTGAGAATCACTTTATTTGCCTACTGAAGAGTGGAATCTCCCTTGTTTCAGTTCTTCACGAAGAATTGCATGTTCATCTTCGGTAAATTTATATTTACGCATAATGAGGATACGCACCACGGCACCCACGGCGGGCAACAGAGAAATACAGAAAAATAGGCCATTCAATGTCCATGTCGATTGGGCCACATTAGGCATATATCCCAATATTGACAGGATCAGGCCAGAGACACCGCCAGCAACAGCGACCGACAATTTACCGACAAAAGTCTGTCCGGAGAACGTGATGGCCGCGCAGCGCTTACCGGTGTGATAGTAGGAATATTCCACAGTATCGGCAATCATCGCGGAAATAAGTGGATTCGTCATCATGAAGATGGCAGTGATCACGGTTAGCCATACCATGACTGACACGACATTATTATAACCGGTGAACCAGAAACCAACGCGAGCGATGATCTCCAACACACATAATGTAATGAACAAATCTCGTTTCTTAAAATGGCGGGTTAAGAATGGCGTTCCCAGACAAGCTAAAGCACAGGTGAATGTAATTAAGCCGATAACAGAAACCAGCTCAGCATCCCCCATGTTATAAGTGAAAAAGAAAATATAAAAAGTATTCACGATGTTAGAAAACACATTCATGAAAAAGGCGCTAAGAATAAAAAATAGCGGCTTATTTTGCCAGACCACAATAAATGTCTGCTTTAGCGTGACCTTTTCCGTCACCGTGACGTTGACGCGTTCTTTTGTATTAAAGAACCCATTCAACATGAGTATCACCCCCAAAACCATGAGGATAACAACACCCGCAAAATAACCACGATCAGCACTGTTCTCAGCAAATAACCCGCTGATATAAGGGAATAAAATCATCGTAGCGCCGATACCCGCATTCACGCCCAACATCGCGCAGGTCGCTGTTTTAGCTCGCTCTTGCGGTTCATCCGTCATCACGGTGCTCATTGACCAAAACGGGATATCAGAGAGAGCGTAGAGCGTCCCCCACAGGATATAAGTCACACCTGCGTAGATCGTTTTAGTCATCAAGCTGGCTTCGATATTATAAAACGCAGCGACCGTAACAAGGAAAATCAAGAAGGGAGTAAACAGCAAATATGGGCGGAATTTCCCGCGCCGCATATTAATAGTATCCATTACACCGGCAATTAATGGGTCATGTATAGCATCCCATACCCTGGCAATTAAAAAGATCATACTGGCTGCTACCGGCGAGATCCCCATAATGTCAGTATAGAAAAAGAGAATAAAAGTCCCAACCAACCCAAAACTGAAACACTGCCCCATCCCATACCCAAAATAAGACGCCAGCTCTTTCATTGGGATTTTCATGCCTGAATTGTTCATATTTATTTTTAGCCTTTTATCCCCTTCGTCCTTCAAGCTACAGAGGTGCTGGCTGTCCAGGCTCATCCCAGTCACTTAGTTCTCTAAGCTCCTGGGAATTTACTCGGTTGCCGCCTACCTGCATCTCGAAGTCACTTGGGTATATATTATGTAAGGTACAGATAAATTTTTAATGCCCGCCACAGCCCGATATGTCACTGAGGTTGCTATGGCAGAGCAGGCTATATTTATGTATTTTTCAGGGCTAACGCCTTTAGCAGTTCCATTTCAGAGGGGTCATAATGCACTGAACCCCAGATCTTGGATCTTTTTATCCATGATCTGGAGGTTCGGTTCAATGAAACACCCTTTTTCAACCCGCCTAGCGGCGGTTCAACATTACCTTTCAGGAAAGGCCACTCTGCGGGAAACCGCACGTCAATTCAGTGTTGGCAAATCCCCTCTTACGCGTTGGATCCGAGCTTTTCGCCGTCAAGGTGAGGCTGGACTGGAGCACCATCTTTCCAGAACTTATACTCCAGAATTCAGGCTTTGCGTTGTCCGCTATATGATGGCAAACAGATGTAGCGCTGCCGATGCTTCTGCTCATTTTAACATTCCCAACGAGACGATTATCCAAAACTGGATGAAACGTTATCGAGAGGGAGGAAAAGAAGCGCTTAACCCATCGAAAACGGGTCCTACTATGCCAAAAGATAAATATGAGCACGATTCAAAACCGTTCAGCGAGATGACGCATGCGGAGCTAGAGAAAGAACTTGAGTATCTGCGCGCGGAAAACGCTTATCTAAAAAAGCGGAAAGCCCTGAGAGAAGAAAAGGCACTCAGGGAGCAGCAGAAAAAACCAGAATAGTTCAAGCACTGACAGCAGAACATCGACTTTCTTGCCTACTGTGTGCCGCAAAATTGGCACGCAGTACATACTATTATCATGCATCGAAACCGGACGGTGTAATTGATGACTATGCAGATGCGGTAAAAGCGATTGGCGCCCTAAGCAGACGACACGCACAGCGCTACGGTTATCGCCGGATGACGGTCGCACTGAGAAAAGAAGGGTTCACACTGAATCACAAAACGGTGCGAAAACTGATGAATCAGCACGGGTTACTCAGCCTCATTCGGCGGAAAAAATATCGCTCCTATAGGGCCGATGGTGGCCGGGCATCCGATAATCTATTGGCTCGTAATTTTACATCCGAAATCAGTGGATTGAAGTGGTGTACAGATGTCACAGAGTTCCGAGTTGGAGCACAGAAGCTGTATTTGTCGGTGATACAAGACCTGTTTAATAATGAGATTATTTCTTGGCATATGTCAGAAAGAGCAGCATTAATCCTGACGTGCAAGACGCTGGAAAAAGCGCTGAAAGTGAAAGGGAGAAAAGAAGGCCTGATGTTGCACAGCGATCAGGGCTGGCATTACCGAACGCCGATGTGGCGCTCAATGCTTGTCGAGGCGGGGATAAGGCAAAGTATGTCACGCAAAGGCAATTGTTTAGATAATGCAGTGATGGAAAATTTCTTCAGTCACCTGAAAGCCGAGATGTATCACCGTAAGAAGTACGATTCAGCCACAGTTTTAAAGCGTGACATTGTAGAATATATCCATTATTACAATACAGAGCGCATTAGCCTGAAAACAGGCGGAATGAGTCCGGCAGAATACCGGACTCAGGTAGAAAAGCAGTAAAGCAGATGTCCAAGTTTTGGGGTTCAGTGCACGCTTGTGACCCCTTTGGCGGTTGCGGCATCGGAGACTGGGTAAACGCCGATCTCCTGTCAACCGAACCGAGCACCGAACCGAGCACCGAACCGAGCACCACCCCTGATCACCAACCCCGCTCCCCAAACCGAGCCCCGAACCGATCCCCCCGCTCCCCCACCATCACACCGATAAATCCTCAGAAAAAACCAAAGACAACGCCTCTACCGGCATAGGTTTGGCAAGAAAATACCCCTGCACCTCATCACAATGGAGTGACTGCAAATAGGTGAGTTGCTCGGCCGTTTCCACGCCTTCGGCGATCACGGTCATTGAAATAGCATGGCCCAGGTTAATAATACCTTCGACAATGGATTGCCCTTCATGTGACTCGGTGAGTTTATCAATAAAACTTTTATCAATTTTCAACCCGTCAAAAGGAAAACGGTGCAGATAATTCAGTGAAGAATATCCTGTACCAAAATCATCTATCGACAGGCGTATACCCAAGGTTTTTAGCGCAGTCATGATCTTCAGTGCGCCATCAGCATCTTCAATCATGATCCTCTCGGTGATCTCCAACTCGAGCCGATGGCTGGGCAAACCTGTCACTAAGAGGGCTTGCCGGACTCGCTCGATAAGACATTGGCCCCTGAATTCAATCGCCGAGATATTTACCGAGACAATCAATGAGGTTGGCCAGGTCATCGCGTCTTGGCAGGCTTGTAAGAGGGTCCAATCGCTGATGGCAGTGATAAGCCCGGTCTCCTCCGCTAACGCAATAAATTGATCTGGCATCAGCAACCCCAGAACCGGGTGATTCCAGCGTACCAACGCCTCTGCCCCTATCAGTTGCATGTCGTCAGTACGGTAGCGAGGTTGATAGTAAAGACAGAATTCGCTTTTTTTAACGGCTAAACGTAAAAACTTTTCAAGTTCAATTCGTTGCATCAGGCGGTCATTCATTTCACTGGCGTAAAAACGCCACCGGTTACGAGGACTATTTTTGGCTTCACACATCGCGATATCGGCGAATCGCAGCAATTCTTCCGCTTGCATTGAGTCTTGTGGTGCTAACGTAATACCAATACTGGCCCCAAGATAAATCTCTTGATCATTGATCACGTACGGTGTTTGGAGACGGGTGATCACCCTGGCGCATAACAGTTCGATCTCGTAGGAAGAGGAGAGATTGGAAATAATCAAAACAAACTCATCTCCGCCTTGGCGGGAGACTAAATCCTTGTCACGCAAGCAGGAGCGCAGGCGCTCAGCAACCTGATAAAGCACTTGATCGCCAGTGACATGACCAAAGATGTCATTGACGGGCTTGAACTTATCCAAATTAACATTAAGGATCACCAAGGGATGCTCTACGGCGGCCAGATTGTGCAGCTTATTTTCCAAGAACTCGGTCATCAACGTCCGGTTAGGTAAACCGGTTAGCGCATCATGTAGGGAAAGGTGCTCAATACGTTTCTCAGCTTCGATTTCACGCGTAAGATCTGAGGCGGTACCACGAAAACCGACGATTTCACCCTGCTGAATGATCGGCTTGGCATGGATTCGGCAGACCCGTTTGCTACCTTTAGCTGAGAAATAAGTGCATTGCAGTTCGTTACGTGAATCAGTTAAATGGGTGTGCTGCAACCAAGTCCGTAGCGAAGTAATGTCACAATTTAACAGTGAATCAAGATTAAGCCCCAGCCAGTGATCAACACTCCATCCGCTGATGATTAAGAAGCGTGGTGAGAGATAAGTCACCTGTAACTCTGCGTCGGTCTCCCATAACCAATCACTGGCCGATTCTGCCACATGGCGGAAACGTTCTTCGCTGGCAGCCAACGCGGCCCGGCTCCTATCGGTGGCTTGCGCCTCCGAGATGGCGCGGCGTATAACCAGCCAGGCGGTTAACCCAATAATTAGGGCAACCAACGCCAGTAACGGTAGCAAGATATTTAATAATGGGGTTCCTGGCATCTCCTGATCCCAATGTAAGGTCAGGGTACTGTTATCTGATGAGGCGATGACCAGCGAAGGTTTGGATGTGGCATCCTGGCTATTTCTCGGCATACGCAGGTTGTGGATACCATAATTCTCCCCCAATGCGCTCAGTTCAGCCGGTGTCAGGATATTGATAAATACCAACACGGAAGGGGGGCCAGCAACCCATTGGACACGCGGATCCTCTCCGGGGGTTAATGCGGCGGCGGCAATTAATGCTGGCTGACCCGCTATTTCGAGAGTATCGACAGCAATATATGGTTTTTCAGCCCGCTGACGTGCGATATCGATTAGTGGCGTAATATCTTTATGCAGCCAACTCTGTAGGTCGGTATTGACTAATTGCCCATTGATCACTGAATAACGGGTCTTTCCCTGCCCATCAATGACAAAGACACCTTCAAGACTAAAATCTTTATACAGGGAAGGCCCCATATTTTGGCTAATAAAGGCCCAGTCGGTATCCATTTTTACATGCAGGTGCTGGTAAGCATCACCCCAAAATGCATTATCTTTTATTCTGGTTTTGAGTGAGTCCTGCTGCATTTTCTACGCTTTTTCGATCAGGAAGCGGCTTTGTACACTTGCCTGTTCATTTAATTGTGATGCGATATAAATAATACCCACAGCAGCAATAATGATCGTCATCCCAACCAGCAAAGCCATGGTTTGCAGTATCCGTTTTGCAAAAAAAACATTTTCCCCTGTTATCCGTGACGTTGATTCTGGCGGTCTGGCATTGGTCATAGCGCGTTCCCTTAGCGATTACATATGCGGACTGAAATTTAATGGTAGAAAAGTAATTCGTTAAATCAGCAGGCAATATAAACTAGCACAACCTTTGAATACTTATAGTTTTAACGTGTGATAATTGACTCTATTGATAAATTCTCTCTTCTACCCGAAATAAGTCGAGTTACAGGGAGGTGGCCAACGTACAGGTAACTTGAAGTATGACGGAGATATCAGTATCAAACTGTGCGCTTCCCTCTGATCAAATTATTTAAGGTATGGGAATTTCTGTAGTAAGGCGTTAGAGTTGCGACAGAATATGACTGACCCCGAGAAGCTTGGTCTAATGTGGATCTTGTTTAACGTGGATCTTCGTTTCATGTGATCTTATTTAATAAGATCAGGTTTAACACCAAGCCGTTCTATCCCGCCGAGAGTAAGGAATAAATCACCATGTTTACACTGAATTGGGTTCGGTCCACGCCAATTTTTTACGTGCCGCGAACCCTACGCTCTCGGCTAATCTTACGCTCTCCGCGAATGGGGCCTTTGCGGGCAAAGCAACACCGCCATTCTTTACTGTCCCATGCGCTTTTTCTGCTCATACTCGGGGTGGGCACTGTGAGTGCGGCCACCGCGCCTTTACCTGCCGTAACCGTCGCGGTAGTCGCGTCAATAACACCAGACAATGCCGTGCAATATCTTGGGCGGATTGAGGCGATTCAAGCGGTTGATGTGACTACCCGCACCGAAGGATTTATCGCCCGCCGTCTGTTTACTGAAGGGAAAATGGTCAAGCAGGGGGAACTGTTATATGAAATTGATCCCGCTTTGCATCAAGCATCGGTGGCGCAAGCACAGGCGCAACTCGACAGCGCGACTGCCAGCGCCAATCATGCACAGGTGAACCTCACGCGTTTACAACGCTTGGGTAATAACCGTTCTGTCAGCCAGGCGGAGGTGGATGAAGCACAGGCACAGCGAGATATCAGCCGGGCAGCGGTGGCGCAGGCGCAGGCTAACCTACAGATTCAGCAGTTACAGCTCAGCTTCACCCAAATTCATGCGCCAATCAGTGGGCAAATGGGTCACAGCCGTTTTAATGTGGGCAGCCTGATTAATCCCGCTAGCGGCACCTTGGTCAATATTGTGCAGCTCGATCCGATTCGGGTGGCGATTGCCGTCAATGAACGGGATTACATTACCGCGACCTATCAACGCGCTGTCGCCCGTGAAAAAAATATTGAAAACCCCTTGCTCCTTCTGGGGACTTTTACCCCTCGCATTCAACTGGCAAATGGTAAGCAATATCCAGAGAGTGGTGTTTTTGAATCGGTGGATAACCAAATTGATAAGCAGACGGGAACGGTCATTATCCGTACTCGTTTTGCCAACCCTCGCCATTTGTTGCTGCCCGGTGGCGTAGTCAATGTGTCATTGGCTGCAGACGACGCCAAACCTGTGACGGTCATCCCGATTGCTGCTTTACAACAGAATAAACAGGGCCATTTTGTGCTGGTAGTGACCGATAAAGCGGTGGTCGAAGTGCGCCCAGTGACCCTGGGTGAACAGTTCGAACAGCAATATGCGGTGACAGATGGGGTGAAGGTGGGTGAAAAAGTCATTGTAGCGGGGCTACAGCATGTCCGACCGGGTATGGCGGTGAACGCCAGCACGGTTAATGATGGAACTGTGAATGATCGCGTTGCAGCGCCATTGACGGCTAATTAAGGGGAAGACCAGATGTTGCATTTCTTTATTCGTCGCCCCAAGTTTGCCATTGTTATCGCATTGGTGATCACCCTGGTTGGCTGGGTTTCACTGTATGTTATCCCGGTCGAGCAATACCCGGATATCACGCCGCCGGTGGTCTCCGTCAGTGCTGTTTATCCCGGTGCCAGCGCCAGAGACGTGGCGCAAGCCGTCGCGTCACCACTGGAAGCGCAGGTCAATGGCGTCAGCCATATGTTGTACATGGAATCAACCAGCGCCAATAACGGCAGCTACCAATTGAGCATTACCTTTGCCAGTGGCACCGATCCCGATATGGCGGCGGTTGAGGTACAAAACCGCATTTCACAGGTGAGCGCGCAACTGCCTGCCGAGGTGAATGAAAATGGCATCTCGGTACGCAAACGTGCGTCAAACCTACTATTAGGGGTCAGCGTTTTCTCCCCGCAACAGACCCATGACGCACTGTTTGTCAGTAACTACACCAGCATACAATTGCGTGATGCTATTGCACGTATCAGTGGTGTCGGTGATGTACAGGTCTTTGGTGCGCGCGATTACAGTATGCGTGTCTGGCTGGATCCACAGCGCATGGAATCACTGAATGTCAGCGTGCAGGATATCGTTGCCGCGTTACAACAGCAGAACGTACAAGCGGCGGCAGGGCAGATAGGCTCTTCACCGTCGATGCCCAATCAACAACAGACACTGACCATCAGTGGGCAGGGGCGCTTGACCGATGCACGGCAGTTTGCCGATGTGATTATCCGCAGCAACCCTCAGGGCGGTATGATCCGCTTGGGCGATGTGGCCCGCGTGGCCTTGGGGGCACAGAATTATCAGGTCAGTGCGGCACAAAACCAGACTGAATCAGCCTTCTTAGTGGTGTATCCGGTTCCCGGAGCCAATGCACTTAATGTGGCCAATGGCGTCCGTGATGAAATGGCCCGGCTGTCGGCCGCCTTTCCGGCGGATCTCACCTATGAAATTAATTACGACTCCACCCTGCCGGTGACGGCGACACTGCATGAGATTGCGGTGTCACTGACCTTGACACTGATTGTGGTGCTCGCCGTGGTGTACCTTTTTTTACAAAGTCTGCGCGCGACCTTTATTGTGGCGCTCACGGTTCCGGTCTCGTTACTTGGCACCTTTGCTGTGCTGTATGTCTTTGGTTATTCAGCCAATACTCTCAGTTTGTTCGCTATTATTCTGGCCCTGACCATTGTGGTGGATGATGCCATTGTGGTGGTCGAAAACGTTGAGCGGTTATTGTCGAACGACCCTCATCTTTCACCGGCAGAGGCCACCCGGCAGGCGATGAGCCAGATTGCCGGGCCGATCATCGCCACCACACTGGTGTTGATGGCGGTATTTGTGCCAATCGCTATCTTGCCGGGGATTATTGGCGAGTTGTATCGCCAGTTTGCGGTAACGCTTTCGGCGGCGGTCATTCTCTCCAGTATCAATGCGTTAACGCTGAGTCCGGCGCTGTGTGCCGTTCTGCTTAAGCGGCGCACACTCGCAACGACTGGCATGTTCGGCACGATTAACAAGGGGCTTGATCGCGCCCGTGATGGTTATGTTGGCTTAACGGGGCGGATCAACCGCCGTGCGGTATTTAGTATCGCCGCGCTGCTACTGGTGGGGTTAGCAACATGGTGGGGTTATAGCCGACTGCCAACCTCGTTCCTACCAGAGGAAGATCAGGGCTATTTCTTTGTCAGCTTACAATTGCCAGATGGTGCCTCACTGAACCGAACCCAAACGGTGATGGACCAGATGTATCAACAGGTGAGCACGAATGAGGCCGTTGAGGATGTAATAAAAATTACGGGGTTCAGCCTGCTCAGTGGCAACAATGCGCCCAATGCCGGTTTTGCTATTGTGATGCTAAAACCTTGGGGCCAGCGGCCGCATATTGATCGGGTGCTAGCCAGTATTCAGGCCAATCTGGCGGCTATCCCCTCGGCAATGATTATGGCGGTGAACCCGCCAGCGATTGCCGGTTTGGGCAGTGCTTCGGGCTTTGATTTGCGCATTCAGGCACTGCTAGGCCAATCGCCGCAAGAGCTGGCGCAGGTGAGCCAAGGGATTATTTTTGCCGCCAATCAGGACCCGACATTGAGCCGGGTCTTTACCACCTTCAGTGCTTCGGTGCCTGAAACCAATTTGAGTATCGATCGTGACCGCGCGGCCTTGTTACAAGTGCCGGTCAGCCGAATCTTCCAAACGCTGCAAACCTCGCTGGGGGGGATGAATGCCGGTGATTTCACCTTGAATAACCGTATGTTCCGGGTGCAATTACAAAACGATATGAATTTCCGCCAGCGCACGGCGCAGATCAATAACCTAAATGTACGCAGCGATAACGGGGCATTAGTCAGTTTGGCGAACCTGGTCACGTTGACCCCGTCAGTGGGCGCGCCCTTTATCAGTAATTTCAACCAGTTCCCTTCGGTTGCGATCAGCGGTTCAGCGGCTGATGGGGCCAGCTCAGGTCAGGCGATGGCGGCAATGGAAGCGCTATTGGCGCAGAATTTACCGCAAGGCTACAGCTACAGTTGGAGCGGGATGTCATGGCAAGAGCAGCAGACCGGCGGGCAAGTGGTGTTTATTTATCTTGCGGCGCTGGTCTTCGCTTATCTGTTTTTAGTCGCCCAGTATGAAAGCTGGAGTATCCCGCTGGTGGTGGTTCTCTCGGTGGTGTTTGCCGTGGGGGGGGCGGTGGCGGGGCTATCGGCGATGGGGTTTGCCAACGATGTGTATGCGCAAATAGGCTTAGTGCTACTGATCGGGTTGGCGGCAAAGAATGCGATTCTGATTGTCGAATTCTCCAAGGCGCGGCGAGAAGAGGGGGCGAGTATTGCGGAGGCTGCACAGGACGGCGCTAAACAGCGTTTCCGCGCCGTGATGATGACCGCTATTTCGTTTATCCTCGGCGTGATGCCGTTGGTTTTTGCCAGCGGTGCCGGGGCGATGAGCCGCCAGATTATTGGTATCACGGTATTTGGCGGCATGTTGATGGCTACCGCCGTAGGGATCTTATTTATTCCGGCGCTGTATCTGCATATTCAACGGTTGCGCGAGTGGACAAAAAACCGCAAGCAGGATGTTGACGAAAGCCTGTAAAAGAAGGTGATGCGATCTATCCAATCCTTTGGATTTAATGCTGTTTTGTCACAATGCTGTTTTGTCATAAAGCCCATACCCGCCGGTTAAGACCGGTGGGTATGGGTGACTCTTTGGGGGCAGTGACTGAATGGCTATTTACTCTCTTTGAGCGTTCCCGGTTTCAGTGCCAATAATTCACGGTAGGCAGAAACGGCTATTTTTTTACCGAGTTGGATATACATATTCACTATAGACTCATCTAATTTTCTCAGAAAAGGTATATTTTCCCGACCTTGTTCAGATAATCCCTTGAGCATTTTAGTGATGATATTTATCGATTTAGTATCATTGTGATATAACGAATATTCAAGAGATTGCGTTATATCTATATTGGACAGTAAGTTGATGACATGCTCTTCTGGCGCTAATGAGATTAATTCAAAAATTTCGTTAAGATGACTACTGTCTTTTTTGGTAATAAGTGAATTAATAACAGTATCAAGTATGTTTACTTTTGATTCTATTAATTTATAACGCTCATTTTTAGAGATAAGTGACACTATATTTTTGAATGCCATTGTTGTTTTATTTTTTTCTCTAGAACAAACTATATCAAATAATGTGTACTTTGTTTTTTTATTATTTACAAGTAATTCACTGCGTTTGTTTTCGGGAACTAATTGTAGCAGCTCGCCAAATGCGTTTATGGCATCAGCGTGATCATTAAGTAATGCTTGTTCAAAACCCATTATTCCATCGGTACTTTTAGCGGTAAGTATTTCCATCAGCTTTTCCGGGTTTTTCTTATATATTATTTCTAATTGATTTTTTAGATTTTTAATTTCTTGTGAGAATCCCTCAATGAGGAAAGTGTATAAATTAATAGACGAGGCAGGTAAGGCTATCCAATCATAAAATGTAATTTTTTTCCCTGTACACTCAGGAACACTTTCGTTAGCTGGTTTTTTACAAATATAAAGGGTTGATATTTCACTTGATTCAGTTGGGTTGTAGCTCTTGTAAAAGTTGCCAAATAAATGATGATTAATAAAATCCTTCACCTGAAAATCTCTCACTTTAACTAAATCATCCACCTCACAGCGGACAGTAACATTAGTCATGTTGGGGTCATAAACACTAATGACGTACCTTTTCGTGTTGTTGTTTTCATTTTCCTTGATTCTCAATCTTACTGCCATCGCGTGGTTGAATGACTCAAGTAGTATGGATTGAGTATTTTCTGACTTTCTCTCCATACTCTTAAAGATCTTACTGAGACAGATGCCAAATTCATTGTTAGGAATAAAATAAATTTCTTTTGCTTGCAACTGAAGTTGCTCGTAAAGCTCTTCAACGTTGCTGGTTATTCGGTTTGCGATGATGTCTTTGGATGAGAATTTATCTAAATCAACCTTTCCGGTATCCTCATCGGATAATGAATCCAATATATATTGACTTGATAGATGACGGCACATAATCAGTTTGTCAACATTGTCTTTAAAGTTGACTTCACCGTTTAGATTTTTCTCTTCACGACTTTTTAATTCTGATATATACGGTTTACTTTTATCAAAGGCAGGGTGTGTGGGGCTGTTACTATACAATTCTTTATTGTATAAATTAAAACTTGAAAAAATATCCATATTTCACCTTATGTTTTTTGACGGCATCATCAAATATGTAGTTGATATTTTCTAGTAAGTCATCTAAATATAAAATAAGGTAAAATCTGTATATTAATGATTGGCTGAGTTATCTCTTCTCTCTCATCCCGTTTAGAGATTGCACGGTCATGTTCATATTGTCTTCTACTTTAATTAAAAAATTTACCTTTCTATTCAATTCTGCCTTTGACCTTCCCCCAGGGGGAGGGTTTAGTTTGTAGGCAATTAACACATTGATAAAAAGGATAAAACGACAGTGAAAAAAACATTCGTGGTAACTGCCCGGCTGACAATGATAGCGTTAGCGGCCATCACCTATAGCCATATGGCCTCTGCACAATCTTCGCCCTCTTCCTCAGTGACCGCACAACAAACTGATTTTTTGGCTCAGCAGGGTTTAGCGGGCAAGAGTGCCGAACAAATGGTCGATGCTATCGATCAGTCGCCACAAACGCGCCCGTTGCCTTATTCGGCATCGGTAACCCATACCGAACTGATACTATCTGATGGGCAACAGAAATTTGTTTATCCGCTGGGCGATAGATTTTATTTGTCATTCGCCCCTTATATTAACCAAACACATCCTTGCTTTAACCACAGTTTATCTGGTTGCCGTGGCGAACTGGCCAATACGCCTTTTGAGGTGAAGATTACCGATAATTCAGGCAAGGTTATTATGCACCAGCAGGTAACCAGTTATCAAAATGGCTTTATTGGCGTCTGGCTGCCACGCAATATTGAAGGCACCCTTGAAGTTAGCTATCAAGGCCTCACTGCGGTCTCGCCTTTTGCGACCGGTGCCGAGAGTCAAACATGTTTGACGACGTTGCAACTGCAAAAATAAGCGCCGAGAGTGGCCTGAGATAATAACTAATCAGGCCAATAACCCATGAGATCGATAACCCATGAGATCGATAGCCCATGAGATCGATAACCTATGAGATCGATAGCGAATCAGGTCAAAAATAGCCAGCACCAGAGTGATGGTCTTCACAACAAGTGGTGAGTGTGATCGCATGTCTCATCGGTTGGATAACAAATAAAATAAACAGTAACTACATTACTGAATCATCTTGTTGTTTTTGATGAATTTAATAAATTATTGTGGTGTCTACTTTTCTTTTTATAAGCAAGATGCTTCAATTTTCATTGAATTCTGCATGATTACAGCCAATCCCACACTCCATATAAATAAGATATTTGCACATTATCTGTAGTCTATTTCTTGTATTTTTGTGGGATTTTTCCTTTTTTATATTATACGTCTTAATATTTAAAATTGCATATTCAGTGAATTATGATTTTTAATCCTTATATTTTATTTATTGTGGTTTTTTATATCGAATGCGGTGCTATTCATGGCTTTTATACGCCGGTCTGATTAGATGTTGATCTACATTGTTTTGTTGCATCGTTCTTGTGATGAAATTTAAAAGAACGTATAAGTTGGTATGGTAAGTTAAATTGTGCAGTTTTTCCTATTTTGCGATTTTTTAGGCGCATAACAATTTCTTTAACAGCATACATCTAAGTAATGGGCTATTTTTCAGGGCCTTACTGCATATGAATCACTTTTTTTAAAATCTTAATCGCTTATTCATTACTGAGTTGGCCAATGACACATGTCTGTCATCTGACTTATGTGATGCGATCATTATCAACTTAATTGACAAATTAAAAATTTGTTAAGGCTATATATGAATACAATATTTAAAGTGATTTGGAATGCATCTTTGAATGTCTGGGTTGTGGTGAGTGAGCTGGCAAAAGGCCGGATAAAAACCAAGAGCAGTCGTAACTTGATATCAGAGGGTGTATTACCAAAATTTGAACAAAGTATGGTATCGAAACTGTTCAGAAAAAACCTTTTGGCCCTATCTCTGGGCAGTATTGTTTTTCTAAGCACCGGCCCTGTATTTGCTGCTGATATTACTGTCAGCACGCAGGCAGAGCTTTCTGCCGCGTTATCCAATGGTACTTATGACAAAATTATTTTAGGTGCTGACATTACGCTCATTGGGAGCCTGACCGTCAATATGACGAGTAATCAGGTTGTGATTGATGGCCAAGGAAAGTTTGGTCTAACCGTTAACAATACGACAAATTATGGTCTGGTGGTGTCATCGGGTTCAGGGACCTTAACGCTACAAAATATGTCCAAAATTGACTCGGCCAACTACTACAGCATGGTCGTGTTGAACGGTGCCAATACTGCCGTCAATGTGATTTATAACAATATTGATTTCCTGGGTTCCTCTCAACTTATTTATATGGGGGCCTATGGGGCGGCCACCAATAGTATAATGACCTTTGGCGATATCTTGAACGATGTGGTGGTCAATGACCGTGCTCAGGAAATTGGTGAAGTCAATAAACTGGCGTTTACCGGTAGATTTCATGTTACGCATACGGGGTCCTCTGTGACATCTTTTGTCAGCACTGGCGGGGCAAATAATACATCAACCATGGATTTTGCCAGTGGTGCTGATGTCAAGATAGACCGGACGGGGTCGACTGGAGACCTGACCAGTACCGGTGTTAATGCCTTTGCCTATACTTTTGCTGATGGTGCTAGCTTTGAGTTAATTGCTAATCAGAATGTTTTCAGCGGAACCACTACCAATAGAGGCTTGGAAATTGGTAGTTATAATAGTATCGATGGCTTTGGTTCCGGGGTGAAAATAGTTCTGCAATCTCGCTCCGATGGTTCAATTATTTCAGGTAATGGGATTGATAACGCCACCACTAATGCCGCTGGTATCAATAATAATGCCAGTGGTGATGCTAATGTTATTTACAATCTGGGTACTGGCTCTATTTTAAAGGCCACGAATACTGGGATTTTAGCGACAAAAAATGCGAATAATGCCAGTGATATTTATATTCGCTCTGCGGGTGATATCACTGCTGCAACGGGTATTTCTGCAACACATAACGGAACCGGCACCGTTAAAATCAAGAATGATGGCACCATCACCAGTACCACCGCCGGGATCGCCATTTCTTCCGCATCAATAAAAGAGATCAGCGTTGATAATACTGACGGTACCATCACGGCGACTGCCGGTACAGGCGTTAACGTACTGGCCAGTGCCATATTAAATCTGTTCGGTGGCACCATTAATACCTCGGCGACGGCCAACGGTATTACGTTTGCGGGCACGGAGGGTGGCCATACCCTGACTGATTTGACGATTAATCTGTTGGGTACGGGTATTGCTTTGTCAAACGTGGCTGGCGTCAATTTGACGTTAAGTAACGTAACTTTAAACACACTTAATGGGACGGCGCTAAATAGCCTGACAGGGTTAACGTTAGTCGATAGCCTTAATGGGCGTAACACCATTAATATTGAAGGTGCCGGCATCGGAATTGCGGCGACAAATACCGAATTGAATACCTTCGATGCAGAGGCATTAGATATTAATGTTAATGGTGCCGGGATCGGCATTCAAGCCACTGGCGGTGGTGTCAATCTCAGCGCTTCTAACTTGATCATTAATGTTGCCAATACATTGGGTACTGCGCTGCAAATCACGGATGGGATAGATAATACCACCACCATTGGCAACGAAATCCAACTTAATGCCGAGAATGCGACGGCAATTAACTTCCTCGGCTCCTCCAGTAAAACGTTAAACAACAATGGCACCATTAAAGGCAGTGTGATATTCGCGGGTGTTGCTGACCATATCATTAATAACAATGGAACACTGGATGGCACATTAACCACCGGTGCCGGTAATGACACGTTAGTGCTAGACAGTAGCTCGCAAAGTAACGATGTGATTAACCTGGGGGATGGCAATAATAGCGTGACCATTCAGAATGGGGCGACAGTGTCCTCCATTATCACTGGGAATGGTAATGATACTTTCACGATCAATGGGATGAGCGTGGGGAGTACCTACCTCGGTTCGCTGGATGCGGGCACGGGGCTCAATACCCTAAATTTCAATGCCTCAACCGACGAACTAGCGGCAGCCACGTCACTTCAGGGCTTCACCAATATTAATCTTGTCGACAGCCATATCACTCTGGTGTCTGACGATAATATCGGCAGCGGTATGGTCAATATCGATAGCAGTAGTGAGCTGCTATTTGGTAGCACGTTTGATGGGATTTTGCATGCGACATTAGGCGCTGGCACGGGCTCTGCCATTGTTAATAACAGCGCCAACGTGTCGTTAGAGCAGGCCAGTATGTTTGCTGGCACGTGGCAAGTTAATCAGGGCGGGGCGCTAACCGCCAGTAACAGTAACCAATTAGGTTCGGCCAAGATTGGGTTGGACGGTACGTTGAACCTGGACAACATTGCACTATTCAATCATGTGCTGACCGGGAACGGCACACTGAATGTGGCGAAGAACCTTGCCACCACCGCGTTTGACTTTGGTTCGACGGTGGGCGGGGCGTTTAGTGGGATCGTCAATCTGACAAAGACTACTTTTGCTTTAAGTGCGGATAACGCGGCGGCACTGGCCAGTGCCACCTTAAAGCTGTCGGATGACAGTGTGACCACCGTGGGCACCACTGACCGCACCCTGCACGGGCTGGATTTGAGTGGCGGTACGCTGATCTTTGATGGTGCGGTGCCGCAGTCTCAGACCAGCGGGGTTGTCACGGTCACTGACCTGGCACTGAACAGCGGGACGGTCAATATCACCGGCTCTGGTAGCTGGGATAACACCGATCCGCTGGCAACAAATGTGTCGATCCTTGAACAGGATCGTGCTGGCTCGACGCTGGAACTGATTAATGCCACTAATGTGACCGGAGATATTGATGCCTTGGATTTACTGGTCAATGGCACGGCCATTACTTCTGGTACGCAAGGGGTGCAGTCTGCCATCCAGCAGGGCGGCAGTACGGTAGCCAATGCCATCCACAATTATGGCCTGGCCAGCAGTAACAGCAATGGTGACAGCGGCCTGTATGTGAATTACACCCTGAGTGCGCTGGAGTTGTTAGCCGATGGCGCTGATGCGTTGTTGCTGGCGACCGAAAGCGGTTTGACGGCCAACAGAGTACTGAATGCCGAGCTATTCGGTGTCGGCGGTTTGGTGGTGGATGCCCAAAATGGCGCCTTAACCTTGGCTAACGGCAGTAACCGTTACGAGGGAACGACCACCGTCACGGCGGGTGAGTTGATCCTCGGGGCGAATGGGGCCTTCGGCCAGACGTCATTACTGGATATCGCCAGTGGGGCCAGTGCCAATATTAATGGCTATAGCCAGACGGTGGGGGCGGTGACCAACGTGGGGACGGTGACACTGGGCAGCGGCGGGGTGTTAACCAGCGGCCTGCTGACCAATGGCGGGATCCTTGATTTAACCGGGGGCGCACTGAACCTGACTGCGGGCGGGGCCTCTACTGTGGCAGGCGGCTTGACCGGTGCCGGAACCCTGAATATTAATGGCGGTAATTTGTCGGTCAGTGCCGCCAACAGTGGCTTGAGCGGCCAGACCCATATTGCCGATGTGGCCTCGGTGACACTGACCGATACCGGCACGTTAGGTACCAGCGCCGTCGAGGTGCTGGGTACGCTGAACCTGAACGGTGCCAATGCAGCCATGACCAACGTACTCAGTGGTGACGGGACGATTAATACCAACGCGGCAGTCACGCTGAGCGGGAATAACAGTTTTAGCGGCGCACATCAGATCGGTACCGATGGCGAACTGACCGTGGGACAGGCCAGTAATCTGGGGGCCAGCAGCGCCACGGTTAATCTGGGCACCCTCACTTCTCATCTGATCTTGAATGGTGTCAGCGAGAGTATTGCCAACGTTCTGAGCGGTGTGGCGGGTTCAACAGTCGATATTATCGGCGGGGCAGATACTGCACTGACGGCCAATAACAGCGGCTTCCTCGGCCAATATGCCTTGGCGGGTAACAGCAAACTGACGGTTGCGTCAACGAACAATCTGGGGGCGTCATCCAGTGTGGCGCTGGCAGGGGCGGGCGATACTCTGTCGCTGAGCGGCTTTAACGGCACCTTTGGTAACAGCGTCACCGGCAGCGGTGTACTGCAAGTGACCGATGATGCCGAGGTCACCCTGACCAGCAGCAACGGGGTAAGCAACGCGGTAACCATTGATATCGCTGATGCGACGCTAAATCTGGACGATATTGCTCTGTTTAATCATGTGTTGACCGGTAACGGCTTGCTGAATGTGGCGAAAAACGATGCCAGCACCGCGTTTGACTTTGGTTCGACGGTGGGCGGGGCGTTTAGTGGGATCGTCAATCTGACCAATACCACCTTTGCTTTAAGTGCGGATAACGCGGCGGCACTGGCGCGTGCCACCTTAAAACTGTCGGATGACAGTGTGACCACCGTCGGCGCCACTGACCGCACCCTGCACGGGCTGGATTTAAATGGCGGTACGCTGATCTTTGACGGTTCACCGCCGCAATCTCAGGCCAATGGGGTCGTCACGGTTACTGATCTGGCACTGAACAGCGGGACGATCAGTATTACCGGGGCGGGTAACTGGGAGAATGAACATCCGGTGACGCCACCGAACGTGTCGCTCCTTGAGCAGGATCGGGGTGACATTTTACTGGAGCTGATTAATGCCGCGAATGTCACCGGCAATGCCAACAATTTGGATTTGCTGGTTGATGGCACAGCCATTACCTCTGGTACGCAAGGGGTGGAGTCTGCCATCCAGCAGGGCGGTAGCACGGTAGCCAATGCCATCCACAACTATGGCCTGACCAGCAGTAATGGCAATGGTGGCAGCGGCCTGTATGTGAATTACACCCTGAGTGCGCTGGAGTTGTTAGCCAATGGCGCGAATGCGTTGTTGCTGGCGACCGAAAGCGGTTTGACGGCCAACAGAGTACTGAATGCCGAGTTATTCGGTGTTGGCGGTTTGGTGGTGGATGCCCAAAATGGCGCCTTAACCTTGGCTAACGGCAATAACCGTTACGAGGGAACGACCACCGTCACGGCGGGGGAATTGATCCTCGGGGCGAATGGGGCATTCGGCCAGACGTCATTACTGAATATCGCCAGTGGGGCCAGTGCCAATATTAATGGCTACCGCCAGACGGTGGGGGCGGTGACCAATAGCGGTGCGGTAACGTTGGGCAACGGTGGGGTGTTAACCAGTGGCTTGCTGACCAATGGCGGGATCCTTGATTTAACCGGGGGCGCACTGAACCTGGCTGCGGGCGGATCGTCTACCGTGGCAGGCGGCTTGACCGGTGCCGGCACCCTGAATATTAACGGCGGTGATTTGGCGGTCAGTGCCACCAACAGTGGCTTGAGCGGCCAGACCCATATTGCCGATGTGGCCTCGGTGACCCTGACCGGGACGGGTACGTTGGGTACCAGCGCCGTCGAGGTGCTGGGTACGCTGAACCTGAACGGTGCCAATGCAGCCATGACCAACGTACTCAGTGGCGGCGGGGTGATTAATACCAACGCGGCGGTCACGCTGAGCGGGAATAACAGCTTTAGCGGCGCACATCAGATCGGTACCGATGGCGAACTGACCGTGGGACAGGCCAGTAATCTGGGGGCCAGCAGCGCTACGGTTAATCTGGGCACCCTCACTTCTCATCTGATCTTGAATGGTGTCAGCGAGAGTATTGCCAACGTTCTGAGCGGTGTGGCGGGTTCAACAGTCGATATTATCGGCGGGGCAGATACTGCACTGACGGCCAATAACAGCGGCTTCCTCGGCCAATATGCCTTGGCGGGTAACAGCAAACTGACGGTTGCGTCAACGAACAATCTGGGGGCGTCATCCAGCGTGGCGCTGGCCGGGGCGGGCGATACTCTGTCGCTGAGCGGTTTTAACGGCACCTTTGGTAACAGCGTCACCGGCAGCGGTGTACTGCAAGTGACCGATGATGCCGAAGTCACCCTGACCAGCAGCAACGGGGTAGGCAATACGGTGAAGGTCGATATCGCTGATGCGACGCTGAACCTGAACGATATTGCACTGTTCGACCATGTGCTGACCGGGAATGGCACATTGAATGTGGCGAAGAACCTTGCCACCACCGCGTTTGACTTTGGTTCGACGGTGGGCGGGGCCTTTAGTGGGATCGTCAATCTGACCAATACCACTTTTGCTTTAAGTGCGGATAACGCGGCGGCACTGGCGCGTGCCACCTTAAAACTGTCGGATGACAGTGTGACCACCGTCGGCACCACTGACCGCATCCTGCACGGGCTGGATTTAAATGGCGGTACGCTGATCTTTGACGGCTCGCCGCCGCAATCTCAGGCCAATGGGGTCGTCACGGTTACTGATCTGGCACTGAACAGCGGGACGATCAGCATTACCGGGGCGGGTAACTGGGAGAATGAACATCCGGTGACGCCACCGAACGTGTCGCTCCTTGAGCAGGATCGGGGTGACATTCTGCTGCAACTGATTGATGCCGATAATGTGACCGGCAATGCCAATGATCTGGAGCTGATGATCAATGGTACCACTATTTCCGCAGGACAAGGGGTGCAGTCTACTGTCCAGCAGGGCGGGTATACGGTGGCGAATGCTACGCATAACTATGGCATGACCAGCAATGGCGGCAGTGGCCTGTATGTGAATTACACCCTGAGTGCGCTGGAGTTGTTAGCCGATGGCGCTAATGCGTTGTTGCTGGCGACCGAAAGCGGTTTGACGGCCAACAGAGAGCTGAATGCCGAGTTATCCGGTGTCGGCGGTTTGGTGGTGGATGCCCAAAATGGCGCCTTAACCTTGGCTAACGGCAATAACCGTTACGAGGGAACGACCACCGTCACGGCGGGGGAATTGATCCTCGGGGCGAATGGGGCTTTCGGCCAGACGTCATTACTGAATATCGCCAGTGGGGCCAGTGCGAATATTAATGGCTATCGCCAGACGGTGGGGGCGGTGACCAATACCGGTACGGTAACGTTGGGCAACGGTGGGGAGTTAACCAGTACTGACACCTTGATCAATACCGGAATGATTAATGTGACCGATGGCATCCTGAATCTGGAGAATGGGGGGGCTTCTAGCATTAGCGGCGGCTTAACGGGCAACGGTATCCTGAATATCAAGGGTGGCGATTTCACCATCAGCATCGATAACAATGGTCTGGCGGGGCAAACCAATATTTCCGATGGTGCATCAGTCACTCTTGGTAATGGGGGGACCATTATCGGAACCGGTAATTTGGGCAGCAG
This sequence comes from Yersinia pestis, assembly GCF_900460465.1. Taxonomy (GTDB): domain Bacteria; phylum Pseudomonadota; class Gammaproteobacteria; order Enterobacterales; family Enterobacteriaceae; genus Yersinia; species Yersinia pestis. Next base: position 780,059 of record NZ_UAVH01000006.1, on the reverse strand, counting down.
CGTTATTGATGTGCTGGGGGATCTAAACCTGGTCGCGGATAATTCACTGGCTAACGTGATCAGTGGTGACGGGACGATTAATACCACAGCAACAGTGACGCTGAGCGGGAATAGCAGCTTTAGTGGTGCACATCAGATTGGTACCAATGGCGAACTGACCGTGGGTCAGGCCAGTAATCTGGGGGCCAGCAGCGCCACGGTTAATCTGGGCACCCTTACTTCTCATCTGATCTTGAATGGCGTTAGCGAGAGTATTGCCAACGTTCTGAGCGGTGTGGCGGGTTCAACAGTCGATATTATCGGCGGAGCAGATACCGCACTGACGGCCAATAACAGCGGCTTCCTCGGCCAATATGCCTTGGCGGGTAACAGCAAACTGACGGTTGCGTCAACGAACAATCTGGGGGCGTCATCCAGCGTGGCGCTGGCAGGGACGGGCGATACCCTGTCGCTGAGCGGCTTTAACGGCACCTTTGGTAACAGCGTCACCGGCAGCGGTGTACTGCAAGTGACCGATGATGCCGAAGTCACCCTGACCAGCAGCAACGGGGTAAGCAACGCGGTAACTATTGATATCGCTGATGCGACGCTAAATCTGGACGATATTGCTCTGTTTAATCATGCGTTGACCGGTAACGGCTTGCTGAATGTGGCGAAAAACGATGCCAGCACCGCGTTTGACTTTGGTGCTACCGTGGGCGGGGCCTTCACCGGCACAGTCAACCTGAACAATTCTACTTTTGATTTAAGCGGCAATAACACCACAGTATTGGCCCAGGCTACGTTGAAATTATCCAGCGGTAACCTGACCTCGGTGGGTAACGGTGTGCAGAATATTGGCACATTGGCGATGAATGGCGGCACGTTGCTGTTTGATAATATTGTTGATAACGCAGGCATTATCACTTCAGATGGGACGATTGCGGCTAATAGCATCAATACCACCGGGGGCGGTGAGGTTCGGGTTAATTTACCGAGCAATCTGGCACCAAGTCTGGATGGGCTCTCGGTGATGGAACTGGATGAAGGCGAAATCATTGTCACTCTGGCAACTGGGGCGGCGACAGGGACAGGCCATGAGTTGACGTTGACGGATGAGAATGGTGATCCGATCAGCGCGGTCACTTATCAGGGGGTCCATAACGCTGGCAGTACCTCAGCCGCCGCCACCGGTTCGTTTAATTACGGCATGACCACTGGCGAGGATTATGATGGCCTGTATGTCAATTACGGTCTGACCGCGTTAGAACTATTGAGCACGGGCAGCGAGGCGTTGGTATTGACCGCCATCTTGGCGAATAACGGGACTCAATCTAACGATCTTTCAGCCCAAATCACAGGGAGCGGTGATCTGGCCTTTGCGTCGGCTAATGATGGCAGCACGGCATCCTTATCTAATAGCACCAACAGCTATACTGGTACCACTTGGGTCTCTTCAGGTAATTTGCGTCTGGATGCTGATTCAGCACTGGGGCAAACCTCCTTGCTGGCGATGAGTACCGCCACTCATGTTGATATCAACGGTACCCAGCAGGTGGTGGGTGAGTTAGCCACCGAAGGGGGCAGTACACTGGATCTCAACGACGGTAAGTTAACCGTAACGGGGGGCGGCCAAATTGATGGTGCATTGACTGGCGGTGGTGAACTGGTACTGAGTGGTGGCTTGCTGAATGTTTCTTATGATAACGCTGGCTTTACTGGCAGTACTGATATTGCCAATGGCGCGGTGGCACACCTGTCTCAGGCGCAGGGGCTAGGGAACGGCACCATTAATAACAACGGCACACTTCATCTGGATAATACTATCGGGACACTGTTTAACGCTTTGACCGGTAGTGATGGCGAGGTATTGCTAAGTAACAATGCCAGTGTTCAATTGGCCGGTGATAACAGCGGTTACTCGGGTCTGTTTACTAATCAGGCCGGGAGTATTCTCATTGCCAATAGTGCCGAGCATTTAGGTGGCAGCAGCATCGCCAATAGCGGTGCGTTGATCCTGGATACGGGTTCAGTCTGGGAGTTAACCAATACCATCAGCGGCACGGGGACCTTGGTTAAGCGTGGCAGCGGAACGGTAAAAATTGAAGGCGATACGGTTAGCGCAGGTCTGACTACGATTGAAGAGGGTTTACTGCAATTGGGCAGTTCGGCGGTTACCCAGACACTTTCGCTGGAAGAGTCCCTGCAAGAGAGGGCATTGCTGGTATCATTCGCATCGAATATGGCCAATCTGACCAGTAACGTACTGATTACCGCTAACGGCTCCTTAGGGGGATATGGTCAGGTGACCGGTAATGTTGAGAACTATGGCAACCTGATTATGCCAAATGCCTTAACGGGCGGGGATTTTGGCACCTTCACCATTGATGGTAATTACACCGGTGATGAGGGGATGATCACCTTCAATACTATCCTGGCTGGCGATACATCGGTAACGGATAGACTGGTTATTACCGGGGATACCGCAGGGCAAAGTTATGTCACGGTAAACAATATTGGGGGTGTCGGGGCGCGCACCTTTGAAGGCATCAAAATTATTGATGTCGGCGGTGATTCTGCCGGGCAGTTTACCCTGAATGGGCGCGCTGTTGGCGGTGCTTATGAGTACTTCTTGTATCAAGGTGGGGCCAGCACTCCAGATGACGGCAACTGGTATCTGCGTACTGAGGCAGATGACCGCCGCCCTGAACCGGCGAGTTACACCGCTAACCTGGCGGCGGCCAACAATATGTTCGTCACCAGTCTGGCGGATAGAATGGGTGAGACGCTGTATACCGATGTCTTTACCGGTGAGCAGAAGACCACTAGCCTGTGGCTGCGTAACGAAGGTAGCCATAATCGCTCCCGCGATGATAGCGGCGAGTTGAAAACTCAGGATAACCGTTATGTGATGCAACTTGGCGGCGATGTGGCGCAATGGAGCCGCAATGCACAGGACCTGTGGCGTGTTGGGGTGATGGCGGGCTATGCCAATAGCAGCAGTTCTACCGTGGCACAGGTTGCTGGCTACCGTTCTACTGGCTCGGTGGATGGCTACAGCGTGGGGATCTATGGCTCATGGCTTGCCGATAATGCCGATGATACTGGCGCGTATGTCGATTCTTGGGTGCAATACAGTTGGTTTGACAACCGCGTTAGCGGGCAGGATTTAGCCACTGAGAAATATGACTCAAAAGGCTTTACCGCATCAGTCGAAGGGGGCTATGCCTTCAAAGTTGGCGAAAGTGTTAACCAGAGCTACTTTATTCAGCCAAAAGCACAGGTGGTGTGGATGGGCGTAAAAGCCGATGACCATACAGAAACCAATGGTACGGTTATCTCTGGTGACGGTAATGGCAATATCCAGACGCGACTCGGGGCGAAGGCCTTTATCAATCCAAGTGATAAAGCCAAAGTCAGTGGCCCGGCATTCAAGCCTTTTGTTGAAGCCAATTGGATCCATAACACCAAAGATTTTGGCACGACATTAGACGGTGTCACGGTGAAACAAGCCGGGACGGCGAATATCGCGGAGCTGAAACTGGGCGTTGATGGGCAGGTAAATAGCCAACTGAATCTTTGGGGAAATATCGGTCAGCAAGTGGGTAACAAGGGCTACAGCGAAACCAGCGTGGTGTTAGGCGTTAAATATAATTTCTAATTTTATCGTCAGGTAATTAACCACTAACGACATGATGATCAACGGCGCATATTGCAGGACAGAATATGCGCCGTTTTTTATGGGATAACGGACCGTACAGTATCAAGGCGAGATTAGATATTCCATCCACAGATTATCTAATAAGGAGGAGGCTCCTTTGGCAGAGAGAACCTCATGAGTTAGGGCCATATCGATCTCCCCCATGAGCTCATCGTTGATTCTTTTGCCGACAATGCGGTTGGCATCCACATCGCCCGTCATCCCGTTGGCTGCCAATTCAGCCGCCAGTTTATCTGGGTAAATATTCTCCAGTGCGTGGTACTGCTTTTCGACCGCAGCAGCATAACGTTCAGGCTCAATACGTTGCACCACGCTTTTCCACGGAGACCATTGTGATAGCCAGCGCGAGAAATCTTGGTTTTCCGCAGTTTTCACCCGGGTTTCTGCGCTCAGTAAATCGTCTGCTGTCACATGTGATACGCCAAAGAAGCGCATTTCTTTGTTTACCGAGGAGAGCTGTAAGGAATTGAGCAGTTTGACCTGATAGGCGAGATAGACTTCGATATCATCGACTGAATTTACATTCAGTGTTTTTAGTATTTTTACTTTTTCGCGGGCAATATTCTCAAGTTGTTCCAGACGGAACATCTCTCGGCCACGCGCCATCAGTTCAGGTAGTTTTTCATCATATTTCCCCTTTTCGACCTCATGGAGCATGACTGCCTTTTGCATATCGTTATGCGTCAAGGTAATGCGGTCTTCACAGGTCGCGCTTGCTTCCTGAGCAATAAGAAAGGTCTGCTCACGTAGAGTAGGTGAGTCAGCCAATTGCAACAACCATGCCGCAATTTGTTGTTTAAATTCAGGGATATTATTTGCGTTTTGAGTGGTAGCCAAACGGTGAAGAAAAACGCTAAAAGCGGCTGAGTTAGCTTCTGTCTCGATATTTGCCCAATCTCCTGCCAACCTATTTTGTTGTTCCGGCGGCAACCAGGTGGCAACAATGTTACGGAGACTCGCTGGTGGTAGATTGTCTAATTCGCTCCAGTTAATCCGTGGCCCCTGATAATACGGGTTAATACGGAGATGTTGTAGTACCTGCAGTGTGCTGGTAGACAGAGGGTTACCTTCTAAGAGAATTTCACAGTTTTGGGGCAGACGGGCCAGGTCGGGAAGTTGGGATAATTGATTATATTCAGCGCTGATACACCTTAAACTACCGGGTAAATTTTCTGGCAGTTTTGTGAGCCTATTGCTCAATACCATTAAAAATGACAGCGAGGCGGGCAATGTCTCGGGGAGTTGTGTGAGTTGATTACTGGTCACACTTAGATTTAATAGCGATATTGGCAATGTATCGGGCAATGTGCGCAGTTGATTACTATCCGCATCCAGTCTTTTCAAACTGTTCGGCAGTGTAGGCAGTTCAGTTAAGCCACAGCTTGCAATACCAAGAGACTCCAGATTCGGGGGCAAGCGATTTGGGAGTTGCAGTGACTCATTATCATTAACGTCTAATTCTTTTAGCCCTTCAGGTAGCGACTCAGGGAGCCGTTCTAGTTCATTTCCGTACACATTTAGAGATAACAGCGAGGCCGGTAATGTATCCGGTAATGTACGCAGTTGATTAAAAGAAGCATTCAGTTTTTGCAGGTTGTCGGGCAGTGTTGCTGGCAACTCAGTTAACTTATTACCCATGAGATCCAGTTCGTTACACGGCGGCAGAATGTCTGGTAATGAGGCCAAATTAAGATCACGGAGACAGAGGTGATAGGTATTTTTTTCCAGGCAATCTTTCATGCATTCCACGGCGAAGCGCCGTTGTTCGTCAGTACCAGGTATTGCTTCGCTTTCCCATTTTTCCCATATTGCATAATAGTCAGCCGGAGTTAAGGCTGCTGTTGATGTCCGTGCAGAATGGATTTCACGGTCTGGCTCGATGTTCGGCATTGACACGTTCGACGTTATATTTGATAGATTCATTGTATTAAAACCTCTTCCTTAATAAGCCTTATAGGTATTATTTTGGCTGATAAATAACAGGGGGTGGATAAGGTCTACTACTGGTATTTTTAGCTTACTGGCTTGAATAAGCCAAAAAAGCGGGTGGTGTGGAGGGAGAAGAATGACCTATCTACGGCGCATATTGCAGGACAGAATATGCGCCGTTTTTTATGAGATAACGGGTTGTGTAGTATTAAAACGAGATGAGTTCACTACACACCGAGGTTATTGACAAAGAGCCTGCGCTGGAGAAAACAGGCAGATCGTAAAGATACCGTAAACCCTTCCTTGGGGGGCGATCCGCACCATCCCTGGCGCGGACGCTTTACTCTTCTGCCTACCCTCACCGTTAAAAGTCAATTCATCGGGGTTTGTCAGCCGTCTGACACCTCGTGTTTTGACTTTTCGCAGGCAATTTTTTCGAGTTGTTCCAGACGGAACATCTCCCGGCCACGCGCCATCAGTTCAGGTGATTTTTCATCATACTTTCCCTTCTAGCCCCCATGATTCATGACTGCTTTTGCATATTGTTTAAGTCGATTCAGCTAATCCGTGGCCCCTGATAATTCGGCTTAGTACTGAGACGCAGTAGTGCCAGCAGCGTGCTGGGAGAAAGAGGGTTACCGTCTAAGCAAATGTTACAATTTTGGCGCAGATGGGCCAGGTCGGGAAGCTGGGATAATTGATTATATTCAGTATATATACACCTTAAACTACCGGGTAAATTTTCCGGTAATGCTGTGAGTTGATTATAGGCTACATTTAACCTTAACAGCGATATCGGCAATGTATCGGGCAATATGCGCAGTTGATTACCATGCGCATCCAGTTCTTTCAAACTGTTCGGCAGTGTAGGCAGTTCAGTTAAGTTACAGTTTGAAATATCAAGAGACTCCAGAACCGGGGGCAAGCGGCTTGGGAGTTGCAGTGACGTATTACAACCAACGTCTAATGTTTTCAACCCTTCAGGTAGTGGCTCAGGGAGCCGCTCCAGTTCATTCATGTGCACCTTTAGAGATAACAGCGAGGCCGGTAATGTATTCGGTAATGTACGCAGCTGATTATAAGAAGCCTTCAGTGTTTGCAGATTGTCTGGCAGTGTTGTTGGTAACTCAGTTAAATTATTGCATATAATATTCAGTTCATTACACGGTGGCAGGGTATCGGGTAATGAGGTCAAATCAAGAGAAGAGAGATTGAGGCGCTCGGCATTGTTTTCCAAACACTCTTTCATTCTCGCTACGGCTTGGCCCCGTTGTTCACCAGCAACAGTTCTTGGATCATTTTCCCACTTTTCCCATATTGCATGATAGTCAGCCGGAGTTAAGGCTGTTGCCGCTGGCCGGTCAGCATGGATTTCACGGTCTGGTCCTATGTTCGGCATTGACACGTTCGAGGTTATATTTGATAGATACATTGTATTACGCTCCCTTAATAAGTTTTAGAAGCATTATTTTGGCTGATAAATAACAGGGGATACTAAGGTCTACTACTGGTATTTTTAGCTAACTGGTGGTCTGAATTAGCCAAACGAGCGGGGGGGAGGGAGAAGAATGACCTATCTGCGGCGCATATTGCAGGACAGAATATGCGCCGTTTTTTATGGGATACGAGCTGTGTAGTATTAAAACGAGATTAGAGATTCCATCCACAGATTATCTAATAAGGAGGAGGCTCCTTTGGCAGAGAGAACCTCATGAGTCAGGGCCATATCGATCTCCTCCATTATCTCATCGTTGATTCTTTTGCCGACAATGCGGTTGGCATCCACATCGCCCGTCATCCCGTTGGCTGCCAATTCAGCCGCCAGTTTATCTGGGTAAATATTCTCCAGTGCGTGGTACTGCTTTTCGACCGCAGCAGCATAACGTTCAGGCTCAATACGTTGCACCACGCTTTTCCACGGAGACCATTGTGATAGCCAGCGCGGGAAATCTTGGTTTTCCGCAGTTTTCACCCGGGTTTCTGCGCTCAGTAAATCGTCTGTTGTCACATCCGATACGCCAAAGAAGCGCATTTCTTTGTTTACCGAGGAGAGCTCTAAGGACCCACGTAGTTTAACCTGATAGGCGAGATAGACTTCGATGTCGTCGACAGAATGTACATTCAGTGTTTTTAGTGTTTTTACTTTTTCGCGGGCAATATTCTCAAGTTGTTCCAGACGGAACATCTCTCGGCCACGCGCTATCAGTTCAGGTAGTTTTTCATCATATTTCCCCTTTTCGACCTCATGGAGCATGACTGCCTTTTGCATATCGTTATGCGTCAAGGTAATGCGGTCTTCACAGGTCGCGCTAGCTTCCTGAGCGATAAGAAAGGTCTGCTCACGTAGAGTAAATGAGCCAGCCAGTTGCAACAACCAGGCTGCAATTTGTTGTTTAAATTCAGGGATATTCTTTACGTTTTGAGTGGTAGCCAAGCGGCAAAGAAAAACGTTAAAATCGCCTGAGTTAGTTTCTTTTTCGATCTTTGCCCAATCTTCTGCCAACGATTTTTGTTGTTCCGGCGGCACCCAGGTGGCAACAATGTTACGGAGACTCACTGGTGGTAGATTGTCTAATTCGCGGCAGCTAATCCGTGGCCCCTGATAATCCAGGTTAATATAGAGATGCTGTAGTGCCTGCAGCGTACTGGTAGAAAAAGGGTTACCGTCTAAGCGAATGCTACAATTTTGGGGCAGGTGGGCTAGGTCGGGAAGTTGGGATAATTGATTATCTTTAGCATATATATCCCTTAAACTACCGGGTAAATTTTCCGGTAGTGCTGTGAGTCTATTGCTCGATACCAGTAAAGATGACAGAAGGGCGGGCAATGTATCGGGCAATGTGTGCAGTTGATTATTATCCACCTCCAGTTTTTCTAAACTGTTCGGCAATGTAGGCAGTTCAGTTAAGCGACAGTTTGCCATACCAAGAGACTCCAGATTCGGGGGCAAGCGGTTTGGGCGTTGCAGTGACTCATTACGACCAACGTCTAATTTTTTCAACCCTTCAGGTAGCGACTCAGGGAGCCGTTCTAGTTCATTTCCGTACACATTTAGAGATAACAGCGAGGCCGGTAATGTATTCGGTAATGTACGCAGTTGATTAAAAGCAGCATTCAGTGTTTGCAGGTTGTCTGGCAGTGTTGTCGGCAACTCAGTTAACTTATTTTCAATAATATTCAGTTTATTACACGGTGGCAGGGTATCGGGTAATGAGGTCAAACCAAGCTCATCGAGATCGAGGCGTTCGGTATTGTTTTCCAAACACTCTTTCATTCTCGCTACGGCCTGGCCCCGTTGTTCACCAGCAACAGTTCTTGGATCATTTTCCCATTTTTCCCATATTGCATAATAGTCAGCCGGAGTTAAGGCTGCTGTTGATGTCCGTGCAGAATGGATTTCACGGTCTGGCTCGATGTTCGGCATTGACTCGTTCGACGTTATATTTGATAGATTCATTGTATTAAAACCTCTCCCTTAATAAGCCTTATAGGTATTATTTTGGCTGATAAATAACAGGGGGTGGATAAGGTCTACTACTGGTATTTTTAACTCATTGACGGCCTGAGTCAGTTTATCTGAACGGGATTGTGAGTTGCCGACGAGGTCAATGAAGTGAAGGGATTGGCAGTGATGGCTCCCAGATAGCAGTAATAAATCCAATTGTTTTTTAGTCTAATATATCGATATTAAGTATTAAATGGTTTCTATATCTGCATATGCCAATTCTTATGGATAAAAATAAATATTATCAGTGAGAATGGAAGATTTAATATTATTCTATAATGATAAGGTTAATTAATTTAAATTGACGGTTTAGGATTTTTATTATAAAAATTATCGATAAAATATTATATTATTCATTGGGTTACTATACCCAAGTTACGTCGAGATGCGGGTAGGCGGCAACCGAGCAAACTCCCAAGCGCTTAGATAACTAAGTGATAGGGATGAGTAAGGGCAGCCAACATCCCTGTAGCTTGAAAGGCGACGGATATAAATGGGTTATTCGCGAGATATTGCTCTTCATTGACGGATTTATCAGCTGATTTTCCATTATTCATTGGTTCTATCTTCTCTTACATCCACGCAGTACCTCTACTGAGGCAGGAAATCATCAGTATCTCCTCTCCTGCTCGCTTTAGCCATGACATTTTTACAAGGGAAAGGACAGAATATGTCAGATGTAAAACCGCAGAACGATCGGCAGACCGGCATACTGAACGCGATTGAACGTATTGGTAATGCCATGCCAGACATCACCATGCTATTTATTTACGCGCTGGGGGTGTGCTGGGCACTCTCCTTTGGATTATCGTTTATCAACTTTGATTATTTCCACCCTCTGACCGGTGATCAGATTAAAGTTACCAATATGTTGGCACCGGTTGAACTGGTGACCTTTATTACCACTATGGTCAAAAACTTTATTAACTTCCCACCGCTGGCGATCACCATTGTTGCTACTTTGGGGATTGGTATTGCCGAGGGCAGTGGCTTTATTCAGGTGATGTTGAAAAAAATGCTCAACGTCACTCCACAGCGTATTTTAACGCCAGCGGTCGTCTTTATCGGTGTGGTTAGCCATGTCGCCTCTGATTCAGCTTATGTGATCCTGATGCCTGTCGCCGCGATGATGTTCTATGCCAGTGGGCGTCACCCATTAGCCGGTATTGCCGCCGCTTTCGCTGGGTTAGCAGGGGGATTCTCTGCCAGCTATACGCCATCGATTATCGACCCGATTATGCAGGGCTTCACCCAAGGAGCCGCGCACATTATTGACCCAAGTTATAACGTCAATGTGCTGTGTAACTACTTCCTCAGTTTCGGTAGCACCTTTGGCGTGATTTTGGTGTGCTGGTTTATCACCGATAAAATTGTGGAGCCTCGTTTGCTTAAATCGATGCCACTGAATAGCGATCTCAGTGGGTTGCAGAGCAATAATGAGTTACAGAAGGTTACTCCGCAGGAGAGTAAAGCGTTTAAACGGGCAGGGTTGGTTATGCTGCTGATGTTGATTGGCTTGGCCGCAGCACTCTATCCGGAAAACTCCTTATTGCGTTCACCAGATGGCAGCCTGACCCGCCCTGATGCACCGATTATGCAAGCGATTGTGCCACTGCTGTTCTTTATGTTTGCGATTCCTGGCCTGATCTATGGTTTCAGTTCTGGCACCTTTAAGAGCACCAAAGATGTTACCGCCAGCATGGAAAACATTACCCGCTCATTGGTCTCGTTTTTGGTCTTTAGCTTCTTCTGCGCCCAGTTCCTCTATTCATTCAGCCACTCTAATATTGGCACATTAATGGCGATTTCTGGCGCGGACTTCCTGCGTACGCTGGCGATGCCCGCTGGTTTCACGATTTTAGGTGTGATCCTGTTATCTTGTGCGCTGGATATTATTATTACGTCAGCGTCATCTAAATGGTCCATTCTGGCACCGATATTGGTTCCAATGCTGATGGCCGTAGGGATTTCACCCGAGTTGACCCAAGCCAGTTTCCGCGTTAGCTCAACAGTGAATATCTCGACACCAATGTTTGCCTTCTATCCGCTGATCATTATGTACTGTCGCCAGTATTGTTCGAAGACCGGCGTCGGGACGTTATGCGCCATGATGCTGCCTTATACACTAGGGTTAACCGTGGTACTGACCCTGATGTTGTATCTGTTCTGGGGTCTGGATATTCCATTAGGTTTCCAGAGTGGGTATACGTATCCAGCAACTCAATGACCCCCTTCGGCCTTGACGCTGTAGGGGTGTTAGCTGCGCGCACTCAGTGGTTTTAGCTATAAATAAAGGAATAAAAAATGACTATCGCACTCTCAGAACAACTGACAAACCGCTTTTTCCGTTATCTGGCGGTTAGCAGCCAGAGCGATGCCGCCTCTCCAACACTGCCGAGTACCGAAGGGCAGCACAAAATGGCGCAGATGTTAGCTGAAGAACTGCGTCAGTTGGGGTTGGAAGATATCCTGATTGATGAACATGCCACGGTGACAGCCCGTAAACCCGGCAATCAGCCTACCGCACCACGCATTGGTTTTATTACACATATTGATACGGTCGACGTTGGCTTATCGCCCGATATTCATCCGCAACGCTTACGCTTTACCGGTAGCGATCTTTGCCTAAACGCAGAGCAGGGCATCTATCTACGTACCGCAGAACATCCGGAAATCCTGCGTTATCAGGGCGAAGAGATTATTTTCAGCGATGGCACCAGTGTACTAGGCGCAGATAATAAAGCGGCAGTGACCGTAGTCATGACGTTGTTGGAAAACCTGACGGCTGACGATTGCCATGGCGATATCGTGGTGGCGTTTGTTCCTGACGAAGAGATTGGTCTGCGCGGTGCTAAAGCGCTGGATCTGGCGCGTTTTGATGTTGATTTCGCTTACACTATTGACTGCTGCGAGCTGGGCGAAGTGGTGTATGAAAACTTTAACGCCGCCTCGGCAGAGATCGATATCATCGGGGTGACGGCTCACCCGATGTCAGCTAAAAATGTGCTGATCAACCCTATCCGTGTCGCCTATGACATTATCAGTGAGTTCTCGCCACAAGAGACGCCAGAACACACTGAAGGGCGGGAAGGCTATGTCTGGTTTACCGATATGACTGCCAACCCTAACAGCGCAAAACTGAAAATAGCAATCCGTGATTTTGATAATGTGTCATTCGCCGCGCGTAAAGCCTATATCGGTGAAGTGGTCGCGAAAGTTTCAGCACAATATCCACGAGCGAAGATCAGCTATTCAGTCACCGATGTGTACAGCAATATCAGTAACTCGATTGGTGAAGATAAGCGGGCTATCGACCTGATCTTCTCTTCTATGGCGGAACTGAATATCGAACCTAAAGTGATCCCTATGCGCGGCGGTACCGATGGTGCGGCGTTATCAACCCAAGGGTTGCTGACCCCAAATTATTTTACCGGGGCGCATAATTTCCACTCACCGTTCGAATTTTTACCGATCAGCTCCTTTGTGAAATCATATCAATTAACCCGGACGATCTGTTTGTCTGCGGCCAAAGCGTAAAAGCTGGAAAGGTATTGATATTAAATGCCTTATCTCCATGTAGGGTACTGGCGTGTTAGCTTGCCAGTACCCTATTAATGTTGTGACTTCTGCTGTACGCCTGCCACTGGCGAGTAACAGGTTGAGAATCGGTACCCATGTCCTTCTTACTGAATGCAGGTCAGGCAATAGGATTGTATAAAATGTGATCCAACCCACTTGAAAATGATAATCGTTTGCAATTAGTATAACAAATGAAAGGTAACAGCATAAAATAAAAATAATATAGTAAGTGTCATAATAATGTTTTTGATAAAACCTTCTTATCGATTTATATAAATGTGAGTAAATATCATCTAATTAACAGGGTTATTTAATCTTGTTATCTCACTTCATTATGGAAAATTAATGATGGTATTTTATCGGAAGTTTTTTACTGTAACGGTTTTAATTTCATTACCCTGCCTGGCATGGTCACAAAGTCATAATAACAGTAAGGATGAATTAGATACTATTACGGTAGTTGCACAAAAAATTAATCAACAGCAGCAAAAAACACCCATAAGTATAAGTGTATTAACGGGCTTTGATTTAGAAAGAGAAAATATAGAAAATATCTACGAATCAATAATGCGCATCCCTAATGTCTATATGGTTAAAGCGGGCAATCCATCTGACGCAGGTTTTTTTACCATGCGAGGTACGACCCCCGGAATGGAAGGGATTCAATCAGTAGGTTTCTTTATTGATGGTGTTTATGCTAATACTTTTGATACGGAATTATTGGATGTTGATAGAATCGAAGTATTAAGAGGCCCGCAAGCGACGCTATATGGTCGTAATACTGAATCTGGGGTAATCAATGTCATTACTAAAGATCCTGAATTTTCACCTGAGTATAAAATAGGTCTATCTTATGGGAATTATAATCGTACACAGGTAACCACGGTTTTAGGTGGAAGTATTAATGACAGTGAACAGTTTTCTTATCGTGCAGCATTGAAATATCTTTATGGGAATGGCTACTTTAAGCGTGATTATGACGGTAAAAATAATGTAGATAATCTCAATGATTTTAGTGGTCGGTTTAAACTACGTTGGCAACCTATGGATGATGGTTGGGATGTGATGACGACCTTTGATATCCAAAATAGGCGTAACGGAAACACTTCTTTTACCGCATTAGATAAAATAAAGTCGGGTCAAAAATATGTTGACTCAAATTATATTGGCAAATCTGATGTTGATGCTTATAAAGGTCAAGTAAATGCAGTTTATACCTTTGATGATATTGATTTTACCTCGGTTAGTGCTTATGTAGACGAAAGAAAAGTTGATAATCAAGACCTCGATTTTACGCGATTATCAATTAGTGAACTATTGATGAATCGAAAAACAAAACAATTTTCACAAGAGTTTCGTTTGAACTCTAAATACAGCGGGCCATTTAATTGGTTGATAGGGAGCTATTATTTTTATCAAGATGATGAAAATGAAATTGATTTCCGCTATCTGCCCTATAACTTAGCACAACTCCGGAAATCCGATATCAAGACCAATAACTACGCAGTGTTTGGCAATGTTAATTATTACCTGCTGAATGATGTTGAGCTTGTGGCGGGTGCAAGGTATGACTATGAGAAAAAGAAACTTAACTTTTTGATGGATAATGGGTTTAACCCATATCAGCCGTATTCTCATGATAATAATAGTAATTCATTTGGGGCTTTTTTGCCTAAGGTAGGGTTGAATTATTATATTACTGGCGACGCCATGCTATATACCAGCATAGCACGGGGGTATAAAAGTGGCGGGTTTAACACGTTAGGGCCTCAATCTAGTCGCGCTTATAATGCAGAATATATGACGACTTATGAGGCCGGTGTTAAAACCGAATGGTTTGATAGAACGGTTCGTTGGAATACGTCTCTATTCTGGAATGATATGAAAGATCAGCAAGTCGAAGTGGCGTATTATCCTATTTCTTATTCGGTTAACAGCGGTAAGTCATTAAGCCGTGGGTTGGAGTCTGAACTTGCGTGGCGTATTACGCGTGGCCTGACTGTATCTGCAAATGTAGGCTATACTGATGCGTATTTTAAAAATTTCCCAACAGAAATAAAAGTAGATAATAACTATATTCCTGTTAACTATAAAGGTAATCGACCGGCTAATTCGCCAGGGTACACTTATAGTATTGGTGCCGATTATAACTTCCTTAACGGTTATTTTGTTAATGCTACTTATAATGTTAAAGGAAGTACTTATCTTGATAATGCGAATAGTAAAAAACAACCAGCTTATGGGCTATTAGATCTTACTGCCGGTTATGAGAATAAAGATTATGGTGTCAATGTTTGGATAAAGAATATTCTTGATGAAACTTATGTGACTCGTGCTTTCAAAATGGATGATGGGATATGGTATGGGCGCGCGGGTGAACCTATTAATTTTGGGGTTAATTTCAATGTTAAATTTTAATAAATATTAATAATACATATGGCTGTGACTATTAGATACAGCCACATATTAATTTTGGTGTAAAAGAGCTATGTCCTGTGGGCACTTTATGTTTATGCATAGAGTCGTTGATTTATCAAAAGTGATCTATATGCAACTACAGGTAATGGTATGAATTTATTAAATAATGAAACTCGTTGGGTGAGGGAGGCGTTATTTGAACAGGCAACAAAGTCCAAATATGATGTCGCATTGCGTTATTGTGATAAAGATGATGTAGATTCTTACTCTTATAGCCAACTGATATCACTGGGCTATTCGTTAGCTACACAGATTGAAATAGAAAACAATCCGCCTGGGCCTGCTATTCTGCTCATGCCAGGAGGCTCGCTTTTTGTCATAAGCTTTATCGCTTGTATTATTAGGGGGGTGCCGGCTGTCCCTGTGCATCTAACCAATCATTTTAAATTGGGTCGCAGTATTGATACCTTGTCCCATATTTTGGCTGATAGCCATGGTGAATATATATTCACCTTAAGTTCGTTATCCGACGAAATTAAAAAACAAGGTTGGCATCGTACACATCAGATTGTTTTTGTTGATCAACAACTCACCGGTAGTCGTCGCTATTTCCCCACGAAAAAAAATTATGATGCACTTTATTATCCCAGTCATTTACCTGTGTATCTGCAATATTCTTCTGGTTCCACAGCAAAGCCAAAAGCGGTATGTAATTACGATCATAATATGCGGGTGCAACATCATATCTTGCTTGAATTACATCTGCATTGTCAGCCAAAAATCATCACCGCGAACTGGCTGCCTTTTTATCATGATTTAGGCATGTTCAGCGGTTTGTTATTGCCATTGTTATCCGGTGGTTGCTGTAATTTCATGCCTTCTGTGCACTTTATTACAGAGCCATTTCGTTGGCTGAAAATGATTAATGATTATCAGGCTAACTCCGGGGCTGCCCCCGATTTTGCGTGGGATTTGTGTACCACAATGGTGACGGACGAACACATTTGCCAGTTGGATCTCTCCTCCATCAAGATGGCAATGAATGGGGCTGAACCCATTCGCCCAGAGACAATGGCAAATTTTGCGGCCCGTTTTGCATCCACAGGTTTTGATGCCCACAGTTTCACGCCCGGTTATGGGATGGCCGAAGCAACTCTGACCGTAAGCCATAAGCCTATCGATACTGATTACTGCTGTTTGGCATTTAACCCAATGGCATTAGCGGCAGGTAAAGCCATTTTAGATCCGCAAGGGTGTCGGTTGGTAAGCTCAGGGCATGTGGTTAGAGCATGGCAATTGCAGATTGTTGATCCCCAGACATGTCAGCCCTTGCCTGAGGCGAACATTGGGGAAGTCTGGGTTCGAGGCGGTTCTGTGGCGGGGGGGTATTGGCAGCAGCCCGAACTCACAAAAGCCACTTTCCACAATACACTGGCAGGTAACTCTCACCATGATTATTTACGTACGGGGGATCTTGCCTTTGTGTATCAAGGGGAACTCTTTATTTGTGGGCGATTAAAAGATCTCATTATTGTGGCTGGGCAAAATTATATGCCCAAGGATATTGAAACAGCAATTGAGTACGCCTGCGATGATATCCACACGGGGGGAGTGTGTGTGTGTCAGCATTTTGACAGCGGCGAATTTATTGTGATGGCCGAGGTCTATCGTCATTTAACATCAACGGCACTTCAGCGTATTGCTCAGCAGATTGTGGCGACTGTAGCCCGCCATTTTCAACTGAAATCTGACAAGGTCATCTTACTCGCCCGTGGAAAGCTCTTAAAAACATCGAGTGGCAAGATCCGCCGCAGTCATATGCTTTCTCTCTATTTCACGCAACAATTGAGCGCGCTTTATGTACAGGAGTCACAGAGAAAGACTCAAGATGAAATGTTATTTGATCAAGAAAGCGTGTTATTTGAGCAAGAGGCCATACTGTTTGATTGGCTCCATAAAACAGGGTGTGAATTACTCGGTTGCGAGGCGATCAATCCTGATAGTGGGCTACATCAGGCAGGGTTAACCAGTTTGTTAGCGATACAATTTTGTCAGAGTATTAATCATTTTCTGGGCTGTCATCTCAATGTCGCAGATCTCTTCGCCTATCCTACATTACGGCAACTGACCTTATTTTTATCTCAGCACCAAGAAGATATCGCCTCCTCAAGTTCAACGGAAGCAGGAGATGATCGGGATGTCGCGATTGTGGCTATCAGTTGTCGCTTACCGGGGCAGGTGGGGGTGAGCTGGGCGGACTATTGCACAGAATTATCCGCAGGTAACAGCGCGGTACGTCATGAAAAAAATCGACTGCGACACTGTGTTTTACCGATAGGCGCATTAGAAGATATTGATCAGTTCGACGCTGCTTTCTTTAATATCAGCGAACGAGAAGCCATCTTACTCGATCCACAACAGCGTCATATTTTAGAGCTGAGTTGGCACCTGTTTGAGCAGGCGGGTTGGCAACCTGAACAATTGAAACAAGGCGATATTGGTTTTTACATTGGTCAAAGTGGCAGCGAATATGGGCAAATGTTGTTACAGAAAAATGACCCCGATTATGCCAAAAGTTATCTGGCGACGGGGATTTGTAGCAGTGCGACATCTGGGCGGTTGGCGAAATTCTATGGCACTCGTGGCCCGGCATTAACCATTGATACCGCTTGTTCTTCTTCGCTGGTCGCACTGGATAGCGCGATGTTGTCACTACAGCAAAAACAGTGCAGCGCGGCTGTCGTGGGGGGCGTGAATTTACTCCTATCGGCACAAATAGAACAAACTCTTATCAATGCGGGTATGTTATCACCCAAGGGGCACTGTGCTACGTTCAGTGATGATGCTGATGGCTATGCCCGAGGAGAAGGGGCGGTATTATTCCTGTTAAAACCTTATCGTCAGGCCGTGATAGATGGCGATCCTGTCTTAGCGATCATTGAGGGCAGTGTCGTTGCGCAGGATGGTGAGAGCAGCAGCCTGACGGCACCGAATCCACACGCTCAAGCGGCTATGATGTCGCAGCTTTTACAGCGAGCATCATTGGCTCCCGATGATATCTCGTTATTGGAAACCCATGGAACGGGTACTTCGTTAGGGGATCCCGTTGAGCTAAGCGCCATTGATCGTGTCTATGGTCAACGAAAAACGCCATTACGTTTAGGGGCGAGTAAAAGTCAGGTTGGGCACTTGGAGGCCGCTGCGGGGGGATTTGCATTAGCCAGGGCTGTCGCGCAGATACAACAACAGAAGGCCTTTGGTCACCCCACGCTAAATAGCTATAACCCACTGATAGCAGAAAAATTATCACGTTATTATTTCGATAAAGATACCTGCCCTTGGGTAATCAAACGTGTCGCCATCAATGCTTTTAGCTTTACCGGAACGATGGCTGCGGCCGTGTTGAGAAAGCCTACGGCAGTTGCTAGATCAATAAAGTCAATTACATCAATAAAGTCAGCCACATCAATAAAATCAGTTACATCAATAAATGTAACGAACGGTGCAATAGTGATCCACACCCAACGCCTGAAATCAGATCCAGGGGGTAATCTGCTCTCCTGATTCAGGAGAGTTTATGGTCACTTTTGAGACAGTTATGGAAATTAAAATCCTGCACAAGCAGGGAATGAGTAGCCGGGCGATTGCCAGAGAACTGGGGATCTCCCGCAATACCGTTAAACGTTATTTGCAGGCAAAATCTGAGCCGCCAAAATATACGCCGCGACCTGCTGTTGCTTCACTCCTGGATGAATACCGGGATTATATTCGTCAACGCATCGCCGATGCTCATCCTTACAAAATCCCGGCAACGGTAATCGCTCGCGAGATCAGAGACCAGGGATATCGTGGCGGAATGACCATTCTCAGGGCATTCATTCGTTCTCTCTCGGTTCCTCAGGAGCAGGAGCCTGCCGTTCGGTTCGAAACTGAACCCGGACGACAGATGCAGGTTGACTGGGGCACTATGCGTAATGGTCGCTCACCGCTTCACGTGTTCGTTGCTGTTCTCGGATACAGCCGAATGCTGTACATCGAATTCACTGACAATATGCGTTATGACACGCTGGAGACCTGCCATCGTAATGCGTTCCGCTTCTTTGGTGGTGTGCCGCGCGAAGTGTTGTATGACAATATGAAAACTGTGGTTCTGCAACGTGACGCATATCAGACCGGTCAGCACCGGTTCCATCCTTCGCTGTGGCAGTTCGGCAAGGAGATGGGCTTCTCTCCCCGACTGTGTCGCCCCTTCAGGGCACAGACTAAAGGTAAGGTGGAACGGATGGTGCAGTACACCCGTAACAGTTTTTACATCCCACTAATGACTCGCCTGCGCCCGATGGGGATCACTGTCGATGTTGAAACAGCCAACCGCCACGGTCTGCGCTGGCTGCACGATGTCGCTAACCAACGAAAGCATGAAACAATCCAGGCCCGTCCCTGCGATCGCTGGCTCGAAGAGCAGCAGTCCATGCTGGCACTGCCTCCGGAGAAAAAAGAGTATGACGTGCATCTTGATGAAAATCTGGTGAACTTCGACAAACACCCCCTGCATCATCCACTCTCCATCTACGACTCATTCTGCAGAGGAGTGGCGTGATGATGGAACTGCAACATCAACGACTGATGGCGCTCGCCGGGCAGTTGCAACTGGAAAGCCTTATAAGCGCAGCGCCTGCGCTGTCACAACAGGCAGTAGACCAGGAATGGAGTTATATGGACTTCCTGGAGCATCTGCTTCATGAAGAAAAACTGGCACGTCATCAACGTAAACAGGCGATGTATACCCGAATGGCAGCCTTCCCGGCGGTGAAAACGTTCGAAGAGTATGACTTCACATTCGCCACCGGAGCACCGCAGAAGCAACTCCAGTCGTTACGCTCACTCAGCTTCATAGAACGTAATGAAAATATCGTATTACTGGGGCCATCAGGTGTGGGGAAAACCCATCTGGCAATAGCGATGGGCTATGAAGCAGTCCGTGCAGGTATCAAAGTTCGCTTCACAACAGCAGCAGATCTGTTACTTCAGTTATCTACGGCACAACGTCAGGGCCGTTATAAAACGACGCTTCAGCGTGGAGTAATGGCCCCCCGCCTGCTCATCATTGATGAAATAGGCTATCTGCCGTTCAGTCAGGAAGAAGCAAAGCTGTTCTTCCAGGTCATCGCTAAACGTTACGAAAAGAGCGCAATGATCCTGACATCCAATCTGCCGTTCGGGCAGTGGGATCAAACGTTCGCCGGTGATGCAGCACTGACCTCAGCGATGCTGGACCGTATCTTACACCACTCACATGTCGTTCAAATCAAAGGAGAAAGCTATCGACTCAGACAGAAACGAAAGGCCGGGGTTATAGCAGAAGCTAATCCTGAGTAAAACGGTGGATCAATATTGGGCCGTTGGTGGAGATATAAGTGGATCACTTTTCATCCGTCGTTGACAAATAACGCTCCCGCTACAAAAAGAGATGGGTTTTTACGGTGTTCGAAATACAGCCCAAGCGGGTAACATCATACTCAGTAGCCCCGCAGGACGTATTCGTCTGGTTATCTCAAGCCGTGGGCGTATAAGGTTATGTAGTGAACAACAATCCATGGCAGGCATCCATTTATGCCTTTAGTGGTCAATGTCTTGTCTACCCCACTCAACGCGCAGCCAACACGAACCGCGGGTTTTACCTTGCCTGAAATGATGCTGGCGCTAAGTTTCGGTAGCCTGATAGCGCTGAGCACAGCACAGGTCTTACCCAAATTAAGCCAGCAAATTTCGGTGTTGCAACAGCATTATCGCCTGGAATTAGTAATGAATCAGGCTATGGGGGCTATGGAGAAAGATCTGCGCAGAGCGGGCTTTTGCCACGGGAAATGTCAGGGGGAGGCCATAACGATAGAACATTATCTCGGTGAAACGGCTCACTCTTGCCTGATTGTTGCTTATGATCTTAATTGCAATGGGAGATGGGAAGGGGCGAAACATCAAGAGTCAGAATATTTTGGCTATCGGCTACGCAATAAAGCGTTAGAGAGTCAGCGTGGCGAACTGAACTGCCATGGCCGTGGTTGGGAAAAACTGTTTGATCCACGAGATGTTACTGTGACTCACTTTTCCGTAACCCCTCTGTCTGGGCAACTTTTCAAATTGCGGCTTGTGGGGCATAAAACGGGTAATCCAGCTATCCACCATCAGGTGACTTACCTTATCCGTGGGAATAACGTATGACGCAGGTATTTCAACGAGGCAGCAGTACCCTGGCGGCGGTTATGACACTTTTTTCTTTGGGATTATTTTGGCTATCAGCGATACATCGGCAATTAGACAATATCCAGCAAATTACCGGAGAGGAACAACGCTATTTACGGGCTTACAATCAGGCTGAATCATCACTCAACTGGGGTGTCAGCCAGCGCTGGGCGCTCAGAATACCTTGGCGGGTAGGTTCAGCATGGCATTGCATGGCACATCAGGAGCTCGGCTTAAAAGCTTGCGTTAAGCGGTCATCACTGGCGGGTTTTTTTATTCTCAAAGGAGAAAGTCTTCCGCTTGGGTCGCTCCCTCCGCTGATGCTTTACCAACGTGTTAAACTGAAGGCAGTTACAGGAAGTTCGGGGAATTATCAGTTGATTGACACGCCTCATGGTTGGTTGGATTTTTGCCCTGATAAGGATGCACAGTTTTGCCTCGATTAATAACCAAACACGCTTATGGACAAACTATTTCAGTGGAGACAGGCGGTTTCAACCTACGTCACCTGCGTGGATTCAGCTTACTGGAAGTTTTGATTGCCGCATTATTTTTCTCAATCTCACTACTGGGGCTACTGCAATACCATCAGGCACTTTTACAGGGCTTTGCCTCCTCATGGCAACAACGGCAAGCCTGGTCGTGGTTACATCAATATATGGAGAGTCAGAGCGGTACAGACCCCGAAGAACGGTGGGCACCTGAAGTGAAACCAGGCTGGCACTATCGCCAATTTATCGATCGCATTGAGGGGGATTGCCGGGAATTTAGCGTTAAGTTGATAACCCGCCAAGACTCGCCAGTAGAATTAAGCCGATGGTTTTGTTCAACTGAGATGATTTAGGGTATGTATTACCGATACCTGTTGCGCAGACTCATTATCAAGTTAGAGTATTCAACGTCAGGAACTATCCATCAGCGATAATAAGTTGATGCATCACTTTTGGGTATTTTCCATCGTGTCTTAAGGGAGTCACCATGTTCACGGTTTATCATTCTAATCAACTGGATTTACTCAAAGCGCTCACCACTGCGCTGATAGAAAGAGAACCGTTGGATAATCCTTTCCAGCAAGAAGTGGTGTTAGTACAAAGCCCCGGCATGGCCCAATGGTTACAAATGCAACTGGCTCAACAGTTCAGTATTGCTGCCAATATAGTGTTTCCTCTACCCGCTACTTTTATCTGGGATATGTTTACCCGCGTTCTGCCTGATATTCCTAAAGAAAGTGCATTCAGCAAAGAGGCTATGACATGGAAACTTATGTGGCTACTGCCAGATTTATTGGAGAATCCACTATTTTCTCCCATGAAGCGCTATTTAAGTGATGATGGGGATCGGCGTAAAATTCACCAACTCGCGGCACGGGTAGCCGATCTTTTTGACCAATATCTGGTGTATCGTCCGGAATGGCTGGAAAGTTGGGAACGTGGGCAATTGATTGAGGGGCTTGATGATGCACAGCAATGGCAAGCATTACTGTGGGTTGAACTGACCCGCTATACTCGCCAATTGGAACAACCGGAATGGCACCGGGCAAACCTCTATCAGCGTTTTATCCACCAACTACTCAAGTCGGACGTTTGCCCGCAAGGGTTACCGAAACGGGTATTTATATGTGGTATATCGGCGTTGCCACCTATCTATTTACAGGCCCTACAAGCATTAGGTAAACACATTGATATCCATTTGATGTTTACTAACCCCTGCCGTTACTTCTGGGGAGATATTCAGGATTACACTTTCCTCGCTAAATTACAAAGCCGTAAACGTCGGCATTACCGTGAATCGATTGAACTAAGTCTGTTTCGCCACCCGCAGCAGGCAGAGCAACTATTTAATACCGATGGTGAGCAGAACCTCAGTAACCCACTCTTGGCCTCATGGGGGCGATTAGGGAGGGATCACATGTATTTGCTCTCTCAAATTGATGAAATTCAAGAGGTTCATGCTTTTGTCGATATCGAGCCAGATAATCTTTTGCATGGCATTCAACACGATATGCTGGAGTTGGAAGATCACGCGGTTATTGGCACAACCCCAGAAACCTTAGCGCGTAGTGATCAAAAACGCCGATTAGATCTGGATGATCGTTCACTTAGTTTCCATGTCTGCCACAGCCCACAACGAGAAGTTGAGGTGCTGCAAGATCATTTACTTGGGCTATTAGCCGCAGACCCTGAATTGACCCCGCGCGACATCATTGTGATGGTGGTGGATATCGACAGTTATACACCGTATATTCAAGCTGCGTTTGGTAATGCTCCGTCTGAGCGTTATCTGCCGTTTGCGATTTCTGATCGCAAAGCCAGTCAGGCTCATCCTGCGTTGCACGCCTTTATTACCCTACTTGATTTACCCCAGAGTCGCTTTACGGCTGAACAAGTCTTAGCACTGTTGGAAGTCCCTGCTTTGGCGACCAAATTTGGTATCACTGAAGATGGTTTACGGCGCCTGCGACAATGGGTTGGTGAGTCAGGCATCCGTTGGGGATTGGATGATGATAATGTGCGGGAGCTATCCTTACCTGCTACGGGTCAACACACCTGGCGTTTTGGTTTGACCCGCATGCTACTGGGTTATGCGATGGACAGTACCGCAGGGGATTGGCAAGGTATTCTGCCTTACGATGAATCCAGCGGGCTGGCAGCGGAACTCGCCGGGCAGTTGGCCGATATGCTGATGCACCTGAGTCAATGGCGGCAACAATTAGGTCAGCCCCGAGAACTTAGTGAATGGTTACCAATATGTCGTCAATTATTGGATACGTTCTTCGATCAAGACAATGACACTGAGGCCGCTCTGGTGCTGATTGAACAACAGTGGCAGAAAGTGATCGGCTACGGTATTGCAGCCCAATATCCAGACGTTGTGCCACTTAATCTGCTACGAGACGAATTGGCGGCACGTTTAGATAATGAACGTATTAGCCAACGTTTTCTCGCCGGGCCTATCAATTTCTGTACCTTAATGCCAATGCGCTCCATCCCATTTAAAGTGGTTTGTCTATTGGGCATGAATGATGGGGTATACCCGAGAACATTGCCCCCCCAGGGATTTGATCTAATGGCCAAGAAGGTTCGTCGGGGTGACCGTAGCCGCCGCGACGATGATCGCTATTTGTTCCTAGAGGCTCTGCTATCTGCTCAGCAACAGCTTTATATCAGCTACATTGGGCGTTCTATTCAAGACAACAGTAAGCGTTATCCTTCCGTGCTGGTAAGCGAGTTAATTGAATATGTCGCACAAAGCTATCATTTACCGGGCGATGAAAAACTCAGTGCTGATGACAGTGCACAACGGGTGACGCAGCACTTATTATGTTGGCATGCCCGTATGCCATTCTCCGCTGAAAATTTTATTAAAAATAGCGAATTACAGAGCTATGCCGCTGAATGGCTGCCTTCTGCCGAGTCGAAGGGGCATGCACACCCAAATTTTAACCAACCGCTACAGGCTGAGCCGCTGGCTGAAATTACACTGGATGAATTAGTGCGTTTTTACCGCCATCCAGTGAGAGCATTTTTCCAACTGCGGCTAGGGGTTAATTTTGTTATTGAAGAAACAGAATTACCTGACGAAGAGCCATTTACTTTGGATAACCTTAGCCGTTATCAATTTAATACCCAGCTACTTAATGCGCTGATAAATGAGGACGATATTAATAGCGTCTTTGCCAGAGCCAGAGCTGCCGGCGTACTGCCATATGGATCTTTTGGTGAACTTTATTGGGAGAGTCAACAAGATGAGATGGTACCCTTGGCTGAACAAATCCGCAGTGAACGTAAAGAGAATCACAGTATTGAACTCAACATTGAATTCGCTGACATCACGGTTACGGGATGGATTCATCAGGTTCAGGACGATGGTTTGGTCCGTTGGCGGCCATCAATATTAACCGCCGTCGATGGCCTTTTATTGTGGCTTGAACATCTCGTGTACTGTTCGGCGGGTGGTGAGGGAGAAAGCCGGATATATGGACGAAAAGGGACTGCCTGGCGTTATGCCCCTATGGCGGCTGATGAAGCCCGGCCCTATTTACAACAACTCATTAAAGGTTATCAACAAGGTTTATGTGAGCCATTGATGCTCTTGAGTAAAAGTGGATGGGCGTGGTTGAGCCAATGCTTTGATCGTGAGTCAGGCCAAATTTTGTGGGACGAAGAGACGCAAGGTAAAGCACGGATGAAACTTTTACAGGTTTGGCAAGGTGATCAGAGAGTGACAGGCGAAGGTGAAGACCACTATATACAAAGGGTTTGCAGACGAATGGACAACCAACATTTGGACATAATTTTACATGAAACTGAACGTTATTTGTTACCGATAGCTCGCCATAATAAGGCGTGAAGAGCGCTTGTTGTCAGTTCAATACAATAAAGCCAATACGTGCTTTAGTGACCATTCTTATGAAGCTAGTGGAGAAATGGAATGCATAAACAGCTTGCCCGCATTGTCGGTATCGTTTTCTTTTTAGGTTTACTGGCTCCATCGAGTTGGGCTGCAATTCCTGCGTGGCAACCTTTGGCGGAAACCATTTACAAAAGTGAACATGACTTACGTAAATATCAGGCAATAAAATTATCCAATGGTATGACGGTACTACTGGTTTCCGATACACAAGCCCCTAAATCTTTGGCGGCCTTAGCGCTACCGGTAGGGTCACTGGAAGACCCAGATAATCAGCTCGGCTTGGCCCACTACTTGGAGCATATGGTGCTCATGGGGTCCAAACATTTCCCTGAACCTGGCAGTTTTTCCGAATTCCTAAAAAAGCATGGGGGGAGCCATAATGCGAGCACGGCTTCTTACCGAACCGCTTTCTATCTTGAAATTGAAAATGATGCATTGGCACCTGCGGTTGAGCGGTTGGCGGATGCCATTGCTGAACCCTTGTTAGACCCCATTAATGCGGATCGTGAGCGTAATGCTGTCAATGCTGAATTGACGATGGCCCGTTCACGCGATGGTATGCGTATGGCGCAAGTTAATGCGGAAACGCTTAATCCGGCACATCCAAGCGCACGTTTTTCTGGTGGTAACCTTGAAACTCTTAGGGACAAGCCCGATGGCAAGCTACATGATGAATTGGTGAGCTTCTATCACCGCTACTATTCTGCCAATCTCATGGTCGGGGTGTTGTACAGCAACCAATCATTAGAGCAGCTAGCACAATTAGCCGCAGACACCTTCGGCCGTATCCCTAATAGGGATGCAAAAGTACCCACGATTACGGTCCCAGTCGTGACACCTGATCAAACGGGAATCATCATTCACTATGTTCCTGCTCAACCTCGTAAACAGATAAAAGTCGATTTCCGTATTGCGAACAATAGTGCGGATTTTCGTAGTAAAACAGATACCTATATTAGCTACTTGATCAGTAATCGCAGTAAAAACACCTTATCTGACTGGCTACAAAAACAGGGGCTGGCAGATGCAATCAATGCGGGTGCTGACCCAATGTTGGATAGAAATGGGGGGGTGTTCTCTATCACTGTCTCACTAACCGATAAGGGGCTGGCACAACGTGATGTTGTCGTCGCGGCAATTTTTGATTACATCAATATGCTGCATAAAGAGGGGATTAAAAAAAGCTATTTCGATGAAATTGCACATGTATTGAATCTCGATTTCCGTTATCCCTCTATCACCCGTGATATGGACTATATCGAATGGCTCGTGGATATGATGTTACGAGTTCCTGTTGCACATACGCTTGATGCGCCTTATCTGGCTGATCAGTATGATCCCAAAGCAATTGCATCCCGATTGGCCGAGATGACGCCTGAAAATGCCCGCATCTGGTTTGTCAGCCCTGAAGAACCGCATAACAAAGTAGCTTATTTTGTCGATGCACCTTATCAGGTCGATAAAATAGGCGTACAGCGGATGAAAGAATGGCAGCAACTGGGGCAAAAGATTGCGCTAAGTTTGCCAGCACTGAACCCGTACATTCCTGATAATTTCACTCTGATCAAAGCAGACAAGAACATTACCCGCCCACAGAACGTGGCAGACCAGCCAGGATTGCGGGTGTTTTACATGCCAAGTCAGTATTTTGCTGACGAACCCAAAGCCGACATTACGGTTGCTTTCCGCAACCCTCATGCATTGAACTCAGCTCGCCATCAGGTGCTTTTTGCCCTGACGGATTACCTTGCGGGTCTCTCACTTGATCAACTGAGTTATCAGGCCTCTATTGGTGGGATCAGTTTCTCTACCGCACCGAACAATGGCTTGTATGTTAATGCTGGTGGTTTTACACAGCGTATGCCGCAGTTACTGACATCTTTGGTTTCAGGCTATGCCAGTTTTACTCCGACAGAAGAGCAATTGGTACAGGCTAAATCTTGGTATCGTGAGCAATTAGACGTGGCAGAGAAAGGCAAAGCTTATGAGTTGGCTATTCAGCCCGCTAAGCTGCTATCGAATGTGCCTTATTCGGAGCGAAGTGAGCGACGTAAACTACTTGATAGCATCAGTGTGCAGGATGTGCTGACCTATAGAGATGATTTACTGAAACAGTCTGCGATAGAAGTTTTGGCCGTGGGCAATATGACAGCCGAACAAGTCACTGAACTCACTGAATCGCTGAAAAAACAGCTGAACTTAATCGGAACCACGTGGTGGGTCGGTGAAGATGTCATTATTGAGAAAACACAGTTGGCCAATATGGAACGGGTCGGCAGTAGTTCTGACGCGGCTTTGGCAGCAGTTTATGTCCCTACTGGCTATACAGAAATTGCTGGTATGGCACGTAGTGCCTTGTTAGGGCAGATCATTCAACCATGGTTCTATGATCAATTACGGACAGAAGAACAGCTTGGTTATGCTGTATTTTCTTTCCCAATGTCGGTTGGTCATCAATGGGGCATCGGCTTCTTACTGCAAAGTAATAGTAAGGAACCTAATTATCTTTACCAGCGATACCTCGCATTTTATCCGCAAGCTGAAAAACGCCTGCGCGAAATGAAGCCCGATGATTTTGAACAATATAAGCAGGGGCTGGTCAATCAACTATTGCAAAGGCCACAGACATTAGATGAAGAGGCAGAGCGCTACCGTAAAGACTTCAATCTCAATAATTTTGCATTTGATAGCCGTGAGAAGATGATTGCTCAAGTGAAACAGCTTACGGCTAATGAACTGGCGGATTTCTTCCAGCAAGCGGTCATTAAACCACAAGGTCTGGCACTGCTTTCTCAAGTTAAAGGTCAGGGGCAGGCCGGAGGATTCGCAGTACCGGAGGGATGGACGACTTATCCAACCACTTCCGCTTTACAGGCTACGCTGCCGCAGAAGGTATTGGCACCATGACACCCACGACTCCCCAGCGGCTTGAGCCGCTGGCGCTTCCCCTCTATGGCGAGAGGCTGATAGAAGCCTCTGCCGGTACTGGTAAGACATTTACCATCGGGGTCCTTTATCTTAGATTGTTGCTTGGGTTAGGGGGCGATGCTGCATTCCGTCGCCCTTTGATGGTGGAGGAAATCCTAGTGGTGACCTTTACTGAAGCCGCGACCGAAGAGCTCAGGGGGCGAATTCGCGATAATATTCATGGGTTGCGTATCGCTTGCGTTCGGGGAGTCAGTGATGACCCAATGTACCAGGCTCTATTAGCCGAAATCACCGATTGGGCCGTAGCCGCCGCGCAATTATTGGCGGCTGAGCGTCAGATGGATGAAGCCGCGATTTACACTATTCATGGTTTCTGCCAAAGAATGCTGGCAAATAACGCTTTTGAATCCGGCATTTTATTCGAACAAACGTTAGTTCAGGATGAACTCCCGTTATGGCGGCAGGCCTGTGCTGACTTCTGGCGGCGTCATTGTTATCCGCTTCCCTTAGTCATCGCACGGGCGGTCAGTCAGGAGTGGAGCGGGCCGGAGGCATTACTCAGTGATCTGAGTGCTTATTTACAAGGTGAAACGCCAAAGTTTCGGCAAGCGCCCGGTGACGATGAAACGATCCTTAGCCGCCATCAGCACGTTGTGACACAGATTGATGCACTTAAAGCAGAGTGGCGCTTAGCCGCCCCTGAATTAGAAGCATTAATTAGTCGTTCTGGCGTTGATAAACGCAGTTATAGCAGCAAGCACTTACCCAACTGGCTGGAAAAAGTAGGATTATGGGCGGAGCAGGAAACGGAAGATTATCAATTACCCAAAGAACTGGAAAAATTTCGCCAGTCGGTGTTATTGGAAAAGACCAAGAAGGGAGCCGCCCCACAACATACTTTATTTAGTGCGATAGACTCGATATTTGAACAGCCCCTAACGTTGAGGGATCTTATTTTAGCCCGAGCCATCAGCGAAATACGGTTTTCTGTACAGCAGGAAAAACGGCAGCGTGCAGAGCTGGGGTTTGATGATTTACTCAGTAAGTTAGATGCCGCATTACAACAATCGGGGGGTGAGTTGCTCGCCCAATCTATTCGTACCCGTTATCCCGTTGCAATGATTGATGAATTTCAGGATACCGACCCGCAACAATACCGCATTTTCCACACCGTTTATGGCGGGCAAGAAGCGTGCGCTTTACTGTTGATCGGTGATCCTAAACAGGCTATTTATGCTTTTCGTGGCGCAGATATATTTACCTATATTCGCGCCCGTTCAGAAGTAAGCGCCCACTACACATTGGAAACCAACTGGCGCTCTTCTTTTCCCATGGTGCAATCAGTGAACAGGCTATTTAGTCTGGTTAATACGCCTTTCTTATTTGAGCAAATCCCCTTTATTAATGTCGCCGCCGCCAAAAAGAATCATGATTTATCCTTTGAAATTAAAGGAGAAAAGCAACCTGCGCTACATTTTTGGCTGCAACCCGGTGACGGTGTTGGTGTAAGTGAGTACCAACAAGTAATGGCTAGACAATGTGCAGCGCAAATTCGTGATTGGTTGACTGCCGGCCAGCAGGGGCAAGCAGAACTACTGACCACGAAAGGACCAAAACCGGTTCAGGCATCAGATATAACCATACTGGTGCGTAGCCGGGCAGAGGCCGCATTGATACGTGATGCACTTAGTGCGCTGGCGATCCCATCGGTCTATTTATCTAATCGTGACAGTGTCTTTGAGACTACAGAAGCCAAAGATCTCTTGTGGTTACTGCAAGCCGTGTTAGCACCAGAGCAGGAGCGCGCACTACGTAGTGCTATGGCTACGGGGATCTTGGGGTTGGATGCCAGAATGTTGGATGCGTTAAATCACGATGAGCGAGCTTGGGATGCGCTGGTCGATGAGTTTGATCACTATCGCCAGCATTGGCAGCGCCGTGGGGTATTACCCATGCTGCGGGAGATGATGGCCCGCCGCCATTTAGCTGAAAACTTGTTGGCAACACCCGGTGGGGAGCGTCGGCTGACAGATTTACTACATCTTGGGGAATTACTGCAAGAGGCCGCCTCGCAACTGGATAGTGAGCACGCACTAATTCGCTGGTTGGCCCAGCAAATTGCTCAACCCAATCCCCAGTCAGATAGCCAACAATTACGCTTGGAAAGTGATCGCCATTTGGTTCGAGTGGTTACTATCCATAAATCGAAAGGGTTGGAATATCCATTAGTTTGGCTGCCTTTTATCGGTAATTTTCGGCAACAACAGAATGTGCTTTACCATGACCGACATAGCTTTGAGGCTTTACTCGATCTTAATGCTGATGAAGAAAGCCAGGCTTTAGCTGAAGAAGAACGTCTGGCTGAGGATTTACGGCTATTGTATGTCGCGTTGACGCGTTCGGTTTATCATTGCAGCGTGGGCATTGCACCGCTGATTAAAGGGGGGAGGAAAAAGCAAGGCGAGAGTGATATGCATCGCAGTGCGTTAGGTTATTTGGTTCAGCATGGTCAACCCGGTGATGCTCATGTTCTAAGCGAAAAGTTAACTGAGTTAGCGCGCTCATCGAATGGTGATATTTGCGTTTCGCCCGTTGAGCCTCCTGATGATAAACCTTGGCAACCACAGCCCGAAGCCTTGCCTGAACTTACCGCCCGCCATTTTACTCGAAAAATGCAAGATTATTGGCGCGTAACCAGCTATTCAGGTTTACAGCAGTCTGGCTCTACAAAGAAGCTGTATGGTTCTGCAACAGGGGACGTATCGCAGGCTCTGGGGGCACCATTACAGGTCTTGTTGCCACGGTTGGACATTGATGCCGTAGGTGAGCAGGCGGTGGTGACAGAAGACGATCATTTAACACCTCATACCTTCCCTCGGGGAGCGGCCCCAGGGACTTTCTTACATGATTTGCTTGAGCCATTAGATTTTAGTCAACCGATTGAATTGGCGTGGTTGTCTGAGCGGCTACAGCAACAGGGTTTTAGCGAACAGTGGGCACCGGTGTTACACCAGTGGCTAAATGATATAGTGCAAACGCCGCTTACCGATACCGGGGCCACTTTGGCTGGGTTGTCGCCAGAGCGCAAACAGGCCGAGCTACAATTTTATCTACCCATCGATAGCCTGCTACGGGCCGAGGTATTAGACCGTTTAATCAAACAGTATGATCCACTTTCCCGGCAGTGCCCTGTATTGGATTTTCAACAGGTTAGAGGGATGCTCAAGGGGTTTATTGACTTGGTTTTTTGCTGGCAGGGGCAATATTACTTGCTGGATTACAAATCCAATTGGTTGGGTGAGGACAGTCGTGCTTATACCGTTGAGGCGATGACACAAGCGATGGCTGAACATCGCTATGATCTGCAATACCAACTTTATACTTTGGCTTTACACCGCTATTTACGCCATCGTTTGGCCGATTATGACTATCAACGCCACTTTGGTGGGGTTATTTACCTCTTCTTGCGCGGCGTTGATCAGCAACATTCAGGGCACGGTATTTTTAATTGCCGGCCTGAACAGAAACTGATTGAAGAAATGGATCGCTTATTCAGTGGCACAATTGGCAGTAACGCAACCGCGAGTGACAAAAGCGGTAGCAATGTCATTCACAGCGGCGAGAGGGCATCACGATGATGACGCTATTGGCTCAGGCTGCTCGAGACCGCTTATTGCGCCCACTGGATGTGCAGTTTTCACGAATGATTGCCGGCGATGATGACCCGCGATTACAACTGGCCGCAGCGATCCTTAGTGCAGAAGTAGGGGCCGGTCATGTTTGCCTGCCATTACGCTATTTACAGCCAGAACTGCTATTCGGTGGGCGGCAACCCGATTTATCACTGGCGCTATGGCAGGCGGCGGGCTCGCCAGATAAAGCACAGTGGCTACAGGCATTACAAAACGCCCCAGTAGTCAGTGATGGCTCTCAACCAACACCATTAGTGCTACAGCAGGAACGTTTATATCTGCAACGAATGTGGCAGTACGAAGGAGATGTCGTCCAATTTATTGCCAGTGACTCTGTTTTTATAAACAGAGATAGTGATTTTATGACCAGTAAAGGTATTGCCACTTCTGTTGATGAATCGCTATTACGGGAGACGCTAGACGCTTTGTTTGGTTGTGCTGGTAGTGAGGTTGATTGGCAAAAAGTGGCGGCAGCGGTTGCGGCTACCCGTAGAATTTCAGTTATTTCCGGCGGGCCGGGCACGGGGAAAACCACCACAGTAGCCAAACTTTTGACAGCATTGATACGGCTTAGCCAGGGGCAACGTTTACGTATTAAACTTGCGGCCCCAACCGGTAAAGCCGCTGCACGCCTTACTGAATCACTGGGCAAAGCGATTCGGCAATTCTTTCTTACTGATGATGAACGTAAATTATTCCCTGATCAGGCTTCGACCTTGCACCGTTTACTGGGTGTTCAGCCCAATAGCCAGCGCCTGCGTTACCACCGTGGTAATCCATTAAATCTTGATGTACTGGTCGTTGATGAAGCATCAATGGTTGATTTACCTATGATGGCGCGCTTAATTGCGGCATTACCTGCCAAGGCCAAGGTGATATTCCTTGGTGACCGTGACCAACTGGCCTCGGTTGAGGCGGGGGCGGTTCTGGGGGATATCTGCCGTTTTGCCGAATTAGGTTACAGCGAGCAACGGGCACAGCAATTAACTCAGTTAACGGGCTATTTATTAACTAATAATGCATTAACCAGCAATGTACTAACCAATAAGGCATTAGCCAATAAAGCGCAGCCAGATGAAACCTATTCTGATTCAGCGAATGTACGCGATAGCCTGTGTTTACTGCGTAAAAGTTACCGCTTCGATGAAAAGTCAGGGATTGGGCAGCTTGCTCTGGCCGTTAATGCAGGGGAGTATCGGCAGGCTTTATCCGTATTAAACAGTGCGTATTCTGATGTTGAACGCTTCCCGCTGGCCGATGAGGAAGATTATCAGGTACTGCTAGAGGCTTGTGCTGTGGGGTATCAGCATTACCTCGAACGGGTGGCTG
Organism: Yersinia pestis; assembly: GCF_900460465.1. Taxonomy (GTDB): domain Bacteria; phylum Pseudomonadota; class Gammaproteobacteria; order Enterobacterales; family Enterobacteriaceae; genus Yersinia; species Yersinia pestis. Next base: position 746,323 of record NZ_UAVH01000006.1, on the reverse strand, counting down.
CGTTAGCCCCTGCGGCAGAGGTATTGGCAGCATTTGGCCGCTACCAACTGCTGTGTGCATTACGTTCCGGGCCATTCGGTGTCAGTGGCTTAAACGAACGCATTGAACAGGTTTTACATCGTAAAGGATTCATTATCCGTCCATCAGGGCCTTCTGGCCGTTGGTATGTTGGGCGGCCAGTGATGATAGAACTTAATGATAGCGCACTTGGCTTATTCAACGGGGATATTGGTATTGCCTTACATGATAATGAAGGCGAGCTACGGGTATATTTTCAATTGCCCGATGGCAATATAAAGTCAGTACAACCTAGTCGCCTTCCCAGCCATGAAACCGCTTATGCTATGACGGTTCATAAATCGCAGGGTTCAGAGTTTGAACACACAGCATTGGTATTACCTAACACGTTCATGCCCGTGTTAACTCGTGAATTGGTCTATACCGCCATTACCCGCGCCCGTCAGCATCTGACGCTTTATTGCAGCGATGCCGTGCTAAGTCATGCCATACGTACACCGACTCTCCGGCTGAGTGGGCTAGTTGATCGCTTGAATACATTAAATCGCCAATAATCTCAGGGCATAAGCGCCCTGAGTTATCTGTTTCAAATAAGTATTTCAAATAAGTGTTTCAAATAAGTACTTCCAATAAGTGATTCGAGTGCGTGAGCGTAGCCGCCGCCCTGACCCCCAATTTCATTTACGCATGTATAAAGGGGATAGGGGGCTATAGATCGGCCAGTAAGATCTTCGAACGGCGCTGATAGTTATACAGTTCCTGTTTTTGAATAGGTAAAACATCTACCTCTGCAGGTGTAAAACCGCGTTCCTGGAACCAGTGAATGCTGCGTGTGGTCAGCACAAACAGCTTTTTAAGGCCCATTTGTCGCGCCTGATTGGTTATCCTATTCAGCAGCATTTCTCCCCGGGAGGAGCTGCGATAATCTGGATGGACCGCGACACAAGCCATTTCACCAATATGTTCATCAGGGAACGGATAGAGGGCGGCGCAAGCGATAGTTAAATTATCCCGTTCAATAATAGTAAACTTATCGATCTCCATCTCTAATTGTTCACGTGAACGGCGCACCAAGATCCCTTGTTGTTCCAATGGGCGAATCAGTTCCAAGATACCGCCGATATCGTTGATGGTGGCTCGGCGGACTTGCTCCGCACTTTCCATGACAATCTGGGTACCGATACCGTCACGGGAGAAGAGTTCTTGAATCAGAGCGCCATCTTCCTGATAGCTGAGTAAATGGCTACGGCGCACACCGCTGCGGCAGGCTTTAACGGCACCACGCAAGAAACGTACTGTGCCCGAATTGTAATCCCCATCCTGTTCCAGGTCTTCAATCCGCTTTTGCGCATCGTTTGGGAACAATTCTGAAATAATATTACCTTCGCTATCAGTCACCCCTTGTGATGAGCAGAATCCAATCATTTTCTCCGCTTTCAGTTTGATGGCTAACTGAGTTGCAACTTCCTCTGATGTGAGGTTAAAGCTTTCACCTGTGACCGATACCGCAACTGGCCCCAGCAAAACGATAGCGCCATTATCCAATTGGCGATGAATAGCTTCTTCATCAATGCGCCGGATACGCCCGCTATGGCAATAATCAACACCATCATCCACACCTAGCGGTTGAGCAATGATAAAGTTACCGCTAACTACGTTGATATGAGCACCTTGCAGTGGGGTGTTGTTCAAACTCATTGAAAGCCTGGCCGTGATATCCAGTTGTAATAAACCGGCCGCTTGCTTGACCATCTCCAGAGTCCGGGCGTCAGTCACTCGGGTATGTTTATGATAAATAGGTTCGTAGTTATGATCTGCCAGATTACTGTCAATCTGTGGTCGGGCACCGTATACCACGACTAATCTGATCCCAAGGCTATGTAATAAGCCTATATCGTTGACGATACTAGAGAAGTTTTCATGTTCAATCGCTTCGCCACCTAGCATGACAACAAATGTCTTGCCGCGGTGCGCATTGATATAGGGAACTGAGTGGCGAAATCCTTGAACCAGTTCAGTACTACGTTCCTTCACGGCAGATCCTCTTTTGAATTTTTATTCGGTATTTTTGTATTTTTATTCTTTTTTGACCAAGATGGCAAGCACGAAATTGATACTAACTGCATATATATAAAGTGTATGTATTAATAAACTGAGTCACATAAAGATGTTTTTCTGATGACAGCGTTAAATTGATTCGTTAAAGTTTTTCCTCATAATTTTTTTGGTTTGTTTTTTCATTAGATTTTAGTTGTTACTTTGGAGTTACATGGCAGATTCAAATCATAATTCTGGTCGTCGCCGTCTATTACAAGGTGCCGCAGCAGCTTGGATGCTGAGTATAAGCCGGGTTGGATTTGCCGCATCTTCACATATTGTTGCTGTCCGGGTGTGGCCCTCTTCTACTTACACCCGAGTCACATTAGAGTCAAATACACCACTGAAGTACCGCCAATTCGCCTTAACTCATCCCGACCGTATTGTTGTTGATATTGAAGGCGTACAGCTAAATAGCGTATTGAAAGAGATCAGCCGGCAAGTTCAATCCGCTGACCCTTATCTCAAACAGGCGCGGGTAGGGCAGTTCGATAAAAATACTGTTCGTTTGGTATTGGAACTGAAGCAGAGTATCAGCCCTCAATTATTTACCCTGAAACCTTTCGCTGAATTCCGTAATCGCTTAGTGGTCGATCTGTACCCTGCGGAGGGGGGCACATCGGCAGAAGATGATCCGCTGCTGGCCCTATTGGAAGATTACAATAAAGGTAATGTGGATCGAACCTTGCCACCAGAAACACCCAAAGCAGGTAAAGCAGGGCGTGACAGACCCATTATTATCATGTTGGACCCAGGACATGGCGGGGAAGATCCTGGGGCTATCGGCAAAAATAAAACCAAGGAAAAAGACATTGTGCTGCAAATTGCTCGTCGGTTACGGGCGCTTATTCAGAAAGAAGCCAATATGCGGGTGTTTATGACTCGTAATGAAGATGTCTTTATCCCGCTGAAAGTTCGGGTGGCAAAAGCACGTAAGCTTCGTGCGGATTTATTCATTTCGATTCATGCCGATGCTTTTACCAATCGGGCGGCTAGCGGCTCCTCGGTCTTTGCTTTATCGACCAAAGGAGCCACCAGTACTGCCGCTCGTTTTCTGGCTCAGACACAAAATGAGGCCGATCAGATTGGTGGGGTCAGCAAAAGTGGTGATCCTTATCTTGACCATACCATTATTGATTTATTGCAAACCGCAACTATCAACGATAGCTTGAAGTTTGGTAAAGAAGTACTGAGTCGGATGAGTAAAATCAACAAATTGCACAAAAATCGTGTCGATCAAGCAGGATTTGCGGTACTAAAAGCACCTGATATCCCGTCAATTCTGGTAGAAACTGCGTTCATCAGTAATTTGGAAGAAGAGCGGAAATTACGTACCAGCCGTTTTCAGCAACAGATAGCGGAATCTATTTTTGCTGGTATCAAAGCGTACTTTGCTAATGGCGGGGCAATGGCGCGATTGTGATGGATGTTTCTGTAAAATAATGGGTGTTTCTGTCAAAAATAGAGTGACTATAAATAGCGTGGTTATAGTTCAATACACGAGGACGAGGCATCCTACCAGGGCAAAGCAATTATGCGGCAGGCGCAGATAAGCACTTGCGCTTAGGGGAGTACCAAGGACGGTATAGAACGCCAGAAACAAAAAAACACCCGATAGGGTGTCTAATGATGATATCAATATGATTAAGAATTGGTTGCGGGGGCCGGATTTGAACCGACGACCTTCGGGTTATGAGCCCGACGAGCTACCAGGCTGCTCCACCCCGCGTCCGTCACTACACTATTAACTCAGTATCACTTCTCAACTGAGATGCATCGCTATTTTACTGAATACATCTTAAATTTCAACACCATCGAACTACATTTGATACTGCTGGTAATCAGTATCGGTTGGTTGCGGGGGCCGGATTTGAACCGACGACCTTCGGGTTATGAGCCCGACGAGCTACCAGGCTGCTCCACCCCGCGTCCGATTGAGCGCACTATACTCTGGATGAGATCTGTTGCAAGTAGTTTTACCATAAAATTCCTGTAAATATGTTTTTTCGATTAATTTATCGACTATCTGTTTTCTTTTTCTCCATAACCGTCATCGAGATTTTTTTCTGCCTGCTGATTCCTTTATCCATAGGCGTTTGTTATCGTTCGCCGGTAGATAAAATGAGTCAAAGAGAAGGCGTGAAATGACAAGTCGTTGGGGCAAATACCTACTGAGTGGAATAATGATTGCTGTTCTGGCCGGTTGCCAATCACGGCCAACCGATCGTGGGCAACAATATAAGGATGGTCGCCTGGAGCAATCACTGGAACTGGTGAACGAACCCAATGCGGCAGGTAAGCCAGTCAACGCCAAAGATTATTCTGATCAGGTGAAAGTGATTAATCAGTCTTCACCGGGTCTGTATAACCGCAACAGCGATACATTCAATGCGGTACAAAACTGGATGCTGGCCGGTGCTGATACCAGTAAGTTGAGCTTGTTTGGTTTGAATGCTTATCAGATGGAAGGTGTCGATAACTTCGGTAACGTACAATTTACTGGTTACTACACTCCTGTGCTTCAGGCCCGCTACACGCCACAAGGCGAATTTCGTCATCCACTGTATCGTATGCCTGCTAAAGGAAAACGCCGTTTACCGGATCGGGCGGCAATTTATGCGGGTGCGCTGGATAACCGTAATTTAATCATCGCGTATACCAATTCGCTGGTAGACAATTTCATGATGGAAGTTCAGGGCAGCGGCTATGTTGATTATGGTGATGGGCGGCCTCTAACATTCTTCGGGTACGCGGGTAAAAATGGTCACGCTTACCGCAGCATCGGTAAAGTACTTATTGATCGCGGTGAAGTCGCAAGGGCTGATATGTCGATGCAGGCTATCCGTCAATGGGCTGAAAACCACAGTGAAGCTGAAGTCAGGGAGTTGTTGGAGCAGAATCCCTCTTTCGTTTTCTTTAAACCGGTAATGTATGCGCCAGTTAAAGGGGCCAGTGCGGTCCCATTGATTGCTAAAGCCTCTGTGGCATCAGACAAATCTCTGATTCCGCCGGGTACCACCCTGTTGGCAGAAGTGCCTTTACTTGATGACCAAGGGAAATTTACCGGCAAATATCAAATGCGTCTGATGGTGGCATTGGATGTTGGGGGCGCAATAAAAGGCCAACATTTTGATATTTATCAAGGGATTGGTCATGAGGCAGGTCAGGCTGCTGGGTTCTACAACCATTATGGCCGGGTCTGGGTACTGAAAAATGCACAAAGCAGTGGTCCGTTGTTCACTGCTTATAAAGGTGGCACGCAGAGCGAGCCTACCAGTAATGATTCGTCATTACTGGTGAATAATCAGGATCGATAAGTCAGCGGATGTGCAGGGTAAACATTTGTTTTGATTAAGCGGCCAGTTGGCCGCTTTTGCATGAGTACTTAGAATCTTATTGAGTACGAAGCGTCTTTTTTGAAGCCATTTATTATTTCTACGTTATTAAGGTAACAAGTCTATGAGCACAGCCTATTCCGAAGCTTACCAACAGCGGTTTGGTGGTATTGCACGCCTCTATGGCCAACAGGCATTGGCGCTTTTTTCACAGGCGCATGTTTGTGTCATCGGTATTGGCGGCGTAGGCTCATGGGCGGCGGAAGCATTGGCGCGTACTGGTATCGGTGCGATTACACTAATTGATATGGATGATGTTTGTGTCACGAATACTAACCGTCAAATCCATGCTCTGCGCCACAACATCGGGCAGGCTAAAACAGAAGTCATGGCCGAGCGTATTCTGGCCATCAATCCTGAATGTCATGTGACTTGTATTGATGATTTTATTACTGCGGATAATGTCGCTGAGCTTTTAAATAAGAATTTCAGCTATGTTATTGATGCAATTGATAGTGTGCGCCCAAAAGCTGCGCTGTTGTCTTACTGCCGTCGCTATAAAATCCCAGTGGTGACTACCGGTGGAGCGGGTGGGCAAATTGATCCAACCCGTATTGCCGTGGTTGATCTGGCTAAAACCATCCAAGATCCTTTAGCTGCAAAACTGCGCGAAAGACTGAAAAGTGATTTTAACGTGGTGAAAAACAGCAAAGGTAAGCTAGGTATTGACTGTGTTTTCTCCAGTGAGCCTTTGGTCTATCCACAAGCCGATGGCTCTGTGTGTGCATCCCGCAGCACTGCCGAAGGACCTAAAAAAATGGATTGCACCTCTGGATTCGGCTCGGCAACGATGGTTACTGCCACGTTTGGCTTTGTTGCTGTGTCTCATGTATTGAAGAAGATGATGGCTAAAGCGGCCCGTCAGCACGAGTCAGCCGCCACTGCGTCATAATCGATTGTTACTCTGCAACTTATTGTTCTGAATAATTATCGTTCTGCGTATTTGGCCGCGATGGTTTGTACACCTTGAGCCAGTGCTTGTAATCCATTAGCACGCGAGGTGCTGAGTTGTTGGCGCAGCCCCAGTTGCTCAAACAGGGCCAAGGGGTCTGCGGCCAGCACCTGTTGTGGTGTTTTACCCTCCACGGCGGTTAGAATCACCGCTAGCAGCCCGCGTACTATGCGGCCTTCACTGTCGCCATAGAAATGCAAAGTGCCATCTGGCAAATGTTGGTGCCCGAGCCAGACTCTGTTTTCACAACCCGTCAATTCCAGTTCATTTTTTTTCCATGCCTCCTGCAACGGTGGGAGTTGCTTGGCCAGCAGAATTAACTGACGGTAGCGATCCTCCCACTGTTTGTGAGCACTGAATTTCTCGATCAGGTCAGTAGCCGTAATATCATGACCAAATGGGTGTGGGGCAATCATCATATTCTCATCTTGTTTGTATATTGATACCCGCCATTCTTCAAGCTGGCTTGTGTTGATGGCTTTCGTTCACTTGATTGCTGCTCTCTTGCAACTGGAATCATTTAGGGTATATCGAAAATTATCATTGGCAGCAGTTAGTCTCGAAGCAGTTCCAATGCCTTACCAAGCGCAGAGCAAAGCATTTCAACATCTTGGGGGGTATTATAAGGCGCAAAAGAAGCCCGCAGACTGCCATTGACTCCCAGAGCCGCCATCAGTGGCTGTGCGCAGTGCTGCCCAGCACGTAGTGCGATACCTTGCTCGGCCAATAACGCCACTAAATCACTGTGATGAACACCATCGAAAGTAAATGCTAATAAACTGGATTGCTGACAACGGTAACTGTGAAAACCCGGTAATTGTGCGAGCTTATTTTCTGCCATTGTAGCTAAACCTTGGCTATAAACTTCGGCCTCTTCCAGATCAATATGTTCCAGCCATTTGAGTACCGCTGATAAACCAATAACGCCAGCAATATTGGGTGTACCCGCTTCAAAGCGATAAGGCACTTCATGAGGTGTAAAGCCCCCGAATGATGCATGGGTAAGCATTTTACCGCCGCCTTGCCAGGCGGGCATCTCTTCTAATAATTCAGTCTTCCCATACAGCACGCCAATGCCGGTTGGGCCATACAATTTATGGGAAGAGAATGCATAAAAATCAATATCCAATGCCTGAACATCGGCTGGGTAATGAACAATTCCCTGAGCACCGTCAACCACGACAACACAGTCATATTGGTGAGCCAGCCTAATAGCCTGAGCCAGATCAGGGCTACCGCCTGTTACGTTAGACATCTGCCCCAGCGCTAATATGCGTGTTTTTTCATTAAGTAGTTGAGGGAGTTGCTGTAAATCTGGCAGATGATCAAGGCCAAGAGGTAATTTGACTATTTTTGCACCGGTCTGCTCCGCTACCATCAACCAGGGAATTAAATTCGCATGATGTTCAGCTTCGCTGACAATAATTTCATCTTCAGGTTGTAAACGGGGGCGGGCATAACTTTGCGCGATCAGATTGATGGCTTCAGTTGTTCCTCGCGTCCAGATAATATTTTCTGCTGTAGATGAGTTAATAAAATCAGCCACTTGTTGGCGGGTGTTTTCAAAGCGAACCGTTAATGACAGCGCCGATTGATGTTGGCTGCGGTGTACCGTTGCTGAATCCTGCTGATAAAATTGCTGTGTCGCGTCAATCATTGCACGTGGTTTCAAGGCGGTCGCCGCACTGTCCAGATAGGTTAATTTATCACTGAGCGCAGGGAATTCCCGACGAAAATCCATTGGATTAAAAACTTTCATACTGTTGTTGGCATCCTGTGAGTGACCCCGAAATTTTTTTGCTTTTATCATGGTCGCGTGTTTGAGCAATGATGTTATGCATATTGACGTTATACACATTAGTGATGGTCGCACTATCGTTACTGATGGTAAACCGAAAGTAGACGATGAGATAGAGATGATCAGTCACCCCTGTGTGAATGGGGGCCGAGAATAGGTAAATCGATCAGACGTAAAAGAAATGGTTAAAGATAACGAGTTTAATGCTAAACCGAGGGAGAGAAGAGACCGGATACAACATTAAGGTGGTAGCAACAACAAGTTGAATTTCATCTCGAAAATAGGATAAAAAAAAGCACCGCCAAAATAACGGTGCTGCATAAAATCACTATGGACAGACAGGGTAAATGTACAGGAAGTGAAAAAAAGCAGTAGCTTAGCTACTATGTCTGGCATACCAGACCATTTGCAAACACAACATCACCACCACAAAGCCAAAAGCATTTCAGTACCTGGGATACCAAACCTACTTTTCGTTCCGGCTAGGGGAAGTGCGGCCACTATAGGTATTTACTGGCGTATCCTCAATGGACAATTTATAATGGCTCGGATTATAAAAACTAATAAGTAAACAAAGGGTTTCATCTGATGATGGGCCGTTATAAAAAAGTGTCCAATTCATGTCAAAACGATTACCACCCCTGAATGCCTTACGGGCTTTTGATGCCGCCGCCCGTCACCTCAGTTTCACTAAAGCAGCCGAGGAGTTATTTGTCACTCAAGCCGCTGTTAGCCACCAGATCAAATCGCTGGAGGATTTTCTCGGGCTGAAATTGTTCCGCCGACGTAATCGCTCTTTGTTGTTGACCGAAGAAGGGCAGAGCTATTACCTCGATATCAAAGAGATTTTCACGTCTATTAATGAAGCGACTCGTAAGTTGCAAGCGCGCAGTGCGAAGGGAGCGTTAACCGTCAGTTTGCCGCCCAGTTTTGCCATTCAATGGCTAGTTCCTCGTTTGTCTGGGTTTAATGCGGCTTATCCAGGCATTGATGTGAGGATCCAAGCGGTGGATCGGGAAGAGGATAAGCTCGCTGATGATGTGGATGTCGCGATATTCTACGGCCGCGGTAATTGGAGTGGGTTGCGTACAGAGCGCTTGTATGCTGAATTCCTATTACCCGTCTGTGCACCTAGCTTACTAACTGGTGAGAATGGATTAAAAGTACCATCAGATCTGGCTAATCACACCTTGTTGCATGATACTTCACGCCGTGACTGGTTAGCGTATACCCGCCAACTGGGGGTACCGCAGATTAATGTGCAGCAAGGCCCGATATTTAGCCACAGTGCCATGGTGGTTCAGGCTGCGGTTCATGGTCAAGGGATTGCTCTGGTGAATAATGTCATGGCCCAGTCTGAGATTGAAGCGGGCCGATTGGTTTGCCCGTTTAACGATGTATTGGTGAGTAAGAATGCTTTTTATTTGGTTTGTCATGACAGTCAGGCAGAACTGGGTAAAATAGCCGCCTTCCGTCAGTGGATACTGGCAAGAGCTGCCAGCGAGCAGGAGAAATTACGTTTTCGTTATGAAAACTGATCAATCATAATGTTTGGTTAATTGTAATGCTTGGTTAATCACTGCACTTGATTGGTTACAGTATCTGCGCAGTAATGACAACCCATTCATGATGGTAACCTGCCACGAATAGGGCGATTACCGGGCGATATAACGATAACTTTGTCTAATTTAAGGTTAGTAACGATGAACAGTCGTTTAATGCTGATATTTTCCGCTCTGAGCGGTTTTTTCTATGTTGCTTTCGGTGCCTTCGGGGCTCATGTATTAAGCACCTCTCTGGGGCTGAATGAAATGGCCTGGATTCGTACCGGGCTGGAGTATCAGGGGTTCCATACGTTGGTTATTCTGATATTAGCTGTTGCGATGCAACGGCAGGTCAGTCTTTGGTTTTACTGGAGTGGGGCCTTGTTAGCGCTCGGAACGCTACTCTTTAGCGGCAGTTTATACTGTCTGGCTCTATCACACCTGAGACTGTGGATATATATCACGCCAGTAGGCGGAGTCTGTTTTCTGGCGGGATGGATTTTGATGTTGATTGGCGCACTGCGTCTAAGAAAAAGGGCAGAACGCCATGAATAATAAAATTGCTTTATATTGCCGCTCCGGCTTTGAGAAAGAGTGTGCGGCAGAAATAACAGAGAAGGCTGCACAGCTCGAAATCTTTGGTTTTGCACGGGTAAAAGAAAACAGTGGCTATGTATTGTTTGAATGCTACCAGTTAGAGGATGCGGATCGACTCATCCGTGAAATACCGTTCCGCGAGTTTATTTTCGCCCGCCAAATGATGGTGGTGGGGGAGTTATTGAAAGACTTACCCCCAGAAGACCGTGTGTCACCGATCGTGGGAATGTTGGTTGGCGTTATTGAAAAAGCTGGCGAGTTACGTGTTGAGGTGGCCGACACCAATGAAAGCAAAGAGTTACTCAAATTTTGCCGTAAGCTGACGGTACCTTTGCGTAGTGCTTTGCGTGAACAGAAAATTCTGTCCGCTCGTGAGAATGCACATCGGCCAGTGGTGCATGTGTTCTTTATTGCGCCGGGTTGTTGTTATGTTGGTTATTCTTACAGCAATAATAACTCTCCATTCTATATGGGGATCCCTCGACTTAAATTCCCCTCCGATGCACCAAGTCGCTCAACCTTAAAACTGGAAGAGGCATTCCATGTATTTATCCCCGCGGATGAATGGGAGGAGCGTTTAGCCAGTGGTATGCATGCTGTCGATTTAGGCGCTTGTCCCGGTGGCTGGACTTATCAATTAGTTCAACGCAGCATGATGATACAAGCGGTTGATAATGGTTTGATGGCACAAAGCCTGATGGATACGGGGCAGGTCACACATCACCGTGCTGATGGTTTTAAGTATGAGCCTACACGCAGCAATATTTATTGGTTAGTGTGTGACATGGTGGAAAAACCAACAAAAGTCACGCAGCTTATCACCAAATGGCTAGTCAATGGTTGGTGCCGTGAAGCGATCTTCAACCTGAAATTACCAATGAAAAAGCGTTATGAAGAAGTTGTACAAAATTTAGCAATGATGGATGAGCAGTTGAAAGAAAACGGTATTAATGCTGATATCCATGCCAAACAGCTCTACCATGATCGCGAAGAAGTTACGGTGCATGTCCGTCGTATCTGGTCGGGTGCACCGGGCCGCCGTGATGAGCGTTATTAGGTTTTAGCGATAGCGTAACATCATATTTAAGGGGCCTGTTGGCCCCTGAGGTTATTGACAAAGTGCCCGCGACGGAGAGAACAGGCAGATCGTAAAGACGCCGTAAATACATCCATGTAGTAGGCTCGAGCCGCGCCATCCTTGGCGCGGACGCTTTACTCCTCTGCCTATCCTCACCGTTCAAGATCGCGTCATCGGGGTTTGTCAGCAGTCTGAGGGGCCTATTGGCCCCTTAGTTTTTATGCGTATATTATTTTTTCAAACGTAACTGTTGTAGATTGCCACTCAATAATAAGTCCGTTTTCAGCGTGGCGATTTGTTTGCAGGTAAACGCCATCTGTTGGTGTTGTTGTAATTTTTTACGCCATTTCTCCGGTATTGATTCCAGATTCTGATAGAGCACTTCCAACGTATCGGCTTGTTGCAGTAGCAGCGTAGCGGTTTTGGCACCAACGCCTGCAACACCTGGAATTTTACTGCTGCTGATCCCCGCCAGCCCCCAGTAATCAGGTAATTGACGAGGCAATACACCAAACTCCTGCTTCACAAACGGCATATCCAGCCACCGCTTTTGGAAATAGTCACGAATTTGGATATTGGGAGCCAATAACTGGCAATAGCCTTTGTCGGTAGAAACGATGGTTACCTGATGGCCCGCTCCAGCAACTTTTACCACCAGAGTGGCGGCTAAGTCATCGGCTTCATTACCGGGTGAATGCCAGCATGCTACCCCTAATTCATTAAATGCCTGGCGAATGAGTGGCATTTCCTGTTGCAGGTTATCAGGCATGGGAGAGCGGCCAGCTTTGTAATCTGGCAGACATTGATGTCGCCAGCTATCAGAGCGGTCATCTTCATCAAAAACGGCAACGGCATGGCTGGGTTGGCTGTGTTGAATCAGTTGTTGCAGTGCATGCTGGCAGGCCTTAACACAAGGTGACCCCTGCACCGCATGAATACGGCGAATCAAATTAAGAGCATCGACAATAAGAAGGTGTATTTGCATAACCTGTTTTATGTAAGGGCTGAATCGTCATTAAGCCCGAGTAATATTGGGCAACGTTAGTCGCCCAGTGAATTCCCTTCTTACTTGGCGTTGCAGCAGCTGTCGTGACTTGAGCTATTTACAGGCCTCGTCTCGACGAGGCCGCTGCAAGCAGCATTTAAATTTACTCTTGGCAGATTTGTCATTTTTTGCTGCTCAACTACAACGCCAATTACTTTGGGTTCAATTGATCTATTCATCAACTACAGTTATCTATTCATCAGCTACAAATTTCATAGCAAGGTGTATAGACGCTACCTGGTAACTTCATCCGATGTTGAGCAATAAAATCTTGCAGTAGGCGGTCCATTTGCTTCATTAATTGCGGATCGCCATGCAGTTTAAATGGCCCATGCGCTTCAATAGCCTGGATACCCACTTCCTTGACATTACCTGCCACAATCCCAGAAAACGCCCGGCGTAATGCGGCGGCCAGTTTCTCCGGTGGTTGATTATGAGACAGATCCAGATTAGCCATATTTTCATGGTTTGGTTCGAACGGATGCTGTAAATCTGGTTCAATACGAATAGACCAGTTGAAGCTATAAGCATCGCCGGTATTACGGCGATACTCTTTCACCAGTGGCATCGCTTTCTTCATCTGACGGGCGACTTCGTCTGGGTCATCAATAATTATCTGATAGTATTTACGAGCGCCATCACCCAGCGTATTCATGATGAACTCATCCACCACTTTGAAGTAATCCGCACTCTCTTTTGGCCCGGTTAAAATCAGCGGCAGCACTTGCTCACTATTTTCCGGATTCATCAAAATCCCTAATAGATAGAGTAATTCTTCTGCTGTGCCCACCCCACCTGGGAAAATAATGATGCCATGAGCGATTCGGACGAAGGCTTCCAGCCTCTTCTCAATATCGGGCATGATAACCAGTTCATTAACCAGAGGGTTTGGTGGTTCTGCAGCGATAATGGACGGTTCTGTCATGCCGATAAAACGGCCTTTTTTATAATGTTGCTGAGCATGTCCGACAGCGGCACCTTTCATCGGGGCTTCCATGGCACCCGGACCACAGCCGGTACAGATATTTAATTCACGCAAACCCAGTTGGCTGCCCACTTTACGGGCGTACAAATACTCGGTTTCATTAATTGAATGCCCTCCCCAGCACACGACCATATTGGGTTCTTCATCAATATGTAGGGCACGGGCATTACGTAAAATAGAAAAGACCAGGTTAGTCAAATGACTGGAGCTCTCCATATTCAAATGCTGGAAGTTGCTCGCACTGACGATTTGACCATTGACAAATAAGATATCGCGTAATACCGCGAACAGGTTTGCTTGTAATGAGCGAATAATTTTGCCGTCAACAAACGCATGTTCTGGTGGGTTGACCAACTCGAGTTTAACTCCTCGCTCACGGCGAAGCACGTTGATATCAAAGGTTTCATTGCGAGATAACAACTCTTTGCTGTTATCGGTCAGGCTACCTGAATTGAGAACAGCCAGTGAACAATTACGGAATAAACGGTACAAATCACTGCTGGCGGTACGTTTGAGCATATCCACTTCGAGCTGTGATAACAGATCCATTGAGCCGAGCGGGCTGACATGTGTAATCAAAATGACTCCTTTGCCCCTGAGGGGGGTATTCCGTGTATCACGGTAGGACAGCAGAAAAGGCCGTAAAATACTGTAATTAACCTTAACGTTGTCTTTCTTTTTTTACCAATACTAACGTGCAGTGAGCGGTAATATTGCGCACAGGCGCGCATTTATTGCCGTGCCAAGCGGCCGGTTAGCGGTACAAAATCTGTGTTGGAACGCCATGGATTGATATCCAGCCCGCCTCTACGGGTATAACGGGCATAAACGGTTAATGTTTCAGGCTGACAAAAACGCATAATGTCGTTAAAAATGCGCTCTACACATTGTTCATGAAACTCATTGTGGTGGCGGAAAGAGACCAGATAGCGCAGCAGTGCCTCGTGGTCAATCTGTGGGCCGCGGTAGTGAATTTGCACTGATCCCCAATCTGGCTGATGGGTAATCAGGCAGTTAGATTTTAGCAAATGGCTGACCAGGCTCTCCTCCACATGATCTTTACCCGCAGCACCTTGCAGGTAATCAGCATTGAATTCATAGCTATCGATACGAATATCTTGTTTATCCAGACATTCGCCATTGAAATTGGAGATGGGTTGGCCCGTTATTTCATCCAGATCATACAGTGCGACACTGACGTTACCTTGAGCACAGGCAGCCAGATCTCGTTGTAAGGTCATTCGCACGCTTTCTTTATCGGCGAAAATGGTTTGGTTAAAACTGTTGAGATAAAGTTTAAAGCTTTTTGACTCGATCAGATTGATGCTATCTGCGTTTAAACTTATTTCGCCCACAGCAACTTGCGGCAGGCCATTACTGTTTAACCAAGATAATTCATATAGCGTCCAAATATCAGCACCATGGAATGGTAAATTGTCTGGATATAGGCCAAGCGGTTCACGGTTCATGCTGCGCGGCACAGCCTGCAACAGCGTGGCATCATAGTAGTCGCAGTAAGCCGTTGGTTTGCCCAGCGTCAGTTCCGCCAACGCCTTGTGGTTTTGATATGAAGACATGCTGTTCCCTTGATGAGAGATCGGTACAATAGCGCTAGTTTATCAATTTATGCCGCACTTAACTGTATTTCTGAGCTGGGGTCAGTTACCACTCAGGTGCAGGGCAAGCCGCCGCGATACAGAGAATAAGAATGGACTTGAATATTTCAACGGCACTTCGCAGTTTTACTCAACGCTATATTGATTTATGGCAGCAGCAAACCGGGCATTTACCCGCAAGTAAAGAGCTATATGGCGTTCCTTCACCTTGTATTGTGGAGACGGGGGAGGATCAGGTATTTTGGCAACCTCAGGCGTTTCTGCCAGAAGCGACGTTGACCAATATTGAACGGGCGTTGGAGATTCAGCTACATCCCGATATTCATGATTTTTACACTCAGCAATACGCTGGCGATATGATGGCCGATTTGGGAAACCATCGTTTTACATTGCTGCAAGTGTGGAGTGAGGATGATTTCATCCGTTTACAGGAAAATCTGATTGGCCACTTAGTTACACAGAAAAGGCTAAAGCTCTCGCCAACGTTATTTTTAGCGACTACCTCGTCGGAAATGACGATGGCTTCATTATGTAATGTCAGCGGAAATGTTGTTTTGGAGCAATTTGGTAGTGATAAACGCACACTGCTGGCTTCAACGCTCAGTCACTTCTTAGATGCATTACGGCCAGTATTGCCTGAGTAACCCCATGGTTTTCACTTATTAGCGTGTTACTGGTGTGCGAGATCTCTCACACCAGCTGTGAGACATCACTTCTATTCTTTCTATGTAAAATTCTCGTGTTAGATTTATATCCAATAAAATCATTTCGTTATAAATATTCATTTTTCCATATGTAAAAGTATGTGCATCATTATTGTTACACTACCTTGCCTCGCTTGGCTGATTAAGCGATCCTTTACTCGCTGGATAGGATCTGGCGGAGAGGGAACGCATCTGGAAGATGTGTCTTCAGGACGAAGAACACAGGGACTGCTTAGGACGAGTGAAGGGACGTTTCAGGATGAAACAAGGGACACCTCCAGGATGGAGATTGAGAGCCAGTTCAGGATGATTGGTGGGTTAGGATAGCCTAAGGATTAACGCCGGGATGGTGTATAACATTGCGATGGATTGCTGGTTAGTATAACCATACGGAAAAGTTTTCAGGGATTGAGCAGGGAGCATCAATTTTAGCTGGATTGCTATAAAACGAATTGAGGGGTACTGGTAAAACAGTACCCCTTTTTTGTGCCCAGAAAACCCCCAGCTAGGCTGGGGGTTCAGTAAAGCTTTCAGCTTTGGGTCAGTTATAAAAACCCCTTTTGATTTGTTAAAACAGTTTGCGGTCTGGCAACTGCAAATGTTCAACAAGAAATCAAAAGGGGGTCCCAATGAGGGATGAAAAGAGCTTAGCGCACACCCGATGGAACTGTAAATATCATATAGTTTTTGCGCCGAAGTACCGAAGGCAGGTGTTCTACAGGGAAAAACGCAGAGCGATTGGCAGTATTTTAAGAAAACTGTGCGAATGGAAAAACGTGAATATCCTGGAAGCAGAATGCTGTGTGGATCACATCCATATGCTTCTGGAGATCCCGCCCAAGATGAGTGTCTCGGGATTTATGGGGTACCTGAAGGGAAAGAGCAGTCTGATGCTTTATGAGCAGTTTGGCGATTTGAAGTTCAAATACCGTAACAGGGAGTTTTGGTGTCGAGGGTATTACGTTGATACGGTAGGGAAAAACACGGCCAGGATACAAGAATACATAAAGCACCAATTGGAAGAGGATAAAATGGGTGAGCAACTCTCGATCCCGTATCCCGGTAGCCCGTTTACGGGCCGTAAGTAATCCATAGATGCAAATGTCAGATCGCGATGCGCCTGTTAGGGCGCGGCTGGTAACAGAGCCTTATAGGCGCATATGAAAAACCTCCGGCTATGCCGGAGGATATTTATTTGTTTTTTTGTTTTGTTGTATAGATTTTGTCTCGCCTGAATCCATTGCTGATGGCGTTAATTTGGGCATATTCTCCCTTCAATGGTATGCTTGCCCACCGTTGAAGGTGCCGGTAAGTGGCAATTTTTGGGTTGAGAGCATAATCATGAGTACAGAAAATAAGGTGCGTCAAAGCTTACAGGATATTGAGTTTGCCATGCGAGAGACTGACCTCTGGCAAACCGTCCCACCGGAAGCAGAAGCTTTTGAGAGTAACGAGCCTTTTAGTATTGATACTATGGCGGCAGAGCAGTGGCTACAGTGGGTGTTTCTCCCCCGGATGTATGCATTGCTGGAGCTAAATGGCCCGTTCCCCACCCGTTTTGCTATTACGCCGTATTTTGAAGAGGCTTTGAGCGGTGATGGGCGGCCAGATTACTCGGCGCTTTTGGCACAATTACGGTGCCTTGATGATCTGTTGAATAAAGAAAGTGAATAATGCTGGAAATTATCTATCAAGATGAACACATTGTTGCGGTGAATAAGCCTGCCGGTTGGTTAGTGCATCGTAGTTGGTTGGACCGCAATGAAACGGTATTTGTTATGCAAACGGTACGTGATCAGATTGGTCAGCATGTGTATACCGTTCATCGCCTTGATCGCCCGACATCAGGCGTATTGCTCATGGCATTGTCCAGTGATGTGGCTCGTATGTTGTCGTTACAATTTGAGCAACACCAGATTCAGAAAACGTATCATGCGGTGGTGCGCGGATATGTATTGGAAGGTGGCACCGTTGATTACGCGATGGCCGAAGAGCTGGATAAAATAGCGGATAAGTTTGCTAAGTCTGATAAGGCTCCACAGCCTTCTGTCAGCCATTATGAAGCATTAGCGCAAGTGGAAGTTCCTTTGGCGATTGGCCGCTATGAAACTGCTCGCTATAGCTTGGTGGCATTGAAACCGGAAACGGGTCGTAAGCACCAGTTGCGTCGGCATATGGCTCATATCCGTCACCCCATTATTGGTGACAGTACACATGGTGATTTACGTCAGAACAGAGGTGTCGCTCAGCATTTTGGTTGTTCACGGTTGATGCTGCATGCCAGCCATTTACACCTCAATCACCCTGTGACCGGTGAAGCGCTGACGCTTACCGCTCGTTGGGATGAACCCTGGCAAGGGTTGATGTCACAATTTGGCTGGTCGGGTATTGCCCCTCATCTTGAAAGGGTTGAGTTTCCGCTGACTGCCAGTCAGGATAATGAATAATTTTTTGGCTACAAAGGAATATCTTTTATGGCTCAAGTTGGGATTTTTGTTGGTACTGTCTATGGTAATGCGTTGTTAGTGGCAGAAGAAGCTGAGAACATCTTGAAAGATCAAGGGCATGAGGTAAAGTTATTTGACGAAGGCACGTTAGAGGACTGGCAGCATTACCGTCAACATTATGTGTTGGTCATTACCTCAACCACCGGGCAGGGCGATTTCCCAGATAGCATCGCATCACTATTTGTTGCTGTTCGTGATCAGGTGGGGTTCCAACCCGAGTTACGCTATGGTGTCATTGCGCTCGGCGACAGTAGCTATGATAATTTCTGCGGTGCTGGGCGTACGTTCGATGAGCTATTGCAGGAGCAGGGCGCGACACGGATTGGCGAACGGTTAGAGATTGATGCTATTGAGCACTCAGAACCAGAGGCGATATCTGCGCCATGGGTGGAACAATGGGGGCGTTTGCTTCAGTAATCTTTATATCTTGATTTTATTGCGTATTGTGGCAAGTTTCGTTGTCACAATACGTATTCGGTTACCGAGGTTATCATGCCACCCCTGATTTAGCGGCCATTGGTGAGCTTTTCTAAATCAGCTTCAATTTCCGCAATCTTATTGGTGACAACACTTTCCAGGTGACGTAGGTCATCCAGAATTTTTCTTTTCAAATCAACTTCAATCTGATCACGCTTACAAAGCTGATCCAACTCATCAATGACATAGCGGAGATTAGGGTTGATTTCATTGATTTCTTTATAGCCATGGCTTGCATTATCAGACACTACAGTCTTGCGTTGGCGTGGATATTTGAATTTTACACTCTTGGCAAAAAACTCCCCTTTATCTTTGCGGAAGTAAATTTTCAGAATGTCATTATTGGCCTCTTGACGCAGGCTATAGCGATCAACATCTTCTGGTTGTGTGATGCCTAAACTTTTTAGATTGTCATACATAACGCCACCTTTTTGATTTTATATTCCACAGTTTTCTATTATGGCGGAAAATGTCGCCAATGACTTTGGTATGCAAGGCGTAAGGCAAAAAAATAGCGGGTGGTTAGCCCGCTACTCTTAATCTTAGTCGATGGTGCGTAATAACTCATTAATACCGACTTTACTGCGAGTTTTCGCGTCAACTTTTTTCACGATAACTGCGCAGTACAAGCTATAGCTGCCATCTTTCGATGGCAAGTTGCCAGAGACGACAACCGAACCTGCTGGTACTCGGCCATAATGGACTTCGCCAGTTTCACGATCATAAATACGGGTGCTTTGACCGATAAACACGCCCATGGAGATAACAGAACCTTCTTCGACGATAACGCCTTCAACCACTTCTGAGCGTGCGCCTACGAAGCAGTTATCTTCGATAATGGTTGGGTTCGCTTGCAGTGGCTCCAAGACGCCGCCAATACCAACGCCACCAGATAGATGGACGTTTTTACCGATTTGCGCGCAAGAACCCACGGTGGCCCAAGTATCGACCATAGTGCCCTCATCAACAAAAGCACCAATATTGACATAGGAAGGCATCAACACCGTATTGCGGGCAATAAATGCGCCTTTACGCACGGTTGCTGGTGGAACAACGCGGAAACCTTCACGTTGGAAACGCGCTTCATCATAGCCTGCGAATTTCATGGGTACTTTGTCATAGTAACGGGTTTCAGCGCCTTCCATTACTTGATTGTCATTGATGCGGAAAGAAAGCAGTACCGCTTTTTTCAGCCACTGATGCGTCACCCACTGACCATCAATTTTTTCTGCGACGCGCAGCGCGCCGGTGTCCAGTAAATCGATCACATGGGTAATCGCTTCGCGCGTTACGGTGTCTACATTCGCTGGCGTAATGTCAGCACGGCGCTCGAAGGCGGTTTCAATAACGTTTTGTAGTTGCTGCATCTTGGTCTCTTTCCTGATATCGATATACCCTATCTTACTTGACATTACAGTGTTATTCGCTGCTGCCTGTAACGCTAATCGCTGGGGTATAGGTTGTAATAAAATGAGTCGTGATAAAAACGAATAGTAAAAAATTAATTTTAATAAATATTAATTACTAAAAAGATATTTGTATCACAGTTTATCGTTTGGATTGAGAGTATCTGCCAATCGTTGTGCTAATTCACGACGGGTTTCAAGGCTCAGTGCTCGACGATCTTTATCTGCTAAAACAAATAAATCCTCTACTCGCTCGCCGATGGTGGTGATACGTGCACTGTGCAGTGATAACCCTAAATCAGCAAAAATTTTGCCAACACGTGCCAGTAACCCTGGTTGATCTAACGCAATTAATTCCAGATAAGTACGCCGCTCGTTATGGGTTGGTAAAAAGTTAGCTTCGGTTGGCACGCTGAAATGCCGTAATTTAGGTGATAATCGCCTAACCCGCGGCGGGTGTTGGTAATCTGACCGGTTTATCGCTTGCTGTAATGCATGGCTGATTATTGGATGCCTATCCTGTGCCAACGGGCTGCCATCTGGCTCCAATACAATAAAGGTATCCATCGCCATACCATCACGATTGGTGAAAATTTGTGCGTCATGGACGCTCAAGTTGCGGCGATCAAGCTCCCCAACAACAGCGGCAAAGAGTGATGGGCGGTCAGGGCTCCAGATAAATATTTCAGTCCCACCACGGGTAGCCTGACGGCTGACTAAGACTAGCGGTTTGGTTGAGTCGTGCTCCAGCAAATGGCGGGCGTGCCAGGCAAGTTGATTCGGCGAGTGGCGTAGGAAGTAATCCGCTCGGCAACGGCTCCAGATACGATGCAGTGCCTCTTCATCAATATTATCCATCCGCAGTAGAGCTAACGCTTGCAGGCGGTGGTGGCGTACACGCTCACGTAAATCAGGGCTATTTTGCATTCCGCGGCGTAGCTGTTTTTCGGTCGCAAAGTACAGTTCGCGTAACAGGCTCTGTTTCCAGCTATTCCATAGATTTTCATTGGTGGCGCAAATATCTGCCACGGTCAGGCTGACCAGATAGCGCAGGCGCGTTTCACTTTGCACTTCGGCAGAAAATTGCTGAATAACGGCCGGGTCCTGAATATCCCTACGTTGGGCGGTCACTGACATCAATAAATGGCAGCGAACTAACCAAGCGACTAATTGGGATTCGCGTGAATTAAGCCCATGCTGTTCAGCAAACTCCACCGCGTCGTGGGCACCCAGTATTGAATGATCACCGCCACGCCCTTTGGCAATATCATGAAACAGGGCGGCCAGCAGCAGTAATTCAGGCTGAGGCAGGCGAGGGTAGAGTTCGACGCAGAGTGGATGACGTGGCCGGGTATCTTCATCCGCGAAGCTTTCAATTTTTAGCAAAACACGGATGGTGTGTTCATCCACCGTATAAGCATGAAATAGATCAAATTGCATTTGGCCAACAATACTGCCCCATTGCGGCATATAGGCCCATAAAACACTGTGACGATGCATGGGCAGCAACGCACGTGAAACGGCACCGGGGTGGCGCAAAATGGCCATGAACAGTTTACGAGCTTCAGGAATGTGACATAAAGGGGCTTTCAGATGACGACGGGCATGGCGCAAACGCCGGACGGTAGTGGAGTAAATACCTTTAATATCCTGATTGCGCACCATCAGATAGAACATCCGCATGATCGCTTCAGGCTGACGAACAAATAGGTTCTCATCACGGAGATCAATTAAATCTCCCCGTAGTTGAAACTCTTCGTCAAGTGGACGCGGTTTTTCATTCGCATCTAATGCCAGTATGGCTTCATCAAACAATTGCAGCAGCATATTGTTCAGTTCACTGACACGCCTTGTCATACGATAGAAATCTTTCATCATATGTTCAACGGGCTCATTGCCTTCACCTTCGTAGCGTAAAAGTTGAGCAACGCTCAGTTGGCGGTCAAACAGCAGGCGGTTATCGTAGCGAGTCAATACCAGGTGCAGCGCAAAACGGATACGCCATAAAAAACTCTGGCTTTCATTCAGTTCATTACGCTCGGCGTTGGTGAGAAACCCAAAATCAACCATTTCACTTAACGATGTCGCACCGAAATGGCGACGGGCAACCCAGAGTAATGTGTGGATATCCCGTAATCCACCAGGGCTACTTTTGATATCGGGTTCCAGATTATAGCTGGTGCCGTGATAGCGTTTATGACGCTCTTGCTGTTCAACAACTTTTGCATGGAAAAATTGAGGGGAGGGCCAGAAACTGTCACTGAAAATATGTTTTTGCATCTGTAAAAAAAGGGCGACATCACCGCAAATCAACCGTGACTCAATCATATTGGTGGCTATGGTTAAATCTGCGAGGCCTTCCAGCAAGCACTCTTCCAGTGTGCGCACACTATGACCGACTTCCAGCTTCAAATCCCACAATAAGGTAATGAGTTGGCCAACCCGTTGCGCCTGTTCATCATTTAGACGCTGCTTACTCAGTACTAACACATCAATATCTGATAATGGATGCAGTTCGCCGCGCCCATAGCCACCGACCGCAACCAGAGCTGTTTCTGGCACCTTGTCAAAACCATAGAATGTCCACAACCGCTGTAACAGATGATCGATATAATCACTGCGTGCCGCAATTAATACCTCGGCAGAGGTGCCACTATTAAATGCCTCTGCCTGCCAGCGTTGGAAAGCGTCAAGCCGTTGCTTCAGTATCGGGCAATGGATGTCGCTATCAAGATAAGTGCTGGGAAGTGCGGGCTGCTCAGAAATAGTGGGAGTGAGCGTCAGCGATAGGGAGTGTTCGGTGTGATTGTCAGACATATGTTTACCCGATGAGGAACGCAGCCCATAAAAAAGCCGGCGGTGCCGGCTTGTCATTATTACTCGTGCGTTATGATGTTGGGGATAGTGTCATCCTTACGCAACGTCATTATTTCGCAGCCGTTATCGGTTACCACAATAGTATGCTCATACTGCGCCGACAAGTTGCGATCTTTAGTTTTTACCGTCCAGCCGTCTTTCATGGTCCGAATCCGGTAATCCCCGGCGTTCACCATGGGCTCGATCGTGAAGGCCATACCTGCTTGCAGGACGACGCCGCCGTCATCCGCATCGTAATGTAAAACTTGTGGCTCTTCATGGAAACCTTCACCGATCCCGTGACCACAATATTCACGTACTACGGAGAAGTTCTCTGCTTCAACAAATTTCTGGATAGCTTTACCCAGCGTCCGCAGGCGGATCCCCGGTTTAACCATTTTAATCGCCAGGTACAGGCTCTCTTGAGTCACGCGGCACAGACGTTCACCCAGAATGGTCGGTTTACCAACAATAAACATTTTTGAGGTATCGCCATGGAAGCCATCTTTAATCACGGTCACGTCGATATTGACGATATCACCCTCTTTCAGCACTTTTTCATCGCTTGGGATGCCGTGGCAGATCACTTCATTTACCGAGATGCAGACCGATTTAGGGAAACCGTGATACCCCAGGCAGGCAGAAATAGCCTGTTGGTGGTTGGTGATATGATCGTGACAGATACGATCCAGTTCACCCGTTGTTACCCCTGGTTTCACATAGGGTTCGATGATTTCCAGCACTTCAGCAGCCAAGCGGCCAGCAACGCGCATTTTTTGAATATCTTCAGGTGTTTTGATTGAGATTGCCATGCAAAAGTGTCCGTAGGGGCTGTAAATAGCCAGCCGCCGTTATTAATGAGATGCAGATAATGAAAAGATAACTGTCGATTAATAAAAATCTGTGGCTAATGGTATCAGCCAAGCAATTTGCTGCCAAATTTTCCTTTATAGGGCCTCACCGAATACAACAAAAGTTGGTGTGTTGTGGCTGTTTATGGTATAAAGCGCGCCGGCGAACCGCACTATATTCCGATGAATATGAATCTTCCGATGACGTATTCTGACGATAAGTAGCCAGTTTAGCCGGGCAATACCAATCGCACTCATATGTGTAAATAACACACACGTGTCGACACATACACCGGGGTGCCCTAAAGTTTTTGATTGTTATCAATCGCTTATGGGGTCGGTGTTATGGGACACGTGGAGGCATAACCCCAACTGATACTATAGAGGTTTTAATCATGGCAACTGTTTCCATGCGCGACATGCTCCAGGCTGGTGTTCACTTTGGTCACCAAACCCGTTACTGGAACCCGAAAATGAAGCCTTTCATCTTCGGCGCACGTAACAAAGTTCACATCATCAACCTGGAAAAAACTGTACCAATGTTCAACGAAGCTCTGGCTGAGTTGACTAAAATTTCTTCCCGTAAAGGTAAGATCCTGTTTGTTGGTACTAAACGCGCAGCAAGCGAAGCGGTAAAAGAAGCTGCTAACAACTGCGACCAGTTCTTCGTGAACCATCGCTGGTTGGGCGGGATGCTGACTAACTGGAAAACTGTTCGTCAGTCCATCAAACGTTTGAAAGATTTGGAAATCCAGTCTCAAGACGGCACCTTTGATAAGCTGACCAAAAAAGAAGCGCTGATGCGTACCCGTGAACTGAACAAGCTGGAAAACAGCCTGGGTGGTATCAAAGACATGGGCGGCTTACCAGACGCACTGTTTGTTGTTGATGCTGATCACGAACACATCGCTATCAAAGAAGCTAATAACCTGGGTATCCCGGTATTCTCTATCGTTGATACTAACTCCGATCCAGATGGCGTTGACTTCATCATCCCTGGTAACGATGACGCAATCCGTGCAGTTAAACTGTACCTAGGCGCTGTTGCTACCGCCGTCCGTGAAGGTCGTTCTCAAGATCTGGCCGTTCAGGCGGAAGAAAGCTTCGTAGAAGCTGAATAATAAGTCCGGCTCGTTGTGAGCCCTTATTAACCAGGTATTGAAATATGTTGGTTAGGGGGGCCTTATAGGCCCCCTTTGCATATCTAATGTGAGATTTTGTCTTCACAAGAGAACCGAGGAAATTTAAATGGTTGCTATTACCGCTGCTTTGGTAAAAGAACTGCGTGAGCGTACAGCCGCAGGCATGATGGAATGTAAAAAGGCGTTGGTTGAAGCTAATGGTGACATTGAGCTGGCCATCGACAACATGCGTAAGTCTGGTCAGGCTAAAGCTGCCAAGAAAGCAGGCCGTATTGCTGCTGAAGGTATCATCCTGGCTAAAGTTTCCGCTGATGGTAAGTACGGTGTGATTCTGGAACTGAACTGCGAAACTGACTTCGTTGCTAAAGATGCTGGCTTCAAAGCATTCGGCGAAGAAGTTATCAACGCAGCTCTGGCTGAAAAAATCGCTGATATCGATGTTCTGAAAGCTAAGTTCGAAGAACAACGTGCAAACCTGGTCGCTAAAATCGGTGAGAACATCAACATTCGCCGTGTCGCTGTACTGGAAGGCGACATTCTGGGTACTTACCTGCATGGCGCACGTATCGGTGTTATGGTTGCGGCCACGGGTGCTGATGAAGAACTGGTTAAGCACATTGCTATGCACATCGCTGCAAGCAAGCCTGAATATGTTAAGCCAGACGATGTTCCTGCTGAAGTTGTTGCTCGCGAGCACCAAATCCAGTTGGACATTGCTATCGAATCCGGCAAGCCACGTGAGATTGCTGAGAAGATGGTTGAAGGCCGTATGCGTAAGTTCACTGGCGAAGTCTCTCTGACTGGTCAGAACTTCGTTATGGACCCAAGCAAAACTGTTGGCGATCTGTTGAAAGAAAACAACGCTGATGTCGTGAACTTCATCCGCTTTGAAGTGGGCGAAGGCATTGAGAAAGTTGAAACTGACTTTGCTGCTGAAGTTGCAGCAATGAGCAAACAGTCTTAATGCTCCAAATGGGGCCGCCAATAGGCGGTTCCATTTTATTCACTCGATACCCGTGATACTTCAAGTTGCAAGCGCGTTGACTGCCTTCCTATAACTCGAATTATTTAGGGTATAAACTTAGTCCGCTCAGTTTTTAGCGCACACCGCTGCTCTGAGTATCTGACGGTCAAGTCTCCAATATTATTACTGCTGCTTAGGACACAACACCATGGCAACCAATGCAAAACCCGTATATCAGCGTATCCTGCTTAAGCTGAGTGGCGAAGCCCTGCAAGGCGCAGAAGGTTTCGGTATCGACGCTAGCGTTTTGGACCGCATGGCTCAGGAAGTTAAAGAGCTGGTTGAATTGGGCATTCAGGTCGGTGTAGTCATTGGCGGTGGTAACTTATTCCGCGGTGCCGGTTTGGCACAGGCTGGAATGAACCGTGTCGTGGGCGACCACATGGGAATGCTGGCGACTGTTATGAATGGTCTGGCAATGCGAGATGCTTTGCACCGTGCCTATGTGAACGCCCGCCTAATGTCTGCTATTCCACTTAATGGCGTTTGTGATAATTACAGTTGGGCCGAAGCGATTAGCTTGCTGCGTCATAACCGTGTGGTTATTTTTGCTGCGGGTACCGGTAACCCATTCTTTACGACGGATTCTGCTGCGTGTCTACGTGGTATAGAAATTGAAGCCGATGTTGTGTTAAAAGCAACAAAGGTTGATGGGGTTTACTCCGCAGATCCGGTGAAAAATCCTGACGCAACATTGTACGAACAGTTAACCTATCAGGATGTTTTAGAACAAGAGTTGAAAGTTATGGATCTGGCGGCCTTCACTTTGGCCCGTGACCATAACCTGCCAATTCGGGTCTTCAACATGAATAAACCCGGCGCTTTGCGTCGTGTGGTGATGGGTGAGAATGAAGGGACATTGATCGCTAAATAAGCGACAGACCTTATTATCAGGGGTAAGCACATTGTTCTGTCTGCCCCTTTAGCCAGCAACTGTTGGTTTGTATATTCACCGGCTATACTCAAAAGCTATGGCCAGCCAAGTAACCAGTTTCCAAGGGTTCGCAACGTGATTAACGAAATTAGAAAAGATGCCGAAGTGCGCATGGAAAAATGTCTGGAAGCATTCCAGAACCACATTAGTAAAATCCGTACGGGTCGTGCCTCTCCAAGTATCCTTGATGGCATTCAGGTTGAGTACTACGGTACGGCGACACCATTGCGCCAATTGGCTAACATTGTAGTAGAAGACTCCCGTACTTTAGCGCTAACAGTCTTCGACCGTAGCCTGAGTGCTGCGGTAGAGAAGGCTATCATGACTTCAGATTTGGGGCTGAATCCATCGTCCGCCGGTACTGTTATCCGTGTTCCATTGCCAGCATTGACGGAAGAGCGTCGTAAAGACTTGATTAAAGTCGTGCGGGCAGAAGCAGAGCAGGGGCGTGTGTCTATTCGTAACGTGCGCCGTGATGCTAACGATAAAGTGAAGGCATTGCTGAAAGACAAAGAAATCAGCGAAGACGAAGATCGCCGTTCACAAGACGATGTGCAAAAGCTGACGGATGCCTATATCAAGAAAGTTGATGCTGCATTGGCGGTAAAAGAAGCTGAGTTGATGGATTTTTAATCTCTACTCGCATTGTATAAGCGTCGCCTTAGGCGGCGCTTTGCTTTTTTTCCGGTCATGTTTTGTCTGATCAATGTTTTATCTGATCAATGTCTTATCTTCGCGATGTTTTTTCGGCAGTCACTCGCCATAAAACCTGGAACGATGGTATCGTTTGCCATGCAGGCAAATTGATATCTCGCCTATCACCAAACAGTTATTCAGAGCGCCCTCATGAAGCAACTGACTATTCTTGGCTCTACTGGCTCCATCGGCAACAGCACGTTGAGTGTTGTGCGTGCAAACCCTGAATTATTTAAAGTCACGGCGTTAGTTGCCGGGCGTAATGTCAGGGAAATGGCGCAGCAATGCCTTGAGTTCTCCCCCCGCTATGCAGCTATGTCTGATGAACACTCAGCTAAATCACTGCGTTTATTGTTGGCAGAACAGGGTTCAGACACCGAGGTCTATTCCGGTGAAACGGCTGCCTGCGAATTGGCAGCTTTAGATGATGTCGATCAAGTGATGGCCGCGATTGTTGGCATTGCTGGTTTACCCTCAACATTGGCCGCTATTCGTGCAGGTAAACAAGTCTTGCTTGCCAATAAAGAGTCGCTGATTACCTGCGGTAAACTCTTTATGGATGAGGTTAAACGCAGCCGTGCTCAATTACTGCCAATTGATAGCGAGCATAACGCGATTTTTCAGAGTTTGCCTGAA
Source organism: Yersinia pestis (assembly GCF_900460465.1). Taxonomy (GTDB): domain Bacteria; phylum Pseudomonadota; class Gammaproteobacteria; order Enterobacterales; family Enterobacteriaceae; genus Yersinia; species Yersinia pestis. The sequence continues at coordinate 717,965 of NZ_UAVH01000006.1, read as the reverse complement.
AGAATTCAGCGCCAATTAGGCTATTCTTCATTAAATGAAAATGGCGTTTCACGGATTATTTTGACTGGCTCTGGTGGCCCATTTCGTGAAACTCCACTTTCGCAGTTTTCTGATGTCACCCCAGATCAAGCTTGTGCTCATCCAAATTGGTCTATGGGGCGGAAAATTTCTGTCGACTCAGCGACGATGATGAATAAAGGCCTGGAGTATATTGAGGCTCGATGGTTATTTAATGCCAGCGCAGAACAGATAGAGGTTGTGTTACATCCGCAGTCTGTTATTCACTCGATGGTTCGCTATCATGACGGAAGTATCCTGGCACAAATGGGGACTCCAGACATGCGGACACCGATTGCACATGCGATGGCTTACCCAATGCGAGTTAGCTCAGGTGTTGCGCCATTGGATTTTTGCAAAGTAGGCGCGCTGACCTTTACAACCCCGGATTATCAACGTTATCCGTGCTTAAAGTTGGCCATAGACGCCTGTAATGCGGGGCAGGCAGCGACAACAGCGCTGAATGCAGCAAATGAAATTTCAGTCATGGCATTTTTAGATTCAAAAATTCGTTTCACTGATATTGAAGTGATTAACCGTACTGTTGTTGAAGGTTTATTATTATCAGAACCTACCAGTGTGGAAGAGGTGTTGGTGATTGATCGCAAAGCTCGTGATGTCGCGGCCCAAGTCATTGCAAAATTAAATAATTAAACCAGGTTCGCTGATCCGGTCATTTGTTAGGGAAAGGCTGAGATGGTATAGTCAACCCTATCAATGGATAGATAGACTGTTGATTAGTGACCCAATAGGTATTTAAACCGTCTATTTGGGCTGTCACTCCAGAAGCCGTGACTTGGTACACGGCTTTTTTTGTGCACTTGAGGCCTAATGTTCGGGACGAACAACTGATTTATTGAGGAAATAAGTTCGCGTTATGTCGCCTGTAAAAGAAGATAGGGCTAACTTGTCCCCCCGGAGTCCACGTCATGTTGCTATCATTATGGATGGTAATGGACGTTGGGCTAAAAATAAGGGTAAATTAAGAGTTTTCGGCCATAAAGCCGGGGTGAAGTCCGTTCGACGCGCAGTGAGTTTTGCTGCGAAGCATAATTTAGATGCGCTCACTCTTTATGCTTTTAGCAGTGAAAACTGGAATCGCCCTGACCAAGAAGTGACCGCTCTGATGGAGCTTTTTGTTCGAGCACTAGACAGTGAAGTAAAAAGCTTGCATAAACATAATGTTCGTTTATCTATTATTGGTGATATCAGCCGTTTTAGTGGGCGTTTACAAGAGCGAATTCGTCGTTCAGAAAAATTAACGGCAAATAATGACGGATTGAAACTCAACATTGCTGCCAATTATGGTGGCCGTTGGGATATCATCCAGGGGGTGCGCCATTTAGCTGAACAAGTTCAGAAAGGGGAATTGCAACCTACAGATATCAGTGAAGAGTCGCTCAACTCGTATATCTGCCTGCATGAGCAATCTCAGGTGGACTTAGTGATCAGAACCGGTGGTGAACATCGCATCAGTAATTTCTTGTTGTGGCAAATAGCCTATGCTGAACTTTACTTTACAGATGTCCTCTGGCCTGATTTTGATGAAAATGTCTTTGAAGGTGCGCTGAATGCATTTGCACAACGCGAGCGTCGCTTCGGGGGAACTACACCTATCGATGCCACTGCATCCTAGGGGGAACTTTTGCTGAAGTATCGTCTCATAACTGCTTTGATTTTGATTCCGGTTGTCATTGGTGCACTGTTCCTGCTTCCGCCGGTTGGTTTCGCTATTGTTACTCTCGTCGTCTGCATGCTTGCAGCCTGGGAATGGGGTCAATTAGCGGGTTTTGCCAGTCGTACTCAGCGTATCTGGTTAGCGATACTGTGCGGATTCCTGCTTGTTGCCATGCTGCTTAGTCTCCCTGAATATCAGCATTCACCTCATCACCTCTTGGTGAGTACACCACTATGGCTCTCTATGGGCTGGTGGGTTGCTGCATTGATGCTGGTGCTTACTTACCCGCGCTCTGCTGTATCTTGGCGTAACTCGCGCCTCCTGCGCATCATCTTCGGTATTCTGACTATTATCCCATTTTTTTGGGGAATGTTTGCTTTACGCCAGTATGGCTACGAGCAGAACCATAATACCGGCGCTTGGTGGCTGTTATATGTCATGTTATTAGTGTGGGGGGCAGATTCTGGCGCCTACATGTTTGGTAAATTGTTCGGTAAACACAAATTAGCGCCTAAAGTCTCACCAGGTAAAACATGGGAAGGATTAATTGGCGGTTTACTGACGTCAGCTCTGATATCATTGCTGTTTGGTCGATACGCACCGTTGGATATCGTCCCCGAAAAACTGTTAATCTGTTCCGTGGTTGCTGCATTGGCCTCGGTACTCGGTGATCTGACTGAAAGTATGTTTAAACGTGAAGCGGGAATCAAAGACAGTGGTCATTTGATTCCTGGTCATGGTGGGATACTGGATCGTATCGATAGCCTGACCGCAGCTGTGCCGGTATTTGCCTGCTTAATGCTGTTAGTGTTTTAATCCGTCACTGACGGGGAGTTTAGGGATTATGATGAGCATACTCTGGAGCCTGGCTGCGTTTATTGTCGCACTGGGGATCTTAATTACAGTGCATGAGTTTGGTCACTTTTGGGTGGCACGGCGCTGTGGTGTCCGTGTAGAGCGTTTTTCAATTGGTTTTGGTAAAGCGTTATGGCGCCGTACTGATCGTCAGGGAACCGAGTATGTTATCGCCCTTATCCCACTGGGCGGTTACGTTAAAATGTTAGATGAGCGTGTAGAGGCTGTTGCGCCAGAATTACGCCATCAATCATTCAACAATAAAACTGTTTTACAACGTGCGGCAATCGTCAGCGCGGGTCCTATTGCTAACTTCCTTTTTGCCATCGTCGCTTACTGGCTGGTGTTTATCATCGGCGTGCCAAGTGTCCGTCCGGTCATTGGTGATATTTCGCCACAATCTATTGCTGCGCAAGCCAATATTTCTTCAGGAATGGAACTTAAGTCTGTTGATGGCATCGAAACGCCTGATTGGGATTCTGTTCGTTTGGCGTTGATCAGCCGAATTGGCGATAAGCAAATGCAAGTGGGGGTCGCTCCATTTGGTTCCGACAATGTGGTAGAGAAAACTCTGGATTTACGCCAGTGGCAATTTGAACCCGATAAACAAGATCCAGTTGTAGCACTCGGTATTATCCCACGTGGTCCGCAGATTGAATCTGTCTTGGCTGAAGTTCAGCCAGGGTCAGCGGCACAAAAGGCGGGTTTACAAGCAGGGGATAGGATCGTTAAAGTTAATGGTCAATTATTGGATCGTTGGCAGACATTTGTGTTACAGGTCCGTGATAATCCCGGCCAGCCGCTGGTATTAGATATTGAAAGGGAGAGTACCCCCTTGTCTTTAACCTTGATACCAGATACAAAATCGGTTGGAGAAAACCGTAGTGAAGGTTTTGCGGGTGTAGTGCCGAAAGTGATACCACTTCCGGATGAATATAAAACAATTCGCCAATATGGGCCGTTTACGGCAGTCTATCAAGCTGGGGATAAAACCTGGCAGTTGATGCGGTTGACGGTAAGCATGTTGGGTAAACTGATTACTGGTGATGTTAAGCTGAATAACCTAAGTGGCCCGATATCTATTGCGCAAGGCGCTGGGCTTTCAGCTGAGTACGGATTGGTGTACTACCTGATGTTTTTGGCGCTAATCAGCGTCAACTTGGGCATTATCAATTTGTTCCCATTACCAGTATTAGATGGTGGACATCTGCTCTTCCTGGCGATAGAAAAGCTGAAGGGTGGGCCGGTTTCTGAGCGAGTGCAGGACTTCAGTTATCGCATCGGCTCGATTTTGCTGGTGCTATTAATGGGGCTTGCACTTTTCAATGATTTCTCCCGTCTTTAACGGCAGGGGATAGGTTAGGAAGAACGCATAACAACGATGGCGATGAAAAAGTTGCTCATAGCGTCGCTGCTGTTTGGCAGCGCCACCGTATACGGTGCAGACGGGTTCGTAGTGAACGATATTCATTTCGAAGGACTGCAACGGGTCGCCGTCGGTGCGGCGTTACTTAATATGCCGGTTCGCGTAGGCGATACCGTCAGTGATGATGACATCGGTAAAACTATCCGTGCGTTGTTTGCTACAGGCAACTTCGAGGACGTTCGCGTCCTGCGCGATGGTAATACGCTGATTGTTCAAGTCAAAGAACGCCCCACGATTGCCAGCATCACTTTCTCCGGTAATAAAGCGGTGAAAGAAGATATGCTCAAGCAGAATCTGGAAGCCTCTGGCGTCCGGGTTGGCGAGGCCTTGGACCGAACCACTATATCCAACATTGAAAAAGGACTCGAAGATTTCTATTACAGTGTGGGTAAATACAGCGCTTCAGTGAAGGCTGTTGTTACGCCATTACCACGTAATCGTGTTGACCTGAAATTGGTCTTTACCGAAGGTGTTTCTGCAAAAATTCAGCAGATTAATATCGTAGGTAATCACAGTTTCACCACTGATGAGCTTATCTCACGCTTCCAACTGCGTGACGAGGTGCCTTGGTGGAACGTAGTCGGTGATCGTAAATATCAGAAACAGAAACTGGCAGGTGACCTTGAAACCTTGCGCAGCTTCTATTTAGACCGCGGTTATGCGCGCTTTAATATCGATTCAACTCAGGTGAGTTTGACGCCAGATAAAAAAGGCATCTATGTCACCATCAATATTACTGAAGGCCCACAATTCAAGCTAAATAGTGTGATTGTGAGCGGCAATCTTGCAGGGCATCAATCTGAAGCTGAGAAGCTGACAAAAATTGAGCCGGGTGAGTTGTTTAACGGCAGTAAAGTGACACGTATGGAAGATGACATCAAAAAGATGTTGGGCCGTTACGGCTATGCTTACCCACGTGTTGTCACTCAGCCAGAAATTAATGATGACGATAAAACAGTTAAACTGCATATCAACGTGGATGCAGGTAACCGTTTCTATGTCCGCCATATTCGTTTCGAAGGTAACGATACCAGTAAAGACTCGGTGTTGCGCCGTGAAATGCGCCAGATGGAAGGTGCATGGTTGGGCAATGATCAGGTAGAAGCGGGTAAAGAGCGACTTAACCGTTTGGGTTACTTCGAGACCGTTGATGTTGAGACTCAACGTGTACCGGGAGCTGCCGATCTGGTTGATGTGACCTATAAAGTGAAAGAACGAAACACGGGCAGCCTGAACTTTGGTATTGGTTATGGTACCGAGAGCGGGGTGAGTTTCCAGGTTGGCGTTCAGCAAGATAACTGGCTAGGCACCGGTAATACCGTGGGTATTAACGGCACAAAGAACGATTATCAGACGTATGCAGAATTTACGCTAATGGACCCTTACTTCACTGTTGATGGTGTAAGTCTGGGTGGGCGTATTTTCTACAATGACTTTAAAGCGGATAATGCAGATTTATCTGGCTATACCAACAGTAGCTATGGTGCCGACGGTACTCTTGGCTTCCCAATTAATGAGAATAACTCATTACGTGTTGGTGTCGGTTATGTCCATAACGATCTGTCTGACATGTTACCGCAAGTTGCGATGTGGCGTTATCTTGAATCAGTGGGTGAGCGCCCGGGCTATGATGGACGTGAAGGTTTCACTACTGATGACTTCACTCTGAATCTAGGGTGGACATATAACAACCTTGACCGTGGTTTCTTCCCAACATCGGGGGTTAAATCATCGGTGAACACGAAAATTACCGTGCCAGGCTCAGATAATGAGTTCTACAAAGTGACTTTCGATACATCAGCTTACCAGCCATTAAATGAAGATCGTTCGTGGGTGCTCTTAGGCCGTGGTCGCTTAGGTTATGGTGACGGTATTGGTTCGAAAGAGATGCCATTCTACGAAAACTTCTATGCAGGTGGTTCCAGCACGGTTCGTGGTTTCCGGTCGAATAACATTGGTCCAAAAGCGGCGTATTACGCTAATGGTGGGGCTACAGTGACTAACTCTACCGATGCGGTAGGGGGTAATGCGATGGCGGTGGCCAGTATCGAGTTGATCACACCGACACCGTTTATCAGCGAGAAATACTCGAATTCAGTGCGTACCTCCATCTTTATCGACTCAGGTACTGTGTGGGATACCAATTGGGAAAACACAGCTAAAACGCGTGCTGCAGGTATTCCTGATTACGGTAAAGCGAGTAATATTCGTGTGTCTGCGGGTGTAGCATTGCAATGGATGTCTCCATTGGGTCCATTGGTGTTCTCATATGCTAAACCAGTTAAAGATTACGAAGGTGATAAGTCAGAGCAATTCCAGTTTAACATTGGTAAAACTTGGTAATTGATGGGCAAAGCAGTTCTGAATTTTAAAGACAGCACTGGTAGTGAAAGGATCTTAAGTCGCGTTGGTGAAATCTGACGCTTCATCAGGTGGGATACACTACCAAGTGCAATTCAAGGTGTCTCTGACACAAACGGGTAATGGTAAGGAGTTTATAGTGAAAAAGTGGTTGTGTGCCGCAAGTCTAGGTTTAGCATTGGCTGCTTCAGCCAGCGTTCAAGCAGCTGACAAAATTGCTATTGTTAATGTTTCCAGCATTTTCCAACAATTACCCGCGCGTGAAGCCGTGGCTAAGCAGCTGGAGAATGAATTCAAAGGCCGTGCAACCGAACTGCAAGGAATGGAGCGCGATCTGCAGACTAAAATGCAGAAGCTACAACGTGATGGTTCTACCATGAAAGCCAGTGATCGTACCAAGCTGGAAAATGAAGTAATGAAACAGCGTGAAACTTTCTCTACTAAAGCGCAGGCTTTTGAGCAAGATAACCGCCGTCGTCAGGCAGAAGAGCGTAACAAAATCCTGAGCCGTATTCAGGATGCTGTTAAATCTGTTGCTACCAAAGGTGGCTATGACGTAGTCATTGATGCGAATGCAGTGGCATACGCTGATTCTTCTAAAGACATTACTGCTGACGTATTGAAACAGGTTAAATAAAACATGCCTTCAATTCGACTGGCTGATTTAGCCCAGCAGTTGGATGCACAGGTGCACGGTGATGGCGATCTTGTCATCACCGGCATCGCTTCTATGCATTCTGCCCAACCTGAGCAAATCACGTTTTTGTCAAACAGCCGCTATCGGGAACAACTTGCATCTTGCAATGCAGGTGCTGTGGTATTGACTGAGGCTGATTTACCTTTTTGTAAAGTTGCTGCTTTAGTTGTTGAAAATCCTTATTTCACCTATGCGCGCATGGCTCAAATAATGGATACCACCCCTCAACCTGCTCAGGATATCGCACCGAGTGCCGTGATTTCTCCGCAGGCAACGTTGGGCGAGGGGGTTTCTGTTGGTGCGAATGCAGTCATAGAGTCGGGTGTTGTACTCGGCGATAATGTTGTCATCGGTGCGGGTTGCTTCATTGGTAAGAACACCCATATTGGTGCGGGTAGCCGTTTGTGGGCTAATGTTTCTATCTATCATGAAGTTGTTATTGGGCAGAATTGCCTGATCCAATCTGGTACTGTCATTGGTGCCGATGGCTTTGGTTATGCAAATGATCGTGGTAACTGGGTAAAAATACCGCAGCTTGGTTCTGTACATATTGGCGACCGTGTTGAGATTGGTGCCTGTACAACGATTGACCGTGGTGCGCTGGATAACACGATTATTGGTAACGGTGTCATCATTGATAACCAATGTCAGATTGCACATAACGTTGTGATTGGCGACAATACGGCAGTTGCCGGTGGTGTTATCATGGCTGGCAGTTTGAAAGTGGGCCGCTATTGTATGATTGGCGGTGCCAGTGTGATTAATGGCCATATGGAAATTTGTGACAAAGTAACAATTACCGGGATGGGAATGGTGATGAGACCAATCACTGAACCTGGGTTATACTCCTCCGGTATTCCGTTACAACCAAATAAAATGTGGCGCAAAACTGCCGCTCTAGTGATGAATATTGATGGTATTAATAAACGCTTAAAAGCTGTTGAGCGTAAAATCGATAAAGAATAATCACTCTAGCCTGACACTCTGAGTTAATAATCGAACTTACTGGCAGTGATGCCAAAAGTCTACAGAGTTCCTAATTTGCGGCCTGCCTAATGCCTCCCTTTGGGGCTGTGCAGGCCGTGTTGTTGATAGCATCAGTTTTTTAGACAGGAAGAGTATTTTGACTACTGACACTCATACTCTGCATATTGAAGAGATTTTGGATCTACTCCCGCACCGTTTTCCGTTCTTGCTGGTAGACCGTGTCCTTGATTTTGAGGAAGGAAAATTTCTGCGTGCAGTGAAGAACGTCTCTTTTAACGAGCCATTTTTCCAAGGCCATTTCCCAGGCAAGCCCATCTTCCCTGGTGTGCTTATATTAGAAGCGATGGCGCAGGCTACAGGGATTTTGGCGTTTAAGAGCCGCGGTAAACTGGAACCGGGCGAGCTTTATTACTTTGCTGGTATTGATGAAGCACGTTTTAAGCGCCCAGTAGTGCCTGGCGATCAGATGATCATGGAAGTTGAGTTTGTTAAAGAACGCCGTGGCCTAACCCGTTTTACCGGTGTAGCTAAAGTCGATGGCGAAATCGTTTGCACTGCCACCATGATGTGCGCGCGTAGCAAACCAGCAGCACCTGCAGAATCTGTCGTTGTAAAACCAGATGTTGTAAAACCAGATGTTGTAAAACCAGATGTTGTAAATCCTGTCGTTAAGGAGTCCTGATTCGTGATTGACAAAACCGCCTTTATCCATCCAAGTTCTATCGTTGAAGAAGGTGCCATCATTGGCGCTGGTGTTTATATTGGGCCCTTCTGCATTGTCGGATCCCAGGTGGAAATTGGTGCTGGCACGGAACTGAAATCCCACGTTGTCGTTAATGGCATAACCAAGATCGGCTGTGATAATCAAATTTACCAGTTTGCTTCCATCGGTGAAGCGAACCAAGATCTGAAATATGCAGGTGAGCCTACTCGGGTTGAGGTCGGTGATCGTAACCGTATACGTGAAAGTGTCACTATCCACCGAGGTACCACACAAGGTGGGGGGGTGACCAAGGTCGGTTGCGACAATCTACTGATGGTTAATACCCATGTTGCCCATGATTGTGTCATTGGTAACCGTTGCATTCTTGCTAATAATGCTGCGTTGGGGGGTCATGTAGAGATTGACGATTACGCTATTATCGGTGGCATGACGGCTATCCATCAATTTTGTGTGATTGGTGCGCATGTGATGGTCGGCGGTTGTTCCGGTATTACTCAGGATGTGCCTCCTTTTGTCATCGCTCAAGGGAATCATGCGACGCCATTTGGGATTAATATTGAAGGTTTGAAACGTCGTGGTTTCGACAAAGAATCTCTTCATGCTATCCGTAGTGCATACAAGTTGTTGTACCGCAGTGGCAGGACGTTGGATGAAGTGAAACCAGAAATTGCTGAATTAGCGGAGCAATATCCAGTCGTTAAAGCGTTCAATGATTTCTTTGCTCGTTCGACCCGCGGTATTATTCGCTGACTTATGCAAAATAGCCCATTGACTGCTGATTGTTCATTAAACGCTGGACGTCCCCTAACGATTGGTTTAGTTGCCGGAGAAACTTCCGGCGATATCTTAGGCGCTGGATTAATTCGGGCGCTGAAAGTTCAGGTACCCAATGCCCGATTTGTCGGTGTCGCTGGGCCTCTGATGCAAGCCGAAGGGTGTGAAGCCTGGTATGAGATGGAAGAGTTAGCCGTCATGGGCGTTGTTGAAGTATTAGAGCGCCTGCCACGGTTATTGAAAATCAGGAAGGATCTGACTCAGCGTTTTAGTGAGCTTTCTCCCGATGTCTTTGTTGGCATTGACGCCCCCGATTTCAACATCACCCTTGAAGGGCGCTTAAAACAACGGGGTATTCGGACTATTCATTATGTCAGCCCATCAGTCTGGGCCTGGCGACAAAAACGTGTTTTCAAAATTGGAAAAGCGACCGACATGGTGTTGGCTTTTCTCCCTTTTGAAAAAGCGTTTTATGATCGTTTCAATGTCCCTTGCCGTTTTATAGGCCATACCATGGCCGATGCCATGCCACTAGTACCCGATCAGCAGGCAGCGAGAGCAGAGCTTGGCATTGCGCCTAATGCCACTTGTCTGGCGCTGTTACCGGGTAGCCGCCACTCTGAAGTTGAAATGCTCAGCGCTGATTTTTTACGTACAGCGGTAATTCTGCGTGATAAATTGCCCAATTTGGAAGTAGTGGTTCCCTTGGTCAACAGCAAGCGACGTGAACAATTCGAGCGAATTAAAGCGGAAATTGCGCCTGATTTATCCGTACATTTACTGGATGGTAAAGCGCGTGTCGCGATGATCGCCAGTGATGCAGCATTGTTAGCCTCAGGCACGGCTGCACTCGAATGTATGCTGGCCAAATGCCCGATGGTTGTGGGGTATCGTATGAAGCCATTTACTTTCTGGTTGGCAGAGCGATTAGTCAAAACACCTTATGTTTCATTACCGAATCTGTTAGCAGGGGAAGAGTTGGTGACAGAATTGTTGCAACAAGAGTGCCAGCCGCAAAAACTCGCTGGTGCACTTTTGCCGTTGCTACAAGGTGGTAGCGAAATAGCAGCCTTAAAAGAACGTTTTTTGGTTCTGCATCAGAGCATCCGCTGTGGTGCGGATGAACAGGCAGCACAAGCTGTATTGGAGCTGGCAGATCGATGAGCGAGACTTTTATTTACCCACAGGCTAATTTAATCGCAGGCGTGGATGAAGTGGGTCGTGGCCCTTTGGTGGGTGCCGTAGTCACTGCAGCGGTGATCCTTGATCCTAACCGGCCAATAGTTGGCTTGGCAGATTCAAAAAAACTCAGCGAGAAGCGCCGCCTGTCACTGTATGACGAAATCACTGAAAAGGCACTATCATGGAGTCTTGGTCGTGCTGAACCGGAAGAAATTGATCAGCTTAATATTTTGCACGCAACCATGCTGGCGATGCAAAGGGCTGTATCGGGGCTGCATATTGTACCCGATTATGTATTGATAGATGGTAACCGTTGCCCGAAATTACAGATGCCGTCACTGGCCGTTGTCAAAGGAGATAGCCGGGTGGCGGAGATCAGCGCGGCTTCTATTTTAGCCAAAGTGACGCGTGATCGTGAAATGACCGAGTTGGACCTCCTCTTCCCTGAATATGGTTTCGCACAACATAAAGGCTACCCAACGGCTTTTCATTTGGAAAAGTTAGCCGCGCTTGGTGCCACGGTACATCATCGGCGCAGTTTTGGCCCGGTGAAACGGGTGCTGGGTTTGGTGTAAACGATAAGCTTGCATCGATGATATATATACCCTAAATAATTTGAGTTGCACGAAGATAGCCAATACATAGGCAACTTGAAATATGATGGGGATAGCTATGATGTTCCGGGTACTTAGCTACCGGGGCGTATGATTCAATCCACTCATTTCTGGTATCTGGATATGGCCGAACCTCGTTTTGTCCACCTGCGTGTTCATAGCGATTATTCCATGATCGATGGATTAGCTAAGATTGGACCTTTGGTGAAAAGAGCTGCTGCATTAGGTATGCCTGCTCTGGCTATTACCGATTTTACTAACCTCTGTGGCCTGGTGAAATTCTACGGCAGCGCGCATGGTGCGGGGATTAAACCCATCATCGGTGCTGACTTCTACGTACAAAGTGAAATACTGGGTGATGAATTAGCTCACCTCACGGTTTTGGCTCGCAATAATGAAGGCTATCAAAATCTGACTTTATTGATCTCAGAAGCCTACCAACGGGGTTATGGCGCTGCGGGTCCTATCATTGATCGCGATTGGCTGATCAAACATAAAGAAGGACTCATTCTGCTGTCTGGTGGCCGAATGGGGGATGTGGGCAAATTTCTGCTACGGGGTAACCAGGTTCAGGTTGATCAATGTCTCGCCTTTTATCAGGAACACTTTCCAGACTGCTATTACCTCGAACTTATTCGAACCGGGCGTCCAGACGAAGAAAACTATCTTCATGCTGCCGTGGCATTGGCCACTGAGCGTGGTTTACCTGTCGTTGCGACCAATGATGTGCGTTTTATTGATGAATCGGATTTTGATGCCCATGAAATCCGTGTCGCTATCCATGATGGTTTTACATTGGTCGATCCTAAACGGCCGAAGAATTACAGCCCTCAGCAGTTTATGCGCGATGAAGAACAGATGTGTGAGCTGTTCGCTGATATTCCAGAAGCGTTGATCAACAGCGTTGAGATAGCCAAACGCTGTAATGTCACTATTCGCCTTGGGGAATATTTCTTACCGCAGTTCCCCACAGGGGAGATGAGTACAGAAGATTTTCTGGTAGAAAAAGCCAAACAAGGTTTGGAAGAACGTTTGGAATTTCTGTTTCCGGACCCTGAGGTTAGGCTGCAAAAACGGCCAGAATATGATGAACGTCTGGATATCGAGCTCAAAGTTATCAACCAAATGGGCTTCCCTGGTTACTTCCTGATTGTAATGGAGTTTATCCAGTGGTCGAAAGATAACGGCGTACCGGTGGGGCCGGGGCGTGGCTCTGGTGCAGGCTCATTGGTGGCTTATGCCCTGAAAATTACTGATATTGACCCACTGGAATTTGATCTACTGTTCGAGCGCTTCCTTAATCCGGAACGTGTATCGATGCCTGACTTCGACGTTGACTTCTGTATGGAGAAACGTGATCTGGTGATCGAACACGTGGCGGAAATGTATGGCCGCGATGCGGTTTCCCAGATAATTACCTTCGGTACCATGGCGGCTAAAGCGGTCATCCGCGATGTCGGCCGTGTATTAGGCCATCCCTATGGCTTTGTTGATCGGATCTCAAAATTAATCCCACTCGATCCGGGGATGACACTGGAAAAAGCGTTTGCAGCGGAGCCACAGCTAGCTGAAATTTATGAAGCTGATGAAGAGGTCAGGGCGCTAATTGATATGGCGCGTAAGCTGGAAGGAGTAACGCGAAACGCCGGGAAACATGCTGGAGGCGTGGTTATTGCCCCCACTAAGATTACCGATTTTGCCCCACTCTATTGTGATGCGGAAGGCAATAACCCAGTTACGCAGTTTGATAAAAATGATGTGGAATATGCTGGGCTGGTGAAGTTTGACTTCCTCGGTCTACGTACACTAACCATCATTAATTGGGCGTTGGAGATGATTAACGCCCGGCGCGCTAAAACTGGATTGGAACCCATTGATATCGCCTCTATTCCGCTGGAGGATAAAAAAAGCTTCGATATGCTGCAACGTTCGGAAACGACAGCAGTATTCCAGCTGGAATCCAGAGGGATGAAAGACTTGATCAAGCGCCTGAAGCCCGACTGCTTCGAGGACATGATCGCCTTAGTGGCGTTATTTCGTCCCGGTCCGTTACAATCAGGGATGGTTGATAACTTTATTGACCGTAAACACGGCCGGGAAGCGATATCTTACCCAGATATTGAGTGGCAACATGAATCCTTGAAACCTGTGCTTGAGCCGACCTACGGCATTATCTTGTATCAGGAACAGGTCATGCAAATTGCGCAGGTTCTGTCCGGCTACTCACTGGGTGGTGCGGACATGTTGCGTCGTGCCATGGGTAAGAAAAACCCTGCTGAGATGGCTAAGCAGCGTTCTGTATTTGAAGATGGTGCGAAAAATCAGGGTATTGATGGTGAGCTGGCGATTAAAATCTTTGACCTGGTTGAGAAATTTGCAGGTTACGGTTTTAACAAATCTCACTCGGCAGCTTATGCATTAGTCTCCTATCAAACGTTGTGGTTAAAAGCCCATTATCCGGCTGAATTTATGGCTGCAGTAATGACCGCTGATATGGATAATACGGACAAAGTGGTCGGCTTGGTCGATGAATGCTGGCGTATGGGGCTGAAAATTCTGCCCCCTGACATCAACAGCGGTTTGTACCATTTCCATGTAAACGATGATGGCGAAATTGTTTATGGTATTGGTGCCATTAAAGGTGTAGGTGAGGGGCCGATAGAAGCCATTCTGGAGGCGCGTAAAGAGGGGGGCTATTTTAAAGAGTTATTTGACCTATGCGCCCGTGTCGATACCAAAAAGCTTAACAAGCGTATTTTAGAAAAACTGATCATGTCCGGTGCATTTGACCGTTTGGGGCCACACCGTGCAGCATTGATGAGTTCTCTCGGGGATGCGCTTAAAGCCGCAGATCAACATGCTAAAGCCGAAGCAATTGGTCAGGTAGATATGTTTGGTGTATTAGCCGACGCGCCTGAGCAGGTTGAGCAATCCTATGCCAATGTGCCGCCATGGCAGGAGCAGGTTGTTTTAGATGGTGAACGGGAAACGCTGGGGCTGTATTTAACTGGCCATCCGATCACTCAGTACCTCAAGGAAATCGAACGCTATGCCGGTGGGATGCGTTTGAAGGATATGCATCCGACGGATCGGGGCAAAATGACCACCGCAGTGGGGTTGGTGATCGCGGCAAGGGTTATGGTCACAAAACGTGGTAATCGCATTGGTATTTGTACGCTAGATGACCGCTCTGGTCGTCTGGAGGTGATGTTATTCACCGATGCATTGGAAAAATATCAGCATTTATTGGAAAAAGACCGTATCCTGATAGCCACCGGACAGGTCAGCTTTGATGACTTTAGTGGTGGGCTTAAAATGACCGCCCGTGAGTTAATGGACATCAGTGAAGCTCGTGAAAAATATGCAAGTGGGCTTGCTATCTCGCTGACTGACAGGCAAATTGATGACCAGCTTTTGAACCGTCTCCGTCAGTCGTTGGAACCCCATCGAGCGGGGACGATCCCAGTACATCTTTATTACCAACGGGAAGATGCTCGCGCCCGGCTGCGGTTTGGAGCCACATGGCGCGTGACGCCCACCGATCGCTTATTAATCGATTTGCGAACGTTGGTAGGTAATGAGCAAGTGGAACTGGAATTTGACTAAAATAGGAATGCTATGAGTCTGAATTTTCTTGATTTTGAACAGCCGATTGCAGAGCTGGAAGCGAAAATTGACTCGCTGACTGCAGTCAGCCGTCAAGACGAAAAATTAGATATTAATCTGGATGAAGAGGTCCAGCGTCTGCGTGAGAAAAGTGTTGAGCTGACGCGGAAAATTTTCTCGGACCTCGGCGCATGGCAGATTGCCCAATTGGCACGCCATCCTCGTCGTCCTTATACCCTGGATTATATCGCTAATATCTTTACCGATTTCGAAGAGCTGGCTGGTGATCGTGCTTATGCCGATGATAAAGCTATTGTTGGCGGTATTGCACGTCTGGATGGGCGCCCGGTGATGATTATTGGTCATCAAAAAGGGCGTGAAACCAAAGAGAAGATCCGTCGTAACTTTGGTATGCCAGCACCAGAAGGGTATCGTAAAGCTTTACGTCTGATGGAAATGGCTGAACGCTTTAAGTTACCCATTATTACTTTCATCGATACACCGGGGGCTTATCCGGGTGTTGGGGCGGAAGAACGTGGTCAATCAGAAGCGATTGCGCGCAACTTGCGTGAAATGTCACGACTGAATGTCCCTATCGTCTGTACCGTGATTGGTGAAGGTGGATCTGGTGGTGCGTTGGCTATCGGTGTGGGTGATAAAGTGAATATGCTGCAATACAGCACTTATTCTGTTATCTCTCCAGAAGGTTGCGCCTCTATTCTGTGGAAAAGTGCGGATAAAGCGCCATTAGCCGCAGAAGCGATGGGCATTACTGCACATCGCCTAAAAGAACTGAAGATGATTGACTCAGTGATCCCCGAGCCGTTGGGGGGCGCACATCGCGATTACGCCGCGATTGCTATCTCACTGAAAGCGCAACTGTTGGCAGATCTCAATGATTTGGATGTGCTGAATGACGAAGAGTTATTGAATCGTCGTTATCAGCGCTTGATGAACTACGGCTATTGCTGAGTTGATTGCCAACTGATAAAAGCCGGTGCGGAATTTAAGCGCCGGTTTTTTTTATCTATTTTTTACTGAAGACCCGAATTTAGTTAAGCAATCTATACCCAAGTTACTTCGAGATGCAGGGGGCCAACACACAGGCAACTTAAAGTCTGGCAGATGTAACATGTTTAATTTAACGGAGGATACGTGCTGGCAATTAATAAGATTCACCATATTGCGATTATTTGCTCAGATTATCAGGCCAGTAAACGGTTCTACTGTGAGGTGCTAGGTTTTAATCTGATCAGCGAGGTTTATCGCGAAGAGCGTGATTCATGGAAAGCGGATCTGGCGTTACATGACCAATACACCATTGAATTATTCTCCTTTCCTTCACCGGTACCGCGGCCAAGTCGTCCAGAGGCCTGTGGTTTACGTCATCTGGCTTTCCAGGTTGATGATATTGATCTGGCGCTAAAAGAACTTGTCGTCGCGGGCGTTGTTTGCGAAGCAGTTCGCATTGATCCCTACACTCAATCACGTTTTACTTTCTTTAATGACCCAGATGGTTTACCACTGGAGCTATATGAATTGAAAGCGGAATGACATGAACTTAGTCACCTCGAAACCCAATGTGTTACTTAACCCTCTTTTCGCTCAACTGGGTGAAAACCGTCATGTGTTGGTGGGGTTTAGTGGTGGGTTAGATTCCACGGTGTTACTGCATTTATTGGTCTGTTTACGTCAACAACTTATTCCTGAACTGAACATTCGCGCTATTCATATTCACCATGGTTTAAACCCGCAGGCTGATAGTTGGGTAAAACATTGTATGCAGCAATGTGATCAATGGAAAATTGAGCTTAAGGTGGTGCGAGTTAATATTGATCCTCGGCAGAACGGGATAGAAGCGGCAGCCAGAACAGCACGTTACCAAGCCTTTTCCGCCAATTTGGCTGCCAAAGAAGTCTTACTGACCGCCCAGCATTTGGACGATCAATGTGAGACCTTCCTGTTGGCACTTAAGCGTGGTAGCGGGCCGGCGGGTCTCTCTGCGATGGCGGCTAAAATGCCCTTTGCCCACAGCCAACTGTTGCGGCCACTACTCGCTTTTTCTCGAGAGATATTAGAGAACTATGCACAGGCACAGCAATTACAATGGATTGAAGATGATAGCAATCAAGATGATCGTTTTGATCGCAATTTCTTACGGCTAAATGTTCTGCCGATACTTAATCAACGTTGGCCACATTTTGCTCAGGCCACGGCACGTAGTGCGGGGCTATGTGCTGAGCAGGAGCAGTTATTGGATGAACTGTTGGCTGAAAACTTGCAGCAGTTACAGGGACCTGACAGATCACTCTCTATTGATGGACTATTACAGGCATCAATGGCGAAACGGGCGGCTATATTGCGCCGCTGGTTGGCGAGTCTTGGTGCACCAATGCCATCACAAAGCCAATTGCAGCGCCTGTGGCTGGAGGTCGCCATGGCACGGCAAGATGCGGAGCCTCAATTAATGATTGGCACCCGTCAGGTACGCCGTTTTCGTCAACATCTGTATTTATTAATGCCCTTGGCTGAAATAACAACAAATTACTTACCTTGGGCAACCGTTAAGGCCGCCCCAAATTCGTCGATAATACCTTTATTACCCGAGCCATTATGGCTACCTGCCGATTTAGGCGTACTGAGGTTTGTCTCAGCGGGTGGGCAAGCGGTCCGTCCTGCCGCCGTTGGCGAGGAGATAAGTGTACGTTTTGGTTTACAGGGAGATATCAAAATTGTTGGGCGGCATCACTCGCGTCAAAGTAAAAAAGTATGGCAAGAGCTGGGTATTCCCCCATGGCAGCGGGAACGTATTCCGCTGTTATATTTCGGTGAACAATTAATTGCAGCCGCGGGGGTATTCGTTACCCAAGCGGGGCAGGCGAATGAAAATGAGCCATGCTGGCACTTAGATTGGGATAAACCACTTAGATTGGGATAAAACAACACCCGCATTGAAAAAGAAGAAGAGAGAGTCGAAGTTGATGACTCAATGCCCACACCGGAGAGAATAAATAGATCGTAAAAACGCCAGATTCCCCGCATGAAAATAACTTCCATGTGGGTTAGAACAGTGCCATCTGTGGTGCGGGCAGTCTATCCTCACGCGTTTAAAAACGAGTCATTGAGGGTTTGTCCGTTGTCTGGAAGAGTCCCGTTAATTTTTGAGGAGCAATAATGATGAAATTAGTTGTCAGTATGGCGGTGTTACTGAGCTTGTGTAGCTTTCAGGTGTGGGCAAAAAATGATATTGAGGCGGGGCGTGCTAAGTCATCCAGTTGTGTGGCCTGCCATGGCATGAATGGTAAAGTTTCAGTACCTATGTATCCTAACCTGGCCGGGCAGAATGCGCTGTATCTGCAACAATCATTAGAAGCCTATAAAAAGGGGAGCCGCTCCGGCGGGCAAGCCGAGGTGATGCGCGCTTATGTATCCGGTTTATCCGATGAAGATTTTTCTGATTTGGCTGCGTATTATGCCAGCCTAAAGCCATAAATTATATGTGGATAATAAAACAAGCCAGTCAGTGAATCGGGTGATAAATCTGCCGGGAGCTGATTTTAACGCGGCTTACAGCGACCTTGTAGAGGCGAAGTGTAAGGATAGGCAGAGTAGTCACGAAAGCCGTCAGTACAGTAGTCACGTCAAGTACGTAGGGTTAAAGGTAAGTCGGGTAAAATGTAAGCCAGGTAAATGTAAATAGGATAAATGCAAAACGGGCCGCTCTTCAGCGACCCGTTTTTCACAAGGAAGTGGAAACTATGATGCGCTCACTACGACCGTTCCAATTTCGGGGTGACTGAAGCTGGCGATATGGTCCAGACGCAATTCGCGCATTGTCCCTTCTTGCTCGACAATCAGGTACTCGACCTTTTTTCTCAGCAGCAGATCGCTGGCTTTGCCTTCTACGATCTCACCGCCTCTCAACTTCAACGTCAGTATCAGGTGATGTTGGCAGGCGAGTTCCAGATTATCGTAGTCATCACAATTGATGGGTTGATACTCTTCACTCATCGACATAATCGCTCACCAATAAGTTAGCGGCGGCATAGGCCGCCTGTTCCCTAACGGAGGACGGGAGTGCGTCGTTAGCCGCAACTTCGTCCAATGCTTTCAATACACAGCGTAGTGCGTCTGGCACGTAGCCAAGATCACCACTTCCAATCTCGGCATAAAAACGGCGTACTAATTCACAGTATTGCTGCACAATAATCCTCCCGGAAAAGTTTAACCCGGTAAGCTCTCAGCAGAAAAGACAAACTGTAAACCTACGAAGATAAACTCTGAACTTATAAGGACTATAGCACAGGAGTTGTAGAGATATTAGAGTGCAAGCTAAGGTTTATTTTTGGTATTGATACCACTTATATCCTTCTTTCTGTATGGTTCGCTGTCTGCTGGCAGGTCTAATCAAGTACACTGTTAGCCAGATAATTCAGAGGTCACCCATGGCACTAAAAGCAACTATCCATAAAGCCGCTATTAACATTGCAGATATGGACCGTAATTTTTTCCAGGATATTAACCTGACGATAGCGCAACATCCCTCGGAAACGGATCAACGTATGATGCTGCGTTTACTGGCATGGATTTGCCATGCTGATGAGCGCTTGCTGTTTACCAAAGGACTCAGTGCTGATGATGAACCCGAAGTTTGGCGCCATAATGACCACAACGGCATTGAGCTGTGGATTGAATTGGGGCTACCTGAAGAGAAACGGTTGCGCAAAGCCTGTAATCAATCAAAACAAGTCGTTCTGTATGCATACAGTGAGCGTGCGGCCAAAGTCTGGTGGCCACAAGTTCAGGAGAAACTCGCTGGGCATCGTAACTTAAGAGTGCGTTTTCTTGATGACGAACAAATGGCGAAGTTGGCTGCGCTGTCTAACCGCAATATGTCATTACAGGCGACACTGCAAGAAGGGACTATCTGGCTATCAGATGTACAGAATAATCTGGAAATTAGTTTTGCCGAATGGCAAAACTACGGGCAATAAGTGTGTTGATTATCTCTAATAGTGTCACGCTGGCCAGCGGCGAGATTGAGCTGACCGCGATCCGGGCGCAGGGCGCTGGAGGCCAGCATGTTAATAAAACCTCAACTGCGATTCATTTGCGCTTTGACATTAAGGCCTCAAGCCTGCCAGAGTATTATAAAGAAAGGTTATTGTTGCTAAATAGCCATTTGGTGACAGCTGAAGGTGTTGTCATCATAAAAGCACAGGAATACCGCAGCCAAGATATGAACCGTGAGGCTGCATTGGCGCGCTTGGTAGCACTCATTCGCCAGGCAATGGTGGTAGAAAAGGCCCGTCGAGCGACAAAACCAACCAAAGGTTCAAAAATCAGGCGAGTTGAGGGTAAAGTCCGCAAAGGGGCGACAAAAGCGCTGCGTGGTAAAATACATCAAGAGTGAAGTCGATATTTATATGAACGTTGATACATTGCGGTTGATATGACTTCATTCCATATATATCGGACACAGTATGGGAGAATCACTGTGAGTAAATTAACGATAACGCTACTTTTGGCAGTAGGTGCGCTGTCATTATTAGGCTGTAATAATCGCTCTCAACCTGCTGAACAGGTTTTGCAACCAATGCAGCAGAGCTATCAGGGCGTATTACCTTGTGCGGATTGCAGTGGCTTAGACACTTCTTTGTTCCTCGATAGTGATGGGACTTTTATCTTGAAAGAAGTTTATCTCGGCACTAAAGATGGCGACCAAACTTTTGCAGAATATGGTAAATGGGCACGTACTGCTGATAAGTTAGTGTTAACCAACGGTCAGGGAGAAAAACGTTACTTCCACCCTGTCGATAAAAGCTTGGTGATGCTCGATCAGCAAGGTTTACCCATTAAATCGACACTGAATTATCAGTTGGAACCCAGCGACCAGCCGTTATCCAAAACGCCAATGCCACTAAGTGGTATGTATAAATACTTTGCTGATGCCGCCATATTTACTGATTGTGTAACGGGTAAGGCGTTCCCGGTAGAGAATAATATCGAACTGGAAACCGGGTATTTAAACGCTCGCAGAAACCCTGGAGAACCTGTGTTTTTGACCCTCAATGGGTATTTTGATTCAAGGCCATCAATGGAAGAAGGGCGAACGAATAAAACGCTGATTCCGGAGGGGGATATTCAGTTTAATGCCAATAAAAGTTGTGAGAAAAAATAGCCCTTGTCCATAGCTAAAATAAGAAGCCGCACGGTAGTTCAAGTTCTCCGGCGGCTTCATCAGTAAAATACCCCGCTTATGGGGACTCTTTATTTATGGCGGGTATCTTTATTTATGACGGGTATATAGCCATTCAGCGTTTTATTTGGCTCAGCAAGAACTCAACAATTTCGCTGGTCTTAATCATTTGTTTCTCACCGACGCGTCGGTTTTTGTATTCCACTTCTTCGCTATCGAGATTACGGTCACCAATGACGATATTGTGTGGCACGCCAATCAATTCCATATCGGCAAACATCACACCTGGGCGCTCTTTACGGTCGTCGAGAATAACGTCAATACCGTGAGAACGCAGGGTGGTGTAGAGCTCTTCTGCCAGTTCTTTCACTCGGAAAGATTTGTGCATATTCATAGGTAGAATAGCAACCTGGAATGGCGCAATAGCATCTGGCCAGATGATACCGCGGTCATCATGGTTCTGCTCAATAGCCGCCGCCACCACACGGGATACCCCTATGCCGTAGCAACCCATGGTCATCACCTGATTACGGCCATCTTCGCCCTGAACGGTGGCTTTCATGACTTCAGAATATTTGGTCCCTAACTGGAAAATATGGCCCACTTCAATACCGCGTTTGATCTGTAGAGTGCCTTTGCCATCAGGGCTGATATCGCCTTCTACTACGTTACGCAAATCAGCAACGAGCGGCAGCGCCAAATCACGCTCCCAGTTAATACCAAAGTAATGCTTCCCATCAATATTCGCACCCGCACCGAAATCGCTCATCACCGCCACACTGTGGTCAGCAATAACAGGCAATGATAAATTAACCGGGCCTAATGAACCTGGGCCAGCGCCGATAGCTGCACGAATTTCCTCTTCGCTAGCAAAGGTCAGTGGCTTGGCAACTTGTGGCAGCTTCTCTGCTTTGATCTCATTTAAATCATGATCGCCGCGCACCAGGAGCGCAACCAACTTATGACCACTCTCTTCGTGAGCATGAACCAATAAGGTTTTCACGGTTTTCTCAATGGGTAGTTTGAATTGCTCTACCAACTCGGCGATGGTTTTTGCGTTCGGGGTGTCAACGATTCGCAGCTCTTCTGTAGCCGGTGCGCGTGGTTCAGTTGGCGCTAATGCTTCAGCGAATTCAATATTGGCTGCGTAATCAGAGCCAGTGGAGAAAACGATATCATCTTCGCCACTTTCTGCCAGCACTTGGAATTCGTGGGATGCACTGCCGCCGATAGAGCCGGTATCCGCCAGTACCGCACGGAAGTTCAAATCCATCCGGCTGAAAATCTTACTGTACGCGGTATACATCGCGTCGTAAGTTTCCTGTAAAGACTCTTGCGTAGTATGGAAGGAATACGCATCTTTCATCAAAAACTCACGGGCGCGCATGACACCAAAGCGCGGGCGCACTTCATCACGAAACTTGGTCTGAATTTGGAAGAAATTCAGCGGCAGTTGTTTGTAAGAGTTAATCTCGCCGCGGATCAGATCAGTAATCACTTCTTCATGGGTTGGGCCAAGAACAAAAGGGCGCTCGCCGCGGTCAACAAAACGCAACAACTCAGGGCCGTACTGCTCCCAGCGGCCACTCTCTTGCCATAAGTCCGCGGGTTGTACCACTGGCATTGATACTTCGATAGCACCTGCGTTATTCATTTCTTCGCGCACGATGTTTTCAACTTTTTTCAACACCCGAACCCCGGTCGGTAGCCAGGTGTAAAGACCTGAGGCCAGTTTGCGGATCATCCCGGCACGGAGCATGAGTTGATGGCTGATAACTTCAGCATCGGCAGGTGTCTCTTTCTGAGTGGAGAGCAGATATTGGCTAGTACGCATGATGTTTTTGTTCCATTAGCATTGCAATTAGGGGCAGCCAAAAAGTAAAAAGTGGCCTAGTTTACCAGTGAGCACGGGTTGTCAAAAGAGAGCAGAGTGAAATTTAGCGTGGGTCGAGTGATAACACTTCTGTTTGCTGGCCAATAACCCGCCAGCGCACATTAAATTCCAGTAATAAAACGGCATATTCACGGCTTTCATTATCGTCTTTACGGTAAGCTGGGCGTGGATCTTGTGCTAAAACTTGGCTGATAAAACGGCGAAGATGTGGATAACGCTGCTGGTGGTGAGCTAACTGTTGCTCGGCGGCGGGAGAAAAGCAAACTTGCATCTCTGTATCTGGTGCAGATTGCGCAAAACCAGCGCGCGCCTGAGGTTGGCTCTCAGCGAAAGGCAGATAAGGTTTAATATCAATAACAGGCGTGCCATCAACTAAATCCAGGCTGCCCAATGCCAGAATCACCTCACCGTTTTGGCAACGAACGCCTTTCAACTCAATCAGCGACATGCCTATCGGGTTTGGACGAAAAGTTGAACGGGTCGCAAATACGCCCATTCGTGTATTTCCCCCCAGACGGGGAGGGCGAACAGTTGGACGCCAGCCACCCTCCATCGTCTGATGGAAAACGAATATCACCCATAAATGGCTGAAGTCAGATAAGCCGCGTACGCTTTCTGGTTGGTTGTAAGGTGCCAGCAACTGTAATTCGCCACCACCATCCTCAACCAAACCGGGTTGCCGTGGTACCGCAAACTTTTCTTTATACGGTGAACGGATCACGCCGATCTGATTAAAAGAGAATGTACTCATTTAGATGAAACGTTCAGTGCTGAACCCTGACACACCGCTTGTTGATAGCAGCCAGGGACACCACTTTGTATTTCACATTCATGCAGTAAGACGGCATTTGCTTTCATATAAGATGCACGAATTTGCATTCTCTTACGAGCGGTTGAAATACTGGGTGGAGAATCCTGAACGGTTGATTGGCAAGATTCACCAGACACTTCACCTAGATCGCGAAAAGGCTTACCAACAAGTTCTTCGGCACTTTTATAAAGCTTTACCGGTGCAGGCCGTGGGGCTGCCGTGGGGCTGCGTTCGATAACCGGAGGTGGTTGCTTAATCGGATTATCTGTGGTGGATGGCTTTGATGGAAGCAGGGTACATCCAGTTAGCGATAGAGCTAACAGACACAGAGGTAACGCACGCATAAAAATTCCTCAGCCTTATTCATTTAAGTTGTGCTATTGAAGCAATCTATTATTCAAATAACAAGACGGGCTATAGCCCGTCTTGTCGATATATTCAATAAAAGAGGTAATTAAAGATTACCAGCCTTTTACTGCGCCACCGTTGAATGCTTTATTCGCTGCATCATAAACTTCGTCAGACTGGTAAGCCTGAACAAATTTTTTCACATTTTCCGCATCTTTATTGTCTTCGCGGGCAACAATCAGATTCACATACGGTGATTCTTTATCTTCCACAAACAGACCATCTTTAGCTGGTGTCAGGCCAATTTGGCTAGCGTAAGTGGTATTGATAATCGCCAGAGCGATTTGTTGGTCATCCAAAGAACGTGGTAATTGAGGTGCTTCCAACTCAACCAGTTTCAGATTTTTAGGGTTCTCAACCACATCTAATACGGTTGGCAGCAGGCCAACACCGTCTTTCAGCTTAATCAGACCAACGCTTTGTAGCAATAACAGAGAACGGCCCAAATTAGTAGGGTCATTTGGTAGGGCGACCTGAGATCCAGGTTGTAGTTCATCCAGTGACTTGATTTTCTTGGAATAGCCGGCAATGGGGTAAACGAACGAGTTGCCAACAGAAACCAGTTTGTAGCCACGGTCTTTGATTTGCTGATCCAGATAAGGTTTATGCTGGAAAGCGTTAAGGTCGATATCCCCTTTGCTCAGTGCTTCGTTTGGTAACACATAGTCATTGAATGTCACCAGTTCAACGTCCAGACCGTACTTTTCTTTAGCCACTTTCTGAGCCACTTCGGCAACTTGTTGCTCTGCACCGACAATAACGCCAACTTTAATATGGTTTGGCGCTTTTTCCGTCGGGCCGCAACCCACCAAAGTCAAGGTACCAATCAGCGCACTAATTGCTGCGATAGATTTGAATTTTAAAGACATATCCCTTCCTCTATAGACATTCGTTAAGATGCGCCGCTGTGTGAGGCAGTCGCTGATTAATCACTATTTGTGCGTAACGGCTTTGACTATCCGATCACCACTTAACTGAATTAGGTAGACCAGAATTACTAGTAATACTAATACAGTATTCATCACCGTAGCGTTATACCCAATATAACCATACTGATAACCGATTTGACCTAAGCCACCGGCACCTACTGCTCCTCCCATAGCGGAATAGCCTACCAGAGTAATTAATGTAATCGTTGCCGCATTCACTAAGCCGGGCAGGGCTTCTGGTAATAATACCTTTTTGATGATCTGCATCGGTGTTGCGCCCATCGCACGTGCCGCTTCAACCAAACCTGACGGAATCTCTAGCAGAGCGTTTTCCACCATACGGGCAATGAAAGGCGCGGCTCCTACCGTTAACGGCACGATAGCGGCCTGCAATCCAATCGATGTGCCGACGATCATGCGTGTAAATGGAATCATCCATACCAATAAGATAATAAAAGGAATGGAGCGGAAAATATTCACCACACCAGACAGCGTTCTATAAATTTTATTGTTAGCGATAATTTGCCCAGGACGGGTGACATATAACAGCACCCCTACAGGTAACCCCAGAACAAAGCCAAAGAAACCGGAAACAAAAGTCATCATAAGAGTTTCCCAGACGCCTCGAGCCATTAACCACATCATTGCCTCAGACATAACCCAGAACCTCTACTTTCACATGATGATCTTGTAAAAACTTGATGGCAGCCAGGCCATCCTGAACGTCGCCATGTAGCTCTGCCAACATGACACCGAATTTCACCCCACCGGCATAATCCATCTGCGAGCTTAGGATACCGATATCAATATTGAAGCGGCGCACGGCTTGTGAGATTAACGGAGCATCAACTGACTTACCGGTGAACTCCAGCTTCAGAAGCGGGACGTGATCTACCGTTGGCTCCGGGCTCATACGTTTGGCGTAATCTTCCGGAATATCCAAATGCAGGGTGGATTGAATAAATTGTTGTGCTAATGGTGTCTTGGGATGAGAGAACACCTCACTGACACTGTCTTTTTCAATCAGTTTGCCTTCACTTATTACTGCAACTTGATCACAGATGCGTTTCACGACATCCATCTCATGAGTGATAAGCAAAATCGTTAACCCCAAACGGCGGTTAATATCTTTTAGCAGCTCCAATATTGAGCGGGTGGTGGCTGGGTCTAATGCGCTGGTGGCTTCATCACACAGCAAAACTTTAGGATTACTGGCCAGCGCGCGAGCGATCGCGACCCGCTGTTTTTGCCCACCGGACAGATTAGCGGGGTAAGCATCTTGCTTATCGGTCAACCCTACTAAATCCAGTAATTCATTCACTCTCTTCTTTATATCTGCACGCGATGTATTGTCCAACTCAAGAGGCAATGCAATATTGCCGTATACAGTGCGTGATGAGAGTAAATTAAAGTGCTGAAAAATCATGCCAATCTGACGACGCGCGCGTGTTAATTGGCCTTCAGACAAGGTGGTCAGATCTTGGTCATCAACCAGAACTTGACCGCTGGTTGGCCGTTCTAACATATTAGCGCACCGAATCAGGGTACTTTTACCTGCGCCAGAAGCGCCGATAACGCCATAAATTTGCCCGGCAGGGACGTGAAGACTCACGTCTGATAGCGCGGTAATAGTGCGCGAACCCTGCTGGAACACTTTGCTGATGTGGGTGAGTTTAATCATATTATTCTTATTTTATCGTTATTTCCGTGGCTAGATAAAAAGTGGACTTTAGTAGAACCAAAGTGTGGATCGGATGTTAAGGCGTCTAGACGGCTAAGTCAACTGACAACGTGGATTCTCTTCCGTTCTCAATAGGTAATAAAACATGCGATACTATCGGGGTTTACAGCCCTCAGGAGTATATAAGTGACTCAGTCCGTTCCCGCAATATTTTTAGATCGTGATGGTACAGTTAATGTCGATCATGGTTATGTCCACGAAATTGACAACTTTCAATTTATCGATGGTGTTATTGATGCATGCCGTGAATTGAAAGAAATGGGTTTTGCGTTGGTGTTGGTAACCAATCAATCGGGTATCGCCCGCGGGATGTTTACCGAAGAACAGTTTTTAAGTCTAACCGAATGGATGGACTGGTCATTGGCTGATCGCGGTGTTGATTTAGATGGCATCTATTTCTGCCCACATCATCCTGATGGCAGTGTCGCTGAATTCAGTGAAACATGTGAATGCCGCAAACCATTACCCGGAATGTTATTGCAAGCGCAGAATGAACTTAATATTGATATGGCTGCTTCTTATATGGTTGGCGACAAAATTGAAGATATGCAGGCGGCATTAGCGGCGAATATTGGCACTAAAGTATTGGTTCGAACGGGTAAGCCAGTCACTGCCGAGGGTGAAGCAGCGGCCGATTGGGTGCTAAATAGTCTGGCAGACCTACCAAAAGCAATAAAAGCGCGTTATAAATAGCCTGTACGTTCAAATAATCAACAAACGAAAAAAATGTGAAGATAAACCCTTGCCATTCTGAAGCAGCTCCCTATAATGCGCATCCATCGACACGGCGCTGTGAGCAACTTCACAGAGTGGCCGGGGAGAGCAGAGAAAATTAACTGATTAAGTGGTTGACTCTGTAGCGGGAAAGCGTATTATCTGCCTCCCGCGTTACCGTAAGATTCGCCGCAAGGCAAACGGGTAACGAACGCTCTTTAACAATTTATCAGACAATCTGTGTGGGCACTCGCAAGACGATATCGACGCCTGTTTCGGCAGGCAGAAATAATATCAAGTCTTGAAGAGTGACCAAAGCAGTAA
This sequence comes from Yersinia pestis, assembly GCF_900460465.1. Classification (GTDB taxonomy): domain Bacteria; phylum Pseudomonadota; class Gammaproteobacteria; order Enterobacterales; family Enterobacteriaceae; genus Yersinia; species Yersinia pestis. The sequence continues at coordinate 689,984 of NZ_UAVH01000006.1, read as the reverse complement.
ACATTTTGACTCCGGTCAGAATGCCTATTTGCAGAAAGTAATCTTTGAGCACCGCTGCTTTTACGCAAGTAAAAGTCAGCAAATCAAACAAATCTTAAATTGAAGAGTTTGATCATGGCTCAGATTGAACGCTGGCGGCAGGCCTAACACATGCAAGTCGAGCGGCAGCGGGAAGTAGTTTACTACTTTGCCGGCGAGCGGCGGACGGGTGAGTAATGTCTGGGGATCTGCCTGATGGAGGGGGATAACTACTGGAAACGGTAGCTAATACCGCATGACCTCGCAAGAGCAAAGTGGGGGACCTTAGGGCCTCACGCCATCGGATGAACCCAGATGGGATTAGCTAGTAGGTGGGGTAATGGCTCACCTAGGCGACGATCCCTAGCTGGTCTGAGAGGATGACCAGCCACACTGGAACTGAGACACGGTCCAGACTCCTACGGGAGGCAGCAGTGGGGAATATTGCACAATGGGCGCAAGCCTGATGCAGCCATGCCGCGTGTGTGAAGAAGGCCTTCGGGTTGTAAAGCACTTTCAGCGAGGAGGAAGGGGTTGAGTTTAATACGCTCAATCATTGACGTTACTCGCAGAAGAAGCACCGGCTAACTCCGTGCCAGCAGCCGCGGTAATACGGAGGGTGCAAGCGTTAATCGGAATTACTGGGCGTAAAGCGCACGCAGGCGGTTTGTTAAGTCAGATGTGAAATCCCCGCGCTTAACGTGGGAACTGCATTTGAAACTGGCAAGCTAGAGTCTTGTAGAGGGGGGTAGAATTCCAGGTGTAGCGGTGAAATGCGTAGAGATCTGGAGGAATACCGGTGGCGAAGGCGGCCCCCTGGACAAAGACTGACGCTCAGGTGCGAAAGCGTGGGGAGCAAACAGGATTAGATACCCTGGTAGTCCACGCTGTAAACGATGTCGACTTGGAGGTTGTGCCCTTGAGGCGTGGCTTCCGGAGCTAACGCGTTAAGTCGACCGCCTGGGGAGTACGGCCGCAAGGTTAAAACTCAAATGAATTGACGGGGGCCCGCACAAGCGGTGGAGCATGTGGTTTAATTCGATGCAACGCGAAGAACCTTACCTACTCTTGACATCCACAGAATTTGGCAGAGATGCTAAAGTGCCTTCGGGAACTGTGAGACAGGTGCTGCATGGCTGTCGTCAGCTCGTGTTGTGAAATGTTGGGTTAAGTCCCGCAACGAGCGCAACCCTTATCCTTTGTTGCCAGCACGTAATGGTGGGAACTCAAGGGAGACTGCCGGTGACAAACCGGAGGAAGGTGGGGATGACGTCAAGTCATCATGGCCCTTACGAGTAGGGCTACACACGTGCTACAATGGCAGATACAAAGTGAAGCGAACTCGCGAGAGCCAGCGGACCACATAAAGTCTGTCGTAGTCCGGATTGGAGTCTGCAACTCGACTCCATGAAGTCGGAATCGCTAGTAATCGTAGATCAGAATGCTACGGTGAATACGTTCCCGGGCCTTGTACACACCGCCCGTCACACCATGGGAGTGGGTTGCAAAAGAAGTAGGTAGCTTAACCTTCGGGAGGGCGCTTACCACTTTGTGATTCATGACTGGGGTGAAGTCGTAACAAGGTAACCGTAGGGGAACCTGCGGTTGGATCACCTCCTTACCTAACGATACGCATTGCGCAGTGCCCACACAGATTGTCTGATGAATGTAAACGAGCAAGAGCACCTGTTGATGTTATGAGTTTCGACTCATGCTGATACGAAACGGTTGAATTTCGGTTTGATCGGTATTTTCGTGTCCCCATCGTCTAGAGGCCTAGGACACTGCCCTTTCACGGCTGTAACAGGGGTTCGAATCCCCTTGGGGACGCCAATCCGATAATGAGTGAAAGACATTATCACCGGTTCTTTATGAACTGAAAAATAACGTAAAGATGACTTTACCAAGTCGTGTTTACGATATTGCTCTTTAACAATCTGGAACAAGCTGAAAATTGAAACATTACAGCTGAAATTTACCCCGCCGTAGATGTATTGGGGTAAAGAGTAACCTGTAATAGAGTCTCTCAAATAATCGCAACACAAGATGTACTGTCAGCAATGATAAGACACCTTCGGGTTGTGAGGTTAAGCGACTAAGCGTACACGGTGGATGCCTAGGCAGTCAGAGGCGATGAAGGGCGTGCTAATCTGCGAAAAGCGTCGGTAAGCTGATATGAAGCGTTATAACCGACGATACCCGAATGGGGAAACCCAGTGCAATACGTTGCACTATCGTTAGATGAATACATAGTCTAACGAGGCGAACCGGGGGAACTGAAACATCTAAGTACCCCGAGGAAAAGAAATCAACCGAGATTCCCCCAGTAGCGGCGAGCGAACGGGGAGGAGCCCAGAGTCTGAATCAGTTTGTGTGTTAGTGGAAGCGTCTGGAAAGTCGCACGGTACAGGGTGATAGTCCCGTACACCAAAATGCACAGGCTGTGAACTCGATGAGTAGGGCGGGACACGTGACATCCTGTCTGAATATGGGGGGACCATCCTCCAAGGCTAAATACTCCTGACTGACCGATAGTGAACCAGTACCGTGAGGGAAAGGCGAAAAGAACCCCGGCGAGGGGAGTGAAATAGAACCTGAAACCGTGTACGTACAAGCAGTGGGAGCACCTTCGTGGTGTGACTGCGTACCTTTTGTATAATGGGTCAGCGACTTATATTTTGTAGCAAGGTTAACCGAATAGGGGAGCCGTAGGGAAACCGAGTCTTAACTGGGCGTCTAGTTGCAAGGTATAGACCCGAAACCCGGTGATCTAGCCATGGGCAGGTTGAAGGTTGGGTAACACTAACTGGAGGACCGAACCGACTAATGTTGAAAAATTAGCGGATGACTTGTGGCTGGGGGTGAAAGGCCAATCAAACCGGGAGATAGCTGGTTCTCCCCGAAAGCTATTTAGGTAGCGCCTCGTGAACTCATCTTCGGGGGTAGAGCACTGTTTCGGCTAGGGGGCCATCCCGGCTTACCAAACCGATGCAAACTCCGAATACCGAAGAATGTTATCACGGGAGACACACGGCGGGTGCTAACGTCCGTCGTGAAGAGGGAAACAACCCAGACCGCCAGCTAAGGTCCCAAAGTCATGGTTAAGTGGGAAACGATGTGGGAAGGCACAGACAGCCAGGATGTTGGCTTAGAAGCAGCCATCATTTAAAGAAAGCGTAATAGCTCACTGGTCGAGTCGGCCTGCGCGGAAGATGTAACGGGGCTAAACCATGCACCGAAGCTGCGGCAGCGACGTTTAGGCGTTGTTGGGTAGGGGAGCGTTCTGTAAGCCGTTGAAGGTGACCTGTGAGGGTTGCTGGAGGTATCAGAAGTGCGAATGCTGACATAAGTAACGATAATGCGGGTGAAAAACCCGCACGCCGGAAGACCAAGGGTTCCTGTCCAACGTTAATCGGGGCAGGGTGAGTCGACCCCTAAGGCGAGGCTGAAAAGCGTAGTCGATGGGAAACAGGTTAATATTCCTGTACTTGGTGTTACTGCGAAGGGGGGACGGAGAAGGCTAGGCTGGCCGGGCGACGGTTGTCCCGGTTTAAGCGTGTAGGGGGAGTGACCAGGTAAATCCGGTTGCTTATCAACCCTGAGGCGTGATGACGATGCACCACGGTGCAGAAGCAGTTGATGCCATGCTTCCAGGAAAAGCCTCTAAGCATCAGGTAACATTAAATCGTACCCCAAACCGACACAGGTGGTCAGGTAGAGAATACTCAGGCGCTTGAGAGAACTCGGGTGAAGGAACTAGGCAAAATGGTGCCGTAACTTCGGGAGAAGGCACGCTGGCGTTAGGTGAAAGGACTAGCTCCTGGAGCTGAAGCCAGTCGCAGATACCAGCTGGCTGCAACTGTTTAATAAAAACACAGCACTGTGCAAACACGAAAGTGGACGTATACGGTGTGACGCCTGCCCGGTGCTGGAAGGTTAATTGATGGGGTCAGCCGCAAGGCGAAGCTCTTGATCGAAGCCCCAGTAAACGGCGGCCGTAACTATAACGGTCCTAAGGTAGCGAAATTCCTTGTCGGGTAAGTTCCGACCTGCACGAATGGCGTAATGATGGCCAGGCTGTCTCCACCCGAGACTCAGTGAAATTGAACTCGCTGTGAAGATGCAGTGTACCCGCGGCAAGACGGAAAGACCCCGTGAACCTTTACTATAGCTTGACACTGAACATTGAGCCTTGATGTGTAGGATAGGTGGGAGGCCTTGAAGTGTGGACGCCAGTCTGCATGGAGCCAACCTTGAAATACCACCCTTTAATGTTTGATGTTCTAACTCGGCCCCATGATCTGGGGTGAGGACAGTGTCTGGTGGGTAGTTTGACTGGGGCGGTCTCCTCCCAAAGAGTAACGGAGGAGCACGAAGGTTAGCTAATCACGGTCGGACATCGTGAGGTTAGTGCAAAGGCATAAGCTAGCTTGACTGCGAGAGTGACGGCTCGAGCAGGTACGAAAGTAGGTCTTAGTGATCCGGTGGTTCTGAATGGAAGGGCCATCGCTCAACGGATAAAAGGTACTCCGGGGATAACAGGCTGATACCGCCCAAGAGTTCATATCGACGGCGGTGTTTGGCACCTCGATGTCGGCTCATCACATCCTGGGGCTGAAGTAGGTCCCAAGGGTATGGCTGTTCGCCATTTAAAGTGGTACGCGAGCTGGGTTTAGAACGTCGTGAGACAGTTCGGTCCCTATCTGCCGTGGGCGTTGGAAGATTGAGAGGGGCTGCTCCTAGTACGAGAGGACCGGAGTGGACGAATCACTGGTGTTCGGGTTGTCATGCCAATGGCATTGCCCGGTAGCTAAATTCGGAAGAGATAACCGCTGAAAGCATCTAAGCGGGAAACTTGCCTCGAGATGAGTCTTCCCTGGGGCTTAAAGCCCCCTGAAGGAACGTTAAAGACTATGACGTTGATAGGCTGGGTGTGTAAGTGCAGCGATGTATTGAGCTAACCAGTACTAATGATCCGTGAGGCTTAACCTTACAACACCGAAGGTGTTTTGAATTGAGAGAGATTTTCAGCGTCGTTCCGAGATTGTGTTGACTGGCTGACAAGTGTTGCTTGTTTGCGGGTTAATTAAAACAGAATTTGCCTGGCGGCCATAGCGCGGTGGTCCCACCTGATCCCATGCCGAACTCAGAAGTGAAACGCCGTAGCGCCGATGGTAGTGTGGGGTCTCCCCATGCGAGAGTAGGACACTGCCAGGCATCAAACACGAGTTATCAGAGTGACATCTGGTAACTGTCAAAATCGCCAAAAGCGGTTTTGCACAGCGCGGAGCGCTGGCCCTTATAGGGTAAAGTATCGGGAAGATACACGTAAAAGAATCGGTGGAGCGGTAGTTCAGTTGGTTAGAATACCTGCCTGTCACGCAGGGGGTCGCGGGTTCGAGCCCCGTCCGTTCCGCCACTTATTGCAAAACCCTGAATCTTAGATTCAGGGTTTTTTGCATTTATAAAATAGTAACAAAGTAAGCTCTATCTTCTATCTTCTTTATCCACCTATTTATCCATTTTCTCTTAGTCCACTTTAGCTATTAGTGCTATGAAGCAGGCTTATTCTCGCTCATTTTGAGCCAAAACTTTACCGAAATTATTGATTTTTTATCAAAAGTATTATGTTTAATAGGCCATTTTTTGTCGATAAAACTCTTGCCATAATGTATTCAGTTTTTCATCTGGTAGTTATTTAGAACATTCCACTGCCGATAAAAATTCGTTATGACTCGCAAGATAAAATGATTGTTAGCAAAAAATGAGGAACTATTATGAGCATACCTGTATTCGGATTAGGAACTTTTCGCCTTCAAGATCAAATTGTTATTGATTCAGTGAGCCAAGCTCTGACGTTGGGCTATCGGGCGATTGATACAGCACAAATATATGAAAATGAAGCGCCTGTTGGTCAGGCAATCCAAGAAAGTGGTATTAATCGTGATGAACTATTTATTACTACTAAGATCTGGATTGCTAATTTATCAAAAGACAAATTAATTCCCAGCCTGCGAGAAAGCATACAGAAACTGAAAACTGACTATGTAGATTTAACACTGATTCATTGGCCATCACCTAATGATGAAGTTTCTGTTGCTGAATTTATGTCCGAGTTATTAAAAGCAAAAGGGCTAGGCTTAACTCGTCAAATTGGTATTTCTAACTTTACTATTGATTTAATGAAGCAGGCGATTGCTGCCGTTGGTGCAGAAGAGATTGCAACTAATCAAATCGAGCTTTCTCCATTATTACAAAACCGTAATGTTGTTGATTTTGCCAAACAAAATGGCATTGCAGTGACTTCCTATATGACACTGGCTTATGGCAAGGCACTTGCAGAGCCAGTGATTAAAACGATTGCTGAGCAACATGGTGCGACCCCCGCACAAGTTATTTTGAGTTGGGCGATGCAATTGGGTTATGGCGTTATTCCGTCATCGACTAAAGCTGCTAACTTGGCCAGCAACTTACTAGCACAGAAATTATGCCTGAATGCAGCAGATATGGCGTTGATCGCCACATTGGATCGCAATGAGAGGTTGGTCAGCCCTGATGGTTTAGCACCTAAATGGGATTAATAGCAGCCTAAGACACTGGACGAGCCACCTTACATTGAGGTGGTTTTTTATTTTGGTGCATCCTGACGGGGCTGAAACAGGCTCGGTGAAAAGTGTGCGGATGGACATGGAGTTGCCGCCGTCAATGTGCGCGGTGATAGTAGGTACTAATCTGATGCGTGCTTATCAGCGAGTGGGAGAACAAAGGGTAGACAACTCGATCGTTAAAAAACACGGTAACGAGGCCATGGATCTGCAATTATCAGGGTTACGGCCTGACAACGGGTCACAAGTCGAAAGCGCTGGACAAGGTAACTGCGAGGCTAGCATCGGTACTGAGAGGATGGATACGTTACTTCCGTTTAACCGAGGTGGAAGAGGGGACTGGAATAGTTGGATCGGTGGAGATAAAGAAAATTGCGTTGCCTGCTATGGCGGCAGTGGAAAAGGTCGTATATACGAACAAAGATGCTTATTAGAAGAGGTCTTCTACAGAAAAGGACTGATATATCAGCAATAGACCAACGAGGGCTGTGGTGGAACTTGGGCGCGAGTCATATGAATAAAGTGGTACGAAAGAATGACCTTGAACAGGGCGGGCTGTTATCACTGAGTGCACTAAATTATTTCCTGTTAACTAACGCTGTAATACAGGAGAGATATTGATTCTCAGTCTATGACTTGAATTGTGGGCTTTTTTTTTAATACATCAGCTTATGCGTGCGATAGATTGAATATGCTGTTGAGTATCCCTATATCTAGGTAATCCCTTGTGGAAAAGATATTACTGGCCGGGATATCTGGGAGTATAATCAATAGAATCCCGGCTGCTATTAACTATTGAGCCAGTGTGATTTTAGATAAGGAATAGGCGATAAGCGTGCCGAAAAGAACATATGCAATGCGGTATGTTGCAGGACAACCGGTTGAACAGATCTTCCCTGGCGCCGCTAAGCAACTCGATAAAGGCTTGCCGTTAGGCGAACCATTACCTACAGCTGAACTTTTACGAGTGGTAGTGTGGAATATCTTTAAGCAGCAGCGGGCTGGATGGCTACCTGTACTTAAGGAACTCGGGCGTGATACTCAACTGATGTTACTGCAAGAAGCACAAACTACACCTGAGTTGGTGAGGTTTGCGACTGCCAGCTATCAGGCCGCAGATCAGGTACCTGCTTTTTCATTGCCCCAGCACCCTTCTGGTGTGATGACGCTGGCTGCGGCTCATCCAGTATATTGTTGCCCTTTGCGTGAGCGTGAGCCGCTACTGCGCTTGTCTAAATCGGCTTTAGTTACTGTCTATCCTATTCATGATGGTCGCTTGTTAATGGTGGTGAATATTCATGCGGTAAACTTCAGTCTTGGTGTCGATGTTTACAGCAAACAGCTCGATCCGATTGGTGATCAAATTGCTTCACATCGTGGCCCAGTTATTCTTGCGGGTGATTTTAATGCCTGGAGCCGCCAACGTATTAATGCCTTGCAGCACTTTGCACAGGACGCTGGTTTACAAGAGGTTGAATTTCGCGTCGATCACCGCAGTCGTGCGTTCGGCCGGCCTCTGGACTTTATTTTTTATCGCGGCCTTACCGTTATTGATGCTTCAGTTTTAGTGACCAGAGCCTCCGATCACAACCCACTCATTGTCGAATTCCAACCATAAAAAAGCACCTCGAAAGGTGCTTTTTGACAGTGATTCTGGCTCTACGCCTCCGGGGTTGATTTGTCGTTAACGAATAACGTCAATTTCAAGCCTGGTTGTAAATTGTTAGCTTTGCTGACTACCGAATTCCATCGCATCACATCGTCGGTATTTACACCGTGACGCTTGGCAATACTGGCAAAGGAATCACCTTTACGAACTTGATAGGTGATACTTTTGCTGGTTGTATTGCTTGCCAGTTGCAGGGTTTGCCCAACTTTTAAGGTGCTCTTGGCACGTAAGTTGTTCCAACTCTGCAAATCGCTGGTCTTGATATTCAACCGCTTGGCAATCGTAGATAAGGTATCGCCTGGGCGAACTTTATACTGCGAACTTGATGCTGATTTTGTACTGTTCGTTGCCAATTTTGTAGGTTGAACAGCAGTAATATCAGTATCTGCCAATGAGTCTTTCAACTGCTCAGCATGGGCTTTCGGTAACATAATATAACGGGGACCATGTCCATCCGGTGCCGTTACATTGCGTTTGTAGCCAGAATTAAAGGATTTCAGCTTTGTCAGTGACATCCCCGCCATCTCAGCTGCCTGAGTTAGCTCTATTTGTTGATCGACATCAACGCGAGCCAGCGCACGGTCTTTGTCAGTCTCAGGCAAGGTTATACCGTACTTTTTGCTGTTCTTGAGTAAATCACCCAAGGCCAGCATTTTTGGAACATAAATTGACGTTTCACGCGGAAGCGACAATGCCCAAAAATCGGTCGGTTTGCCCTTTGCCTTATTGGCTTTTATCGCTTGCATAACTCGGCCTTCACCGCTGTTATAAGCTGCGACTGTCAATAACCAGTCACCGTTAAACATTTTGTTCAAGCGTTCCAATATATCAAGCGCTGCTTTGGTAGAGGCAACAACATCTCTGCGACCGTCATACCATTGATTTTGCTTCAAGCCATAATTTCGCCCCGTACTTGGCACAATCTGCCATAGCCCTGCGGCATTGGCGGATGATGTCGCGTGTGGGTCAAAAGCGCTCTCCACTATGGGTAGCAGTACCAGTTCCATCGGCATCTTACGTTTCTTAATCTGCTCGACTATCAGGTACATGTACGGCTCTGCCCGTAATGTTACATCGTGGAGATAGCTCTTATTTTTTAAGTATTTCTGTTTTTGTTCACGGATCCGGGAATTCTCCGGAACCTTCATCTTCAGCTCGTCTTTGATGAAGTTCCACAAATCTTGCTGCGCGTAGCTGCTTTCACTTTCCAGCCAGCGCGCTGAACCCTCTCGGGTGCTATTTGTGTACTCTCCTGCTTCACTCGCTTGACCTGCCGAAGACAAACTCTGTGCGTGCTGTTCGGGAGCCTGCGCGTCCTGCTTGGACGTCTGGCACCCGACAAGCAAGACTGAGGCGAGAAGTATCGCTTTGGTCTTCATGTGTGTGTCAATGTGGTTGCTTAAAAGACGAGCAATCATACTTTGCTTCGATAAAAAACACAACTAAAAGCTCAAAAGCTGTCTTTTCGGGAGCGTAATTCGCAGAAAACAGAGACAAGTGAGTCTGGAGGCGAAGTTGTTCCTATTTTTCTTTGTAAATCAATGTCATTGCAACGTAAAAAAACATTAATTTTGCGCTCAAATTGCAATTTTACGGGCAGGCTAGGTAGGTTTTTTGACCGTAATTGCTCAATTTGTTGTTGATATGTAGCAATATCTTGATCAGCAGGCAAAATTGCGTGGGCAAACTTAAGATTTGAGAGAGTATATTCATGTGCGCAGCATATTAAGGTTTCGTCGGGTAACTGCGCGAGTCGTTGAATTGAAGCGTACATTTGCTCTGGTGTGCCTTCTAAGAGTCGCCCACAGCCAGCAGAAAACAGGGTGTCTCCACAAAAAAGATAAGGAGAACTGTAGTATGCGATATGACCTAGAGTATGGCCGGGGACGGCTATAATGGTGTAATTTTGTCCGGCAATGGTGAGGCTATCGCCATCATTAACAATGACGGTGGCCCCTTTTTTCGCAGTTTCTTGTGGCCCATAGACGGGAATATCGGGGAAATGGTGGCGTAAATCAGCAACCCCCCCCACGTGATCGTTATGATGATGGGTCAATAATATGGCTTGTGGCACATATTGGCCTTGGGCCAGCGTGGCTAGAACTGGCGCTGACTCACCAGGGTCAACGATAACACAGTGTTTTTGTCGATTAGCCAGTAGCCAAATGTAATTGTCTTGAAATGCCGGAATGCTGATAAGATTCATTAGATACCTCTCGTTGGCAACAGCTTGAAAGAAGATAATAAAATATGAAACCAGCGCAAATACGCCAAAATATTGAGACACCTGCATCTTGGGCTGAATTACCTTGGGGGGAATATTACCGCGCGGCGCTTGAACAGCAACTGCAACCCTGGTGGCCAAAATTTTTTGGTTTTCACTTGCTGAAGGTTGGTCATTTAAGTGCTGAAATTGCCAGCGATAAATGTGCGATTGCTCATCAGGTTAATGTCGGGGAGTGGGGCAAAAATATGCAGGTGCTCGCCAGTCCTTATCAGTTACCCTTTGCTGAAAAATCGGTAGATGCTTGCTTACTTTCCCATACTTTGGCTTATGCCGCTAACCCGCACCGTATTCTACGTGAAGTCGATAGGGTATTAATTGATGATGGTTGGCTGGTTATCAGCGGTTTCAATCCATTCAGTTTGTTAGGCTTGGGAAAATTGGTGCCGGTATTACGTCAGCGACAGCCATACATCAGCCGGATGTTTACTCAAATGCGTTTGCTGGATTGGCTGAGTTTGCTGAATTATGAAGTAGTACATTTATCGTGCTTTCACGTTTTGCCCTTCAATAAGAACGGTGGGCACTTTATCAGTACCCACCTGCCTGCGTTGGGATGTGTCAATCTAATTATTGCCCGGAAACGCACGGTGCCATTGACGTTCAATCCGATGAAGTTCGGCGTACGTAAACCTTGGTTTAGCCGGGCCGTTGGTGCAACAAAAAGTTACCGGGATCAACCCTGAGTCAAGTCAATCATTCGAATGAGTAAGAGCCGCTAACACGCCAAGCTAGTAGGATTAATCAGGGTTATAGCCCGTATCATCGAGTGTCGGTGAATTAGCTCCCTGCCGGGCCAGTTCATCGCAACGTTCGTTTTCTGGATGACCCGCATGGCCCTTAACCCACTCCCACTGTATGGTATGGCTCTGAATAGCTAAATCCAGACGCTGCCATAAGTCCACATTGCGCACTGGCTTACGATCGGCTGTTTTCCAGCCGCGTTTTTTCCAGTTATGGATCCATTGAGTGATACCCTGACGCACATATTGGCTATCAGTACTTAGGGTCACTTCGCAAGGCGAGGTCAATGCCTCAAGCGCCACAATGGCTGCCATCAGTTCCATACGGTTGTTGGTGGTCAAATAATAGCCGGCACTAAACGTTTTTTCGTGTTGTTTGTAACGTAAAATTGCGCCATAGCCCCCAGGGCCTGGATTACCGAGGCAGGAGCCATCGGTGAAAATTTCTACCTGTTTAGTCATCTCTGGTAGACTCTTCCTATCTGTTTAAACGTCAAGTCTGACATAAACGAGCGCTGTGAGCACTGCAATATGATCATTACACCGACCAGACAGATTGTTCTGGATACTGAAACTACCGGTATGAATAAGCTTGGCGTTCATTATGAAGGCCATCGTATTATTGAAATCGGTGCCGTTGAAGTTATCAATCGCCGCCTGACCGGCAGAAATTTCCATGTATATGTGAAGCCCGACCGTTTGGTTGATCCAGAAGCTTACGGGGTGCACGGGATCAGCGATGAGTTTTTGGCTGACAAGCCAACATTTGCTGATATTACGCCGGAGTTTTTAGATTTTATCCGTGGCGCTGAATTAGTCATCCATAATGCTGCGTTTGATATCGGCTTTATGGATTACGAGTTCCGGATGTTGCAGCAAGATATTCCGAAAACGGAGACCTTCTGTACTATCACTGATAGCCTGTTGATGGCTCGCCGCTTATTTCCCGGTAAGCGGAATAACCTTGATGCCCTGTGTGATCGCTATCAGATAGATAATACCAAACGAACCTTGCACGGTGCGTTACTTGATGCCGAGATTCTGGCTGAAGTTTATTTAGCAATGACTGGCGGGCAGACATCGCTAACTTTCTCCATGGAAGGCGAAGTGTCGCAGAATAACGCGTCTGAAGATATTCAACGCATTACTCGCCCAGCATCGGCATTGAAAATTATCTATGCTACCGAGGATGAATTGGCTAATCATGAATCCCGTTTGGATTTTGTGATGAAAAAGGGCGGCAGTTGCCTGTGGCGGATGCCGCTTGAGGCAGAAGAAGAGACAAAAGCAGAATAAAAGCACACTCAGATGAAAAACTGTGCAAATGGCTTATTTCACTGGAAAAAGTGTTGACGCCATTCCGTTCTAACCGTACTATCCGTCTCGTTCTTAACCGGAACAGCAGCGTGGTGCGGTAGTTCAGTCGGTTAGAATACCGGCCTGTCACGCCGGGGGTCGCGGGTTCGAGTCCCGTCCGCACCGCCAAAATTTAGAAGCCCTGAGTTAAGTAATAACTCAGGGCTTTGTCGTTTCTGCTTAACTCAATCTTTGCCTATTTCAGGGCGTATAAACAGAGCCGCATTGTTCGGCAATGGGTCATTGCGTGCAATAAAGCGATAAATACTCCCGCCAAGAAACGCCCCGATAAACCAACTGAAACTGGAGATCTGCTGTAGGTTGGGGATGAAAATGATCATCAAGCCAATGGCCACTGCGGGCAGTAACGCCATAATCGCTTTCGGATTAAAACCTCCGCGATACCAATAACGTCCTGATGATGAAGCATTAAACAGATCATCTACATATAATTGGCCGCGTTTAATCAGATAAAAATCAGCGATTAAAATACCAAATAGCGGCCCCATAAAGGCACCCAGCACGTCCAGGGTGTAGTGGATAATGATTGGTGATTGGAACAGGTTCCATGGGGTAAGCAAAACTGAACCTACCGCAGCTATCATCCCACCAGTACGAAAGTTGATTCTTTGTGGTGAACAGTTAGAAAAATCAAAGGCGGGTGAAACAAAGTTTGCGACGATATTAATCCCGATAGTGGCGATAATCATGGTCAGTAGACCTAGAGCGATAGCCACGCCATTGCCGACGCGGGTAACGGTCTCGATAGGGTCGGTAATCATTTCACCGAACAGCGACTGTGAGCCGGAGACAATCACCACGGTGACGAGAGAGAACAGGAGGAAGTTAAAGGGTAGCCCCCATCGGTTGCCTCGGCGGATTTCCTGCATACTTTTGCCATAGCGGGAGAAATCACCAAAGTTCAGTAATGGCCCGGCAAAATAAGAGACGACCAGCGCGGTTGCCGTCAGCATCTGCCAGACCTGTTCTGATGGGCTTAAGATTTTACTGGCGAGGGTGAATGAAATGTTACTCCAGCCGGTTTGATAGACAATCCATAACGCCAATGACAGCATCACGACATAGACTGCCGGCCCGGCAAAATCAATAAAGCGCTTAATCGCATTCATCCCATGCCAGAACACCATCGCCTGCAGTACCCACATAATGGAGAAACAGATCCAGCCGAGGGTGGATAACCCTAGCCATTGGCTCTGAGCCAGGGGGATCAGGCTGGGGAAGAATTTCAGCATCACGAGCATAAAAGCATTACCCGCCAGATAGGTTTGAATGCCATACCAGGCAACGGCGATCAGCCCACGGATAACGGCTGGGATATTTGCTCCAAATACCCCAAAAGATTGTCGACAGATAACGGCATAGGGCACACCGGCTATCTGGCTTGGTTTGGCCACCAGATTGGCGCAAATTTGTACAATGCAAATACCGACTAATAGCGATAACAGCACTTGCCAACTGGATAGCCCGAGAGCAAAGAAGCTGGCGGCGACCACATAACCCCCCATGCTGTGCACATCCGTCATCCAAAATGAAAAGATATTGTACCAGCCCCAGTTCTGCTTACGAGTTGGGGCCAGATCTTCATTAGTGAGTTTGGGACTGTAGTGGGGGTTAATGCTGCTAGCCGAGATTTTTTCATTATTTGGCATAAAGCGCGTTCCTTCCAAAGGCAACATTCAGATGATGTGAGACAAGGTTTGTCGAACCTCACATGAGAAATATTTACAGAGTTAGGGCTAGAGATATTTGCAGAACTCAGACTAAAAATTGTTGTATCAGCGGAACGTAAATGAATTTTATGTACAATTAACATACAATTTATATACATAACATATACAATCTGTGTGTTTTTTATATACAATCAGGGAAGGGATGGAAGGCAACAAAGGGATGGAAGGCAACAAAGGGATAGAAGGCAGCAAAGGTGATGATGTGGGATGTCTTGCCGTTTCAACGAGTCAGTGGATAGACATAATGGAGTATGCCAATGCATGAGACTGAACTTAATCATGATTATCCACGGGATTTGGCCGGTTACGGTGGCCAACCCCCAGTCGCTAACTGGCCGGGGCAGGCACGTATTGCGGTGCAATTTGTCCTGAATATTGAAGAAGGTGCGGAAAATAACGTTCTACATGGCGATGCGGGATCTGAACAATTTCTTTCCGATATTATCGGTGCGGACAGTTATCCCGATAGGCATATTGTCAACGACGGATGAAAAGTGATCCACTTATATCTCCACCAACGGCCCAATATTGATCCACCGTTTTACTCAGGATTAGCTTCTGCTATAACCCCGGCCTTTCGTTTCTGTCTGAGTCGATAGCTTTCTCCTTTGATTTGAACGACATGTGAGTGGTGTAAGATACGGTCCAGCATCGCTGAGGTCAGTGCTGCATCACCGGCGAACGTTTGATCCCACTGCCCGAACGGCAGATTGGATGTCAGGATCATTGCGCTCTTTTCGTAACGTTTAGCGATGACCTGGAAGAACAGCTTTGCTTCTTCCTGACTGAACGGCAGATAGCCTATTTCATCAATGATGAGCAGGCGGGGGGCCATTACTCCACGCTGAAGCGTCGTTTTATAACGGCCCTGACGTTGTGCCGTAGATAACTGAAGTAACAGATCTGCTGCTGTTGTGAAGCGAACTTTGATACCTGCACGGACTGCTTCATAGCCCATCGCTATTGCCAGATGGGTTTTCCCCACACCTGATGGCCCCAGTAATACGATATTTTCATTACGTTCTATGAAGCTGAGTGAGCGTAACGACTGGAGTTGCTTCTGCGGTGCTCCGGTGGCGAATGTGAAGTCATACTCTTCGAACGTTTTCACCGCCGGGAAGGCTGCCATTCGGGTATACATCGCCTGTTTACGTTGATGACGTGCCAGTTTTTCTTCATGAAGCAGATGCTCCAGGAAGTCCATATAACTCCATTCCTGGTCTACTGCCTGTTGTGACAGCGCAGGCGCTGCGCTTATAAGGCTTTCCAGTTGCAACTGCCCGGCGAGCGCCATCAGTCGTTGATGTTGCAGTTCCATCATCACGCCACTCCTCTGCAGAATGAGTCGTAGATGGAGAGTGGATGATGCAGGGGGTGTTTGTCGAAGTTCACCAGATTTTCATCAAGATGCACGTCATACTCTTTTTTCTCCGGAGGCAGTGCCAGCATGGACTGCTGCTCTTCGAGCCAGCGATCGCAGGGACGGGCCTGGATTGTTTCATGCTTTCGTTGGTTAGCGACATCGTGCAGCCAGCGCAGACCGTGGCGGTTGGCTGTTTCAACATCGACAGTGATCCCCATCGGGCGCAGGCGAGTCATTAGTGGGATGTAAAAACTGTTACGGGTGTACTGCACCATCCGTTCCACCTTACCTTTAGTCTGTGCCCTGAAGGGGCGACACAGTCGGGGAGAGAAGCCCATCTCCTTGCCGAACTGCCACAGCGAAGGATGGAACCGGTGCTGACCGGTCTGATATGCGTCACGTTGCAGAACCACAGTTTTCATATTGTCATACAACACTTCGCGCGGCACACCACCAAAGAAGCGGAACGCATTACGATGGCAGGTCTCCAGCGTGTCATAACGCATATTGTCAGTGAATTCGATGTACAGCATTCGGCTGTATCCGAGAACAGCAACGAACACGTGAAGCGGTGAGCGACCATTACGCATAGTGCCCCAGTCAACCTGCATCTGTCGTCCGGGTTCAGTTTCGAACCGAACGGCAGGCTCCTGCTCCTGAGGAACCGAGAGAGAACGAATGAATGCCCTGAGAATGGTCATTCCGCCACGATATCCCTGGTCTCTGATCTCGCGAGCGATTACCGTTGCCGGGATTTTGTAAGGATGAGCATCGGCGATGCGTTGACGAATATAATCCCGGTATTCATCCAGGAGTGAAGCAACAGCAGGTCGCGGCGTATATTTTGGCGGCTCAGATTTTGCCTGCAAATAACGTTTAACGGTATTGCGGGAGATCCCCAGTTCTCTGGCAATCGCCCGGCTACTCATTCCCTGCTTGTGCAGGATTTTAATTTCCATAACTGTCTCAAAAGTGACCATAAACTCTCCTGAATCAGGAGAGCAGATTACCCCCTGGATCTGATTTCAGGCGTTGGGTGTGGATCACTATTGCACCGTTCGTTACAACTAACAGAAATAAACCATCACCATCATGGAGGGTTAGGTCTTTGTCGGTGGTTTTTGCTTTTTGTACTTCGGTGTGGGTGAGGGGGCGTGTAGTCCGCGCCATGCAAGGTTCTTCCCTGTAATTGGTATACGTCCATTGGTACCTATCTTAGCGTATACCAATTGTCTCTGGCTTCAGGCGGATATCCTTGGACTACTACAGACACAAAAAAGCCCGCAAACCTAGAAGGGATGCGGGCTTTCCGTACTTCACCGGACTTATCTGGTAATAACCGGTTTAACATTTGGGCTGGGGGACGCTGAATAGATTAATCAATGCATTGTTTCTATTGATAAAAAACTAATTCAAATTTGTTTCGTATACCTAAACGTATACCAATGCAGGAAAGTGACACACCAATAAGGATATTTTGGGGTGGCCTTTGCATATTGGGCTACCAAGTAGGTATCGCAAATAGTGGCATGATTTATGGTGAAATCAACTTGCGAAATGTAGCCTAAAGGCTACAATATATTGATGAAAACGATCAAACACTATCTGACTCCCGAGGGACGGGATTTATACATGGAGTATTTGAAGAGTCTCCGTGATTCGATCGCTAAGGCAAAAATATCATCAAGAGTTAACCGGATCGCTTCGGGGAACTTTGGGGATCATAAGCCTTGCCGTGAAGGTGTCTGGGAACTTCGTATAGACCAGGGGCCAGGTTACAGGGTTTATTACAGCCTTGTTGACGGTGAAGTCGTGTTGTTGCTTTTGGGCGGTGATAAGCGCTCGCAGAATGCCGACATCGATCAGGCTATTGTGTGTCTTAAAGATTATTTAACGAGGTAATGATTATGGCCAAAGCCCGTTTACATGATGACGCTATGGTTCAGCTTCTTATGGAAGACCCTGAATTTGCGCAAGTATATCTGCATCAGGCTCTTCTAGATATTGATGAGGAAGGAGGGCAAGAAGCCTTTCTGATGGCCCTACGTCATGTAGTTGAGGCCCGAGGAGGGATGGCAAGTGTGGCTAAAAAAGCGGGTGTATCGAGAGAAACACTGTACCGGACGTTATCACCTTCAGGTAATCCAACACTAAAAACACTGCTTAGTGTGGTATCTGCAACGGGATTTCAGTTTTCACATCTTGCATCGATTACCGCATGATTAAATCTGAAATAAAGGTAAAAAATCAGTTTAACAGTCCGGTATTCGAAGTCATTCATCGTATGGTCTTAGTGGGATTTAGTGCTAAGGCCATTTAACAAGAAATTATGTACCGTTTTGATAAAATCAGTACCAAGCCTAAATCCTTCCCCCATCTTATCCCCCATTTAGCCTGTACCACTTCTTCCCCCACCTGGATTTTGGCTCTGTGCTCTCAACCCAGTCATGACGCGGGTTTGCTCTCTTTCCCCCATTTAGTGTGTATAGGCAAGTGGGAAGTGGGGGATTTGAGGCTAAATTAGTTAAAAATTCGATGTTCCCCCACTTAATTCCCACTTTATCCCCCAGTTAGTTTCTTGCTGTATTGCTTAATGAATTAGGGCAAATATTCTCCCCATCAATATGAATCAGCCCATCAGTTTCCAGCTTGTCGAGCCAGCGGGTAAATTTCTTCGCAACATCAAAACCCATGCCGCGCATATCATCCCTCACCAGCGATTTTGTACAGGCCTCACCACTGGCGGTACGGGAGCGGATAGATTGCCACAGCGCGATATGATTAGCCGTCAGGCGCTGAATACTCGCCAGTTCCGCCTCATAGGGTGAGCCTTCATCGCTGACTTCACGGCCTTTATCACATAGCACCAATGAGTTAACTTCTTCGCCATCGTTATCGATATACAAATTGAGCGGCGAGAGGTCGTAGGCCCGCGTGGTGGGTTCTTCTGAATCCTTCATTTTGGTGCAACTCAGCACCAGTGCGCCGCCGTCGCCCTCACGACGAACATTGAATTCGACATCCAACGCCGCGCGAAAGGCACTGGAGCCGCGCGCGCCTTTATCCAGATCTTTGCCCGAATGATGGATAACCAACACCGTAGCGCCAGTTTCTGCCTTGATATAATCACACCCCTGAATAAATGCGCCCATATCTTTGGCAGCGTTCTCGTCGGAGCCACCAAAGCAGCGTGCCAGCGTATCCAGTACAATCAGGCGCACCGGCGAGCCGGTTTGCTCGGTGACATCCTGAGCCGCTTTAATCACCTGAATGGCGCTCTCCGGGCTGGCGGGAAATACCGGGCAGTCGATGCGGTAGAGCGATTCAATCGGTGTGCCGCCGTTAAATTCCATTCCCCACGCGCGGATACGCCGTGGCACGCCGATACCGCCTTCTCCGACGATATAGACGACGGAACCTTGGGTCACACGCCGCGAGGCCCACGGCTTGCCGGTGGCAATATGACAGGCCCATGAGACGGCCAAAAAGGATTTATACGAGCCGCTTGGCCCGTAAATACTGGCCAGTGTGTTACTTGGCAAGTGGCCCTTAATATTGTAATCCTGCGGGGTGTTATAGCCGTCGGAGCCTTTGCGCAACGGCAGGTTTGTAGTCAATGACACAGGTTCGCGTTCGAGCAGAATGAGTGGTGTTTTCATATCCATTCCCTGGGATTGTAGAGTTGGCGGAAAAACTCGATACGGGCGGCGTCCGTTCCGACTTGTTGGCGATAATCATCCCAGTCAGCTTTGCCGCAGGTGGGTGGCAGGGTCACTAAGCCATTGACTGCAAGAGCGGCGTATTCCGCCTGTTGTTTGCCGGGATTGTTGTCAGAGTTTGTTACGTCGTTATCCGCCGCGATAATAATCTGCGCGTCGGGATAACGTTCACGCAGTGCCACAGCAACCTGGGTCAGATTAGTGGCTGAGATAGCGGCAACAACTGTGGCGGTGACAAATCGTGATATGACGAGGCCGGTGGCAAAGCCTTCAGTAATGATTATTGTCTGCGACAGAGTGTGGTGAGTGATGGGGATAAATGAAGATTTAATCCGCGAGCCGGGCAGTAAACGCTTTTCTCCCCGGCGATTGATTAACAGCGCACCGGTAGTGTTGCCACTCAGATCCACCAGTGGCAGCACCATGCTGCCCACATTAAAATGCACCCCGCCAATATTTTTAGCACTGTTGGCGGGCATGAGAAAGACTGGATGATTTAAGCCCTTATGCAACAGGTAATCACTGGTTCCCTGCGAACAGGCAGCCAGCAGGGCAGTGACTTTTTGTGTCATGTCTGAGTGAAGGGGCTGTTCAGTTCTTTCTTTGGCGGGCGCTGTTGGGGCTAAGTCTGTTAAGCGGGAGATTTCTCTGGCGGCCTGAATCACATCACATTGTCGCACCAGAGTGACCAAATCCAGACCATCGCCGTGCCCGCAATAGTTGCAGAACCACGTTCCTCGCCCTTTTTTATCATCAAAACGAAAACGGTCTTTACCTCCGCAGACGGGGCAGGGGCCATGTTTGTTAAGGTGGGGAATAGGAATAGCTAAGGAGGAAAGGATATTGCTCCAGTGGTGTTGTGATGCGCGAATGATGTCGGAAACAAACCTACTCATGGTTAGCCTCCTCTGCATCCGGCACTTCATCCAGCATCAGTTGCAGCAAATCCAGCCGTTCAGCCAGAATAAATAGCAACAGTTCTTTCGCTGTAGGATCGGTAATTTCGAGCATTGCCAATACCAGTGCGTGGCAGTGATCAACAATTTCTTCAATCGTGAGCGGGGAAGAGTTATGCATAGCACACCCCCGGATGGGTACGAACGTATTGCGGGTACAGACAGTGAAGGGTAGTAGCCATTGGGCCGCCTCCAAGAAGTAGTTGTAATGACTACCACCTGAGACGCTAATCCCTTGGGTGGTAGCCCAGACGGAGTTAGCGTTACCGGACTTCTTGGAAACCGGCGCTCCTTTCGGAGCCCCCGCCTGGGCCACCATTGACGGGTGTGCGCAAGCCATACCTATAAAAGACCATGTCTGAATGACGAGGCTAGGTATCAAGAAGATTTTCGGAACGCTAATTCCGGCTACGGATTTTGCCGCAGCGAAAGGATTATACTGCAAAGCGCCCGCCAGAAAAAAATAAAAAATCATTAGTTGCGACCCTCCTCGCGTTGATTGATTCTGATAATGACCCATTCATCGACTTCACTTTCAACCCAGGCCACTGAACGCGGCCCTAATTTTATTGGGCGAGGGAATTGATTGAGGCTAATCAAATGATAAATTGATGATTTTTTCAGTCGTATTTTCTCAATCACTTCAGGTAAGCGGATCAAATTAATATCAGACATAGTTCGCCTCCTTGCGGGTATAAACGCGTTCAACATAGCGGCCACGGCCATCACCATGACCCAGATCCATTGACGTTAACGCTCTGGCTTCAATGCGGCTAAATCCTGCGGCGAGGTAATAATTAATAGCGTCTTGCGCCCAGGCATAGCGCAGGCTGTGGGGGGAGTAATGTCCGGTCAGCCCTAAGCGGGTGGTATGGGAGCGCCAGAAATTCATCGCGGTTTTCAGGTCAGGTTTATCAATAAGTTTGCCGCCGCGTGTTTCGGCGATCTGTTGCGCTTCTTTGACTGCCCGTTTGACTGCTTCAGGATCCAGAATGCGGGTTTCGCGTGAGCGGCCTCCCTTGGTGCCAAACACCACGGTTAGTTTAGACCGGTTCTGCTCAAGCTCCTTTTGCCATGTTTTCAACGAGTTGGCGCATTGCACCGCCTCTTGTGAACGCAGCCCCAGCAGGCGGGCAAGCTGAAGGGCGCAGGCGAGTCCTTTGTCTTGCTGTTGGGCGGTGCGCAGAGCGGCTTGATACACCTCCTCAGGGATAGCGAATTTGCTACCGGCGCGGCTGGCTCCACCTAACCCCAATGCTTTGTTGGTTAATCGTTCTGATAAGACGATTTTATCCCGACCAGCGAATCTGAAAACGGTGCGCAATGCCGCCATTTCGTTATGAAGAGAACGGATCGCGATCCCCTGTGAAAAACGGTCAGTAATATAACTTTCAATATGCTTTGCTTTTAGGTGTTTAACATCACGCACCTGAATATTAAGGGCCAGCAGATGGCGGCTAAACCTGTCCATAATCCGAATACGATCATGAACGGTTTTATGGCTACCGCCAGCTTGTTTTGCCAGCATTTTCATCTCACGACTTAACCGACTCATTACGAACATCTCCCAACAATTTCAACTAGCTGCATTTCTCTGGCGCATGGGGAATGGCAGGTTATCTGCCTTGAACGATACCTGTGCGCCAGAGCGGGCAGCAGTTGAGGTATTGCGGGGTATCGGTGATGCACTCGGTGCAGCCTCCTGCTTTTGCAGGTCATCCCCCAGGCTGTTGGCCTGCCTCGGTATCGGTTCAAATATCTTGTAAAAAGCGGTCAGCCTGACGTATTGAAGTGGTGTCAGATGCATGACGTGTTGAGTGAAGTCGCTTATCTCAAAGGCTGAGGCAGGTTTGTGCTGTGGCGTCACTTTCACTCGTAAAAGTGACGCCACGAGCAACACGCAACAGGGCAGGCGCTAGCAGATGCCTTTCGGCATAGCAGAGCGCAGCCAGCGGCGTTTAGCACGCGCCAGAGATTGAGGTATAAGGAGTCTTTTGATGCAGTGATGCATCTTGATTTAAGTGTGCAAAAACAGCGCCGTCATGGTAGACCACCGGTTTAAGAGGCCGTTGCTCTACTGAGGCGAGTCGTTCGCTTAGTTGATAACCAATGACAGTATCCCCGATGGGCAATACCGGTTGGTCAGGAAATGCTGGTAATTAGCCATTTCGTTAGTGTGATAAGAGTACCTTTATCACCTTAGTGGGGTGACACCCGTTTTCAAAGGTTCAACGGGTTTACCGCTCTTACAGCGCTACTTTTCAGGTTTCGGTAGCTATTTTGTGGTCGCTCGAAAGCGTCAGTCTCAGACCACACTCCATTCCGTATGACTTTGGGTTTATGACCACCACGAAGGTGTTTCTTGCAGGTCATTCGTATCATCCTGATACTGGAAACATTGGGTGCTGTTATCGACAGCGAGTTTACATGGGGGAAATTACGGCAAAAACTGAATAGCGGCAAGTTATTGGAAGCTGTAATAAGGAAGAGTAATGAAAGGGGGGCTACATCCCTTTCTAACCTGTGTCATTTGAGGATTTTCCCTCTGGCTAGCCTGCCAAAAAGAGCACTGCATGCATATAGTGCATGAATTTGCATGCAACGCCCCGGCTAAAACAACTGAAGCACCGCGCCACAAGGGCTTGTAGGCTCTCTATGTCATGCATGAAAAGTGCATGATAAAGTCAGAGCGCGTAGGTGGGGGACCATTGTGCGCAGACGACCTTACACCTATTGATACGAAGAAGGATTTCAATCGAAAATAACTTCATTTCGCAGTTTTGAAATTTTCTCGTATTGATCTTGTAATAGTATTTTTCTTGCGTCTAATTTAATTACTTGAGCATTTGTTTTTATTTGCTCTAAGGCTTTGTGTTCCATGGCACATATAACATATTGCCTATCATTATTTATGCCGTCAGAAATTGATTTTATAATGTTGGTATAATTCCCGCTTGCTTGTTCTTGTTGGTTTGGGGTATCAATAACCAAAGGTGGCAATGCTTCTTCACATGAGTCCGCTACTTGTTCATAAATTGCTAAATAATAACCAAGGACAGCCCTTGCATCTTCTGCTGCACCGCCTACTTCATATATTTTTTTATAATCAAGAGGGCTTTTTATTTTAGATATGTCAACGTTAACTTTTAATTTTGTTATGTATTTCGATAATCTATCTGCGAAGCTTTGCTTTATTTCACTTTTTTGTTCCTTGGATAGTATGTCACTTTGAGATTTTTTTGCTGTTTTTTCTTCTGATTTTTTAATTTCAATGGTTATATTTTTTTTACTATTTATTTCGTGTGCGCGTTTTTCAAACTTATCATTGGTGAATGATATTAACGAATTGGAGTCACTTTCAATGACATTATTATAACTTCGTTCGCTCTTATTGCTTTGCTCTGTAATCTCCTCATCTTTTATAACTAGCAAATTTATTATTCCGTTGACTTCTGACTCTAAGGATTCGAGTTGGTTTTTTGCAAGTTCCATATCAATCAAAATGCTAGTGCGATGTGCTATAGAATTTTCATGTATTGTTCCACATGTTGGGCACTCTATGTCACCATCTTCCATGTTTTCGACGGAAAAAATATAATCTTTATCTAGCTCACTAATAATCCCTTTGGCTAATTTGATTTGCGACTCAAGTCGTATTTTTTCAACTCTTAAGTTAGTTCTTTCTTCAAGAAGGTTTTTTTTGTTTTTTTCTGATTCTTGTATAACACTAAAAATAAACTCGGTCGAAGGAAGTACATTGTCTGTATCGATAAGGTTTTGCCTGAGTATTATAACTGCATTATTCAGTTCAGTAACGCCTTTCTCAACTTCTTCTAACTCTCTTTTTATTACATAAATATCTTTTTCAACTTCAAAGTGTGCTTTTATAAATAATCCTGAGTGGTAGGAGATGACTGGTTTTGCCCAGCTACTATATTGCTGAAGATTCTCGAAACTATCCCAAGGTTTAGCCCATGTTCTTTTTTGGTCAATATAAAAGGGTATGAAGTAATATGCAGGTGGAGGGGTTTCTAGTGTTAATTGACCTTTCTTAGGGAGTAATACATTAAAATTAACAAGTTCTGAAAAATACTTTGAATAATCACCGGTTATTTTTGGGAAACTGTGTAGTTTACCATTGCTATGCCTAATTTTAATTTCATTTTTATATCTATGAATAATGTAAGGTGCATTATTTATCTCAAACTCTATAATTGATGTACAGTCTAATGTTCTCCAAACCTCGGAAAAAATGGGCTCACAGCCAAAAGTCCAAAAAATCATTTTTGCAAGCGTAGATTTCCCTACGCTATTATCATCATCTGCTGTTATCAGTGTTAGATGCTCTCCGAACTCGAATTGCCTCGCGGATTTTCCTGAATCTGAGAGTATCATGATCTTCTTTAGTATTAATTTTTTCATAAACCTTCATCCTTAAGCTTCGAACCAATAGCTTGTAGTTTTTTTCCATTTTAGTTTGTTGCCTCTACCATTTCGTAAATGATCGCAGATGATATAGAAATATTATCCTCAAACAAACCAATAGTATCTTTTGATAAGTCTATGATTAGCCTTTCGAGCAATTCATAAGACATTTCAATTTCAATTTTTTTAGAGTTCTTTTTAAGTAACTCTTGTATTTCTTTTTGGGCTTTGATAATTGCAAGGGTCGGTGAGAGTAGGGTTAGTGAATATGAATTTATTTTTTGTATTATTTTTGCCTTAATCGTGCCCTTTAAATTTAGATCATCTAATATGTATTTTATTGCTTCAAAATTTAAATCGGAATTACCTTTTGAGACTATTTTGGTTACTACCGTATGGATATCTTTATAGGTCAGTGCTTTTTTAGTAAGAGCATCATTCCAATTTTCATAGTCAAAAACGTTCTTCCCTCTGATGCGTAATGAGTCCATTAATATTCTATAAATATCTTTCGTACGAAGTAGATGTTGTGGATACACTTCTTCGACGCTATCAGTGATCCTTGATATTGTATGCTCATAATAGCTTTCTAGAGGAATGTCAGAGGTAGTGAAGTGTATTATTTCTTGCGGAAACTTTCCGAAGTTAGCGAGCTCATCACTTAGGCATTTTATAATTTCACTAGCCTCATCACTACTTAAGCTAGACAGTTTATATGAAGCCAAGTTTAACTTGTTGTTTTTAGTGAGGTTGAATCCACTTGTAGTTATAAAATCTAATTTTTCAACCTTTTCAAAGTATTTTTTGTCGCTAACTGAACTACAAAGCTTCCCTAAAAGAGATGGTTTTGTACCATTCTCTCGCTTGGTTAATACTTTTGCAGTATAAGTTTTCTTTGCATTGGCTTTAATTTGATTGAAAGTAAATTTAACTTTATTTTTATCTATAGAATTCGCATAGACAACATCTTCATGATATTCCATGAAGATTGCAAAGTCATTGCTTTCTTTGTATGAACTGAATGCTTTACAAAGAGCCCAATGATATTGGTATTCAAATCGATCATAGGACTGGGCCCCTGCGGACTCTCTTTGCGGTTCGGACAAGGGATTGTCAGATGTGTCTTCACTATCCATTTTAGTGGCCTGTCCATTTTATGAGTGATACTAAAAGATAATACGTGCTAAGGGAAACGTCTATGACTTTCACTTACGTTAAATACTTCTTTTAGTGTATATCTCTAATCCCCACCAATTCATTAACTCTTGGCGTTGTATGAGATAGGTAGAACGATTATAAGCTTTCCTGACTTCATTCTTATCACTATGCGCTAGCGCAGCCTCAATCACATCAGCATTAAACCCAGCCTCATTCATGGCTGTACTGGCGATAGAACGTAAACCGTGAGCAACGAGCTTCCCTCCATAACCAATACGTTTCAAGGCTGCATTTGCTGTTTGGCTATTCATGTGATTACGTGGGTCATTGCGACTTGGGAATACGTGCTGACGATTACCACTAATTGGACGCATTATTTCCAGCAACTCTAAGGCTTGTTCCGACAACGGGACTATATGGTCGCGCTTTGCTTTCATTCGTTCTGCCGGTATACACCACTGCTTATTCTCTAAATCGATCTCTATCCAAGCTGTTGCTGATGCTTCAGCGGGGCGTATCAGAGTTAGTAATTGCCATTCAAGTAAGCAGCGGGTTGGCAGTGAGAGATTGCTCATGGCAATGGTACGCATGAGTTTAGGTAGTTCTTCAGGTCTGATGGTGGGCATATGCTGCTTCTTGGGGCGTTCAAAAGCATTACCGATACCTGAAGCTGGGTTAGCATCAATCAAACCTACATTGACCGCATAGATCATTATCTCGTTTATACGTTGTACCAATCGCCTGACCGTCTCTAATGCTCCACGTGCTTTGATTGGCTCCAATACTTGAATCAGAGTTCGTGCTTTAAGTTCTTGGATGGGAATATTTTCGATGCTGGGTAAGATGTCTTTTTCAATAGAACGCCAAATATCTTTCGCATGGGCTGCGCTAACATGGCTTTCTTTCAACTCGAACCATTTGCGGGCGACATTCACAAAAATGCTTTCCTCCGCTATCTGGAGCTTTTCAGCCTCTTCACCAGCCCTCGTTTGAGGGTCTGTCCCTCTGACTAACATCGCTAGTTTTTCTGCGCGTATCTCTCTGGCATCTGCGAGGGATAGTGCTGGGTAAGCACCGAGGCTGATCATAGTGCGCTTGCTACTGTTGGGAAGCTGATAGCGGAAACGCCAAATTTTCTTGCCGGTAGTTTTGACTAGCAAAAATAAACCATCACCATCATGGAGGGTTAGGTCTTTGTCGGTGGCTTTTGCTTTTTGTACTTCGGTGTGGGTGAGGGGGCGTGTTGTCCTTGCCATGTATGGTTCTTCCCTTAATTGGTATACGTCCATTGATACCTATCTTAGCGTATACCAATTTGTATACCAATAGACACTGGATTCAGCCGGATCCTCTTGGACTACTACAGACACAAATAAATATCCTCCGGCATAGCCGGAGGTTTTTCATATGCGCCTATAAGGCTCTGTTACCAGCCGCGCCCTAACAGGCGCATCGCGATCTGACATTTGCATCTATGGATTACTTACGGCCCGTAAACGGGCTACCGGGATACGGGATCGAGAGTTGCTCACCCATTTTATCCTCTTCCAATTGGTGCTTTATGTATTCTTGTATCCTGGCCGTGTTTTTCCCTACCGTATCAACGTAATACCCTCGACACCAAAACTCCCTGTTACGGTATTTGAACTTCAAATCGCCAAACTGCTCATAAAGCATCAGACTGCTCTTTCCCTTCAGGTACCCCATAAATCCCGAGACACTCATCTTGGGCGGGATCTCCAGAAGCATATGGATGTGATCCACACAGTATTCTGCTTCCAGGATATTCACGTTTTTCCATTCGCACAGTTTTCTTAAAATACTGCCAATCGCTCTGCGTTTTTCCCTGTAGAACACCTGCCTTCGGTACTTCGGCGCAAAAACTATATGATATTTACAGTTCCATCGGGTGTGCGCTAAGCTCTTTTCATCCCTCATTGGGACCCCCTTTTGATTTCTTGTTGAACATTTGCAGTTGCCAGACCGCAAACTGTTTTAACAAATCAAAAGGGGTTTTTATAACTGACCCAAAGCTGAAAGCTTTACTGAACCCCCAGCCTAGCTGGGGGTTTTCTGGGCACAAAAAAGCCCGCAAACCTAGAAGGGATGCGGGCTTTCCGTACTTCACCGGACTTATCTGGTAATAACCGGTTTAACATTTGGTGGAGCTGGGGGGATTTGAACCCCCGTCCGAAATTACTACACCGTCGGCACTACATGCTTAGTCCAATCATTACATTCGCCGGCCAGCTGCGGATGGACACGCTACTGACAAACTATCCTGATTAGTTTTAATGCTTCCACCCCAGGCAAGGTTTCCACACGAGCTCTTTTAGGTTTGACCTCTCTTGATCCCCGTCCTAAGAGCGGAGGCTAGGGAGAGAGGGCTCTAAGCAGGTTATTAAGCTGCTAGTGCGTAGTTTTCGTCGTTTGCAACTATTTTTTTTGCGGTTTTTTACGAGGCCACCGCACCTCGGCATGCACCTTGGGTTTCGCGAATCCCGTCGAATCCAGAATCAGCCCCAAAGAACTCAGCTAGTATAACAGAACTATGTCCTGCGATGCCAGTTACTTAACGATTTGCGTGCTTCATGATGCGCGCTTTGTCTAACTTCCACTCACGATCTCTAATATCATCGCGCTTGTCGTTATCTTTTTTACCTTTTGCTACGCCGATTTTAACTTTCACCCAGGCATTTTTCCAATACATGGAGAGAGCGACAACCGTGTAGCCTTCTCGGTTCACTCGGCCAAACAAGGAATCCAGTTCGCGTTTGTTCAACAGCAGTTTACGGGTACGCATAGGCTCGCAAACAACATGAGTCGACGCAACGTTCAACGGCGTAATTGTGGCCCCAAACAGGAATGCCTCACCGTTTTTAAACATTACGTAGCTGTCACTGATATTTGCTTTGCCTGCA
Source organism: Yersinia pestis (assembly GCF_900460465.1). GTDB lineage: Bacteria > Pseudomonadota > Gammaproteobacteria > Enterobacterales > Enterobacteriaceae > Yersinia > Yersinia pestis. The sequence goes on along the minus strand of NZ_UAVH01000006.1, from coordinate 661,016 downwards.
CGCAGTGATTTTACTTCCCAACCTTGCAGTGCAAGCCCAGCTTCGAACTCTTCTTCAATGAAGTATTCGTGACGGGCTCGTTTATTTTGCGCAATGGTTGCGGAACCGGGTTTGTATGCTTTTTTCTTTGTCATAGTATCGGTCATTATACTGTATGCGGAGGCGAATGAAATCCTTTCCCGTAAGATGCTTATGTATTTTGTCTCATTTGTTGCGAGGAATGCCTGGCAGATTTTTTGTCTGGCGGTAGATAAATGGTATTATCAGTGCGTTTTATGTCTCACAGGAAATGTTATGCCACAGATTAGCCGATCTGCACTGGTTCCGTTCAGTGTAAAACAGATGTATCAACTCGTTAATGATGTTCGTTCTTACCCAGAGTTTTTACCCGGTTGTACCGGTAGCCGGGTACTTGATGCCACTGAAAATGAAATGATAGCCGCCGTGGATGTCGCCAAGGCCGGGATAAGTAAAACATTTACTACACGCAATACGCTAACAGATAACCAGAGTATCAATATGCAGTTGGTGGATGGGCCGTTTCGTAAATTAATGGGCGGATGGCATTTTACACCACTAAGTGCAGATGCTTGCAAAGTTGAATTGCATCTTGATTTTGAATTTACAAATAAGCTAATTGAATTGGCATTCGGTAAAATATTCAAGGAGTTGGCTGGGAATATGGTGCAGGCTTTCACTCAACGGGCTAAAGAGGTCTACAGTGCCTGATATTCGCGTTGAGGTTGTATATGCCTTATCTGAACGCCAATACTTGCGCACTGTATCTTTGGTGGTTGGCAGTACTGTTGAGGATGCGATCAAGGCATCAGGCTTACTGGAGTTACGGCCAGACATTGACCTGGAAAAAAATAAAGTGGGTATCTATAGTCGCCCGGTAAAACTCGGTGACAAACTCAATGATGGTGATCGGGTTGAAATATATCGCCCATTAATAGCCGACCCCAAAGAGCTTCGCCGGCAGCGAGCTGAGCAGGCAAAAAAGTAAGGCACAATCAGCGCCTTATTTTTTGTTGTCACTCTGGGCAGCCATTGAAAGAGAAACGCGGACTATCTTGTGGCTGAGTTAACATCAATAGGTTTAGAACCTAACACCATAACCCGCATTCCCAATCTGTTCTGCAATTCTCAAATAACTTAGCTTCCGGTTAACGCGGGCTCATTTTTGATATCAGTCAGTACACCACTGCTATCAAAGGTCAACGTTAACGTTTGTTGCGTTATTTTTTCGTGACCAGGTTGTTGGCGGAAAACGTAGAACCAGGTTTGAGTGCCAAACGGATCTTGTAGCATCGGCGTGCCTAAGGTATACGCCACTTGTTGCTGTGTCATACCTTTATGAATTTTGGAGGCATCAATAGGTGATAAATAGTTACCCTGATTAATATCAGGCCGGTAGACCACCTTCTCCAACGTTGAACAACCCGCAGTAAGCATTGCAAGCATCACAGCGGCGGCAGTCAGCATTTTACAGCGCATAGTAATCACATTCCTTTAGGGCATAGGATGACGATGATAATAGACCTTGCGGCAGTTGGAAACCTTTACAGGGCACCTGTATGACCACCAAAAAGGAAAAAAGTTAATCTTTTCTATGCAGCAAGCAATTCTTTTGCGTTTGCCAAGGTGTTTTTTGTCACCTCACTACCGCCCAGAAGACGCGCCAACTCTTGTAAGCGGGCTTTTTTATCTAACCGATGCATATGAGTTTCAGTCTCAGTACCATCGGTTTGTTTACTCACAAAGAAATGTTGATGACCACAGCCGGCAACTTGCGGAAGGTGGGTTACGCACATGACTTGAGTTGATTCGCCAAGTTGACGTAGCAGGCGGCCAACTATGGCCGCCGTTGGGCCGCTGATACCTACATCTACCTCATCAAAGATTAATGCTGGGGTGTCCATTTTACGTGCTGTAATTACCTGAATAGCCAAGGCGATGCGAGACAGCTCACCACCAGATGCAACTTTGACCAGTGCTTGTAGGGGTTGGCCTGGATTGGTGGTGACACAGAACTCAATTCGGGTTGCCCCTTCCGCACTAAGATGTTCTGGCTCAAATATTGTTTCAATGGCGAACTTGCCATGTGGCATCGATAGCTCATGCATGCTTTCAGTAATCAGTGCAGCCAGTTCATTGGCATAATATTGACGCTCTTGGTGTAGCCGTTTTGCTATTGCCAGTGCTTGCTGATAGTGAGTATTTACTGCATTACTAAGTTGTTCGTGATCATTTTCTTGTTGTGAGAGCAGTTCTTGTTCATCCAGTAATTGCTGATGAAATTGTGGCAATTCTTCCGGTGCTACATGGTGTTTCCGCGCGAGATTTAATTGCCGAGATAACCGTTTTTCTAGCTCATATAGACGATTTGGATCCATATCTAATTGTTCCGCATAGTGACGTAACTCATCACTGGCTTCACTGATTTGGATTGAGGCTTCTTCTAACATATTCAGTAGATTATTAAATTGTTCGTCCATACTGGCCAGCTCGGTCAACTGATGTTTGGCAGCGTAAAGCTGGCTGAGGATATTGTTTTGTTCATCATCTGACAGTAATTGTAAAGTCTGCTGACTCAGGGACAGTAATTGCCCGCTATTTGCCAAACGTTTGTATTCAATATCAATTTGTTCATATTCCCCTGCCTGTGGAGAAAATGAATTCAATTCTTTTAGTTGATATTGTAATAACTCTTGGCGGGCAGTTCGTTCCAGCGACTGTTGTTGGTGAAGTGCCAGATCACGGCAACTTTGATGCCAAATTTGATAGGCTGCCTTCATTTCTGCCAACAGAGATGATTGATTTGCGTAGGCATCCAATAATTGTTTTTGATGATCGGGTTTGAGCAGCAGTTGATGAGCGTGTTGGCCGTGGATCTGAATTAGATGTTGGCCCAACTCTCTTAATTGGGATACGGGTACAGGCGTACCATTAATAAAGCCTCTTGAACGGCCATCAGCGCCAATAGCGCGCCGCAACAGGCATTCATTATTGTCATCGAGATGGTTGTTTTCCAGCCATTGGCGGGCAGATGGTGTATCCGCCAGTGAGAAGCGGGCGCAAATGTCAGCGCGTGTTGCCCCTAAGCGCACCATGCTGCCATCTGAGCGATTCCCGAGGCATAACCCTAGTGCATCTACGGCAATGGATTTGCCCGCCCCGGTTTCGCCAGTGATTGCCGTCATTCCGGGCTGAAAATCAATTTCTAACTCACGCACAATAGCAAAGTTGCTGATGGTTAATTGGACCAGCATGGTAAACCCCCTGTACATAAACACATGTCTGTATTTGAACACAGTATAGACTGGTTTTATATACAGTAAAGTAGCTGAGGTGATTTTTAGAATAATTTTTTTGACCAACCCAATTTGGTGCTTAACGTATTGAAATAGCTATAGTCCTTTGGATGAATAAGATTGAGGTGAAAATCACTGCGCCGGATTAAAACCTCTTCCCCTTCCTGAATGGGTAGGGCTATCTGGCTATCGCAACTGATTTCCAGGTCGCTGGTAATGTGCGAAAACTTCAGTCGGATGGTGCTACTGCTGCTGATAACCAATGGGCGCGCAGTAAGAGTGTGTGGAAACATTGGTACCAATACGATGGCATCCAGAGTTGGTGTCAAGATTGGGCCGCCTGCGGAAAGTGAATAGGCGGTAGAACCGGTCGGGGTTGCGATGATCAAGCCATCAGAGCGTTGAGAAAAGGCGAAGCGGTCATCAATATACACTTCGAATTCGATCATATGGGCGACTTTGCCTGGATGCAAAACCACTTCATTGATTGCGGTACTGATACGGCTTTGTTGATTTGTACGTCGTACATGCGTTTCTAGCAGGAAGCGTTGTTCACTCAGGTACTCGCCTTCCAAAACGTCTGAAAGCTGCTGCAGAGCATTATCCGGGTCTAAATCGGTCAAGAAACCCAGATTACCTCGGTTGACACCAATCACTTTTATATCATAACGGGCAAGTACCCGTGCAGCACCGAGCATGTTGCCATCACCGCCGACAACAACAGCCAAATCTGCTTTTTGGCCAATATCTGCCAAACTCCCTGTTATGGCATCGGTTAAATTGAGGTCATGAGCAATCTGTTGTTCAACCATAACGGCGTAGCCTCTGGCTTTTAGCCAGTGGTAGAGTATTTCATGGGTGGCAAGTGCAGCCGGGTGTCGCGGGTGACCGACAATACCAATACAATCGAATCTTCTATTATTCATTGCCGTGATTTTCCTTAATGGAGTGTCTTTTACCCCACATTATGACCGGTTCCCTTGAATCCCCGGTTTTGATCCCCATAATAAGCCAAGTAGCGAGATTAATGCTAAAACGCGGAGATATCCATGAGTAGTAAAGAACAGAAAACGCCAAACGAGCAAGTCTCGGAAGAAATGGAAAATACAGCAGAGCAGCAAGTGGAAGCAACACAAGAGACGGGGGAATGTGTAGATCCGCGTGTTGCAGAGCTTGAGGTGCAGTTGTCTGATGCTCTACAGCGTGAGCGCGAAAGCCTGTTACGCGCTAAGGCTGAAGTTGAGAATATCCGTCGTCGTACTGAATTGGATGTCGAGAAAGCGCATAAATTTGCACTGGAGAGATTCTCATCTGAATTATTGCCAGTGATTGACAATCTGGAGCGCGCTCTAGATACCGCTGATAAGACCAATACTGAACTGATCTCAATGATTGAAGGTGTCGAACTGACACTGAAATCACTGCTAGATGCTGTCGGTAAATTTGGTATTGAAGTTGTCGGCGAGACCCATGTGCCGTTTAACCCTGAGGTGCATCAGGCCATGACAATGCTTGAGTCTGCTGATCACGAGCCAAACCACGTAATGATGGTGATGCAAAAAGGCTATACGCTGAATGGCCGGCTGTTACGCCCAGCAATGGTTGCGGTATCTAAAGCGAAATCGTAAAGTGCTCTAACGTTAAAAGGCACCTCAACGGTGCCTCAAATTGCTAACAAAGTCCTGGCCTCCTAGCCGGGACTTTGCTCTAATTTTACGCGGTAACGCGTACCTGCTTATTTTTTCAATTGGCTCTGGAAATCACGTTCTGTATAGCCAGTATAAAGCTGGCGCGGACGGGCAATCTTGATGCCGTCATTATGCATTTCGTTCCAGTGAGCAATCCAACCGATGGTTCGGGCAATGGCGAATATCACCGTAAACATTGACGATGGAATCCCCATGGCTTTCAGGATAATACCTGAATAGAAGTCCACGTTTGGATACAGTTTTTTCTCAATGAAGTAAGGATCGTTCAGTGCGATGTTTTCCAACTCCATCGCCACTTCTAACAAGCTGTTATTCAGCTTCAGCTCTTCTAACACTTCATGACAGGTTTCACGCATGACGGTGGCACGAGGGTCATAGTTTTTATAGACACGGTGACCAAAACCCATCAGACGGAATGAGTCATTCTTATCTTTCGCGCGGCGGATAAATTCAGGGATATGCTCAACAGTTTTAATCTCTTCCAACATCTTCAGGCAGGCTTCATTGGCACCACCGTGCGCAGGGCCCCACAGGGATGCGATCCCCGCGGCGATACAGGCAAACGGGTTAGCGCCAGAAGAGCCGGCAGTACGGACGGTCGATGTTGACGCGTTCTGTTCGTGATCTGCGTGCAGGATGAGAATACGATCCATAGCGCGTTCCAGTACTGGGTTAACTTCATATTTCTCACATGGCGTAGAGAACATCATGTGTAGGAAGTTACCCGCGTAGGACAGATCGTTACGTGGATAAACAAACGGTTGACCCAGTGAATATTTATAACACATCGCTGCGACAGTCGGCATTTTAGACAACAGACGGAAGGCGGTAATTTCACGATGGCGCTCGTTATTAACATCCAGAGCATCATGGTAGAAGGCGGCTAGCGCACCAGTAACCCCACATAGCACGGCCATCGGATGTGAATCGCGGCGGAAACCATGGAACAGACGGGTGATCTGCTCGTGGATCATGGTATGTCGGGTCACTGTGGTTTTGAACGTTTTGTACTCTTCTGGCGTAGGTGTTTCGCCGTACAGCAGAATGTAACAAACTTCCAGATAAGTAGAATCTTTTGCCAACTGGGCAATCGGGAAGCCACGGTGCAGCAAAATACCCTGATCACCATCAATATAGGTGATTTTTGATTCGCAGGATGCGGTAGAGGTAAAACCGGGGTCAAAGGTAAAATAACCTTTAGAACCTAAGGTGCGGACGTCGATCACGTCAGTGCCGAGGGTTGGGGATAGGACACCCAGTTCGATCGCAGCTTCGCCTAAATTCAGCGTCGCTTTTTTGTCAGCCATTTACAGTCTCCTTAAGTGCTTATTTTAAAACCCCTAACAACGGAAACATCTTAGATGCCCGGGGATATCACCTTATTAGCACTGCTCTGTTTTATTCATCATTAATACTCTTGGTACTTGAAGTTGTCGGGTTGTCAGCGATAACTCTAATTACGTGAGTAGATAACTTGATTTAGGGTACAGAGTAAATTGCCAATACGGCCCGCGATCCGAAGGTTTGGATCAACAGCTAGTGTTAAAAAGTTGTTAGTGATTTGTCGGATACTTATAGTTTATGGATCATTGCCTACGATATCTATGGGGATATTGACTCAATACACTGTTGCATAACTTAAGCTTGTGGGGAAGTGTATCCGTTGACCTTTAGTGCATCATAGGCCTTATTTCTACCCTAGTTGTAATGGAAATGTTTATTCTTTGTCAAATCAGATAATTGATTTTATATGAATTGTGTAAATCGTGATCCTAATCACTGTTCAGGGGAAATGTTATCAATCAGTTTGTGTGGGAATTGTAATAAGAATGTGAACCCCCTATACTGCCGCCAGGTCTCCGGATTACCCTGAAGTAGGAGCACCCAGCGTTATACAGAACATGCTGTTTAAGCATTCAGGATGCAATACTTAAACGTGCGATGTGAAGGGTTTCGACTCTTAACGCTGTCTGATTCCCCACCCAGGTCCGGAGGAAGGAAAATAATAAGAGCTGTGTGGGCAAAACCGTGAAAAAACAAAGACCTGTCAATTTGGATCTGCAAACGATTCGATTTCCTGTTACTGCGATAGCGTCCATCTTACACCGAGTCTCTGGCGTAATTACCTTCGTGGCTGTCGGTATCCTCCTCTGGCTGTTGGGTTTGTCTGTTTCCTCACAAGAAGGATTCATGCAGGCAGCAACCATCATGAATAGTTTTTTTGTTAAATTCATCTTTTGGGGAATACTCACTGCGCTGGCTTATCACATTTGCGGTGGCATCCGTCACTTGTTAATGGATTTTGGCTATCTCGAAGAGAATTTAGCCGTGGGTACCCGTTCTGCTCAAGTGGCAATGGGATTAACCCTCGTGTTGTCAGTTTTGGCTGGAGTCCTCGTATGGTAAGCAATGCTTCTGCGTTAGGGCGTAATGGAGTACACGATTGGTTGTTACTGCGTGCTTCTGCAATCGTCATCACCCTGTATGTCTTTTATATTCTGGGCTTCGTTGTGATTGTCCCAGACATCACCTATGAAATCTGGCGCGGTTTCTTCGCGTCACACATCACAAAAGTATTTACGCTGCTGACATTGCTGTCGATTCTAGCTCACGCTTGGATCGGTCTATGGCAGGTATTGACGGACTATATAAAGCCACTGGCGATACGACTGGTGTTACAACTGGTCGTCGTGATTACGCTGTTGGTTTATTTATTGTATGGAACAATTGTGGTGTGGGGAGCTTAAATGAATCTGCCAATCAGAGAGTTTGATGCAGTTGTTGTCGGTGCAGGTGGTGCCGGTATGCGTGCCGCCCTGCAAATTTCACAAATGGGCCTGTCTTGCGCCCTGATATCTAAAGTCTTCCCTACCCGTTCCCATACCGTATCTGCGCAGGGGGGGATTACCGTTGCGCTGGGTAATACCCATGAAGATAACTGGGAATGGCACATGTACGATACGGTAAAGGGTTCCGATTATATCGGCGATCAGGATGCCATCGAATATATGTGTAAAACCGGTCCGGAAGCGGTTCTGGAATTGGAGCACATGGGTTTACCTTTCTCCCGTTTAGAGGATGGGAGCATTTATCAGCGTCCATTTGGGGGGCAGTCACTGAACTTTGGCGGTGGGCAAGCGGCGCGTACAGCGGCTGCAGCTGACCGCACCGGTCATGCGTTGTTACACACCCTTTATCAGCAAAACCTGAAAAACCACACCACTATTTTCTCTGAATGGTATGCACTGGATTTGGTGAAGAATCAGGACGGCGCTTTTGTCGGTTGTACTGCTATTAATATTGAAACCGGCGAAGTCGTCTATTTCAAAGCACGGGCCACAATATTGGCAACTGGCGGTGCTGGGCGTATTTACCAATCAACAACCAATGCGCACATTAATACCGGTGACGGTGTTGGTATGGCCTTGCGTGCTGGAGTCCCGGTGCAGGACATGGAAATGTGGCAGTTCCACCCGACCGGTATTGCCGGTGCGGGTGTATTAGTGACTGAAGGCTGCCGCGGTGAAGGGGGGTATTTACTGAATAAACATGGTGAACGCTTCATGGAACGTTATGCCCCGAACGCCAAAGATTTGGCGGGTCGTGATGTAGTGGCACGTTCCATTATGATTGAAATCCGTGAAGGACGTGGTTGTGACGGTCCTTGGGGCCCACATGCCAAACTGAAATTGGATCACTTAGGTAAAGATGTGCTTGAATCCCGTCTGCCGGGTATTCTTGAGCTGTCGCGCACCTTTGCACACGTTGACCCGATCAAAGAACCGATCCCGGTTATCCCTACTTGCCATTATATGATGGGGGGAATTCCGACTAAAGTGACGGGTCAGGCGATTACCGTAAATGAAAAGGGTGAGGATGTTGTGATCCCCGGCTTGTTTGCTGTAGGCGAAATTGCCTGTGTTTCCGTCCACGGTGCGAACCGCTTGGGAGGGAACTCATTACTGGACTTAGTGGTATTTGGTCGTGCTGCCGGTATGCACCTGCAAGAATCATTGATGGAGCAGGGCGCAAGCCGCGATGCCAGTGAGTCAGATATCGAAGCCTCTCTGGCTCGCATGAATCGCTGGAATAATACCCGTTCAGGTGAAGATCCAGTTGAAATCCGTAAAGCATTGCAAGCCTGTATGCAGAACAATTTCTCCGTGTTCCGCGAAGGCGATGCGATGGCAAAAGGGTTGGAAGAGCTGAAAACTATCCGTGAACGTTTGCAAAATGCCCGTTTGGATGACACTTCCAGTGAATTCAATACTCAGCGTATTGAGTGCCTGGAGCTGGATAACCTGATGGAAACTGCGTTTTCAACCGCTGTGTCGGCAAACTTCCGTACCGAGAGCCGAGGTGCCCATAGCCGCTTCGATTTCCCGGATCGTGATGATGTGAACTGGCTGTGCCATTCACTGTATTTGCCAGGTACTGAGAGCATGACCCGCCGTGAGGTAAACATGCAACCTAAGCTACGCGAGGCATTCCCGCCGAAAGTGCGTTCTTATTGATGCCTGTGTTGTGTTTCTAAGGGTTAAACCCGTTGCGGAGGAATAGGTCATGAAGCTCGAGTTTTCAATTTATCGCTATAACCCAGATGTCGATAACGCGCCGCATATGCAAGATTACACGCTGGATGCGGAAGAAGGTCGGGATATGATGTTGCTGGATGCACTTATCCAGTTGAAAGAAAAAGATCCGACGTTGTCATTCCGTCGCTCATGTCGCGAAGGTGTGTGTGGTTCTGATGGTCTGAATATGAATGGCAAAAATGGTTTGGCCTGTATTACGCCAATCTCAGCTTTGCAAAAAGGCAATAAAAAGATAGTGATCCGCCCTCTGCCGGGGTTACCGGTGGTGCGAGATTTAGTCGTCGATATGGGGCAGTTTTATACTCAGTATGAGAAAATAAAACCTTACCTGTTGAATGACGGCAAGAATCCACCAGCACGTGAGCACCTACAGTCGCCGGAACAACGGGCAAAACTGGATGGTTTGTATGAATGCATATTGTGCGCTTGCTGCTCAACGTCTTGTCCGTCATTCTGGTGGAATCCAGACAAGTTTGTTGGCCCGGCTGGGTTACTGGCTGCCTATCGTTTCCTGATAGATAGCCGTGATACCGAAACGGCCTCACGTTTGGATGACCTGGACGATGCTTTCAGTGTTTTCCGCTGCCATAGCATTATGAATTGTGTCAGTGTTTGTCCTAAAGGTCTTAATCCTACCAAAGCAATCGGGCATATTAAGTCTATGCTGTTACAACGTAGCGCATAGTCGTTATCGCGTAGCGCATAAAATAGCGATAGCGCTGTGAGTGATGATTACAGTGTAGTGAATGACAATTATGGCATAACGATTGTTATAACATAGCGGATAATCATTGCAACGCAGTGCCTGATGTGAGTTTATTAACCCGGAGAGGGGATTCTCCGGGTAGCTTCACGGTAGGGAATCTCTAAAAGCCGGCATAATGTCTGTTTCTAGAGGTTCCTTGAACGGGACCGATAAGGTCCATAACAGAACGTGCATTGAGCACGTCGAGTGAACCGTTTTTACGGCAAACCGTTGATATTACGGTGTATATGTTAACCACGGCGAAAACTGAAGCTTCAAAGCTTAAGGGATCATAATGCAGAACGGCGCAATGAAGGCCTGGCTGGATTCCTCCTATCTGGCGGGCGCGAACCAGTCCTACATAGAGCAGCTCTATGAAGACTTTTTAACTGATCCTGGTTCCGTTGATGATAGTTGGCGTTCAATTTTTCAACAGCTACCAACAACGGGTGTAAAACCTGATCAGCTCCACTCCCAAACGCGTGAGTATTTCCGTCGCCTGGCGAAGGATTCCACTCGTTATAACTCCTCTATCAATGATCCTGATATTGATGCCAAGCAAGTTAAGGTATTGCAGTTAATCAATGCCTTCCGCTTCCGTGGCCATCAGCATGCCAATCTTGACCCACTCGGTTTGTGGAAGCAGGAGTCTGTTCCAGACCTCGATCCTTCCTACCATAATCTGACCGAAGCTGACTTCCAGAACACCTTCAATGTCGGTTCTTTTGCCATCGGCAAAGAAACGATGAAGCTGGCTGATTTGTATGCCGCGCTGAAGCAAACTTATTGCGGTTCTGTGGGTGCTGAATATATGCACATTACCAACACCGAAGAAAAACGCTGGATTCAGCAGCGTATTGAATCGGTTGTTGGGAAACCGACATTCAGTGATGCAGAGAAACGCCGTTTCTTGAGTGAACTGACCGCCGCTGAAGGTCTTGAGCGTTATTTAGGCGCAAAATTCCCAGGCGCCAAGCGTTTCTCTCTGGAGGGGGGGGATTCACTGGTCACCATGCTCAAAGAGATGATCCGTCATGCCGGTAAAAATGGCACACGTGAAGTCGTCCTGGGGATGGCCCACCGTGGCCGTTTGAACGTATTGATCAATGTGCTGGGTAAGAAACCAGAAGACTTGTTTGATGAGTTTGCTGGTAAGCATAAAGAACATCTCGGTACTGGTGATGTTAAGTACCACCAAGGCTTCTCTTCCGATGTCGAAACCGAAGGCGGTCTGGTCCACTTGGCACTGGCCTTTAACCCATCACATTTGGAAATTGTCAGCCCGGTTGTTATTGGTTCAGTGCGTGCACGTCGCGATCGCCTGGATGAAGCACGCAGTAATATGGTGCTGCCAATCACTATTCATGGTGATGCGGCGATCACCGGCCAGGGCGTGGTACAAGAAACATTGAACATGTCACAGGCTCGCGGCTATGAAGTGGGCGGTACTGTACGCATTGTTATCAACAACCAGATTGGTTTCACAACCTCGAACCCACTGGATGCGCGCTCGACTCAATACTGTACTGATATTGCCAAAATGGTACAGGCACCGATTTTTCACGTGAATGCTGATGATCCTGAAGCTGTGGCATTTGTTACCCGTCTGGCGTTGGATTTCCGTAATACCTTTAAACGTGACGTGATGATCGATCTGGTTTGTTACCGCCGTCATGGCCATAACGAAGCCGATGAGCCAAGTGCAACACAGCCTGTGATGTATCAGAAAATTAAAAAACATCCGACACCGCGTAAAATCTATGCTGACAAACTGATTGAGCAGAATATCGCCAGCCTGGAAGATGCGACAGAAATGGTCAACCTATATCGTGATGCATTAGATCACGGTGACTGTGTGGTGGAAGAGTGGCGTCCGATGAATTTGCAGTCCTTCACTTGGTCACCGTATTTGAACCATGAGTGGGATGAAGCGTATCCAAGCAAAGTTGAAATGAAACGCCTGCAAGAGCTGGCGCGTCGGATCAGCTCTGCGCCGGAAGCCATTGAAATGCAATCTCGGGTTGCGAAGATATACAGTGATCGCGCGTTGATGGCCAGCGGTGAGAAGCCATTTGACTGGGGGGGAGCGGAAACACTGGCTTACGCTACATTGGTAGACGAGGGCATTCCTATTCGTTTATCTGGCGAAGATGCGGGGCGTGGTACTTTCTTCCACCGCCATGCGGTCATCCATAATCAGAAAAATGGTTCTGTTTATGTACCACTGTCAAATATTCACAGTGGCCAGGGTGATTTCCAGGTTTGGGACTCGGTGCTGTCAGAAGAGGCAGTATTGGCGTTCGAATACGGCTATGCCACTGCGGAGCCGCGTACCCTGACTATCTGGGAAGCACAGTTTGGTGACTTCGCAAATGGTGCTCAGGTGGTTATCGACCAATTTATTAGTTCTGGTGAACAGAAATGGGGTCGGATGTGTGGCTTAGTGATGTTGCTACCACATGGCTACGAAGGGCAGGGGCCGGAACACTCCTCCGCACGTCTGGAACGTTATTTGCAGCTTTGTGCTGAACAAAATATGCAGGTGTGTATTCCATCGACCCCTGCACAGGTTTATCACATGATCCGCCGTCAGGCATTACGTGGTATGCGCCGGCCTCTGATTGTTATGTCACCTAAATCATTACTACGCCATCCATTAGCGACATCATCTCTGGATGAACTGGCTAATGGCAGCTTCTTACCCGCTATTGGCGAAATTGATGAGTTGGATCCTAAAGGTATCAAACGTGTCGTGATGTGCTCAGGCAAAGTCTACTATGACTTGCTAGAGCAGCGTCGTAAAAATGGGCAAACAGATGTCGCCATCGTGCGTATTGAACAACTGTATCCGTTCCCACATCAGGCCGTTCAATCGGTGTTGGAACAATATGCCCATGTACACGATTTCGTCTGGTGCCAGGAAGAGCCACTTAACCAAGGTGCCTGGTATTGTAGCCAGCATAACTTCCGCGAAGTGATTCCATTTGGTGCTTCCTTGCGCTACGCAGGTCGTCCAGCATCAGCTTCACCGGCAGTTGGGTATCTTTCCGTACACCAAAAACAACAACAAGCTCTGGTTAATGACGCGCTGAATGTTGAATAGCTAGTCGGTTAACATATAAAGGATAGAGAATGAGTAGCGTAGATATTAATGTTCCTGACCTCCCTGAGTCTGTAGCCGATGGCTCTGTAGCAACCTGGCACAAAAAACCAGGCGACAGCGTCAAACGTGATGAAGTGCTGGTTGAGATTGAAACGGATAAAGTGATTTTGGAAGTGCCAGCCAGTCAGGACGGTATTTTGGATGCCATTCTGGAAGATGAAGGTGCCACAGTGACGTCACGTCAGGTGCTGGGGCGCATTCGTCCAAGTGATAGTTCTGGTAAACCGACTGAAGAAAAAAGTCAGAGTACGGAGTCAACTCCGGCTCAACGCCAAACAGCCAGCTTGGAAGAAGAAAGTAATGAAACCCTCAGTCCGGCTATTCGCCGCCTGATTGCTGAGCATGATCTCGATGCAACGGCAATCAAAGGCAGCGGTGTTGGTGGCCGTATCACCCGTGAAGACGTTGATAGCCATTTAGCGAGCCGTAAATCGGCCTCTGCAGTGGTAGCTGACGCTAAAGCGGTAGCCGCTGCTGCACCTGTATTGGCGGGGCGTAGTGAGAAACGTGTCCCGATGAGCCGTCTGCGTAAACGTGTTGCTGAGCGTCTGTTAGAAGCGAAAAACAGCACCGCAATGTTGACCACGTTTAACGAAATTAATATGCAGCCCATTATGGACCTGCGTAAGCAGTACGGTGAAGCTTTCGAGAAACGCCACGGTGTACGTCTGGGCTTTATGTCCTTCTATATCAAGGCAGTGGTTGAAGCACTGAAACGTTATCCTGAAGTGAATGCTTCTATTGATGGCGAAGATGTTGTCTACCATAACTATTTCGATGTCAGTATTGCGGTTTCTACTCCACGTGGTTTGGTAACGCCAGTATTACGTGATGTAGACACGTTGAGCATGGCTGATATTGAGAAGAAAATAAAAGAATTGGCTGTAAAAGGTCGTGATGGCAAGCTGAAAGTTGAAGAGTTGACTGGCGGTAACTTTACCATTACCAATGGTGGCGTGTTTGGCTCACTGATGTCGACACCGATCATTAACCCACCACAAAGCGCGATCCTTGGCATGCATGCCATCAAAGATCGCCCAATGGCGGTAAATGGTCAGGTTGTGATCCTGCCTATGATGTATTTGGCACTTTCCTACGATCACCGTTTGATCGATGGCCGCGAGTCTGTTGGCTATCTGGTGACGGTAAAAGAGATGCTGGAAGATCCTGCTCGCTTGCTACTTGATGTATAAACTGGCTACTCGACGTATAAAAAGATAACTGACAAAGCTGGTCTTGAGGATCGGCTTTATCCAGAACACTACGGGCTTCGGCCCGTCTCAGACCTTATATGGATAGAACATCATGAATTTACACGAATATCAGGCAAAACAACTGTTTGCTCGGTATGGCATGCCAGCTCCAACTGGCTACGCCTGTACCACTCCGCGTGAAGCAGAAGAAGCCGCATCTAAAATTGGTGCAGGCCCGTGGGTGGTTAAATGTCAGGTTCATGCGGGCGGCCGCGGTAAAGCGGGGGGCGTAAAACTGGTTAACAGCAAAGAAGATATTCGTGCTTTCGCTGAACAGTGGCTAGGTAAAAAACTGGTCACTTACCAAACAGATGCCAACGGACAGCCGGTGCATCAGATCTTGGTTGAAGCAGCCACGGATATTGATAAAGAACTGTATCTGGGGGCGGTTATCGATCGCAGCTCTCGCCGTGTGGTCTTTATGGCATCCACTGAAGGTGGTGTTGAAATTGAAAAAGTCGCCGAAGAGACACCTGAACTGATCCATAAAATCGCATTAGATCCATTGACCGGACCACAGCCTTACCAAGGGCGTGAGCTGGCATTTAAATTGGGCTTGACCGGTAAACAAGTCGGTCAGTTCACCAAGATCTTTATGGGGCTGGCAACACTGTTCCTGGAACGTGACCTGGCGATGGTAGAGATTAACCCGTTGGTGGTCACTAAGCAGGGCGATCTGATTTGTCTGGATGGTAAGCTCGGTGCCGATGGCAATGCCTTGTTCCGTCAGCCGGAACTGCGTGAAATGCGCGATCCAAGCCAAGAAGATGCTCGCGAAGCACATGCTGCCCAGTGGGAACTGAACTATGTGGCGTTAGATGGCAACATCGGTTGCATGGTAAACGGTGCCGGTTTGGCGATGGGAACCATGGACATCGTGAAACTTCATGGTGGCGAACCCGCTAACTTCCTTGATGTGGGCGGTGGTGCAACAAAAGAGCGCGTGACCGAAGCGTTCAAAATCATTCTGTCTGACGATAAAGTGAAAGCGGTTTTTGTTAATATCTTCGGCGGTATCGTGCGTTGTGACCTCATTGCTGACGGCATCATTGGTGCAGTTGAAGAAGTGGGCGTTAACGTACCCGTTGTTGTTCGTCTCGAAGGTAATAATGCAGAGCTGGGTGCCAAGAAACTGGCAGACAGCGGTTTGAATATCATTGCTGCGACCAGCCTGACAGATGCGGCTCAGCAAGTTGTAGCGGCAGTGGGGGCTAAATAATGTCTATTTTAATTGATAAAAACACCAAAGTTATTTGTCAGGGTTTTACGGGCAGCCAAGGGACTTTCCACTCCGAACAAGCTATCGCATACGGTACAAAAATGGTTGGCGGTGTTACGCCAGGTAAAGGCGGCACACAGCATTTGGGGCTGCCAGTCTTTAATACCGTTCGTGAAGCGGTAGAAACTACTGGTGCTACGGCCTCGGTTATCTACGTGCCTGCGCCATTCTGTAAAGATTCGATTTTGGAAGCGATCGATGCCGGGATTAAACTGATTATCTGTATTACTGAAGGTATTCCGACGCTGGATATGCTGGTGGTAAAAGTCAGGTTGGAACAGAGCGATGCGCGCATGATCGGTCCGAACTGTCCGGGTGTTATTACTCCTGGTGAATGTAAGATCGGTATCATGCCGGGTCACATCCACTTGCCAGGTAAAGTGGGTATCGTTTCACGTTCAGGCACGCTGACCTATGAAGCCGTAAAACAGACCACCGACATTGGTTTCGGCCAATCAAGCTGTGTGGGTATCGGCGGCGACCCGATCCCAGGCTCTAACTTTATTGATATCCTGAAACTATTCCAGGAAGATCCGCAGACTGAAGTTATTGTGATGATCGGTGAAATCGGTGGTAACGCTGAAGAAGAAGCGGCTGCTTATATTAAAGAGCACGTGACTAAACCTGTTGTGGGTTATATCGCGGGTGTGACTGCACCTAAAGGTAAACGTATGGGCCATGCTGGCGCTATCATTGCGGGCGGTAAAGGGACTGCAGATGATAAATTTGCTGCTCTGGAAGCTGCGGGTGTGAAAACAGTTCGTAGCCTGGCAGAAATAGGTAATGCTGTTAAAGCTGTATTACCGCAGTAATCAAGAAAGTATCAGGTGTTAGTCTAAAAATCTAACGCGACATACTGGCCACCTTTTGGTGGCCTTTTTTATACAAATGGCTACTCCGGTAGCTGTTGATACACCAATGAATTGGCGTGATTTCAGTAACTGTGTACCATCATCAAAATGTAAAACGGTAAGTCAGAACGGCCTTTTCGTTGCAGGGGGCCAGGTTGTTATGAGGTGATAGCACTTTATCACGCAACAAAGTAGCAACATATACGAACGCTTCTCTCAGGATGAACTAATATAAATATGTAAAAATCAAAACTGTGATTTGACTCACTCTGAATTTAATAAATTTAAAAGTTAATCTGGATCGCATAATAATAATTTAATTACGCATTATATAAACCATTAAATTACATTTTTTAACATTTAAATGTTATATAAAAACAATAAAACCTTTAGTTAACATGAAAAAGATTTAATTGTTCTAAATCAACTTTTGAACGTGGTAATAATGTTCATATAGGCTTAAATTGTCGTAGATCAATTTACGACATTGTTACCAAAATGCCTATTTGTTGACCTATATACAGAACTCAACGCTGGGTCACGTAAAATCCTATTTATTGTATGGGATTAGAAGCGTAGTATTACCGCGGTGTAATATTGGGTAGTTGATATTGTTATTTTTGTTGTTTTTTTTGAGCATTCACTGCTGGTAGTTATGAGGCTTCCGATTTAGCGGAGGTCCGGTTGCCGCAAGTCGGAATCTTCCTGCGAGGAGCAAGGAGTCAAGATGTTTGATATTGTCGAACTGTCACGGTTACAGTTTGCCTTAACGGCAATGTACCATTTCCTTTTTGTCCCATTAACGCTCGGTCTGGCGTTTCTGTTGGCAATTATGGAATCGGTTTATGTGCTGTCTGGTAAACAAATCTATAAAGATATGACCAAATTCTGGGGTAAGTTATTTGCTATTAACTTTGCTCTGGGGGTTGCCACTGGTTTAACTATGGAGTTCCAGTTTGGGACTAACTGGTCATATTTCTCTCATTACGTCGGTGATATCTTCGGGGCCCCTCTGGCTATCGAAGGTTTAATGGCGTTCTTCCTGGAATCTACGTTTGTCGGTCTATTCTTCTTCGGATGGGATCGTCTGACTAAGCATCAGCATTTAGCTGTAACTTGGCTAGTTGCGTTAGGTTCTAACTTCTCTGCATTGTGGATCTTGGTTGCGAATGGTTGGATGCAAAACCCGATTGCATCTGATTTCAACTTTGAAACCATGCGTATGGAAATGCTGAGCTTCTCAGAATTAGTTCTGAACCCGGTTGCTCAGGTGAAATTCGTTCATACCGTCGCTGCAGGTTATGTTACCGGCGCGATGTTTATCTTGGGTATCAGTTCTTACTATCTGTTGAAAGGACGTGATATTCCCTTTGCCAAGCGTTCTTTTGCGATTGCTGCAAGTTTTGGTCTGGCCTCCGTATTGTCTGTTATCGTCCTGGGTGATGAGTCCGGTTACGAAATGGGTGACGTACAGAAAACCAAGTTAGCCGCAATTGAAGCTGAATGGGAAACTCAGCCGCCTCCAGCAGCCTTTACGCTGTTTGCGATCCCTAACCAGGAAACCATGGAGAACCGGTTCGCCATTCAGATTCCATATGCATTAGGATTGATCGCGACCCGTTCACTGGATACCCCGGTTATCGGTTTGCGTGACTTGATGTCGCAACATGAAGTGCGTATTCGTAACGGTATCCAGGCGTATAGTTTGTTAGAACAGTTACGTGGTGGTAACACTGACCCTGCTGTACGTGATGCATTCAATAAAGCGAAGCAGGATCTTGGTTACGGCATGTTGCTTAAGCGTTATACGGAAAACGTAGCTGATGCGACTGAAGAACAAATTCAGTTAGCTGCTCAAGACTCTATTCCGCGCGTACTGCCGCTTTATTTCGCCTTCCGCATCATGGTGGCCTGTGGCTTCCTGATGTTGCTGATTATTGGGCTGGCGTTCTATAACGTGGTTCGTGGCCGGATTGGTGAGAAAAAATGGCTTCTGCGTGCCGCATTGTATGGTATTCCGTTGCCGTGGATTGCCGTAGAAGCAGGCTGGTTTGTGGCCGAGTATGGCCGTCAACCTTGGGCCATCGGTGAAGTATTGCCGACAGCAGTCGCCAACTCATCAGTCACTGCCGGGGAAATACTGTTCTCGATGGCGTTGATTTGCGGTTTGTATACGCTGTTCCTGATTGCAGAAATGTACCTGATGTTCAAATTTGCGCGCCTTGGGCCTAGCAGCCTGAAAACTGGCCGCTATCATTTTGAACAGCCGACTGCCCCAGTGCAGGAAGCACGGTAAACAGGAGTCCACTTATGTTTGATTATGAAGTATTACGATTTATCTGGTGGCTGCTGATCGGTGTGCTGCTGATTGGTTTCGCAGTCACCGATGGTTTCGATATGGGTGTGGGTATCCTGCTACGTATCATCGGTAAAAATGATACAGAGCGCCGTATCATGATTAACTCGATTGCTCCTCACTGGGATGGTAATCAGGTTTGGTTAATCACGGCAGGTGGGGCACTGTTTGCGGCCTGGCCAATGGTCTATGCCGCTGCATTTTCCGGCTTCTATATCGCGATGATTCTGGTGCTGGCAGCCTTGTTCTTCCGCCCGGTCGGTTTTGACTACCGTTCTAAGCTGGAGAATAGCCGCTGGCGTAACATGTGGGACTGGGGCATCTTTATCGGTAGCTTTGTGCCGGCAGTCGTCTTTGGTGTGGCGTTTGGTAACTTGCTGCAAGGCGTACCTTTCCACATGAATGAGTATATGCGCCTGTTCTACACCGGTAACTTCTTCCAGCTACTGAACCCGTTTGGTTTGTTGGCCGGTATTGTCAG
Source organism: Yersinia pestis (assembly GCF_900460465.1). GTDB lineage: Bacteria > Pseudomonadota > Gammaproteobacteria > Enterobacterales > Enterobacteriaceae > Yersinia > Yersinia pestis. The sequence continues at coordinate 641,270 of NZ_UAVH01000006.1, read as the reverse complement.
CTTGACCATGTTGGTGACGCAAGGCGCGACTTACCTGCAAATGCGTACGCGTGGTGAACTGCACCTTCGTTCCCGTAAGGCCGCTCAGATCTCGGCTCTGGTAATGAGTGTTGCCTTCTTGCTCGCGGGTATCTGGTTAGTTAAAGGTATTGACGGCTTTGTTATCACTTCAGTATTGGATACAGCAGCTGAATCTAACCCAATGCGCAAAGAAGTGGCTCATCAGGCCGGTGCATGGTTGATTAACTTCAACAAGTATCCAATCCTGTGGGCTTTACCTGCACTTGGCGTGATTTTGCCACTGTTCACCATTTTGTTGTCACGCTTTGAAAAAGGGGCATGGGCCTTCTTGTTCTCATCACTGACGATTGCTTGTGTGATCTTGACTGCTGGCGTAACCATGTTCCCGTTCGTTATGCCATCAAGCACGATGCCAAATGTCAGTCTGACCATGTGGGATGCGACATCTAGCCTGTTAACGCTGAAAGTGATGACGATTGTTGCGATAATCTTTGTGCCTATCATCCTGCTTTACACCAGTTGGTGTTACTACAAGATGTTCGGGCGCATTGATAAAGAATTTATCGAAAACAACAAGCATTCACTGTACTAAGGAGCATAAAGCATGTGGTATTTTGCCTGGATTCTAGGGACACTTCTGGCCTGCTCCTTTGGTATCATCACTGCTCTGGCATTGGAGCAGAGTGAAGCCAACGCAGCAGCTAAAGCCGCTAACAATGGCAACGACGATGCTGTCTGATAAGTTGTACGAATTAATGGATAAGGGCCCATTGAGGGCCCTTTCACTGGTGCTCGCGTTTGCTCTGGCTTTCTGTGTGTTTTGGGACCCTACGCGTTTTGCGGCGGCCACCAGCTCACTGGAAGTATGGCAGGAAGTCTTTATCGTGTGGGCGGTGTGCACTGGTGTGATCCATGGCGTCGGTTTTCGCCCTAAACAGGTGTGGTTGCGTGCTTTTTTTGCACCACTTCCTGCAATTGTGATCTTGGCTACAGGATTATTCTACTTTTTCGCCTAATTTTCCTTGAGCACAATCCTACCTATGGGCCATCCGGCCCATAATTATTTTCGTTCTATTCTCGCAAGTGATTCCAAAGCTCAACGCTCTTCAGTATAGTGTGTTCGTTAATTGCATTACTGGGAAGTAGAGTGAGTAATACGTTATTTCGATGGCCGGTACGAGTCTACTTTGAAGATACCGATGCTGGTGGCATGGTTTACCATGCGCGCTACGTTGCCTTTTATGAAAGGGCGCGAACTGAAATGTTGCGCCAACGAAATTTTCATCAGCAACAATTGCTCAGTGAGCATGTTGCTTTTGCTGTCCGCAGCATGACGGTAGAATACCTGGCTCCTGCACGTCTTGATGATATGCTGGAGGTTCAGAGTGAAGTTACCGCTATGCGTGGTGCCTCTCTCACGTTTGCTCAACGAATTCTCGACTCACATGGCAATCTTCTGAGTAGTGCAGAAGTATTGATCGCATGTATCGATCCACATCAAATGAAGCCAAGAGCGCTTCCTAAGTCTATTGTCGCGGAGTTTAAGTAGTGGCTGACATGAACATTCTGGATTTATTCCTGCAGGCAAGCCTATTCGTTAAGCTTATCATGCTGGTTCTGATGGGCTTTTCTATTGCGTCATGGGCTATCATCATTCAACGAACGCGAATTCTGAATGCGGCTACCCGCGATGCTGAAGCCTTCGAAGATAAGTTTTGGTCCGGCATTGAGCTTTCTCGCTTGTATCAGGAAAGTCAGGCTCGTCGCGATACACTTAGCGGCTCAGAGCAGATCTTCCATTCTGGTTTCAAAGAGTTTGCCCGTCTACATCGTGCAAACAGCCATGCACCAGAAGCGGTGATTGACGGTGCTTCCCGTGCGATGCGCATTTCAATGAACCGCGAGTTAGAAGCGTTGGAAACTCATATTCCGTTCCTCGGTACTGTCGGTTCAATCAGCCCGTATATCGGTCTGTTTGGTACCGTATGGGGGATTATGCATGCCTTTATCTCTCTGGGCGCCGTCAAACAGGCGACATTACAGATGGTAGCACCGGGTATTGCAGAAGCCCTGATTGCGACAGCGATCGGCCTGTTTGCTGCTATTCCTGCTGTTATGGCCTATAACCGTCTGAATCAGCATGTGAATAAGCTTGAACAAAACTATGACAACTTCATGGAAGAGTTCATTGCTATTCTGCATCGCCAGGCTTTCGCCAGCACCGAAAGCAAATAAGTAGGGGGTTATATGGCGCGAGTACGTGGTCGTAAGCGTCGCGAGCTTAAGTCTGAAATTAATATTGTTCCCTTACTCGACGTTTTGCTGGTGTTGTTGTTGATATTCATGGCAACCGCACCCATTATCACGCAAAGTGTCGAGGTAAACTTGCCAGATGCGACGGATTCAAAAACGGTATCCAGTGATGATAATCCGCCTGTAATTGTTGAGGTTTCCGGTGTTGGGCAATATACAGTAGTCGTTGATCACCAACGGATGGAGCTGTTGCCTTCAGAGCAAGTGGTGGCAGAAGCTCAAGCACGATTAAAAACGAATCCGAAAACCGTGTTCCTGATCGGTGGCGCAAAAGAGGTGCCTTATGATGAAATTATTAAGGCGCTGAATATGCTGCATCAGGCGGGTGTTACATCGGTGGGCTTAATGACCCAACCGATATAAATTTGCGTTGATATTGGTTGGGCTAATCGTTAGCTCAACCCGTAGATACCCTGTTTTTAGCAGTTCCGTTTTTTAGCAATAGAGCGCGGACATCGAGTGTGGAAATCGAGCGTGGGTAAGGCAACCGAGCAAAATGATAAGCTGAATCGCGCCGTTATTGTTTCGGTGGTTCTGCACATCATATTGATTGCCCTGTTGATTTGGGGCTCTCTGACGCAGACGACTGAAATGGGCGGTGGCGGTGCTGGCGGCGAAGTGATTGACGCTGTAATGGTCGATCCGGGTGCGGTGACAGAGCAATATAATCGTCAACAGCAACAGCAAACAGATGCTAAACGTGCCGAGCAGCAGCGTCAGAAAAAAGCTGAGCAGCAAGCCGAAGAATTGCAGCAAAAGCAGGCTGCTGAACAACAGCGGCTGAAAGAATTAGAAAAAGAGCGTCTGCAAGCGCAAGAAGATGCGAAGCTGGCTGCTGAAGAGCAGAAAAAGCAAGTTGCTGAACAACAAAAACAAATCGCTGAACAGCAAAAGCAGGCCGCTGAACAACAAAAAATTGCTGCTGCTGCCGTTGCAAAAGCGAAAGAAGAGCAGAAGCAGGCTGAAACGGCTGCGGCTCAGGCAAAAGCTGAAGCAGATAAAATAGTGAAAGCGCAGGCTGAAGCACAGAAAAAAGCCGAGGCTGAAGCCAAAAAAGAAGCTGCTGTTGCCGCTGCGGCGAAGAAACAAGCCGATGCCGATGCGAAGAAAGCGGTAGAGGTTGCCGAAAAGGCTGCGGCTGACGCAGCAGAAAAGAAAGCGGCCGCAGATGCAGAGAAAAAAGCCGCTGCTGCTAAAAAAGTTGCTGCCGCCGCTGAGGCCAAGAAAAAAGCGGCAGCAGAAGCGGCTGCCTCAACGGATGTTGATGATTTGTTTGGTGGTTTGGCAAACGCTAAAAATGCACCGAAGAGTGGTTCGGGTGCAGGTGCCGCTGCTGCCGGTAAAGGTGGCGGTAAGAAAAGCGGGGCATCAGGTGCTGATATCAGCGGCTACCTGGGGCAAATCACCGGCGCGATACAAAGTAAATTTTATGATGCAGATCTTTACAAAGGCCGTACCTGTGATTTGCGAATCAAATTGGCACCAGACGGTCTATTAATCGATGTGAAAGCAGAAGGGGGGGACCCGGCACTGTGCCAGGCTGCTATCGCTGCGGCAAAACAAGCGAAAATTCCTAAGCCTCCAAGTACGGATGTCTATGAACAATTTAAGAATGCTCCGCTTGTGTTTAAGCCTCAATAAGGTTTGATTGACAGGGTGTAACGTTGTTAGTTAATGATGGATCATGTAGTTTTGTTTGCGGTGGTTTGTTAAAATTCTGCTAATTATCGCGGGCATCCCGCTCGGGTAAGGGAGATAAAATGAAGCAGGCATTTCGAGTAGCGCTAGGCTTTTTAGTTTTATGGGCTTCGGTATTACATGCAGAAGTTCGGATTGAGATTACCCAAGGGGTAGACTCAGCACGTCCGATTGGGGTTGTTCCGTTCAAATGGATGGGGCCGGGCACACCACCTGAAGAAATTGGCGCCATCGTAGGTGCAGATTTACGTAACAGCGGCAAATTTAACCCAATTGATGCTGCTCGTATGCCACAACAGCCTTCCACAGCCGCTGAAGTAACCCCTGCTGCTTGGACTGCTTTGGGGATCGATGCCGTTGTTGTTGGCCAAGTTCAACCAAGTGCTGACGGTAGCTATGTGGTCTCTTACCAGCTAGTGGATACTTCTGGCTCTGCTGGCAGCATTTTGGCGCAAAATCAGTATAAAGTGACTAAACAATGGTTACGTTATTCAGCGCACACCGTCAGTGATGAAGTATTTGAAAAACTCACTGGGATTAAAGGCGCTTTCCGTACTCGCATTGCTTATGTTGTGAAAACTAACGGTGGTAAATTCCCACATGAATTACGGGTTTCTGATTACGATGGCTACAACCAGTTTGTCGTCCACCGCTCTCCTGAACCTCTGATGTCACCCGCTTGGTCACCAGATGGTAGCAAAATTGCCTATGTGACTTTTGAAAGTGGCAAATCAGCATTGGTTATTCAGACGCTGGCAAATGGTGCGATTAGGCAAGTGGCCTCATTCCCACGTCATAACGGTGCACCCGCGTTCTCACCTGATGGCACCAAGCTGGCCTTCGCGTTATCTAAAAGCGGTAGCCTGAACTTGTATGTTATGGACTTGGCTTCAGGTCAAATCAGCCAAGTGACGGATGGTCGTAGCAATAATACTGAACCAAGCTGGTTCCCGGATAGCCAAAATCTGGCTTATACCTCGGATCAGGGGGGGCGTCCACAAGTTTATAAAGTGAATATTAATGGCGGTGTGCCACAGCGAATCACGTGGGAAGGTTCTCAGAACCAGAACGCAGACGTGAGCCCTGATGGTAAGTTCCTGGTATTGGTTAGTTCCAATGGTGGGGCACAACACATCGCCAAACAGGATCTGGAAACGGGAGCCGTTCAAGTATTAACGGACACGTTACTGGATGAAACGCCTAGTATCGCGCCTAACGGCACCATGGTTATCTATAGCTCGACACAAGGGCTGGGTTCCGTGTTACAGCTGGTCTCGACTGATGGGCGTTTCAAAGCGCGTCTTCCGGCAACTGATGGACAGGTCAAATTTCCTGCCTGGTCGCCGTATCTGTGATGCATGTGTAAATACGTATGTATGGCAAACTATAAAAAAGGATCAAAGAGATGCAACTGAACAAAGTGCTAAAAGGGCTAATGTTGGCTTTGCCTGTTCTGGCTGTGGCGGCTTGTAGTTCCAACAAAAGCGCAAATAATGACCAATCTGGCATGGGCGCTGGCACTGGTACAGAGAACGGCAGCAACCTGTCTTCTGAAGAGCAAGCACGTCTTCAGATGCAAGAACTGCAAAAGAACAACATCGTTTACTTCGGTTTCGATAAATACGATATCGGTTCTGACTTCGCTCAAATGCTGGATGCACATGCTGCATTCCTGCGTAGCAACCCATCTGACAAAGTTGTTGTTGAAGGCCACGCGGATGAACGCGGTACGCCAGAATACAACATCGCTTTGGGTGAGCGTCGTGCTAGCGCAGTGAAAATGTACCTGCAAGGTAAAGGCGTTTCTGCTGACCAGATCTCTATCGTTTCTTACGGTAAAGAGAAACCAGCAGTACTGGGCCATGACGAAGCAGCCTTTGCTAAAAACCGTCGTGCAGTTCTGGTTTACTAAGAGAATCGCATGAACAGTAACTTCAGACGTCACTTAGTGGGTCTGTCGTTACTGGTTGGCGTAGCGGTCCCATGGGCCGCTACTGCCCAAGCGCCAATCAGTAATGTCGGCTCCGGCTCGGTAGAAGATCGGGTCACTCAACTTGAGCGTATTTCCAACGCTCACAGCCAACTATTAACTCAACTTCAGCAACAACTGTCAGATTCGCAACGCGATGTTGATAGTTTACGCGGTCAGATCCAAGAAAGTCAGTACCAGCTCAATCAAGTTGTTGAGCGGCAGAAACAGATCTACCAACAGATGGAGAGTCTGAGCGGTGGCCAAGGGGCGCAGAATTCAGCTTCTGCGGCGAGTGGTGCAACAGCAGACAATACAGCGGCTGGAAGTTCCGGTAATGCCGACGCAGGCGCAGCAGCTTCTACAGCGGCACCAGCAGCAAGTACTGGTGATGAAAACAGCGATTACAATGTGGCTGTCTCTCTGGCTCTTGAGAAAAAGCAATATGATCAAGCGATCACTGTTTTTCAGAGTTTTGTGAAACAGTATCCAAAATCGACTTACCAGCCCAATGCCAACTATTGGTTAGGGCAGTTGTATTACAACAAAGGTAAGAAAGATGATGCTGCATATTATTATGCTGTTGTCGTAAAAAATTATCCAAAATCCCCAAAAAGTTCAGAAGCCATGTTTAAAGTTGGGGTGATCATGCAGGATAAAGGCCAAAGCGATAAAGCGAAGGCGGTTTATCAGCAAGTGATCAAGCAATATCCCAATACCGATGCGGCTAAACAGGCACAGAAACGTTTATCTGCTCTTTAGCTTTTTTGAGCCCAGGATTTAGTCAATTTGACTGATTTCTGGGCTTTATCGTGTGAAGAACAAGCAGTTAAACATTTCAGTAGAAATTTAAGTTGCACTGTGATGATAAATTAGTAATATATGCCGCCGTTGCCAAGACAACTGTAAAACGTTAAGGCAGTAGGAAATTATTGTCAGCAGTACAGGTAATGGGTCGTTAGCTCAGTTGGTAGAGCAGTTGACTTTTAATCAATTGGTCGCAGGTTCGAATCCCGCACGACCCACCATCATGTTAAGAATTACCGCATCACAGCGGGTCGTTAGCTCAGTTGGTAGAGCAGTTGACTTTTAATCAATTGGTCGCAGGTTCGAATCCCGCACGACCCACCATCATGTCAAGAATTACCGCCTCACAGCGGGTCGTTAGCTCAGTTGGCAGAACAGTTGACTTTTAATCAATGGGTCGCAGGTTCGAGCCGAGCAGAGCGAGACAACAACGCGCCAGCGTTGACCCGAAGGGCGAGTCCAGAGGACGAGTCATCCCGCACGACCCACCGTTATTTCCCCAACACACATATTTCTTAATTTTTCATCTTCTCCTACTCTCAGGTATCTCCATTTTAGCTTTAGCCCTATAATCCTCTGGTTTCTTTCCTCACTCTCTACTGATACGTGAATTATCACCTCGTTTTTAACTCTATTAAACATTTTCGCTATTAATCGACAAATTTTGGCGACTTTTTGCCAAATATTGGTTATTTTGTTTAGGATAAAAAACAAATCAATTCAATTCTTACTGGGTGGCTAGCAGCGATCTGATAGCTTCAGTAATACCACAGCAACAGAGATGTGAGCGATGAGCGAAATTTTTGATGTGAATGCGGCTATTTATCCTTTCCCGGCGCGGCCTGTTCCGTTGGACACCAATGAAAAAGCTTTTTATCGTGAGAAAATAAAAACACTGTTAAAGCAACGCGACGCAGTGTTAGTCGCTCACTATTACACTGATCCCGAAATTCAGGCACTGGCCGAAGAGACGGGGGGCTGTGTCGCCGACTCACTTGAAATGGCTCGTTTTGGCAATAATCACCCGGCATCAACGCTACTGGTTGCTGGTGTACGTTTTATGGGGGAAACCGCCAAAATTCTCAATCCAGAGAAAAAAGTGTTAATGCCAACTCTGAATGCGGAATGTTCACTGGATTTAGGATGCCCGGTTGATGAGTTTACCGCATTTTGTGACAGCCATCCGGATCGCACCGTGGTGGTGTACGCCAACACCTCAGCGGCAGTAAAAGCCAAGGCGGATTGGGTTGTAACGTCCAGTATTGCGGTTGAATTAATTGAGCATCTCGATAGCTTGGGCGAGAAAATTATTTGGGCACCTGATCGCCATTTGGGCAGCTACGTACAGAAGAAGAGTGGTGCCGATGTATTGTGCTGGCAGGGGGCCTGTATCGTCCATGACGAGTTTAAAACTCAGGCGCTGGCCCGGATGAAAGCGTTATACCCTGATGCCGCTGTGTTGGTCCACCCAGAGTCACCACAGGCGGTGGTGGATATGGCTGATGCCGTTGGGTCGACCAGTCAACTGATCCAAGCGGCGAAGACACTGCCGCAGAAAACGTTAATTGTTGCCACCGATCGGGGCATTTTTTACAAGATGCAGCAGGCCTGCCCGGATAAAGAGTTGTTTGAAGCACCTACTGCAGGTGAAGGGGCGACATGCCGCAGTTGTGCCCATTGTCCATGGATGGCGATGAATGGCCTCCGAGCAATCGCTGAAGGGCTGGAGCAGGGTGGGGTGATGCATGAGATACATGTCGATGAAGAATTGCGTCAGCAGGCGCTGATACCGTTAAATCGCATGCTGGATTTTGCCAATCAATTGAAGTTACAGGTCAAAGGCAATGCCTGAGTAACTGGTGAGAATATTCATTCGGCGCCTCTTGGCGTCGTGAATAATCACCTATCATGAGATGAGCAAGAGACTTTTATTTTAATAAATCAGTTCTATCGGCAGCTAAAAGGATCACCAGATGGATTTTCTCAGCACAGGCAACATATTGGTACATATACCGCTGGGGGCGGGCGGTTACGATCTTTCATGGATAGAGGCAATTGGTACCCTATTCGGGTTGCTTTGTATCTGGTTTGCCAGCAAAGAAAAGATCATCAACTACTTATTTGGTCTGATTAACGTGACATTGTTCGCCGTGATCTTCTTTCAGATCCAACTCTACGCCAGCTTGTTATTACAGTTGTTTTTCTTTGGTGCCAATATTTACGGCTGGTATGCCTGGAGCAAACAAACACCGGATAATCAGGCTGAATTAAAGATTCGCTGGTTATCCTTGCCTAAAGCATTGGCTTGGGCTGCAGTTTGTATTGCTGGCATCGTATTAATGACATTGCATATTGATACCGTATTTGCCTGGTTGACACGTGTAGCAGTGACGGTGATGCAGAGTCTGGGGGCGAATGTACAGATGCCAGAGTTGCAACCTGATGCTTTCCCATTCTGGGACTCGACGATGATGGTCTTGTCTATTGCTGCCATGATCCTCATGACCCGCAAATACGTAGAGAACTGGCTGATTTGGGTCGTTATTGATGTCATCAGTGTGGCGATCTTTGCCTATCAGGGGGTTTATGCCATGGCGCTGGAGTATGCGTTCCTGACCCTTATTGCATTGAACGGTTCTTGGTTGTGGATCAAGAGTGCTGCACGAAATCATTCACGCCCACTGTCTACTCAAGGTTAATAACGACTCGGCTCACCTGCGGGATAGCATAAATACGGTTCAAATCAGTTCCTGATTCGGTTTCGTTTACTGCCTGCAGCAACAATAACTTTGGGTATATGACTGTGTCAGCGGTTATTCGTGGTGATGATGACGGTGATGTCCGTCGGCAGGGGCCGCTTGATTGATACCACAATCCGGTGTTCCACAATGTTGATACTCCATTTGAACTGTGGCATGACTGATGCGGTAGTGATGCAGTAAATAGTCTTGGATGCGTTGTAATAACGCATCATGGTCCAGTGGCGGTATCACTTGGGCATGAAGGGTCATTAGCCGTTGTTCACCCACTTGCCATAAGTGAACATGATGAATGTTCCGGACTTCATAAATATTGGTACATAGGTCTTTACGCAGCTTGTTGATATCAATCTCTTGCGGCGCACCCTCCAATAATTCGTGAAAACTTTCTTTCAGTAATCGCCAGGCGCTACGCAAAATCAGTACCGACACCAATACCGAGAGAATGGGGTCTATTGGTGTCCAGCCCGTGGTTAAAATCACGATAGCCGCAATCATCGCGCCCACTGAACCTAATAAATCACTTAGCACATGCAAGGCTGCTGCCCGTACATTGATGTTTTTCTCTTCTTCTCCCTTATGCAGGATCCAAAAACAAAAAATATTCGCCAACAGTCCGGCGATAGCGATGATTAACATCGGGGTACCCATCACCTCATGAGGTGAAAAGAAGCGATGAACGGCCTCCCAGACGATCAATATAACAATCAGCAATAATGCCGCTGCGTTAACAAAGGCCGCGAGTGTCGTCAGCCGTAGGTAGCCAAAAGTATGGCGGGGGTCTGGTTTTCTCTGGGAGAAGTGTACTGCCATCAACGCGATAAATAATGCTGCAGAGTCGGTCAACATGTGTCCGGCATCAGCCAATAATGCCAGAGAACCAGATAACCAGCCGCCAATCGCTTCCGTCACCATAAATAATGTGGTGATGGCGAAGGCTATCAATAGGCGTTTGCTGTTGCTATCTTGCGAGAAAATTGTGGATACAGCCATTATTTATCCTTTGTTTCCATCACGGTTTTATTGTGCAAATAGGCGCAAGCTATGTTTTTTCTACAGGCTATGTTTTATCTACAAGCTATGTCCTCTCCACAAGGCATACTCTATCTAGAATTCCGTGGATTAGTTATTCCCAATAGACATCGTCGTTGAGTATAGGCCCCAGGTTCGAATTTGCCTCAGTTGGCACCGGTTTACTCCTATATACCCAAGTTACTTCGAGATGCAGGTAGGCGGCAACCGAGTAAATCGCCGGGAGCTTAGATAGCTAAGTGACTAGGGTGAGCATGGGTAATTGTTTTTGGGAACCGGTCGATGGCATTGCGACTAATCTGCACTGAATAGCGAAAGCGATAAAGTAGATTTACAGCATTCCATTCACAGGCTAGATTGGTTCAAATATATATTGTGCAATGATCGCTAAAGACTTAATGGAAGAACTATGAATTACCAGAATGATGATTTACGGATTAAAGAAATTAAGGAACTCCTACCTCCTGTTGCGTTGTTAGAGAAATTTCCCTCCACAGTTAATGCGGCAGAAACCGTCGCCAAGACCCGGAATGCTATTCACAACATCTTGCGTGCTCAGGATGATCGCTTGCTGGTGGTGATTGGCCCATGCTCTATTCATGATACGCAAGCGGCTAAAGAATATGCGGCCCGTTTGCTGGCACTGCGTGAAGAACTGCAGGGCGAGCTGGAAGTTGTCATGCGTGTTTATTTTGAAAAGCCGCGTACAACGGTGGGTTGGAAAGGCCTGATTAACGATCCGCATATGGACAATAGCTACGACATCAATGAAGGTTTACGTCTGGCGCGTGAATTACTCGTCGAAATTAACGACAGCGGGTTACCGGCCGCCGGTGAGTTTTTGGATATGATTACGCCGCAGTATCTGGCTGATCTGATGAGCTGGGGAGCCATTGGCGCACGTACTACTGAATCTCAGGTTCACCGCGAACTGGCTTCTGGTCTGTCTTGCCCCGTTGGTTTTAAAAATGGTACCGACGGCACCATTAAAGTGGCTATTGATGCGATCAACGCGGCCAGTGCCCCACACTGTTTCTTGTCGGTGACCAAATGGGGTCATTCGGCGATTGTGAATACTGCCGGCAATGGTGATTGCCATATCATTTTACGTGGTGGTAAAGAGCCGAATTACAGCAGTAAGCATGTGAATGCGGTTAAAGAAGGGCTGATTAAAGCGGGCCTGGAACCCCAGATTATGATCGATTTCAGCCACGCTAACAGTTGCAAACAGTTTCAAAAGCAGATGGAAGTGGGAACGGATGTTTGCCAACAAATTGCGCAAGGTGAAAAATCTATCATAGGCGTGATGATCGAAAGCCATTTAGTCGAAGGTAGCCAAAACCTGGAAAGTGGTGAACCACTAACCTATTGTCAACGACGGATGAAAAGTGATCCACTTATATCTCCACCAACGGCCCAATATTGATCCACCGTTTTACTCAGGATTAGCTTCTGCTATAACCCCGGCCTTTCGTTTCTGTCTGAGTCGATAGCTTTCTCCTTTGATTTGAACGACATGTGAGTGGTGTAAGATACGGTCCAGCATCGCTGAGGTCAGTGCTGCATCACCGGCGAACGTTTGATCCCACTGCCCGAACGGCAGATTGGATGTCAGGATCATTGCGCTCTTTTCGTAACGTTTAGCGATGACCTGGAAGAACAGCTTTGCTTCTTCCTGACTGAACGGCAGATAGCCTATTTCATCAATGATGAGCAGGCGGGGGGCCATTACTCCACGCTGAAGCGTCGTTTTATAACGGCCCTGACGTTGTGCCGTAGATAACTGAAGTAACAGATCTGCTGCTGTTGTGAAGCGAACTTTGATACCTGCACGGACTGCTTCATAGCCCATCGCTATTGCCAGATGGGTTTTCCCCACACCTGATGGCCCCAGTAATACGATATTTTCATTACGTTCTATGAAGCTGAGTGAGCGTAACGACTGGAGTTGCTTCTGCGGTGCTCCGGTGGCGAATGTGAAGTCATACTCTTCGAACGTTTTCACCGCCGGGAAGGCTGCCATTCGGGTATACATCGCCTGTTTACGTTGATGACGTGCCAGTTTTTCTTCATGAAGCAGATGCTCCAGGAAGTCCATATAACTCCATTCCTGGTCTACTGCCTGTTGTGACAGCGCAGGCGCTGCGCTTATAAGGCTTTCCAGTTGCAACTGCCCGGCGAGCGCCATCAGTCGTTGATGTTGCAGTTCCATCATCACGCCACTCCTCTGCAGAATGAGTCGTAGATGGAGAGTGGATGATGCAGGGGGTGTTTGTCGAAGTTCACCAGATTTTCATCAAGATGCACGTCATACTCTTTTTTCTCCGGAGGCAGTGCCAGCATGGACTGCTGCTCTTCGAGCCAGCGATCGCAGGGACGGGCCTGGATTGTTTCATGCTTTCGTTGGTTAGCGACATCGTGCAGCCAGCGCAGACCGTGGCGGTTGGCTGTTTCAACATCGACAGTGATCCCCATCGGGCGCAGGCGAGTCATTAGTGGGATGTAAAAACTGTTACGGGTGTACTGCACCATCCGTTCCACCTTACCTTTAGTCTGTGCCCTGAAGGGGCGACACAGTCGGGGAGAGAAGCCCATCTCCTTGCCGAACTGCCACAGCGAAGGATGGAACCGGTGCTGACCGGTCTGATATGCGTCACGTTGCAGAACCACAGTTTTCATATTGTCATACAACACTTCGCGCGGCACACCACCAAAGAAGCGGAACGCATTACGATGGCAGGTCTCCAGCGTGTCATAACGCATATTGTCAGTGAATTCGATGTACAGCATTCGGCTGTATCCGAGAACAGCAACGAACACGTGAAGCGGTGAGCGACCATTACGCATAGTGCCCCAGTCAACCTGCATCTGTCGTCCGGGTTCAGTTTCGAACCGAACGGCAGGCTCCTGCTCCTGAGGAACCGAGAGAGAACGAATGAATGCCCTGAGAATGGTCATTCCGCCACGATATCCCTGGTCTCTGATCTCGCGAGCGATTACCGTTGCCGGGATTTTGTAAGGATGAGCATCGGCGATGCGTTGACGAATATAATCCCGGTATTCATCCAGGAGTGAAGCAACAGCAGGTCGCGGCGTATATTTTGGCGGCTCAGATTTTGCCTGCAAATAACGTTTAACGGTATTGCGGGAGATCCCCAGTTCTCTGGCAATCGCCCGGCTACTCATTCCCTGCTTGTGCAGGATTTTAATTTCCATAACTGTCTCAAAAGTGACCATAAACTCTCCTGAATCAGGAGAGCAGATTACCCCCTGGATCTGATTTCAGGCGTTGGGTGTGGATCACTATTGCACCGTTCGTTACACCTATGGCCAGAGTATTACCGATGCCTGTATTGGCTGGAAAGATACTGAGGCGCTGTTGCGCCAGTTGGCTGGAGCAGTGAGAGCTCGCCGCCAGTAGGCTAACGCGCTTGCTATTTTGAGTCTGGGCAGGTGCGTTATCTTCACGTACAACTCGTTATCTTCATATACAGAAGAGTACGCTTTGGTAACGGAGTGCTGACTGCATTCACATAGCCGTCAATAAAAAACCCCGACATTATTCATGTACGGGGTTTTTTTACTGTGTTAATCAGGGCTAATTACTTCGCTTTACCCTGGTTAGCAACCGCTGCAGCTTTAGCGGCGATTTCATCAGCGTTACCCAGATAGTAGTGTTTGATAGGCTTGAAGTTCTCATCAAACTCATACACTAATGGCACGCCAGTTGGGATGTTCAGCTCAAGAATTTCGTCTTCGCCCAGATCATCCAGATATTTTACCAATGCACGTAAAGAGTTACCGTGAGCAGCAATAATTACGCGTTCACCGCTGGCAATACGTGGTTTGATAACGTCATTCCAGTAGGGAATCACGCGTTCAATAGTCAGCGCCAAGCTTTCTGTGGTTGGCAGCTCAGCATCAGTCAATTTTGCATAACGTGGGTCATGGCCTGGGAAACGCTCATCGCTTTTCTCCAGTGCTGGAGGGGTGATGGCAAAGCCACGACGCCATTGCTTAACCTGCTCATCGCCGTATTTTTCAGCCGTTTCAGATTTATTCAGGCCTTGCAGTGCGCCGTAGTGACGCTCGTTAAGCTTCCAGGTTTTTTCTGTTGGCAGCCATGCCTGATCTAATTCATCCAAAATGTTCCACAAGGTGTGGATAGCGCGTTTTAATACTGAGGTGTAGGCGAAATCAAAAGTGAAGCCTTCATCTTTTAACAGCTTACCCGCTGCCTTTGCTTCAGAACGGCCTTTTTCAGACAGATCAACATCATACCAACCGGTGAAGCGGTTTTCGTTGTTCCATTGACTTTCGCCGTGTCGTACCAAAACTAGCTTAGTTACTGCCATAACGTTGACTCCAATTAAGTTTGGTATATGCCCGTCATACTTCAAGCTGCATGTGCGTTGGCTGCGCTCAATCAGCCGAATCACTTACTCCAGTAAGCTCATTGGAACTCTCTCGCTTGCCGCCTTCCTGCAACTCGAATTATTTTGGGTAATAAATACACATTCAATGATAATTATTATCATTATATTGCGTGATCACTGCGAACAGCAATCGATTGTGTTTAACCATAGCCAATTTTTTACTTTAACGTAAGACCAATAGCCGAATCGATTCTGCCAAATAGGCAACTTATCAATATATGGGCATTAAATACCCCATATCAACAGACCCCTGCCTCGAAATGGGTTAGGCCGCTTTCTTGAGGCAAGTGCTCATAAAGGTCTTGCGCTCATCACCTTTTAGCATTTTTTGGGCTGCCTCGGCATTACAACTTTTCATTTTCTGTTGCTGAGGTGTCAGGGCTTTTCCATCAGGTGCTGTCTGTGCTTTCAGACATTGACTCATAAAGTTTTTCCGCTCATCACCCTTGAGTGATTGAGTGCTGGCCTGTTGATTACAATCGGTCATCTGCTGCTGCTGCGCCGCTTGGGCTGGTGAGGGCGTTTTCGGCGGATCTGCGGCCATCACATTGGCACTCAGCAATAACCCAGCCGATAACAACCATAGGGGGAATAGACGCATAGGCGTTCCTTTTTATAGTCATGAGGTTTAGTAATCAATGTCAGAGGTCTAAAAGGCGGGCAGAACGTCAGTACGGCCGCCTGACAGATGCAGTTAAGCGTAGTCGGCAGCAGTGAATAAGGGTAGTTTTAGGCAAGGATTCAGTTATATCTTAGAAGATGAATGAGCACGATATTAGAAAGTTAACGGCCACTACCGAAGTGAGAACCGGGTGGCCGTTGCGGCATGATGTATTACGCCAGGAGTATTCGTAATACATCATTCATAACGTCATCATTCATAACGTCATCATTTATAAAGGCAACGCAATAAAGTGATAAACCGTCGTTGAGCGATAGGTCTTCCCCGGTTTTAGCCAACAATCGGGCTGTGGCCATTCAGGGTGGTTAGGGCTATCAGGCAAAAATTCACTTTCTAGTGCCACACCCGCATAGCTGGCATAGGTGCCGCCGTTGCGTGCGGGTGTGCCAGCAAGATAATTTCCGCTGTAAAGCTGCAACGCAGGCGCTGAGGTGAACATACTCATTTGCACCTGGTTATCGGATGACCACAAGTGTGCCGCCGGAGAGTCTAAGGCCCCACAGGTGCGGTGCAGCAAATAAGCGTGGTCATAGCCTTTAACTCGTTGCTGGCAGCGATCTTGTAGAAAATCCTGCGCCAATGTTTTAGGTTGGCGAAAATCCATACCGGTATTCTCGACATCAGCGAGTCCTCCGGTTGGAATGCCCGCACTGTCGACAGGCAGGTAACGGTCTGCAAACAGTTGCAAACGATGTGAACGGGCATCATGCCCTTCGCCGTCAAGGTTGAAATAGGCATGATTGGTCAGGTTAACCGGGCAGGTTTTATCCACCTGTGCCTGATAATGAATTTCCAGCCGGTTATCTTCGGTTAGCAGGTACTGTACTTCAACAGTCAGATTACCGGGGAAACCTTGATCGCCATCTGGTGAATCAAGTTTATAGGTAACCTGGTGGTCATCTTGGGTCACTTTCTGCCAACGCTGGGCATGGAAACCTTCCGGGCCACCGTGTAATTGGTTAGGGCCTTGGTTCGGGACCAACTGGATTGTTTCGCCATCCAAGGTGATTTGCGCATTGGCTATCCGGTTGGCATAACGGCCAACCGTGGCCCCGAGATAAGCGGCTTGATGCAGGTAATCAGCCGGTGTCGGGTAGCCCAGTAGCAATTCACGTTTCTCACCATTTTTCAGCGGTAATATGGCCGATAACCAGGTTGCCCCCCATTCATAAAGGTGACGGTCATACCGCTTTTATTCTGCAATTTGGTGAATTCAAAAGGGTGACCATCCGGTGCTAACGGGTCAACACTGTTTGGTGATGCCGCGCCGTTTTTCAGCATAAACCCGCTCCTTGTGAAGCCTGACAGACATAAAAAGTCTCTTTCTTGCCGCCGCTGTGTGCCGGGTATTCTTGCGCAACGGTGGTGCGAACCTGCTCGACTAATTCAAGCGGCATTAACGCGATAATACAACCGCCAAAACCGCCACCCGTCATGCGCACCCCACCTTGATCACCAATCACTGATTTCACAATCTCGACGAGTCTATCTATTGGTGGAACCGTGATCTCAAAGTCATCACGCATAGAAATATGAGACTCTTGCATCAATTGCCCCATCAATTTCAAGTTCCCGGCGGCCAAGGCATCTGCGGCTGCCAGCGTGCGTGCATTCTCGCTGATCACATGGCGGGCGCGTTTAGCGACGACCGGATCTAGCTCGTCTTGTATTGAGAAGAAGAGGCTCGGTTCGACATCACGCAATGCTTTGACGCCAAAGAAACGGGCGGCAGCTTCACACTGTTGGCGGCGAGTATTGTATTCGCTGTCAACCAGGCCACGTTGAATGTTTGAGTTGATAATAACGACGGCCATGTTTTCCGGCATTGGCACGGCACGGGTTTCCAAGGTCCGACAATCAATCAGCAACGCATGGTCTTTTTTACCCAATGCTGAGATTAACTGATCCATAATGCCGCAGTTACAGCCGACAAATTGGTTTTCTGCCTCTTGCCCATTCAGCGCCAGTTCTACACCGCTAAGAGGGAGTTGATAGAGTGATTGCAGGGCTTGGCCCACGGCCACTTCCAACGATGCAGAGGAACTGAGGCCAGCACCCTGCGGGACATTGCCACAGATAACCAGATCGGCCCCACCAAAATCAGCGTTGCGCATTTGTAGATGTTTCACCACACCACGCACGTAGTCAGCCCAGCGATATTCAGGATGCGGGACAATCGGTGCATCAAGAGAGAATATATCCTGCTGGTTTTCATAGTCGGCGGCAATAACACGAATCTGGCGATCGTCGCGTTTGCCACAACTGATCACCGTTTCATAATTAATGGCGCAGGGCAGAACAAAGCCATCGTTATAGTCGGTATGTTCGCCAATCAGATTGACGCGGCCCGGCGCTTTAATGGTGATGTCAGACTCGCGGTCAAACTGTTGGCGGAAAATAGTCTGGGTATGTTGTTTTAAACTCATGATTTGGCTCCGGCCTCTTTATAGTGAACATCACTTACTGCCCGCAGGAGTGCTGCCGCCTGTTCTGCTGTAAGGTCTCGCTGGGTTTCGGCCAGCAGTTCATAGCCCACCATAAACTTACGTACTGACGCTGAACGCAGCAGAGGGGGATAAAAATGCGCATGTAATTGCCAATGCGTATTGTCATTCGCGTTATAAGGCGCGCCATGCCATCCCATAGAGTAAGGGAAAGAGCATGAGAATAAATTGTCATAACGGCTGGTCAGTTTTTTCAAGGCAATGGCCAAATCACTGCGTTGCTCTGCCGAAAGGTCTTCCAGGCGCAATACTGCGGCTTTGGGCAGTAACAGGGTTTCAAATGGCCAGGCTGCCCAGTAAGGCACTACCGCTAGCCAATGTTCTGTTTCAACCACGGTCCGTTGACCATCGCGGCGTTCCCGCTCGACATAATCCAGCAGCATGGGCGATTGATGTTGCTGAAAATACTGTTGCTGTAAACGGTCTTCCTGTTCTGCTTCATTCGGCAGGAAACTGTTGGCCCAAATTTGCCCATGCGGATGGGGATTAGAGCAGCCCATCGCTGCCCCTTTATTTTCAAACACTTGCACCCATGGGTATATTTTGCCCAACTCGGCGCTCTGCTGCTGCCAAGTCTGAACGACCTGTTCCAGCGCGGGCAGTGTCAGTTGCGGCAGGGTTTTGCTGTGATCAGGAGAGAAGCAAATGACTCTACTGGTGCCGCGTGCGCTTTGACTACGCATCAGCGGATCATGACTTGGCGGCGCATCTGGGGTATCAGGCATCAGTGCGGCAAAGTCATTGGTAAAGACATAAGTCGATGAGTAATCAGGATTCACATCACCGGTAACTCGGGTATTGCCGGGGCACAAGAAGCAATCGGGATCATGAGCCGGTAAATTCTCGGTTGCGGGTGCTTCTTGTTGGCCTTGCCATGGGCGTTTAGCCCGATGAGGCGAGACCAATACCCACTGGTCTTTCAACGGGTTATAGCGACGATGTGGATGATCCACAGGGTTAAAATGCGTCATAAAATTGCCTTAATCGGGGTAGCCTTGAGGATTTTTTGATTGCCAGTGCCAAGTATCTGCCGCCATCTCATCAAGTGAGCGGCTGACTCGCCAGCCTAGTTGTTCCGCCGCTTTAGTTGCATCAGCCCAGTAGGCAGGCAGATCCCCTTCGCGGCGCGGGGCAAAATGGTAGGCCAGTGGTTTACCACAGGCTTTACTGAATGCGGCCACCACTTGCAACACACTGTGGCCGACACCGGCCCCCAGATTGAAGATATGCACGCCGGGCTTGCCGTGTAAGGTTTTCATTGCGGCCACATGGCCGTCAGCCAGATCCACCACATGGATATAGTCACGGACGCCAGTACCATCAGGGGTTGGGTAGCCATTGCCAAAGATGGCCAGTGATTCACGGCGGCCAACGGCGACTTGAGCAATAAACGGCATTAAATTATTCGGGATACCTTGCGGATCTTCGCCCATCAAACCCGATGGGTGCGCACCGACGGGGTTGAAATAGCGCAAAATCGTCATATTCCACTGTGGATCAGCCAGTTGAACATCTTGCAGAATTTGCTCAACCATCAATTTACTGCGGCCATAGGGGCTGGACGGTGAACCGGTCGGGAAGCTTTCTACATAGGGAATCTGTGGCTGATCGCCATAAACAGTGGCTGAGGAGCTGAAAATCAGGTTCTTAACCTGTGCGGCGCGCATCGCTTCTAATAACACCAAGGTGCCAAACACGTTGTTGTTGTAATACTCGAGTGGCCGGTTGACGGATTCGCCAACCGCTTTCAGACCGGCAAAATGAATGACGGCATGAATAGGATGAGCCGCAAAAATGCTATCGAGCAGTGTGCGATCACGGATATCACCCGCATAAAGTTCAGGCGTATAGCCGGTCAAACTGTGTATCCGGGCTAATACGCTGGATTTACTGTTGCAGAGGTTGTCGAGGATGACGGGTTTGTAGCCAGCCTCAATCAATTGCACACAGGTATGGCTACCAATGTAACCGCTACCACCTGTTACCAGAACGTACATAATAAGACTCCTCTAATGAGTTCAATGCAATAAAGATAGCACGCCATTATGGGTAAAAAGGTGATCTACGCTCAATAATGGAATCGTTTACACTCAATTTTTTACTAGCTTAATCCCACTGAATACAGAAATACAGGGGTATTCTGTGAGCATAGACAAATAATGGTAAAAATGATGGGCATAACAACGATTGCTGAAGTGGTAGCGTTCTCATCCATCAATGTAGCCGGAATGTCCTGTTTGTGGTGCGCGAGGTTGCTGCTCACGAGGTTACTGCCATAGGTTGATAGGTCAATTTATCTTGATGTCAGTCACCAATGGGCGATGACTTAATCGCGGTAGTGATCCCTTTGGTTCATTTAGTGGGGTAAATAGAGTGGATAGGTGAAGAACAGTAAATGCATTAAATTCAGGGCGAAATGGAAAGCCACGGCAACCCACAGGCGGCCACTCCATAGCCAGGCCAAGCCATAAATAACACCTGCCAGTGCGGCGAATAACATTAATAGCGGGCCACCGGCGAAGTGGGCACTGCCAAAGAGTAATGCGGTGATGACCAACGCTGGGTAAGACCCAAGCCACTGACCGAGGCGTTGTTGCAAGTAGCCACGGAATAAGGCTTCTTCAGCCAGACAAACAAAAAACAGATTGGCAATAATAAAGGAGCCTATCCAAACCGGGGTATGCAGCTCAATTTTCAAGCCACCGAGCGCCACAGCCAGCAGCAATAAGGCGGGTACGCTGAGTATCAGCACAACCCAACCCATGCGCCCGACTGATGGGTGTTTTTTCACCTTGAACAGGGTTGGCAGACAGGCCAGTAAGATAAAGGGGACTAGCGCCTTATCCAGATTGTAATACATGGTGAAGGGGGCACTGAGCGGCCCGGTACGGACTTTATCCAGCACTTTCAGGTTGTGAAAACCAGGAACAAGGTGCAGGAATAACGCGATAACGCCCAGTACGAGCAGCAACTCCAACCCAGCGGCGACGCCATTACGTTGACGATACTTTTGCAGCAGTAGCACGAGGATGATTATGGCAAGTAAAAACGCGGTAGCAGGGAAGGTGAGGACACCGCTATAACAGGCCATTGCTAATGATGAAACCAAAAATAACAGGGAGAGCACCTGGCTCAGTGGTAAAAACAGTAACGAAGTAGCAAGAACACCCCACATAGATAATCCCTTTCTTATTTCATCCTGATTGATGGCATAGCCCTAAATGACGGTTTAGCCTAAGGCATTTTTTTGAGCTAAATCAACCAATTTACACTTGGCCACCAGCACTGATAAGTGGCTGGTGGTAAGAATAATAACATGCTGGCACCAGAGTAAAGGTCGGGTCAGTGGGGGTTGCATTGGGTGACGCTCAGTTAAAACTGTGAAAAATGCTTATTTTACCTGTGGTTGGCTTGGTGATTTTTCTTGTTGATAGTGATAAATATCGCCAAATGGCACAAAGGTTAAGCGGTGCGTAATACACTGGGGTGCATCCTCGGCATGGTGAGAAACGAACAATAATTGGGTTTCTCCTTCACCGATCATCACATCAATAAAACGGCGCACTAACAAACGGTTAAGCGGATCCAGCCCTTGTAAGGGTTCATCCAGGATCAGGAGCGCTGGGTGCTTAACCAATGCTCGGGCGATCAAGACCAGACGCTGTTGCCCCCAAGATAAGCTGTGGAAAGGTTGGTTGGCGACGGAGGTGGAAAACCCCAGTAAAGACAGCCATTGATCTGCTAATTGTTGTTGACGATCAGAGGCTGCTTGGTAAAGACCAATCGAATCGAAAAAACCGGATAAAATCACGGTACGTACACGGGTGCTAACCCGGTAGTCCAGATGGAGGCTGCCGCTGACATAACCAATATGGCGTTTGATGTCCCAGATGGTTTCACCACTGCCACGGCGGCGGCCAAACAGCGTTAAATCATTACTGTATCCTTGGGGATGGTCGCCAGTTATCAGGCTGAGTAAGGTGGATTTCCCTGCACCATTCTGGCCGATAATCTGCCAGTGTTCACCGGGGTTCACTTGCCAGCTCAGGTTATGCAGGATAGGGCGGTCGTTGTACTCCACCACCCCGTCATTCAGTATGATCAAGGGTTCATTTTTCGGTATTCGTAGGTGGTGCTGTGGATCCTCCGTTTCCGGCAGTGACAGCCCATCCAGATTTTCACTGTGTGCCAATTGGGCAATTAACGCTTCCGACAGAATCTGCTGGCGCGGCCCCATGTGGGTCAGGTGGCAATCAGCCAATACGCCAACGTACTGCACAAAATCAGGGATATCATCAAAGCGGTTGAGGACCAATACCAGGGTGACGCCTTGGGCCGAAAGTGTGGATAGCATCTCGGCTAACTGCGCCCGAGCCGCGACATCCAGGCCATCAAAGGGCTCATCCAGAATCAGCAGGTCCGGTTGCGGCATCAGCGCCTGACACAGCAATGTTTTACGGGTTTCCCCCGTAGAAAGGTATTTGAAGCGGCGAGAAAGCAAGTGGCTGATTCCAAATAGCGCTGCCAGTTGTTGACAGCGCTGCGGGTCACGGGCCGCTTCCTGAATAATTTCGGCGGTAGTACGGCCAGTGTCATCTTCATCAGCACTGAGCAGGTCGGTATTATTACGTTGCCACTCTTCATTGACCAGTTGCTGTAGTTGTTCGAATGATAAACGCACACCATGGCGGAAGTGGCTTTGGCGGCTGCCCTCCAGCAGGGCCAGTTCTCCAGACAGGGCCTTGGCTAACGCAGATTTACCACTGCCATTGGCCCCGACAAATGCCCAACAGTCACCCGCCTGGATATGTAGCGCTGGCAAGATGAGTGTCTGTGTGTCACTCAGGCGAAAACAACCTTGCGATATTTGCAACTCAGACATCATCTTTCCCATATTTTGCAACGTAGTAAAGATGTTAGGGATAAGCGGAAAGACGAAAAATGTCAACGAACAAATGTATGGTCCAACAGTGATTACTGGGAATAATCATTCAACACAATGTGGCGATAATCACCCGATCTGCATTGAATTGTGCAATGACGGCACTGCCAACCCGTAAATTCAGCGCATGGAGTTCGCTGTTGTTTTGGGTTGAACACAGGTTGGCCCCGCCAGTTAAGGTGACAATAACTTCGCTATGATCGTTGCCCGGCTCAATGCTGGCGACCGTTCCCGGCAATGCGTTATCCGCTGCACCTGCCAGTGCCGGATCGGTAACCAGTTTTACCCAAGGTGCTTTAATCAATGCCAGCACTTCTTTACCTGCTGAAAGTTGCAGGCGATCCGCGCTTTGTTGGGTGATCGCCGCCGTTAAGCGAGTTTTACCGTCCGATAGCAGAATATTGACATGCTGTTGCACCTGCTGGTGGTCGCGTTCAATAAGGGTACCGAAAAATTGATTACGGGCGCTGGTTTGCAGTGAAAAACGGGAAATTGCCGCCAGCAAGCTGTCCAGCGGCAGTGAATCATCTTTCAGGGTATCAAAGGCTTTTTGCTGGATGGTTGCGAGTAAATCATAAAGCTGGATTAAGCGTTCACCGTAGCGGGTCAGATGTGCACCCCCTCCACCTTTGCCGCCAGTGGCCCGTTCAACCAGTATCTCCTCGGACAGTGTATTCATGTCATTTATGGCATCCCAGGCACTTTTATAGCTGATACCCGCGAGCTTGGCTCCCTGGCTGATGGAACCGGTATGCTGAATTTGCTTTAACAGTGCAATACGGCGTGGATCGGCAAACAGGCGCTGTTGAAGTTTTAGTGTAAGAAGAATTTCGGCCTGCATTGTTTTTTGCTCCGGCGGGAAACAGTTATTGTCATAGATAGCTAAATGGCATAGATAGCTAAACAACATAGATAGCTAAACAACATAGATAGCTAAACAACATAGATAGCTAAACAACATAGATAGATAAACAACATAGATAGATAAACAACATAGATAGATAAATCGCACGTTTGGCAGGTTACATTTTTTTATCGTCGGTTAAAATAACAGGGTTAATTCATTGCTGATATCATTTACAGTAAATGATAGGCAGCAGTGTTGGTTATTGTGATAATGTGGGTTATCGCTCAATGGGCAGTTATGAGAGGCTAGCATGTTTGAACTATTAAAAAGTCTGGTCTTTGCCGTGGTCATGGTACCGGTGGTGATGGCAGTCATTTTGGGGCTGATTTATGGGCTGGGTGAAGTGTTTAACGTGATCTCCAAGACGGGTCACCCGAAAGAACGGAATACCCTTCGTTCTTGAGTGTTGCTGTACGCTTATCAGCACAAGCACACAAGTCTCTGATTTCTGAATGCCTGGCGTATAAACGTTGGGCATTTTTGTATCATTCCTCACCTTAATCCCCCACCTTAGTTTCTCCCACGATACGGTTACGACTCAAGCTGCCTCACATCTTGCCGATAAACTGCATGACCTGCTTATAATGTTACGCTATATTCCTCCGTATATAACGGTATCATTAATGTGGAGAACAACATGAAGAATCAATACGGTAAAGTGAGTTACTGGGTAGCCGGTGCGGTATTGCTGACGGCTTTTTCCGGCCCAGCCTTCGCTGCCGATAAGATTACCGTGTTTGCCGCGGCCTCACTGACCAATGCGCTACAGGATATTGCTGTCCAGTATAAACAAGAAAAGCAGGTCGATGTGGTGGCTTCCTATGCGTCATCTTCCACGCTGGCACGGCAGATTGAGCAGGGGGCACCGGCCGATCTGTTTATTTCCGCTGACCAACAATGGATGGATTATGCCATTGATAAACAGCAAATTGTCGCCAATACTCGCTACACCCTATTAGGGAACGAACTGGTATTGATTGCGCCGCAAGACAGCCAGATTGATAAAGTTGAGATCGATAAGAAAACCGACTGGAAAAAGTTGCTGGAGGGGGGCCGCTTGGCGGTTGGTGATCCTGACCACGTACCGGCGGGTATTTATGCCAAAGAGTCCCTGGAAAACTTAGGGGCCTGGTCAACGTTAGCCCCGGAAATGGCCCGTGCCAATAATGTGAGAAGCGCAATGGCGCTGGTCGAACGGGCAGAAGCGCCGCTGGGCATTGTTTATGGTTCAGATGCGGTAGCCAGTAAGAAAGTTAAAGTTGTTGGCATATTCCCGGAGGCAAGTCATAAGCCGGTTGAATACCCAATGGCGATTGTTAAAGGCCATGACAATCCAACGGTAACGGCTTTTTATGATTACCTGAAAAGCCCGGCAGCCGCGGTGATTTTCAAAAACTATGGATTCACCCCACGCTAATGATATTGAGTGAGTATGAATGGCAGGCGATTATTCTCAGCCTGAAAGTTTCCGGTGTCGCGGTAGCTTGTAGCCTGCCATTGGGTATTCTGATGGCCTGGGTTTTAGTGCGTTGTCGCTTCCCCGGAAAATCGCTGCTAGACAGTGTGATTCATTTGCCACTGGTGCTGCCACCGGTGGTGATTGGCTATCTCTTGTTGATCAGTATGGGGCGGCGCGGTTTTATCGGCGAATGGCTCTATAGCTGGTTTGGCATTAATTTCAGTTTCAGTTGGCGCGGTGCGGCCTTGGCTTCGGCGGTGGTTGCTTTTCCTTTGATGGTCAGGGCGATTCGCTTAGCTCTGGAGGCCGTCGATACCCGTTTGGAGCTGGCGGCGCGCACGTTAGGGGCAACGCCATGGCGGGTCTTTTTCACGATAACTCTGCCGCTCTCTTTACCGGGGGTGATTGCCGGTACGGTGCTGTCTTTTGCCCGCTCATTGGGGGAGTTCGGTGCGACCATCACGTTTGTTTCGAATATCCCCGGTGAAACCCGAACCATTCCTCTGGCAATGTACACCCTGATTGAAACGCCCGGTGCGGAAGCCGCCGCTGCGCGCTTGTGTGTGATCGCCATTATTTTATCGTTGGTGTCATTGCTGTTATCCGAATGGTTGGCTAATTGGGGTAAAAAACGCATGGGGGCCCCATGCTAGAACTGAATTTCAGCCAACAATTGGGTGATTTACACCTACAGGTCGCCACCGATTTACCGGCGCAGGGGATTACCGCGATTTTTGGTTTATCGGGTGCCGGTAAAACGTCACTGATTAATGTGATAGGGGGGCTGACTCGCCCACAGCAAGGCCGAGTGATTCTGAATGGCCGGGTGCTGGTGGATGCCGAGAAAAATATTTACCTGCCGCCGGAAAAGCGCCGGGTTGGCTACGTGTTTCAGGATGCGCGCTTGTTCCCTCATTATCGGGTGCGGGGTAACTTGCAATACGGTATGGCGGCGTCAATGCGCGGGCAGTTTGACGCGATTGTGGGCTTGCTGGGCATTGAGCCGTTATTGAACCGCTTCCCGTTCACGCTGTCAGGTGGCGAGAAACAGCGGGTTGCCATTGGTCGTGCATTATTGACCGCTCCTGAGTTGCTGTTAATGGATGAGCCATTGGCATCACTGGATTTGCCACGTAAGCGCGAGCTGTTGCCGTATCTGGAGCGGCTGGCGCAGGATGTGAATACGCCCATTTTGTATGTCAGCCACAGCATGGATGAAATTTTGCGGCTGGCGGATCAAGTGGTGGTGATGGATGCCGGTAAAGTTCGTGCCGTGGGGGGGCTGGAGGAGGTATGGGCCAGCAGTGCACTGCGGCCGTGGTTGCAACGAGAAGAGCCTAGCAGCATTTTGCGGGTGAGTGTGATTGGTCATCATGATCGTTATGCGATGACGGCACTGGCGTTAGGTGACCAGCGGTTGTGGGTGGGCAAGTTGGATGCCGCTGAAGGCAATTCAATGCGTATCCGTATTAATGCTGCCGATGTCTCACTGGCATTACAGCCGCCGCACAGCAGCAGTATTCGTAATATTTTGCCGGTAAAAGTGGCTGAGTGTCTGGATGTGGACGGGCAGGTCGATGTTAAGTTAGCCATCGGTGAGCAATGGTTATGGGCGCGGATCACGCCATGGGCACGGGATGAACTGGGGCTGAAACCTGGTCAGTGGGTGTATGCACAGATAAAAAGTGTGTCATTTAACCGCCAGAATGGCCCTGTACCAGATTGAGTGGTGCCGCTTTTTGTGTAGGCACCACCATGATGAATCTGTCGCTGTGAATTTATCAGGCTAATACATGCTGGCGGATAACGGCGGCAATACCCGGTTGCTCGTTATCTGTAATCACCAGGTCCGCCCGTTGTTTAATCGCATCGTCGCTGTTACCCATGGCAACCCCTAATCCAGCAGCCTCTAACATACTCAGATCGTTAAAGTTATCACCAAAAGCGATCACCTCTTGCATACTCAGGCCCTGAGATTCAACCCACTGTTGGAGGCGTTTCCCCTTGCTGTTCCCCGCTTGGGCGATATCCACCTGATCATGCCACGACCATTCGCAGGCCAGACCCATTTCTGCTTCTACCCTGGCGGCAAACGCTTTTAACTGTGCAGTATCTGGGTGAGAGGTTGCAAATTTCCAGATGGCGGTCGCACTGTGAGCGGCATCCAGTAAGCTGTTGACCTGAAGAAAGGTCGGGCGCTGAGCGGGCGGCAATGACTCGGCCCAACTGAGGGTGCGGGTCACATGGCCCGTGATCTGCTGATACAGCATGGCATCATCCACATACATCAGGCCATGGATCTGTGTTTTCTCCAGTAATTGCAGGACTTGAACCGCCTGTTGTGGAGTGAGTGGGTTTGAATCCAGCACTTTTTTATTTTGATAATCATAAATATAAGTGCCGTTACAGCAGATAGCGGGTGTATCCAGTTGCAGTGCCTGATAAAACGGATGGATCGCGACATGGTGGCGGCCTGTTACGACGATCACTTTCACGCCTTCAGCCCGGGCTTGCGCCAGCGCGGACAACGATTCAGGCAGGATGCGTTTTTTGTGATCTAACAGTGTTCCGTCCAGATCCAGTGCGATTATGCGATATGTCATAGCGGTCCCTGTCCCCATTAAAGGGGCGAATGAGAAATTATATGCTTGAAAAGTATGTTCCGATAGTACACCGGATGGGTGATCGATTAAACCAAACCGGGGGAAAGGCCTGTATAAACAGCTAAAAAGAAGCCGCGCCGCGAGATGCCCGACAGTTGTTATGTCCGTGCAGTCAGGTAAGCTAGGCTTAAATTAACCGTTAATAAAAGATATTTGGTTAAGGCGAAGGGGCTGGAACAGGTCAATTCACCTTAATAGCGTTACCCAACAGGTTCGACTAAGGAGTAAAGATGAAGCAAGCGGTTTACGTGGCAAGTCCAGACAGCCAACAAATTCATGTCTGGCAATTAGATTCAGCCGGTGAATTAACCTTATTGCAAACCGTGGACGTGCCGGGTCAGGTACAGCCGATGGCAATAAGCCCTAATCAGCGCCATCTGTATGTCGGGGTTCGTCCTGATTTTGGTATTGTCAGCTATCACATTGCCGATGATGGTACGCTGACCGCCGCAGGTATGGCACCGCTTCCCGGCAGCCCGACTCACATTGACACCGATCGACAAGGTCGCTTCTTGTTCTCTGCTTCTTACAGTTTCAATTGCGTCAGTATTAGCCCTATTGATACGCATGGCGTAGTGCAAGCGCCCATTCAGCAATTGGATGACCTGCCCGCGCCACATTCGGCGAATATTGACCCAACCAACCAGATCTTGCTGGTTCCTTGCCTGAAAGAGGATAAGGTACGGCTGTTTGATTTGAGCGCGGAGGGGCAGTTAACCCCCCATGCACAGGCTGATATTACTGTTGCCGCCGGCGCTGGCCCACGTCATATGGCTTTCCACCCGAATCATCAGGTTGCTTATTGTGTTAACGAACTCAATAGCTCGGTGGATGTGTATCAAATCAGCAATAACGGTCAGGAATACCACTTAGTGCAGAGCCTGGACGCGATGCCTGCCGATTTCACCGGGACACGTTGGGCGGCGGATATTCATATCACGCCTAATGGCCGCTATTTATACATCAGTGACCGTACCGCCAACCTGTTGGGTATTTTCACCGTTTCTGAAGATGGCCGGGTGATTTCGTTGGTCGGGCACCACCTGACCGAAGCCCAACCGCGTGGTTTCAATATCGACCACAGTGGTAATTTCCTGATTGCTTCCGGTCAGAAATCTGATCATATCGAAGTTTATCGTATCGATCAGAACACGGGGGAGCTAACCACCCTGAAACGTTATCCGGTAGGTAAGGGGCCGATGTGGGTCAGTATCCGGGGGGCGCAGAACTCATAAACAATAGGCCATTTTACTGACTATTTTGAACCTGGGCAGTGCGGTCACCCTGATGTACGCTTGAGTGACTGTGCACTGCCCATGTCTAAATTGACGGCGACTGTGGCGCTGATGTCGCAGAGATCTTTACACCAGACGGCGGAAAAACCGCGATGCCGTTACCTTAAACGGTGAAGATAGGCATTTAGCTTCCGCGATCTACCACGGCCGCAGTGAGCCGGGTTAAGGCGTGTTGAGAGATAATATAAGGCGGCATCAGATAAATCAGTTTGCCAAAGGGCCTGATCCACACCCCCTGTTCGACAAAACTGCGTTGCAGGCGGGCGACATTAACGGGTTTTTTCATCTCTACCACCCCGATGGCCCCAAGTACCCGCACATCGGCCACGGTATCTTCCTGAGCCAGCGGCAGTAATTCCCTTTTTAACTGATCTTCTATTTTACTCACCTGCTGTTGCCACGAATTCTCTGCTAATAAACTCAGGTTCGCAGAGGCGACTGCGCAAGCCAGCGGATTCGCCATAAAGGTTGGCCCATGCATAAAGCAGCCCGCATCCCCTTTACTGATGGTTTCTGCCACTGCACGGGTGGTCAGCGTGGCGGATAAGGTGAGATAACCTCCGGTGAGCGCTTTACCTAAACATAAAATATCCGGCACGATCTGCGCATGTTCACAGGCAAACAGTTTGCCTGTTCGGCCAAACCCAGTGGCTATCTCATCGGCAATCAATAAAATTTGATGTTTATCACATAACGCCCTGACTTCACGCAGATAGCTGGGGTGATAAATTCGCATCCCGCCCGCCCCTTGCACCACGGGTTCCAGGATTACGGCGGCAATCTCATTGGCGTGCTGGGTTATCAGCGCGACAAAATTAGCGATATCTTGCGGATCCCACGGGTCATCAAAGCCGCACTGTGGCGCATTGGCAAACAGATTCTCGGCTAAATAGCCCTGATACAAACTGTGCATTGAATTCTGTGGGTCACAGACGGACATCGCACCGAACGTATCGCCGTGGTAACCATGGCGCAAGGTCAAAATACGCTGCCGCCGCTCGCCCTTCGCTTGCCAGTATTGCAACGCCATTTTCAGTGCGACCTCAACGCTCACCGAGCCGGAATCGGCCAAAAAAACGCATTCCAGCGGCGGCGGTGTCATCGCGACCAGTTGTCGGCACAGCTTTACTGCGGGCGGATGGGTAATGCCCCCGAACATCACGTGCGACATTTTATCCAGTTGCTGATGCGCGGCGAAATTCAGTACCGGGTGGTTATAGCCATGAATGGCTGCCCACCAAGATGACATACCATCGATCAGCCGCCGACCATCAGCCAATTGCAATTCAACACCTTCAGCGCCCACCACGGGGTAACAGGGCAGTGGCTCAGTCATTGAGGTGTAGGGATGCCAGATATGCTGTTGATCAAAAACTAAGTCAGAAGGTGTCATTAGGTACCGTTGTAAACCAAAATATCAATAGAATGGTTGACAGTATATCGAGTTTATTTACACTGACGAAACTTTTTCTCTTCTTTTGAGAGGCCATCATGGCAACTTATCATCACTGGACAGTAGGGCAAGCCCTGGCCCTGTTTGATAAACCGCTGTTGGAATTATTGTTTGAAGCACAACAAGTTCACCGCCAGCATTTTGATCCGCGTCAGGTACAAGTCAGTACGTTGTTGTCGATTAAAACCGGTGCCTGTCCGGAAGATTGTAAATATTGCCCGCAAAGCTCCCGCTATAAAACCGGTCTGGAAAGCGAACGCTTAATGCAGGTTGAGCAGGTACTGGAATCTGCCAAGAAAGCCAAAGCCGCAGGTTCGACCCGCTTCTGTATGGGCGCGGCGTGGAAAAATCCCCACGAGAGGGATATGCCTTATTTGGCGAAAATGGTTGAAGGCGTCAAGGCTCTGGGGATGGAAACCTGTATGACATTGGGTTCGCTGAGTAAACAGCAAGCTCATCGGCTGGCGGATGCCGGGCTGGATTATTACAACCACAATCTGGATACCTCTCCAGAGTTTTACGGCAGCATTATTACGACCCGCAGCTATCAGGAACGTTTGGATACGTTAAACGAGGTGCGTGACGCTGGGATCAAAGTGTGTTCTGGTGGCATCGTCGGGCTGGGAGAAACGGTACGCGATCGTGCCGGGCTGTTGGTACAACTGGCGAACTTGCCTAAGCCACCTGAAAGTGTGCCCATCAATATGTTGGTAAAAGTGAAAGGCACCCCGCTGGAAAATAACGCAGAGGTGGATGCCTTTGAGTTTATCCGCACCATTGCGGTAGCGCGGATCATGATGCCGTCTTCCTATGTCCGTCTGTCTGCCGGGCGCGAGCAAATGAACGAACAAACCCAGGCCATGTGCTTTATGGCTGGAGCCAACTCTATTTTCTACGGCTGTAAATTACTGACCACACCGAATCCTGATGAAGATAAAGATCTGCAATTGTTCCGTAAATTGGGGCTAAACCCGCAGCAGACGGCAACATCACACGGTGATCGTGAACAACAACAGGCCTTGACCGAGCAGCTACTGCATGGGGATACCGCCCAGTTTTATAATGCGGCGGTCTAATGAGCTGGCAAGATAAAATAGCGCAAGGCTTGCAACGGCGACGTGATGCGGCGGCTTACCGTACTCGCCAGGTCAACGAGGGGGCGAATGGGCGCTGGCTACAGTCAGGCGAGCGGCAATATCTCAACTTCTCCAGTAATGACTATCTAGGGCTAAGCCAAAATGACGAGGTCATTGCCGCATGGCAGCAAGGTGCACGGCGCTATGGGGTGGGGAGTGGCGGTTCGGGTCATGTGACCGGTTATAGCCAACCTCATGCTCGGTTGGAGCAGCAATTAGCTGATTGGTTGGGCTACCCGCGCGCCCTGCTATTTATCTCTGGTTATGCCGCGAATCAGGCAGTGCTGACGGCTCTGACCGATGCTGATGACCGGATATTGGCGGATAAACTCAGCCATGCCTCACTATTGGAAGCCGCCGCGCATTCACCCGCGCAGTTGCGGCGTTTCCAGCATAATCAGCCCGAAGCGCTGCAAAATCTGCTGATCAAGCCTTGCCAGGGCCAGACGCTGGTGGTCACCGAAGGCGTATTTAGTATGGATGGCGATAGTGCGCCATTGGCGGCGCTGCAGCAACAGACGTCAGCCGCGGGCGGCTGGTTACTGGTGGATGATGCGCACGGTATTGGGGTTCATGGTGAAGGGGGGCGGGGCAGTTGCTGGTTACAAGGGGTTCAACCCGAGCTGTTAGTTGTCACGTTTGGCAAGGCGTTCGGCTTAAGCGGTGCGGCGGTCTTGTGTCAGGAACCGGTTGCTGAATACTTGTTGCAGTATGCCCGCCACCTGATTTACAGCACCGCCATGCCCCCCGCGCAAGCCTGTGCTCTACAAGCCGCCTTGCGCCAAGTGCAACAAGGTGATGCATTACGCCAACAACTTCAGCAGCGTATCCGCCAATTTCGGACCGCGGCCGCGCATTTACCGCTGCAACTGGGGGCGTCAAAAACGGCGATCCAACCGCTGTTGGTGGGCGATAATCAGCAAAGTCTGATCTGGGCAGAGCAACTGCGTGCTGCCGGTTTATGGGTGACGGCAATCCGCCCCCCCACGGTGCCACCAGGAAGCGCCAGATTGCGCATTACCCTCAGCGCGGCTCACCAACCCGAGGATATCGATAGATTATTGGAGGTGCTTTATGGCCTCTGTCACTGAGCACGCGCAATGGGGCGTTGGGTGTTTACCGCCACTGAACGTTGATAAACAGGCGATTGCGGCTGCATTCAGCCGGGCCGCCGAGAGCTACGACAGCGCGGCTAATTTACAGCGAGAAACGGGTCATCGGTTAGTGCAGTTGGGCCAGCAGCATACGGGTTTTGTGGTGTTGGATGCGGGTTGTGGCACGGGGCATTTCAGCCAGCATTGGCGCTTGTTGGGTAAGCGGGTCATTGCCTTGGATCTGGCGGCAGGTATGTTGGATTATGCGCGCCAACAGCAGGTCGCTGACGACTATCTGCTGGGGGATATTGAACATATTCCACTGCCTGATCAGTCGGTGGATATCTGCTTTAGCAATTTGGCGGTGCAATGGTGTTCAGATCTGGGGGCGGCATTGAGTGAATTCTACCGAGTGACGCGCCCCGGCGGGATCATCCTATTTTCTACCTTGGCAGAAGGCTCCCTTGATGAATTAGGGCAAGCGTGGCAACAGGTGGATGGTCAGCGTCATGTAAATGATTTTTTGCCATTGCAACATATCCAGACGGCCTGCCAATATTATCGCCATCACCTAACAACCGCGTTATATCAGCCACGGTTTCCTAACGTGATAGCGCTGATGCGCTCGTTACAAGGCATTGGTGCCACGCACTTGCATCATGGGCGTCAGGCTGGGTTACAGGGGCGTCAACGTCTGGCGGCGCTACAACGGGCCTATGTCATGCAATCTGGCGGCTATCCACTGAGTTATCATATGGTTTATGGGGTTATCTATCGTGACTAAACGTTGGTTTATCACCGGTACCGATACTGATGTCGGTAAAACCGTCGCCAGTTGTGCATTACTGCAAGCGGCCACCGCTCAGGGGTACCGTACTGCTGGCTATAAACCGGTAGCATCCGGTAGCCAGATGACCGCTGACGGCTTGCGCAATAGTGATGCCCTGGCGTTGCAGGCGAATAGCAGCCAGAGGCTCGGTTACTCACAAGTGAATCCGTTCACTTTTTTGGAAGCGACATCACCGCATATTGCCAGTGAAAGTGAAGGGAGGGCGATCCCTTTGACGGCGTTATCACAGGGTTTACGTCAACTGGAACCCTCCGCTGACTGGATATTGATAGAAGGGGCCGGCGGCTGGTTTACCCCGCTTTCTCCGCAGGCCACATTTGCCGATTGGGTACAACAGGAACAATTGCCGGTCATTATGGTGGTTGGGGTGAAACTGGGGTGTATCAACCATGCGTTGCTCACGGCACAGGCGATTCAGCACGCCGGGCTGACACTGGCCGGTTGGGTTGCCAATGAGGTGACACCGGCAGGGAGACGGCAGGCCGAATATCAGGCCACATTGACCCGGATGATAACCGCGCCATTGCTGGGAATTATTCCCTATCTTTCTGATATAGAAGAAAATCCGGTGACAACACGCCGTGATCTTGGGCACTACTTGGATTTGACGGTATTACGTGCAGCAGAACGGGAGGCTGTCAACATGTGATACATATATGGACGCCGCTACAAGCATGTGATGTGGCTTGCAATCAGAGGCCATCAGGTGCGATTAACCTTATGTAGTTAATCTACCCGAGTATGGTTAATCTACCCGAATATAGTTGATCTACCTGAATGCGCCGCGGCCCTGAGGTTGCTCAGCGGGCTAAATGCTCGCTAATCAAGCCTTCATTCAATTGATCTAACGTCCCCTGAGCGACATTTCGGCCACCCGCCATCAGGCAAAAGCGATCAGCAATATGCTGAATAAACGGCAAGCGGTGTTCGACCAATAATAGGGTCATACCCAAATTACGGCTCAGTTGATGCAAAACCGTACTGATATCTTCACTCAGCGCTGGCGAGGTACCGCTGCCCGGCTCATCAAGGATAAGCAGTTCTGGCTCTGCGACCAAGGCTCTGGCAATGGCTAGCTGTTGTTGTTGATTACGGGTCAGCTCACCACCTCGTTGGCTACGTTTATCGTGCAGTAATGGAAATAGCTCAAAAACCCAGCCCGGAATCGGGTGGGATTTGTGGCGGCCTGCCAGCACGGCGACCAGTAGGTTATCCTCGACGCTCAGTTGGGAGAAAATTTGCTGACCCTGTGGGACATAACCAATGCCTAACGCATTGCGTCTTTCAACAGGCTGCTGTTGCAAGTTTTGCGGGGGTTCATGGTGAGGCTGCCAGATCATGGTGCCGCTTTTAATGGGTAGATGCCCCATAATGCAATTAATCAACGTGGTTTTTCCTACACCATTGCGGCCTATCAGGCACGTGCATTGGCCGCGAGGGAGCTCCAGATTGATATCCCAGAGAATATGATTATTTCCATAGTATTGATTTACAGCGGTTAAACTTAGCATCAGTGCGTCTCCTTAGTCGATCCCAGTGGTTCACAGGTGCCCCGGTGTTCTGTAACGGCTAGTGAGAGTTAACCAGCAAATCTGCATACTTGGTCGCAGTAGTAGAGCATAAAATACGACACTGATTACGCGGGGTTGCGCGTGTAAACAGCGCTTAAATAACCCCTTAGTGGCATTAAATGATGCAAAAGCGCTATTTTTACCACTAATACCTTCAAGAGTAGGCCCTATCCAGCCAATTGGTTTGCTGAATTGTTTTCAGCTGATTCATCTATCCTTCAGATAATCTACAGAGATCAAGCAACTCTTGGACCAAGTTGCCGAACACAGAAGTAAAATTTGTATGTTAATGGCCTGTAAATGTTTTTTTGGGCTAAGGAGAGGAAGAATAATAAAGTTCGAGGCAGGGAAGGGGGGCCATTTGGGGTGGGGTGCACCTAAATAGTGCCCTGGTGCTCGTTCTGGTGCAAAAAGGAACCGCTCTCTGATTTTGGATAAGGTGATAATACGAATAAATGCTAGTTATAACATTAGCAAGCAGTGTAGTTAGCACTAATTGAAATATGCGTTGAAATAAAAACATCAAAAAAACACTAAAAAAGGCCGTCCATCTCCATTTCATCGCGAAGTTTTGTTTTTCGCCAGCTCCCAGCCTCTGTGGGGTTGATTGAGTTATCCACTATTCCTGTGGATAACCTTGTGCATTAACAATACAAAACTAAAGAGAGGCGAGAGCCAGCGCGGCTTAGGCTCCTGTTGTCCGGATTCTCTCCTTTTTGTTAAATGTATTTAATTTCAATGTGTTAAATAAAATCAAGCGCCTGGTGTTCATTCGAAAAAATGATGAGTAATGTTTAATCAATTATTTGGGGATATCTTGATCGCAGTAGCATTTGGGGATAAAAATTTTTACGGTATAAATGTTACCAAATTGTCACTGTAAAGGGATAACCGTTGCATCGATACGAAAATTCCTGTCATTGGGTGTTTGAAGCTGGTTTTATATCCAGTATCATAAGGTTGGCAAAAATCTCGGGGCTTTCATAATTAGCCCCCTGACAGTGTGTTTCTCCCGCGGGTAGCGAATTCATGAGCAAATCATTCAAACTGCATTCTGTGTTTAAGCCAGCTGGCGATCAGCCTGAGGCTATCCGTAAATTGGAGGAGGGGCTGGAAAATGGTCTGGCACACCAGACCCTGCTAGGCGTAACAGGATCAGGCAAAACCTTTACGGTTGCTAATGTTATTGCCGATCTGAACCGGCCAACCATGATCCTGGCCCCGAACAAAACACTGGCAGCGCAACTTTACGGCGAGATGAAAGAGTTCTTCCCGGATAACGCGGTAGAGTACTTTGTCTCCTACTACGATTATTATCAACCTGAAGCTTACGTGCCCAGTTCTGATACTTTTATTGAGAAGGATGCGTCGGTCAATGAACACATCGAGCAGATGCGGCTATCCGCCACCAAGGCCTTGTTAGAGCGGCGAGATGTGGTGGTCGTGGCGTCGGTTTCCGCCATTTATGGTCTGGGCGATCCAGATCTGTATCTGAAAATGATGTTGCACCTAACCCGTGGCATGATCATTGATCAACGTTCCATTTTACGTCGCCTGTCAGAATTGCAATACAGCCGCAACGATCAGGTATTTCAACGCGGTACTTTTCGGGTTCGGGGTGAAGTGATCGATATCTTCCCGGCAGAATCTGATGAGTGGGCGCTGCGGGTAGAATTATTTGATGAGGAAGTCGAGCGATTATCCATTTTCGATCCACTCACGGGTCAGCTACAGCATGAAGTCCCTCGCTTTACTGTTTATCCTAAAACACACTACGTCACCCCACGGGAACGCATTCTACAGGCGATGGAAGAGATAAAAGTCGAGCTGGCGGAGCGGCGTCAGGTGTTGTTAGCCAATAACAAATTATTGGAAGAGCAACGTCTCTCCCAACGTACTCAGTTTGATCTTGAAATGATGAATGAGCTGGGCTATTGCTCGGGTATCGAAAACTATTCTCGCTATCTCTCTGGCCGTGGGCCGGGTGAAGCGCCTCCCACGTTATTTGACTATTTACCGGCTGATGGTTTGTTGATTGTCGATGAGTCCCACGTCACTATTCCGCAAATTGGTGGCATGTACAAAGGCGACCGCTCACGTAAAGAAACCCTGGTAGAGTACGGTTTCCGTTTGCCATCGGCACTGGATAACCGGCCAATGCGCTTTGAAGAGTTCGAAGCGTTGGCACCGCAAACGATCTATGTTTCGGCCACACCGGGCAAATACGAGCTGGAGAAATCTGGCGGTGACATTATTGAGCAAGTGGTGCGGCCAACGGGCCTACTCGATCCGTTGATCGAGGTCCGTCCGGTAGCCACACAAGTGGATGACTTGCTGTCAGAGATCCGCATCCGTGCTGCGATTAACGAGCGGGTACTGGTGACCACGCTAACGAAACGGATGGCCGAGGACTTAACCGACTATCTCAGCGAGCATGGCGCCAAAGTACGTTACCTGCATTCAGATATCGATACTGTGGAGCGGGTGGAGATTATTCGCGATTTACGCTTGGGTGAATTTGATGTGCTGGTGGGCATCAACTTGCTGCGGGAAGGGTTGGATATGCCAGAGGTCTCATTGGTTGCCATTCTTGATGCAGATAAAGAGGGCTTCTTGCGTTCTGAACGCTCCTTGATTCAGACTATTGGTCGTGCTGCCCGTAACCTCAACGGCAAGGCGATTTTATACGGCGATAGAATTACCGCCTCGATGGAAAAAGCCATTGGCGAAACGGAACGGCGGCGCGCTAAACAGCAGGCGTATAATGAAGAACGCAGGATTATTCCTCAGGGGCTAAACAAAAAGATTGGCGATATCCTGCAATTGGGCCAGCCTTCAATGCGCGGCAAAGGAAAAGGGCGCGGCAGTCATAAAATGGCCGATACCACCCAATATCAATCTTTGTCGCCGAAAGCACTTGATCAGAAAATCCGTGAACTGGAAGCAAAAATGTATACATATGCGCAAAACCTGGAGTTTGAACAGGCGGCTGAATTACGTGATCAGGTTCATCAACTGCGGCAACAGTTTATTGCAATATCTTAATTTTTATTGCGACATCTTAAGTTTATCTCGCTGCTTTAAGGTTTGCTTCAGCGCCTTAAGGTTTATCGAGATGCCTTAAAACTTATTTCAATACCTTAAGGCCGAGGGGCAGACCGTTGGCCACTGGCGTACATCCCACGTGAAATATGACGAGTGTATCCAGAAATACTTGTCGCACTCATCGATTCTCAGTAAGGTGTGCCGCTAAAATTATGACGATACAGATAATTATCTGTCAGTGTACTGTTGTCAGGCCATGAGATATTTATCTCATAACACAAGAGAAAAACGATGAGCGAGCATTTATCTAAAGATCCGCTGCACGGGATTACCCTAGAGCAATTGTTGACAAAATTAGTTGAAAACTATGGCTGGGATGGGCTTGCTGATCGTATTCAGATTAACTGTTTTATCAGTGACCCCAGCATTAAATCCAGCTTAAAGTTTTTGCGCCGTACCCCGTGGGCCAGGCAAAAAGTGGAAGCGCTCTATATTGAGATGAGCGACAAAGCGGAGTGGTTGAAAGGCCAGTCTTGAGCCGCCTGCCTCGCGGGTTATTACGTGTATTCCATCTATTTTATGGATTTTATTTACGCCATTTGCTCTCTCTGCGAGCGAGCGGCGCTGCGGGTGATGAGCGGCAAACGTATTGTGGGGCATCGGTAACTTACACCGAGTCTGCACCGTTCAACTGTTGCAAGGTGTTTTCCAACGCCTGACGCAATAACTCGCGGTCATGGCGGTGAGGAATATCTTTTGCTTCCAGTGGTTGTTGGACAATAATTCGGTCTTTTACGCCACTGATATCGATTGTTGGGCTGACAATAACGGCATCAATGATTTTACGGCCAATCTTGCTTTCCATGATGGTCAGTTTGTCTTGTAATGACAGCGCAGCGGCGGCGGGGCTTAATTCGCGGCCCAGATTCCCAATGTAAATCATACTGGCAGAGCTGCGGCGCAATGCCTGAGTTAACTCATCCAGCAGCAGTAATGGCATTAGACTGGTTAGAAAACTGCCGGGGCCAATCAAAATAACATCCGCCTGATTAATGGCTTCGACGGCTTCTCGGGTGGCGTGTACAGGGGGCGATAGCAACATTTCTTGTGGCATCTGCGCCAATTGATCGATATTCACTTCACCATAAATAGGGTGCCCTTCATGGTCAATAGCCATCAAATCTACCGGTTGTTCGGACATTGGGATCAACAAGGCATCCACTTTTAGCAAGCTACGCACCAAATTGATCGCTTCAATGGGGCGAATGCTCAGGTGATCTAATGCTTTCAGCATCAAGTTACCCAAATTATGCCCTGCCAGCTCACCATTACCGGTAAAACGGTATTCGAACATCGCGGAGGCGACACTTGGCTCGGTAATCAACTGATTAAGGCAATTGCGAGTATCTCCCCAGGCAATTCCCCCCTCTGAGCGGCGTATCCGCCCAGTTGAACCGCCATTATCGGTGGTGGTAACAATGCCTGTCAGGCGAGAGCCTAAGGAGGAGAGAGACGACATTACCCGCCCCAAACCATGGCCTCCGCCCAGAGCAACGACCCGTTCCAAATCCGCTAATGTGCGATTTCGCATATTTCTCCTGTTGTTATATTCGGTGCCTGGCGATTATCGCGCATACAGTTTTTATCTTGTGTTGCAACGCTAATGAACCTGGCTGCCATGCTAATGGCGTTGGGGACCGTTAATCATAAAATTGCCGCATAAGTTAACGGATTTGTGATTGAAACGCGATATAAGCCATGATTTTTGTGATTTTAAACAAGGCATCAATCCCGGATTCAGTAAGCTGAATAACAATAACGTTGAATAGATAAGTCG
This sequence comes from Yersinia pestis, assembly GCF_900460465.1. Classification (GTDB taxonomy): domain Bacteria; phylum Pseudomonadota; class Gammaproteobacteria; order Enterobacterales; family Enterobacteriaceae; genus Yersinia; species Yersinia pestis. Next base: position 600,797 of record NZ_UAVH01000006.1, on the reverse strand, counting down.
TTGTATATAATAATATATAGCGAGAAACTATCATTGGCTATCCTGCCATTTTAACGTTACAATCTTTAGGAAAAGTAGGGTTTTTAATGGTTAGTTGTTGTTTATTGCCTTACTTTTTAACGCCATGATTTAGCAGTAAAATATAAGTTACAGCTGAACATAAACTCCTAGCCTTAGCGTCTACGTTGTCTTTTTTGTATTGGCAATATGATGTTCTGGCCGTGGCCTTAAGCCACCAGGGTGCAAGGTAGAAATGCCTGCATCTCCCGTATTTGGAAAGGTGTTATGGTACAACTCACTGACGCATTTGCGCGTAAATTCTACTATTTGCGCCTATCGATCACTGATGTGTGCAATTTCCGTTGCACATATTGCTTGCCAGAGGGCTACCGCCCAGATGGTGTCAAAAGTTTTTTGAGCCTTGACGAAATCAATCGCGTCAGCCGCGCCTTTGCCTTGTTGGGAACGGAAAAAATCCGCCTGACGGGGGGCGAGCCTTCGATGCGGCGCGACTTCACTGATATTATTGCCACTATCCGGCAAAATCCCGCTATCCGTACCTTGGCCGTTACAACTAATGGTTATCGTTTAGTTCGTGATGTGGCGCAATGGCGTGATGCGGGCCTGACGGCAATTAATGTCAGCGTCGATAGCCTGGATCCGCGACAATTTCATGCCATCACCGGGCAGGATAAATTTTATCAAGTTATGCAGGGCATTGATGCCGCATTTGATGCCGGTTTTGACAAAGTCAAAGTCAACGCTGTTTTGATGCGCGATGTTAATGATCGCCAACTGAGTGCATTCCTTGACTGGATCAAACCTCGGCCCATTCAACTGCGTTTTATCGAGCTGATGGAAACCGGCGAAGGCGGTAACCTGTTCCGTAAACACCACGTTTCTGGTGGCGTCATCCGCCAACAATTACTCGAACAAGGCTGGCAGCAGCAAGATCGGGCGCGCAGTGATGGCCCGGCTCAGGTGTTTCACCACTCGGATTACCAAGGTGAAATTGGGCTTATCATGCCGTATGAAAAAGACTTTTGCGCCAGTTGTAACCGCCTGCGTGTTTCTGCTCTCGGTAATTTGCATTTGTGCTTATTTGGTGAGCAGGGGATTACATTACGTGATCTGCTGGGCAGTGATGATCAACAAGATGAGCTGATAGCGCGGATTCAAAGTGCGTTGCAAACGAAGAAACAGACTCATTTTTTGCATCAGGGTAACAGCGGTATAACGCAAAATTTATCCTTTATTGGCGGCTGATGTGAGCGAATTAGCGCCGATGAGCTTACATCAGTAAGTGATTCGGGCAAGTGAATGCCGCTAACCCCCCTGTAATGTCAAGAACGAAGGGATTTTATTGATGACCCAACTGACACACATAAACACCGCAGGCGAAGCCCACATGGTCGATGTCTCGGCAAAGAATGAAACGGTCCGCGAAGCACGCGCAGAAGCGTTTGTTGACATGCAGGCCGCAACACTGGCGATGATTATCGATGGCAGCCATCACAAAGGGGATGTGTTCGCGACGGCTCGGATAGCCGGTATTCAGGCAGCCAAAAAAACGTGGGAATTGATCCCGCTGTGCCATCCGTTGCTGCTGACTAAAGTGGAAGTAAAACTGGAAGCACAGCCAGAGCATAACCGGGTGCGGATCGAAACCTGCTGCCGCCTGACCGGTAAAACCGGGGTAGAAATGGAAGCCCTTACTGCGGCTTCAGTCGCAGCCCTGACGATTTACGATATGTGCAAAGCGGTACAAAAAGACATGATCATCGGCCCGGTACGCCTACTGACAAAGAGTGGCGGGAAATCGGGTGATTTCAAGGTGGATATATGATTCAGATTCTATTTTTTGCTCAGGTACGTGAACTGGTTGGGGTGGATAAATTACAGCTAGCGGCCGAGTTTCCAACTGTTGAAGCGCTACGTCAATCCCTGTGTCAACGGGGTGAGCGCTGGCAGTTGGCCCTTGAAGAGGGCAAATTACTGACGGCGGTTAACCAATCATTAGTGAGTGCTCAGCATCCACTGGCCGCAGGTGATGAAGTGGCGTTTTTCCCGCCGGTGACCGGGGGGTGATGATGGAAAATACGCGTATCCGTGTCGGCGCAGAAGCGTTCAGTGTGGGTGATGAATACACATGGCTGTCGCAGTGCGATGAAGACGGCGCGGTGGTGACCTTCACTGGCAAAGTCCGTAATCATAATCTGGGGGCCAGTGTCAGTGCGCTAACACTGGAACACTACCCCGGTATGACAGAAAAAGCGCTGACGGAGATTATTGCCGACGCACGCAGCCGTTGGTCATTGCAGCGGGTATCGGTCATCCATCGGGTCGGGCCACTATTCCCCGGAGATGAAATTGTCTTTGTGGGTGTGACCAGCGCTCATCGCAGTATGGCATTTGAAGCAGCAGAATTTATTATGGACTACCTGAAAACACGGGCACCATTCTGGAAGCGGGAAGCCACGGTCGAGGGTGAGCGCTGGGTTGAATCACGGGACAGCGACCATATTGCGGCTAAACGCTGGTAATCTAGGCGCAGAACAGCATAAAAATCACGGCTAAATGTCTATTTTTACTCCTTTGTTTCCGCTATTTCTATGGTACCCTTAAAAAGACGGTGGGCTGTCAGTCGATAGCCTGTATTTATTATTTAATACAAAGGTAACTACCATGGATCGCTATCCACGCTCTAATGGTTCGATTGTCGAACGTGCCGGCTCAGGCATTCAGGCCTATATGGCGCAGGTATACGGTTGGATGACCTGTGGCTTGTTATTAACCGCAGTTGTCGCTTGGTATGCCGCGAACACTCCTTCAATCATTTTTGCTTTGCAATCAAACCAAATATTGTTCTTTGGCTTGATTATTGCCCAGCTTGGTCTGGTTTTTGTTATTTCCGGTATGGTTAACCGCCTGAGTGGAACCGCAGCAACATCACTGTTTATGCTGTATTCCGCGCTGACCGGCCTCACCCTTTCCAGCATATTGATAATGTACACGGGCGCGTCTATCGCCAGTACTTTCGTTATATGTGCCGGGATGTTTGGTGCCATGAGCTTCTATGGTTACACCACCAAACGTGATCTGAGCGGTATGGGCAGCATGTTGTTTATGGGCCTGATCGGTATCATTCTGGCATCCCTTGTTAACATCTGGCTGAAAAGCCCAGCGTTGATGTGGGTTGTGACCTATATCGGTGTGCTCGTGTTTGTGGGCCTGACTGCCTACGACACACAGAAACTGAAAAACTTGGGCGCACAGTTGGATGTCAATGATAAAGATTCATTCCGCAAATACTCCATTGTGGGCGCACTGACTCTGTATCTCGATTTCATTAACCTGTTCTTGATGTTATTACGAATCTTCGGTAATCGTCGCTAAGCGGGTTGATTAAACGCTATGGCGCGGTAAGTTTGCCCACCGACATGGTTTGAGATAGTAAAGGACACCAAAATCTGGTGTCCTTTTTGTTGTGCCCAGAAAACCCCCAGCTAGGCTGGGGGTTCAGTAAAGCTTTCAGCTTTGGGTCAGTTATAAAAACCCCTTTTGATTTGTTAAAACAGTTTGCGGTCTGGCAACTGCAAATGTTCAACAAGAAATCAAAAGGGGGTCCCAATGAGGGATGAAAAGAGCTTAGCGCACACCCGATGGAACTGTAAATATCATATAGTTTTTGCGCCGAAGTACCGAAGGCAGGTGTTCTACAGGGAAAAACGCAGAGCGATTGGCAGTATTTTAAGAAAACTGTGCGAATGGAAAAACGTGAATATCCTGGAAGCAGAATGCTGTGTGGATCACATCCATATGCTTCTGGAGATCCCGCCCAAGATGAGTGTCTCGGGATTTATGGGGTACCTGAAGGGAAAGAGCAGTCTGATGCTTTATGAGCAGTTTGGCGATTTGAAGTTCAAATACCGTAACAGGGAGTTTTGGTGTCGAGGGTATTACGTTGATACGGTAGGGAAAAACACGGCCAGGATACAAGAATACATAAAGCACCAATTGGAAGAGGATAAAATGGGTGAGCAACTCTCGATCCCGTATCCCGGTAGCCCGTTTACGGGCCGTAAGTAATCCATAGATGCAAATGTCAGATCGCGATGCGCCTGTTAGGGCGCGGCTGGTAACAGAGCCTTATAGGCGCATATGAAAAACCTCCGGCTATGCCGGAGGATATTTATTTTTTCTTTCACCAGTGGTCATCACCGTTTCTATGTAGAAGTTGCCGTTTGATGCGCTGAGCAACGGTTTGTATCGATGATCAATGTGGTTAACGATCCTCTACGTATTTCGTGATTTTCTTTACGGATATGATGTTACGGGTAATGAATGCCTTACGGGAGATGTACGGGCAGGAGTATCTCCGGCGATAAAATACGCGGCGTTGCTTTTTGCCAGTGGTTGGCAGCCACGAATACGATCCGCTATTTTCTCTGCAATCATGATGGTCGTGGCATTGAGGTTGCCGGTAATGATTTGCGGCATGATAGACGCATCGACCACCCGTAGCCCTTGCACACCGTGCACCCGGCCTTGCCCATCAACCACCGCCATCTTGTCGTCACCCATTTTACATGAGCACGAAGGATGATATGCCGTCTCGGCATGTTCGCGGATGAAGGCATCCAGTTCGTCATCGTTTTGAACATTGGCCCCAGGGCTTATCTCTCGACCACGATATGGATCCAGTGCAGGCTGCGCGATAATCTCGCGGGTGATGCGGATAGCATCGCGGAACTCATGCCAATCTTGTTCGCTCGACATGTAATTGAACAAGATACTTGGATGCTGGCGCGGATCTTTCGATTTTACCTGAATGCGGCCACGGCTTGGTGAACGCATCGAGCCAACATGCGCCTGAAAACCATGCTCTTTTACGGCGTTGCTCCCATTGTAATTAATGGCGACGGGCAGGAAGTGGTACTGAATATTCGGCCAGGTAAATGCATCGCGACTGCGGATAAACCCACCAGCTTCGAATTGATTGCTGGCACCCACGCCCGTACCGTTGAATAACCATTCGATACCGATTTTGGGCTGATTAAACCACAGCAGAGCAGGGTAAAGTGACACCGGCTGTTTACAGCTATATTGCAGATACATCTCAAGGTGATCTTGCAAATTCTCCCCGACGCCGGGCAACGCCTGCACCAACGGAATATCCAGGCGTTGCAGTAATTCCGCAGGGCCAATCCCCGAGCGCTGTAAAATTTGTGGTGACGCGATAGCACCCCCACACAATAAAACTTCACGGCGAGCATAGGCGGTTTGGCCGGTGCCAGCATCACCTTTGAGGTAGCGGACACCAGTGGCTCGTTTCCCTTCAAATAGGATCCGGTCCGTCAGGGCGTGCGTAATAATGGTTAGGTTATTACGTGGGCGCGCCTGATCAAGATAGCCGCGCGCAGTACTGGCACGACGACCCTTCGGCGTCACAGTACGATCCATCGGGCCGAAACCCTCCTGCTGATAGCCATTCAGGTCATCAGTACGCGGATAACCGGCCTGCACACCCGCAGCGACCATTGCATGAAATAACGGGTTGTTGCCGATTTTAGGTGTGGTCACGCTGACAGGGCCTTCACCACCGTGGAAATCATTTGGGCCGATGTCGCGTGTTTCTGCCTTGCGAAAGTACGGCAGGCAATCAAGATAACTCCAGTCCTCCAGGCCCGATAAACTGGCCCAGTGGTCAAAATCCATGGCGTTGCCGCGGATGTAACACATGCCATTAATTAATGATGAACCGCCCAAACCTTTACCGCGTCCGCACTCCATGCGGCGGTTGTTCATATGCGGCTCCGGATCGGTTTCATAAGCCCAATTATAACGTTTACCCTGAAGTGGAAAGGCGAGCGCCGCAGGCATTTGTGTCCGAAAATCCAGCCGATAGTCTGGTCCACCCGCTTCGAGCAAGAGTACGGTGACATCCGCATCTTCTGTTAAACGGGCTGCCAGCACGTTGCCTGCAGAACCGGCACCAATGATGATGTAATCGTATTCCATTGGATGTCCCTCTGGTGTTGGATTAAAAAACAGAATTGAAGCTGCCTAACTCAACCTGAATTGATTTGATTTGCGTGTAATGTTCCAGCGTGCTGATACCGTTTTCACGGCCTACACCAGAATGCTTATATCCGCCTACAGGCATCTCTGGTGCCGATTCGCCCCAAGTATTGATCCAGCAGATACCCGCTTGCAGTTGATGAATCACGCGATGGGCACGGTTCAAATCCTGTGTAACGACCCCCGCCGCTAAACCGTACTCGGTATCATTGGCGCGGCGAATGACTTCCTCTTCGCTTTGATAACTAAGAATGCTCATCACCGGTCCGAAGATCTCTTCACGCACAATTTGCATGTCATCACGGCAGTGGGTGAATACCGTAGGGGCGACATAGGCCCCGTGTGCCAGTGCGCCCTCGGTCAGACTGTATCCCCCGATCAGCAGGGTTGCGCCTTCCCGTTTACCGCTGTCAATGTAACGCATCACTGAATCGCGGTGCTGGAAGCTAACCAACGGGCCAAAGTTGGTTCGTTCATCGCTTGGGTCACCAATATGAATCCGCTTGACCCGTTCAACGATTTTCTGCTCAAACGCGGCCTGTAACGCCTGCGGGACAAAAACTCGCGTGCCGTTGGTGCAGACTTGTCCTGAGCTGTAGAAATTGGCCATCATCGCAATATCAGCGGCCTTATCGAGATCGGCATCAGCAAAAATAATTAGTGGGGACTTTCCGCCCAACTCCATGGTGACATCTTTCAGGGTCGATCCCGCGGCGTTAGCCATCACCTTTTTACCGCTGGCAATCCCCCCGGTGAAGGAGACCTTTGCAATACCCGGATGCTCTGTCAGCATCTGCCCAACCTGGTCACCACTGCCGGTCAATACGTTAAATACGCCAGCCGGTAAACCCGCTTCGGTGTAGATTCCCGCCAATTTCAGTGCGGTCAGCGATGTCACTTCACTTGGTTTGAAGATCATAGCGTTGCCCGCCGCCAGCGCCGGTGCAGATTTCCACAAAGCGATCTGAAGGGGATAGTTCCAGGCACCAATACCGGCAACCACGCCCAGTGGCTCACGGCGGGTATAGACAAATGCGCTGCCACGTAGTGGGATCTGTTGCCCTTCAAGGGCGGGGATTAGGCCAGCATAATATTCCAGCACATCGGCACCGGTAACGATGTCCACAGATCGGGTTTCGGATAGGGGTTTACCGGTGTCTGCCGTTTCAATTGCCGCCAGTTCATCATTACGATCACGCAAGATATCCACGGCCCGGCGCAAGATGCGTGAACGTTCCATCGCGGTCATCGCTGCCCACACAGGCTGACCTTGTTTGGCGGCGGCTACCGCCTTATCAACATCCTGTGCGTTGGCGGCCTGGAGTTGTGCAATGCATTCGCCATTCGCGGGGTTCACGGCATCGAAAGTATCACCACTGGTGCTGTCGGTGTACGCGCCGTTGATATAAAGTTTTTGCAAGCCGTAGCGGGACATAGTCTCTCCTGTCTTTTCCTGTACGGCTAAATACCGTTCAGTGCGTTCGAATTTTGTTCAGCACTTATATTTAATGTTCAATTGCTGCTCAATATAGTTATGGATAATCAGCAGCGCTTCCTGACGGTTAAAGTGTTCGCCACTCAATGCACTGCGTAGCCATAATCCATCAATCAAACCCGCCATACCTTTAGCGGCGAGCTGCGCTTGCTCTCGCGGTAAACAACGTTTGAATTCAGCACATAAATTTGAATAGAGTCGGCGGTTATTCACCTGCTGTAACCGATACAATTGTGGGCTATGCATACTGCTTGCCCAAAATGCCAGCCAGGTTTTCATCGCGGCGCTATTGATCTGGCTGTCATCAAAGTTGCCTTCGGCGATCGCCCGCAAACGGGCACGAGGATCGTTGACGGACAGGGCAGCCAAGTGCTGCTTCACCGCCTCGCCAAGGTGCCTTATCAGATACCTCATTGTGGCTTCTAGCAGGCCATTTTTGTCACGGAAATAGTGGCTGATAATGCCGTTGGATACGCCAGCACGCTTTGCAATCTGCGCAATAGACGCTTCATGCATTCCCACTTCATTCACCGCGGCCATTGTTGCCTCGATCAATTGCTGCCGTCGGATCGGCTGCATTCCTACTTTTGGCACGGGTCTGGACTCCTTTAAATTCAATCAATTAATACTGTTATTCATGCTGCCTATTGGCAGCTAGTTACCCGTTACGAAACACTATTAAACTTTTTTTGATTGAACGTTCAATAAAAAATGAATATATTTTATTGCTGATAAGTTAAATTTTTGTGTGAACATTGATTGTAACTTGTTGATGTTAGAAGTTAATCACGTTGGTATCGGATAGGTGGTTTTTAGCTCACCAATAACGTCAGCTCATCAAAAATTGGCGGTAAGTGCACTCAGCGGATCGCCTGCGAGCAGTCTCTTGATATGCGCTAAGGGGCGCTTACCCACCAAATGTGATGAGCCTTACTTTTTTAAAAATGCAGGGGAAACGATGGTGACTTCAGACATCGACACAAAACCGCAAAAGGATACGTTAAATCCGGTGGTGTTCTTTACGTCCGCGGGGTTGATCCTCGCGTTCTGTCTTATGACTATTTTTTATACTGACCTCTCTAATCGCTGGATTGGTATTACCCTTAACTGGGTCTCTGCCACTTTTGGTTGGTACTATCTGCTGGCGGCCACGCTGTATATCGTTTTTGTTATTTATATTGCCACTTCACGCTATGGCTCAATCAAACTTGGCCCCGAGCAGTCAAAGCCCGAGTTCAGCCTGGTCAGTTGGGCGGCAATGCTGTTCGCCGCCGGTATCGGTATTGACCTGATGTTCTTCTCGGTAGCCGAACCCGTGACGCAATATATGATGCCACCAGAAGGCCAGGGCCAGACTCTGGAAGCCGCGCGGCAGGCGATGGTCTGGACGCTGTTCCACTATGGGCTGACAGGTTGGTCAATGTATGCATTGATGGGGATTGCACTCGGTTACTTCAGCTATCGCTATAACCTGCCGTTGACCATCCGTTCCGCGCTTTACCCTATCTTTGGTAAGCGGATCGACGGGCCAATCGGCCACAGTGTGGATATCGCCGCCGTTATCGGGACGATTTTCGGGATTGCCACCACATTGGGGATTGGGGTGGTGCAGCTCAATTACGGCCTCAATGTCCTGTTTCATATCCCGGAAAGTCTGGCGGTTCAGGCCGGGTTAATTCTGTTGTCGGTGGTGATGGCGGCAGTATCGGTGACATCGGGTGTCAACAAAGGCATTCGGATCCTCTCTGAAGTGAATGTTCTGCTGGCGTTAGGCCTGATCCTATTCCTGCTGTTCTGGGGGAACACGGAATTCCTGCTGAATGCGCTGGTGCTTAACGTGGGGGATTATATCAATCGCTTTTTGGGCATGACGCTCAACAGTTTTGCTTTTGATCGCCCAACCCAATGGATGAATAGCTGGACGCTGTTTTTCTGGGCATGGTGGGTTGCCTGGTCACCCTTTGTTGGTCTGTTTCTGGCGCGTATTTCCCGTGGCCGCACTATCCGCCAATTTGTGGTCGGTACGTTGATCATACCCTTTGTCTTCACCTTGCTTTGGCTGTCTATCTTCGGTAATAGCGCGTTGTACCAGATCCTGCATGGCAATATTGCTTTTGCTAATGAAGTGATGGAGTTTCCGGAACGCGGTTTCTATAGCCTGTTAGCACAGTACCCCGGTTTCACTTTGAGTGCTTCGGTTGCCACGATCACCGGCTTGCTATTTTATGTCACGTCAGCGGATTCCGGTTCGCTAGTGCTGGGGAATTTCACCTCTCGTCTGGCCGATATTAATAATGATTCCCCCAACTGGTTACGTACTTTCTGGTCTATTACTATCGGGTTACTGACTTTGGGAATGTTGATGACCGATGGTGTCGCCGCCTTGCAAAACGCAACCGTCATTATGGGGTTACCGTTCAGTTTTGTGATTTTCTTCGTGATGGTCGGCTTGTATAAATCGCTAAAAATTGAGGATTACCGCAAAGCCAGCTCGCAACAGACACCAACGCCTACGCTGATTTCAGGCAATGAAGTACTAAATTGGAAACAACGTTTATCGCGAGTAATGAACTACCCAGGTACCACTTATACCGCGAAAATACTGGATACCATTTGCCGCCCAGCGATGGAGGAAGTTGCGCAGGAACTGGCCGTACGCGGTGTTAAAGTTGAATTCAACGAACTGCCGCCGAAGGAAGATGAACAACTGAATCGTCTTAATCATCTGGAGTTGCTGGTACATCTGGGTGATGAGCAGAACTTCGTCTACCAGATCTGGCCGCAACGTTATTCTGTGCCGGCATTCACCTACCGTGCACGCTCAGGGAAATCACACTATTACCGCCTTGAAACTTATCTGCTTGAAGGAACGCAGGGGAATGATTTGATGGACTACAGCAAAGAACAGATTATCAATAACATTCTTGACCAGTATGAGCGCCATATGAACTTCCTACATATTCAAAGTGAAGCGCCGGGAAATATCATGACATTTCCCGATCAATAATCCGCAATAGTGGGGTCTCTTCATCTGGCGAGTCGATGAAGAGATCACCACCGCTTAATCAAAATCATCTGCCGCTTTTTCTGGCTTAACTTTATTAATGTAATCGTCTACTATCACCGCCTGACTTAGGTAATAAATACATATAATTAAGATTGCGGTTTGATTATCAGACAAGATTATTATTGAAATAATAATTCAGGTTGCTCGCATTAAAATAATTGGATAGGTGATATGCAAAAGCTTCTTTTTTCCGGTCGTATCAATTTGAAAATGATCCGCTATTTTTTAGCCGTTTCAGACGAGTTACACTTCGGAAAAGCCGCCGAACGCCTTCATATCTCTCAGCCGCCGTTGAGCCTGCAAATTAAAGAATTAGAAGATGCATTAGGTTTCCCTCTCTTTATACGAGACAGCCGTAACGTGGTGTTAACCCTGGCGGGCGAAATGATGAAGGCTGAAATGAAAGATGTATTTGATAATATAGAGAATTCATTAAGCCGCGTATCCTATATTGCCCGCCATGAACAAACCCACCTTAATATTGGCATTATCGGTTCCGCCCTTTGGCATCAGCTACTAGAGAAATTCAAGCATTATAAGACAGTCAATCCTAAGACCACCTGGTCGTTACACGAGCTGCCACCCAGTAAGCAGTATGAAGCCTTATTAAATAAGAAGCTTGATATTGGGTTCTGGCGATGTGCCGATCTGGAACAGAATCCGGCGCTGATCTATAGGCGGGTAGAAAAGCAGCGTGTCGCCGTCGCCGTGTCTAATGAGAGCTTATTGGTGAATAAAAAAATACTCACGCTGAAAGATCTCTCAGGGCAAACGCTCATATTTCTCACCTTTAATCACTCTGGCTACTCTAAAAATTTATACAATAGTTGTCTTAATGCTGGCTGCACGCCGCAGGCTATTTATCAGTTTGATGAACCTCAGACCCAGTTGGCTTTTGTGAATAGCAACCTTGGTATCGCCTTAGTTCCTGAAAGTATGCAGGAAATCCCATGGCCTAATATTAAATTTATTCCGCTGAAAGAAGATCTTTCTGCCGATCTCTTCGCTGTTTATCACCCTGATAGCGTGACTCCGGCACTAAATAAGTTGCTTGCGTTATTTTGAGTGTGATTTTTGAATCTGTGGCATTCACTGGCCGGTATTACTTGGCTTTAACTAAAATAGCCATCGCGATAATCACTAAAATGGCTCCGCTGGCGATCTCTTGCCAATTTATTGTCTGGCCTAACATCATATTAGTGACAATGACTGACAGCGGGATCAGGTACACATAGCCTGATACTTTCGTCGGCGAAAGCACAATGCAGGCTTTTTGGAACAGAAAGAAACTTAATGCGGTGGCAAAGGTGGCAAGATATAAAACGCCGCTCCAGGTGATGACGCTAATATTGCGCCATTCAATTTCTGGAAGCTGATAGGCGATGATCACCGTTAGCAGTAGTGTGGCGCATATCAAGCTCCAACCGGTAAGCACCAAGGCGTGCTCACCCCGATGTAACTTCTTCACCACAATAGGATTCAGCGCCATGCCTAAACAACCAAACAGGAACAGGTAATCAGATGGCATCAGCGACAAGCGTAAAACCTGAGACAAGTCACCTTTAAAAATGATTAATAATGCCCCTAAAATTCCAAGCAATAATGCGGCTACCACAGGCCACGTCGATTTTGCGTTCAAAAACACCACACTCATTACCATGCTCATTAATGGCACAGTGGTGTATAACGCACTCGAATTTATCGCGCTGGTTGTCTGCAGTGAAAAGATCATACAGGCAAAATAGAGCAGCGGCGGTAGGCTAATCAGAGTATAACGGCCCAAATCTCGGTAATGAGGTAACGTTAGTAAACCCTGACTCACCAGCAATACAACAAAAAACAGGCTTGCAATAGCGTATCTCAGCCAAGTAATTACCATTGGTGGCAGTGCGTTGCTGATGGTGGCGCTGGCAATAAAGGAACCGCCAAGTAGAGCGGTAAACCCCAACATTTGCAAATGCGCTTTAAGTACTCTTGTTGTCATGTGCTTACCCGTTACCCTCTTGTGATCGATGATAATTGCGTGGAAACACATTCTGAACCATTACATTTTCAGTATGGATTAGCGGGTTTTTAGTATTGGTTATGCAATAACCCACTACTTATGATGGGGTAGATTAGATCTATCTCTACCTTTCGTCTTTGACGTTGCGGCGGTGTTAGCAGCATTTAGTCTCCCCTATCACTCAGGGAGTTAGCTCATCACTTTGCGCTCAGGTGTAGTAACGCCAATTACTCGAGGTACATATTTAGCCGGTTTATTTGAGCGTTATTAAAATAATCAAGGGGTTTTATTATGACAACAGTAAATTCAAATATAAACGTTGATGCTGATTTCAATGAATTACCATTTCAAGCCGTTAAATATATTCAGAAAATAAAACCCGGATTTAAGCCTCAAATCGCGTTTATTTTAGGTTCTGGATTGGGTGATTTAGTTGATCAAATTACGAATGACACCACAATTAGCTACGCTGATATCCCTGGCTTCCCTGTAAGCTCGGTTCACGGCCATGCTGGCGAACTGGTGCTGGGCGATCTGTGTGGTGTTCCTGTGATGTGCATGAAAGGCCGTGGCCACTTTTACGAAGGCAAAGGCATGAGCATCATGACCAATCCGGTGCGCACATTTAAATTGATGGGCTGCGAATTCTTATTCTGTACTAATGCCGCCGGTTCATTGCGCCCAGAAGTTTTGCCAGGTTCGGTGGTGATGCTAAAAGATCACATTAATACCATGCCGGGCACGCCGTTAGTTGGCCCTAATGATGATCGCTTTGGCCCACGTTTCTTTAGCCTAGCGAATGCCTATGATAAAGATCTGCGTGCTGATATGGCTAAAATTGCTCAACAGCTTGATATCCCGCTGACCGAAGGTGTATTTGTCTCTTACCTAGGGCCTTGCTTTGAAACACCGGCTGAGATTCGCATGATGCAGATCATCGGCGGTGATGTTGTGGGTATGTCTGTCGTGCCGGAAGTTCTCTCCGCAGCCCATTGTGGTTTAAAAGTTATTGCTCTGACCGCGATTACTAACCTGGCTGAAGGCCTTTCTGATGTCGTTCTGTCCCATGAACAAACCTTAAAATTTGCTAAAGTGGCATCCGTCAATTTCACTAAATTGATTGAAGCATTCTTAAAAAGCAAAGCGCTCCGTTAATCGATAAAGACGTCATAAATATTTTATGCCCCCTATTATGCCAGCCGCAAATAGGGGCACCGTAAATGAGGGATATACCCTATAGGCTCAATGCGAAAAAATATATTCCTCGACGCATTTGAATCACGGAGAATAAAAATGATAATAAAAAAACGGCTTAAAGTTATGTTTTTCCTTCAGTTCTTTATCTGGGGTGCCTGGTTGGTGACGCTGGGCGCTTACATGATGAATACGCTGAACTTTACCGGTGCACAGGTGGGTTTAGTCTATGGCGCTAAAGGCATCGCCTGTATTTTAATGCCGAGTCTGGTCGGTATTATTGCCGATCGATGGGTGAAAGCTAATATTCTCTATGCGTGTTGCCACCTGCTGGGGGCGGTTGCGCTGTTGATCGCCGCCAATGTTTCAGACCCTAATATCATGTTCTTTGTGATGTTGTTCAATGCGATGGTCTATATGCCGACGATTGCACTGGCTAATACCATTTCTTATATCTGTTTAGAAAAAGCGGGGCTGGACACGATTAAAGATTTCCCCCCGGTACGCGTCTTTGGCACCATTGGTTTTATTTTTGCCATGTGGGCTATCAGCCTCTCCGGATTTGAATTGAGTAATATCCAGCTTTATATCGCTTCTGGTGCTGCGCTGGTGTTGGCGATATATGCTCTTTCATTACCAAGCTGTCCAACATCTAATATTAAAAAAGACCGCTCGTGGGTTAATATTTTAGGGCTTGATGCTTTCGTATTATTTAAACAAAAGAAAATGGCTATTTTCTTCTTGTTGTGCCCAGAAAACCCCCAGCTAGGCTGGGGGTTCAGTAAAGCTTTCAGCTTTGGGTCAGTTATAAAAACCCCTTTTGATTTGTTAAAACAGTTTGCGGTCTGGCAACTGCAAATGTTCAACAAGAAATCAAAAGGGGGTCCCAATGAGGGATGAAAAGAGCTTAGCGCACACCCGATGGAACTGTAAATATCATATAGTTTTTGCGCCGAAGTACCGAAGGCAGGTGTTCTACAGGGAAAAACGCAGAGCGATTGGCAGTATTTTAAGAAAACTGTGCGAATGGAAAAACGTGAATATCCTGGAAGCAGAATGCTGTGTGGATCACATCCATATGCTTCTGGAGATCCCGCCCAAGATGAGTGTCTCGGGATTTATGGGGTACCTGAAGGGAAAGAGCAGTCTGATGCTTTATGAGCAGTTTGGCGATTTGAAGTTCAAATACCGTAACAGGGAGTTTTGGTGTCGAGGGTATTACGTTGATACGGTAGGGAAAAACACGGCCAGGATACAAGAATACATAAAGCACCAATTGGAAGAGGATAAAATGGGTGAGCAACTCTCGATCCCGTATCCCGGTAGCCCGTTTACGGGCCGTAAGTAATCCATAGATGCAAATGTCAGATCGCGATGCGCCTGTTAGGGCGCGGCTGGTAACAGAGCCTTATAGGCGCATATGAAAAACCTCCGGCTATGCCGGAGGATATTTATTTATCAAAATACGGCCTTAATCTGATTAAAAAATGTATATATAACCATTATTGAATTTAACGTTATCTAATTAAATTAAATTGTAGTTAAAGTCTATAAGGGCTAATTACTAAAGTTTCTATATTAATAAGTTTTTTCATTAAACATAAAATAATTTAATTTATTAAAAATGATAATTTTGTCTTTTTTTGAAATAATAACAATTAAGTTTTAATGTATTATTGTTAATACTGATTGAGAATATTATCTAATCAGAAATAAACGAATAAAAAACTGTTTACTCATCATTAATATAAGGATTTTTTGTATGCCACAAGTTAATAACATATCGACAAACAATATACACTCAGCCGGCTTTAACAACTCAAATTCAATTCAAAAATATACTGGAGCAGTCTCATCTATAAGTGATGATTTACGTATTAATAATGAAAAGTGCAAGAGTGACATAGGAACTATAAGTGGTGATATAAAAATTAATCGCCATTCTGCAGTCTACGGTAATGTGAATTCAGTCAGTGGCGATATTACTGTAAAAAATTCTATAGTAGATAAAGACATCACCACAGTAAGTGGTGATGTTAACGCGGTGAATTCGACTATAGGAAAAAATATAAAAACAGTCAGTGGTTCGATTGAGGTGGAACAATCAACTGTAAGCGGCAATTTGGAAACAACAAGTGGTGGGATAGATATAGATACAACAAAAATTAACGGTAATGTGCATACGACAAGTGGTTCAATTTCGATGAACGATTCAACTATTGATGGTAGCGTAACATGTAAGGCGGGGTCTGTAACAATTGTCAATTCAACAATTAAAGAAAGCCTTAATGTAACCAGTGAGAAAATAATTGTTGGTACAGCATCTTGTATTGGAAAAATTAACATTTCCCCCCCTGAATCTGTAAATTTTAACATCATGAATTTTGGGAACGATAGTATAGTGATGGGAATGAGGAATTTTTGTATTTCAGGAGAGGTAAATTTTACCATTACTAATGGTAAAGTATTTGTTAATGAACAAAGGGTCGGCCATACAGCTTCGCAATCAACTTCGAAAAAAGTAGAAGAAGTTACTATTAATATCGCGAAAAATGCCAGTGTTAATGATATTGTTTTTTATACTAAAAAGTGCCATATCATTTTAGAAGGAAATGCTAAATATAACGGAGAAAAAAAGGATGGCATGCAATTCACCCATGTTAACGCACCGAAAAGTCATGCTTATGCGTAAAATACGTATTTAGACTATCTCTTTGGCAATGTCCATTTTCATAAATGGGCATTGCCCATGGGTATTTTACCACACGACTTTAATAGCCGATTTTCAGTGTGGTAGAACAAAGATGACCAAACAAAAAATTTTAAGGGGCCAAGAATATTATTATTTTTTACTCTACGTAATCTGTATTATTCAGTGTTATCTCTTGTTTTTATCCCCGTTTCCCTCGTATCATTGCCAGCCTTTTTTGACATTATACGATATAGAATTAGGCTGGCGGTCATGACAAATAAAGGCTCTGGATAATGAGTATGCGAGTAATACTGGCACCGATGGAAGGTGTATTAGATTCGCTGGTGCGTGAATTGCTCAGTGAAGTAAATGATTACGACCTTTGCATCACCGAATTTTTGCGGGTGGTTGATCAACTGCTGCCTGCTAAATCTTTCTACCGCCTATGTCCTGAATTGCACAATCAAAGCCGTACCCAGTCTGGCACATTAGTACGTATCCAATTATTAGGCCAATACCCAGAGTGGCTGGCAGAAAATGCGGCTCGAGCGGTAGCGCTTGGTTCATATGGTGTTGATCTCAATTGCGGGTGTCCTTCAAAACTGGTTAACGGCAGTGGCGGCGGGGCAACCTTGCTAAAAGATCCAGAACTGATTTATCAAGGTGCAAAAGCCATGCGTGCGGCTGTTCCGGCCCATCTCCCCGTCACGGTAAAAATTCGTTTAGGTTGGGATTCTGGTGATCGCCAATTTGAAATTGCTGATGCCGTGCAGCAAGCGGGGGCGACCGAATTGGCTGTTCATGGTCGAACCAAAGAAGATGGCTATCAAGCTGAACGGATTAACTGGCAAGCCATTGGTGAGATTCGCCAGCGCCTGACGATTCCAGTTATTGCCAATGGTGAAATTTGGGATTATCAGAGCGCACAAGAGTGCATGAAAGTGACCGGCTGTGATGCCGTGATGCTAGGCCGTGGCGCGCTGAATGTGCCTAATTTGAGCCGGGTGGTGAAGTATAACGAACCGCGTATGCCGTGGCTGGAAGTGGTCAAACTACTGCAAAAATATGTGCAGTTGGAAAAGCAGGGCGATACCGGCTTGTATCATGTTGCGCGCATCAAACAGTGGTTGGGGTATCTACGTAAAGAATATACCGAAGCGACAGATTTATTCGGTGAAATCCGCGCATTAAAAAATTCGAAGGATATTGCGCTGGCAATTCAGCGTATTAATCGTTAGCTCAGGAAAATAATGTTTCAATTGAATAATAATGTGGTTGGAATATAAACGTATTGCCGAGAGTAACGCTATGTTATTGTTTTTTCTTGCGGCTGATAAATTTAGCTACCCCTAGCATGAATAATGCACCGATAAGGATGATTAACACATCAACCCAGAACGTCAATGAGGCCATTTTTTCATCGTGAATATCTGCTAAACCCGCAGCAATCAAGAATACACCAAAGATAATACCAAAAATTGTTGTTCCCATGTTCGCCCCCAGAGTGCCGTTTTATCTGAAAATAGATGTGGACCATTATAGGGTGATCTTTAATCCGACAGGCGTTTTTTATCATTATTGAGCGTAGATTTAGCTCAAAACATCAGATATTTTAGATAACCTAATTTTATAACCGGTGAGTCTGGCTAAATTTATTAGAACAGAAATGTGTTAATTCGCTTTTAGGGTTGACTGCTGCATAACAAACAGTCAACTTTAATCTTTGTAACAATCATTTAAAGAAACCGTGATGCGTGCGTCAGGCCGGTAATTTATAATGCGCGACACCAATCATGTCCACTCCCGATAATTTATTTAAGCTGACAAACATGTATGTAAAAATCCGTTTTGCACTATTGAGCTTTTTGCTTTTATCCACCGGTATCAGTGTTGCGCCTTTGGCCATTGCCCGGGGATCAGCGGTTGAGGTTAAAGGGACGGCACCTTTGGAATTGGCATCGGGTAGCGCTATGGTGGTTGATTTACAAACGAATAAAGTCATTTATGCCAATAATGCAGATAAAGTTGTGCCTATTGCCTCAATCACTAAACTGATGACGGCCATGGTGGTATTAGATGCCAAATTGCCTCTTGATGAAATTCTCTCCGTAGATATTGATCAAACTAAAGAGTTGAAAGGGGTGTTTTCCCGCGTTCGTGTTAACAGTGAAATTAGCCGTAAGGACATGCTGCTACTGACACTGATGTCGTCAGAAAATCGTGCTGCGGCCAGCCTGGCCCACCATTACCCTGGGGGCTACAACGCATTTATAAAAGCCATGAATGCAAAAGCCAAGTCTTTGGGCATGAACAGTACGCATTATGTTGAGCCAACAGGGCTGTCGATTAATAACGTCTCGACAGCGCGTGATTTAGCCAAATTACTGATGGCGACCAAACAGTATCCGTTAATTGGCCAGTTAAGTACCACTACCGAAAAAATGGCTACTTTCCGTGAACCAAATTATACGTTGCCATTCCGCAATACTAACCATTTGGTTTATAACGACAAATGGAATATTCAACTGACCAAAACCGGTTTTACCAACCAGGCTGGACACTGCTTGGTCATGCGTACCGTGATTGGCAAGCGGCCGGTCGCATTGGTGGTATTGGATGCTTTTGGTAAATATACCCATTTTGCGGATGCAAACCGCCTGCGTAGCTGGATCGAAACAGGTAAAGCGGCGCCCATCCCTGGTGCTGCCAAAAGTTATCGTCAGCAAAAAGATTCACAGGGCCGTTTAGCGCAGGTATCAGAATAAGAGCAGCGCATCGCGACTGAGAAGCGGAATTTGCTAGCAGAGGCAAATTCCGCTTTAGTGACTAATTGTTTGCTTTCAGATAATGCCTAAGCCTAATGGTGCTATTTCTGGCTAATAGCGTCAGTCTTGCTGCCAACGCTTACGTTTTGAGGTTTTACCAATCCCCGGATTAAAACTGTTGGTTGGGTCGATCTGTTGATAAAAATCTTTTAATGCAGGTTTTGCCAGATAGAGGTGGCCGACATTATGTTCTGCGGGGTATTCCGCACCTTTGTCATTGAGGAGCGATAACATTTTTTCTTTTAGCGCTTTTACATCAACCCCTTTCTTAACGATATAGTCTTGATGAAAGACGTGGCACAGAAAATGTCCATAATAGAGCTTCGCGATCAGACATTTTTCTATTTCTGGTGGTAAGGTTTCAAACCACTGTTTTTCATTACGGCGCAGGGCGATATCCAGTGCCAAAATATCTTCCACTTGATCGGCGTGGACCGCGTGATAGCGCACTGCCGCACCTGCCGCCGCAAAACGGTGTAGAAAAGCCTTTTTACCTTCATCAGCCGTGCAGGCAATAAAGTTACCTTCCGCAGTGGCAAAAAAGGCGCGTAGATGTTGTTGCGCTTCGGTAATACCATCGCCTGACATTTTGAGCAGCAGATGATGTTCATATTGATTACGGTAAGTCTTAAGGCGCTTAGGTAAATGGTTAGGCAATATCTGACTAAAGCCTTGCATTACACGATCGGTCAGGTGATCGACTAAATGCGGAATTTTATTGAGGCGAGCATCAATTTTACCTTTTAACGTGAAGAATCGGGGCATGTTATTGGTGCCCATGCTGTTAATCATCACAAACGTATCTTTGCCATAGGTTTCCGCAATATCAAAAATATCACGGTGCAGATATTCACCCGCGATAGGTAAATGTTTAAAGTCGCGGAGAATAATACGGCGTAACTCAGTCAATACCTGAGTTTGGTTGGTGCCGATATAAAAAACTTGTTGTTGTTTCTCACTGGGGAAGGTATCCAGCCGCACGGCAAATATTGCCAATTTACCGGCACAGCCGGAGGCTTCAAATAAACGTCTGGGGTCGGCGTTAAAACGCGAAGGGGTCGTTGCATCAATATCTCTTACCCGCGTCGCATATTCACTATCTGAGGCTTGCTGCCCGGTCTGTTCGATATCTTCAGCACCATATTGGCCTTGTTCCAAACGTTGTAGAATCTCTTCTGGTGTATTTCCCAAGCTGATGCCTAAATGATTAATTAACTGCAACTCACCTTGTGCATCAATTTGTGCATACAGAGCCATTTCGGTGTATGCCGGGCCTCTTTGGACCAATGAACCGCCTGAATTATTGCAAATACCGCCTACGACCGAGGCACCAATACAGGAGGAGCCAATAACCGAATGGGGTTCGCGACCATAAGGTTTTAAGCGTTTTTCTAATTGATTCAGTGTGCTTCCAGGGAATCCTATAACTTGTTTGCCATCATCCAATAGCTGAATGTTGTTAAGACGTAAGGTATTCAAGATGACGATAGGGCGATCATAATCATCACCACTTGGCGTCGAGCCTTCTGTCAGCCCAGTATTGGCGGCTTGCATGATAATGATGGTATCAGCAGCCACACAAGCCTGCAGTAACTGCCATTGTTGCAGTAGTGTTGACGGAAATACCACGGCGAGGGCCACCCCTTTACCGGAGCGGAAACCGGTTCGGTAGCGTTCAGTCTGCCGTTCACCGGTCAGTAAATAGCGTGTACCCACTATATGCTGTAATTGAGTCAGCAAGAGCTGGATTTTTTCATTATTGAACTGGCTCATCAATGTGGTTCCCTGTTAGTGACATTAGCCTTTTACTGCATTAGCTTTTTACTACATCAACCTTTTACTCCCTTAACCGTTTAATATATCGACGTTGATTATCGCGGTTAGCGGACTATTGTGATTAATAATTCAACCCGCATTTTGAACAGGAGGTAGCTAAAGTATAGAATCAGATCTAATGGCTGTACTGATTAATAAGGCATTTTATGAGTGAGCATTTTGTTGGGAAATATGAAGTTGAATTGAAATTTCGTGTCATGGATCTGACGACGTTGCATGAACAATTAGTCGCCCAAAAAGCGACGGCTTTTACCCTTAATAATCATGAGAAAGACATCTATCTGGACGCTAATGGGCAGGATTTAGCGGATCAACAGATCAGCATGGTATTACGGGAAATGAATCCATCAGGTATTCGTTTATGGATTGTTAAAGGGCCGGGCGCTGAACGCTGTGAGGCCAGCAATATTGAGGATGTCAGTAAAGTACAAAGTATGTTGGCAACGTTAGGTTATCACCCGGCATTCACCATAGAGAAACAGCGAAGTATTTACTTCGTGGGGAAGTTTCATATCACGGTTGATCATCTGACCGGATTGGGTGACTTTGCTGAAATCGCCATCATGACCGATGATGCCACCGAGCTTGATAAATTAAAGGCAGAATGCCGTGATTTTGCCAATACGTTCGGGTTACAGGTTGATCAACAAGAACCTCGTTCATATCGGCAACTATTGGGTTTTTAGCCGTCAGAAAGACGAGCCGCACAGATTATTTTTTCATTAAAGATTTCAAATTAGCAAATGGGTTATGGGTGGCGACGCCTTGATCCTTTTGTGCATCATCTCCGGCAACCACGGTTGAGCCGTATAAATCCACCTCTGTATATTTGGAATGCTCATGATCGTGACAAAACAGGCATAACATCTCCCAATTGCTGCCATCTTCTGGGTTATTACCGTGGTCATGATCAATATGATGAACCGTTAGCTCTCGCAGATTGGAATAGACAAACTCCCGTGAGCATTTACCACAAACCCAGGGGAAAATTTTCAGTGCCTTCTCCCGATAACCGCTTTCCAATCGGGAATAATTCTTTGGTATATATGCCATATGAGCCTTCAATTCTGCGAAAAATATGCTGCTTATTTTAGCGCGAAAGTGGGCGTCGGACTATCGACTATTGAGGATAAATACTCAAACGCCAACACGCCATTAGCGCGTTTTTCTTCTTATCGGGATGTATCAACGGCATTTACTGGTATTTTACCAAAAGTTATTTAGAGAACTTTTGAGACTTTTGCTGATGATTTAAGGGGATAAGACGTTTTACACTGTCAGTATGGAATTATTGAGCTAATTTTATTTTACGGCAGGCAATAAGAGCATTTACCTAAAACCCCTTGCCGATACAGTTGAGGCGCTATGAAAGAATCTGAGGTACTGGCCGAAGTCAGTAATGAAAACCAGACATTGGTTGCAGTCGTGCAACAAGACCTGAGGGTCGTTTATTTTTATATTTACCCGCAAGAAGCATTCGAAGAGCGCTTCCCAGTCCGTGCTTGCTGGGTGAGAAATCGGGTTGCCGCGCCTCAGTCAACCGATAATATGGCAATGGAACAAGGGGTGGCACCGCGCCTGGCCGCAGAGTTCTGCCGTAATATCGCTGGCGAGGCTGAGCTTGATCCACAATTGATTTCGATTATCTGGTCAGAAAGTGATGACGGTGCAGCACTATGGTATCAGGGGCAATTACTGGCAATCATCCCAGGCTGGAGTTTATATATTGACCATTCCATTTGCTATTCAGCCAGTTGCATCAAAGACAATCCGCTGGTGTTGCCTCTTGGGTCTGCTTCGACCAATACGCAATATGCCCTTGCGCAGCACACACGCCAATTTTGGCGACGCTGGCAGCAGGAAGAGGGGAATCCATGGCCCCTCTTGCAAACGGAATATATTCAATGCTATGAGCAGCATTTTGGTCCATCGGTAAAATATTATGCGATCGATCAGGGAAAATGGCCTCCAATGGCGATATCTCAGCATGAAAAAGAGGGGATATATTATTTTTTGACGATTGGTGTCAGTATTCGCCCACAACCTTGGGTTGAAATATTATTTAATGATGATGCCAGCCAATACCGGCGCATGGAAATGGCATTGGCTATTGATGGGCAATATGTCAATGAGGATAACGCTATTCATATGGCCAGTGCTCTGGCCGGGTTTGCGCATGTTCCCTGGAATAAAATAACCTGGTTAGGTGAGGGGCATACCTTAGAATCTGCAGTCGCCCCTCAGGGATATGAGGGCTATATTTTATCATCAGCGCTCTATGCTGATGCAGACCATCTTACATTGCCTCATCAGCAGGACGATCCGGTCAATATATATTGGGCCAGTCCTATTTTTACCCGTGAGCGAGAGCTTGCCCATAGCGTGCCAAACGGTGGCTCTGATTTGTTAAAAAAATTACAGCAGCAAGGGGTTAATCATATTTTCTCCCCGCGCCAAGCCGTTATTTAGGTGATACTGAATCAGTACCGCGGCCTGATTTGCAGATTCGGTGATTCGGGTCTTAACTTAATCAGGTCATCGCTGTTGTTTGAGACTGTCTGCTTAGGCGTAACATGTTTTGAATCAACCGATATGGTGGTTTAGAACATATGGGGTAAGCGGAACAGTAATCATTAATTTTATGGAGGCGCTCATGGGCATACTATCTTGGATTATTTTTGGCCTTATAGCCGGTATTTTGGCGAAGTGGATTATGCCTGGTGAGGATGGGGGTGGATTTATCATGACCATCATCTTGGGTATTATTGGTGCATTGGTCGGGGGTTATATCAGCACTTTCTTTGGAATGGGAAGAGTTGACGGATTTAATCTGGGCAGCTTTGTAGTGGCAGTAATCGGCTCACTGGTTGTTCTGTTTATTTATCGGAAGTTAAGAAGCTAGTACCGGAAACTAAAAAGCCAGTACTGGAAATTAAGCAGCTCGCTCCTGCCGCTGTCAGTGGTAATGATTTAACATCACAGACAGTCATTAATTAAACACACGAAAAAGGTGGCTATTTTGTCACCTTTTTCACATGCAACTATCATCAATATGTCATAAAAATATCCGTTAATGGCTCATGATTACAGGCAATCTGAGAGACTCATTATGGGCCAGGCATTACGTAAACTCACTGCAGCTGATTATCCAGTAGTGGTGCAAGAACCACGTAAAAAGGTACTTGCTGTTAAAGGATTAGTAAAAGCATATAAGTCGCAGCACCGTGTTCTGGATAATATTAATTTTGAACTACACGCTGGTGAGTTTGTGGCGATAATTGGTCGTTCAGGTGCGGGTAAATCAACACTATTACATATTCTAAATGGTACGATCCCTACCAGCGCGGGTGAAATTATTAATTATCATGAAAATGGTGATACACAAAATATTGCGGCATTGACGACAAAGCAAATGCGTAAATGGCGCGCAAAGTGTGGCATGATTTTTCAGGATTTCTGTTTGGTTCCCCGATTAGATGTTATCACCAATGTTTTATTGGGGCGTCTAAGTTATACATCGACATTAAAATCATTTTTCAAACTATTTTCTGAGCAAGACCAGGCCAGAGCCATCGAATTATTGCAATGGCTGAATATGTTGCCCCACGCATTGCAGCGGGCAGAAAACCTCTCTGGTGGTCAGATGCAGCGGGTGGCGATCTGCCGTGCCATGATGCAGAACCCCAAAATATTATTAGCTGATGAACCTGTCGCATCGTTGGACCCTAAAAATACGACACGTATTATGAATACGTTACAGAAAATCAGTGAAAATGATATTGCCGTCATTGTTAATTTACACTCAGTCGATTTAGTTAAAGATTATTGCACCCGAGTGATAGGCATTGCTCACGGGCGAATTATCTTTGATGGGCCACCCAGTATGCTGAATGACAGTATTATTCAAGATATTTATAGTGATGAGTCAGCCGAGCTTTTACATTAATTCCCATTTGTCCCTTTATCATAATAGGTTATTTTAATGAAGAAAATATTATGCCTTACCTCATTGTTGGCTGGAATGATGATATTTAATGCCACGGCAGAGGATGCGCCAAAAGAAATTAATCTGGGCATTCTTGGTGGGCAAAACGCGACACAGCAGATTGGCGATAATATGTGTGTCAAAGAATTTTTAGATAAAGAATTAAATGTAAAAACTAATTTACATAATGCCTCTGACTATTCTGGTGTTATTCAAGGTGTTTTGGGCGGGAAAATTGACTTAGTATTGAGTATGTCACCTTCTTCTTTCGCATCAATTTATATCAAAGATCCTAACGCTGTTGAATTGGTCGGAATTGCCATTGATGATACGGATAAATCTAGGGGTTATCACTCCGTTGTGGTAGTTAAAGCGGACAGTCCTTACCAAAAACTTGAAGATTTGAAAGGCAAAGCATTTGGTTTTGCTGATCCAGATTCAACATCTGGCTTCTTGATCCCTAACCAAAGTTTCAAACAGCAGTTTGGTGGATCAGTGGACAATAAATACAATAACTTCTTCTCCAGCGTCACGTTCTCTGGGGGCCATGAACAGGACATTTTAGGTGTTATTAATGGTCAGTTTGCTGGTGCGGTAACGTGGGCATCAATGATCGGTGATTATGATACTGGGTATACCAGCGGTGCATTCACGCGCATGATCCGCATGGGCCAACCGGACCTCATGAAGAAGATTCGAATTATCTGGCAATCTCCGTTGATCCCCAATGGCCCGATTTTAGTCCGTAGTGCTTTACCGCCAGAGTTTAAAGCGCAGTTAGTGGCTGCGATTAAAAAGTTAGATAAAGAAGATCACGGCTGCTTCATTAAAGCGATGGGCGGTAAACAGCATATTGGTGAGACGTCACTTAGCGAGTATCAAAATATTATTGATATGAAGCGTGAATTAACCAAAGGCGACCGTTAATTTGGCCCAACGGATAAAACAACATGGCTCTGGTTCGCCGGAGCTATTGTTTTTAGGTGTAACATTTTTTAGGTGTAACATTGCTTTTAGGTGTAGCTTATTTTGAAGACTGACTTTAACCACTATTATCAGCAGATTCGTAGCAAGCAAAAACGTGATACGGTGATTTGGTCGCTGATGCTGGCCATCATTTATCTTGGCGCAGGTAATATTGCTGAGTTTAATCTTTATACCGTTTTTATTTCTATCCCAAATTTTTTCGATTATTTAGCGGAAACCATACCGGTTCTTCATTGGCGTAATTTATTTGCCGATGGAAAGACCGAAGGATCTCTGGCTTATTGGGGCTATCGTTTACCTATCCAATTGCCGTTAATTTGGGAAACGTTACAACTGGCGGTCGCCGCAACACTTTTATCCGTTATGGTTGCTACTATTTTGGCGTTTCTGGCGGCAAGCAATACCCAAAGCCCACCGTGGTTACGTTTAGCGGTTCGGACGTTTGTGACTTTTCTGCGTACCATGCCTGAGTTAGCGTGGGCGGTAATGTTTGTAATGGCTTTTGGTATTGGTGCCATTCCCGGTTTTCTGGCGCTGGCCTTACATACTATAGGCAGCCTGACAAAATTATTTTATGAATCACTGGAAACCGCTTCTGATAAACCCGTTCGTGGATTAGCGGCTTGTGGGGCAAGTCAATTGCAGCGGATGCGCTTTGCGCTGTGGCCACAGGTTAAACCCATATTCCTCTCTTATAGCTTTATGCGATTAGAAATTAATTTTCGACAATCAACTATTTTGGGATTAGTGGGTGCGGGCGGGATCGGACAAGAGCTAATGACCTCGATAAAACTGGATCGCTATGATCAGGTCAGCATAACGTTATTGCTGATTATTATTGTGGTTTCACTGTTGGATTATACATCCGGTAAATTGCGCAAACGAGTTGTGGAAGGAGCATGATAATGTTGACTCATCATCTGACAACAGAACAGATATTAACGCTGAAACAACAAAATCCGCAGCTTTTCAGGCAGCAGAAACGTTATATCAGATTGATTGCGATAATCACTGCGGCTATTTTTTTGTATTACCTTTTCTTCTTTACTGTTTTTGGTATCCCTTGGCAAACGCTTGTTAATGGTAGTCAGCAACTCAGTCGCTATTTTTTACGTATGTTTGTCTGGCATGATTTTGCTAACTGGCCGTTTAAATATTATTTGGGTCAGATTTTCATTACCTTGGCAATTGTATTCGCTGGGACATTAACCGCCACATTGATAGCTTTACCCCTGTCATTCTTTGCCGCACGTAACGTGATGTCGACACCGGGTTTACGTATTATTTCATTTGCAGTGCGTCGTTTCCTGGATGTTTTCCGCGGTATTGATATGGCGATCTGGGGGTTGATTTTTGTCCGCGCAGTAGGAATGGGGCCACTCGCTGGGGTGCTGGCCATTATTATGCAGGATGTGGGATTACTGGGTAAACTCTACGCTGAAGGACATGAGGCGGTGGATAAGTCTCCTAGCCGTGGCTTAACCGCAATGGGAGCAAATTCTTTGCAAAAACATCGTTTTGGTATTTTTACACAATCTTTTCCTACGTTTTTGGCATTAAGTCTCTATCAGCTTGAATCTAATACCCGCTCTGCTGCGGTGTTAGGTTTTGTCGGTGCTGGGGGGATAGGTTTAGTTTATGCGGAGAATATGCGGTTATGGAATTGGGATGTAGTGATGTTTATCACATTGATCATGGTCGTTATTGTTATGATCATGGATAAAATATCAGCGATATTACGCAAGAAGTATATTCTTGGTGAAGAGATTGCATTATATCAGCCATAACAATTTATATAATGATAGAGAGTAGATTGGTGTGATAAACAAATCCTTATCAATTTATTTTTTCAGGGATAATATTATATCCATATAAAATTCAATTAATTTAAAATAACAGTTGATTAAAATTACATTGAGAAAATCAACATAAATCTGTACAATACTGCCCGCTAGACGTCAAAGACGCTCTTTTAGTTTTTTTGCGATATTCGCACACGTCTACTCTACATAATAGGAATAGGGCAGTAAATATGATCAACAACGATGTGCTCCGCAGTGTTCGCTATATGCTTAACGTTAACGATACCAAAATAGCAGAAATCATTAAGCTGGCTGATTTTGAAGTGAACAACGCAGATGTCGTTAATTTTCTTAAAAAAGAAGACGAAGCCGGTTATCAGGATTGCCCTGATCTGGTGATGGCGCATTTTCTGAATGGTTTGATTTTCTTTAGACGTGGTAAAGATGATAAGTTCCCTGCACCTGCGGTAGAGGCGGTTATCACCAACAATATTGTGTTGAAAAAACTGCGTGTCGCATTCGAATTGAAAGACACCGATATGCATGATGTTTTTAATGCCGTTGAATTCCCAGTCTCTAAGCCTGAGTTAAATGCTCTGTTCCGTAAAGAGGGCAGCAAAAACTTCCGCCCTTGTGGTGATCAGGTTTTACGTTATTTTCTGAAGGGCCTGACACTGCGTATTCGTGGCGCTAAAAAAGCCTAGAAATAATGTTAGTGGCGAGTCGTCAATAAAGGTTGGTCGTTAATAGTTAATAGTTAATAGTTAATAGTTAATAAAGGCTAGTCGTTAATAAAAGCTAGCCGCGAGTAAAGTCTAGCTGTTAGTAAAAAAACAGGTGTGGTAATCCGCCATGCCTGTTTTAGATTAATATACCCGTCATACTTCATGCTGCATCAGTGACTGAATTTACTCATATCATTTCCCTCTCTGTTTTTCTCATTACTATATTTCACGTATTGCACCGTTTATGCCCTTGGTTTGTACATTATTGGTGCACATAGTCTGATTGTTTATCCGTATATTCCGCTGCCTTGGACGTAATAGTCAATTAAATCATCAAAGTACAGACTTGGCATGGCAATTGCGCTGGTTTAATTCAATTTTGCGTGTTTACTCAACGATCAGAGGTTAACGCTATGCAACGTCGTAACTTGATTAAAGTTTTTGCGCTCTCGGCTTCGGTTATCAGTATGGGAATGGCATTTGGCACTCTGGCGGCTGACACCATTAAAGTGGGTATTTTGCATTCGTTGTCCGGCACGATGGCTATTTCTGAAACACCGTTAAAAGACATGGCGCTGATGAGTATTGATGATATCAATGCCCATGGCGGTGTGTTGGGTAAGCAATTGGAACCCGTGATCGTTGATCCTGCCTCTAACTGGCCGCTGTTTGCCGAGAAAGCGCGCCAACTGTTAACACAGGATAACGTTGCCGTGGTGTTCGGCGGCTGGACATCTGTTTCCCGTAAATCGGTATTACCGGTATTTGAAGAGTTGAACGGTTTATTGTTCTATCCGGTGCAGTATGAAGGGGAGGAGATGTCGCCGAATGTGTTCTATACCGGTGCCGCGCCAAACCAGCAAGCCATTCCGGCGGTAGAGTATTTATTGAGCGAAGAGGGCGGTGCGGCCAAGCGCTTTATTTTGTTGGGAACGGATTATGTTTATCCGCGAACGACCAACAAGATCCTGCGGGCATTTCTGCACACTAAGGGTATTGAAGATAAAGATATCGAAGAAGTCTATACCCCGTTTGGCTACAGCGATTACCAGACCATTGTTGGCAATATTAAGAAGTTTTCAGCCGGGGGTAAAACGGCGGTGATCTCTACCATTAATGGTGACTCTAACGTACCGTTTTACAAAGAATTAGCCAATCAGGGCATTAAAGCCACCGATGTACCGGTGATCGCTTTCTCCGTTGGGGAGGAGGAGTTACGGGGTATCGATACCAAACCACTGGTCGGTAACCTGGCCGCGTGGAACTACTTCCAGTCCGTTGATAACCCAACGAATAAACAATTTGTTGAACACTGGAAAGCCTACGCCAAAGCGAACAAGTTACCTAACGCCGATAGCGCAGTCACTAATGACCCGATGGAAGCCACTTGGGTGGGGATGCACATGTGGGCGCAAGCGGTGGAAAAAGCCCAATCAACGGATGTGGATAAAGTCCGCGCAGCCATGGCAGGGCAAACATATGCCGCCCCTTCGGGTTTTACGCTGACCATGGACCAGACCAATCACCATTTACATAAGCCAGTCATGATTGGCGAGATTGAAGCGGATGGCCAGTTCAATGTGGTATGGCAAACCGATGCGCCAATCCGTGCCCAACCCTGGAGCCCGTTCATCGCGGGTAATGATAAGAAACCCGATCATCCGGTGAAAAGCAGCCAGTAGCCATCAAATAGCGAACAACAGTAGACAGATGATCGCGGTAAACAGGTAATCGCTGTGACGTGCTGATGTCAGCGGGATCTGACGTCAGCTCTTTTTCACCACATATGTGTGATGAGTGGGCCTATGAAATCGTTAATTCCTGTTTGGAATAGGGCAATCAATTATGTGTTCAGGCCGATGATAGGTCTGTTACTGGGCTTATCGATGTCGGCAATGGCAGGGCCAGCACAGGATTTTGTTGCGGCGAATCGTGCACAGCAGGCCACATTATTACAACAGTGGGCAACGGAACCTGATGCTAGCCGATTACCTCTTTTGCAGGCGCTAAAACAAGAAACAGTAGTGGTAGACAGTGCCGGCCAAGCGTTTATTAAAAATAATCAAAGTATTAATTCGCTGGAAGGCCAATCGCAACCGACCGGTACGCTGAAAAAAATCTGGCTCAACAACCGGTTACGTATCTTGATCGCCAATGCCCTGGCGGCACAACGCTTAGTCAGTGACGATGAAACCGTGCGTTTACAGGCGGCAGTTGAATTACAACGGCAGGCACAGAGCGATCAACTACCGCTGCTGAATCAACGCCTGAAGTTGGAAACGGACAGTCAGGTCAAAGAGGCATTGAGCATTGCACTCGCCAATTTACAACTGACGGACAGTAATCCGCAGGTGCGTCTGAATGCCGTGCAATTGTTGGGGCAATCAGGTTCACCGCAAACTCAATCACGGCTGCAAAGTTTAACCGATACGCAGGTTGAACCGAATGAACAGGTCCGAGCCGCAGCAGCCACCAGTTTGAAACAGATACAACATCGGTTGATGATTGGGGAGGTTATTGGGCAGGTATTTAGCGGACTATCATTGGGTTCAATCTTACTGCTGGCGGCATTGGGGTTAGCTATCACCTATGGCTTACTGGGGGTGATCAATATGGCGCATGGTGAAATGCTGATGTTGGGAGCCTATTCCGCCTATCTGGTGCAATCGCTATTCCAACAATTTGCCCCACACTGGCTGGCACTTTATCCATTAATCGCTCTACCGGTTGCGTTCTTTATTACTGCGGGCATTGGTATGGCGTTGGAACGCACGGTGATTCGGCATCTGTATGGCCGCCCGTTGGAAACACTGCTAGCGACGTGGGGGATCAGCCTGATGTTGATTCAGGGGATCCGCATGTTGTTTGGCCCACAGAATTTGGAAGTTGCTAACCCTGCATGGCTGTCCGGTGGGGTTCAGGTTTTACCTAATCTGGTTTTACCGTGGAATCGGATCGCGGTGATTGCATTTGTCATTATTGTTTTGCTACTCACATGGTTGCTGCTGAATAAAACCCGCCTTGGTCTGCAAGTCCGTGCAGTGACACAAAATCGGGCAATGGCGGCCTGCTGCGGAGTGGCTACGGGGCGGGTTGATATGCTGGCATTCGGTTTGGGTTCTGGTATTGCAGGGCTTGGCGGTGTAGCACTCTCGCAATTGGGCAATGTCGGCCCGGAATTAGGGCAGGGTTATATCATCGACTCCTTCTTGGTGGTGGTCCTAGGTGGCGTCGGGCAATTAGCTGGCAGTGTGGTTGCCGCATTAGGTCTGGGGATGTTGAATAAAATTTTGGAACCACAAATTGGCGCAGTATTGGGCAAAATCCTGATTTTAGTGCTGATCATTTTATTTATTCAAAAACGACCGCAGGGTCTGTTTGCCCTTAAGGGCAGGGTGAGTGACTAATGAATCAACCACTGACGGTAACCTTAACGCAAAAAGCACCGCTTACCAGCCTGTTATTAGGTATGGTCACGCTGATCGCACTGATTGTTCTGCCTTTTTTGGCGCTGTTACCGGCGGATCATCCGTTGGCGATATCAACCTATACCCTGACGCTGATCGGCAAAATATTATGTTATGCCGTGGTGGCTATCGCCCTTGATCTGGTTTGGGGATATGCCGGATTGCTATCACTTGGGCACGGATTATTTTTTGCTCTGGGCGGTTATGCCATGGGGATGTATCTGATGCGTCAGGCTGCGGGAGACGGTTTACCTGCGTTTATGTCTTTTTTATCGTGGTCTGAGCTTCCTTGGTTTTGGAGCGGCAGTCAGTACTTTGTTTGGGCATTGTGCCTAATTGTACTGGTTCCCGGGTTGCTGGCTTTTCTGTTCGGTTATTTTGCTTTTCGCTCCAAAATCAAAGGCGTCTATTTTTCTATTATGACGCAGGCGCTGACCTACGCGGGTATGTTGTTATTTTTCCGCAATGAAACGGGTTTTGGTGGCAATAACGGCTTTACTGGCTTCACTACGATGCTGGGGTTCCCTGTCTCGGCCACCTCTACCCGTATCGCATTATTTCTGGCAACCCTCGCACTGCTCATTGCCAGTCTGGCGCTGGGGCTGGCATTAGCGCGCACTAAATTTGGTCGGGTATTGACGGCGGTACGCGATGCCGAAAACCGCCTGATGTTTTGTGGTTATGATCCTAAAGGTTTCAAGCTGTTTGTCTGGACTCTATCGGCGGTACTTTGTGCTCTGGCAGGCGCGTTGTATGTACCGCAGGTGGGCATTATCAATCCCAGTGAAATGTCACCGACCAACTCAATTGAAGCGGCAATTTGGGTGGCACTAGGGGGCCGAGGAACTCTGATAGGGCCGGTATTGGGGGCCGGAATTGTCAACGGTGCCAAAAGTTGGTTCACCATGGCGATGCCGGAATACTGGCAATTTTTTCTTGGCCTGATATTCATTCTGGTCACGTTATTTTTGCCGAAGGGGGTTATCGGGCTATTGCGCAGGGGGAAAGACCAATGAGCCGGTTTCAACTGACGGAGCAACTGATTTACGCCGAGATAAATGTTCAGGAGCCTGGAACGATACAGCATGCGGCTGATCAATATCGCCAGCAGCGCGATCCGGTACTGACGCTGGAAAACATCAACGTCAGCTTTGATGGTTTTCATGCGTTACGTAATCTTTCATTACAAATCGGTGTTGGGGAGTTGCGTTGTATCATTGGCCCGAATGGGGCGGGGAAAACCACACTGATGGATGTGATCACCGGTAAGACGCGGCCACAAACAGGCAAGATGGTGTATGACCAACACCATGATCTTTCCACCATGAATACCATTGAGATTGCTCATGCCGGTATTGGGCGAAAATTCCAGAAACCCACGGTATTTGAGGCCTTGAGTGTCTTTGAAAATTTAGAACTGGCACAAAAAAACCATAAAACTGTGTGGGCCAGCTTGTGCGCCAAACTCAACAGTGAACAACGGGATCAGATTGATGAAACGCTGGCCATATTGCGTTTAAGTGATCTGCGGCAGCGGCAAGCGGGGTTGTTATCCCACGGTCAAAAGCAGTTTCTTGAGATTGGTATGTTGTTGGTACAAGACCCGCATCTATTGTTATTAGATGAGCCAGCCGCAGGAATGACTGATGCCGAGACGGCGTATACTGCTGAGTTGTTTAATCAGTTGGCGGGTAAGCACTCGTTAATGGTGGTGGAACACGATATGGGGTTTATCGAGACGATTGCTGATCATGTCACTGTGTTGCACCAAGGGCAGGTGTTGGCCGAGGGATCACTGGCAGAGGTACAGGAGAATGATCAGGTGATTGAGGTGTATTTAGGGCGTTGACTCAGTGCAGTTCAATGATGAGCGCGTTATTTGGAGAATGTCAGTGAGCTTGCATTTTTCCCTCATATTTATTTGATAATTAAGGGCGCTTTTATGCTGCAAGTGAATGAGCTTGATCAATATTATGGTGGTAGCCATATTCTGCGCGGCTTGACTTTTGAGGCCCGTGTGGGGGAAGTCACTTGTTTATTGGGCCGCAATGGTGTCGGCAAAACCACGTTGCTGAAATGCCTGATAGGGCTTGTTCCGATTAAGAACGGCAGCATCACTTGGGAGGGGAAAAATATTAGCCACCAGTCGCCACATCAGCGGGTCAAAGAAGGCATTGCTTATGTCCCCCAAGGGAGAGAAATTTTCCCCCGGCTTACAGTGGAAGAGAATATTTTACTGGGGCTTTCACGTTTCCCCGGTTCACAGAGTAAAAGCGTACCTGAACATATCTATCAACTGTTCCCGGTGTTACAAGAGATGAAGCATCGCCGTGGTGGCGATTTATCCGGTGGTCAGCAGCAGCAGTTGGCGATTGGTCGGGCATTGGCGTGCCAGCCCCGGTTATTGATTCTGGATGAGCCGACCGAGGGTATTCAGCCATCCGTTATCAAGGAGATCGGGGGGGTTATCAAAAAACTGGCGGCTCAGGGGGATATGGCTATCCTGCTCGTGGAGCAGTTTTATGATTTTGCCGCCGAGCTGGCGGATAACTATTTGGTGATGTCTCGAGGAAAAATAGTCCAACGGGGATTAGGTATTGATATGGAACATGATGATGTTCGCCGTTTGGTGGCGATTTAGCTCCATTTAGACGGCTGCTCGTCAATAAGACAACATCTCATCATGTTATCCCTTAGCAGAATTATCGTATTATTTAAAATGATAGGGTTTCTAAATTAATGGAGCCAAATCATTGTGACTAGTTTGCCAATAACTGCTAAGCAATTCAAACCCTCCATTGCTGAGGAGCCTAAGATTGCCAGGCTAAAACAGCTTGATCGGCATAGTTTGGAACAATTAATCCGTGGTGACATCCTGGCAATTCGTATTCCCAATTACTGCCCTGAAAAAACCGCTGCATCATTAAATCAATACATTAATCAAACCGCAAAGCTGGATGAATACACCCATGAGGTCTATGAAAAAGACCAGGTGGTACAAAATTTTTACGGTGTCCACCGCTGGGGAACGCCATTCAATACGGCCTACGGTAAAGCTGAAAACGAGAGTGCAAAGCAGAAGTATTATCGTGACGCAGCCCAGATGCGCATACTGATTGACCGTCTTTGCGCTCCAGATTTGCCGCCAATTCAAGCGTTAATCGAAAATATTAAACAGCACTGGCCAGAGGGCGTAGTGACTGCCTCTTTTGAAGGGAAACCGATGTTTGCCGGTATCATTCGCGTGATGTTTCCTGAAACGGCGCATCTATCCGAAACGGTTCCACATGTGGATTGCCTGCCATTTTCCGTTGCCGAGTTAGAGCATCAATTCAGCGCTAATATTTATATTGATACACCACCTGTTGGCGGTGAATTAGTCGTCTGGGATACTGAGGCCTTTTCCTTCGCCGAAGTCGCGCTATTTGAGGGAGGAAAACTGCCCGAAGAGCGTTTGCAGCGGCCTCTGCGCATTCAACCACAGAAAAATGAGCTGGTGATCATCAATACCCGCCGCCCTCACGCCATTTGCGGGTTTGATTCAGGCAAACGAATCAGCATGCAGTCATTTATAGGTTACAACACGAACCAGCCGTTCTATTTCTGGTGTTAATGACTTCAAAATGAGAGCTTTTTATGACTCCTGAAGAGTTTCGCCGCCATGGCTATGCCATGATCGACCTGATTGCTGATTACCGACAAAATATCGAATTGCGTGGCGTTAATCCCACGACAGCACCCGGTGAGATTAAATCTCGTCTGTCGTTAAATGCACCTGAAAAAGCAGAACCTTTCGAACACATTATTTCTGACATAGAAGAGCTCATCATGCCAGGGCTATTGCATTGGCAACATCCTGACTTTTTTGGTTATTTTCCTTCTAATGTAGAGTTATCCTCCGTTCTTGGGGATTGCTTGAGTACTGGGCTGGGGGTGATAGGTCTGTCTTGGCAATCCAGCCCGGCCCTGACAGAAATTGAAGAGGTGGCCACCAATTGGTTGCTAAAAATGCTTGGTCTTAGCGTTGCCTGGAGTGGCGTGATTCAGGATTCCGCCTCAACCGCCACGTTAGTGGCGCTGATCAGCGGCCGAGAGCGAACATCTAACTATGCATTAATGAATAAAGGGATGCAAAACAGTGATGCACCTTTGATTGTCTACACTTCATCAGAAGCCCATAGCGGAGTGAATAAAGCCGCTCTGCTCGCTGGGTTTGGTCATAATAATACCCGTTTAGTGCCCACCGATGAGCACAATGCCATGTCACCCTTGGCATTAAAAAAGATCATTCAACAGGATTTGGTGAAGGGAAACCGGCCTTGTATCGTTGTTGCTACGACAGGTACTACCGCTGCGACAGCGATGGATCCCCTTGATGCGATTGGTGATATTACTCAGCGTTATGGTTTATGGCTGCATGTGGATTCTGCTATGGCTGGTTCAGCGATGATTTTGCCAGAATGCCGTCATCTGTGGTGCGGTATAGAAAAGGCTGATTCTGTGGTGATAAATCCGCATAAATGGCTGGGTGCTGCTTTTGATTGTTCGGTTTATTGTGTACAAGATTCAGAGCATTTGATTCGTATCATGAGTACTAACCCCAGTTTCTTACAATCCGATGCCGATGGGAAAGTGAGAAATTACCGCGATTGGGGGATCCCCCTGGGTCGTCGTTTTCGTGCGCTTAAGCTATGGTTTCTAATCCGTGAGCAAGGGGTGGAAGGGCTGCAGGCGCGTTTGCGTCGTGATATTGCCAATGCTAATTGGTTAGCAGAACAAATTAAAAACAGCGATGATTGGAAACTGGTCGCACCTGTAGTGTTGCAAACCTTGTGTATTCGTCATGAACCGGGTGGGCTGATGGGCGACGCGTTGGATAATTATACCCGCAGTTGGGCCGAGAAACTCAATCAATCTGGTAAGGGTTATGTTACACCAGCCACGCTTGGTGGCCGCTGGATGGTGCGGGTTTCCATCGGCACTTTGGGTACGGAACGTCATCACGTTGAGAAGTTGTGGTTGTTGTTGCAGTCTTTGGTTAAGGAGAGATAAAAGGGCCTTACCATATTAAGAATTGAACAATGAGCAATGAGCAATGAGCAATGAGCAATGAGCAATGAGCAATGAGCAATGAACAATGAACAATGAACAATGAACAATGAACAATGAGTCATGTCAGTGGCTGGTGGTGAGCCAGCCTTTGGTATCACGCCAGAGGCGTTGCGTCTATTGGTAGAGAGTTTGACGCCCCCCATTCAGCCCAAGAGCCATCATAGAGTGACACTGACCGTGCATTCACCGCCGCTAGACCCAGTACCACTACCGCTGCGGTGACCCCTGAACCACAACTGGTAATAATGGGCTTAGTTAAATCCACCCCTTGAGCCGCAAATATTTCTGCCAATGCCTGTGGTGACTTCAGATGACCATTCTCCACCATGGTCCCCCACGGTATATTGATGCTGCCAGGGATGCGCCCAAGACGCAAACCAGGGCGTGGTTCCGGCTCTTGTGCTCTATATCTTGCTGATGGCCGAGCATCCAATATTTGCACCTCATTATTACCCAGAACCGCCAGTACCTCATCGACACTAGAAACGGCGGCGGCATTGAAAGTGACATTGAAGGTTTGTGGTGTAGGGTGTGCAGGACCACTTTCCAGCTTATAGCCTGCTTGTTGCCACCCGCTCAGACCACTTGCCAGAATACGCACATTTTTAGCGCCAAATGTGCGGAACGTCCACCACACGCGTGGTGCAGAAAACAGATTACCCTCATCATAAATCACCACCGTGTGTTGTTCAGTGATGCCTAACTGCCCTGCCATTTCACTGAATAGCTGAGGAGAGGGCAGCATATGGGGTAAGCCGGTACTGTGATCTGCTATTGCATCAATATCAAAATAGACCGCGCCGGGAATATGGCCCTGTTCAAACTCAGCCTGAATATTACGTTTGGGGACCACTCCGGGAGGCGACATTCTGGCATCCAAAATAACTATATTGGCATCATTAGCATGTGCTGCAAGCCATTGCGGTGTAACCAGAAAATCTGAGTTCATAACATATTACCTATCAAAGTTATAAGGGGGTAATTCCGAGGATAACGTCATCGGGTGACTCACTATATAACGAAATAATTGTAATTAAACCCCGACTTATCAATGATGCGTAATGTTTCGCATTTATTGGTATTTATTATTTAATGTATTTCATACCGTAAGCAAATAATTCGTTGTTGCGTTTGGAACACTCTCGTTTTTGAGCGGCGTGCAGAAGTTTACTTCCTGCTTCTATCGTCTTGTATTAAGTTGAGTAGAGATTTCTTCGTGCTCTTGCCAGTATCGTTTTTCCTGCCATTGGCTTGAAAGTGGACGATTAACTGGGATATTTAACTGTTGTTATATACAGCTTTTTGTGTAATGTTAATAACCGATCTTGCTTGGGTGAACGGCTTTAAATAATTATCTATCATATGGTTATAGTGAAGATGATTGATCGCTGAAACGAGAATAATATATTTAATATCAGTTGGTTATTTAGTGTGTTTTGGGTTAAATCTAATAGGGCGACGGGTAGGTTAATAAGCTAACGATATCTCCCTACTGCCCAGATGTTTTATAAACCAATTGGCCTTACATGCCCAAAATAATTTGAGTTTCAGGAAGGTAGCAACAACGCGGTAAATTGGTCGGGCTGGTTTGAATCGCATTTATGCTAGCCCGTAGAACCACCAACGTTCAGGCAACATGAAGAAACTTGAAGTATAACGGGGATAAACTGATAAGAGGTGACGTATGGCACTGTTCCTAACTCGTAGCCGGATTTTTGCAGTGGCTGCTATCATGCTGTCTGCATCGAGTGGTATATCGCACGCGGCAGATAACGTCCGTGTAGGCTCTAAAATTGATACCGAAGGCTCCTTGCTGGGCAATATTATTGTGCAGGTTTTGGAGGCTAACGGGATTAAAACCACCAATAAATCCCAACTGGGAGCAACCAAAGTCGTACGTGGGGCGATTACTGCCGGTGAGATTGATATTTATCCTGAATATACGGGGAATGGGGCTTTCTTCTTTTCTGATGAACAAGATCCTGCCTGGAAGAGCGCCAAAGCGGGCTATGAGAAAGTAAAAGCACTGGATTACGAAAAAAATAAATTGGTATGGCTCTCTCCCGCGCCAGCGAACAATACCTGGACCATTGCTGTACGAAAAGACTTAGCCACGGCCAATAATTTGCGAACGCTGGATGATTTAGGTTAGTGGATCAATGGCGGAGGTCAGTTTAAATTAGCCGCCTCAGCCGAGTTTATCGAGCGGCCTGATGCGTTACCCGCTTTCCAACAGGCGTATGGTTTTACGCTGAATCAAGATCAACTACTGTCCCTGGCTGGGGGAGATACCGCTGTGACGATTAAAGCGGCAGCAGAACAGATCTCAGGAGTGAATGCCGCCATGGCTTATGGTACCGATGGTCCTGTAGCGGCACTGGGTTTACAGACTCTGGAAGATACTAAAGGCGTGCAGCCGATTTATGCGCCAGCTCCAATCATCCGTGAAGTTACTCTGAAAGCTCACCCGAACATCCCGGCTTTGCTTAATCCGGTATTCGCCACACTGGATGGCCCAACGTTACAAAAGCTGAATGCACGTATTGCGGTGGAAGGGCAGGATGCAAAGAAAGTGGCTGCCAATTATCTAAAAGATAACGGATTTATTAAAAACTAACCATTAGCTGGGGGAGCCAGCCGACCAGTGTGGCACTATAAGCTTATTCGTTTTATGGTGCTATTCGTTTCATGGCGCCATCCGTTTTATGGTGCCATCAAAGAGACTCAGCGTAGTTGTAAATATAAATACAGTTGTAAATGTAGCTGTAAATATAATTGTAAATATAGCTGTAGCTAACGCCCTACAGCTTCAAGTGAGAAAGTAGACAGGTAATCCGCGATGACACATAAGGTTATCTGGTATGGAGATGGATTTTTATGGTTGTAAAAAACCGGGTTTTGCTAACACTGTCTATTTTATTGGTTTTAGCAGGCGCGGGGCTTGCCTTTCTTAGTCATGCTCCTAATCGATTGATTTCCGGACAGGGGATCATGCTGATATCGCTAATAACCGGTCCTGTCCTGTGGCTGTTAGCACCGATACTGGGGTTAATTATCTTTGCTTTTCTCACTCCCAGCATCGCCCTCTATTGGTTGATTATCTTGTTTGCAGAGCTGCTGTTATTGGGTTTACTGCTATTGGCGGGTGCCACCGCAACTCAATTGGCCGGAGGCGAAGAGAGCCTCGTCCGCACGTCATTAGGTGGCGGGTTTTGGTTGATGAGTGGGGTGAGTCTCTTGATTGCTATCGACAGCTTATCCCGCGTCATTGCTCATCCAGTCTGGCGCAGTTTAGCCATTGCTTTGTTGATGCTACCAATCATTGCATTGCTGGCAAGTGGGCAATTAGATCAACTGTCATTAATGAAGGAATATGTGAATCGTCGGGACGTATTTGATGATGCCCTATGGCGGCACATCCAAATACTACTGACTACGTTAGTTCCGGCAGTGGTTATCGGCATTCCTCTTGGTTTACTTTGTTTTCACTCTCACCGTTTACAAGGCGCTATTTTTTCGACGCTAAACATTATTCAAACGATCCCATCGATTGCTCTATTTGGTTTGCTGATTGCACCATTGTCAGGGTTGGCCGCAGCTATCCCTTGGCTTGCTGAACTGGGTATCGGTGGCATTGGCTTAGCGCCTGCAATTATCGCACTGGTGCTGTACGCCTTATTACCCTTAGTGCGTAATGTGGTTGCCGGATTAGAGGCTGTCCCCGACAGTGTGGTGGAGTCAGCCAAAGGTATGGGGATGACACGCCAGCAGTTATTCTTTCGGGTACAAATGCCGATTGCCATGCCACTCATTCTGTCTGGTGTCCGCATTATTGCTGTTCAAACCGTGGGGTTAGCTGTTGTCGCGGCGCTGATTGGTGCGGGGGGGCTAGGGGCCATCGTATTCCAAGGTTTATTAAGCAGTGCTCTGGATTTGGTACTGCTCGGTGTGATCCCCGTGATAGCGATGGCGGTCATTGTGGATTCACTGTTTAAATTCATTGTCATATTTATGGATATTTCACGTCGATGATTCAATTCCATCAAGTCAGTAAGTATTTTGCCGGTAAACGGGCGGTAGATAACCTATCCCTACAGATTTCTAAAGGGGAGTTTACCGTGCTGATAGGTACCTCCGGTTCTGGTAAGTCAACCACCTTAAAAATGATTAACAGGTTGATTGAACACGATGAAGGAAAAATCCGTTTTGCCGGTGAGGAGATCCGTAACTATAAACCTGAAGATTTACGGCGGCGCATGGGGTATGCGATTCAATCAATAGGGCTATTTCCACATTGGACGGTAGAACGCAATATTGCCACGGTGCCACAGTTGCTGAAATGGCCAAAGGATCGTATCCGTCAACGTGTTGTTGAACTGCTGGAACTGTTGCATCTGGATCCACAACAGTTTTGTCACCGCTATCCTCATCAATTATCTGGAGGGCAGCAACAGAGGGTTGGGGTCGCGAGAGCGTTGGCGGTGGATCCTGAAGTGCTATTGATGGATGAACCTTTTGGTGCGTTGGATCCGGTAACGCGTTCAGCGTTGCAGCTTGAAATTACCCGTATTCATCAATTGTCGGGGCGCACTATCGTGCTGGTTACCCATGATATTGATGAGGCATTGAGTCTGGCTGATCGCATCGTTTTGATGGATGAAGGGCGAGTTATTCAGCAGGGAACGCCCCTTGAAATGTTGGCCCAGCCTGCCAATGATTTTGTCCGTGATTTCTTTGGCCGCAGTGATCTCGGTATTAAATTATTGTCACTTGGGCGAGTAGAACAACGTGTTAGATGTGGTGAAACGCTGGCAGGGCAGCCGATACTGGGTACCACCAGCTTGCGCGAGGCACTTTCCCTGTTTGTTTCCCGTCAGACGGATAAATTACCGGTTGCTGATGAACACGGGCAGCCACTAGG
The DNA here is from genome assembly GCF_900460465.1 of Yersinia pestis. GTDB lineage: Bacteria > Pseudomonadota > Gammaproteobacteria > Enterobacterales > Enterobacteriaceae > Yersinia > Yersinia pestis. The sequence goes on along the minus strand of NZ_UAVH01000006.1, from coordinate 558,603 downwards.
CGTTCTCTATTTTGCTGATTTGGTTGCGAATAAGGAAAGAGTATGAAGCCAGCAGAAACCAAACCTGATAATACAGCAGTGGGTGATGTGAAAAGTATTAAACCGGGGCTGCGGTTTTGGTTTTGGCTAAAAGATCCTCTGTGTTGGGCGCTGCTCATCCTGTGTGGGTTGGTCTTCGGTATGACCTCACTACAGCGTTTCTTTACCGCATTGTTCCCAGAACTTGATCGGCCTATCTATTTGCAAGATACCTTTTTTTCATTGGTGGTCGCTCATGTATTACTGGTATTGGCCTCCAGTAGTATTGCTGTTTTCATCGGTGTTACTACCGGGATTGCAGTAACGCGCCCGGCAGGAAAGGAGTTTCGTTCGGTAGTGGAAACGGTTGTGGCGATGGGGCAAACATTTCCCCCTGTAGCGGTACTCGCCATTGCGGTTCCTGTGATGGGGTTCAGTGAGAAACCGGCGATTATTGCACTGGTGCTTTATGGCTTATTGCCGATTTTACAAGGCACCATTGCGGGTATTGAATCCGTTTCGACCAGTATCCGTGAAGTGGCGGCAGGTGTTGGGATGAGTGCGAGGCAGATCCTCTGGCAGGTGGAATTACCTTTGGCTGCGCCAGTGATTGTGGCGGGTATTCGCACTTCGGTAATCATCAATATAGGTACTGCGGCTATCGCATCGACAGTAGGGACCAAGACGCTTGGCTCTCCAATTATTATCGGCCTCAGTGGCTTTAATACCGCTTACGTTATTCAGGGGGCCGCCGTTGTTGCGCTCTTGGCGATTATTACTGATATGATTTTCGACCGTTGGACTCGGCGGTTGTCACGCTGGAGGGAACGACACTCTCTTTCTGCTCCCCGAACGGATTAATGATGCTATCAATGGCGATTAATGGTGCTACCAATGGTTCTCCTTGATCTGAATTATCGATGTGAGCCAGTGGTTCGGTATTCACTCTTTTTACTTGGTCGTAATAGTAATAGTAATAGTAATAGTAATAGTAATAGTAATGACTTTGGATCTGGTGCTTGCCTGAATTTATCAATATTACTATTAATATAAGTTAAAACCATTCCCCATGGAATAATGATAATTTAACTCATGTAATTTATTTTGATGATAATATTTTAATTTGTGTATTAATAATTACCTTGTGTGTTTATTGTTGTGAAATACACTGTAAATATAATTTGTAGCAAAGTAATTAAAATCAATCGCCAATTATCCATTGTGTCTATTTATATTTGTTTTTAACTTTATTTATAAAATATATCGTCTACCTTTATAACTGCGTCTGGCTATTCATCATCATTTTCAGCCTATTATAGGGATTTGTAAGGATTACCTATGTCTACAGATGATCAGAAGGTAGGGTTAATTCCTGTAACCCTTATGGTTGCAGGAAATATAATGGGGTCTGGTGTTTTTTTATTACCGGCAAATTTGGCTTCTACAGGTGGAATTGCGATATGGGGATGGCTAGTGACTATTATTGGTGCTCTAGCACTATCAATGGTTTACGCCAAAATTTCATCTTTGGATGATAGCCCAGGGGGGTCTTATGCTTATGCGCGGCGTGCCTTTGGGCCATTTTTAGGTTATCAAACGAATGTCTTGTATTGGTTGGCATGTTGGATCGGTAATATTGCGATGGTCGTTATTGGGGTCGGCTATCTCAGTTATTTTTTCCCTATTTTAAAAGAACCCATGGTATTAACGATTACTTGCGTAGTATTTCTATGGATATTTGTCGGGCTGAATATTATTGGGCCAAAAATGATCACCCGTGTACAAGCAGTAGCTACGTCACTGGCGCTTATTCCGATTGTGGGTATCGCTTTATTTGGGTGGTTCTGGTTTAAGGGCGAAACCTATATGGCAGCCTGGAATGTCAGTGGGTTAGGTACCTTTGGTGCAATTCAAAGTACTCTGAATGTGACGCTGTGGTCATTTATCGGCGTCGAGACGGCATCGGTGGCGGCAGGGGTAGTTAAAAATCCAAAACGTAATGTCCCGATTGCCACCGTGGGCGGGGTGTTAATTGCGGCTGTTTGTTATGTTCTTTCCAGTAGCGCCATTATGGGAATGATCCCTAATGCAGAATTGCGTTTATCAGCATCGCCATTTGGTGATGCTGCCCGTTTAGCTCTGGGAGATACGGCAGGGGCGGTCGTTTCACTCTGTGCGGCGGCGGGGTGTTTAGGGTCTTTAGGCGGTTGGACGCTGGTGGCCGGGCAGACGGCTAAAGCGGCGGCTGATGATGGGCTGTTCCCCCCCATTTTCGGTAAGGTCAATAAAGCCGGTACGCCAGTGGCCGGGTTACTTATTCTTGGCGTACTGATGACCATTTTCCAAATTAGCAGTATTTCGCCGAATGCGGCCAAAGAGTTTGGCCTGGTTTCTTCCGTTTCTGTGATTTTTACTCTGGTACCGTACCTGTATACCTGTTCAGCCTTATTACTGGTTGGTCATGGCCATTTAGGCAATCAAGTGAAAACGTATGTCGGCATAACCCTTATTGCTTTCGTGTATTGCATTTGGGCCGTAGTCGGTTCGGGTGCCGAGGAAGTGATGTGGTCATTTGTTACCTTGATGGTTATCACCGCGCTTTATACTTTCAATTACAACCGTACCCACAAAAACCCATTCCCACTCGATGCACCTGTTAAGAACGGGCAGTAATACCCACTCCCATCTGTAGCTGGGTGGGCATCATTGATGTGATGAATTATAGATAAAGGGATAAATACGATGATTGATTTAAGCAGTCACAAGAAACGCAACGTTTTAGTGGTTGACAGCAATATTCGTGATATCAATACCGCTAATGGTCGGGCGGTAAACGAACTTATCATTGCGCTTAATGACATTAATTTTAATGTGATTGCGGCGGCGACGTTTGAAGATGGCGCGGCAACAGTGATCTCCGACTCTTCGTTGTGCTGTATTTTTGTCGATTGGACTTCGGGTGGTAATGATGATGAATCCCATAGTCAGGCATTTGCATTGCTACAAGACATTCGTCGCCGTAATAAATCAGTGCCTGTGTTATTGATGGCTGAGCATTCATGTATCAATAGCTTAAGTTTGGAGACCATGCAGCTTGTTAATGAATTTGTTTGGATGCATGAAGATACCTCCGAGTTTATCGCTGCTCGTGCCAAAGCACTCATCATCAAGTATTACCAGCAGTTGCTGCCGCCTTTTACGCAAGCGCTGTTTCAATATACGCAAGATAATCCTGAATATTCATGGGCTGCCCCCGGTCATCAAGGGGGCGTTGCCTTCAGTAAGACGGCGGTTGGACGCGAGTTTCTTGATTTCTTTGGCGAGAATCTATTTCGTACGGATACTGGTATTGAACGTGAGTCATTGGGATCTTTACTGGATCACAGTGGGCCGATAAAAGAGTCAGAAGCGTATGCCGCACAAGTTTTTGGTGCACATGCAAGTTACTCGATGCTTAATGGCACATCGGGCTCTAATCGCGCCATTATGGCCGCTGTCGTGGGAGATAAGCAGATCGCATTGTGTGATCGTAACTGTCATAAATCCATTGAGCAGGGATTGGTCCTGTCGGGTGCATTACCGGTATTTTTTATTCCAACCCGTAACCGCTATGGCATTATTGGACCAATTCCTAAAGCACAATTCCAACCCACGGCTATTGCACAAAAAATTGAACAAAACCCCTTAAAGTCATTGGCTTGTGATAGCAAGCCCGTCTATGCAGTTATCACGAATTGTACCTATGACGGTATGTGCTATAACGCCCAACAGGCACAGGATTTATTGGCAAAAAGCGTTGATCAGATTCATTTCGACGAAGCTTGGTACGCCTATGCCCGTTTTAATCCCCTTTATCGGGAGCGTTTTGCGATGCGTGGTGACCCGGCTGACCATGATGCGCTGGGACCAACTATTTTTGCTACACAATCAACGCATAAATTATTGGCAGCGCTGTCGCAAGCTTCTTATATTCATGTGAGAAATGGCAAAAAGCCGATAGAACATTCGCGGTTTAATGAGTCGTATATGTTGCAGTCAACCACTTCGCCATTGTACGCCATTATTGCTGCCAATGAAGTGGGGGCGGCGATGATGGAAGGCGGGCAGGGGCTAGCATTGACACAAGAGGTGATCGATGAAGCTGTTGATTTTCGGTTGGCGCTGGCTCGTGCACATGATGCTTTTGCAAAACAAGGCGAATGGTTCTTTAAACCTTGGAATACACCGGAAATAACGGATAGCAAAAGCGGTAAAAAGTTACCTTTCTCCCAAGCATCACGAGAGCAACTGACAACCGATCCCGCCTGTTGGGTTCTCAAGCCGGGAGACCCGTGGCATGGTTTCGAGCAGTTGGAAGAAGATTGGTGCATGTTGGATCCGATCAAGGCCGGGATTATGGTGCCGGGAATGGGGGATGACGGTAAGTTGTCAGAAAAGGGAATTCCCGCAGCGATAGTGACCGCCTTCCTTGGGCAGCGGGGAATTGTACCGTCGCGGACCACGGATTTTATGGTGCTGTGCTTGTTTTCGGTGGGTGTAACGAAAGGTAAATGGGGCACACTCATTAATGTGTTACTGGAATTTAAGCAGCACTACGATAGCAATACACCGATATCGGTGTGCCTACCTGACTTGGCGAAAAATTATCCTCATCAATACGCTCATAAGGGGTTAAAAGTGTTGTGTGATGAGATGTTTGCTTATATGAAGATCAGTGAAATGGATAAACTGCAAGCTGAGGCATTTAGCCATTTGCCTACGCCAGTGGTCTTACCCCGTCAGGCTTTTCAAGATCATATGGCTGGGCGGTGTGAGCTACTACCTATCGATAAGCTTGCTGGGCGTGTTTCCGCTGTCGGGGTTATTCCATATCCGCCGGGCATCCCAATTGTCATGCCGGGGGAGAGTTTTGGTAGCCATGAAGAACCATGGCTACGTTATATCTTAAGTATCACCAAATGGGGCCAGCATTTTCCCGGCTTCGAGAAGATCTTGGAAGGGTCCGAGCAGAAGAATGGGCAATATTTTATTTGGGTACTAAAGCAGTAAATGCGCCTAGGGCGGGTCTCTCACCGCTGCTCCGCCCTAAAGCTGTCAGTCCAAAATACGGCCAGTCAAAAGAAACTGTCAGTCAAAAGAAACTGCCAGCTAAAAGGGGATAACAGTTTACGGTGATTCCTGGCCGGTGTTGGATAAACCGGCTGGGCCGATGCCAGGCACCAGAGAGGTTTCAGTAGCGTCAGTTTCAGTAGCATTGGTTTCATGTGGCGTCGTTGAGCGGGTGTAGATGTTCAGCCCCGCCAGGAAAACGCCCCCTAGTGAACTTAGCGCCATAACCGCAATCAGGATAATGAGTGTTTTTCTCAGCATAATAATTATTTTCACTTTTTATCTAAACAGTAGGAATTATAGTCCGTTCGCGGTATGAAACAACCGTGTTATATAATTGCTACGTAATGATGATGAGTATGCAACAGTGATTTGCACGTAGAGATTAACGGCGTGCGAACAAAAATTTTCCCAAAGTGACCAATACTACGGCAGAAACAATCACTGCCAGTGCGCCCCATTCTGTGGGAGATAAGCTTTCGCCAGCAAAACCAATACCCAGTAACACCGCCACAACTGGGTTCACATAAGCATAGCTGGTTGCAACCGCTGGCCGGACATTTTTCAGCAGGAACATATAGGCACTGATAGCGAGCATTGAGCCAAAAACAATTAAGTACAGTAATGCGAGAATACCGCTCATCGTCGGAGGTTGCTGTAACTCTTCGCCACTCAGTGTGCTGGCAAGCAGCAACACGACACCCGCCACTAGCATTTGTGCGGCACCAGACATCGCACCGGCTGGCAATGCTAACCGGGAGCTCCAGACTGAACCAAATGCCCAACTGGCGGAAGCCAGCAATATCAGCATGGCCCCTACCGGGTTGCCCAATAGGTTGCTGCCGGTGTTGAGTAATATGATACCAACCAGTCCGAGAGCAATTCCTGCCCATTCCAGCTTAGTGTTACGCATTCCCCATAATAAACTGAAGCACAACGTAAACAGAGGAACAGTCGCCACCATGACTGCAGCAATACCGGAAGGAACATGTTGGTGCTCAGCGATGGTGACTAATCCATTACCAATTGCCAGTAATAAGATACCAATGGCACTGGCTGCTGCCCACTGCCGCAAAGTAGGCAGAGCATGACCGCGAATAGCAAGGAAACTGAAGAGTAAAACGCCAGCAATTAGGTAACGTAGTCCGGCCATCATCAGTGGTGGCCAACTTTCTACCCCAATGCGAATAACCAGATAAGTTGAACCCCAGACGAAGTACAAGGTAAAAAGTGAACCGATCAACAACCACAGGTTACGGCGATTTTGCTTCAGCATAGTTATTCAACGAAAAAGAGAGCGGTAAAACACAGGGGGTCAGTAAACATGAGAATAGTGGTGGTTAGCAAAGGATTTTATTGTTTTTTTATATTTTAATTTTTTGTCTGAATTTCACTCTAAAACAGAGGGTTATTTTTGATTCAGACCACAGATGAGTGAATAACTATCCTCAAAACACCATCAGATACGGTGCATATATACCCAAGTGACTTCGAGATGCAGGGGGGAACTACCTGGTTATCTGACTGCAATCTCACTGCAGTTGAGGATAAATGGCTTATGGAATATGGCAGCCATAGCCTTCATGCAGGCGAGTGGCGTAAAAAAGCCGGGAATAATCCCGGCATAATAAATACATTCAAAGAACCATAATTCACAATAAAATGAGGGTAACACCTTACATTCAAATTAGAACTGATACACCAGACCAAGTGCTACAACGTTATCAGTATTCAATTTTAGTTTATTATCATCATTGAGTTGGTTTATTTTATAATCAACATACGTGGACATGTTTTTGTTGAAGTAATATGTTGCACCAATATCGACATATTTAACCAGGTCGGTGTCACCAATGCCTTCGATATCTTTTCCTTTAGATTGAATATAGGCAATGGAAGGTTTTAAACCAAAGTCAAATAAATATTGAGCCACTAACTCAATGTTTTGAGTTTTATTAGCAAAACCACTTACGCTGGTTGACACGTTATTAATTACCGCAGTACCAGAGATTGGTGTCATATTGCGCGTTTCTGCATAATTGGCCGCTAAATAAACACCGTTATCGCTATATTTCAGGCCGGTAGTCCAGGCATCGGCTTTATCGCCTTTACCAAAGGTACTGTTCTTCTGGGCTAGGGTGCGGTTAGATGAAGCATAGGCTGCACCTACGCTGACACCTGCGCCAATCTCATAGCTGGAAGATAAACCGAAACCGTCGCCATTCTGCTTGGATGTATCAGTACGCCCGTTATTCGTCTCGCCTTCGGCACCGTTCTTGCCTTGATATTGCAGAGAGAATTTCAGACCATCAACCAAACCAAAGAAATCTGTGTTGCGGTAGGTAGCAACGCCCGTGGTACGGCCAGTCATAAAATTATCGGTTCTGGTGTAGCTGTCATTCCCGAACTCAGGCAGCATATCGGTCCAGGCTGCAATATCATATAACACGCCGTAGTTACGGCCATAGTCGATTGAACCTAAATTACCGTAACGTAAACCGGCAAAGGCTAAGCGTGTTTTATTGTCTTTTGCTTCTTGGCTCTCGGCATAGTTAGCGGCGAAGTTATATTCCCACTGGCCGTAACCGCTCAGTTCATCCGTTATTTGAGTGACACCTTTGAAACCAAGGCGAACATACGATTTATCACCATCACTTTTTGTATTATCAGAAAAGTAATGTAACGCTTTTACTTTTCCATATAAATCCAGCTTATTACCGTCTTTGTTGTAAATTTCTGCCGCATGTGAAGTGGTTGCAACTAATAATGTCGGTATAAGGATTGCCAGAATATTACGTTTCATGTTTTGCCCTGTTTCTCTTATTGAAAAAACGCGAATAATAAAATTTTTGCTGTATTCAATATCTGTCTGAATTTTCCCAGCGCAGAATTTTTACCGCATCTGTGTGATATATTTATGACAAATTATAAATAACTGCTTTATTGCGTAAATTTTATCCTGCTTTGGTTAACACCAAGCCGGTGTTTTAGCGCTAGCGAAAGCGCTTTCGGGCTGACGCAGGCGGCGCTCTGTGGGACAATAGGGCATCATTCAGTTTAGATAAGATATGCATGGCGTTGTCTTCAGCAGTAAAAGAACAAATCAGTCAATGGTATAAGGCGTTGCAACAGCAGATCCCGGATTTTATTTCCCGGGCGCCACAGCGTCAGATGATTGCTGAAGTGGCGAAAACACTGTCGGGCGATGCTGGCCGTCATTTGGCTATTGAAGCACCAACGGGTGTGGGTAAAACGCTGTCTTATCTGATCCCCGGTATCGCCGTCAGCCGTGCAGAAAATAAGCCGTTAGTAGTCAGCACCGCGAATGTGGCGTTACAGGATCAGATTTACAGCAAAGATTTACCGCTGTTGAAAAAAATCATTCCTGACCTGAAATTTACCGGAGCCTTTGGGCGTGGGCGTTATGTCTGTCCGCGTAACCTGGCTGCAATGTGCACTGATGTGTCCGGGCAGGGCGATTTATCGCTATTTCTTGGTGATGAACTGGCACCGGCAAACGGTGAAGAGCAAGCGACCTGTCTGGCATTGTCTAAGTCGCTGAACAGCTACGTTTGGGATGGGTTACGCGATCACCATCAATTGGCTCTCAGTGACAGTTTATGGGCCAAATTGAGTACCGATAAAGCCAATTGTTTGGGGCGTAATTGCCATTATTTCCGTGAATGTCCGTTCTTTATTGCCCGTAAAGAGATCGAAAGCGCCGATGTCGTGGTGGCTAACCACGCATTAGTGATGGCCGCATTGGAAACTGAATCTGTTTTGCCCAATCCCAAAGAGCTATTACTGGTCTTGGATGAGGGCCATCATTTACCGGATGTCGCACGTGATGCATTAGAAATTGAAGGTGAAATCACAGCGGTATTTGCCAATATGCAGTTGGATATGATTGTTCGGTTGGTGGATCAATGCCTGGTGCAATACCGGCCAAAAAACCCCCCTGGGCTTGCCCATCCTGAACGCCTTAAAGATCACTGTGAACAACTGCGCGAACTGATGCTCAGTGTTGAACAGCAAGTGAGTCAGTTGCTGCCCACTGAAGGCAATCCCGCGGTGTACCGTTTTGAGATGGGCGATCTACCCGAGAATTTAACGGAAAGTTGTGCCAAATTATTCAAACTGACGGATGCGTTACGCGGGGTGGCTGAGTTTGTACTCAATGATTTGAGTGAACAGACCGGTAAGCACGATATCGTTCGTTTACATCGCGCGATGATACAAATGAGCCGGACGCTGGGTTATCTGGAGGCAATGAGCAAGCTTTGGCGGTTGGCGGCGATGGAAAAAGCATCGAATGCGCCGATTTCTAAATGGGTGACCCGCGAATATCGTGACAATCAAACGCATATTTACTTCCATTGTGTCGGGATCCGCGTCAGTGATCAGTTAGATAAAATGTTATGGCGCAAAGTGCCTCATGTGATTGTGACCTCGGCAACCTTACGCTCACTGAACAGTTTTGCGCGTTTACAAGAGATGAGCGGCTTGAGTGAGAAGGCCGGTGATCGGTTTGAAACATTGTCATCGCCGTTTAATCATATTGAGCAGGGGAAATTGATTATCCCTAAAATGCGCTTTGAACCCACCATGGCGAATGAAGCAGAGCATCTGGCAGAAATGGCACAATTCTTCCGTGCGCAGCACGCCAGTGGGCGGCATAAGGGGATGTTGATCCTATTCAGTAGCCATCGGGCGATGCAAACATTCCTAAGCCACGTCACCGATCTGCGCCTCATGTTACTGGTTCAGGGGGATCAACCGCGTTATCGGCTAGTCGAAGAGCATCGTAAACGGGTGAATAATGGCACTGCCAGTGTATTGATTGGTCTGCAATCATTTGCTGAAGGGCTAGATTTAAAGGGTGAATTACTGACTCAGGTCCATATCCATAAAATTGCGTTTCCACCGATCGACAGCCCGGTGATCCTCACTGAGGGAGAGTGGTTAAAATCACTGAAGCGCTATCCGTTCGAAGTACAAAGTCTACCCAGCGCTTCATTCAACTTGATTCAGCAAGTCGGGCGGTTGATCCGCAGTAATGAATGTCGGGGTGAAATTGTGATTTATGATCGGCGTTTATTGACCAAAGGGTATGGTGCACGGTTGTTAGCGGCATTGCCTGTTTTCCCGATTGAACAACCGGATATGCCTGAGGGGCCGTTGGTGACACCTACAGCGGTGAAAGGGCCTGCTAAGCGGACGAAGCGGGTTAGGAAGACACGGGATAAGCCATAAAAATACACCTCCAAATGTCAGGGGGTTATCCAACATTTGGGGTGCAGTTCAAAGGGGCTGATCGGGTTTAATTCAGGCCAAGTGCTTTTTTCACACCGGCGCCATAAGCCGGGTCAACCTGCGTAAACAACGCTATCTGGCGGCGTTGGATAGCTTCAGGAACTTGCGATAACTCACCCGCAATACGGGTGAACATGCGTTGATGCTCTTCTTCACTGAGCAGGTTAAACAGCGCCCGTGGTTGAGAGAAATAGTCGGTGTCTTCGCGGTGATTCCAATGATCTGCCGCCCCTTCCAATGTCAGTGGCGGTTCGCTGAAATCAGGCTGTTCTTGGAACAGGCCAAAGCTGTTTGGCTCATAGGTTGCGCCATTACCACTGTTACCATCAACGCGCATTGCGCCGTCACGATGATAATTATGGAACGGACATTTAGCACTGTTCACCGGGATCTGATGATGGTTAACCCCTAAACGATAGCGGGCGGCATCACCGTATGAGAACAGGCGGCCTTGTAACATGCGGTCTGGGGAGAAACTGATCCCAGGGACAACGTTAGCTGGATTGAATGAGGATTGTTCCACTTCAGCGAAGTAGTTTTCCGGGTTGCGATTCAATTCGAAGTAGCCGACATCGATCAGCGGGTAATCACCGTGCGGCCAGACTTTAGTCAGATCAAATGGGTTATAAGGTGTTTGTGATGCTTCGTGCTCCGGCATTACCTGAATCTGTAGTTTCCAACGCGGGAAGTCACCGCGCTCAATCGCTTCATACAGATCACGCTGCGAGCTTTCTCTATCAGAACCAATCAGTTTTTCGGCTTCATCGTCCATCAGGTTTTCAATGCCTTGCTGGCAACGGAAATGGAATTTAACCCAAAAACGTTCATTATTGGCATTGATTAGGCTAAAGGTATGGCTACCGAAACCGTGCATATGACGGTAAGATTTTGGCAAGCCACGGTCACTGAAATCGATGGTTAACTGATGCAGCGCCTCTGGCAGTTGAGAGAAGAAATCCCATTTATAAACCGGGTTACGCAGGTTGGTACGAGGGTCGCGTTTGACCACGTGGTTCAGGTCCGGGAACTTCAGTGGATCACGTAAATAGAAGACCGGTGTATCGTTACCAACCAAATCCCAGTTGCCTTCCTCGGTATAAAACTTCATGGCAAAACCACGGATATCACGTTCAGCATCTGCAGCACCGCGTTCACCGGCCACAGTGGAGAAGCGGACAAACATGTCTGTTTTTTTACCGATCTCTGAGAAAATTTTTGCGCGAGTATATTGGGTAATATCATGAGTCACGGTGAACGTACCGTATGCACCGGAGCCTTTAGCATGCATGCGGCGCTCAGGGATCACTTCACGGTCAAAATGGGCTAATTTTTCCAGGAACCAAACATCTTGCAGTAGCATCGGGCCACGGCGGCCAGCCGTAATAACATTATTATTATCGACAACGGGAGCGCCTGCCGCGGTGGTTAATCCTTTCTTCTTGCTCATCATGTTCTCCAGTATGGCTGTTGAATTGATTGCGGTTTTGGGTTTAAGCGTGATATCGCGTCAAAAACGTGATTGACAAGATAATAATTTTAACAAAAACACGGTGTTATTCTTTGATCTCCCCACTAGTTGTAGTCGTATTGACCGCATTCAGCAAATAGGTATGCCTTATTGTTAACATGGGTAATCGCTATTGCTGTGGGAACTGACGATCATTTGAAATTATGATCATTTGAAATACTGTGCTGTTTAATTAGTTTATCCGTGTGGTCTTAGGTTTTTTTCGGGTAAACTCCGCACAGGAAAAACCATAAGCCTAAAATGGCTAATTGGTGACATAACGAACAATGAGAGAGCAATATGAATAAGCATTTAGTGGCGTGTGCAGCCAGTCTGCTGTTGGTAGCCGGTTCTGCCAGTGCGGTGAGTTTTAACGCTGAAACTGGGCGTCATTACACTAATTTAGGTTTTGGTCTGGGGACAAACACGGGCGGTTTGGCCATTAGTGGCAACTGGGCGCGCAGTGATCATGACGGCGATGTGCTGGGGCTTGGGCTGGGGTTTAATTTACCGGTTGGGCCAATGACCGCGACAGTGGGAGCCAAAGGGATTTATATGTCACCAGAAGACGGCAGCAGTGGCGGTGCGGTGGCGATTGGCGGTGGGCTAAGCTATCCGATCAACAAATCATTCAGCGTATACGGTGAGGGGTATTTCGCACCGGAAGAGTTGACCAGCGGTATGAAATCCTACAGCGAAGCCAATGGGGGTGTGCGTTGGAACGTATTCCGCCCGTTAACGGTTGATGTCGGTTACCGCTATATCAATATGGAAGGTAAAGAAGGCCGTCGAGATAATCGTCTCGCTGATGGGGTGTATATCGGCGCTGGTCTGAACTTCTGATTACCCTTTTTTATCTGACGTTAGAGCGTTGTGCTTATAATTGCAGCGTTGTTCTTATAAATAAACGTTAGCGGTATTCACTTACCCTCATTACTGACGTGAGTCAGTTTATCGGGCCTCGTTCACTTGCTGCCCGGCGGCAACGCTAATGGCTTTGGGTTAACGGATAAGGGCTTTGGGTTAACGGAAATGACGTTGGGCTGACGGAAAAGGGCGCATTCCTATCAGGATATGCGCCCTTATTATTGCTTACGTATCACCCTACCGCAGGTAATGCGCCAGTGACAATACCAATCTGAATACCAATCACGGTAACACCACAGGCAAACACGATTGCCAGCGCGGGTCTCCCACCCCAAACCTGATATTTGCCCTGATGAAGTTTACGGGCTTTCCACGCTAACATTGCAGGCAGAATTAATGCCAATACTGACAATGCCACAGCGGCAAAACCCAACGCCATAATAAAGCCACGCGGATAAAACAGCGCAAACAGTAATGGCGGCGTAAAGGTAATTAACCCCGTTTGTAAACGGCCACGTATGGAATTTCGGCGTTTAAATAAATCAGCCAAATAGTCAAATAGCCCTAATGCTACCCCCAGGAATGAGGTTGCCAGTGCCAGATCAGCAAACAAATGCACCGCCAGTTCGACATGGGGAGAGGCCACGACGTCGCGCACAGCCTGGAGTAAACCGTTCAAACCCGCTTGCTGGGCCAGAATACCGACAAAAGTATGAGAGGAAATCGCCCCCAGTGTCGCTAATTGCCAGAAGATATAAGCGATAAGCGGTATCGCACTGCCGATGATAAATACCCAGCGCAGTTTACGGATATTACCGCCCATATAATTAACAATGCTGGGTACGCTGCCGTGGAAACCGAATGACGTAAAAATTACCGGGATCGCAGAGAGTGCTAGCCCTTGCTCTAGCGGCAATGTCAGTAGGTTGGTTTTTTCGATATGCGGCATCATCAGTGCCAGCATTACGATCAGGAAAATGATTTTGGCACTGAACAGGATACGATTGAACAAATCGACCGAATGGGTACCGATGCAAACCACTCCTCCGGCGACTAGGGTAAACAGTAAAACGCCGAGATAGGTCGGGAATGATTGCTGAGTCCATTGGCTGATACTGGTTGCCAATAACTCGCCAGCACCACTGATATAAGCCGCAGTAAGCGCATACATCAGAAACATCATACTGAAACCCGTCAGCCATTGACCATGGCCACCGAGGTAACGTTTGGCTAATGTACCAAGCCCGGTATCAGCCGCTTCATATTGATAAACTTCCACCAGCAATAATGCGGTGTAACACATTAATAACCAAAGAGAAACAAGCAAGGCCAGTGTGACGCCAAACCCTACGCCGGCCGCCGCCAGTGGCATGGCCAACATGCCCGCACCAATGGTGGTACCTGCAACGATAAATATACTGCCCAGAGTGCGATTCTTCACGCTTTCCTCTACTACTATGGCTATTTATACCCCAACTCAATGGCATCACGGCCAGCATTTATACTCGCCCGCCGGGTGAACCTCAAATGGGGCTCATTTAATCCTGATGAGCAGATTCATGCGGTAATTCGGTTAAATTAAAGCCGTTAACACCGCTGCAACGTCAAATAAGAGGGGTATATTGGAATTATTGAGGCAGAAGAGTAGTGGATTGGCCTGTTTGTGTCAAATCGTCGTTACGATGAGTGTAAATTATAGTTTACGATAATAAAATCAATAAAATAGCGACAGCCCTATCTTGTTGCGATCTATCCCCAAAATAATTCGAGTTTCAGGAAGGTGGCAACTGAGGGGCAAATTAATCGGGACCCCATTTGAACAGCATTTATGCTGCCCGTAGGGTGAGTTGCGGGGATGAGGCGCATTAATCCCCAGAAGTTTATTTATTTTAAGGTCAACAACAGGTAAGTGACTGGGGTGAACAAAGGTAGCCAGCGTACAGGCAACGTGCAGTATGACGGGCATACATAGTGCAGTGATCCAAATAGCACAGAGAAATGATTGTATTTAGGTGACGTCATTCTTAAAGTGACGCAGTGAGCATAAACGGAGAAGAAAATGATCAGAGTCGAGATGTTGAGTACCGGAGATGAAGTGCTGCATGGGCAGATTATTGATACCAATGCTGCCTGGCTGGCTGATTATTTCTTTAATCAGGGTTTGCCAATCAGCAGCCGGGAAACCGTCGGCGATGATATTTCGGCCCTTATTGAGGTGTTGACTGAGCGCAGTCAAGTTGCTGATGTGTTGATTGTCAATGGTGGCCTGGGGCCGACCAGTGATGATTTGAGCGCCTTGGCTGCCGCACGAGCTGCGGGTGTGGAACTGATTGAGCACCCGGAATGGATTGCTCGCATGGAAGCGTTCTTTATAGCGCGTGGCCGCGTGATGTCGGCAACTAATCGTAAGCAGGCCCATATTCCGGCCAATGCTGAAATGCTGGACAACCCCGTGGGCACGGCATGTGGCTTTGTTCTGCGGCTAAATAAGTGCCTGATGTTTTTCACCCCGGGGGTGCCATCTGAATTTAAAGTGATGGTTGAACAGCAGATTATGCCGCGTCTACGGCAGCATTTTGAGGTGGCTGAACCGCCATTATGTTTACGGATGACCACTTTTGGTCGTTCAGAGAGTGATCTGGCGCTGGAGCTGGATCCGTTACCACTACCTGAAGGCGTGGTGCTGGGTTACCGTTCATCGGCCCCAATCATTGAGTTGAAACTCACCGGCCCAGCGTCACAACGCTCGGCAATGGAGCAAGTCTGGCAGCAGGTGAGGGCGGTGGCAGGCGAAAGCACGCTTTTCGAAGGTACTCAGGGCTTGCCAGCACTCTTAACCGAACAATTGACACAGCGTGGCTTATTGCTGGCGGTGAGTGAGCAATTTACCGCTGGGCTGATGAACTGGCAGTTACAGAGTGCGGGAGCACCACTGGTCGGCGGTGAGTTGTTACCCGCGCATTGCCAGGAGTCGCTGAGTGAGGTGGCTAGCCGCGCACAGTCATTGTCTACGCTGTGTGGTGCACAGGTCGTGTTGGCTATCAGTGCGATGCAACATGATTGTCTGAGTGTGGCATTACATACCCCAGAAAGGACTTTTGCTCAGACAGTGCGCTATCAGGCGAGCCGCCATGGTTTGCGTATCCGTCAGGAAAGCAGCGCGATGTTGGCACAGGATATGTTACGCCGCTGGCTAAAGGGCGGCTCAGTGTGCGGGCAGCATGGTTGGTTGGATATTATTGAGATTTTGTAATTAAAAGAGAATGTTAATATTTAGCCCAGGCGCGGAATAGCGCCTGGTTAATGAGTGCTATTTGACCTGCGCACTTCTGATATCTTCGCCCGCTTCCCAGATCCGGTATTTGACTTCCACCCCTTGCGGTACATAGACCACAATGGGTAGGCGGCTGTTGTAACGCTGCATTGCCGCGTCGCCCAAATTGGCGGTAACAAATTTCACTTGCGGTTTACTGTCTTCAGGGCAAGCCATCATGGTTGAGGCGGGTTGTGAGATTTTATCCATCACCAGATAATCGAATCCCCAACCAGATAATGTTCTGGTTTCCAGATTGCCGCCGAGCATGTGGCGGTTACAGTCAACGTTGAGAGTTTTACCGATCAGCAGCTCAACTTTAAAGCGGCTTTCATCTTTTTGAGGCTCAAGAAAAATGACCTGTCGGCTCATCCCTTTTTCAGCTTGTGGATAAGGTGCGATTTTTTCTAATGGCTGCTGCTGATTGAGAGGCGTAGGCGTATCAGCAATGGCATTGATTGATGTCGCTAGTAATACACTGGCTAATATGATTGAGCATTTTTTCATCTTTTTTTCTCTAAGTTTTATCAGCAATACGTCTCTAAAACTCGATTTCAATGTTGCCCTTGGGTTGACAACAACAGGGTAGGATCTCTCCGGCCTGTATAAAAGCGAGTGGCTGCTGCAAATAACAGACTTCGCCTTTCAGTAAACGCATGCGGCAAGAGCCGCAATAACCTGAACGACACTGATATTCAACCGGCACTTGATGGTACTCCAGCGTTTCCAGCAAATTGCGGCTGCTGGCCGGAACACTAAGCTGAGCACCGGTGGTATTTAAGGTTACAATCGCTTTCACAGATTACAGCTCGAAATCACTCAGGTCGTCAGCACTGACTTCTGAATCAATTTGACCCACCAGATAGGAACTGACTTCCACTTCTTGTGGCGCGACCTGAACGTTATCGGAAACTAACCAAGAATTGATCCATGGGATAGGGTTGGTGCGGGTGCTAAAGGGTATGCCCAGACCGACCGCCTGCATACGGATGTTTGTAATATATTCTACGTATTGGCACAGGATCTCTTTATTTAGGCCGATCATTGAGCCATCACGGAACAGGTATTCAGCCCACTCTTTCTCTTGCTGTGCCGCCAGTACAAACAGATCGTAGCATTGCTGTTGGCACTCTTCGGCAATTTCTGCCATTTCCGGATCATCCTCACCCAAACGCATCAGGTTGAGAATATGCTGTGTACCCGTCAAATGCAGCGCTTCATCGCGGGCAATCATTTTGATAATTTTTGCGTTGCCTTCCATCAGTTCACGTTCGGCAAAAGCGAAAGAACAGGCAAAACTGACATAGAAACGAATGGCTTCTAAGGCATTAACGCTCATTAGGCACAGATAGAGCTGTTTTTTCAAATCACGCAATTTTACTACCACGGTCTTACCATTAACCTGGTGGGTACCTTCCCCCAGCAGATGGTAATAACTGGTCATCTCAATCAAATCATCGTAATAAGCGGAGATATCTTTGGCGCGTTTAAGGATCTCTTCGTTGGTCACGATATCATCAAAAACAACTGATGGGTCGTTAACGATATTGCGGATGATATGCGTGTAAGAGCGTGAGTGGATAGTCTCTGAGAACGACCAGGTTTCCACCCAGGTTTCCAGCTCAGGAATTGAGATCAACGGCAACAGCGCCACGTTAGGGCTACGGCCTTGAATGGAGTCCAGCAAGGTTTGGTATTTCAGGTTGCTGATAAAAATGTGTTTTTCGTGATCGGGTAACGCGTTGTAATCGATACGATCGCGTGATACGTCGATCTCTTCAGGACGCCAGAAGAAAGAGAGCTGTTTTTCAATCAGTTTTTCGAAAATCGCGTGTTTTTGTTGGTCGAAACGTGCCACGTTGACGGATTGGCCGAAGAACATGGGTTCGAGCAACTGATTATTTTTATTTTGTGAAAAAGTGGTATAGGCCATGGTTTCCTCAGGGGTCGTGCAAAGGACAAATAGCGTAATGGGCAAATAGGTCGCGTAACGGACAAATAAAAAAGGCCCATTGACGGCAGTAGCGTCAGAGTGAGCTACCCCCCAGCGACCCGTGGCATAAATAACGCCATCATGGATAACCGGGGGTAAAAACTAAATCTTACATGCACCGCCTTCGCAGTCGTCATCACCCGGCAGGCTTGATTGAATGTCTTCTTGCACATCATCAGCGCCGTCACGGGTGTTTTGATAGTAAAGCGTTTTCACACCAAATTTATAGGTGGTCAGCAAATCTTTCAGCAACTGCTTCATCGGTACTTTACCTGATGGGAAGCGGGTTGGATCATAATTGGTGTTCGCCGATATCGCTTGATCGACAAATTTTTGCATCAAACCAACCAGTTGCAGGTAGCCGTCATTATTCGGCATTTCCCACAGCAGCTCGTAAGCGCCTTTCAAGCGTTCATATTCAGGCACGACCTGACGCAGAATACCATCTTTAGAGGCTTTGATGCTGACGTAACCCCGCGGTGGTTCAATACCGTTGGTCGCATTGGAGATCTGCGATGAGGTCTCGGATGGCATCAATGCCGACAACGTGGAGTTACGCAACCCATGAGTCTGAATCTCTTTACGCAGTGTTTCCCAATCGTAATGTAGAGGTTCATTGCTGATGGCATCCAAATCTTTCTTATAGGTATCGATCGGCAAAATACCTTGTGAATACGTGGTTTCGTTAAACCACGGGCAAGCGCCTTGTTCACGGGCCAGAGCGTTAGATGCTTTCAACAAATAGTACTGAATGGCTTCGAAAGTCCGGTGTGTCAGGTTATTAGCACTGCCGTCAGAATAACGCACGCCGTTCTTCGCCAGATAATAGGCAAAGTTAATCACCCCAATCCCCAAGGTACGGCGGCCCATGGCACCACGTTGTGCTGCTGCAATCGGGTAGTCCTGATAATCCAGCAAGGCATCCAGTGCACGTACTGCCAGTATGGCCAGATCTTCTAAATCATCGAGGCTATCAATGGCACCGAGGTTGAACGCTGACAACGTACAGAGTGCAATTTCGCCATTCTCATCGTTGATGTCATTCAGCGGCTTAGTCGGTAATGCAATTTCCAGGCACAGGTTAGACTGACGCACCGGGGCAATTTTCGGATCAAACGGGCTGTGCGTGTTGCAGTGGTCAACATTTTGAATATAGATACGGCCAGTAGAAGCACGCTCTTGCATCATCAAAGAGAATAGCTCAACCGCTTTCACCCGTTGCTTACGGATACTGCTGTCTTGCTCGTATTTGACATACAGGCGTTCAAATTCATCTTGATCGGCAAAGAACGCATCATAGAGCCCCGGTACATCAGAAGGGCTAAACAAGGTGATATCTCCACCTTTCAACAGACGCTGATACATCAGTTTGTTGATTTGCACACCGTAATCCATATGACGGACACGGTTACCTTCAACACCACGGTTGTTTTTCAGGACCAGTAGGCTCTCGACTTCCAGATGCCACATTGGGTAGAACAACGTGGCCGCGCCGCCACGAACACCGCCCTGTGAGCAGGATTTAACCGCCGTCTGGAAGTGCTTATAGAATGGGATGCAACCCGTATGGAATGCTTCACCGCCACGAATTGGGCTACCCAACGCGCGGATACGGCCCGCATTGATACCAATACCGGCACGCTGTGACACGTATTTCACGATAGCGCTGGAGGTGGCATTAATAGAATCCAGGCTGTCACCACATTCAATCAGTACGCAAGAGCTGAACTGGCGGGTGGGGGTACGCACACCGGCCATGATCGGTGTTGGCAGTGAAATTTTAAACGTAGAGATAGCGTCGTAGAAACGCTTGATGTAATCCAGACGGGTTTCACGCGGGTAGCCGGAGAACAGGCAAGCTGAAACCAGAATGTACAGGAATTGGGCACTTTCATAGATCTCACCGCTTACACGGTTCTGCACCAGATATTTACCTTCCAACTGCTTAACCGCAGCGTAGGAGAAATTCATATCGCGCCAATGGTCGATGAAAGTGTCCATCTGCTCAAATTCTTCTGCGGTGTAATCTTCCAGCAGATGTTTGTCATATTTACCCATTTCTACCATTTTCGACACATGAGCGAAAAGCGTAGGGGGTTCAAACTGACCATAGGCTTTTTTACGCAGGTGGAAAATGGCTAAACGGGCAGCCAGATATTGATAATCCGGGGCATCACGGGAGATCAAGTCTGCGGCGGCCTTGATAATTGTTTCATGAATGTCAGAGGTTTTGATGCCATCATAAAACTGAATGTGTGAACGCAACTCTACTTGTGATACCGAGACGTTATGTAAACCTTCGGCGGCCCAGTCGATGACCCTGTGGATTTTATCCAGATTAATGCGTTCTTTGCTGCCATCGCGTTTAGTAACAAGTAGGCTTTGGTTCATGTGCTCTTTTACCTTTAATGTGTTTATAGCGCGTGAGCTAAGGGATCAACAGGCCGATTTTTCAAACCGCGAGCTGAATTTTCAAGCACTGATTTGTGCCATCGCTCAGTATACAAACACAATATATAGTGGGTGGGTGTTGGACAGATAACAAGATAGTGAGTATTGAGGCTTTTGGCAAGTGAACAAAACGGGATAATTGTGTGGATAACTTGGGGGTTAATTGTTACGAATGCCTTATAAGCTGCGCCATTACTGGGACTCACTACTTATCCTTCTGGGGGATAAGATTTTGCGGAAAATCTTAAAAGTTTGATCGTTTGCCGCTTTATTAAACATTCTAAAAGGACCCTGTAATTTATCGCTTTTATTGCTGAAAAAAACGCTTTCTGCCTGATCTGGCGATTAACAGCATATAAAGGGATAACTGCGAGGGGGAAAAGCCAGGAAGAGCAGGTGCTTAGCCCTGCTCCCAGTGGGTTCTACGGCTGATCTATTCGCTGTCCCGTTGTGTATGCACCATATAATTTACATCAACATTGCGGCCAAGCTTAAAATGGTCGGTGATCGGGTTGTAATGTAGCCCGATAATATGGCGTTCAAGCAATGGCGTTTGATCTACCCAGCCTATTAACTCTGACGGGCGGATAAACTTTTTCGCATCATGTGTGCCTTTAGGCACCATTTTCAATAGATATTCGGCACCAACGACGGCCATTAGCCAAGACTTGGTATTACGGTTAATGGTCGAAAAGAAAACATGCCCACCCGGTTTGACCAATTGTGCACAGGCCCGTACCACGGAAGCAGGATCCGGTACATGTTCGAGCATCTCCATGCAGGTCACTACATCGTAGTGTTGCGGGTGTTGCTGCGCATGATTTTCAACGGTTTCCTGCACATACTCGAGTTTGACGCCAGTTTCCAGAGCATGCAGACGCGCAACTTGTAGCGGCTCGTAGCCCATATCCAGGCCAGTCACTTGCGCGCCTTCACGCGCCATGCTTTCGGCCAGAATCCCGCCACCACAGCCGACATCCAGCACTTTTTTCTCAAAAATACCGCCTGAGCGCTGCAAGATATAGTTGAGGCGCAGGGGATTAATACGGTGGAGAGGCTTAAATTCGCCTTCTAAATCCCACCAGCGGGAGGCAACAGCTTCAAATTTAGCGATTTCTTGCTCATCAACGTTATGATGGCGGCTTGTCGTTTTGGCTCGCATGATGGGTTCTCACTGTTTTGTTTCTTTGCGCGGATTATACATGTTCCCCATCTTTTGTATTAGCCTTCGTGCTCGACGTTGCCGAGGGCGTGAGCTGTGGCCATCATTTGTGGTGAGAGTCCGTGCTCTGGAGGATAGCGGGTGAGAATGATCCGAGAGCGCTGTCATTTAACCCAAAACATGCAGTTTCGCCAAAATCTGCGTTTTGTGATATAGTTTCGTACCTTTAAATCCGGTAATCAGTAGAGGGATAGCGGCTCAATGAGCGACCTTGCCAGAGAAATAACACCGGTCAACATCGAGGAAGAGCTGAAAAGCTCCTATCTGGATTATGCGATGTCCGTTATTGTCGGACGTGCGTTACCAGATGTCCGTGATGGACTGAAACCGGTGCACCGTCGCGTACTGTTTGCGATGAATGTACTGGGTAATGACTGGAATAAACCATACAAAAAATCGGCCCGTGTAGTCGGGGACGTTATCGGTAAATACCACCCGCATGGTGACAGCGCGGTCTACGACACTATCGTGCGTATGGCCCAGCCGTTCTCACTGCGCTATATGCTGGTGGATGGGCAGGGTAACTTCGGTTCCGTCGATGGTGACTCCGCCGCGGCGATGCGTTATACCGAAATCCGTATGTCTAAAATTGCTCACGAATTGTTAGCGGATTTAGAAAAAGATACCGTTGACTTCGTGCCTAACTATGATGGTACGGAACAAATTCCGGCTGTTATGCCGACCAGAATCCCTAACCTGCTGGTAAACGGTTCGTCGGGTATTGCGGTAGGGATGGCAACCAATATTCCGCCACATAATCTTTCTGAGGTTATTGATGGCTGTCTGGCTTATATAGAAGATGAAAACATCAGCATTGAAGGGCTGATGGAGTATATCCCTGGCCCAGACTTCCCAACAGCAGCCATTATTAATGGCCGCCGTGGTATTGAAGAGGCTTATCGTACTGGTCGCGGTAAGGTCTATATCCGCGCACGTGCTGAAGTCGAAGCGGATGCCAAAACGGGCCGTGAAACCATTATTGTTCATGAGATCCCGTATCAGGTGAACAAAGCACGGTTGATTGAGAAAATCGCCGAGCTGGTAAAAGAAAAACGTGTCGAAGGCATCAGCGCGTTACGCGATGAGTCTGATAAAGACGGCATGCGCATCGTGATTGAAATCAAACGTGATGCGGTCGGGGAAGTGGTGCTGAATAACCTCTACTCTCTGACACAATTGCAGGTGACTTTCGGTATCAATATGGTGGCCTTGTCTCAGGGGCAACCGAAGCTGCTTAACCTGAAAGACATTCTGGTTGCTTTTGTTCGTCACCGTCGTGAAGTGGTGACTCGCCGTACCATTTTTGAACTGCGTAAAGCACGTGATCGCGCCCATATCCTTGAAGCGTTGGCGATTGCACTGGCTAACATTGATCCGATTATCGAATTGATTCGCCGTGCATCGACCCCTGCGGAAGCAAAAGCCGGTTTGATTGCCAGTCCTTGGGAGTTAGGTAACGTTGCTTCCATGCTGGAACGTGCTGGTGATGACGCGGCCCGCCCTGAGTGGCTGGAAGCGGAATTTGGTATCCGTGACGGTAAATATTACCTTACCGAGCAACAGGCTCAGGCTATTTTGGATCTGCGTTTGCAGAAACTGACAGGTCTGGAGCATGAGAAACTGCTGGATGAGTATAAAGAGCTGCTCACCTTAATTGGCGAGCTGATCTTTATTCTAGAAAATCCGGATCGCCTGATGGAGGTTATCCGCGAAGAATTAGTGGCGATCAAAGAGCAATATAACGATCTTCGTCGCACTGAGATCACCGCGAATACCTCTGATATCAATATTGAAGACCTGATTAATCAAGAAGATGTGGTTGTGACGTTGTCCCATCAGGGCTACGTCAAATACCAGCCGTTGAGTGATTACGAAGCTCAGCGTCGTGGTGGTAAAGGTAAATCTGCTGCACGTATCAAAGAAGAAGACTTTATTGATCGCCTGCTCGTTGCCAATACCCACGATACCATCTTGTGCTTCTCCAGCCGTGGCCGTCTCTATTGGATGAAGGTCTATCAACTGCCGGAAGCCAGCCGTGGGGCTCGTGGCCGTCCCATCGTCAACTTGTTGCCGCTTGAGCCAAATGAGCGTATTACCGCCATTCTGCCTGTGCGCGAATATGAAGAAGGCTGTCATGTCTTTATGGCTACCGCCAGCGGTACTGTGAAGAAAACGGCATTGACGGAGTTCAGTCGCCCACGTAGCGCCGGTATTATCGCCGTTAATTTGAACGAAGGTGATGAGCTTATCGGTGTGGATCTGACGGATGGCAGCAATGAAGTTATGCTGTTCTCAGCATTGGGTAAAGTGGTTCGTTTCCCAGAAGGGCAGGTTCGCTCTATGGGCCGTACCGCAACCGGTGTCCGTGGGATCAACCTCAATGGCGATGATCGGGTTATTTCTCTGATCATTCCTCGTGGTGATGGTGAAATCCTGACCGTAACTGAAAACGGTTATGGTAAGCGTACTGCAGTGGCAGAATATCCAACCAAGTCCCGTGCGACTCAGGGGGTTATCTCCATTAAAGTCAGTGAGCGTAATGGTAAGGTTGTCGGTGCTGTTCAAGTTGCACCAACTGACCAAATCATGATGATCACTGATGCTGGCACACTGGTACGTACTCGCGTATCCGAAGTGAGTGTCGTAGGGCGTAATACCCAAGGTGTGACCCTGATCCGTACCGCAGAAGATGAACATGTTGTTGGTTTGCAACGTGTCGCTGAACCTGAAGAGGATGATGATATCCTTGATGGCGAATCATCAGAAGGTGAAGAGGGCAGCGAAGAAAACGCGGCACTAAATGCACCATCAGATGATGTTGCCGATGAAGACACTGATGCAGAAGACGACACTGATGTAGAAGACGACAACGCATAATAATGTTGCTCTGGCAGGTGCGGTTTATTGCACCTGCTCATTCATCTGCGGCGACCCAGTCTTTAGGTGATCGTGTCATTAAAAAACAGCCAGCCAGTGAGCTTAACGCCCATCAGTTAAGCAACTGAGCTGGCTTTTTTATCGGTTATCGGTAGTATATTCTGTTGTTAACACAGCCTGTCTGGCGATGCTTTTTCATCATGGTATCCGATTGAAATATCTCTCTTCATTCCGTACGACACTAAAAATATCCCGCTACTTATTCCGGGTATTGGCCGTTATGTTATGGTCGCTTGGCGCATTATTGACCACTTTTTATATCCTGAATGTACTTAACGAAAAAAAAGCCGATATTCGTCAGGAATATAACAACAACTTTGGTTTGGCGCAGAACTACATCCGGCATTCCGCTGAAATTATACGCGATATCAAATATATGGCGGAAAATCGGCTAGATAAAAACGCCAGTGACACTGATGCCACTAGTGGCATGGTTATGAATAAAAAGGCGGTACCACAATATTACCCGCTTAACTCAGATTCAGGTTGCACGACGGCTAGCACGTCTAATCAAGCGTCAGTGAATACTCTCAGTAACCTTATTTGGTACTGGAAGGAGAACTTTACTGCCGCTTATGATCTCAATCGTGTCTTTTTTATTGGCACGGATACGTTGTGTATGGTGGATTTTGACATCCGTAATGCTCCATCGCTGCAAGAAAACCTGCTTAAGTCGCTGTATGAGCATACCTTAAAGTACCGTGATACCAAGAATCAGGATAAAGACAGCAATATTTACTGGGTGGTACCTGGTGCTCGTCCCGATATTGGCGTCTTGTATGTTCTAAGCCCCGTTTATCTAGGTAATAGATTAGAGGCTATGATTGGCTTTGAGCAGAGTGTCCGCTTAGAGGATTTTATTTCTTCCCGAACACTGCCTATCAGAGTGACCTTATTAAATCAGGATAATGAACCCGTGTTACAGATGGCATCAGGTGATCGTTATCCGGCTATACTGGATGATTATCCTGATTCACCATCTTACTTTGGTTATGCTGATGATTATAAAGATCTTATTCTAAAGAAAGCTTTACCACCATCCCCCCTCAGTATTGCTTATTTATTACCCGTCAAAACGATAATAGAAGCATTCAAATTATTGATTTTCAATGCGTTACTTCTTAATGTGCTCTCTGCCGTAGTGATTTTTACATTGGCTTGGCTATTTGAGCGAAAAATGTTTCATCCGGCTGAAGATAATGCGCTGAGGCTTGAGGAGCACGAGCAATTCAACCGCAAAATTGTGGCCTCGGCTCCTGTTGGGATATCCATTTTGCGTATCAGTGATGGTACTAACATCCTGAGTAATGAATTGGCACATAATTATATTAGTTTACTGACTAATGAAGATCGGGAACGTATTACGCGCATTATTTGTGAGCGTCAGGCTAACTTTGTCGATGTAATGACCAGCAACAACAATAATCTGCAAATTAGCTTTGTTCATTCACGTTATAGAAATGAAGATGTGGCGATTTGTGTGTTGGTTGATGTCAGTGCTCGGGTCAAAATGGAGGAATCACTACAAGAAATGGCTACGGCGGCAGAGCAAGCCAGTCAATCAAAATCCATGTTTCTGGCTACCGTTAGTCATGAATTGCGCACACCGCTGTATGGCATTATCGGTAACCTCGATTTATTGCAAACGAAAGAATTACCGCAGGGAGTCGATCGGCTGGTAACGGCAATGAATAATTCGTCGGGGTTATTATTGAAAATTATCAGTGACATACTCGATTTTTCTAAAATAGAGTCTGAACAGCTGAAAATCGAGCCAAGCGAGTTTTCTACTGTGGAAGTGATTACCCATATCACGGCTAACTATTTGCCATTGGTCGTCAAAAAACGGTTAGGACTGTATTGTTTTATTGAACCGGATGTCCCACGGCTCATAGAAGGTGACCCGGTTCGCCTACAACAGGTGATTTCTAATCTCCTGAATAATGCCATTAAATTTACCGATACAGGCTGCATCATTTTGCAGGTACGCGTGCGTGATTGCTATCTGGAGTTTCGGGTGCGGGATACCGGTGTGGGTATTGATTCACGTGAAATTAATCAACTATTTGATCCTTTCTTCCAAGTGGGTACCGGTGTCCAACGCCATTTTCAGGGAACCGGATTAGGGCTGGCTATTTGTGAGAAGTTAGTCAACCTAATGGATGGCGATGTCGAAGTCATATCTGAATTGGGGATGGGGAGTATTTTTGCTATCCGTATTCCCTTGTATCATCACCAAAATACCGTCCTGTCCGCCAATGATCGCTGGCAAGGAAAAGTGCTGTGGTTAGATATTCGCAATGCACGCCTGGAGAGCTATTTACTCGATCTACTTGGCTACTTTGGTGCGACAATTCGGCGTTACTGTGGTGAGCAGACTCAGCCGGAAGATGTGCTGATTTGCGATTATCCGTCACAACTCAGCCCCCCTTTACTGGCATGGATCCAACTCTCCATTGAACATATTGGTTTACCACAAGAGACGCGCCCTGCTTACTGGTCACTGAGTACCTCAACTTTACTGGAGATAGTCCCCTTGCTGGACTGGATACTGCGGGGCCAGCAGCCGGTTGATAATTCATCGTTACAGTTACATGCACCGAAAACGAATCAAGATAATAATGCCGATCTGCAAATTCTGGTTGTGGATGACCATCCGATTAACCGCCGTTTACTGGCAGATCAGCTCACCACTTTGGGTTATCGAGTCATTACGGCTAATGATGGCTTGGATGCATTGGTGGCGTTAAATACTAATACCGTGGATATGGTATTGACCGATGTGAACATGCCAAATATGGATGGTTACCGTTTAACTGAGCGTTTGCGGCAGTTGAATCACAATTTCCCGATTATTGGTGTAACCGCGAATGCTTTGGCTGAGGGAAAACAACGTTGCATTGAGGCGGGGATGGATAATTGCCTGTCGAAGCCTGTGACGCTGGATACTCTGCGCCAGATGCTGCTTTACTACAGTGACCAAGTACGGCGATCACGTTAGATTTCATTAATTAATAAGCCCAGTATTGCAGAGCAAAACTGGGCTTGAGAGTCGAGCGGGGCAAAAATTACAGTTCTTTATCCACTTGGCTAATTGTCACAGACGAAAGATAATTTAGCAAAGCGATATCGTTATCAACGCCCAGCTTTAGCATTGCAGATTTCTTCTGGCTGCTAATGGTCTTGATACTGCGGTTAAGTTTTCTGGCAATTTCTGTTACCAGAAAACCTTCAGCAAAGAGTCGCAAAACTTCACTTTCTTTTGGTGACAAACGCTTGTCACCGTAACCATTGGCACTGATTTTTTCGAGTAGTTTGGCTACGCTTTCAGGAGTGAATTTCTTCCCTTTTTGTAATGCGGCCAATGCCTTAGGTAAGTCAGCGGGTGCGCCCTGTTTCAATACTATTCCGTCGATATCTAAGTCCAAGACAGAACTTAAGATAGCCGGATTATTATTCATAGTTAAGACAATTATAGCCAAATCTGGATAATGTCGTTTTATATATTTGATTAATGTGATGCCATCACCATACTTATCCCCTGGCATAGAGAGGTCAGTAATTAGCACGTTGGCATCAAGTTTGGACAAATTGTTAATAAGCGCAGTGGAGTCTTCAAATTCTCCGACAACGTTTACCCATTCAATTTGCTCAAGCGACTTTCGGATGCCAAACAAAACAATTGGATGGTCATCAGCAATAATTACATTAAGGTTGTTCATGGTTATGGGTTACCTTCCTGCAACAGTCTGGTGATGAAAAAATCAATCTGACTGATGCTATTTTCGATCTTCAACCGATCGCCATCTGCGATATGCTGTTCTAATGTTTCACATAGCTGCTTGCCGAGAACCAGGTTCAGCATGGCAAATACGCCTTTTAATCGATGTACGGTTTGCGAAAGTGATGTTAAATCACTTTGCTGAAGTTCAGTATACAGTTTCTTCAGATCTACCGGTACTGTCTCGACAAATAAGGAATAATAGTCACTGGTTTTTAGTTGCCTCTCATAGAGGTTTATATCATCTTCTGTAATGTACTCAACCTTTTGTTGCGATTGTTCAGATAAAATTCGCCGCTCGATTAATAATAATATTGAATCAATAACCGCGCTGCTTAAATTGTAATTTGCCCGTATATAATTGTTTTGTAACTGGTGAAACCCCGTTTCATCCGCCGCGAGCAATAATGTGTAATTATCATAATGTTGCGGATTATCCGTTATTGTAACATCATAATCCCGCCCTGGTAGGCGTTCATCGGTGAGAATGCAGTTAGCACCAAATGAATTTAACAATATTGTAATGATCGAGCGTACTTCTTCTGAGGTTATATCTAATAGTACTGTGACACCATCCAGTAATTTTTCTTGCGTGTCTTGTTGTTCATTTTTAACGGCTATTGTTAACCGGATAGTATAGCGTGTACCTATATCTACTTTACTGCGAATCTCTAATTGGCCGTTTAATTTTTTACATAATTGGTTACATAAAAAAATGTCAGCCCCGAACCATGATTGTATCTGTCGGCCAATGCTTGGCTAAGGAAAGGATAATTAAGATTACCTATCTCTTCATCAGAAATACCCGCGCCAGTATCCATTATTTGAATAACCAATTGTTCCGGATGTCCTGGTTCATGATCTACATTGAGGGTAATTTTTCCGTAAGCTGTGGTAACGATAGAATAATTCAGCAACAACGAAAGTATTTTACGTAATACCTTTTCATCACCTAGATAAATTTGGTCAAGGCTGACATGAAAATGATTAAACAGATTTAAGCCTTTCCGATTAATCGAGGGGAGCAGATCCAGTAGCAGGTTATCGATTAAGGTTGATAAAGAGAAGACCTGTTGTTCTGTTTGCCAATCTTGTGTTTCCAGCTTAGTCAGTAACGTGATGTTATCAATCAGTTCAAGGATAGTTGCTGATTGCTCAACCAGCTTGGTCTTAATGTCATGCTGTTGTTGCAAATCGGTAGTGTCCTGTAATGTACGAACAAGTTGGCTCAGGTGGTGGACCGGTTGGCCAAGTTCAATCCCCAGGTTGTGCAACATCAGTTTCCGCGCTTGTAGATTTTTATCGTACTCACGCCTTGCTTGCTGCAATTTCTTATTCACCAAGACTTCCTTATCCTGATCATTAAGTAGAAAAAGATACGTCTCTGGTGAGATCTGGCTACGGAACATGTGGATTTCATAAACTTCGTTATTAACCGTCCCTTGAATCACACCGTGGTGCTGCTCTGCCATAGTGGCAATTTTTTGTAGATTCAGGTGAGGCAGTAGATTTTCCGCTATCTTGTTGCTGGCAATGACAGTGCTGTTGCTGAAGTCATAAATTAATAAGCCTTGCGGTAGGTTGGTAATGATCTCCTGACTCAACAATCTCTGAGCTTCTAATTGTCCGGTCACATCAGCACTTGGACGACCATATTGGTGGCGGACAAAATAGGCGGCCAGAATGGTTAGCGCTAATAACACAATATTGGCTAGGATTAACCAAAAGTTGTTTATTAATAAGTCGATAATCAAATGACTAACCGGTACACGATAAATAATTTTCAGTGTGACATTTGCCAGTGGTGCGGAGAACTCAACCCATGAGCCGTTCAGTGACACGCTGGTTGCCGCAATATCTTCGGGGGTAGCCCCCTCATTGAGTGGCACTTTATCTGGTTGAAGCAGGAAGTTCGAACGTGCCATGTTCGGTGGAATTAAATCATTGATCGGTAAATCAAAGGCGATCACGGTGGCTAAATGGCCAGGACGGTTAAAGGTGGTTCTTAGCGTGAAATAGTAGGCATTTTGGAAGCGCAATTTGCGTAAGGGCGAGAAGCTCTCCCGCTCATCCAACGTATTGACCTGCTGTAGCATTTCCGCCCGTCGCGATTCAGCAAAGGCAGTAAGGTAGCTCTCTTTAAAGCGTGATGTGACCTCTTTTAGTGCCTGAGTCGTAATCAGGAGTAAGCTATTGTCCTGCCCGTTAAGATAGTACATCGAGTAAGTGTCATTTTGCGGCCCCCACAGGTTATCAAGATAGTCAGATATCTGTAATGCCATGGTCAGCGTTGCAGGCTCGTGGTTACCAAAAATGATAGCGTCAGTCTTTCTGCGAGGCTTTTCAATATAGTAAACGTCAGGGCGCAGGCGGGTTTCCTGCACCACAGGAGGGGGCTCACTTGCTTTGATCGGATTATTGACTAAATCATATATTTGGTAAGTATGATATCGATAGTCATCAATGCGTTGTTGCAAACCGTTAGCGATATTCGTTAAAGCATGCTTCTTTTCAGTCAGATAAGCATTGGTATAGTTATAGGCATATAGCCCAACAGTCATGAGCAGAAGTACGATAAATAGCCAGAAGTAACGTGTAATGTTAGCCGCTGAGTGGGTAGACGAATTGTTTTGCATAACGATAATGCCGATTCCCTTGGTTAGCGCGTGACGGCTCTGGCGCTGGCAGCAACGGTTAATAACAGAAGTGCTACACAGCCAAAAGCAACCGATAGACTACTTAATTGTGCAATAAAGCCGATAGCTGCCGGGCCAGCCAAAATTCCCGCGTAACCGATCGTTGTAATTGACGCAACCGCCAGGTTGGCAGGCATAACGGTTTGATTACCTGCGGCGGTAAACAAGATCGGTACCACATTCGATGCGCCGAAACCCACTAACATGAAGCCAATAATGGCAGCCATTGAGCTATCAATACTGATTGCGATAATAATCCCGATGGCAGAACATAAACTGCCACCTAATAAGACCTTGTAACGGCCCAGCCCATTGACAATCCGATCACCGTTTAGGCGGCCAAGTGTCATAGCGATGGCGAATACGGCGTAGCCCATACCTGCTTGTGATGGCGACATGCCGCGTAGCGTCGTCAGGAAGACGGCACTCCAGTCAAGCATCGAGCCTTCTGCCAAAAACATGACAAAACATAAAAAGCCGATGAACATCACCCAGCCACGGGGAAAAACAAACAATGGCCCATCATGGGGTTCACCGCTGCCACGTAACAGATTCTTATTGGCTGCCAGCAGCAAAATAATCATGAGTACTACGGTAGCCATAATCGCTGTCAGTGGGTTGAGGCCTAGCCACAATAGAGCACTGACACCTCCTGCACCAACAATCCCACCGACACTGAATAAACCGTGGAAGCCAGACATCATCGCCCGGCCACTGGCTTTTTCAACAATGACAGCCTGAATGTTCATCGCCACATCTATTATGCCCATAGCTGCACCGAATACTAATAGTGCGATAGCCATCGTCGCGGGAGTATTCATCAATACGAGTAAAGGCAAATCTAAACAGAGCACTGCGCCTGCCAGTAAAATGACGGCCCGACAGCCCCACTTCGCGGTAAGCACGCCAGTGAGCGGCATCGCCAGCATCGATCCAATACCAATGCATAACAGTAATAAACCCAATGAGGCATCATTAAGACCAATGCGCGCTTTTGCAAAGGGAACAAGTGGTGCCCAAGCGGCCATGCCTAACCCGGCAATAAAAAAAGCTAACCGGGTAGAAACTTGTTGGCTAATACCGGGCTGTACTGCTTGTTGGTGTATTTTGGTGCTCATGAGGTATCAGATCTACTATTGAAGTGAAAAAGTGATATAGACAGACGTTTCTATCACAAAGCTAAATCCGGGTCGAAGTGATTTGTGCTGATAAGCAGAATACTTAACAGCTACCTTTTAAAATAGTGCCTCAGACTTGATACAAACCCGGCAGATTGTATGGATTAGAATGTAAATTTCTCTGATTTTCTGATGTGATCGCCCCCGTGGTGAGTGAGCCTGGTGTGAAAATGTACGGCTGTCAGTAAACCAATAAAACAGTTTGGGATGACTTAATAACGTGGCTGAGTGGAGCAGGGGGATTATTATCAAATACTTTCTTTTTTGGGATGACTACTTTTCACTCGGCAAGAGTCAGTTATTTGGGCACGAGAATTGACCAGATGACATTAAGCTATTTGTACTTAAGTAAGTTTATGGGGGAAAGATAAGTACAAGTGCTTTTATATATACCCTATATAATTCGAGTCGCAGGAAGGCAGTAAGAGAGATACAAATCGGCCGGGAACCCATTTGAACAGCATTTATATTACCCGTAGGATGAGCCTCAGAGATGAGACTCATTAATCTCGATGAGTTTACTTAATTTTTTAAGAGCAATATCAGTAAGTGATTCGGTTTATTGAACGTAGAAAATGCATATTCAACTTGAAGTATGACGGGTATAACGACCGCAAGTGGATATCTTTGGACCGGAGAAAAAAACCGGTCAGAGACCGGTCGTAACATTAACGAACTATCTGACTGTGTTAGCCACAATGATAGGAAAATAATGATGATAGCGTGGCTATTATATATCCCTGTTGATGTGTTTATATTGTCAATTTGTGCTAATCATATGTGCTATAACTCACTGTTTACAATTGCTATTATATTTAAAACGATTGTTATCAACATTAACCAATGATTTATTTTTTATAAATACTTGTTGCAATTTACATTTTTAAATATTTCTTATGTATATGAAACATTATTCTTAATTTGGTGGCATTTTCTATATGGATTAATGGTTGTATTATTATCACAATATAGTTACCTCGTAGGCAGTATATTCTCGAAAGAGTAGTGGTATAGATATATCTAATAATAGAGGATGATAACAATGAAACTTCGAGTTCTTTCATTCATTATTCCGGCCTTATTGGTTGCAGGCAGTGCAAGTGCTGCGGAAATATACAATAAAGACGGTAATAAACTGGATTTATACGGTAAAATTGACGGGTTACATTATTTTTCCGATAACAAGAACCTTGATGGTGACCAATCTTACATGCGTTTTGGCCTGAAAGGCGAAACACAAATCACTGACCAACTGACTGGTTATGGTCAGTGGGAATATCAGGTCAATCTGAATAAAGCAGAGAATGAGGACGGGAACCACGACAGTTTCACCCGTGTAGGTTTTGCGGGTCTGAAATTTGCTGACTACGGTTCATTAGATTATGGCCGTAACTACGGTGTCCTGTACGATGTCACTTCATGGACTGACGTTCTGCCAGAATTTGGTGGTGATACTTACGGTGCTGATAACTTCCTGTCACAACGCGGTAACGGGATGCTGACTTACCGTAACACCAATTTCTTCGGCTTGGTTGATGGCCTGAACTTTGCTCTGCAATATCAGGGTAAAAATGGCAGCAGTAGTGAAACCAACAATGGTCGCGGTGTAGCAGATCAAAACGGTGATGGCTACGGGATGTCCTTGTCTTATGACCTGGGTTGGGGGGTGAGTGCATCAGCAGCGATGGCGAGTTCTCTGCGTACCACTGCGCAAAATGACCTGCAGTATGGCCAGGGTAAGCGTGCCAATGCCTACACCGGTGGTCTGAAATATGATGCGAACAACGTTTATCTGGCCGCTAACTATACTCAGACTTACAACCTGACTCGTTTCGGTGATTTCAGCAATAGATCAAGTGATGCCGCTTTCGGTTTTGCAGATAAAGCACACAACATTGAAGTCGTTGCTCAATACCAGTTCGATTTTGGTCTACGTCCATCAGTGGCTTACCTGCAATCCAAAGGTAAAGACATTGGGATCTATGGCGATCAAGATCTGCTGAAATATGTTGATATTGGTGCGACTTACTTCTTCAACAAAAACATGTCCACCTATGTGGATTACAAAATCAACTTGTTGGATAAAAACGATTTCACCAAAAATGCCCGCATAAATACTGATGATATTGTCGCAGTAGGTATGGTCTATCAGTTCTAATTCTGATTATAGGTGTGAGTCCTGAGAGAAACGCGGTCATTCGGCCGCGTTTCTTATTGTGCCCAGAAAACCCCCAGCTAGGCTGGGGGTTCAGTAAAGCTTTCAGCTTTGGGTCAGTTATAAAAACCCCTTTTGATTTGTTAAAACAGTTTGCGGTCTGGCAACTGCAAATGTTCAACAAGAAATCAAAAGGGGGTCCCAATGAGGGATGAAAAGAGCTTAGCGCACACCCGATGGAACTGTAAATATCATATAGTTTTTGCGCCGAAGTACCGAAGGCAGGTGTTCTACAGGGAAAAACGCAGAGCGATTGGCAGTATTTTAAGAAAACTGTGCGAATGGAAAAACGTGAATATCCTGGAAGCAGAATGCTGTGTGGATCACATCCATATGCTTCTGGAGATCCCGCCCAAGATGAGTGTCTCGGGATTTATGGGGTACCTGAAGGGAAAGAGCAGTCTGATGCTTTATGAGCAGTTTGGCGATTTGAAGTTCAAATACCGTAACAGGGAGTTTTGGTGTCGAGGGTATTACGTTGATACGGTAGGGAAAAACACGGCCAGGATACAAGAATACATAAAGCACCAATTGGAAGAGGATAAAATGGGTGAGCAACTCTCGATCCCGTATCCCGGTAGCCCGTTTACGGGCCGTAAGTAATCCATAGATGCAAATGTCAGATCGCGATGCGCCTGTTAGGGCGCGGCTGGTAACAGAGCCTTATAGGCGCATATGAAAAACCTCCGGCTATGCCGGAGGATATTTATTTGTGCCCAGAAAACCCCCAGCTAGGCTGGGGGTTCAGTAAAGCTTTCAGCTTTGGGTCAGTTATAAAAACCCCTTTTGATTTGTTAAAACAGTTTGCGGTCTGGCAACTGCAAATGTTCAACAAGAAATCAAAAGGGGGTCCCAATGAGGGATGAAAAGAGCTTAGCGCACACCCGATGGAACTGTAAATATCATATAGTTTTTGCGCCGAAGTACCGAAGGCAGGTGTTCTACAGGGAAAAACGCAGAGCGATTGGCAGTATTTTAAGAAAACTGTGCGAATGGAAAAACGTGAATATCCTGGAAGCAGAATACTGTGTGGATCACATCCATATGCTTCTGGAGATCCCGCCCAAGATGAGTGTCTCGGGATTTATGGGGTACCTGAAGGGAAAGAGCAGTCTGATGCTTTATGAGCAGTTTGGCGATTTGAAGTTCAAATACCGTAACAGGGAGTTTTGGTGTCGAGGGTATTACGTTGATACGGTAGGGAAAAACACGGCCAGGATACAAGAATACATAAAGCACCAATTGGAAGAGGATAAAATGGGTGAGCAACTCTCGATCCCGTATCCCGGTAGCCCGTTTACGGGCCGTAAGTAATCCATAGATGCAAATGTCAGATCGCGATGCGCCTGTTAGGGCGCGGCTGGTAACAGAGCCTTATAGGCGCATATGAAAAACCTCCGGCTATGCCGGAGGATATTTATTGTGAGCTACGGTGGATCTCATCGTAATCACCTGGTGGCAAGTATCGTCTTGCCTTTGGTGCCGCGCCATTCATTTTTTATATTGATGAGTCAGTCTGTTCAAGTTTCTCCGGTAATAGTTCCCCCAGCGTTGTTCTAATACTGATAGCGGCTCTGGTACCGATAAAAGTACAACTACGATGTAATCTGAATAGGGGAATTTTTAGCCGAGTTGACTTTTTTTAACCAATTTTGGCATGAAGTTTAACCAAACAAATTAAATTTCTGTTTTTTTTAAATGAAACACTAGACATATCATCGCGCTATAGATGATAATGCCGCCCATTGGAAGGATGGCCGAGTGGTTTAAGGCAACGGTCTTGAAAACCGTCGACTGTAACAGGTCCTAGAGTTCGAATCTCTATCCTTCCGCCAATTTCGCCGGCATAGCTCAGTTGGTAGAGCAACTGACTTGTAATCAGTAGGTCCCGAGTTCGACTCTTGGTGCCGGCACCAATTAAAAACCTGTTATCTGAATAAGATAACGGGTTTTTGCTTTTCTCTTACCTTCACTTCACATCTACCGCTTATCCAGCATGTGCCCGGTGCGGGCTATTGCTCTCATTACGGGGTATGCAGTCAACAACGGTCAGTTCAGGCCGATAGAGATTGGCGGCAGTATTTACCCTGCCGCCGTGCTACATCAATGATTTTTCACCAACTCAGCAACCAATTGATTCACACCATCACTCATATTGCTGAATTTAGTCAGTTGGCTTCGTGTGACCACCACAAAAACGCCAATGTTTTTTTCTGGGACCATCGCCATATAAGTAATAAATCCACCGCCACCGCCGGTTTTTTGCATAATGCCCGGTAAGTCAGCTTTAGGTGCCATATAAACCCAGCCTAAGCCCAGAGCATCAGCTTGACCGGCGACATCCATACCTTTCAATGACACCAAGTCACCGCGCTGGAAGTAAAGCGCTTGCTCACGTTTGGCGGAACGCTTGGGGGCGCTGTTATCAGAAGCTAAGAATTGTTGCATCCAGTGCTGCATATCTTCGGGGGTCGAGTAAATGCCGCCACTACCTGCTGCTGCAACTGTATTCCCACAACGACTGCTGCCAACACCTATCATCAGGCGTTTACATTGCTCCGCCGTCGGGGTCAGGGTGGTATTTTTCATCCCCAGTGGTGCGGTGATTTTATCACGTAATAAGTGGGCATACGGTTTCCCCGCAGCTCGTGACAGTGCGTCAGCCAGTAAGTCGTAAGCTAAATTAGAGTAAGCGGCTTTCACGCCTGGTGGAACGGTCACTTTGGCCAGTTTCAACCATTGCCAGCGATTATCTTTGGTCGGCCAGGTAAACACCGGTCTTTTTTGCGGGCCGCCGGGTTGCTCACGGGGGAGGCCGCTGGTATGGCTGGCCAGATGCAACAGCCTAATAGGTTGCTTAGCACTGTAAGAGGGAACGTTGACCCCTTTCGGTGCATATTTTTTTAACGGGTCAGTTAACTTAACGATGCCATCATCAGCCAGTTTTACCATGATTTCGCTGGTCATTAGCTTGGTTATTGATGCAATGCGGATCAGTGAGTCTGGCCGTGGGCGAATATTGTTGCCGGGTTGCGTTTCACCAAAGCTACGGTTGACGACCTGATTGTTATCGATAACCACCAGAGCCATTCCTACAGCTCCACTGTTATAGAAGATATGTTCGGCGTATTGGTCAACAATTTGCGAGGTCAACAGTTTAGTATCTTGCGAGGTCAACGGCTGAGTATCGGCATGGCTGTGCAACGGAATAGTCCACAAAGCAGCAGCCAGCAGCGGGGCAGAGAGACGTTTCAACAATCTTTTATCCATGTTTAAAAGGCAAAATAAGTGATCGTGCGCTTATAGTAATCGGATATTTACATAATACATGCTGAAATTTTCAATCAGATGAATAATTTACATTACAAGGACGTATTGACTGGAAGAATGCCAAATGCGTTGAAACAGGTCAATAAAGACATTGAGATTATTGTCGCTGACATTCAACGCCGATATTTTATCTACCCATTCATGTTCAGGGAAGGGAGAAGCAAAAACCGCACTGGCGGGACCGGTGCGGTTTGTGGTCACGACCAGAAATTAATTAACTTTCAGTAACCGGTTTGGGTATGACGGTTGGCGACTC
This sequence comes from Yersinia pestis, assembly GCF_900460465.1. Lineage (GTDB taxonomy): Bacteria > Pseudomonadota > Gammaproteobacteria > Enterobacterales > Enterobacteriaceae > Yersinia > Yersinia pestis. The sequence goes on along the minus strand of NZ_UAVH01000006.1, from coordinate 520,417 downwards.
TTTGACGCCGAGGGGGTTATTGCCCCAACATTGTTCATATTTCCACCCCGTCAGTTCTTCCGCGACGGCTCTGGCATGAGCGGGGATATCTGCCATGGCACCGCCATTTTTAATACGCTCAATTTCTTCCAGTAAAATGCTGTGATTTTTGCGATCCAGTTTCATCTGTGTGGTGTAGTAAATAGCAACTAATGCCAGTGAGATAACCCCTATGGCAAAGACACCCACGATGGCTTGCACAGCAATTTCTGGCTGACTGGATTGACCAGAAACAAAACCAAAGCGGCTTAACGTCCAGCCCATGGCAAAGACAATAATCGAACGTACCATTTTCCCGGCGAATGTCATCGCGCCAGCATAAATTCCTTCACGGCGACGCCCGGTCAAGACTTCGTCTACATCGGCCAGGAAGGTATAAACTGTCCATGGAATATAGTAGATCCCACCAGTACTTAAACCGAAAACAGCGGTAATGCAGAATAAGACGATAACGGTCGTGGTTTCAGACCAACCGGTGAAATACAGTGCTGCGTAGGCAACCACGCTGACAATCACCACTTGCAGAGCAATACGGAAGGGACGAGCGAAACCCATTTTTACGCAGATGCCAATAAAAATAGCGGTGGAGATGAGCTGCATAATCGAACTGAAGCTATTGAGCTGCGAAACCAATGCGGCATCTTGTCCCAAGCCAAAAATAATAAAGTAGGTAAATGCGGATGCGAACAACCATTCAGCACCAAAACCGAACAGATACATCCCCAGATGCTTGCGGAAAATGCGCAGATGGAAGGTCGATGCCATATCAACACACAGCTTTTTCAGTGCCTGACCTAAACTACTGGTGGTTTCCCTGACCACTTCACTGGCTGGACGCTCCCATGATGAGCTGTAAAGCCAAATCATGGCGCAGCACATAATCAGACCATAAGCGATACCGGTATATAAGAAGGGGGTTGCGGAATCTTTGCCATAAATTGCAATGAATTGACCTGGAATGAAAGCGGCCAGGAAGTTCGCTACTTTGCCGAAGATTGCTTTAGAACCTGTCAGTTTAGAGCGTTTGGCAAAATCGGTTGTCATCTCGGTAGCCAGTGTTTCATAAGGCACCATGATGGAGGTGTAAATTAATTCAAACAGCGCATAGGTCAGTAGGTAATACCAGAAACCAAAACCACTCATCCACAGCATTGGATAGACCAACACGAGTGGGATACCCAGTAAGATAAAGAAGCGACGACGCCCGAAGATACGGCCCAAACGGGTATTGTAGAAGTTATCCGTGATATAACCCATTACCGGGTTACTGATGGCATCAATAATACTGGCGATTGAAAAGATAGTGGCTGCTTCTACAACAGAAAGTCCGCAAAACGTTGTGTAGAAGTACATCAGCCAGGCACCACTAATGGCGAGTGCCCCACTGCCCAGCAAGTTAGCACTCCCGTAAGCCAACGTATGCCTTGTTGAAATCTGTTTACTCATGTTTACCGCCACCTCAAATTAAAACAATGTTTCATTTATAATGAATAACTGTTTTCTTTATAGCGGTATAGCGTTTATAAAAATGAGTTGGAGATCACGAAAAAGATTTTTACGACGTAGAAAGCCATGTATATCAATAAAAATTGATATACATCAATTGAGAGGAAGACGCATTTATTCCGTAATAAGACAGAATGTCCACAGGAGCATGGATGCGTGATAATGCCCTCTTACCACCATAATGACTGTGACAATAGTGGCAATATTGATATTAATCGTATGAAATACCATCACTGATCCGGGGGTTATTGTTTACCCTGTGAGAAGGATCACCTTTGTTCTCATGTGATGTGTTACAGAAAATCCCAATTAATGTATGTTGGCTGCAACAGCGGTTGGCAGTAAAGGACGTAAAATGGCGAAGAAAAACCCCTATTATGATGCCAGCAAGCCACATCACACAGAGTTTGGATTTCAGAATATAGAACCGGTTGTTCATCATCCGCAGGATTTGAAACGCTGGCGTGAAGAGAGAAAGCGCCAGTCGCTGCCTAAGCCGCCTCAGCAGGGCTACCCGCAGTTCGTTACAGATTGGTGGCAACAAGCTGACTTTTCAGGGCTGCAAGATGCGTTGTGGTGGCTTGGTCATGCTTCATTATTGTTACGTATCAGTGGGCAGGCAGTGTTGTTTGACCCTGTGCTTTCAAGCCGGGTTTCACCGGTTAATTTTTATGGCCCACAGCGCAAAACACCAATACCCGCCAGCGTACAGCAACTGCCCGATATTGATGTGATCGTGATCTCTCATAATCATTACGATCACTTGGATGTCACGACTATCACGCAATTATTGCGCCGTTTCCCTGACGTGGTGTTTTTGGTCCCATTAGGGCTGAAAAACTGGTTGCGGCAGCATGGTGCTCGCCATGTTCATGAGTTGGATTGGTGGGATCAACGGCTCGTCGCTGACTTTGAGTTCCATTGTGTGCCCGCCCGTCATTGGAGTATGCGCACTCCTTGGGATCGGAATCACAGTTTGTGGTCTGGCTGGGTAGTGAAGCGGGGCGAAGTTAACTTTTATTTCAGTGGTGATACTGGCTATTGCCAGCAATTACTGGATATCGGTGAGGCACTGGGGCCATTCAATTATGCGGCACTGCCAATTGGTGCTTATGCACCACGCTGGTTTATGCAGGCGCAACATATGGATCCACAACAATCGGTGCAATTGTTTCAAAAATTACACCAACCGGTGACGATCCCGATTCATTGGGGGGTCTTTGAACTGGCTGATGAGCCATTGGATGAACCACCAGAACAACTTCAACAGGCGTTAACCGATGCCGGAGTGGCGCACAATAAATTCGTACCAATTAAAATAGGTGCACGGATCATACTGGAATAGTCACGTTCCAGCGGGTGGATGAATAACCTGCTGGAACTGAATGACGGCGGTTCTGGTTGATAGCAGCAGCGCGTTAGATCTTAAATTGATTAACGGTATCAGTTAAATCAGCGGCCTGAGCTTGTAAGGCGGCTGAAGCGGCCGTTGACTCCTGCACCAGTGCGGCATTCTGTTGCACCATTGTATCTAATTGCGCTACTGCACTATTTATTTCGTGAATACCACGCATTTGTTCATCAGCGGCATTGGTGATCTCCGACATAATGGTCGTGACATCAGAGACACTACTGACAATATCGGTCATGGCATTACTGGCTTGGCGCACTTGGCTGGAGCCGGATGCCACACTGCTGACCGTCGATTCGATCAGGGCTTTTATCTCTTTAGCCGCTTGTGCACTGCGTTGTGCCAGTATACGGACTTCGCCTGCAACCACGGCAAAACCTCGTCCTTGTTCTCCTGCTCGAGCGGCCTCGACGGCAGCATTCAGTGCCAGAATATTTGTTTGGAAAGCAATGCCATCAATGACGCTAGTGATATCGCCAATTTTTCCCGAGGCCTTTTCAATTGACTCCATCGTTGTGATGACTTTAGTGATAACGTCGCCACCGCGAGAAGCATCCTCAGAGGCAGAAAATACCGCGTTGTTAGCTTGCCGTGCGGCACTGGCTGATTGAGCGACGGTTGCCGAAATTTGTTCCAGCGCTGCTGAGGTTTGCTGCAAACTGGCGGCGGCTGATTCTGTTCTACCCGATAAGTCTTGGTTGCCTGCTGCGATTTCATTCGCTGCTACCCGGACAGACTCGCTGGTACCACGGATTTGAGCCATAACCAGACTGAGCTTATCCGCAAACTGATTAAATGAACGGGCAATCTGTGCTACTTCATCACGGCCTTCGATCGGGAGGCGTTGAGTGAGGTCTGCCGAGCCGGAACTGATAGCATCCATCGCTTGCTGAATATGTGTTAATGGTGTCAGGGCGCGTTGGGTGATCAGCGCTATCACCCCCGCCGAGATGAAGATAATTATCACCAATGTTACTAATGATGTCGTTAATAATGAATGTATTCCCGCAGTTGCTTGAGATTTATCCAGCGCAACGACGGTAAACCACTGGGTTCCAGGGACCGCCTGGGCGAGCAATAATTTGCTGCTGCCGCTAATATCCGTTGAAACAGGTACCGTTGCCGTCAGCAGGGTTTGTAAATTCAGGTTCGGCGCGATATCGGCCAATGGCTTAAGGGTCAGCAGCGTCTCAGGATGGGCGATGATTGTGCCATCAGCCCCGATTAGCATTCCGAAGCTATTATCGGTTGGGTGTATAGCATTTACATTGGCAATGACACTTCCCATAGTGACATCGGCAGCGATCACGCCTTTAAGAACCCCATCCTGAACGATGGACCATGCAAATGTGACGACTAACTGCTGGGTCCCCGCATCGATATACGGAGGTGTCACCACTGGCTTGCCTGCATTCACGGCTTGTAGATACCACGGGCGTCCGGTGGGGTCATAATCGGCAGGAATGCCATCCGGGTTGGAAAAAATAGCCGTTTTATCGGCATAGCCAATATAGACATTAATAAAGCCGCCTGCTGCAGCCACTTGCTTTAGTGCTGCGAGTGGATCGGCGGTCAATGCGCTGTCTTTGAGCGACATAATCATTTGTGTTTTGGATGCCACCCATTCAGCAATGCTGACACTGTGGCTAACAGTGAGTGCCGTCAGGGTATTATCGATGGCGCTGTTATTATATTTATTGGCAACGGAATAGTTGAGGAAGGTGTTAATGGCGAGCGAACCCGCAACGATGATAATACAGGCTGCCAAAATACGTGAGCGAATGGAATCAAGCATAGAGTGTCCTAATAGAAAGGAAAACATGATTCAAGTAACGGCTTGGCAGGAAAAAACTTGAGCTGAGTCACAGTAATAAACTGTAATTAATGACTACTGTTAATTATTGCTCATGTGTACATGGTGCTTTTTAGTCATGATTATGTTGTTTATTTTCATAAAAAACAGGGTGTTGTTGGTTTTGGTTGAAAGCATTAAGATGCAAAAATATGAGTAAAGTTTAAAAAAATAGTAATGTTTATTGCGTAAATGAGTGCCTATCAGTTTACCAATGGGGTACATATATAGCTGAGCTGTGTGCAGATGTACTGTGTGCAGATGTATTGTGTACAGATGTATTGTGTACAGATCGATTGTGTACAGATCAATTGTACACAACCCCTGATTTTCGATTTCCGGCGCTTATTGTGTTTTTATCCGATTAAAATTTGTACTGAAAACCCACGGTAAGGGTTTGGCTTTGATACTCAATACCTGATTTACTACTGCCAACATTCCCGGTGGCGTAGTTGAGCGTTTGTGTCTCTCCTCGCCCTTCAGAATATTGGTTCCAAGCGGCTTCCACGAAAAGTTTAGTATTTTCTGTGAAGTAATATCCAACATCAATAACGGCCGAGTAGTAACTTGAATTCTTGCTACTGTCTTTAAATGAAACTTTGCGGTTATAGTGATTATCGTATGCATTGGCATTAACCCAATTGCTGTATTTCAATAAGGCATTAAATTCTAATTGTTGATAGCGATAACTTCCTGCTAAGCCAATATAAAGCATATCAAATTTTTGTTTATAACCAACGCCAACAATGCCGTCAGGAGCAGTAAAGATATTTGCACCATTATTATAATTAAAGTTACCACCATAAGCTGTCCAGCTTTGATTGTTTTCCTGATAACCTAAAATAGGCCCAACCCGATAATTGTGTTGTTTTAAAAACCAAATCTTCGCATTTATGTCAATTTCATTGGCATAATTCAAATTGGTTTTTTCGTGATGAGACCAATCACTCCACTGTGTTTGTTGTGGGGTAAGCCAATCATAATTATCCATCACTCCCTGACCTGATGAAAGCGTGCTCCAGCCCTTGGCTGTTAGGGTTAGTCGGGGTAACGCATCCCAGGCGATATCCATTTTTACGATGGGTGTATTGTTGGCTTCCCAGTTTAACTGACTGAGCTTTTGGTTAGGTTCACTGGATTGATAAACAGATTCGATTGACTCGGCATTCAATAATCCAAGCGAGGTGCTGACAGTCACGTTGCCTGCTGTATCCGTATTATTGTTGGCCACGGCAGGATGACTCAGAATAAGTAATGCCAGTGCGCCGGCCCCTTTTTTTGCTAGTGCTTCTTTATTCATTTTTAACCTTTAATTCACTTAAATAATCATGATTAAAACTAACATCGATAAAGATTTAATTTTTTAAATTAAAGATTAAAAAAATTTTAAAAAAATTAATTTCTCATTGAGAGGGCCGGTAACATTCTGGTGAGAATAGATCCCGGGCCAATCTACCCGGATAAATTTCTGTTAGAATTCATTGTTCAACCATTCATCGGCTTCATCAAACATCTCTTCAACCAAACGGTTGAGTACTGACTTTTCTTGTTTGCTGGCATTGGTATTGATGCCATTGGCATGCATCGCTTTGACGTTAACCTCCGCATCGGGGAAGACACGATGTACGCGCTTGGTGAGCTCTGCTCTAATAATTTCAGTGGCGTTAGCAAGGGAACCGACATTCCGCTTGTCATAAATTAATTCAACACGCATGACTTTTTCCTGAACAATAAGTACTGTGATAATATACAGTATTTGTGGGTGGCAGACAACCCTGATGGCATAAATAAATTACCGCAGGTGATTTGTTGGTTAATTACTGGCGGTTATTTTTTATATAAAAAGATAACTGGTTGTATAGACACATGATTTAGTTATTTTATTTTGTAATTGGTTTTTAAGGAAACGGACGGCCTGGCTAATCTATTTGCAACCAACGGGCATCAACAACCACACCGAGTATCTTACAGTTACCGTTCAGTTCAATTAACCGATACGCGGGATTCAAGGGTTTCAAGTACTTAATGCCCGCATCAACCACTAACTTCTTAAATGTTGCTTCGTTATCATCCGTCAGTTTGGCGATCACAAAATTACCCGGCATGGGCTCTTTTTCTGGGTCAACCAGGATAATCATCCCTTCTGGGAAGCTGATACCTGATGGCGAGGTCATGGAATCGCCTTTTACACTCAACCAAAATGCACTCTCATGGGCATGCTTGGTCGATTCAGGCCAGATCTCAATGTCACGCAGCGTATACGGCTCTATCGCTTCATACCAGTTACCCGCGCTTATCCAACTGATTAACGGATAGCTATTAGCGACGGAAACCGCGGGTTTATCCTTTGCACCTGAGCGGGTAGTGATGGACAGGCTCTCCGCCATTTTTGCCAACTCTTTGGCCAGAGAAGGGCTAAAGCTACTGATGGGTTCATTCAGTACTTTTGCAAAAGCAGCCGCGTTGGTGATATTGAGCGGGTTTACGCCGTTGAGGAACTGGTTGACGGCACTTTGGCCGACGCCCAATTCATGTGCAACAGATTCCTGGGATATACCCAGTGCTTTTTTCTTCGCATTAAACAGCTCTTTCAGCCGCTTAGCGTCATCTAACTGTTCGGGCGTTAATGGCTTCTTTTTCATGAGTCAATTTTATTACCGTTAGCAATAATATCCAATCACTTGCGGTGTTGACTATAAAATCACTTGCGGTAATAATCAATCGAAATGTATAAGGGAAGTGCATGGGATCATCTCTGAAAAGCCTAGCGCCAAGGTGCTCAACGGGGGATGTGACACGAGTTGAGCCGGTTAGCACCCGCAGACAGCAGCCAGATTAACCGGTGATTTTCGTTGTTGACCAATAAATAGGCAGAGGTGTCATCGCTGACCCCGCCTTTTGTGGAGTAAGGGTATATGAGTTCATTAAACGGTCCGCAAGCCGGAAATCACAGTCAGAAGAGCCAGGGTATGAGAGACATCCAATTGGTATTAGCGCGGTGGGGGGTATGGGCGAGGTATAGCTCGGGGCTGGATTATTCATCGATAGCCGCAGGTTTCAAAGGGTTGCTGGCCGATACCTCTAAAAGTAAGGCGTCATGTTGTGACGATGATGGCCTGGTGGTCGATGGCTGTGTTGCACGATTGAAACAATGTCGGCCAAATGAATATGAATTGATTATTCGCCACTATGTCCTTAACCAGTCAAAACGGGCGATTGCACGGCAGCAAAAAAGAGACGAAAAGCTGATTAGGATTAACATGCAGATGGCCGAAGGTTTCATCGATGGCTGTTTGGCGATGCTAAATGTGAAATTAACCATGGATCCTTTCATTGAGAATTTACCTATTTATGAACAGCCATCAGCACGGTCCGAAGAGAATGCCTCAGCCTGATATTTTGGGGAGATGCGTGGCACACAAATATTCACAATTCTTTGTGAAGGACTATTTTAGTCTAAAATAAATAAAGTTATTTAATAACATTAAGTTAAATTGAATTTTCATAAATTCATTATTTTAAAATTTGTGATAACAGTCATCTCAATGTGAAGCCCAAAGCTTAACAATAGTGTCAATTCAAACGGTTTCACAGGAGTGGCTGAGATGTCTATTCAACTTGGCGTGATTGCAGATGACTTTACCGGGGCGACTGACATTGCAAGTTTTATGTCAGACAGCGGCTGGAAAGTGGTGCAGTTTATTGAGGTTCCCACGTCAAATAATCTGTGCCCTCCTAATACCGATGCTGTCGTGATTGCGTTGAAGAGCCGCTCAATTCCCGCCGCTGAGGCTATTGAACAATCATTGGCCTGCCTACAGTGGCTAAAAGAGTGCGCACAAGCTCGGCAAATCTATTTCAAATATTGTTCCACGTTTGATTCAACGCCCGCAGGCAATATCGGTCAGGTCAGCGATGCCTTGATGTCTGCCGCGGGGGTGCAACAGTTAGTTCACTGTCCTGCATTGCCGCAGAATAAGCGCACTGTGGTTCATGCCCATCTTTTCGTCAATGGCGTGTTGCTGAATCAATCAGGGATGGAAAATCACCCGCTCAACCCGATGCGTGATGCTGATCTACGGCGGGTACTGGCGCCACAAATTCATGGCGCGGTGGGTTCATTGAATCTCGACGCTATTCAACAGGGTACATTGGCTATTCATCAGCGTCTGGTTGCGCTATCAGCACAGGGCTGCAACCACGTGATTGCTGATACGCTCACCCCAGCTGATTTGGATCAGCTGGCACTGGCGTTAGCCCAGCAACCATTACTTGCGGGCGGTTCGGGTTTAGGGGGGGCGTTGGCGAAACGGTTTCCTTCTATTTTTATTTCAGGTGCGGCTTCTACGTTAGATGCGGCTTCTACGTCAGGGGCGACGAAATTTGCGTTTCCGATTAAGCGGAAAACCGTGGTGCTGTCAGGCAGTTGTTCAGCCATGACTCAGCAGCAAGTTAGCACTTACTGTCAACAGGCGGCACATTTTGCGCTGGATGTTGGGCGTTGTCTTGAGGTGAATTCAGGTTATATCAATGATATTGCTGATTGGGTGATGGCACATAGCTGCGAGGCGCTGGCGCCATTGGTGTACGCCACTCAGCCGTCGGATATCATTCGTGAAATCCAACAACAATACGGGGAGCAGCAAGCCAGTCTGGCCGTGGAAGCCGCGTTTGCTGGTTTGGCTAACGAATTATTAGCCCGTGGTGTCAATACGTTCATCGTGGCAGGTGGTGAAACATCCGGTACGGTGGTGAAACAACTTGGCGTTAATATGTTGGAAATTGGCCAATCAATCGCACCTGGGGTTCCGTGGGTACGTGACCCTCAGCGTGGTCTGATGCTGGCACTCAAGTCCGGTAATTTTGGTAATGAACACTTTTTTGTGGCAGCACAGGAGTATACAGAGTGAACAGCCCCCCGTTTTCAGAGCCGCCACCATCTTTGGAGCCGCCACCAGCGTCAAAACTGTCACCACCTGCCAAACAAGTACCCTTTTCGGAGCAACAAGTGCGTGATGATTTGGTGAACTACGCCCGCTCATTATTCCAACGGGGGTTGAGCAGTGGGGGGGCCGGCAATATTAGCGTCAAGCTGCCTGACGGTAGCTTTCTGGTCACTCCGACCAATTCCTGCCTGGGTGAATTGGATAGCCAAACACTGAGTAAACTCGATGCCGAGGGGAACCACATCAGCGGTGACAAACCGTCGAAAGAGGTGCCGATGCATTTGGCAATGTACCGTGCCAGATCCACGTGCGGGGCGGTGGTTCATTTGCACTCACCGTATCTGACCGCCTTGTCATGTCTCACAAATATTGATCATACGAATTGTTTGCCCCCCATTACACCTTACTATGTGATGCGCATCGGGCGTCTTCCTTTGTTGTCTTATATGAAACCCGGCGATCCGGCCATTGCCACCGCCCTTGCCGATACCGCACGCGATCACAATGCCGTTTTGCTGGCGAACCATGGCCCGGTTGTCAGTGGTTCAACGCTGAAGAACTTGAAGATACGGCACGGCTCTATTTTCTGATAAAGCCTTATGATTACAGTCAATTAACAACCTCATCCATTGATGAGTTGGCTCAATCGTACCGCAACAAAATAGGATAATGATGATGATCCCTGAACAGCGTCGTGACTTTATCTACCGCTACGTGCATGAGCAGAATGTCGCATCCTTCATGGATCTGGCCGAGTTGATGAACGTGTCACACATGACGGTGCGCAGGGATATCCAGATACTGGAAGCCGAGGGGAAAGTGGTGGCAATCAACGGCGGTGTGAAGCTGAACAATCTGCTCAAGCTTGAGTTGGCGTACAGTGAAAAAGCGTCGCTGAATCATGAGTTGAAGCAGAATATCGGTGTGCTGGCGGCCATGTTGATTGAACCTGGGCAGACACTGTATCTTGATGCTGGTACCACGCTTTTCGAAGTTGCCAAAGCGGTCGCGGCCAGTAACTGTTTTAACCTGACCGTGGTGACCAATGATTTCACTATCAGTGGTTATCTGATGGACATGCCGCATATTAGCCTTTACCACACGGGAGGGTTAGTTGATCGCCGTAATCGTTCCTGTTTGGGAAATAGCGCCGCCAATTTTCTTAACACTATCAATATTGATGTGGCATTCCTCAGTAGCAGTTCTTGGGATATTGCGCGAGGCATGTCAACGCCCAGTGAAGGTAAAGCCATGGTGAAGGCGGCTGTCATGCGCGCATCACGGCGTAATATTTTGGTCTCGGACAGCAGTAAATTTGGTAAATATGGCATGTTCCCTATCTGTAATTTACAGGCGCTGACTGACATTATTTCAGATGGCAATCTGCCACTTGTCGCACAGAAACAGATCAAAGAGTCCGGCGTTAAATTACATCTGGTCAACAAAGAGGTAAGAGCCCCATGCTCAAATTCGCAGCCAATCTAACGTGGTTATTTACCGAGGTGCCATTTTTACAGCGCTTTGCTTTGGCCGCTAAGGCTGGGTTCCCGGCAGTAGAGTGCCTTTTCCCCTATCAGGAACAGATCGCCGATGTGCAACAAGCACAAAAAGCGAGCGGCATTCCGGTAGTTTTGATCAATGCCCCTGCGGGAGAATGGGAAAATGGCCAGCGGGGACTCGCCTCACTGCCCGATGCTGGCGAGCCGTTTCGCCACAGTGTGCGGCTGGCGCGTGAATATGCCGTGGCATTGGGATGTAAACAGATTCATATCATGGCTGGCAATAGAGAAGAGAGTATCACTTTCGATGAGCAATATGCGTTACTGATTGAACGATTACGTTATGCTGCAGACTATTTAATGGCTGACAATATCAGGGTGCTTATTGAACCTTTAAATAATGACAATATGCCGGGTTATTTTATTTCATCATTTCCGCTGGCGGAAAAAATAATTCACCAGTGTGAGAGAAAGAATATTTTTTTACAGTTTGATGTTTACCATTGCCAAAAAATACACGGCAACCTATGGGCCAACCTACAACATTACTGGCCGTTAATTTCACATATACAGATAGCCTCGGTACCTGAACGGCATGAACCGAATAAAGGCGAGGTCAACTACCCTTGGTTATTCCAACAACTGGTAATAAAAAATTATCCAGGCTGGATTGGATGTGAATATCAACCCGAAAATGAAACATTCTCAGGGTTGGGATGGTTGGGAAAAAATAAAAATATCAAGGCGTTTTCATAGCGCCGCTGGCCACTGTATAGCTAACTGTGATAGGCCACACTTCGGTGTGGCTGTCTTTTTTCATCTTATATAAAAAAACATTCACGCGGTCCGCAAAAAATGTATTAGTCTGGCATCACTGGTTTATTCGTTACCATCTATCCCGGTCGTCTTTCAAGCGGCAGGGGGGTTGGCTGCCCTTGCTTATCCCAGTCACTTAGTTGTTGTTGACCTTAAAATAAATAAGCTCTTGGGGATTAATGAGACTCACCCAGCGGGCAGCATAAATGCTGTTTAAATGGGTTTCCGACCATTTGTTACTCGGTTGCTGCCTACCTGCATCTTGAAGTCACTTGGGTATAAAGACCGATTAACTTCCTGCTGTGGCAGGTTTTTTTGTTTCTATGCTGATGTAATTAATACAGAAAATAATTTTTAAGATTTTTTTTAAAAAACGTTCACGCGGTCCGCAAAAAGTAGATTAGAGTGATATCACTGGTTCGTTACATACTGAGTAAACAATAAGAAGCCCCAGCATCGACGGGGTTTTTTTATTGCTGTCTGAAATAGGCGGAAGTGTGCAAAGTACGGAGGTGATCAATGTACGGAAGTGATAACAGTACGGAGGTGATAAAAGTACGGAGGTGATAAATGTATGAGCAAAGCCAATTTCCGTATTGGTGGGCAGGTTCTCTGGCTTTATTTTCGCTACTGAGCTTGCAGGACTTTATCTTTATTCTCGGCACTATCATTAGCGTGATATTTACCATTAAAACCTATTACGTCAATTTACGTGAGAAGGCCGCGATAATTAAAGAAGAACAGCGCAGGACGGAAATTTTACAGAATTTTCTGCAAAATAAAACCATTGAAAATATACCCGCTGCCATTGTGGTTTGTCACAAAGCAGCAAGCCAACAAGCCATTATTAAACGGAGGTGAGGTATTCATCTTCGCATGGGGTCATTATTAATCAGGAGAGCCACGATGACATTTATTGATGTCAGGCGTCGCTCATTTTTATCGGGTGAAATTATGAATGCAGCTCAAATCCGGCAACTGGCGGCAGCGGCGTTACGGGGAAAAACCGATGCGGAAGATCGTATCTATTTAACCGAAGCATGGCCGATAACCACCTATCCCGCCATTTTGTTACAAACACCACTGGAGGTGAAAGAGTCGATTGGCCGTAATGCGCCGCAGTTTAAAACCATCACTACACTGCGTATTAGCGGGCACATCCAACTGAGCGAGGGGGAAAACCCAGTCACTGTAGCAGCCTCGGCACTTGAGCGGTTGTGTGAACAAATCCAGCGGGCGGTCATTAACAGCTATGAACTGACCCGCCAGATCCAGCAATTCGCCAAGGTGCGTACCACGATGGGCATTTATACCGCCTTGGGTAGTGATACTGCAGCACGTAGTGCCGCTACCCGCAGCGAACCCTCTGTAGCCGAAGTAAAAGTGGAGTTAGATCTTGAATATTATCAGGGGCCGGAGGATTTCTTTCCGCTGGAAACCCCACAACTGGCGGGCATCGACGTCACTATTAACATGCCTGACGGTGCCCCGGAACCGCTGATCGCAATAACCCTCTCGGAGTAATCCTATGTTCGTAAAACCAATGGCCGGTCGCGCTGTACGTGACCCGGTCAAGGGCACCTTTTTGCCTGAATTTGGCACCGAGGTGCCTGATAACGCGTTTTGGCGCCGTCGCCTACAAGACGGTGATGTCGTGCAGATAGCGGCTAAACCAGCGGCATCTGTATTTGAAGAGTTAACAACGGAGAGTACTAAACTATGACCATTCCTTTCACAAATATTCCCAGCAATCTGCGCACGCCACTGTTCTTTGCGGAATTTGATAATTCCCAGGCTAATACGGCGAGCACCACCCAGCGCACGTTGATTATTGGGCAAACACGGGCGGGCAGTACATTGCCCGCCAATATTCCACTGCTGGTCTCATCAACCGCTACCGTTGCGGGTTTGTCTGGTGCCGGCTCTATGCTGCATGGGCAAATGGCGGCTTATCTGGCCAATGACACCGCTGGTGAAATCTATCTTTTACCGCTGAGTGATGCTGATTCGATGGTGGCTGCCATTGGTAAAATTACCATCAATACGGCGGCATCGGAGACCGGTGTTATTTCACTTTATATTGGTGGGATCCGTGTGCAAACCACGGTGGTGGCGACGGATAGTGTCAGCACCATTGCGGCCGCTCTGGCGGCGGCGATTGAAAACCAACCTGAGTTGCCCGTCACGGTTGTTCATACCGGTGACATGGTATCGGAAGGGGCGGTCGTGGTTCTGGAGGCGAAGAACAAAGGCGCGCATGGCAATAATATTGATCTGCGCCTGAACTACCTGGGCAACGCTGGCGGTGAAATCACCCCTGAAAGTCTGGTACTCATGATCACCCCTATGGCAGGAGGAGCAGGGGCACCTGAGCTGGCCGATGGGCTGGCGAATTTACAGGATCGGACGTTCGATTTCATTATTAACCCTTATACCGATACGGCATCACTGGATGCGATCAAAGATTTTCTTTCTGACAGCACCGGGCGCTGGAGTTATCGCCAGCAGTTGTACGGCCACAGTTTTGCTGCGCAATCTGGCACCTATGGTCAGCTAACGGCGGCGGGTGAATTGCGTAACGATCAACACGCCTCACTTTTGGGGATCCATAATTCACCCACGCCAGCACATATCTGGTCTGCCGCTTATGTCGGCGCGATTGCGCAAAGTTTGCGTAACGATCCGGGCCGTCCATTGCAAACACTGGCGATTCGCGGCGTATTGGCACCCCCGCTATCCAGTCGCTTTACCCTGACGGAGCGTAACAACTTGCTGCACAGCGGTATTTCAACCGTGACAGTGGCCGATGACAGCACGGTTCAGGTGGAAAATATTATTACCACCTATCAGAAAAACAAATATGGCGCGGAAGATGACAGCTATCTGCAAATTGAAACCTTGTTCCTGCTGATGTTCGTCACCCGATTCTTGCGTACACAGGTGACCTCCAAGTTTGCCCGTATGAAGTTAGCGGCAGATGGCACGCGCTTTGCCCCTGGCTCGGCCATTATCACGCCAAATGTGATCCGTGCTGAGCTTATCGCCCAGTATCAGACCTTGGAATTTAACGGCTATGTTCAGGATGCCAAAGGTTTTGCCCGTGGATTGATTGTTGAGAAAAGCGCCAGTAACCCGAACCGGGTTGATGTGCTGTGGACCGGTGTGCTGATTAATCAATTACGTATCTTTGCTGTTCTCAATCAATTCCGCCTGCAAGCGGCCGTTTAACCATAAAAAAGGAAATAAATTATGAGCGATACTTCAAACCGCCTGGCGGGTACGGCGTATGTCACCGTGGATGGCATTACGGTCATGGTCGCGGGTAGCTTTAAATACAGCCCATCCAGAGTAAAACGTGAAACCGTCATGGGCATGGATGGGGTGCATGGCTATAAAGAAACCATCAATGCGCCTTATATTGTGTGCCAGATCCGTGACAGCGGCGGGATCTCCGTTAGTGATTTTAATGATCAGACCCATGTCAATATTGTCTGCGAACTGGCGAATGGCAAAACCATTATCGGCAGTGCGATGTGGTCGGTGAATACTCAGGAAGTGGACAGCACGGAAGGCACACTCGAGGTGCGCTGGGAAGGCGGCTCGGTGACGGAGAACTGATATGGCAGAACTGGAACGCAGTAAAACGATTTCGTTGGTTAAACCCATCGCTCACGACGCAAGCAAGACCACCTATGAGGTGGTCGAACTCAGCGAACCTACCTTGTTACAGGTACAGCAATTCTACGATGAGCAAACCAAGTCGGGTTCGCTCAGTGGAATGGGGTTACTGATTGCCTTGGTATCAGGGGTGCCGCGCGAAGCCATTAAGAAAATGGCTTTTACCGACTATAAAGCCTGTGAGGTCTACATGATGCGTTTTTTAGCCTACTCCCCAACGGGGGACGATGGCGCGAAATAATCGCTGACGTCACTTACTACTATAGCTGGGGGCCGGGCGATGCCTGGTCCCTGACCTACAGTGGATTAAGGTGGTGGTGCCAGCAGGCCGAGCGGATTAATAATATTAAGGCTGGCAAAAATGACTGAGATATTTGATTTTGACCTGGCTATCGATGCTCAGGTCACTGAATCAGTGAGTCAAATGAATAAGGCAATAAAAGCATTAGTGCCTCAATTTAATGAATTACGTAAAAGTGTGGAAGCGATTAATCACGTTATCCCCTTGTTCATTATGCGGATAGAAGGATTTCATAATGAATACGGCAACATAAGTGGGGGGACCAGAACATCTTCGGACAATAGCTTAATGACAAGTATTGCTAACATTGCTAATAGCTATATAACAGGAGGGAAATTTAATCTTATTTATACGATTGGTTCTGAATTTGCCAGTGCAGTCAGCCAGGCAGCCAGCGAAGCCCGAACGGTAAATAAAGTCACGCAAAATGCGGGTGCACCTATTGATCAATTCAGTCAACTATATGGGGCGATGCAAATTCGTGGTACAGACCAAGAAGCCGCAATAAAATCGACTGAACGGCTCTATAACACGTTTAATAATATACTTTGGCGACGTGATGAGCAGGGTTGGAATCTGTTACAAGATTATGGTTTAGACATTGCCAGTAATAAAAATGGAACAGTGGATGCTCCTACTACGTTGACGAATATGGCTAAAGAATTTCCACAAATGGCACCACAGGACCAACACCAACTGATCCATATTCTCAGAATGGACTCTAATGCTATTGAGTTATTGCGCGAGGGGGGGCAGCTAACGGATTTACTGGCTAAATCAAGACAATATGGCCTAACGATTGATCCTCAACTTAATGCCCGATTAACTGAGTTAAACATACGAACGAATGAATTAAGTATGGCTTGGGATGGCCTCAAAGGTAAGGCATCGAATAAGCTTTACGATGTATTGTTCTCTGACGGTACGATTGCCGACGGAATAGGTGGCCTTACCGACATGATAACTTATGGCCCAGATAACTTTTCGATTATGCGTACCCTAGGGGTAACCCAAGGGATTGATACGGATAAAATGCGTCGGGGTTATAACGATGCTGATTTTTATCAGCAACTTAATTTTTATGAAAAAGCCATGCTTAGTGCGGGACTGATGACCGATGGATTTCGTAAAAAATATCAGGGAAATAATGAAGAGAAAAATGCGACTTCGGCAGTTAATGCAGTGGCAATTAATACTGTGGCCATTAATAGCGACATTCCTGAATTCAATCTAGGAAAAGATCTGTTTAATTTTGGGGCTGAAACCGAAAATACTTGGAAAAATAACTGGCTTACAGATATTCACGCGGAAGAACCCTCATCCGACTTTGGCTATAATGATATTGACATCAATCCTGTCAATCTATCACTTATTTCCCCTGAATCAGCGGGTGACTTTAACGGCAACGCTATTGCTGATGTCATTGCCACCGCAATGCAAAATAACCGGGTGCAAATTGAGCTGACATTAATCGACAGCCGGACTGGTGAAACTTCGCTGATCCAAGCGCAGGGCGGGGCCAGAATTGCCCACGCCATGGAACTCGGTCATTAATTTAAGTAAAAACGCAATGTAGTCAACCCGCCCCTGTGGGTTTCAGACTGCTGACAAACCCCGATGACGCGATCTTGAACGGTGAGGATAGGCAGAGGAGTAAAGCGTCCGCGCCAAGGATGGCGCGGCTCGAGCCTACATGGATGTATTTACGGCGTCTTTACGATCTGTCTGTTCTCTCCGTCGCGGGCACTTTGTCAATAACCTCGAACCCGCTCCAGCGGGTTTTTTACTTTCTGTAAACCGAAAACCGGACAGGAGAAAAAATGTCACTCATTGGCAACACATTATCAGCGTTATTGGGAGGCAGTGACGACAGCTGGCAATGGTCGGAACACCTTCATCGAGCCTCCTTTCGTGGCGTTCCCTTTGTGGTCGTCAGTGGGCAAGGTACCTTTGGTCGCCGCCAGGTAACACACAGCTACCCCTATCGCGATACCAGCTATATCGAAGATTTGGGCCGCAATACGCGCAAAATTGTTCTGAAAGGGATTTTGATACAAAACAGCCAGATCTATACCGCACCTGATGTGATGACTCAACGTGACTCATTGATTGCGGCTTGTGAAATGTCGGGGCCGGGCACTCTGGTCCACCCGACACTGGGGGAAATGACGGTCAGCATTTCCGAGGCAGGGCTATTGATCGATGATAGCTTCAGCAGTGAGCGGGTCTTTTCCTTTACCTTAACCGCCATCGAGTCTGGCCTGCGTGCCTTTGCTATTACTGGCTCCGCAGAAATGGGCGCATCCATTCAGTCCTCCTGGCTAGGGCTAAGTGCTAAAGCGGTTGCGGGCTTTATCTCAACGGTGAAAGGCGAAATGCGCTCAGCGACTCAGGCGATAAAAACTCTGAAAAATACCGCTGCATTCTGGCGTCGGATGGTGACGGGCACGGCCAACGAAGCCAGTAATTTGGGCAACGCCCTACGCTCAACCTTTGGTCGCAACCGCTATGGCCGCTATAACCACGGCACTGTCGGAGGCAGCAGCACGGGAGCGACAACGACGGTTAGCCAACAAAATGACACGGCGGATTTATCCACGCTGGTGGCGCAACGGATGGCACTGGTGGTTGAAGGACGGGCGGCGCTCGACGCGGCGTTGGACGAGTTACTCGCCGCCAGCAGTATTGAAAGCCATGCCGACAGTGTGCTGGCCGTGGTCGATGCCCTGCTGGCGACGGGCATCAGTACGCGGGATATTATCCGTATCATGGAAACCCTGGCGCTAGCCCATGACGATACTTTCCGTGCCAACGACAGTGATAGGGCCGTCGCGGATGCCAGCCACCACTTAATGGCCACATTATGCACTGGGGCGATGATCCAAGTGGCAGCGCAATATCAACCGGAAAGCTATGACGATGCGGTTGCGGTATTGGGCCGGGTTTGCCTGGTGATTGACAATACTGCACTGGTCGCCGCCGACAGGGGGAATGATGAGACCTATCGTGCGCTGGTGCAGATGCGTGAATCTATCGTGACCGTGCTACAGCAGGCGGGGGCCAATCTATCACGGGTTGGCGAGGTCAGTTTTAACCGTTCACTACCGGCTTTGATGCTGGCAAACCGCCTCTATCAGGATGCGTTACGCGGCGATGCGCTGGTGAAAATGGCTAATCCTATTCACCCGGCATTTATGCCCATCCGATTTAAGGCGCTGAATCTATGAATGATGACTTAACACTGGAGGTGGGTGGCCGGGCGATCACTGGCTGGAGCAAAGTAAAGGTAACGCGGAGCATTGAAAAATTACCCAGCAGTTTTGAACTGTCACTGATGGATCGCTACCCCGCCAGTGGGGGGCAACAGTGGGTTAACCCCGGCGATCCCTGTGTGGTGAAGTTAGGCAATGACTCGGTATTAAATGGCTATATTGACAGTTGGGATAACGCCATCACGGCCACAACCCACGTGGTCAGCGCCATGGGACGTGGTAAATGTCAGGATCTGGTGGATTGCTCTGCCAAGTGGCCTAACAGCGTGATCAGCCAATCAACGGTGTTACAAATCGCACAGAAATTGGCTGAACCTTACGGCATCACCGTGACCTCCGATATTACCGACATGACCATCGTACCGACGTTCACCCTCAATTGGGGGGAAACGGCACAAACGGTCATTGAGAATGTGACCCGTTGGGCGGCACTACTCTATTACGATCAGTTGGATGGCAACCTGTTGCTAACCCGTGTTGGGAATCGCAAAGCCGCCAGTGGCGTGGCGCAGGGGGTCAATATTCTGAGCGCCAGCCTGCATACGGACATCAATAAGCGCTTTGTTGATTACACCGGTGTCGTGCTCTCGACCAATGCGGTTGCCAGGCGCTCGCCCTCGGGGGGGAACAATACCTCGGTACTGGTCAGAGTACAGGATACACAACTGGCGGCGCTGTTGCCGGATCGCTATCGCAACCGCATCGTTATCGTCGAAAACACCATGGACTCACCGCAACTGGTGGAAACCAGTATCGATTGGGAAATCAACCGCAGCGTTGGCCGCGCCAAAGTCCTTACGGTACAGGTAGATAGCTGGCGCGATAGAGAACAACAATTGTGGGAAATCAACTCGCTTATCCCTATCGATATTCCGGCTTTAGGGCTGCGGGATGAGTTGTGGTTGTTATCTGAAGTGGTTTATCAGAAAGATGCAAAAGGAACGGTGGCAAATATGGTCTTGATGCCACCCGCTGCATTTGACGTTAAGCCCTATAAAATCAAATGAAACAAGGGGTTAACCATGAGTGATGTCAGTGGGCAAATCTCAACTCTATACCGACAGATAAAAATGCTGCTGGGGATCGGGCGGGTGACCGCTTTTGACGACAGCAACGGAGTGCAAACCGTGCAATATCAAACCCCGTTGGAAGTCCACAGCGATACGCCAAGGTTAGCTGAATTTGGTTTCTCGTCGGGATTGCCGGCGGGCAGTGATGTGGTCATTGGTTTCCTGGGGGGGATCGTTCCAGCGGGATGATCATCGCCTCACATCATCCGGCCTATCGGCATATGGGGCTCAATGCAGGTGAAACGGTGATTTACGCCCAGTGGGGGCAATTTATCAAACTGACCGAGAGTGGGGTGGTGATTGAGGCTAACAACCAGCCGGTGACCGTCAATAATGCGACAGAGGTGACCGTAAATGCCACGGTAAAAGTACGGTTAAATACGCCGTTGCTTGAGGTAAGCGGCAATATCATTGATAACGCTGACAGTAATAGCGCCACGCTAAAAAGCTTACGTGACGCCTACAACAGCCACAATCATCAACTTAAAAACGTCCAGTCGGGCAGTACGACACTTACCAGTGAAACGCCCGCTAAGGTGGTGCGATGACAACCGATATTAAGACCGTTTGGGATGTAAATGCCTTGCTGGGGGATTGGCAGACCGGTAACGGCGGCTTACTGGAGGGTGATGACTTGCAGACGGCTATTCTGCTGAGTTTATTCACCGACCGTTTAGCGCGGGCAGATGATGCGATTGATAGCCCTGATCGCCGTGGTTGGTGGGGTGACAGTGGTGCAGCATCGGCGATTGGCTCGCGGCTCTGGCTACTGCGGCGTGAGAAACTCACCACACAAGTGGCTATCAAAGCGGAGGATTATGCCACAGAGGCGCTGGCATGGCTGATCGAAGATAGTGTGGTGGCCGCGATTAATGTCCGTGCGCACATTATCGCCCCCAACACCCTGGTGCTGGTGGTGAGTTACCAACAACCCAGCCAAACACGATCAGCTAATCAAACACAGTCATCAATTAAATTTTCATGGGTATGGGAGGAGTAATTCATGCCATTTAATCGACCCACGTTAAGTGAATTGCGGCAGCGGAATCAGTCTTATATTCAATCGGAACTGAAAACCGGCGGCAATTTATTGCGTTTCTCTAATATCGGCGTGATCAGTGATGCCGATGCCGGGATGGCGCACCTGCATTACGGCTATCTGGATTATATCGCCCGGCAAGCCACCCCCTATAATGCTACCGACGAGTATCTGGCGGCTTGGGGGGCGCTGAAAGATGTGTTCCGCAAAGCGGCCAATCCCGCCACCAGTAACGAGGTCCGGTTCAGCGGTATTGCCGGGCGAGTTATTCCTGCTGGTCGCCTGCTGAACCGGGCCGATGGTTACCAGTATCAGCTTAATAAAGAAGTCATTATTGCCGAGCAGGGCAGTGCGCTCGGTGAAATTACCGCTATCTTGCCCAGCCCGTTGGACGATGCAACTGGCGGCGGCAATCGGGGTAACAGCCCGGCGGGAACGGTACTGACGCTGGATATTGCAATTGACGGGGTTCAGGCCACGGCCACCGCGTTGACTAAAATTTCTGGTGGTGCGGATATTGAATCAGAAGATGCATTTCGTTCTCGAATGTTATTGGCCTACCAGAACGTCCCGCAAGGTGGCAATGACACCGATTATCAATCCTGGGCATTAGCGGTACCGGGAGTCACTCGCTGCTGGGTGAAACGGCGGTTGATGGGGGCGGGCACCGTAGGGGTGTATATCATGTGCGATGATAACGACCACGGCGGCTTCCCGCAGGGAACTGACGGCATTTCATCCCTTGAAGAGTGGGGGGCGGTAAAAGCCACTGGCGATCAGGGGCGGGTAGCGGACGCAATCTATCCACAACAACCTATTATTGCTCTGGTGTATGTTTGCGCGCCTGTCGCTCAAGCGATTGATTTTGTGATCAGCGGCATCTCTTATGCTGACAGTACAACAACCGCCGCCATCAATACCGCTATTGATGAGGTGTTTTTCACCGAAGGGCAACCCGGTGGAAAAATCCTGTGGTCGTCGCTGTTGCTGGCCATCGGCGAAGTACCTGGAAGCGGGGGGTTTATTATGGCATCCCCGTCGGCCAATATTGAACTGCAAACTGGCAAACTCCCCGTTCGGGGTACAGTGAGTTACCTATGAGCCGCTATTCCGTAAGTGAATATACCGGAGCGTTACAAGCGCTGATGCCGATGGGATTAGTGTGGCCCCGACGGCACGATGGCATACAGACCGAGGTACTGCGGGCGTTGGCGAATGCTTACCAACGCAGCGATGAAGATGCACAAGATCTGCTGTCGGCGGCTTTCCCGGCCACCGCCACGGCTCTCTTACCTGAATGGGAAGCGACACTGGGCTTGCCCGATTTGTGTGCGCGATTGGTGAGATCGATAGCATGATCCAACGCCAGCGGGCGGTGGTCGCCAAATTGTTTGGTATTGGCGGCCAATCGGCGGCGTACTTTATCCGCGTGGCAAAGGCTCTGGGCTATGACATTACCGTTACCCAATACCGGCAAGCCTGCGCGGGTATGTCGGTGTGCCGTGATGCATTGAACGGTGAAGAGTGGCCTTTTACCTGGCTAATTACCGCACCGGAAACCACCATTCATAATGCCCAATGCAGCTTAACGTATTGCAGTGATCCGCTGCGTTCGTGGGGCAATAAACAGCTTGAATGCCGGTTAGCGGTATTAAACCCGTCCCATTCTATTCTGAAGTTTGGCTATACCCTGCTTAGTTGATATTTCAGTGTGTCTATCTGGCGGCCACGCCAAGTACTTCGGGTCATTATTCATTAACCATTTCTATTTTATCGCTTTAACCAGTGAGGTATTACCATGCAAAAAATTGGAGATATTCCTAATACACGCGCCGACAGTAACGGCGAATTTACCGACGGCAACGTCGCCGGTGGCGTTCCACCCACCCTATTACCGGCTGAGTGGTTTAATACTATTCAGCGAGAGTTGGTCACGGTGGTTCAAGATGGAGGATTAACCTTAGATCCTAATGACGATACTCAGGTTTTAGCCGCACTGAAAAAGCTATTTTTGCAGTCTGGTAATAATCTCTCTGAGATAAAAGACGCCGGTCCAACGGCTATAACACAGACTCTCGCAAACCTTGGTTTGGGGGAAGGCTCAGCAATTCCGGTTGGGGTCCCGCTTCCGTGGCCTACCGCCACTCCACCCGAAGGTTGGTTAAAATGTAATGGTGCTATCTTTGACAAAGTAAAATATCCAAAATTAGCATTGGCTTATCCGTCAGGTATTTTACCGGACTTGCGGGGTGAGTTTATTCGTGGCTGGGATGATGGGCTTGGGGTTGATGCAGGTCGGGAAATACTATCAATACAAGGTGATGCGATAAGAAATATCTCTGGTGGAATTCAGGGACGGAATGAAGCAACATCGGCTAGACTTTTCAGCTCTAACGCCACTGGAGTTTTTCGCACTGACGGTCAATTTGGATCTTATGCTGCTAGCGCAGATGTGGCAGTAGGCGTTACGGATGATAGACTCGCCGAACTTTTTTTTGACGCTTCCAGATCTGTACCCACAGCCAATGAAAATAGACCACGGAATATTGCTTTTAACTATATTGTGCGAGCGGCATAATGATTATTAAATTTGATAAAGATAGCGACGCAGTTACCGCAGTAAAAGTACTATTTATAATTTAGTCTACGGTATCTCAGTGAATTAATAAATATACCGGGCAATTACGCCCGGTTAGCTATCTACAAAGAAGTATCCGCCGAAAAACGCCTACGATTACCGCAGTAAGAAATAGTCGATATCTTGCTAACATAAATAACTGGCTCGTCCATGGCCCCATTTCATGCTACATTCGCGTGTCTTGGGCCATTGCAAGCGCCCTAAAGGCAGGTCGCTAACGGGAATTCAGGTATCAATATGTTTACTTATAAAGAAATATCGACGCTGAACGAATTGGAATTGATAGTTTATAATTACATCATAAAAAATACTGACAAAGTGATGTACATGACGATCAGGGAGCTCGCAGATGCCTCGGGTGTTTCTACCACCACGGTTTTACGATTTTGTAAAAAAATGAACTGTGATGGTTATTCTGAATTCCGTATCCGGTTTAAATTATATTTAGAACATGATGAGAAACCACCAGTTACCTTTGGCATCAGTGAAATAATCAGTTATTTTAAGAGCATTAATAATAGCGAGTTTGATGAGCTATTAGATAACGTAGCGAAACAGATAGCGGCAACGCGCAGAGTTATTTTTGTTGGTATAGGTACCTCGGGAGCATTGGGGAAATACAGCGCCCGCTTCTTTTCTAATGTTGGTAAATACAGTACCTACATTGATGATCCCTATTATCCTATTAACAGCGACATGTATCAGGACGCGGTCGCCATTATCCTTTCAGTCTCTGGAGAAACAGAAGAAATTATTCGCATTGCCAACCAATTTAGCCTGCAAAATTGTAAAATTATCAGCCTGACCAACAGTGAAAGTTCCACCTTGGCTAAAATGGCTGATCTCAATATCTCCTATCACATGCCCCCGGTTATCCTTGAAGGCCAGTATAATATTACTACCCAAATTCCGGTGCTATATATTATTGAAACTATTGGCAAGAAATTACCTCAGCTAATGAATAAAAACACCAAATAAAACAGGGTGTTTTTCACATGTAACATATTACAAACGGTACATTTTGTTATATCGTGACTTCGCTTTTCTTTTTGCTAGAATCCCTCCTCGATATCCTGTAAATACGCATAATAAGCCGATAACGCTCTATTTATTTTAGGGTTGGCACCCCGCGACAGGAGATGAATAATGGCAATTGATCACACATTGACCGCCCAGCACGTCATCAGCTTGTTCAATGTTGATGAAAGCGCGCCGATACTTTCCATTTATAGGGCACCTATTTGCCCGCAGTTATTAGGGAGATTGTTATGAGCTATCAACAGTTACCGAAAGATTTTTTATGGGGTGGCGCGGTTGCGGCACATCAGGTTGAAGGCGGCTGGGATAAAGGCGGCAAAGGCGTGAGCATTGCTGATGTCCTCTCTGGTGGCTCCCATGGGGTTGACCGTGTGATGACAGACGGAGTACTGGAAGGGTATCGTTATCCAAACCATGAAGCAGTTGATTTTTATAGCCATTACAAAGAAGACATCGCGCTGTTTGCCGAAATGGGCTTCAAATGTTTCCGCACCTCAATTGCCTGGACTCGTATCTTCCCGCATGGCGATGAACAGCAACCCAATGAAGCCGGCCTGCAATTTTATGACGATATGTTCGATGAATTGCTGAAATACGGTATTGAACCGGTGATTACGTTATCTCACTTCGAAATGCCGTGGCATCTGGTCAAAGAATATGGTGGCTGGAAAAACCGTAAAGTGGTCGATTTCTTTGTAAAATTCAGTGAAGTCGTCATGGCGCGCTACAAAAGCAAAGTTAAATATTGGATGACCTTCAACGAGATAAATAACCAGCGTAACTGGAAATATCCACTGTTTGGTTATTGCTGTTCTGGTGTGGTGTTCACTGAACAAGAGAACCCAGAAGAGACCCTGTATCAGGTACTGCATCATCAGTTTGTTGCCAGTGCCAAAGTGGTCAAGCTGGGTCATGCCATTAATCCGGAATTTAAGATTGGCTGTATGGTGGCGATGGTGCCTCTGTATCCTTTCTCCTGCCATCCAGATGACATGATGTATTCCGTTGAAGCTATGCGTGAGCGTTATCTTTTCGGCGACGTTCATATGCGCGGTTATTACCCTTCATATATTTTACAAGAGTGGGCGCGCCGTGGTTTCAATATCCATATGGAAGAGGGGGACCTCGAGACTCTGCGTGATGGTTGCGCCGATTACATGGGGCTGAGTTATTACATGAGTAACGCGGTCTCTGCGATTAATCCAGGTAGCGGCAATTCACTCTCTGGTTTTGAGGGCAGCGTGCCGAACCCACACGTCAAAGCCTCTGATTGGGGGTGGCAGATTGATCCGGTAGGTCTGCGTTACTCTCTGAGTGTGTTGTATGAACGCTATCAGAAGCCGCTATTTATTGTTGAAAATGGTTTTGGTGCGATAGATAAAGTGGCAGCGGATGGCATGGTGCACGACGACTACCGCATTGCTTATCTAAAAGCCCATATCGAGCAGATGAAAAAAGCGGTATTTGAAGATGGCGTGGATCTAATGGGTTATACCCCATGGGGATGTATTGACTGCGTATCTTTCACTACCGGTGAATACAGTAAACGTTATGGCTTTATTTATGTCGATAAAAACGATGATGGCACCGGTACAATGGCGCGTTCACGTAAGTTAAGTTTTGATTGGTATAAAAAAGTTATTGCCAGCAATGGTGAAGTTCTTTAATACTTAATCGCCAGTGAGTCCTTTACTGGTTTGAATTCAAGAAGGCCGTTCACCCTTTGGTGAGCGGTTTTTACCTTGTTACTCATAACGCCTAAAGCGCCTTCCTTTTATTTAGAGTATAGATGTTATGAGGGGAGGCTGTTAACTAACGTCCCATTCCGTTTAAACTCCGTGCATAGCGTGATTTTTATATTTTGAGATGCGAGATATAAACTAATATCTTTCATATCAAAAGGATAACCTATTATCCCAGTTTTTAATTTAAACTCTTTAAGTTCACTTGAGAGAAACTTTGCTTTGACTAATACTGCGGTCCTACCCTTTGAGAAAGGATTTGAAGACAACTCTTCTATCTTGTCGTTATTTTCTATATAGCGCCAAATAAGATCAATATGTTTGTTGATGTAAGCTGGGAAGGCGTAATCAGTATGGGTGTCAGGAAGCAAGAAACTGTGATAACCAACAGTTATTTTAATTGCTGATGTCATTCTATCATCCTTGGTGGTAAACGATGTTTTGGCAATTAACACGTCATAACAATCATTATATTCACCGACATTTGAATATAATAGCAAGTGATGTAAATCACAAAAAATAGAGAGGATGCTGATAAAAAGCGTTTTTCCGTTTTATCCTACTCGTTGTGCTATTAACTTTTGGGGCACACCACGGTAATAAACCAAAAGGCAGGAGGCTGTGTGGGCAATTAGGAGGCCGTGAGTGCAATAAGGATACGGTCATTACATAAATGTGATGACAGGCTCGGCTCGACATTGCCAGTGGATAATTCAGCGACAGCGGCCAGGTGTTCGGTATGCCTCGGTTTAATTGGCACCCTCTAGCAGCGCGGTAACGAATCTGCGCTGTAATTGCGTCAGGGCATCGAAAAGCGCCTTCTGTTCTTCTGTAAGCGCCATTTCGACCCCTTAAGGTTTAACTGGTATAACATTTTCTCATTAACACGATAGCGAGTAAACCTTACCATTTCTTACTATCGGTTAACGTGCGCCCCCAGCTAGTGAAAGGGCTTGAACCTTATCAAAGAATATCATTTGGCTGGTAGGCCACACGTTACTATTTGTTTCCATCTGACGAACTTAAACGTTTATTTTTGTCGCCACTCGTTACGTAGCAACCTCCAGTTATAGAGATATTAAATTGATTATTCATATTATTCTGAATAATCACTACTGGACATTAGCTTCACGGATCTCTGCCAATATAGCGGCAAGAAAATCAATCAGATTACTACACGAAATAAAGAGGTTGTCATACTGAACACGATCTCTAGATTCCCATTTACCGTATCGTACATCGTATGTATAGGTATCCAGTGATGATGAACCGATCTCTATACAATAACGACTTTCATCGCTCATTAACGATGGGGCCTCCTTGTCTAAGCGGGCCTTATAGCCATTATAAGTAAACAAATCATTTTCATAATCCCCATGTTTTTCAATTCCATACATACGAAAACCATCCAAATCGAAACCATCAGCGAGTTCTACAAGCGCCTTATATTGATCCCAAAATTCTTGAGGTGCTTTACCTATCTTTAGTCCAAAATCATATTCATAGAGTGAAGACGGAAACACGGCTGGTGGAAGAACGTCATATTCTAACTTTAGAGCCAATGAATTAAGCTCATCCACAATGTTATTAAGCTGGGTCATAATCTGCATCCTTTATGGATAAATCACACCTTTCGGAACAGGCCATAAAATCTCTTTGGCTCCATTAGTCCCAATTTGACGGGTTATATTGCTTTGCGTATTCGTAAAAAGGTTGTGTTCAAAATCTCTTTTAATGAGTACCAGATTACCAACATCATTGGTTCCGCTATCGTCGAGCGGTAGCTTATGGTGCACATCCCAACCTTTCGGGGCCTTGCCATTTGCCAAATCTGCCAGAGTCGCACTATCAAAACGTTTTTTCACTTCTGGGTTATCGGAGATTGATTTTAAGAATTTACTCCTCATCCCCCTGAACTGCCCGCGCATTGTGATAAGTTCCGCACGGTCACGACGAATATAATCCATTTTAATAACGTCTATATTATTGAGTAATTTCTGTTCACCCTTTGTCTTGCCTAAATAATTTTTCAACTCTCCCAGGCTAGCTACGCTTGGCCGCCCAGCAACGGAGGCTCGACCCAGCATGACCATGGATGACAATGCCACCAGCGAGCCAGCACTCTGTTCATTCAGCACCTGATCAAACCCTTCCGCCGCATCGCCACCCAGTTTTTTAGCGGTATCAGCAAACATTTCCGGGTTCTGGTTATACACACCACCCGCAGCAAGCAGCCGGCCCGCAGCCTTGCTGTTAATCGTGCCGAATGCTTTCGGTACCGGCAGTTCAGACACAGAAGGCCTCACCTTCATTGGCGACTTCGTTGGCCGTGGCTTTCCACCCGTTCGCTGATAGTTCCGGCATTTCACCGAATCGTCAAATGCCTTGATAATCTTTGCGGCACCCTCGAAACGGAAAGCATGGGGATCGGCAGACATCAACTGACCTTCACCATTGATATAGAACAGCCGGGCGGGGCCGTACAGATCACTTAACATCACCACGTCACCCGAAAAAACCAATTTTTCCAGTTTCTCTTTTTCACGTATCCCGCCTGGACGTGGCTGATCTGGAGATGAGCGCTGTTCACGTTCCCGCATATTGATAAGGTAACGGCGGGTATTGTGACTGTCGTCAAATTCATATTCGCGGCAGATACGCGCCCAGGCAGCGTGCGGGCTGATTATCCGCTCGTATTCTTCAGGGGCTAAATTATCTCTTGAAAGGTAATACAAATACATTCCGGGCAGGTTGAAGCTCATATCCCATTCCTTGTGGAGTGAGTCGCACCGGCATTACCTTACATTTCTTAGGGGGTTGTCGTCCAGTCGCAGGATACCGACAAAAATCCACCTGCCAGAAGAAAGAGTGAAAATCAATTAAGTAGATAATTTAAGACTTTAATCGTATTAAATTTAGCCATCAATTCAACAGTTGATTATGGATTTAAGTGGGTAGTTTTTGTATATATAAGCAAAAGTATGTTGGTTCAGATTGAACTAACTGAACCAACATAAAAACCTCGCATGTGATAAATAATGATTCATCTGGCTGGCTGCTTTCCGGCATGTGCTGGAGTGCGTAGGCGTTAAACTGTCGGCCATCAATACGCGGTGATTTACGCTGATAGCCTCGCCCGCTTGCTGGTGGGGTTAACATCCCTCCGCCCGCTAATGCTTTTGGCGAAGTGCTTTACATTGAATCCCCGCGCCATTTCCCCTTCAAACGCAGCCGGGAAGGTGTAGAACACCATTGCGTCACGGTCATGTTTGCCTTTGTCCCGATACCCGGCCAAATCACGAATAGGGAG
Source organism: Yersinia pestis (assembly GCF_900460465.1). Lineage (GTDB taxonomy): Bacteria > Pseudomonadota > Gammaproteobacteria > Enterobacterales > Enterobacteriaceae > Yersinia > Yersinia pestis. Next base: position 490,260 of record NZ_UAVH01000006.1, on the reverse strand, counting down.
GCTCTGCGGGTCATAAGGCAGGGGCGCGAACCGACTCAAGCCGTAAGCGTTCAGAAACCCCTCTGTCAGCTCAATAATCTGCTGGTGCTTTTTGTTGCCGGTGCCGAATTCTTTTATCCAGGCATTGAAATTATGCTGTGCCGCATCCCGGCACTCTTGCTCATCCCAACCAGTTTCACACCGCAGCCACACTCCACAAACGACAAAACCAACCCGAATGGATTGGTTTTGTTGAGGTATTTGGTCGGCATGAAAGGATTTGAACCTTCGACCCCCGACACCCCATGACGGTGCGCTACCAAGCTGCGCTACATGCCGATGCTGTGGCATTTATACTACATTTTACTGCTGCTAATGCAATACCTAAGGAAATGATTGCATGTTTTTTAAGCGGTTAGTGTAATTTTTTGAGCGGCAACGCACTAGTTTGCAATAAAGCGTTTCACGTCGGTTAGCACTTGTAACAGCAACGGTAGTTGAGGTTTCTCATCTTTGACCTCATGACCTTGCTGATCATAAGTGCGATAACCCCCGTTATTGTCCAACACGATAGTTTGCGTTGGGGTCGTGATGACTAATATGCCGTTGTCGCCTGTTGCGACCCAGTTGTTATTGCGCTGTGCGGCAAACAAATCTTCCCCTTGAGAATAATCTTCTGGGGCTGTTTTCACATGCAGCAAGCGTTGCATCAATGTCGTCATGACATCTTCGTGGTTGGTCAGTTTACCCACGTTTTGTGGTGGGGTACCCGGCCAGTGCACCACTAATGGTACCTGCAATTGCTGGCGATTGAAGCTGCTACCCGTACCCCAGTAATTATTGCCACTGTCATTGAATTCGACGCCATGGGTGGCAGTAATAATGACGACGGTTTTATCGAGTTGACCACTTTGCTTCAGCGTCTCAAGGATGGCCGCAATTTGCTGATCTACCTCTTTGGCCCCCGACTGATAGTTACGTATAAAATCGGTGGGTAAGGCAACTTTTTGCCCAATTACCGGATCTTGCGCTTCGGCGGGACCACTCAAACTAATATATGAGAACCATGGGTTGCTATTGGCGGCGGTACTGGCCAGCCACTGTTTCCACTGAGCCGTGGTTTCCGCATCAGCCTGCGCAACCGGCGCTGGCAAGGTAAAATCAGCTAACAGCGCTTGGCGGTATAATGCCGATTTAAAACCGTCAGACGCGAACAGACCAAATTGGTAGCCTTGAGCGCCTAATGCAGTGATGAAAGCTGAAGGTTCCCGGGCGGAGAGAATCCCATCCCAGTAAGTCGGTGAAATGCCATAAAACAGGCCAAATAAACCGGTATCTTGCCGGTTACCCGAACTGTAATGGTGATCAAACTGAATGTTTTCGCGACCAAACTCGGCCAATGCGGGCATATCCTGTTGCAGGCTGCTGACCCGAATACCATCAACCACGATCAACAGCAGGTTATAACCGCTGCCTTTATCATTGAATGTTATCGGGTTTAGTGGGTATTCAACTGCCAGAGCATCGGGATTGCCTTGCTCGGTCAAACGGCGTTGATACTCTTGTTGATCGAGCAGACCGTGTTTCTCAAGGAATTTACGGGCGGTCATTGGATAAGAGAGCGGCAGATTAGCGCGCTGCATACTGATAGGACGATAAAAATTCGCATCGGCCCAGATATACATCAGATGTGAGGCCACAAAGGCAGAGATCAGTACCGCAACTAATGGTTTAACAAACCGCTGGCGGTTGAGGCTACGCAGTTTTTGCCAGGCCCAGGTACCGAACAACATCTCGATCAGAAAAATAACCGGCACTGAAATAAACATCAGCTGCCAGTCGCGCGCCAACTCTGTTTGCTCGGGGTTAACAACTAACTCCCATACCACCGGATTAAGGTGTAAATGGAAGCGGGCGAAAACCTCAGTATCCACCAATAACAGGGTTAAACCTGCGGTCGCAAAGGCGGCAGAAAGAAAACGGAGTAGCCGTTGTGACATCACCACAAAGGTAAGCGGGAATATCACCAATAAATAGGCGGCAAAAACAAGAAAACTAAAGTGCCCCAGCCAACTGACAAGGGCATAAACACGGCCAATCAGCGAAGAGGGCCAATCGGAGACAAACAGGTAGCGGCTACCCAGAACCAGGCTGAAAAGAATATTAAATAAGGCGAACCAGTGCCCCCAGCTGATCATCTGGGAAACTTTTTCACGATAGCGCTGACGATTTGTCACCATATTGAGATAGCAGTCTTGGCCGATAAATTAATGGGCTTTATCTTCACGTACCGAAGCCTGAAGTGCTTCAGCGAAAGAACGTGCCAATACTTTGCGTTGCGCAGGGGCAATGCTGGTATTGATCAGGTTTGTTACCATATTTCCCAAAACCATCAAAGAAAGATCTGTTGGGGTACGGTGTTTTTCCAGTACGCTGACCAGCTCAGACAGGAGCTGTTCGACGTGTTCGTCACTATAACGGGATGATTGTGGCATAAAAATTGTGCTCAACGCCTGACAAAGTCCCACATCTTACCGTATAAGGAGAGGTTTTTCCGCTATTTTATAGCACGAAGAATCTGTAGCCATTAATTGAACGATGCTGACGCTTTTGAGTTGCAGCTCTACCTTATCAGTGATTGAATACGCCCCTAGCCAAAAGGAGTATTTATCATGAGTCTGGATATTGACCAGATAGCCTTACATCAGCTTATTAAACGTGATGAACAAACGCTTGATGTGGTGTTGCGGGATTCTTTGTTACCGACCAATGCGGTAGTTGAAGAGATGATGGCCGAACTGCACCGCGTTTACAGTGCCAAAAGTAAAGCTTACGGGCTATTTAATGAGCAGAGTGAACTGGCTGATGCACTGAAACGAAGCCGTAAGGGTGATGAAGATTTCCTTAGCTTTAGCCGTGCAGCAACCGGTCGTTTACGTGACGAGCTAGCTAAGTATCCGTTTGCCGAGGGCGGGGTGGTGCTGTTTTGCCAGTACCGTTATTTGGCCGTGGAGTATTTACTGATCTCTGTGCTAAGCAGCTGTCATAGTATGCGCGTAAACGAACAGCTCGATCTGAGTACTACTCATTATCTTGATATCAACCGCGCGGATATTGTCGCCCGGATTGATTTAACCGAGTGGGAAACCAACCCGGAATCAACGCGTTATCTGACTTTCCTTAAAGGGCGGGTAGGGCGAAAAGTGTCTGACTTCTTTATGGATTTTCTGTCCGCTGCTGAAGGCTTAGATACCAAAGCGCAAAACCGGGGTTTATTGCAGGCGGTTGATGATTACTGCGCCGATGCCGAGTTAGGCAAAAATGAGCGTCAGGCCTACCGTCAGCAGGTTTACAGCTATTGTAATGAGCAACTGCAAGCCGGTGAAGAGATTGCCTTACAGGTGTTGGCTCAAGAGTTACCGAAACTGGGCGAAAAAGATTTCCAGCAATTTTCGGCTGAACAAGGTTATGCATTGGAAGAGAGTTTCCCGGCGGATCGAGGGACTTTGCGTCAGTTAACCAAGTTTGCGGGCAGTGGTGGCGGTTTGAGTATTAATTTTGATGCACTGCTGCTGGATGAGCGGATTTTCTGGGATGCGGCAACCGATACGCTGACCATTAAAGGTACTCCGCCGAATTTGCGTGATCAATTACAGCGCCGTGCTGGCAGTAAGTAATTGCCCACTTTGCGTATTTAGCCAATAAAAAACGCCGCATCAGCGGCGTTTTTTATTGTGCCCAGAAAACCCCCAGCTAGGCTGGGGGTTCAGTAAAGCTTTCAGCTTTGGGTCAGTTATAAAAACCCCTTTTGATTTGTTAAAACAGTTTGCGGTCTGGCAACTGCAAATGTTCAACAAGAAATCAAAAGGGGGTCCCAATGAGGGATGAAAAGAGCTTAGCGCACACCCGATGGAACTGTAAATATCATATAGTTTTTGCGCCGAAGTACCGAAGGCAGGTGTTCTACAGGGAAAAACGCAGAGCGATTGGCAGTATTTTAAGAAAACTGTGCGAATGGAAAAACGTGAATATCCTGGAAGCAGAATGCTGTGTGGATCACATCCATATGCTTCTGGAGATCCCGCCCAAGATGAGTGTCTCGGGATTTATGGGGTACCTGAAGGGAAAGAGCAGTCTGATGCTTTATGAGCAGTTTGGCGATTTGAAGTTCAAATACCGTAACAGGGAGTTTTGGTGTCGAGGGTATTACGTTGATACGGTAGGGAAAAACACGGCCAGGATACAAGAATACATAAAGCACCAATTGGAAGAGGATAAAATGGGTGAGCAACTCTCGATCCCGTATCCCGGTAGCCCGTTTACGGGCCGTAAGTAATCCATAGATGCAAATGTCAGATCGCGATGCGCCTGTTAGGGCGCGGCTGGTAACAGAGCCTTATAGGCGCATATGAAAAACCTCCGGCTATGCCGGAGGATATTTATTTCGGCGTCCCGAATATCGAAAGCGACGCGATTAAACGCGAACGAAGTCGATATGAGTCAGTTTTGGCTTGAAAGCGTGACGCTGAACAGCCTGTACTTTAACTTTAGTTTCTTTACCGTCGATAACCAGAGTCAGTACGGAATCATAAAAGCCCGGTTTCAGTTCAAGGTTCTTGGTGGTGTCATGGTCGAGAGCAATAGAAATAGCTGCTTCTGAACCACCGTAAACGATTGCCGGAAATTTATTTGCTGCACGCAGGCGGCGGCTCGCACCCTTACCCTGGTCGTTACGTACTTCTACATTGATAGTGGTCATTTTGTTTTCTCTTAAAGAAAATTTACCCTGCTACAGGCGACCCAGCAACAGGTTCGATACTCGGCTTTGGCTGGGTAAACCCAGAGTAAAGCGGGCGACATTCTAGCGAAATATCACTCAGACAGCAAATAAAACTGCGAATATCTCTGGTCAAATGCGGCTCAGGCAAGGGCATCGGCCCGCCGAAAACGCCCCTTGTAATCAAATACCTTCTCCCTGATTTGCCACCACTGCCCCCGACGGCGGGCGACCACAAAATCCGGATAACGTAGCAACGCCTGCTGCGCGATAATATCAGCGGCGGTGTGCCATTTTAGGGCAATGCCCGGTGCGCGCTGGTGAGGGCGCAGGAATATCTGTTCGAATGCCATACGTTGTGCAGGTGTGGTTAATCGGAAGCGCTCACTGGTATTGGTGCCATCCTCATCGTAATAGGTCGCTTTCAGCCACTCGCCTTTGGCGTCTTGGCCCGTTTCTAGCTGCATACCGCCACAGCGCAATACCAGCGCATCTTTCAGTTTCAGGGCGGCTTTCAGCATATCGTCGGGATCGACCAAAACCGCCTGGCATTGATGGCAGCGACGGGCGGCAATATCATTTTCTGCTCCGCAATGTGGGCAGGATTTAAAGCGAAAACGGTAGTCACATTGCGCACGTGCACCCTGATCATCCTCAAACCAGCCCTGACAGCGGCGGCCATAGTGCTCAATTATTTCGCCGGACTCAGTGCATTTCCCCCAGAAGATATTGGCAAAACCACAATCGGGGCAGAAGACTTGTACTGGTTGGCTCCCGCTGTGAGGTTTGCTCGTGCCCACTTCTGGCGTGAAAAGGTCATGGGGATTACCCGCATAATCCAGAATCAAGCAATCCTCTTTACCGGGAAACAGCCGCAGGCCTCGGCCAACAATTTGTTGATATAAACTGATGGATTCGGTTGGACGAAGAATGGCAATCAGATCCACATGGGGGGCATCAAAACCGGTGGTCAGTACCGACACATTGACCAAATAGCGCAATTGTTGCTGTTTAAAGGCATTGATCAGCGCATCCCGTTCCGTAGGTGGGGTCCCCGCGCTGACCAACGCGGCTTCACCTTTGGGCAACAGGCCATAGACTTCTTTGGCGTGCTCTACGGTGGCGGCAAAAATCATCACACCGCGACGCTGAGCCGCATATTCGATTATTTGGCTAACAATATGTGGGGTAATTCTTTGTTGTTGCTTAAGTTCTCGATCTAAATCTGCCTCACGGAACAAGCCATCACTGTTGCTGGTCAGGCGGCTGAAATCATACTGTACGACCGGCATGTCCAGCCGTTCAGGTGGCACCAGAAAGCCATGTTTAATCATATAACGCAGCGGTAATTCATAAATACAGTCACGGAACAGGGCTTTTTCATCACCACGAGTAATACCGTGATAGTGGAACTGATAAATCCAGCCTTTCCCCAGCCGATAAGGGGTGGCCGTCAGCCCCAACAGCCGTAACTGCGGATTCCCCGTGCGTAAATGCTGAATGATTTGCTGATACTGGCTGTCATCTTCATCGCTGATACGATGACATTCATCGATAATCAGCAGAGAAAATGCGCTATCAAATAGCGGCAGATTACGGGCCACCGATTGCACGCTGCCAAAGACCACTTTTCCCTCGCTTTGTCGCTGTTGCAACCCGGCGGCAAAGATATCGGCCTCAAGACCGTATGCGCAGTATTTTGCGTGATTCTGTGCTACCAACTCTTTGACATGCGCTAATACCAACACACGGCCACGGGCCAGTTTCGCAAGTTCTGCGATCACTAAACTCTTGCCTGCGCCGGTTGGTAGAACAATGAGTGCGGGTGTGGTGTGGCGTCGAAAATAAGCCACCGTGGCATCGACCGCTTCTCGTTGATAAGGCCGTAGTGTGAACGCCATTATCGTCTCTGCCAGATGGATGGATTCAACATTTGCAACACTTTACAGGGCTGTACAAGCGACATTGATCTCAGCCTATAGCTAAAAAGTTTCTATTATTATGCCTGCCTGATGGCGTCTGTGCGAGGGGGCAGGCTATCAACTTGGCATGGTCGCGATACGTTGTTTTCTGAATAAATGCTTTCTAACAACAGTTTCTAGGATGATAGGGCAACCGCCGCTATACTAATGAGTCAGGTAGGCAGCGAATGATTTCCTCCAACCCCTTCTTATTTAGCATTTTTAGCATTGCAGTTGCATTAGCGGCTCTCGTTACTTGGCTCATCCATGGGGCTTGCCTCGTTTGTAGCTCTGCGATAACGCTAATGATTTGGGGATGAAAATGTTGGGATGACAATTTGCTGCTTCATTCATTTCAACCCGTACAATTGACATCCTATTATCATCAACGGGTGTCATTATGGGGACCGTATCCATCAGTGATACGGCCATACAACAGGCAAAATAGATTCAATGCGATTGGACAAGTTTTTATCTCAGCAATTAGGGGTCAGCCGGGCGTTGGTAGCGCGTGAACTGCGGGCAAAGCGTGTGACTATTGATGGCGAGGTGGTCAAAAGTGGTGCCATCAAGCTGACACCGGAACAAGACGTGCGATTTGATGGCAATCCGTTACAGCAGATGGTTGGCCCCCGTTATTTTATGTTGAACAAACCGCAGGGCTATGTGTGTTCGACGGAAGATCCCGATCATCCAACGGTGTTGTATTTCCTTGATGAGCCAGTGGCTTACAAACTCCATGCCGCTGGGCGGTTGGATATCGATACTACCGGGTTGGTCTTGATGACTGACGATGGGCAGTGGTCACATCGCGTCACTTCGCCACGTCATCATTGTGAAAAGACCTATTTGGTGACGTTGGAACATCCGCTATCCGATGACACCGCACAGCAATTTGCTGACGGTGTCCAACTGTACAATGAAAAATCCCTGACCAAACCGGCTCAACTGGACGTTATCGAGCCGCAACGGGTGCGTTTGACCATCAGCGAAGGGCGTTATCATCAGGTGAAGCGGATGTTTGCTGCTGTGGGGAACCGAGTGATTGAGTTACATCGTGAACGCATTGGTGATATCACGCTTGATGATGATTTAGCCCCTGGTGAGTACCGGCCGCTGACGACAGAAGAGATCGCCAGCGTGGGTGCCCCACACTTGTAATGAGATTGTTTGTAATGAGATTGTTTGTAATGAGATTGTTATTGCCGTGCGGGCCAGCGGTTCCGCACCGTTCTACTGCGGTATAATCTGCGGTAAGTTTTTGGAGGAGTGGTAAAGCGTGCAAAAAAACCGGACATCCCACATTGGTTTGATTTTTATCCTTGGGTTGTTGTCGATGCTGATGCCTTTGGCGATTGATATGTATCTGCCAAGCATGCCGATTATTGCGCAGGAGTTTGGGGTCGAGAGTGGCCGTGTGCAAATGACGCTGAGCGCATATGTACTGGGTTTTGCCATTGGGCAAATGTTCTATGGGCCAATGGCTGACAGCATCGGGCGTAAGCCGGTCATTTTTTGGGGGACGCTGATTTTTGCGCTTGCAGGTATGGCATGTGCGTTGGTGCAGTCGGTCGAGCAACTCATTAATATGCGCTTCCTGCATGGCTTATCCGCCGCCGCCGCAAGTGTGGTGATTAATGCCTTGATGCGCGATATGTTCACCAAAGATGAGTTCTCCCGAATGATGTCTTTCGTGGTATTGGTGATGACGATTGCCCCCTTGCTCGCACCCATTATCGGTGGTGCACTGTTGGTGTGGTTTAGCTGGCATGCTATTTTCTGGACCATGGCGGGGGCGGCACTGGTTGGTGCGGTGTTAGTGGCGCTGTTTATCCAAGAAACATTGCCTCCTGAACGGCGACAGAAATTTCATCTGCGCACGACCATAGGTAATTTTGGCTCGTTATTTCGCCACAAACGCGTACTGAGCTATATGCTGGCCAGTGGTTTCTCTTTTGCCGGTATGTTCTCATTCCTCAGCGCCGGTCCTTTTGTTTATATCGATTTAAACGGTGTTTCCCCGCAAAACTTTGGTTATTACTTTGCACTGAACATTGTCTTTTTGTTCTTGATGACCTTTATCAACAGCCGTAATGTGCGCCGTTTCGGGGCGCTGAAAATGTTCCGTTTTGGCCTGATAGTGCAATTTGTGATGGGGATCTGGCTGGTAGTGGTTTGTGTCGCTGGCCTAGGATTCTGGGCCTTAGTTCTGGGCGTAGCTGCCTATGTTGGGTGTATCGCAATGATCACGTCTAACGCGATGGCAGTGATATTAGATGATTTCCCGCATATGGCAGGGACCGCCTCTTCTTTGGCGGGGACGTTGCGCTTTGGTATTGGTGCGGTGGTGGGGACGTTACTGTCGATGGCTTCGTCGCGCAGCGCCTGGCCAATGGTCAGTTCAATGGCATTTTGTATTATTGTCGCGATGTTGTTGTATCTGTATGCCAGTCGCCCAAGTCATAAAACCGTGTCATAAAAAATAGCCAGCGCCCATGCCGGATGGTATTCGATATGGATGGTATTCGACATGGATGGTATTTGACATGGATTGTGAACGGTATGAGTGGTCGGCCATTTACCCGTCATCCTTCAAGTTGTCTGTAGCGTTGGCCACGTGCGTTACTCGGCGCATCCATGGGCCTCGCTTCTGCGAGGCCGCTACAAGCAGCGTTCAAATCTGCTCCCGGCACTAAAATCTGCTCCCGGCACTAAGTGTCAATAACCCTTGCCACCTGAATCACTGACTGAGCGTTGACCTTAACGTAAATAGACTCATCGGGATTAATGAGCCTTACCCCTAAGGTTCACCCTGAGTGTTTTTTTCGCTACTGAGATAATCCCTTTCCTCTCTCATTTCGTCTTAATTTGGCTTAAAAAATGATAAATTCTTGCGCTTCATCAATATAGTAAGCATGCGTATCATTATTGATTGCATCGTCATGATTGAGATCATATTGTTAATTTTTTGGGCAATTAAGATAAAAAATAGAAATCATTTTTCAGCCGTTTTATCCGTCTATTTTAGCGCATTAGATGACAATAAATGATAAGGAATATACATGTTTATCAGTTCGTTATGATAATTTTATTAAGATTTTCTAATGTCGTTTTGTTCCAAAAATGTAAATATTTAACTGCTATTAGGTAATCGCCTTGCAAGAAAAATGGTTGAGCTAACGGCCATTAAGGTATAAATATAACGAAAAATGGGATCTGAATCCCAAATCTACAGCTTCTGTTCCTGCTAAAGACGCCAAAAAGTTCAAAAATCAGCACACAAATGGATTTGTTAGTCATAAGTTTCTCAATTGTTATCAGTATTGTGTTTTTATGAGATTTGAATCAGGCACAATAACAATTTAGCGACTATAACTGTAGTTAACGTGAGTCACGGTGGTGTTTTTGGTAAATTTTGATTTTTTATTTTGACTAGGAAAGACACGTGAATAATATTCAACTTTCGGTAGTACATCGCCTGCCGCAAAGTTACCGTTGGTTGTCTGGTTTCATCGGGGCTAAAGTTGAGCCGACTCCGTTGACGACGATAGACGATACCCATGATCTGATGGGGTTGAAATTACTCAGTCACGACGGTAATCATGCCAGGCATATCATGCAGCGGCTCCATCTTTCGCTGCAAGATATCCAAGTGAATTCATCCATCATTGAATGGGAAGGTGAGCCGTGCTTGTTTGTTCACCGGCAGGATGAAAGCGCGACGCTGTGCCGCCTGAAAGATGTCGGTGTGGCCATTGCCGAAACGCTAACGGCAGAATACCCCTTCTGATACTTTTTAGCTGTTTGTCCGTGTGCTATCGCGGGCATTTTTGTCTAGGCTACAGCAATATTAGTCTGCTAATTCTAATAATTGCTGAGTATATAGTTGTTTTGGTGCCGCAAATATTGCCTGACAATCACCTTGTTCCACCACTTCTCCTTGTCTTAAGACAATCACCTGATGGCAGAGCGAACGCACGACCTGCAAGTCATGGCTAATAAACAAGTAGCTGAGTTGGTAACGCTGCTGAAGGGATTTCAGTAGGGCCAAAATTTGCGCCTGTACCGATTTATCCAGTGAAGACGTTGGTTCATCAAGGATCAACAGTTGGGGTTGCAGGATCAGCGCGCGGGCAATCGCAATGCGCTGACGCTGCCCCCCCGAGAATTCAGTTGGATAACGAGAGCGGGTGGCTGGATCCAATCCGACTTCTTCCATTGCCTTAATCACTCGCTCTTCACGTTGCGCTGCACTGAGTTTTTGATGCACTTCCAGGCCCTCCGCAATGATCTGTTGCACATTCAAACGTGGGTTCAATGCTGAGTAAGGGTCCTGGAAGACCACCTGAATACGGCTGCGATAGGGCAGCATCTGTTTGGGGGTAAATTGGTGCAGCGGTTGCCCGCTAAACCAGATTTCACCCTGTGATGGCAATAAGCGTAACAAGGCCAGACCGGAGGTACTTTTACCCGAACCGGACTCCCCCACCAAGCCCAGACTTTCGCCGGGCTTCAGGTCAAAACTGAGGCTTTTTAGCGCATAGTGGTGATCGACGGTGCGGCGCAGTAAACCACGTTTGATCGGGAAGGCAACTTGCAACTCTTTAACCACAAGCAGTGGCTGGGTATTCTGCGCGAGTGGCAACGGGGCATCCTGTGACTCAGCATCCAGTAACTGGCGAGTGTAGGGGTGTTGCGGGGCACTGAAGAGCGCCTGCCGGTTGTTCTGCTCCACTTTACGGCCTTCCCGCATCACCGCCACGTTATCCGCTAATCGGCGCACGATATTCAGGTTATGGGTGATAAACAGCAGGCTCATGTTCATCTCTTGCTTTAACTCTTTCAGCAAGCTCAGAATTTGCGCCTGAACAGAAACATCCAGTGCGGTGGTTGGCTCATCGGCAATCAATAATTTGGGTTGGGTTAATACCGCCATGGCAATCATCACTCGCTGGCGTTCACCGCCAGAAAGTTGATGGGGAAAATCGGCTAATCGCCCTTTGGCATTACGAATGCCAACTCTGTCGAGGCATTGGATAATTTCAGCCCGCGCCGCTTCTTGCCCCATACCCCGGTGCAGTGAGAGCACTTCTGCCAACTGTTTTTCAATATTATGCAGCGGGTTGAGTGACACCATCGGTTCTTGGAAGATCATCGAAATCTGATTACCACGAATGCGCCGTAGTGTTGGCTCATCAGCATGTAGCAATGAGCTGCCCGCAAACAGAATATCACCTGTGGGATACACTACTGGCGGTGATGGTAGCAAACGTAACACGGACAACGCGGTGACGCTTTTCCCCGATCCTGATTCCCCGACCAGCGCCAGTGTTTCTCCAGCGTTGATTTGTAATGACAGTTCGCTGACAACCTCACGCTGAACGCCTGCCTGACTAAACGCAACACTGAGGTTTTGGATATCCAATAGTGGTGAGGTCGCCATATCAGTACACCTTACTTGGGTCAAAGGCGTCACGGACAGCTTCGCCGATAAAAATCAATAGGGACAATAGCACCGCCAGCACCAGAAATGCGGTGATCCCCAGCCAAGGGGCCTGTAGGTTATTTTTCCCCTCTAACAGCAGCCCACCCAGTGATGGTGAACCTATCGGCAAACCAAAACCGAGGAAATCCAGTGAGGTGAGGGTGGTAATGGAGCCACACAGAATAAACGGCAAGAAGGTCAGTGTGGCCACCATGGCATTAGGCAACATATGGCGAGTCATGATGGTTCGATCACGTACCCCCATCGCCCGTGCGGCACGGATATAATCATAATTGCGGGTCCGGAGAAACTCAGCGCGCACGACACCCACCAACCCCATCCAGCCAAAAATAACGGTGATAGCAAGCAGCCACCAGAAATTGGGCTGCACAATGCTCGACAGTAAAATCACTAAAAACAGGGTTGGCATACCAGACCATACCTCAATAAAGCGTTGGCCCCAGAGATCAACCCTGCCCCCGTAATAGCCTTGTACCGCACCGGCGCAGATCCCAATCACACTGGAAAACAGGGTTAATGTCAGCCCGAACAACAGCGAGATACGAAAGCCATAGATCACTTTGGCCAAGACATCTCCGCCGGTACTATCAGTACCCAGCAAGTTGGTACGGCTTGGCGGAGAAGGGAAGGGCACGTCCGTGGCGAAATTAATGGTGTTATTACTAAAACGAATAGGTGCCCAGATAGCCCAGCCACTGTCATTTATACGCCCAATCACATACGGGTCTTGATAATCTGCCGCGGTGGTTAAAACACCGCCAAAGGTTGACTCACTGTAATTGACCATAAAAGGCATATAAAACTTGCCCTGATAGCTCACCAGCAATGGTTTATCGTTGGCAATCAATTCGGCAAATAAGCTAATGACAAACAGTGTTAGGAAAATCCACAGTGACCAGTAACCACGGCGATTCTGACGAAAACGCGCCCAACGGGCCTGATTAATTGCACTTAGTCTCATCATCATTATTGGCGGCCCTCAAAATCAATACGTGGGTCTACCAGGGTATAGGTAATGTCACTGACGATATTCAGCAGTAAACCAATGAGTGTGAAAATATAGAGCGTGCCAAACATTACCGGGTAATCTCGCTGTATGGTGGCGTCGTATCCCAGCAGGCCTAAGCCATTGAGTGAGAACATCACTTCAATCAAGAGTGAACCCGTGAAAAACATACTGACAAAGGTGGCGGGGAATCCGGCGATGACTAACAGCATGGCGTTACGAAAGACATGGCGATAGAGAATTTTTTCCTCTGGTAGTCCCTTGGCGCGGGCCGTAACGACATATTGCTTACGTATTTCATCAAGGAATGAGTTTTTCGTTAGCATCGTCAGTGTCGCGAAACCACCAATCACCGTGGCCAGCACGGGCAGGGTAATATGCCACAAATAGTCTGTGATTTTGCTGTACCACGGTAGGGTGTCCCAGTTACTGGAAACCAGACCGCGGAGTGGGAATAGGTCGAAATAGCTCCCACCGGAAAACAGCACTACCAGTAAAATAGCGAATAGGAAGGAGGGGATTGCATAACCGATGATAATTAAGGTGCTGCTCCAGGTATCGAAGGCGGTGCCATTGCGCACCGCTTTTTTTATCCCCAGAGGTATGGAAACCAGATAAATAATCAGCGTACTCCATAGCCCAAGCGAGATTGACACCGGCAGGCTTTGTTTTATCAGTGACATCACCGATTCGCCACGGAACAAACTGTCGCCAAAATCAAAACGGACATAGCGCCATAGCATATCGAAATAGCGTTGATGTAGGGGCTTATCAAAACCAAAGCGCTGTTTTATTTCAGCAATAACTTCCGGGTCTAATCCGCGTGAACCGCGATAATTACTGTCACCGACCTGTGCTGCATTCAGACCGGCTTTAGCCCCTCCTAAACCGCCATCACCGCTACCGGCAGTAAATCCAGTGGTGTGACCCAATTCAATATTGGCGATAGCCTGATCAACTGGCCCGCCAGGTGCAATCTGCACAATAAAGAAATTGATAGTAATAATGGCCCACAGCGTAGGAATAACAAGGAATAGTCGCCGTAATAGATATGCGCCCACAACAGCCCCCTAACGACGTTCTACTGGCAGGCGAGCTGCCTTGTTAACATCAAACCACCAGCTATCAAACCCTAGCGAATAGGTGGGACGAACCGCTGGCATCGAGAGTTTATCCCAATAGGCGAAGCGGCTATGATTGGAATACCACATCGGGATCATCAAATAATTCCAGGTCAATACCCGGTCAAGGGCACGCCCCAGAGAGAGTAAGGCCTCTGGTTGATCCTGATGGCTGACAATCTGGGCGATTAATTGGTCGATGGCCGGATCTTTAATACCGGGTCTGTTATAGGTGGAATCAATGTAGGCTGAACTCCACAAGATTTGCAGGTCTGGGCTTGGGTAAGGGAAGGCGTTGTAAACCGTTGGGATCATATCGAAATCCCGGCTGCGTAAGCGATTAATAAACTGCGAGCTGTCAACTTCGCGGATCTTCATCGTGATACCTAAACGCTGCAAATTGTGTTTGAACGGTTGCACATACTGAAAATCGCTGCCGCTGGGTAATAGCAATTCAAATTCAAAAGGTTTACCGGTTTTACTATTCACCAGTTGTTGGTCTTTGACTTCCCAGCCCGCTTCATTCAGTAACTCTTTGGCTTTGAGCAGGTTATCTCGCGAATAGCCGCTACCATCCGTGTGTGGTGGTTGATAAATCTGGGTGAAAACTTCCGCGGGTATTTTATCTTTCAATGGCGCGAGCCAAGCCAGTTCTGCACTGTCCGGATAACCTGTTGCCGCATATTCGGTATTTTGGAAGAAGCTATTGGCACGCTGATAGCTATTGAAATAAAAGGCTTTGTTCATCCATTCAAAATCGAAGGCCAAAGTCAGCGCCTGGCGGACGCGTCGGTCACTGAAGAGGGGCCGTTGCACATTAAATGCTAACCAGCGAGTGTTCTGTGCCGAGTTGTCGGTAATATCCTGTTTGACGATATAGTTCTTGGCGAAGTTACCGCCCGCATACTGCGTCGCCCAGCTTTTCGGTGAGGACTCCGTCCGTAAATCAAAGGCTCCGGCTTTAAAGGCTTCTAAGGCGACTTTGTCGTCCAGATAATAATCATAACGGATAGTGTCAAAATTATATTGGCCCCGGTTAACCGGCAGATTGGCGGCCCAGTAATCTTTTACCCGTTCATAAGTGACATATTGGCCCATTTTGTATTTGCTGATGCGGTAAGGGCCGCTGGCGACTGGAGGGGTACTGAGTGGGTCACTCAGCTTATGATCTTTCCAGAAATGTTTGGGCATCACCGGAAAACCAAGTAGGCCGAGCATTTTATCTTTGTTAGGTTCAGGAAATTCAAAACGTACCGTCAGACGGGAAATAGCGTTGACTTTAACGCCTTTATAGAACAATCGAAATTGTGGTACCCCTTCAGTCATAAATTTGTTGAAGGTGAAGGCCACATCCTCGGCAGTAATCGGGGCACCATCATGAAAACGGGCGTGGGGGTTGATATCAACCTCAATCCAACTGAAGTCGGGAGAATAGCGCGCTGATTCCGCAATTAATGGATAGTAGCTGCCAATCTCATCGCTTGAGGGACTGAACAATGAATCATAGAGTCTCTCCGTTCGAGCTGCAGAGGTACCACGCAATGCATACCGGTTGAAATTATCAAATGTGCCAATCGCCGACAGAGTAATATTTCCCCCTTTAGGGGCCGCTGGATTGACATAATCAAAATGGCTAAAATCCGATGAGTACTTGGGGTCGCCCAATATGGCAAAAGAAACGCCCTCTTTAATGGTTTCGGCAGCTAACCCAAAACTCATGGCCGAAAGTATCAAGGTAGCAAATAGGCGTAAAAACATATTGTTGGCAATCTCCTGCGAAGCTGCAGATAATCATTTTCTCAAATGAAATTACCAGCTTACAGGGGGATAATGCAAACATTAAGCCAGTAAGTTTTTGTTACTCATCTTTTCATGACAGAATTTAGCTAAAGCTTCAACAGACAGCGGCTTACTGAGTAAATAACCCTGCAAGTAATTGACACCATGTTTAGCTAAATAGTGAAGTTGTTGCTCAGTCTCGATGCCCTCAGCGATAGTTTCAATATTAAGTTTTTTTGCCAGAATTAATACCGAATCTAATACCGGCGTTGTCACCGTATTTTCGCCTATCGTGCTGATAAAGCC
The DNA here is from genome assembly GCF_900460465.1 of Yersinia pestis. Taxonomy (GTDB): domain Bacteria; phylum Pseudomonadota; class Gammaproteobacteria; order Enterobacterales; family Enterobacteriaceae; genus Yersinia; species Yersinia pestis. Next base: position 473,825 of record NZ_UAVH01000006.1, on the reverse strand, counting down.
GCGATCAATTTTAATATAATCTAAGGTAAAGCGTTCTAAATAGATCAGGGCGCTATGGCCGGTGCCAAAATCATCGACAGCGATTTGAATCCCTTGCGAATGCAGCCAGGCGAATTGCTTCAGGGCCAACTCTTTTTGCACCATACCTCGCTCAGTAATTTCGAATACGGGGGTAAAAATATCGGTATTTAATTGCTGCAAGAGTCGTGATACGTCCTGACAAAAATCATCATCAGCAAGATGGGCCGGTGAAATATTAAAGGCAAGTTTAGCGCCCGTCGGGAACAGGTTTACCATAAGAGCGGTATCTCTGATAATTAACTCAAACAAGTGCGTTGTCAGCGGCTGTATCAGGTGTTGAGTTTCGGCATAAGGAATGAAGATATCGGGCGAAATCCGCCCTTCAGTCGGGTGTTGCCAACGGATAAGGGCTTCTAAACCTGATATTGTCTGATTATGTGAGCGAAAAACCGGTTGATATTCAACGAAAAACTCACCGCGCCTAATGCCCCGTAAAATTTCAGCTTCAGCACTTTTTTTGGTGATTAAAATATAATAAGCCAAGATGCCCACCAAGCCGGCAAGTAATAGGCCACCTAACAGGGTCATTCTAATATCGTTTTTCGTTATACTATTATGATAAATCAATATCTTAATCGGATAACCAGGTAATGTAATCTCCCTGGCGTTTAGATTAGGTAACTGGCTGATAGGTAAGACGTTAGAATCAAAAGTAGTGATAGCTAAGCCATCAATAATAATCGCTGAGCCACTCATTTCGTTATCTGAACGGCCCATTAATAGATAGGGATGCAAACTGAATTCCATCGTCGCCAATATTCCCGTATCTCCACGGCCTGCTTGACGCAGCCATACGGCAATTGCAGGCTTGTTTGGCATCATGGGGGTGCCTTGCTGAATTTTAAAATCCAGTGGCTGGGATAAATTAACTTTGGGGTAGATCGTACTGACTGGCGTGTGCATTTCACCCGTTGCCGAGGAGCAATAAGCAACGCCTTCCCTGACCAATAAAAAGGCTCTGACACCATTGGTAAAGGCGGCACGATAATGAAGAGTTGGGCTGGCTTGTTCGCACGATTGGGTGCTCAGTGGGATAAGCTGAGACATGGTCGTTGTTATTTCATTAAGGAAATGAGAGGCATAGGTGATAATATTACCACTTTGTGTTGTTAATTTATTTTCACTGCTGCGATACAGTAATGACAACGTTATAACGACAAAACAGATAAAAAAGCAGAGCGCGAGGAGGATACTCTTTTTTTACCAGATGGCGTCTGGACAAAATATTGCGGGAGAACGCACTGTTTGAACCCATGTTACGCCGTTCCTCAGTATGATTGGCAAAGTATTTATACCGCTATGACTTGATGTTGCAGCCGTGCTAGCAACACTAATGTGTTTGCGGCTATCTGTGATTCCAATGACTGGGGCATCTGAGTATAAGTAACTTACTTGCATAGCGCTACCGCTTTGCCATTGAGTATTCGCGACATTAATTAAATTATAAGATGGCATTCCCATATCCAAATATCATGTAAATATATGATTAAGCCAGCCAATACGGCTCAAACAATACGCTTAACTTCTATTGTTTTATTTTATAAATGTATTTTTTTTAAAACAAATTTTCAGTTTATTAATATCGTTAATTTTATTATATAAAGGCGAATATTCGGCTGCTCTACCGATAATGCGAGATAATTTATCAATAATGTGACACACATTTTACACAAAAAAATCGGCGATTGCGCTTTTTGGGTAAAAAAGGACATTTCTTACAAATTGGCGGAAAAATACGCAGTGGAAGGTGATAGGGCAGAAGATGAGCCAATAAAAAACGCTGTCATAAACAGCGTTTCAACGTTTGGTTTGGTATTTTGAACAACAGGAATAAATATCAGCTAGCTGCTCGAACTGCTACTTAGCACTCGACGCCCATCACGATAACGCTTATTCCAGTAATCGTCATTCAGGTTCGATATCGTTACACCGGCACTGGTCGATGCATGAACAAATTTATCGTTACCTAAATAGATACCGACATGACGCCCTGTTGAGCCTGCGCGGAATAGAACAAGATCACCTGGACGTAATTTAGTCCGCTGGACTTTCTTGCCGAGATCCTGCTGCTGAGATGTTGAGCGCGGCAAATCCATACCAAACTGTTCACGGAAAGTGGTTTGTACAAATGCGGAACAATCAATACCGCGTTTACTGCTACCGCCTAAACGATAACGAACACCTTTCCAACCTGCATACTGTTCTAAAATCTTTGACTTGATGTCAACGTTGCGAACCATCGCTTCGAATTCATCCTGAGAGGCTTGCAGTAAAAGCCCATCTTTGTCATTAACTGCACGCATCTCAGTTTGCGTATTATTTACATTCGAAGCCTGTGGTGAACTGCATGCGGATAACATTACTGCTGCTGCAACTGCAGGGAGCGCCCGCAGAATATATCTCAGAATAGGTTGAGACTTGACCATTGTTGTTGTTTTCCCTTGCTGTCCTTACGACGGATGTCGCTACCAAAAATACCAAACGAATCGAGATTATTGATTGTGAACAGAATAGACAATCATTTAACTGAATAAATGTGCATGAACGCACATTCTTTATCCAAAGCGTCTCTATCAAACAATCTCTACTGCATCAAACAATCTCTACCACATTAAGTGCAGGATGCTGATAAAAGCGCAGAATGCTGATAGCTGAACACAAACGTTTTTGAGGTTACCGTAATGATTAATAAAAGGCGAGTGCTTTATTCCTATTTTCATCAGAAAAGCTAATGTAATAGAATGTAAACTTTCAAAAATAAAAGTGACCGCTTAATTTATTGTCGTTGAGTGTGAAGAAATAAGCGAAAAAATAGAGGCTGAGACAATGAATTGAATTGTTTGCCACAGCCTGCGATGGGCGGGGGATTAAGGATGTTTAGCGCCAGGCAGATGCTGGTTAATCCACGCAATAATCTTATCGCTTAACGGCGTCAGCAATATCCAACTGATCCCTACCAAGACGATTGAGAGTGATCCTACCGCGATATCGGTAAACCAATGTGCGCCAATCATGATGCGCGGCATTGAGAAGATAACCACGATCAGCAGCGCAATAGCGAACGCACCGCGGGAAAAATAGCGCAACATAAAACAGGCAAAAATAATCAGCATCATGCCATGATCGCCAGGGAAACTATCACTCGAGGCATCTTTCGTCGGGACGCCGGTTAATACACTGACGCGATTAATATTATCAAATGTCAGGGTGGGGCTGGGGTGTGAAACCGGCAGTAAATGGCCCAACTGATTAAGAATAACCGCCGTTAACAACATGACGAATCCGATCACTATCAGGCGACGGCGGCCAGCAGGCGTTTCCTTTATGTAGAAGGAAAAATAAAGTAATCCCATACACATCAATGAAATGACATCGAAAGCGCGATGGTTGGTGATTGCTACCAGGTGCAGAAATGTTGGGCTGGACAGCAGATGCTGATTAAAATAGAAGAATATTGCTGAGTCTATCTTAAACCAAACACCGTGGTTTGTGGGCAGATACCACGATAGAAACAGTATGATCCCCAGTAAATTGAGGAGCAATATTGTCGGTAAATTACGACGAGTCATGCGGTAACCTATAAATTAAAAATGTACACAACGGAAAGAAAATAAAAATGGGGAGACATCATACCCCGTTACGTAAACGAATTTTTAATAAATCATGTTGCAATACGTTCCAATCAATATCAGTGGCGCTAATCAATTCAATGCGGCTATCCAGCGGGGGTATTTGGCGAGTGTCTATTTGTAAGTCATTACCTTGTCGATTAACCATCAAGGTTCCTTCCGGGATGCGCATGACACCTTTTACCCGTTCTGCTGGGTTCAATCGTACCCACTCCAATAATGGCACGGTATCAAAAACGGTGTTGGCATCAAATACCCAGCCACAGCTCAGATACCCTTGCCCCCGATTTAATGCCCGACGCCAGGGTTCGGCCCCTTTCAGACGTAATGCGGCTAATCCTTTTGGCTGTGATGTGCCGTGATGATGTGTACCAGAAGGAAGTTCGTCTTTATTACTGTGTGGTTGGTCGAGCAGGGCCACGTCGAGTTTGCCATATTCGCTATGATACAGCGGCCGCGATAATGGCTGCTTTTGTTGCCATTGTTGTAACACCGCGTTATCGGCCGAGCGGTAAGTGTCTTGCTTGTTGACCACAATGATATCTGCCGCCGCCAGTTGGTCACGGAAATTTTCATTTTCGGTATAGCGGGGTTCACTCAGTTGGCGGGCATCCAGCAGACAAAGTGTGGCGCGTAAGTCAATCCAAGGCTGATAAATATCAGACGTTAATAATGACAGAATTTGTTTCGGGTGGCCCAGCCCGGTTGGCTCAATGAGCAGGCGATCTGGTTTTGCCTGCTGCAACAGCATGTTCAGGCCAATTTGCATCGGTAGCCCATTAACACAGCACATACAGCCCCCTGGGATCTCTTTTAAAACAGCACCGCTATCCGCCAACAGAGCGCCATCAATACCAATCTCACCAAATTCATTGACCAGCACCGCCCATTTTTCATGTTCCGGCTTCTGTGCGAGTAAGTGCCGGATAGTTGTGGTTTTGCCACAACCTAAAAATCCGGTAATTAAATTGGTCTTTGTCATGCTGGATCTCCAAAATACAAAAATATTTTTATATGATTTACAAATTATATGGCTATTTATTACCCTTTCAACCTGAAAGGAAATAAGGCCAATTAGGCTTACTTTTAATCAAAAAATCGCCAAATAGAGATAATTTCCTAGGGTGGCTAAGACGCTGGCCTAATAGATATCTACTGCGTGAAATTATAATTCCTTCTCCGAGGGATTTTGGCGGGTTATAAATAGAATAGAGTAATAAAAAACACTCTATTACGCCCATTGTACTGCTTGAAATCCTCTATCTTTAAGATGACAGCTATAAAAGTTGAGGTGATCATGAGCAACTACCGTGCACTGAGTATCGTTGTAATCATGTTTTCATGGATAATATCTTTCTCTGCCAGTAGTACGCAATCCACCCTTTCTGTCACCGGTACAATTACTTTTTCTGGGGCCATTGTTGATACCCCTTGTGATACGTCGGTATTAAACCAGACCATTACAACGAGCTGTTATCGTAATGGTAAAATGATAACCAGCAGACAAACACTCACACGTAATATGCCTCTGAACGCGCGGTTGCCAGGGAGTTTAGCCACGTCCCGTTTGGAATGGCTGAATCAGCAGCGTAGCCTCGGAGTCCTAACTGTTACCTACCTCTAATATTTCTCAACATGTTTGGGCATCACGGTTTATCGACGTGATAAACCGTGATTTATCACCTGAAGTTGTTTGACCACATGATATACTCGACGCCATTCATACACCCTTTTGGTCAGATCAATTTGGTATTTTCTACGCCAATGTCTGATGCAGGAAATTAAGGTTATGCGGTTATATCAGGAAGTGGGCAGCCAACTGCGGGAAGCGATTGTCAGTGGGCGATACTCAGTGGGCGATCGTTTACCACCGGAGCGTGATATTGCCGAAAATTTCAGTGTCAGCCGTAGTGTGGTGCGTGAAGCCCTGATTATGCTCGAGCTGGAGAAGCTGGTAGAAGTACGCAAAGGCTCCGGTGTTTACGTGGTGAATGTGCCCACGATGTCGCTTAATGGTGAGTCGGCTACGTCAATCGATAGTGGCTACGGCCCGTTTGAACTGCTACAAGCCCGGCAATTGTTAGAGAGCGAAGTCGCGGCTTTTGCCGCAATGCAAGCCACCAAAGCCGATATCATTAAAATGCGTAATGCTATTGAGCAGGGAAAAGCCGCACTGACGGCTGGCGCGATAGATGAAAGCGCTGATGAGTTGTTTCATTGTTTGTTAGCGCAATCGACACAAAATAGTGTGCTGGCCAATATGGTTGCGCAGACCTGGCAAGTCCGGAAAAGTAGTGCAATGTGGCAGGGGGCGCATAGTCATACCGCCGATTTTAGCTACCGTTGGCAATGGTTGGATGATCACCAAAAAATCTTGCAAGCCGTGCTTCGCCGCGACAGTAAAGCCGCTAAGCAGGCCATGTGGCAGCATTTGGAGAATGTAAAATTGAAGTTGCTGGAGATCTCTGATGCTGACCATCCAGATTTTGATGGCTACTTATTTGAGTCTGCGCCATATCAGATTGAAGAGTAAAAGATAACGTAAAAACCAACCGTAGTCGCACCAAGAGTACTAACGTCAACAGAACTAATATCAACAGAACTAATATCAACAGAACTAAACGCCAACAATACCGATGAGCTGAATAGCCTTGATTCAGCTCATCGTCGTGTGTCTTAAGCCTGTTCGGCTAAGCGGCGTACTGTCTCTTTCGCGCCAAATTGTTGCAAGCTGAGATAAGCCTCGGTCACTGCCTGCACAAATGTTGGCTGTTGTGGCAGCGTTTCACCAAACAGTGCTTTCAGTGTCAGCAAACTTTGTACCCGAGCCGCACCATCTTCGCTGGCCGCAACGCATTGTTTAAAGCTATCCACCATCGGATCACGGATATCAATAACCTGACCGTTATCATCGATGCCCCCTACATAGCGCATCCAACCTGCAATGCCTAAAGCCAGACAAGGATACGCATTACCCTGTTTTAAATGCCAACGGACGGAATCCAACATCCGTTGTGGTAATTTCTGGCTCCCATCCATGGCAATTTGCCAGGTGCGGTGTTTGAGCGCGGGGTTACAGTAACGCTCAATCAACTGATCAGCATAAGCATTCAGATCAATACCGGTGACACGTAAAGTGGGCGCTTGCTCATTCATCATTAAGCGACGAGCCGTTAGGCGATAATTCTCGTCAGCCATACAATCATTAATATGTTGATAACCGGCCAGATAGCCTAAATAAGAGAGATACGAATGGCTCCCGTTCAGCATACGTAGCTTCATTTCTTCAAACGGCAAGACATCATCAACCAACTGTACGCCCGCCACTTGCCAATCTGGACGGCCTGCAACAAATTTGTCTTCGACGACCCACTGAATAAAGGGTTCGCAGGCGATCCCACAAGAGTCTGCGACCCCAAGGGTATCGGCGATTTCCTGTAACGTTTCCGCTGTCGCTGCGGGAACGATGCGGTCAACCATGGTGTTCGGGAAAGTGACATGTTGCTGAATCCAATTAGCCAGCGCTGGATCACGGACCGTGGCCAGACCGAGTACCGCGTTTCTTACCACATCACCGTTTTCCGGGATGTTATCGCAAGAAAGGACGGTAAAGGGAGGCAATCCACGTAAACGGCGCAAGCGGAGTGCTTCCACCAACACCCCAGGTGCTGATGTCGGTGCATTAGGGACGGCCAGATCGGCACGAATAAACTCGTTCTGCAGATCCAATTGGCCGGTGCCCGGCTCGATGCAATACCCTTTCTCGGTGATGGTCAGAGAGACGATGGCCACTTGTGGCTCGACCAATTTCGCCAATACTTGCATGATGCCGTCTAAACGAGCATGTACGGATTCACACACTGAACCGACCACAATCGCCTGATTACCCTGCGCCCCTTTTTCCAAGACGGAAAAGAGGTGGTCCTGTTTACGTAACTCTTGAATCAGCGTATCAGCACCAAAGAGGCTGACTTCGCAAATACCCCAATCACCGCCTTGCGTATTTAATACCCGGTAAGTGAGCAGTGCCTGGTGGGCTCGATGAAAAGCACCAAATCCAATGTGAACAATACGGCTTCTCAGCGCCGCCCGATCATAATTGGGTTGCTGTACGGTTGAGGGAAGGGCGCTGTTGGCAATGGTGTTCATAGGTGGCTCCAGAATTATTCCCCCTGACAGTACGGGGACTGATGGGGATTAACATAAAAGGTGGCAAATAGAAAAGTTGTTAGACCAGTTTTGTGTGGCTGATCGCTAAGTAGAGAGCCATACAATGCGGACTCGTTTCTTTTGCTCGTTGCCATTAAGTTATAGACACAGAATTAAGTTATAAACACAGAAATTATCGGCTTGCAGTGTAAAGCTATATGACAGAAAATAAAATTGGTAAGTCCAATATTGATAATATTCGTGAAGTGGATCAACCAATGAGGATTTGCCTTTTGACACTGAGCGGCTAAACAGTAAGGATAAAGCTGAGTGATATCTATTAGAAATCGGTATAACAACATTTTCAGCATCTGATTCAGTATCTGAGCATCGTTTACTGTGGTTAAGAAGATGACAGCAGTTAAAAAAGATTAATGCAGTAAAAAAAGATGTGATTGGGATGTGATTGGATCGTTGCCTACGTCCGTTATCGGCAGAAAAGTCCGTTATCGGCAGAAAAAGGCGGCTTTAACCGTTAGCGGGTTAATTTTATTATTGTTGCGTATGCAGAAGGTAAAAATAAAATGGAACAAACATGGCGTTGGTATGGCCCGAATGATCCGGTGTCGTTAGATGATATCCGTCAAGCGGGTGCTACCGGAGTAGTCACGGCGTTACACCATATCCCGAATGGTGTTGTGTGGCCAGTCAGTGAGATCAAGCAGCGTCAGGCCGAATTAGCAGCTAAAAACCTGGTATGGTCTGTTGTGGAAAGTGTGCCTATTCATGAGGACATCAAAACTCATAGCGGTAACTATCAGCAATACATTGAAAATTACCAACAAACACTGCGTAACATTGCAGAATGCGGTATTGACACCGTGTGCTACAACTTCATGCCGATACTGGACTGGACGCGTACTGATCTGGAATATGAATTACCAGACGGTTCTAAAGCGTTGCGTTTTGACCAGATAGCTTTTGCCGCTTTTGAGCTGCATATTCTAAAACGCCCTGGTGCCAGCAATGACTATACGGCGGAAGAACAAGTACAGGCAGAAGCGTATTTCAACGCGATGACTGAAGCTGATATTGCCAAGCTGACGGGCAATATTATTGCAGGTCTGCCAGGGGCTGAAGAGGGCTATACGCTGGATCAGTTCCGTGCTCGGTTGGCTGAGTACGATGGGATTGATAAAGCGCAACTGCGTGAGAACATGGCTTACTTCCTGCGCGCTATCATTCCGGTGGCAGAACAAGTGGGCTTGCGTATGGCGGTGCACCCAGATGATCCACCGCGCCCAATCCTTGGCCTACCGCGTATCGTTTCAACCATTGAAGATATGCAGTGGCTGAAAGAGACGGTGGATAGCATTCACAACGGTTTCACCATGTGTACCGGTTCGTATGGTGTGCGTGCTGATAACGATTTGGTGAAGATGATCGAAACCTTTGGCGATCGTATTCACTTCACGCATTTGCGTTCCACCTGTCGTGAAGGAAATCCAAAAACCTTCCATGAAGGGGGGCATTTGCAAGGCGATGTGGATATGTACTCGGTGGTAAAAGCCATTTTAACCGAAGAACAGCGCCGCCAGTCACTGGGGGATATGCGTCCAATACCTATGCGTCCGGACCATGGTCATCAGATGCTGGACGATTTGCACAAGAAAACCAATCCGGGCTACTCGGCAATTGGGCGTCTGAAAGGGCTGGCAGAAGTTCGTGGTGTGGAATTGGCACTGAAACGGACATTTTTCCCCGAGCTGAAGCAGTAGTTTTGCACGATCAGTGAAGAGATAACCGTTAAGGGCCGGTTTCCGGCTCTTAACGTAGAGAGACCCAATAGATTCAAGTTGCAGAAGGGCGGCCAGCAAGAGCAGCCAACACACCTGCAACGTTAAAGATGAAGGGGGGTTAGTCAGCGCGGCCCATATAGCGGCGTTCAGCAATATGAATACGAATTTTTTCTCCTGGGCTGATATATTCTGGCACCTGAATCGATAAACCCGTGCTCATTATCGCAGGTTTGTTACGGGCACTGGCGGATGCGCCTTTGATGCTCGGTGCGGTATCAACAATTTCCATATCAACCGTTTGTGGCAACTCTAGCGCCAGCAATTGGCCTTCCATCGTCAGAACCTGCATCCCCGGCATCCCACCTTCAGGAATAAACAGCAGTTCATCTTCGATTTGCTCTTTTTTGAAGTTGTATGGTGTGTAGTCTTCATCATCCATAAAGACGTATTCGTCACCATCAATATAAGAGAAATTGACCGCGCGGCGAGTCAGAGTTATGGTGTCGAGGTTTTCATCACCTTTAAAACGCTCTTCGACTTTCAACCCGGTACGTACATCAGAAAAACGCATTTTATACAGTGTACTTGCGCCACGGGCGCTTGGACTTTGTACATCGATATCTTTCACCAACAGCAATTTGCCGTTGAGGTTGACTGCCATACCACGTTTTATTTCGTTAGCTTTTGCCATAAAAATAACCTGCCAATCGGGATTAAAGATAAGTTGCGACAAGTTACTCGCGCCGTGAGATTCAGGCAAGCAGATAGCGCGAAAAGGTGTAATAAATTCTGCACTATTGATAAACCGGCAATAGGCCGAACAAGGCTGAAATATGGGCTACCGCATTGACCAGGCCAAACAGGATAATAAAACCAATCATAAAACGGCCTCCGGGAGCACGGTAACGGGCTTGTGGGAAGCGTTTACGGCTGGCTCGCGCCATTAATGCGGGCACAATAACCGCCCAAATGGTGGCGGCTAACCCCGCAAAGCCAATGGCATATAAGAAGCCATCCGGGAACAGCAGGGCACCGAGAGTCGGAGGGACAAAGGTCATTAATGCTGATTTAGTTCGCCCGCTGCGGTCATCGGTAAAGTCAAATAAATCAGAAATATAATCAAACAACCCGAGCGACACGCCAAGGAACGAACTGGCCAGTGCCATATAAGAGAAGGCATTGAGTAGCTGGCTGGTGGCTTTACTGGCAGAAACGGTGTCCATTTGTTGCAATAGATTGCCGATATTACCGCCATCGGCAATAACCTGTTTGAAAGCATCCCGGGCGATATTGCCCTGAATGGCATACTGCCAAAGGAGATAAATCACCAAGGCAATCAATGTTCCGTACAGCAGGCTGCGCACAACGGCTTTGCTGTCTTTGTTGTAGTACTTCACCAGGCCCGGCACATTGCCGTGGTAGCCAAAAGAGGTCAGCAAATAAGGCAATGCCGCCAGTGCATAGGGCAGATAGTGGGCATTACTGTCTGTCTGATTAAACAACACCGCACTTTCTACATGGCTGAACATATCACCGACAGACATGACAAATGTGATAACCATGCCGCCGATTAATATTGTACTGAGGCGATCCACTGCTCGGGTGGATAACCACACGATAAAGGCCACCAAAAGTGCAAAGATAAAGCCTGCGCTGGTCTGGCCAATTCCGGCTACGTTTTGCAGCGTATGGGCGATGATCGAACCACCGGCGGAGATATAGGCGTAGGTCAGAATGTAGAGCACAAAGGTAATGGACAGCCCGTTAATTGAGCTCCACACCTTGCCTAGCAGGTCTTGCACCATGGTGTGGAAACTGGCGCCACTTGGGTAGTTCAGGTTAGCTTCCAGAATCATCAGCCCGGACACTAACATACATGCCCAGGTGTAGATCAGCAGCACCACTGAGCCGCTGAACCATACCCCGGCTGTCACGATTGGGATTGAGAACATGCCCGCACCCACTGCGGTACCTGCGACAATCATCGCGCCACCCAAAACGGAAGGCCGTGACAACGGTTGGGATAAGGCCATCGACATCTATTGCTCCTGAGATACCCGGCTGCGGGTAACTTCTTTATATTAAGTGAGAATCGTTATAGTCAATGAGAGTAACCAAATTAAGTCATCGCCGTGCGGTATTACGGTTACAGCTCCTTTGTACTAGCTGAATGGTACACTGTGCCTGTGAGGCTGTAAACAGATGAATAGGCTTGTATTGATAAATAGGCTTGTTTTGATAAATAGACTTGTTTTGATAAATAGGCCTGTGATTGGCAATAAGTAAAATGCGTTGTTTGATGAGGGCGGGAGGAGAGTGCTGGTAGTTTAGGCGTGCGGTTGCTATTGTCCGGCCTTATTCACCGGTTATTACTCTCTTTGTTCTTATTTTACTTGCTCACAGGAGCCTGCCGATGGACTGTCGCTCAGATTGCGGAGCCTGCTGTATTGCACCTTCGATTTCCAGCCCGATCCCCGGTATGCCATTGGGCAAACCCGCCAATACCCGGTGTGTACACTTGGATGACAACATGCGTTGTGGCATTTTTTACTCGCCATTGCGCCCTGCGGTATGTGCCAGCTTGCAAGCAATGCGGGAAATGTGTCATCACACCCGTGAAGAGGCGTTGGTGTATTTGATTGCGCTGGAAGCGGTGACTGCGCCTTAAATGCGCTTTTACGATCGGCTGATTCTCTCCGCTGCCAGTACGTGTTCCTCTGCTTCTCCTGACCGCCCTCAGATGCTGGTATATCCCGCATCGGCAGTAATGATTGAACCTGTCAGCAAGCTGGAGGCCTCCGAAGCCAAAAACTGCACCACAGAAGCAATTTCATGGGGGCTGCCTAACCGCCCCATGGGGGTCATATCGAGCCATCGCGATACCCGCCCCGGCTGGCTGGTCAACCCTTGTATCAGTGGTGTTTCTATATAGGTGGGGGCGACGGCATTGACGCGAACGCCACGTGTGGCCCACTCCACCGCCAGTGATTTGGTCAAATGGTGTACTCCCGCCTTCGATGCATTGTAGTGGCACTGAGGCTGCGGCACATTAACGATTTGGCCCGATATCGAACCGATATTGATGATCGAGCCGCGCCCCGCTTCAAGCATCCGGCGGCCAAAGCCACGACAGGTGCGAAACACGCCAGTCAAGTTGACGGCGATGACCTTATCCCAGTCCGCGTCGGTCATCTCTTCAGCCGGGGTATGGGTCACGATCCCGGCATTGCAGACCAGCACGTCCAATGGCGGTAACGCGGCGGCCAGAGCGTCAATAGCCGCGCTGTCGGTAACGTCCAGTCCCTCGGCCCGCACGTTGTAGCCCTTGGCGTTCAGTGCTTGCGCGGTTGCTGCGGCGCGTTCACGTGAAATATCGGTGCAGATCACTTCCGCACCGGTTGCCGCCAGCCCTTCAGCGATTGCCGCCCCGATCCCCTGACCTGCACCAGTCACCAGCGCCCGCTTCCCAGACAGGCTCTGTTTTTCGGGATAAGATTGTTTTTCGAGATCAGGCCGCTTTTCGAGATCAGGCCGCTTTTTGTGGTCATTCATCCTCTTCTCCTTAAGTCAGTGGGCAGCGCAGTGGCTCACCGCGCAGTCCCCGTAGGGCCTCTTCAGAAGCCAGTTGTTGCAGTTTTTTGACCGACGCATCCGAGAAAAAAGCGGCATGGGGCGAGAGAAGGAGATGGGGCGCTTTACGCAAGGCCGAATCAGCCGGGAGGGGTTCTTGCTCGAAGACGTCGAGTCCGGCCCCCGATAGGTGGCCACGGGTCAATGCCTCGATTAAGGCCACCTCATTCACCAGCCCGCCACGGGCGCAGTTGATCAGGATCGCGCCCTCAGGCATACGTGCGATAGCGGTGGTATCGATCAGGTCGCGAGTTTCAGGCGTTAGCGGAACATGTAGCGACAGGATGTGGGCCGAGGCGATGACCTTATCCTGTGGCAGCGGCTCGATCCCCGCCGAACGGGCTTCTGTCTCAGTGACATACGGGTCGAAGCCGATGATGCGGCAACCGAAAACCGCCATTCGTGTTGCATAGGCGCGCGCGATGCGCCCAAGGCCGATCAGCCCTACCGTGGTGTCACGCAATGACCGCACACCATCGACCATCTGGTCAATTTCCCACCTGCCGCTACGGATCCCTGCCTCGTAGCGCCCCAGTTTGCGTGCTAACGCCAATGTCATGGCGGCGGCGTGGTCGGCAACCTCTTCAATGCCGTAATCCGGCACATTACAAATACGCATCCCCCGTTTTCTGGCCGCAGAGAGATCGATGTTATCGACACCGACGCCGTACCGCACGATCACCGCGCCGGGGGGCATGGCCGCCATCACCCGCTCGGTCATCGGGGCGAAGTTGTTCAACACGACATCTGCGCCCTGCACGGCATCCCGCGTTTCATCTTCAGTGCGGCATTGATAGGCGGCGAAATCGGCACCAACCGCGTTGGCCGCTGCTTGTTCATAAACGGTATTGCCGAAAGCCTGATCGGTGACGACCAATCTCATTTTTGATTCGCTCACAGCACCCCCCGCTTAGTAAGGTTACGCATCAGCGCACGGGTTCCGTAGGTCCAGGGAACGGCCTCGTCGGAGTAGACTACCGTATTGTGTAAGGTGCCCAAAAGTGGTGTTGAAATTTCAACCAGATCACCTGGCTGGTGGGTAAAGCCCGCGTTTTGCTGGGCGCGATCTTGTGTTGGAGCGAACAGGGTACCGAGAAACAACATAAAGCCATCGGGGTACTGGTGTGATGTATTGCACGTTTGCCTGACCAGATCGGTAGGTCTACGGCTGATCTCGGCCATGTTCGAGCTGCCGGACAGGTTAAAGCCATCGGCCCCCGTGACCGTCAGGGTTAAGCTGGCGTGTTCAATGTCGTGTAGCGTGAAGTTCTCATCAAAGAGGCGAATAAATGGCCCGATAGCGCAAGCGGCATTGTTGTCTTTCGCCTGGCCCAACAGCAGCGCCGAGCGGCCTTCTATATCGCGCAGGTTGACATCGTTGCCAAGTGTTGCCCCCCGGATATTGCTCTGGCTATCTACGGCCAACACCACCTCGGGTTCCGAATTACTCCAGGCCGAGATGCGGTTAACGCCGATCTGCGCACCATAACCAACCGCTGACATGGGTTGAGATTTAGTGAAAATCTCCGCATCGGGGCCAATGCCAACTTCGAGGTATTGCGACCACAGGCCCTCTGCGATCAAGGCGGCTTTGACCTTGGCGGCTTGATCTGAGCCCGCTTGAATATTGTTCAGGCTGCTACCGATAACGGCGCCAATACGTTGGCGCAATGCATCGGCTCGGTCCGGATCACCGGCGGTACGTTCGTCGATAACCCGCTCGACCATACTTTGAGCAAAGGTCACCCCGCAGGCTTTCAGGGCTTGAAAATCGCAGGGAGCGAGCAAGCAAGGGCGTGTTGAGTGATAGCCCATCTCGGCGGGGGGGAGGATCAGATCGTCAATGGTGCCTAGTGGTTCGCCTGTCAACATGGTGAAGCGTTCCGACGGGTGGTCCTCTAGAAAATCCGCCATTGAGATTACCGCCTCGGTTATGTCGTACAAGATGTGATTACGCACGATGACAACCGACGGGCCTATACCGGGACGCCAGACTCGGCCAACAAGTTTGGCCTTGGTGAGTGAAGTGGGCAGCATGGGGCATCTCCTCTTTTATGATTTCTAGTAAAACTAGATATTGGTTTGGAAGTGCTCAAAAATGTCGTTCGAACCAGCAGGGGTCTATGTTTAGACCCCTAATCAAAAAGCCTGTTTTAGCGGCTATATATGTTAATTTCAGCGTTAACTTAATGATAAGAATAGGAAAAAATAAGGAAAAGCAAGAAACGACAAACCTGCGATACTGCTCACAATTTAACCAATTGTAACCCAGTTGTTGTGAATTTGTTGTTTTTTTTGAATAGGGGATCGCGTAAAACTAGATGAGTTATGATCCGCATCGGGCTAAACCACGGGCTCAACTGCAGATGAAGGCGACGGAGACGCAACATGAGTGAGTATCATGAAAAAAATAATGCACTCTTCAAGTCGATTACCGCGTTAGACGGCGCTTTATTTATCAATGGTGAGTTCCGCAAAGGCGCGGGGGGGCGTCTGCCAGTGGAAAACCCGGCTACCGGCAAAGTGATCGGTCATCTCGCGGCGGCTACTCCAGAGGAGATCGAAGAGGCGGTTGCTGCGGCGCGTCGCGCTTTTCCTGCCTGGGCCGCCGAACGGCCAAAGGCCCGAGCGAATGCGTTGCACCGTTTGGGTGATTTGATCGCCGGCGATGCCCTGAATATGGCGCGGAACATGACCATCGAACAGGGCAAGCCGGTTAACGAAGCGCAAGGTGAAATACTGAAGCTCGCCGAAATTTGTCATTTTTATGGCGAAGAAGCGACTCGCGTGCAAGGTGACGTTGTGCCGAATGACCCTCCGGGTTTTCAAAGTCTTGTCGTGCGAGAACCGGTTGGGGTGGTGGGGGCGATTACCCCTTGGAATTACCCGGCCGAACTGGTGGGATGGAAGCTGTGCGCCAGCCTTGCCGCAGGCTGTACCCTCATTATCAAACCTGCTGAACTGACACCCTACACGGCGCTGGCCATCGCTGAAAAATGCCTTGAAGCGGGTATTCCTGCCGGTGTCGTCAATGTGTTGACGGGGAAGGGGGAACAGGTTGGGCAGGCGCTGGTTGAACATCCACAGGTCGATAAAATAGCCTTTACTGGTTCCAGCGCGGTCGGTTTGCATATCCAGCAAAGTTGCCCGCAGGTTAAGCGGTTGTCGCTCGAACTCGGCGGCAATGGTCCGATGGTGGTGACCGCCTGCGCAGATGTGGCTGCCGCAGTTAAGGGCGCGGTGCGTCGTAGCTTCCGCAACTGTGGGCAGGTCTGCATTGCGATCAATCGTATTTATGTCCACCGCTCATGCTATCGGGCGTTTGTGAGCAAAATGGGGGTGGCCACCAATGGGTTGCGCCTTGGCAATGGGTTGGACGATCCAGCGGCGGACTTGGGTGCGATGGCCTCTGTAGAGCCACTGAACAAAACGCGTGCGCACCTTGAGGATGCTCTGGCAAAGGGGGCGCGCTTGGTTGCGGGGGGGAAAGCACCAGAGGGGGTGGAATATGCCAAGGGCCATTTCTTCCGTCCGACTGTGCTGGCCGACTGCACACACCAAATGCGCGTCATGACCGAAGAGACGTTTGGCCCGCTGGTCGGCTTAGCCCCTTTCGATGATATCGATGAAGTGATTAGTCGAGCGAATGATACTCCCTATGGGCTGGCAGCTTACGTTTATGCACGAGATCTGGCGGCTATCCACCGGCTGTCAGCGGCGTTGGACTACGGCAATGTGGCAATCAATAACGTCGATGCCAGCATGATGAATGCGCCCTATGGGGGGCGTAAGCAAAGTGGTGTGGGCTACGAGCATGGCCGTGAGGGGTTGCTGGAGTATTTCAATTTCAAGCACATCCGCTTGTACCACGGTATCGGGGACTAAACCATGCAGGCGCTTTTGGGCATTGATATCGGCACCTCGGGGTGTAAGGCGTTGCTGATCGGTATCGATGGTGCGGTGATCGCCGCCGATACCGCGAGTTATCCATTATCTCAACCCCAACTCGGTTGGGCTGAACAAGATCCTGAGCTGTGGGTCGAGGGGGCGCGTCGAGCCGTGGCAGGAGCATTGGCTAAAGCGCCAACGCTGGAGTTGCTCTGCGTGGGGCTATCCGGGCAAATGCATGGGCTGGTATCACTTGATGCTGGGCATCAGGTGTTGCGCCCGGCGATCCTCTGGAACGACCAACGCAATAGTGCTGAATGCGAGCAGATTACCGAGGCAGCGGGGGGGCTAAAAGGATTGTTGGCGGCGACTAACAACCGAATGTTGGTGGGCTACACCGGTGGTAAGATTGTGTGGATGCAGCAGCATGAGCCTGATCTCTTCGCTCGCATGACCACCGTACTGAACCCCAAAGACTACTTGCGGCTGCGTTTGACGGGGGAGGTCGCCACTGAAGTTTCGGATGCCTCGGGGACCGGGCTTTTCGATGTACGTGCACGCCAGTGGGCGAGCGATCTTATTGAGAACGTGGGGATTGACCGCGCTTTACTGCCCCCCGTATTTGAATCGCAGGTGATCTCTGGCCAGGTCTCAGCGGTGGGGGCCGAGCTATTCGGTATTCCCAAAGGCACGCCCGTTGCTGGTGGTGGCGGTGATGCTGTGATACAGACCTTCGGTTCTGGGGTGATCGCTCCGGGTGAGTTACAAACCACCATCGGCACGGCGGGCATCCTTGCAGCGGCATTGGATACACCACAGGCGAACCCCGACGGGCGGTTACAGGTTTTTTGTCATGTTGTGGCTGATAAATGGCACTGCATGGGGGTCTCGCTGAACGCTGGCGGCGCGATGAGTTGGTTTCGTGACACGTTTTATGTGGGTGTTAATGCGGCGGTTCCTTCTTTTGATCAGTTCACACCTTCTGATCAGATCACACCTTCTTTTGAGCAGATCGTTGCTGAGGCGGCAGCCAGCCCGGCAGGGGCGCGCGGTCTGCTGTTCTTACCTTATCTGAATGGTGAACGTTGCCCTCATCCTGATCCTGCGGCGCGCGGTGCCTTCATTGGTCTGACAGCCTGCCACAATCGTGGCGATGTGGCACGTGCAGTCATGGAGGGGGTGGTCCACGCCCTTGTGGATATGCACACCTTGATGAAGCCATTGGGCATCAATGGGCGGGTTGTAAAAACATCCGGTGGCGGTGCACGTTCGCCCCTTTGGCGGCAGATGCAGGCAGATATTTTCGGCTGTGATGTCCTTACCACAAAAGGGGCTGCTGAAGGCGCCGCATTCGGTGCCGCGCTGGTGGCGGGATTGGCTATCGGGGTTTGGCCCGATGCGACGAGCGCGACGGCGAACTGCCGTATCATCACGCGCGAACCCCCCAATCCCGCAACCGCGGCGGTTGTTGCTGAGGCCCAACGCATTTACCGTACTCTTTACCCGGCGCTGAGAGAAACCTTCGCAGAACTTGGCGACCCCACCTTTATGTAGTCATGATCAGGAGTCACGAATGAGCAATCAACAAAATGACGCCAAGAGGGCTGCCGCCCGTCGGGTGATTCAGGATTTCGTGTTCGATGGCATGACGTTGGGGCTGGGTTCCGGGACCACCTCGCATTTCTTTGTGCGCGAACTGGGCCAGCATGTTGCCAAGGGCTTGCAGTTAACCTGCACCACAACTTCTCGTGCGACGAGCGAGGTGGCGCGTGACGTGGGCATTGAGCTCTCGGATCCGAATGAGATGAATGAGATTGATCTGACCATCGACGGCCCAGATGAGATTGACCGGCGGTTCAATATGATCAAGGGCGGTGGAGCCTGCCTTCTGTGGGAGAAAATTATCGCCCATGCCTCGAAGCGGATGATTTGTATTTGTGATGAGACAAAAATCGTCAATTGCTTGGGGCAATTTCCGCTGCCAGTCGAAATCGTCCCCTTTGCCTGGAAACAGACCGAACGCAGGGTCGAGCGGGTACTCGCGGAACAGGGTCTCCATCATGTGCCGATTATTCGGCGTATGGGGGGCGGGCACCCGGTGATCACTGACAGTGGAAACTTTATTCTGGATTGCCATTGCGGGGCGATTATCACGGCCCCTGAACCGCTGGAAATAGAGCTTAATCGCATTCCGGGGGTGGTTGAAAACGGTCTTTTCACCCGTGAGGCTACCGGTATGGTGGTGGGCTATTTTGACGGTTCCTCCTACGTTCAACTGCGATAATCACGGCCTTTTTCGACGCTGTCGCGAGTCGCGTCACCTTGGCACCAAGAGAGCAAAAGAGCAAAAGAGCAAAAGAGCAAAAGAGAGTATCACAGCATGCAGACATAAAATTGGAGATAACCCATGACAAAAGCAACGCAAGCGGGCGTGAGCCGACGCGGCCTGTTGGTTGGTGGTGCGGTACTGGGATTGGGCATGGTGATCGGGCGAGGAGCATTGGCACAAAACCGCCTTTCGATCCCTTACTCGAATAAAAGCCTCGATTACTACTTCTTTGTGATTCAGGAAGCATCAGTGAAACGCGCGGTTCTGGCACGTTCGGGGGAGTTTCAGGCGACTAACGCCAATTTTGACAATACCCGCCAACTCGAACAGTGGCAAAGCCTACTGTTGTCCCGCCCTTCAGCGATTATTTCGGACCCCATTGACAGCCAGGCCATTGTTTCTGCTATTCGGCGCTACAACCGGGAGAAGATACCGGTCGGCATCATCGATACCCCCGCAGACGGTGGGGATGTGGCGATTACCGTCAGCTTCGATAATTTTCAAGGTGGCGTCATGGCGGCGGAAGAGATCGTTAACCGCCTGATCACCCGATATGGCCGCCCGAAGGGAACGGTGCTGAATTGTTATGGCGCTCTGGCCTCAGTAGCCTGGCGCTTGCGTAAAGAGGGGATGGATTCGGTTTTTGCCAAATATCCGGGCATCACCTATTTGGCTCGTCCTACCGATGGTCAGCTCGAAAAAATGCTTTCGGTCACCTTGTCCACGCTGTCGGAATACCCCGACCTTGATGCTGTTCATGCCCCTTCGGATTCCCCCTCTCGCGGTATCGTCACTGCGCTGCAACAGAAAGGCCGCTGGAAGAAGATAGGAGAGGCGGGACACGTCATCTTCGTTAACATTGATGGAGAACCTATTGCGCTGAAATGGATTCAGGACGGCTATATGGATGCTTGCATATCTCAGGATCCGGTGGCCTATGGCGAGATTGCTGTCGATATGATCGTCAAGCACGCGCTAAAAGGTGAAGCTGTCCCGCTGGGCACTTATCAAGACAAAAAATACTTCTGGGAGTCGGGCGAGATTGTCCAAGGCAAGACCGGGCCGACGCTCATCATCCCCGCCTTCGTGATCAATCGTGACAATGTGCAGGATCCGCGCCATTGGGCCGCGGTGGCGGAGAAGACTTGGGGCATCCCCTATACCTGATCATCGCAGCGGACCCCATCGTTTCGTAGGCCCAGATCAGCGTCGGAGAGGGGATGATTGCTCTGACATTTATCCGGCAAGGTGAGGGTGAGCGAGCGATAGGTTTTTATGCTCAATATGGCCTTACACATAACATGGTTTACACCCATTAACGGTTTTACACCCATTATGATTTTACACACAGTGCGCGACGGGAAGGCGGCGGACGATCCGATTCTGAGGATCGAGAATATCAGCAAAAACTATGGCCCGGTGCAGGCCTTGTGCGGCGTGACGACCGCGATCCGGCGCGGCGCTATTCACGGACTTCTTGGCGAGAATGGTGCTGGGAAATCAACGCTGGTGGGGATTATCTCGGGGCAGGTGACGCCGACCTCCGGGCGGATATTTATGGATGGTCGCCTTCTCGAACATGTTGATGTTAAAGCGATGGAGGAGGCGGGCGTCTTTCTGGTCACGCAGGAACCGATGATTATCGACAAGATGACCACCGCAGAGAATCTGATGTTGGGGATCTGGCCGACCAAGAACGGTGTTATCGATTGGAAAACATTGCGATCCGATGCGGCGCGGATACTTGATGGGTCCGGCATCAATGCCAGCACCCTTGCCGGGCATCTGGACGCAGTCGCGCGGCGCAAATTGAATATTCTGCGGGCCATGTTTTCCGGGGGCAAAGTCATCATTCTTGATGAGCCGACCGCCGCGTTAACCGTTGCTGATCGGCGTCAACTCTTTGACTTTATGCGTCGGCTACAAGCGGCGGGTGTCACCTTTATCTTCATTTCACACTACCACGACGAAATTCTGGCGATCTGTGATGCGGTCACGGTATTGCGTGATGGGCGCCTGGCGGGCGGCTCCGATGATATCGGGTCGATGACCTCAGTAGCGTTGAGCGAATGGGTGATTGGACGGGGGCTAGAACTTTTCCAACGTATACGGCGCGATCACACCGGTAAACCGCCCGCAGTTTCGCTACGAGGGATACAGGGGAAGGCGCTGTCGTTGGACCGTCTTGATATCGGCGCGGGCGAAATCGTGGGGTTTACGGGCCTGCCGGGGGCGGGTGCAAAGGAAAGCGCACGTGCCATTTTTGGCCTGTATCCGGCCCGTGGCAGCATCTCAATTAACGGTGAGGCCGCACAGGCTCTGCCGAAAAGGCCACGCATGGCCTTCAATATTGGCATTGCTTATCTTTCCGATGACCGCCGTCGTGAAGGGGGGGTTGGGCAGATGTCGATCGGGGCCAATATCGCCCTCTCTTCTCTGCCCTCGCGGGTGAAATGGGGGGTAATTGATCGCCGGGCTGAAGCGTTGGTCATTGCACACTATTTCGCGGCAATGGGCGTGAAGGCGCTCAGCCCCGATGATGCGGTGAATACCCTCAGTGGCGGCAATCAACAGAAAGTTTGTCTGGGCCGAGTGTTTGCAACCCAACCTCGTCTGCTGATGGTTGATGAGCCGACGCGCGGCATTGATGTGGGTGTCAAACAGGACGTGCTGCGCATTATTGACGAACTGAGTGATGCAGGCGTCGCAGTGATTATCGTTTCGACCGATATGGATGAATTGGCACGCTCAGTTGATCGGGTCTGCATTTTCGAACATGGCGCTATTAAAGAGATATTGACGGGAGATGACATCACCGCCGAACGTCTGCGGGCATCTGTGCAGGCATAAAGCCACGGGATAATAACCAGAGCGGAGAGAGGGAAATGGATAAGGCAACCGAGACCCGCCGCGAGGGAGCACCTACCGCGAGCAAACTCAACGGCCAGGCCATGCTGGGCTGGGTTTTACACCATATTGTCTGGATCTGGCTGATTGCACTGGTTGTCATCTTTGGTGTCTTCAATGAATTTTTCCTGACGATATCCAATCTGCAAAACGTGATGGTGCAGGCCACGGTTTTGGGAACCTTAGGGCTGGCGGTGGCACTGCCGCTGCTGGTGGCTGAGATTGACTTGTCGATTCCGGCAAATGCGGGTTTCTCGGCGGCGGTGGGGGCGATGGCTTATGCCGAACTGGGGCTGCCGTGGCCTATTGCAGCATTAATAGGTTTACTGGTTGGCACATTTATCGGTTTCTTCAATGGGGTGTGCATCACCCGATTGAAAATGGTCTCGCTGATAGAGACGTTGGCGATGATGATTATTATCCAGGGCGCGCTGTTGGCGCTGACACAGGGCAAGACCCTGACAAACCTTTCTGAAGGTTATATTTGGATTGGCCAGGCGACCATCGGGGGGTGGCCCCTGATGCCGGTGGTGTTTCTTCTGGTGCTGGCGGTGATGGGGGCGGTGCTGAAGTATACGGTGTTAGGCCGTTCGATCTATGCCGTCGGTGGTAATCCTGTTGCGTCAAACTCCGCCGGGATTCGGGTCGCGCGGGTCAAAATTATTGCTTACACGATTTCAGGGTTCCTTGCCGCACTTGCTGGCTTTTTGTTGGCATCGTGGCAGATGGCCATCACCTCAAACCAAGGCTCGAGCTACTTGCTCTACGCCATCGCCGCGCCCATTATCGGCGGCGTCAGTGTTTTTGGTGGGCACGGTAACGTCAAGGGGGTGCTGGGCGGTGTGCTGCTGCTGACGGTGATCCAAGTTGGCCTCGCCATTGTCAATGTCCCTTCGTTCTATGTCGGCATGATTGGCGGGGTGATCATTTTTATCGCTGTCGCCATTGATGCTTTCCGGATCCGTTACTTCGGATAGCCCAGCGACCCGCTAATCCAGTTTTCTACTGATTAATCCCATGTTCTGCTGACTAAAGCCATATTCTACTGACTAAACCCATGTTCTACTGACTGGCCCAATGCTCTACTGACTAATCTAACGTGTTGCTTATTAAACCCACGGGTGACTCATAAGGATGATAAAACCGTTTACTTAGCCATAAATCAATCGAGTGGCGGCTGGCTTCAAAATGTGGCTCAGGTAAATCACGCGGGTTGCACCAGCGCCATTGCTGACACTTTTCGGGTTCCTTCAGCTCCGGTTGCCCACCAAGGTGTTGCGCCAGTAGACAGACGGAGACGGTATGTTTGCCTTCCTCACGCCAGGTCGCGAGGTTATTACACAATGCGACTACCTGCACTTCATTGATATTTAAACCTGTTTCTTCAAAAACTTCGCGTCGAGCTGCTTGCTCAAAGGACTCTCCCGCCTCCAAATGACCACCAGGAATTGACCAGTAGGGCGCATGTTGACTGCAACGTTTACCCATCAGCACTTCGCCTTGCTGATTCACGATAATGACCCCAACGCCAACCGTAACAGACATGGTATTCACTCCTTTTGAAATAACGTCAGCAACCGTCAGCGGGTGTGATGGTTTTACTGATGACAAACGCCTATTCACCATGAAAATGTGCGGAATGTCAAAAATCCATTAAGAATAGACGCGGAAAACTTGCATATATTGTGAACCAGAAACACAATAATTGAAACGTTTCAGCGTTATCGCGTCACCAGAGGAGAAAGGGTCACGCGCCTTTTTCGCATTAAAGCTGAAACGATTCAATTCTAGCAAGAGAGGCGACTTATGTTTCAGCTATCTACGCAAGACATTCATCTGGCTGCGCAAGCAGACAATAAAAATGCGGCGATCACCCAAGTTGCGGCTGCATTAACTCAAGCGGGTTGTGTGACTGCCGCTTATGTTGACGGCATGTTGGCCCGTGAGCAACAAACCTCAACGTATCTGGGCAACGGTATCGCCATTCCTCATGGTACCACTGATACCCGCGACCAGGTGCTGAACACCGGTGTGCAGGTTTTTCAATTCCCACAAGGCATTGAGTGGGGCGCGGACCAAACTGCTTATATTGTTATCGGCATCGCTGCCCGTTCTGATGAACATTTGGCGCTACTGCGTCAGTTGACGCACGTACTCAGCGATGACGCGGTTGCGGCACGTCTGGCTAAAACCACTTCAGCTGAAGAGTTACGCAGTTTGCTAATGGGTGAGCAAAAAACCGCTGAATTCCATTTTGATACCTCACTGATTGCGTTGGATGTGGCGGCAGACAACCTGATCACACTGCAAGCACTGAACGCGGGCCGCTTGCAACAAATTGGCGCGGTTGATGCCCGTTTTGTCAGTGATGTCATTACTCGTGAGCCACTGAATCTGGGGCAGGGTATCTGGTTGAGTGACAGTACCGAAGGCAACTTGGTCAGTGCGGTCACCATCAGCCGCCCGGCTACCGCATTTGAACACAAGGGTGAAAAAGTGGCTTTGCTGCTCACCCTGTCTGTGGCAGATGATCAGCCGCTGACCGTGCTGAACTATTTAAGCGAGTTGCTGCTGGCACAAAAAGCTGATGCGTTGCTGAACGCCGATGCTGCCGCGTTGCTGGCGTTGTTGACCAGCGAATATGTTGAGCAGAGTAAAGTATTAAGCGCTGAGTTCGTTATTCGTAATGAGCACGGGTTACATGCGCGCCCAGGGACGATATTAGTTAATACAATCAAACAGTTTACCAGTGAAATCACCGTGACCAATTTGGACGGCACCGGCAAACCCGCAAATGGACGTAGTCTGATGAAAGTTGTGGCTTTAGGGGTTAAAAAAGGGAATCGCCTGCGCTTTACCGCCAGCGGCGAAGATGCACAAACCGCACTGGATACCATCGGTGAAGTGATTGCCGCCGGTTTAGGCGAGGGGGCAGCATGAGCAGAAGAGTTGCGACTATCACACTGAACCCTGCGTATGATCTGGTGGGTTTTTGCCCTGAAATCGAACGCGGTGAAGTCAATCTGGTAAAAACCGCCGGTCTGCATGCGGCGGGTAAAGGGATCAACGTTGCCAAGGTGCTGAAAGACCTGGGCATCGATGTCACAGTCGGGGGGTTCCTCGGTAAAGATAATCAGGACGGTTTCCAACTGTTATTCAGTGAGTTGGGGATTGCCAACCGTTTTCAGGTGGTACCGGGCCGCACTCGCATCAATGTTAAATTGACCGAGAAAGATGGCGAAGTGACTGATTTTAACTTCTCCGGTTTTGAAGTGACCAAACCAGATTGGGATCGTTTTGTTACTGATTCCCTGAGCTGGCTGGGGCAATTCGATATGGTCGCGGTCAGCGGCAGTTTGCCTGCGGGCGTCAATCCCGATGACTTTACTGACTGGATGAAACGCCTGCGTTCTCAGTGCCCATGCATTATTTTCGACAGCAGCCGCGAAGCATTGGTTGCAGGGCTGAAAGCCTCGCCATGGTTGGTGAAACCCAATCGCCGTGAATTGGAAATCTGGGCAGGGCGTCCGTTGCCTGCATTAGGTGATGTCGTGGAAGCCGCTCACGCACTGCGTGATCAGGGCATTGCTCATGTGGTGATTTCTCTCGGTGCTGAAGGGGCGTTGTGGGTTAATGCCTCTGGCGCATGGTTGGCAAAACCGCCGGCCTGTGACGTGGTCAGTACGGTGGGAGCCGGTGATTCAATGGTAGGGGGCTTGATTTATGGCTTGTTAATGCGTGAATCGAGTGAGCACACGCTGCGTTTGGCCACCGCCGTCGCCGCTTTGGCCGTCAGCCAGAGCAATGTCGGCATTACGGATCGCCCACAATTGGCAGCCATGATGGCAAAAGTAGACTTGAAACCTTTTAATTAATCTCCGGAGGCGAAATGAAAACGCTACTAATAATTGACAGTTCGCTCGGGCAGGCCAGAGGCCATCTCGCGACACTGATGCTGGGTGCTGCGGCAAAAAAAGCAGGATTGAGCTGGGTTGAGAAAGCCGCCGACGCTGAACTGGTGATTGTCGCGGGGTCATCCGCCCCGGCTGACAGTACGTTGAATGGCAAAAAAGTCTATGTAGGGGACGTGGAAAAAGCGGTTCGCGATCCTGACGGTTTTCTGGCACAGGCTATTGCGCAGGCGGCACCTTATCAGGCCGCGGCCACCCCTGAGCCAACGTCAGTGGCTGGCGCTAAACGTTCTGTCGCTGGTCCTAAACGTATTGTAGCAATTACGGCTTGTCCGACTGGTGTTGCGCATACCTTTATGGCGGCTGAAGCCATCGAAAGTGAAGCAAAAAAACGTGGCTGGTGGGTGAAGGTTGAAACCCGTGGTTCCGTTGGCGCAGGCAATGAGATTACGCCAGAGGAAGTGGCTGCTGCTGATTTAGTGATTGTGGCTGCTGACATCGAAGTGGATCTGAACAAATTTGCCGGCAAACCGATGTACCGCACCACAACCGGTCTGGCACTGAAGAAGACGGTGCAAGAATTGGATAAAGCACTGGTCGAGGCTGATGTTTATCAGCCGAAAACCAGTAGCAGTGTGGCGAGTAAGAAAACTGAGACCGGTGGCCCTTATCGCCATCTATTGACGGGTGTGTCTTACATGCTGCCAATGGTGGTTGCCGGGGGGCTGTGTATCGCTCTGTCCTTTGTCTTTGGTATTGAAGCATTCAAAGAGAAAGGGACGTTGGCCGCCGCATTGATGCAAATCGGTGGTGATTCTGCATTTGCTTTGATGGTGCCAGTGTTAGCGGGTTTTATTGCATTCTCCATTGCTGACCGTCCAGGTCTGACGCCAGGGTTGATTGGCGGTATGTTGGCTGTCAGCACGGGGGCGGGCTTCCTTGGTGGTATTATTGCCGGTTTCCTGGCGGGTTATGTGGCGAAAGCCATCAGCACTAAATTGCATTTGCCACAAAGTATGGAAGCGCTTAAACCTATTCTGATTATTCCACTGGTTGCCAGTTTGATCGTCGGTTTAACGATGATTTATATCGTCGGTACACCGGTGGCAAAAATCATGACGGGCCTGACGCATTGGTTGGAGTCCATGGGGACGGCGAATGCGGTACTGCTCGGGGCTATCCTTGGAGCCATGATGTGTACCGATATGGGCGGCCCAGTGAATAAAGCGGCCTATGCCTTTGGTGTGGCGCTGTTGAGTTCTTCTGTTTATGCACCGATGGCAGCCATTATGGCGGCGGGGATGGTTCCACCGCTGGCAATGGGTCTGGCAACACTGTTGGCCCGTAATAAGTTCGACAAAGGGGAGCAGGAAGGGGGTAAAGCTGCGCTGGTACTGGGGCTGTGCTTTATTTCGGAAGGGGCTATCCCATTTGCTGCTCGTGATCCGATGCGTGTCTTGCCGTGCTGTATCGCCGGTGGTGCATTAACGGGGGCGCTGTCTATGGCGTTTGGTGCGCAACTGATGGCACCACACGGTGGCCTGTTTGTCCTGCTGATCCCAGGGGCTATCCATCCAGTGCTGTTATATTTGGTGGCAATTGCTGCAGGTACCCTGCTCGCGGGCGGCTTGTATGCCATGCTGAAACGCCCTGACGCGATGGTGGCGAAGGTCGCGTAACGCTCAACGTGCCGGCGCGTTTCAGATCGAATCATCGGCGCTTGTCAGCAGTCTGAAATGCCAGTCAGTTAATTCTGACTGGCATTTTTTATGGGTGTTATAAAATCAGTCTCATTTTAATGAAATGCGAAAATAAAAGGCAGCTAATATTTTTTTGTTAAATTATTAAGATAATAATCTTAATAAGACTTAATCTTGTGCTGGGTTGACTTTTGTTTAAATATTGTTTAGCTTTTGTGTATAAAATTTTTCCAATTAAGACTCACTTATGGCTATTGAGCCGTCCTAATATTCTGAATTCCAGATCAGGGGAGGTGAGGGCAAATGAGTCACTGTGTTGTTTTAAATAAATTAGAAAGTGTGTTAATAATTGGTGACAGTAGATATGCTTTATCCAAGAATGAGGTGCTGCTGTTAGAGTGTCTTTATTTACGTGCCGGTGATGTGATCTCCCATGATGAATTACTGACAACCTGTTGGCCTGATCGAGTCGTCTCCCCAACATCACTGCCGGTTGCTATTAAACATATCCGTGATGTATTCCGTAAAATAACCCGGAGTGAGGTGATAAAGACATATAAGAATGAGGGCTATAGCTATCAAAAGGATAGTGTACTAATTATTATTGATGATGGCAGCACCGAAAAAGAGAGTCATAGCGCAGCATATACCAGAAAGGAAAAACCCGACATACCAATAAAATTGGTTGGATTACAAATACTTTCTCACCTGAACTCAACCTTTTTTATCGCTATTATGATGGTCATCATCATCATATTTTTCATGGTAGGAGGTAATGATATTGTCTCATTTATTGATAGTGATACCAACAGTGTCATTATAACGAATGTGACAACCAAGATGAATGGCCCAACGGCAGGCTTACCGAAGGTGAAGAATAGTATGATATTTAAGGATGATTTTGGTTTAGTCATTATCTGTGATCAATCGGAATGCAAACAGCAATGAAAGCAAAATCACTTACTCTCATATCTATAACAGTAATGTTTTTCTTATTTTTAATCTATAGCTTTAATGACTTATTTTTTTATTCTGAAGTGAAATATGGCGATATCCATGAGCATCTTGATTTAAGAATGCAAGGGATAAGATTTAGCCTCTCACATTATATTATTGATGATAAGTCTCAACTGGTGATTTCAGAGGGAATATATGGTATTGGTTTGAAAATGCCAACGGGGAAGTATTACCTATTCCCTCTTCATTCATATCAGTCATCCCCTGATAATATGGCCAGAGGATCGCTGAATTCATTGGCCTCACCGTTGTCTTTGTATGTCTATGAAATACATAATAAAAAAAATAACGTTGTCACCTTTTTTAATGGTGACAGAGGCTTTATTGATGTCAATGGAGAAACGATCCACTTATCTTCTCTGTTTCTCGGGGTACAAGGAGAACATATCCATACGTCCTATCATGACGTTAGTTAATCATTTTATCTATTGATTTTCTATTTTAGATGACATTTTTAAATAATAAATATGGCGTCTGTCTATATTGGTATCTTTAGAACCGTTTTTTACTCCTTAGGTACTATGCTCATCATTATTAATGCTCTTTCATACAGATAATAATCAACTAAAGCATGAGAGTTAATGTCATGATAGATAATGAAATAAAAGCGTCAAATAGCATTGGGTTGTTTTCCAAGATTAATCTTAACATTATTATTTAAAATTTAATCATTAATAATTTTAAACATCCAGAAGTGGGTTATATGATGACGCTGTTAGTGGTGATCGGGAGTTGCAAAAAATAAAGTTGCAGAAAACACAACCACAACAGGAACGAAACTGGAAACTGGTGTTTCGGGGAAAATAGGATTTATTTTCTCTATCTATAGGTCTGCGACTGAGTTATTAATATAAATATATTGATTTACAATGTAGTTATATTTAATTGCCCAATATCACCACTAGCATATTCTACGCTATGTCGTAATAGCAATTATTACATTTAATGGAGACTGTTCTCATGAAAATGAAATGTTTTGCGAAAAATGCGCTGGCGGTTACCACACTAATGATCGCTGCTTGTGGTATGGCAAACGCTTCTACTGTCATTAACTCCAAGGATGTTTCTGGTGAGGTGACTGTCAAGCAGGGAAACACATTCCACGTCGATTTTGCGCCTAACACAGGAGAGATTTTTGCGGGTAAACAGCCGGGTGATGTCACTATGTTTACGCTAACTATGGGTGATACTGCACCACACGGTGGTTGGCGTTTGATTCCAACAGGGGACTCAAAAGGTGGATATATGATCAGCGCCGATGGTGACTATGTTGGTTTATACAGTTATATGATGTCATGGGTAGGTATAGATAATAACTGGTATATAAATGATGACTCTCCTAAAGATATAAAAGATCATCTGTACGTTAAGGCAGGGACTGTCCTTAAACCAACGACTTATAAATTCACGGGGCGTGTTGAAGAGTATGTATTTTAAATAACGAGTAATCATAGAACATGATGGCTTGCTGTCATGTTCTATGTATGTTTTTGTTATTGATGTTTTATTGTGAGTTTTTTTAAAATTCACAATAAAATATCATGATAATGTGAGTGATTAAAAATGAAGAATCTATTTTTTTCTGCATATAAAAAAGTATTTTCTTATATCACATCAATAGTCATATTCATGGTGTCTTTACCTTATGCTTATTCTCAAGATGTTGTTGTCAATACGACTAAGCATCTTTTTACTGTAAAAATAGGGACAACGCGGGTCATTTACCCTTCGTCTTCGACAAAAGGGGTATCCGTATCGGTGGCTAATCCACAGGATTATCCAATATTGGTACAAACCCAAGTTAAAGATGAAGATAAGACGTCGCCCGCTCCTTTTATTGTTACCCCTCCTTTATTCAGGCTTGATGCTGGGTTACAAGGCCGTGTACGTATTATTCGGACCGGTGGAAAATTCCCTGAAGATCGTGAAACACTGCAATGGTTGTGCCTAACGGGGATCCCACCTAAGAACGGTGATGCTTGGGGCAATACGCAAAATAATCCAAAAAATTCATCCCCAACTATGGATATTCAAATGTCTATCAGTACCTGCATAAAATTATTATTCAGACCCGATAAAGTTAAAGGAGATCCGACGGATAGTGCGGATTCATTAACTTGGAGATATAAAGGTAACTACTTGGAAGTTAATAATCCAACGCCATTCTACATGAATTTTTATTCACTCCGTATTGGTGATGAAAAAATAAATTTATCTGATTTAGGTTCAAAGGATGAAATAAAAAATGGCAGCTATGTTCCGCCATTCTCTTCTAGGGATTTTATTATTCCGGTAAAAAATAAAGGTAAGGCAACAGAGGTTTTTTGGCAAGTGATTAATGATAATGGTGGTGTGAGCCGGGAATTTAAAAGCACAGTCCAGTAAGTTTCTATTTATATTTTTCAGAAAATACCTGGGGTATTATTTTGAAAAAATTAATAGTTCAATTTACTACTATTACTCTATTGATGAGCACTTCATTTTTAGTGGGTGCCCAGCGTTATTCTTTTGATCCCAATCTGCTAGTGGATGGCAATAACAACACTGATACCTCGTTATTTGAACAGGGCAATGAATTACCGGGCACCTATTTGGTGGATATTATCTTGAATGGGAATAAAGTGGACTCTACGAATGTGACATTTCATTCGGAGAAATCGCCATCAGGAGAGCCTTTCTTGCAATCTTGCTTAACCAAGGAGCAGCTATCCCGCTATGGTGTGGATGTTGATGCCTATCCCGAGTTATCTCCAGCATTAAAAAACTCACAGACAAACCCGTGTGTCAATTTAGCCGCTATCCCTCAGGCCAGTGAAGAGTTCCAATTTTATAATATGCAGTTGGTACTGAGTATTCCACAAGCGGCTTTACGGCCTGAAGGTGAAGTGCCAATAGAACGCTGGGATGATGGTATTACGGCTTTTTTGCTGAACTACATGGCAAATATCAGTGAAACCCAGTTTCGTCAAAATGGTGGATACCGGCGTTCACAATATATCCAGTTATATCCCGGTTTAAATTTGGGGGCGTGGCGTGTTCGTAATGCGACCAACTGGAGTCAATCTGGCGATAGGGGGGGTAAATGGCAAAGTGCTTATACCTATGCCACTCGTGGGATTTATCGTTTAAAGAGCCGGGTGACCTTAGGGGAGAGTTACACCCCAGGTGATTTTTTCGACAGCATTCCCTTTCGTGGCGTGATGTTGGGGGACGATCCTAATATGCAGCCAAGTAACCAGCGGGATTTTATACCGGTGGTGCGTGGTATTGCCCGTAGTCAGGCGCAGGTGGAAATCAGACAAAATGGTTATCTGATTTATAGTACGGTGGTGCCGCCGGGGCCGTTTGAACTCTCTGACGTGATCCCGAGTAAATCAGGCAGTGACCTACATGTTAGGGTGCTGGAAAGTAACGGGGCATCGCAGGCGTTTATTGTGCCTTATGAGGTGCCAGCCATTGCATTGCGCAAAGGGCATTTGCGATACAATCTGGTGGCAGGGCAGTATCGCCCCGCCAATGCTGATGTTGAGACGCCTCCGGTCGCTCAGGCAACCGTCGCCTACGGCTTGCCGTGGAACTTGACCGCATTTATCGGTGAGCAGTGGTCGCGGCATTATCAGGCAACCTCTGCCGGATTAGGGGGGCTATTGGGGGAGTATGGCGCATTGTCATCCAGTATCACGCAGGCAACCAGTCAGTATCACCATCAACAACCGGTTAAAGGGCAAGCCTGGGAGGTTCGATACAACAAAACCTTACAAGCCTCTGATACGTCATTTTCATTGGTGAATAGTCAATACAGCACTAATGGTTTCAGTACGTTATCTGATGTATTACAAAGTTACCGGCAGAGCGGGAGTGGCGATAATAGAGATAAAATTGACGAAAATTCTCGGTCAAGGGATTTGCGTAACCAAATCAGTGCGGTCATCGGGCAGTCATTGGGCAAGTTTGGCTACCTGAACCTTAATTGGTCGCGGCAGGTCTACCGTGGGCCGATTCCGGCTAAGAATTCATTGGGAATACACTATAACCTCAATGTCGGTAATAGTTTTTGGGCACTGAGTTGGGTGCAAAATGCGAATGAGAACAAGAATGATCGAATATTGAGTTTGTCTGTCAGTATTCCGCTGGGAGGTCATCACGATACTTATGCTTCCTATAGAATGACATCTTCCAACGGGAGCAATGATCATGAGATAGGAATGTACGGCCAGGCTTTTGACTCTCGCTTGAGTTGGAGTGTGCGTCAGGCAGAGCATTATGGTCAACCCAACTCAGGGCATAACAGCGGCTCACTCAGGTTGGGCTGGCAGGGTTCCTATGGCAATATCGCGGGAAATTACTACTATACTCCGAGCATACGTCAGTTATCCGCTGATGTTTCCGGAGGGGCGATCATCCATCGGCATGGGCTGACATTAGGGCCGCAAATCAATGGCACCTCCGTGCTGGTTGAAGTTCCGGGCGTCGGCGGGGTGACCACCACAGAAGATCGCCGTCTGAAAACAGATTTTCGCGGTTACAGCATTGTGTCTGGCCTCTCTCCTTATCAGGAGCACGATATCGTGTTGGAAACTGCAGATTTACCGCCGGATGCGGAGGTGGCAAAAACAGATACCAAGGTCTTGCCGACCGAGGGGGCGATTGTTCGTGCCAGTTTTAGCCCGCAAATCGGGGCAAAGGCGCTGATGACGATCACCCGCGCTAATGGCCAAACCATTCCGTTTGGTGCGATGGCGAGCTTGGTTAATCAGTCGGCCAATGCAGCCATTGTCGATGAAGGGGGGAAAGCCTATCTAACCGGGTTACCGGAAACAGGGCAGTTATTGGTGCAATGGGGTAAAGATGCGGGCCAACAATGCCGGGTGGATTACCAGCTCTCGCCAGCGGAAAAAGGTGATACCGGGCTGTATATGCTCAGCGGAGTATGCCATTAAAGGCATCCGCGATGACACAATTCCCGTTAGGTTCAATTCCCGTCAGGTTCAATTCCCGCCAGGTTTACTGGCGGGCATTTTCTACGTTACAACGAGGGCTCAATCTCTGCCTGTGATTTCAGCCAGGCGATCTCTTCGGCCCAGATATCCATATTCACCGTTTCCAGAATCAATGGGATATTATCGAAACGTGAGTCGCGCATAATATAGCTGAATACGGTTTTGCCAATATTGCCTTCACCCAGGCTGTGGTGGCGGTCAACCCGGCTGTTAAATTCGCTTTTCGCATCATTAAGATGCATCCCACGCAGATACTGGAAGCCGACGATCTTGCCCAATGCCGCGAAGGTGTGCTCACAATCTTCTTCAGTCCGTAAATCATAGCCAGCGGCGAAAGCATGGCAGGTATCAATACAGACGCCGACGCGGCTTTTATCTTCCACTCTTTCAATGATGGCGGCTAAATGTTCAAACTTAAAGCCCAGGTTACTGCCCTGGCCTGCGGTATTTTCAATTACTGCAGTCACGCCTTCAGTGGCGTCTAACGCGATGTTGATCGATTCGGCAATCCGCGCCAAGCATTGGTCTTCATCAATTTGCAGTAAATGGCTACCGGGATGGAAGTTCAGTAATGATAACCCCAGTTGCTGGCAGCGAACTAACTCATCGATAAAGGCTTCACGGGATTTTTCCAGTGCCTCGGTGACTGGGTGCCCGAGATTAATCAGGTAACTATCGTGAGGCAGAATTTGTGCCGAGGTATAGCCGTACTTCTCACACGCGAGTTTAAATTTCTCAATTACGTCTTCCGCTAAAGGGGCGGCCCGCCATTGACGTTGATTCTTGGTAAACAGCGCAAAGGCCGTGGCCTCAAGTTCATGCGCTCTAATTACCGCTTGATCTACACCACCCGCTGCGCTGACATGTGCACCGACAAATTTCATTCCATTCTCCTTTGATAACCGGGCCATTATGGCATTGATAGGGACATGATTGAATGGGATAAGCGGTGAAGGGAAATAAGGGCCGCGGATACGGCCCTTAAACGGTTTGTTTTAGCCTGTGAGGTTTTTGCACCAGTAAGATGCTTCACACAAGTGAGATGATTTACACAAGTGCAATATGTTGCACAAATAAGTTGATACCGGTGCCACCGACCAATAACCAGATGAACAGCAATAGGGCCAGTAACAGTGGTTTCACCCCGGCTTGACGGATGGAACCAATGTGCGTGGTTAATCCCAGCGCTGCCATTGCCATGGCCAACAGAATGGTATCCAGCGTAATCAGATGATTAACCCAGACCGCAGGCAACAGATTCAGTGAGTTAAAACCCGCCATCAGAATGAAGATCACCGCAAACCACGGGATGGTGATAGCGCTTTTCTCGCGTTTTTCACCGCTTGTTTTTATGCGGCTACGGCCCAGATAGGCGGAAAGTAGCAGCAGGAACGGTGCCAGCATCATCACGCGGATCATCTTGGTGATCACCGCCGCATTTTCAGCATCAGGGCCAATGGCATGTCCGGCAGCGACGACCTGAGCCACTTCATGAATGGTCGAACCGGCAAAAATACCAAATGTCTCCTGGCTGAAAGGCAACCATTGATAATGCAGGTTTAGCTGATACAACCAAGGGTAAACAAAAATAGCCAGCGTACCGAAAATGACCACGGTGGCAACAGCAACCGCCACTTTACTGGCATCCGCTTTCAATACGGGTTCAGTCGCCATAATGGCGGCGGCACCACAGATGCTACTACCGGCCCCGATCAACATCACTGTTTGCTGATCCAGACCAAATACCCGCTTGCCCAACCAACATGCCAATATAAAGGTGGAACTTAGGGTCAATAAATCGATCACCATACCGGTCGCCCCGACATCAGCCACTTGCTGAAAGGTCAGGCGGAAACCGTACAAAATGATCCCTAGCCGCAGTAAATACTGTTTGGCATAGACCACACCATCTGAACAGACCGGCTGTAGCCATGGGTACAGCGTATTTCCCACGATAATGCCGAAGAGAATAGCCAGGGTCAGCGCCCCCAGCCCCATATTGATAAACCACGGCATATCGCCCACATTAAGGGCTAAACCCGTAATCACACCCGTTAACACCAAACCCGGAATATAGCGGGTCATCACAGTAAACAGCTGAGGGCGGGGGAGTTCTTTTGTCTGAGAAGTCGCCATGTGACCTCCTGTTTGCAATGAATATGGGCATAGTTTAACGATATTGTCTTAATAGATAAATTCATTATATATTTATATCTTATCGATATAAGTGGTAATGTTGCGTGCAGGCTTATATTTTGAGCGGTGTCAGATATCAGCGAATTCAGTAAGCGATAGGCGAGGGAGCATCACTAATGACAGTGGAATTTGGATTTTTGCTATGAAAAAAACCAGCCATGAAATAGCCGTTGTGGGTGATATGAAACTGTAAATAAGTCTGTGTAACCGCAGCCCTTATTTATTTTTCGCACTTCTACTTATTTGCTCGCTTATTTCTTCAAATTATATAATTTAAATTCTGTCTATATGGTTCCTTTGCAACAGGTTAATCCCTTTAAAATAGAGTAAGGCATTCCATCCTGGTAAGTATTTGGCTATTTTCTAATTATATGATTATTTTTCATGTGGTTATATTTATTTTTGTGACCACTTTTTATCGTTTTCTTTTGCCGGAAAATGATAATGAATCGCATTGAATGGCCTGATTTTCTCTACCCATCTCCCGTTTTTACTTAAAAGTGTTAGTCTTATACGGTCATTGAGGCGATATAATCACTTCGTCAATAACCGCGTCCCCTTTTATTATTGTTCCTCTTTATTACTACAGAGAACGTTATGCATATAACCTTGCGTCAACTTGAAGTCTTTACTGAGGTACTAAAAAGTGGCTCAACGACCCAAGCCTCCGTGGTGCTTGCGCTTTCACAATCAGCCGTTAGCGCAGCATTGGCGGATTTGGAAGGGCAACTTGGGGTGCAGCTTTTTGACCGCGTGGGTAAGCGGTTAGTCACAAATGAGCATGGGCGATTGCTTTATCCCAAAGCGTTGGCATTACTCGATCAGGCCATCGAAATCGAACAGCTGTTTTTGCATGATTTGGGCGCATTACGCATCGCGGCCAGCAGTACGATTGGTAATTACATGCTACCGGGGATGATTGCCAAATATCGCCGTGACTTCCCCGGAACACCTTTAGAGCTGAATATCGGTAATAGCCAGGATGTGATCGAAGCTGTCGCCGACTTTCGCGGTGACCTTGGCCTGATTGAAGGGCCGTGTCATATGCCAGAATTGGTCACGCAAAATTGGCTACGGGACGAGCTAGTGGTGTTTGCCGCCCCTGATAGCCCCTTGTGCCATAAGGCGCTAACGTTAGTCGACCTTGCTGATGCCGACTGGATTTTACGTGAGCGTGGCTCAGGAACGCGTGAAGTTCTCGATCATTTACTCTTGGCACAGTTACCCCACTTCAAGTTAGTGATGGAGTTGGGTAACTCCGAGGCAATAAAGCGCGCTGTTCGCTACGGGATGGGGGTCAGTTGCCTTTCGCGGCGAGTGATTGCTGATCAACTCGCCAGCGGTGAGTTGGTCGAGCTTAATATTCCTTTACCGCCCTTAATTCGCACCTTGTATCTGATCCACCATCGGCAAAAACATATCTCCAACGCTTTGCTGCGCTTTCTTAGTTATTGTCAGGAAGAAGAGTAAAATGCGCCACTGCAGCAGTGTGTGCGACGTGTTTTATGCTGATGACAGGCTTTATCGCGGTAAAGTGTTTTATACCAGTAGGGTGAGTTTTTTCGGTCAGAATACCCACCCTATATCCGCTTTTATTTATCATTTAGGCTTTTACTAATAATTTAGCCGGGATTATGAAGGTATCTTATATCCGTGCATTCTGGCTATCCGAGCCGGTGAGATTTGTTACAATCCCGCCTTATTTTTAAGGGTGGATTAGGGTAAGAATGACTCAGCAAAATACTAAAATCCCAGCGCAGCAGGGTGCACAGCGCTTACGCCGGGAGCTTAAATCGCGGCATTTAGCCATGATTGCTATCGGTGGTTCTATTGGTACCGGTTTATTTGTTGCCTCTGGTGCAACGGTATCGCAAGCCGGTCCAGGGGGGGCATTGCTCTCCTACGCATTGATTGGCTTGATGGTTTACTTCCTGATGACCAGCTTGGGAGAATTGGCTGCGTTCATGCCAGTTTCAGGCTCATTCTCTACTTATGGTTCTAAATATGTCGAGGAAGGCTTTGGCTTTGCCCTAGGTTGGAACTACTGGTACAACTGGGCGGTAACCATCGCAGTTGACTTGGTAGCCGCACAGTTAGTGATGAACTACTGGTTCCCGGACGCGCCCGGTTGGATCTGGAGTGCTTTATTCCTGGGCCTGATGTTCTTACTGAACTACATCTCAGTGAAAGGTTTCGGTGAAGCGGAATATTGGTTCTCGCTGATTAAAGTGACAACCGTGGTTATCTTCATCATCGTTGGTGTCATGATGATCACCGGTATCATGAAAGGGGGCGAAACGGCGGGTTGGCATAACTGGACTATCGGTGATGCACCATTTGCTGGTGGTTTCTCTGCCATGATTGGGGTGGCCATGATCGTCGGCTTCTCCTTCCAAGGGACTGAATTGATTGGTATTGCGGCTGGGGAATCCAAAGATCCAGGCAAAAATATTCCAAAGGCAATTCGCAAAGTGTTCTGGCGTATTCTGTTGTTCTATATCTTCGCTATTCTGATTATTAGCCTGATTATTCCGTATACCGATCCCAGTTTGTTACGCAACGATGTGAAAGATATCAGCGTCAGCCCGTTCACACTGGTATTCCAGAATGCGGGTCTGTTATCAGCAGCGGCAGTGATGAATGCGGTTATTTTGACCGCTGTTTTATCGGCGGGTAACTCGGGGATGTATGCCTCGACCCGTATGCTGTTTACCTTAGCCTCTGAAGGCAAAGCACCGCGTATTTTCGCCAAGTTATCTAAGGGCGGTGTCCCTCGTAATGCGCTGTATGCCACGACAGTCGTTGCAGGTTTGTGCTTCCTGAGCTCCATGTTTGGTAACCAAACTGTGTATTTGTGGTTACTGAATACCTCGGGGATGACTGGGTTTATCGCCTGGTTGGGTATTGCCATCAGCCACTACCGCTTCCGTCGGGGCTATATGATGCAGGGCCGTGACTTGAACGACTTACCGTATCAGTCTGGTTTCTTCCCTCTGGGGCCAATTTTTGCCTTCGTCCTGTGTCTAATCATCACGTTAGGCCAGAATTATCAGGCATTCCTGCAAGACCGTATTGATTGGTATGGCGTGACGGCAACCTATATTGGTATTCCATTGTTCCTGGTGATTTGGTTTGGCTATAAGCTCAGCCGTGGTACCCGGGTAGTGAAATACCAAGAGATGGAATTCCCAAAATGGCGTGATGAGAGTGAAGAGCATCAGAAACCGACAAGTCGGTGATGTGCTTGGCTCTATAACGTGCGGATGAAAGGGCGATAACGCTATCGCCCTTCTTTAGTGCCTATAAATTAGCGGTAACTGACGCCAATACCAGTACGAAATGTGCTGGTATTGGCGCATTCTATCCGTGAACATCAGGCTAAATTAGCCAAACTGATCCAATAATATTACCAGGCCAACACTTACAAAAAGTTACGTCCAATTACTTATGGCAATCTTATTGATAAGTATTATCATTTGCTTTATTGTTAGCGCCATCTTATGGGAACAGGTAAGGGGTTTGGCGTGAAATGTGTTTCACTGAAAATGGCTAAAGGGTTAACTATCAGTTTGTTATTCGGCTGGGCCTTGATGGCTGGCTCTAGTGCCTTGGCGGCAACAGTGACTGACATGGCTGGCCGTACGGTCACCATACCGGCTAAAGTTGAGCGTATTTTACTGGGTGAAGGGCGCTTGTTCTATGCTGTCTCTTTATTGGAAGGTAATAAACCGTTAGACCGTATTGTTGGCTGGCAGGGCGATTTTCGCAAACTGGATCCCCAAACTTACGCCATCTATAAAGCAAAATTCCCGCAAATTGATCAAATCCCCCTTATTGGTAACACGACCGCTGACAGTATCAGCCCGGAAAAGGTGCTCACCTTAAATCCGGATATCGCTATTTTTGGTTTATCTGGCCATGGTCCAGGTAAAGGCAGTGAATTAGTCAAGCAACTAGAGAAAGCCGGTGTACCGGTCGTTTTCGTGGATTTCCGTAATTCGCCATTAAAGAACACGTTGCCAAGTATGCGCTTGCTGGGCAAAGCCCTGCACCGCGAACAGCAAGCTGAAAACTACATTAATTTTTATCAAGATAATGTGGACAAGGTGACCGATATCACCAATAAAATCCCGGAAGATAAAAAACCGAGCGTATTTATTGAATTACGTGCAGGGGCGTCGGAAGAGTGCTGTGGTACTGCCGGGAAGGGCAATATGGGCGACTTTATCGATCAGGCGGGCGGCAATAATATTGCTAAAAATCTGCTGCCTGGCTCGCTAGGTACGGTGAATTTAGAAAAAGTATTGGCGGCGAAACCAGATATCTACATTGCCAGCGGGGGCAAATCACCAGGCAGCGATGCACCGGGTGTCGTCCTTGGTGCGCAGGTAACGCCCGAGCAGGCACAGGCCTCGTTGCAAAAAATTCTGGGCCGTAAGGGAATCAATACCCTAAGTGCGGTCAACACGGGTCATAGCTATGCGATTTGGCACAATTACTACAATTCACCGTATAACGTATTGGCAATTCAAAGCTTTGCCAAATGGTTCTATCCAGAGCAATTTGCTGATCTCGATCCGAAAAAAACCATGGACAGCCTGTATTCACAGTTTCTGGCCGTCGAGCCAAGTGGCACCTATTGGATTGAAGCAAAAAGAGAGTTGGATTGAAGCAAAAATAGTTGGATTGAAGTAAAAATAGTTGGATTGAAGCCAAAAAATAGCCGGCGCGAAGTGGCCGAGTGAATGTGAAGTAACCTAATCCGTACTAAATATAAGCCGTATCAAATATAAGCTGTATCAAATAGAGCCCGTAACAGATTGGTCTATAGCAGATGCCGCCCAGAGTAGGTAGATAGAAGCAAATGAGTGTAACTACTGAACCCATGACAAAAACGCATAATCCGCCTGATCTCAGTGTCATGGGGCGTTATCAGAACATTGTACGCCACCGCTTA
Source organism: Yersinia pestis (assembly GCF_900460465.1). Classification (GTDB taxonomy): domain Bacteria; phylum Pseudomonadota; class Gammaproteobacteria; order Enterobacterales; family Enterobacteriaceae; genus Yersinia; species Yersinia pestis. The sequence continues at coordinate 432,632 of NZ_UAVH01000006.1, read as the reverse complement.
TTAGTTATGGGTGTGCTGGTGCTCGCCATCTTGGGCTGTTTGCTGTTGGATTTCACCATGGGGCCTTCTGGTTTAACGTTGTCATCGCTGTGGCAGACGTTGATTGATCCAGCCAGTGCCGATGCCGGTACCCGAGTCATCGTCTGGGATATTCGCTTACCGTATGCTTTGATGGCGGTGGTGATTGGCCTGTCTCTCGGTCTTGCCGGGGCAGAAATGCAAACCATTTTAAATAATCCACTCGCCAGCCCGTTTACGTTGGGAGTGTCTTCCGCCGCCGCATTCGGTGCCGCGTTGGCGATTGTCTCGGGGATTGGTATACCGGGTGTCCCTGACCAGTGGTTTATTTCGGTTAACGCTTTTATTTTTGCGCTATTCGCCGCGCTGATGCTTGATGGCATCACCCGCTGGACGCGAGTTGCAAGCTCGGGTGTGGTGTTGTTTGGTATTGCCTTGGTCTTTACCTTCAATGCGTTGGTATCAATGATGCAGTTCATTGCCAGTGAAGACACGCTACAAGGCCTGGTGTTCTGGACTATGGGCAGTCTGGCACGAGCATCTTGGGCCAAACTGGGTATTATGCTGGCGGTGTTTGCCTTGATGTTACCGCTGTCGATGATGAATTCATGGAAGCTGACAGCCCTACGTTTAGGCGAAGATCGCGCCATTAGCTTTGGTATTGATGTGCGCCGTTTACGCCTGGGGACATTATTGCGCATCAGTATGCTATCAGCACTGGCGGTGGCCTTTGTCGGCCCGATTGGTTTCATCGGGTTAGTCGCACCGCATATCGCACGCATGATTTTTGGTGAAGATCACCGTTTTTACTTACCAGCCAGTGCCCTGATTGGTGCATTGGTGCTGTCTATGGCCTCTATCGCATCGAAAAATCTGATCCCTGGCATTATTATTCCGGTTGGGATCGTCACCTCGCTGGTAGGGGTGCCATTCTTCCTGAGTATTATTCTGCGCCATAGGGGGAATGTATGACTGCGGGTTTACGTATTGAGCGTTTTTATGCGGGCTATCCCAAACGGCCAGTGATCCAAAACCTGAATGTCCCCTTGATCCCTCGCGGCAAAATTACCGTATTACTGGGGCCGAATGGCAGTGGTAAATCAACCTTATTGCGCTCACTGGCAGGTTTGAACCGCGCAGAAGGCCAGTTGTGGTTAGACGGCAGCGACCTGATGAAAATGCCGTTTACCCAGCGGGCAGAAAAAGTGGTCTATTTGCCACAATCTTTGCCGGCGGGTGTGCATTTACATGTGCTGGAATCGATTATCGTGGCACAGCGAGCCTCCGGTGGCCGCAGTAATACTCGCAGTGAGGCCCAAGTCATGGCGTTGTTGGAACGGCTGGGAATTGCCCATTTAGCGCTGAGTTATCTGGATCAACTCTCTGGCGGGCAGAAGCAACTGGTGGGTTTGGCACAATCACTGATTCGCCAGCCGTCACTGTTATTGCTGGATGAACCCCTCAGCGCCTTAGACCTTAACTATCAGTTCCATGTGATGGACTTGGTACGTCAGGAAACTCGTCAACGGAATATTGTTACGGTGGTGGTGGTACATGACATTAATATTGCCTTGCGCCATGGTGATCATGTCCTGATGCTACAAAATGGTGCTTTGATCGCCGATGGTCAGCCAGAAGAGGTGATTACACCGCAAAGCTTGGCCAAGGTCTATGGCGTGAAAGGGCGTATTGAGCGTTGTTCACAAGGGACACCACAAGTATTAATTGATGGATTGGTAACAGAACCGACAATGTAACTCATTTAATCCCCTGCATTGTTGAATTTGTAAGCGTGTTAGCTGCCATGACAATGACGTAGGGTATATTTCAGCTGTAACTGGTTTTATAAAAAGAATAATCAAGTGGAAAGAGTGAAAACTTTATTTCTACTTATGTGAGCTATTGTCGAAAATTATACAAATGATATTTCTCACCTGCCCGTCAGGCGGTGTTTTCGCGAGAAAAATAACCTGATGAAAAGGAGTGAATTAATTTACACCTCATGGGGATTATAGAGTGGCTAAGGTTAACCAACGTTTTAGAAAAACACATTCAGCGGCATTAGTTATAGCGGCGGTTATTTCATCGCAAGGGTATGCGGCTGAAAAAACAAATACAGCCACACCAACCGATACAATGGTGGTCACTGCGTCAGGTTTCCAGCAGCGTATTCAGGATTCTGCGGCCTCAATTTCCGTGGTCACCCGCGAGCAGATTGAAAATAAAGCTTATCGTGATGTCACGGATGCGTTGAAAGATGTTCCCGGTGTTGTGATTACCGGAGGGGGCAGTACAAGCGATATCAGCATCCGTGGTATGGCGGCGAAATACACCCTGATTCTGGTCAATGGCAAACGTGTTGATACCCGCAGTACCAGGCCAAACAGCGATGGCTCTGGGATTGAACAAGGTTGGTTGCCCCCTCTGGCGGCCATTGATCGTATTGAGGTGGTCCGTGGGCCAATGTCCTCTTTATATGGTTCGGACGCCATGGGCGGTGTGATTAACATCATTACCCGCAAAGTGGGTAAAGAGTGGCATGGCACGGTACGTGCGGATGCGACCTTACAGGAGGACAGCAAGTCCGGGGATATATTCCAGACCAATGCTTACGCCTCAGGTCCTTTAATTGACGGTTTATTGGGCCTTAAAGTCAGCGGTCTACTTTCTCATCGTAGTGAAGATAAAATTATCGATGGTTATAATCAACAGCGCATGAGAAATGGTACGGCAACATTTACTCTGACGCCTGACGATAATAATGAATTTGATTTTGACATTGGCCATTATGTACAAGATAGAAATTCAACCCCAGGACGAACACTGGCATTAAACGGAACGAATAGTGACACCCAATATGACCGTAATAATTATGCGGTTACTCATAATGGTTATTATGATTTTGGTAATTCAACCAGTTATATTCAGCGTGATGAAACCCGTAATCCATCCCGTCAAATGAAAAGTGTGGATAATATCTTCAATACCCAAACATCCTTCTTATTAGATAACCACACTTTAATTCTGGGGGGGCAATACCGTTATGAAGAACTGTATGATAAAGGTAACCAATTACCTTCTGCCAGTGATCTGAAGAAATTAACCCGTTGGAGCTGGGCATTATTTGCTGAAGATGAATGGCAGATGACCAACGATTTCGCGCTAACTGGCGGCATTCGTATGGATCAAGATCAAAACTACGGTACCCATTGGACGCCACGTTTATACGGAGTCTGGCATTTAGCGGACCAATGGACATTAAAAGGCGGGGTATCCGGCGGTTACCGTTCACCTGATTTACGTCAGGCAACCGATGACTGGGGCCAGCTCTCTGGTGGGGGAAAAGGCGGGCTTCCCGCACTTATTCTGGGTAATTCTAACTTGAAACCCGAGCGCAGCATTAGCCAGGAAATTGGCATACTGTGGGACGATCAGGAAGGGATGAACGCCAGCGTGACGCTGTTCTATACCGACTTCAAAGATAAAATTACTGAAGTACGCAACTGTGATATCACCACAAATACGACTGGGCAGTGTGTATTTAATGGTATCAATTATAAATTCATCAGTGATCGTATTAACGTTGATAAAGCCATGACTCGTGGGGCAGAAGCGACCTTTGCTTGGGATATCAATCAAGCCTGGTCGTTAGCCACTAACTATACCTTTACCCAATCTGAGCAGAAGAGCGGGGCATTTGCCGGCCAGCCATTAAACCAGATGCCTAAGCATATGCTGAATGGGACGTTAAACTGGAAAACTACCGAAGATTTTGCAACCTGGATCCGAGCCAATTACCGTGGCAAGGCTTCTGAATATCTTAATCGTACCAGTATGGGCAGCCGTACTCCGTCATATACTTTTGTCGATTTAGGGGCAAATTATCAGCTGACAAAAGAAGTGCGTCTGATGGGCGGTGTTTACAACCTGTTGGATAAGCGTGTGGATATTGACGTTAACGATAAGGTGTTGGATGGTCGTCGGTATATGGTGGGTGCCAGCTACGATTTTTAACCGCCTCTCCCCTTCGTCCTTGAAGTTGCAGGGGTGTTAGCTGCGCGCACTTACCCGAATCACTTACTTGAGTAAGCTCATCGGGATGCGTTTGCTTGCTGCCTACCTGCAACTCCAATGACTTTGGGGAGATCTTTCGTCCTTGAGGCTGCAGGGGGTTAGCTGAGCGCACTTACCCGAATCACTTACTGGTTGTTGACTTTAAAATAAGTAAGTGATTCGGGATTTTGACCAGCAATGCCAAGGTGTTTTGGAATAAAAGAAGAGTATTAACTCAAACCAATCGCAATCACTTTTTGGAAGGCTATTCTTTGCGTCAGGCTCTGATACCAGCGCTGTAAATGCGGTAATTCCGGGCGCTCGATCGGTAAGTTAAACCAGGCATAGGCCAGGCAGCCCAGCGGAATATCACCAATGCCAAAGGCATCGCCGGAAAGATAGGCTTGTTCCCCCAACGCGTCATTGGCAATGGACATCAACGTATTCATTTTCTCCATTCCCTGAGCAATTTTCACTTTATCCTGCTGTTCTGGTGGGGTGCGCACCAAACCGATAAACACAGCTTTAAAGGGCTCTACTACACTGGATGTCGCCCAATCCATCCATTTTTCTGCACTGGCCCGCTGGTGGTGATCGGCCAGATAAAGTGAATTTTGACCATATTGTGCGGCTAGATAACGCACAATGGTGTTGGATTCCCACAGGATGAAATCCTTATCTTGCAGGCAGGGGATCAAACCATTTGGATTTAACGCGCGGTACTGTGGGTCATTGAGTTTGCCATATTGCCCCCCGACATCAATGCGCTGATAGGGGATTCCCAGTTCTTCCAAGCACCACAGCACTTTTTTGACATTGGTCGAGTTATTTCGGCCCCAGACTGTCAGCATGCAACCCCCTATATCGTGACAAAAAAATATGGCGACAAAGAGAAAACAGCACAAATTTCCATGCCCGGTCACCGATATCGATAACCGTGCGAGTAAAATCATGGGCCTTCTATTATGTCAGTTCTATCTGTTCTATCTGTTCTATCCGTGATGTTACCAATGATGGATATCCCACTGGTGCAAAACCGCTAAATCAATTAATTCAGCCCCTGGATTAATCACCGCTGCGTGATCCACATATTCCAGCAGGGGTTGGTCATTAATCGAGTCGCTGTAGCCATAGCTACGTTTAAAGTTTAGCTGGGGTGAGGCTGATAGCCACTGGTTCAGCCGATCAACCTTTCCTTTCTGATAGGTCAGGGTGCCATAGGTCTGGCCGGTATAGCGATCATTTTCCACCGTAACACCGATTGATAACGCCGTATCGGCGGCAAAGTGTTTCGCGATTGGAGTGACCAAATGCTCACCTGACGCTGAAATAATCACAATATAGTCGCCACGGTCGCGGTGCCAGGCCAGTTTTTCCAAGGCTTGTGGGTAAATACGCGGCAGAATATCGTGCGCGATAAAATGTTCAACCCAGCCGGCAACTTCAGCGGTGTGTTTGCCCACTAACGGTGACAATGTCGCTGCCATATAACCCGCCATAGACAATTGCCCCTGATAATACTGCGTCATTAAAGTCTGTTCCTGTTCTGACAGCTCAAAGGGAGCAAGCCCTTCATTCACCAGCCAACGTATCCATAGACCAGTACTGTCATCGCTGATCAATGTTTCATCTAAATCAAACAGGGCCAAATCCATTAAACCACCTCCTAAATAAGCCGAAAAATTGAACGGAAACTTAACCGTGTCTGTGCTGAACCCCCGATGTTTTTTCCCAGAATAACGCGGGGCAACCGCTAGCCGGCTCCGTTCTACCCAATGGGAGGTTAGCTGTTGATTAAGACAGCATCATGATCCCCCTTTGTACTTGAAATCGCAGGGGGTTAGCGCGCGCGTTACTCATCCCATCAATCATGAAAGAAATAACATAGAACGGAATGATATTGGAGGGTTGTTAATTTTGGGTGTTAATTATTTATATCGAATAGATATAGATTGTTAGATATCTGGTCGAAAATTATCTTAAAAAACAGAGATTGCCCACAACGCTAAGCGTGTTGCCGTATGTTGGCTTTCCCCCCATGGCTCAGGAGCTGATTATGCTGATTATTCGTTTGTATGGTTGTCCCGTTTTCATTGGTTTCGAACCCCAAAAACCACCAATTGAAACGACTGGAGTGAAAAATGGGCCAACAGTTATTAAGTCATCAATCAGTCAGTAGCCAATGGCTGGCGAATCAGTCAGCGACCAGCACATTACCGCTACTGGATCTTTCACTACTCAGTGGCAGTGATACCGAACGCCAGGCATTTTTAACGGCCTTGCGCCATGCGGCGCGGGATGTCGGTTTTTTTTATCTGACCGGGCACGGCATTGATACCTCGTTACTACGGCAGATACAAATCCTATCACGGCAGTTCTTTGCGCTGAGCGATGAAGAAAAACTGTCAATCGCCATGATTCGCTCCCCACATTTTCGCGGCTATAACCGTGCTGCTTCGGAATTCACCCGTGGTCAGCCAGATTGGCGCGAGCAATTCGACATTGGTGCTGAAAGAACCCCATTACCACAAATCGCAGGCGCACCCAGTTGGACACGGCTGCAAGGCCCGAACCAATGGCCAACCGCACTGCCAGAATTAAAACCTGTGTTATTGCAGTGGCAAGAGGAGATGACCCGCATGTCACTGCGCCTCCTGCGGGCATTCGCACTGGCATTGGATCTGGATGAGCAGGCTTTTGATGCGTTGTACGGTGATAAACCCAATGAACATATCAAGCTGATTCGTTATCCAGGGCGGGAGGCGACCCAAAGTGGGCAGGGGGTTGGTGCGCACAAAGATTCGGGTTTCCTTAGCTTCTTACTGCAAGACACGCAACGCGGTTTACAAGTCGAAGTGGAAGAGGGCCAATGGATTGATGCCGTACCGCGTGAAGGCACTTTTGTGGTGAATATCGGTGAGTTGTTGGAACTGGCCAGTAATGGTTACTTGCGTGCCACCGTACACCGGGTGGAAACCCCACCCGCCGGGATTGACCGCCTGTCTATTGCCTTCTTTTTAGGTGCGCGTTTGGATGCGGTGGTGCCACTGTATCCATTATCTGCCGCATTGGCGGCGGAAGCTCGTGGGCCAGCCAGTGATCCGCACAACCCGTTGTTCCGTGATGTTGGGCTGAATTATCTCAAGGGGCGTTTGCGGTCACATCCCGATGTGGCGGAGCGGTATTACTCCGATGCCCTTTGTTCTTGAAGTGGTAGGAGTGTTAGCTGCACGCACTTACCCGAATCACTGACGTGAGTCAGCTCATCGGGATTCGTTTGCTGGCTGCCTACCTACCACTCCAATAACTTTGGGCATGCCCTTGGTCCTTGAAGTGGTAGGGGTGTTAGCTGCGCGCACTTACCCGAATCACTGATGTGAAGCGGTAACACTAATGACAATTATAGAGTTAGCATCTTATTTTAGGGGCAATCACGATGACTAAAACACCTGTTTCTGGCTTGGTTCGTACAGCATTATTCGCAGCATTAGCTTCTGCTTTCAGCTTATCAGCCCAGGCGGCTGAGGCACTGCGGGTAGCGGCTGACCCCGTGCCCCATGCTGAAATCCTGCAATTCGTACAAAAGCTGGACCCTTCACTGAATTTGACCATTATCGAAATCCCCAACGGGGTGAACTCCAACGAATTGCTGGCCCATGGCGATGTTGATGCTAATTATTTTCAGCATCTCCCATATTTACACTCACAAGAGCAGGCACTAGGGCAAAAATTTGTGGTTGCAGCCACCGTCCATATTGAGCCACTTGGCATTTATTCACACAAATATAAAAACGTTGCCGAAGTGCCGGATAAGGGCAGCGTCGCGGTACCGAATAACGTCACTAACCTCAGCCGTGCACTCTATTTACTGCAAGAGCAGGGACTGATCACCTTAAAACCGGGTTTTACTGACCCAGCCAAACAGCAGGCAACACCGAAAGATATCGCGGAGAATCCCAAGCACCTGAAAATCTTGGAAATCGAATCACCACAAATCCCTCGCTCATTGGATGATGTTGATTTAGCCGTCATTAATGGCAACTATGCTCTGGAGGCAGGGTTAAATCCGGCAACCGATGCATTGGGGTTGGAGAAAGCTGAAGGTAATCCTTACGCCAATATTTTGGTGACCACCCCTACGTTGGAAAATGATCCGCGAATCAAGCAACTGGCAAAAGATTTGCAATTGCAGGAAGTGGCTAAATTTATTACTGAAAAATATGCTGGCTCGGTTATCCCGGTGGCAGGAACTCAACCATGATTAGCATCGAACGGCTGAGTAAAACCTATCCACAGGGGGGGCTGCCGATGGTGGCCTTGGAAGAGGTCTCGCTTGAGATCCCAACCGGCTCGGTATTCGGTATTGTTGGCCGCAGCGGCGCGGGGAAAAGTACCTTGATCCGCTGTTTGAATTTGCTGGAACGGCCCACCTCGGGCCGAATTCAAGTGGACGGGCGCGAGTTAACCACGTTGTCTGATCGCGAATTACGCCTGCAACGGCAGAATATTGGCATGATCTTCCAGAATTTCCACTTACTGCACTCGCGTAACGTTTGGGACAACATTGCGGTGGGGTTGGAAATTATTGGTATGCCTAAGGCGCAACGTCAACAGCGCGTCGCAGAATTGTTGGATTTAGTGGGTTTAAGTGACAAAGCCTACGCTTTTCCCTCGCAATTATCCGGTGGGCAAAAGCAGCGGGTGGGGATCGCCAGAGCATTGGCGGCTAAGCCGTCATATCTGTTATCAGATGAAGCGACCAGCGCGTTGGATCCAGAAACAACGGCCTCGATATTGGCTCTGCTTAGCGATATTAACCGCCAACTGGGGTTAACCATTGTGCTGATTACCCACGAGTTGGATGTGGTGAAATCCATTTGTGATAACGCCGCTTTACTGGAGACTGGGCGGGTGGTTGAAACCGGGGCTATTGCTGATTTATTGTCCGATCCGCTTTCTCGCTTGGGGCGTTCATTATTGCCGACCTGTGGCCCGCTCTCCGTATCTGCCACGCCGAGAGCAGAATTGACGTTCTTTGACACGTTGGCGGCCTCACCCGTGCTCAGTGCGTTGGCACAACAACATGCGGTGGGAGTGACATTATTAGGCGGCGGCGTGGAGTTTATCGGTGGTCAGCGGGTTGGGCGCTTGCACGTTGATTTCAACCGTCCAGAGGGCGGGTTGAATTTAGCCGAAGTGTTACAGTTTTTGAATGATCGCGGTGTGAGGGCCGAGCTGATATGAAAAATGGCATGAGTTGGCAGGAATTACTGGTATTAGTCGCTAATGCCAGCGGAGAAACGATTTATATGGTGATGATCGCGACCTTTTTCACCGTATTGATTGGTTTGCCATTGGGGGTTTTACTGTTTGTCTCGCGACCCGCAGGAGTGCTACCAGCACCACGGCTGAATACCTTGATTGGTGCACTGGTCAATGTGGGGCGTTCAATGCCTTTTGTGGTGTTACTCATCGCCTTAATCCCCATCACCCGCTGGATTATCGGTACCACACTGGGCAGTACTGCGGCCATTGTCCCTATCACGTTAGGGGCGATCCCCTTCTTTGCGCGGGTCGTTGAGGCGGCATTGGACGAAGTCGATAAAGGGCGCGTAGAAGCTATTTTATCCATGGGTGGCTCTGCCCGCCATGTCATCCAAAAAGTGTTGTTGCCAGAGGCGCTGCCTGCATTATTGGCAGGTATAACATTAACGGTAGTGATGCTGGTGGGATTCTCATCCATGGCTGGCGTGATCGGTGGTGGTGGGTTGGGCGATTTAGCCATTCGCTACGGCTATCAGCGCTTTAATAATGAAGTGATGGTCGCAACATTAGTGATACTGGTGATTTTAGTTCAAGGGATACAAAGCCTTGGCGATAGGTGGGTTAGGTCACTGGCACACCGCCGCTGATACCATTCACGCTATATTTTTCACTCTTTGCCCTATATTCTCCGTTCGTTATCTCATACCTCTCTTTAGTGCTTAGATTGCCGGGCGCTTAGCCAAGGAGAGAGAAAGCCGCATCATCATCAAAATCGCTTTAAATCAGGATCTTTACAAAACAAAACGTAAAACTATACCCAATTACACCGACAATGGGATAAATTTAGAAAAGACACTGAAGTATGGCTAAGCTAACACTTTAGTCTCAGTGGAAAGACGTTATTTTTCGCTAATTGGACAGTGGCGATCTCTGGGAATACCACTAATTTCCGATTATTTGCAAGGATACTCTGGCGACCTCATGATGAAATATATCCTCCCTTTCAAGATTAAAAATTTTACGTTCAGTGCAGGTTTATTGCTTCTGGCACTGCCTGCTGCTTATGCAGTCGATGACCCTGCCGCTCCCCAGATTGATGCTAAAGCTTATGTGCTGATGGATTTTAATAGCGGAAAAGTGCTGGCAGAAGGCAATCCTGATCTGCGCCTTGATCCGGCCAGTTTGACAAAAATCATGTCCAGCTATGTGATCGGGCAGTCGATTAAAGCGGGCAAAATACAGCCTGATGATCTGGTCACCGTGGGGAAAGACGCCTGGGCGACCGGTAACCCAGCTCTGCGCGGCTCGTCGCTGATGTTTTTGAAGCCGGGCGATCGGGTAAAAGTGTCTGATCTCAACAAAGGCATTGTGATCCAATCAGGTAATGATGCCAGTATTGCATTGGCTGATTATGTCGCGGGTAGTCAGGACAGTTTTGTTGGCCTGATGAATAACTACGCTAAAGCACTTGGCCTGAGTAATACTCACTTTATGACGGTACACGGCCTGGATTCACCGGGGCAGTACAGTACTGCGCGTGATATGGCTTTACTGGGGCAGGCATTGATCCGCGATGTGCCAGAAGAATATGCGCTGCATAAAGAGAAAGAATTTACCTTTAATAAAATTCGCCAAACCAACCGTAACCGGCTGTTATGGAACAGTAGTTTAAACGTTGATGGGATGAAAACCGGTTATACCAACGGGGCGGGGTATAATTTGGTCGCATCGGCGACAGATGGGCCGATGCGTTTGATTTCCGTGGTGCTGGGTGCACCAAGTGACAAAGTACGCTTTAGTGAAAGTGAAAAATTGCTGACTTGGGGTTTCCGCTTCTATGAAACCGTGGTGCCAATTAAATCAACAAAGCCATTTGTGACAGAGAAAGTGTGGCTTGGCGATAACAGCCAGGTTGAACTTGGGGTGGCGGAGGATGCGGCGATCACCATTCCTAAAGGGCAGATGAAAAATCTGAAAGCCAGTTATACCCTGAACCAAACCGAGCTACGCGCGCCGCTAGCGAAACATCAAGTGGTTGGAACCATCGATTTTCAACTCAATGGCAAAACCATTGAACAGCGCCCACTCGTGGTGTTGAATGAGGTCAAAGAGGGGGGCATCTTTAGCCGTTTCTGGGATTACGTAATGATGAAACTTAACCAATGGTTTGGTGGGATATTCGGCTAATTTAGCCAGTATTAGCCAGCAGAAACCCGTATTAGTCCGTAGAAATCGATAGACCGTAGAAACCAATAGACCGTAGAAACTAAGAGTCCTTAAAAACCCATAAGTCCTTAAAAATCCATAACATCCTAAAAAGCGCGATGTGACTATCGCGCTTTTTAGGATGTTTCTCAGGGGATAAGCTACAGGCAACGACCTTTATCACCCGATTTCCACGAAAATGTTCCACTGTATCTTTGCTATCTCTTTTCCGGCTTTCTATATCACTTCAATGTTTTTATCCAAACAAACACATGGCTCACTGGTCAGATGCAGTGCCGAATGGGTCAGTGCACGCCATTTACCGCAATATCAATGAAAAAAAGAAGAAAAATAACAGGCTGGCCGTGGAAGTGGCCAGCCTGGAGCGGTTAATCAAACGATCAGTTAATCAAGCCATCGACTAATTAAACAAGTTGCTTAAGTTGAATAAGATCCCAGAGATGGCGATCAAGCCCATGAGTACCACGAATACGTTACTGATCTGGCCGCTGTATTTACGCATGGCCGGGACTTTATGAATGGCATACATCGGCATCAGGAACAGGAGCATCGCGATGATAGGGCCGCCCAATGTTTCGATCATCCCCAAGATACTTGGGTTTAAGGTCGCGACAGCCCAGGTGGTGACTAACATGAACAACGCAGTAATGCGGTTCAGTTTGTTCTGCTCAATGGTTTTGCCTCTACTACGCAGAGACTTAATGACCATACCGTTAAAACCTTCACGGGCGCCCAGATAGTGGCCCAGGAATGATTTAGTGATGGCAATAAAGGCAATAACCGGTGCCATATAGGCAATTACTGGCGTATTAAAATGGTTTGCCAGATAAGACAAAATGGAGATGTTTTGGTTTTTTGCATCCATCAGATCCGCAGGAGACAGGCTCAGTACGCAACTGAAGACGAAGAACATGACGGTGATAACCATCATGATGTGGGCAAAGCTCAAAATGCGTGAACATTTTTTCTCTGCATCCACCCCGTACTCTTCGCGCTTTGCTACAGCAAAGGCTGAGATGATCGGTGAGTGGTTGAAAGAGAACACCATGACGGGAATGATTAGCCACATTGTCATCCACAGGCCGCTACCTGTGCCGTTACCGTCCATGGATACGTTTTCGAATATTGCACCTGACCAGTTTGGGATCAGGTATATCGCCAACATCATCAATACGGCAACAAACGGGAATACCAAGATGCTCATGGCTTTGACGATGGTCTGTTCACCAAAGCGCACGATAGCCATCAGGCCCACAATCAGAATCAGGGACAAAATGGCGCGTGGTGGTGATGGCAGGTGTATCTGATGTGTAATGAAACTATCCACGGTATTGGTAATTGCTACGCTGTACACCAAGAGAATGGGGTAGATAGCGAAGAAGTAAAGCAGGGTAATCAGTTTACCTGCGCCTACACCGAAATGTTCTTCAACCACCTCAGTAATATCTTCACCTGGATTTTTACCGGATAACACGAATCGGCACAGGCCACGGTGAGCGTAGTAGGTCATTGGGAAAGCAATGATAGCCATAACAATCAGTGGTAGCAGGCCACCAATACCGGCGTTGATGGGCAAAAAGAGTACACCTGCGCCAATCGCTGTACCGTACAGACCCAACATCCACATGGTGTCACTTTTGCGCCATGTACTTGATGAGATTTTTCTTGCCGAGGCAAGAGTGCTTGTTTGCGTAGTGTCCATGAAAATCTCCATTGTGAACACGTTAATTTAAAATGAATAACCGAAATTTAGAGACCCGGAATGCATTATTGAATGACATCATCAGGTAAGCATTCAGTCAAAACGATGCGTTTAAAATGGTGCCCTGGTTTATTACTTTGGTGCTGTAGTCGAACAATATGCTTAAAAAATAAGCTCAAAAAATAACCTGAATTGGCGGTTGATATCTTTTTATCTGATATTTTAGTTGTTTTAAAGAACAGCTTGGTTTTTGATGGCGGTAAGATAACGATTTGCAGTGTAAACTACCGTGATCGTGATCTCAATTGATTGATAAAGTCGAATTTGGTTCTTTATTGAGCATTTACAGCTTCTTGTTACGGAAATGTTTATAACTGTATGGGTAAGAGGCATAAAAGGAGATAGCCTTTTTACTTAACTTGTCTCTCACGCGTGAAAATATATTTTAATTTAGAGATTTGATCTAGTAAAAATATAAATTCTTGTTGTTTTATTGATATTTTTTAAAAAAAACATAATGGATTTTTTTGTAATTTATTGATTTTAAGTGTTTTTTATTTTTAAATTTGATTGGGGGAGATTAGGTGTGATGCTTGGATTAGCCGGTAATATAAACAAGTTTACAGTGGGCTAAACGTGAGCTTTATAATAAGTGGGAATAAGTGAACTCTCAAAAGAGAGAATTAAACGCCTTATTTGTCATATGAATTATTATTACAGACAACTTGTCATACAACAACGAGGGCTATTTTTTTACTGGAATGTGTTAAATAAACTTAAAATTTTAGAGAAACGAATTTTATTTTTTTTTATTATTGGGTGTTAATTAATCACTAAAACCCTGTTTTGATTTTATTAAAGACAATAAAAGTTTTTAACCCATATTTAAAATATGGCTATGAACGTTAGTAGATTCTGTATAAAAATAATCTATGGATTATTTGCCAACATAGCGCTTTGATTTATTCACTTATCATCGGTGATCTGAGTGTTTTGCTATCAAACCAAGGTGCAGTCGACAAATGTGTCGAAAGTGAACGCGGGGTTACCGTTAAGTGCAGCAGATGCGCATTACACGCATCATGGTGAAAGAGTGGGGTTAACAGTAGATTTTTACACTGTGTTGGGAAAAGAACAGGTAGAATTCAGCTACTGGGGGGCGGTCCGTCACCAGAGCATCAAATTGCGCCAAAGTACCTATGCTTGCTGGTTTAATCTTGCCAAACTTACTGTGATCCGCCACCAGTATTTTATATTGCGACTTAGCCATAGCACGGTGTTTTAGCAAGATTTCATCAAAGTTAAAACAAGTTGCACCGTACTCAATGGAAACACCGGCGGCTGAGATAAAGGCTTTGTTTGGGCAAATATTATCCAGTTCGCTCTGCTGGCTGAGGGGGGTGAAAATGCAGTTATTGGGTTTGAACTCCCCACCGCACAGGATCACTTTGCAGTTAGGCTTATCTTGTAAGGCAAGGAAGGTGTTGAGAGAGTAACAGATGGCAGTAAATGCCAGCTCTTCATCTATCTCATCAATAATCCAGGGGATAGTCGTCCCACAGTCAAAAAAGACGGTATCATTTTCAATAATCAGTTGTGCCGCTAACTGGCCGATACGACGTTTTTCTTCTACCTGCTTAGCTTGTTGATCAGAAACAAAATAGTTGTTGGCATTGTTACTCTTAGGGTCCATCACCACGTAACCGCCCAGCAAAATGACGGACGTGGGTTCGGCACTGAGATCTCGCCGAATAGTCATTTCAGATACACGCAACAGATTGGCCGCATCTTTCAAATGGATTTTGTCGGAACGCTTAAGGGCCTGAATAAGTTTATTGATTCGTTCTGCGCGACGAGTTTCCATCAGCGATTCCCAAGGTTATATGTTGTAATTCAACTTATTATATACACAGTACGATAATAAATAAGCCCGGTAATTGTGGACCGGGCTTAGACTACTGACAAAATCAGCTGAAAGGAAAACATGCCGTTGGGCGTCGTGACGTAAACCACCGGAGCAGCCCAAGGTGCGGTCAATCTTTTATATATTTTTCAATCACGCTTATAGATTTTTCAACCACGGTCAGTACATTCTAGTAACCTGATGCGGCGGCTTGTTGACCTGAAACAATGGCAACTCCAGAGCTGGTACCAATTCGCGTAGCACCTGCCTGGATCATGGTTTCGGCGGTTGCTCTGTCACGAACAGCACCAGAGGCTTTAACCCCCATAACCGGGCCAACCGTTGCACGCATCAATTTGACGTGTTCTTCTTTAGCGCCACCGGTACTAAAACCGGTTGATGTTTTAACAAAAGCAACGTCAAGTTCACGACACATTTCGCAAACTTGTACAATTTGTTCATCGCTGAGCAGGCAAGTTTCTAATATTACCTTCAACGGTGTAGCGGCGCAATTGTCCCGCACGGCCTTAATATCCGCTTTGACGTCGGCAATTTTGCCACTTTTCAGCCAGCCAACATTGATAACCATATCAATCTCTTGTGCACCTGCATTGATCGCGGCTTGAGCTTCAAAAGCTTTTGCTGCAGTCAGACCTGCACCCAGCGGGAAACCAATGACTGAGCAGACTTTGACTGAACTCCCGGCTAATTGCTGGGCAGCCACAGGAACGTATCCAGAGTTAACACATACAGCATAGAAATGGTGTTGTTTAGCTTCTTCGCACAGTTTAATGATTTGCGCTTCGGTGGCATCCATCGCCAGTAGAGTGTGATCAATATAATGAGCGTAATTGGTAGTCATGATTAGGGTCCTTGAGCTTATTGGTAATTGTGATAATCATAACATTTTGATGAGTAAAAAGGAGCGACACACCGTGAATTCATGAATTTTGTTATTTAAATTACATTTTTAGTTGAAATAAGACGAAAAAACCAATGAAAAGGTTTCAGTCTCTTGTTTTGGGGCCTTTGAGCAGGGGTTGGAGGGAGATAAGGGCGCATGGAGAGATTGCCGGTCAGAGACTAACCGGCAAGTGTGAAGCGAATACCGTGAAGGGGCTAACCTCTGACCCACCCTTTACTGATTGGTAGGGCAAAACTCATGTGATAGAAGCGCTTTGTGGTACTGGCAATAATTTCCCCAAATAAGTTCCAAACCAGTTGCGCGAACAAGCAGCCGACAATACCTAACAGAAACGCACCCAGCATGTCGAATGGCCAATGAACACCCAGATAGATACGTGACCAGGCAATCGCAATGGCGATAAACATCAGGCTGACACCGGACCAAAGGTGATGCCAAAAAAGAAAGGCCAGTGCAAAAGTGAAAATAGCGGTGCCGTGGTCACTGGGAAAAGAGCTGTCTGGCGCATGGCTCATAAAGGCATAACCAAAGCCATCGACAAAAGGCCGATCATGAGGAATGAGCATCCCGATACAGGTAGCAGAAAGCATGGAAAAAGCGAGAGCGATAGCTGCTTTCGTCACCACAGTACGTTGCATGTCCATGGTATCTTTTGGCCCCCATAGCCACAGCCCTATCAGTAAAATAGGGATGAGCATAATCAGGTCACGTGCGATGAAAGTCGCAAAAGAAATCATCCATGGTGATGATGCTGGCGTTGCGTTTATCATGGAGAAGAAAAAATAATTCATTTGTTCCATTATTCAGTACCTTTAATGCGCTGGTAATAGCCGCTAATAATCCAAAATGCAGCCAACTGACTGAGCCATACCCACCAACCTGCCCACAGGTTATGAGTAAGAAAATGCGCCCCGCGCATTATTTGACCGAAACCCATCAACATACCCAGTCCAATACCGGCGAACCAACACAGCATCGCCAACCGTGGGCGTTCGGGGTAAAACAAGAAAAACAGTGCCATGACCGCAAAACCGCTGGAAGCATGACCACCAGGAAAACAGTGACCAGGGCCAGCACCCGGTGGGGCGGTATCCATCAGGACATAATTGAGCGCTTTACCGCCATACTCCACCAGATCCCAAGGGCAGGAGTGTGCACTGGTGGCTTTCAAAATACCGATCACCAATGGACCGAGGCCAAATAACAGGGCGGTGGTGACTAAACGCCCATTTCGGCGATAAATCCCCCACAGCAGTGCAGCAATAGCGGTGGCGATTAAGGCCATTTTGAGCAGCCGGTGATTCAGTAAATCGAGCCATTTATTGTGTTCCCAAGGGAAATTCTGCCCGACGGGATCGAACCAATAATTACTGATAAGCCAATCCAGTTGTTCACTACGTGACAACGCTAAAAAGAGTAGACCAACCAGTAACAGCCCAAAAACTTGCCAAAAATAGAAGGATAAAGGCAACGAGTAAAGGGAGATTGTCTTAATTGTTGGTACTGTTGAGCGATTATTTAGTGTTGACGGACCGGTACTGGCTTGTCGGGTAGTTTTGCTGATCTTCACAGTGTGACCTGAAGCAGAAGTCGCGAATAGAGGTACTGTAATCATTTTGTCTTAAGAAAGCCTTAAGGGTCGAGGAGGGAAAGTCTGGAGAAAATGTGAAATAACAGTGATATACCTGCCATACTGCAAACTGCATGTGCGTTGGCCGCCTTCCTGCAACTTGAATTATTTAGGGTATAAATGTGCAAATCTTGAATTTCAGACAAGAAAAAACCCGGTTAGTCTTGAACCTAAGAAGGCGGGACTACCGGGCTCCTCAATATGGGGACATCAAAGAAAAGCAGTGGCATTAATTCAGACCCCCGCCTGATAAGAAAGTTCGGGGGAAATGAAAAAAGGATAAAATAGTATTTAGATTTACCCCGGGCCTCTTTTATCTAACCTAATATCCCTGGCCAGAGGATGACAATCAACGAGCCAGCCAAGGTCAGTAAGACGTTGGCGATAGCGTAAGTCCCCGCGTAGCCTAATGCGGGAATATTGCTACGCGCGGTATCACTGATGATGTCCATGGCGGGTGCACAGGTTCTGGCCCCCATAATGGCACCAAAAAGCAGTGCACGGTTCATACGCAGAACATAAGCACCAAAAACAAAGCAGATCACCACCGGAACCAAACTGACTATCAAACCGGAAATCAACATTTGTCCACCGACGGCGCCCAGGCTGCTATTAATGCCGCCCCCGGCACTTAACCCGACACCTGCCATAAAGACCATTAACCCGAACTCTTTCACCATATTCAAGGCGCCTTGCGGGATATAGCCAAAAGTAGGGTGGTTGGCACGTAAAAATCCCAGCATGATCCCTGCTAATAACAGCCCTGCGGCATTGCCAATACCGAAGCTGAAATTGCTGAACTGGAAAGTAATCAGGCCAATCATTAACCCAAGAATAAAGAATGAGCAGAAGGCCAGCAGGTCAGTGACCTGACTGTGAATAGAGATAAAGCCAATTTTTTCTGCCACGCTTTTGACTCGCCGGGCATCACCGCTGACTTGCAGCACATCACCTTTATTCAACACCACGTTATCATCAATGGGCATTTCAATTTGGCTACGAATGACCCGATTAAGGAAGCAACCGTGATCGGTGAGTTTTAAATGGCTGAGGCGTTTACCGACAGCATTGCTATTTTTGACCACGATCTCTTCGGTGACGATACGCATATCCAACAGATCACGGTCGAAAACTTCTTTGCCATTACGGAAGCTGGGGTCAAGGCGGGAATGGGCATCTGGGTAACCCACCAACGAGATTTCATCACCGACTTGTAGCACGGCGTCACCATCCGGATTCGCGAGAATACCGTTGCGGCGGATACGCTCGATATAGCAACCGGTTTGGCGGTAAATCCCTAATTCACGCAAGTTTTTACCATCTGCCCAGGCAACCAGCTCCGGGCCTACACGATAAGCACGGATGACAGGCAAATACACTTTACGCTGGCTATCGGTGTCCAGCCCTCGTTCGCGGGCAATTTGTTGGGCGCTGGTCGGTAAATCCTGATGCTGAAGCTTAGGTAAATAGCGCGCACCTAAAATCAGGCTAACCAGCCCGATAAGATAAGTCAGGGCATAGCCGAGGCTCAAATTATCCTGTGCTTGTTGCAGTGACGAACCATTAGCCATGGTATGGCGTAGCGTATCACCGGCCCCAACCAAAACGGGGGTCGATGTCATTGACCCTGCCAGCATCCCGGCGGTCAGACCGATATCCCAACCAAATAATTTGCCAAGCCCCAACGCTAAAATCATCGCGCTGCCCACCATAACCAAGGCGAGCATCAGGTAATTTTTGCCATCACGGAAGAAAATAGAAAAGAAGTTTGGACCGGCTTCAACACCGACACAAAAAATAAACAACATAAAGCCCAGATTTAGCGCTTCAGTATTGATGGCGAAATGCTGTTGCCCTAGCAACAGTGATACCACCAGTACACCAATAGCGTTACCTAATTGGATAGAGCCAAGGCGCAATTTACCTAAGCATAACCCCAACGCTAAGACGACGAATAACAGCAAGATATAGTTGCCGTTTAACAAATTTGCGACGTTTATATTCACAGGATGTTTATATTCACAAAGTATGACTTTTTATTAAGTCTAGGATAGTTAAATCTAAATGATTCACTATGCACCCGTTCTTCCATAACCAGAGAGAACGACACATCTCTTTAGATTCCACCCGTGAATCGCTATGCGAGAGAAACAGACACGGAAGAAGCAGACAGATGATAGCGGGGCTTATTCTAGTCGGTCTGTTGCAAGACAGCCAGTAGTAAGCAGAAAGTTTAGTATTACCAGATGAGATCACTAGAATGAAAGTAGATGATGGTTTTATCTACTGAAAATGAGTGAGTGTTATATTTTTTTAACTATTTGGTTATCACCGAACGAAATACCAGCAATAAAGAAAGGGTGTCTTGGACACCCTTATCGGATAAATGCGGTCACTGCCACGTTGCCTGTCAGATTACTTATACAGGCTCAAAT
Source organism: Yersinia pestis (assembly GCF_900460465.1). Lineage (GTDB taxonomy): Bacteria > Pseudomonadota > Gammaproteobacteria > Enterobacterales > Enterobacteriaceae > Yersinia > Yersinia pestis. The sequence continues at coordinate 412,475 of NZ_UAVH01000006.1, read as the reverse complement.
GTTCTTTGGCGTAGGCTTCGAAATCAGTACAGCCGCCAATGTGTTTTTCATCAATAAAGATTTGTGGCACGGTTTCAACCGGTTTACCGACCGTTTTTTCCAGATCAGCTTTGGAAATGCCTTCGGCATGAATGTCGACATAACGGAATTTAAAATCGTCACGCTCAGATGCCAGTTTCTCAGCTAACTCTTTGGCACGGACACAGTAAGGGCACTCAGGACGTCCAAAAATCACAGCAAACATGCAAAACTCCTTGATTAAATTGAGATAATCACTTCGTCAACAGTTACTGATATATTCAACTGTTAAATGACATTTGGCGTATTACTCATTTTTACTGGGGTCTACTATGCCCGTTGGTACGGTGAAAAAAAAGCAGGAATTACCTGTTAGTTTGATTAATTTTATCTATTTGCTTCTTGGTGCTGTTACAAATTGTATGGATTCAATACACTGGCTATACCCGTCATACTTCAAGTTACATGTGCGTTGGCTACGTTCAATAACCCGAATCACTTACTGGTCGTTGACGTTAAAATAAATAGATTCATCGGGATTAATGAACCTCGTCTTTGAGGCTCAGCCTGCGGGCAGCATTAATGCTGTTCAAATCGGGTTTCCAAGGATTTGTCTCTCGCTTGCCGCCTTCCGCAACTCGAATTATGTTGGGTATAAACGCTCATACAGAGCCTGTCGGAGGAAAAGATGCGCTCGTTAGGAAATATGCCCCGGATTGTGATCATTTCAGAAGTACTGGGGTTGTTGTTATTGGTTGTTGCTTATTTAAGCATCAATAATTATTTGTCATTGCCAGGGGAAATGGGGACACCAACGGCTGCCATTATGATGATTTTTGTGGGGGTCGGCCTGATGATCCCGGCGGCAGTGTGTATCGTCTGGCGGGTAGCCAGCGGTTTTGGTCCATTATTGGGCAGTGCTGACAGAATATCGACGCCACAGAAGGCGTCAGAGGAAAAACTGGCGGCGAAAAGTAAAAAATCGGGTCAGGATAACCACTAAGATTTTATAAGCACATTGAGAATATCTAAGCCGAGGAACGGCCCAGATATCAAATTAGTCGGGATTGATCGTAGCGCTATCGGCCAATATTCCGTAAGCTATGCCACTTTTCGTATTATGAGCATCGTGAGGTAGGTTGTTATGGATTCACTCATCGTCCCTGATTTAGCCTTATTACGGCGTTGGCTGGATCAGCTCGGTATTTCCTTTTTTGAGTGTGACTCCTGTCAGGCGCTCCATTTGCCGCACATGCAAAATTTTGAGGGTGTGTTTGATGCCAAAATTGATCTGGTTGATAACATTATCTTGTTTTCGGCACTGGCCGAAGTTAGGCCAACCGCGTTGATCCCCTTGGTCGCTGACCTTAGCCAAATTAATGCCAGCTCACTGACAGTCAAAGCGTTTATCGATATTCAGGATGACAATCTACCAAAACTGATTGTCTGCCAGTCTTTGGTGGTGGAAGTTGGCGTCACAATTGAGCAATTTGGCTACTTCATGCAGCAGTGTGAAGAGCAAATCTCGATGATTATTATGGAAGCACGGGCCAATGACTTGTTGTTTATTGGCAACAATGACGAAGAGGAAGCACCGTTAACCGCCACCTCTTACCCCATCATTCATTAATTTATATCCCCAATACGGGGTGTGTGAATGAGCGTGCCAGAATGAACGTGTCCGAATAAAGACAGTGTGCCGCAGATATCAGCGGCACGCGGCTATTTTCTCTATTTACGGGTCATGACCCTCTGCTTACCTATTATAATCTTCTACTTACCTAACATAATCCCCTACTCACCATAAGATATTCTGCTTTTTGCCCTCCTTTGCCAGATATCTATCGCCGTTTGTGCCATGAGTGGCGCATTACATAGATAGAATATGCATAAAAAATCGATAAAAGGCGTTTTTTACCCTAGAGTATGGTACAGATTACGAACTGCGGTTATGCTGCTATTTCTGCCAAGGGCATAATATTCCCCCGTGAAGTCAGAGATTACTCTTACCAAGTAAATAGTCACTTACCGTGCATAGCCATGCATCGGTGTTGGGTGATGACGGTGCTCGGAAGGCAACGGCGTTGTATCTCATCAGATACACATTTAACGCACTATTTTACCCCCTGTTTTGGAGGAGTTTACGGATGTTCACCCAACGTAAAAAGTGGTTATCGGGTGTTGCTGCCGGTCTGTTAATGGCCGCGTCCGTCTCAGCATCTGCTGAAGAGAAGATATTGCACATTTACAACTGGTCCGATTATATCGCTCCGGATACGCTGGCTAATTTCCAAAAGGAAACCGGCATTAAGGTTGTTTATGATGTGTTTGACTCTAATGAGGTGTTGGAAGGGAAATTAATGGCGGGGAGCACAGGGTTTGATTTGGTGGTGCCATCAGCCAGTTTCCTTGAGCGTCAATTGTCAGCCGGTGTCTTTAAGCCACTGGATAAAAGCAAGTTACCGAATGAGAAAAATCTCGACCCCGAGTTACTGGCGCTGGTCAGCAAGCACGATCCCGATAATAAATATGCCATTCCTTATCTCTGGGCCACGACCGGTATCGGCTATAACGTCGAGAAAGTGAAGGCAGTGCTAGGAGAAGATGCGCCAGTCAATAGCTGGGATTTGGTGCTGAAACCCGAAAATCTTGAGAAGCTGAAAAGTTGTGGTGTCTCCTTCCTGGATGCGCCGAGCGAAATTTTCGCCACGGTACTCAACTATTTAGGTAAAGATCCGAACAGTACACTCACTGCCGATTACACGGGCTCCGCGACGGATTTATTGCTGAAGTTGCGGCCAAATATCCGCTATTTCCACTCGTCACAATACATTAATGATCTGGCGAACGGGGATATCTGTGTCGCTGTGGGTTGGGCCGGCGATATCATGCAAGCCTCTAATCGTGCCAAAGAAGCGAAGAATGGGGTGAATGTGGCTTACAGCATTCCGAAGGAAGGCGCCTTAGCGTTCTTTGATGTGTTTGCGATGCCAACTGACGCTAAAAATCAGGATGAAGCTTACCAGTTCCTTAATTACCTGATGCGCCCTGATGTGATTGCGAATATCAGTAACCACGTGTTCTACGCGAACGCCAACCAAGCGGCTACACCGTTGGTGAACGCAGAGGTTCGTGATAATCCAGGGATTTACCCGCCAGCGGATGTACGTGCCAAAATGTTTACGCTAAAAGTGCAGGATCCGAAAATTGACCGGGTCATCACCCGGGCCTGGACAAAAGTTAAAAGCGGTAAATAAGCCGTTATGATGAATGGATAGGGTGCGGCTGACGTACTTTACTGTTCATTCATTGACGGTAAAAATGAAATTGATCCTGGTAGGGGCAGGGAGTTTATCTTCCTGTTCCCGTCTCTTATTGCGCCGCACGTTAAATGCGGCCTGTTCTGCTTTTACGGAGAGCACGCTGAGTGAATGATGTTATTCCCCGCCCACAGCCAAAATCCCAGAAGGTGTTTACCCCTTTACTGGAAATCCGTAACTTAACCAAGTCATTCGACGGTCAGGCGGCTGTGGATGATGTCAATCTGACCATTTATAAAGGTGAGATTTTTGCGCTATTGGGGGCATCAGGTTGTGGTAAATCTACCCTGTTACGGATGCTGGCCGGTTTTGAACAGCCAACGCAAGGCCAGATAGTCCTTGATGGGCAGGATTTATCCCATGTTCCACCGTATCGACGCCCTATCAATATGATGTTCCAGTCTTACGCGCTATTCCCGCACATGACCGTGGAGCAAAACATCGCATTCGGCTTGAAGCAGGATAAGCTGCCGTCTAATGAAATTAAAAGCCGGGTCGCCGAGATGCTGACACTGGTCCATATGCAAGAGTTTGCTAAACGTAAACCGCATCAATTATCCGGTGGTCAGCGCCAGCGTGTGGCATTGGCACGTAGCTTGGCTAAACGGCCAAAACTGCTGCTTTTGGATGAGCCAATGGGGGCGCTGGATAAAAAACTACGCGACCGTATGCAACTGGAAGTGTTGGATATTTTGGAGCGGGTGGGCGCAACCTGTGTGATGGTCACCCATGACCAAGAAGAAGCGATGACCATGGCCGGGCGCATTGCCATTATGAACCGGGGCAAGTTTGTGCAGATTGGTGAGCCAGAAGAGATTTATGAGCATCCGAACAGCAGATTCAGCGCTGAGTTTATCGGCTCAGTGAATGTGTTCGAAGGCGTGCTAAAAGAGCGTTTAGATGACGCGTTGGTGATTGATAGCCCTGGCCTGCGCCATCCGCTAAAAGTGGATTCCGATGCCTCGGTCGTTGACGGAGTGCCTGTGCTGGTCGCCCTACGCCCGGAAAAAGTGATGTTATGTGATCAGGTCCCCAAAGATGGCTGCAATTTTGCTGTAGGCGAAGTGGTACACATTGCCTATCTGGGCGATTTATCCATTTATCACGTGAAATTACACAGTGGTCAGATGCTAAGTGCGCAGTTACAGAATGGTCATCGCTACCGTAAAGGCATGCCAACGTGGGGTGATGAAGTGCAACTCTGTTGGGATGCTGACAGTTGCGTGGTTTTAGGGAGCTAATTAATTGTTTGGGGAGCCAATATTGTGATACCAGAATCCACGAGTGGGGCCGCAGAATCCCCGATCCGCTCAGTTGGGCCGGTCAGGGCGCTGATACAACGCTTCCAAATGGCGCATGGCCGTAAACTGGTCATCGCCATGCCATATTTATGGCTATTCCTCTTATTTATGCTGCCTTTCCTGATCGTGTTTAAAATCAGTTTGGCGGAAATGGTGCGGGCGGTTCCCCCTTATACCGATCTCACCACTTGGCTGGACGGCAAGCTGGATATCTCGCTAAATCTGGGTAATTACCTGCTACTGCTGGATGATCCGTTATATATCGATGCCTATTTGCAATCGTTGCAAGTGGCGGCGGTATCAACGCTGTGCTGCCTGCTTATTGGCTACCCATTGGCTTGGGCGATTGCTCACAGTAAACCATCGACCCGCAACATCTTATTGCTGTTGGTTATCTTGCCGTCATGGACGTCATTTCTGATCCGGGTTTATGCCTGGATGGGGATCCTAAAAAATAACGGCATCTTGAATAACTTTTTAATATGGACCGGAATTATTGATCAGCCGCTAGTCATCTTACACACCAATCTGGCCGTTTATATTGGCGTGGTGTATTCCTACCTGCCATTTATGGTGTTGCCGATTTATACCGCATTAACGCGACTGGATTACTCGCTGGTAGAAGCTGCGTTGGATCTCGGGGCCAGGCCGTTCAAGACGTTTATCAGTGTGATTATCCCGTTGACCAAAGGCGGTATTGTCGCTGGCTCTATGTTGGTATTTATCCCTGCAGTAGGGGAGTTTGTGATCCCCGAGCTCCTTGGTGGGCCGGATAGCATCATGATTGGCCGCATTTTGTGGCAGGAGTTTTTCAATAATCGCGACTGGCCGGTGGCCTCTGCGGTGGCAACCGTGATGTTAGTGCTGCTGATTGCCCCGATACTCTGGTTCCACAAACATCAAAATAAAGATATTGGGGGCGCGAGATGAATAACTTACCGGAGGTGCGTTCTGTCTGGCGTCGGGTGATCCTGACCGTCGGTTATACCTTCCTGTATGCCCCAATGTTGATGTTGGTAATTTATTCGTTTAACAGCTCGAAGCTGGTGACGGTGTGGGCTGGGTGGTCAACCCGTTGGTATACGCAGTTATTTAATGATTCGGCGATGATCTCTGCCGTTGGGCTGAGTCTGACGATTGCCGCCGCCTCTGCCACTATGGCGGTGGTGTTGGGGACGATTGCCGCGGTGGTCATGGTGCGCTTTGGGCGTTTTCGTGGGTCAACCGGTTTTGCTTTTATGCTGACTGCACCGCTGGTTATGCCTGATGTCATCACCGGACTGTCACTACTGCTGCTGTTTGTGGCGATGGGGCATGCCATTGGGTGGCCCGCAGAACGTGGCATGTTCACCATCTGGCTGGCCCATGTGACTTTCTGCACGGCCTATGTGACGGTGGTCATCAGTTCGCGGTTGCGCGAATTGGACCGTTCTATTGAAGAGGCGGCCATGGATCTGGGCGCGACACCACTGAAGGTCTTCTTTGTTATTACGGTACCGATGATCGCCCCTGCGCTGATCTCTGGTTGGTTGCTGGCCTTTACCTTATCCCTTGATGATCTGGTTATTGCCAGCTTTGTTGCCGGGCCGGGGGCCACCACGTTACCGATGTTGGTATTCTCCAGTGTGCGTATGGGGGTGAATCCAGAGATTAATGCGTTAGCGACACTTATCCTGCTGGTGGTTGGGGTTATCGGTTTATTTGCATGGTGGATAATGTCGCGTGCGGAAAAGCAGAGATTGCGCGAATTACGTAAAGCTGCTCGTAGCTGATTCTCCCTAAAGCTGTTAGTCTTTCGTCTCCTTTAACGCCGCTTTAGAGCGGCGTTATTGTGAGAGATAACATCAGGTTGCGGAAAACCGATTATGAGCATCAGACTGGGGGTAACCAAGCAATATGAGACCGTCCTTTTCATCCTCAGCAGCAACGCCTGTCCCTGTCGTCATTGGCGGAACGGCTATCATTGCGACCCGAATCATCGGCGTATTGCTATTAGTGGCTGAACTGGGCTTCAGTGGTGTTAGCGATTTTATCAGTGATAGCTTGCAACGTTGGGATACCGGCTTGATTTTTTTTGCCAGTATTGTCTTGCTGTTGTTGGATATGATGTGTGGTGTTGCGGTGTGTCACCGCCGAAACTGGGCGCGCTGGTATTATCTGATTTGTCAGTTGATCATCATGATTTACCTGCTTATGGCTTCACTGAATTGGTTGGAGCCAGATATTTTCCGCATTGAAGGCGATAGCGGCGCTGAAATCTTGCACAGTTTGCTTTTGCAAAAAATCCCCGACGTGGTGATTATCGGGTTGTTATTTTTCCCCTGGCACCGCTATTTCCCCCAGTCAAAAATGAGTGTTTAACGCCATAGGGTGCTACAATCCGCGCCCATCGACAGCTTCGGCTGCACATTATCTACTGTCTCAGAGTATAACGGTCAATATTAATGCATTGCGCACAGTATACGGCAGGTCGCTGCCGTTCTTGTCAGTGGTTGGATAAACCCTATCCACAACAACTCGCTGATAAACAGCATCATCTGGAAAGCCTGTTGGCTGGTCATGCGGTCACCCAGTGGCTAGCACCGGTTTTTGGGCGCGAGAGTGCCTTTCGTAACAAGGCGAAAATGGTCGTCAGCGGCAGTGTGGAACGCCCGTTACTGGGTATGCTGCATCGTGACGGTACACCGGTTGATTTATGCGCATGTCCACTTTATCCGCCCAGCTTCGAACCGGTATTTACGGTACTGAAAACCTTTATTGCCAGGGCGGGTTTGACTCCCTATAACGTTGCTCGCAAGCGTGGCGAACTTAAATTCCTGTTACTCACGGAAAGTACCTACAACGGTGAATTGATGCTGCGCTTTGTGCTGCGTTCTGAAACTAAATTAGCGCAGTTAATTGCTGCGTTGCCGTGGCTGCAACAACAGTTGCCGCAGTTGGCGGTGATCTCGGCTAATATTCAGCCAGTGCATATGGCCATTCTGGAAGGGGAGCGGGAGATCCCGCTGACCGAACAACAGGCCCTGCCTGAGCGGTTTAATCAGGTGCCGTTGTATATCCGCCCACAAAGTTTTTTCCAGACCAATCCACAGGTGGCGGCTTCGTTGTATGCAACAGCACGGCAGTGGGTGCAGGAGCATGAGGTTCACAGTATGTGGGATCTGTTCTGTGGTGTGGGCGGCTTTGGTTTACATTGTGCGGGGCCAGAGACTCAATTGACCGGCATTGAAATCAATGCTGAAGCTATCGCCTGTGCCCGCCAGTCGGCTGAGCAGTTAGGGCTAAAAAATGTCAGTTTCGCCGCGCTGGATTCTACCCGCTTTGCTACCGCTGAAGCCCAAATACCTGAACTGGTCTTGGTGAATCCACCACGGCGGGGGATCGGCCGCGAGTTATGTGATTACCTGAGCCAGATGGCACCTAAATTTATTCTCTATTCAAGTTGTAATGCAGAGACGATGGCGAAAGATATCAGTTTGCTTGCGGGTTACCACATTGAACGGGTACAGCTGTTTGATATGTTCCCGCATACCAGTCACTACGAAGTGCTCACCTTGCTGACTCTCCGTCGCTAGACGTGGTTTGTGGCTTAAGTGAGTATGCAGTGAGCCAAAGTCAAAGCGTTAAAACGTTAAAGTCACTGGCGTTGCAGGTCGGCAGCTAACAAGCGCATCCCCCTGCAACGTCAAATATGAAGGGGATTATTGAGGGAACCACTTATCATTGATCGCTTGATAAGTACCATCAGCTTTCACCGCATCAATGGCTTTATTCAATTTTGTCAGTAGGGCGATGTTATCCGGGCGCACAGCAATACCTAAACCGGTGCCGAAATATTGTGGGTCGGTCACATGCTCGCCGACAGAGGCTAAATTAGGATTGGTTTTCAGCCATTCATTCACTACCGCAGTATCACCAAACACACCATCAATACGGCCATTTTTCAGATCAATGATGGCATTCTGGTAGCTGTCATTGTAACGAACGGTGCAATAGTGATCCACACCCAACGCCTGAAATCAGATCCAGGGGGTAATCTGCTCTCCTGATTCAGGAGAGTTTATGGTCACTTTTGAGACAGTTATGGAAATTAAAATCCTGCACAAGCAGGGAATGAGTAGCCGGGCGATTGCCAGAGAACTGGGGATCTCCCGCAATACCGTTAAACGTTATTTGCAGGCAAAATCTGAGCCGCCAAAATATACGCCGCGACCTGCTGTTGCTTCACTCCTGGATGAATACCGGGATTATATTCGTCAACGCATCGCCGATGCTCATCCTTACAAAATCCCGGCAACGGTAATCGCTCGCGAGATCAGAGACCAGGGATATCGTGGCGGAATGACCATTCTCAGGGCATTCATTCGTTCTCTCTCGGTTCCTCAGGAGCAGGAGCCTGCCGTTCGGTTCGAAACTGAACCCGGACGACAGATGCAGGTTGACTGGGGCACTATGCGTAATGGTCGCTCACCGCTTCACGTGTTCGTTGCTGTTCTCGGATACAGCCGAATGCTGTACATCGAATTCACTGACAATATGCGTTATGACACGCTGGAGACCTGCCATCGTAATGCGTTCCGCTTCTTTGGTGGTGTGCCGCGCGAAGTGTTGTATGACAATATGAAAACTGTGGTTCTGCAACGTGACGCATATCAGACCGGTCAGCACCGGTTCCATCCTTCGCTGTGGCAGTTCGGCAAGGAGATGGGCTTCTCTCCCCGACTGTGTCGCCCCTTCAGGGCACAGACTAAAGGTAAGGTGGAACGGATGGTGCAGTACACCCGTAACAGTTTTTACATCCCACTAATGACTCGCCTGCGCCCGATGGGGATCACTGTCGATGTTGAAACAGCCAACCGCCACGGTCTGCGCTGGCTGCACGATGTCGCTAACCAACGAAAGCATGAAACAATCCAGGCCCGTCCCTGCGATCGCTGGCTCGAAGAGCAGCAGTCCATGCTGGCACTGCCTCCGGAGAAAAAAGAGTATGACGTGCATCTTGATGAAAATCTGGTGAACTTCGACAAACACCCCCTGCATCATCCACTCTCCATCTACGACTCATTCTGCAGAGGAGTGGCGTGATGATGGAACTGCAACATCAACGACTGATGGCGCTCGCCGGGCAGTTGCAACTGGAAAGCCTTATAAGCGCAGCGCCTGCGCTGTCACAACAGGCAGTAGACCAGGAATGGAGTTATATGGACTTCCTGGAGCATCTGCTTCATGAAGAAAAACTGGCACGTCATCAACGTAAACAGGCGATGTATACCCGAATGGCAGCCTTCCCGGCGGTGAAAACGTTCGAAGAGTATGACTTCACATTCGCCACCGGAGCACCGCAGAAGCAACTCCAGTCGTTACGCTCACTCAGCTTCATAGAACGTAATGAAAATATCGTATTACTGGGGCCATCAGGTGTGGGGAAAACCCATCTGGCAATAGCGATGGGCTATGAAGCAGTCCGTGCAGGTATCAAAGTTCGCTTCACAACAGCAGCAGATCTGTTACTTCAGTTATCTACGGCACAACGTCAGGGCCGTTATAAAACGACGCTTCAGCGTGGAGTAATGGCCCCCCGCCTGCTCATCATTGATGAAATAGGCTATCTGCCGTTCAGTCAGGAAGAAGCAAAGCTGTTCTTCCAGGTCATCGCTAAACGTTACGAAAAGAGCGCAATGATCCTGACATCCAATCTGCCGTTCGGGCAGTGGGATCAAACGTTCGCCGGTGATGCAGCACTGACCTCAGCGATGCTGGACCGTATCTTACACCACTCACATGTCGTTCAAATCAAAGGAGAAAGCTATCGACTCAGACAGAAACGAAAGGCCGGGGTTATAGCAGAAGCTAATCCTGAGTAAAACGGTGGATCAATATTGGGCCGTTGGTGGAGATATAAGTGGATCACTTTTCATCCGTCGTTGACAGTCATAAGACACGGTCTGAATTTCAGGATGTTTATCCTGTAAATATTTCTGATGGGTAGTGCCATTCTCCATCCCAATCTTTTTGCCTTTCAGGTCAGCAAAAGTGCTGAATTTACCTTTCGGGGCGATAACAATCGCGGAGTTAGCGTAGTAAGGCTGAGTGAATGCCACCTGCTTGCTGCGTTCTGGCGTGATATCCATACCAGAGATAACGGCATCATAACGTTTGAATTTAAGCGCTGGGATCAGGCTATCAAAAGCCTGATTAGTGAAAGTACAGTTGGCTTCCATTTGTTTACACAGTGCTTTTGCCAGATCCATATCAAAGCCAACGATTTCGTTATTGGCATCCATAGATTCAAATGGCGGGTAGGTGGCTGAGGCTGCAAAACGGAGGGTCTCTGCGGCGGTAGCGCTGAAAGCCATGCCACTTAATAACGTTGCCAATAGTAATTTTTTCATGCTTAAGCTCCTGTCTGAATTTTTCAATAGAATATGTTATTAGTTATTGATTTTATTGTATCTGGTTTGTTTTTTTTGCCAAAAAAGCCCCTGTCTGATGGGATTTACATTGCCATTTTATGAATTTATATGCAAGTAATGTGATTAAAAATTTAAATTTATTCTCTGGGGAAATGAGTGAAGGAGTAGACGCTGGTGAAAGTGCAGAAACTGATGACCGTGCGGAAACTGAGTAGAGGTTGTTAGCATGACTGGCAATAACCCATTCCATCTATATGGGCTTATGGCAGCATTTCTGCCCCCAGAGAGTTCCATTCCCCCCATCGCTAATATGGTTTGGCTCAATGAGGATGAGTGCCTAAATCATGGGGTTAATACGATGCTCGTGGTTAATATTGCCTCAATGAAGATTAGCGTTATTGTTTTGATCGTTTCTGGTATTAGCATGGTGATAATTTCATTATCATTTGTTAAATGATAAGACTTTCATTATAAAATTATATTATTGGTGAGTTTTAATAATAAAAATAGGACATATCTTGTGTAAATTTATTTTGATAACGGTATAATGAGGGTGAGCAACAGGTTGATAACAAAAATATAGAATAGGGAGTGATTTTTTATTATCCCGCTCGGGAGTTTTTCATTAAAAATAAAATATCAATTACTTAAAGTAAACGCATTGCTTGTATTTAGAGTGACAACCAAATAAAACACGTTCACATATAAAATAAGTAATAGAAATAACAATATTTTTTCTATTTGAGATTTTTATTTTTTAGATATAAGTATTTTTATTAAAAACAGGGTGTATTAATATGACAATGAAGAAAGAAATGTCCATGAGATTTGTTACTGTGTGTGGCTTTCTGGCGATATTAACATTAATTGCGGTTATTTGCTTGATGGGAAGTTGGTACACCATTAATGAAAGCGACAGAGGCATCATTACTAAATGGGGAAAAGTGGTCGCTGTGGCTGAACCGGGTCTTGGCTTTAAAATACCCATAATTACAGAAGTTGAAACAATATCTATTTCTAATCGTTCAATTAAATACGACAGACTAAAAGCATACAGTAAAGATCAACAACCTGCCCAAATGGTTGTGTCTATTGGGTTTCAGGTCCCACCTACTAGCGTTGAAGATCTCTTTGTAAAATATGGCTCGATTCAAAATATGGCGGAGCGCCTGGTAAGCCGACATGTTCCAACACAAGTAGAAAATGTATTTGGCCAATACACCGCAGTCTCTGCTGTGCAGAACAGAGAAGATTTTGTTAGACGAGTCACCGAAGAATTAAGGCGGGTGCTTAAAGACGAACCTCTCATTATTAATTCCGTTAATATCGAAAATATTGATTTTACCGAAGGGTATGAAGCCAGCATAGAAGAGCGAATGAAGGCTGAAGTTAATGTCGAAAAAACGCGAAAAATGTTAGAGACAGAAAAAATTAATGCTGACATCGCCATTGAACAAGCAAGAGGTCAATCCGAGTCTCAATTAAGTATTGCAAAAATTGGCGCTGAAAAAATAAAATTAATGGGTGCGGCAGAAGCTGAGAACATCAGATTAATGGGGGCGGCAGAAGCCGAAGCGATAAAATTAAGAGCTGATGCCTTAAAACAGAATCCATTGTTGGTCGAGTTAATTACTGCAGAAAAATGGAACGGAGAGTTACCACAGACGATGCTCCCAAATAGCAGTGTTCCATTTATTAATGCCAGAAATAAAGACGGCAAGTGATTTTTGATAGTTAATCAATAAATCTGAAGCCCACTTCCCCATGGAGATTCGTGGTGTAGTGGGCTTTTTTATCATCTGTCATTAAAAATGTAGAGTTTGTCATTACCCGCGACACAATAGCCTAAACCCCCCTTGTTGACATACCCACGCCAGTCGAGCGCAGTGTCTCTGTATCAGCACCTCTCATTAGGCCCACAATAGCAATCTAGACTGCTGATAAAGTCAAATGACGGGGAAACGTGCCGTTGGGGTCGTACGTGGCGTAAGCCACCGGAGCGGCCCTGATATCTTGATCTAGGTGCGGTCACCCTTCACTCACTGAGCTTTGCCATCAGCTTCGATCTTTTTCTTGAGCACAACATTTAATTGATACATTATAACATAACAATCAAATCAACGAGAATATCCTTTATGTTATTACGTATTTTTTGGAGTTTATGCCTCTGGTGGGGGATCAGCAGCAGTGCGCTGGCAGAGATCCATCTCAAAGATGTTGATGGTCGTGAGGTCACTCTGGCGGCACCAGCACAACGTGTTTATATCGGTTTTTATTATGAGGATTTTTTGGCGATCAATGGGCCAGACAGTTATCAACATGTCGTGGCCTTCTCTAAAAGTGATTGGAGCCTACGGACCAGCCAATGGCCGCGCTATCAGGCAGCCCTACGGCGTTTAAGCCAATTGGTGGATGTTGGGTCTTTGTATAACCAAAGTTTTGACTTTGAGCGCCTGCTGGCGACCCGGCCAGATTTACTGATTTTGGCAAAATGGCAACTCGAAGGTTTCGCCAACTATTTGCCGGTATTACAGCAACTCTCTATTCCCTATGTCGTGGTCGATTTTAATCAGGGAGAGGACGCTAAGCTCACCAGTATTCGGGTAATGGGGCAAGCATTAGGTCATGGCGAACGGGCTGAACGCTTGGCCATCGCCTATCAACAAGGCATTGCAGATATTCGCAGACGAATTACCCAAGCGAATTTGCCCTCGCCGAAAACCTATATTGAACTCGGCGATAAAGGGCCGGGTGAATACAGCAGCAGCTATGGGTCGTCTATTTGGGGGCCCTTGCTTCAACAGGCCGGAGCCAACAATATCGCGACAGGCGTGGTCACCACGCCTTCCCCACTGCGCGCAGAGTATGTGTTATCTCAGAAACCCGAGGTAATTTTTCTGGCGGGCGGAGACTGGCCGAAAATGCCGAATGCGGTGTCGATGGGGTTTGGTGCCAAACCTGAAACCCTCCAGCAAAGTATGACCCAATATGCTCAGCGTCCCGGCTGGTCACAATTTCCCGCGATTAAACAAACACGTTTTTACGCGCTCTATCATGGCGGCGTCCGCACGTTGTACGACTACATTTTTGTGCAGTTTGTCGCCAAGGCGCTTTTTCCTTCGGCGTTTGAAGATGTGAACCCGCAACATAATCTCGAAACGTTTTATGAAGAGTATCTGCCCATCAAAGCCGATGGCGTATTTATGCAGCAATGGCAGGGAGAATAATGGCAACCTTTTTAGAGCCCATCACGCAGGGACGGCAATCTTTTCAGCAACTTCATCTACGACGCGGGTTATTCACACTGGCATTGATCGGCTCGCTACTGGCCGCTATGGTCATCGATCTGGCCACTGGCGCGGCCAACCTTAGCCCACTTGATGTATTGCGACTGTTTCTGGTGGATTCTTCGCAGCATGATGAACTACACCAGATCATTTTTGGTCCATTCGTTTGCCGATGACGTTAACCGCCGTGGTGGTGGGCGCGAGTTTGGGTTTGGCTGGCTTGTTGATGCAAACCGTACTGGCGAATCCGTTAGCCAGTCCTTATACCTTGGGGATTTCAGCCGCGGCAGGATTTGGTGCCGCATTATCGATCATCACTGGCTTCAGCGTGGGGGGAGTCTTGTCATTAGGCACCCCATTATTGGCTTCACTGATGGCATTACTGGCCTGCCTGCCCATTTACTTTCTGGGCCAACGGCAGGGGATGACACCGCAAATTCTGGTGTTGAGCGGCATTGTGGTGCTGTTCTTCTTCCAGTCGTTGCAATCACTCATGTTATTTCGGCCTCACCAGAAGCGATGCAACAAATTGTATTCTGGCTGTTTGGCAGCCTGCTAAAAGCCAATATGCAGGGGGTGCTAATGACGGGCAGCGTACTGGCTTGTTCACTGGTTATCTGTTTGCAGCAGGCATGGCGATTGACCGCGCTTTCAGCGGGGGAGGAGCAAGCGCTAGGTTTGGGGATTAACGTAAGCGCCTTACGTAAGTTAGCGTTTCTTCTGGCGACCTTGTTGACCGCCGCCTCTGTGTCTTTTGTCGGCACTATCGGCTTTATCGGTTTGGTCGCCCCTCACTTCGCCCGTATGTTGGTCGGCGAAGATCAACGCTATCTGATCGGTATTTCGGCACTTTGTGGCAGCCTGCTATTGGTTCTGGCCTCTATCATTTCCAAACTCATACTGCCAAATGGTGTCGTGCCGATCGGCATTATTATTGCGCTGATCGGTGTCCCGGTATTGTTCTATTTTGTGACTAAACAGGTGAAACGGGCATGACGCAACTGACGTTAAAGCACGTCGGCGTCACGCTTCATAAACGCCCACTGCTCACCGATATTTCTCTAACGTGGCCTGCGGCACAGGTGAGCGGCATTATTGGCCCCAATGGGGCGGGCAAATCCACGTTACTCAAAGCCATTAACCACATGGTCCCCATTACCGGGCAGATCGAATATCAACAGTGCCCACTGAATACGCGCGTCACACGCATCGCCTATGTGTCCCAACTCAATCGTAGTGATTCTGCCCTGACCGTTTTTGAAATGGTCCTGCTGGGTAAAGTTCGCCAATTGAGCTGGCGTGTCAGCCCCGCACAAATTGATGCGGTCGAGCAGGTATTGGCAGAGTGCGGCATTTCCTCTCTGGCAAACCAAGTTTTCAACAGTCTAAGTGGCGGGCAACGCCAGTTAGTGATGCTCGCGCAGGCTTTCATCGCTCAGCCGCAGATCATTTTGCTGGATGAACCGACCAGCGCCCTGGATATTCACCACCAATTACGTGTGCTGCAAAAAATCGTCGATTACAGCAAACGCCACCAATGCACCACATTAATGGTGATCCACGATCTGGGCTTGGCGCTGCGCTTTTGCCAAACGCTCACGTTAATCCACCGTGGAAATGTTGCCTGTCATGGCGCAGCCCATCAGGTGATCGCGGACCCCATGATGTCCACCGTATTTGGTGTGGGTATCGAAAGTGGAACAAGCCCTTTGGGCTATCGCTACTTATTGCCCACTCAGTTCTTACCTACTCATGGAGAGAAAATATGTATACGTTGATGAAAGCCGATGTGCTGGCTCAACTCGCGGGGCTGCAGCAAGAAATCAGCCAGTTACACGATAATGCCCAGCAAAATCAGTCTCATTTTGTGTTGTTAGAGCGCCGTTTTAGTCGCTTGCAGTCTTTTAATGACGAGCCACAGCTACAAGATTACCGGTTGCAGTTGGAGCACGATGATGCGGTGGTAAAACAAATTGCCCAATTGCGGCAGGTCGCCAATGCGGCACTGTGTGACTATGAAAAACATCAGGTATGCGCCTTGTGTAGCCCATCCTCCAAGACTGACGACTACCTGACAAGTTTTAACCAATCGCTGCAACAAGAGATCAAACTCGCCGGTATGCAGATGGGTGAGAAGGTGTTGTTGGTGGGCAGCGGTGCCTTGCCGACCACGGCGCTGGTACTGGTTGCCAAGCTCGGTGCAACCGTCTTTTGCTACGATCACGATCCCGCCGCACAGCAGTTAGCTCGCCAGCTCGTTCAATCCCTCGGTCTGGAAAAACAGGTGCAATTTATTGATAACCTGAAAGAGTTAACGGACCGTCCCGTTGACCACATTATCGTCGCTTCATTGGTGGCGGATAAACAGGCGTTATTAGCACAATTGGTTCCCTATGTGACCCGGTCCAGCAAATTAGTGATGCGCTATGGCAATGGGCTGAAGTCTATTTTCAACTGCCCTTATTGCCATGAGGTGAACTGTTCACATTGGCGCACCGCCAGTAAACCGGTGACCACCGGGCTTTATGACCTTATCATTTTGGAACCTAATCATCATGCATAACACCCTGCCGACCTTGATTCTGGGGGCCGGGCCTGCGGCTATCCAACTTGCGGTGGATATTAGTGCTACAGGTGATGCTAGGTTGGGGCTCTATAATCGGCCCAGCACGAAAGGCGAACGGTTAAAGCAGTATCTGGCACTCACGCCGACCCTTTATTTGCAGGGTACCGGCAAGGCACAAGCGACCCAGAAAGAGAGCAGTGTCACGATTGATTGCTATATCGATCAATTGGCGCAGGCGGTTGGTGATTGGCAACGTTTGATTCTGGCAGTCCCTGCCGATCACTATTACGCCGTCCTACAACAGATTCCGTGGGCCGCGTTACCACAATTAAAGTCAGTGATTTTACTGTCCTCTTCGATGGGTTCCGGCCTGATGGTGCAGAATCTGTTAAACGCCGCGGGGAAGCGCGATGTCGAGGTCATCAGCCTGTCCAGTTATTATGCGGATACTAAATATATTCGCGCTGAAACCCAAGACATTAGCGCTAATACCCAAGACATTAATGCTGGAACCCAAGACATTGGCGCTATACAGCCTTATCGGGCGTATACCAAAGCATTTAAACAGCGGATATATCTGGCCAATCAGTGGGGTAATGCGGGATCGGCAGAGATGAGCTGGTTAACGGCGGTATTAGCCCGCCACCACATTGACACCTTACCGTGTTCTAACTTGTTGGCCGCCGAGCGTTTTAGCATTACCAATTATGTCCATCCTCCTTTGGCGCTGGCGGATACCACGTTGCAGGCGCTGTTCTATCCAGAGCAACGTAGCCAGTATCTGTATAAAACCCAACCAGAAGGGCCGGTCTGTCCGGCGGTGATTGCGGATTTAGCGGGTTTGGCCGATGACTATAAAAGGCTCCTCAACCGGCTAGGGGTGGAAGAAATCAACTTGCTACGTTTTCTCAATGACGATAACTATCCGGTGCCTGCCTCCATGGTCAGTCGTCGCTGGATTGACGAATTTCCACAGCTTCCCCCTCTTGAGCAGCAATACGCACTGTTTGTTCGTTATACCGCCTTGTTAGTGGACCCGTACTCTACACCGGATGAACAAGGCCGATTCTATGACTTTTCGGCGGTCAAGGTGGCCACGGTATATCAAGACGCGAATGCGCTGTGGCATTTGCCGCGAGTGCCGCTGGAGGATGTTCACAAATTGCGAACGCTGCTATTACTGGCGGGCGCGCTGGATGTGGTGATGCCCACAGCGCAGCGGCTGCTACAGCGATTCCAGCAGGCGCTCAAGGCGTTTATTGACCGGGTCGGTGAGGAACATTGCCATCCCTCTTTATTGGGGGACGATTGTGACAGGCAGGCGGCCATCATCGAACAACAATGGCGGAGCCAGACATGAACCAAGGCGCGTTATTGGCTATTCTCGCCTCCCTGATTTTCAGCGTGATGAATGTGTTAGTCAAAACCATCGCTGATGAAATTCCTACCGGTGAGATCGTATTCTTCCGCAGTAGCATTGGTTGCTTGTTGATTGGGTTACTGATGTATCAGCGTGGGATAGCGTTCAGCCGTGAAGATCGCCCATTGTTGGTACTCCGGGGGACGATGGGCGCACTGTATCTGATTTGCTATTTTTACAGTATTGCTCACCTGACATTGGCAGATGCCAGCATGTTGGCCTATCTGTCACCGTTTTTCTCGATTGTGCTGTCATTATTAGTGTTGCGCGAACGGGTGAATGCCACCATGGCTTTCTGGTTGGTGATGGTGATTATTGGCGCGATTATCTTGATCCGCCCGTGGAATTTTTCCACCTATACGTTGGCGTCTCTGGTGGGGGTGATGAGTGCGGTATTTGCGGCTATTGCTTATTTGTCGGTGAATAAGCTCACGAAGCGCCATCACAATTATGAAATCGTCTTCTACTTTTTGTTTATCACGACGCTGATCTCTATCCCACTGATGTGGCATAACTTTGTTTGGCCGAGTGGGTATCAGTTCGGCATTCTCATCGCCATTGCTCTTGTCTCATTGCTAGGTCAGGTGGTTTTAACGCAGGCTTTCTCTTCGGACAACCTGATCGTGGTGTCGGTGGTGCGCTATATCGGCATTGTCTTCAATATTACCTGGGGCTGGCTATTTTGGGATGAGGTGCCATTGATGTTGTCGTTGATGGGGGGCGGGTTGGTGGTGGTATCGTGCATTCAGTTGGGGTTACGCAGTAAAAAGAAGGCGGCCTGATATTCACACAAGGCAAACTGATCGTTATACCCCAAATAATTCGAGTGGCAGGAAGGCAGCCAACGCATAGGCAGCTTGAAGCATGACGGTTAGATAAGGCAGATCGCAGGGGCGGGGCGTTAAGGAAACCGGATCATCACGCAATTTCTGGTTGATGATCCGGCGTTGTCGCATAAGGGGAGAGGCCGTTTAATTCCGTCGCTCAAAGGCCAGGGCTTTGCGCTCCACTAACCGCATCAGCAACGTCAGCAAACCATTCACGCACAGGTAAACAACCCCGGCGGCACCAAACACCATCACGTCATAGGTTCGGCCATACATCAGTTGGCTATACCCCATGACCTCCATCAAGGTGATAGTGTATGCCAGCGAGGTCCCTTTGAAGACCAAGACCACTTCGTTGGAATAGGATGATAGCGCCCGTTTAAAGGCAAAAGGCAGCAGAATACGTAACGATTGACGTTTTGACATCCCCAGCGCTTCACAGGATTGCCATTGGCCAGAGGGAATAGCCCGTACTGCACCGTAGAACAGTTGAGTGGTATACGCCGCACTGTTCAATGCCAGAGCAATCATTGCGCACAGCCATGGCTGTGACAGCAGACTCCACAACCACGGATATTCGCGGATTGCCGGGAATTGCCCTGGACCGTAATAGATCAAAAAGATCTGTACCAACAGCGGGGTACCGGTGAACAAGGTGATATAAATTTTGACCAGCGGGGTGGCAATGGGGGTTTTCAGCGTCAGAACGATGGTAAACACCACTGACAGCACCAACGCCACCAGCAAAGAGACGATGGTCAAGGTCAGGCTGGTATGCAGCCCTTTCAGTATCTCGGGTATATATTCCAACATCAGGATGCGCTCCGCTCAAAACGGGTGGTACGGAGTTCAATCCATTTGAGGACATACTGGCTCAGCAGGGTCACGACCAGGTAGATTGCTGCGGCAATCACATACCACGTGAAGGGTTCCTGTGTCCGGGTGGCAATACTTTTGGTTTGCAGCATCAGGTCATTGACACTGATAAGCGACACCAGCGCGGTATCTTTGAGTAATACCAACCATTGATTACCCAAACCTGGCAAGGCATGTCGCCACATTTGCGGCATAATCAAACGGAAGAAAATCGCCGTCTGGCTTAAACCGAGTGCCTGGCCGGATTCCCACTGCCCGATAGGCACCGCTTTTAGTGCGCCGCGCAATGTCTGCGATGCATAAGCGGAATAGAGCAGGGCCAGTGCGATCACACCGCACAAGAATGGGCTAACCTCGAAATTATCCAGATTAAGCTTAATGGGCAGCTCAAACAGATAGAGATTCAGCGTGAAACCGTCCGACAACATCATCAACAGCTGAGAAGAGCCGAAATAGATAAACAGGACCACCAGAATCTCGGGTAATCCGCGTAAAAGAGTCACCCAACCGATAGTCAGGTAACTAACCACTTTCAAACGTGATGATTCACCGACGGCAAACAGCATCGCCAGAACCAAACCGAGTGCCAGTGCACAAACGGCAAGGCCGACGGTCATACCGGCGGCACTTGCTAAAGGTTGAAATTCATTCATGGGTGTTTAGATTACTGCTGGAACCATTTTTTATAGATAGTTTGATAGGTGCCATCGGCTTTAACTTTCGTTAGCGCAGCATCTAACTTACCCTGTAATTCGGTGTTGCTCTGGCGTACCGCGATACCTAAACCGGTACCGAAATAGTCAGCGTCTGTCACTTTGTCACCAACCGCCGCTAATTGGTCATTCTGTTTCAGCCACTCATTCACCACTGCGGTATCACCAAATACGGCATCCAAACGGCCATTTTTCAGGTCAAGGATGGCATTCTGGTAGCTGTCATAAGGCACAGCCGTGATTTCAGGGTGTTTTTCCATCAAGTATTTTTGATGGGTAGAGCCGTTCTGCATACCGACACGTTTGCCTTTCAGTGCGGCTAAATCCGCCACTTTATCTTTTTGGGCGATAAACAGCGCTGAGTTATCGTAGTAAGGCTGCGTGAATGCCACTTGTTTCTGGCGTTCTGGGGTGATGTCCATACCCGAAATAACGGCATCAAAACGTTTGAATTTCAGGCTTGGGATCAAGCTATCAAAGGCCTGATTGGTAAAGGTGCAATCGGCTTGCATCTCTTTACACAGTGCATTAGCCAGATCGATATCGAAACCCTGCATTTTATTATTGGCATCAATAAATTCGAACGGTGGGTAAGTGGCTTCCGCAGCGAAACGAATGGTTTCAGCGGCAGAGGCTGATAAACTGATACTGGCGAGGACGGTCGCTATTATTAATTTTTTCATCGCAAATTCCCAAATAGATATCAATGTGACAGATAGCTGGCAAAAGCTTCGGTTGTTGGTTGGGTAAAGTGGCTGGCATCGCCCTGTTCCACAACATGGCCGTTTTCCATGTAAACCACACGACTGGCTGTCTTGCGGGCCACTTCAACCTCATGAGTGACAATCACCTGAGTAATACCGGTTCCGGCTAATTCACGGATGATGCTGACGATTTGTGCGGTAATCTCTGGATCGAGCGCGGCGGTCGGCTCGTCAAACAGCAACACTTGCGGTTCCATCATCAACGCGCGGGCGATAGCCACACGCTGTTGTTGACCCCCCGAAAGATGCAGAGGAAAGCGGTCAGCAAAATCAGTTAAACGCAGGCGTGACAATAATTTCTGCGCACGGGCCATGGCTTCTTCTTTTGGCAGACCCAGCACACGGCAAGGGGCTTCAATCAGATTGTGTACCACGGAAAGATGCGGCCAAAGATTATATTGCTGAAAGACCATGCCCACGTTAGTACGCAACTCGCGAATAGCCTTTTCACCCGGAACGCGGGAAAAATCAAAGTGATTACCGGCGATCTGCAAGGTACCTGAACGCGGCATCTCCAGCAGGTTAAGTACGCGCAGCAACGAGCTTTTACCCGCACCACTTGGGCCTAGTAACACCAGGGTCTCGCCTGCTGGACAATCTAATGTAATGTCGAACAACGCTTGATGTGCGCCGTAGTAACAGTTAATTCCGTTAAGTTGAATACTCATGCGCCAAATCTGAATAGCCAATGATGCGGGGAATGGTAACTTCCACGGCATACTTATGCAATCTTTGTGCGTTAAAATTTATGAATAGCCAGAATAAACGGTTAAAAACAGCATAACATTTGTATTTGATTGCGCTCAGGGGGAATTTGTCGCGTGATGAATAAACCTGCCAGAGCAGCAACATCAGCAGTGCCGATTAAAAAACAGACAGAAAAATGAGTTTGTAAATCAATAAGTACCGGGCCACGGGAAGGAACCCGGTACGAAAGATGTGTGGCCGGGAGGACTGGCCCGTTATTTTAATTTTACCTGATTGAAGGTTGAGAATATGGCCTCAACATCAGCACTGGTGAGATTATGTTGGCGAATCGTGTTGATAAAATGCGCCTTATCACCCATTTCGGCGGGTTTACAGGTTTTCAGTTCCTCCGCTATCTGCTCGAGGATCTTCGTACTTAACTCACCAATATTAGCGCGTACGTCATCTAGCGGTTTGGGTTGCCAACCCGGTTCTGGCTGTGACAACCAGTCCGCGCGGTAACGGTACTGGATAGCTTTTGCGGCATTGATTTGTGCCACCATAAGCGGTTTGATTGATTCACCGTTTAAGCCCAGTGATTCCGCTTGCGCCATGGCGCTATTGATCACTTTCTCTTCTTGAATGCGGTCTTCTATAGGTAAATGATTTTCAGCTTTATATCCCGCGACATCTTTCATATAGCTTAATCGCTCATTAATGAGCGGAGCCGTCTGGCCGCATTGCTGTGCCTGTACGGCCAGGGAAAGAAAAAAGCTACTGGCGATAATTAATTTACCGATAACAGTTAACCTTGTTAGCGTATGAGTGGGTTGCATAGTGATTTCCTCCTTGTTGACAATGACGGCTCGTGGGGTTGATAGGGAATGGTCTTGGTATCATCTCTTCCTATCAAAGAGGCCAGTATGTTGACCACTACGGTTGTCTGTGGGAAGAGGTGATAGCGGATGACGTGCCGTGAGCCATTCCCCGTGGCGAGCCGTTAGGTTAGTGATTACCCAACAATTGGCGCAGGCTGCTGGCGGGTGCGCTAACGCCCATAAAACGGATATCATCAACGACCCAGCATGTTCCTTCACGGATCATCAGCACTTCATCTTGCCACATCACCGCCTTGCCATCAGCCATTTGGTGGCTCAGATTAACGCGTAGCGGGATATTCCTGGCATCAGTATTGGGGATTGTCGATGCGCTGGCAACACTGGCGGAGGTACTGCCTTCACGTAAGCTGGTGAAAATATCACCGCTGATCATTTGGGTTTTATTCACTTGAGCCGGTGTGCGGTTACTGGCTTGTTTTCTGGCGGCTTGAATATCGTTATACAGCGACTGGCTTAAATAAGGGCGAAATTGTGCGGACAGATTATCATCAGGTAGGCCCTGTTGGCCGCCAATCTGCTGGATACGCAAGTCATAAAATTTTTGCGCTACCGTGTCTGGCCCTCCTTCAATACAGGGACTACTGCGGCTGCTGGTGGCCTCAAAAACAGGATTAACGTTACTGGCACAGGCACTAAGTAAAAGAGCGAGAGGGAGGATGAGGGCAATATTTTTCTTTTTCATATGATGACCTTAGGTAAAGTAATCTGTTATGGCGGCTGGCAGATAACTGACGAGTTATAAGATAACCGACGAGTTACAAGATAACCTAATAACCCATTAGCCGCGAAACTTACCGTGTTCTTTCAGCCAGCGGGCGGTGCGGAGAATACCTTCATCCAGTGAGATGATTGGGCGATAGCCCAACTCTTGCTCGGCACGGAGGGTATCCAGTGTGAGATCAAAATTGAGTTTAGCCACCGCATAGTGTGTTAACACCGGCTCTTTTTCTGCTTTATTGCTCATTTTCTCCATTGCCCTGGCCATGATATCCATCATGGGATAAGGCACTGAGCGAATTCGACATTTCATATCCAACGCGTCCAGTAGCTGTTGTACGATGGTGCGCAGAGGGCGGGGTTGCTGGTTGGTAATATTATAAGCGCGGCCAGAAAGGGTCTTTTGGCTTTGGGTGGCAAGCCACATCGCATGTACGGCGTTTTCCAGATAGGTCATATCCACCAGTGCGTCACCGCCACGGGGCAGCAGCAGGGTACCGTAATGTTTAATCATATGTAGCAAGCGGGGCAACATCACTTTATCATGCGGGCCGAATAACCCCTGTGGGCGCAGAATAGTAAAATGTGTTTGTGGATTGGACAGCGCCAGCAGTTTGATCACCTCTTCACCGGCGGCTTTACTGCGAGCGAATTCATTGGCAAAGCGCACGGGCCGGAAATCTTCCTGAATATTGCGATGATGGTGGTAATCGAAATAAATGGCGGGTGAGGAGATATGAATGAAATTCTCTACGCCATAAGCCGCTGCCCATTCTCCAAGGCGCCGCGTCGCGCGCACATTTGCCAACGCAAAAGCCTGCTCTGTCCCCCACGGTGAGGTAAAGCTCGAACAATGCCACAGCGTATCGACATCCGCCAGCATGGCTTTTGCCTGTGAGGAAACCAGATCCGTCAGGTCAGCATGAATGAATTTAGCCCCCAGTTTTGTCAATAACGCGCCCATCGCCTGATTACGACCAGTAGCGATAACACTGATCTCCTGACGACGGAGATATTCAACCGCATTTCGGCCTAATCCACTGGTTGCGCCGGTAACCAATACCTTCATAACGAATTCGATTCCCACCCAAAATCAAAATGCTAGCGCCTGAAACTATTCGCTGAGCAAATAAGATGCCATTCTTCCGTGAAATGATGCGCTATGCAATCATTGCTTTGAGCCCGCGCTATTTTTTGCCCGTGCATCACGTTCACGGTCATCGTGTTCTGCCAGCGCAGTAATACGTCTTGCCATTCCGCGAAAAATAAACAGATGTGCTGGCATCATGACAAACCAGTAGAGTAATCCGCTGAAACCCGCGGGATGCCACCACGCGCGGACATCTAAGCTGCGGCAACCGCCCAAGTCTTTAATCGTAAAGGTCAGGCGGCCTAAACCCGGTGCTTTCATACCAAACATCAATGCCAACTGGCGTAATGGTTTGACGGTGATGACTTTCCAGCCATCAATGAGATCACCCAATTCCAAGGTTTCCCGTTCAGGGCGGCCATACACCACACCACCGCCGATCATATCGTCCATCCTGGCACGGATTTTCCACAATGGGTTGCCGTAGAAATAGCCTTCTTTGCCACCGATTTGTTGCACCACATGCCACAATGCCTCACTGGACGCGGTTGTTGAGCGTTGGCAACCGGCCTGCTTAGGGTAAAAACCGTAACCTGGCCGCCAGCGTGCGCGGGCCTCTGGGTCATAACCCCAGTCAGCAGAGTCGACGACCTCATCCTCGCGGCGCAGTGTCTCTTTGACTGCATCCTCAAAACGGATTAATTTTTGCGGGATCAGTGCCTGTAAGGCGCGGCCATCAGCCGGTAAATCATGGTTTAGGCCTTCGATCAGTGCGCTGGCAATTGAGGTTGGCACCGAGGTGATCATATTAATGAAATAGACCGAGATAAACCGGGTTGGCAGGGGGATCGGGATCAGCCAGCGACGTTTGCCGCTGATGGCAATAAACCGCTCAAACATCGTTTGGTAGCTGATATATTCTGGCCCGGCGACATCCCAGATTCGGTTTTCTTCCGTTGGATGATTGAGTAGCTCGGTCAGATAAACCAAGAGATTATCCAGTGCGACGGGTGACGATTTAGAGCGTACCCAGCGGGGCGGTGTCAGAATGGGCAGGTTATAAACCATGTCGCGCATCACTTCAAAGGCAGCAGAACCGGGGCCGACAATAATGCTGGCGCGCAACTCAGTGACCGGGATACCGCTTTGACGGAGGATATCGCCCGTTAATTTGCGGGCGATCAGGTGCGAAGAACTGTTATCTCCCGGCTGTAATACACCGAGATAAATGATCTGTTTAACGGATGAGGTTTGCGCTGTTCCCAATGGCTGTAGGGCGTTCTTCATATTGCTGGCGGCTAGACGTTCCTGTTCAATCAAATCTTGGCCGTCACCCATGCCATGTACCAGATAATACAGTACATCAATATCTTGCAACGCGGCATTGAGGGTTGCGGGCTGATAAAGATCGACAAAGCAGCAGTTAACGTTTGGCCACGCCTGCTCTTTCAGCCACTCGATACGGCGGCCAGCAGCCGTGACTTGATGGCCTTGCTGGCTTAGCAAGGGGACCAAATGTTGGCCAATATAGCCACTGGCACCTAATACTAATATCCGTTGTGGTGTCATGAATGTTGCTCGGCAATAAATTCACGCCACAGCGCGACGACTTTTTCCAGATCTTTTCGGCTCACGTTAAGGTGAGTAATCAGGCGGGTGAGCGGCCCGGCACTGATCAGCACACCACGTTCACGCATCCAGGGGCCAAGTTTCAACGCTGATTCGGCAGATTGCGTAATGTACAGCACGTTTGTTTGCGCGCCGGGGGCGGCTATCTCAATGCCTAAGTCACGTAATTGCTGTTCCAACCACTGGGCGTTATCGTGATCATCTTTGAGTCTCGCCACATTATGTTGCAGCGCATACAACCCGGCTGCCGCTAAAATACCGGCCTGACGCATACCACCACCGGTCATTTTTCGCCAGCGCCGGGCGCGATGAATGAATTCTGCGCTGCCACAGAGCAGGGAACCAACAGGCGTCCCTAATCCTTTTGACAGACAAATTGTCAGGGTATCGCAATACTGGCTAATATCGTTCAGTGGCACATTCAGCGCCACCGCAGCATTAAAAACACGTGCGCCATCAATATGTAACGCCAGTTTTTTTTCGCGGGTCAACGCCCAGGCTTGCTGTAAATAACGCAAAGGCAAGACTTTGCCATTGTGAGTATTTTCCAAACTTAACAGCCGGGTGGGGGCAAAGTGAATGTCATCGGGTTTGATGGCGGCCAGAACGTTATCCAGTGGTAGTGTGCCGTCATCGTTGGCATCAATAGGTTGTGGTTGGATACTGCCCAAAACGGCGGCACCCCCGGCTTCATACAAATAGTTATGGGCTTTTTGGCCGACAATATACTCTTCACCACGCTGACAATGGGTCAATAGCGCCACCAAATTTGCCTGAGTGCCTGTTGGCAGAAACAGCGCGGCTTCTTTACCGGATAAACTGGCGGCTTTGGCTTCAAGCGCATTGACGGTTGGGTCATCGCCATACACATCATCACCGACCTCGGCATTCGCCATCGCGGCGCGCATGGCGGCACAGGGTTGCGTTACTGTGTCACTGCGTAAATCGATCAGCATCGTCTTCTCATTGGCTAGAAAAATAGATTTCATCATAGCGAGAATATCGAAACAAAAAAGCCTACTGGCTCGAGGTTATTGACAAAGTGCCCGCGACGGAGAGAACAGGCAGATCGTAAAGACGCCGTAAATACATCCATGTAGTCTCGAGCCGCGCCATCTTGTTTTAAATAGGATCTCCCCCCAAGCTCTGGATTAAATTTTAGTTCGGTGTGATGTAAAAATGCTGTTTTGCCGAGCAAAGAATCTGTCGCCAGTCGTGTCGGTACATATTCGATACGACTGGCTGGATAAATGACAAAGATCTTTATTGGCTACAAGACCTCTCTAGATTGAAAGACCTTTTGATTAGCGTAACCAGTTAGTTTTTGCCAGCTCGATCACTTCATCCCCCCGGCCATTAATAATGGCCCTGAGCATATAAAGACTAAATCCTTTGGCTTGCTCAAACTTAATCTGTGGTGGCATTGAGAGCTCTTGTTTCGCCGTCACGACATCCACCAAT
Organism: Yersinia pestis; assembly: GCF_900460465.1. Taxonomy (GTDB): domain Bacteria; phylum Pseudomonadota; class Gammaproteobacteria; order Enterobacterales; family Enterobacteriaceae; genus Yersinia; species Yersinia pestis. Next base: position 384,487 of record NZ_UAVH01000006.1, on the reverse strand, counting down.
ACGGGGCCAGGATGTGCAAAGGCACTTTCCAGTGCCGCATTTAACTCAGAGGCTTTTTCTACCCGAATCCCTTTGATGCCAGCAGCGTTGGCAATGGCGGCGAAGTCTGGATTATGCAGGTCCGTACCATCCGTCAGATAGCCGCCCGCTTTCATCTCCATTGCCACGAACCCCAGTACGCTGTTATTAAATACCACGATTTTTACGGGTAATTTTAGCTGGGTCAGTGAGAGGAAATCCCCCATTAGCATGGTGAAACCACCGTCGCCGCACAAGGCCACGACTTGTCGGTCAGGGGCGGTTGCTTGGGCACCAATTGCTTGCGGCATGGCGTTAGCCATTGAGCCATGGTTAAACGACCCCAGTAAACGGCGCTTGCCGTTCATCTGCAAATAACGTGCGGCCCAAACGGTTGGGGTACCCACATCGCAGGTGAAAATCGCATCTTCTGTGGCGTAGTGACTGATTTGTTGTGCCAGATATTGTGGGTGGATCGGTTGGTTATCATTCGCGGTGGCGAGAGCATCCAGATCTTGGCGGGTGGTACGGTAATGTTCCAGCGCTTTATCCAGAAACGCGCGGTCACTTTTGGCATCTAACTGCGGCAACAGCGCGGTCAGGGTGGTTTTGATATCGCCAACCAGCGCCATGTTGACGGGGCAATGAGCGCCAAGACTTCCGGGATTAATATCAATCTGGATGATATTGGCGTGAGTGGGATAAAACGCGCGGTAAGGGAACTGCGTCCCCAGCAGAATCAGGGTATCGGCATTGAGCATCGCTTGATAGCCTGAGGAGAAACCAATCAGCCCGGTCATACCGACACTGTAAGGGTTGTCCCACTCAATATGCTCTTTTCCACGCAGGGCGTGAACCACCGGGGCTTGTAGTCTCTCAGCCAATTTGACCACTTCATCATGAGCATCAGCGCAGCCGCTACCGCACATCAACGTAATATTTTTAGCTTTATTCAGGGTGTCAGCCAAGAGCGTTAACTCACTCATCGGTGGCTGAACTAATGGTAATTTCGGTGTTTGCCAGATGACGGCGGCATCTTCTGGCGCTGGCTGTAACGCAACATCGCCCGGCAGAACAATAACCGATACGCCACGATTAAGAATGGCTTGGCGCATGGCGATTTCTAACACTCTTGGTAACTGTTCTGGGTTCGAAACGAGTTCACAGTAGTGGCTACATTCGCGGAATAACTCCTGTGGGTGAGTTTCCTGAAAATAACCGCTACCAATCTCACTGGAGGGAATATGCGCAGCAATGGCGAGTACCGGGACATGGTTACGGTGACAATCAAATAAGCCATTAATCAAATGCAGGTTACCGGGGCCACAGGAACCCGCGCATACAGCTAGCTGCCCGGTGAGCTGTGCTTCCGCCCCGGCGGCGAAAGCGGCCACTTCTTCGTGACGTGTGCCCAGCCACTCGATAGTTCCCATGCGATGCAGGCTATCACTCAGACCATTGAGTGAATCCCCGGTTACGCCCCAAATCCGCTTAACGCCTGCCTGTTCCAACGTTTTAGCGATCAGTGTTGCCACAGTTTGCTTCATAGTTGTTACCTCAAGGTCTATTAGCGAAGTTATGATTCTATGAGGTCAAAGTATGGCGTGTTTGAGGATAAATGCCCCATTGATGATGCGGATAGGCACTTTATGGGGCGGGAAGGTCGGTCGTCGTCAGGCCAATGGCGCTATCACGCCAATTGGACATCCCCCTGAAGTTGGCAACTGCATGCCAGAACATAACCTTGCGCTATTTCTTCCGGCGTTAGCGTCATGGTGCTGGTGGTGGTGTATTTGCCATGCAAAATGTGGGTTTTACATGAGCCACAAACACCCGCGCGGCAGGCGGCCATAACCGGTATTTTATGTTGTTCCAGCGCAAAGAGCAGGGAGGTGCCAACCGGGACGTTGACACTGCGTAGCGGGCGGCTGATAGTCATCGTCAATTCATTACTGGTATCGATAACCTCATCAGCGGTACGAAATTGCTCTTGCTGGAAATGATCGGCAGGCACTTGCTGTTGTTGGCAATACTGTTCAACCCACGCCATATAGGGCGCAGGCCCGCAAGTCATCACGCGGCGATGAGCAATGTCGGGGGCGACCTGCTGCATAATACGGGCATTAATTCGCCCCTCAATAAACCCCGCCGTTGCCGCTGACTCTGCCATCAGCGTGAGTTTTAATTGCTGTGGATAGCGCTGCAATAAGGTGTGCCATTCATTGGCAAAAATGACATCGGCAGGGGTGCGGACATTAAAAATTACCCGAATATCGGCCTGTGGGCGCTGAGCCAGTAGTGCGCGACACATTGATATTACGGGTGTGACGCCACAGCCCGCCGCCAGCATCAGATAGTGGTCATCATCGGCATTGGCGCAGGTAAACTCGCCCTGAGCATCAGAAAGCCACAGATAATCCCCGACATTAACCTGCTGCGTCAGCCAGCGGGAGCCTTCACCATCAGGTAAACAGCGCACGGTGAGTTGGATAAAAGGGCTTAAACCCGGTGTCGAGGAGAGGGTATAGGCGCGCAAGGTTTCATCACTGTTGCGAATACTCACCAACGCGTATTGGCCCGGCAAATAAGAGTAAAAATCGTGATTAATCAGCCGTAGGCTCCAGACATCGGGCGTCTCTTGCACGATGGAATGGACCTGCATACGGTTAGGGCAGAAGGGGGTAGGGGAATCGGTTGGAATAAAATCGGTCATTGGGGCCTCACAATGAATCAGGTCATTCTCTGGCAAAAGACGTCGCAAACAGCGTGCAATAATAGCCCGGTCAACGGCGAGAAAGGCGATTGACCAGGCAAGGTATAATTAACTTAATGGCCCAAAATCGCCTGCATATCCTGTTCTACGGTGGTTATTGGCTGCATACCAAATTTCTCATAAAGGATCGCCATCAGGTTGTCGGTCAGGAAACCTGGTGCCGTTGGGCCGGTGTAAATATTCTTCACACCCAGCGACAATAGCGTGAGCAGAATGACAATGGCTTTTTGCTCAAACCATGACAGCACCAAACTGAGAGGCAGGTCATTGACGGTGCAACCCAATTTTTCCGACAATTTAACCGCCAACATGATAGCGGCGTATGCGTCATTACATTGGCCGACGTCCAGTAAGCGCGGTAATCCTTCCAGAGTGCCGAAGTCCAGTTTATTGAAGCGGTATTTGCCACAGGCTAGCGTCATAATGATGCAATCTTGCGGCACACTGCGGGCGAAATCGGTGAAATAACTGCGCTCAGTACGGCTACCATCACATCCCCCTACCAAGAAGACATGGCGTAGCTTTTTACTGGCAACCAAATCAATAACGGTATCAGCGGCATTTAGGAGTGTCTGGCGGCCAAAACCGACAGTAATCAGGTGTTCCAGTTCACTGTAGGGGAAGCCCGCCATTCCGAGCGCTTGCTCAATCACCGGGGCGAAATTATCCCCGTCTAAGTGGTTGACACCTGGCCAGCCAACGATGCTGCGAGTCCAGATGCGGTCACCGTAGTTGCCCACATTCGGATCAATAATACAGTTGGAAGTCATCAGGATCGGCCCAGGGAACTTGGCGAATTCGGTCTGCTGATTCTGCCAGCCGCTGCCGTAGTTCCCCACCAAATGTGGATAACGTTTTAACTCCGGATAGCCGTGAGCGGGCAACATTTCACCGTGAGTGTAAATATTAATGCCTGTGCCCTGCGTCTGCTCCAGCAGCATGTGTAAATCTTTCAGGTCATGGCCGGAAATTAAAATCGCTTTGCCTGCTACCGGGCGGACATTAACGGACGTCGGTTGTGGATCGCCATAGGCCTGGGTTTCGCCCTGATCTAAAATGGCCATCACATTGAAGTTCATTTTACCAATACCCATGGCGTTATTCAGTAAGGTATCGACATCACGGGGCTGGGTGCCCAACCAGGCCATATAGGCATGGTACTCCGCATAAATTTGCTCATCAGACTGGCCTAATACATGGGCGTGTTCCATATAAGCCGCCGCGCCTTTCAAGCCGTATAAGCACAGCATACGCAGGCCGTGAATATCATCGCCCACATCCGCTTTATCGTTATTGAGGGCGAACTGCTGTGATTGTTGCAGCAGAGAAGGGATATCGTCTGCCACCAGTTGCAACTCAGCCAGTGGGTGATCAACGGTAATTGTGCTATCCAACAGGCGGCAACGGACAGCCAGAGAGTGGCGCAGTAAAATAGCGTCTTTGGCGTATTCCACAATACGGTCGGAATCGAAATTCACGTTGGTCAGCGTTGAGAAAAATGCTCTGGGGGCAAAGCTGTCAATTTGGCTATCGATAATACCCAGTTCACGGGCTTGTAACGCCCAAGCCGATAGCCCCTGTAATACAGCAACCAGCAAGTCTTGTAGATCTGAGGTTTCGGCGGTTTTTCCACACATTCCCTGCGCGTAAGAGCAGCCGTTACCTGCTGGCGTTCGGATAGTTTGTTCACATTGCACACAGAACATTATTATTTTCCTTTTTAAAGTTGTATTTGTAATGCGTGTTTTGGAGCATAGAGATACGCCATCGGTTTAAAAAGGTATTTTTAATGCAATATTCACTTATATTGATTTGACGCAATTATTACTGCGAATGAGAATTTATTCGATATAGGGAAGGAAAAGCCCCCAGAGGGCGGGGGGGGGCGACTGGGAGATAGGGGAGGATTAGGAAAAGAAAGCCATTAATATGGGTGCCAGCAAACTGAGCAAAAAGCCATGTACGATAGCCGCAGGGACCATTTCCAACCCACCACTGCGCTGCAATACGGGCAAGGTAAAGTCCATTGAGGTTGCACCGCATAAGCCCAGTGCGGTGGAGCGGCTACTGCGCACCAATGTTGGGATCAACATAATTGCCACTAATTCTCGGGCGAGGTCATTGAAGAACGCGGCGCTACCAATAACAGGCCCAAAGGCATCGGTCAGTAAAATACCAGACAGTGAATACCAGCCAAAACCTGAGGCCATCGCCAACCCGGTTTTTATCGGCAAACCGAGCAGCGCAGCAGCGATAATGCCGCCCACGAGCGCACTCAGCGCAACCACAAAGGCCACTAGGGTCCCCCGGCGATTTAAGACTATCTGGCGCAGCGTCATACCGCTGTTACGCAATTGAATTCCGACCAAAAATAGCAGGAAAATCAGGGCTAATTCACTGCCTTTGGCCGCAAATTGTAGCCATTCCCATTGGCTCAGGCCTAACAGGAAACCCACTATCACGACACCGCAGAGCTTTAATGACTCCAGTGCCATATGCAACCGTGAAGGTAATATCTCCTGACGATGTGTATGTTTCCACGGTATTTTACGTTCGAGTAAAAACAGGGCGAGCAGGTTGGCGCATAAAATACACAGAAAAAAGAGGCTGGTATATTGGAAAATAAGCAGCAGATTAGCGCTAAGGTTCTCCAGGAATGCCAGGCTAATACCCATAAAGAATAAAATCACGTAGACCATCCAGCTTAACGAGCGGTTGATCCATTGAATAAGTGTTTTGCGGCTAAGTGGGATGAGATAACCAATAATTAACGGCAAAAGAATGATCAGCAATCCTGAATACACGAGTGGTACCGTCCTGTATGGCGACTAAAAATAGACTCTTATGACTTGAGGTTACAGTGGTGTTAGCCGCGTTCACTCACTCGAATCACTGACTGAATTACGCTCACCGTGATGTTACCTTGCTGTGGTACCAAGACCAATAATATGGGCATCATAAACGGATGAGCAATGGCTCTGTACCACAATAAACTATATAAAATCCTAGACAGAGTAAAGTGCTATGCCATGCTTGACTAAGACTTGACCTATAAGGTTTTTTTACGCTTTTCTCGCAGAATGAACCGCTATTATTATTGGGTTAACAATGTTATCTCTAGTATTCGTCTGAATGAGTTCTCATCGGAGGCGTAGCATGTATCTTGAACGCGTAGAAATTGTCGGTTTTCGTGGTATTAATCGTATTTCATTGAACCTTGACGATAATACGTTGCTGATCGGTGAGAACGCTTGGGGTAAATCCAGTTTATTAGATGCGCTGACACTGCTTTTATCGCCAGAACCCCAACTTTATCATTTCACTGTGCAGGATTTTTATTATCCAACAGGGGATGAAAGCGCTAAAGAGCGTCATCTACAGGTTATTTTGACTTTTTGTGAAAAAGATATTGGTCATTGGCATGCTCCACGTTACCGCCAGCTAGCCCCACTGTGGATAAAAAATAACGATGGGTTACATCGTATCTACTATCGAGTGGAAGGAGAGCTGGGTGATGATGGGACGGTATGCACGTGGCGTACTTTTCTGAATTTAGACGGGCAACCTCTGCCGTTGCACGATATCGAAAAACTGGCGCGGGGAGTGATCCGTATTCACCCGGTACTACGATTACGGGATGCGCGTTTTATACGCCGTTTGCGCCGTACCGTTTCCGAAGACAGTAAAGCGCCAGATAAGGTTGCATTGAATCGGCAGTTAGATCAGTTGAGCCGCGAGTTGGTACGGAATCCGCAAAAACTGACCAATGCAGAGTTGCGCCAAGGGGTGGAGGCGATGCGCCAACTGCTTGAGCATTATTTTGCTGAGCAAGGTTCTCAATTGCCGGGTCATCACAATAATCCCCCTCGTCCGCAACCGGAACGTGCGGCGTGGCAAGCACTAGACAATATCAACCGCATGGCGGCAGAACCTAACAGCCGCAGTATGAGGCTAATTTTGTTGGGGATGTTTTCAACGTTATTGCAAGCAAAAGGCTCACTGAGCCTCGATCCTCATGCCCGGCCATTGCTCTTGGTCGAAGACCCGGAAACGCGGTTACACCCGATTATGCTCTCCGTCGCTTGGGGGTTGCTCAGCCAATTACCGCTACAGCGTATCACCACCACTAACTCCGGCGAATTAGTGTCATTAGTGCCACTGGAAAGCATTTGTCGCTTGGTACGTGAATCTTCCAGAGTGGCCACTTACCGTATTGGCCCAAGAGGCATGAGCCCTGAAGACAGCCGTCGAATTGCTTTTCACATTCGCTTCAACCGGCCCTCCGCCTTATTTGCCCGTTGCTGGCTGCTGGTGGAAGGCGAAACAGAAATTTGGCTGCTGAACGAATTAGCCCGCCAGTGCGGTTATCACTTTGAGGCTGAAGGGGTAAAAGTGATCGAGTTTGCTCAAAGTGGTTTGCGCCCGTTGCTGAAATTTGCCAACCGGATGGGGATCCAGTGGCATACCTTGACCGATGGTGATGACGCAGGTAAAAAATACGCCGCCACGGTACGCAATATGGCCGATCAGGGGCGCGATAGTGAGCGGGATCGCCTAACAATTTTGCCTGCACCCGATATGGAGCATTTTTTATACCGCGCAGGTTTTGATGAAGTGTATCACCGTGTTTCGGCGATCCCCGCGAATGCGAAAATGCAGCCACGCAGGGTCATTGATAAAGCCATACACCGTACTTCCAAACCCGATTTAGCCATTGAAGTGGCCAGCCAAGCAGGGCAATGGGGGGTAGAATCAATCCCCCCACTGTTGAAAAAGATGTTCTCTCGCGTGGTCTGGTTGGCCCGAGGCCGGGCTGATGAATAGAGAGGCTACCATACCTGTCATACTTCAAGCCGCAGGTGGGGTGACTGAGTTTGTGACTCGGCCTGTCCATGGGCCTCGCCTCTGCGGGGCCGCCGCAAGCAGCGTTTAAATCGCTCACGTAATTCGATTAAGCTGCTCACATAAAATGTGCGGCTAACCCCGCTTCTAATTGCTCCAGTAGCACATAGCGACGACGATATTCTGCCCGCTTTTTGCTGGCAATCTCGGTGAGAGGTTTACGGACAATTTTGGTGGGTAATCTGAAATGCCCTTCAGTGTCTGGGTTACCACCGAGTGAGAGCCAAAAGCCATCGTAATCGGCATGTAATTTATTTTTTTTCTTGGCCCGATAACGCCAATTTTGATAGATATGAGTGGCGTTCCCTACCGCGATAATTTCTTCTATTCCCATTAATTCAGCCAGATAACAGGTCGCCTCTAGCGCCAAACGTTTTGGGAATAAACCATGGCACGCTTTAGTACAGGCCTGAATTTCATGGTGAGGTGTTTTATTATCAGCCCCCTGTAAGCCGCCAATAAATAATGTTTTTTGCTGCTGATAATAAAATAAACTGAAAGTGAGCAATGCCAGTGTTTGTTGTTGCTCATTGGCCAACATCAGCGTAATTTCGCCCTCTTTATTGAGCTTTGGTATGATGCCCAAATAAAGGGAATACTTTTCGCCGCCTTTGCCGGTTAATGTTACCAGCCTATAAGGTGTTCGATGTAAATAGTTGTAATGTAATGCTTTTGGCATACATTGAGTGATGAGCTGAAAGTGATCGCGCAAGACATCCAGTTTCTGGCGGTTATTGAAGGTGTGGCTCAGATAGGGGCGATGTAATTTGCACGGTAAATCGGGTTGTGCGCGGAGAAGGCTGTGTAAGAAAGGTTGTTTTGACAGTAAGATCAGAAAGTTAAATGTTAATCTTGGGCTGATTAACGCCCGGATGATAAATTTAAGCCGAAACTTCCATTCTTGCCATGAATCACTGAATATCGGACTGCCTTTGCATAACAATATAATCAGCCCCCAATGATTGATATTGTCAGATTTTAATTGTCTATCACTGATGACTCGCATGATTAAATCCGTCTAATTACTGTTTTTCTAGTGGTATTGAAACAGTTGAGAGCTAAACAAAATATCAATAAATCTAATATTTTGTGCCGTGGTGCGATAGAGATAGGCGCTTGGTTTAGCTAAATGAGATTTTTTGATGGTATTTTCTGCGGGTATATTTTCTTTGTGTTGATATGATCCATTTTTCAACCACTTAACTGCCATGGAAATAAGAATGAAGGGAGGTAATTGATTTGATGCAACTCAGTAGAGGTCAGCGCCGGTGGCTTGCCGCCATTGCGGTATTGCTTATCGGTGGTTTTTTCATCGCCAGGCATCTGATGGCACCGGTACCTGTTAACTATCAAACAGTCAAAGTGGTTCACCGTGATCTGCAACAAAATGTCTTGGCAACCGGTAAGCTCGATGCGGTTCGTAAAGTTGATGTAGGTGCGCAGGTCAGTGGTCAGTTGGAAAAACTGTATGTAGAAATTGGCGATCACGTTAAGCGGGGGCAGTTGCTGGCGATGATCGATCCACAGCAGGCGCAAAACCAAATTAAGGAAGTGGAAGCCACATTACAGGATTTGAACGCTCAACGGATACAGGCGAAGGCCGAATTACACTTGGCAACGGTTACGCTCGGTCGTCAACAAAATTTGGCTAAATTACAGGTGGTGTCACGGCAGGATCTGGACCAGGCAGTAACCGATTTGGCGGTTAAAAATGCGAAAGTTGGCACGATTGATGCTCAAATCAACAAAGCGAAAGCCAGCTTAGATACGGCCAAAATCAATCTGGATTACACTCAAATTTCTGCACCGATGGATGGTGATGTTGTACAAATCACCACGTTGCAAGGTCAGACGGTAATTGCCGCACAGCAAGCGCCCAATATTCTGACCCTGGCCGATATGAGTACCATGTTGGTACAAGCACAGGTATCAGAAGCGGATGTTATCAACCTGAAACCGGGGATGAAAGCCTCGTTCACGGTACTTGGCGATCCTGGCAAGCGTTTTTCTGGCGTACTAAAAGATATTCTGCCAACGCCAGAGAAAGTCAATGACGCCATCTTTTATTCAGCCCGCTTTGAAGTACCAAACCCTGACAGATTATTGCGGTTACAAATGACGGCTCAGGTATCCATACAGCTAGCAAATGTAGATCAGGCCGTGGTGATCCCACTAGCTGCGCTGGGTGATGAGTTAGGGAGTAATCGCTATCAGGTTACGGTCCTGAAAGAGGGCAAAGAAGAGAAGCGTGAGGTGACCATTGGTATTCGTAATAATGTCGATGCTCAAGTTATTAGCGGGCTGAGTGTCGGCGAAGACGTCATCGTCAGCCGCGGTGGCACGGGGGATGCATAATGGCGGCATTGCTTGAATTAGAAGGCATCCGCCGTAGTTATCAGTCTGGCGAAGAAATTGTCGATGTGTTGCAGGATGTCTCATTGACCATCAATGCGGGTGAACTGGTCGCGATTATTGGCGCTTCTGGCTCGGGTAAGTCGACATTGATGAATATCTTGGGATGTTTGGATAAACCCAGTGCCGGTATTTATCGTGTCGCTGGGCAGAATGTTGATGAGTTGGATGACGATGCGTTGGCGGCACTGCGCCGTGAACATTTTGGTTTTATTTTCCAGCGTTATCACCTGCTTCCGCATCTCAGTGCCGCGCATAATGTGGAAGTCCCGGCGGTTTATGCAGGGTTGGGTAAACATGAGCGCCGTGAGCGAGCAAACATGTTGTTGACCCGGCTGGGGCTGGGGGATCGTGTGAGCTATCAGCCTAACCAGCTTTCAGGTGGGCAACAACAACGGGTCAGTATTGCCAGGGCGCTGATGAATGGCGGGCAAGTTATCCTCGCCGATGAGCCTACTGGTGCGTTGGATAGCCATTCTAGTGTCGAGGTGATGGCTATCCTGAAACAACTGCAACAACAGGGGCATACGGTCATTATTGTGACTCATGACCCCACTGTTGCCGCGCAGGCTGAGCGAGTTATTGAGATCAAAGATGGCCGTATTATGGCCGATTCAGGATCAAAAAATGAGCCAGTCGTCGCGGCGGCAGAACTGATGAGTTTAACGCCAGCGGCACCTTCATGGCAGCAATTGGTTGGCCGTTTCCGTGAGGCTCTGTTAATGGCCTGGCGCGCCATGTCGGCGAATAAAATGCGTACCGCGCTGACGATGCTAGGTATCATTATTGGTATTGCGTCGGTGGTATCGATACTGGTTGTCGGTGATGCCGCGAAGCAGCTTGTCTTGGCGGATATTCGCGCTATCGGTACGAACACCATTGATATCTATCCCGGTAAAGATTTTGGTGATGATGACCCCAGTACCCGCCAAGCGTTGGTACATGACGATATGGCGGCATTGAAAGCGCAATCTTACGTCAGTGCGGTATCTCCCTCTATCGGCGGCAGTATGCGGCTGCGTTTTGGCAATATTGATGTGGCAGCCAGTGTCTTGGGAGTCAGTGACGAGTACTTTCGGGTCTTCGGTATGGCGATGGAACAAGGGGCACCTATCACCCGCGAGCAGGTTGAGCGGCAGGCCCAGACAGTCGTTATTGACCTCAATACCCAACGCCGCCTGTTCCCTCATATGAAGGATGTGGTTGGGCAAGTGATATTGGTGGGCAATATGCCTGCGACTGTGGTTGGCGTGGTAGCAGAAAAAAAATCGATGTTTGGCAGCAATAAAGCACTGCGGGTGTGGGTGCCCTACAGTACGATGGCCAACCGCTTGATGGGGCGCTCTTATTTTGATTCCATCACGATCCGGATTAAAGAGGGGTACAGCAGTAAAGAGGCTGAACAGCAGTTGGTCAGGTTGTTAACCTTGCGTCACGGTAAAAAAGACATATTTACTTATAATATGGATAGCCTGTTGCAGACGGCTGAAAAAACAACGCAGACTATGCAATTGTTTCTGACATTGGTGGCGGTTATTTCACTGGTGGTTGGCGGAATAGGCGTGATGAATATTATGCTGGTTTCCGTAACCGAGCGGACGCGTGAGATCGGTATCCGTATGGCGGTGGGCGCGCGTTCCAGCGACGTTATGCAACAATTTTTGATTGAGGCGGTTCTGGTGTGCCTGATAGGCGGGGCGCTCGGAATATCATTATCCTTTGCCATCGGGCTGATTGTGGAAATGTTCTTGCCTAACTGGCGTATTGCTTTCCCCCCTATGGCATTGTTCAGTGCATTTTTATGTTCGACGGTAATTGGCGTGGTGTTTGGCTATTTACCTGCCCGCAGTGCCGCACGGCTTAACCCGATTGACGCGTTAGCTCGTGAATAGTACTGATTTATGAATAGCACTGACTTATGAATAGCACTGGCTTATGAAGAGCATGAGTTTGTGGATAGCATTAGCTCGTAAGTAGAAGATAAACAAGGGTTCTCTGTTCGTACTCTTCTGTTAGGGTAATAGAAGTAGATAAAATAAAAATGCCAGTCGTCATTGACTGGCATTTTGAATCAAAGTACAGGTATGAATCACAATACGCTGAATTGCGATGAACAGCGCAGTTAACGCAACTCAAAGATATCTTTGGATATGGCTGGCAGGCCACGTGGTGTCAGGCCAGTATAGCGAGTTCCGGCGGTGATACACCGTCTAACGGTGGTACACTATTTAACTCTAGCGGAACAATCAGGCTAGCATGGTTCCCTTTGGGGCCTTCATGAACATCAAAGTTAACTATTTGGCCGGCTTTTAATGTTCGGTAACCATCCATCTGGATAGTTGAATAGTGAGCGAAAATGTCTTCGCCACCGCCCTCAGGGCAAATAAAGCCAAAACCTTTGGCGTTGTTGAACCATTTAACAGTACCCGTCTCCATACTTCTACGTCCCTCGCAAGGCTATTCTAGTTTGAGATGAGGTAATCACTGGTTAAAGTGAGCGCAAGTTGGTTAAAACTCCAACAGCTCACAAAAATACACTCTAGTGGAAATGGCCTTAACGTCAAGAGAACGGCTTTTGTCTGGCGGAAGGAGTTCTTCAAAGTTTGATGTAGCTAACGCTATTGCGTTTATTTGGTTACAATTTTACCGTTTTCTTGCGCAAACGCCGGCGTTTTTTTCTTTGGCGGCGTTATGGCATAAGTGATGTTAAAATAATGATAGATATCTGTATGAAATGGTCTTATAACCGGAGTGAGGTATTGCTCCTGTGGGGTTCAGTAAAACGATGGGCAGGCAATGGGCAAGAACAACGACTGGCTGAATTTTGAACATTTAGTCAAAGATAAACAAATCGAGGCGCTTCAACCGCCTTCGATGTATAAAGTGATACTTAACAACGACGATTACACACCGATGGAATTTGTGATTGACGTTCTGCAAAAGTTCTTTTCTTATGATATTGAACGTGCAACACAGCTGATGCTCAATGTGCATTATCAAGGAAAGGCGATTTGTGGTGTTTTTACTGCTGAAGTGGCAGAGACAAAAGTCGCCCATGTAAATCAATACGCCAGGGAGAACGAGCATCCACTGCTTTGTACGCTGGAAAAAGCCTGATTAAGGCAATTATTGGGAGGTGCCTATGCTCAATCAAGAACTTGAACTCAGTCTTAATATGGCTTTCGCCAGAGCGCGTGAGCACAGACACGAGTTTATGACCGTGGAGCACCTGTTGCTGGCATTGCTGAGCAATCCAGCCGCGCGGGAAGCGTTGGAGGCCTGTACGGTTGACCTGGTGGCGTTACGCCAGGAATTAGAAGCGTTTATCGAACAAACTACACCGACACTACCTGTCAGTGAGGAAGAGCGTGATACCCAGCCAACGCTCAGTTTTCAGCGCGTACTACAACGTGCGGTCTTTCATGTGCAGTCATCGGGCCGTAATGAGGTTTCCGGCGCGAACGTGTTGGTCGCCATCTTCAGTGAACAAGAGTCTCAGGCGGCCTACCTGTTGCGTAAGCATGATGTCAGCCGCTTGGATGTCGTGAACTTTATTTCCCATGGTGCCCGTAAGGACGAGCCTAGCCAGACGCCGAATGTCGATAACTCGCCAAGTGAAGAGCAGGCCAGCGGGGAAGACCGTATGGAAAACTTCACCACAAACCTAAATCAACTGGCCCGTGTTGGCGGCATTGATCCGCTTATTGGGCGCGATAAAGAGCTGGAGCGGACCATTCAGGTACTGTGCCGTCGGCGTAAAAACAACCCGCTGCTGGTGGGGGAATCCGGTGTTGGTAAAACTGCCATTGCTGAGGGGCTGGCTTGGCGTATTGTGCAAGGTGATGTTCCTGACGTCATATCCGAATGCACGCTGTACTCATTGGATATCGGTTCATTGCTGGCGGGTACCAAATACCGTGGTGACTTTGAAAAACGGTTTAAGGCACTGCTAAAGCAGTTGGAAAACGACAAAGACAGCATCCTGTTTATCGATGAAATCCACACAATCATTGGCGCTGGTGCGGCTTCTGGTGGTCAGGTGGATGCCGCGAATCTGATTAAACCTCTGCTTTCCAGTGGCAAGATCCGGGTTATTGGTTCCACGACGTATCAGGAATTCAGTAATATCTTTGAGAAAGATCGCGCGCTGGCACGTCGTTTCCAGAAAATTGATATCATTGAACCAACACCAGAAGAGACGGTTCAAATTATTAATGGTCTGAAACCCAAATATGAAGCGCACCACGATGTGCGTTACACCGCGAAAGCGATACGTGCTGCGGTTGAATTGTCGGTTAAATATATTAATGACCGCCATTTGCCAGACAAAGCCATTGATGTCATTGATGAAGCAGGTGCGCGTAGCCGCCTGATGCCAGTGAATAAACGCAAGAAAACGGTCAATGTCTCGGATATCGAATCGGTGGTAGCCCGTATTGCCCGTATCCCGGAGAAAACGGTTTCTGCCAGTGACCGCGATGTCCTACGAAATCTGAGTGATCGCCTAAACATGTTGGTATTCGGTCAAGATAAGGCGATTGAGGCGTTATCTGAAGCGATCAAAATGAGCCGTGCGGGGTTAGGGCATGAGCGTCAACCTGTCGGGTCCTTCTTGTTTGCTGGCCCTACGGGGGTAGGTAAAACAGAAGTGACGGTGCAGTTGGCCAAAGCGCTCGATATCGAATTGCTCCGCTTTGATATGTCTGAGTATATGGAGCGCCATACTGTCAGCCGCCTGATTGGTGCGCCCCCAGGGTATGTTGGTTACGATCAGGGCGGGTTATTGACTGATTCAGTGATCAAACATCCTCATGCTGTGTTGTTATTGGACGAAATTGAAAAAGCGCATCCTGATGTGTTTAATCTGTTATTGCAGGTGATGGATAACGGAACACTGACTGATAACAATGGGCGTAAGGCCGATTTCCGTAACGTCATTTTGGTGATGACCACCAACGCCGGTGTACGGGAAACGCAGCGCACTTCCATTGGTTTTAAACAGCAGGATAGCAGCACTGATGCGCTGGAAGAGATCAAAAAAATATTCACACCGGAGTTCCGTAACCGGTTAGATAATATTATTTGGTTCAACCATTTGTCTCCTGCGGTTATCCAGCAGGTGGTCGATAAATTTATCGTTGAGTTGCAGGCACAATTAGATGCGAAAGGCGTGTCATTGGAGGTCAGTGATGAAGCGCGCGATTGGTTATCTGAGAAGGGCTATGACAAAGCGATGGGTGCTCGACCAATGACCCGGGTGATTCAGGAGAATCTGAAGAAACCACTGGCGAATGAATTGTTATTTGGTTCTCTGGTTGATGGTGGTTCGGTTACGGTTAATCTGGATAAAGAGAAACAACAACTGGCCTATGAATTCCAGAGCGCGCAAAAACGTAAAACTGAAGGGGCAGTTCATTAAGTCAACGGGCTAGAAAGCGGCAGCCAACGACATTGGCGTGGTAATCAGGCTGAAACCACGCCTGCAACGTCCATGTCTGCAACATCCATGTCTGCAATATCCAGTAAAATAAAGGGCGATAGCTAAAACAGCGTATCGCCCTTTTTATTGTGCCCAGAAAACCCCCAGCTAGGCTGGGGGTTCAGTAAAGCTTTCAGCTTTGGGTCAGTTATAAAAACCCCTTTTGATTTGTTAAAACAGTTTGCGGTCTGGCAACTGCAAATGTTCAACAAGAAATCAAAAGGGGGTCCCAATGAGGGATGAAAAGAGCTTAGCGCACACCCGATGGAACTGTAAATATCATATAGTTTTTGCGCCGAAGTACCGAAGGCAGGTGTTCTACAGGGAAAAACGCAGAGCGATTGGCAGTATTTTAAGAAAACTGTGCGAATGGAAAAACGTGAATATCCTGGAAGCAGAATACTGTGTGGATCACATCCATATGCTTCTGGAGATCCCGCCCAAGATGAGTGTCTCGGGATTTATGGGGTACCTGAAGGGAAAGAGCAGTCTGATGCTTTATGAGCAGTTTGGCGATTTGAAGTTCAAATACCGTAACAGGGAGTTTTGGTGTCGAGGGTATTACGTTGATACGGTAGGGAAAAACACGGCCAGGATACAAGAATACATAAAGCACCAATTGGAAGAGGATAAAATGGGTGAGCAACTCTCGATCCCGTATCCCGGTAGCCCGTTTACGGGCCGTAAGTAATCCATAGATGCAAATGTCAGATCGCGATGCGCCTGTTAGGGCGCGGCTGGTAACAGAGCCTTATAGGCGCATATGAAAAACCTCCGGCTATGCCGGAGGATATTTATTGCCAACGTTAAACCCCCATCAGGAGGTGGTGATTGTTTTACGTTCAGCACTGCTTTTTACACTCGGTCGATCGCTTTTTACACTGTCGACTGCTTTTCACATTTTGTCGACCGCTCTTCACATTCAGTCAATCGCTCTTCACGCTCGGTTATTTATCATAAATAAAAGATAACGCAAAACGCCCTTGCCATAAATGGGAAGGGCGCCGGAGGGGGACTACATCCTCAGAGCTCGCTAGTCATCACTAACGACAGATTAGCCGATTAACGGCTACGGAAGACAATGCGGCCTTTGCTCAGGTCGTACGGGGTCAGCTCTACAGTGACTTTGTCACCCGTCAGGATGCGGATATAGTTTTTACGCATTTTACCGGAGATATGAGCGGTTACCACGTGCCCGTTTTCCAATTCAACGCGGAACATGGTGTTCGGCAGCGTATCAAGAACGGTGCCCTGCATTTCAATATTGTCTTCTTTGGCCATCGAATCCTCTAGGTGTAACTACCTTAGTTTTTAACCGGCAAGATAATGCCGAAAAACCCACATTATGTAAAGAAGTGTTGGCGTTCATCTCACCATTTCAGCAAAATTAGTCTGCCGGCAAGAGGGGGATAAAGCCTAATGTGGGGTGTTTTGAACGGTTGATCTTTACTGCATCGCGGATGAAAAATTCAACGATTGCGGTAACCAGCATTCAGCCGGTAGTGGACTAAACTGGAGTTGACTCAACTGCTGCAAAAAAAAGTTGCGTGGGATCTCAACCGCACCCAGCGACGCAGTGTGAGCGTTGAGGACCTGACAGTCAATCAGTTCTCCACCATGTTGGGTAAAATGATGACAAAAAACCATTAATGCACTTTTTGAAGCGTTATCCGCCCTACTGAACATCGACTCGCCGCAAAATACCGCGCCAACAGCAACACCATACAAACCACCAACCAGCTCATTTTCCAACCAAACTTCCAGTGAATGGGCATGTCCCAAAGCGTGCAACTGGCAGTAAGCTTGTTGTACATCACGGCCAATCCATGTCCCTTCATCACGTTCTGTGGCACAGGCGCTAATCACATCAGCAAAAGCGTGATTGAGGGTAAAACGATAAGGGCAATGACGAATAAAGCGCCGCATACTCCGGCTGATGTGTAAATCTTCTGGGAATAATACGGCTCGGGGATCTGGTGACCACCATAAAATCATCTCCCCAGGGTTAAACCAGGGAAAAATACCCCGCTGGTAGGCCGCCAGTAGGCGAGGAGCAGTTAGATCCCCCCCTAGTGCCAATAAACCGTTTGGTTCGCGCAGAGCCAGCTCAGGTGAGGGAAAAATAAATGACTGTGATGAGAGCTGTGTGACGCGCATAAATCTCCTTAATGGCACTGACAAATATTGATAACACTGGCACGCTATCTGGACCTCAATAACCGGCAGTATCGCTTGGTTTCAGCAGATTCCATTTTAGTTTCGGCAGCGTCCATTAATGTTAGCTGCCAATTGACGTGATATTTGCATCTATCACAGCATGGTTGCCAATGCGGCTATTTTCTTTGTTCCACTAATGGCTTCGTTCCGCTGACGGCTCAGTGCCGCTGATGGAATTGGTAATAGCGTCCTTTGTTTTGCAACAACTGGTGGTGATCACCTTGTTCAACAATTTTACCGCCATCCATTACACAGATACGGTCCATATATTCCAAGCCGTACAAGCGGTGAGTGACCATAATCAGGCTCTTATGCTGACAATGTTCACGTAACAGCGCCAGAATCTGTTGTTCAGTCTCCGCATCCAGCCCTTCAGTCGGTTCATCAAGCAACCACAACGGAGCCGAGTGTAATAATGCGCGGGCTATACCCAAACGGCGTTGCTCACCACCGGATAGTGGCCGGCCACCATCCCCCATCCAGGCATTTAACCCTTCGCTGTTATCCAGCAGATTGGTTAGCCCTACTTGTTCCAAGACTTTTTTCAGTTGTTCATCGGAAGCGGTGGGGCAGGCCAATAACAGATTTTCACGCAATGTGCTGCTGAAAATATGCACACGCTGACTCACCACCGTCATCATCTGGCGCAACGCCGCCTCGTCATAGCATGCTAGTGGTTGCCCGTTCAGCATGATGTGACCCTGATTGACATCCCAGGCACGTGTTAACAATTGCAACAGTGTGGATTTACCACAACCAGTACGGCCAAGTAGCGCGATATGCTCTCCTGCGGCCAGTGACAGCGATATATTCTGTAAAACGGGTAACGGCTGCTGTGGATAAGTAAAACTCAGCCCTGTCACTTCCAGCGCCACCTGTGAGGTTGGTGCTGGACCGCTGATAGGGAACGTCACTTCAGGCTTTTGCTCCATTAGCTGACCCACTCGGGTTGCTGAAGCGATGACTTGCCCCAAATGTTGGAACGCACCAGCAACGGGTAGCAGCGCTTCAAACGAAGCTAAAGACGTAAAAACAAACAAGGCCAAAAATGCACCAGGCTGGTTATCCTCGCCAATTCCCCCCGCAGCTAACCACATAATCAGTGTAACCGTAAGGCCGGAGGCTAAAATCATCAGTGCTTGTGCTAAACCCGCCAGCGACGCCTGTTGTTTCTGACGCGCCATCCAATGTTGTTCAATTTCTTCAAGTGAAGCACGAAAACGCTGTAATGCGCCAAAAACCAAGAGTTCAGCTTGCCCTTGTAACCAAGAGGTGAGCTGTGAACGATAACGCGCACGCAAGTCCGTAAGGTCACTGCCGATAGGCTTGCCGGCGCGATAGAAAATCAAGGGCACCAAGAACAATAAGCCGAGCAGTATTCCCCCGAGTGTCAATGCCAGATTAAGATCCAGATAGCTCAAACCAAAAGTGACTGCAGCGATAATCACCAAGGCCGCTACCAACGGTGATATTACCCGGAGATAGAGGTGGTCGAGGGTATCGACATCAGCAACCAGGCGGTTCAGCAACTCACTTTGACGAAAGCGCGCAATACCGGCAGGTGAGAGAGGCAAGATCTTCTGGAAGGCAAATATCCGCAGATGCGTCAGTACCCGGAACGTGGCATCGTGGCTGACGACCCGTTCAGCATAGCGGCCTGCGGTGCGGATAATTGCTGAACCTCGGACACCGGCGGCGGGTAACAGGTAGTTAAACGTATATAACCCCGCTGGCCCCGCAATAGCGGTTCCGGCAAGAAACCAACCCGATAACGTCAGCAGGCCAATACTGGCCAGCAATGTCACAATAGCCAATACGATACCAAGAGAAATCAAGAACCAATGACGGCGATACAGCGCCAAAAACGGAAGAAGTACGCGCATGATTAAAGCTCCTCATTGCGCTGAGACAGCAGATTGGCAAATGAACCAGCAGACTGGCTAAGGGTGGAGTAATCACCTTGTTGAATTAGACGGCCATTATCCATTACCCAGATTTGATCATAACCTAGGGTGTCCTCCAACTGATGAGTGACCAGCAGGGTAGACTGCGCACGGGAGGCCTCCTCCAGCGCTTTCATCACCAACTGCTCACTGTGGGCATCAAGACTGGCGGTAGGCTCATCCAACAACAATAAACGACATGGGTTTAATAATGCTCTGGCGACGGCAATTCGTTGAGCTTGCCCAACCGAAAGACGTGCCGAATGATCGCCAATTTCAGTATTCAGCCCTTGAGGTAAATCCTTCAAAAATTCATTGATATAAGCCCGCTCCACCGCCTGTTGCAGTTGGTGCTCACTTGCATCCGGTTGCCTCAGTAAAATATTGGTGGCCAGCGTTTGTTCCGGTAGATGTGGATTTTGGCCTACCCAACTTAACTGACTACGCCAGACTTGGGGTTCCAGTTCACGTAATTCGATACCGTTAACTTTTAGCGATCCGCGATAAGGCAAAAAACCCAACAAGAGATTGAGCAACGAACTTTTCCCCGCGCCGCTCTGACCCACAATGGCAACCCGTTTGCCTGCTGGCAGTGAGAAATTAAGTGGCCCGGCTAAACGGGTACCATTGGGTGCCAGGATTTCCAGCTCATTCGCCTCAAGGGCGATGGCCTCTTTACCGTCTAGTTGTTTCTCGCCTTGACCAATGGCTTCTCCCTCGCTGCTTAAAAACGTCACTAACGATTCAGCCGCACCGACAGCTTGTGCTTTCGCGTGATAGAACGTCCCTAAGTCTCGAAGGGGTTGGAAGAATTCAGGCGCCAGTATTAGCACCAAAAAACCGGCAAACAGCGTTACGCCGAGGCCATAGCTACCAAAATTCAGTTCCCCTAAATAGGAAAAACCAAAATAGACGGCAACTACGGCAATGGAGATGGCGGCAAAAAATTCCAATACAGCAGAAGAGAGGAAGGCCATACGCAGCACTTCCATGGTTCGGCTGCGAAAATCCTCCGAAGAGTCACGGATTTGGTCGGTTTCTGCTTTGGCGCGGTTAAACAAACGTAGCGTATCCAGCCCACGCAAGCGGTCAAGGAAGTTACCGCTCAATCTTGCCAATGCGACAAAATTACGCCGGTTAGCATCTGCGGCTCCCATCCCGACCAATATCATGAATATGGGGATCAGGGGGGCGGTGACAAACAAGATCAAGCCCGCGGCCCAATTGATGGGGAAGACAGCAATTAAGATCAGGACCGGGATAAATACTGCCAGATACATTTGTGGTAGATAGCGTGAGTAGTACTCCTGCATATCTTCAATTTGTTCCAGAATTATTGTTGCCCAACTCCCGGCAGGTTTACCTTTTACCCACGATGGCCCCAACTGTTCTAGCCGGTCTAACACCACTTTGCGGATCTGCTGGCGCACACGCATACCACAAATAAACCCCACCCGCTCACGCAGCCAACTGATCACCGCACGCAAGGCAAATGCGCCTGCCAGCAGGGAGAACTCGGTGGTCAGTGTCGCACGGGGTAATTTGTCGATAATGAGAGATTGCAGCAGGGTGGCTAACAACCATGCCTGAGCGATAATCAATAGCCCACTAAGCAGGCCGAGTAACATGGATAGGCGGAGCCAACGTTGCGCGGGGGCGCTTTGTTTTTTCAGCCAACGAATCAACTCATACTGCCTTGTCTTATTCATAAGATGACTTGTCTGCACATAAAAGAGTGATATCCCCTTTGTACGCTAAGCGGCGCTTACTTATCCTAAGCACATACTGGTATCTGCTCATCGGGGTTCGTTTGCTTGCAGCCTACTGGCGACTCCAATGACTCTGGGGATAAAAATATCAAAAATGTTTGTCACCCTTGAGTGAGCAAACCAGCGAGGAGTAATCTTACCCTGTCATGACCCGAGGTGAAAATAATTACGCTTGTAAAAACAATTGCATTTGTGAAAAAAATTGAGTTTGTGATGGTCGCCGCATGCCAAAATGAAAATAACGGCTTGATTGTTTTTTATTGGAATGTGGATATCCAGCAACAAAGCAGATAAAAGCGGGAAAACAGATAAAAAAGCGGGTGGCCCATGTAGCCACCCGTATAGAACGAGGTGAAACGGTGCGATCAGTCGCAATAAAAACTCAATGGAATAGCGCGTTATTTATCGTTTGCCAACCCGTCCAGGTAGCGCTCTGCATCCAGTGCTGCCATACAGCCAGTCCCCGCGGAGGTGATAGCCTGACGATAGATATGATCCATCACATCACCGGCAGCAAACACACCAGGAATTGAGGTCTGTGTTGCATTGCCTTGGAGGCCAGACTGCACTTTGATATAGCCATTTTCCAACGCCAGTTGGTCGCTAAATATACCGGTGTTAGGGCTATGGCCGATAGCGATGAACACACCCGCAACGGCTAACTCTTCGGTCTCATCACTGTGGGTTGATTTCAGGCGTACACCCGTTACCCCCATGTCATCACCCAGAACCTCATCCAGAGTACGGTCTGTGTGCAGCACGATATTGCCGTTCTTCACTTTTTCCATCAGGCGGTCGATCAGGATCTTTTCTGAGCGGAACGTGTCACGGCGATGAATTAAATGGACTTCAGCGGCAATATTCGCCAGATACAGCGCCTCTTCAACCGCCGTATTCCCACCACCGACAACGGCAACTTTCTGGTTACGATAGAAGAATCCATCACAGGTTGCACAGGCAGAAACCCCTTTTCCTTTAAAGGCTTCTTCTGACGCCATCCCTAAATAACGGGCAGAAGCACCGGTCGCGATAATCAGGGCATCACAAGTGTATTCTGCACCGTCGCCAAACAGGCGGAATGGACGGTTTTGCAGATCAACGCTGCTGATATGGTCGAAAATAATCTCTGTTTGGAATTTTTCAGCATGCTCGTGCATACGTTCCATCAGTGCTGGCCCGGTCAAACCTTCCGGGTCACCTGGCCAGTTCTCTACCTCTGTGGTGGTGGTCAACTGCCCGCCCTTTTCCATCCCGGTAATCAATACCGGTTTCAGGTTGGCACGTGCGGCATAAACTGCCGCGGTGTAACCCGCAGGGCCAGAACCCAAAATAATCAATTTGCTATGTTTAGCCGTGCTCATGAATACCTCTTTCCCACAATGGCGGATAATATGAGTGATTGTAGGGAAAATATGACATTAAAAAAAGCAAACAAAAATGTTGTTAGCAATTTTTTTGATAGGTAAAGCCTATTTATTAAACTAAGTGTATTAAGAATCGACAGTTAGCAATATCGATAATTAAAAACATTAATGCATTAGGTCAAAATTCCACCTCAACGATCAGACTAAAAAAACCTAAAATCGCTTTGACCCCACAAAATATGTGGCTTGCAGGGCGATAGGCAACATTTTTACTGAAATCCTATAAGCTTTTTTGTACTATTTTTTCGTCAAAAAAAAGAAGAAAAATCGGTCAGAGGCGGCGACTGTGTGGCTAATTCTGGCACGTTCTACTGATTTAACTTCTTTTACTTTGACAATCGGCTGTGCATTTGCGAAAACATCATAGGAAGAGAAATTATCTGCGCGCTATGATTTCAGATTGGGTATCAGTGATACCAAGCGAAAACCCTGGAATGTTTTCGATTAATACTGGATGGCATGTGGAATAAGTTCATAGACAACAGTAGGGGGGAGTTTCTGCTGGTGTTTATGGTGTCTTGTCTCTTCCTCAACGCTAATAATCATCGAGTGGCTCGCATACGGTTGGACAGACAGGGTGTGAGATAACAACGTGTTGATCTATTTGCATAAAACAGGCTGCGGGTCGTTGTTTGTAACAGACTCTGGAATCTTTTACGGCTAGAATCTGTTACAGACTCAAAGAAATTAAGAGAGATTATAGATGATAGATAATAAGAAACGCCCGGGGAAAGAGCTCGATCGTATTGATCGTAACATCCTAAATGAATTACAAAAGGATGGTCGTATCTCTAATGTTGAGCTTTCAAAACGAGTAGGGTTGTCACCAACACCATGTCTGGAACGGGTTCGCCGCTTAGAGCGTCAGGGCTTCATCCATGGTTATACCGCATTGCTTAATCCACAGTATTTGGATGCATCATTGCTGGTAATCGTTGAGATTACTCTGAATCGTGGCGCTCCGGATGTATTTGAGCAATTTAATGCCGCAGTTAAAAATCTTGAGGAAATTCAAGAGTGTCACTTGGTCTCAGGTGATTTCGACTACTTGTTGAAAACCCGAGTGCCTGATATGTCTGCCTACCGGACATTACTTGGTGAAACCTTGCTTCGCCTGCCGGGGGTTAATGACACTCGCACTTATGTCGTTATGGAAGAAGTGAAGCAGAGTAACCGCTTGGTTATTAAAACTCGGTAAACGGGCAGGTGCAAAACCTGAGTAATTTGGTTACACTCCTGTTTATTCATACAGTTTCAACGCCGGGGAGGCTTCTCGGCGTTGTTGCTCAGACCCGTTAACAGGAACCTGGAGAGCCTTTCTTGAGCCAGGAATATACAGAAGATAAAGAAGTTACCCTAAAAAAACTCAGCAATGGCCGCCGTTTGCTTGAAGCTGTGTTGATTGTGGTTACTATTTTGGCTGCGTACCTGATGGTTGCGCTGGTCAGTTTCAATCCCTCAGACCCTAGCTGGTCCCAGACTGCATGGCATGAGCCTATCCACAATTTGGGTGGGAGTATCGGTGCCTGGATGGCTGACACGCTGTTTTCCACCTTTGGTGTTTTAGCCTACGCAATTCCACCCATCATGGTGATATTCTGCTGGACGGCTTTTCGCCAACGTGATGCTAGCGAGTATCTCGATTACTTTGCCCTTTCATTACGGCTGATTGGCACCCTGGCCCTGATTTTGACGTCGT
This sequence comes from Yersinia pestis, assembly GCF_900460465.1. GTDB lineage: Bacteria > Pseudomonadota > Gammaproteobacteria > Enterobacterales > Enterobacteriaceae > Yersinia > Yersinia pestis. Next base: position 359,851 of record NZ_UAVH01000006.1, on the reverse strand, counting down.
GTGGGCTGGCGGCACTTAATATCGATGATCTTTACTACTTTGCCTCTGGTGGGGTAATTGGTAGCTTATTCAGTAATGCCATGTTGCCGTGGTTTAACGGTGTCGGTGCGACCTTAACACTGCTGTGTATTTGGGTGGTGGGATTAACGCTATTTACTGGCTGGTCATGGTTGGTTATTGCCGAGAAAATTGGTGCAGCGGTATTAGGTTCACTGACATTTATCACTAACCGCTCCCGTCGTGAAGAGCGCTATGATGATGAAGACAGCTATCATGACGATGATCATGCTGATGGCCGCGATATCACCGGGCAAGAAAAGGGCGTCGTTTCAAACAAGGGCGTCGTTTCAAACAATGCGGTAGTGGGGGCGGGTGTTGCGGCCTCATCGGCGTTAGCCCATGGCGATGATGACGTTTTGTTCTCAGCCCCTTCGGTGACGGACAGTATTGTTGAGCATGGGTCAGTGGTTGCAACTGGTACAGAAACAACTGATACAAAAGCAACTGACACCAACGATGAGTATGACCCATTATTGAGTCCGTTACGGGCTACGGATTATAGCGTTCAAGACGCGACATCTTCGCCAATCGCTGACGTAGCGGTTGAGCCGGTTCTCAATCATGATGCGGCAGCAATCTATGGTACGACACCGGTAATGACCAATACGGCAACACCGCCTCTGTATTCTTTTGAACTGCCAGAAGAGTCACTGCCAATTCAGACACATGCTGCGCCAACTGAACGGCCTGAACCTAAGTTGGGTGCATGGGATATGTCGCCAACGCCAGTCTCTCATTCCCCATTCGATTTCTCGGCGATTCAGCGCCCTGTTGGTCAGTTAGAGAGTCGTCAGCCGGGTAGTAACCAGTCAGGTAGTCATCAGATACATAGCGCCCAGAGCAGTCATATTTCGGTAGGTAATACGCCGTATATGAACCCTGGCTTGGATGCACAGATTGATGGTTTATCCACAACGAGCCTGACCAATAAGCCAGTATTAGCATCTGGTACTGTGGCAGCAGCGACTGCGGCGGCGGCTTTTATGCCCGCGTTTACGGCCACCAGTGACAGTAGCTCCCAAATAAAACAAGGTATTGGCCCTGAATTGCCACGGCCAAATCCGGTTCGTATTCCAACACGGCGTGAATTGGCCTCCTTCGGCATCAAGCTGCCTTCGCAGCGTATGGCAGAGCAGGAATTACGTGAACGTGATGGTGACGAAACACAAAACCCTCAGATGGCGGCATCTTCTTACGGTACTGAAATAACATCTGATGAAGATGCTGCTTTGCAGCAGGCTATCTTGCGCAAAGCGTTTGCCGATCAGCAATCAGAACGTTACGCGTTATCAACTTTAGCAGAACAGTCATCTATAACAGAACGGTCACCTGCGGCAGAAATGCCGACCACGCCCTCGCAGGTGAGCGATCTTGAAGATGAGCAGGCTTTGCAAGAGGCAGAATTACGTCAGGCTTTTGCCGCGCAACAGCAACACCGTTATGGGGCTACGGGGGATACAGATAACGCCGTTGACAACATACGTTCGGTTGATACGAGTACGGCTTTTACCTTCTCACCGATTGCTGATTTAGTCGATGACAGCCCGCGTGAGCCTCTGTTCACGCTTTCTCCTTATGTTGATGAGACAGATGTTGATGAGCCAGTGCAGTTAGAAGGGAAAGAAGAATCTCTCCTCCAAGATTATCCTGAGCAAGTGCCAACTTACCAGCCACCCGTGCAGCAGGCACATTTGGGGCAATCCGCACCAACTCAGCCAAGCCATACGCAATCAACATATGGTCAATCAACATACGGGCAATCAACATATGGCCAATCGACACCGGCACCGGTGTCACAGCCTGTAGTTACATCAGCCAGTGCTATATCAACCAGCGTTACACCCACTAGCATTGCGTCGCTGAATACAGCACCGGTGAGCGCGGCACCGGTAGCGCCATCTCCGCAACCGCCAGCGTTTTCACAGCCGACAGCGGCTATGGATAGTTTGATCCATCCCTTCCTGATGCGTAATGACCAGCCGTTGCAAAAACCGACAACACCATTGCCTACGCTTGATTTGCTGTCTTCTCCGCCTGCGGAAGAAGAGCCGGTGGATATGTTCGCTTTAGAACAAACCGCTCGGTTGGTTGAGGCCCGGTTAGGTGATTATCGGGTTAAAGCTGAAGTGGTGGGGATTTCTCCGGGGCCTGTCATTACCCGGTTTGAACTGGATCTAGCACCTGGCGTTAAAGCGTCGCGAATTTCCAATTTATCCCGCGACTTAGCCCGCTCTTTATCGGCTATCGCGGTACGTGTCGTGGAGGTTATCCCTGGTAAACCTTACGTCGGCTTAGAGCTACCTAACAAACATCGGCAAACCGTTTACCTGCGGGAAGTTCTGGATTGCGCCAAGTTCCGTGAGAACCCATCGCCATTAGCGATTGTGCTAGGTAAAGATATTGCCGGGCAACCCGTGGTGGCTGATTTAGCTAAAATGCCTCACTTACTGGTTGCAGGTACCACCGGCTCGGGTAAATCTGTTGGGGTGAATGCGATGATCCTCAGCATCTTGTATAAAGCTACGCCAGATGACGTGCGCTTTATCATGATTGACCCGAAAATGTTGGAGCTGTCAGTGTATGAAGGTATTCCTCATTTGTTAACCGGGGTAGTTACCGATATGAAGGATGCCGCAAATGCATTGCGTTGGTGTGTCGGTGAGATGGAACGCCGCTATAAATTGATGTCTGCTTTAGGTGTGCGTAATTTGGCAGGCTACAACGAGCGAGTGGCTCAAGCTGAGGCCATGGGGCGTCCAATCCCGGATCCGTTCTGGAAACCCTCTGACAGTATGGATATCTCACCACCAATGTTGGTAAAACTGCCATACATCGTGGTGATGGTTGATGAATTTGCTGACCTGATGATGACGGTGGGTAAAAAGGTAGAGGAGTTGATTGCCCGTTTGGCTCAAAAAGCCCGTGCTGCCGGTATCCATCTGGTTTTGGCAACACAGCGCCCGTCAGTGGATGTGATTACTGGTTTGATTAAAGCCAATATTCCAACGCGTATTGCATTTACGGTATCGAGTAAAATTGACTCGCGTACCATCCTTGATCAAGGTGGTGCCGAATCACTGCTGGGGATGGGGGATATGCTGTATATGGCCCCTAACTCCTCAATTCCGGTACGTGTCCATGGTGCGTTTGTCCGTGATCAGGAAGTGCATGCTGTGGTGAATGACTGGAAAGCCCGTGGTCGTCCGCAATATATTGATAGTATCCTCAGTGGCGGTGAAGAGGGCGAAGGCGGTGGCCTTGGTCTGGACAGCGATGAAGAGCTGGATCCATTGTTTGATCAAGCCGTGAACTTTGTGCTGGAAAAACGCCGGGCCTCTATCTCAGGTGTACAGCGCCAGTTCCGTATCGGTTATAACCGGGCCGCGCGTATTATCGAGCAGATGGAAGCTCAGCAGATTGTGAGTACACCGGGCCATAATGGTAATCGTGAGGTTCTGGCACCACCACCCCATGAGTAATGGGTTACTTTCGCGGTAGTGCTGACGAGTTTTGTTAATATCTGAAGGGGCGCTTTGCGGCCCTTACGCAAGTTAAAGGTTCGAGGTTAGTGTCCCCCCTGCAACGTCAAGCCAGTGGGGGAACGTATTGATGAATCAGCCTTTGTGGCAGCCCAGTAGGGGTGCAATGAAATTTATAAGGTATTTAGAATAATGAAAAGACTGCTTGTTGCTTGCTGTTTTCTATCGGGTTTGATTTCAGCTTCTGCGTTGGCAGATGCCAGCACAGATCTACAAAATCGGTTGAGTAAAGTGAATAGCTTCCATGCCAGCTTCTCGCAAGCTGTTACCAGTTCAGACGGGGCGGTAGTGCAGGAAGGTGAGGGCGAACTGTGGGTAAAACGTCCTAATTTGTTTAACTGGCATATGACATCACCGGATGAAAGCGTATTAATCTCTGATGGGGAAACTCTGTGGTTTTATAACCCATTTGTTGAACAAGCCACCGCCACTTGGTTGAAGAATGCAACGGGTAATACACCGTTTATGTTGATTACTCGCAACAACCCAGATGACTGGAAGCAATATAATGTTAAGCAGAAAGGCGATGATTTTGAGCTGACACCTAAAAGTGCTAGCGGCAATTTAAAGCAATTTGCGATAAGTGTGACGCCAAGCGGCACTATCAAAAGCTTTACTGCTGTTGAGCAAGATGGTCAACGCAGTGCTTATACACTGAAAAGCCAGCAAAGTAGCGTGGTTGATGCCAGTAAGTTTACCTTTACTCCCCCAAAAGGTGTGACGCTGGATGATCAGCGGTAGTGAGGTCTGAGTGAGTAATATGTCCCTCGATTTTTCCCAAAATGAGTTTCAACCACTGGCCGCGCGTATGCGGCCTTTGACGTTGGATCAATATATTGGTCAGCAACATTTGCTGGCACCGGGTAAGCCGCTACCGCGGGCAATCGTTGCCGGGCAGTTACACTCCATGATCCTCTGGGGGCCGCCGGGAACCGGTAAAACAACATTGGCAGAAATTATTGGCCGCTACGGTCAAGCCGATGTTGAGCGGATTTCTGCGGTGACCTCCGGTATTAAGGAGATTCGCGAGGCTATCGAGCGGGCGCGGCAAAACCGTGATGCTGGCCGGCGGACTATCTTGTTTGTTGATGAAGTTCATCGTTTCAATAAGAGCCAGCAGGATGCATTTCTACCCCATATTGAAGATGGCACCATCACTTTTATTGGTGCTACAACAGAGAACCCCTCCTTTGAACTAAATTCTGCATTGCTCTCGCGAGCCAGAGTCTATTTGCTCAAGGCACTAACCGCAGCAGATATCGAGAAGGTGATTGACCAGGCGATGTCTGATAGCAGTCGAGGTTACGGCGGGCAGAATATTTTACTGCCTGATGAAACTCGCCGCATGATGTCTGAGCTCGTCGGCGGAGATGCTCGGCGGGCGTTGAATAGCCTGGAAATGATGGCTGACATGGCTGAAATAGATGCCAGTGGCGTCCGTGTGTTGACGCCAGAATTGCTGAAAGAGGTCTCTGGTGAGCGTAGCGCCCGTTTTGATAACAAAGGCGACCGTTATTACGATTTGATCTCGGCGGTACATAAATCTATTCGTGGTTCGGCACCGGATGCGGCGCTGTACTGGTATGCACGCATTATCACCGCGGGGGGCGATCCGCTCTATGTTGCCCGGCGTTTGTTGGCTATCGCATCGGAAGATGTTGGTAACGCCGATCCACGTGCGATGCAGGTGGCGATATCGGCCTGGGATTGCTTTACCCGTGTGGGGCCAGCCGAAGGGGAGCGGGCGATTGCCCAGGCAATTGTTTATTTAGCCTGCGCGCCTAAAAGTAACGCGGTGTATGCTGCATTTAAAGCCGCGATGCAGGATGCTCGCGATAAGCCCGATTTCGATGTTCCAGAGCATTTGCGCAATGCGCCGACTAAACTGATGAAAGAGATGGGGCTTGGCGCTGAGTATCGCTATGCCCATGATGAGCAGCACGCCTATGCTGCAGGTGAAAATTATTTTCCACCTGAAATGGCGGCGACCCGCTACTATTTGCCAACATCTCGTGGTCTGGAGGGTAAAATCGGTGAGAAGCTGGCATGGTTAGCTGAACAGGATAAAAATAGCCCGATAAAACGCTACCGCTAGCTTTGCGGTTGCGGTAAGGTTAGCATTATAACTACTTGGTAAGTGGTTGTTTATATCGCTTACGTCGTTAAATTCTTCTTTAATTACCATTTATGCCCTTAATGATTGGCGTTGCAGGTAATCAGCCAGCGAATCTTGATGAGCCTACGAAGGCCAAGTGATTCGAGTGAGCTGGGGCTGCTAATACCGCAGTAACGTCAAGTCAAAAGGGTATATCCATAACTACAAGCACAGGACTAGCATGCTCGATCCCAATATGCTGCGCAATGAGCTAGACGCAGTCGCCGAAAAACTGGCTCGCAGAGGTTTTAAACTTGATGTTGAGGTGTTGCGCCAACAAGAAGAGCGCCGCAAAGTTTTACAGGTTGAAACAGAAAGTCTGCAGGCAGAACGTAACTCCCGATCGAAACAGATCGGTGCAGCAAAGGCGCGTGGCGAAGATATCGAACCATTACGTCTGGAAGTGAATGCTCTGGGTGAAAAACTGGATGCCGCTAAAGCTGAGTTGGATAAGTTACAAAACGAAATCCGCGATTTAGCGCTGTCTATCCCTAATCTGCCAGATGATTCAGTACCGGTAGGTAAAAACGAGAATGACAATATTGAAGTCAGTCGGTGGGGCGAGCCTCGCAAATATGACTTCGACGTAAAAGATCATGTTTCTCTGGGCGAAATGGCCGGTGGCCTTGATTTTGCTGCCGCTGTGAAACTGACCGGCGCACGCTTTGTGGTGATGAAAGGGCAAATTGCCCGTATGCACCGTGCTCTGTCTCAGTTCATGTTAGACCTGCACACCGAGAAACACGGTTATCTGGAAGCTTACGTCCCTTATCTGGTTAATCATGCCACCTTGTACGGTACGGGTCAGTTACCCAAGTTTGGTGAAGATCTATTCCATACTAAACCGTTGGCAGAAGAATCAGATAACAGTAACTATGCTTTGATTCCTACTGCTGAAGTTCCGCTGACCAACTTGGTGCGCGATGAAATTTTGGAAGAGGATTCTCTGCCATTGAAGTTGACCGCCCATACACCATGCTTCCGTTCTGAAGCAGGTTCCTATGGCCGTGATACCCGTGGTTTGATCCGGATGCATCAATTCGACAAAGTTGAAATGGTGCAGATCACTCGTCCGGAAGATTCTATGGCCGCGCTGGAAGAGTTGACAGGGCACGCCGAGAAAGTTCTGCAATTACTGGAGTTGCCATACCGCAAGGTATTGCTGTGTACGGGTGATATGGGCTTTGGCTCCAGCAAAACTTACGATCTGGAAGTATGGTTGCCAGCACAGGACACTTACCGCGAAATATCCTCATGTTCTAACATGTGGGATTTCCAGGCGCGCCGTATGCAGGCCCGTTATCGCAACAAGACCGACAGAAAGACGCGTTTAGTGCACACGCTGAACGGCTCTGGTTTGGCGGTTGGGCGTACCTTGGTAGCGGTGTTGGAAAACTATCAACAGGCAGATGGTCGTATCCAGGTCCCTGACGTATTACGTCCATATATGGGTGGCTTGGAATATATTGGTTAATTGGTTAATTGGTTAATTGGTTAATTGCCGCGTCTGTTATCTGCTATTTCGAAAGCGTCTACGGGCGCTTTTCTTTTTTTGTGTATCCCCCTCACTGCCAGCCATAATGCCCCGCATAAATACTGAAATCATAGCTAAATGACATATTGTGCTATCCCTCCCCACTGGGTAATTGACTTTTTTATCGCCAGTGGCATGATGCGCTCACTTTTATTGTCCCGACGGTTTCTGTCTTACTATGTCCGCATATTCTCGCCCCGTGCTACTCCTGCTTTGTGGGCTTTTGCTGTTCACGATCTCTATCGCGGTTTTAAATACACTGGTTCCCTTATGGTTATCACATCAACAGTTGCCGACTTGGCAAGTGGGGATGGTGAGCTCATCTTATTTCACCGGTAATCTGGTAGGAACGTTGATTGCAGGCCGCTTTATTCAGCAACTCGGTTTTAATCGCAGTTATCATTGCTCCTGTATATTGTTTGCACTGGCAACTTGTGGGCTGATGCTAACGGTTGATTTTTGGAGCTGGTTGGGTTGGCGCTTTTTGGCGGGCATTGCCTGCGCGCTGATTTGGGTCATTGTCGAAAGTGCTTTATTACGCAGTGGTACCTTAACCAACCGCGGACAACTACTGGCGGCCTACATGATGGTTTACTATTTAGGGACCGTCATCGGGCAATTATTATTGGGTATAGTCTCCACACAACTGCTCAGTGTTATTCCTTGGGTGGGGGCGCTGGTGATTACGGCAATGCTGCCGCTACTATTTGCCCAGTTCTCACATCAAAGTCGTCACGAGTCACCGCCTATTGCGGTTTGGCCTATGTTAAAACGCCGCAGCGCCCGTTTAGGTATTAATGGATGTATTATCTCTGGTGTACTCTTGGGGTCACTCTATGGGTTACTGCCACTGTATTTATCCCATAAGGGGATGAGTGACGCCAGCGTGGGGGGGTGGATGGCGTTGCTGGTCAGTTCAGGGATTATTGGGCAATGGCCTATGGGAAGAATGGCTGACCGCTATGGCCGCTTACTGGTACTGCGGATCCAAGTGTTTGTCGTCATCCTCGGTAGTGTGGCGATCTTGGGTAATTACGCAATGGCGCCGGCGTTATTCATTTTAGGCTGCGCGGGTTTCACTTTGTATCCGGTTGCTATGGCCTGGGCGTGTGAAAAAGCCAGCGCTGATGAATTGGTCGCGATGAATCAGGCGTTACTGATGAGTTATACCCTTGGGAGCCTGGCCGGGCCGACGATGACGTCACTGCTGATGCAGCGCTATTCAGATAATTTATTATTTATCATGATAGCAGGTGTCGCATTCGTGTATTTGATGATGCTGTTGAGAAAGCCAGATCACCAACAAACGCCTTATGCTGCGGTATAAAAGTAAGCCGTATCAATATAAAACGGTATCAATATATAAGACAACGCCGCCAGCGGATTCATCCAGCATGGCGGCAGTTGTTAGGCCAAACCTAATACACATGAGTTAACAGTACACTTTAGCCAATAACATGCATCAATACAGGGTTCTAAATCAGTAGATGACTTTGTGGCCATAGCCTTCCAAAATACCTTTCACGCGATCCATAATCTCTTTTGTTGGCGGTTTTACGCCATCAAGCTTGTATTCTTCCCCCATAGCAATCCATTTGTGCTTACCCAGTTCGTGGTAAGGCAGTAATTCTATTTTTTCGATATTACTCATGTTCTGAGTAAATTCACCCAGCATATGTGCTGATTTATCATCGTCGGACCAGCCTGGCACCACGACATAGCGGATCCAGGTTTTCTGGTTACGTTTTGCCAGATAACGGGCAAACTCTAAAGTCCGGTGATTGGATACGCCAACCAAGTTCTGGTGAATGCTGTCATCCATCTGTTTTAAATCTAACATCACTAAATCTGTTGCATCCAACAACTCATCAATGACGGGATCATACCGGCGTACAAAGCCATTGGTATCCAAACAGGTGTGAATGCCTTCTTTGTGACAGGCTCGGAACCAATCGCGGACAAACTCAGCCTGCAATATGGCCTCGCCACCAGAGGCAGTGACACCGCCACCCGAAGCATTCATAAAGTGGCGATAGGTGACTGCTTCTTTAACTAATTCTTCAACGGTCACTTCCTTGCCGCCGTGGGTGTCCCAGGTATCTCTGTTGTGACAATACAGGCAGCGCATTAGGCAGCCTTGGAAGAAGACGATAAACCTAATACCTGGGCCATCAACAGTGCCACAGGATTCGAATGAATGAATACGACCAAGCACAGGCTTCTTATCCTCTACGAGATCGGAGGGGTCTGTTGTAATACAATCGGTTATCTTGTTCATAAAGTTCCAGTTAGTACTGTTTGGTGCTGAATGGTAGGCATGATATAGACACTCCTTTATGGGACTCAGTACCTGTGCATTTTACAAGACGCGCAGATACGTCATCATTTGGTGTATTGCGGAGAGCCTTAAAATTTTTTCTGGTGTAATAATATTACCTCTATTTACTATAAAAAGCGTTGCGTATATGAGCCTCAGCTCAGGCATAGCCCAGTAATTAAGGATTTCGGGTTTCGCTGACCTCTGTCTTTTATGCTGTTAATTATAGTTTGACTTAAACGGTAAGTCTGTAATTCGCAGCCTTATCAGATGGAATCGTTTTAGAGGCAGGAAGCAGACTACGTCTTCCATTTTTGGGTCTTGATAATCATCAGTATATTACCAAAGTAATGGCCTTATTTCAGATAACTTCAACCCAGAGTTCGTTTTCATTTTTCGGCCTACCGCTGTCTAAAGAGGGAGGCTGTTACATCAGATGAAAGATAATGCTATTTCTGATTGGGATTTTTGTGACCAATGAGTCTCTCATCACGCTATTGATTCGCTATAAATAATGCCATTCATTACAAATGAAGCCGTTCGTATAAAAAACAATGACCTGATGGATAAATTTTTCTGACAGAGCCGTCGGCTAGACGTGTGTTACAGCATAAAGCGTGGGGACCTGCCTATTTTCAAGTTAAAAACGTAAAATATATTATTAACTTATTGTAATTATTGGTAATTAAGCATCTTTTAATTGTTAATGTAATGATGTGCTGAGAGTATCTTATACAGTGCTGTTATTGTAGGCAAACTACCCCTATGTGATAATAGACAGGAAAAGAGTGGAGGGATTTAGCCTTTTTTATCGTCACTTTTAGTTTTTAACGTTATAAAGTGAGTTTTATACGGAACTATGAGATGAAAATGGAGTTTTACCAATGAATGAAAATTGGAATTGGTCTTTAGTAGACAAAGTTGTTTACATTAATTTGAAGGAACGTACGGATAGAAATGAGCACATCAAAAAAGAACTGGAAAAAGTGTGCTTTCCACCTGAAAAAATAATCCGCTTTGAGGCAATAAGAGCAGGGTCAGGTTTTATCGGTTGCGCAAAATCACATCTTGCAGTATTAAAAATGGCGCAAGAGAATAATTGGAGAAATATTTTGATACTTGAAGACGATATGGTCTTCGAAGATGATGATGAAACAATTATCCGGACAAACAATTTTCTCTCTAAACTGAATAATATTCATTGGGATGCTGCATTTTTATCCGCCAGCTATTATATCGTTAACGCTATTGATGATAATTTTTTTAAAGTCAATTTCGCCTATCTGGCTAACAGCTATCTGGTCAATAATCATTATTATGAAAAATTAATCAATAACTACACGGAGTCTGTTCAGCGATTAACAAATGGCGAGTCATCGTCAGAGTACGGGTTGGATTCTAACTGGTTGAAAATAATGAAAATAGACAACTGGTACGGAATTTACCCGGTTATTGGCTATCAGCGTACCGATATCAGTGATATTGAATATAAAGAGATCGATCGCACACACCAGTTCACCCGAACATTCGATAAGATGAAAGCATACGGTTCAAAATAATGATATTTGAATTTATCGTCCACTCAGCAATATAGCCTGTATTTCCTACTCTGAATGAATAAAGGCCCCACAATATGTGGAGCCTTTCATGTTGTAACACCTTACCGCGTCAAAAAGTTAGATTGACTGTGTAAAGGTACGGGTAATCACATCCTGCTGCTGTTCTTTGGTCAGCGCGTTGAAGCGAACAGCATAACCAGATACACGAATGGTCAACTGCGGATATTTTTCCGGGTTCTCCATCGCGTCTAACAGCATCTCACGGTTCATTACGTTCACGTTCAGGTGTTGACCACCTTCGATGGACGCTTCGTGGTGGAAGTAGCCATCCATCAGACCGGCGAGGTTAGCTTTACGGACTTCATCGTCTTTACCCAGTGCGTTTGGCACGATAGAGAAGGTGTAAGAGATACCATCTTTAGCGTAAGCAAACGGCAGTTTAGCCACGGAAGTCAGAGAGGCAACCGCACCTTTTTGGTCACGACCGTGCATTGGGTTGGCACCTGGGCCAAATGGAGCACCAGCGCGGCGGCCATCTGGGGTGTTACCTGTTTTCTTACCATAAACAACGTTAGATGTGATGGTCAGTACGGACTGAGTTGGAACCGCATTGCGGTAGGTACGCAGCTTCTGAATTTTCTTCATGAAGCGCTCAACCAGATCACAGGCAATATCATCAACACGTGAGTCGTTGTTACCAAACTGTGGATATTCACCTTCAATGTTGAAGTCAACAGCTAGGCCATCAGCATCACGGATAGTGGTTACTTTGGCATATTTGATAGCAGACAGGGAGTCAGCGGCAACAGACAGACCTGCGATACCACATGCCATAGTACGGTAAACATCACGGTCATGCAGCGCCATCAGGGCAGCTTCATAGCTGTACTTGTCATGCATGTAGTGAATGATGTTCAACGCAGTAATGTATTGTTTAGCCAGCCAATCCATAAAGTGATCCATGCGTTCCATGACTTTGTCATAGTCCAGCACTTCATCCATCATTGGCGCTTCTTTCGGACCCACCTGGATCTTCATTTTTTCGTCAACGCCGCCGTTGATTGCGTACAACATGGTTTTAGCCAGGTTGGCACGGGCGCCGAAGAACTGCATTTGTTTACCCACAATCATTGGGCTGACACAACATGCGATAGCGTAGTCATCGTTGTTGAAGTCAGGACGCATCAGGTCATCGTTTTCATACTGTACAGATGAAGTATCGATAGACACTTTAGCAGCATATTTTTTGAAGTTCAGTGGCAGCTTCTCAGACCACAGAATGGTCATGTTCGGCTCTGGGGATGGCCCCATGGTATACAGGGTATTCAGGAAGCGGAAGCTGGTTTTAGTGACCAGAGTACGCCCATCAACGCCCATACCTGCCAAAGACTCGGTTGCCCAGATTGGGTCACCAGAGAACAGCTCATCATATTCAGGCGTACGCAGGAAACGAACCATACGCAGTTTCATAACCAAATGGTCAATCAGTTCCTGCGCTTCGATTTCAGTCAGTTTACCTTCTTTCATATCACGTTCGATGTACACATCGAGGAAGGTAGAAACACGACCGAAGGACATTGCTGCGCCGTTCTGGGATTTAACTGCAGCCAAATAGCCGAAGTAAGTCCACTGAACTGCTTCGCGGGCGTTAGTTGCCGGACCTGAAATATCACAGCCGTATTTAGCTGCCATCTCTTTGATTTGAGCCAGAGCGCGATGCTGTTCAGCAATTTCTTCGCGCAACTGGATAGTCATTTCCAGGTCTTTACCGTTTTCTAAATCAGCCTGCAGTGAATTGAACTGAGCCAGTTTGTCTTTCATCAGGAAGTCGATACCGTATACCGCAACGCGACGGTAATCACCGATGATACGGCCACGGCCATACGCATCTGGCAGGCCAGTCAGCACACCCGATTTACGGCAGTTCAGGATGTCTTTGGTATAAACGTCAAACACACCTTGGTTATGTGTTTTACGGTATTCGGTGAAGACTTTTTTCAGTTGTGGATCAAGCTCACGACCATAAACTTTACAAGAGCCTTCGACCATTTTGATGCCGCCGAATGGGATCAGAGCACGTTTCAATGGCGCTTCAGTCTGTAAACCAACGATAGTTTCCAGATCTTTATTAATGTAGCCTGCATCGTGGGAGATAATGGTTGATGCTACGTCGGTATCGAAATCCACTGGCGCATGAGTGCGGTTTTCCAGTTTGATACCTTCCATAACTTGCGCCCACAGCTTGTCGGTCGCTTCGGTAGAGCCGGCAAGGAAGGATTCATCACCTTCATAAGGGGTGTAGTTTTTCTGGATAAAGTCACGAACGTTGACTTCATTCTGCCAATCACCCTTGGTAAAACCGTGCCATGCTTTGGCCAATTTCTCATTAAGTTCGGTCATAATGCATCTACCTTTTAATGTTAATTTCTCGAAAACCAGACGTAGCGGCCACACGTTAATGTTGCTGGTCACCGCGCAGATAAATTACCCAATAAGTCAACCCTACCAATAGTCCGCCACCAATGATGTTGCCGATGGTGACTGGGATCAGGTTATCGATAATAAAGTTACTTACGGTCAAGTGAGCGAATTGCTCGGGTGCTGAACCGATGGCTTGCCAAAACTCAGGTGAAGCAAAGTTTTTAATCACAATACCCAACGGGATCATAAACATATTGGCGATGCTATGCTCAAAACCGCTGGCAACAAACATTCCCACCGGTAAAATCATCGCTAACATTTTGTCTGTTATGGTACGGCCGGAGTAACTCATCCAAACCGCCAGGCAAACCATCAGGTTAGCCAAAATACCTAAGCACACTGCCTCAATAAAAGTATGGTGCAATTTGTGCTCTGCTGTTTGCAGAACATTTAAACCCCATTGACCATTTGCCACAGTATATTGGCCTGCAAACCAGATAAGGCCAACGAAGAACAGTGCGCCGAACAAGTTCCCAATATAGACATTAACCCAGTTAGTTGCCAATTGACGCCAGGTGATACGGCCACTGGCTTTGGCAACCGTGGTAAGCACAGTTGAAGTGAAAAGATCACCCCCACACACCACGACTAACATTAGCCCTAAGGAGAAACAAATACCACCGACCAGTTTGGCAAAACCAAAAGGAACGCCTGCAGTACCGGTGGTTGCTGTAATATAAAAAACAAACGCAATGGAAATAAAGACACCCGCGGTAATCGCTAAATAAAAAGTTGTCATCGGATGCTTGGTGGCTTTATAGACACCAGCATCTTCAGCTACTTTAGCCATTGCCGAAGGTAATAATGCATCGAAGGGGTTGTCAGCTTTCACACTAACTCTCTCTTATAGGGTTAATAAAGCACAGTGAGATACTAGCAAAGCAGTATAGCGTGAAAATTGATATGGATCATATTGGGCGAGTTTAGTTTAGCCTTAAACCTTGTTTTTTATAGGGCTTATTGGTCTATTATATTGATTTTAAACTGAAAAAAATATTTTAATTTTTGCAAAAAATTTTGATTTAACAGCCTGAACGTTGTCGGGAAAGTTAAAGAAAAGGGATGTTTGTAGCTGTTTTTATGGGGGCTGTTCATTAAAAATTAACTATTTATTTACCTCTGTGTCTTTTTTTCCTTTTTAGAAAAAAATAATTGTTCAAAAAGGTCATTTGGGTGTCAGAAAATAGCGTTTTTTTATAACAGAAACAATAGTCAGACTCAGATGAGTGTATTTATTTTTAATAAGGAATAACTGCAACAATAAATAGCGACAGCCAAAACGAAATAAACAAGGTGTGGCGAAAATACGTACTGACGTTTTAGTTTTTTTTCATCTGGAATAGGGGTTTTTATCGCTGTTGGACTGGGTGTTGCCAGCGGATTAGCGGTACTTGTTTACCTGAATCACCCTTGTTTACCTGAATCACTCTTGCCCGAATCACTGACGCGGGGCAGTGATTCGGGATACGCACGTTTGTCGCCAGGCTACAAACTCAATAACTTGGCGGAGCGGTAAGGAAGAGCCGTATTACTCGCTTTTAGCCCAATGGCGACGTTTAGCCGCCTGCAACTTAGCATAAGCGCCGAGTAAAGCCTGATGAGCGGGTAATGCTTTCAGATCTTCGTCAACACTGAACAGGCCGTTGAAGCGAATTTCACCCGATAAGGCCGCTGAGGCAATATCGACCGCTTCCTGACCATACATCTTGACGAATGCATTGTAATATTGCATCGGGTCACGATCAGGCTCTTGGTTCAAGAGCAGTAGCGTTTGCAGGCAACGGTAATAGTTGGCCTGTTTTGCTGTAAAGACGGAAGCGTTAAAGTCTTGTGTCCATTCAACCCAGATCAGCGCTTGCTCGAGATCACCGCCCGCCAGTGCCAGCATTGATTTCAGTTCGCCAACCCGCAGGGTGTACCAGCCATTATCTTTACCGGAGGCGATACCCAGCAGTTCACGCACACGGGCAAAATCATCCAAGCCTTCATCATCAATCTGCTGAATCAATTCCAAGTACTGTGCTGGCTGCCAGTCTGTATCTGGCAAGGCCAGTAAAGTATCACGCAGATGTACACCCATGGTGTTGTTCGCCATCAGCAAGTCTTCGGCAGGGTAGATATCAGACATCCCCGGCACCAAGATCCGGCAGGCGTAGACACCTAAGTGCTCATAATCTGCGATGTACACTTCGGCACCTTCTTGTTGGAAGATAGCCATCAATGTCGCGAACTCTTCTTCTGTGGTGCCCTTGAAGCTCCAGTCAACAAATGGGTAATCTGCATCCTGCTTAAACATATCCCAACTAATTAGACCGCTTGAATCGATAAAGTGGGTTTCCAGGTTGGTATGTTCTGCCACTTCTTCGTCATCAAAGGTTGGTGCAGTAAAGACATCAAGATCTTTCAGACTGCGGCCCTGTAATAACTCCGTCACCGTGCGTTCTAATGCCACACCAAAATCGGGATGTGCGCCGAATGACGCGAAACAGGTACCGTTTGACGGGTTAAATAGCACGACACAGATAACCGGATAAGCGCCCCCCAGAGAGGCGTCGTAAGACAGGATAGGGAAACCTTCTTCTTCCAGCTTAGTGATAGCTTCTACCACGCCTGGATAGCGATTCAATACCTCGGCGGGGATCTCTGGCAAGCTGATGGACTCCGCAATAATGCGGTTTTTCACATAACGCTCAAAAACTTCAGACAGTGCCTGTACGCGGGCTTCGTTAGCGGTATTCCCTGCTGACATACCGTTTGAAACATACAGATTGCCGATAATATTCATCGGGATATAGACAGTTTCTAAATCTGATTGACGAGTAAAGGGCAGTGAACAGATACCACGCTTGGCATTACCCGACTGCAAATCAACCAAATCACTGGCGACCAACTCTTGCTCTGGGTCGTAAAACGCCAGCAGACGCTCATCCAGAATGCCTTCCGGTAGCAGATTATCCGCCGGGATCGGAAACCACTTCTCGTTTGGGTAATGAACGAAATCACCCTCAGCGATGGCTTTGCCCAGATAGAAGTCAGCAAAGAAATAGTTGGTGGATAAACGCTCAAAATATTCGCCCAGAGCTGATGCCAGAGCCGCTTTTTTACTGGCGCCTTTGCCGTTGGTAAAGCACAACGGGCAGTCGCGGTCGCGGATATGTACCGACCAAACGTGAGGAACAGGGTTAAGCCAAGAGGCTTCTTCAATATTAAAACCGAGGTCGCTCAGTTTTTGCTGAAAACGGGAGATAGAGTCTTCCAGCGCAGCGTCTTTGCCGGGAATAAAAGTTTGCGTCATTGTCTTCACTTTTTGGCGGTACTAAAAGCGGGCAATCATACGGGGTTTTGGTTAATAGCTCCATGTATTCTGAAAGCACAGTAGATATCACAGTTTTCATATGGATATTCCGTATAATTAATTAGCTTATAAATAATGTAGTAATTATATGAAATATATAAAGCTAACGGTACTCGCCGGAATATTTGTAGGGATCAGTAGCCCGGTTTTTGCTCTGCCTAATATCACTTTATTGGCAACCGGGGGCACCATCGCAGGGGGAGGTGATTCTGCTACAAAATCCAATTATACCGCCGGTAAATTGGGGGTAGATGCGCTGGTAGAGGCCGTCCCGGCTATAAAAGACATTGCGAATATCCAGGGCGAACAAGTGGTGAATATAGGCTCACAAGATATGAATGACGATGTTTGGCTCACATTGGCGAAAAAAATCAATAAAGACTGCACGAAAACAGACGGTTTTGTCATCACTCATGGAACGGATACTTTAGAAGAAACGGCTTATTTCCTCGATTTAACCGTCAATTGTGATAAACCCGTGGTGATAGTCGGCGCAATGCGCCCGGCAACGGCATTAGGGGCCGACGGCCCGTTGAACCTCTACAACGCGGTGGTGGTCGCCAGTGACGCAGACTCGGCTAAACGGGGTGTGCTGGTGGCGATGAATGACATGGTTTTCACTGGGCGTGATGTGGTAAAAACCAACACCACATCAGTGCAAACATTCCAATCACCGAATACAGGGCCATTGGGGTATATCTATGATGGTAAAGTTAATTATTTGCATCAACCAGCAGCAAGACAACTCGCGTTTGATATCAGTAAGCTAAATACGTTACCGAAAGTTGGCATTATTTATAACTATGCAAATGCATCGGACATACCCGCAAAGGCATTGATTGCCGATGGTTATCAGGGGATTGTCAGTGCTGGCGTGGGGAATGGTAATCTCTATCATACGGTTTTCGATACGCTGGCAACCGCCGCAAGTCACGGAGTTGCAGTTGTGCGCTCGTCTCGTGTGCCCAGTGGTTCAACCACAGAAGGTGCTGAAATTGATGACGCTAAATACGGCTTTGTCGCTGCGGGTGCACTTAATCCACAGAAAGCACGGGTTTTATTACAGTTAGCATTAACGCAAACTCAAAAACCACAAGAAATTCAAAAACTATTCCACACATATTGATACTGTGACTTTTTTGCGAAGGCTACGGTCTTCGCAAAATTTCCGCCAGACATTTATTGCAACCCTCTCCACTCATTTTTGCAATTCATTCGACGCAGAATAATAGATAGAATGGTTTTGGTTATATCCGAAGGGGAATACCCTCTTAATAAAATTAACCAAAATATGGTTGTAATGGAATGGACGCCCCATTGAGTCGGTATCAATGTGTCAAAATATAATGGGGTGAAAATAATGCAAACCCTAATAGCATTTATGGATATTAAACATGTTTACAAAAAGTAATTTCAAAAAATCGGTTGTTATCATCACGGCAATTTTTTCTGGGTCTGTGTTTGCGGATGTCAATATCGGTGATTTCAATACGGGGGTTATTGGCAATGGAACTGCGGTAGGGAATAATAACTCGCTTGGCGGTTCAACAAATGGTGTCGTTGTTGGCAACGGTGGCAGTTTATCCAACTCGATAAATGGCGTTGTCATTGGGAATGGCAGTGTTAGTGATGGGGATGGAGTATCGGTAGGTGGCGGCACGTCAACGAATGGCGGAATTGCGATTGGTAGCGGCTCCAATGCAACACGATCTGATGAAATGAACATCGGTGATCGCCAAATAACCGGTGTTAAAGCGGGTGTCGCAGATACCGATGCGGCGAATGTCGGTCAACTGGTGGCTAAAGCTGGCGAGACACTTAATAGCGCTAATATATATGTGGATAACCAAGCGACCGAAACACTTAATAATGCGAATATATACACAGATAACAAAGCGACTGAAACAATTAATAATGCCAATACATACACGGATAACAAATCATCCGAAACGCTAAATTCAGCAAATAGCTACACTGATAATAAATCATCTGAAACATTGAATAGTGCAAATACTTATACTGACAGCAAAACTGCTGAGATATTTAATACAACTAAAACATACATGGACGGGAAGTCGAAAGAAACACTAAATAACACCTATGACTATGTAGATAGTAAAGTTTCATCAATTGTTTATGATGTAAATAGCTATACGGATAAGACGGTAAATACAGCGTTTGAAACGTCATTATCCGATGCTAAAAGTTATGTTGATGATAAATACAATCAACTTAGTGATAAAGTTAACAAAAATTTTAATAAGACTAATGCAGGTATTTCTGGTGCAATGGCGATGTCAGGTATTCCTCAAAAATTCGGATATGAAAAATCGTTTGGGATGGCGATAGGGGCTTATCGCGGGCAAAGTGCACTCGCTGTGGGAGGCGACTGGAACATCAATCATAAAACGATAACGCGAGTCAATGTTTCTGCCGACACTGAAGGCGGTGTCGGTGTTGCAGCGGGTTTTGCTTTTGGCATTAATTAATGAATAAGGAAATTAAACGGATGCAACGGATGCAATGCATATATATCGCCACTTGGTTAATCGCAGTATTTACTTCGCCGATAGTGATAGCTAACAATACGAATATTAATGGCAGTACCAATAATAACGGTAATGGTACAATCAATATTTTTGACGCCAGCAGTAATAACGATATTCATACACTAACCGGTCTTGGTAATGAGCAGTTGGGAGGATTTAGTAATCATCTTATCGACTCTCATAATAATACGATAGACGGTGGTCAGAGTAACAACCTGGTAAGTAGCGATGGCAATATGATCAGCGCCATTAGCTTGGGCGATGGCCTCTTCTACGGCGCGCAGAATAACACGTTAATAAACTCAAACAACAACCTACTTATTGTCACTCAGGGCAGTACTATAATAGATTCTGATAGTAATACTGTGTCTGGCATTAGTAATAATCTTATAGAGAGCAACAGCAATATTATCGGTAATGAAAATAGTTGTTATTCGGATCCCGCGTCCCCATCAGGAGCGTGGTGCGTTGACAATCAAAATACGCTCATTGGCAGTGATAACAATACGATCACTGGTGCGCTGAATGGTCTTCACAACAGTCATAACAATGATATTATTGCTAGCTCTGTAAATAATTTAATGGATACGCATAATAATATTATCGCGGGAGGGCACTACAACACCATTAGTGGTGGTGGAAACAATGACATTTTTGGGAGTGAAAACAATGTTACTGACAGCACCGACGCCAATATCAATGGTAGTAATAACTACGTGATAGATGGGAATGGAATTGGTCGAGATGATTTGACTGAAGATAACTCTATATTGGGCGGCTCTGGCAATATGGGCGTGGGGGATTCAGTAACCGCGATTACCAATAGCGTGGTGTTCGGCGGTAATACATCTGGTAATTCAACCGGCTCCACTCTGACAGATTCTGTATCGGTTAGCGGCAACGGTACATCGGGGAATAATGTCGTTAATATCGGCGGAGCGGCAAACGGTAATAATAGTGCTAGCTTAGGTACAGGCTCGGTATCCTCTGAAGGAGGAATTGCATTGGGTAGCGGTTCGATTGCTACACGGAATGATGAACTGAATATCGGTGATAGACAAATTACCAGCGTTAAAAAAGGTGTTGAGAATACAGATACAATCAATGTTAGTCAGTTAAACGATAGCTTTGATGATGTTCTGAATTTATCAAATGAATATTCTGACAACTCTTTTTCCACTGTCACTGAAAATATAAATAATTATACTGATGCCTCATTAGATACTGTGTTGAATACAACTGGTGAATATACCGACAACTCAATATTATTGGTTACTAATGAAAGCAATAATTATACTGACAATGGCATGGAGAGTGTTAGTAATTATGCAAATATCTATGCTGATGAATCTTTGTTAGCTATCTATAATGAAGAGGCTAATTACATGTCTAATCTTATAGATGTGACGTTAAATAATGCTAATAACTATACTGATCTTTCAGTTAATACCATTATATATACCGGAAAACAATATACAGACTCTCGAATCAATGAGTACCAACGTACTTTTAAAAATGAATTTTTAACCTATTCTAATGGAAAATTTGGCGGTTTTGATAAAGATATTAATCAAAAGCAGAAACAATTAAACGCGGGAATAGCGGCGACGATGGCTGCTGCGGTTATTCCTCAAAAATCGGGTTCTAAAGTCTCTATTGGTGTCGGGCTTGCAGGATATAGCGATCAAGGCGCAGGATCTGTGGGAGCGATTTGGCATGTAAATCAACGAATCACAATGAATACAACGATGACTTACGATACTCAACGTGGTGTTAGTTTATTAACGGGTTTATCTATCGGCATATGATCGATACCCGTCGTCCTTCAAGATGTAGGGGGAAGCGGCCCTTATTACTCGGCCCGTCCTTGGGCCTCGCCTCTGCGAGGCCGCTGCAAGCAGCGTTCAAATCTGCTCCCAGCAGATTTGTCACCCCAGTCACTTACTGGTAGTTGACTTTAAAATAAATAAGCTCATCGGGATTAATGAGTCTCATCCCTGAGGCTCACCCTCGGACAGCATAAATGCTGTTCAAATCGGTTCCAACCTATTTGTCTCTCCCTTGCGGCAACCCGAATTATTTTGGGTATAACCGTTGCAGCAGGCCGACTCGAATGATAAAACCGGGGTACGGGTTATAACGATGGCAATCTCAGTAGAGTGTGGTGAGGGGAAATGACACAGGTTTATAATTTTAGCGCTGGTCCAGCAATGTTACCGGTCGAAGTATTACGTCGTGCAGAACAAGAATTACGTAACTGGCATGGTTTGGGAACGTCGGTGATGGAAATTAGTCACCGCAGTAAAGAATTTATGCAGGTTGCTGAAGAGTCGGAGAAAGATCTGCGTGACCTGTTGCAGATACCGGCTAATTATAAAGTGTTATTTTGCCATGGTGGTGCCCGAGCACAGTTTGCTGCGGTGCCATTGAACTTGCTTGGTGACCGCAACAGCGCTGACTATATCGATGGTGGCTATTGGGCGCACAGTGCGATTAAAGAAGCACAAAAATACTGCACTCCTAATGTTATTGATGTCACCACCCATGACAATGGCTTAACAGGTATTCAGCCAATGAAGCAATGGAAGTTGAGCGATAATGCGGCCTATGTGCACTATTGCCCAAATGAAACCATTGACGGCGTTGCGATTAATGAACAGCCTGATTTCGGCAATAAAGTTGTTGTTGCCGATTACTCCTCATCCATTCTTTCCCGTCCTATCGATATTAGCCGTTATGGTGTGATCTATGCTGGCGCACAGAAGAACATTGGCCCAGCGGGCTTGACACTGGTTATCGTGCGTGAAGATTTACTTGGGAAAGCCCACACGGCGTTGCCGTCGATCCTGGACTACAAGGTATTGGCAGATAACGATTCGATGTTCAATACACCGCCAACGTTCGCTTGGTATCTTTCTGGCCTGGTATTTAAATGGCTGAAAGAGCAGGGTGGTTTGGGCGAAATGGAAAAGCGCAATCAGGCGAAAGCTGAACTATTGTACGGTGCCATCGACCGCACAGGCTTCTATCGCAATCAGGTTGCTATTACTAACCGCTCTTGGATGAATGTGCCGTTCCAAATGGCAGATGCTTCATTAGATAAACTGTTCTTGAGTGAAGCTGAAGCACAAGGTCTGCAGGCCTTAAAAGGCCACCGTGTTGCCGGGGGCATGCGGGCTTCTATCTATAACGCTATGCCAATTGAAGGCGTAAAAGCCTTAACCGACTTTATGGCTGATTTTGAACGCCGCCATGGCTGATTTTTCTGGAGCGGGTACTCATCCGCTCCGGATCGATGGGCCTCTTGCAACAATGAGTTCGTGTGTAATAACGCGTAAATTCGTAATAACACGTTAATTTGTAATAACAGCTTCGTTTTGTTCGAGGCTGTTGCCTATACAAGACTGGAGAATGTTTTTCCCATGCTGGAATCCCTGACCTTACAACCCATTGCCCTAGTTAATGGCACCGTTAATTTACCTGGTTCGAAGAGTGTCTCTAACCGCGCACTGCTTCTGGCCGCGTTGGCCGAAGGGACCACTCAGTTGAATAACGTGTTAGACAGCGATGACATCCGCCACATGCTCAATGCATTACAGGCATTAGGGGTGGACTTCCGCCTTTCTGCTGATCGCACATGCTGTGAGGTTGATGGTCTGGGGGGGAAATTAGTGGCTGAACAGCCATTGTCGCTTTTCTTGGGCAATGCCGGCACAGCCATGCGTCCTTTGGCCGCGGTGTTATGTTTGGGTAATAGCGATATCGTACTGACGGGTGAGCCTCGGATGAAGGAGCGGCCAATTGGCCATTTGGTGGATGCGCTACGTCAGGGCGGTGCACAGATCGATTATCTGGAACAAGAAAATTACCCGCCATTACGTTTACGTGGTGGTTTCCGAGGGGGGGAGTTAACTGTTGATGGGCGTGTCTCTAGCCAGTTCCTGACTGCTTTATTGATGACCGCCCCGCTGGCGGAGCAAGATACGACTATTCGGATTATGGGTGATCTGGTTTCCAAACCTTATATCGATATTACTCTGCACTTGATGAAAGCATTTGGTATTGACGTGGGGCATGAGAACTACCAAATTTTCCACATCAAAGGGGGCCAGACCTACCGCTCACCAGGGACTTATTTGGTTGAGGGCGATGCCTCGTCGGCTTCCTACTTCTTAGCGGCTGCGGCTATTAAGGGGGGAACAGTGCGTGTCACTGGTATTGGCAAGAAAAGTGTACAGGGCGACACTAAATTTGCCGATGTGTTGGAAAAAATGGGCGCGAAAGTGACGTGGGGGGATGATTATATCGAGTGCAGTCGTGGTGAATTACAGGGCATTGACATGGATATGAACCACATTCCTGATGCTGCAATGACCATTGCGACTACGGCATTATTTGCCACGGGCCCAACGACGATCCGCAATATCTACAACTGGCGGGTAAAAGAAACTGACCGGCTGACGGCGATGGCAACCGAGTTGAGAAAAGTAGGTGCTGAAGTGGAAGAGGGGGAAGATTACATCCGCGTGGTTCCACCCTTGCAGCTAACTGCTGCAGATATTGGTACCTACGATGACCACCGTATGGCGATGTGTTTCTCGCTGGTCGCGTTATCAGATACCCCCGTGACGATCCTTGACCCGAAATGTACCGCAAAAACCTTCCCTGATTATTTTGAACAGTTTGCGCGTCTGAGCCAACTGGCCTGATAGCACCTGAATTGAATGGGTTCTATTACACTAAAACGGGCGCGAATCAAGCGCCTATTTCTATAGGATATCTCTCTTCATTGTTCATTTTTTTTATAAATGGCGAGGAGTAAGCGAATAGATCGCTATCGCAAATGTTTTTCTGGCTATCCTCCCTATCTTTTCTACACTTCAAGCTACAATCTATGGTCTTATTTTCAGCAACTGAACCAACTCAGGGTAACAGTTCATACCGATGCAGCGTATAATGCTACCTCTGTGTCTGCCCTGCCGGGGGCAGACAAGAGGTTTGCCTACCGAAAGGAGAGATAAATGACGGCGATAGCCCCGGTGATAACCGTTGATGGACCGAGTGGTGCGGGTAAAGGTACGCTTTGCAAAGCATTGGCTGAATCATTGAACTGGCGCTTGCTGGATTCTGGTGCGATTTACCGAGTGCTGGCACTCGCTGCTTTGCATCATCAGGTCGATATCAGCACCGAAGAGGCATTGGTACCACTTGCCGCACATCTCGATGTTCGTTTTGTTTCACAGAATGGGCAGCTACAAGTTATTTTAGAAGGCGAGGATGTCAGCAATGAGATCCGAACCGAGACAGTGGGTAATACTGCATCCCAAGCGGCGGCTTTCCCCCGTGTACGTGAAGCATTACTGCGTCGCCAGCGAGCTTTTCGCGAAGCGCCTGGTTTAATTGCTGATGGCCGGGATATGGGGACTATCGTGTTTCCTGATGCACCTGTGAAAATATTTCTTGATGCCAGTTCGCAAGAACGCGCGCACAGACGTATGCTACAGTTGCAGGAAAGAGGGTTTAATGTTAACTTTGAACGTCTTTTGGCCGAGATACAGGAGCGGGATAACCGTGATCGTAACCGGTCTGTTGCACCTTTAGTCCCTGCGGCGGATGCGTTGGTACTGGATTCAACCAGTATGTCCATCGAACAGGTGATCGAACAGGCGCTGGCTTATGCCCAACGAATTTTAGCCTTGCCGTTGAAAAAATAACGACAATGCGGTCAGTTCTGCGCTCTCAATACGATTTTTTTAAAAATTATTAAAATTAATATTGAAGAGCACTTTAACCTTGTTGCAAGGATGTGTGGCGAGGCATGTGAAACAACCCCATCCGGCGGGATGCTAGATGGACGTTAAACTTAAGAATCCTGAAGATTATTAACATGATAGAATCTTTTGCTCAACTCTTTGAAGAATCCCTGAAAACAATTGAAACACGTCCGGGCTCTATCGTCCGTGGTGTTGTTGTTTCTATCGATAAAGATATCGTACTGGTTGACGCTGGTCTGAAATCTGAGTCAGCAATTCCAGCAGAACAGTTCAAGAACGCGCAAGGCGAACTGGAAATTCAAGTTGGTGACGAAGTTGATGTTGCTCTGGACGCTGTTGAAGACGGCTTCGGTGAAACTCTGCTGTCCCGTGAGAAAGCTAAGCGTCACGAAGCATGGCTGATGCTGGAAAAAGCTTACGAAGAAGCTGCAACCGTTACTGGTGTGATCAACGGCAAAGTGAAGGGCGGCTTTACAGTCGAACTGAACGGTATCCGTGCGTTCCTGCCTGGTTCACTGGTTGATGTGCGTCCAGTTCGCGATACTCTGCATCTGGAAGGCAAAGAGCTTGAGTTCAAAGTCATCAAGCTGGATCAGAAACGCAACAACGTCGTTGTTTCTCGTCGTGCAGTTATCGAATCCGAGAACAGCGCTGAGCGTGATCAACTGCTGGAAAACCTGCAAGAAGGCATGGAAGTCAAGGGTATCGTTAAGAACCTGACTGACTACGGTGCATTCGTTGACCTGGGTGGCGTTGATGGCTTGCTGCACATCACTGACATGGCTTGGAAACGTGTTAAACACCCAAGCGAAATCGTCAATGTGGGCGACGAAATCACTGTTAAAGTTCTGAAATTCGACCGCGAACGTACTCGTGTATCCCTTGGCTTGAAACAACTGGGCGAAGATCCATGGGTTGCTATCGCTAAACGTTACCCAGAAAGCACTAAGCTGACTGGTCGTGTGACTAACCTGACTGATTACGGTTGCTTCGTAGAAATCGAAGAAGGCGTTGAAGGTTTGGTACACGTTTCAGAAATGGATTGGACCAACAAAAACATTCACCCGTCTAAAGTTGTTAACGTTGGCGACGTAGTGGAAGTTATGGTTCTGGACATCGATGAAGAACGTCGTCGTATTTCTCTGGGCCTGAAACAGTGCAAATCTAACCCATGGCAGCTGTTTGCAGAAACCCACAACAAAAACGACCGCGTTGAAGGTAAAATCAAGTCTATCACTGACTTCGGTATCTTCATCGGCTTGGACGGCGGCATCGACGGCCTGGTTCACCTGTCTGATATCTCCTGGAACGTTGCAGGCGAAGAAGCAGTTCGTGAATACAAGAAAGGCGACGAAATCGCAGCTGTGGTTCTGCAGGTTGACGCAGAACGTGAGCGTATCTCCTTAGGCGTGAAACAACTGGCAGAAGACCCGTTCAATAACTACCTGTCTGTTAACAAGAAAGGTGCTATTGTTACTGGTAAAGTAACTGCAGTTGACGCTAAAGGTGCTACAGTTGAATTGGCTGGCGGCGTAGAAGGTTATCTGCGTGCTTTCGAAGCAACTCGTGACCGCGTTGAAGATGCGACGCTGGTTCTGAACGTAGGTGATGAAGTTGAAGCCAAATATACTGGCGTTGACCGTAAAAACCGCGTAATCAGCCTGTCTGTTCGTGCTAAAGACGAAGCTGATGAGAAAGATGCTATTGCTACGGTTAACACCAAGCCAGAAGAAAGTAATTTCTCTAGCGCAATGGCTGAAGCGTTCAAAGCTGCGAAAGGCGAGTAATAACGGGGGGCGGTTCTTCCGCCCCAATACGGTAGTTTAGCTGAAAAGCTTGGAGGTAATATGACCAAGTCTGAACTTATTGAAAGACTTGCTGGCCAGCAATCTCACGTGCCTGCTAAGGTCGTTGAGGATGCAGTGAAAGAAATGCTTGAGCATATGGCTGGAACACTAGCTGAAGGTGAGCGCATTGAGATCCGCGGATTTGGCAGTTTTTCTCTTCACTACCGTGCTCCGCGTGTTGGCCGTAATCCAAAAACCGGTGATAAAGTTGAACTGGAAGGTAAGTATGTTCCACACTTTAAGCCAGGTAAAGAATTGCGAGATCGCGCTAATATCTACGGCTAAGTTGTTCACAACTTACCGCGTTATTATGTAAACGCTGATACGAAACGGTGCCCTTATCGGCATCGTTTTTTTTGCGTAAAAAGTCAATGATATATCTGTAAAAATGAATTCCTTGAATAGCGTGTTTATCACATAGTTTTATAGACCGCCGGTTATCCTCCCTATCGTCACTCTTACTCTCTTTTCTCTGTGTTTCTTTTCTCTGTGTTGTTCCACAAGCACTTCTTTGTATGCATCCATCCATAAACATCCATCCATAAACATCCACCCATAAACATGCGTCCATAAATACGCGTCCTACATGTTTTTTGACTAATACACACTGTCTACACTCTGGGATTCAACATGTTTCTGGTTTCGATACATCCCGCATTTTTTTGGCGGATCCTGCAACAAGTTAAAATAACTAACGAGCCAGTGCTGAAATTATACTTTTTGCCCTAGCGTCTTTGGCCCCAATGTTGAGAATCAACCTATTCCAAATGGCGTAAACAGCCAGACGACAGAGATGAATAGCAATGAGGCTATTCAAGAGTAAAAACAGGGATGGTTTTTATCGCGTTATCAACAGATCGGGTCGCCGCTGCTGTCATTGTCGGGATCTTGCCTCTTATTTTTCTGCATCAACTACCAGGGCCCACTATCATTGGTTCTCTATTAGCCCTAAGTGCATTTTTGTGGTTAAGCCGCAATCGTTACTGCCAATTTTTAGCGCTGATTGTGATTAGCTTCCTGTGGGGGGTTTGGCATAGCAATGGGATACTGATGCAAACAGAAGCATTAACCCAGGGGGATCAGCAGATAGTTGCGACAATAAACAGTTCATCTCTTTCATGGGATGACGGCCAGAAAGTTGTGATAAGTATTCAGAAAATTAATGAAAAACGGGTTTTCCCTCCAATAGCAGTCAACGTTAAGTGGCCAGAACGGTTGGATCAATACTGTGCAGGGCAACGCTGGGCGTTTAGGTTACGTATGAGGGCAGTACATAGCGTACTGAATGAGGGCGGGTTTGACAGTCAGCGCTGGGCTATTGCTAACAGACGTCCACTACAAGGGCGCATCATTGAGGCTAAATTACTGGATGCAGAGTGTAATTTTCGTCAGCAAATTATCAGTAGCATAGAGCAGCAACTGGTGGGATATGATCAGCGGCGGATCATGCTAGCACTGGCCTTTGGTGAAAGATCACAACTGAACAAAGAAGAGTGGTCACTCTTACGCTACACCGGCACTGCGCACCTGATGGCGATTTCCGGTTTACATATTGCACTGGCGGCCTTATTTGGTGGGATGCTTGCCCGATTAGTACAGCTCCTTTTTCCTGTCAGTTGGATTGGGCCTTTGCTACCGCTACTGATTGGCTGGCTGATTGCTATGATTTATGTCTGGCTGGCAGGAGCAAACTCACCAGCAATCCGGGCGGCCATTGCGTTAACGCTGTGGCTGCTGCTACGTTTGTTCGGTATTTTATGTAGCCCATGGCAGGTGTGGAGGTGGGCTTTGGGGCTAATTTTAGTCAGCGACCCGCTAGCCGTATTATCAGACAGCTTTTGGCTCTCCTGCCTGGCGGTATTTAGCCTGATATGTTGGTTTCACTTGGCCCCTGTTTCTTCTCGTTTCATTACTGGTTGGTATGGCTTGGTTATCCGTTGGTTTCATTTGCAGTTTGGTATGATGCTACTGCTGATGCCGTTACAGATAGGGTTATTCCACGGTATAAGTTTATTTTCTATACCCGCCAATCTGTGGGCGGTCCCAATAGTCTCATTGTTCACCGTACCCTGCGTATTATTAGCATTGGCTTTAGCATTGCTCCCTGCTGTTGCTGATATATTTTGGTTCTTGGCTGATATCTCGTTGACTGTGGTGCTATTCCCGCTCAATCAGCTAAAAGAAGGCTGGTTACACACTGGCATGGCTTCTGTTGCGATCGGTTATGGTGGTTGGCTGGCATTATTTATCTGGCGCTTTCAATGGTGGCGCAGTCATCCTCTTGGTGTCATTGTGCTGTGTATGAACATGGTATTACTGACTCAACGGCGTGATGAGTATCACTGGCGTGTGGATATGCTGGATATCGGGCATGGTCTGGCTGTGGTGATTGAGCGTGAGGGGAAAGCCATTATCTATGACACTGGCAATCATTGGCCTACAGGTAATATGGCCGCTATTGTCGTTTTACCGCTCCTTAAATGGCGTGGCATTACTGTTGAACAGATTATCCTTAGCCATGACCATCAGGACCATACTGGCGGTTTGGCTGTACTCTTGGATGCTTTTCCGCAGGCAACGGTACGTGCGCCTTTCTCTGTAAAAAACGTAGCCAATACTCTGCCTTGTAAACAGGGGGAGAGATGGCAGTGGCAAGGTTTAGATTTTGACGTGTTATGGCCGAAAGAACAGGTGGTTAATGCTCAGAATAATGACTCATGTGTCATTCGCATTAATGATGGTAAACATAGTGTATTGTTGACCGGGGATCTTGAGTCCCAAGGAGAACGGCAGTTGGTGAGCGATATCCGGGGAGAATTAACATCAACGGTGCTGCAAGTGCCCCATCACGGCAGTAATACTTCTTCAACCGCGCCTTTTCTACGGGCAGTTAGCCCAGAATTGGCCCTCGCTTCTGTTGCTCGTTATAACCAATGGCGACTACCTGCGAAAAAAGTGATCAATCGCTATCAAAAAAATGGCATTATTTGGCGTGATACATCAGTATCAGGGCAATTAAGTGTATATTTTCACTGCGATACTTGGTTCGTTAAAGGCTATCGGGAACAATTAAAACCACGTTGGTATCACCAGCGGTTTGGCGTTAGAGGTCATAATGAGTAGAATGGGCCGCTATTTCTTATGGTGTTGGTATTTGCATGATGAATGATAAAGATCTATCCACTTGGCAGACCTTTCGTCGCCTATGGCCGACGATCTCCCCTTATAAGGCCGGTCTTATCGTTGCGGCGATAGCATTAATCCTTAATGCGGCCAGTGATACTTTTATGCTGTCGTTACTGAAACCCTTGCTAGACGATGGGTTTGGCAATTCGAACAGTTCAATTCTGAAATGGATGCCTTTGGCTGTTATCGGCCTAATGGTAGTGCGTGGCGTGACTGGTTTTGTCTCAAGCTACTGTATTTCTTGGGTGTCGGGTAAAGTTGTAATGCATATCCGCCGCCGCTTATTCAGCCATATGATGGGTATGCCTGTTTCTTTCTTTGACCAACAATCGACGGGTACCTTATTGTCGCGCATTACTTACGACTCTGAGCAGGTAGCTGCGTCCTCCTCCAGTGCGTTGGTGACTGTGGTGCGGGAAGGGGCCTCTATCATTGGTTTGTTCATTATGATGTTTTATTACAGTTGGCAGTTGTCGCTGATTTTAATCGTCATTGCACCCATTGTGTCTATTTCGATCCGTCTGGTATCCAAACGTTTTCGTAATATCAGTAAGAATATGCAAAATACTATGGGGGAAGTGACCACCAGCGCTGAGCAAATGCTCAAAGGGCATAAAGAAGTTTTGATCTTTGGTGGCCAGAAGGTTGAAACCGAGCGCTTTGATGCTGTCAGTAACCGTATGCGCCAGCAGGGGATGAAACTGGTTTCTGCCTCTTCTATTTCAGATCCCATCATTCAATTGATTGCCTCTTTTGCATTGGCACTTGTACTTTATGCGGCAAGTTTTCCAAGTGTAATGGAAACGTTGACTGCCGGTACTATCACCGTTGTATTCTCTGCGATGATTGCTCTGATGCGTCCATTGAAGTCGCTGACAAATGTTAATACCCAGTTCCAACGCGGTATGGCAGCCTGTCAGACGTTATTCAGCATATTGGATATGGAGCAGGAGAAAGACGAAGGCAAGCTTGAAGTTGAACGGGCGAAAGGTGATATAGAATTCCGCCATGTGACTTTCTATTATCCCGGTAAGGATACGCCTGCGCTAAATGATATCAATATACACCTTGAAGCGGGCAAGACCGTGGCATTGGTTGGGCGCTCAGGTTCAGGTAAATCCACCATTGCTAACTTACTGACCCGTTTCTACGATGTCAGTGAAGGGAGCATTTTGTTAGATGGGCATGATCTGAGAGATTACCGGTTAGGTGCCTTACGTAATCAAGTGGCGTTGGTTTCACAAAATGTTCACTTATTCAACGATACTGTCGCTAATAATATTGCTTACGCCCGTAATGAACAGTACAGCCGTGCTGAAATTGAAGAAGCCGCTCGAATGGCGTATGCCATGGACTTTATCAATAAGATGGAACACGGTTTGGATACCGTTATTGGCGAGAACGGTATCATGCTCTCCGGTGGTCAACGTCAGCGTATCGCTATCGCGCGTGCTTTACTACGGAACTGCCCGATATTGATTTTGGATGAAGCGACTTCGGCGCTGGATACAGAATCAGAGCGAGCTATTCAGGCCGCTTTAGATGAGTTACAAAAAAACCGAACTTCTCTGGTGATCGCCCATCGCTTATCCACTATCGAGAAAGCAGATGAGATCGTGGTCATTGAAGACGGGCGTATTGTGGAGCGTGGTGTACACGCTGAATTGCTGGTCCAGCAAGGTGTCTATGCGCAGCTCAACCGTATGCAGTTTGGCCAATGATTGAGCGTATCTGGTCTGGTCAATCGCGGCTGTATTTACTGCTGCTGCCGTTGTCCTGGTTATATGGTGCTGTCACTTGGTTGATCCGAGCCAGTTATCGCTTGGGGCTGCGTTCGGCATGGCGTTCGCCGGTTCCTGTGATCATTGTGGGGAATCTTACTGCGGGGGGGAACGGTAAAACACCGGTGGTGATCTGGTTGGTTGAACAGCTACAACAGCGTGGCTATCGTGTGGGTGTCGTGTCTCGTGGCTACGGCGGTAAATCAGCGGTCTACCCGCTACTGCTGTCGGATAACACCACCACTGCTCAGGCGGGTGATGAACCGGTTCTTATCTTTCAGCGGACGGGGGCACCGGTTGCGGTGTCACCCAAACGGGCAGACGCTATCAAAGCCTTACTGCAATCTCATGCGGTAGATTTCATCATTACTGATGACGGCTTACAACATTATGCGCTACAGCGTGATTTTGAGTTGGTCGTCATTGATGGCGTCCGCCGCTTTGGGAATGGCTGGTGGTTGCCAGCCGGCCCTATGCGGGAGCGGGAGGGCAGATTGCGGTCAGTAGATGCGGCAATCACCAACGGTGGCCTCGCTGCTGAGGGGGAGATCCCCATGCAACTGGTTGCGCGGGAGGCCGTCAATTTGGTTACGGGGCAGCGCCAACCTGCGGAACAGCTACAGCATGTCGTTGCTATGGCCGGAATTGGTCATCCTCCTCGCTTTTTTGCCACGCTAAATTTGTTAGGAATTAAACCTGAAAATGAGCATGCTTTTGCTGACCATCAGGATTATTCATTGGCACAATTAAGCCGGTTGACTTCCGGCCCTCAAATTTTATTGATGACAGAAAAGGATGCCGTTAAGTGCCGGGCTTTTGCTCTGCCGAATTGGTGGTACTTACCTGTCGATGCGCAACTACCGTCCGATAGGGCAGATAAACTATTGTTAAATATTCAGGCGCTATCTCCTGATACTAAGTAGCTCCCTTTTATTGGCTTAACAACGTTAGTTTGAGGGCGGCTGCACATTCAGCAACGGAACGTTGCTGGGTTGCTTCGTAGAGTTGCAGTTCATCAATAACCGCAATCCCCAAATCCCGCTGGAAGTCTGCTTTATTGGAGTGCCCGGTAAAGTGACTCTGCCCTTTCTCGCCTAAGTTTGACTGGAATATTCCAGCGGCGCTGACTGGCAGGAAATCTTCATAAACCAACGGTTCATATTGAATAAAGCCGTTATCAATAAGTTCGTCTAATGTCATTTCCTGTATTTCCTGTATTTCCTGTATTTCCTGTATTTCCTGTATTTCCTGTATTGATGCAGTGATAAGGCCTTTTTCTGTAGGAAAATAGCGGAAGAAGGCGAGTTTCTCTGCTCGCATTGTTGGGTAATCATCAGGGAATTGACTAAATTTCTCGCTCAGGATCGCGCTATATTGCGCCGCATTGTTCTCATTTACAGGAACGTTCAATTGATCCTGTGCGCTTTGCAGTAAGTGGTCATACAGATTACGGCCTTTGGCCGTCAAAGCGGCTCCTCGTTGCTCTATCTCCCCGAAGCGGGCCGTATGGTGGCCTGGTATTATTTGCCCACCATTTGATACAAACGCGATTTTTTCCTCCAGCGCCTTGAAGCTGGTTTGGCGTAACAGTATTGGGCAGTGGCGGGGGGGTGGCCCTTCGATAACGGCTTTGGGCATCATATTATGCTCTGCCATTGCTGTTTGTACGACGTCGATATTTAAGGTCCGTGGAGTTAGGTGGTTAATATGCGGACCTTTGAAAGCGACCACATCAGCAATCAGACGGTGTTGATCGTGTAGCTGTTGGTAGGTTTCAGTGCTGACCGTTGCCTGATGATGCCAGCGAAATGTTTCCAGCGACTGAGCAATGAAATCATCGGCTTGATGGCGATTGAGCCCCCCCGATGTTTCATGCTGAACAATTAGTTTAATCGCCTGTGGGGTGAAAATTGTTCTTTTCGCCAGAATATCCGCAGCCAGTTGCCGTAGTGTAGGTTGCTCAATCAACTCCAGACGCAGTAATGAGGTGAAGACTCTGAAAGGGCAGGCTTGCAGTGAGGTTTCATGCACCGCACGGAAGGCGGTGGAGTGAACCGGGACACCCGCTGGTGCTAAATCATAATAACCGACCGGCACCATTCCCATGACTGCAAACAAGCGCCGCAGCATCTTGAGTTCTTCGGCTGTCCCGACGCGGATGGCGCCATGTCTTTCCATCGTTAGGCGTTCAATTTCCCCAGTTTGCTGCAAATGACGGGTAAGTTTCTGATCTTGCACCATCTCTTGTGTATTCGTGTCCGCAACGAGCCGTAATAATGTGCTATATAGAGGGACTTCGGTCTGATACATATCCGACATAGCGCTGGAGAATTTGGCCCGTATCTCATCGGGATGCACAAACTGTTGGGGGGGCATAATCGGATAACTCCTTCAGGCGCTTTCAGTGTAGACAGGTTTTCATGTAGACAATTTTCAATGTAGGCCATCATGGTTGCGGATCACGCTGATACAGTTTCATTTTAGGTCGAGTTCGGTGAATCAGGTTGCAGTCAGTGGAGAATATTGATTTTTTATGCGTCACATCTCATTGATACTCGATGTTATTGCATATTGCGAGATAAAACAGTTGCATAGTCGGGGGTTTTATGTGTAAATAGCTGCGGCCTATTATTTAGGCCTATATATGTATAAAGCGTATTTATGTGTAGGGTGTGTGCGAGAGTAAAGCAGTTCCTCCCCAAGCGTTATCTTTTGATATCGCGTCAAAGACGAACCTCCTAAAATCTTCGATAAGCAATTCCCATAAGTCCATAAGTAATGTTTCTGATGCAGAATCGCTATTGCTAATAGCATCGAATGCCTGCGGTAGATTGGCTATTTGTATCCGAAAATACATAATTTGTTGTTCTGTGATTCAGAATAATAATGTTTAGGCTATCTCAGGAAATAAAATGATTATGCAAGCGTGCTAATCATTCACCAAGATAGACAAAATTACAAAACCCGCAATTATGCGGTTTTTTCATAAAATCAAGCTCATAGAGGTTTAGTCAAAAAACTTTAGGATGGGCAACTGCATCTAAACAATAAATAATAATGAGTTGTTAGGATGCCCAGTAAAAGGAAATTTATTATGACGTTAAAAATGGGGCGCGTGAAGTGGTTCAACCAGTCGGAAGGCTACGGTTTCATTTCACCACACGATGGTGGTTCGGATGTTTATGTCAACAAAACGGCCATTGCCAACACCAAAAACAAATCACTGAATGAAGGGCAGGACGTTGAGTTTTCTACATATCGTAGTATTCACGGACCGTCAGCAGCAGATGTGATCGCTTTCTAAGCAAACGGCTACCTCATCGGTAGCCGTTTCTCCCTTCTCGTCAGCGCCATAACGTCGTTAGCGGCTCTTACTCACCTGAATCACTGACGGATGTGACCTCATCGGGGTTCGCTTGATTGCTATCTGGCTGCAACGCTAATGATTTTGGGTAGTCGGCCGCTATTCAACAGATTTCTCATCTCAGTGGGCCGCTGTGCAGGTGCTTTCTATTTGTAATGATATTTCGATATGTAATCTTGTGGCTTAGTTACTGAAGTTAGCAAACAGCGCAATAATCTTATGTAATGTTTTCATTTTTGATTCAAAATGCTCATTTATGTGACTTTAATCACAAAATTCAACTCCCCATTATTCAACATATCAATAACAAAACCAACAATCATTTATCTAATAGCTGACAATATGGGCTAATACGGCGGCTGATGATGCATCATTCTGGGTTATCGATGGCTGTAGGGAATCACCACATCGGCATAGTTAACCTGTATGAGCGGATATGGTATCCTCAAACACTTTCCTGCTGGCTAAACTCCATTTTGGAGGATGTATGGACCACCGTTTACTCGAAATTGTTGCCTGCCCAGTCTGCAACGGCAAATTATACTTTAATAAAGAAAACCTTGAGTTGGTGTGTAAGGTGGATAATCTGGCTTACCCGGTACGCGACGGTATCCCTGTCTTGTTGGAAAACGAGGCCCGTCCACTGTCAATTGATGAGAAGCACGCATGAGTTTCATTGCTATAATTCCCGCCCGCTATGCTTCAACCCGTTTACCCGGCAAACCACTGGCTGATATTGCGGGCAAACCGATGGTCGTCCATGTTATGGAGCGGGCCTTGGCGTCAGGTGCTGACCGGGTGATTGTGGCAACAGACCATCCAGATGTGGTCAAGGCGGTTGAGGCCGCAGGTGGTGAAGTGTGCCTGACCCGTGCTGATCATCAGTCTGGCACTGAACGGTTAGCCGAAGTTATTGAACACTATGGTTTTGCTGATGACGATATTATCGTCAATGTTCAGGGCGATGAACCCCTGGTGCCGCCGGTGATTATCCGTCAGGTTGCTGATAATTTGGCTGCATGTAGTGCCGGCATGGCGACGTTGGCTGTTCCCATTGCAAGCAGTGAAGAGGCGTTTAACCCTAATGCCGTTAAAGTGGTTATGGATGCTCAGGGTTATGCCCTCTACTTTTCCAGGGCCACCATTCCGTGGGAAAGAGAGCGCTTTGCTCAATCAAAAGAGACTATCGGTGATTGTTTCTTACGTCACATCGGTATCTATGCCTATCGAGCAGGTTTTATCCGTCGCTATGTTAACTGGGCACCCAGTCAGCTTGAGCAAATTGAATTGTTAGAGCAACTGCGGGTGTTATGGTACGGCGAGAAAATTCACGTTGCGGTGGCGAAAGCTGTGCCTGCGGTTGGGGTTGATACGCAGAGCGATTTAGACCGAGTCCGGGCTATCATGCTCAATCAATAAATTGCGCGACGGAAACTTTACGCCAGAACCTACCGGGCTCTGGCGTTGTTATTTCTAACCTCGGTTTATTGCTTTTCGCTTTATTTACTGCCTTCTCTTTACTGATTCTCTTCCTCCTTATTGCCTCCTTTCTTGGTATCTTGTGGATGCTGATTATTTAATTTTATTATTCCTTCCTGACTTGCCGCCGCAGAGGTATGAGCGACGTGCTTTCCCCATACATCGTGGTCGTGTTTATACTGCCTGGCTACCCCGTCGATGACGTTGAGTATGTGCGGGTTATTTGATCTACATTCTGGCAATCTCCGGCCTGTGATCCCATTATGATAAACCACTTGCGTCAGATAACCGGACTAAGCCTAATGGAACAGCTGAAAGCTGAACTCAGTGTCATTTTAGGGGAATCAATTACCCGCCTTGAACGGATCAGTGAACAGCCTTACGCCCATCTGTATGCCATGTATAACCGGCAAGATCAGGCGATGCCATTATTAGCGAAAAGCTATGTTTGCCAGGGTATTGCGCAACAAGAGGCTTATAAACTGTCGATGCTAGCGCGGGAAGGGGATATTCGCTTGCCGACGGTGTACGGTTTAGTCATGATCCACCAATCGCCATATAAAGAAATTCTGCTAATAGAACGCTTGCGTGGTGTTTCTGTCGAGGCACCGACCCGAACGGGCGACCGTTGGAATGCCCTGATGGATCAAATAGTGGAAGGGATTCTGTCATGGCATCGTATTGATAGCCACGGGTGTGTTGGTCACGTAGAGAGTACGCAAGAAAATAATTGGTACTGCTGGTATCAACAGCGGGTTGACGTGTTGTGGGCCGCGTTGTCTAACATGAACGCGCCACTGATGACCCAGGCGGACCGTGCGGTGCTCTACCGTGCCAAAGCATCATTAGCGCTGCTTTTCGCTGATTTTGACGACAGTTCAGTGCTGGTCCACGGTAACTTGACGCTACGCAGTATGCTAAAAGATGTACGTAGCGACCAGCTATTGGCGATGCTTAACCCCGGCCCAATGCTATGGGCTCCGCGTGAGTATGATTTGTTTCGTCTTAGCGAAGAGGGGATGCCAAGCCAGCTATTGTATCGCTATCTCAATAAAGCACCGGTCTCTGAAGCCTTCGTTGCTCGCCGTTGGCTTTATATGCTCTGGGACCTGGTGGCTCGTTTTATTCATACAGGAAGTCTGGATCGCCCTTTATTTGATAATGCAGCTCGGCAGCTTCTCCCTTGGTTGGATTAGCTTGCTTGTTGATTGATTAACCAGAGGGATCTGTCGATTCAGATGGTCACTACCGCGATATTTTCTACGATATTTCTGGGTTGTTTTTGTCCTGCCGTTGGCTGTTAGCGCCTGAATTTCCCGTTAATCCCCTTTTTGTCTCACCGAAGGGGGATACCGCCGTGTCTCTCCGACCGATTATTTGCGAATAAATTGGCATTTACAAATAAATTGGCATTTAGCGCCCAATTCGGATTAAACGTGTAGCCGCCACGGAGGACAACACTGTAATCTACGGGGTCATTATCCCTGAGAAGGGAATGATTGTTTCTCCAATGGCAAGAGACCCGTCGTCCTTCAAGATGCAGGGTAGCTGCTATTGCTCACCTCCGTCACTTAGTTATCTAAGCGCCTGGGGATTGACACGGTTGCCGCCAACTCTTTATCAGCTAACACTTTGTAAACAGCGTTTTGCCGCTTTTCTGTCAGCAGGCAAACCATAATAAGATTTTTCAGTCTCACTGAGATGCGCCAAAGCGGCGGCGGCATTAATAGTTCATCGACTCTTTTTAGAGAAAAAAGCATAAGAAGGGCGACTTTTTGGCTGAAAAAACGGCATTTGATTGCGATTACGGAGGGAATGGGATTTATTCTAAGGCAGGCTGTGCCAAAATGACGGGTTGTTGAAAATTCTTTTTTGTGGCTATTGGTTTACGTATCTCTCTTGGTGGCAGTGACATGATCAACGTGGGTAAACCAATAGTGATAAAGATAATAAGCGGAGCAGTTGCCCATGCAGGATCGCAATTTCGATGATATTGCTGAAAAATTTTCCCGCAATATCTACGGTACGACGAAGGGAATGATTCGTCAGGCGGTGGTGTGGCAAGATATCACTGAGTTGTTGACGCAGTTACCACCGCGTCCGCTACGG
Organism: Yersinia pestis; assembly: GCF_900460465.1. Classification (GTDB taxonomy): domain Bacteria; phylum Pseudomonadota; class Gammaproteobacteria; order Enterobacterales; family Enterobacteriaceae; genus Yersinia; species Yersinia pestis. The sequence continues at coordinate 320,762 of NZ_UAVH01000006.1, read as the reverse complement.
ATTCTAGATGCGGGCGGCGGTGAGGGTCATATGGCATGCCAACTGGCGGCCTTAGGCCATCAGGTGCTGTTGTGCGACTTATCTGCTGAAATGGTCCAGCGCGCAAAAGCGGCAGCTCACGAAAAAGGTGTGAGCCACAACATGCAATTTATACAAAGTGCAGCGCAGGACATTCGTCAACATTTAGAACAACCCGTTGATCTGATATTGTTCCATGCGGTATTAGAATGGATTGCTGAACCTCAGCAGGTTCTGCAAATACTTTTTGATACGCTAAAACCGGGAGGCGCACTGTCGTTGATGTTTTTCAATGCCAACGGATTGGTGATGCGTAATGCGGTATTGGGCAACTTTCAGTTAGCCATTCCCGGCGTTAAACGGCGTCGGCAACGTTCGTTGTCACCGCAATACCCTTTAGACCCACCAACGGTATACGGTTGGCTTGAGCAAATGGGGTTATCCATTAGGGGTAAAACAGGAGTACGGGTATTTCACGATTACATGAAAAATAAACAGCAACAAATTGATGAGTTTGCTGAATTATTAGCGTTGGAACAGCGCTATTGCCGGCAAGAGCCCTTTATTAGTTTGGGGCGCTACGTGCATGTTATGGCGTTTAAGCCGAATCTGAAGGACCCATTATGAGTGAATTTTCCCAGACAGTACCCGAACTGGTCGCCTGGGCGCGAAAGAATGATTTTTCGATTACTCTGCCCACGGAACGTCTGGCTTTTCTTATGGCTATCGCCGCGTTAAACGGCGAGCGGTTAGACGGTGAAATGAGCGAAGGCGAGTTGGTTGATGCATTTCGTCACGTCAGTAAAGGTTTTGAGCAGACGACGGAAACCGTCACGGTACGTGCCAATAACGCGATCAATGACATGGTACGCCAGCGCTTATTAAACCGTTTTACCAGCGAGCTGGCTGATGGTAATGCCATTTACCGCTTGACCCCTTTGGGCATTGGCATTACCGATTATTATATTCGCCAGCGTGAGTTTTCTACCCTGCGTCTCTCCATGCAGTTATCGATTGTGGCACAAGAGCTGCAACGTGCGGCTGAAGCAGCAGAAGAGGGGGGAGATGAGTTTCACTGGCATCGTAACGTCTTTGCCCCGCTAAAATATTCCGTCGCTGAAATCTTTGACAGCATTGATATGACTCAGCGTTTGATGGATGAACAGCAACATAGCGTGAAAGAAGATATCGCGGCGTTGCTGAATCAAGACTGGCGTGCAGCCATTGCCAGTTGTGAAATGTTGTTGTCAGAAACCTCCGGCACACTCCGTGAGTTGCAAGATACACTGGAAGCCGCGGGTGATAAGCTTCAGGCAAATTTATTGCGTATTCAAGAAGCGACTATCGGCAATGCAGGCTTAGATCTGGTTGATAAGCTGGTGTTTGATTTACAAAGTAAACTTGACCGCATTATCAGTTGGGGCCAACAGGCCATCGATCTATGGATCGGTTATGACCGTCACGTGCATAAGTTTATTCGTACTGCCATTGATATGGATAAAAACCGGGTCTTCGCCCAACGGTTACGCCAATCGGTACAACACTATTTTGATAACCCGTGGACACTCACTCACGCCAACGCAGACCGCTTACTGGATATGCGCGATGAAGAGCTGGCGCTACGCAGTGAAGAAGTCACGGGCGAGCTGCCTCCGGATCTGGAATTTGAAGAGTTTAATGCCATCCGTGAGCAGTTAACCGCCATGATTGAGCAGGCGTTGCTGGTTTATCAGCAACAGCAAATACCGCTTAATCTGGGGGAAGTTATGCGTGATTACCTCGCGCAATATCCGCGTGCTCGTCATTTTGACGTGGCTCGTATCCTGGTCGACCAGGCTGTTCGCCTCGGTGTGGCCGAAGCCGATTTCTCAGGGTTGCCAGCCGAATGGTTAGCAATCAATGATTACGGAGCCAAGGTGCAGGCACATGTCATCAACAAATATTGAAGTAGTAATGCCCGTTAAGCTGGCTCAGGCATTAGCCAACACATTATTTCCGGCATTAGACAGCCAGTTACGTGCTGGCCGTCATATTGGTATTGATGAGTTGGATAATCATGCTTTTTTGATGGATTTTCAGGAGCAACTGGAAGAATTTTACGCTCGCTATAATGTCGAGTTAATCCGTGCGCCGGAAGGTTTCTTCTATTTGCGTCCTCGTTCAACCACGCTTATTCCGCGCTCAGTTTTATCTGAGTTGGATATGATGGTCGGCAAAATTCTCTGTTATCTCTACCTCAGCCCGGAACGGCTGGCTCATGAAGGTATCTTCTCTCAGCAAGAGCTGTACGAAGAGTTACTGAGCCTGGCCGATGAGAGCAAATTGCTGAAGTTTGTTAACCAGCGCTCGACCGGGTCTGATTTGGATAAACAGAAGTTACAGGAAAAAGTCCGGACGTCACTTAACCGGCTGCGTCGGTTGGGCATGATTTATTTTATGGGCAACGACAGCACCAAGTTTCGCATCACTGAAGCGGTATTCCGTTTTGGTGCGGATGTACGCAGCGGTGATGATCAACGTGAAGCCCAGCTACGCATGATCCGTGATGGCGAAGCCATGGCGGTAGAAAATAGTCTGTCACTTCATGATGAAAGTGATGATGCTGATGTCACCATGGGCAATGCAGCGGACAGTGTAGAGGATGAACAGGAATGATTGAACGCGGTAAATTTCGCTCACTGACCTTGGTTAACTGGAATGGTTTCTTTGCCCGAACATTCGATCTTGATGAGCTGGTAACAACCCTCTCCGGCGGTAACGGTGCAGGTAAATCCACCACGATGGCGGCCTTCGTCACTGCGCTTATCCCCGATCTGACCTTGCTGCATTTTCGTAACACCACCGAAGCCGGGGCGACCAGTGGCTCCCGTGATAAAGGGTTGCACGGTAAATTACGTGCCGGTGTGTGTTATTCCACCTTAGATGTGGTGAATTCTCGCCACCAGCGGGTGGTGGTAGGCGTGCGCTTGCAGCAAGTGGCCGGGCGTGATCGCAAAGTCGATATCAAGCCATTCACCATTCAGGGGTTACCAACGGCGATCCAGCCAACCGAGATCCTCACCGAATTGGTGGCTGAACGTCAGGCGCGGGTGCTGTCGCTACCAGAATTGAAAGAGCGCGTTGAAGCCATGGAAGGGGTGCAGTTTAAGCAATTTAACTCCATCACTGATTACCACTCCCTCATGTTTGATTTGGGGGTGATTCCAAAGCGCTTACGCTCTTCTGCCGATCGCAGCAAATTCTATCGTTTGATTGAAGCATCGCTGTACGGCGGTATTTCCAGCGCCATTACTCGCTCGCTACGCGATTATTTATTGCCAGAAAATAGCGGTGTACGTAAAGCGTTCCAGGATATGGAAGCGGCGTTACGTGAAAACCGTATGACACTGGAAGCTATCCGTGTCACCCAGTCTGATCGTGATCTCTTTAAGCATTTGATCTCGGAAGCGACCTCCTATGTGGCTGCCGACTATATGCGCCATGCCAATGAGCGGCGGATTCACCTCGACAGTGCGCTGGTATTGCGTCGTGATTTATTTTCCAGCCGTAAACAACTGGTCACTGAACAGTATCGCCATGTTGAAATGTCACGGGAGTTGGCAGAACAAAGTGGCGCGGAATCCGATCTGGAAACCGATTATCAAGCGGCCAGTGACCACCTGAATCTGGTGCAAACGGCCATGCGCCAGCAGGAAAAAATAGAGCGTTATCAAAGTGATTTGGAAGAGCTGACCTATCGGCTGGAAGAACAAAGTGAAGTGGTCTCTGAGGCCAGCGAACAGCAAGCAGATAACGAAGCTCGGGCGGAAGCCGCCGAGTTGGAAGTTGATGAGCTAAAAAGCCAACTGGCTGATTATCAGCAAGCGTTGGATGTGCAGCAAACGCGAGCTATTCAATATCAGCAAGCGTTGCAGGCCTTGGAGCGCGCTCGTGCTCTGTGCCAACTGCCAGAGTTAACCGCCGATAACGCGGAAGAGTGGCTGGAAACGTTCCACGCGAAAGAGCAAGAGGCGACCGAATCGCTGTTGCAGCTTGAGCAGAAATTAAGTGTTGCTGATGCGGCTCACAGCCAATTTGAACAGGCTTATCAACTGGTGGTGAATATCGCCGGTGAAGTCAGCCGCAGTGAGGCTTGGCAAACCGCCCGTGAACTGTTACGCGATTGGCCTTCCCAACAACATCTGGCCGAGCGGGTGCAGCCTTTGCGGATGCGTTTGTCAGAGCTGGAGCAGCGCTTACGTGCCCAGCAGGATGCGGAACGCTTGTTGCAGGAGTTCTGTAAACGCCAGGGGAATGCCTACCAGCCGGAAGAGTTAGAAGCGTTACAGCGAGAGCTGGAATCACAGGTCGAAGAATTGTCTCTCAGCGTCAGTGACGCAGGTGAGCGGCGGATGGCGATGCGTCAGGAACTGGAACAGCTGAAGCTGAAGATTCAGGAACTGACCGCTCGTGCGCCGGTTTGGTTGGCCGCTCAGGATGCACTGAGCCAGCTTAGCGAACAGAGCGGTGAAGCGTTGGAAGACAGCCGTCAGGTGACGGAGTATATGCAGCAGTTGCTGGAGCGTGAGCGTGAAACGACGGTTGAGCGCGATGAAATCGCGGCCAGCAAGCGCGCCATCGAGGCACAAATCGAACGTTTGAGCCAACCGAGCGGGGCTGAAGATGCCCGCTTAATCGCGCTGGCTGAACGTTTTGGCGGTGTGTTGCTCTCCGAAATTTATGACGATGTCACCATTGACGATGCGCCTTACTTCTCCGCGTTGTATGGCCCATCCCGCCACGGTATCGTGGTGCCTGATCTGTCATTGGTCCGTGAGCACCTGCAGGGGCTGGATGATTGCCCAGAAGATCTCTATCTCATCGAAGGGGACCCGCAGTCATTTGATGACAGTGTGTTTGCTGTCGAAGAGCATGAAAAAGCCGTTGTAGTGAAAATTGCTGATCGGCAATGGCGCTATTCTCGTTACCCTGAAGTCCCGTTATTTGGCCGTGCGGCGCGTGAGAACCGGCTGGAAACGCTATATCAGGAACGTGACCGTCTGGCCGAACGCTATGCCACGTTGTCATTTGATGTGCAAAAGACTCAACGTACCCATCAGGCATTCAGCCGCTTTATTGGCTCTCATCTGGCGGTGGCATTTGATGCCGATCCAGAGGCTGAAATTCGTTTGTTGAATACCCGCCGTGGTGAAATTGAACGAGCTCTAAACGCACATGAAGATCAGAACCAGCAGCAGCGTCAGCAATTTGATCAGGCTAAAGAGGGGATATCTGCTCTTAACCGATTGATACCACTGGTTTCCCTGCTATTGGATGAGACACTGACTGACCGAGTAGAAGAGATCACTGAAGAGCTTGCGGAAGCGCAAGAAGCGGCTCGTTATATTCAGCAGCATGGTGTCTCCCTAACCAAACTGGAGCCGTTGTTATCGGTATTGCAAAGTGATCCACAGCAGCATGAGCAGTTGCAGGAAAGCTATGTACTGGCCCAAAACAGCCAGCGTTTAGCGAAACAGCAAGCCTTTGCACTGACTGAAGTGGTTCAACGACGTGCTCACTTCAGTTACACCGATTCGGCTGGCATGTTGACTGAAAATTCTGATTTGAATGACAAACTGCGCCAGCGTCTGGAACAAGCAGAGGCGGAGCGTACCCGCGCCCGTGAGCAGCTACGTCAGTATCAAAGCCAATTTACTCAGTACAGCCAGGTATTAGCTTCGCTGAAAAGCTCTTATGACGCCAAACGCGACATGCTTAAAGAGCTGAGCCAAGAGCTGGTGGATATTGGTGTTCCGGCGGATGCTAATGCCGAGGCGCGTGCGCGTGCACGCCGCGATGAGTTACATGCCGCGCTAAGCACTAACCGTTCACGACGTAATCAGTTAGAGAAACAACTGACCTTCTGTGAAGCAGAAATGGACAGCTTGCAGAAGAAATTGCGTAAGCTGGAGCGTGATTATCATCAGATTCGCGAGCAGGTGGTCAATGCTAAAGCGGGCTGGTGTGCCGTGATGCGAATGGTGAAAGATAACGGCGTTGAGCGCCGCTTGCACCGCCGTGAACTGGCTTATATGGATGGTGACGAACTGCGTTCAATGTCGGATAAAGCCTTGGGCGCATTGCGCCTTGCCGTCGCGGATAATGAACATCTGCGCGATGTGCTGCGTTTGTCTGAAGATCCGAAACGGCCAGAGCGTAAAATTCAGTTCTATATCGCCGTCTATCAACATCTGCGTGAACGTATTCGTCAGGATATTATTCGTACAGATGATCCGGTTGAAGCCATCGAACAGATGGAGATCGAACTGGGCCGCCTGACTGAAGAACTGACCGCCCGTGAGCAGAAGCTGGCCATCAGTTCGAAAAGCGTATCAAATATTATCCGTAAAACTATTCACCGCGAACAGAACCGTATCCGTATGCTGAATCAGGGCCTACAAGCGGTTTCCTTTGGTCAGGTAAAAAGTGTGCGGCTGAATGTTAACGTGCGCGAAGCCCATGCGACGTTGCTTGATGTATTGTCCGAGCAGCAAGAGCAACATCAGGATCTGTTCAACAGTAACCGGCTGACCTTCTCTGAAGCGCTGGCAAAACTGTATCAGCGTCTGAATCCTCAAATGGATATGGGGCAACGGTTGCCACAAACCATTGGTGAGGAGTTACTCGATTACCGTAACTACCTTGAATTAGAAGTCGAGGTTTATCGCGGTGCTGATGGTTGGTTGCGTGCGGAGAGTGGGGCGTTATCAACCGGTGAAGCTATTGGTACGGGTATGTCGATTCTGGTCATGGTGGTGCAAAGTTGGGAAGAGGAGTCACGGCGCTTACGGGGTAAAGATATTTCCCCTTGCCGCTTACTCTTCCTTGATGAGGCCGCTCGTCTGGATGCGAAATCTATTGCGACATTATTTGAGCTATGTGAACGGTTGGAAATGCAATTAATTATTGCCGCACCAGAAAATATTAGTCCAGAAAAAGGGACAACCTATAAGCTGGTACGAAAAGTCTTCCAAAATCATGAGCATGTACATGTGGTTGGCTTGCGAGGCTTTGCAAATGAAATGCCTTCATTGCCACCAATAGCCGCTGAATTGCAACAAGGCGGTTAATGAACATGCATAAAAAACAGTAAATAATAATTAGTTTTATTAAATGGTCGCACAGAAGCGGCCATTTTTATTGTGCCCAGAAAACCCCCAGCTAGGCTGGGGGTTCAGTAAAGCTTTCAGCTTTGGGTCAGTTATAAAAACCCCTTTTGATTTGTTAAAACAGTTTGCGGTCTGGCAACTGCAAATGTTCAACAAGAAATCAAAAGGGGGTCCCAATGAGGGATGAAAAGAGCTTAGCGCACACCCGATGGAACTGTAAATATCATATAGTTTTTGCGCCGAAGTACCGAAGGCAGGTGTTCTACAGGGAAAAACGCAGAGCGATTGGCAGTATTTTAAGAAAACTGTGCGAATGGAAAAACGTGAATATCCTGGAAGCAGAATACTGTGTGGATCACATCCATATGCTTCTGGAGATCCCGCCCAAGATGAGTGTCTCGGGATTTATGGGGTACCTGAAGGGAAAGAGCAGTCTGATGCTTTATGAGCAGTTTGGCGATTTGAAGTTCAAATACCGTAACAGGGAGTTTTGGTGTCGAGGGTATTACGTTGATACGGTAGGGAAAAACACGGCCAGGATACAAGAATACATAAAGCACCAATTGGAAGAGGATAAAATGGGTGAGCAACTCTCGATCCCGTATCCCGGTAGCCCGTTTACGGGCCGTAAGTAATCCATAGATGCAAATGTCAGATCGCGATGCGCCTGTTAGGGCGCGGCTGGTAACAGAGCCTTATAGGCGCATATGAAAAACCTCCGGCTATGCCGGAGGATATTTATTTTTTGTAACATCTTCGGGTTGTATTTTATAAGTGCAGGAAATCTGTTAGCGTAAAGGTTGTTACTTGGTCAATATAATTGACAGTCAAAATGTCACTTCTGTTTGTATAATAAAATAAGAAGCAATGGTACCGACAAACTATGACGTACTGAGATGAGCATACAAGGGGCATGGAATGTCGATGATAAAAAGAAAGTTACAACGCGCACTCGTTTTATACTGCGCTTTAGTTTGCAGCCTGATGACCGTGTTTACTGCATCAGCCGCTGCTCCCGTAATGCCCGTGGATTCATCTTCAGCTTTGCCAGCACGTGGTGCAACCATGTCCGTGGCTCAAAGTCGTTCGCAATTATTGGCCGCGCTTCCAAAAGATGTCGTGCCACTCTATGCCGCGGAATTAGCGTCATTATATGCGGCGAACCAAATGCAGCCTATGTGGCAAGACCGGGTTGCTGTTCAACGTTTTCAGCAACAGTTAGCGGAGGTTGGGCTTTCAGGCATTCAACCGCAGTTTATGCAATGGGTTAAATGGTTGAGCGAGCCAGAAATCACCGGTATGGCGCGTGATATTATTCTATCGGATGCGATGCTGGGTTATTTACACTTTATTTCCGGTGTCGGTGCTAATGGCAGTGTTTGGTTATACAGTAATGTGCCTTACAAAATGGCCATGCCGCCTGCAGCAGTTTTAAACGCCTGGCAGAAAGCGGTCAATGAAGGCTCGACAGCCTCTTATCTGGCGTCGTTGGCTCCGCAGCATCCGCAATACGATAAAATGCAACAGGCGTTGAAGTTGATGCTAGCAGACCGACGCCCGTGGCCACAGATGCCTACTGGGCCAAGTTTACGGCCGGGGCAACTTAGCGACGATATCCCTGCATTGCGGGAAATCCTTGACCGAACGGGTATGTTGCACCCAACAACCCCCGTGAAAGCGCCAGAGGTGATCCCTGTGGAGAACCCTACGGTGGCCGTCGTTAATGACGATCTCTCTGTTGATGAAGAAAAAAATCGGACTCAGACCAACAGCTTGGTGGTCAGCCCATCAGCCGTCTCTGTCCCTGAGAGCGATGATGCGGCACCCGCACCGATGCCTCCCGTGAGCGTGGTCACGTTAACTGACAATATCTATACTCCTGAGTTGGTAGAAGCCGTTAAACGCTTCCAGCAATGGCAGGGGCTCACTGATGACGGTGTTATCGGCCCCCGTACCCGCGAATGGTTGAATGTCTCGCCACAAACGCGGGCCACGTTATTGGCATTGAATATCCAGCGATTACGTATTTTGCCGGGGCATGTTGATAACGGGATTATGGTTAATATCCCAAATTATTCTCTGAATTATTATAAAGATGGGGCCGAAGTGCTTTCATCTCGGGTGATTGTTGGCCGTCCAAGTCGTAAAACGCCCCTGATGAGTAGTGCGTTGAATAATGTGGTGGTGAACCCGCCGTGGAACGTGCCGACCTCATTGGTACGGCAGGATATCGTGCCCAAAGCACGTAACGATGCCGGGTATTTTCAGCGTAATGGCTATACCGTGTTGTCCGGATGGAGTAATGATGCTGAAGTGATCAATCCTTCAATGATTGACTGGAGTATTATCTCGCCGAATAACTTCCCTTACCGTTTGCGTCAGGCACCAGGTGCTAATAACTCGTTAGGGCGGTTCAAATTTAACATGCCAAGTTCTGATGCTATCTATTTACATGACACGCCGAATCATGGCCTGTTCCAAAAGGACATTCGCGCCCTGAGTTCAGGTTGTGTCCGTGTCAATAAAGCGTCTGATTTAGCGAACATGCTGCTGCAAGATGCTGGCTGGAATGATGCACGGGTCTCTTCCAAGGTAAAACAAGGTGATACCACCTACGTCAATATCCGCCAGCGCGTTCCGGTGCAATTGTATTATCTGACAGCATGGGTTGCGGAAGACGGTAAACCGCAGTTTAGAACAGATATTTACAATTATGATAAAATGGTGCGATCTGGTGCACAAATCTCACAGCAGGCTGAGTTTTTATTGCAATAAATGCAGTAAAACTCAATAACTAATGGTCTTAAATACCGGGCTATCTTGTGGGCGCTTGTTCGTAAGCGCCCTGTCACCTGACCTTAACGCACAGTGAATGCGGGTTGACTGCTTTTTCATAGGCGGTTAAGGTTCGGAGCGGCACATATTCGAAGCGGCACATCATATATATAGTGCCTATAGTGCTTACTTTTGACATTCTTGCCAGGTATTAACAGAGATCATGGATAAAATTGATAATAATCGCCGCAAGTGGCTAACGTTGGGCGGAGTTGCGTTGGGGATGTCACTGCTTCCAGGGCCAGTATTCGCCACTCTTTCTACGCCACGCCCACGGATTTTGACCCTGAATAACCTTAATACAGGTGAGTCCATAAAAGCAGAGTTCTTTGATGGACGGAATTATAACAAAGATGAACTTTCCCGCTTAAACCATATTTTCCGCGATTACCGAGCCAATAAAGTCAAAAAAATTGATCCACGCCTGTTCGATCAGCTGTATCGCCTACAAGTTCTCCTCGAAACCACTAAACCGGTGCAGCTTATTTCCGGCTACCGCTCCCTCGGCACCAATAATGAACTGCGTGAACATAGCCGTGGGGTGGCCAAACAGAGCTACCATACCAAAGGTCAAGCGATGGACTTTCATATTGAAGGTATCCAATTGAGTTATATCCGCAAAGCGGCATTAAAAATGCGCGCAGGTGGTGTAGGATATTACCCTCGCAGTAATTTTGTGCATATTGATACCGGGCCAACACGGGCTTGGTAAAACAAATTTTTTAGCCAGTGCCTACGCTCCAGTTGGTAGTCACATTGGGGTTGGAGCTTTATGAAATATCAAATTATTCCAGTCACGGCGTTTAGCCAGAACTGTACGTTAATCTGGTGTGAAGCGACGGGGCAGGCTGCCTTAGTGGATCCCGGTGGTGAGGCCACTAAAATAATTGCTGAGGTTGAGCGTCAGGGGGTTACCATCAGCCAGGTTCTGTTGACTCATGGTCATTTAGATCATGTTGGCGCGGCCGCTGAAGTTGCTGCACATTTTCAGGTACCGATTTATGGCCCTGAAAAAGAAGACACTTTCTGGTTGGAAGGCTTACCCGCACAGAGCCGAATGTTTGGGCTAAGTGAATGTGAGGCTTTTACCCCGACCCGCTGGTTGGAAGAAGGCGATAAAATAACGGTTGGCGAAATAGAGTTATCTGTTTTGCATTGTCCGGGGCACACGCCGGGGCATATTGTATTTATTGACCCGCAAGGCCGCCTGGCTCTGGTGGGGGATGTTATCTTCAAGGGGGGCGTGGGGCGCAGTGATTTTCCGCGTGGCGACCATCAACAGTTAATTAACTCCATCCGCACTAAATTACTGCCGTTGGGCGATGATATAACGTTTATTCCCGGCCATGGGCCTATGTCTACATTGGGGCATGAGCGGCAGACAAATCCGTTTATTCGAGAAGAGCCGGCTATTTGGTGACGGTCGTATTTGATAACGGTAATATTTGGTGACGGTGGTTAGCGTCATCAATATCATACATAAATGTTTAATAGCAAAAGATGAATGTTCAATAGCAAAAGATGCCGGAAGGCGTCTTTTGTGTTCTCTTTCGTTTATCCTTGCGGCTTAAAATTACGTCATCGAGTGACCAGTCAAAAGGATGGCTTGGGCCATCCTTTTGAGGTTATTGACAAAGTGCCCGCGACGGAGAGAACAGGCAGATCGTAAAGACGCCGTAAATACATCCATGTAGGCTCGAGCCGCGCCATCCTTGGCGCGGACGCTTTACTCCTCTGCCTATCCTCACCGTTCAAGATCGCGTCATCGGGGTTTGTCAGCAGTCTGAAGGATGGCTTGGGCCATCCTTTTATGGTCAGTCAAGGGATGATAACGGATACTGAGTTAGAGCACCGCAACGATAGCTTCACATAACGGCGCCATATTGTCTGGTGTCATCCCCGCCACGTTAACCCGGCCAGAATTTACCGCATAGACGGCGAACTCATCACGCAGGCGCAGCACTTGTTCTTTGGTCAGACCACTGAACGAGAACATCCCATTCTGGTTAATGATAAAGCTAAAATCTTGTTGAGCGCCTTTTTCCTGCAAGGTATTAACAAACAACTGACGCATACGTTGGATGCGCTGACGCATATCGGTCAGTTCTTGTTCCCAAATCGCCCGTAGTGCGGCATTACTCAGAATAGTGGCAACGACTGATGCACCATGTGCCGGTGGGTTAGAGTAGTTGGCTCGGATAACCGCTTTAACTTGGCTGAATGCGGTATCGGCAACGTTACTGTCGGCGGCGACAAGGGTACAAGCCCCAACACGTTCATTGTACAAACCAAAGTTTTTCGAATAAGAGCTGCAAACGATCAACTCTTGATGTGTTGCCGCGAAAATACGCAGGCCCTGAGCATCTTCTTCCAAACCGTTGGCAAAGCCTTGATAAGCGAAATCAAACAGTGGCAACCAGCCTTTAGCAACCGATAACTCCGCCAGTTGGCTCCACTGAGTTTCTGTTGGGTCGATACCCGTTGGGTTATGGCAGCAGCCGTGGAACAACACCACATCACCCGCCTGAGCTTCTGACAGGCTATTTAACAAGCCATCGAAGTCCAATGCATGGTTAGCAGCATCATAATAAGCGTACTCCACCACTTCCAGCCCTGCGGCTTCGAAGACGTTTTTATGGTTTGGCCAGCTTGGGTTACTGACCCAGACACGTTTAGCGCTGGTCTGATGGGCGATAAAATCAGCGGCAATGCGCAAACCACCGGTACCACCTGGCGTTTGAGCGGTACGAGCACGTTTATCCGCAATAATTGCACTATTAGCACCGAACAGCAGTTCTTGGGTGCAACTGGCAAAAACAGGCAGGCCGTCAATACCCAGATAATTTTTGGTAGCTTCATTTTCCAGTAAATACTGCTCAGCTTTCTTCACGCTGGTCAGCACTGGGGTTTTACCGGTTTCGTCTTTGTAGACACCGATCCCCAGATTGATTTTATGAGCGCGGTCATCCGCGCGGAAGATATCGGTCAAACCTAAAATAGGATCCGCAGGTGCAGCAGTAATTTTTTCAAACATGTCAGAGGCTTCCATGGCTTAGCGTTAAGCAAACAGAGCCTTCAGGGTAACGCCAGTTGCGGTCTTTGCCAACCGTTTGCGATAAAAAGAAATGAATCTGGTGAGGCGGGGGGATCTGAGGTGAAAAATCGGCAAAATAGGCCGATAGACAGAGTAATCTCCATCAATCTGCTCAAAATAGAAACAAAAAGACAGAGCCGAGGCCCTGTCTTTTTTCAACTTAGGTCAGCAGATAAACTGCCTCGTTAAGTTTGACTTAGAACTGGTAAACCAAGCCAACAGCAACAACGTTGTCGGTGTTCAGACCGTTTGCGATTGTGAACTCGTCTTCGTCCAGCAAGTTGATTTTGTAATCAACATAGGTAGACATGTTTTTGTTGAAGTAGTAGTAAGTACCAACAGAAACATATTTCAGCAGATCATGGTTGGCATCAACATCGTTCAGGTCCTTACCTTTGGACTGAACATAACCCAGTGATGGGCGCAGACCGAAGTCGAACTGATATTGTGCAGTGATCTCGATATCGCGAGTCTTGTTAGCGATAGTATCAGAGAAGCTACCGTATGGAGTCAGGTTCTGAGTTTCAGCATACATTACAGCCAGGTATACGTTGTTTGCGTCGTATTTAGCGCCAACGTTCCATGCCTGAGCTTTGTCGCCTTCAGCGGTAGAACCATATTTTTGATCAAGAGTACGGTTTGAAGAAGAGAAACCAGCACCGAAGTTAATGCCATTGCCGATATCATAAGTAGAACCGATACCGAAGCCGTCACCGTTAGCTTCTTTGACTTCAGAACGGTCATTTTTGCCTTGGTATTGCAGGGCAAAGTTCAGGCCGTCAACCAGACCGAAGAAATTGTTGTTACGGTAAGTTGCCAGGCCAGTAGAACGGCCAGCCATGAAGTTGTCAGAGTTGGAGATTGAATCACCACCGAACACTGGCAGCATGTCAGTCCATGCGTTAACGTCATAGATTACGCCGTAGTTACGGCCGTAGTCGAATGAACCGAATTCAGCAAATTTCAGACCAGCAAAGCCCAGACGGGTTGCGTTGCCGTCTTGAGCGCCTGTGTCTTCAGCGTTGTTTGCTTGAATGTTGTATTCCCACTGGCCGTAACCGGTCAGTTGGTCAGTAATTTGGGTTTCACCTTTGAAGCCGAAACGAACGTAAGACTTGTCGCCATCTTGTTTGTTGTTATCGGAGAAAGAGTGACGTGCGTCAACTTTACCGTACAGGTCAAGTTTGTTGCCATCTTTGTTATAGATTTCTGCTGCATTAGCTGCACCAGCGGCTAACAGAGCTGGGATTACTACTGCAAGAATATTGCGCTTCATCATTATTATTACCCTCATTGGTGTTATTCGGACACCTGCCACTGCCGCCAATAATTTTTATGGAACTATTGTTGAGAGTTTGGTGTCGTCTGTGTCTGAACGCAGTGTTCCATTCACAGACCTTATAATCCAGACCGAAAATGCTACCAATTACAATAATGTGTTTCATTAAGAAACTATGTGTTACAAAATGTAAAATTAAGGGAACTTTGTGACTTAGATCGAATTTTAAAAAATGATAAAAGCCAGCAGAGCTGGCTTTTATTTGTACAAATTGACGTTATTTTCTAAATAATAAACTTAGAAACTGGCATTTCTCGGTGTGCGTGGGAACGGAATAACGTCCCGAACGTTTTGAACCCCAGTGACATATGAGATTAAACGCTCAAATCCGAGGCCAAAACCTGAATGCGGTACAGTGCCGTAGCGACGCAGATCACGATACCACCAATAATCTTCTTTATTCAGGCCCATTTCGGCTAAACGCGCATCCAAGACATCTAAACGCTCTTCACGTTGTGAACCACCGATGATTTCACCAATACCCGGCGCTAAAACATCCATCGCCGCAACGGTTTTGCCATCTTCATTCATTCGCATATAGAAGGCTTTAATATCTTTCGGATAGTTTTTAACCACCACCGGCGCTTTAAAGTGTTTCTCAGCCAGATAACGCTCATGTTCAGAGGACAAATCAATACCCCATGAAACATCATTCTCAAACTTCTGACCGGATGCCAGCAAGATCTCAATGGCATCAGTGTAGTCAACCTGAGCAAAATCAGAGGTGACGAAACGTTGCAGGCGGTCAACCGCGTCTTTATCGACACGTTCGGCAAAGAACTTCATGTCATCAGCACGTTCATTCAAGACCGCCTGGAAAACGTATTTCAACATTTTCTCAGCCAAACCGGCGACATCATCCAGAGAAGCGAAGGCCACTTCCGGCTCAACCATCCAGAATTCAGCCAAATGGCGGCTGGTATTGGAGTTTTCAGCCCGGAAGGTTGGGCCAAAGGTGTAAACCTTTGATAATGCACAGGCGTAGGTTTCACCGTTTAGCTGACCCGATACGGTCAGGAACGCTTCTTTACCGAAGAAGTCTTCGCTGAAATCGACAGCACCGGTATCCGTGCGTGGCAAGTTTTCCAGATCTAAAGTTGAAACACGGAACATCTCACCTGCGCCTTCAGTATCAGAGGCGGTGATCAGTGGTGTAGAAACCCAGAAATACCCATTTTCGTCGAAGAAGCGGTGGATTGCTTGTGCCAACGTGTGGCGAACACGGGCAACGGCACCAATCAGGTTAGTACGCGGGCGTAAGTGAGCCACTTCACGCAAATATTCAATGCTGTGACGTTTTGCGGCCATCGGGTAGGTATCCGGATCATCAACCCAGCCTACTACGTTGATGGCGGTTGCTTGAATTTCAAAACTTTGGCCTTCACCCGGTGATGCGACCACGGTACCGGTGACTTCAACGGAACAACCGGTGGTCAGATGCAGTACTTCATCCTGATAATTCGGCAAAGTATTATTCACGACGGCCTGTAACGGGTCAAAGCAGGAACCGTCATAAACGGCAACGAAGGAGATACCCGCTTTAGAATCTCTCCGGGTACGCACCCAACCGCGCACGGTGACTTCACTGCCAACCGCGGCGCGGCCTTGCAGTACGTCGACTACAGGCACTACGCTCATAGATTTCTCTCTTTAATGGTTTGGATATAAACCCTGCTTCCTTGAAGTTGCAGTGTGTTAGCGGCTCTCACTCATCTGAATCTCTGACTTGAGTCAGTTCATCAGAATTTGCGCACTTACTGCCTGGCTACAACTTTAATGACTTAGGGTATAGAAATAGTTAACAACCCAATGAAATGGGGATGTTGCTATGTTACTTGTGGCGGTGCAGGACACAAGTAGAAATCATCAGAATAGTGCAAGATTTCTGAGGTTACCGTCAATATGCCCTCCGTCCTTGCAACCACTAGGGGGTTAGCGACATTTTTGCACCCAGATCACTCACCCGCTGACGACAATAGCTTTGGGTATAAATACGACACAAACGAAGACATTATTTAATAGTAGAAAATTTAATCGTAGTAATAGTAGAAAATTTAATTGTGGAAGAACAGAGAGGCTAAAAAATATCAGTGTTGGGGTTACCGGGTAAACATACGCTACCCGGCAACGGGGGGATTAACTGGCTTTCTTGACTAACGGTAGCGCAAAGGCTTTACGTAATTGATCAACGAATGCGGGGTCCTGACAAATAGTCTTACCCGGGCTATCTGAGAGCTTAGCCACCGGTTTATCGTTACATTCAACCAGTTTAATAACAATATTCAATGGCTTAACATCTGGTATATCGCAGGTCAAACGGGTACCGATACCAAACACCAACTTAATGCGCTGATAAAAGTGACGGTAGAGGAATAATGCTTTCTCCAGATCTAGATTATCTGAAAACACCAATACCTTTTTCATTGGGTCAATACCCAATTTTTCATAATGCGCGATAGCCTTCTCCCCCCACTCGATCGGGTCACCAGAGTCATGGCGTAGGCCTTGATAGCGGTTGGCGAAAGCCAGATCAAAATCGCGTAGGAAAGCATCCATAGTAATGCAATCAGTTAGTGCGATGCCCAGTTGATTGGGGTATTCATCCAGCCAGACTTGCAGTGCTACACGCTGGCTGTTTGCCAATGTTGGGCTAATTTGTTGGTGAGCCTGAAACCACTCATGGGCTTGAGTCCCGACGGGCGCTAAGGCTAATGTGCGGGCTAAGTCGTAGTTGCTGGTGCCGACCAGATAAGGGAACTCATCTTTTAACGTGCTGACAACGGTGTGCTGTATCTCGCGAGAGAATCGGCGGCGGGTACCGAAATCCATCAATTTAAAGTGAGTAATATCGATATCCGCACTGAGGGCATTGAATTGCTCAAGTTTTGTGCGCAGTTGTTGAACCGCTTGATCCGTTGTCACTTGGGTAGAGCGGCGGCGGTGAACGATTTCGCTGATCACTGCCAGCAAAGGCACTTCCCACATGATCACCTCACACCATAAACCGGCAATGCGAATATCTAATTTACCGTCATGAACAGCGACGGAGACTTGCTCTGGTTTAAAACGAAAATCGCGCAACCAATGCAGATAATCATCCTGGAAGAAGGGGAGACTGGAGAGGTAAATAAACTCATCAGATGTCAGTGCTAATTGACCCATCAGGGTTACCTGGTGGCGGATTTCATCAGCATACACCCCCAGCAGCTCATCACTACGGCAGCGGAATTCGGCGGCAACAGTAATGTGACGATAATGATGAAATACGGCTTGTTGCATATGAAGCTTATATGCGTCCGTATCAAGCAATGAAGTCAAAATCGGTGAGGCGTCTTGAGTCATGGCGCTATACAGCATCCTCGTAGGAGCATTTTCCACAGTCGGCAAAATCTATAAAGTTGCAGGAGTATACCGGTATTATCATGTTATTGAAGCCTCATCACACCATAAATGCTAATCAGAAGTCTAAGACTAATGTGCCATCGTCAGGAAAAACCGATTTGATTAAGTCCTATGTCTATCTTTGATTCAGTACATAGACTATCTATCGTGGATTTTTTCGTTAGTTTACTACGCTGATGAAATAACATTATGAAAAACATGGTTAATAACGAAATCATTATAAATAATCGCTATATTGATGTCTTTTCTGAATTGGTAGCTTTTCTAACATTGGTAGCTTTTCTAAATTGATAGCTTTTCTGAATCGATAGTTCTCCTGATTTTCCCGGTTTCTCTTGCGCCCTATTAAACATAAAAAGCAGATTTTGTCGGCAGGTTATTTTGTTAAATGTGTGAATTTGTGCACTACCCAATGTGCTTATTGGTGACGAATTGCAAAACGACAATGGGCTTGCGGGACGACTCGAAAAATGGACATTCAATGCGTTATTTGCCGGAGTTGCCTGGGTTCTCATCTAGGTTTTTTTTACAACTGTGATACATTGAAAACCTATCTGGGTCTGGGGGAACGTCGCTAATAGCAGCGAAATTCACCCCAATTACGACAGGCACAGACCCGATAATCATACTCACTGATGACGTCAAAAGGGTTTCTATGACACAACAGCCGCAAGCTAAATACCGTCACGATTATCGTGCGCCGGATTACACCATCACCGATATCGATCTGGACTTCGCACTGGATGCGCAAAAAACGACGGTAACGGCGGTCAGTAAAGTAAAACGTCAAGGAACAGACGTGACGCCGTTGATTCTAAATGGTGAAGATCTGACACTAATCAGTGTCAGCGTTGATGGGCAAGCATGGCCACATTATCGCCAACAGGATAACACGCTGGTTATTGAGCAATTACCCGCAGATTTTACACTGACAATTGTCAATGATATTCATCCGGCAACCAACAGCGCGTTGGAAGGGTTATACCTGTCTGGTGAAGCGCTCTGCACACAGTGTGAAGCCGAAGGGTTTCGCCACATTACTTATTATTTAGACCGTCCTGATGTGCTGGCTCGTTTTACCACTCGCATCGTGGCGGATAAGTCTCGCTATCCATATCTGCTCTCCAACGGTAACCGTGTGGGGCAGGGTGAACTGGATGATGGTCGTCATTGGGTCAAGTGGGAAGATCCCTTTCCGAAGCCTTCTTACCTGTTTGCTTTGGTCGCCGGTGATTTCGATGTGTTACAGGATAAATTTATTACCCGTTCGGGTCGTGAAGTCGCCCTCGAAATTTTTGTTGACCGGGGTAATTTAGATCGTGCTGATTGGGCCATGACATCCCTGAAAAACTCAATGAAGTGGGATGAAACTCGCTTTGGTCTGGAATATGACCTCGACATCTATATGATTGTCGCTGTTGATTTTTTCAACATGGGGGCGATGGAGAATAAAGGGTTAAATGTATTTAACTCAAAATATGTGCTGGCGAAAGCAGAAACAGCCACGGACAAAGATTATCTAAATATTGAAGCTGTTATCGGCCATGAATATTTCCATAACTGGACGGGTAACCGCGTCACTTGCCGCGATTGGTTCCAACTAAGTCTGAAAGAGGGCTTAACCGTATTCAGAGATCAGGAGTTCAGCTCCGATTTAGGTTCACGCTCTGTCAACCGTATCGAAAACGTGCGGGTAATGCGGGCAGCGCAGTTTGCGGAAGATGCCAGCCCGATGGCACATGCTATTCGCCCGGATAAAGTGATAGAGATGAATAACTTTTATACACTCACCGTGTATGAAAAAGGTTCAGAAGTTATCCGAATGATGCATACGCTACTGGGTGAACAGCAATTCCAAGCGGGTATGCGGCTCTATTTTGAACGTCATGATGGCAGTGCTGCGACCTGCGATGATTTTGTACAGGCAATGGAGGATGTATCAAATGTCGATCTGTCTCTCTTCCGGCGTTGGTACAGCCAATCAGGGACACCATTATTGACCGTGCATGACGATTATGATGTTGAAAAACAGCAGTATCATTTATTCGTTAGCCAAAAAACGTTACCGACAGCGGATCAGCCAGAGAAATTGCCACTGCACATTCCGTTAGACATTGAACTGTATGATAGCAAAGGTAATGTCATCCCATTGCAACATAATGGCTTGCCGGTTCACCACGTGCTGAATGTGACTGAAGCTGAACAGACCTTTACTTTTGATAATGTGGCACAGAAACCGATTCCATCGCTGTTGCGTGAGTTTTCTGCGCCCGTAAAATTGGATTACCCTTACAGTGATCAGCAACTCACGTTCCTGATGCAACATGCCCGCAATGAATTCTCTCGCTGGGATGCTGCGCAAAGCTTGCTGGCAACTTACATTAAGTTGAATGTTGCTAAATATCAGCAGCAACAGCCACTGAGTTTACCGGCGCATGTGGCAGATGCTTTCCGCGCAATATTGCTGGATGAACATCTTGATCCTGCCTTGGCCGCGCAGATTTTGACGTTGCCCTCAGAAAATGAAATGGCCGAACTGTTTACGACTATCGATCCGCAAGCGATCAGTACGGTACATGAAGCGATCACGCGTTGTCTGGCTCAGGAACTGTCGGATGAACTGTTGGCCGTATATGTCGCTAATATGACGCCGGTTTACCGTATTGAGCATGGTGATATTGCCAAACGTGCTTTACGCAATACTTGCCTCAATTATCTGGCCTTTGGTGATGAGGAATTTGCCAATAAGCTTGTTTCTTCACAATATCATCAAGCCGATAATATGACGGATTCATTGGCCGCATTGGCAGCGGCGGTTGCCGCTCAGTTACCTTGCCGTGATGAGTTGTTGGCGGCCTTTGATGTGCGCTGGAATCATGACGGTTTGGTTATGGATAAGTGGTTTGCTCTACAAGCGACCAGCCCGGCGGCGAATGTCCTGGTACAGGTACGTACCTTACTGAAACACCCTGCATTCAGTTTGAGTAATCCAAACCGTACCCGTTCGTTGATTGGTAGTTTTGCTTCCGGTAACCCGGCTGCATTCCATGCGGCTGATGGTAGTGGTTATCAGTTCTTGGTTGAGATACTCAGTGACTTAAATACCCGTAACCCACAAGTTGCTGCGCGGTTAATTGAGCCGTTGATCCGCCTGAAACGTTATGATGCAGGGCGTCAGGCGCTGATGCGTAAGGCCTTGGAGCAATTGAAAACGCTGGATAATTTATCGGGTGATCTGTACGAGAAGATAACCAAAGCCCTGGCGGCATAATTCAATGTGATCTAATCAGTCAATGTGATCTAATTGAATAGAGGGTCCGATATTCTCTCAGATTGTTGGCAAACTCCAATGACGTGGCCTTAAATGGTGGATAGTCGGGATAGTCGGGATAGTCGGGATAGTCGGGATAGTCAGATGTCCGTGCCACGGATGGCGCGATTCAAACCCCATGGGTGCTATTTTGATGTAGGGAATTTAATGCAGGGAATACCGTGTTTTTACGATTTGCCTATTCTCTTCGTTGTGTATATTTTGTCATTAATTCCCTCTATTTTTTACCTGCCTGTTATTACGGTTAACACCACAGTAACTTAAGGTAATAAAGGATACGGTTAGTATGTTTATTCTTTAAATGGCTTTACTTCGCAAACGTTTACTTTCCTGAAAGATGAATTTACCATTCCCGTATCTATACCCAAGTGACTTCAAGATGCAGGCAGCAACCGAGTAACGAAGACCATCAACGCATCTGCAACTTGACGTATGATGGGTAGATCCATACGTTGGAAGCGGGTCAGCTAGCGGGATTAGACAACAGTGCTGATAACGTTAACTGGCTACAGTACGACAGAATTAGTGCTTGCTAACCGCTTGTCACTGATCGCTCAGGAGATCACATGTATTATCCACTTGTCAGAAAAGCACTATTTCAGCTTGATCCAGAACGTGCCCATGAATTGACTTTTCGTCAGTTAAAGCGTGTTAGCGGCACACCTTTGGAATTTTTGGTACGCCAGTCGGTACCCACCAAACCGGTCAGTTGTATGGGCCTGTCTTTTAAAAATCCAGTAGGTTTGGCTGCGGGCCTGGATAAAGACGGTGAGTGTATTGATGCCTTGGGCGCCATGGGCTTTGGTTTCATTGAAGTGGGCACTGTGACACCACGGCCTCAGGTGGGGAATGATAAGCCGAGATTATTCAGGATCGTCGAAGCTGAAGGTTTGATCAACCGCATGGGGTTTAATAATCATGGGGTCGACAACCTTATTGAAAATGTTAAAAAATCCCATTTTGGCGGTATATTGGGCATTAATATCGGCAAGAATAAAGATACGCCAGTCGAACAAGGTAAAGAAGATTACCTGATTTGCATGGATAAAATTTATCCTTATGCTGGATATATTGCGATTAATATTTCCTCACCTAATACACCGGGGTTACGATCCTTACAGTACGGTGAAGCATTAGATGATTTATTAGCTGCAATTAAAGATAAACAAACTGAGCTACATCAACGCCATCATAAGTATGTTCCCGTAGCGGTGAAGATCGCGCCGGATCTTACTGAAGAGGAATTGATCCAAATAGCAGATAGCTTGGTCCGCCATAATATTGATGGCGTTATTGCTACTAATACGACTTTAGATCGTTCTCTGATTCAGGGATTAAATTATTGCGAGCAAGCCGGTGGATTAAGTGGCCGCCCATTACAATTACGCAGTACTGAGGTTATTCATCGTTTATCACAAGAGCTAAAAGGGCGCCTGCCTATTATCGGTGTTGGTGGTATTGATTCCGTTACTGCAGCACGGGAAAAGATGGCGGCTGGTGCTTCATTGATTCAAATCTATTCCGGATTTATCTTCCGTGGGCCGGGTTTGATTAAGAATATCGTCACTCATATCTAATTATTTATCTTCATTACCTGCTGGGGGTTTATTTCTGCCCCCGGCTAGTCTATATTTTACTCCGGTAGATTGAATATTCAGCAAAATGCTTAAAAATGCTTATATGAAAAGAGTCCCATTCGATGGGTCTAGAACTCAGCTATTGAGTTTATGATATTTCAATATGATGGGAAGGATTAAATATGCGAATTAAGCCAGACGATAAATGGCGTTGGTATTTTGATACTGAACACGACCGACTTATGTTGGATTTAGCTAATGGTATGATATTCCGTTCGCGCTTCCCCTCTAAAATGCTGACACCAGATGCTTTCGATGAATCGGCTTTCTGTGTTGATGATGCGGCTCTTTATTTTGAATTTGAAGATCAATGTCGCCAAATTAAATTGAGCAATGAGCAGCGCTCAGAATTGGTATTAAATGCATTGGTCGCATGCCGTTTCTTGAAACCACTCATGCCAAAAAGTTGGCATTTTGTACAGCAACCTAAAGTTCTGATACCACAAAATGGCGAACTGACGTTGGTTACAGTATTAGACAACGGAGAAAATGTCCGTTTGCTCGTGGTTGAACCGAGCTGCTCCGCCAGTTTATGCTTATTAGCACAATCTCAAGTGGTATTAGCCGGTCGTCAGTTGGTACTTGGCGATGCGATAAAAATAATGAATAACCGTTTATTACCACTTATGGTTGAAGAGGTTAACACCACAACAGCGTATGACCGTGCGGTATAATGTGTCGGTGTGTTTTTGAATGCGGTTATTTGCCACTAAGGGAAATATCGCCTTTAGGGATGCAACTGCAACAAAGAATGGTTCCATCGTTACCAACGGCGCTTTTTTTGAGTGCAGCAACATCGCCAGTGAGTAATGTAACTCTGCAACTGCCACATATCCCGGCCCGACACGAATAAGGGATGCGGATATTCTGCTGTTCTAACTGTTCCAATAGTATTTGTTGATTATTGCCGTTAAAGCGGATGCCATTATATTCAATGGATACCGTTTTTGACTGATCCTGCGGCGCACTAAGGCTTTCAACAACGGCTCCGGCACCGTAGGGTCTTGGCGGTTTGGTGATCAGAACTTCAACTTCGTCGCCAACTCGAATAATACCGCTGTTCCTGGCCACCATATTCTGGCCAAAATCGACATCACCATTCTCCGCAGTTCGGAACGTCTGTAATGTTCGCAATGGTTCGCCGGCTGGATGTTTTTGCCCACGCTCAACACTGACGGTCGTTAATACACAGCGGCTGCAAGGTTTGACTAAATCAAATGTGATATCGCCTATCCGAATAACCTGCCAGCAATCTTCGGCAAAGGCCGTGGTACCCGTAATCACTAAATTCGGACGAAACTGTTCCAGTTTAATACTGGCGGGGCAACGTTGCTGCAAATCTTTAAATGACGCTTCGTTAATCAGCAGATAAGGGAAGCCATCAGCAAAAGAGAGGGGAACCTCCGGCAACGGTTTGACCCGACGTGTTAATTCTGTGCCGACCCAACGCAGTTGTACGTCACGCTGAAAATAACCACTTAACCAACTGTTGATCGCCTCGGGTGCAATTAACGCAGTAAAATGATTTCCCCAAACTTCAGTGGGGGCGGGATTGGCTAAAAAATCATTAAAGCGGATACTGGCACTCTCGCCATCGGGTGCGGTGAGATATAAACCGTCCGCCATTAATGCGGGGGTAAACATCACCATCTTCGGATATTGGCGTGCAGTAATGAACATGCCGTCCGGTTCGGTGATCATAAATACGCGGTCAAAGGCCAGCCCGCTGCGGCTAACCTGGGCGTGGGAAAGCTGCAAACCACGCATAGATTTCACCGGATGAACGTAAAGTCGGGAGAGGGTAATCACCATTACCTCCGTGTGAGTATTAAATTAGAGGGAGCAACTTTATGACAAGCTGCTGGGATTAGCTATAATGCGCAACAATTTTCTTTTTGGTGATAGTGCGATATGAACTCTCTGTTTGCCAGCACGGCGCGTGGACTGGAAGAACTGTTAAAAAGCGAACTCGAAGCGCTGGGCGCTCACGACTGTAAAATAGTACAGGGTGGGGTACATTTTCAGGGCGACGATCGACTCATGTACCAAAGCCTGTTGTGGAGCCGGTTGGCTTCGCGCATCCTGTTGCCACTCAACGAGTTTAAGGTCTACAGTGATTTAGATTTGTACCTTGGGGTACAGGCTATCGATTGGCCCTCAATCTTTGGTGTGGACAAAACATTTGCCGTACATTTTAGCGGTGTGAATGACGAGATCCGTAATAGCCAGTATGGTGCGTTGAAAGTAAAAGATGCGATTGTGGACAGCTTCACGCGCAAAATGGATCAACGCCCAACGGTTGCCAAACAACAGCCTGATATTCGGGTGAACGTTTTCTTGCAACGGGATATGGCCAGCGTGGCTCTTGATCTCAGTGGTGAGGGGCTACATCAGCGTGGTTATCGTGATTTGACCGGTCAGGCACCGCTGAAAGAGAATCTGGCGGCAGCGATTATCCAGCGTTCTGGTTGGCAGCCAGGTACGCCTATGGTCGATCCTATGTGTGGTTCAGGGACTTTGCTGATTGAAGCCGCAATGATGGCCTCTGATCGTGCACCGGGTTTGCACCGGGGGCATTGGGGTTTTACTGCCTGGAATGCTTTTAATGAAGCGCTGTGGCGTGAACTGACCACAGAAGCGCAAGTTCGTGCTCGTCGTGGCCTGCTAGAGACTTCATCTCGCTTCTTTGGTTCAGATATTGATCGTCGGGTCATCGAAATGGCGCGTGCGAACGCTCGGCGGGCAGGTGTTGCCGAGTTGATTACCTTCAATGCTAACGATATCAGTAAGCTGGTGAATCCATTACCTGAAGGGCCGGTGGGTACTGTTATCAGCAACCCCCCTTACGGCGAACGGTTGGAAAGCGAGCCTGCATTGATTGCATTGCATAATATGTTTGGCCGTATGATGAAAACCGCATTTGGCGGCTGGCGTCTGTCACTGTTCAGTGCTTCTCCAGAATTATTGAGCTGCCTGCAACTGCGAGCGGATCGTGAATTTAAAGCCAAGAATGGCCCGCTGGATTGCGTACAGAAAAACTATCAGTTGACGGCGAATCCACTGGGGGCGGGTGGCGCGTTAGTGGCTGAAGATTATGCTAACCGTCTGCGTAAGAACGTGAAAAAACTGGATAAGTGGGCGAAACAACAGGGTATCGAATGCTACCGTCTGTATGATGCCGACCTACCGGATTACAATGTTGCGGTCGATCGCTATGGCAGTAAAGTGGTGGTGCAGGAGTATGCGCCGCCCAAAACGATCGATCCACAAAAAGCCCGTCAGCGCTTGTTTGATGTGATTAATGCTACGTTGGCGGTGCTAGAACTGCCCTCTAATCAGTTGGTGTTGAAAACGCGTGAGCGCCAGAAGGGTAAAAATCAATACGAGAAATTGGCCCAAAAGGGTGAATTCTTGCTGGTCAGTGAGTATAACGCCAAGCTATGGGTTAACCTGACTGACTATCTTGATACTGGTCTGTTCCTGGATCACCGTATTGCCCGCCAGATGTTGGGCAAAATGAGCCAGGGCAAAGATTTCCTTAACCTGTTTGCTTATACCGGTACCGCCAGCGTTCATGCGGGGCTGGGCGGCGCGCGCAGCACAACCACGGTAGATATGTCGCGTACCTATCTGGAGTGGGCAGAGAAGAACTTGCGAGTGAATGGCTTGACGGGCCAGCAACACCGCTTAATTCAGGCGGATTGCCTTTCTTGGCTCAGCAACACTGATGAGCAATTCGACGTGATCTTCATTGATCCGCCGACCTTCTCTAACTCCAAGCGTATGGAAACCACCTTTGATGTTCAGCGCGATCATTTAGTGCTGATGAAAGAACTTAAACGGTTACTGCGCCGCAAGGGGACAATCATGTTCTCGAACAATAAGCGTGGTTTCCAGATGGATCTGGCCGGGATAGCCGCGCTGGGGCTGGAAGCGAAAGAGATAACCGCACTTACACAATCTGAAGACTTTGCCCGTAATCGTCAGATCCACAATTGTTGGCTGGTCACCCACAGCCAAGAGGAAAAGTAAAAACTATGTCGTTAATTAGCATGTCTGGAGCCTGGCTGTCGTTCAGCGATGCACCTTTATTAGATAACACTGAATTACATATCGAGGCGAACGAGCGTGTTTGTCTGGTGGGCCGCAACGGTGCGGGCAAATCCACCTTGCTTAAAATTCTAAGTAAAGAAGTTGCATTAGATGATGGCCGAATCATTTATGAACAGGATCTGATTGTGGCGCGTCTGCAACAAGATCCGCCGCGTAATGTGGCCGGTACCGTGTTTGATTTTGTGGCTGAAGGGGTGCAGGAACAGGCTGAACATCTAAAAGCCTATCACGCAACGCTGCATCAGGTAGAACTGGATCCGAGTGAAAAAAATCTCAATCGCTTAGCGGCATTGCAAGAAATTCTGGATCACCAAGGGTTGTGGCAACTGGATAGCCGTATTCAAGAAGTGCTGGTTCAACTGGGGTTATCCGCTGATGCTGAACTTTCTTCACTGTCGGGCGGTTGGTTGCGCAAAGCGGCACTAGGCCGTGCATTGGTAAGCTCACCAAAAGTGTTATTACTGGATGAACCAACCAACCACCTGGATATCGAAACCATCAACTGGCTGGAAGGCTTCCTGAAAGAGTTCCAGGGCAGCATTGTATTTATCTCCCATGACCGCTCCTTTATTCGTGCAATGGCGACCCGTATTGTGGATTTGGATCGCGGTAAATTGGTTTCATGGCCGGGTAACTATGAGCTGTATCTTGCCAGCAAAGAAGAAGCCTTGCGGGTTGAAGAGCTGCAAAACGCTGAATTTGACCGCAAACTGGCCCAAGAAGAAGTCTGGATACGCCAGGGCATCAAAGCGCGCCGTACCCGTAACGAAGGCCGCGTTCGTGCGCTGAAAGCGTTACGGATGGAACGTTCGCAGCGCCGTGAGGTGATGGGCACCGCCAAGATGCAAGTGGAAGAGACGGTACGTTCTGGCAAAATTGTCTTCGATCTGGAAAATGTTAATTATCAGATTGATGGTAAAGTACTGGTGAAAGATTTCACCGCTCAAGTACAGCGTGGTGACAAAATTGCGTTGGTGGGGCCAAATGGCTGCGGTAAGACGACCTTACTGAAACTGATGCTCGGTCAGCTTAACGCGGACAGCGGTAAAGTGCATTGCGGGACCAAGCTGGAAGTCGCCTATTTTGACCAGCATCGTGCGGAGCTGGATCCCGAGCGCACGGTTATGGATAACCTGGCGGAAGGTAAGCAAGAAGTGATGGTAAATGGCCGTTCACGTCATGTACTGGGCTATCTGCAAGATTTCCTATTCCACCCTAAACGTGCGATGACACCGGTGAAAGCTTTGTCTGGTGGCGAGCGCAACCGTCTGTTATTGGCCAAATTATTCCTTAAGCCAAGTAACTTGCTGATCCTCGATGAACCAACCAATGACTTGGATGTTGAGACACTGGAATTGCTGGAAGAGATGGTCGATAGCTATCAGGGCACCGTACTGTTGGTTAGTCATGACCGTCAATTCGTTGATAACTCAGTGACTGAATGTTGGATCTTTGAAGGCAATGGTCAAATCAACAGCTTCGTTGGCGGCTATTATGATGCGCATCAACAACGGGCAGAGGCCAAGCCGATTCGTCAGGCCGCACTTAAGATTGAAGAAACCAAAGCGTCTACTTCGGTTAAAAGCCCTGCACCCGCGGCTAAAAAACCCGGTAAATTGAGCTATAACTTACAACGTGAGTTGGATCAGTTGCCGCAACAGCTAGAAAAATTGGAAAATGATATCAGCAAGTTACAGGCTGAAGTCAGTGATACTGATTTCTTTTCCCGCCCACACGAAGAGACTCAACAGGTTTTGAAAACCCTGGCTGATACTGAGCAGGCGTTAGAGGTGGCATTCAGTCGTTGGGAAGAGCTGGAAGCTCAGAAAAACGGCTAAAAATGCGTTACACCGTTCTGCCAGGTGACGTAATGTTGTGCTTTGTGATGATATTGTGTTTATTGTTACATTGAGTCTCTTGATAGAACGGTGTTCAGCTATAAAGGCCTGCCGTAAGGAAATAGATATTGTGTGCTGTTATTGAGCCTGTTAATGGTGGGCAATCAGGGAGTATTCTCCTGTGCCAGCAGTGTGATATGTCAGTGGCCTTACCCCCCTTGCCTTATGGCACTAAAGCGGTATGCCCCCGTTGTAAAACGACACTGACTGCGCGGTGGGAAGAGCCTCGCAAGCGGCCAATAGGCTATGCGCTTAGCGCTCTGTTTATGCTGTTGTTAGCTAATCTATTCCCTTTCGTCGATATGCGTGTGGCGGGGATCACCAGCGAGATAAGTTTGATCCAAATCCCTCAAGTGATGCTGTCTGACAATTACGTCAGCATTGCAACGCTGTTTATGGTATTGGTTCAGCTAATCCCCGCATTTTGTATGGTAGCGATTATTCTGCTTTGCCTGCGGGTGCGTATGCCAATCCGTTGGAAAACCGCCATGGCGAAAGCGCTGTTCCAGTTTAAAACCTGGTGCATGGTTGAGATTTTCCTCGCCGGCGTATTGGTGAGTTTCGTCAAACTGATGGCCTATGGTGAAATCGGTATTGGCAGCAGTTTTATCCCTTACTGTTTATTCTGTTTGTTACAAGTGCGCGCTTTTCAGTGCATTGATCGTCATTGGATGTGGCAAGACATCGCCCCTGCGCCAGCAGTGCCTTACCGATTGATCCCAGGCCGTACTGGCTTGCGTCAAGGTTTACGCTCCTGCTCATGCTGTACAGCAATTTTGCCGCAAGACCAAGTAGAGTGCCCGCGTTGTTATACCCACGGTTATGTTCGCCGCCGTAATAGCTTGCAGTGGACGATGGCGTTATTAGTCACTTCGATCCTGTTATATATTCCGGCAAATATGATGCCGATAATGATAACTGAAAGTTTGGGTAACCAAATGAACTCCACCATTATGGCTGGGGTGATTTTTCTCTGGAGTGAAGGCTCTTACCCCGTGGCGTTGGTGATTTTTATTGCCAGTATCATGGTGCCATCGTTAAAAATGTTGGCGATTGCCTGGCTCTGTTGGGATGCCAAAGGCAAGGGCAATACTGATACTGAACGTATGCATTTTATTTATGAAATCGTAGAATTTGTTGGCCGCTGGTCAATGGTCGATGTCTTTGTTATTGCGGTGCTTTCATCATTAGTCCGTATTGGGCAGTTGATGAGCATCTACCCGGCGATTGGGGCACTACTGTTTGCGATGGTTGTGATCCTGACAATGTTTTCCGCATTAACGTTTGATCCTCGTTTAACCTGGGATCGAATCAATGAAACAACTCAGAAGGAGCCGCAAGGTGACGGACAATAATCCCAGCCAGAGTGTGGCGGAAATTGAAAAAATCAAGCGATGGTCACCGGTATGGATCATCCCGATCGTCACTGCGCTGATCGGCGCATGGATACTGTTTTATCATTTCAGTAATCAAGGGCCACAGGTCGTTTTGACCACTCTAAATGCTGAAGGTATTGAGGCGGGGAAAACCAAGATAAAGAGCCGTAGCGTGGATGTTGGTATGGTTGAAAAGGTCACGTTGAGTGAAGATCTTAACCATGTGATCATACAGGCCCGGTTAAATTCTGGCATGAATACCCTGTTACACGGTGATACAGTTTTCTGGGTGGTAAAACCGCAGATTGGCCGTGAAGGGATCTCTGGTTTAGGGACTCTACTCTCCGGTGCGTATATTGAGCTGCAACCGGGCAGTAACGGTAAGGCACTAAATGAATTCCGTTTATTGGATTCCCCACCGCTTGCCTCACCAGATGCGAAAGGTTTACGGATTATGCTGGATAGTGATCAAGCGGGGCAGTTGAATGCCGGTGATCCGGTACTGTTCCGCGGTTATCGCGTAGGTTCCGTAGAAACCAGTACGTTTGATCCTCAATCCCGTTTGATGCGTTACCAGCTATTTATTGGCGCGCCTTATGACAGCCTGGTGACCAGTAACGTCCGTTTCTGGAAAGACAGTGGTGTTGCTGTGGATCTGTCTTCACAAGGCATGCGTGTGGAGATGGCATCGTTGGCGACATTATTCAGCGGTGGAGTCAGTTTTGATGTACCCGATGGTTTAGAACAAGGTAAGCCCGTCACGCAGGATAAAGCGGAGTTTAAGCTGTTTGATGACCGTAGCAGCATTCAGAACTCTTTATACATTGAACATGAAAACTTCTTATTGTTCTTCTCTGATTCTGTCCGTGGGCTACAGTCTGGCGCACCGGTAGAATTCCGCGGGATCCGTGTTGGTACGGTCGGAGATGTTCCCTTCTTCGCTGAGGGGATGAAGCAGCAAGTCGATAATGATTTCCGTATTCCAGTATTAATTCGCATTGAGCCGGGCCGTTTCCGTGATGATTTAGGTCCAGATACCAATTTTGAACAGGTACTGAAAACCGCCAAAGAGCGTGGTTTACGTGCATCATTGAAGTCTGGCAACTTACTGACTGGTGCACTGTTCGTCGATCTGGATTTTTATCCCGATGCGAAACCGTGGAAAGGGCCGCAAGAAATTGCTGGTTATCCTTTGTTGCCGACAATCAGTGGTGGTTTGGCTCAAATCCAACAGAAAGTCATGCAAACACTGGATAAGATTAATAATCTGCCACTGAATCCAATGGTGAATGAAGTCACGAAGGCATTGGCTGAAAGCCAGAAGACAATGCGTGAAACCCAGAAAGTTCTAGCTTCACTTAATACAATCACGTCCAGTCAGTCGATGCAGGAGCTACCAAAAGATCTGCAAAAAACACTGAATGAACTGAATCGTAGTATGAAAGGCTTCCAACCTGGTTCACCGGCCTACAATAAAATGGTGGGTGACATGCAGCGGTTAGATCAGGTCTTGCGTGAATTACAACCGGTATTGCGAACACTGAATGAGAAGAGCAATGCGCTAGTATTTGAAGCAGCAGGAAGTCAGGATCCTCAGCCTAAGAAGGCCAAAAAATGATGAAATGGATGGCAGTTATCGTCGCGCTGTTACTCAGTGCTTGCAGCAGCGAAACCAGCAAGACGTACTATCAGTTACCGGCACTTAATCAGTTACCGGCACTCAATGCGCCTGCTACAGTCAGTAGCAGCGTAGCATCACGGCAGTTGTGGGTGGAACATGTCAGTGTGGCCGATTACCTTGCGGCGGTTGGTGTGGTGTATCAAACCAACGATGTGCAGTATGTTATTGCTAACAATAATCTCTGGGCTAGCCCACTAGACCAGCAGTTACAGCAAACGTTGGTGACCAACCTGAGTTATTCGCTACCGGGGTGGCTCGTCTCTGCGCAGCCGTTGGATAGCGATCAGGATGTTCTCAATGTTACGGTAACCGGGTTCCATGGACGTTATGATGGGCGTGCAGTAATACGGGGTGTCTGGATCCTAAAACATCAGGGGCAGTTGATTAAGCAGCCTTTCAATCTGGAGCTTAAACAGAGTGAAGATGGCTATGATGCACTGGTCCGTACATTGGCAGAAGGCTGGCAACAGGAAGCTAAAACTATCGCCGCTCAATTGCAAAAGATTAAGTAAGATCTTTTTCTAAATCAGTCTAATCCTCTTTCTCTGGTAATAATCATCTTGTCAGGGGAAGGGGGTTTCTATTTAATATCAATGCATTACCTTCATATGCACCAAATCAATGACTTAGCTAATTCTGTGGATGTAGCTCACAAATATGACATTGGCGTGAATTTTGCGCATTGCTTTTCTGTTTTTTAAGGTCTATCACTTAACTGTGGTTGCACATAAAGTAGCCACTGTTTTCTTTCCACCAAACCAAAAAGTGAGGGAAACGAGGCATGAAGAGACAGAAAAGAGATCGCCTGGAAAGGGCGTTGTCACGTGGGTATCAAGCAGGTATTTCAGGGCGCTCGAGGGAAATTTGTCCCTATCAATCTTTAGACGCTCGGTCTCATTGGTTAGGAGGGTGGCGACAGGCTATGGAAGACAGGGCTGTGACCGCTTAAGCGGCTCTCTGTCATTATCAAGGGTAACCTCCGCATTAGGCGGAGGTTTTCATTGTGCCCAGAAAACCCCCAGCTAGGCTGGGGGTTCAGTAAAGCTTTCAGCTTTGGGTCAGTTATAAAAACCCCTTTTGATTTGTTAAAACAGTTTGCGGTCTGGCAACTGCAAATGTTCAACAAGAAATCAAAAGGGGGTCCCAATGAGGGATGAAAAGAGCTTAGCGCACACCCGATGGAACTGTAAATATCATATAGTTTTTGCGCCGAAGTACCGAAGGCAGGTGTTCTACAGGGAAAAACGCAGAGCGATTGGCAGTATTTTAAGAAAACTGTGCGAATGGAAAAACGTGAATATCCTGGAAGCAGAATGCTGTGTGGATCACATCCATATGCTTCTGGAGATCCCGCCCAAGATGAGTGTCTCGGGATTTATGGGGTACCTGAAGGGAAAGAGCAGTCTGATGCTTTATGAGCAGTTTGGCGATTTGAAGTTCAAATACCGTAACAGGGAGTTTTGGTGTCGAGGGTATTACGTTGATACGGTAGGGAAAAACACGGCCAGGATACAAGAATACATAAAGCACCAATTGGAAGAGGATAAAATGGGTGAGCAACTCTCGATCCCGTATCCCGGTAGCCCGTTTACGGGCCGTAAGTAATCCATAGATGCAAATGTCAGATCGCGATGCGCCTGTTAGGGCGCGGCTGGTAACAGAGCCTTATAGGCGCATATGAAAAACCTCCGGCTATGCCGGAGGATATTTATTTTATTGCGTTAGTCCACCCAGCGTTTCAGTAAGATACTTGCGTTCACCCCAGCAAAGCCAAAACCATTGGAAAGGGCATACGTCATGTCATGAGGTTGTGCGTTACCTGCAATAATGTTGAGTCCCTTGGCTGCAGGATCTGGATTTTCCAGATTCAACGTTGCGGGCACGATTTGATCACGCAATGCCAGTACAGTGAAAATGGTTTCCAGCCCACCAGCAGCGCCCAACAGGTGCCCTGTGGCGGATTTTGTTGAGGTAATCGCTAACGCATTACTCTCGCCAAACAAATGTTTAATGGCATTAATTTCACCGAGATCACCTACCGGTGTTGAGGTCGCGTGGGCATTCAGATGCTGAACTTGCTCGGGCGTAATACCGGCCTGACGCAAAGCGATTTTCATGGCGCGATAGGCCCCGTCGCCATCCTCAGCGCCAGAGGTCATATGGTAAGCATCGGCACTGGTACCATAGCCGACTATTTCTGCTAGTGGCTTCGCGCCTCTGGCTAAAGCATGCTCCAACTCCTCAATAATCAGTAAACCAGCACCTTCTCCCATCACAAAACCGTCACGGGCAGTGTCGAAGGGGCGGGAGGCTTTTTCTGGTGTGCTATTAAAGTGTGTTGATAACGCACGAGCGGCAGCAAAACCGGCCAGACTCACGGTATCGATCACGGCTTCTGCGCCACCGCACAGGGCAACATCTGCTTCATTGTTGCGGATCATCCGCACGGCGTCACCGATTGCCTGTACACCGGCAGCACAGGCAGTGACTGGTGCGCCAATCGGGCCTTTAAAATGATGTTTGATAGAAACATGGCCAGCGGCCAAATTCACTAAGAATGAAGGGACAGTAAACGGTGAGAGGCGTTTTGGCCCACGGCTGTCGGAAGTCCGCACTGCATGGGCAATGGCCGGAAAACCACCAATACCCGCGCCTATGATTGTCGCGGTACGCTCTTGTTTCTCTGTGTTATCCGCATGTGTCAACGACGGATGAAAAGTGATCCACTTATATCTCCACCAACGGCCCAATATTGATCCACCGTTTTACTCAGGATTAGCTTCTGCTATAACCCCGGCCTTTCGTTTCTGTCTGAGTCGATAGCTTTCTCCTTTGATTTGAACGACATGTGAGTGGTGTAAGATACGGTCCAGCATCGCTGAGGTCAGTGCTGCATCACCGGCGAACGTTTGATCCCACTGCCCGAACGGCAGATTGGATGTCAGGATCATTGCGCTCTTTTCGTAACGTTTAGCGATGACCTGGAAGAACAGCTTTGCTTCTTCCTGACTGAACGGCAGATAGCCTATTTCATCAATGATGAGCAGGCGGGGGGCCATTACTCCACGCTGAAGCGTCGTTTTATAACGGCCCTGACGTTGTGCCGTAGATAACTGAAGTAACAGATCTGCTGCTGTTGTGAAGCGAACTTTGATACCTGCACGGACTGCTTCATAGCCCATCGCTATTGCCAGATGGGTTTTCCCCACACCTGATGGCCCCAGTAATACGATATTTTCATTACGTTCTATGAAGCTGAGTGAGCGTAACGACTGGAGTTGCTTCTGCGGTGCTCCGGTGGCGAATGTGAAGTCATACTCTTCGAACGTTTTCACCGCCGGGAAGGCTGCCATTCGGGTATACATCGCCTGTTTACGTTGATGACGTGCCAGTTTTTCTTCATGAAGCAGATGCTCCAGGAAGTCCATATAACTCCATTCCTGGTCTACTGCCTGTTGTGACAGCGCAGGCGCTGCGCTTATAAGGCTTTCCAGTTGCAACTGCCCGGCGAGCGCCATCAGTCGTTGATGTTGCAGTTCCATCATCACGCCACTCCTCTGCAGAATGAGTCGTAGATGGAGAGTGGATGATGCAGGGGGTGTTTGTCGAAGTTCACCAGATTTTCATCAAGATGCACGTCATACTCTTTTTTCTCCGGAGGCAGTGCCAGCATGGACTGCTGCTCTTCGAGCCAGCGATCGCAGGGACGGGCCTGGATTGTTTCATGCTTTCGTTGGTTAGCGACATCGTGCAGCCAGCGCAGACCGTGGCGGTTGGCTGTTTCAACATCGACAGTGATCCCCATCGGGCGCAGGCGAGTCATTAGTGGGATGTAAAAACTGTTACGGGTGTACTGCACCATCCGTTCCACCTTACCTTTAGTCTGTGCCCTGAAGGGGCGACACAGTCGGGGAGAGAAGCCCATCTCCTTGCCGAACTGCCACAGCGAAGGATGGAACCGGTGCTGACCGGTCTGATATGCGTCACGTTGCAGAACCACAGTTTTCATATTGTCATACAACACTTCGCGCGGCACACCACCAAAGAAGCGGAACGCATTACGATGGCAGGTCTCCAGCGTGTCATAACGCATATTGTCAGTGAATTCGATGTACAGCATTCGGCTGTATCCGAGAACAGCAACGAACACGTGAAGCGGTGAGCGACCATTACGCATAGTGCCCCAGTCAACCTGCATCTGTCGTCCGGGTTCAGTTTCGAACCGAACGGCAGGCTCCTGCTCCTGAGGAACCGAGAGAGAACGAATGAATGCCCTGAGAATGGTCATTCCGCCACGATATCCCTGGTCTCTGATCTCGCGAGCGATTACCGTTGCCGGGATTTTGTAAGGATGAGCATCGGCGATGCGTTGACGAATATAATCCCGGTATTCATCCAGGAGTGAAGCAACAGCAGGTCGCGGCGTATATTTTGGCGGCTCAGATTTTGCCTGCAAATAACGTTTAACGGTATTGCGGGAGATCCCCAGTTCTCTGGCAATCGCCCGGCTACTCATTCCCTGCTTGTGCAGGATTTTAATTTCCATAACTGTCTCAAAAGTGACCATAAACTCTCCTGAATCAGGAGAGCAGATTACCCCCTGGATCTGATTTCAGGCGTTGGGTGTGGATCACTATTGCACCGTTCGTTACAGCATGCCAGCCTGCCTGGCTAATTGCCTCATCGGCCGCCGCCATCGCAAACTCAATAAAGCGATCCATTTTCTTTTGATCTTTTGGGGTAACCGCTTTATCTGGATCGAAACCAGCTTTAGCGTCTTCTGCTAACGTAGGCACTTGCCCACCAATTTTAGCGGGCAAGTCACCGACAATTTCATCCGATAGAACACGGATGCCTGATTGCCCTGCCAAGAGCCGTTGCCAGACCGTTTCGATACCGCAGCCTAATGGGGAAACGACACCCATACCTGTAATTACTACATGGCGTGTACTCATTCTTTTTCCTTTTAAACTCGATTGAACAGGAGACAACCCAGAAGGCCGTTCTCCATAAGACGGTTATTTAATCTTTACTGACCGTTTTTATGCATGAATGTCAGCCGTTCATTCATTATATCTCGCTTGACCGGGCCTGCTAAGAGTCAGTCTCAGTTACCAAGAAGGGGTCTCGAATTGCATAAGGGGTTCCAAGCTAAGTTATGTATACTCTGTGGAATAAATACTTATGGATGAGCGATTAAATGGATTCTCTCTTGGTAACACTGACAGAAGCAGTGGTCAGCATATTTAACTTTTTGTTTTCTATAGCACGTATCATTACTCGTGTTATCTATTCACTCACTAGCGGCCCTTACTGGAAGCGTGTATTAATCACCACGAGTGTATTCAGCGTTATTGTCGGAGCAATAACATTCTTTGTCATGAGATGAGGCGGACGACTGGTGACGGGAAATGGCGGTGGTCTAAGAAATGGCCGTGCTTTAAAAAGCGCTAATAGTTTAAAAAGAGTTAATAGTTTAATAATCGTTAATAATATAAGAAATGTCAGTAGGTTAATA
This sequence comes from Yersinia pestis, assembly GCF_900460465.1. Classification (GTDB taxonomy): domain Bacteria; phylum Pseudomonadota; class Gammaproteobacteria; order Enterobacterales; family Enterobacteriaceae; genus Yersinia; species Yersinia pestis. Next base: position 283,372 of record NZ_UAVH01000006.1, on the reverse strand, counting down.
AGTGTTAATTGTCTCACTCAACCGGGCCTGGCGGTGAGGCTATCTCCTGAATCTCATGTGGTATATCACGTAAAAACAATAAGGCGACATGATTAATCATATTCGCCTTATTTTACAATGCATTGACTTATTCGTATTAGAAAGCGTTGGTGTCTTTAAACAGACCTACTTTCAAATCAGTGGCAGTGTAAATCACTTTGCCATCAACCAAGACTTCACCATCCGCAACGCCCATAATTAATTTACGCATAATCACGCGTTTAAAATTAATACGGTATGTCACTTTTTTCGCATCTGGCAGCACCTGGCCGGTGAATTTAACTTCACCAACACCCAGTGCGCGGCCTTTGCCTTCGCCACCGAGCCAGCCGAGATAGAAACCAACCAACTGCCACATGGCATCAAGGCCCAGACAGCCAGGCATGACGGGATCACCGATAAAATGGCAACCGAAGAACCATAGATCTGGATTGATATCCAGTTCCGCTTCCACATAACCTTTATTATGGCTGCCACCGTCTTCTATCATTTTGACAATACGGTCCATCATTAACATATTGCCTGCGGGTAAGGGTGGCCCACCAGCGCCAAACAACTCGCCACGGCCGGATGCTTCAAGGTCTTCTTTTGTATAGGATTCGCGTTTATCTACCATGTTCTCAGTAAGCCTTATGTTAGTGAAGTGCGCAGAATAGCGTACAGCTGTACGCTGAGCAAGTCCGATTAGCCCTGGTTGAACCAGTTTAGCCAGCGTAATGGCCATGGCCAGCGGCGTTTATCCTGTGGGTTTATCTGTGCGATACGCTCCTGGATAGCGCCTAACAGGCTGGGTTGCTGCTCATCGTCATAAGTGACCCCAGTCAATAATGGTAGCGCTTCAGCCACGGTATCGACAGCCCACAGGTGGAATTGACCTTTCTGTACCGCTTCAACCACTGCTTGATTCAGGCACAAGTGACGAACATTCGTGGTAGGTAAAATCACCCCCTGATTGCCCGTCAAACCACGGCGTTGGCAAGTTTCGAAGAAACCTTCAATTTTTTCGTTCACGCCACCAATAGGTTGTACGTTACCAAATTGGTCAACGGAGCCTGTAACCGCAATTTGCTGATTGATAGGCTGCTGTGAAAGGGCACTGACCAGCGCACAAAGCTCTGCTAGTGATGCACTATCGCCATCAACCTCACCGTAGGACTGCTCAAACACAATGGATGCGGAGAATGGCAGTGGTTGGTCAAGTTCCAATTCAGACATCAAGAATGCCTGCATAATCATCATGCCTTTAGCATGAATATTACCGCCCAATTCCGCTTTACGTTCAACGTCAACAAATTCGCCATCGCCTAAATGAACCACACAACTGATCCGTGCGGGTTCGCCGAACGCGTGAGGGTGACCGGGATATTCCAGCACGGATAAGGCATTAATCTGGCCAACAACGTGCCCTTCAGTCTCAACCAGAATTTGCCCCAGCTCGATCTCATCTTGCATCCGTTCGGCAAGATAATTTTGCCGCCAATTTCGGGCATTCAGTGCGGCTTCTAGCGCGTTAGCTGAGATGGTGTCATTTTCAGCATAAAGCGCCGCTTCTGCGAGCTGCTGAGTAAGCCATTGCGGGCAGAGCGGCAGGCTGCCTTGGTCGCCACTGTAACGCACGGCTTGGCGGAACAGGACCGGCCAGGCATCGGCAGATAAGGCAGGGAGCTGCTTTTGTTGCAATAGGGTGTTGATGTAACCGCACCATAGAGCCATGCCTTCGATATCTACCAGGGGGAGTTCTGCCTCGAACTCACCATAAATCGCCAGATCACCTAGCTCGGGTTCCATATCATGGAAATCGGCAAGCCCTAAACGGTCACCAACCAGAATCAAACGCAGGTCCAGTGGCATGGAGGGAATATGCACTGGCAGCGGGCGGGTTTCATCGGTAGAGAGCCAATCAAAGCGTTGTTGAACTATCATTTGCTTCAAACGCAGCCACATCAATGGCTGAGCTTGCAAGGCCCGTACCGACAAGATCAATACACCACCATTTACCTGATGAACTAAACCCGGTTGCAGCGTAATTTGATCTTTATACATCCTGACACAGCCAAACAACTGTTCCGGCTCGACCCATTCTTGATAGAGACAGGTTGATTGCGCAGCAAACCGTTCATCACCGTGCTGTGCTGATTGCCAGGTGACGTGGTGGCCATGGACCAGATAATCGCCACCAAGCAGGTTGGAGGCCTCCGGTTGTAGCGCTTTAACCGCTTGTGCGATCAATGCCAGATAGTCGGTACTCTCCTGTGCTTTGATTAGCATAAACCGCGGTTGAGATTGCGGATGACAGAACAGCGTCATCCCATTCTCTAGCCGGGGCTGATAGGCTGAAAAAGCAACAGGCTCCAATTGGGAGGCAGTAGCAAATAACGCTTCATATGGCGTTGTGTTCGGCAGCAGTGACTGCCATTCGAGTCGGTTATTGGTCAAAGTGATAGATGCAATCGTCAAAAAGGGAAAGGGCGATTATACAAGAATAAAGCAGGCTGCATATACGTAGAGTGGCTCTTGGTGGTAAGGAGTCCGATATGTTGTGTGTTCCGTACAAAAAACAAGCTAATAATGCGCGTTTAGCAGGGTGAAATTCTGTGTAAAGCTGTTATGCTTGGCTTAAGTTACACGGTCACTGAAGAGCTCACGATGAAATATCAACAGCTGGAAAATCTTGAGAGTGGTTGGAAATGGGCGTATTTGGTCAAAAAACACCGTGAAGGTGAAGCCATTACCCGCCATATTGAAAACAGTGCAGCTCAAGACGCAGTAGAGCAACTGATGAAACTGGAAAATGAACCAGTAAAAGTGCAAGAGTGGATTGACGCGCATATGAATGTCAATCTGGCGACCAGAATGAAACAGACTATTCGTGCCCGTCGTAAGCGCCACTTTAATGCCGAGCACCAGCATACGCGTAAGAAGTCGATCGACCTGGAGTTTTTGGTTTGGCAGCGATTGGCAGTATTAGCCAGACGGCGTGGTAATACGCTTTCAGATACTGTGGTTCAGTTGATTGAAGATGCTGAGCGGAAAGAGAAATATGCCAGCCAGATGTCTTCTTTGAAGCAGGACTTGAAAGATATTTTAGATAAAGAAGTTTAACCGGTAGCGGGTGAAACCAAGATAAGCGATTTAGTCAGCTGTTGGCTGAATCACAGGATAAATAAATATCCTCCGGCATAGCCGGAGGTTTTTCATATGCGCCTATAAGGCTCTGTTACCAGCCGCGCCCTAACAGGCGCATCGCGATCTGACATTTGCATCTATGGATTACTTACGGCCCGTAAACGGGCTACCGGGATACGGGATCGAGAGTTGCTCACCCATTTTATCCTCTTCCAATTGGTGCTTTATGTATTCTTGTATCCTGGCCGTGTTTTTCCCTACCGTATCAACGTAATACCCTCGACACCAAAACTCCCTGTTACGGTATTTGAACTTCAAATCGCCAAACTGCTCATAAAGCATCAGACTGCTCTTTCCCTTCAGGTACCCCATAAATCCCGAGACACTCATCTTGGGCGGGATCTCCAGAAGCATATGGATGTGATCCACACAGCATTCTGCTTCCAGGATATTCACGTTTTTCCATTCGCACAGTTTTCTTAAAATACTGCCAATCGCTCTGCGTTTTTCCCTGTAGAACACCTGCCTTCGGTACTTCGGCGCAAAAACTATATGATATTTACAGTTCCATCGGGTGTGCGCTAAGCTCTTTTCATCCCTCATTGGGACCCCCTTTTGATTTCTTGTTGAACATTTGCAGTTGCCAGACCGCAAACTGTTTTAACAAATCAAAAGGGGTTTTTATAACTGACCCAAAGCTGAAAGCTTTACTGAACCCCCAGCCTAGCTGGGGGTTTTCTGGGCACAAAAAAAACCCCGCATAGCGCGGGGTTTTTCACGAAAGAAGTTAACTTAAGCCTGTGGCTGAGTCACAACTTCTTTGTAGCCTTTCACTTCGATCTCTACGCGACGATCTGGTGCCAGGCACTCAATCAGAGCAGCACGTGGTTTCACGTTGTCACAGGTGTTGCCTGTAACTGGGTTTGCTTGACCTTCACCGCGAGCAGTGATTTTGTCAGCAGGGATACCTTTAGAAACCAGGTAGTCACGCACGCTGTCAGCACGACGCTGAGACAGAGCTAAGTTAGGCGCTGGTTGACCGATACGGTCAGCAAAGCCCAGAACAACTACAGAACCATCTTTAGGATCGATAGAGCTCAGTTGTGCGTACAGTTGGTCCAGAGCTTGCTGGCCTTCTGGCTTCAGGTTTGCTTTGTTGAAACCAAACAGCACATCAGATTTTAATGTGAAACGCTTAGTGTCAACAATTGGCGCTGGAGCAGGTGTTGGAGCAACGATTGGCGCTGCTGCATCTTCCTGACCAAAGCGGTAAGAAACACCAACACTCAGGAGGCCGTTGTCTGGACGAGCACCAACGGTTTCACGGTCGCCGATGTTGTTAACCCACTGGTATTCCATACGGGTTGCCCAGTTTTTGGTCCATGCGTATTCAGCACCCAGAGCTACCAATGGAGAAACACCGGTATCATGGCCGCTAGCACGGTCAAGACCACCATCGAAGGAGCCTTTAGCATCTGCACGCCATACTAAACCACCCAGACGGGTATATACGTCAAGGTCTTGTGCTACTGGGTAGCTCAGTTTAGCTGCTAACTGAACGCCTTGAGCCTTGAAAGCGCCATTATTGATGTCGCCTTTGTAAGGCATACGACCAAGCCAGTCGTATCCCATCTCAAAGCCCAGGTACTGATTTGCTTGGTAACCGAAGAACGCACCGGCACCCAGCTGATCTTTATGAGTTGGACCATCGTTATTGATGATAGAACCAGTATCTTGATACTGAGACCAACCCAATTTACCACCGGTGTACCAGGTGTTATCTTTTGGTGCGGCTTGCGCTACTGTAGCGAAACCTACCAGTGCCACTGCTAATGCGATAGCTGTCTTTTTCATTTTACGCCTCATTATCATCCAAATAGGCAATGAGCTTTAAAAGCTAAGCCCTTGGTTAAAATTCTTCGCCAAGGTTTTTACGCTCCCGTTAATTACGTTGCCTGTATGATTTGGCATTTTAGAGCAACCTTGGCGATGTAAAGTCTACAACGTGGCGAGAAAGTTACAAGTGTGATGTAGTAAACCGCCTTAAAAAAACGCATAACGCTATAGGAATTTTAACGATTTAGAGGTGTAAATAGCATTTTTTTAGGCATTATTTTATTCGTCAAGCCGCATTCTGACTCGATTTGCGCCACTTCTTTAGGGCTAAATTCTGAATATTGTGATTATTCATGGGATAAATCCTAAATTCACTTAATGATACAAATAAGAATGAATTTTTAACGTGGCGCACTGTCCTGAACCCACTTTTGTGTCATTCAATGGGCGCATAACAAACCCATAAGCATTTCCTAACTTCGCGGCTAAACGTAATCTGATACGATCATCTTCCGTCAATTCGGGTAACCAGCCCAGAACAACACTGTAATTACCGGTTAATAATGCTTTTTCCATGGCCTCAACGGTCGATAATGGATTGATTTGCCTGAGTTGCACAACTTTATTGATTGGCAGCCCTGATTGCTTTAACCATGAACGGCTTAATTTCTGTTGTGGGGTGAGCCATAAAAGCCAACGAGATTGTTTACTAAGCTGCTGTAATAAAGGAAGTAATAATTGCGTTACTACGGGTTGATTTTCACTGTAAACAAATTCACTGATAAGGCCGCTATCGGTTGGAGCATCAACTCTTGTTGGAGAATCGTTGGTAGTAAGAGAATGATAATTAGCATGATAAGGTTTAAGTGATTGAGTACGCATTATGAACCCGCCTGTAGTGTGCTGTATGTATATACAGTAGTCACTGTTTAATCGAAGATCAACTAAATTTTATAAGACGCTTCGCATAATTGTGATGCAAATACATGTAAATCCATTTTATGTTTGGCTACGTAATCCATATTGCGTATTTTTGCAATTAGTTGTTCCTCTTACACTTATTGCTACAAGACAGGGACATTGGTTAGGATTTTTACTAAAGGAGTAGTCATGAAAATCATGTCAGAAAAAAGGATCGCTCAAGCACAAGTTCGTTTTGGTTTTCTGGGGCAGATAACAATTCGTTCCCAATTTGGGGGCTATGGTCTATTGGTTAATAGCATCATGTTCGCTGTTGTTTCGGAAGGTGAGCTTTATTTGCGTGCTAACGATAATATTGAGGATTTATTCCGCGCCAGTGGGATGGCTAACCTTGTTTATGCTAAACGCGGGTTACCTGTCTTGCTACGTTATTATCGGGTTGATACTTCATTATGGAATGATGGACTCAGATTACATCATTTCGTCCGGCAGGCTTATGAGGGCGCGAAAATAGACGTTCTGAGTAAGAAAGGCCCAGTGGTACGGCTGAAGGATTTACCTAATCTTAGCGCCAGCCTTGAACGGCTATTATGGAAAGTGGGTATAAAGAATGCGACTGAATTACGCCTTGAAGGCGCTAAATGTTGCTACTTGAAATTACGGGCGTTAAGGCGCTCTCTTGGGATTAATATTTTGCTGGCGTTGGCGGGGGCTATCAGTGGCTATCATTATGCTGCTTTGCCTTTGATGATGCGCAGTGAGCTTATCGAATGGTTTGAAAAACACATCCATCCAGCAAAGGCTCCATTATATGAAACGGCATAATGGTGTGAGCCAGTGTAATGGGGTGAGTCAGCATAACTGTGTGAAACAGTATAACCGTATGAAACCGTATAATGGGCCACGATGGGTGGCCCTTGGGTACCTTAGGCTGGCTGGCTAATACGTTTATTTAATTCGCTGAGTTCCGGTAGCAGTTCAAGCAGCAAACCAATTTGTTGTAAGACCAATAGGTCTCTGCTCTCTGGTTCTGGATGACAGTGCTGTAGCCGGTTGGATAACTCAGCTAACGCACTTGCCATTCTAGCGTTGTCTGGTTGTTCTTTCGCCAGGGTGCCCTCAATATAGCAAATAGCATCATTGAGCAAATTTAGCGTGGTGCTATTGGTCAATTTTTCACGATGGGCACCCAGAGCAGAAATATAGCTCAACATGGTGTGGTTCAGGCAAAGTAAGCGGAATGCCGCTTCCTGAGTTTCTTTATCGTTTTTGGGTTCCGCTGACATATTTGAAATAACTGACGCTAATTCAGCATCGCAATTATGTGCATCACGGCGGGCAACCCGATAAAGCAAACTATTGTCTTTACCTTGATGATATTGCGCCAAAATGGCATCCAGATAGCGGCAATTAGCATTAAATGTTTTATGAACCACCGTAGGCAGTTGACGAAATTTCCAATCCGGCCAGATAAAACTGACGGCTACCCAAGCAATGGCACAACCCAACAAGGTATCAAACACCCGTGGTGCGGCCACCTCAAACCCTTCACCCAAAAGGTTAAAGCACAATAAGACTAGCAGGGTGATAAACATCGTCGCGTGAGCATACTGGACATTACGGAACGCAAAAAACAGAACACCACTGATCACAATCAGGGTGAGTTGCCCCTCAATAGAAGGAACGAAATAAAGGATAGGCAAACCGACAAGGATACCGGCTAAGGTGCCGATAATGCGTAGCGCAAGGCGGCGACGGGTCGCACTATAGTTTGGCTGGCAGACAAAAAGGCTGGTCAGCAAGATCCAATAACCGTGGCGTAACCCAGTGAATTGAATGAATGCGTAGCCCACACACAAGACAATAGACATGCGTATTGCATGGCGAAATAGTGCTGATTGCGGTGTTAAATGGCGGCTGATTCGTAGTTTGATATCACTCCAGCCAGTGATGCGGTCATCTGACAAATGGTTATCAGGTGTTGGGTCTTGCGCTAAGACTTGCTCTGACTCTATCCCTGCCAGTTGTGCATCAATAGCGCGCAAATTTTTTAGCAAGTAGGAAAGTGCCTTAACTTGCTGAGTATTTTCGTGATGAGCCAGCTCTTCTCTGGCCAGTGCGGCATCTAAGAACGTAAATGCCCGTTCGAAACGTGGGTCATGCTGGTATTTCTGATGCATCAGAATGGATTGGGAGAGGTGGTTACAGGCCTTAGCTTGCATACTCAGTAAACGCTGAAATCTGAACAGAACATCACTGTAACGAAATTTTTCTCGCAGAACCTGGTATTGAAAATGAGATGAACTGGCCCGCTCATGGATATCTTGCGCAACAAAATAATAGTGAAGTGTCCGGCGAGTGCCTCGTTGACCACGGTCACCTTTTAGTCGGGTCACGAGTGAGGCTTTGGCCTGATTCAAGGTGGCTACTAATGTACTGTTGACCATCGCCACGTCGATTAAGGGTTGATTAATATCAGATTCAATATCTGGATCAAACAAATTGGCCTTTGCTTCCAAATAATGAGCCAACTGTTGGTAACAACGGGCTAAATTATCCTGTAAGGGACGGATAGGGAAAATAAGATGGCCGAATAAGGTGAGTACGTTATACCAAACAGCACCTGATATCAGTAAGAGTGGTTGCTGGTACCAAGTAGGGTACATCGAGGCACCTAGCATAGTGTAAATAGCAATGAGCAACGCGCCGAAAGCAATAGTGGCATAGCGCTGCCCTAATGCACCTAGCAGTGTGAAGCCACAGGTTGATAAGGTCAGACCGAGAGCAAAAAACCATGGGTAAGGAAATAGCAACTCAATTGAAGATGAGGCTACAAAAAAGCAAATTAGCGTAATGAATAAGTTACGTAACCGCCCGGTTAGGCGGTCATCAAGATCTGTCAGTGCTGCGGCAACGACCCCTAATGTTAATGGGATAGTCAGTTTGGGTTGTTCAATCCACCATGGGACGGCTGTTACGCCCACCAAAGCGATAAAAATACGGGCATGATAAAGCAGGCTACTGTTGTATGCATAACGGCGTAAATCAGTGACGAAAGTGAACACAAAAACCTCTAAAACAGAAAAACTCAGTGTTACCGATGCTGGCGTTGAGCATTAGCCACTCTGGCTTGCTGCGCCACTTCCACCGAAACGACTCGACGGCCAACTGGCCATAAGGCGATGGCAGCAATTTTAAAATTGGTGATGCCTACTGGAATACCAATTATGGTCATACACTGCACAATCCCCGCAGTGATATGGGATAAACATAACCACCAGCCAAATAATATAAACCAGACAATATTCAGTAAAGCCCCTCCCGCAGTGAACAGAGCATTACTTTTTTCTGGATATAATTCATTGACGTGGATCGCTTCATTACCATAAGGCAGGAATGATAACTTGGTGATTTCCCAGCAAGAGCGGGTTAATGGTAAGGTGAAGATCAAAATGACACTGACCAACGTTGCTAATAGCCAGCCTAGCGTCGTGAAAAAACCACCTAAAACAAAGTTAAGAACATTCAATACAGTACGCATAATAATGAGTTTTCCTCGTTGAGTGAAAAAACCGCAATGTGGCTGAGCGATAGCCTATGCTAACCATTCACACTCTCAATGCAGGTTAGTTTCTGTTACCAACTATCGGATACCTGTTGTTTAAACTCAATTATTTTATTTACACTCCATCATGTTACTTCAATTCACTTGATATGGGTTATGGCGCGCAGATATGGAACTTAAAGCGACATCTTTTGGCAAACATCTGTCTCAGCATCCCTATAACCGGGTCCGCTTGCTGAATGCAGGCATCGAAGTCTGCGGTGATAAACATCAATACCTAATCCCTTTTAACCAACTGGTTAGTATTCAGTGTAAACGAGGTATCGTTTGGGGCGAGCTTGAATTTGAGTTGCCGCAGCAGAAAGTTGTACGGTTGCACGGTACTGAATGGCAGGAAACACAACATTTCTATCATTACTTGCTAGGGGTATGGCAGCAATGGAGTGAAGAAATGAGCCAGGTTTGTGCGGAGGTGCTGCATAAACAGGTGGAGTCAATTAAGCGAATTGAACAGCAGGATAAATGGTTTAAACGCAGTGAATTAGGCCAGATACAAGTCATGATCCGCGAGGCATTCAGTGCCTTACCAATGCCAGTGGAACGCTTAGCGGCGTTTGAATCCTGTCGAGCAGATTATGAATGCTGCCTGCGTTGGTTACAGCAAGGTCGTCACAGTGTTGAACGATGTAATCAGCAATGGACAGCCCGTATGTTGGAGGAGTATCAAGATTTTTTCCAAAATGTAGAAACTTCGCCCCTGAATGCCTCACAAAGCCGGGCGGTGGTTAACGGTGAAGATTCAGTTTTGGTGTTAGCCGGCGCGGGTAGCGGTAAAACATCGGTGCTGGTGGCGCGTGCGGGCTGGTTGCTACGTCGTAATGAGGCACTACCTGAGCAGATTTTATTGCTGGCATTTGGTCGCCAGGCGGCCGATGAAATGAATAGCCGTATTAAACAACGCTTGGGCGTGGATAGCATCCAAGCTAAAACTTTTCATGCTCTGGCATTACATATTATCCAGCAAGGTAGCCGCAAGACACCGGTTATCAGCAAGCTTGAGTCTGATAGCCAGGCCAGAAGGGCGTTGTTAATTCAACATTGGCAGCAACAGTGTAGCGAGAAGAAAGCACAGGACAAAAGGTTGGCTGCGAGGCTGGCAAGTCGCCTTGAACGTTGGGTAGGGTTGATGCGTATGTACGGTGGCAGTCAGGCTGAAATGATTGAGCAAGCGAATGACGAGGTGCGTGACCTGTTTCAAAAGCGTATCCGTTTAATGGCACCGTTGCTAAAAGCCTGGAAAACGGCATTGAAAGATGAGGGTGCCGTCGATTTTTCTGGGTTGATTCATCAGGCGGTTAACTTGCTGGAGAAAGGGCGCTTTGTCAGCCCATGGAAGCATGTTTTGGTTGATGAGTTCCAGGATATCTCACCACAAAGGGCGATGTTACTCGCGGCGCTGCGTAAACAGAATAAGCAAACTTGCCTGTTTGCGGTTGGCGATGATTGGCAGGCTATTTACCGCTTCAGTGGTGCTGAACTTTCGCTGACAACGGCTTTTAGCGAGCATTTTGGTGAAGGTGCTGAATGTGCACTGGATACGACTTACCGCTTTAATGATCGGATTGGTGATATTGCGAACCGGTTTATTCAGCAAAACCCTTATCAACTGAAGAAACCACTTAATAGCTTGAGTAAGGGTAATAAAAAGTCGGTCATGATTTTACCCGATGAGCAGTTGGAGGCCCTATTAGATAAATTAAGCGGCTTTGTTAAGGACGGCGAACGTATCCTAATATTGGCGCGTTACCATCATTTACGCCCCGAAGTTTTACAAAAAGCGGCGACGCGGTGGCCAAAGTTGACTATCGATTTTATGACCATCCATGCCAGCAAAGGGCAGCAGGCTGATTATGTCATTATCGTTGGCTTACATGAGGGTAATGATGGGTTCCCAGCCGCGGCGCGGGAATCTGTACTGGAAGATGTGTTGCTACCTCCTCCCGAAGATTTCCCTGATGCTGAAGAGCGGCGTTTGCTTTATGTCGCAATAACGCGTGCTAAGCACCAAGTGTGGTTACTACAAGATACGGCACGGCCTTCTATTTTTGTCTCTCAACTCAGTGAATTAGGTGCCCTGGTACAACGTAAGCCCTAGCAAACATAATAAAGCGATGCTCAATACTAAACCCGGTGGTTGAACCACCGGGTGAGTTACCTATTTTAGGTCCAGGCGCTGTTGCATGTAACGGTCATAATCAGGGATGGCGATAGTGACTTCGCTGCTAAACAGGGTTGAGCCAATTAAGAAATCTGCAGTAGAGCGGTTTGTTGCTACTGGAATATTCCATACTGTTGCTAGGCGCAGCAGGGCTTTCACATCTGGGTCATGTGGAACGGCATTGAGCGGATCCCAAAAGAAAATCAGGATATCTATCTTCTTCTCAGATATCAGCGCACCCACTTCCTGATCACCGCCCATCGGGCCACTGAGCAAACAGTGCACATCAATACCTGTCGCCTTCTGCACTAAATTACCGGTGGTCCCTGTGGCATAGAGTTCGTGTTGTGCCAGTAGATCTCTGTTTTCCATCACCCATGCGAGCAGTGATTTCTTACAGTGATCATGGGAAACAAGGGCAATGTGTTTGCGAGCCGCAATAGTGCGGGTAGTCAGTTCCATCTAGATATCCTTCAGTAATAGCCAATTGGTTTGCTAACAGATTACTGAAAGGGTGATTTTGTGCATAGTAGCAACACAAAAAAATGCGAGAAAGTAGGCATAACCTGATGATTAAACACGGCTCTGGGGGAAATGGTGCCGATGACAGAGGTTAACTCGCTAATAAGTGGCGTGCTTTTTAGTGGATAGGTTGTTTTTTTGCCCATATCAGGAAACGTTTCTGGGTTTCTGGATTTGCTTGCAAGAACCAATATTGCAGCATTTGTTCGGTGACATTTTCACCTTGCAAACTGGCCGTTTTATGTGGGGTATTGACGCCAGCAACCGGAATTGTCGTACCGGGCACTGCACTCACCGGTGAGGGGGGGATTGCCGCAAACGCGGGGACGGATGCGTTGTATTTCCCAACATTATATGCCGCCATTACTGTTTCAAGAGTCGTACTATTATTTAGATGGTCTTGGCGTAAAACGTCGTGACGTACAGATAACGGGTGCCCATTGTCGCCAATAAGTTGATATAAAGGATTTTTGGAGAATTGATGCCCATCTCGTAGGGTGTTAATTACCGGTAATTTTATGGCAACTGACCGAGTATTATGAGCATTAAACACTACGATTAATGGTGGCGAAGAATAAAGAACTAAGGGGTCTGTAGGTAGCGGCTTTATCACTTTAAACAGAATCTGATGCATACCACTGTTTAATTCCAAACTATCCGCACCTTTCAATAAGGAGCCAGACATATTTTTGCCATCGACGACGAGCAGGTCAATTTCTGGCGTGAGTTTTAATGTCATCGCGACAGAGGAAAAACTAAAGCAGACGGCCAACATCCCTGCAACCAGACCAAGTTTCATGTGTTACTCCTTAAGGTGATACTCGCTTACATTGTCAGGTAAGCCAGATCATGTGTCAAAGTCTTTCCAATCCATTGTATTTGTTTACTATTCGGATCATTCTGGATGGGGGCATTGATTTATCTTAATGAATTTTAAGAATAAAAACAATTTAGTGGTAATAATATCTACAACTGTTCAATCAAATCAATTGGATGGTGTTTTTTATCGATTTTTTTTACATGATGTACACTTAGAAAACTCGCTAATAGTAGGTAATCCATCGAAAAGTGAAGGGTGTGGAATATTCTTTTAGCGTATTAGAGGAACTGAATAATGCATGATAAAGATATCGCCGACATACTCAAAAAGGTAAAAACCATAGCATTAGTCGGGGCGAGTGATATCCCATCACGGCCCAGCTATCGTGTTATGGCGTATCTGCTACAGCAGGGGTATCAGGTCACGCCTGTCAATCCTAAACTGGCCGGAGAATTGCTGCTTGGCCAGTTGGTTTATGCTGAATTAGCCGATATCCCACATGCTATTGATATGGTCGATGTGTTTCGTAATTCTGATGCTGCATATTGCATTGCACAGGATGCCATTGCTATTGGTGCTAAGGTGCTGTGGCTACAAATAGGTGTTATTAATGAACAAGCTGCCATATTGGCTACCGATGCAGGGTTGCAGGTAGTGATGGATCGCTGCCCTAAGATTGAGCTTCCCCGCTTGGGATTAGAAAAAGGGTGACGTTCCGTGTACCGATTCTGGGCTTTCTAAAAAAGCACCCTGTCAGCGTGCTGCTCACAGGGTGGCGAACCTGGCAATCAACACCGGTTTGACATTCACTGACGTGGCTCAGTTACGTAGGTGCGGAGCCTGTAACTGGTGGCGAATCGAGGCCGCCAGTTCATCTAATGAAGGTTGTTCTGGGTGTGCATCCACATCTTCATAAGTCAGTTGCGCTTCAGCCAGATAGGTATGTACCGGCTGCCCATCGTCATCTTCTATTACCACATGGTACCAAGGTGATGAACGTAAGGTCTTGTTGTTGGCAACCTCATCAGGTTCAGGTGGTGCAAGAGAATATTCAGGATCGATATCAATCACCACTCCCAAATACCCGTGCAGGCTGTGACGAACCTGCTGGCCTATACCGAATTTGCTGGCGATCATGATAACCTCCCGAGAACTTTTCACTGTCTTGTATATGAGGGTGTCGCAGGATATTTCAAGTTACATTACCCGACACGCGAACCCTTTTAGATATAAACCTTCTGGATAAGCCGCGATCACTGGGTGATCCGCAGCTTGGCGGAACTGCTCTATAAACTGTATGTCATGGCCTGCATCTAACGCGGCATCGGCCAAAATTTTCTGGAATAAATCGACCGGCATCAAACCTGAACAAGAGAAACTGAGCAAGATACCGCCAGGGCGCAGTAATTGAATCGCCAACATATTGATATCTTTATAGCCACGGCATGCACTGGCTAATTGGCTTTTATTCTCAACAAATTTAGGTGGATCCATAATGATCAGGTCGAATTTTTCCCCTTGAGCGCGATAGCTGCGCAACAATTGGAATACATCGTCACGGACAAACTCCGTTTTGCTCAGATCCAACTGGTTCAGTTCAATGTTTTGTTTCGCAATATCTAACACGGATTGCGATGTATCAACACTAATGACCTGTTGGCAATTGCCCATCAACGCGGCGACAGCAAAAGCCCCCGTGTATGAGAAGCAGTTCAAAACACGACGGCCATTGGCATAATTACGGGCCGCTAAGCGGCTATCGCGTTGATCTAAATAGAAACCCGTTTTATGACCTTGCTGGATATCAACGAAGAGTTGCATGCCATTTTCGCTAATTGGCAGCAGGGCTGGTGGCATTTCGCCACAGATAAGGCCTTGAGTCAGTGGCAAACCTTCTTTTTTACGGACAGAAACATCGGAACGATCATAAATAGAACATTCTGGATAGCAATGTTGTAACGCACTGACCAGCGTTTCACGTTGATATTCGGCACCGGCAGAAAGTAACTGTAACACCAAGAAATTCTGGAAACGGTCAATGGTAATGCCCGGCAGGCCATCCGATTCACCGGCAATCAGGCGGTAGCCATTAAGGCCATCACGCTGTGCCAGCCAATCTCGCCAATTCTGAGCCTGTTGTAGGCGGCGAATAAAGAATGCGCAATCTATAACCTCATCTTGTTGGAACGTCCAGACTCGTGCCAAAATTTGTGATTCAGGCGAGTAGGCGGCACGGGCCAACCATTTTCCCTGACTATCAAGGATATCTATGGTTTCACCGGAAAGTGCATCACCTTCAAGGCGTTGAACCGCCCCAGAGAAAATCCATGGGTGGCGACGAAGTAAGGATTTTTCACGTCCTTTAGCAAGAATAAGGCGTACGGTCATAATTAGGTTGCTGCCATCTAGGTAAAAAAGAGCGATATTGTCTGAGTATGTGCTAGAAAATGCAAACTATCACGCACAGATGAGGGAATGATTATGTCAAAAATATATATCGTTGCGTATGTCTACGGTGTAGTTCAGGGGGTTGGCTTTCGTTACAGCACCCAACGGCAGGCGCAACAGCTTGGGGTGACCGGCTATGCTAAAAACTGTGATGATGGTAGCGTAGAAGTGGTTGCCAGCGGCAATCCACAAGCAGTTGAACGTCTAATGGAGTGGATAAGGCAGGGCGGGCCACGTGGGGCGCGAGTCGATCGCCTGTTAACTGAGCCTTATCCGCCAACGCCATTTGAGACGTTCAGCATTCGCTACTGATGAAAGCGTTATCATTGCTGAAATGATGGTCATTGCGCGATGTTCCGCAGGTTAAATGCATTTAACCGGTTTAGGAAGCCCCGCGATTTTCGTTGCTTGTTTCGCCGGTCCTTTAGGGAATAAACGATAAAGGTAGCGGCTGTTGCCTTTCTCTTCGCCATATTTCTGTGCCATGGCTTTTACCAGCATGCGAATCGCGGGCGACGTATTGAACTCTTGATAAAAGGCACGAACAAAGCGCACCACCTCCCAGTGAGGTTCTGTCAGTGTAATACCTTCTTGCTCCGCCAACACAGGGGCTAAAGCTTCGCTCCAGTCTGTGCTGTTCTTCAGATAACCTTGTGCATCGGTATCGATGATTCGACCTTCAAACTCCAACATGTAACCTCAATAACGCAGTTAATGAAATGGCGGCTAATTTAGCAAATATTTGCCCACATCCCAAAAAAGTCTGCATTTAGATAGGCAAAAAAGCCTCTGCAGTGGTACAGATCACCATCCGCGAGCATTGATGGTGATGATTAATTCATCATTTAACTGTGGAGTGGTGGTTTTTTTGGTCAATTAAACTCAAACGGGCTTTACAAGCTTCGATGCTCTGTTTATAGTTCGGCTCGTTGCGGAGGGGTGGCCGAGTGGCTGAAGGCAACGGTCTTGAAAACCGTCGACGGGTAACCGTTCGAGAGTTCGAATCTCTCCTCCTCCGCCATTATTTTTCTTTATATTCTTGTTTTTCCCGTGTATTTCCCCCAAAAAAACCATTCGGTATGCCATATCCCATTCACTGTCCTTAGACTAAATTGGTTGATATTGGGATAGATAAACGGTTCTGTCGCATTAAGACGCAGTTCGGTAACATGCTGTTTTTTTTTGGCGATGCCACCTACCCATGCCGTTAATCCGAAAAACCTTTAAACGCCTACATTATCCCGTCGATATCATCGTGCAATGTGTTTGCTGGTATCTGGCTGATGCCCTGAGTCTGCGGAATCTCGAAGAGACGATGGCAGAGCGCGGTGTTATCGTTGACCATTCTACACTGCACCGCACCGCTGGGTTATACGTCTGGTTCCGCTGCTGGATAAAGCCTTTCGTCGACATAAGTGCACCGTGGTGCGCCGATGGAGAATGGACGAAACCTACATCAAAATTAAAGACCAGTGGGAATATCTGTACCGCGCAGTGGACACTGCAGGCCAGACCATCGATTTCCTGTTGACTGCCAAACGGGATGCAGCAGCGGCGTTGCGCTTCTTTCGTAAGGCCATTCGACACCAAAGTGAACCGGAGGTCGTGACTATCGATAAGAGTGGTGCTAATACAGCGGCGCTGGTCACGCTCAACGCAGATAAAGCAGAAGATGAAGCGATTACCATCAAGCAAATCAGTATTGACAAACAAAATGAAGCAAGATAGTTTTACATGCAATAATAAATAGCAGTTATATATATTTTTAATATCATTTATTTTTTATTTACAAAATATGGTGAGCATAGGGAATGATTTTAATATCCTAGGTTATTAGGATCGTTTCCTTGTGTATAAAAATCTAATTATAATACAAAAACCTTGCTTATTACATCCCGATCTTATATATCCAATATATACTCACGAAGTATTTTTTATGGATATAATAACTCATTAATAATAAAATTTTTAATCGCGTTTCATGTGAGTGATATTCTGTAGAAATAATGTGAAAATGTGTTTTTTGTAAGTTCTATTAAACACATCAGTTTACAGCAATGAATTCACCATTGTGCATCGTCAATAAAAGGAGTGTTTATGAAAAATCAATGGCAACATCAATATTTTTTATCCTATTCTGAGTTAGTTGCAAACTTTCCGTCCCCAGAAAAAGTAGTAAGTGATTATATTAAACATAAGTTTAGTACAACACTTCCATGGTTTGGCTGGGCAGACCCTGACAACCTTTATTTTATCCGATTTACTCAAAGCCGTAGTAACAATAAATCTTATACCGGATGGGATCATCTTGGTAAGTATGCCATTGAAACGTTAACCCTCACACAAGCAGCAATAGTTAATATTGGAAGTCGTTTTGATATCTTTGACGAAGCTAATTCAAGTGCTGGAATATATAAAAAAAACAATGCTGATTTTTTTGACGAAACAAACTAAGCAAAAATGCTTCCTTCCGAATACTTATATTTTTTGAGAGATTGTGATTTTTCTAATCTCTACAATAAAGCGCTATCAGATTACTGGGCTGAGAATTACGAAAAATTTAGCACATTACTACAAAACTATTATATTTCATCAGCGTATTATTTATATAAAGATAGTGCTATTAGTAAAGATGAATATGAACTCTCTATTGATGCTATTTTTAATAAAAAAATAAAATATTGCGTTATTACTTTGATGTTTATGGGTATTATTCATCTGATATGTTTGTTGCTATGAATGATAATAAAACAATGCTTTTTATTCCGGGGGCAACCAATCCCTTTATCTTCGCAGACAACATTACAGATTTACGCGACAAAAGAAAGGCGTTAATTTCTGATAAAAACACCCGTGAGTTATTTTCTAAGCATTTTTATTTATATTACCGACAAGATGGAAACACGTATTTAGGTGTTAATTCAATGCTCGAACAGATTGTTAGTGGTGTGGTAGATACTAATTACATAATGTATTCTAATAAAAACATTCGTGAACGTAACGTATTTGAATCAATGGCGTTTTCTACCCGAGAAAGAAGCTTTAATGATGGTGATGTAATTATTAAATCAAACGCAGAAGTCCAGCGAGATTATGCCCTGAATGTTTTACAAACCATTTTATCTTTGAGCCCTATATTTGATATCGTGCTCCCGGAAGTTTCTATTCCGATTAGCCTTGGTATAACCGCTTCAAGTGTCGGTATTAGTTTTGATGAGTTAATAAACGGGGATACTTATGAAGAGCGCCGCTCTGCAATTCCTGGATTGGCAACAAATGCTGTGTTATTGGGTATATCATTCGCAATACCATTTTTAATCAGTAAGGCAGCAGAAAATAAGTTAATTATCAATAATTTAGTAGGTAGTGACGAAAACATACTTAATAAAAATAATCTTGCTGATTTTTTGGAAAAGTACAATATTAGCGAGAGTGATATTCCAGAAAATGGCTCTTTAGTTATTAATTTGAAAAACACTAACGTACCTGTTCGTCTTGTTAAACTGAATGATGAAGAGGGCGAAATTGTTGCAATCAAAGGAAGCACATTGAGCGGGATTTACTACGAAGTAGATACTGAAACAGGTTATGAGATATTGTCACGCCGGGTATTTCGAACCGAATATAATGAAAAAATTTACTGGACAAGGGGGGGAGGACTGAAAGGTGGTCAGCCATTTAACTTCGAGGGGCTTGATATTCCTGTTTATTTTATAGATAAACCATATTCTGAACTTGCATCTTCAGTGGAACTTTCATTTGTGAATGATGATAGCCCTTTGTTATTCCCTGAAATGGACTCCAGATTACCAAAACCGACTCCAGAGTTAGATATAAAATACTACTCTTCTAATTTATCTTCTTTTAAAGAAGATACGGTAATTCTAATGAGAGGAACGACATAAGAAGAAGCGTGGAATATTGCAAACTATAAAACGGCAGGTGGGAGCAACAAAGATCTTGATGAGAACTTTATTGAGGCTGGACCACAGTTCAACTTAAGTTTTTCTGAATATACATCAAGCATTAACAGTGCAGATACTGCAAGTAGAAAACATTTTCTTGTGATTATCAAAGTACAGGTAAAATATATTAGCAATGATAATGTTCTTTATGCTAATCACTAGGCCATTCCAGATGAAGTACCTGTAGAAGTTCTTGCAGTTGTGGACAGACGGTTTATCTTCCCTGAACCACCAGTAAAACCAAATTGATAAGTTTTCTCCTCCTCCAGCTTTACCTGGCAGGGGGAAATGAAAAAATATCTAACAAGCAATTATCAAGTTCGCCGTAAAACCCCGTCCTTCAGGGCGGGGAGATAAGGCGCTGAGATTCCATTTAGTTGTTCGCTCCTGGCTGATCGCCATGCTCCTCCAACTGCTGCACGTCAACAAATACGCCGTCAGGGTCGTATTCAAGCCGGAGCCTTTGCAGCCTCTCCCAGTTCTCAGCGGCGAAGCACTTGCTGGTCTCGCCCGCCCTTGTCTCAAGATCATACTCGTTGATATAACGACTACGGGCAATTTCCTGAAGCTCGTCATACATCCGTTTTAACCAATATTTATTGACACTGTCATCTTTTGCATCGTCCCACTGGGCGTAGGTCGATACAAAAAACTTGCCGTGTGCCGAAAATGCTGCTTGCGGATAGGTGGTCACACCCCGCCAGAAAATCGTTGTAAGGGCACCCCGAGACGGCGCGTCTGATAAATATCGGGATAGGATGGAAACCAATTCCTGTGTGTTATCTGTAAGGATATTGTCGGCATAAAACCTTTTTGATACCACCATGCTGCTGAACTGCTCATAAATGGTCTCGAAGTTTGAGGGCTGATTGATGGCCAAGGCTGTAAGTGGCAGCTCTAGGCGGGTTTCAAAAGATTCACATAGCGCTTGCGCCTCTTGCGGGCTATCGGTAAACGCCAAAATATTTAACAGTACTGCTGGTGTGTCACCCGATGTCGGGGGGCTGACAGACACCATCACCTGAAGATTTGTAGGGGGAGATGCGTCTTCAAGTCTCGCCAATAAATCGTGTAAATACGTGAAAGGTAGCGTATATAAGCTGTTGGTTATTACCCGAGGCAGTGAGTAGCAACTGAGGTAAAAACGGGTCACAACAAAAAACGAACAGGGTCCAGCGCCACGAGCGGCCCAGAACAAGTCTGGCTCCTGGGTTTCGGAAACATGGCGTAGATGACCGTCTGCGGTGACAATGTCCAAGGCTTGTACGTTGAACACACTCATCCCTCCCCATTGACTACAGTTGATCCCGAGCCCTCCCCCCAACAGGAATCCGCTGATACCCACTTCTTTTACATGTCCTGTCGGAAAAGCCAAACCTTTAGCCGCCAGTGCATGACACAATTGACCACTACTGACCCCAGATTCAACGATGGCACGCTTGTGCCGGCTATCAATATCAAGTCCCTTCAAGCCGGAAATGTCCAACATCAGCGTATCAACGCGAAGAAAACAACCGACGTAGTTGTGCCCACTTCCACGAACGCTCACTTCCATGCCTCGCTCCTTGGCAAAGACAATCGTGCGGATCACATCTGCCTCAGTCGCGGCGCGTACTATTCCAGCAGGTCTACGTGTTGGGCCTCGACCGTTCCAGACACTGGTGAGATACCACTCATCAAAGGCGGGATGCGAAGCAAGACGAACCTCGCCATCCAGTTGCGATGCCAGCTTCAGTTGAGACAGAGAAGTCTGCGTAGCGGCGGGGATCCCCAGATCCTGGCTGACAATGGAATAGAGTCGTTTGGGTTTGAACCCCAAGCGAGTCTTGATGTGGGAATTCAAGCGGCCGCACTCGATAAGATTAATTCCTTTTTCGAATGCATAGCGATACACGGCAGACACGCCCAAGGTGTAAGGGCTGAAATCGGAACTCTCATCATCCATGCCGGCCGACCAGAAATGGAGAGCGCCGTCTTCCTCGAAGCAGATAAAGCCGCTGACAATCTGCCCGTTCTGTTCTACGACGATAAGACGAACCAGATCGCCGCAAAGACGGCAAAAAACAGCCAATTGTGATTCTGGCCAATAATAGGGCGTCCCCAGCCGTTGGGTGGTCAAATAATACAACCGGGCCAGTTTCTCAATTTCATTATCAAAGGGAGGAGCAAGTATTCGAACTTTCGCATCGCTGCGGTTAAAGATACGAAGCTGGCGTACCATTTCGTAACGCCTGTACTTGGGCAAAGCCTGCGCAAAACTGTCAAAATCCGGAAAAGCATCCAGTTCGATTGAAAATTTATCCACCATGTAGTTTATATTTAGCCCATTACGTTGAGCCTCACGCAAGAGCACCCCATCCTGTACATTGAGAAAACAGAAATAACGCGCCAGCTCAGCCTGTGCGATAGCCGTAATAGCATCGAATATTCGTGCGTAAAGACTTGGGTCGTGACTTAACGTCGGTATCGTGGTATCCGTACAATGTATAATATGGCTAAACAGTCCGCGCTCTTCAGATTCTATCGAGAGCTTAGCGGAGGAAATCAATAACCCTAACGGGTCAGCGGACCGAAATTCTTGAAGATAAAGCGGAACCAGCGCAATCAGCCTCCCTTCGTCTCGCGCAAGCAAATAGAAAATTTTACTGACGTTTAACAAGGGTGACTGCTCAGCCGCGATAAGAAATCGCAGATCGTAAAACAGGGGTGCTTTGCTTTGAAGAAAAAACGCGCGATACTCAGCAGGATCTAGGTCTTTAGCGCTATTGATAATATCAAGGGTGGTCGTCATTAAAGCCTCCATAGTTTATCGGATTGGCAGACAATTTGACTGAGTGGCAATAGGTAACATTAAGAAAAACAGCATGTTACCTTTCTGCATCTTAATGCGACAGAAGCCCCCAGTACGCCTGATTTTCGCTTATTGCAACAAAAGCCTTTCTTCTTACTGTGCTGTGTATCCACCATCTATCGTAATCGTCTGTCCGGTAATCGCTGTCACGTTATCTTCTGCAAGAAAAACAATAGTATGTGCAACTTCTTCCTGAGTGGTAAAACGCTTGTTTGGCATCATTTCTATAAATGCTTTTTTATTGTTTTCATCATGGCCTAAAAAACGATCAAACATTTTGCCTTCTACTGGCCCGGGGGAAATCGAATTAATCCTAACCCCAGTAGTCGCAACCTCCAGCGCTGCTGTTTTGGTCAATCCCTCAATTGCGTGTTTACTTGCGACATAAATCCCAGTGCTAGGGAGGCCAACGAGACCAGCAATTGAAGATATATTGATGATGCTGCCTTTTCCTCTTTCCACCATCACAGGTATTTGATATTTCATTGCCAGCAGAGTACCTAATACGTTGGTATTGAATACCAAATGAAAGTTATCTTGGGTTACGGCTTGGATCTCTGCAGTTTCACCTACCGTGCCTGCACAATTTACCGCGACATCTAACGAGCCGAATCGCTCCAGAGTCATCTCGATAAGGTGCTTGATATCTGATTCACTATTCATATCAGCATTAACATAAAGTACGTCTTTATTAATGCGTTTCAGGTCATCTAATATCACTCTTCCTTCTTCGGGTCGGCGACCTGAAAACACGACATTATAGCCCATTTCAGAGAATAACTTAGTCGCCGTATTCCCAATCCCAGAAAGAGCCCCCGTTATCAATATTGTTTTTTTCATGTAACACCTATTTTATAGAGTAAGGTTCGATACATGTCATTGCCATCAAAATACTATTGATGGCAACTTCAATTAATTTCACTTAAAAACAAAAAATTAAAACAAGTATGACAGATAAAAATATTCATACCCTACATATTCACCTGAATTTACTGTTCCTATACTCTAGACTAGGGAGAATGATTCTCACAACGTGTTATATTAATATGAAATATGTTTATTGAAAAAAAGACATATTGCAGTATTAAATTCCTTAATGCCAATATTAATCGACATAATCAATTGTAGTGGAGGGGGAGGATTGAGTTTTTTCCAAAAAAACATATTGCAGTATTAAATCTCTTAATGCCAATATTAATCGATATAATCAATTGAAGTTAGTGGGAGGATTGAGTTTTTTTCCAAAAAACATCAATAGTTCTTATATAATAAAAAACTAAAATAACCAATCATTTCAATTGATTGTGTTTTATTTAAATAGGAAATGTCTCTTTTACTGCACCTATGGATGCAACTAGCATTCTTGAATACACGATATATACTTTCTATCAAGCCAGTTATCGATAATCTCTTAAGTCAGATATGAATTACAGATGACTACGATGTGACTAGATAGAAAGGAGCCAATATGATGGTAAGAGCTACTTGTTGTTGCATTTATGGAGTCTGTGGGACTCGCGATTATAGTCTGTTCATCGATTATGTGTACAAGTCGATTCCAGCACATGAAATGTATTTATTGCAGCAGATAGAACTTTGCCCAGACCAGATATTACATGCTTGGAAAATTAGCCAGAACCCTCAGGTTTCCGAAGTGTTTGAAATAGAAGTTGTTTCCTCTGAAGAAGATGCTGAAGAAGCGGTCTTATTTTGGAAAGCATATTTTAGTTCACTTGGCGAAACGGTCATTGATGGCAGGCATGTAGGTGATACATTTAGCCGATTTTAATGAAAGTGGCACTCACGAGGTGTAGACTTAAAAATAATCTATCAGATTGACAATGGAGATATGAATAAAAACCATATTTGATATGTATATTTTAAATAATCGTCTTTAATTAAAGGTTAATTCAATTTAAGTTTATGATATGTGAATTATCGTGTGTAAACCTGAGGTGTAAAACACACCTCTAAAATTAATGGGTGTTAATCCCGTGAGATATATAAGTAAAAAATCAGATACCAAACGATTTTTATGGGCTATATTTAAATATGAAAAATACTGAATTAAATTTTTTAAAAACGAATTTTTTATTTAACCAAGATATTACTAATGAATTGAATACATCATTTGGACAAGATATCATTAAAAAAATGATACCGCATCGTGAACCATTTTTAATGGTCGACAACGTAGAGCTGATCAATATTGAATGCAGGTTAATAAAAGCAATAAGAAGAGTTGACGAAAAAGACCCGGTATTTGGTGGTCATTTCCCCAATGACCCTATATATCCAGGTGTATTGCAACAAGAAAGTATGTTTCAAACCGCGCTTATTTTAATGTATTTTCTGCTAAATGAAACGGCTATTCCGCCAGCAGAGGAGAATATCATCCACGCAGTGGGAACACGAGTATACGATGTCTTTCACTTGTCCGCAGTACGCCCAGGAGAATTAATGACAATCCGTTGTTGTATTACAGAATACGACACATTTCTTGCCACCGCCATTGTTCAAATCACGGTTAACGATCAGATCGTAACCGTCGGAAAAGGAGAGTTTCATGTCTTCTGATCGTATCGTTATCACTGGCGTTGCCATTAATACTCCCATTGGTG
The DNA here is from genome assembly GCF_900460465.1 of Yersinia pestis. Lineage (GTDB taxonomy): Bacteria > Pseudomonadota > Gammaproteobacteria > Enterobacterales > Enterobacteriaceae > Yersinia > Yersinia pestis. Next base: position 258,440 of record NZ_UAVH01000006.1, on the reverse strand, counting down.
ACACATTAGATCTAGTGGGCAATAATTTATTATCTGGAAAATCAGCCATCGGCTACTGGCGCAACTTTGACACCAGTAACATTTATTCAAAAATTGGAGGTCAGATTCCTGAATATGACATTGAAGGCAAGTTACACGCATTTAGCAACCGTATTCCCGATATAGTTCTTTCCCGTGCCGAGAAGGTTTTTAAACAGACGACCAAAGGTGTCCAGCTATCGGTGTTGATGGCCATGGAGGCCTGGCTCGACGCCGGATTATTCGAACACATTATAGACCCATTTGATTGCGGGATAATTTGTGGGGGCCATAACCTCTCTGATAAATATTTACTTGATCAGCAGAAGATTTTTTCTGATGAGCCAGAATTTATTGATGCTTTTTCCGGGTTAAATTCACTTGATACAGACCATTCATCTTCTGTGGCTCAAGTATTAAATACCAAAGGATTTGCCTATCTTGTTGGCGGTACCTGTGCGACAGGAAATATTGCTATTCAGACGGCAATAAATGCAATTAAAGTAGATAAAAAACAGGTGGTTGCTGTTGTTTGCCCAATGGCATCTTTCCACCCGATGATGTTGCATTCGCTAACAATTTTAGAAGCGATCTGTTATAGCCAGTATCAAGATACCCCCACAAAAGCCAGTCGCCCCTATGACATAAATCGGAGTGGTTTCCTCCCATCTGAGGGCGGTGCCGTCTTGATCTTTGAGCAGGCCGAACATGCAAAAAACCGTGGAGCCAAAATCTATGCTGAACTTCTCGGTGCCAGCGTTAACTCGGATGCCAACCATCTTGGCGATCCCTCTCACGAAGGGCAAGTTCGAGTGATTCAAGATGTCCTAAAGAAATGCAATATCTCCCCGGAGCAAGTTGATTATGTGAGCGCCCATGCCACCTCCACTAAATTAGGCGATATTGTAGAACTGAAATCAATTAAAAGAGTGTTTGGCTCGCATGCGGAAAAACTGATTATCAATGCGCCTAAATCCTTACTTGGGCATACGATGTGGGCATCTGGTGTCGTGGAGGCGGCGATAGCCATTTGGCAAATGAGGCAGGGTGAGTTTCATCAATCACATAATATCGAAACCCTTGATCCCGCAGTCGAACTCAATGTTTGTGCATCCGGAAATGTAAAAAAAGAAGTTAATATTTTTCTGAACAATTCTTTTGGCATGGGCGGTATTAACAGCGCTAGCTTATTTAGTCGATATCATGGTTAACATGAACCTTTTTATTAGCGGTGGTGCCAGTGGCATTGGACGAAGTGTGGTCATTGCTGCTTTGAGCAAAGGCTGGAATGTTGGCTTTAGTTATCACAATAACAAGGAAGGTGCACAACAGTTGCTTGATATCGCGGTAGCGGAGTTTCCTCGGCAATTATGTCGTGCCTATCAACTCGACGTTATTGATAGTGGTGCAGTAGAGTACGTGGGAGACCGTCTTCTCGTCGATTTTAGTAACATTGATGCGGTTGTTTGCAATGCTGGCATAGATTTACCGGGCAATTTGGTGTCGATGACCGATGAAGATTGGGCCTTGGTACTTAATACTAATTTAACTGGCACCTTCTATCTTATTCGTTATTTTTTGCCTCTATTTCTTGCTAATAAATATGGGCGCATTGTCACTCTATCTTCACTCGCTAAAGATGGGTCATCAGGGCAAGCGGCTTATGCTGCATCAAAAGCTGGTTTGGTGGGGTTAACTAAAACAACAGCGAAGGAATATGGACATTTCGGTATTACGGCCAATGTCGTTGTCCCAGGCTTAATTAATACCGAAATTATTGGTGATGACATTAAGGGTATTAAGAATTTTTTTGCTCAATATGCGCCAGTGGGAAGGCTGGGCTCCCCCAGTGAAGTCGCTGAGGCCATTTTATTTCTTGTTGCTAAAGAAAGTAGTTATGTAAACGGTGCGGTTTTCAATGTGACCGGTGGCATTGACTGGGTTTATTAACTTTGGGATACCTTAATGAATAGTATTGGTATTGAAAAAATCAGTATCTACCCAAGTAGTTTGGCGCTGAAATTATCTGAATTGGCACAAGCACGTGGTGGGGACAATAAATACATTCAAGAATCTTTAATGGTCATAAAGCGCAGTTTGGTACCACAGTGGGAAGATGCGGTCACCCTTGCCGTCAATAGTGCCAAGGATATGCTTAACGATCAGGATCGTTCGGATATCGGTTTATTTATCATTGCAACAGAATCAGGTTTAGACCAAGAAAAGGCCATCAGTACTTGGGCGCATCGTTATTTAGGATTACCTGCGACTTGCCGTGTTTTTGAACTGAAATCTGCCTGCCATGCTGGTGCTGCGGCATTAAAGATGGCTGAGTCATGGATATCGTCCGGCCTTAATCGAGGGAAAAAGGTATTACTGATCAACGTGGATATCAGTAATAATATGATTTGCCACGGGAAGATGGAATATAGCCTTGGTGCTGGGGCCATTGCTTTACTTATCTCAGATAATCCCGTTTTTGCCGTTATTGAAACAGGGAAATCGGGTATTCATACTCATGAAGTGACGGATGTTATTCGCCCACTTCCCTGGAAAGAGGTCGCTTTCGATGTAGAAGCCAGCCTTTTCTCTTATATGGATGGACTCGAGAATGCTTTCGAGGAATATTGTCATCAGACACCGGAGGCCAGAGAAAGTACCTATTTCAATTATAACTTATACCATGTCCCTTTCCCTGGCATTAGTAAAGAAGCACATAAAGTATTATTAGAACTACAAGGACTCTTTGGAAAAGAGGCGCTAGCCACTTCATTTAAGCAAAAAGTCATGCCATCCCTGTATTACGCGCAAAAAATAGGCGCGACCTATTGTGGCAGCATTTTCCTTTCCCTATTTTCACTTATGGTGAAAGCACCAGAGATTAAATCAGGGGATCGAATAGGGGTCTACTCTTATGGTTCAGGATCCTGTGCCGAGTATTTCAGCATGCAGGTCGGGGACCAGGCAGTAGAGATTGCACAACAGCAAGGTGCAGCGTTGGACATACTGCTTACCCAGCGGAAAATACTGGATGTGGCGGCATACGAGCAACTGGAAAATGCACGTAGCGCACAAATGCAAGGTAAAGACTATCGTTTAGACGGGGACAACTTACAGGACTGGTATACACACCATTACAGCGGGAGTGGGCTCCTTATTCTTGAGCGTATCGATAACCACTTACGGCGTTATCGCTATGCATGAATATGTCACTGTACCTATCAAATTTAGCCCCGATTCATTAGCCGATTTCGAAAATCGCTTTATCTCTGCGCTAAATGACGAGCGCTATAAAGTCATTGTACTTATCGGAGGGCCTACCTACTTTAGTATGGGTATGGATCTTACGTATATTTCTACCCATTATGACGCCGACTTCGTGTCGCAATTCTGCCATATTCTAAAAATGGTAAGGAACAGCCACAAGCCCGTATTAGCGAAGGTTGAAGGGAATGTTATCGCTGGGGGGCTTGCCTTACTGTCGGTTGTCGATTTTATTCTGTCTAGCGATAGCGCGTCCTTTAGTTTGCCAGAAGTCACCTTTGGAATTACACCAACAATAGCCATGTCTTGCTTACTTGAACGTATTAGGCCTCATCATCTTAAATACTTCGTATGGAGCTCAAGTGTTATTTCGGCAAAACAAGCCCTAAAATGGGGTTTGATCGATCAGATAAATACACTGGAAAACTTAGATCAAGATATTCAAGTTATAAGTAATAAGCTATCTCGCATTCCAAAATCCGCTATAAGAGAAAGTAAATTACTGTTGGCTGAACAATATTCTTTCGAAGAAAGTTTGGATTTAGGTAGCCATCTTCTGGTGGAGAGACTAAATGATGCTCAGACCATAGAAAAGATACGTCACTACTTAGAAGACATTAAGTTATTTAATGATGAATATGCGGATGACTAATATGAAAAAAATTTATTTAAGAAAAAGTGATGAAGGTATTGCTTTTATGCATATTAACGATCCAGTCAACAAAAATGCCATTGATGATGAGTTTTGTTTACAGTTACATGGTATTGTCGACACGATAAAGCAAGACAAAACCATCAAAGTGCTTATTTTGGTTGGATTGCCTGATATATTTTGTACCGGTGGAACCGAAGCGTTTTTACAAAGCCTAATCACACACTACAAAACTAATATTGAACACGAGTATGCCAATCACCTCAAACATTTTCTGAATATACCGATCCCGGTTATTGCGGCGATGGAAGGCAGTGCTACAGGGGGGGGATTAGTCTTAGGTTTATATGCAGATATTTTAGTCGCGGCGGAAGAAAGTCGCTATGGCATGTCATTTATGAACATGGGTTTCACCCCTGGGATGGGTTCAACTGCCATGAGTAAGGAGGCGTTTGGTTATTACACCGGTTTTGAGATGATGGTCACCGGTAACTATATTAGGGGCAGTGAGCTGAAAGGAAAATGTTGTTTCAACTATATTTTGCCCCGCGCCATGGTCATGGAAAAGGCCATTGAACTGGCAACCTCTATTGCTGAAAAACCTCGCCATAGTTTGGAATTATTAAAAAAATACATGTCAATCGACCGGCGTAAAATGCTAGAGGAAACAAGCACTATCGAGGCGTTTATGCACCATATTGCATTTAATCAAAGCAATATCGAACAACAAATACAAGATAATTACACGGGTTAGATATGCTGAATAACTTGAGTGAAATGACCGTATTGGTAACTGGTGGCACAAAAGGTATAGGCCGAGCCACTGTTGAAAGCTTTGTGAAGGCGGGAGCAAAAGTATATGGCACTTATTTTTGGGGAGATAATTTAGATGAACTTGAAAACCATTTTTCTCAATATCTCAATCGCCCGGTATTCCTTCAGGCTGATATCAGTGATGAGGAGATAACCACACAGCTAATCGAAAAAATTGCTCAAGAAAATAAAAAAATTGACATTCTTATTCTCAATGCTGCGTTTGCTCCCCAATTTAAAGATACCTATAAATTTAGGGGGCTGCTAGATAGTATTGAACACAATTCCTGGCCGCTGATTACTTATATAGATTGTATTAAGCAGCATTTTGGCCAATATCCCGGTTATGTGGTTGCAATTACTTCGGAAGGACATCGTAGTTGCCATATAACAGGCTATGATTATGTTGCAGCATCGAAAGCGGTACTGGAAACATTAACTAAATATATTGGTGCACGAGAAAATATCATCATTAACTGCATTTCGCCGGGTGTGGTAGATACGGAAGCTTTTGAATTGGTTTTTGGCAAGAAAGCACAAGCATTCATTCGAAAATTTGATCCAGATTTTATTGTTTCACCCGAAGCGGTAGGTAACGTCAGTGTGGCTCTTTGCAGTGGATTAATGGATGCCGTGCGTGGTCAGGTCATCACCGTTGATAATGGCAGGATGTTTACCGATAACTTTACCAAGTGGATCGACATGATTGAGACGAATTTTATTGAGAAATAATGAGGGGGACTTCATCGCCATTATGAATATTGAGCTGAGTGACCACTTGGTATTTTCACTGTATTTTGACCAAAAAGGTATTAGTCATGTCTAATCCCAATAGAAATCTATTTCTTGGCCGTTGGAAACTTGAGTCCTGTATTGGTAACAGTGGAGGTATACATATTTACCCTATAGGTAGGGAGCCGTTTGGTATGTTGATCTATACCGAACAGTACATGATGGTGTTTATTTCATCGGTAGAGAGAACTCAATTTAGCACGGAGGATATTCGTGCGATCCCGTCAGAACAGATCGTGGCAGATTTTCCTAAATTTGAAACATATTGTGGCCATTATATTGTTAATCACGATGAGAAAATCGTTACGCACTTTATTGATAACAGTAAAATCCCCAATCAAATTGGTACCCAGTTTCGCCGATATTTTAGTTTTGAGCATGAGAAACTAGTTCTTAAATCCATAGATAGTCTATTACTTAATGACGAATCGTGGTTGTTTGAGCTTGTTTGGAATAAACAGGAATAAGCATGAATTTATTAATTAACCAAGCGGAGATAATATTATGGATAGAGATCATATTGCTAGCATTGTAAAAAAACACATTGTTAATTCAATCGATGGTGCCAAGGAACATGAAATTGATTTGCAAAAATCAATGGCAGACTATGGTGCAAGCAGTTTAGACATTGTTTCCGTTGTATCAGGTGTTATGAGAGAGTTAAAAATAAAAATCCCACGTACTGAGCTAAAAAATATTAAATCTATAAACGGACTGATTGATCTGTTTGTAACGAGCAGTTCAGAATCTTAGACATTTCTGCACTATGGCCTACGGAGGGGCCATATTCAGAACTGAAATAGGAAAGCCTGCCTGTTTGTGTAACACAATCACAATAAAGAGGGTGATACATGACATCAAATCATGCCATTTTATTTCCAGGACAAGGTGCGCAGCGTGCAGATATGGGCGCTCCGATATTTGATATCTACACCAAATTAGTGGCAGAGGCTGAAGAGATCGCTGAATTTAGTATTCGTGATTTTTTTCGGGATTGTCCTGCGGATCGGTTTAGCAACACCCTTTATGTTCAGCCAGCTTTATATACAGTTAATGCTTTGTATTATCGTCGATATATTGATGAGTCTGGGGCGTTACCATTATTTTTAGCGGGTCATTCGCTTGGCGAATTTAATGCATTACATGCCGCCGGTGTATTCGACTTTGAAACAGGATTACGTCTGGTAAAAAAAAGAGCCTTGCTAATGTCTGAAAGCCAGGGGGGAGGTATGGCTGCTGTTCTTGGTCTGAATGCTGAAGAAGTGGTCAAAATCCTTGAGGAAAATAATCTGTTTGATCTCACTATAGCCAATATTAATTCCGACTTGCAAATGGTGATATCAGGGCCGATTGAGAGTATCAAACAGGCAGAAGAGATATTTTATGATAACTATGCGATTAAATATGTTGTACTGAGAGTGAGTGGTGCTTTTCATAGTACGATGTTAAATACCGCGGCCATAAAATTCAGTGAATATATCCAAGGTTTTTCATTTTTACCGCCTCAAATACCGGTTATCGCCAATAGAACAGCCTGTCCATATACCCTATCTTCTGTAATAAAAAATCTCTCTGAGCATATAAATCGACCTGTCATGTGGCGGCAATCGGTTATATATATGCGGACACACGGTGTAGAAAGATTTACTGAGATGGGAGAGACTTCTTTACTGCTGGATATGGTTAAGAATATTTTGTAGTAGTAGGAATTTGAGGTTCAATGGTACGGAAGTGTACAATAAGGAATATTTTCTTATGGATTATCTCTCCTTCCTGCTGCCTTTGGTTTTGCCCCAATTATACCAAACCGGCGGATCTTCGCACTATCTCTTGAGTGCGGATCTTCGCACAATCTCTTGGGTATTGTAGTCCCTCCGGTTTTTAGTACCACCGCCAATGAGAGTCTCCGGCCAGTTTTATCTCGCTTACCGCCTTCCTGCAACTCGAATGATTTTGGGTATAAACTCATTGAGATTGGTATAGATAAATCTGTGGCGCAGATAAGTGCCAACCAGGCGGTTTGATAGCAATCTGAGCACTCAATTCTGAGAGCATTGAATTCCAATACCTGCAAATTTTTATCTCACATCCATTTTTTAGCCTATTTTCTTATTCAAGAAAATTATCTATCGATAAATCACCTTTACCGTATTCGTGGTTAGCTGATTGACTGCAAGAATAGATAAACCTCTTGTCATCTGCTCTTGCAATAAAATACTAAAAATAAACATCACATTTCTGAAAAAAATATTTGTAGGCGAATTCCTACAAATCACTTCCCAAATTCCTCACTTAGTTTTAATCCTGTTTAATTACCCCTTTAATAACAGTGTGTTATTACCCGTCATGTAATAAACTTCTTATAAATCATATGGATGCTATGTATTTTGAAATTGAACTTGGTTGCATTCTGTTACATTTAACGCATTTGCGTTAATCGAATAATGTTTCTAGACTGCGCCATCCGGTATTTTATTGCTCTGCTCATGCGTGTGAGAAATACCTGTCAGAGACTGTTTCATGCCATCCAATGAATGGATAGGGTTATCGATAAATATTATTTCTTTACTTTATACACACTGAGCTAATCCGTGGGTGGTGAATGCTGTGCCAGGTAACGTAGATTATTTTTATTCATTCTCTCTGTGGTGGATTTCCTGAATTCCCTTCCCTTAATAAGGAACGTTGATGTCCTCTTCAAGCTTCCAAAATGAGATACCTAAAGCACGCATTAACATCAAATTAGACCTGCATACTGGCGGGGCGCAAAAGAAAGTCGAACTGCCTTTGAAGTTGTTGGTGATGGGCGATTACAGCAACGGTCAGGAGCAGCGCCCGCTGTCTGAACGTGAAAAACTCAATATCAATAAAAATAATTTTAACAGTGTGCTGGCTGAATTCCAACCGAGCCTGAAACTCGCTGTACCGGACACGCTGGCCGGGGATAACACCGATACAGCCGTCGCTTTGACCTTCCGCGAGATGAAAGATTTCGAACCGGAAAGCGTCGCCCGTCAAATCCCGCAACTGCGTGCCTTGCTGGCCATGCGCAACCTGCTGCGAGACCTCAAATCCAATCTGCTGGACAACGCCACCTTCCGCCGTGAGCTGGAAAATATCCTCAAAGACGATGCCTTGAGCGATGAACTGCGCGCTGAACTGGCGGCCCTGGCACCAAAAGAGGGTTAATCCCGGGATTGGCTGCTTGTCATTAGAAAGAAGAAAAGGAACATGCTGATGTCTGTACAGGAAAACCGTGCGCAGGGTACTGCGACGACCGTATTAAAGAATAGCCCTGCGGCACAAGGGGTTTACGCCGCCTTGTTTGAAAAAATCAACCTGAGCCCGGTCTCCTCACTGGCCGGTATCGAGGCGTTCCAGAACAACGATGCGCTGGCGGAAGCCACCACCGATGAGCGCGTTACCGCCGCCGTCAGTGTCTTTTTAGACCTGCTGAAGCAGTCGGCGAAGAAAGTAGAAAAACTGGATAAAACCCTGCTGGACGGCCATATTGCCGCACTGGATGACCAAATCAGCCGCCAGTTGGACGCGGTAATGCACCACCCCGATTTCCAGCGGGTGGAATCGACCTGGCGTGGTGTGAAGTCGCTGATCGATCAGACCGATTTCCGCCAGAACGTGCGCATCGAGCTGCTGGATATCAGTAAAGATCATCTGGTGCAGGATTTTGAAGATGCCCCGGAAATCTCACAAAGCGGTTTATACGCCCAGACCTATATTCAGGAATACGACACCCCCGGCGGCGAGCCGATTGCCGCGGCTATCTCCAACTACGAGTTCGACCGCAGCCCGCAAGATATCGCCTTATTGCGCAATATCTCCAAAGTGGCGGCTGCAGCCCATATGCCGTTTATCGGCTCAGTGGGTCCGGCGTTCTTTGGTAAAGAGAACATGGAAGAAGTGGCGGCGATTAAAGATATCGGCAACTACTTTGACCGCGCTGAATACATCAAATGGAAAGCTTTCCGCGACTCGGATGATTCCCGCTATATCGGCCTGACCATGCCGCGCGTGCTGGGGCGTTTGCCTTATGGGCCAGACACCGTGCCGGTGCGCAGCTTTAACTACGTAGAGCAGGTGAAAGGGCCGGATCATGAGCGTTATCTGTGGACCAACGCTTCGTTTGCCTTTGCTGCCAACATGGTGAAAAGCTTCATTAAAAATGGCTGGTGTGTGCAGATCCGTGGCCCGCAGGCCGGTGGTGCGGTCACCAACTTACCGATCCACCTGTACGATCTGGGTACCGGTAATCAGGTCAAAATTCCGTCAGAGGTGATGATCCCGGAAACCCGCGAGTTCGAGTTTGCCAATCTGGGCTTTATCCCGCTGTCGTACTACAAAAACCGCGATTACTCGTGCTTCTTCTCGGCCAACTCGGCGCAGAAACCGGCGCTGTATGACACCGCGGATGCCACGGCCAACAGCCGCATCAACGCCCGTCTGCCGTATATCTTCCTGCTGTCGCGCATTGCCCATTATCTGAAACTGATCCAGCGCGAGAACATCGGCACCACCAAAGATCGCCGTCTGCTGGAGCTAGAGCTGAACAACTGGGTGCGCGGGCTGGTGACGGAAATGACTGATCCGGGTGATGATTTGCAGGCGTCCCATCCCCTGCGTGATGCCAAAGTGACGGTCGAAGATATCGAAGACAACCCCGGCTTCTTCCGCGTCAAGCTGTATGCGGTACCGCATTTCCAGGTGGAAGGGATGGACGTCAATCTGTCATTGGTTTCCCAAATGCCGAAGGCTAAGGCATAAACGGCGACACGATGAAGATTGAACGTCCTCTGTGGACTCGCGGAGTTTTGATTTCCCCGCAGCAATTTCAACAACAGGCCTCCTGGGAGGCCTGGACCAATGAATGCATCGCTCAAATGGCCGTGATGCATCCCTGGGGCGTGCTTCAGGCCACTTTTGAATTGGATGCATTGGCACAGGGCCGCCTGAAAGCGGCGCGTTTGCATGTGCGTTTTCAGGACGGTGTGCTGGTGGATACCGAGTGTGCTGATGTGCTGCCGCCCACGCTGACGCTGGCAGCCAGTCTGCCCGTCGAGGCCAGCGACGCCACGGTGATGCTGGCGATACCACAACTGTATGCCAATGGCGGTAACTGCCTGCAGCCGGATGAGCGGGGCGAACGCCCGGTACGCCATCGTCAGGCCTGGCGCGATGTCCAAAATCAGTTCGGCGATGACAAAAAGCAGGTCGCGGTGATGTACCACCAACTGACCCTGCGGCTGGACACTCAGGAAAACGGCGATTATCAGGTCTGCCCGGTGGCGCGCTTGCTGCGGGATGCGCAAGGTCGCTGGACACTGGATCCGGGCTTTATTCCGCCGATGCTGAGCCTGCAGGCCAGTGCCTGGTGTGGCGAACAGCTTGAGTTATTGATGGTGCAACTGCGGGCGCGTTTACAGCGTCTGATGGGGATGCGCCGGGAGAGCAATGCACGGATGGCCGATTTTGCTGTCGCGGATGTGTCGCTGTTCTGGCTGCTCAATGCCCTTAACAGTGCCGAACCGGTACTGGGGAATTTTCAGCGCTATCCGCAGGTTCATCCAGAGCGCCTGTATCAGGAGCTGGCCAGGCTGGCGGGCAGCCTGCTGACGTTCTCCCTTGAGCACGAAGTGACGGCGATCCCGGTTTATCAGCATGAACAACTGACCCGCGTCTTTCCCCCGTTGTTTGCCCTGCTGAATATTCTGCTGGAAGCCAGCCTCCCATCACGGGTGGTGGCGATTGAGCTGGTTCATGAACCGCGTATCAATCAGTGGCGCGCGACCCTGCGTGACCCTCGTCTGCGCGAAGGGGCCGATTTCTACCTGTCGGTCCGTTCCTCGTTGCCCGCGGCCCAATTGCAGACTCAGTTCCCGCAGTTGTGTAAAGCCGGTGCGCCAGATGAGGTCGGTAACGTGGTGAATGTCGCGTTGAGCGGGATCCCACTGCGTCCGCTGAGCCATGTCCCAGCCGCCATCCCCTTGCGGCTGGAAAACCAGTACTTCTCCCTTGATCTCAGCCACCCTGCGGCGACGCAGATGATGGAGACGGGGGCCTGTGTGTTCTATGTACCCGGTACGCTGGGTGAGATCCAACTGGAGCTGTTTGCGGTGCTACGCGCATGAATCCTCACCTAACCGAACACCCCCCAGTCGGGGATATTGACGCCCTGTTGCAGGACACCTGGCTACAGGTGATCAGCCTGCGTCAAGGGGTAACCTGTGCCGAGGGCGAAGGGCAGGCATTCTGGCAGCGCTGTGTGGCGGACATTGAACGTGTCCATCAGGCGCTGAAAGACGCCGGTCACAGCGAGCAGAGTTGCCAGCACATCCGATACGCCCAATGTGCACTGCTGGATGAGACCGTGAAAGGGCGCGGTGTACAGGATGATGCCTACTTCGTGTGGTGCCATTCGCCCTTACAGGCGCATTTTTTCAATACCCTGGATGCCGGTAGCCAGCTTTACGAGCGGATGCGCGCCGTGTTGCGTGAGCCTGCGCCGGATCGCGCGGTACTGACCTGTTTTCACCGGGTATTGATGTTGGGCTTCCTCGGCGGGTACGCCTCCCCGGCGGCTTCTGAACGGGAGCAACTGATCGATCAACTGAGCGTGCAGGTACCGGCGTTCAGTGTCGCGCCATCACGTGGGATCCTGGCAAGCGCCGCCTCCCGCAACCGGTTGGGGATCTGGTTGCGTTACTGGCCGGTACGGCTCGGGCTGGCTGCGCTGATGGTTGCGCTGTTGTGGTGGGGCCTTGATCACTGGCTGTCCGGTCTGTTAGCCACCTTACTGCCGGAGCCGGTGTAATGAGTCGGTGGTGGCAACGTGGGTTGTGGCTCTGGGCGGGTTTGCTGGCGGTCATCTTGTGTCTGGCATTTCTGCCGCTCTCCCCGTGGGGGCGCTGGCTGATGCTGGCATGGGTGGTGCTGATTTGCATGCTGGGCGGGTCGCGGGCAGGGCGGCAAGCGGCCGGTGCATCCTCTGATCCGCTGTTCGCCGGGTTGGCAACTGAAAACGGTCTTCTGCCTGAAAACAGTCGCTTACCGGTGGTGTTGGTATGTGGTGATGGTCTGGCGTCATGGTTTGGTCGCGAACGGTCACACCAGAGTGCACAGGGCTGCTGGCTGCGGGTGGATGATATCAGCACCCTGCGGCAGTTTGCCCGACAACTGCTGTGGCAACGGCCGGAATGGGCCGCTCAGTTGGCGGTGATGATGGTCGTGAACCCGCAGCAACGCCGCGATGAGCGCCTGCTGGCCGCCGATCTGCAAGAGCTGCGCTGGCAACTGATGCAACTGCGCCGCGATAGCCGCCATCCTGTTCCCTTGCTCCTGAGCAGCACGGTGGCCACCTCGGTTGCCCGTGATACGGTCTGGCTGTCACAGCAGCAGACACCGCCGCTGACACTCTGGTCAACCGTCTCGACGCCGGGCTCTCTGGCCGACTGGCAGCGTGCGGAAAGCCGTGCCGTACAGGCCGAACGACTGAAACAGGCGGTGCTGTTCAGCAGCCAGCATGACTGGCTGAACGCACAGGTGCTGCCGGTATTGCAGGCACCCAATGCGGATGTTGCCCCCCTTGCCCCGCAACAGATTATTCAACAGCAGGTTGCCAGTCTGGCCGATCCGGTGCCTGCCTCGCTGTGGCAGCACTGGCTGGCGGCGCATACCACGCTGACACAGGTGGCGGGTTGGCATCCACCGCCGCCCGCCGCCCATGACGCCTTACCGCTGCCGGATTTTGTCTTTTCAGCGCTTCCTCTTGGTAGCGGGGTGTCGTCACGCCGTCGGGTACTGCGCCATGGTGTCACCTTACTGACGTTGGCGGCGATGGTGGCGTTGTGCAGCAGCGCCTGGCAGAACCGGCAACTGTTGCACCGGGTGGCCTTTGATATCCGTCAGTACCACAGCGTGGCGATGACGGATTATTCCCCGAAAGCGCAGGCGGTGGCGGTATTACGCCGTGATGCGGGGCTGCTTGATGAAGGGTACCGCAACGGTGAACCGCTGCGTCTGGGCCTGGGGTTATATCGGGGGGAGCGGCTGCGCCCGCCGCTGTTGGCGGCGATCAAAAGCTACATCCCGCCCCCTCCGCCCCCTCCCGCGCCACCGGCGCCGAAAACCGTGCGCCTCGACAGCCTGTCACTGTTCGATGTGGGTAAATTCACGCTGAATGCGGGGTCCACCAAAATGCTGGTCACGGCGCTGATCGACATCAAAGCCAAACCCGGCTGGCTGATCGTGGTGGCCGGGCATACCGACATCACCGGCGATGCGCAGGCCAACCACATTCTGTCGCTTAAGCGCGCCGAAGCATTACGCGACTGGATGCTGTCAACCAGCGACGTCTCGCCGACCTGCTTTGCGGTGCAAGGTTACGGGGCCACACGCCCTATCGCCGACAACGATACTCCCGACGGTCGGGCGCTCAACCGCCGGGTCGAAATCAGTCTGGTACCACAGGCTGATGCCTGTCAGGTGCCGGATGTAAAAACAGCGTCACAGGATGAAAGTGACGTATCAACGCAAGAAATGGAGAAGTAAACCATGGCAATTCCAGTTTATCTGTGGCTGAAAGACGACGGCGGTGCGGACATCAAGGGTTCTGTTGATGTGCAAAGCCGTGAAGGCAGCATTGAGATCGTGGCACAGGACCATAACCTGTACATCCCAACCGATAACAATACCGGCAAACTGACCGGTACCCGTATCCACACCCCGTTCGTATTCACCAAAGAAATCGATGCGTCGACCCCGTACCTGTACAAAGCGGTGACCACCGGTCAGACACTGAAAACCGCCGAGTTCAAATGGTACCGCATTGATGACGCTGGCCAGGAAGTTGAATATTTCAACACCAAACTGGAAAACGTCAAAGTGGTTAAAGTTGCGCCGAAAATGCACGACGTGAAAGATCCGGCGAAAGAGAAGCACAACCACCTGGAACTGGTGGAACTGCGCTACGAAAAAATCACCTGGACCTTTAAAGACGGCAACATCATTCATTCCGATTCGTGGAACGAGCGCGCCACCGCATAGTGACCCGTCATTCTTCGCGCCGCAGGTGCGTTGGCGATATTGCCGACTGCCTGCAACACGAATTATTTAGGGTAACGGCTGGCAACGTTAAATGAAGGGGAAACGTGCCGTTGGGGTCGCTCTTAGTTTCAAACACAAGTGCGTAAGCCACCGGAGCGCCCCGAGGTGCGGTCAACCCTTCACTCACTGAACGTTGTCATCAACTTCAGGCGGTTCGCCGCCTGCTTTTTTGTGTTTTTTATTTTTTCTCAGTGACTGTTTGTGCGGTGATTGAGCAAAAATTCACAACCCTTTAATGACCTTATGGGCCTTGGTTTCCTTAGTAAAGGAAAGGCTACGGGCGGTAGCGTGTCCAAATAGGGTAAATGGCAAACAAGGAAGATCTTAATGACAACGCATTCAGCACACTTATTACGTCGGTTAAATCCCTATTGCGCACAGGCACTGGCCGGTGCCGCCACCCTGTGTCAGACCCGCGCCCATGCTGAGATCACTGTCGAACACTGGTTGTTAAAATTGCTGGAGCAGGGCGAAGGCGATATTACAGTCATTGCCCGGCGTTATGAGTGGGACATGGACAGCCTGTGGCAGGGATTACTGTCCCATCTGGACACCTTGCCGCGCACGGTACAGGGCAAACCTCAGTTGTCCGCCGCGTTACAGCAACTGATCAAAAACGCCTGGCTGGATGCCTCGTTGCAGGAAAATGCTGATGCGGTGCGCTCGGTTCATCTAATGGCAGCGCTGATTGCCACGCCGTCATTATTGGTCGCCGAGGCCGCCTGGCCGTTGCTCAGCCTGAGCACCACTCAGCTACAGCGCCTGTTACCGCTGCTGGACAACCAGTCCGACGAACGCCCTGAGGTGCAGCAGGCTGCGGCACTGGCCGACAGCCCGGTCAATCTGACCGATGAGGCCGCGACGGTTACCTCCGCCAGTGGTCAGCCGCAACTGAATGACGCGCTGCAAGCGGCGCTGGATAAATTCACCCTCGACGTCACCGCCAAAGCCCGTGCCAACCAGATTGACCCGATTTTTGGCCGCGACAGCGAAATCCGCCAGATGATCGACATCCTGTCGCGCCGCCGTAAAAACAACCCGATTCTGGTGGGTGAACCGGGTGTGGGGAAAACCGCGCTGGTTGAAGGGCTGGCACTGCGGATTGCCGACGGCAACGTACCGGACAGCCTGAAAACCGTCAGTGTGCGCACACTGGATTTGGGTCTGTTACAGGCCGGGGCTGGGGTGAAAGGCGAATTCGAACAGCGCCTGAAAAATGTTATCGAGGCGGTGCAACAATCCCCCAGCCCGGTGCTGCTGTTTATCGACGAAGCCCACACCATTATCGGGGCCGGTAATCAGGCCGGTGGTGCCGATGCGGCCAACCTGCTGAAACCTGCACTGGCGCGTGGCGAACTGCGCACCATCGCCGCCACCACCTGGTCCGAATACAAACAGTATTTTGAACGCGATGCCGCACTGGAGCGCCGCTTCCAGATGGTCAAAGTGGACGAGCCGGATGATGACACCGCCTGCCTGATGCTGCGTGGCCTGAAAGAACGTTACGCCACCCATCACGGCGTGCATATTCTGGACGCCGCTATCACCGCAGCGGTTACCCTGTCGCGCCGCTTTCTGACCGGTCGCCAACTGCCGGACAAAGCGGTGGATCTTCTCGACACCGCAGGTGCGCGCGTGCGCATGAGCATCGACACCTTGCCGACTGCGTTGATGGAGATTAACGCCGAACTGGCCGCACTGGCGATGGAGCAACAGGCCATCGAACAGGACTTGCTCCTGCTGCCGAATGTCAGTTCAACGCGCTTACCTGAGATTGAGCAACG
The DNA here is from genome assembly GCF_900460465.1 of Yersinia pestis. Lineage (GTDB taxonomy): Bacteria > Pseudomonadota > Gammaproteobacteria > Enterobacterales > Enterobacteriaceae > Yersinia > Yersinia pestis. The sequence continues at coordinate 241,997 of NZ_UAVH01000006.1, read as the reverse complement.
CCGCGCCGCGCTGGCGGTTGGGCAGCACACACTCGAACAGCAATATAAAGAAGAGAAGCGGTTGACCACCCTGATTATTGAGGCGCGTCAGGACATCGCCAACGCAGCACATCTGGTCGCGTTGCAGGAGGAACTCGTTCAGATTCAGGGCAATGCGCCGCTGTTGTCGCTGGACGTTGATGTGCGCACTGTTGCGGCTGTGATCGCCGACTGGACCGGTGTGCCGCTGGGCAGTTTACTCAAAGACGAACAAACCAACTTGCTGTCACTGGAAAATCGTCTGGGTGAGCGAGTGATTGGGCAGGATGCGGCATTAGGTGCGCTGGCGCAACGGCTGCGGGCCGCCAAAACCGGCCTGACATCAGAGAATGGCCCGCTGGGGGTGTTCCTGCTGGTCGGGCCGAGTGGGATCGGCAAAACCGAAACCGCGTTGGCACTGGCCGACAGCCTGTTCGGCGGGGAAAAATCGCTGATCACCATCAACTTATCGGAGTATCAGGAAGCGCACACCGTCTCCCAGTTGAAAGGGTCGCCCCCGGGTTATGTCGGTTACGGACAGGGCGGCGTATTAACCGAAGCGGTACGTAAACGGCCTTACAGCGTGGTGCTGCTGGATGAAGTGGAAAAAGCCCATCGTGATGTGCTGAACCTGTTCTATCAGGTGTTTGACCGGGGGTTCATGCGCGACGGTGAAGGGCGCGAAATTGATTTCCGCAACACGGTCATTGTGATGACCGCCAATCTGGGCAGTGATCATCTGATGCAGTTGCTGGATGAGCAACCGGACGCGCCGGACAGCACCCTGCATGAACTGCTGCGGCCGATCCTACGCGACCACTTCCAGCCCGCGCTGCTGGCCCGCTTCCAGACCTTGATTTACCGCCCGCTTCAGGTGGATGCGCTCAAACGCATTGTGGCGATAAAACTGAATCAGGTGGCGCAACGCCTGCACTGTCACTACGGCCTGAGCTGCCAGATTGAAGACAGCCTGACCGACACACTGGTCGCCGCCTGCCTGCTGCCGGACACCGGCGCACGCAACATCGACAGCCTGCTCAATCAGCAGATTTTACCGGTATTGAGCCAGCAGCTGTTAAGCCGCATGAGCGAGCAACAGCGCACCACCTCGCTGACGCTGGGCTGGCATGAAGAAGATGGCATCACGCTGACATTTGAGGGCGAATAAAAATGAATACCTTTCTCCCGACTATTCGGTTTGACCATAGCCACCACAAACTGGTGGTCCGCGACAGCACCGCCGCCGTTGATGTGCTGGGCTTTGAAGGCCATGAAAGCCTGAGCCAGCCGTTCTGTTACGACATCCAATTCACCAGCGCCGACAAGGCGATTGGCCCGGCGACCATGCTGATGCACGACGCGTCACTGACATTGGCGGCCCCGATGGCCGAAGCTTTTGGCGTGACGGTTCAGCAGACCCAGCGGGTGATCCAAGGGGTGGTCACCGGATTTAAACGCCTGTCGGCCTCGAAAGAGGAATGCCGCTACGAACTGAGCCTGCAACCGCGCCTGGCCTTGTTATCGCGCAGCCATCAGAACGGGATATATCAGGACATGTCGGTGCCGCAGATTGTGGAAAAAATTCTGCGTGAGCGCCATGACATGCGCGGTCAGGATTTTGTCTTCACGCTGGCCCGCGAGTACCCACGCCGCGAGCAGGTAATGCAATACGGCGAGGATGACCTGACCTTTATCCGCCGCCTGCTGGCCGAGGTGGGGATCTGGTTTCGTTTTACCGCCGATCCCAAACTCAATATTGATGTGGTGGAGTTTTACGACGACCAGCGCTTCTATCAGCAAGGACTGACGCTACAGGCGGTGCCGCCTTCGGGGATGCACGACAGCGGGATGGAATCGGTCTGGGACCTGTCCAGCGCCCATCAGGTGGTGGAAAAATCGGTCAGTACCGGCGATTACAACTACCGCACCGCCACTGCCGACCTGACCGCCGGGGCCGACATCACGCGCGGCGATACCACCACCTACGGCGAAGCCTATCATTACGCCGATAACTATCTGACCGCAGGCAGCGAAGGGCGCGAGCCGGAAAGTGAAAGTGGGGCCTTTTATGCCCGTCTGCGCCATGAACGTTACCTCAATAATCAGGCGCGCTTCGCCGGGGTGGCCAATGCGGCGGCACTGGCACCGGGTCAGGAACTGAACGTCACCGGCAACGACGTGCCAGCACAGTTTGGTAAAGGGGTGATAATCACCCGCATCACCAGCCATGCCCGCCGCGACCGCAGCTATGAAGTACATTTTGAAGCCATTCCTTACTCCGAGGATTATTGCTTCCGTCCGGCGCTGATCCGCAAGCCGACCATGGCCGGGACCTTGCCGGCGCGGGTGACCAGTACCACTGCGAACGACACTTATGGTCATATCGACAAAGACGGGCGCTACCGTGTCAACCTGATGTTCGACCGTGACAGTTGGGAGTCGGGTTACGAAAGCTTGTGGGTCCGTCAGGCCCGCCCGTATGCGGGTGACAGCTACGGCCTGCACCTGCCGCTGCTGGCAGGCACCGAAGTGGCGATCGCGTTTGAAGACGGCAACCCGGACCGGCCGTATATCGCCTATGTGCTACACGACTCGGCGCACGGCGACCATGTCACCATCAGCAACTACAAACGCAACGTACTGCGTACTCCGTCGAATAACAAACTGCGCCTGGAGGATGAACGGGGTAAAGAGCACATCAAGCTCAGCACCGAATATGGCGGCAAAAGCCAACTGAATCTGGGGCATTTGGTTGATAACGAGAAACAGCCTCGGGGTGAGGGTTTTGAGCTGCGCACCGACAGTTTTGGTGTATTACGGGCAGAAAAAGGCCTCTTTATCACTGCCGACGGACAGGCCAAAGCACAGGGGCAGGTGCTGGAGATGCAACCGGCTATCAGCCTGTTGAAAAGTGCGCAGGAACAGATGGAGGCCATCTCCGCGGATGCACAAACCGCCACCGCCAGTCCGGCCGACCTACAGGTACAAATCAGTCTGTTGCAGCAAAATCTCACTGAACTGAAACAAGCTGTCCTGTTACTGAGTGCGCCAAAGGGGATCGCGTTGAGTAGCGGGGAGCATCTGCAAATGAGTGCCAGCGATAACCTGATTGCCACCGCCGGTAAAAATGCCGACGTCAGCGTCGCGAAAAATTTCTTTATCGGCGTAGGCAATACCCTAAGTATCTTCGTCAGAAAGCTGGGGATGAAACTAATAGCCAATCAGGGGCCGATAACAGTCCAGGCGCAGAATGATCTAATGGAGTTATTGGCGCGTAAAGCGATCACCATTACCAGCACCGAGGATGAGATAAAAATCACCGCCAAGAAGAGGATCACGCTGAATGCGGGAGGCAGTTATATCACGCTGGATGAGAATCGGATCGAGTCAGGAACGGCGGGGGAATATTTGACCAAAGCAGGGTATTACGGGCGGTTAGATAAGGCCAAACTCCCAACTGAATTTCCAGCCTTAGCCGCTAAAACTGAAGACCCCATTAAACGTTGGCTATTCTCTTAACAGGACGTTAAAAATATGATTATCAGCCCTTTATTTTTAAAAGATAAGTCCAACTCAGAAGACGATGCTTCCTGGGTCTCCAGAATGATGCATGTAGATCCTGAGCGCGGTTTTCCCCTTAACAGCCATCGCTCGTGGCACGGAGGCATACATATTCCTCATACTGACAGCGGCGGTACGCCAGAAAAGATCCGAGCTATCGCAGATGGCACGGTGCACTCTCTCCGCCAGCCAGTCGGTGACAAAAAAGGCATTCCTCCTTATAACTACAATGGCGCTACGGATTGCGGCTATGTTTTGTTGAAACATGAAACAGAGATCGGTTCAGGTGAAAATGCCAAAGTAGTGTATTTCTCGCTTTATATGCATTTGGCCTCTATAGATGCAGCAGTAAAAACTGGCGAGAAGATTTATCGCAAAGATCCCATTGGTACCGTCGGTCAGGTTGATGGAGGCAATGCAGTCCATTTCCAGATATTTTGTGATGACACTAATTTGACAAAATTAGTTGGCCGCACGACGCCAGAACTGGATTTGACGAAAAATGGCCGAACGGATGCGGTTTATGGCGATATGTATTTTTATCTGCCAACAGGCACCAAATTTTACAGCCACGCGCCGGCCAACAATGCCACTACAACCACCGAAGCTGAAACCTATACCAGCACCGAACCTCTCTTTGTCAGCATGAGTTTTGATAAGGGCAAGTGCACCATGCTCACACGTAAGAAAGGTGTGTTCTCTATTGGAAAATACAGCGAGGTCGGTGAAAAACTGGAAAACGCCGATGGTGCAGATTACGAATACAACTTGTATGCGCAGGCTAAGAAGTTATACCCGCAAAGCCAAAGTGCAGGTTATGAGCTGTTAAGGTTTGGTCGGGCCATCAACACCGACTATGAAACATTGGTCCCTGCCGACGCACCATTGTGGCGAACCATCAGTTATCCGGGTGGCAAAGGCGTTGTGAACCTAGCCCTTCCGGCAGTGAAGAAGTTCAGTGATGGTGATTTCCCGCACTGGACTGGCTGGCAACTGATCGATGACGACACAGACGAAAACAGCCAGTGCAATTCAGAGCAGGTACTCTGCCGTATTGGCGATGATATGCAGGGTCTGATCTGCCATTTACCACTGGAATGGGACGCATCGACGCTAGAGAAACGTCTCTCATGGCTGAAAACGACGGTGATAAATGAAAGTCTGGCCAATCAAAAAGCAAGCCATCAGGTAGATGACACAGGGAATAATGCTTCAGGGTATGCATTCGATAATATAAACCCTGACATGAGCGTGCTGAATGCGCAAAGTACTCCCTCTTTTGAACAAGCAGCAAAAGATACCGCGATGGCAGAAGCCGACTGGAATGCGCTTATCGAACATGCTAAAGCATTGTGTTTTGATGTCAGCGGTTTGCCTGCAGGGCGGGTCTGGCACTTTAACCCTATTTCGTTTATTGCACATTTTAGGAAGTGCGGGTGGGTTGAGAACTCAGTACTTAGTCTGATTCTTAGCAGTAATACAAATAAAGCTCCTTTGAGAAAATCGATCACTGAAGCAGTCGAAAAATATGGCGATAATATCAATAGAATAATGCTGAAATACATTATGAACACTCCAATAAGGCGCGCACATTTTATTGGGCAAGGTGCAGTAGAATCTGACTATTTAATGACCATCCAAGAAGTTAGTCAAAAACAGGACATTATTAATGGCAAGCCGGTAGGCGGAGATATTGTTCAAGATTCAAAGAGAAATGAAAGAGACTTGGGACATTGGTATGGAGAAGTCCCTACAGAAATTGATGTTTACTTTTCTGGGAAAAAGTACAATAAGAAAGGTAGTTATATAGCAGGTTCATATAGTTGGAGTAATGGTAATTGTGGCGATATTGACGCCCAAAAATTCAGGGGTAGAGGATTCAAAATGCTCACTGGTCGCGCAAACTATGCTTCATATTGGGTGTATAGAGGATGGCTACAGACTAATGACTTTGATGCATACTGGTGGGATGATTCTGAATATAAAAAAAAGAACACAAAGAAAATGAAGAAAAAACCTGCAATTATTAATTCACCACAAAAAGTAACTGAGAACGAATATAACTGCATAGATACTGGCGGATATTTCATTCGAGGAATAAAGCCAAAAACGATTCAATCAATGGATGATGACAAAGAATATATCATGAACAAAGGTCAAGGTGAAAATGAAAACAGAGTCATCGAGCGAGTAACAAAAGCAATCAACGGAGCAGATAAAGGACTTGAACAACGCAAATTTTTTACGAAAAAAGCCAAAGGTATAATGATATGAAATCATTTACATTACTCTCTTTATTTATACTATCTCAATTTTATTCTTTAAGTGCATTATCTGATGACTCAATCTCAGTAAGAATTGATGACATTAAAATATACCTTAATAATAATGACTTATCAGAGGTCATCTTGGAAAATTTGATAACAGGCAATGCAAAAAAATGTAAAATAAGCAACTCGACTGAAGAAGATACGAAAAATGGAAACGGTTTTTTACGCATCACCACAGATAAAAAAGCAATCATATTATTTTCCTCCCATAGATATCTATTAATGAATGAGTTAAATGAGTGTAGCAACGGTAAGACAAAACTATACTCTCTACCCAACTCGCACATTACTATGCTACAGGATATAAATTTCGAAAATAAGTTATTCCTTCAATTTTCATTAGAGGATAAAGATAGTTGGTTAGCATCTATTTCTCATTTTGGTAGCAACATAAACTTGTTACGCGGCGAAGGTTTTTACAATCCAAAAAATAAAAAAAAAGAGCAAGGGTTTTCTCTGGGATATAGCAATGGTGACGGTCAGATTTCAACCAATGGAAAATATGTCGTAGTAAATGACTTTAACTGCCAGGAAGGTAAGATACCTACAGGCTCTGGAGTCTGGAATATAAAAAGTAACAAAAGAGTAATTTTCCCAACGAAAATAGACGAATTTGGAAGGATTGGAAACAGTGATGAAATACTGGAAAAGTGTATTAAAGTTTTTGAAGGAACATCTACTATTCAACAGCTGGGAGGTACATTAGGCTTATGAAAATATAGCAGAAACTTTCACAATATAAACAAAAAAATAAAAAATATTGGTTCGCAAAAATAAAACAGACCCTCTCAACAAGACTGTCATTTAAATTAGAAAAATAAAGAAATTGACAAAAATCGTCATAAACTTATTAACTTCCGGCTCCGGATGGAGTTACTCGCCAACGAGGTGATCACCATTACCAGCACCGAGGATGAGATAAAAATCACCGCCAAGAAGAAGATAACGCTAAATGCAGGCGGCAGTTATATCACGCTGGATGAGAATCGGATCGAGTCAGGAACGGCGGGGGAATATTTGACTAAGGCAGGGCATTACGGGCGAGTGGATAAGGCGAAATTGGAGACAGTAGTGCCAACATTAGCCGTTAAAGCTAAACCACCCACTCAGAAGTATCCATTTTCTTAATTAAAGGATTAATCAATGATAATCAGCCCTCCTTTCTTGCGCGCAAAAATGTCGTCACAACCCGATGAAGAATGGGTAAGCAGCATGATGCCGGCAGATCCACAGCGTGGTTACCCTATCAGCAACAGCCAGGCATGGCACGGTGGCATCCATATCAAACATACCGACCACACAGGCGTGCCGGAGCAAGTGCGTGCCATTGCCGACGGCACTGTTTTTTCAGTACGTCAACCGAGTCTGCAGAAGCGAGACTTGCTGCCGTTGAACTACAATGGCCCCACCGATTGCGGTTATGTATTGATTAAGCATGAAACAGAAATTGGCAGCGATGAGGGTGGCAAGGTCGCCTACTGGTCGTTGTATATGCACATGAAAAGCATTGGCAGCACAGTTTCACCAGGTTCAGTTGTCTACCGAAAAGATCCGTTAGGAACCGTCGGCATGGTGGATGGTCAGAACGCCATTCATTTTCAAATATTCTGCGATGACGCCAATATCAAAAAGCTGACGGGTCGTGAAACGCCGGAACTTGATTTAGCAAATAATGGCCGGACCGATGTCGTCTATGGAGACATTCACTTTTATTTGCCTGCCGGAACGCCTGTTTATGACTCGATGCCTAAAGACAACACGCCGGTGTCTTTAATGGCAAATGGTCCGGTGCCCCGCACAAAGTCTGATTTATTTGTGACGATGCGTTTTCATCAGGGAAGTTGCACGATGACAACCTTGCATAAAGCCGTTTTTAGCTCAATGTATCTGGAAGTGGGTGAGCCCCTAACGGATGCCGATGGCGCAGATTATGAATACAACCTTTACAGCAAAGCTTTAACTTTGTACCCGAACAGTCCAAGTGCAGGATATGAACTGCTGCGGTTTGGTCGCGTTATTAATACAGATAATGAAACCTTATCACCTGCCGGTGCACCTTTGTGGCGAACGATTAATTATCCGGAGGGGAAAGGGGTAGTTAACCTTGCGGCAGCGTCAGTAAAAGTATTCAGTGATGCTGATTTCCCCCACTGGATGGGATGGCAACTGGTTGATGATGATACGGATACGAATAGCCAGTGTAATTCACCCACAATTACTTTGCGGTGTAAGACTGGGGTGGACTTAAGCGGGATGATTTGTCATTTCCCGCTGGAATGGGATAAAACGACAGTAGATAACCGCTTCCAGTGGCTGGCGAAAGAAAATGATGTTCTGCCGGAGCCTATGGAGCTTTGTGATTTAGGGCCCCTGACCGATCACGCAAAGGCGCTTTGTTTAGCTGAGAATCCACTACCTTCGGGTAGAGTATGGCATTTTGAACCAACGAGGTTTATTGAGCATTTTAGGAAGTGTGGGTGGTTGAGTAATAAGGAAATGAAACAATTAATCCCAACTAAAGCACTCTCCAACGGACAATGGCAAACCATACCTGACCGATATGGTGATACATCTGTGCTAGCTCGACACTATTCCAGAATAAATAAGGTATTACGAAAATATTTAATCAACACACCATTCCGAATGGCCTGTTTTTTTGGTAATGCAATACAGGAGACTGCTTGGCTTACCACTACGCATGAAGGTTATGTGTATACTGAAAGAAATCAACGAACACGCGCAATAATCAGACATTACAATATTTGGTATTACCCGTGGTATGGGCGCGGTTTTTTGCAATTAACTAGCCCTGGGAATTACTATAAATATTTTAAATACCGTGGGTATACTTATGATGAAACAGTTAAAATAAAATTGGAAAATGAATATAACCGTTTATATAGGAATGGTTCCATAAGATATTCTGAAAATCATCTTGATGACACTAGCAATCCTGAATTATCCGCAGAAATTCTCAACTGGAGAAATAGCCTTGAAACTGGAGATTATGAACCAGCCGATAGTGCAGGATTTTATTGGTGCACTACACAGATGGCAAAATACGCAGACCCAGAACATATTCTTGAACGGCAAGTGTCAGCGAACCATATTTACTATCGAAGCCCTTCATTTTGGCAAGCCAGTGCAACTGTTAATTTACCGGGAGCAAGGCAGCGAACTAATTATTCAGGGTTAAATGGTTTTATCGAGAGATGCTACGTTTACGGGAGCGCCCTTGCGGTTCTAACAGAATTGAAATTTCCAGACTCGCAAGGAACATATTCTTTAGAAAAACCTGAAGAAAATAATTTAAGGAGAACATTATGAATATAAAAAAATAATTTCGGCAATATTAATAATTTGTTTTTCCGCAAAGGCAGAGATACAACCAAAACCAGAAGAAAATATAGATTCAAAAAACATAACGATCTCAAAATTTAGTATTGATCAGTCTTCTCCAATAGACTATAACACTATCCAAACAAGTGGCTGTGATAATGTGACTTACAATGTTTTTTCGCCAATAAGTATAAACACACCCCTGACACAAAGTATTCCGGCCCATCAATGGTTGTGCATATTCGATACTGATGCATATGAAAATGGATATGATACAGGCAGCTACCCAGAAAAAATATCCTTTAACAAGAGGACGCAGAGTTGGGAGGTAAGGAATACTGCTGTTAACTTCAAAGGAAAGTCCCCTTATATAAAATTAAAACTTTACAATATAAAGTCCCCAAACTCTTTGGGGTTCGCAGTAATTGATGAGAATATAAACGAATATGACCGAGGCCTATACAAAGACAAAGATTTGAAAAAAATAATTTATTTCTGCATGATTCACGACATCTATGCTTTGTGTGGAACAGGTAGTCTAACAATAAAAATTAATAATAAGGATGTCGATCTCACCTATTATGCACTGAAATCATTGGAATCAATTCTATTCAGAACCCCACCCCAATAAATAAAATCCAACAACCTTATTAAATCAACTTTTTATTGAGGTTAATTAAAAATGAAATCCTTTAAGAAATTCCGAATGATATTGTTGATGATTTTTTCGAGTTTGCTTTCCATCAAAAATGTATTCTCATCTGAGCTTACGGTGAAGATTGTAGGCAGTGTGGTAGTGATTATTAAAATTCAAAATAAAAAAATAAGTGGGGAAGGGCTAAGCAAATAAATATTCTTGGTTGAATATTTAACAAAATAAAATAAGGCATACATCGATTATGATCCCGGAATTATTTTTGATGAAAATGCCGGAAATATAGTAACTGCAGAGCCAGGTTATTACTCGCTACACAATGAACTATTTGAGAAGTGCACTAAAGATAAAACGTGGGAATTTAACCGTTACCCTAAAGAATGACTTGATTACTTACGGCATATTTAAGAATGTATTGATGCAAGTGCCTAAATAGTTTTTCATAATACCGCTACAGCCTGACTTCCGGGGAAAGGTGAAGCCACCGCCATAAATTGCTTCACTTTTATCAGTAATTGCCACATGTAACGACATTGATGGTTACGAGTGATGGTTTCGTGCAGTGATAACCAAAGCAACTCTATTTTATTTAACCATGGTAAATATGTCGGTAAAAATAACAGATTAAACTTCGGGTTTTCCTGTAATCAGTATTCTACTATACGGCTTTTGTGTATGACATAATTATCCAGGATTAATGTGATGGTTTCAGCTCGCCGATAGGTTTGCCTCAGCACCGATTTTAGGGTTGAGAACGATATCCACTTTATCTTCATAAAATACCGGATTTGCCACACTATTTTTCTCTAGTGCAGTCTGTATTGCAGCGACTTTTTCAGCATAGTGTGGATCCTTAAATTTTAACGTTGGTGCCGCTCTGCGCCAGACAATACCGGCCTGACATAAACAACGATATACAGTGCTGATTGATATGCTAATACTAAAAAGATTTTTAATTTCAATGGATAAAAGTGTTGTGCTCCAGCGTGAACGTAACCATCCAAAGTGTTGTGGCGGTTGTTGCCCCAACAGAATGAGTGTCGGGATAATCTGTTCAACGAGCCATTGTCTGGGGTGTCCGAGAGGAAGGCTTTGTAGTCCTTTGGAACCGAATAAAGTAAACCAGTTAATCCATCGTCAAACAGAAGAGCGAGCAGCACAGAGCGTTCTGGCGGTATGAGAGACAGTATCGCCCCGATGAAGCATTAGCATGGCAGTGAGTCTTCTTGCGTAATCTTTATCGCGCGTTTTATGAATAGCTTTCTGCATCAAACGTCGTTCAGGGCGCGGGATAGGTGCTATGATCGACATAACTCAGTTCAGTAGGTTTTTTTTGATTGGTTTGGCGATTCATCAGATCGCTCAACTCGGGCTGAGTTCCCTTTTGGTGATCTACTATTTTGAAAAACTATTTAGATGATTATTAAAATAATAGGTTATCAGAGGGTGGCTATTTAATTCTCTGATATGAAATAGGATTCTACGGTAGAGCGATTATTCATGCTGTTCATGGTTATAATACTCAGGATAGTGAGCGATGACAGCCTACTGTAAAGATCTTTGGTGTTTGGGGAAGAATATTTTATGTTGGTTCAAACTATCAATGTAAGGATAATGAGTTAGATTACACTACGTATCCTGAAGTCGGATTTTTTGATTTTTCATGTATTTATTTCAAGCTCGACTTAAATTAAAGGAGATGATGTTAATACATTATCTCTTGAGTGGATGAATGATTCAGATGATAATATATTGAATAATGGAGAAAAATTATCATGGTTATAAATTGAAACGGATAAAGTATATGAAGCTGACATAACTCACTTTTCATTATTTAATAATAATTTCAATTATTTTATATTATGTTGATTTATAGATTGAGATTTTATTAAATTCTTTGTAATTGGTTTGGTTTATGTTATTCGTATTTATAATTTATCATGTAAATATTTAATTAATTATTAGAAGTGTGGTGGGAAAGGAATTTTGGTTTCAAATAGTGATTTAAAAAATAAATTATTACTGAATTACATGCTGAGTAAATAGTATGAAATATCACTTCGTCAATACGAATGATACACCTTGTTTTAAAGTTACGACCATATACTTCATTCTGTTATTTTATATTTGAGTCCTCCCCATGCCCGTAAAATTAACCACCATTCCCGGCCCGTTTTTACGTCCTTCGCCGCCCAAGCCATTACGCTGGCTGATTGTACTGCTGGGGTTTATTGCCGCAGGAATATTACTGATGCGTTTTCTGGGGAAACTGCTGGGCGATACCGAGTTCTGGTGGTTTGCCATCGGTATCCCGGTGGTTTTCTGGCTGGTTCTCATGGGCTTTCGTCTGGCGATTTATCTGATGCAACAGATCCAGGCCAATGCCTGGGATTCACGGCGTGAGCAGGTCATATTGCAGGAGGTTCGCCGGGGGCGGCGGGCGTTGCAAATTCTGGCGGCCGCATGCAGCACGGCGCATGATCCTGACCTGCAATTTACCGGGATAGCAGACGCATTACTGCGTAATGACAATAAAATCATTCCCCAGGCCGCCTGGAATGGCGGGAGCAGTGTTCGGCACAGCCGGTTGCCGGTCACTGACGGCTTGTCTCCGGATGCACATTTATCTGCCGCATTTTCTGCTCTGCTGGATAATCTGACTGCCCCCTTGTCCCAGCTTCCCCCTGACAATGCGGTCGCTATTTTGTTGGCGTCTTCTTCTTCGGTGCCCAGAGCCCGGGTGCTGGCACTCTGGCAGCAGGCCTGGCAGGAGAGCGGTATTGGTCAGCCGACCACATTGCTCTCAGGCCACGGACTGACCGTTATCGATCACTGGCTGGATCATCGCATTAAAGATAGTGCGGTGTTGCTGGTTGTCGCCGTGCAGATAGCCCCTGAACAGCCCGAAATGACCGGCGAGGCCGTGGTGGGTCTGTTATTGGCAAACCGCCTGACCCAAAAAATACTTACCCCGCTGGCGCTGTTACACCGCCCGGAGTGTACCCTCCCGCAGCAAGAGAGCTTGCAGGCGGGGGTGTTACAGGCGGCTGACTGGGTGCCGTTACCCCCGGATACCCTACAACATCTCTGGCTGACCGGGTTATCCGTAGAAAGTGAGGGCTATCGCAGTGCCATCGGTATTCAGGGCAAAGCGCCACTGGCCTGCATCACACCCGGTCCGGATGTGCATAATTTTAATGAATTTTTAGGATGTCCTGGATGTGCAGGTCCGTGGCTGGCGATAGCCGCCGCCGCGCAGGCCATCGGTCATTCCTCAACACCGCATATGATCCTCAGTAGTGAACAAGGCAGTGACACTGTCTGGAGTACCGTCGTATCCCCTAATGCTTCCCGCAAGGAGAATGAAACGTGAAGCGCATTGCCTTACCGATTAAAAAGCCAGAAGTCTGGTTCTGGATTGTTGCCCTGCTGTTTTTGCTGGCCGGTGCCGTGTTGTGCTGGCTGGTCTGGCAACACCCCGAACGGGTGGGGTTAATTCCGGGGACACCGCAACGTGACCGTTGGCTGACGGGACTGGTGGTGGGAACGGGGATCCTGACCCTGTGCGCATTACTGTCGTATGCGGGGACCCGGTTATCCGGCAGAAAACACTTTGATGAGCTACGGCAGCAGGCACAGGGCGATGATGCGCCGTTGCCGGAAGACAACGCGCAGGCGGGTGAGACTCAGCAGGGTGAACCGTCCCGCCTAAAAACCCGCCTGCGCCGCCGTTACGGTCTGTTCTGGCGCGACAAAGTCCGGCTGCTGATGGTGGTGGGTGAACCTGACGAAATCGCCGCGCTGGCCCCGCAACTGGCGGAGCAGGGCTGGCTGGAAGGGCAGCGCACGGTGTTGATACACGGTGGCAGTTTACAACGTCCGGCGGATGAAACCGGGCTGAGTGAGTGGCGCAAACTGCGCCGTGGCCGCCCGTTGGATGGCATTGTCTGGGCGATGACCGCCGCGCAGAGTGGCACGCCACAGTGGATGGATAACGGCCTGCGAACGCTGGAAAAAATGGGTGCCGCCTTGCGCTATCAACCGCCGGTGTATCTGTGGCAGGTCTGTGACAGCGACTGGCCTCAGGATTCGCGGACGGAGCAGCCGGTCGGGGCGGTGTTCCCGGCGAAGGCTACGCCAGAAAAGGTGGAGCAGCAACTGCGTGCCCTGTTGCCTCAGTTACGTGAACAGGGAATGCAGCAGCTTTCCATCGAGCCGCACCATGATTTCTTGTTGCGTCTGGCGCAGTCACTGGATCAGGGCGATGCGGCTCGCTGGCGGCAGCGTCTGACGCCGTGGTTTACCGAGTATGCCGCGCGTATTCCCTTGCGTGGGCTGATGTTCAGTTTACCCGATACCTCTGCATCGGCGGCGCAGGTACATGAGAAAAGCTGGACGGTACCGGCCAGTTGGCAGGGGGTACTGGATGATTGCCGGGGGGCGCGTGGACGCCGTGTCGGGCTGCCGTGGGAGCAGACACTGTGCTACAGCTTGCTGGCACTGATTGTCTTGTGGGGTGTGGGCAGCGTGGTGTCATTTGCGGTCAACCGCCACCAGATGGTCTCTGCCGCACAACAAGCACAGCAACTGGCGCAGTCGCACGCGGTCTCCGACCAGCAACTGATGGCCCTACAAGCCCTGCGAAATGATATCGGGCGCTTACAATCTCGCGTGGCGCAGGGCGCGCCGTGGTATCAGCGCTTTGGTCTGGACCATAATGCGCCGCTGCTTGAGGTCCTGATGCCGTGGTATGGTCAGGCCAACAACCGTATTCTCAGGGATGCCACCGCGCAGAGCCTGTATCAGAAACTCAGCGAACTGGCGGAGCTGCCCGCCAACAGCCCGCAACGGGCAGCACGGGCAAAAACAGGCTATGACCAGTTAAAGGCTTATCTGATGATGGCCCGCCCGGAAAAAGCCGATGCTGTATTTTATGCTCAGGTGATGCAGACCACCGAGCCTACACGGGCCGGTGTCTCCCCCGGTCTGTGGCAGAGTCTGGCGCCCGACTTGTGGCAGTTTTATGCACAAAATCTGCCCGCTCAGCCGGACTGGAAAATTACCCCGGATACCGGGTTGATCAGCCAGGTGCGGCAGGTGTTGCTGGGGCAGATGGGTCAGCGCAATGCAGAAAGTACGCTGTATGAAAACATGCTGCTGTCGGTGCGCCGCAACTATGCCGACATGACGCTGATGGACATGACCGGCGATACCGATGCTCAGCGTCTGTTTCAGACCTCGGAATCCGTGCCCGGTATGTTCACCCGCAAGGCCTGGGATGAGCAAATCCAGCAGGCGATAGATAAAACGGTGGCCTCCCGCCGCGAAGAAATTGACTGGGTATTGAGTGATAACCGCCGGGCGATATCCGAAGATATCTCACCGGAAGCGCTGAAAAAACGCCTGACCGAACGTTATTTCACCGATTTTGCTGGCAGTTGGCTGAGTTTCCTCAACAGTTTGCACTGGAATGAGGCGCATAACCTGTCGGATGTGATTGACCAACTGACCTTGATGAGTGATGTACGCCAGTCGCCGCTGATTGCGCTAATGAACACGCTGGCGTGGCAAGGGCAGACCGGGCAGCAGAATCAGGCATTATCGGATTCGCTGGTGAAGTCTGCCAAGGCGCTGATGAATAAAGACCAGGCTCCGGCGATTGACCAGAGTGCCGGTGGGCCAGTAGGGCCACTGGACGAGACCTTTGGCCCGTTGCTGGCACTGATGGGCAAAGGCGATGCACAAAACAGGCTGTCGTCGGACAGCTCGCTGAGCCTGCAAACGTTGCTCACCCGCGTGACCCGGGTGCGGCTTAAACTCCAGCAGGTGGTCAATGCTTCGGATCCGCAGGAGATGACACAGGTGCTGGCCCAGACCGTTTTCCAGGGCAAAAGTGTTGATCTGACGGACACGCAGGAGTACGGCAGCCTGATAGCCGCCAGTCTGGGAGAGGAGTGGAGCAGCTTCGGGCAGACGATGTTTGTTCAGCCGCTGACGCAGGCGTGGGAAACCGTGCTGCAACCTTCATCGGCCAGTCTCAACGACCAGTGGAAAAACGCGGTGGTGGCCAACTGGAAATCGGCCTTTGATGGCCGCTATCCGTTTGCCGCCAGTAAAAGTGATGCTTCATTGCCGATGCTGGCCGAGTTTATCCGCAAGGACAGCGGGCGCATCGACAGCTTCCTGACCCGTGAACTGGGCGGCGTGCTGCACAAAGAAGGAACGCGCTGGGTGCCGAATAAGGTGAACAGCCAGGGGCTGACCTTTAACCCGGCCTTCCTGGCGGCGATTAATCAACTGAGCCAAATCTCCGACATCTTGTTCACTGACGGCAGTCAGGGGCTACGCTTTGAGCTGCTGGCCCGTCCGGTGCCGAATGTGGTGGAAACGAATCTGGCGATTGACGGACAGAAATTGCATTATTTCAACCAGATGGAGAGCTGGCAGAGTTTCCGCTGGCCGGGGGAGACCTATAAACCCGGCACGATGTTGACCTGGACTGGTGTGAGTTCAGGCGCCCGGTTGTACGGTGATTATCAGGGGACATGGGGGCTGATCCGTTGGCTGGAGCAGGCAAAACAGAAAAAGCTGGATGAAGGGCGCTATCAACTGACCTTCACCACCGCAGATAAACAGCCATTGCAATGGATATTACGCACCGAGCTGGGCAAAGGCCCGTTAGGCCTGTTGCAACTGCGTAATTTCACTCTGCCTGCGCAAATTTTTCTGATACAGCACGCGCCGCTTGCGATTGCTGACATGTCAGACGATGAAGACATGGCAGAAGACTGATGTCTTCTATCATCCCCCCCAATAAACACCCACAGGAGCCGTTATGGCGACGTTAACTACCTTGCTCACCGCTTGTGCCGCAGAGCCTGAGCCACTTTTACAGCAGGCCAGACAACAGGTTGCGCTCTGGGAACGTTGGTTGCAACCGGTGACACCCGATAAGCATACCGGTGAAGACCCCGGTTACGATGACCACTTCCAACAGATGCGTGAAGAGGTCAATAAGCTCTCGGGTGCCGATACCACGCTGACCTGCGAGCTGGCTGAAAAGCTGTTCACCACACACGGCAAGGATGTGCGGGTGGCAACCTATTACGTCTGGGCGCGGTTGCACCGTGACGGCGAGGCCGGGCTGGCGGATGGCCTTTCCCTGCTGGCCGGGCTGATCACGCGCTTTGGTGAGGGCCTGCATCCGCTGCGTACAACCAGCCGGAAAACCGCGTTGGAGTGGCTGGCCGGCTCCCGGATGCGCGACAGCTTGTCACTTTACCCGGAAGTGGATAAAGCCGATTTTGAGCGTATCGTGGGCGCACTGGCCCTTATCGAACAGAGGCTCAGTCTCTGGGACGAAGGCGTCCGGCCGCAACTGGGCGGGTTGTATACCGCCCTGGAAAACCGCCTCGCGCAATCTGGTGGGCTAAATGCCGTGGTGCCGCAAAACAGCAGCGGGTCATCATCGGCAGGCAGCTTGAACCCAGCCAACACGGCGTCACCGGCGTTGCGGCCAGTGCAATCGGGACGTGACCTGCTCGATCAGACCAAAACGCTGGCAAAATACCTGCGCAACCAGCCGCAGGGCTGGCTCTCCGGGCATCATCTTATCAAAAGCGTGCGCTGGGATACGGTACATCAGTCACCGCCATTAGATGTGAACGGACGGACCCGGCTGGTACCGCCGCGCCCGGAATATCGCGTACAACTCAAGCGCCTTTATCTGCAACAAAACTGGCTGGCGTTGCTGGAACAGGCCGAATCGATATTTGCCGAAGGGGTTAACCATTTCTGGCTCGATGTGCAGTGGTATCTGCATCAGGCCCTCAGCAAAGCGGGGGCCCCATTCGATGGCTGGGCGAGCTGTATCACGCAGGATTTACGGTTATTACTGACCCGGCTGCCGGGGCTGGAAGGGCTATGCTGGAGTGACGGCACGCCATTTGCCGATGAGGTGACGCTGGGGTGGATAAACCAGCAGGTACTGGAGTCGGTCTCGGGCTGGGGCAGCGAGCCGGCCGCCGTTTCATCCGGTGAGGATGGCATTCTGTTGCTGGAGCCAGAAGCTTTGGCTCAGGCGGACAGCGAAGGAATTGAAGCGGCGCTTAACTGGTTGCAGTCACGACCGGGGATCACCACGGCGCGCCATCAGTGGCTGCTGCGTCTGGTGATGGCCCGGGTGGCGGAGCAGTACGGTAAGAACGATATGGCCTTGCATCTGCTGAGTGGCCTTGATAGCAGCGGCGCGTTGTTGACCTTGCCACAGTGGGAGCCGGGGTTGGTGTTTGAAGTTAAAGCCCGCCGTTTGAAGCTGTTGCGTATGAAGGCACAGCGGGGTGACAGTGATAAAACCCGCCTGCATGCTGAAATGGAAAGCCTGCTCAGTGGGCTTATCGCCCTCGACCCGGCCCGTGCGGCCGTATTATGCGGATAACAGAGAAGGAACAGACAATGGCAAAAGGCTATTACCTTGGGGTTGGGGATGAAACAACCTGCGGCGGCGTGATCATCGAAGGTGACGCCACACATGTCTTGATGGGTAAAGCGGTGGCCCGTGAACAAGACAGAGTGACCTGCGGTAAACATCCGGGAACCTATATTATTATCGGCCATGTTCCTGGCGATTCGGTAAATGGCCGCAAGTTTGCGGGCACCTTGAATAGTCAAAGCAATTGCCCGTGCAAGGCGTGGTTTATTCCTTCTTTGGTGCATGATACGTATGAGTTTGGTGCAAGAAGTAAATCACAAAATATGTCTGAAATTAGTACTGAAGTCGAACGTGAGATGGTAGAAAATGTGAGTGAATCAGAAGAAAAATCTAAAGTTGTCTGTGCCCATATTGATGGCGCTTTAGTAGTAGCGAGTTATATCCTTGATGAAATAAAGAAAAATGTAAAAAGTGATACCGCTGATAAAATCAGATCTTTTATCGATAATGACCTCTATAAAAAAAGACTTAAGGAGTGGCAGGATTCTCCTTGGTACGCGAGAATGAATGCACCTCCACAGCCTGAAATAATATCGGCATCGGTTTTATGGTTTATGGCGGTCAAGAGTGGTGCTAAATGGGATCATAAACCTAAAATTAGAGATCAATTTAAAGCATATGCAGTTTCTCGTCCTCTGGTCGGAAGCGGAACCCGATCAAAAAGCTATTTTCATAAATATGAAGAACATGATTATTTTTATGATGTCTGGTCCAATATTCACTATGGTTATGTAGGCTTAAGTCTTGGTTTTGATGAGTCATATTTATTACTTGGCTCAACTCTTGAGCAAGTAAGAACCAGCATCGGGAGTAAACCAGATCCTATAGATGATATTACATGTATGAAAATTGGCTATGCACTCTATCATCAACATGGAAAATATGCTGAGACGTTAGATGTCAGGCATATACTCGATGCTCTTGAATCAGCATCGGACCTTGATCTAGCTATTTCAAGACAAATTCATTGGTGTTGGAATAATGATAATTCGAGTCAAATTGATCACCCGCAGGGTAAGTAATGAAAAGAATAATAATGGTTGTTACGATTTTTATCGTATTAGGAATTATTTCTATCACTGTTTTTTATTTTGTTAAGCCTTCTATTTTTCTTTATAATAATACTAATAAAATAATATATGTATATTCTTCGGAAAGTACCTACGGAGTTGAACCCAATGAAAAAGAAGTTGAAGAAATAATAAAAATGAAACCAGATGTTATAGACCCTGGTGAAACATTGAAACTGGCACCATCCATATTATCTTTACTGAAAAAGAATATCAGAAAGGATACAGGTTGGCGTATTGGGGGTAGATACTCATTCAATTCAGTTGGAGGGGGAGGACAAGCATTTATGCTCACCAGAGCCTCTGGAGTTTGTTCAGTATTGATTACTATCAATGATAATAAATCTGAATTAGAAGAAATAGAAAAAAGTTATTGTTACAAAAAAATAAAGCCATTTAAAGATAGTTATCCTAATGGATAATTAACCTATCGTCTTTAGTAATAAATAATGAAGGCGAGTGCAATTGATTCGCACGCATTAATAAATATATTGCTCTCACTATTTATCTATTCATCTATTTACCAAAGCTATAACCAATGATTATCTTTTTTAAAGGCATTATTAGAGTGGATTAATTCTCCGCAATTAAGCCATTCTTTATCTGATTAGTTTCTATTTTATTCGTTTCACTGAGAACCCTATGGACGACTTAACCCTGCGTTATTTTGACGCTGAAATGCGCTACCTGCGCGAAGCGGGCGAAGAGTTTGCTCGTGCGCACCCTGATCGGGCTGCCGGATTAAATCTGGATAAAGCCGGGGCGCGTGACCCCTATGTCGAACGCCTATTTGAAGGCTTTGCCTTTCTGATGGGCCGACTGCGGGAAAAACTGGATGACGACCTGCCGGAACTGACCGAAGGGTTGGTCAGCCTGCTGTGGCCGCACTACCTGCGTACCATTCCGTCGCTTTCTATTGTGGAGTTCACCCCACAATGGCAGGGGATGAAAGAGCGCATGGGGGTGAGTAAAGGTTTTGAAGTGCTGTCCCGCCCCATTGGTGAACGTGAAACCCGTTGCCGCTATACCACCACGCAAGAGATGGACCTGCTCCCGCTGACCCTGCGCCGTGCCGGGCTGGACAGTGAACCCGATGGCCGGTCGGTTATCCGGCTGCGCTTTGATTGCAGCGCGCTGGCCGACTGGAGCCGTATCAACCTGAGCCGCCTGCCGCTCTATTTTGATGCCGATGCGCCGCTGGCCTGCGCCCTGCATGAGGCGCTGACCCTGAATACCGCCAAACTCTGGATCCGTTTGCCGGGGCAGGCTGATCGCCAGCCGCTGGACGGCCATTTCGCGCCGCTGGGGTTCGGGGAGCAGGATACACTGTGGCCGAAGGCCGACAGTGCGTTCAGTGGTTATCAGCTCTTGCTGGAGTACTTTACCTTCCGCGAAAAGTTTATGTTTGTCGCGTTGCAGGGGCTGGATGGGATCGAGCTGCCGGCGGAACTGCCGTGGTTTGAGATTGATGTGGTGCTGGAAAAACGCTGGCAACATGATTTCTCGTTCTCCGAAAAGAACCTGCGCCTGCATTGTGTGCCGGTGATTAACCTGTTCCCGCTGGAATCGGACCCGCTGTCACTTTCTTCATTACAGACCGAATACCTGCTGCGCCCAATGCGCATTCAGGACGGTTATACCGAAGTGTATTCGGTGGACTCGGTGATCTCCTCCCGTCATACCGGGCATCAGGTCTATGTCCCTTTCACCAGCTTTCGCCACAAGGGGGGGATGTTGCGCCATGATGCGCCGGAGTATTACTACCATACGCGGGTCAAACGCGGGCCTTCGGGGTTACACGATACCTGGCTGGTGCTGGGGGGCGAGGCGTTTGATAACCACAGCGTACCGGATAATGAAAATTTGTCGCTGAGCCTGACCGGCACCAACGGGCAGTTACCGCGTAAAGCGCTGCAAAGCACGGTGCTGGATACGGCGGTGAAATCCACCGGGGCTCAGGTGCGGGTGCGTAATCTCTCCGCGCCGTCATTGCCATGCTACCCGCCGAACCGCGACCGTTTTCACTGGCGGGTGCTGAGCCATCTGGGCAGTAGTTTTCTGTGGATGATGGATAACGCCGAAGTGCTGCGCGGCACGCTGGCGCTGTATGACTGGACGGACAACGAAATGAACCGCCGTCGGCTGGAGGCGATCGCCGAGGTCAAACACAGCGAGATTGAACGCTTTGAGCGGGGCTATTTGCTGCGCGGGGTGCACATTGAAATCACCCTCGACAGCAACGGCTTTACCGGTACCGGGGATATTTGTCTGTTTGGGGAAATGCTCAGTCGCTTCTTTGCCCTGTATACCGATATTCACCTGTTTAATCGTCTGACTCTGATACTGCAACCGACAGGAGAACGTTTGGAATGGGAAGAGAATCATCAGTCCCGCCTTCCCGGCTAATCACCCGGCTTAAGCGCGATATCGGCCAGATCAATTTTTACCGTTTCTGTCAGTTGCTGGAGCAACAACCGGGAACCTTGCCGCTCGGCAGTACCAACAGCCCGGCGGATGATCCGGTGCGTTTTCGTCCGCATCCCGGCATGGGTTTTCCGGTCAGTGAACTGAAGGCGCTGGAAAACGACCCGCTGCATCCGGAAGCCCCGTTGACCGCGCGCACCACCTTTATGGGGTTGTACGGGGTGGATTCGCCTTTGCCGACGGCCTATATCGACGATATCACCCAGCAGCGCGAAGGGCATGAGGCGCTGGAAGGGTTCCTCGATATTTTCAACCACCGTTTTATGACGCAGTTTTATCGCATCTGGCGCAAATATTCCTATCCGGCCACTTTTGAGTCGGGCGGCACAGACAATACCTCTCAGAGCCTGTTGGGGCTGATAGGCATGGGTATTCCTGGCTCACAGCAGCATTTTGCCACCCCGACATCGCGCTTTCTGGCCTTGCTGGGGGTGATGCGACAACCGGGGCGCACTGCCGAAGGGGTACAGGCGCTGGTCCGGCTGCTGGCCCCGTTTACCGAGGCGGATGTCACGCCCCATTGCCTGCGCACGGTGCGCCTGACTTCTCCGATGGCGTTTGCCGATGAAGGGGCCAACTGGCTGGACGGCTACACCGTGCTGGGTGATGAGGCCATTGATGCCAACAGTCAGTTGCTGATTTCGCTGCGCACGGCAGACCGCGACGAGGCCGCTAACTGGTTACCGGATGGCCCGCTGTATACCGATTTTCTGGTGCTGTTGCGGGTCTATCTGGGCTGGCGTTACCGGGCCTGTATCCAACTGACGGTCGCCACCCGGTTGCTGCCGGCGTTGGTGTTGGATGAGACACCGATAAGGCTGGGATTAACCGGCGTGCTGGGGCTGGATGACGCGACGCTGTCAGACGATATACCTGAATATTTTACCGTGGCGCTGGGCCACTACCGTGGGCTGGCTCCACAGCAACATCAAGAAGGAAACCGACGTGTTAACTACCGTTTGGAAAAATAAAACCTGTACTTCGAAACATAAAAGCTGGGCCGCCTGGAAAAATAAAATCTGCATCCCCGCACTGGTCTTGTTGCTCAGTGGCTGCGGGCTGACGCAAGCCGTGACCGATAGCACCGTGTCGGCCACAAAATCACTGTTTTATAAGCAGATAAAGGTGCTGCATCTGGACTTTACCGCCCGTGAAGCCCTGAATACCGATGCGCACGAGGCGAACTCGTCATCGGAGCCGGTAATGGTGCGGGTTTATCAGTTACGTGATGATAAAACCTTCCTCAAAACGGTGTATCAACAACTGGCAAGCGACGGGGAGGCGGCGCTTAAAGATGACCTGCTGGCCAGCCGCAGTGTGGTGGTGAAACCGGGCGGGGCGGTAACACTGGATATGCCGATGGAAAAAGAGACCCAGTTTGTGGCAGTGGTGGCGCTGTTCCGTCATCCGGATATGGCCAAAGACCACTGGCGTCTGATACTCACGCTGGACGACCTGCATCCCGATAAGCCCCGTACCCTTGAGTTGGGTAATAACAGCCTGACCCTGCGGACGGAGAAAAAATAATGCCGGATACCTCCTCGCCGTCACTGTATGAGCAATTGCTGGGCAATTTCACCGGCGGGCTTGACCTGCATCAGGTCAGTGACGAAAACCAGGTCATTCTCTCGGTGCTGGACAATATGCAGCGCATTCTTAATTGTCGGGCCGGAACACTCAGTCATCTGCCCGATTATGGCCTGCCGGACATGAGTAAAATTCTGCAGGGGTTGCCGGGCAGCGCGCATTCGCTGCTGACCACGCTGTCCGCCACCTTGCTGAAGTACGAGCCGCGTCTGAAAAGTTTGCAGGTGATTCTGTTGCCACAGACCACACCCGGTCATCTGGAATACGCCATTGATGCGGAGCTGAAAGGGCTGGGACTGGTGCGCTATGGCACGGCGTTTATGCCGGAGGGCCGGGTGCTGATGCGCCACCTTAAACAACAACACTACCTCAATCAGCGGGAGTCATTTTGATGCGGGTTCCGGGAAGACAACCACATGGCAGGTAATACCGAGCGTCTGCTGAAAACCGGTGGCGATCCGCGCGCACTGGCGGATTTCACCGCACTGCGGGGTGAATTAAATAAACTGGCCCACCCGGCCCGCCCGGATGTTGATTGGGTGCGAGTCGAGCAGCTTTGTTTGGCGCTGTTTCGCCAGAACGGCGTTGAGTTACAGACTGCCGTTGATTTTACCCTGGCACGAACGCACACCGTTGGGTTGGCGGGCTTATGTGAAGGGCTGGAACTGTTGGCGGGGTTGGTCTGCCATCAATGGCGTGGGTTATGGCCACCGCAAACGCATGCCCGGGTGGCGTTACTGGCCTGGTTGAGCGACCGGCTGCAGCAAGTGTGGCGCACCATGACGCTGTGCTACGGTGACCTGGCGCAGGTGTACCGGGCAGAGCGGGCGCTGGAACAGTTGTGTACGCAGTTGCAAACGCTGGAGCTCAAACATTTGTGCAAGCTGGACGGGGTTCGTTTGATGCTGCATAACGCGGCGCAGCGGTTGGAAAGTACCGAGGCCGTGTCTGGCCTTGCGAAACCACGGGGTGCCTCTGAACCGCCCGAGTCGCTGCGATTTGCCTCTGTCCCGGTCAGTGAACCACTGGTGTATATTATCAGCGAACCGGCCCCGCCACCTGTTCAGGTGGTTTTACCTGCCTCACCTCCGCGCTGGAAGGCGGGCCACGGTTTTGCCGCGGGGTTATCGTTGATGGCGGTACTGATGGCCGGCAGTTTCGTTATCTGGCAGTCGGTATCATCGGATCCCGTGAGGGAAACATTGCTGGCCACTGCCAGTCCTTTGCCGATACCGCTGAGTGCTAACTCAATAGCTGAACTGAAAAAACAGGCTTCAGATGTTGAGTGGGCACGTCTGGCGGAACCGGTGTTGCAAGCCAGTGCGATGCAGTTAGATCAACTAACACAGTTACCGCCGTTATGGGCGCAGGCTCGGGGGGATGCCTTGCTATCTCAGGCGCAACAACTGTGGCCGACCAATCAAGAGGTCAAACGACTGAATGCGTTGTGGCAGCAACAGCGAGCAGCCGGTGCTGCGCCCTTGGTAGAGTTGAAACACTATGCATTGGCGCAAGACCGTTTGCGGCAACTGGCAGAACGACTGAATAGTCTGGATGAGAAAAAACGCGGATATATGACGGTCTCCGAACTGAAATCTGCCGTCTTTGCTATCCAACAGCCGCTGGCACAGGCCGTGCCACTGGAAGAACTGCTGCGGCAATATCAGGAACAATTAGAATCAGGGCAAACTCCATCCTCAGCACTGCGTCAACAGATTGACAGCCGGTTTAGTCAATTGCTGAACCGCTATGCGTTGCTGGTCGTACCTCCTGGCGTTCAGTAAACACTCGGTTGCCAGGGAGGATTATGGGGCAGACGCGGTGATTACAGCGTGAAGTAGGGTTGGCTGTACTGGGGCGGCAGGCGCAATATTTGAATATTATTAATTAATGATAGCGCTCACAGCGGGGTGATCCTGCTGGAGCGCGACCTTTAAACTGTATTAACACCAATGAATAATACGGATTAGTTAACTACAGTTTATGCCATGTTATTTATTTATAATCAACCTCATCCCATCCGTTAGAGTAAGTGACGTAAGGGACCTTTCTGTTATTTTCAATTGCGTATAAATCAGAAAATAATTTATGTTTTACACTTTCTTCAACTAAAGAATAGAATGGGTGGTGAATGTCTAATACTTTTCCATTATGAATGGGCTTTGGATAATAGGTACTATAATCATCAATAGTTTTAGTCTTATCTTCTGGGATCATCTCTTTGATGGCATTTTTTATTTGATATAACGCAACCAGATCTTTGACTAAATTATTACGATCCTGTGCCGTTTTTCCTTTTTTCAATTCTCTCTCTTGTACCCCACTCAAAGAATAGTCCTCCGGTTCGTATAAATCCTCTTTCCTTTGACTAATACTCTCATGCATGTCGGTTAGTTGGTTTTCGACAAAATAAAACTCAGCTGTTGTTGAGGCGTTATAGCGTTCTTGAATAAGGGATAATTTTTGTTTAATGTCATTAATAGTATGTTGGGTCTCAGCATTTATAATGTTTTTGTTGATTTTCAATTTACCCAAGGTTTTGGATGGTAAAACACGATTACAATCCAAATGTTTTACATAGTCGTCTACGGTTTTTATACAGCTCAATGAAAGGCCCATATTACTCTCCTGGTGGTTTTAATAAATGATGACTGATTGCTACCGAGATATTATTGATTAAACACAGAAAGCAATCTTTCAAATAAATCAAGTTGCTTATATTATTCATATTAATGATATTTAAGTTTTGTGGAAATTTATTTATAACTAAATACTATTTTGAATATAAGCGAGTATTACCAATGTGCAGTATTTATTATATCGGGCTTTTTGAGTGGCTATCGTTATACCCGTCATACTTCAAGCTGCATGTGTGTTGGCTGCTTTTGTTACTTGTCCCATTTATGGGACTCGCTTCTACGAGGTTGCTGCAAGTTGCGTTCAAATCTGCTCTCGGCGCTGAGTGTCAATGACCGTTTTCACCCCAGTCACTGACTTGTTGGTGACCTTAAAATAAATAAGCACCTGGGGACTTACTCCATTGTCGTTTTCCTGCAACTCGAATTATTTGGGATCTTGGGATATATAGGTAAAACGTCGTGTCTGCGAGCTTTGATGGCACGATTTTTCTGTCATGTCTGCTTGTCACACCCGTCTTCACCTACTTTTCTGCCACTCTGCTGAGATTTCGTGCAAAACTGGAGGCGATACTCTCGCCATCTTGTGGCATAATGCGCGCCGAATCACATTTTTTATTCTTCTTGAATATCCCTATTCAGTCATCAAATCGAGAGCGAGCTCTGTGCTAAGTACTAACAATATCACCATGCAATTCGGCAGCAAGCCGCTGTTTGAAAACATTTCAGTCAAATTCGGTGGCGGTAACCGCTATGGCCTGATCGGCGCTAATGGTTGTGGTAAATCCACATTCATGAAGATTCTGGGGGGCGATCTGGTCCCTAGCGGCGGTAACGTCTTCCTTGACCCGAATGAGCGTCTGGGTAAACTTCGTCAGGATCAATTCGCCTTTGAAAACAATACAGTGCTGGATACCGTTATTATGGGACACGGCGAACTGTGGGAAGTAAAAGAAGAGCGTGACCGCATTTATGCCATGGCTGAAATGAGCGAAGAAGATGGCTATAAAGTTGCTGATCTGGAAGTTGCCTACGGTGAAATGGATGGCTACAGCGCAGAAGCCCGTGCTGGTGAGTTGTTGCTGGGCGTGGGTATTCCCGTTGAACAGCATTATGGCTTGATGAGCGAAATCGCACCCGGTTGGAAGTTACGTGTATTGCTGGCGCAAGCCCTGTTCTCCGATCCAGAAATTTTGTTACTTGATGAGCCAACCAACAACCTGGATATCGATACTATCCGTTGGTTAGAGCAGGTGCTAAACGAACGTAACAGCACCATGATTATTATTTCCCATGACCGTCACTTCCTTAACATGGTGTGTACGCATATGGCGGATCTGGATTACGGCGAACTGCGCGTTTATCCAGGTAACTATGATGAGTATATGACCGCAGCGACTCAAGCTCGCGAGCGTTTGTTGTCAGATAATGCGAAGAAAAAAGCCCAAATATCTGAACTGCAATCTTTCGTTAGCCGCTTTAGCGCCAACGCCTCTAAATCTAAGCAGGCAACTTCACGTGCTCGCCAGATTGATAAAATTCAGCTTGATGAGGTAAAAGCCTCCAGCCGCCAGAACCCGTTTATTCGCTTCGATCAGGATAGAAAACTGTTCCGTAATGCGCTGGAAGTTGAGATGTTGACCAAAGGTTTTGATAACGGTCCGCTGTTTAAAAATCTGACTCTCCGCCTGGAAGTGGGTGAGAAAGTGGCTATCCTCGGGCCGAACGGTATTGGTAAGTCTACTTTGCTGAAAACCCTGCTAGGGGAGTATGAATCTGATGCTGGGACCGTAAAATGGTCTGAAAACAGTAAGATTGGTTACTACGCACAGGATCACGCCAGTGATTTTGACATCGATCTGACGGTGTTTGACTGGATGAGCCAGTGGAAGCAAGAGAAAGACGATGAGCAGGCGGTTCGCAGTGTGCTGGGGCGTTTGTTGTTTAGCCAGGATGACATCAAGAAAAAAGTTAGCGTGCTGTCTGGTGGTGAGAAAGGGCGGATGTTGTTTGGTAAGTTGATGATGCAGCGCCCTAACATTTTAGTCATGGATGAACCAACCAACCACTTGGATATGGAGTCCATTGAATCTCTCAATATGGCATTGGAAATGTACGAAGGGACATTAATCTTCGTCTCCCATGACCGCGAGTTTGTGAGTTCACTGGCAACCCGCGTGATTGAAATGACGCCGAATAAGCTTATCGACTTTACCGGTAACTACGAAGATTATCTGAGTAGCCAAGGGATTCACTCATAATTATTTGATTGACCTAACAAAAAAAGCTGATGCTATGCGTCAGCTTTTTTTATGTCTTCACGTTAAGTAATAATAAATAATATAAAATACGGACAATAATAGAAATAAAGTTAAAATATAGTGAGTTTACTGTTTAACTAAAAGTATATCGATGACCATTAATTTAATATTACTGCATAGCCTGATTCTCAATAACCAATAGTTAATTATTTAATGGAGCAAGGGATATGAATATCAGTGGGCATATAGCAACGGGTTTAGATTATGGTTGGCAGGGGATAGGGTATCTTGAACGAGGGGTTCATTGGTTAAAAACCGGGTTGGATGCGGTAGGGAAATGTGCTGGGTTACCTGAATTACAGCCTGCGGTCTATCTCTCATCTCTAAATATAAAATACAATAAGATTGATCAAGACACCCAAGAAACTCTTAAGAATATTAACGATAAATTACACCGTGCCTTTTTACTAACATCGCCGGAACAGATAGAAGAAAAACAAAAAATTATTGATGCCGTGAGTGATGACTTAGAAAAAATGAAGCGTAATGTGCTCAGTGAGAGAGGCGATTTATATTGTGGTGAAGAAGTAAAACTACATGGAAAAATGCGGACAACATTAAGTGAACACATTACAGTTGAACGAAGAGATAATTTTATTAAATCACTCGTCAACTTATATCAGATTGTGAGAGGTGTTAAGGCTACGATTACTAACGCCCCGAATAATACAATAAGCAGTTTGATAAATTCAAATGCTAATGAGTCTTATAATGGTTTGGTTCAAGTAGATGCTGTTTTGGCGCGGGATTTTAACGCTATTGAAAAAAATAATAGAGTACCTAATGTAATCGTTGATACGCATTTTTATGAGCAAATATAAAAAAGACAGAGCCTGTCCATAATTCTGTGTAACTGCCACCGTATTAAAGGTGATCGCTCAGGCGGTCACCGAACTCGATAATAAAACGGCTCATCGCTAACCGCCAGTTCTGGATCGGCATACTCCATTTTTTTGATGCATCCTTGATCGCCAAATAAACAACCTTCCGCACTGAGTCGTCTGTCGGGAACACTTTGCGCTTTTTAATGGCTGCACGGATCACGCTGTTCACCGATTCGATGGCATTCGTGGTGTAGATAGCCTTGCGGATATCGGGCGGATAGCCGAAGAATGTATTGAGATTTTCCCAGTGCGTACGCCAACTTTTGCTAATTTGCGGGTATTTGTCGTCCCAGGCCTCCGCAAACTTATCCAGCGCCATCAGCGCCGCCTCTTCTGTCGGAGCCTGATACACCATTTTCAAACCGCTGGTGACGGCTTTATAGTCCTTCCATGACACATATTTCAGGCTGTTGCGTACCATATGGATGATGCACAGCTGGATGTGAGTCTGCGGATAAACACTGTTTATCGCATCCGGGAACCCCTTCAGGCCATCCACGCAGGCAATCAGAATGTCCTGAAGACCGCGATTTTTTAGCTCTGTCAGCACACTTAGCCAGAACTTCGCACCTTCATTTTCTGCCAGCCACATGCCCAGCAGCTCTTTCTGACCTTCAGTGTTGATGCCCAGCGCTAGGAACACTGCTTTGTTTATCACGCTACCGTTCTGGCGGACTTTTACGACAATGCAGTCCATATAAACAATGGGATACAGAGCATCCAGTTGGCGGTTTTGCCATTCAGCAACCTGCTCTTTTACGGCATCGGTGACTTTAGATATCAGCGTGGGAGACACATCGGCGTCATACATCTCTTTGAAGGTGGCGACGATTTCGCGGGTGGTCATGCCTTTGGCGTACAGGGACAAAATCTGGCTGTCCATCTGTGTGATACGCGTCTGATTTTTCTTTATCAGCTGCGGTTCAAAGGTGTTTTCGCGGTCGCGTGGCGTATTCAGCTCGATTTCGCCGTCGTCGCATAGCAGTGTTTTGGACGAATAGCCGTTGCGGGTATTCGAGCCTGATTTAGGGGTATTTTTCTCGTGCCCGAGGTGTTCGGTAAGCTCTGCATTTAACGCTGTTTCGACGGTAAGCTTTGTTAGCATACGAGAAAATGCATTAAGGTCGGCTTCGGTTTTAAGACCTTTAGCCAGTTCAGCCGCAAGTGCTTTAAGTTTCTTTTCGTCCATAATTTGCCTGTCTCCGTTGTTGGAGTGAAGATATCAAAAACAGGCAATTACACAATATTGTTTACAGTCTCAAAAGACACCATCTGATTTTTTTATTCAACTGGGGAGTATTTCTGCCCCAGTTTAATGTATTCATTATAGTGGCGATCTTCTATCACTCTGGCAGACTTCGCACAAAGGATCTTTTGCCAGCGTTATACTGCGAAATTCCGCAGTCATCGCGTCATACATTAATAAACGCCCTGATACCAGCTGACCATAATTTGCCAACAGCTTTATGGCTTCCATTGCCTGTAAATTACCGATAATACCCACTAAGGGAGCCATTACGCCGGCCTCGACACAGGTTAGGGCAGTATCACCAAATAACCGGCTTAGACAGCGGTAACAAGGTTGATTATCTTGATAAGTGAAGACGCTGACTTGCCCCTCCATACGGATTGCTGCACCAGAGACCAGTGGTTTGCCTAGCGTATGGCACAGCCGATTGAGTTGCTCGCGGGTGCTGAGATTATCGGTACAATCCAACACTAACTGATGTTCAGCAATAAGGCTAAGGAGTTGCTCATCATCTAACTGTTTATCAAGGGTATTCAGCGCCAGATGCGGGTTGATTTCTGATAATGTCTGCGCCGCCGAGGCCACTTTCGTCATACCGATACGGCTATCGCGATGCAGTATCTGACGCTGTAGATTGGAAAGGGCTACGGTATCGAAATCGAGCAGGGTGAGGTGCCCGACACCTGCGGCAGCCAGATATTGCGCCGCTGCACAGCCGAGGCCACCTAACCCAACGATAAGTACTTTGGCCGCTTTCAGTTTCTCTTGGCCGTCAAAATCAAAACCGCGTAATGTGATTTGCCGGTTATAGCGCAGGGCCTCAACATCTGAAAGTTCCGGCAACATATCAACCTCCGACAGGGTGATGAATGGCAAACGGTCGATTACCTCCTAACAATTCATTAAACAACTCTATTTCTACGGATTCCCCCACGGCTACCGAACCGCGTTCCCGTTCAAGCACGATAAAACAGTTGCCTTGACTGAATGAACTGAAAATGTGGGAGCCTTGGTGGCCAGTCGTGCGAACCTCTAACTGACCGTCCGCATTGCTGGAAAAAACCCCACGTTGAAAGTCCAAGCGGCCTGGTGTTTTTTTCAGTGGTGTTGTCGCTTTGGCTTTTAATCGCAGTGGTGGATGCCATTCTGTATGCCCGGACAGCTTTGCCAACAGCGGTTGTACCAGTTGATAGAATGTTAGGGCCGCAGAGACAGGATTCCCTGGCAAACCGCAGAACCAAGCATTGCTAAGTTTACCAAAAGCAAAAGGTTTACCGGGCTTTATGGCTAATTTCCAAAAACCAATATCCCCGAGTTCGTCCAGTATCTGTTTGGTATAATCGGCTTCACCGACTGAAACGCCCCCACTGCTGATGACCAAGTCTGCTGCAGTATCCGCCTGCTGAAATGCTGCACGTAGTGCATGTTGATCGTCACGGATAACACCAAGATCGATGATTTGACACCCCAATTGCTGCAACATTAGCCTGACGGCAAAGCGGTTAGTATCGTAAATCTGTCCTTCAGCTAAGGGATGTCCGATAGGCTGTAATTCATCACCGGTTGAGAAAATAGCCACTTTTAATGCACGATAAACCGCGATTTCAGCAATACCTAACGAGGCTAATAGCGGTAGCTGTGCTGCACCTAATTTAACGCCAGCCGGAAAAACTGACGCTCCTTGCTGGATATCTTCACCCGCCAGCCGAATGTTTTGCCCGATTCGAATGTTACTATTGAAGATGACACCTTGTTCACTCACGACAGCGTGCTCTTGCATGACAACGGCATCTGCACCCTTGGGGAGTGGCGCACCTGTCATAATGCGAATGCAGGTCTTTTCCGGCCACACATCTTTAAACGGCGCACCTGCAAACGCTACTCCTGCGACGGGTAAGGGTATCTCGTCGCTCAATTCATGCCAACGTACCGCATAGCCGTCCATCGCTGAGTTGGCGAAAGGTGGGACAGCAATAGGTGAAGTAATGGCGCTGGCGGTGATGCGGCCCGCAGCCTCAGACAATGGGATGACCTCTGTTGCTGGCAATGGTGTGGCCTGTGATAGCATTTTGGTCAGTGCTTGTTCCAGAGAGAGTAAATCCGAGGTATTACAGTGATCCATGCTGAACTCCGAGGTCTGGGTGCGCCGCGGTTAAAGGAGAGTCACGGGGCAGAGCTATCAATTAAAATAAGAAGGCCATTATGGCAGAGATTGCCTGAGGGGTGAATGAGCGTGGCCAGTACTGTGGCAATTTCACGTAAAAATGAGATGGCTTGATACTGCTTTTACGAGCAGTATCATTTTCATCGTATATATATATCAAGCGGGTTAATCGACATATTGACCGCTTGGCCACGCCACTATTATTGGTGGTTATTTCCCATCCAAGTCCCGCACAAAATATATTCTTTATACACAGCAAATAGTCCATTTATGGCCTAATCTCTCGGGGGAATATAGGGTTTATCCTAAAAACCCGCCTTCAATATAACTTTCATTGCAACAATGTTTTTACCAACACATAGCAATATAAGTAAAAGTCCAGTACTGGATAGTTATCTGCTCTGGATTCAGTTTGCGTTTACACCGTAGGGGCAAAGAGGTTGAGTTATAAGGTGAATCATGAGGCAACGTTGACGCCATAATGATGTGGCTTCAACGAATATCTGCCAGATAAGCCTTAATCGTTGCCAGTAATTTTCCGGTACCACAGCACTCGTCATTATATCCTTTGGTATGCCTGCGGTTGATCACTCGATCATGGGGACAACCGCCATGGCAGATCGAAAACCACTCACAATGTTGCATTTTTCTCGTTGCAGCGACTTCTTCGTCTATCGCTTGTTGATTGTGCGATGATTGAGTTAACAGCCCGGCTAAATCAGTTTTCAGCAATGAACCATAAATACTGCCTGCATCGCCTCTATATTTGTCGCAAGGAGAAACATCACCGTTAGGCTCTAACGTAATGATCTCTTGTGAGCAATTGCCTGACCAATAACAAGCCGACAGTTTTTTTTCAGGATGCTCCAGTACACTGATAAAATCCTCGAATATAGCAATATGTATTTTTTCTCGGTACCCTTTTATCCAAATAACAAACAGTGCCGATAGAAATTTAATGAACTCAGCATAGCTGATAAAGTTATTACCAATATCTTCACCTGCAGTTAGTCGATTATCGGGTACAATATTAAGAAATTCTATGCCGTTTAATTCTATTAAAATAAAATAATCTAACATTTCCCTCATGTCTGTTTGGTATACTTCGCGGTCAACTACAATAAGTGCACCATATAAGATATCATATTTTTGAAGTTTTTTTATTCCTTTTGCTATACGATCCGATGTCCCTCTTCCACGAAAATCCACCCGACGCTTGTCATTAACCGCCGGTATGCCATCGAGGCTAATACCTACGTTCATTCCTATCCCCTTAATAAATATTAGCCACTCATCAGAGATATTCACTATATTTGATTGCATCGTATTAGTGATATATTGCTCTGGCCGTTTAAATTGCTCTTGTAACCAAATTAGCTTCTTAAAGAAAGCAGGTTTTAATAGCGTGACTTCGCCACCATGCCAGACAAACTCGAACCGGTTTACATTTGGGATGGCAAGAATTTGGCGAACTATGTGTATAAGCGTGCTGAATAAAATCGTTTGATTAGGGCCTTCGGCCCATGAGTGGCAATAGGTACAACGAAGGTTACATAATCGGGTGGCTTTTAATACAATAACTAGCTTTCTTGCTTTTATTGCTTTAGCCAATATTTTTTTAGTCCGTTCGTTATGATAGATCTCTAATTCATCTGCATCTAATATTTTGTTGGCAGGTATTTTTCCAATTAAATAAGCAGATAGTAATTTATATTTACAGGAACTGAGGTCCTCCAGATCCTGTATGCTTAATTTATTTATTTCGATTGTATCAATGTATTTAATGGGTATTGTTTCGCGCATAGTACACTCCTATTTTTTCATGTTAATATTCCCATCTTTCATGTTGAGTATTCTATTACTATAACTTGACGCTTCATCTGAGTGTGTGACCATGATGATGGTAGTCCCTGACTGGTTTATTGCTTTTAATTGCTCAAGTACCGCTCGAGCATTCTTACTGTCTAAATTACCGGTAGGCTCATCAGCCAATATTAATGCGGGGCAAGTTACCATCGCTCTGGCAATGGCCACACGTTGTTGTTGACCACCTGATAATTGCATGGGTTTATGGTTTTTTCGGTTATCGATCCCCAAAAGGCTCAAAATTTGATTTACTTGCTCAATACGGTCTTTTTTAGCGACCCCACGATATTTCAACGGCAACTCGACATTATCAAATATTGATAAATGTGGGATAAGATTAAATGATTGAAATATATAGCCTATTAATTCGCGCCTTAATGTGATCCGTTGAGAGTAACCCAGGTTATCAACATGTTTTCCGGCCAACGTAAGCGATCCGGAATCCAAGGATTCAAACATGCCGACAATATTGAGTAGTGTTGATTTACCTGATCCTGATGGCCCCATGATAGAAACAAACTCTCCTTTCTCTACAGAAAGCGTTATATTATTTAGGACTCTGGTTTTTATGACTTTTGTTGTGTAATATTTTTTTGCATTCTGTAAATGTAGCATATTATTTAAACTCTATGATATTTGCTGTTTTATCACTATCATCAGGCATTTTTACAATGCGTTGACTTGGCTGTAATCCAGATGTGATCTCTGTTTTAATCGAATTTCGACGTTTAACTTCAACTTTTGTTTTAATTGCACGGTCATATTTATCTTGATAAATATATATAAAATGGTCACCATTGCTATTTGAAAACACACTTTCAGTTGGGACTAATAGTACGTGATTATTTTCTTCTTGTAGTGCAATACGAATTTCAATAGATTGCCCTCGTTTAAGATGAGCGATGCCTGATTCAATTGGCCTAAGCTTTGCTTTGAATTTTCCATTGTCTACTATTGCTGATACTGACTCTATCAGTAGTTGAGTATCTTGACCATTTATCTGTGCGATAATTTGAGTATTAGGTTTTATCTTATCGATATAATATTCACTGAAATAAACATTGAAATAATATGAATTTAAATTGTCTATTACTGATATTTTTTCACCTGATTTTATTTGTTGACCTAATTCAATATCAAGAACAGATAATGTACCATCAATAGGTGCAATAATAACGAGTTGCTCAATGCCAACTTCAATCATTTTCATCATTTTTTCAAGTAATATAATAGATTCATCTATGTTTTTAAATTGAGAAGGGAATGATTTTTGGTTCCTACTATTGTGTTTTTGTAGTATATCACTCTTAACTTTCCAATTTATTAGTCTATCGGCCTGTCGTTCTAGTTCAGACTTTGCAATCAAGAATTTTTTGTCAAGTATTTTATATCTTCTCAAATCTTTAGAAATTATATCTATCTGGTGTTGAGCTTCTTGCAAACTGAGTTGAGTATCTCTGCTATCTTGTTCTAATCTCATTCTCATATTACGGAGGCTATTTATTTGCTCCATAATATCCGCCATTCTGGATGTGGCTTCTAGTGTGAAGTCATAATTAGATAATCGAGCAATCACATCGCCTTTTATCACATTTTCAGCAGATTGCTTGACTATTTCAATAATCTTACCTCCTCTTTCACTTGATAAAATAACACTTTCATTAGGTACCGTAATGGCGCGTGTCACCAATACGTCTTGATATGGCTCAAATTGAGCAGTATAGAATATGGCTCTTTCTCGAGGAACGAGCAGGGCGCTTTCTTTGGTGAATAAATAATAAATAAAGAAACAGCTTAAAAATAGAATAAGCAACACGAAAAGTATAACTATTTTCTCTCTACTGTTGATATTTATCTTTTTTTCTAATTTTATATCCATGTTATTTATTCTTTTTGGTATGCGATAAAATGAGTGACAAGGTCATTACACTAACGAGACTCACCATAAACAGCAAAAGTGATCCAAAGGCATAGAGGTATGAGAGATTATTAATGAAGTTATATTTACTCAGCCATTTTTGTAATAGGATAAAACCAATTGGGAACGCTATTACTATAGCAACCAGTACGGGGGTTATATTTTCCTTTATAAAGAAAATGATATGTGTATATAGAGAGCCACCTACTGACTCCATTATTTTTAATATCTTACTGATCCTTTTTGATTCGGCCATTCCGATGATCATGGTGCTTATGAGTAGTAATATGACTGAGAATAGGGTAACCAAGCTGATTGTTTTTTTCATTAAATTATGATCATTAAAATATTCTTGGTGTATATGTTCAGCAAGTTTTATTTGGTCAATATTGACCCCATATCGTTCAAGTAGCATTTTTACGGTACTAAGATCACTCTGATGATGTAATTTCAGTGCCCCATATCGTTGCACCTCATCACTGATGAGAATAAGCAATGGAGTTGTATTTTTATCTCGATCTGCAAGATAAAAGTCATTAACTACCCTGAGTATACGAACTGTATATTCAGCATCATTGTCGTTAATATAAAAAAGAGTATTCAGTACCTCATCACTTGATGATTTCCCCATCGCCGACATAAAGGTCTTTGTCGCTATAGCATGATAAGTATTATCATTTTTACTGGGTGTAATAGGGTTTTCGTAGCCTGCTAATGTTTTTATTCCCCAAGTGTCGGTGAAGTTTTTGTTCACGTTCAGTATATTTACGGAAACGAGTTTATCTTGCTCCTGCTGATTTTGATGAAAAACCGAAGTCGTCGTTCTTGACATATCAAATGGTCGCCAACTACTCAATGCGATTGGGGAGATACCTATGCTATTATTTAATTCATCTTGTAAGCTATTTAATGATGTTAAAGATTTTAATTCATCGCTTAGTGGAAATGTCACGACATTTTCTTTTTCATAACCAAACATATGACTCTGCATAAAATCTATTTGTGTCATTATGCCTGCCCAAAGATAAATAATGATCCCTGCTATGGCTATTTGTATAGATAACGTTACTTGGTAAATGTAATGTGATATTGGGTGTGCACTATAAGCATGATTATGCCATGACTTATTAGGGAAAACTGAGGTTGATAGATAGAGGTAATGCGAAATTAATATCGCAATATAGAGTGAGAAGAACGCTACAGAAAATGATGATATTAGCCGGCCTGTTTCTTGCGTTAAAATCAATTCCCTGACATTTTCAGATGCTTGCATCAAAATTGAGAGGAAGATAAACGCCAGTGTGAGGACACACACCGCTTGCAGTGTTGCGATGAAAAATGACTCTGTCAGTAATTGATAATTAGAGGCACCAACCGATTTCTTTATCTGAAAACTGCTTTTTTTGTTTTTATTTACGATGTTATTAACATTGAAAAAGTTCATGGTGGTGGTTAAAAAGATAAAGAAACCCGCCATATACAAGGTATAAAGATATGATTTTGAAATAACTGTGCTCATTTCATCGGGGAGTTCAGCATCATAATGTATATCGGTAATATTACGGGCGGATAATTGAATAAACTCTTCAGGGCTAAACGGAGCGCCAGGGAGTTGAGGTGCATACCGGGTGACCAGCGTTTTTAACTGCTCATGAGTGGGTTTTCCCCCGCCGACCATGGTGACAAAGAGATAGCTGTGCATATCGTACCAGTCATGCCTTTTATCATGGTAGTCATCGA
The DNA here is from genome assembly GCF_900460465.1 of Yersinia pestis. Classification (GTDB taxonomy): domain Bacteria; phylum Pseudomonadota; class Gammaproteobacteria; order Enterobacterales; family Enterobacteriaceae; genus Yersinia; species Yersinia pestis. The sequence continues at coordinate 203,684 of NZ_UAVH01000006.1, read as the reverse complement.
TGATATCCGGAGAAAATGCAATGACAGCGCGGGTGTTAAAGCGGCTGGACGTATTTAAGTTAACCACATCTTTGATAAAGAATTTCCCTTTTTTTCCTAACGTGATGACCTGGCCTTTAGGGTGATTTAAATGAAGATATTGGCGATTAAACTCAGGCGTAATGATAATTTCATTGTGTGACAGATGAGGTATTTTCTGTCGATAGGGATTGAGTGCCGTTAAAAAATTAGGGCTAACAGCATAAATTTCTACGTCAGCCTGTGTTTTACCGTTAACCTGTAAGTCGATAAACAAGCGTAAAGCGTAGGCGACATCTTTGATGTTTTTTTCATTTTGTAATGCAGTAATTAATGGCAAAGGGACTTGTGCCGATTTGACTTTTTCACCATTGGGCAGATTAAATTGTGTTTCTATTCGATAAATTTGTGGATAATCATGATGGAATTTTTCAATACTATGATCAGTTAAATAAAGCAGTAATACGAGAAACAGTGAGATCATCCCTATAGCGGTTATAATAATGGCTAATAGTGTTGCCATGGGGCTGAGCTTTACATCGTTTAAAAATTCACTCGTAAGCATACAAGAATATCTCACTGGGATTATTATATTTAGTGATATTATTATTTTTGTTTTATTTATAACGTCTAAAATGCTTGATGGACTTAGTCTTCTGCAAAGCTCCTCGACCAACTCCATGCCGTTATCTTACTGTGTAGGGTATTATTTTTAATTTCGTCTATTTCATTGCTAGTGATATATAGTGGATTATTCTTGAATGATTCCTCTAACGATTTCAGCTTACTCTTTAATTTAATTAAGTTAACATTGCTCTTTTCTACCGTTGATTGGGATGAAGGGTTCATGTTATTCTCCAATTGATTTGTATTGGGGCTGAGAGTGATTGCAACTCTATTTATTTGTAATTCTTTTCTTCAAATTTATCAATATTTTTTTATTCTTAATGGTTACTTGTTTTTTATTATCTCCAATTAATTATCTGATTATTTATTTTATTGTTTATTATTTTATGGTCTTAAACGAGGTTTTAATGTGAGGGGTTTTATCTATCGAATAAAAAGCCCTCGAAAGGGCTTGGGGTTTTATGTGTAATAATTAGGCTAATGACAAATGTTACGGCTGTAGGTGTGCAGCATGAAAGCGCAGGTGATCTTCAATAAATGTAGCTATGGTAAAATAGCTGTGATCATAACCCGGCTGAATACGCAACATCAGTGGCCAGTCTCGCTGGCGCGCCAGCTCCGCCAATTTTGCCGGTTGGAGTTGATCGGCAAGAAATTGATCACCATCCCCCTGATCCACCAATATAGGCAACTGATGCTGTGCATGGGTCAGTAAATGGCAGCTATCATATTGCAGCCATTGGTTTTCATCACTGCCAAGATAAGCGGTAAAGGCTTTTCGGCCCCATGGTACTTGGCATGGGTTAACTATTGGCGCAAAAGCAGAAACAGACTGATATTGTTGAGGATTACGCAGAGCTAGCATCAGTGCACCATGGCCGCCCATTGAATGACCACTGATTGATTGCCGTTCACTGACGCTAAAATGTTGGCGGATCAGTGAGGGCAATTCCTGGCTGATATAGTCATACATCTGGAAATGATCAGACCACGGCTCCTGCGTCGCATTAAGGTAGAAGCCCGCTCCCTGACCTAAATCATAGCTGTCATCGTTGGGAACATTATCACCGCGGGGGCTGGTATCAGGCATAACCAGTACCAGCCCGAGTTCTGCAGCAACCCGCTGTGCGCCCGCTTTCAGCGTAAAGTTCTCATCATTACAGGTTAGGCCCGATAGCCAATAAAGGACTGGTGGTGGGTTATCGTCCCGTGGCGGTGGCAGATAGATACTGAAGGTCATATGACAATTCAGGCTGCTGGCAGCATGGCGGTAGCGCTGTTGCCAGCAGCCAAACATCCGATGCTCTTCGAGAAGTTCAAGTGACGTATTCACGTTTTGTCTGCCTCCTTGCTTTATTTGCTTTCGGAAGAGTGATTAAAATGGATCACACTGCGGATAGATTTACCCTCGTGCATTAAATCAAAGGCTTCGTTGATTTGATCCAGCGCCATTGTGTGGGTAATGAAGTCGTTCAACGCGAATTTACCGTCCAAATATTGCTGCACAATGCCCGGCAATTCTGAGCGGCCTTTGACGCCACCAAATGCAGAACCCCGCCATACGCGGCCCGTAACCAATTGGAACGGGCGGGTTGAAATTTCTTCACCGGCACCGGCGACACCAATAATCACCGACTCTCCCCAACCTTTATGGCAGCACTCTAATGCTGAACGCATGACATTGACGTTACCAATGCATTCAAATGAGAAATCTACACCGCCGTCGGTCAGTTCAACGATCACTTCCTGGATAGGTTTATCATAGTCTTTCGGATTGATCAGGTCTGTCGCGCCCAATTTGCGGGCCAGCTCGAATTTGCTGGTATTGAGATCGATCCCAATAATTCGGCTCGCCCCCGCCATCTGTGCACCAATCACCGCCGATAAACCGATACCGCCAAGGCCGAAGATTGCGACGGTATCACCTGGTTTAACTTTTGCGGTATTCATCACCGCACCCATCCCAGTGGTGACGCCGCAGCCCAGCAGGCATACTTCTTCCAACGGGGCTTCTTTATTGATTTTCGCGAGTGATATTTCCGGTACAACGGTCAGTTCGGAGAAGGTTGACGTCCCCATGTAGTGGAAGATGGGTTGACCATTTTTAGAGAAGCGGGTGGTACCATCGGGCATCAAACCTTTACCCTGAGTGCTGCGGATTGCCTGGCACAGGTTGGTTTTACCGGAGCGGCAGTACTTGCACTCGCCACACTCTGGTGTGTACAGCGGAATAACGTGGTCCACTACGGCAACACTGGTGACACCTTCGCCAATGGCTTCAACAATTCCACCGCCTTCATGACCTAAAATGGTCGGGAATACGCCTTCAGGATCGGCCCCCGAAAGGGTATAAGCGTCAGTGTGACAAACGCCACTGGCGACAATCCGCACTAACACTTCGCCTTTCTGTGGTGGCATCAAATCAACTTCTTCAACGGACAGTGGCTGGTTTGGCCCCCATGCGACAGCGGCGCGGGTTTTAATCATCTCCATGGTGTTGCTCCTATAGCTTCAGTGTAATGAGTGTTATATAAATCTACCCGTCGCCCTTCAAGGTGCTGGGGGGGTTAACTGTCCTTGCTCACCCCAGTCACTGAGTTATCTAAGCTCCTAGGGGTTGCTCGGTTGCTGCCTCCCTGCATCATGAGGTAACTTGGGTATAGAGTCTTTATGTATCAAATTTGTTGATAACAGTTGTTCGGGATCATAGCGGAAATATATGTATAGATTATGGCCGAACAGATACCGCCCACCAGATCAATTCAATCAAGGTATTTCAACGTTCTCGATAATCAGCTCTTTTAATGCGCGGACATTAGGGCTGAAGGCATCTTTACGCCAAATAAGCCAGGTTGCCGTGTGGGCAATATCCGGAGGTAACGGATGAACTTGCACCCGCTCATGGCCCGGTAGCAGCGTAAGGACTGAGAGAGGGATGAGGGCCAGCCCGGCGCCACTGGCGACACAGGCCAGCATCGCATGATAGGACTGGATTTCCATGATATGTCCCGGTAATACGCCCACTTGTCGAAACCAGCTTTCCAATCGCAGCCGGTAAGAGCAACTGGGGCGAAAAGCAAACAGCGTTTCGTCCACGGCATCGCGGGCTTGCAGTATGGGGGGGCGTTCAAGACAAGAAATGATCACCAGTTGTTCGTCGAAAGAGCGGCAGCCGTGTAACTCATCGTGCTGCACTGGACCATCGACCAATGCGGTTGCCAGTGTACCCGCGCGGACTTGTTCAATAATTTCACCCGAGGTTCCGGTAATCAGCGACAACGATACCTTGGGGTAGCGCTGGTGGTAGGCCGCTAGCAAATTAGGTAAACGGGTGGCGGCGGTGCTTTCCATTGAACCTAACGGGAAGTTACCCGCCGGTTCGCCTGCGTGGGTAATGCTCATGGCTTCTTCGCTTAAGGCCAAAATACGGTTGGCATAACAGAGAAAATTATGGCCCATTGGTGATAAACGCAGGCGCTGTTTTTCACGAATAAACAAATCAGCCCCTAGCTCCAGTTCAAGCTGGCGCAGACGCGTAGTGAGATTTGAAGGAACGCGGTGCATTTGCTCCGCTGCTCGGGCAACGGAGCCGGTTTCCGCTACACAACAAAACATGCGTAGCTGGGTCAGATCCATAGATGTTCTCTTTTTGTGATGAACTTAATGACTATTATTCATTTTTTGTGATTCTAATACTCAGGCATGATGTTAGCAACTTTCTTTTAACTGACAGGTGAAATACCCCATCACCCGTAACAGATAGGCAGGCAGATGGCGCTAAGAGTTGCATTAAGTGGTTTTTTGGCATTGGTGGTAGCAATGGGTATTGGCCGTTTTGCTTTCACGCCACAAGTGCCGCTGATGATTGCAGAGCATCAATTCACGTTGACTAGTGCGGGTTTGGTGGCGGCATTCAATTATTTGGGCTACCTGTTCGGTGCCTTTGATGCCATGAGAGCCAGCCGTCATGTTGAGCGTCGGTTATGGTTGGGGCTATGGGGTGCCGCATTGCTTACATTATTATCGGCGGTGGTGGTTGGGCCATGGTGGCACGGGTTGGTACGTTTTGCTATCGGCTGGGCCAGTGGCTGGTCGATGGTATTAATCGCTGCCTGGACCAACGAACGTTTGGCACATTTTGGCCGTCCGGCGCTCAGTGCGGCCGTATTTGCCGGGCCGGGTGCCGGTATATTCATTAGTGGCATGTTAGCCGTCGCTATCCATAGCTATGATTTATCGGCTGCTGAGGCTTGGTGGGTTTATGGTGTATTGGCGCTGGTTATCATTGCTTCAATCAGTATTAATCTGCCACGTGGCGGTGAGTTGCACCGGCCACAGGTCGTAGCGGTGCCTTTGACATTAACTCCGGCCTTGAAGCGACTGGTCTGGAGCTACAGTTTGGCGGGCTTTGGTTATATTTTGCCCGCAACTTTTTTATCGCAGATGGCCAGCGCCCGTTTTCCTGATAGCCTATTTGCGCAGTTTGTTTGGCCAGTCTTCGGTGGGGCGGCGGTCATCGGCATTGCATTGGGTATTCTGACTCGCCATTGCCTGACATCGCAAACTCGATTGGCATTGACGCTATGGGTTCAGGCGTTGGGCGTGCTGTGCGCAGAATGGGTACCAGGAGTGAGTGGATTGGCGCTGGGAGCATTGCTGACCGGAGGTGGGTTTCTTAGCGTGGTACAACTTTCGTTGCAACATGGACGCGAGTTGGCCCCAGAGCATACCCGTTATATGGCCGGCTTACTCACCACTGGCTACGCGATAGGGCAATTAGTCGGTCCAATATTGTCCGCAATTTCAACGACATTAACTCATCGTTTGGAGCCAGCGCTGTATGTGGCCGTGGTGGCACTGATTATTGCCGGCGGTCTGGTCATTAAAACTCCAGCGCGCACCCAGGAAGCGCTTGCCACGTGATGACGATAGAGAGAGGCGAATATTTCATTACGATGCTCAGTATTGTTCGCAATGAATAACCGGTCGAAATGAAGAACAATCACTGGATAATCATTTCGCTCTCAATTAGAGTGAGAGCGAAATTCGGGTGTGACCCGCATCATGCTTGTCTTATCTGGATGCGTAAGCCTGTTGGAGAAAAGAATGTCATCGCTAAGTAAAGAAGCTGAGTTGGTTCATCAAGCGCTGCTGGCCCGTGGTCTTGAAACCCCTTTACGTAAACCAGAATTAGATGCCGAGACGCGCAAAACTCGGATTCAGGCCCATATGACAGAAGTCATGCATTTGCTGAATCTTGATTTAACCGACGATAGTCTGGCTGATACACCAAGACGCATTGCGAAGATGTATGTTGATGAGATTTTCTCCGGATTGGATTACGAAAATTTCCCTAAAATCACACTGATTCAAAATAAAATGAAAGTTGATGAAATGGTAACGGTACGGGATATCACTCTGACCAGCACCTGCGAACATCATTTTGTGACGATTGATGGGAAAGCCACCGTCGCTTATATTCCGAAAGACAGTGTCATTGGTTTGTCGAAAATCAACCGTATCGTGCAGTTTTTTGCGCAGCGTCCGCAAGTGCAGGAACGATTAACACAGCAGATCTTGCTCGCATTACAAACCCTGTTGGGTACCAATAATGTCGCAGTTTCTATTGATGCAGTTCATTATTGCGTTAAAGCACGTGGTATCCGTGATGCGACCAGCGCGACGACCACCACATCATTAGGCGGGTTATTTAAATCCAGTCAGAATACGCGTCAGGAATTTCTGCGTGCGGTTCGTCACCACGGCTGATTGGCTTTTTGCCAGAGGGAGGGCCTGTAGGCCCTCGAATACAGGATGTCGAGTATGCGTCAACGCATCGCAACGTTAGACAGTGCGCGGGGGCTGGCCATTCTTGGCATTCTGCTGCTTAATATTAGCGCGTTTGGTTTGCCAAAGGCCGCTTATCTCAATCCAGCTTATCTTGGTCTTCCCTCGTTATCAGATATCTGGACTTGGGCGATCCTCGATATTGTCGCACAGGTAAAGTTCCTTTCTATATTTGCCATGTTATTTGGTGCAGGCCTTGAGCTGTTACTTAAGCGTGGGAAAAGTTGGGTACGTGCCCGCCTTTCTTTATTGTTACTACTGGGGTTAATTCACGGCATCTTCTTCTGGGATGGCGATATTCTGTTGGCTTATAGTTTGATTGGTCTGGTGTGTTGGCGAATAATCCAAGATGCCAAAGATGCAGCCAGCTTATTACGTACCGGCGCGGTACTCTATTTGATCGGTGTCGCTGTGTTGTTGTTGCTGGGCTATATTACCCGCGGAGAGCCGGGCCGTTTTTGGCTCCCTGGGCCTGCGGACCTGCAATATGAGCAATTTTGGAAGTTACAGGGTGGGGGAGAGGCTTGGCGTAATCGTCTGGGCCTGTTGTCATCCAACTTGATTGCCATTGGTGCGCAATATGGTTGGGAGTTGGCAGGCTCCATGGTATTCGGCGCTGGGTTGATGCGCTGCGGCTGGCTGCGGGGAAAATTCAGTCTGCGTCACTACCGTAGGCTCGCACTCTTTCTGATATCGCTCTCATTGGTTATCCAAATACCGGGTGTGGCACTGCAAGTGTATGTCGGTTGGGATTACCGCTGGGCGGGTTTTTTGCTACAAGTGCCTCGAGAATTGGGGGCGCCGTTGCAGGCGGTGGGGTATCTGGCGCTGCTCTACGGGTTCTGGCCAACATTATCCCGCTGGGCTATCAGCCATTGGCTGGCAAAGGTTGGCCGTATGGCGCTGAGTAATTATTTATTACAGACATTGATTTGTACGCTGATTTTTTATCATTTTGGTTTATACCAACAGCTCGATCGTTTGCAACTGTTAGCCGTCGTACCACTGGTTTGGGCCTGTAATGTGATTTTTTCTCTGTTATGGTTACGCTATTTCGTGCAAGGCCCTGTGGAGTGGCTATGGCGTCGGTTAACCGCTTATGCCTGCGGCCAAGAGTTACAAATACGCAACACTAAGCTCTGACAGAATCAAAAGAGAAAAATGATGTTGTGAGTTGCAAATATGTATGTAAACGTTTTCTTTTTGTAACATGTGTCACGCGGCAATATCCATAAATTGGAGAGAATAGGGCGCGCAGCCATATTGGGTCGCACCTGATACGTACCTGGTTGTTTCTTGCAAGATAATACTGTATCCACTTTGCGTTCACTGGTGGGCTTTGATGATATTTCTATTGCTCGCTATAGCCGCCTTAATCTCAATTTAGTCTGTTATCATTTTGTTTTTACAACAACTATTCCCGCCATACGGGTTCTTAAAGCTACCCATCATCCAACCGCCCCTCCATAAACATACAGCTTTAAACCCGCCTTGGTACCGAGTCGTTCACTCACAATTTGTGGTGTTGCTCACTCGTTATCTATTTATTCTTGTGTAACCGGTTTCAATCTGTGAGAAAATTCACAGTTTCTTAACAACGCCACGTCTATGCTCTAGTGGTTTTATACCTGAATGCGTCAATATGTCATCAGTTACCGGATAAAAAAATAAGCGGTAGCGGGTTTTAGAAGAGCACTTTGCAGATGCGTGTTCCGCATAACATGGCAAGTCTGTAAATGACATGGCTTTTGAATAATCAGGCGGTTTTTTCGGAGTGGAGTGAAGTCATGGACGATAGATATTCAGTTGCCAGTAGCTTTAGACGATGCTTTTTTCGTTAAGGCACGGTGTTATCACCTTGTACTACCCTACATAAACCCGGAGATACAAATGAATAAGAAGGTTTTCACATTAGCAGCTTTGGTTACCAGCATGATGGTTACCAGCATGATGGTTGGCGCATACGCTCAAGCTGAAACCCGTATTGGCGTTACTATTTATAAATATGATGACAACTTTATGTCAGTGGTCCGCAAAGCTATCGAAAAAGACGCGAAAGCTTCCCCTGAGATCACTCTGCTGATGAATGATTCCCAGAATGACCAATCCAAGCAAAATGATCAGATTGACGTATTGCTGGCTAAGGGCGTGAAAGCTTTGGCAATTAACCTGGTTGATCCCGCTGCGGCCCCAGTTGTAATTGATAAAGCACGTTCAAATGATATTCCGATTGTATTTTATAACAAAGAACCTTCTCGCAAGGCATTGGATAGCTACGATAAAGCTTATTACGTCGGGACTGACTCGAAAGAATCTGGGGTTATTCAGGGGGAGCTGATCGCTAAACATTGGCAAGCTAATCCAGAGTGGGATCTGAACAAAGATGGTAAAATTCAGTTTGTGTTGCTGAAAGGTGAACCGGGTCATCCAGATGCAGAGGCGCGTACTACCTATGTTATTAAGACCCTGAATGAAAAAGGCTTGCCAACCCAACAATTGCAGTTAGACACCGCCATGTGGGATACCGCACAGGCTAAAGATAAGATGGATGCATGGCTGTCTGGTCCTAATGCAAACAAAATTGAAGTAGTTATTGCCAACAATGATGCGATGGCAATGGGTGCAGTAGAAGCACTGAAAGCACACAATAAAACCAGCGTTCCAGTCTTTGGTGTCGATGCCTTACCAGAAGCGTTAGCGCTGGTTAAATCAGGCCAAATGGCGGGTACAGTGCTGAATGATGCCAATAATCAGGCGAAAGCGACCTTTGACTTGGCTAAAAATCTGGCGGCTGGCAAACCTGCAGCAGAAGGGACAACGTGGAAAATTGAAAACAAAATCGTACGTATTCCATACGTAGGTGTTGATAAAGATAATCTGGCTGAATTCACTAAATAATCACTGTGACAAGATATATTTATTAGGCAAAAATATAGACCCAAAATTATTGGCGTGCAGGAGGGCAACTGGTCCTCCTGTAGCGTCAAATACTATGGCTATATACCGGGCGTTCAATGCCGGGGCTGAAGGTTATCTGTTACATAGTTTCTTATTTTAAAGATTGCGCTGGTCTGGTGGTACTCCATATCACCAATAGGCAAGTAGCAGTTCTTAGCCAGGTGTAATTATGGCCGATATTAATACAGCACAACCTCGTGACTGGTTACTGGAAATGAGCAATATTGATAAATCATTTCCAGGCGTGAAGGCGTTAGATAACGTTAATCTTAAAGTCCGGCCCTATTCTATCCATGCACTGATGGGCGAAAATGGTGCAGGTAAGTCAACGCTATTAAAATGTCTGTTTGGTATCTATAAAAAAGATTCCGGAAGTATTATTTTCCAGGGACAAGAAATTGAATTTAAAAGTTCTAAAGAAGCATTAGAACAGGGTGTTTCGATGGTACATCAAGAATTAAACTTGGTGTTGCAACGTACAGTAATGGACAACATGTGGTTGGGGCGCTATCCAACCAAAGGTTTTTTTGTCGATCAAGACAAGATGTATAAAGAGACAAAGGCCATCTTTGATGAATTAGATATTGATATTGATCCGCGCGATAAAGTAGCCACGTTATCGGTATCTCAGATGCAAATGATCGAGATCGCCAAGGCTTTTTCTTACAATGCAAAAATCGTCATTATGGATGAGCCAACCTCTTCACTAACAGAAAAAGAGGTGAACCATTTATTCACCATAATCCGAAAGTTAAAGGCGCGAGGCTGCGGCATCGTTTATATTTCTCACAAGATGGAAGAGATATTCCAACTGTGCGATGAAATTACTATTCTGCGGGATGGTCAGTGGATTACCACCCAGCCTTTGGATGGTTTGACGATGGATCAGATCATTTCAATGATGGTCGGTCGCTCTCTGAGCCAACGTTTTCCTGATCGCCTGAACAAGCCCGGTGAAGTCATTCTTGAGGTGAAGAATCTGACCTCATTGCGCCAGCCCTCTATCCGCGATGTTTCCTTTGATTTACATAAAGGGGAAATCCTGGGGATTGCAGGCTTGGTCGGGGCTAAACGCACAGATATCGTTGAAACTTTATTTGGTATCCGAGAAAAAGTGACCGGCACGATTAAATTGCATGGTAAGAATATTAATAACCACAGCGCTAACGAAGCCATTAACCACGGTTTTGCCTTAGTGACTGAAGAGCGCCGTTCAACCGGGATCTACGCTTATCTCGATATCAGTTTTAACTCCCTGATCTCTAATATTCGTAACTACAAAAATAAATTTGGGCTGCTGGATAACACTCGCATGAAAAGTGATACCCAGTGGGTTATCGATGCGATGCGGGTAAAAACGCCAGGCCATCGGACAAATATTGGTTCTTTGTCGGGGGGGAATCAGCAGAAGGTTATTATTGGCCGCTGGTTACTCACGCAGCCAGAAATATTAATGTTGGATGAGCCAACTCGAGGTATCGATGTTGGCGCTAAGTTTGAAATCTATCAGTTAATGACTGAACTGGCGAAGAAAGACAAAGGGATTATTATTATCTCCTCTGAAATGCCTGAGTTATTAGGGATTACTGACAGAATACTGGTAATGAGTAACGGTCAGGTTGCGGGCATTGTTGATACCAAGCAAACCACGCAAAATGAAATATTACGCCTTGCATCCTTGCATCTCTAATCTAGTTGAAGGTTCTTATTATGAATGTGTTAAATAAGAAAGATATGCTCACTTACTTTAAAGAGAGCGGGATTTATGTGGTGTTGTTTGTGCTATTGGCAATTATTATTATCAAGGATCCGACTTTTTTAAGTTTGATGAATTTAAGTAACATTCTGACTCAATCTTCGGTGCGTATTATTATCGCGTTAGGGGTCGCGGGTTTGATTGTTACCCAAGGCACGGATTTGTCCGCAGGTCGTCAGGTAGGGTTAGCCGCAGTGGTCGCTGCGACAATGCTACAATCGATGGATAACGTGAATAAAGTTTTCCCGGACTTGCAGACTGTACCTATTCCAGTGGTCATTCTCGTTGTCTGCCTGATTGGGGCGGTTATTGGTTTGATTAACGGTATAATTATTGCGTACCTGAATGTGACTCCATTTATTACCACATTAGGCACTATGATTATCGTTTATGGCGTTAACTCGCTGTATTACGATTTTGTCGGTGCTTCACCGATTGCCGGTTTTGATCCTGCTTTTTCGACTTTTGCTCAAGGTTTCTTGCGGTTTGGTGATTTTAAACTGTCCTATATTACCTTTTACGCCTTAATAGCAATTATGTTTGTATGGGTACTGTGGAATAAGACCCGTTTTGGCAAGAATATTTTTGCTATTGGCGGCAACCCGGAGGCGGCGAAAGTCTCTGGTGTGAATGTGCCACTGAATTTGATCATGATTTATGCATTGTCGGGGGTGTTCTATGCCTTTGGCGGTATGCTGGAAGCAGGGCGTATCGGCAGTGCGACGAACAATCTCGGATTTATGTATGAGCTAGATGCGATAGCAGCCTGCGTGGTGGGTGGGGTGTCCTTCAGTGGTGGCGTCGGTACCGTGATCGGCGTGGTGACCGGGGTTATCATCTTCACTGTCATTAACTATGGGCTCACGTATATTGGTGTGAACCCGTACTGGCAATACATTATCAAGGGCGGGATTATCATCTTTGCGGTTGCGTTGGATTCACTGAAGTATGCGAAGAAGAAATAGTCGGTTGTTGTTCGTGAAAGCACGATCAGCTCTGGCGTACTGTTAGTTCAGACGTACATATATCACTATTTCAGGCATATCACTATTTCGTGTATATCACTATTTCAGACATACAACCATTTCAAATAGACAGTTACGTCAGGAATAAAGTAAAAGCCAGTCAGGGCGATAGCCCTACTGGCTGAAGTTAATGACAAAGTGCCTGCGGCGGAGAGAAATAGGCAGGCCCGCTTCCCTACATAAAAATAGCTTCCCTGGGGGCTCGAGCCGCACGAACCGTGGCGCGGATGCTTTATTCCTCTGCCTATTCTCACCGTTTTAGATCGAGTCATCGGGTTTTGTCGGCGGTCTGAGTCAGTCAGGGTGAAAGCCCAACTGACTGAAGTTATTGACAGGTGGTTCTCGAGACCGGTTATCGGTATTTTTGTCGCCCTGCGAGGCACTTCATTGGCTTGGTTGTTTCTTTTCTGCCAACCGGCGCTCCAGTTCGACTAACTGATCGGGTGTTACCGCTGGGTAACCTTGTGCGTCATCTGGTATCACATGCACGGCCGGAATGGGGATCAATGGACCAAGAAAGCGAGGTTCCCGCTTAAGAATATAGAGGTCAGACAGGGCACCAAGGCGTGCAAAAATCTCCCGTACTCGCACGCTGAGCATATTTTTTGGTGAAGGTACTGCGAAGCATTGTGCTTGAATGCCCATGTACATGGCGATAAATAATGCCCGCTCACAGTGAAAGCGTTGGGTGATAATAATGAAATCATTAGTATCAAAGACTTTGCGAGTGCGCACAATGGAGTCCAGAGTCCGAAAACCTGCATAATCCAGCACGATATCCGCGGGAGCAACACCTGCAGCGATTAGGTCGCGGCGCATGGTCATTGGTTCGTTATAGCTGTGCTGGGCATTATCACCACTGAGCAATAAATAGCTGATCTTACCGCTGTTATAGGCGTTTATTGCCCCTTGAATGCGGTATTGATAAAACTGATTAATGCCACCGGTACGAAAATATTTCGCTGTACCTAATACTACACCGACCTGCCGGTGAGGCAGTTCTTGGAGCTCATCGTAGATAAAAGGCGCAGTTTTCCAACTGATCCAGCGATCGAGCGCAATAGCTGTCACCATCAATAATCCAATGATGATAATTAAGCTAATAATCAGGCGTTTCCACATTCTCTGGCCTTTGATTTGTGCAACTTGCTGGCGATATTGGCAAGGCTACTTTACCTGCCTATGCTGTGCAAGACGTGCAGACAGTTTCTTTCCTTGGCATGAGAGTTATTTATAAAAACACTTTATTGATAAAGGTGATTCATTAATAAACGCATGTGCTTTGGGGTTACAAGTAACTTTTTGTTCAACGCTGTTTTTGTTAAAAGTGACCACGGTAGAAAAACGGTGGTGGATAGCATCTGAGTACCCGGCCTGCGGTATAGCACAGGCCGGATTATATTCAAAACGAGGTGCGTTTATAGCTACGGTACTGTGGTTGCCAATAATTGTGCTCAATGGCTTTAGACAACGCTTCTTCCGAAGTCACAATAGCAACACCTTGTAATTGAGCGGCTTGACCGACCCGCATTGCGATAGCTTTCGATACCGCCTGAATATCATCGATATTAGGCAGTAAGGCCCCTTCGCCATGACGTGCGAGTGGTGAGCTCTCTGCTAATGCCCGGCTGGCAGCCATTAACATGCCATCCGTGACACGGCTCGCACCAGATGCCAATACACCCAAGCCGATACCGGGGAAGATGTAAGAGTTATTACATTGAGCAATAGGATACAGTTTTTCTTTATAACTGACTGGTGGGAATGGGCTACCTGTGGCAACCAGTGCCGCGCCATCGGTCCAGTTGATAATATCTTCTGGTCGGGCTTCAACCCGTGATGTTGGGTTAGACAATGGCATGACGATAGGCCGGGCGCAATGGCTGTGCATTTCACGGATCAACTCTTCAGTAAACAGCCCTGGTTGACCTGAAACCCCAATGAGTACGGTTGGTTTGGCATTACGGACAACATCAAGTAATGAAATCGCATCATTGTGCAGATTCCAGTGGTGTAGGTCGTCACTTTTTTGTACCAATTTACTTTGGAAATCGAGCAAGTTAGGCAGTTTATCTGTCAGCAGACCAAACCGGTCGACCATAAAGATCCGCGCTCGAGCTTGTATTTCGCTTAAGCCCTCTGACATCATTTGAGCGATGATCTGCTCGGCAATACCACAACCCGCGGAACCAGCACCAAGGAAGGTGACTGTTTGGTCGCGCAGTTGGCTACCCGCAGCATGGCTGGCGGCAATCAGGCTACCCAGAGTGACTGCCGCGGTCCCTTGTATATCATCATTGAAACAGCATAATTCATCGCGATAGCGGTTTAGCAGCGGGGTGGCATTTTTCTGTGCAAAATCTTCAAACTGCAACAAGACATTTGGCCAACGACGTTTTACCGCCTGAATAAATTCATCAACAAATGCATAGTACTCGTCACCGGAGATTCGTGGATGACGCCAGCCCATATACAGTGGGTCATTCAACCGTTGTGGGTTATTTGTCCCGACATCAAGTACTACGGGCAACGTGTAGGCTGGGCTAATGCCGCCGCATGCGGTATACAACGATAATTTACCTATTGGGATACCCATACCGCCGATACCTTGGTCGCCAAGGCCCAGAATACGCTCGCCATCAGTGACGACGATAACCTTAACATTTTGTTTGGTGGCATTTTGTAGCATGTCATCAATGTGTTCGCGGTTCGGATAGGAAATAAATAACCCGCGTGCACGGCGATAAATATCAGAAAAGTGCTCACACGCTTCCCCAACGGTTGGGGTGTAGATAATTGGCATCATCTCACTTAGGTGAGCTTCTAGCAGACGATAAAACAGCGTTTCATTGGTATCCTGAATATTGCGCAGATAAATATGCTTATCGTCGTCGTTTTTAAAATCCTGATACTGGCGGTAAGCCCGCTCTGCTTGCTCTTCAATGGTTTCAACCGCTTCTGGCAATAGGCCATGTAGATTGAAATGATTACGCTCATCATTGGTAAAAGCACTGCCTTTATTGAGAAGTGGGAACTCCAGCAATATTGGACCAGCGTAGGGGATGTACAGGGGGCGCTTACTTTCGTATTCAAGTTCCATGAGTTCTTACTCTTAAACGTTATCAAATAGCAATTGTTACCCCGATCCTAAAAGATAAGAAAAATATGTACAGCATTTGTTAGCAAATTATGACAATTGCCCGTAAAAGTGCGAGTTAACTTACAGATTTAATTGCTGGAAGCTAAAGCGCTGCATAATGTACGCGGGCAGCTACGCATTTTGTAATTAAACACCTTCGATTATTTTCTGTTTATGTTATTACATTGGCACCGATTGATTGACGGCTAACCCAAATCGCTGTGAAAGAGATTTCCAGTGTTTTCATATCGCCATGCTTGATTGTGGGGAGGGGGGCTAGTCGCCTAACCCCGACCATCAATAAGTTGTTATGGTATTAAAACGTCACGCGTTTTACCGCTGAACAGCCCAAGGCGTTCAATGTCGCCAAGGTTGTATCCCACTGGCTCGTGACTGCGTTATGGCCTTCAACCAGTACAGCGCGGCGGATCGACGCACAATTCTCACCGGTGATATTGGCCAAGATTAGCGCGGCTTGCAGGGGGGGCAGGCTAGGGTTAAAGGCGGCATTTTCAGCATAACGGCCAGCATAAATTTTTCCATTGGTGGTTTCTAGTGCCACACCACTGTGGGATTGGCTGTATGGCGCATGGCTATGATTTGCAGCATTTAACGCTGCCTGCGTAAGGGGATCGGTTTCTGCTAGCGTGTAACCGTGATTCACGGGGTCCATCAAAAGTGTTGTGATCGCTAAATCTGTTGGTCCAAAAGAGTCTGGTAAATATTGGCCCAGTGTTGATGGCGGGCGGCCAGGTAGATGAATATGTAATTCAGACCCACTGTTCAATTCATTCATAAATTGGCGGCAATGGCCACATGGCGTGTAATTGACAGTGATCGCAACCAGATTGGTTTCACCACGCAGCCAGGCATGGGTTACCGCGCATTGCTCGGCGTGGATCGTCTGTTGCAGTGGTACACCACGGAACTCCATATTGGCACCGAAATAAAAATTACCACTTTTTCCACGGGCAATGGCACCCACATTAAAATGGGATATAGGCGTAAGCGCACAAGCGGTTGCTAGCGGTAACAAGGCAAAAGCCAAGGCATCATCATCCAGGCCACTGATATTTTTTACTGTTTTCACTTGCTCAGCGGTCAGCATAGCAGGGAAGTTTTCTGCGCTCAGAATAGGTTCTAGTGCGAATTGTAATGAGGCGGGTAACTCAGCCCAAGAGGTGTGAAAACGTGCTTGCATAAGGTTCTCTCCAGTAGTCGCAGGAGACTAGTCTAGGCAGATTGGAAACCTGTAATTGTGATTTATATCTCATTATTTATGAAATTCATGTAATTAAAATTCAAAATGGGAGACTTATCTCAAGTTTATAGGCAAGTAATGGTGACAGCCCACATCATGATCGCAGGCACTGGATATGGTTTTAGACTCTGGCTATGGTTTTAGATCCTAGCTAAGGCTTTAAATCCTAACTACAGCTTAGACCTTAACGATAATTGGCGGCTCTGATAAGGTCTGATAAGGATTACAGACCCTGACGTCGCTATCACGCCAGGGGAAAGTGGGTTCAACCAAACAAATGTAATAGGACCGGGAACAGGAACGGAGCCAGTAGTGAGGTGATAATCCCGCAAATGACTAGGGCTAAAGAGCTGAACGCACCCTCTTTAAAATCTAGTTCGGCGCAACGGGCGGTCCCTAAGGCATGAGACGCCGTCCCCATCGCCAATCCACGGGATGCTTTGGTGGTGATTTTTAATAAATTCAGCAAACTGTGGCCAAACACCGCCCCTAAAATACCGGCAAAAATAACGCAAACTGCGCTAATAGCGGGTAAACCATGAAGAGACTCTGCCACTGCCATCGCAATCGGTGTCGTTACGGATTTAGGTAATATGGACGCCGCAATTTCTGGCGTTGCCCCCATCCACAGGGCTATCGCTGTACCGCTGACCATGGCAGTGATACTGCCAATAAAGCAAATGGCAATAATTGATTTCCAACTGGCGCGGATCTGATGTAGCTGCTCATACAGTGGAAAAGCGAGCGCCACGACCGCGGGTTGTAGCAAGTCATTCAGAATTTTACTACCAGCAAAATAGTTGGCGTAAGGCATATGCGTGACTAATAGCAATGGAATAATAACGACCATTGATATCAATAGTGGATTTAGTAGGGGGATTTTCGCCCAACGGGATAGCTGGCGTGCACCAAAGAACACTATTAAGGTTAACGGCAGTGACCACCATAGATTGCTGATCATTTTTCCCCCTCAGTCGGTGTTGAAGGGCTAATGACTTTGCGGTCACGGTGGACATAATGTGAGCTATAGGCCACCACTAACATAACAATTAAGGTACTGATAAAGCAGGAAACCACGATCGGACCGAACTGTTTAGTGAGCTGTTCGTAATATTGCATGACTCCGACGCCTATCGGCACAAACAGTAGCGCCATATAGCGGATCAGTAACTGGCAGCTTGGTTTTACCCAAGGTGAGGGTAAAATCTGCAAGGTGAGTAAGACGAACAGAATCAACATGCCGATGATACTGCCGGGGATGACAATCGGCAGAAGTAAGGCCAGAGCTTTCCCTGCCCATAAGCACAGGTAAATAATGGTGAAAGCTCGCAGGTACTGCCAGCAAAGTGACATCATATTACGCATAGATATTGTCCTGGGTGACTTAACGCAATCATCATACAATTAACTTTTGTTCTGTGCTACCCATCACACTATGAATAGCATTAATGATGCAATGACACTCACGGTAGATTCTCCGGGTGATAAATCAGTCAAGCGTCGGGGGCCACCTAACGTATTCTGACGACGGGAGTTTTTGGGTGAGCGCGCATACAAATTATTTTCTCTCATCGGGATAGCGTACTTTCAATGCCTTATTTGGTCGCTATTTTGCCAAATGGTAGCCGCGATAGAAGAGCACCAGACCTAAAGTAGCCGCAATAATTAGCATATAAAACATCATTTCGGGCACCGTGTAGGCTAGCAGAAAACCACAGAGTACCGGGTTAATTGCTCCGCCGAGTTGACCAAGGTTCTGCACCCCATAGTAACTGCCTTTGAGGTTTGCTGGAGCAATAAAGTCGATAAACAGGTATTCGGCTGGAATAACAATAATTTCGCCCAATGAGAAAATGGCCATTGCCAGCATCCATAACGGAATGGAATCCTGAGCTACCATAAATCCTAGCAAACCAATAATAAAGAACAGGGTGCCTATCATGAGCCAACGCATCAAATTCTGTTGGTTCATCCGGCGGCTTAATAGATATTGCAGAGCAATGACGATGGTCGCATTGACGGTCATTACCGCCCCAATCACCTGATAAGCAAATTTGGCGTCGAATACCGTGATCAGATATTGGGAGAGGTAACCGGAGAACTGAGCGAATACCATGGCGCCGAGCAGGCTACCGAGCGTAAAGTAAATCAGCCGCTTATCGTGACGCAATATATTGAATGTTTGGCGAAGGTCAGGTACTGATTCGCTAGACACCCGTTCAGTCGCTAACATATCGGCGTCATTTATCCTGAATTTCAGCACGATAGCAACCAATAAAGCCAATGCGCCTGAAATGATAAAAGGCAGTTGTGGGCCGAAACCCACCACTAATACCCCCATTACCGGGCCGATAGCCCAACCCACATTGACCAGCGTGTAGTTGGCTGAAAACGCTTTAATACGTTCATTGACCGGTAGCCAGTCGGCAAAGCACGCTTTTACCGCGATAGTGTAGACTGAGTAGGCCGAATGCAGTAGCGCCAGAGTTAAAATGACCCAAGCGGGATGTTCAATCCACGGTAATGCAAAAAAAGTGGCTGAGAATAGGATTATCGTCAGTAAAATCAATCGTTTTTTATTAAATTTATCGACCAGATAACCGCCATACAGACTGGTAAAAATACCCAAGGCTAAACTGGCACCCAATAGCAGGCCAACGGTATCTGGGGCCAGTTGAAAATGCTCGACCAAATAAATAGTAATGAACGGTAAGGTAACTGCACGCCCTATGGTCAACACCAACGAAGCAATCAGCAGATTGGTTACGCGCGATGAGAATCTTTGCATGTATTTTCTTATTTTTAGTGATTTATAGAATAATCAATTGCTTTTTTGCGAAATTTAAGCAAAAAACGGGCCTGCTAGACTTTTGGCGACTCAGCTGAATACAGTAAACTATTGTGATAATAAAGAGAGGGGGGCGAAAGGAAAATTTTTGCAGGAAGCAGTTCGGCCAGAGCCGATCTGCTATTATTTTCTAGTTATCCAAGTATTTTCTAGTTATCCAAGTATTTTCTGGTTATCCCAAGTAGTTTCTGATTAGCTCAAGGAGTTTACGATCAACCTAAGTGGTTAATAAACATCCAAACTACTTGATGGTTAACTTGGGTGATTGATAGTTAACCTAAATATTCGATGATAGAGAGGCCGCCGTTATAATCGGTACTGTAGATGATGCCTTGAGTGTCAACAAATACATCACATGATTGAATAATTTGTGGGCGACCAGGGCGCTTATCCATCATTTTTTCGGGGGCTGCTGGAACTAACGCGCCAGTTTCTTTTGGATTATAGGGGTTACTGATATCGTAAGCTCGGACCCCAGCATTTTGGTAAGTAGCAAAAATCAGAGATGAACTGATAAAACTACCTGGGCGGTTTTCATGCAGATTGTGTGGGCCAAAATGAGCGCCTTTTTTTATATAATCTCGTTCTTCCGGAACCGGAAACGTTGAAATACTCACCGGGTTACTTGGTTCACGAATATCAAACACCCAGATATGTTTCTCGCCATCTTCTTGGTTATCCAGCACGGCCTCATCCAGTACTACCAATAAATCACGATCAGGGAGTGGCAAAGCAGTATGAGTACCGCCGCCAAAGGGGGGGCTCCAATTACGGTGGCTTATTAGTTTCGGTTCGTGACGATCACTGACATCCAATAAGGTTAGGCCACCATCACGCCAACTGCCGTAAGCGGTATCGCCACTAATAATGGCATGATGCAGCGCATAGCGTTTGCCTGCTGGCCAGTTAGGCTGTTCACCTGCCGCAGTATCCATACCAGGTAACGCATAGCGCCCGGCAACCTGTGGCTTTTGCGGATCAGCCAGATCAATGGTGAGGAAGATATAATCGCTATAACCATCTAACAGTGCCGATACATACGCCCAACGCCCACCGACATACCAGATTCGATGGATACCAATGCCATCAAGCGGTAAGAAACTGATTTCTCGTGGCTTGTCTGGCGTTGAAATATCAAAAATACGTAAACCCGCGCTCCAATTGCGGCCTTCCTGACGCGTGCTGACTGTTTCGGCGACTGAACGGGTGTAATAGACTTTCTCTTCGGCAAAACGGGCATCGGCAAATAGGTCGCGTGCATTAATCACCAGCAGCAGATCATCATGAGTTTGCAGATGCACATTCCAGGTATTCGGAGGCGCAGCGATGAAACCTGCGGGACGCGGGTTTTTGGCATCCCTTACGTCAATAATTGATACGCCTTTCGATACCATATGGCCGACATAGGCATAGCCCCTATGCACCATAACTTGTACACCGTCTGGTTTGCCACCTTGGTCACTGTGACCAATCAGCCGCATATTGCGGCTGTATTCAGGTATCGGCAAGGAACCTTGTGTTGCCATCAATACTTACTCCAAATCTATTGACCATTTTGGGCTGCAAGGGTCGCAAACCAAGGAGAGTTGAAATCATCAGACTGACCCCAACCGGGGATAATCTTACTTAAACCCGCCACATTAACCGGGCCAGGTTGGCTGGCTAGCAATGCCTGAGGAATGGAAGCCGCGCGGAATTCATAGCTGGCAGGTGTGGTTTCCCCCGCAATTTTCTTGGCAATCAGGCGCAGGTTAATGGCGCCAATTAGCTTAGGATCTACCGCAACACTGACTTTCCATGGGCTATTAGCTTCGCGCATAAGTTGTAAGTCTTGATTCGAAATATCAATGCTATACAGTTTTATCTCAGTGCGGCCATTTTCTTGTAAGGCTTTATAAGCGCCCTGTGTGAAGGCATCCCAAGTTCCCCAGATTGCATCTATTTTACCTTTTGGGTATTTCGCCAATACCGCGCCGACTTTATTGGCGGTATCACCCTGAACATCAGAGGAAACTGCACCGATAGATTCCAGTTCAATAATCCCAGGATTCTGCTTTAGCAATGCTTGATAAGCGGCTTGGCGCCTTTCCATTGGTGGGAAACCTGCGACCCAAAGCTTGATAATATTGGCGTTACCATCGAAGTCTTTGATTAACTGACCGAAGGATTCATTGGTTAATGAGGCGTCATCCTGTTGAGTGACTGTCAGCCCCGGAATCTCGCCCTGAATAGCAGTGTCAAATACCGATACGGCAATTCCATTATCGGTAATGCGCTTTACCAACTCTGTTGAGTAGGGGTCGCGGCCCTGAGAAAGAATGATACCGTCGTATTTCTGGCTAATAGCCTGATTGACAAAGTCCTGAAAGCGAGCGTCGTCGCCGTTACTCAGAAACGTATCCACTTTGAAGCCCAGCTTTTTGCCTTCTTTTAATACACCGGACAGGAATTGTGTCGTGTTGTCATCGGAGCCTAAATTACGGATTACCGCAATTTTAATCTGACCTTGATGGTTGGCGATAGCGTCCGGTACCGGAGCTAATGTGACGGGGTCAGCAGCAAATACCGGCAGTGCTGTGAGTAGGCTCAAAGCCAATATAGGGTAAGCGATTTTTTTCATCAGGAACTCCATCATGGTGTCGGTAAGTTATGCAATGTGTTGTTGTTTTATAATGACCGTTAGTATAGGAATCATATGGTTACAGGCATCATGTGTTTGTAAATACTTTTATTATAGCTATCTTTGCTTCTAGACGTCCGTTGGTTCAAGTCTAGCATCATAACCATAACTATTTTGATAATGAATTAACTTTGTTATAAGTTTTTCGATCACGTTATATCTTTTAGTTTGGATAGCCTAAATAAGCAGCAAAAATGGTCCTGAAAGGGGTGGATGGGGTGGTATCGCGTGAGTAGGCTTGCTTTTAACAAGGCTTATATATTTCTCGTTATCTATTAAATTTATTTAACTTATAAATTCAAAAGTTAATATCTTATTTCGCTAATGGCGTAGTGTGTTATTATAAATAAAATACAACTGCAATAATCATGAGAATAGATGTCAAACAGCGCGTGAAAACGCTCGTTCATCTGTGTATTTTCTTTGCTTTTGTTAAATAAATGACTAATGATGTTTAAAGGATTAAAGTCACCATGGGTAAGATTAGCACTCTATGTAAATCAAGAAGGGATGAGACACATATAACATGGCTAAATTCCAAAAACCATAAGATACTGCCTATTTTTATATATCGCGCAGTGATTTTTTATTAATTTTTATCCGATATTTATTCATATTAATTGTTCTTATTATCGTCTTGGCCGTATTATTACCTGAATCACACGATGAGTTATTACATGCACTTATCCGCCTTTTACCTGCGACTTTGTCACTGGTCCTGCTGCTGCCCTGTGCCGCGCGCCTTGCTAGTCAACGGTTGAGCCAGTATCTATTGGTTTTTCACCTTTTCCCGTTGATCACTTGTTTTTCACTGAATCCATTAACCATACCTTTATCTGGGGCATTTTTACTTTATCTTATATTTATTAATATTTATGTCGATACGCCCCCGAGTTGTGAACGTAAGAAACAGCAGTCCAATATATTACCTCACGAGTATCCGGTTGGTTTAACACTACTTTGCTTTAGTGGGTTATATCTGACTTTTTTTGTGTGGTTTGATCTAGATGATGCGATTATCTTTTTGATGTCGTTATCGTGGCTTTTCTTTTTACTGTCCAAGTGGCGCTGGCAAGTTGTGGCATTAAATGCATTAGGCGGTGTTGGGTTGTTTTGGTTTTTTTCCTCTGGTTTTGTGGACATAAAGTATCATAAAAATATTATTGTTCGTGCTCTAATTAAAATATCTTTACTGGACAGTTTGTTATTTATTATTTTCTCATTAAGCTTATTTATCAATATGTTATTTTGGTTGGAGGAGTGGCAGCGCACACGGCAACCATTAAAAAAAGATGAGTGAGACATTTTTCGTTGGAAATGACGGGTTTCAATCATAAAAATGCCGGTAGGGTTACCCCAGACCGGCATTTTGTTGTGCCCAGAAAACCCCCAGCTAGGCTGGGGGTTCAGTAAAGCTTTCAGCTTTGGGTCAGTTATAAAAACCCCTTTTGATTTGTTAAAACAGTTTGCGGTCTGGCAACTGCAAATGTTCAACAAGTGTCAACGACGGATGAAAAGTGATCCACTTATATCTCCACCAACGGCCCAATATTGATCCACCGTTTTACTCAGGATTAGCTTCTGCTATAACCCCGGCCTTTCGTTTCTGTCTGAGTCGATAGCTTTCTCCTTTGATTTGAACGACATGTGAGTGGTGTAAGATACGGTCCAGCATCGCTGAGGTCAGTGCTGCATCACCGGCGAACGTTTGATCCCACTGCCCGAACGGCAGATTGGATGTCAGGATCATTGCGCTCTTTTCGTAACGTTTAGCGATGACCTGGAAGAACAGCTTTGCTTCTTCCTGACTGAACGGCAGATAGCCTATTTCATCAATGATGAGCAGGCGGGGGGCCATTACTCCACGCTGAAGCGTCGTTTTATAACGGCCCTGACGTTGTGCCGTAGATAACTGAAGTAACAGATCTGCTGCTGTTGTGAAGCGAACTTTGATACCTGCACGGACTGCTTCATAGCCCATCGCTATTGCCAGATGGGTTTTCCCCACACCTGATGGCCCCAGTAATACGATATTTTCATTACGTTCTATGAAGCTGAGTGAGCGTAACGACTGGAGTTGCTTCTGCGGTGCTCCGGTGGCGAATGTGAAGTCATACTCTTCGAACGTTTTCACCGCCGGGAAGGCTGCCATTCGGGTATACATCGCCTGTTTACGTTGATGACGTGCCAGTTTTTCTTCATGAAGCAGATGCTCCAGGAAGTCCATATAACTCCATTCCTGGTCTACTGCCTGTTGTGACAGCGCAGGCGCTGCGCTTATAAGGCTTTCCAGTTGCAACTGCCCGGCGAGCGCCATCAGTCGTTGATGTTGCAGTTCCATCATCACGCCACTCCTCTGCAGAATGAGTCGTAGATGGAGAGTGGATGATGCAGGGGGTGTTTGTCGAAGTTCACCAGATTTTCATCAAGATGCACGTCATACTCTTTTTTCTCCGGAGGCAGTGCCAGCATGGACTGCTGCTCTTCGAGCCAGCGATCGCAGGGACGGGCCTGGATTGTTTCATGCTTTCGTTGGTTAGCGACATCGTGCAGCCAGCGCAGACCGTGGCGGTTGGCTGTTTCAACATCGACAGTGATCCCCATCGGGCGCAGGCGAGTCATTAGTGGGATGTAAAAACTGTTACGGGTGTACTGCACCATCCGTTCCACCTTACCTTTAGTCTGTGCCCTGAAGGGGCGACACAGTCGGGGAGAGAAGCCCATCTCCTTGCCGAACTGCCACAGCGAAGGATGGAACCGGTGCTGACCGGTCTGATATGCGTCACGTTGCAGAACCACAGTTTTCATATTGTCATACAACACTTCGCGCGGCACACCACCAAAGAAGCGGAACGCATTACGATGGCAGGTCTCCAGCGTGTCATAACGCATATTGTCAGTGAATTCGATGTACAGCATTCGGCTGTATCCGAGAACAGCAACGAACACGTGAAGCGGTGAGCGACCATTACGCATAGTGCCCCAGTCAACCTGCATCTGTCGTCCGGGTTCAGTTTCGAACCGAACGGCAGGCTCCTGCTCCTGAGGAACCGAGAGAGAACGAATGAATGCCCTGAGAATGGTCATTCCGCCACGATATCCCTGGTCTCTGATCTCGCGAGCGATTACCGTTGCCGGGATTTTGTAAGGATGAGCATCGGCGATGCGTTGACGAATATAATCCCGGTATTCATCCAGGAGTGAAGCAACAGCAGGTCGCGGCGTATATTTTGGCGGCTCAGATTTTGCCTGCAAATAACGTTTAACGGTATTGCGGGAGATCCCCAGTTCTCTGGCAATCGCCCGGCTACTCATTCCCTGCTTGTGCAGGATTTTAATTTCCATAACTGTCTCAAAAGTGACCATAAACTCTCCTGAATCAGGAGAGCAGATTACCCCCTGGATCTGATTTCAGGCGTTGGGTGTGGATCACTATTGCACCGTTCGTTACAACAAGAAATCAAAAGGGGGTCCCAATGAGGGATGAAAAGAGCTTAGCGCACACCCGATGGAACTGTAAATATCATATAGTTTTTGCGCCGAAGTACCGAAGGCAGGTGTTCTACAGGGAAAAACGCAGAGCGATTGGCAGTATTTTAAGAAAACTGTGCGAATGGAAAAACGTGAATATCCTGGAAGCAGAATGCTGTGTGGATCACATCCATATGCTTCTGGAGATCCCGCCCAAGATGAGTGTCTCGGGATTTATGGGGTACCTGAAGGGAAAGAGCAGTCTGATGCTTTATGAGCAGTTTGGCGATTTGAAGTTCAAATACCGTAACAGGGAGTTTTGGTGTCGAGGGTATTACGTTGATACGGTAGGGAAAAACACGGCCAGGATACAAGAATACATAAAGCACCAATTGGAAGAGGATAAAATGGGTGAGCAACTCTCGATCCCGTATCCCGGTAGCCCGTTTACGGGCCGTAAGTAATCCATAGATGCAAATGTCAGATCGCGATGCGCCTGTTAGGGCGCGGCTGGTAACAGAGCCTTATAGGCGCATATGAAAAACCTCCGGCTATGCCGGAGGATATTTATTTCTTTAAGGATCTTTCAGTTATCTATTGTATCTTCGCTTAGTCGCCAGAAGAAAATCACTTCACTTGCATGCCTGGCTGCGCACCACTGTCAGGGCTAAGCAGGAAGATATCGCTACCTCCGGGGCCTGCGGCCATCACCATGCCTTCTGAAACCCCAAAGCGCATTTTTCTCGGGGCAAGGTTAGCGACCATCACGGTCATGCGGCCTTCCAAGGCTTTTGGGTCAGGGTAAGCTGAACGGATACCCGAGAATACCTGGCGGGTCTCCCCTCCAAGTTCAAGTGTTAGTTTTAATAACTTATCTGAGCCTTCAACAAATTCGGCTTGTTGAATCAACGCAATTCGCATATCAACTTTGGCAAAGTCATCAAAACTGATGGTTTCCTGAATTGGATCATCGGCTAACGGGCCTGTAACCCTGGTTGCAGGTGCCATATCTTCTTTAGACGAGGCGACCATTTCGTTTACTTTGTCTAAATCAATACGATTAAACAGTGCCTTGAAAGCGGTGATAGAGTGGCCCAGCAGAGGTTGTTCAATGCTATCCCAAGTTAGCTCGGTATTGAGGAAGGCCTCGGTACGCTCTGTCAGAGAGGGTAATACCGGTTTCAGATAGGTCATCAGGACACGGAATAGGTTGATCCCCATCGAGCAGATAGCGTGTAGATCGGCATCGCGGCCTTCTTGTTTAGCGACCACCCATGGAGCCTGTTCATCAACATAGCGATTAGCCACATCAGCTAGCGCCATAATTTCACGAATGGCTTTACCTGACTCACGGTTGTTATAAGCATCAGCAATACTGGTTGCGGCATCGGTGAATGTTTTATACAACACCGGGTCAGCCAATTGGTCAGCTAACTGGCCTGCAAAGCGTTTATTGATAAAACCAGCATTACGTGAGGCCAGATTCACCACTTTATTAACGATATCGGCGTTAACGCGTTGGACGAAATCTTCCAGATTTAAATCGATATCATCAATACGCGAAGAGAGTTTCGCCGCGTAGTAGTAACGCAGGCAATCCGCATCCAGATATTTCAGGTAAGTCCCCGCCTTAATAAACGTACCGCGAGATTTAGACATTTTCGCGCCGTTTACCGTGACATAGCCATGGACAAACAGGTTTGTCGGCTTGCGGAAGTTACTGCCTTCCAACATGGCTGGCCAGAACAGACTGTGGAAGTAAACAATATCTTTACCGATGAAGTGATAGAGGTCAGTTTTGGCGTCTTTACCCCAGAATTCATCAAAATCCAGGTCACCACGTTTATCACATAGGTTTTTAAACGCCCCCATGTAACCGATTGGGGCATCTAACCAGACGTAAAAATATTTACCCGGTGCATCCGGTACTTCGAAACCGAAATAAGGGGCATCACGCGTGATATCCCACTGTTGCAGGCCGGAATCAAACCATTCCTGCATTTTGTTTGCGACTTGTTCTTGCAGCGCACCTGAGCGTGTCCAGGCTTGCAACATGTCACTGAAAGCCGGTAAATCGAAGAAGAAGTGTTCAGATTCACGCATCACTGGTGTCGCACCAGAAACGGCGGATTTGGGGTCGATAAGTTCAGTTGGGCTGTAGGTTGCGCCACAGACTTCACAATTATCGCCGTACTGTTCCGGGGCTTTGCATTTTGGGCAAGTGCCTTTCACGAAACGATCGGGCAGAAACATGCCTTTCTCAGGATCATAGAGCTGAGAAATAGTACGGTTCTTTATATAACCGTTGGCTTTCAGACGGCCATAGATCAGGCTCGACAGTTCACGGTTTTCATCACTGTGGGTGGAGTGATAGTTATCATAACTGATAGCAAAACCGGCGAAATCCTGTTGGTGCTCCTGGCTCATTTCGGCAATCATCTGCTCTGGTTCAATACCCATTTGCTGAGCTTTCAGCATGATAGGAGTCCCGTGGGCATCATCTGCACAGATAAAATGAACCTGGTTGCCGCGCATTCGCTGGAAACGGACCCAGATGTCTGCCTGGATATGCTCGAGCATGTGGCCGAGATGAATAGAACCGTTAGCGTATGGTAGCGCGCACGTCACCAATATTTTTTTCGCGACTTGAGCCATAGTGGGAAATTGCTTTCTTTATGTTGATTAAAGGGCCTTTGATGTTAACCGATAAGCGAGTTTGCCGCTAGGGCAAGGGAGCGGGTACTGCACCTTAAGTCTGAAAGGTTCTGCTGGTGGATTTTGATAATGCAGCCATTAGCCATCAGGATTATGCATACATATTACGTATTCTCTACTGTAGACTCACACAGGTGTGGCTGAGTTCTGGTACACTAATGAATGTTGTTTTTAGGTTGATAACGATAATTTCAAGGAGCCGGGATGAGCGAAAAATCCCCCGAGCAGACAACACCTGGCCTGCTGCAATCACAAATTTTAAAGGTCCTTACGGCCTTCACCCATCCGACCTTGCAAAAGGATCTGAACACACTGCGCGCCATTCATCACTGTGCCTTGTTGGACAATGTGTTGCATATCGAGCTGGTGATGCCTTTTGCCTGGCAATTTGGTTTTGAAATACTGAAAGAATCGGTCAGCGAAGAGTTACTGGCGGTAACCGGTGCCAACGCCATTGACTGGAAACTTTCTCATAACATCACCACATTACGCCGTGCTAATGATCAACCAGGTGTAAAAGGTGTACGTAATATTTTGGCTGTCAGTTCCGGCAAAGGCGGGGTGGGTAAATCCAGTACTGCGGTTAACCTGGCACTGTCGTTGGCGGAAGGGGGCGTGAAAGTGGGTATTCTTGACGCGGATATCTACGGTCCTTCTATTCCAAACATGCTGGGTACGATGAATCAGCGGCCAACATCGCCAGATGGCAAGCATATGGCGCCAATTATGGCCCATGGTATGGCAACTAACTCGATTGGCTATTTGGTTACTGAAGAGAACGCCATGGTGTGGCGTGGTCCTATGGCCAGTAAGGCATTGATGCAGATGCTGCAAGATACCTTGTGGCCGGATTTAGATTATTTGGTCATTGATATGCCACCGGGAACCGGTGATATCCAACTGACGCTGTCACAAAATATTCCGGTGACGGGAGCGTTGGTGGTGACCACACCACAAGATATTGCCTTAATCGATGCCATGAAAGGCATCGTGATGTTTGAAAAAGTGCATGTGCCGGTGTTGGGCATTGTTGAAAACATGAGTATGCATGTTTGTAGCAATTGCGGTCATCTGGAGCCTATTTTCGGTACCGGTGGTGCGGAGAAACTGGCTGAGAAATACCATTGCAAACTGCTGGGCCAGATCCCGCTGCATATTTCACTGCGCGAAGACCTTGATCGCGGCGAGCCAACAGTCGTCAGCCGTCCTGATAGCGAATTTACTGATATTTATCGTCAGTTGGCGGCTAATGTCGCTGCGGAGATGTATTGGCAAGGCGAGGCGATACCGACAGAAATCTCATTCCGTGCGGTGTAATGGCAGTTTTCGCTGAATTGAGCGCGTAACACACTGAGCCGGAAAGGTCATTCAATGATGCTTCCGGCTCAAGATCGGCTTAAATAGCCAGAGATTGCCTCCTTCCTTGGTATTATTCTTCTGTGTGGCCGCCAAAGCCTTGCCTTAGCACTGGTATCACACCTGCTAACTCCTTATAATTGCCGCTCGAAGCACTTCGTGTGCTTTGTCTCCCTTCACACTTCGTAATCAGGTCTTTAATTTTATGACTGACAAAGCACATCAGTGCGTCATTATTGGGATAGCGGGTGCTTCTGCCTCCGGAAAAAGTCTTATCGCCAGCACGTTGTATCGCGAATTACGTGAACAAGTAGGCGACCAACATATTGGTGTTATTCCTGAAGATGGTTATTACAAAGACCAGAGCCATCTGTCAATGGAAGAGCGGGTCAAAACGAACTACGACCACCCAAGCGCCATGGACCACAATTTATTGTTGGAACATTTGCAGGCGTTGAAGGCGGGTAAGCCCGTTGAATTGCCTCTGTACAGCTATACTGAGCACACACGTAAAAAAGAAACGGTTCATTTAGAACCTAAAAAAGTGATCATTCTTGAAGGTATACTGCTGCTGACGGATATCCGCTTACGGCAGGAAATGAACTTCTCAATCTTCGTTGATACCCCATTGGATATCTGCCTGATGCGCAGAATGAAGCGTGATGTCAATGAGCGTGGCCGTTCGATGGACTCTGTTATGGCCCAATATCAGAAAACAGTCCGTCCTATGTTTCTGCAATTTATAGAACCATCTAAGCAATATGCTGACATTATCGTTCCTCGTGGCGGTAAAAATAGAATTGCGATCGATATTCTAAAAGCGAAAATCAGTCAGTTCTTTGAGTAACGTTCGTCTGGACCTTTGCTCCTTTATATGACAGTTTCTGTGGTCTATGGCAGTTTTTGTAGCATACACGCTGTAACATGCGAATTATTATGGAGATTCTAGCAATGAGACTGTGCGATAGGGACATAGAGGCCTGGCTGGATAGTGGCAAGCTAGGTATTGAACCGCGCCCCCCGGTAGAGCGAATCAATGGGGCCACTGTTGATGTTCGTTTAGGTAATCAATTCCGTGTTTTCCGTGGGCATACTGCGGCATTTATTGATTTAAGTGGCCCGAAAGATGAAGTTAGCGCGGCTCTGGAACGGGTAATGAGTGATGAAATCAATCTTCCAGAGGGTGAAGCTTTCTTTTTGCATCCGGGGGAGTTGGCGCTAGCGGTCACCTTGGAATCGGTCACCATCCCCGATGATTTGGTCGGCTGGTTAGATGGGCGTTCTTCTTTAGCACGTCTCGGATTAATGGTCCACGTCACGGCACATCGTATTGATCCAGGCTGGCAAGGCCGAATTGTGTTGGAGTTCTATAATTCAGGTAAGTTGCCATTGGCATTGCGCCCCGGTATGTTGATTGGCGCACTGAGTTTTGAACCTCTCTCCGGCCCGGCGGCCCGGCCTTATAATAGCCGCCAAGATGCAAAATATCGTGGCCAACAAGGGGCTGTGGCGAGCCGTATTGATAAAGACTAGTGAGGTTATTGGCAACGCGATTTATAGCTCAGAGAGTGGAGGGTTGACCGTACCTTAGGGACGTTCCGGTGGCTGACGCCACTTACAATCCCAACGGTTCGCTTTCCCTTCATTTGACTTGGTCAGCAGTCTGGACTAGTCATTCTTTTTATTGAGAATTTTAGCCTGTTTGGACAAGAGGACGTCATGAGACGATTACTGACAATGTTAGTTATCCTGCTAATTGTGTTAGTTGCAGGTATGAGCGCATTAGTGCTGTTGGTGAATCCTAATGATTTTCGCGCCTATATGGTCAAACAGGTAGAGAAAAAGAGTGGTTACCACTTGCAGTTGGAGGGTGATTTGCGTTGGCACGTCTGGCCGCAACTCAGCATTATCGCTGGGCGCATGGCGCTAACCGCACCTGGCGCACTAGAACCGGTGGTCAGTGCTGAAAATATGCGGTTGGATGTTAAACTTTGGCCGTTACTGTCACATCAACTGGATGTTAAACAAGTGATGTTGAAAGGGGCGGTGATCCGTTTGACCCCTGACAGCGAGGCCCAGCAACAGATAGATGCGCCGGTCGCCCCAATTGCACCTGCGGGCAGTACGCCAGTGAGCGATAACCGTGGCTGGACGCTAGACATCAATAGACTTCAAATCGCGGACAGTTTGCTTATTTGGCAACGTTCTGACAACGACCAAATTAATGTCCGGGATATCAATCTCGAACTCAAGCAAGGCGGGCAGCGTCAGGTGCAGGTCACTCTTGCCAGCCGTGTTAATCGCAATCAGCGGGACTTAACTTTCTCAATGGTCATTGATGCCGATATGCATCAATATCCCCGACAGTTCAGTGCCAATATCAGCCAGTTCACTTATAAACTGGAAGGGGCTGATATTCCTGCAGGGGGGATCAGTGGTGGAGGGGCGTTGGAAGCCAGTTATCAGAGTGATATTCAGCAATTACTACTTAATCAGTTAAATTTTACTGCCAATAATAACCAATTGGCAGGCAGTGTTAAGGCGACCTTTGGTGATGTGCCTGACTACGTGGTTAATTTGACCTCTGATAATCTCAATCTTGATGCGATCTTTGGTTGGCAGCCGAAGAGTTCAACAGCAAGTACCGACGAAGCCAAACAGCCTGTCACGACAGCACCGGTTATTGCTATTCAGATAGATGATGATGTAGGGCAAAATTTACAAGCATTACGTGATTTTACGGCGCAAACGACGGTTGTCGCCAATAATGTGGTTTATCGCAACATTAACATCAACCAGTTGAATTTACAGGCAACTAACCAGCAGGGTGACTTACAGGTAACTCGCCTAACCGGTAATGCGTTGGAGGGGGACTTCTCACTCGCGGGGGCATTGGATGTTACGGGCAAAAAAGTGTTGGCTACGGTGAATCCGCTGATAAACCATATGGAATTGGGGCCAGTATTGCAGGCTGCAGGTTTACCGCAGGTAATGACGGGTAAGTTTTCCATGCAAGCGCAGTTGTCTGGAGATGGTGTGAATCTCGCAGCATTTAAACATCGCTGGCGGGGGGAAGCGCAAGTCAGTATGAATAATGCCCGGTTACAGGGCCTAAATATTCAGCAATTGATTCAACAGGCTGTCACACGTAGTACCAATGATGTCAAAGGTCAGGAACGCTATGAGCGATACACTGAGGTTAAACAACTGCAAGCCTCTCTGGCGCTGAACCGAGGTGCAGTGAAAGTCAGCGGCCTCAATGCCAGTTCGTCGTTAATTTCCGTTAAAGGCAGCGGGGGGCTTAATCTCCCAACTCAGCAATGTGACATGAATCTAGCTGTACGCGTTATGCAAGGTTGGAACGGGCAGAGTAGCCTTGTCAAAACATTACAAAATACAGATATTCCGTTGCGTATTTATGGCCCATGGACCCAGCTCAATTATCAATTGAATGTTGATCAATTGCTGCGTAGTGAGTTACAGCAGCGGGCCAAGAAAGCGTTGGGGGAGTGGGCTGAACGTAACCAACAAAATCGCCGTGTGGACGATCTGAAAAAGTCACTTGATAAGTTGTAAGCCATCCATCGGAAACAGAGGGTGGAAACAGGTAGTGGAAATAGGTAGTGGAAAGAGATAGGCCCGATGGTTTCTCCACCGGGCCTAATCATTTATTTTTCCAGGCTTTTGTTAATTCACCTAATCTATAGCGTTATCAATTAACTACACTTCGTAATCTGGCTCAGGAATCTTCAATGGTGTTATCTTCACTTTTAAGATCCTGTGGCTATTGACCACCAGAGGTTCGAATAAGTAATCGCCAATGGTCAGTTGTTCACCTACTTTGGGTATCCTCTGGGTATGCTCCATGAGTAACCCGGCCAGTGTGTGGTATTCACGTTTTTCATCAATTGGCAGCGGCAAATAGAGCACCAAATCTTCCAGCGGCATATAACCGTTCGCTATCCAACAGCCATCTTCAGTTTGCTGAATATCGTGGCGCGCATCTAACTCTTCCCCTGCTACGGGTAAATTACCTGCGATAGTTTCCATCACGTCGGTAAGGGTCACAACCCCCTCAATAGAACCGAACTCATCGACGACAAAAGCAAAATGTGTCTGTGCCTGACGGAATTGTTCCAGAGCCATCAGCAATGAAACTTGCTCAGGAAAGATAAGTGGTTGGCGAATTAATGACCGCAAGTCGAGTTTTTCATTCGCTAATTGTTGTTTCAATAAATCAATTACGTGAATAACTCCCAAAGGTTCATCAGTAGAGCTATCTTCAGTAACCACGATCCGGGTATGCAGATTTTTCGCCAGCAACTGAGTCAATTTCTCTGGTGGGTCATTGAGGTCCAAATATTCAACATCATGGCGTGATGTCATGATGCTACTGACGGTTCGCTGTGCCAGCCCTAAGACCCGTTCAATCATGCGCCGTTCTTGTGCATTGAACACTTCCTGGCCTTCGCTGGTATTATCAGCGATCAGATTGGCAGTATGGTTATCCAATTCAGCTTCTTCGTGTTTGCCACTGAGCATCCGTAAAACGGCCTCTGCGGTACGTTCGCGTAATGGTCTAACCGTTGACAGGAAGCGCCGACGATTGAATTGTGCAAACTGGTTCAGTGACTCAATAATTACTGAGAAACCAATAGCCGCGTACAGGTAGCCCTTAGGAATATGGTAACCAAAACCTTCAGCGACTAAGCTGAAACCGATCATCAGTAAGAAGCTCAAGCACAGAATGACAATCGTTGGATGTGCATTGACAAAGCGAGTCAACGGTTTACTGGCGAGTAACATCAAGCCAATTGCGATACAAACGGCGACCATCATCACCGCAAGGTGATCAACCATGCCGACGGCGGTGATCACGGAATCGAGCGAGAAGATAGCATCCAGAACCACTATCTGTGCCACCACCGGCCAGAAACGAGCCGCTTTGCGTTGCTGATTCTGCTGATGATCTTTCCCTTCCAGCCGTTCATTTAGCTCCATCGTAGCTTTGAACAGCAGGAATATTCCCCCGACCAACATAATCAAGTCACGTGCACTGAACGAATGTTCAGAGAGAGTGACTATTGGTGTGGTCAATGTAGCCAGCCACGAAATACAGGCCAACAGTGCCAGACGCATTAACAATGCGCAGAGTAAACCAGTGACTCTGGCTTTGTCTCGTTGATGACGAGGAAGTTTCTCTGCCAAGATGGCAATAAATATAAGGTTATCAATACCCAATACAATTTCGAGCACAACCAATGTAGCCAGTCCTGCCCAAATAGTTGGATCCGCGATCCATTCCATATATCCAGTTTCACCTTGTATTGCTACGGCTTATGCCGTCAATCAGAAAAATAGCCATTTGTTAAAGAAGTGCATCGACCAGAGTCGATCACAAAAAAATCAATCCAAGCTAAACGATTCGAACATTAGCCAGGCACAACAAGTCATTAGCCGAGCATAGCGAATCACTAACTGGACTGAGTTATGCTGATCATAGCACTGATAATTAAAAATGAATGACGGAAGATATAGAAATATGCCAGATATCAATCATATTGTAGGGAGATTCGGCTATGTTATCATGATGTTCTGTTTGACTATTGTTACAAAATATTTTGTACACCCCCTTCTTGAAATAAATTTATATAAGTAACAGAATGCATTTAAACGATAATGCTATTGATAATCACTATCATTCTGTATGATAATGTTTTCATCATTTTATCCTTCAGGAGGTAACAGGTGTCAAATACAGCACAGTTAATTACACCTTCCCCTATAGGGCTAATTGCGGATATAACAGAACTTTTTGAAAAAACGTTCGCACATTTCTCCAGGACATTAAAAGTAAATGCTGATGATATCCCTGAAGAAACGATGAGTTTCCATACTTGGTCAAGTATTGATAATTTCCCTACGTTAATACAGAAATATAGAGATGAATATTATGGGGATAATGATCTAAAACCCAACGATAAAGCCCTCTATTCATTATGGAGTCAGTGGTATTTTGGTTTGATTATTCCACCAATGATGTTGTTATTAATAGAGTATCCACAGACTATTGACACACACCACAAAAATTTTAAAGTGTTGTTTCATCACAGTGGCAGACCCGAAGTGGTTTATTATCAATTAAAGTGGCAAAGTCAAGATCCGGGTACCTTGCTTGAGCGTTATTATTTACTGCTCAATCATCATGTTATTCCCATAGCAGAAAAAATTGAGTCTTACCAAGGTATAAATGGACGCTTGCTATGGAATAACATTGGATACCTGATGTTCTGGTATCTAGGGGAATTTAAAGGCCGCTTAGGTGATGATCTCTATCAATCTATTATTAATGGGCTTTTCATGGAGTTATCTTTGCCGAATGGTCAAGATAATCCTCTTTATCGGACAGTAATGTTACGTAATGGCACCTTACAGCGGCGTAGTTGCTGCCAACGAAATAAATTACCCGGCGTCAGGAGTTGCCATGATTGTCCGTTAGAAAAACCCCCATTAAATCTTATTAGTTAGCCAAGTTCCTGCATTAGACAGAAACTTGGTTGTATTCTTTATTTTATTCCGCATTTATATCTACGCCTTATATTTATCTACACTTAATTATAATAAAAAAATATAATAAATATAGCGTCATTAAATGCCACTTTATATTTAAGGATATATTATGTACAAAGATATCTATGAGGAAAACCATTTTATAGATCAAGGTAATGATATAACTGATGTGCTTTGTTTAGAAAATTTCTTAAATAAAGATAGCGCTGAACACTATTATGAGAACGTGAATAATATTACCGCAAGGATTAAGGCTGTATTCACCCTAGTGGATAAACCTTTTAGCGGGGTATTACCCTCTGAACTATCACCTGATTTTTATTGTATTGATTTAAATCAGCCACTAACGTCATTGGATAGCGCATTAGATGAATTACAGCAGCTATATATTAAGGATGCTATATACTTTCATCACCCTAAATATGTTGCGCATCTTAATTGCCCGGTTGTTCTCCCTGCAGTTCTGGCAGAAAGCATTATTAGTACCCTTAATTCTTCGTTGGATACCTGGGATCAAAGTGCCGGTGCGACCTTAATTGAGCAGAAAGTTCTGGATTGGACCCGCGATAAAATGGCCCTAGGTAGCCAGGGCGACGGTATTTTCACCAGCGGTGGAACACAGTCAAATCTTATGGCGATACTGCTGGCCCGTGATCATTTTTGCCACCAACGTGATGCTAACCACCAGAATAAATTGCAGGGATTACCCGCTGATTCTCATAAATTTCGTATCTTTACTTCGGTGGTTAGCCATTTCAGTACACAAAAAGCCGCAGCACTATTGGGCCTTGGCTATAACGCGGTTGTTGCCGTGCCCTATGACAGTGAATTCAAGATGGATGCGCAGGCATTGGATCAAAGCATTGCGCTCTGTTTATCACAAGGCAATATTCCCTTAGCCATTGTTGCTACCACCGGAACGACTGACTTTGGCAGTATTGACCCCTTGCACACTATTTCGACGTTGGCCAAACAGTACGGTCTTTGGTTACATGTGGATGCTGCCTACGGCTGTGGCCTATTAGTTTCCTCACACTATGAACAGCTACTTTCCGGTATTGAAATGGCTGATTCTGTGACGGTGGATTATCACAAGTCCTTTTTTCAACCGGTAAGTTGCAGTGCTTTTTTTGTTAAAGATAAACAGCATTTTTCTTATCTGACTTATCACGCGGAATACCTCAATCCATTAAGTGCATCACTGGAAGGTACGCCGAATTTAGTGAACAAAAGTATTCAGACCACCCGTCGCTTTGATGCGCTAAAGCTGTGGTTAACGCTACGGATTATGGGAGCCAAACAGCTTGGTTTGGCTTTTGAACATGTTATGGATACGGCACAGCAGGCTTATCAACTTATGTTGCCTAATCCGTATTTTGAACTAATACATCGCCCGGTATTAAGCACGCTGGTATTTCGTTTTATGCCGGAACAGCCTCGCAGCGATGACGATATTGATCGAACCAATGCCTATATTCGCAAAGCGTTATTCCGTGAGGGGCATACGGTTATTGCAGGTACCAAAGTAAATGGTAAACAGTATTTGAAATTTACCTTCCTTAATCCGACGACCACACTCCAGCACCTGAACGAAATTGTGGATGCCATTATTACCGAGGGTAAAAACTATCCGACTCTCTATAACAGTCAATCATGAGATTGATGTTGTTTGATCAGGAGTAATTAGAACAATGCGACCTTATGACTTTATTGGCATCGGTATTGGCCCGTTTAACCTCGGGCTAGCATGTTTAACCCAACCACTAAATGATGTTTGCTGTTTGTTTATCGATCAGAAAGCTGGATTTGATTGGCACCCAGGAATGATGCTGGAAAGTGCAACCTTACAAACGCCCTTTATGTCAGATTTGGTGACGTTAGCATCGCCTACGCACCCATTAAGTTTTTTAAATTATATCAAGCAACAGGGGCGGATTTACTCCTTTTATATTCGGGAAAATTTTTTCCTATTACGTAAGGAATATAACCAGTATTGCCAGTGGGCAGTTGAGCAATTACCTAACTTACGGTTTAACACGCAGGTTGATGACATTCATTATGATGAAGACACCGCGCTATATCGGCTGTACTGTTCTGATACATGCTCAGGCAGTCGCCATGAGTTTCTGTGCAAGAAACTGGTTCTGGGTACCGGCCCCTCGCCACATATACCCGAATGTTGCCAACCTTTTATTCAGCAAATAGTGATGTCCGGCCAGTATCTGGAACATAAAGTGGCGTTACAAAAGAAACGCGCTATCACTATTTTGGGCAGTGGGCAAAGTGCGGCCGAAATTTTCTATGATTTGTTGTGTGAAATCGATCGCTTTGATTACCAGTTGAATTGGCTTACCCGCTCACCCCGATTCCTCCCACTGGAATATACCAAACTGACGTTGGAAATGACCTCACCTGAATATGTGGACTATTTCTATCATCTTCCACCAGAAAAACGTGATGAGCTGAATCTCACCCATAAGCCATTGTATAAAGGTATTAACGGCACATTGATTAACGATATCTTCGATCTGTTGTATACCAAACGTCTGAACGGTGCTCTCAATGTCAATCTGTACACCAACAGTGAATTACAGAAGGTGAGTTCGAGCCATGATGGCAAGGGGTTGCACCTGTCAGTGTTGCAGCATGAACAGAATCAATTATTCACATTGGAGACTGAAGGTGCTGTTTTGGCGACCGGGTATCACTATCAGCCGCCAACTTTTATTGAAGGTATACGTCAACATATTCGTTGGGATAATAAAGGGCGCTATGAGGTTCAGCGTAATTACAGCATTGATCGGAATAATACGATTTTTGTACAGAATGTAGAGCTACATACCCATGGTTTTGTGACGCCGGATCTCGGTATGGCTTGTTACCGCAATTCTTGTCTGATTCGTGAAATAACCGGTACTGAATATTATCCGATTGAGAAAAACATTGCTTTTCAGCAATTCAGTGCGCCATCACTGAGGAGGAAAGAGTGATGAACGCTGAGAGGAATATTGAGAGCGATACCGTGGTGAGGAGTGGTGGTTTTCAACTCCGCCCGCTGGTGTTAGCACATGATGTCACTTGGCTGACGGATTGGGTTAATCGTGAATATGCTCACTATTGGGGAATGCAAGGCTATAGCCCACAGCAGGTAAAGGCATTTTACCAAGAATTGAATACGAGCCAGCCTGGCGGTGTCTTTGTGGGCGTTTATCAGCAGCAGCCCGCATTCTTGTTAGAGCGTTACTTGGCCCAACATGATGTGATTGCCGATTATTACCCTGCACAGCCTGATGATGTTGGAATGCATATTTTGGTGGCTCCTCCGGTTGAGAGAATCACGGGTTTTACCTGGCGGGTTTTCCAGGCCATTATGACCTTTATTTTCAGCGATCCAACGGTCGCCCGCATCGTAGTTGAGCCTGACGTGCGTAATGAAAAAATCCATCGCTTAAATAAACGAGCGGGTTTTGTCTATCAACAGCAACTGACATTACCCCATAAAACCGCTTGGTTGGCGTTTTGCACCCGGGAACAATATCGCCTTGCCTTACAAAAGGAGCATCAATGATGATGGACTTATCAGCGCCTCTCTCCCCGCACCAGAGTTTGGAACTCCCCCATTTGCAGCCGGTACTGTGGCAAAAAGTGAATCGCTTGCACTTGTGTAAAGCTATTTCTGAGTTTTCCCACGAGTGCTTGTTGGCTCCCCAACGGATGACAGATCACCCTGATAGTGAGGGATATGATTACTATCAGTTGGTGGCGGCGGCGGCGGACAAGCCGGCGAACTATGTTTTTCGTGCTCGTCGCTTGGCACTGGATCACTGGTTGATTGACCCAGATTCGTTGCATAAAACCGTTAATGAAAAGAGCACAGATTTAGATTTACTGTTATTTATCATTGAGTTCAAGCGGCAATTGAGCATCAGTGAGCGAGTATTGCCGACCTATTTGGAGGAAATTACCAGCACGTTGTACAGCAGCGCATTTAAACACTGCCGCACAGGGATAAGTGCTACCGCCTTGGTGAATGCCAGCTTTCAGATAATAGAAAAGGAAATGATGGAGGGGCATCCTTCCTTTGTCGCTAATAATGGGCGTATTGGTTTTGATGCTCAGGACTTTCAGAGATTTAGCCCGGAAGCCGCATCAGATGTGCATCTGGTCTGGCTCGCCGCCCATAAAAGTAAGGCGCATTTTGCCTGCATTGAACAACTCGATTACGCGAAGTTGATGGAACAGGAACTCGGGGCGGAGGTACTGGCCGAATTTGAACAGCAATTAATAGCCAGAGACTGTAATCCTCAGGATTATGTGCTGATGCCGGTGCATCCGTGGCAGTGGCAGAATAAACTGACTTCGATATTCGCGGCTGATATTGCTAATCAAAGGTTGGTATTTTTGGGGCAGGGCAAAGATGCTTATCAGGCACAGCAATCTATTCGTACTTTCTTTAATCGCAGCCACCCGCAGCGATATTACGTAAAAATGGCGTTATCGATCCTGAATATGGGGTTTATGCGCGGTTTATCACCCTACTATATGGCAACGACACCAGGAATTAACGAATGGCTGTTTGACTTGGTTGAAGGCGATGAAATATTGCAAGCGTATGATTTCAAGATTTTGCGTGAAGTGGCCAGTATTGGTTTTCGCAATAGCTATTATGAGCAGGCGATCACCGGGGATTCAGCATATAAAAAGATGGCCGCTGCACTGTGGCGGGAGAATCCGCTGCAATTAATTCAACCCGGTCAGCAACTGATGACGATGGCCGCCTTGTTACATTTGGATCAAGAAGGGAAAGCGCTACTGCCTGCGTTGATTGATGCATCCGGGTTATCCACTCAGCAATGGCTGGAACGTTATTTGCGTAGCTATTTGTCACCGCTATTACATTGTTTATATGTTTACGATTTGATGTTTATGCCCCACGGTGAAAATATCATTTTGGTTCTACAGAATGCCGTGCCGCAACATATTTTCATGAAAGATCTGGCGGAAGAAATTTTGGTGCTGAACACTGAGGCTGATTTGCCGGAGAAAGCCCGGCGCATCATCGTGGATATGCCCGATGAGATGAAAACCCTGACGATCCTCAGTGATGTGTTCGACGGTGTATTCCGCTATTTAGCCGCAGTCTTGGATCAACAAGGGGATTATCCTGAGCGCTATTTCTGGGCGGATGTTGCGGCCTGTATCCGCCAGTACCAGCAGCAGTATCCTGAATTAGCCGCTAAATTTGCGAGCTATCCGTTGTTTACACCCAAAATTAAACGCTGTTGTTTGAACCGCTTACAGCTCAACAATAACCAGCACATGCTGGATTTAGCTGACCCTGTGCAAAGTTTTCAGTTTGCTGATGATTTGATCAATCCGTTGGTAGAATTCGAGGTATCAGCGGGTTAGCGCTTAATAAATTAGTCGGTCGTTAATAAACCAATAGACCGTTATAAGCAGTCGACCGTTATAAACCAATAGACCGGCACCGTTGAGGAGCCTTTCAGGGCGGATGAGCTAACGCGACTGACGGCGGGGTATCACCAAAGGCTTGCCGGATTCAGGGTCAGTAATGATCCGGCAACGTAGCCCAAAAACGGCGGCAATGCTGTCTTCAGTAACGATAGATTCTGGTAAACCTTCTGCATAAATTTGCCCCTCTTTCAACATAATCAGGTGGGTGGCATAACGCAGAGCCTGATTAATATCGTGTAGCACCAATACCAGCGTTTTCCCCTGTTGTTGCAGTTCTTGGCATAAATCCAGCATTTCAATTTGGTGCGCGATATCCAAATATGTGGTCGGTTCATCCAATAAAACAATCGGTGTATGTTGAGCCAGTGTCATGGCAAACCACGCACGTTGCCGCTGACCACCAGAGAGTTCACTGACTCTCTGCTGCACCAGACTCTCCAGATTAACGGCGCTGATAGCGGCTTTTACGATACGTTCATCTTCCGTCGACCATTGATGAAAGAATGATTGATGGGCGTAACGGCCACGGGAAACCAGATCAAACACGGTCAAGGTTTCAGAAATACTTGCGCCCTGAGAAAGTAGCGATAACTGGCGGGCAAAGACCTTGGCTTTGTAGTGCTGAATATCCTGTTGATCTAACCTGATACTGCCATTTTGTGGTAACAAGCTACGGCTGAGCGCTCGCAACAACGTCGATTTACCACAACCGTTTGGGCCGATAATGACGCTGAACGCGCCGTTTTTAATGCTCAGGCTAAGCTTATTGATAATAAGTTGCTGGCCGTAGCCCAGTGACAGTTTTTGGGTGGTTAAACGCGGTTTATCACTGATATCGCCCGGGTTCTCCAATGGTGTCATGGGGGATGTTAGCTCTCTTTGGGATCTCACTTTGTTTTCCTCACTTTGGCGTATAGCAAGCTCATCAGATAAATCCCCCCGACGGCAGCCGTAATAACGCCCACGGGGAGCCGTGAAGATGTTGGTAATAGCAAGGTTATGATGTCTGACGCCAATAATAGAAATGCGCCCATCAAGGCGGTACATAACAGGGAGATGCCGTTAGCCTTTA
This sequence comes from Yersinia pestis, assembly GCF_900460465.1. Classification (GTDB taxonomy): domain Bacteria; phylum Pseudomonadota; class Gammaproteobacteria; order Enterobacterales; family Enterobacteriaceae; genus Yersinia; species Yersinia pestis. The sequence goes on along the minus strand of NZ_UAVH01000006.1, from coordinate 160,866 downwards.
CCAGATGTTGGGTAATCTGGGGGGCTGACAGGGCGATAAAGGCGACCGGCCCGACAACCAATACCGCCGCTGTTGCCAGTGCGATGGCAACCAATAGACCTAGCCAATGCGTCTGGCGGATATTGACACCTAGCGGCTGGGCAATCGCGGCTCCAAGGCTCAGGTAATTGAGTTGACGGCTGAGATATACCAAGCCCGGCATAACCAGTCCCAATGTCAGGCTGATGATGCCGACATCCCGCCAGTTTTTCTCTGCCAAACTGCCGCTGAGCAAAGCGGCTAACTGACTCGCCTGTTCCAGACGGACTTGTGAAGTCGCAAAGTTAACAAATGCGATGCACACGGCACCAACGGCGATACCGGAAATAATAATTCTCTCTGGATGAGACAGGATGCTCATGCTGCCCGCATAGACTAAAGCCACTGCAGTACAGGCACCGATAAATGCCCCCAACGGTACCGGCATGACCCCTGGCCAAAGTAGTAGGGTGGCAACCACGCCAGCGGACGCGCCGGTGGTGATACCGATAATATCGGGGCTAGCCAAGGCGTTGTGGGTTGTGGTTTGGAAAATAGCGCCGGAAATGGCCAGGGCGGCACCGGCCCCCAGAGCAACCAATGCTCTTGGTAACCGCAATTGCAGTAAGATAAACTCCTCGTACTGGCTACCTTCGCCAGCCAATACCGCCAGCATTTTTCCCCCTTCGAAACCACTGGGGCTGAGCATTAGCGCAGCGGTGAGGCATAGCAATAAAATGGGCCATATCAGCAGCAGGTAAACCCCGGTTCGGCGGGCTGGCGCTAAAAAGACCCAAGATCCCAGCGTCAGCGTTCTGACTGAATCAACGGGATGCATAGACGATACCTTTTTTACTGTTGACCACCGCGTAAAGCAATGGCCCTCCCACGGCAGCGGTGATCACGCCAACCATCACTTCGCCGGGGGCGATGATAATGCGGGCGACCACATCGGCACTCAGCAAGAGGATTGGGCCGAGCAGTAAGCAATAAGGCAGTAGCCAACGAAAGTCTGAGCCAATCATGGCTCGCCCCAAATGAGGGGCTGCCAGACCAATAAAAGCGACCGGACCCGCTACTGCCGTCGCGGTAGCGGCCAGCAATGTTGCGCCTACTAATGCCGACATACGGATCCGAACGGTATTGGCCCCCATGGTGGTAGCAACGTTTTCGCCAAATACCATCACGTTCAGCGAAGGGGCGATGGCGAAGATGATCACCAAACCGATGACAAAATAGGGGAGCACGGCCAGCATGGCTGATACTGATGTCGCCGCCAGAGAACCCATGATCCAGAAGCGGTAATTTTCCAACACCGCAGGGTTGAGTAACACCACCCCCTGTACATAGGCAAACAGGCAGGCATTGATGGCCGCGCCGGTAAGCACCAAACGCACCGAGTGCGTATTCCGTTGCCCGCCCCCCAACAGATAAAACAACAGGGTGGCTAGTGCTGCACCGAGTAGGGCAGGCCAAAAATGCGGTATTGCTGCCAGTGCGGGGAAGAACGCAAAACTGACGATAATCGCTGATGCACCGGCATTGACACCCAATAATCCGGGGTCACCAAGTGGATTGCGCAATAGCCCCTGAGTCACTGCACCGGAGAGGGCCAGTGCAGCTCCAGCCAATAGGCCAATCAGTGTACGGGGGATCCGGGCATCAATGACCAGATCGTTATAGCTGATATGAGCGGCGGGCATATTGATGTAGTACATCTCTATATAGTGCCAGATTGCGCTGATTGGCAAGGTCCTCGCCCCGAGAGTCAGGCTGACTAACACACACATTAATGTGAGCAGCAATAACCCTATCCATCCTAAGATGCGGTATTTTCGTAATTGTTGAACCGTGTTATCTATCATGGCAGTGTCTCTTTGGTATCAGCCAAATGGCGCGCTTTTTCTGCGAGCAATGGCATAAAGCGTTGCAACCCCCACTGAACGCTCAGCGGTGTGCCATAGGACATCGCCATGACAATCGCTTGGTCGGTCAGCGGGATATACCCGCCGCGTTGCACGGCAGCCATCGCGTTGAATAAGGGCTTTTCTTCAACCCGCTGCCGTTCTTGCTCGCTGCTATACCAGGTGACTAAAATATCGGCATCATCCAACTGATCTGCATTTTCCAGCCCAAGATTAGCAGCAAAGCTGCCTCGCGATGCCATGAGGTCTTTGATGGATGGGGCGAGTTGCATACCCGTGGCGATTAAGGTGTCAACCCGTGGGTCGCCTGCGACATACACCGACAAGTTGGTATTGCTACTGGCCGCTTTAATGTAGGCAAAACGCAGGTTTTTAATCCCCGGAACCGTTTGGCCCGCAGCGGATAAGGTGTTTTTTAACTCTTGCAATAACGGGTAGATCTGTGACTCTTCTCCGAGTGTTTGGCCGATTAATTCAACTTGTTGTGTGAGGCTGGTCAGCCACGGCCGGCCGGGATAAGCCACGACGGGCGCGAAGCGAGATAGTTGGTTGTACAGGCTTTGGCTCATCCCTGACTGAGTCGCGATAATCACATCGGGCTTTAGATTGATTAACTGCTCAATATCCAACTCTGGATACATATTAAGCACCTGAGGCAGCGGCTCGCCCCGTTGTTCTAATGCTTGTCTGAACCAAGGCAAATAACCTTGCTTATCACCTCCCCATGTGTGGGATTCAATACCCACCGGGATCTTGCCCAATGCCAGCACAATGTCTTCTGCGCCTGCGCCGAGGGCCACAATACGCTGAGGTGGACGCTCAATGACCGCCGTGCCAAGTGCGCTGGTGATTTTCCGTGGGAAACCGTTTGCTTGCGTGGTGTGCACAGCGCCGGTTTCGGCCTGGCTATCGCCGACAGAAAGCAAAAAAAATAGCGCAAGTAGACCCGCTAATATAAAAGAAATATCGCCTAACCAGCGGGGGGCTAATGTGGTGCAGGTTCGCGTTTTATTCATTTGGTGTATCCATATCGTGCTTTCTGAAGACGTTGGCAAAAGATACAGCCGGAAAAGTGGCCGGCTGTGAGGGTATCCAACTGCAATCCTTAGAAGGTGTAGCGCACGGTGGCATCGACATTGCGTGGTGCGCCTAACAAGTATTGGTTGTATTGGCCGATTTGTGTGTAGTAATGCTGATTAAACAGGTTATCCAGATTGACCGTTAAGGAGAGCTGAGGGGTAAACTGGTAGCGGCTCATCAGGCTGTAAATGGCAAAACTGCCTTGACCGATTTGTTGAATACCGATTGGGCTACTGAGGTTTCTGGCGATTTGGCTTTGCCAGTTGACGCCACCGCCGAGGGTCAGATCGCTTAGTTGCCCCGGTAAGGTATAGGTGGTGAAGAGTTTTAAGACTTTCCGTGGTGTGACTGGGGTGACAGGTGTCTGGGTATTTGAGCTCGGTAGTTTCACGTTGTACTGGGTATAGCCCGCAGAAATATTCCAGTCTTCAGTCATTTTTCCACTGACTTCCGCTTCAAAACCACGGGTTTTAGTACCGTCGACGGCGAAGTAAGGCTGGCTGTTATCCGGCAAGCGGGGGGCGGTGGTGTCCGGTACGGGCATATTATTCTGACGGATTTCAAACACTGCCAGTGAATAATCAAGACTATTATCGAAGGCAACACCTTTCAAACCGGCTTCGTAATTCTGCCCACTCACCGGGGCCAATAATGTGTTATTACGGTCCCGACGGTTTTCTGGGTTAAATATTTCGGTATAACTGGTATAAACCGACAAATCGCGATTAATGTCATAAGTCAGGCCGCTGTATGGGACAAACTCATTCTTATAACGAGCATTTTGTGGCGTACCGAAGTTATCACCACGGGTTTCCCAAGTGGTCAGGCGGCCACCAAGGATCAAGGTTAACGGGTCAATCAGAGAGAGTTGGGTCACCACATACTGCGAGGATTGATCGCTGCGCCCTTTCGAACCATAAGCCCGTTTATCACTCCAAACAGGCTTAGGATATTGCCAGCCCGGCTGGGTGAAATCCCCAAGGTCGGGACAGGTTCTGGTGGCATTACAGGTCGCCAGATAATAGTCGTTATCAATATTTTGTCGTTGACGATTCCAGCCCAAACCCAACTGATGTTGGCGGCCAAACAGGCTGTACTGACCATTGACTTGAATATCGTAATTTTGCTGACGGCGGGCACCATCAATCAGTGACAGACTGCCTGGCCGCATACCTATATTGGTTTGTGGGTCGGGATAACCGGTGGGCCACATCACGTCTTGGCGCAGCTTATCGTTATCAAAGGTAAAGGTGCCTTTAATATTCCAGCCGTTATCAAAATTGTGTTGCAGACTGCTAAACAGCGTTTGAGTTCGGGTTTCGGCGGATGCCCAATCCGATGCGGTGGTGGCGGATTGGGCATAATTTGTCCGCCCACCAGCGCTGTTAAACAGGGGAAGCCCACCAAACATACCGCCCCGGGTTAGAGTCCGTTGTGTATCGGCACCAAAGGTGAATAGGGTATTGGGGGTGACATCTATCTCCAAGATACCGTAAAACGGGTTTTTACTTTGATCATAGCGGTTAACAAAAGAGTTCTTATCTTCATAAGCCGTGACAAAACGCCCGCGCACACTGCCTTCACTATTGAGGGGGCCGGAGATATCTAGCGCCGTCCGCCATTTCTCCCATGAACCAACACCTGCCGACACACTGCCGCGAAAATCCTGCGTGGGGCGTTTGCGCACAAGGTTAATAACGGCGGAAGGGTTACCCGGCCCAGCCATTAAGCCTGCCGCACCTCGAACCACTTCAATACGATCAAACATATCGGTATCAAGCGTGTTATCACCATAATTAAAGCGGGTATCGTAAAAGGTGGCGACGCCATCTCGCATAACATTATTAACGGCCATGCCGCGAGAGGTAAAACCGAAACGATCACTGTCAAACTGGCGCACACTGATGCCGGTGATGTTATTCACGGCACTTTCGACGCTGTTCAGGTTTTGATCACGCATGCGCTGTTTAGTCAGAACACTTACCGACTGTGGGGTTTCCCGTGCTGAAATATTCAGGCCAGTTGCTGTCGACATTGATGACGTGTTGTAGCTGCCACTGTCTTCTGTGACGCCAGCATGACGCAATGGTGATGCCGTAACGGTTATGGTGGTATTTGCAGGGTTGTTTTCTCTTTCTTTTTTCTGACTATTATTCTCGTCAGTCGCGGCATATGCACAACCCAACAACGATACATTAGCAGCAAGCACCCATGCCGCTGGTTTGATAGGGTGTGTGCAGTTAAAACGCACTCGGCTTTTGCCGTGATTTTTTTCTAGTATTCTCATCTAATTATTCTCACTAAATAAAAATATGGGAAGTTTGTCTTTATGGTGTTGTGAAAATGCCAGTCATGGCGTTTCAATATATTGATTTTTAAAAAATATAATGGTCTAAGAGCTTGGCGCTATAAAACGTGATACAGCCAATTCAGGTATGCTGTAAAAACAGGTATGTCGTAAAAACCGAACATCGTAAAACTACGGTCTGACCACGTGGGTCAGTATGTGGTTTTGAAAACATGAATTGGGTTGACTAAGGTGCCGGCAAATTTCAGATTCTTCTCTCGATCATCAAGATCGATCATTTGTTGGTTATTCGCCATTTGCAGCCGATTCAGACAGGTACGAACAAAATCAGCTTTAAAGAGATCGAACTTCTTGAATTTTTTAGCCATGGCAGGGTGTTGGGCTTGATAGGTATGGATGCAATCAGCCACCAACCGCCAGAATTGGTGCTCATTAAGACTCAAATCTTTTTGCAGTAACGGCGTGAGGTAACGGAAGAAGCAGTCGAAAATATCCAGCAAAATATAATTGATCTTCATATCGTCTTTGACGGTGACATGGAGGAATTTGATGGCATCTGGTAGACGAATATCCCCATTTAAAATAGCAATTTCCTCACCGATATCCTTCATCAAGACATGGACTGGAACGTTACTTTCCAGTACCAACATCAGGTTTTCCCCATGGGGCATAAATACCAAGTCGTAAGTAAAGAAGGCGTGTAATAGAGGCGAAAGATAGGCATCCAGATAGTGTGTTATCCATGCCTTTGCACTTAACCCCGATGAGTGTACCAAGGCGGAGACTACCGAGTTACCGTCATTATCACTGTGCAGTAAAGAGGCCATCGTCATTAAACGCTGGTGGCCAACAAGTTTTGGCATAGGGCTTTCTCGCCACAGGGCCGAGAGCATTTTTTTATGGGGATTATCTTTAATTAAAGCGGTTTCAAAATGGGGGTTGAAATACCCCATGGCGGCTCTTTCGCAGAGTAAGGTAAATTTCTTCTGCTGAAAGAAAGTATCTTGCTTAATTAAACTGCTAAGCCATTCATTAACCAATGGCGTGGTTACCATGCTATGGGGGGAAAGCCCGCGCATAAAGCCCATATTCAAAATAGATAATGCCGTCTTAACATAATTTTTGTGTGGATTAGAGAGATTGAAAAACGTTCGAATGGATTGTTGAGCCAGATAACTATCTTGCCCTTGTCCTAAATAAATAATATCGTTACGTGCAATATCTGCAGCAAAGCTGGTGGCAATCCTTTCATGCCATTGCCAGGGGTGCAGGGGCATAAAGAAATAATCTTGGGCGGTCAACCCGCGAGAAGTTAAATACTGAGTAAACTGTTCCCATTGGTAATCGCCCAACTCCTCCTGCATTAATTGTGGGTAGCTAAGGCCGGTAAAACTGGAAAATACGGTTTTATCCTGATGCACTGCGATCCAGATTAAATTAATTGGATGGGCGCTTTCTGGTGCATAGGCAGCGTAGTCTGTAATATCAAAACCAATACGGCCATTATTCGCGATAAAAACGGGGTGGCCCTCGCTCATCGCTGTTTCTACTGTTTGGTAATTGGCGTGAACCAATTGCGTGGCGCTAAGGTTATTATGATGATACTTAAAAGCGTAACCATAAAGGGTACTGGAGATTTCATCCAAATAGACGGGCAGCATTTCTTCTGAGATACCAAGCCGGTTGTTTAATTCAATAATCAGCTGTAATGCATCCAGTAGCTGCGCGTGCCCATCAAGGGTTTTGGTTAAGGTGCTTGGGTCAATATCCAGGTGGTCAAGTTGATAACATTTTGCTTTAAAAAGGTATTCTATTCGGTCTTGGTCTGGAGTGAAGCTATAGTGGTGATAGCCATCCTCTGGTGTAACCAAGCAGACTGGGGCAATCAATTTCTCATGAGTCAGTTCACGCAGTATTTTCCCTACTAAATGTGCATTGGCATGAGACCAATTTTCACCATTAAGATGTTGGATATTATTTTCATTGAATTGACGTTGTGAAACCATCTCTATAGTGTCCCTATTAGTAGAGGATGAATTAATTGAAGGGTAAGCCCTGAATTCCTTTATGGTTTAATATCCATATGCAATTTATGTACATATTTAATGTGGGTAATTCTAAAGGTAAATAAAATAGTAAAGGCCATTACCCCATTCAAGGTTAATCATATATATCACCACCCCTATCCAAATGCAAATGATTATTATTTATACAAGACTCTAATCATTTCTTTCGCTATTGAGTTATGTAATGTAACAACGTTACTGGTTTTTTAATTTGTTGGTATGGCGGTATAGGGTTAAGGTGAAATAAATATATTGCTTTGTTATCTATAGGCTTCTACAGAGTTAAAATACGATGAGTATCTCTCTAGGATAATAGCGTCAGGCGAGTTGGGAAAAATAACCATGTGGATATAAAAATAGTCGAAATAAAATTTGGTTATAATGAAACTGTTGTTTTAGATAACTTATTGGTCTTGTTGCTATTTGCAGTGGGTGTGTTGAATTTTCAAGAAGATAGGTACATTGTCATTCGGATGTTGTTCTAGAGAAAATTTCTGGTTATATTATTTCATATGTTCACGTCACTAAATAATTGAATTTTTTCTTAACTCTTGGTTTCTTTATTGTTTTTTGTTTTTAAAATACAGTATCAATTTTTTACTAAATGTATCTGTTATCGAGAGGTTTATTGATACTTTTAAAAGGTAATCAAGAACCTTCTGATGTAAACTGGTGGAAGCTAAATGAATAATAAGTCACCACTGATTGTCTCACCTGGCTTACAGCATTAATCACCCTCTGTGATACTTAAAGTCATTAGCGTTACGGGTAGGCAGCACTGATGAACTGGCTTAGAACAGTGATTCGGATGAAAGAATGTGGCTAACAACGCTGTAACTTCAGGTAAGAAGGGGACAGCGACTCAAAATTGAAGAGGTCAGAGTCATGAAGTGTTTAAAAGCCGTCATTCCTGTTGCTGGGCTTGGCACCCGTATGTTGCCCGCGACTAAAGCTATTCCGAAAGAAATGCTCCCGGTCGTCGATAAACCCCTGATCCAGTATATTGTGGATGAATGTGTTGCCGCAGGGGTCAAAGAGATCGTACTGGTGAGCCATTCATCTAAGAATGCGATAGAGAATCATTTTGATACTTCATTTGAGCTGGAAGCCGCGCTGGAGTCACGGGTTAAGCGGCAGTTATTAAAAGAGATCAAAAATATTTGCCCAGCGGATGTCACCATTATGCAAGTGCGGCAGGGCCATGCTAAAGGTCTAGGGCACGCAGTGTTATGTGCTAAATCGATGGTGGGGGACAATCCTTTTATCGTCATGCTACCGGATGTACTACTGGACGATTCAACGGCTGATTTATCAAAAGAAAATCTTGCCAGTATGATTAAACGCTTCGAAGAAACCGGTCATAGCCAAATCATGGTTGAGCCAGTGCCCAAAGCGGATGTCTCCAAATACGGTATTGCGGATTGTGGCCATGTGGCATTAGCACCAGGCGAAAGCACGTTGATGACAGCGGTGGTAGAAAAACCCTCTATAGCCGAGGCCCCGTCTAACCTTGCTGTAGTTGGGCGCTATGTATTGTCTAAAAATATCTGGCCGTTGCTTGAGAAAACACCACGTGGTGCGGGGGATGAAATTCAACTGACCGATGCCATTGCGATGTTAATGCAGCAAGAGCCCGTAGAGGCATTTCATATGACGGGCAAATCTCATGATTGCGGCGATAAACTGGGCTATATGAAAGCTTTTGTGACTTATGGCGTTCGTCATCATACTGAAGGTGAAAAGTTTACTGCCTGGCTAAAACAGCAACTCGATTAAATAATATCTTGTCAGGCTGAGTGTTATTGTCAGGCTGAGTGTATGCCGATTTTTAATTTAGCGTAGAGAATCTGTAGGTAAGCATGACCAAATTGAAAGCAGTCATCCCTGTCGCTGGTTTAGGCATGAGAATGCTCCCGGCGACCAAAGCTATTCCGAAAGAGATGTTGCCAATCGTTGATAAGCCACTTATCCAGTATGTGGTGAACGAATGTGTTGCTGCGGGCATCAACGAAATTATTCTGATAACCCATTCATCCAAGAACGCCGTAGAAAACCATTTTGATACTTCCTATGAATTGGAAGCGATGCTGGAGGCCCGTGTTAAGCGCCAGCTATTGGATGAAGTGCAGTCAATTTGCCCACCGGGTGTGACAATAATGCATATTCGTCAGGGGCATCCAGAGGGGTTGGGCCACGCTGTTTTATGCGCCAAACCGTTAGTGGGTGATTCGCCATTTGTTGTCTTGCTGCCAGATGTTCTAATTGATGATGAGCAATCTGATTTAACCCGCGATAATCTGGCTCAATTAGTGCAACGTTTTGAAGAGACCGGGGTCAGCCAAGTTTTGGTTCATTCGGTAGATCCTGAAACGCTGTCTAATTATTCGGTGGTTTCCTGTGAGAAATCGACCTTGTTGCCAGGGGAGAGCAGCCGGATTAATGCCATGATCGAGAAGCCACAAAGTTCGGCAGATTTACAATCAAATCTGTCTGCGGTGGGGCGCTATGTACTGTCAGCGCATATTTGGCCATTGTTGGAACAGACGAAACCCGGCGCTTGGGGGCGTATCCAACTGACCGATGCTATTGATGCTTTGGCTGCGGTAGAGGCGGTTGATGCGGTTGCCTTAACCGGTAAGTCCTATAACTGCGGTGAGAAACTCGGCTATATGCAGGCTTATGTGGCTTATGGTTTGCGTCACCCACAGCAAGGGGCTGAATTTAAGGCATGGCTAAAGGATTTCGTCGCGTAAATTCAATCTACGATAACGGGTATATAGACGATAGGTGTATATACGATAATTAAAAAGCAATCCTTGGCAGTTTAGGCCGCGCCATTTGTGGCGCTTTGCTCTTTGCCTATCCTCACCGTTCTAAAAGAGCGTTATCGGGGGCTGCCAGCAATCTGAGGTAATCCTCGCGATAGATCTTTGTACAAACTGGCAGGTGGATTTGCATTTATTGGCCGATAACCTCGCGAAAGCAAACGTGTGCGCACAGCAACTAGTCAGTTGTGCTATCTATCGCACCAATCACTACCCAGCTGACATAATCCTGAGTTAACATGTTTCCCACATCAAAAACCTGTTGGCCTTAAGGCTGGTAACAGGTGTCATCCTTCAGACAGGAGTTTTTTTAATGTCCAAACAACAGATCGGCGTTGTCGGTATGGCGGTGATGGGCCGTAACCTGGCGCTCAACATCGAAAGCCGTGGCTATTCCGTTTCTATTTTTAACCGTTCATCAGACAAAACCGACGAAGTGGTTGCCGAGAATCCAGGTAAGAATCTGGTGCCGAGTTATACCGTTGAAGAGTTTGTTGATTCACTGGAAAAACCGCGCCGTATCCTGCTGATGGTGAAAGCGGGTGAAGCAACAGATAAAACGATCGCTTCACTGACGCCGCATCTTGATAAAGGCGATATTCTGATTGATGGTGGCAATACTTATTACAAAGACACCATTCGTCGTAACCGTGAACTTTCTGCACAAGGCTTTAACTTTATCGGTACCGGCGTGTCTGGTGGTGAAGAGGGTGCATTGAAAGGCCCTTCTATCATGCCGGGTGGCCAGAAAGAAGCCTACGAATTGGTTGCCCCGATCCTTGAGAAAATTGCGGCCCGTGCTGATGATGGTGACGCCTGCGTTGCCTATATCGGCGCTGACGGTGCTGGCCATTACGTTAAAATGGTTCACAACGGTATCGAATACGGTGATATGCAATTGATCGCCGAAGCCTATTCACTGCTGAAACAGTCTCTGGGTCTGAGCAATGAAGAGCTGGCCAGTACTTTTGCTGAGTGGAACAAAGGCGAACTGAACAGCTACCTGATTGATATCACCAAAGACATCTTCACCAAGAAAGACGAAGACGGTAACTATCTGGTTGATGTGATCCTGGACGAAGCTGCCAACAAAGGCACCGGTAAATGGACCAGCCAAAGTTCTCTGGACTTGGGTGAGCCGTTAACACTGATCACTGAATCTGTGTTTGCCCGTTACTTGTCTTCTCTGAAAGATCAACGTGTTGCTGCCTCTAAAGTGTTGACTGGCCCTAAAGTTCAGCCTTTCACTGGTGATAAAGCCGAGTTTATCGAAAAAATTCGTCGCGCGCTGTATCTGGGTAAAATCGTTTCTTACGCACAAGGTTTCTCTCAACTGAAAGCGGCATCTAACGAGAATAACTGGGATCTGAATTACGGTGAAATCGCGAAGATTTTCCGTGCTGGCTGTATTATTCGTGCTCAGTTCCTACAAAAAATTACTGATGCTTATGCAGAAAACGCAGATATCGCTAACTTGCTGCTGGCACCGTACTTCAAGCAAATTGCTGATGAATACCAGCAAGCGCTGCGTGATGTGGTGTCTTATGCGGTACAAAACGGTATCCCAACGCCAACATTCTCTGCTGCGATTAACTATTACGACAGCTACCGTTCAGCCGTGCTGCCTGCTAACTTGATCCAGGCACAGCGCGACTATTTCGGTGCGCATACGTATAAGCGGACAGATAAAGAAGGTGTATTCCACACTGAGTGGATGGCGTAATCCCTTTAACGGCGACTGTGCTTTGCCATTCTGGGATCGCGCAGTGCTCGGGTGCCTCACGTATTGCGTGTACGCTCCGGGCGCGGTTGACGTCATAGAATTTAAGATACCAGCGACTCATCCGTTTTAACGCTGCCCAATAAAAACGCCTCCAGTGATAAGTTGGAGGCGTTTTTTTGCCAGTGAATCAGCCAGAGAATTATTTCTCGTGGCGTTCCCGCAGGCGGCCAATGACGGTACTGAAATCCAAATCTTGATCCTGCAATAACACCAGCAGGTGATACATCAAATCAGAGGCTTCATTCGTTAGCTCTTCACGGTCATTCACTGTGGCGGCCAGTGCGGTTTCAACCCCTTCTTCACCCACCTTTTGCGCGATACGTTTGGTGCCGCTGGCATACAGTTTTGCCGTGTAAGAACTGGCTGGATCAGCAGACTTACGCGATGCCAACAATTGCTCCAGTTGATACAGGAAACTCCAGTCACTGGCCGCAGGCGCGAAGCAACTGCTATTGCCCAAGTGGCAGGTTGGGCCGATAGGCTTCACCAGAATCAGCAACGTATCGTTGTCACAATCAGGGTAAATATTCACTACGTTAAGGAAATGACCAGAGCTTTCGCCTTTGGTCCACAAACGCTGTTTGGTACGAGAGAAGAAGGTCACTTTGCCGGTTTTCTCAGTGACCGCCAGTGCTTCCTGATTCATATACCCCATCATCAGAACTTCGCCGGATACGGCATGCTGAACGATGGCTGGCATCAGGTGATCGACTTTTTCCCAATCCAATTGGTTGATTTGTTGTTCTGTTAACACACTCTTATCTCCACGCCCTGTTCAGACAAATACTTTTTCAATTCGCCGATATTAATGATTTGTTTATGGAATACCGATGCCGCCAGCGCGCCATCAACATCCGCGTCGCGGAAGGCTTCAAGGAAGTGATCCGGTGTCCCGGCACCGCCAGAGGCGATTAACGGAACGTGGCAAATAGCACGCATCTGTTGAAGCTGACGCAAATCATAGCCGTTACGGACGCCGTCCTGATTCATCATATTTAATACAATCTCACCGGCTCCCCGTAACTGGACCTCTTTGACCCAATCTTCGGTTTGCCACGTGGTGGCTTTGGTACGCTTCTCATCACCGGTAAACTGGTAAACCTGATAGCTGTCGCTTTCGGTGTCATACCAGGTATCAATTCCCACCACGATGCATTGTACGCCATAGCGGTCAGCCAAGCGGGTAATGAGTGTTGGGTCTGCCAATGCGGGAGAGTTGATTGAGATTTTATCCGCACCGAATGTCAGGATCTGGCTTGCATCTTCGACACTTTTGATCCCCCCGGCCACACAGAAAGGGATATCGATCACTTCTGCGACCCGCGCTACCCAGCTTTTATCGACGACACGGCCATCGGATGAGGCAGTGATATCGTAAAACACCAACTCATCAGCCCCTTCTTGAGCATAGCGCTGCGCCAAAGGCACGATATCGCCGATGATCTCATGATTGCGGAACTGAACACCTTTAACGACCTGGCCGTCTTTCACATCCAGACAAGGAATTATACGTTTTGCCAGCATGCGATAGCCTCCTTCACGTTAAACTTGCCGTCCAGTAACGCACGGCCAACAATCACGCCCTGTACACCGCTGCCGCGTAAGCGGGCGATATCATCCAGACAGCCGATACCGCCAGATGCCTGAAACGCGACTTGTGGATAGCGCTGGCACACTTCCTGATACAGTTCAACATTCGAGCCGCTCAGCGTGCCATCACGCGAAATATCGGTACAGAGGACGTGCTTCAGGCCGTAAGGCAGGTATTGCTCGACGATTTGCTCTAACGTTGCATCGGAATTTTCCTGCCAGCCACTGATGGCGACGTGTTTGCAGCCAGCCTCATTAATGCGAACGTCCAATGCCAGCACGATGGCCTCGGCACCGTAACGCTCAAACCACTGCTGCACCATTTCGGGTTGCTTAACGGCGGTTGAACCCACCACCACCCGTGCAGCCCCTGCTTCCAGTAAAGCCACGACATCTTGTTCATTACGGATACCGCCGCCGACTTGCACCGGCACATCAACACCGGCCAGTAACTCGCGCAGTAGTGGGATCTGGCGAGCGGCCGGATCTTTGGCTCCGGTCAGGTCCACCAAGTGTAAAACCTGAGCACCTTGCTGCTGATAATCTTGTAAACGCGGCAGCGGGTGATTGCCGTAATCACGTTGCTGGCCGTAATCGCCCTGATGCAAACGCACCACCTTGCCTTCGATCAAATCCAAAGCGGGAATAATCATGGTGCTTACATCTCCAGAAAGTTTTTCATCAATTGGGCCCCAGCCGCTCCGGAACGTTCCGGATGAAACTGCACGCCAAAGAAGTTGTCTTTTTCTACTGCGGCGGTAAATGGCTCGCCGTAGTTGGTTTGGGCGATGGTATTTGGGCATATTGGCATTGCATATCCATGCACGAAGTAGAAATAGGTTCCGTCAGGGATACCACGGAACAGATGGTTACCGGCTTGTGCGGTAATCTGATTCCACCCCATATGCGGCAGCGGCAGACCAAAATCAGTCATCTTTTTTACTGGTGCATCAATCATCCCGAGGGTGGTGATCCCGCCACTTTCCTCACTGCTGGTTGCCAGCAACTGCATACCAAGGCAGATCCCCAGCACGGGTTGAGTACAACTTTTGATCAGTTCGATAAGCTCGCGTTGCCTCAATTGTTCCATGGCGGCATGGGCGGTGCCCACACCCGGCATAAACAGTTTGTCTGCTCGCAAGACGACTGCCGGGTCGCGGCTGATAACCGGTGTATAACCCAAACGCTGTACCGCATAGGTGACAGAGGAGAGATTGGCACAACCGGTATCCAGGATCACCACATCCATTACAGCACTCCTTTTGAACTTGGCAGGGTATTGCCTTCAACGCGAATGGCTTGACGCAAGGTACGACCAAATACTTTAAACAGGCTTTCTACTCGGTGATGATCGTTGCGACCTTTGGTTTTCAGGTGCAAGGTACAGGCCATGGCATACGAAAGGGAGCGGAAGAAGTGCTCGACCATCTCGGTGCTTAGATCGCCGACACGCTGGTAGTTAAATTCAGCTTTGTATTCCAAATGCGGGCGACCAGAAATATCCAAGGCACAGCGTGCCAGGCACTCATCCATCGGCAATACAAAACCAAAGCGGCCAATACCCCGTTTGTCACCCAGTGCGATGTTGATCGCTTCGCCCAGTGCCAGCGCGGTATCTTCCACTGTGTGGTGATCATCGATATACAGATCGCCGCTGACCTGAATATCCATGCGAAAACCGCCGTGGGTGGCGATTTGATCCAGCATATGGTCGAAGAAGCCCACGCCGGTTTTAATTTTGCTTCCCCCTTCGCGATCCAGCCAAACATTAACGTCAATGGCGGTTTCTTTGGTCACGCGATTAACATAGGCGTGGCGGTCGCGCTGGGTCAGTTGTTTGGCAATTTGCGTCCAGTTCAAGCCATCACGCTGATAACGTAACCCGCTGATGCCCATGTTCTCGGCCAGTTGTAGGTCAGTTTCACGGTCACCGATGACATAGCTATTGGTGCTGTTCATCACGCCATCTGCCAGATAGCTTTCTACCAGCGCGGTTTTCGGTTTGCGACAGGTGCAGTTATCCTCTGGCAGATGTGGGCAAATCAGTATCTGTTCAAAATTGATCCCCTGAGACGTCAGGATTTGCATCATCAGGTTATGTGGCGGATCGAAGGTTTCCTGCGGGAAACTGCTGGTGCCGAGGCCATCCTGATTAGTGATCATCACCAGTTTGTAGTCTGCTTTTTGCAACGCCAGTAATGCGGGAATGACATCAGGCTCCAGCGCCAGTTTATCCAACCGGTCAACCTGATAATCAGTTGGTGGCTCGGCAATGATGGTGCCGTCGCGGTCAATAAAAAGAAATTTCTGGCTCATATCGTTCCCTTACGGATGCTGGAGGTCTGAGAATAGGTTTTATTCTGGTTATCAATGTTATTTGAGTTATCAATGCCGGGCAGGGGGGCAAGGGCGGCAATCACTCGCTCACACTCCTGACGGGTGCCAATGGTGATGCGCAGGCAGTTGGCTAACCCCGGTTGTTTATTTTGATCACGCAAAATAATGCCCTGATCCCACAATGCGTTGAATACGCTGCTGGACGCGGTAAAGCGGGCCAGCAAATAGTTGCTTTCGCTGGTGAACACCTGTTCGACACAGGCGCAATCTTGCAGTGCGGATTGTAGCCATGCGCGGTTAGCTCGTACTTCACTGACCCGTTGGCGCATTTGCTCAATCCCCTTTGGGCTGAGTGCTTGCGCGGCAATATCCGCCACTGGCGTAGATAACGGATAGGGGGCGATCACTTTAAGCAGCAATTGGATGATATCGCTGTTGGCTAACGTAAAGCCACAACGTAAACCCGCTAATGCAAAGGCTTTCGATAAGGTGCGCAAAATCACTAAATTCGGATAATCTTTTAGCCAATTACTGACCGATGCTTGTGGACAAAACTCAATATAGGCTTCGTCGATGGCGACAATCGCGCGGCCTTGCGCCAGTGCCAGCACCGCCTGTAAATCAGCCGGGTTGATTAAATTACCCGTCGGGTTATTTGGGCTGCAAACATAGATCACTTTTACCTGTTCCAGATTGTTGGCAATGGCCGGTAAATCTAACTGCCAGTCAGCCTGAGCGGGTACGGTGCGCCGTTCTACACCAAAGGTTTCAGCACTGACAGCGTACATGCCGTAGGTTGGTGGGCAGAATAAAATGGCATCCTGACCCGGCTCACAGAACGCGCGGATCAGCAGTTCGATCCCTTCATCAGCACCACGACTAACCAGTACTTGCTCTGGCGGTAAACCGGCGTAAGCGGCATAGCGCTCAATAACGTGCTTAGGCTGACACTCGGGATAGCGATTGAAGGTTTGCGTGGTCAACTGATATTCAGTGCCCAGCGGATATTCGTTGGCATTCAGCCAGACATCGCCATTACCGCCTAACCGACGTGCGGACATATAGGGAGTCAGAGCACGGATGTTGGCACGGGCCAGGTCCGTGACGTTATTAGATTGGCTCATGCTTACTCCTTATTCACGGCGGTCAGGGCGTTATTCAAGGCGGTAACGCGCAGGGTAACTGCATTTTTGTGTGCGGTCAGTTGTTCGGCCTGTGCCAGTGTTTCGATGGTGGAGGCCAGCCCTAACAAACCCTGTGGTGTCAATTGCTGTACGGTCATGCGCTTAACAAAATCAGCCAAACCTAAACTGGAATAGGTTGAGGTATAACCGTAGGTTGGCAGTACGTGGTTGGTGCCCGAGGCGTAATCCCCAGCCGATTCCGGTGACCAATCGCCCATAAACACGGAGCCAGCGTTATCAATCTGGTCAATGATTTCTTCTGGTTGACGAATTTGTAGAATCAAATGCTCAGGGCCGTATGCATTACTGATATCAATGCATTGCTGTAAATCGTTGGTCACGATCAAACGGCTGCTTTCCAGTGCCTGACGGGCAATATCGGCTCGGGATAACAGCGCGAGTTGTTGCTCAACTTCGACTGCCACCGCTTGTGCGATAGCGGCATCAGGTGTCAGTAAGATCACTTGAGAATCAGGCCCGTGTTCCGCTTGTGAGAGTAAATCCGCCGCGATAAACGCAGGTGTAGCACCGCTGTCGGCGATCACCAACACCTCTGATGGGCCTGCGGGCATATCGATGGCAGCACCGTCCAGGCGCTGGCTAACCTGACGTTTTGCCTCAGTAACATAAGCGTTGCCCGGCCCAAAAATTTTGTGCACTTTAGGCACCGATTCACTGCCGAATGCCATGGCGGCGATCGCTTGTGCCCCGCCGATCTGGAACACTTCCTGAATACCGCACAGTTGAGCGGCATACAAAATTTCATCGGCAATAGGCGGTGGAGAACATAAAACGACCCGCTGACAACCGGCAATACGTGCTGGGGTGCCGAGCATCAGTACGGTTGATGGCAACGGTGCAGAACCACCGGGAATATACAAGCCGACGGAAGCAATCGGACGCGTGATTTGCTGACAACGCACACCCGGCTGAGTTTCAACATCCACCACCGGCATTTTCTGCGCATTGTGGAAGATTTCAATATTACGTACCGCCTGTGCCATGGCGTGCTTGACATCGTCACTCAGGCGCGCCGAGGCCGCAGCGATCTCTGATGCAGTGATACGGATATCCGCGACCTGCACATGGTCAAAACGCTGGCTAAAATCACGCAGGGCGCTATCGCCTTCCGCTTTCACCCGGTCCAGGATGTCACTGACCGCCGCAGTGATCCTCTCGGATGCATTGATGGCTGGGCGGCTCAACAGCGCTTTTTGCTGTTCTTCACTGCATTGTTGCCAATTGATCAGGGTATTGAAATTCGTCGGCTGCATGGGTTACTCCATCATTTTTTCAATCGGTAATACCAGAATGGAGCTGGCACCCAGCGCCTTCAATTTCTCCATGGTTTCCCAGAACAACGTTTCGCTGCTGACCATGTGCATGGCAACACGGCTCTTGTCACCGGCCAGTGGCAGAATGGTTGGGCGTTCAGCCCCTGGTAACAGAGTAATGATTTCGTCCAGACGTTCGCTCGGCGCGTGCATCATGATGTACTTGGATTCACGCGCTTGGATCACCCCTTGAATACGGGTCATCAGGCGATCAATCAGTTGCTGTTTATCAACGGACATTTCACCATCACGTTGGATCAGGCAGGCTTTTGAGCGGTAGATCACTTCAACTTCACGCAGACCATTGGCTTCCAGCGTGGCACCGGTGGATACCAAATCACAGATGGCATCGGCCAAACCAGCACGCGGGGCTACTTCAACAGAACCATTCAATAAACAGGATTTAAAACGAACGCCTTGTTTATCGAGATACTGTTTTAAAATGTGCGGATAAGAGGTGGCGATACGCGTATCTTGCAGGCATTGCGGCCCAGTGTATTCAGCATCCAGTGGGGCGGCCAGTGAAAGGCGGCAGCCACCAAAATCCAGGCGACGTAGGGTGAAATAGCGAGGGTCGTCGCCTTGAGCGCGGCGATTAAGTAACTCTTCTTCCAGCACGTTCTCGCCGATAATACCCAGATCGACCACACCATCCATCACCAAACCGGGGATATCGTCATCACGGACCCGCAGAATATCGATGGGCATGTTCTCTGCGAAGGCTATCAGGCGCTGCTGTTGCAGGTTGATTTTAATCCCGCAGCGGGACAACAACTCTTGGGATTCATCACTCAGGCGACCCGATTTCTGCATCGCGATACGTAAACGTGTTTTATCCAGCATGGTAATCCTCTTAATTTATTAATTTATCCCCTTCGTCCTTGACGTCGCAGGGTTGTTAGCTACATTCACTCGCCCAACTTACTGACTCATTGACTCACTTGAGCCAGCTCATTGGGTGTCGTTCGCTTACCGCCTGCCTGCAATGCCAATTACGTTGGGTCTATAAAATGATGAGCAATAAAAAAGCCCTCGGAAGATTATCTTCCGAGGGCTCTCTACTGCGTTCTCTACGCCACCTGGAAGATTCGTTAACCGTCTTCCAGCACACATCGGCCTGTAAGACTAGTCAGGATGATGGTGGTGATGGTGATTAAATTGAACGCGATTCATAGTGGCTTCTCTGTTTGGGCTGTTTTGAATAAATCAAAGAATTAATCAAAATAGCCATATTCGGAACGTGTCATAATTTCTGTCAATTAACGTAAACCATCAGGCTGGTACAGCGCAACCTTTTTCTGGCCAGATGCTTTTATTTCACAGTGGCTAAAATGAATTTATTTTCCATAAATTGTTTCTTTTATGGTGATTATCACTGAATTTTAATTTTCAGTAAGCAGATTGTTTCTTTGATGTGCCATTGTGCCGATGAAAGAAAAGAAAGACCTAATAATTGTTAGGTGACACCAACTGGCGTAAGTTATCGGTATAGCATGTGTTAGCAGTATGAGAAGCTAATACTCAGAGCCGCGAGAGGAAATCATTGAGATGAAAAAAGTAGCCATTATTGGGCTGGGTTGGTTGGGTATGCCGTTGGCACAATCACTGAGCCGTCGTGGGATCGACGTGGTGGGGAGCAAAACCACCCCTGATGGCGTCGATGCTGCTCGCATGAGCGGAATTAATTGCTACCCATTGGTACTGACACCGGAATTAATTTGTGAGCCAGACGATTTGGCACAACTGATGGCGGTAGATGCATTGGTTATCACTTTACCCGCCAGCCGCACCACCGCTGGCGGGGATCACTATTTTCAAGCGGTACAACAGGTGGTTGATAGCGCACTGGCTTTTGGTGTCCCACGGATTATTTTCACCAGTTCTACCTCGGTATATGGTGAAACCCGTGGTCGTATAAAAGAAAGTTCACCGCTACAGCCAGTTACGGTCGCGGGTAAGACATTAATGGCGCTGGAGCAGTGGTTGCATCAATTACCCCATACCTCTGTTGATATTCTGCGTCTTGCGGGGCTGGTGGGTACAGATCGTCATCCAGGGCGTTTCCTTGCCGGTAAGACCGGAGTGAAAGGGGGCTCGCAAGGGGTGAATCTGGTACATCAGGAAGATGTGATCGCCGCTATCGAATTATTGCTGAATCGGCCAAAAGGCGGGCATCTTTATAATTTGTGCGCACCCATTCATCCTAGAAAGCGTGATTTTTACCCAGCGTGTGCGCGGGCGTTACAGTTGACCCCGCCTGAATTTGCCGTTGAGGAGCAAGAGGGCGCTAACCGCGAGATTGATGGCAGCAAAATTTGCAGTGAATTGGGGTTTGAGTATTTGTATCCGGATCCTTCGCGGATGCCGTTGAATTAAGTTATTTCTTGAGTGGTGGTTGTTATACAGATTATCTCACTGAGTATGCACCCAAAATAATTCGAGCTTCAGGAAGGCGGCAACTGAGAGAATCCCCAGAAGCTTACACAGGTAAGTGACTGGGGTGAACGAGGACAGCCAACGCATATGCACGTTAAATATGACGGGTATACTTATCTTTAATAGCACTGAGCTCACTACTTTGAGATAAATCGATACACTTCATAACGGTGAGTTTTGATTCGCCATTTTTGCTGATATATTTCTTTTCTAGGAATTTTTTGGCAAGTTCGCTAACTTCTTCATACGCTTCTACAGGATAAGCGCCTAACTCCACATAAGCACCGACCGCAGAAAAGGCCTCGCTATTTATTTCTCCATCAGGAAAACCCTCTGCTAAACAAATGCTTAATGCAAAATTTTCTAAATTGTTTTTTTGTTGCACTTTATTCTGATTAACTTCTGCTGCAAGAGTAGAGAAAGAAATTAAAAAGATAAGTGAGGTTATTGACAAAGTGCCCGCGACGGAGAGAACAGGCAGATCGTAAAGACGCCGTAAATACATCCATGTAGGCTCGAGCCGCGCCATCCTTGGCGCGGACGCCTATCCTCACCGTTCAAGATCGCGTCATCGGGGTTTGTCAGCAGTCTGATAAGTGATATTATTTTAGCAGCCATAATTGGGCACCACCTGCCTGTTGAAAATAACAGGAATCGGAACATGAAATTCCGTTCCATAGCGTTGCATGGCCTGTTGCAGCATACAACTTCCGCATCACTGACTGGAGCCAGTTCATCGGGATTTGTGCGCTGCACCTTATTTTGATTTCCGATCACCGTTTCTGAATATAAGTCAGTGCCAGGGCCATAGCTAATACCAAGCCTTTAATAATATCCATCGCATAATAAGGCACTGACAACATCACCAACCCATTTTGCAAGACACCCAAAATTATCGCGCCAATTAAGGTGCCGAACGCATTAGGTTTACCCGAGCCAGCCAGTGAAAAGCCGATATAGGCGGCGGCGACGGCGTCCATCAAATAACCACTGCCAGCATTCACCTGCGATGAACCAATGCGTGAAGCCAGCAAGATCCCACCGAGTGCCGCCAATTGAGCGGAGAGCACATAAGCCAGTACCCGATAGCGAACCGTGCGGATCCCCGCCAGCCGCGCGGCTTGTGGGTTACCGCCAATGGCGTACATCCGCCGCCCGTGCTTGGTCAGCGATAAATACAACTGCACCACCACGGTGACCGCTAACATAATCAGCACGATAACCGGTACCTGGCCGAGTGCGGAAAAAATTTCTGGAATAACCCCTTCCGCCATATCGCCACTGGGCAACAACATACTTTGAGTGATCGAACCGCCGCGGCTGTAAGTCATGGCGACCCCCTGAATCACAAACAGGCTGGCCAGGGTGGCTAGCATATCGGGGATTTTCAGCACCACAATCAGGAAAGCATTAAACAGACCGACCAGTGTGCAAATCAGCAGCGTCAGGATTATTGCGCCCGTGGTACCGAAGCCATACCAGACAAACAATGATACCACGACGGCATTCGCCAACGAGGCCGTGGAGCCTACTGACAGGTCAAAACCGCCAATCGACAGCGAGATAGACACCCCGATGGCAATTACGGTCACAATGGCGATAGAACGTAAAATGTTGATGATATTGTTTGGATCGAGGAAGTTATCCGATGCCAAACCAAATAGCGCGATTAACGCAACAACGGTGAGCAACATTCCCCATTTGTAGAGAAAATCAAACAACTGGTGACGCCAAGGCTGCACGTCTGGTAGGGGTAATTCTTTGCTCACTGAGGGGTTCCTCCGGTTGAAAATAGTAATAATGTCTCTTCATCGACCTCTGCAGCATTCAGTTCGGCAACAATTCGGCCATCCCACAATACGCAGATACGATCACATAAACCGACTAATTCTGAAAATTCACCTGATGCATAAATAATACCTTTGCCTTGTTGCGCCAATTGGTCAATCAGAGAGAAAAGGTCTTGCTTGGCTTTGATATCGACCCCTTTGGTCGGTTCGTCAAAAATCAGCACCTGTGCATCACCGCGCAGCCATTTACCAATGGCCACTTTTTGCTGATTCCCCCCAGAGAGGTGGGCCAGTTTTTGTTGTGGGGATGATGTCCGTATACCCAGGCGCTCAATCAGTTCCTTAGCCCAACTCAATTCCTGACGGCGGCTGAAGAGACTCCAACGGGAAAAACTGTCATCGGCGGCAACACTCAGGTTCATTGGGATGCCTTCGTCAATAAAAATACCTTCTTTGCGGCGCTCTTCAGGTACCAGTGCCAGCCCTTGCGCCACGGATCGATCGGGTGAGCGTGGCCGCCAGGCTTTGCCGCTCAATTCACCGCGCTCCAGCGTACTAGGCGTGTCGCCAAACAAGGCTTTGCACAATTCTGTTTTACCGGCACCGGCTAAGCCCGCAATGCCTAAAATTTCGCCCTGATGTAATGTGAGGGAGATATCGCGCAACTTATACTGATCATGTAGGCCGCTGACCGATAACAGTGTTTTCGGCAATAGTGTTTTCGACAACCGTGTTTTGCTGCTGACTGCCGCTCGCCGAGGGGGGAAATATCCTCCAGTGTATGGCCGAGCATTTTTTCTACAATCTGCTCACCACTCATTCCTTCCATGGTGTCATGGCTCACGCGACGGCCATCACGCAGTACCGTGAGTTGATCACACACCTCGCGCAGTTCATGAATACGGTGCGAAATAAAGACAATGCCGATGCCCTCAGATTGCAAGCGACGCACGACGCGGAACAAGCGGGCGCTCTCTTCTTGATCCAGGGGTGCAGTGGGTTCATCCAGTATGAGAAAACGACATTGGTGGGACAGGGCGCGGGCCAACAGCACTTGCTGCTTCTCTGCCAGCGTGCAGGATTCCAAACGTTGACGCACATTCAACTTGAGTTCCAGTTGCTCAAGCAAGGCTTCTGCCTGACGATAAAGTTGTGGCCAATTGAACAGGTGCCCCCGGTCTGCCAGTTCATCCAGCATAATATTCTCTGCCACAGACAACGTGGGGATCAACGCGACATCCACCTCTTGTTGAACCACATGAATACCGTGCTGCCTGGCTTGCCGTGGGGAGTGAATATCGATTGGCTGACCATCAATAAAGATCTCGCCACGATAGTGATTATGAGCGCCGGAGAGGATTGCCATCAGGGTGGATTTGCCCGCACCATTAGCACCGATTAGCGCATGGGTTGAACCCCCTTCTAGAGTAAAATCAACTTCTTGCAAGGCATGAAACCCAGAGAAAGAGATAGAAATATTCCGCATCTCAAGGCGGGAGGGGGGAATGCTGGACATAAATTTCTGCGACTGCCCTATAAAGTATTTTGGTGGCCGATACCATTTTGATTGCGCAGGTATAAGCTGACGAATTTTCTCAGGTGTAGATATTTGAGCGACAGGCAGTCATTAATGCTGCTGGTAGCCTTCTTTTTTAACACAATTTGTATTATTAGCAACAAACTAAAATAGCTAAGTTATAGCGAAACGCGTTGGCGTTGCAGTCAGGCAGCCCTTAAGATGGGGAAAAACGGGGTCACATCGCAAGCTGTGAAGCACACTGATTTGGAAGGAATAAAGGGCATGAGCGCGAACGCAATTCGGGTGCAGGTGGGGCCTGCCAACTATTTTTCTTTTCCGGGCGCTATCGACAAACTGAGCGAGTTTTATCCTCAGGCGGCACTGGATAAGGCTTTGTGGATTTATGGTGAGCGTGCATTGGCCGCCGCCCAGGATTACCTGCCCAAGGCGTTTCACGGGCCACAGGCCGTGCGTGCTAAATTCTCAACGCATTGTAGTCAGTCTACGGTCGCTGATTTGGTCAGCGCGGCGGGCGGTGATCGGCAGGTCGTAATTGGTATCGGGGGCGGTGCAGTCCTGGATACCGCCAAAGTTGTGGCCCGTCAGTTGGGGGTACCGCTGGTGGCTATCCCGACTATCGCTGCTACCTGTGCCGCCTGGACCCCGCTTTCGGTCTGGTATAACGAAGCCGGGCAAGCGTTGAATTTTGAAATTTTCAACGATGCCAACCATTTGGTACTGGTCGAGCCACGTATCATGTTACACGCGCCAGTGGAATATCTGCTGGCGGGGATCGGCGACACACTGGCGAAATGGTATGAGGCAGTGGTCCTTAGCCCGCAGCCAGAAACCCTATCGCTGACCGTCCGCTTAGGCTTACAGGCCGCTCTGGAGATTCGCAATGTGTTGCTCAAGCAGAGCGAAGCGGCATTGCAGGCGGTTGCTCAGGGTGAATTGACACAAGATTTCCTTGATGTGGTTGATGCCATTATTGCCGGCGGAGGGATGGTCGGCGGGTTAGGGGAGCGCTATACCCGAGTTGCTGCTGCGCATGCGGTACACAATGGCCTGACGTTGCTGCCACAAACGGAGCACTTCTTGCATGGCACCAAAGTGGCATACGGCATCTTGGTACAAACGGCATTGCTGGGACAAGATGAGGTGCTGCGGTCACTGATTGTTGCTTTTAATCAATTAGGTTTGCCAACCCATTTGGCGGCGTTAGATGTTGATATTAATGACCGGGAGGCAATAGACCGGGTTATTGGCCGGATCCTGAAACCCGGAGAGTCAATACATTACCTGCCAATCGCCCTGAATTCAGAAAAAGTATGGGCAGCGATTGAGCAAGTGGAAATCGCGGCTCAGCACTGATACGGCGCGGGAGTCGGTATTTGAGTTAAGGCTGAAAAAGAATAGGGTTTAAGGTGATTTAACATCTTGTTTTTTGCTCTCAAGTTAGGGCAAAATACGCCGAATGAAATAGCCGACGTTTAAACGCGTCGGTTATTTTTTTTTGCATTCGTATTTTCAGACAACCAAGAGGCCGGACAACGATCCGGATAGATAAACAGGTTCGCGCGCGATTATTCACAAACTGAAATCGCCGTTATGAGGAAAGAAGAAAGATGGGGCAATTATTCATTTTGGCACCGGTGCCCACCGGTATGCGCTGCACATGCAGCGATTATGGCGCAGCAGGTATGGCAAATACCCGTTACACCGCTCTTATTTCCCCACTTACGTATCCCAGGCAGATACGAAGTTTCCCCGTCACTTTTAACCGCTGCGAGACATTTGCGAATCGGGTTGAAGGTATGGGGAGGCTGAATCATGGCGCATGATGCAACTGTTGCCGTCGGCACGAATCAAACGGGTACCAATAACCGCGTCCAACTCAGAAAAACCCTGACGTTGGTTCAAGTGGTAATGATGGGTCTGGCTTATCTACAGCCTATGACCATTTTTGATACTTTCGGTATTGTATCCGGCCTGACCGATGGCCATGTCGCGACCTCTTACGCCATTGCGTTGATTGCGGTGCTGTTCACGGCCGTCAGCTATGGCAAATTGGTTAAGCGCTTCCCGTCTGCGGGCTCCGCTTATACCTACGCCCAGAAATCCATCAGCCCGAATGTTGGCTTTATGGTGGGTTGGTCATCATTGCTGGACTACCTGTTCATGCCGATGATCAACATTCTGTTGGCAAAAATTTATCTTGAGGCGATTTTCCCTGGTGTGCCGTCGTGGATTTTTGTCGGTGCGCTGGTCAGCCTAATGACGCTGTTCAACCTGCGTGGCATCAATATCGTCGCGAACCTGAACTCGGTCATTGTGGTGGTACAGGTGGCGATCATGGTGGTCTTTATGGGGCTGCTGATCCATGGCGTTTATCAAGGCGAAGGGGCTGGTACGTTAGTCAGTGCGCGGCCGTTCTATTCTGAAAATGCGCATTTGGTGCCAATGATAACCGGGGCCACGATACTCTGCTTCTCGTTCCTTGGTTTCGATGGGATCAGCTCCTTGTCGGAAGAGACCCCGAATGCCGGTAAAGTGATCCCGAAAGCGATTTTCCTGACAGCGTTGATTGGTGGCATCATCTTTATCGCGGTGTCTTACTGCTTGCAGCTCTATTTCCCGGATATTTCGCGCTTCACCGATCCTGAAGCGTCACAGCCGGAAATCATGCTGTTTGTGGCGGGTAAATTCTTCCAGTCAGTGATCCTGTGTTTCTCCTGTGTCACCGTATTGGCATCAGGTATGGCCGCACACGCAGGGGTTTCACGTCTGCTGTATGTGATGGGCCGTGATGGTGTATTCCCAGAGAAAGTGTTCGGTTATGTGCACCCTAAATGGCGTACTCCGGCGATTAACGTTCTGTTAGTGGGTGGCGTGGCATTGTCCGCTATCTCATTTGATCTGGTAACGGCAACGGCATTGATTAACTTTGGTGCGCTGGTGGCGTTCACCTTCGTTAACTTGTCTGTGATTGCTCAGTTCTATGTTCGTGAACGCCGCAACAGTACGTTCAAGGATCACTTCAACTACCTGATTCTGCCAATGATTGGTGCGGGTACGGTGGGGGTACTGTGGGTGAATCTGGAAAGTAGTTCAATGACGTTGGGCCTGGTCTGGGGCGCAATTGGGTTGAGCTATATGGTCTGGAAAACGCGCGCTTTCCGTCGGGCGCTGCCGCAGTTTACTGAAGAACCTGCCCAGTTATAAGGCAAGCTCACGCTCATCATTAAGTTTATCAATCCGGCACAGTCTCTGTTGCCGGATTTTTTGTATTCAGAAAACCAGGTCAGAGCGTATTGCCGTGCGGCTACAATCTCAATCGTGATTAGGCTAGAAAAATGAATCGAGGTGATGAACTCCAGCAGGCAGACCCTCAACTCGTCGTGGGAAAATACCGGATAGCGGATAATGCCGCCCCTAATTCGCAATAGACGATACCGAGTAACCGTACCCATTAGCCATAGTATTACTTTTTTAGTTATTTAATTTGGCAGGCCAGAAACATGGGCCACGCCACCACCACCCTCCTCAGAAGAGTAATCATTAGGGTTACGTCCCCCCCGATTCTTGTGACCCTCTTTTTATCACTATGACTAACGTATTGATTTTTATGCTACTCAGGTATTTCACTAAAAAAAGGGTTTTTACGCATTTTGCGCCATTGCTCATTGATAAACATCGGGTTATCCGTATTATCTTACGTTCACTGCCGCACAGGCAGCTTAGAAAATGTTCGACGATTTATTTTATTTGTATTTCAGGTTCACTGCCGCACAGGCAGCTTAGAAAATTTATTAAAGATGCTGACAAAAAGAACTTAAGTTCACTGCCGCACAGGCAGCTTAGAAAGTCAACGCTTCACTCCCTGCGCGGGGTATAACGTTCACTGCCGCACAGGCAGCCCAATAATCTCAGCTCTCTGGCGGCGTTTTATCTGCAAATATTAACTCACTAATCCCTTGGCATATTCAAACAACGCTTTTAGCAGCGCAAGTTTCTCTTTATCGTCTTCATACTGGTTATAAAATTGTTCCAGTTGCAAAACATAATCTTGTACCCGTTCAGGGCTAAGCGCTTCACGGCGATGCTGTAACCAACGCTGTTGTTCACTGTCATTCAAGGTATTCGGGTAGTTACGGGCGCGGAAGCGGAATAACAGGGCCTCCAACCGTGGGTCCTGAAATGTCAAATCCAGTGCTGGCAGATTTTGTGACTCAGTTTGCTGGATAATCTTTATGGTGGCGCGATCAGCATCACTGAAAAAGCCGTTATACAACTGTGTATCCACATCATCGGTAACCGCGAATGGCTCAGCTTGTGCAAACAGCGCGACCACTTTTTCACGCACCTGTGGGTTTTGCCGCAGCAGTTGTAGATTTTGCAAACAACGCTGGCGATCAATCCCCAAGCGATCAGCATTCTCGGGCAGCAGGGTTTTCGCGGGAGCCAATACCGGACATTTATTGATATGTACCAGTTTGATAGGGATTGCCGACTCTTGGGCTTGGAGCTTGTCACGGCGGGTATACAGACGTTCGCGCAATGTATCGCTGTCCAACTCCAGTAATGGGGACATATCCCCGGCCAGATCACACATAATTACCGCATTTTTATTCTCGGGGTGCCAGGCCAGCGGTGCCACCCAACTGGTGTTGCCCCGTGCGGCACCAAACATGCCAGACACATGAACCAGTGGTGTCATCTCCGCGATATCAATCAACGCATTGATCTTATGCTTACTGCGGTGCTGATACAGATAATCAAACAGACGGGGTTGGGCCTGTTTCACCAATTTTGCCATTGCAATGGTGGCGTAGACATCGGACATCGCATCATGTGCCTGTAAATGTTCGACGCCATTGGCTTTGGTCAAATGTTCCAGTTTAAAGCTGGGCAGGCCATCATCATTTTCGGGCCAAACAATACCTTCTGGGCGCAGGGCATAGCAGGCGCGCATCACATCCAACAGATCCCAACGGGAATTTCCCCCCTGCCAACTGTAGGCATAAGGATCATAAAAATTACGATAGAAAATGTTGCGACTGACTTCATCATCAAAACGAATATTGTTGTAGCCGAGGATACAGGTGCCGGGTACCGAAAAGGCCTGGTGTATTTGGCGGGAAAACTCAGCTTCATTGACCCCGTTGGCTAAAGCATGTTGGGGGGTAATACCGGTTATCATCACCGCTTCGGGCTGTGGCAGATAATCATCTGCGGGCTTGCAGTAAATGACCAATGGCTCTTCGACGAGATTGAAATCCAGATCGGTACGTACCCCGGCAAATTGCGCAGGTCTATCCAAGGCTGGCCGCTGGCCGAAGGTTTCATAATCGTGGACGTAAAATGTTGGTTGCTTATTTTTATCTGACATTATTCGGTTTAACCCTTCATTTATCGTGGTCATATTCGGGTGGGATCTGCTTGCAGAAGGCAACCCGCAGCGACGGATGACGTTGACGCTAGAATATCATTTCAAACGAGTCGAGACGTTAATTTTGTCTCATTAATGATGGCAATCACTGGATACCTGACGTGCTTCAGGCCGGATTATTGTTAAATAATTCTATTTCAACTAAAACCTATCGATCTGGCTAATATTTACCTGCCGTTTACTCAGTGATCCATACAATCCGTTGACTAAAAATAAGACAGGATCAGAGACGTTGAAAAAGCTTTTATTAACCGGCGCAACAGGTTTTCTTGGCGGGGCAGTACTCGAAAAGTTATTGTTGGCAAGTTCAGATTTTAATTATTTATTACTGGTGCGAGCCAATACACCAGAACAAGGTTTAATGCGGATACGCGAAAATCTGGAGAAATTTTATCTGCCAAATGAGCTGATTAATAAAATAAATATTAACCACGTATTATTGGGTGACTTGGCTGAGCCGGATAGTTTTATTAATGATGTGCGTATTGATGACGTCACTCATGTTATTAACTGTGCGGCTATCGCTTCATTCGGTAATAATCCGTTGATTTGGAAAGTGAATGTTGAGGGGACCTTAGCCTTCGGCAAGAGAATGGCACAGGTCGCTGGTTTACAACGTTTTGTTCATGTTGGAACGGCGATGGCCTGTACGCCAGAGGCCGATACTGTGGTTGATGAACGGGTATTGTCCACTGAGAATGATGCTCATTTAGTGGAATACACTAAATCCAAATCAGCTATTGAATGCCTATTGGCCGAACACTGCCCAACATTACCACTGGTCTTTGCCCGGCCCTCCATTGTTGTTGGGCATACTCGCTTGGGATGCCAGCCTTCCAGCAGTATTTTTTGGGTATTTCGCATGGCATTAATGCTGCGGAAATTCATGTGTTCATTAGATGACCATATTGATGTTATTCCCGTTGATTATTGTGCTGATGCGCTGCTTTATATCTTGGAATACCCAAATTTACCGGATGATATTTATCATATTTCTGCTGGAGAAAAAGGCAGCGTCAGTTTCTCGGAAATTGATCAGGCGATGTCAGTAGCTGCCAAACAAAAACCCGTGGGTGTTAATTATAGCCAAGTAGAATATACGGCGTTGGTGCAGATGCGTAATCAACTGAAAGGTATTTTTGGCCCTTGCAATGAACGGTTAATGTTGAAAGCGATGCGGCTATATGGCTCTTTTGCCATGTTAAATGTGCGTTTTAGTAATGAGCGCTTGTTGAGTTTGGGGATGCCGCGCACGCCGCGCTTTACCGATTATATTGCCCGCTGTGTGGAATCTAGCCACGGGATGACTATCCAGCAACAAATGGCTGTCGATTTTAAATAATTCAAGGCGCTGCGGGTCACGTTGGGCCTGATTGCGTTTTATCTTGCATCGTATCCTGATCTTAAACCGTTCTCTTTCACTCCGATGCTAACGGTGATACAAAAACAACAGGTAAAAATGCCCGTTTACGGCTATGTTTGGTTGAGTATAGCGTTGACTCACCCCTAAATAATTCGGGTTACTGAACCTAGCCAACGCACATGCAGCTTGGAGTATGATGGGTATAAACTGCTTGAGGAATGAGATGATCGCATTAATATGACCCTGCGCAAGTGATGCATCATAGCCATCAGGCAGATGAAGTTTCTGTCTGATGGGTAAAGCAGGTAAGATAAGCTAATGAATCTTGTCACCAGGCACGGCTAAGCGGTATGGTTTGGGTAGCGTGGTCGGCAGCCGTTGAATTTGTGTAAACTTAAGTGAAGGTATGAAAATGGATAATGCAAGTAAGCCAACTTTCCAGGACGTTTTGGAGTTTGTGCGTATGTTCCGTCGCAAAAACAAATTACAACGTGAAATCGTTGATAATGAAAAGAAAATCCGTGATAACCAAAAACGCGTTCTGTTGCTCGATAACCTGAGTGAATACATCAAACCAGGCATGAGCATTGAAGAGGTTCAGGCCATTATTGCTAACATGCGTGGTGACTACGAAGATCGTGTTGATGATTACATTATCAAAAATGCCGATCTGTCTAAAGAGCGTCGTGAGTTGTCGAAAAAACTGAAAGCGATGGGTGAAGTTAAGTAAGGTTTATCCAACGTAGGATAACCCCCTTTTAGCGGTTTTGAAGGGGAAAGAGAGTGGGGCTGGCATCTATTGTCAGCCCTTTTTATTGGTGTGCCAGAGCCCTCCTAACCCCGTTCAGGGTTAGGAGGGGGGAACAAACTATTTTATTTTATACACATGTAAGCAAGAGTGACATTCGAAGCCGAATGAGTAAGACCAGTATCGATATGGAAATCATTAGTATCTACTGACGTCCAAATGATCTGGGCGGTTGGGAAACTTGGATAGGCATTCAAGTTACCCCACTCACCGAATAACGAGAGACTGTAAACAATATTGTGTAATTGCCTGTTTTTGATATCTTCACTCCAACAACGGAGACAGGCAAATTATGGACGAAAAGAAACTTAAAGCACTTGCGGCTGAACTGGCTAAAGGTCTTAAAACCGAAGCCGACCTTAATGCATTTTCTCGTATGCTAACAAAGCTTACCGTCGAAACAGCGTTAAATGCAGAGCTTACCGAACACCTCGGGCACGAGAAAAATACCCCTAAATCAGGCTCGAATACCCGCAACGGCTATTCGTCCAAAACACTGCTATGCGACGACGGCGAAATCGAGCTGAATACGCCACGCGACCGCGAAAACACCTTTGAACCGCAGCTGATAAAGAAAAATCAGACGCGTATCACACAGATGGACAGCCAGATTTTGTCCCTGTACGCCAAAGGCATGACCACCCGCGAAATCGTCGCCACCTTCAAAGAGATGTATGACGCCGATGTGTCTCCCACGCTGATATCTAAAGTCACCGATGCCGTAAAAGAGCAGGTTGCTGAATGGCAAAACCGCCAACTGGATGCTCTGTATCCCATTGTTTATATGGACTGCATTGTCGTAAAAGTCCGCCAGAACGGTAGCGTGATAAACAAAGCAGTGTTCCTAGCGCTGGGCATCAACACTGAAGGTCAGAAAGAGCTGCTGGGCATGTGGCTGGCAGAAAATGAAGGTGCGAAGTTCTGGCTAAGTGTGCTGACAGAGCTAAAAAATCGCGGTCTTCAGGACATTCTGATTGCCTGCGTGGATGGCCTGAAGGGGTTCCCGGATGCGATAAACAGTGTTTATCCGCAGACTCACATCCAGCTGTGCATCATCCATATGGTACGCAACAGCCTGAAATATGTGTCATGGAAGGACTATAAAGCCGTCACCAGCGGTTTGAAAATGGTGTATCAGGCTCCGACAGAAGAGGCGGCGCTGATGGCGCTGGATAAGTTTGCGGAGGCCTGGGACGACAAATACCCGCAAATTAGCAAAAGTTGGCGTACGCACTGGGAAAATCTCAATACATTCTTCGGCTATCCGCCCGATATCCGCAAGGCTATCTACACCACGAATGCCATCGAATCGGTGAACAGCGTGATCCGTGCAGCCATTAAAAAGCGCAAAGTGTTCCCGACAGACGACTCAGTGCGGAAGGTTGTTTATTTGGCGATCAAGGATGCATCAAAAAAATGGAGTATGCCGATCCAGAACTGGCGGTTAGCGATGAGCCGTTTTATTATCGAGTTCGGTGACCGCCTGAGCGATCACCTTTAATACGGTGGCAGTTACACAGAATTATGGACAGGCTCAATAACGAACCTACACCACGAACATCTTGACCCGCCGATACTTCTCTATTGGTCGGTAATCTCATTCCGGCGTTGATACATGACGCATTGGCCTGCGCCCAGCTCAGATTAGTCGAGCTATAGAGGCCTACCCAATAATTTAGCGTAAAGTCATAAGTGAACACTTTGCTGCTGTCATGTTTCCAGGTTGCCGTAATGGTCACTTTCCCTCCAGGATTATCCTGAAGCGTAATTGCACCTGTGTTACTGACACTCACGTTAGGATGACTACTTACCCAATCATAGTCACTGTTAGCGCCGGTAATACCATGTGGCGATAATTGGAAGTGAGTATTTTTAAATCCTGTTGTTGGGAAACCACTGTTGATATTAAAGCCACTATAAGTATTCGCTGGCGTATTCAACGTGGCTTTAGTGAAATCTGGATAGAAGATGACGGGTTTATCTTGTGTACTGGTCACGTTCGCTGAATTGATCATCGTTGCCGTCACCGTACTGATAGTCCCACCAACATTGGTCATAGAGAGGTTAGTCGTTACTTTACCATTCTCATCTGTTTTGGCTGAGGTTGTCTCTACGACCACGCCGTTAGTGGCGGTAAAATTCACGGTCATATTAGCAACAGGATTTCCCTTTTTATCCACAACAAGGGCCTG
Source organism: Yersinia pestis (assembly GCF_900460465.1). GTDB lineage: Bacteria > Pseudomonadota > Gammaproteobacteria > Enterobacterales > Enterobacteriaceae > Yersinia > Yersinia pestis. The sequence goes on along the minus strand of NZ_UAVH01000006.1, from coordinate 126,856 downwards.
TACTTGGTTAGTTCCGCTCCCAGCGACTTGACCATCGACTTCTACCGTAAAGTTATTAGCCGTAATTTCTGCCGTGGCAGTATCGGCAATAAAGTTAACCTCTACGGTTTGTTCCTTGCGGTTGAGCGTTGCTTTCACTGTATGGCTTTTAGCCTGACTACTGATGATTTTTGCTGTTGCGACACCATTAGCATCCGTTGGGGTGACTTCACTAATTATCGCCCCGATATCCGTGGTAAAGGCGACATCCACACCAGGTACGGTGTTACCAAACTTATCGACTACCGTCAGTTGAACGCTATTGGTGCTTTCACCATCGGCTACCTGACCATTAGTGACCCACTGCAATTTATACTCATCACTGTCATCCAGTGTTGCAGTGCCAGCATCTGGGATAAAGTTAACATCGATCTGTTGTGTTACCCCATTAAGTTCGGCTGTGACCGTATATGTACCCGCTTTGGTACTGGTGATTGCTGCGGTTACTCCCCCTTGTTTGTCGCTCAAGGTGGTTTCTGTTATTTTGGCATTATTGCCCACAGTGAAATTGACTTGAACACCAGACAATTTATTGCCATAAGCATCAACCACCACGGCGCGTATTTGGTTAGCATCAGTATCATCTGCCAGGCTACCATTGGTGATGATTTGCAGGCTGCTCGTTTGTAACGTTGCCGTGCTTTCATCGGCAATCAACGTCACCTTGGTTTGCACATCGGCTAATGGCACACCATTAATCTGGGCGGTAATATTAATCAGTTGTGGCTTACTTCCCGATGTGAGTGTTGCCTGATAAATACCTGGAGCAGATTCAGTAATCTTCGTTAGAGTATGAGACACCGTCTTCAATGGCACTGAACGTGCTTTAGCCTTAGCCAATTCTTCAGGTAACTCTACCAGTTCGAGAGAAAATGCCAGTTCATCGGCAATCCCCGTGATGGGCTGGTTAGCATTATCTTTAATATTGAATTCAATAACACTGCTTGCACTCGCATTTGCCGGCAGAATTTCTGGCGCAGCAGTCAAGCCTGAGGCGTTAGTATTCACACCATGGCTATCTACCACGAGATCGCTGTAAGCAACGGGAGAAGCATTACCAAGGGTGTCGTATGCGATAGCACTAATACGATAAGTGTTATTACCCTCACCACCAGACAAATAGCTTGGCAATGTTATCTGCCAATTATTGCCGCTACCGGTTATTTTTCCACCCGCTAGCGTTAAGGCACTGGCTTCCCATTCAAGACGATCAATACCTTGTTGTGCTGTGGCATTTGCCACTAATGGCATTGTTTGTCTTGCCGCACCACTAACACGTGCTGGCAGCTCTAGGGTAACCCGATTCTGCTTACGGTATTTCATCACAATCTGATTATTACGGTCGACCAGATTATAGCGGCTACCCATTAAGCTACGTTTAATTGCGACGGCATCCGAATCGAGCTGATGTGTCAGAGGAGTGCCAAATGCATAGTTAAAACCAAGGTTGAACCGGGTGTCATTCATTCCTGCGCGCCCCATTTTATGGTCGACACCAACAGTAAATAAAGGAATTGGGGTATAATTCACACCCAGAGTGACCGCAAGAGGGTTTTTCTGACGGTTATCCACACCAAACAAGCCAACTTCATCACCAAAATATTGTTCATATATCAGTTTCCCCCCCAATTGTGGCAACGTTGGCAGATAAGCTTCACTGCGTAAATCAAAGCCATTTGCGACTTTTTCATCATACTTATCAAGATCTGGCGAATTTTTCCAACCACTGACACCAAAGTAGCCGTTAGCTGCCAGATTAATAAAATCACGACCATATTCAGCACCGACGCCAATACGGGTATGGCTATAGCTGGCATCATGATCAATAAACAGGTTGTAGCCCAGCATTTGCTGTGCAAAGAAATGACGCTGACCCAAACCAACGTTCAATGTCACTCGGTCATCAATATAGCGGCCACCCAACTGAGTAAAGGTGAGTAGATCTGGGCTATCGGTCAGCGGCAGCAATACATCCAGTTGGCTGCCTTTAAGGCTCAATTTCTCATCTAGATTTAGTTGTACTTTCGCACTGCCAAACTGATTAAACCACTTTTGCAATGCTTCATTACCTGCATTGGCAGCGGTGCCGCGCGCAATGGAACTCGCTTGTTTGGCAGAGTCATCATTTGTCAATATTGATGCCAACCGTGTTGCTGCATTGGCGGTAGACTGTTCAGCCTGTGAGGCCGAACGCGGTTTTTCATCCGAGGCTCCGACGGTTTCAGCCGCCATTACCGCTGGGGTAAAAGCAATACTCAAAGGAAATATGGCTTGGATTACAATATTTGCCCAGACGACTGATTTTGAAATTCGGGTTTTATTTAACTGCTTGTTTTTATTTAACTGCTTGGCTTGATGTAGTGATGATATGCGATAGAGACTCATACTTACCTATACTCCACGAACTAAGGATTAATAATAAAATAACTGGATACGCTTATTGGTATTTTTTATTTATGAATTAAATGGCATTAACCCAGCATGTCAAATACGGGAGGTTAGCCATAAAATGGTGAAATTGTTGTTATGACTGAGGGCTGCGAGTGAGTATTTATTGGCAAGAGATAAAATTAGTCATATTTAACTAATGCCGGAATTAATACCTAATATGAATTATTAAATTACTTTTAATTAATAAACAAGCACTTACTGAATTTCTGTTACAGAAATTCATTGCGGCATTCAGTTGTTATGGAATAAATTACAAAAGATACATTAATAACACCATGAGTCAATTCAAGTAACAAATTTGATGCGCCATTAAACATCATGCAACATACTTTATATATCGGAATACAAGAGAACTTAACGTAGGAATCTTCCTATATGAAATTGTCGTTAAGATTTTTTATTACTAGAGGTCTATTTTAAATTGCTTACTGTAAAAGGACATTAATTTTATAAATAAAAATGACATTTTAAAAAGTCAATCTGACATTATTCTGAAAACAAATACACACATTAATAATACGTGTTCTCTATTCATTCTGGCTAAATATACGGTGGTCTATACCCAAGTGACTGCAAGATACCGGTAGGCAGCAAGCGTGTAATTAACGTAGCCAACGCACAGGCAACGTGAAGTACGACGGGTATAACCTGCTTAGCGGGAAAGAGGCCAAAGCGGTGGAAAGTGCAGAACCAGTATCAACCCCGTGGTTATCGTTCATATGGTTATCATTCATGTGACCATCGTAGAATGGCTGATTCAGTGATTTTCTGCACATAAAATGACCAATCATTGCCAAATTTGTTGATGATAAGTTAATTTTGCGTTAACGATATGTGATTGAAATCGGTGCGACCAAGGTGATTGACCCAGATTTCATTTTTTAATGCCCTTATTAGCCTGACCTTTAGTCCCTCTCGTCGTCATCCGTTAGTTATGTCATTAACACGGAGGTCCAATATGTCGAACTTTAACCACTATCCAGACCCCACGCTTAACTCTGCTATCAAGAAAGCGTGGTACCGCCTAATGCCACTGATGTTTATCATGTATTTCGTTGCTTTTATTGACCGGATAAATGTCGGTTTTGCTAAAGATGCGATGTCTGCCGATATCGGGTTGTCACAATCGGCTTTTGCCTTAGGGGCGGGTATTTTCTTTGCTGCTTATGCTCTCTTCGGTATCCCGGCAAATTTAATGATGAATAAGTTAGGCGCCAAGGTATGGTTGAGCTCAACAACGGTGGTCTGGGGGTTGCTGTCCGCCGGTACCGGTTTGGTTAGCAACGAATACCAATTTGTTATCCTACGCTTTCTACTGGGTGTCGCTGAAGCGGGTTTCTATCCTGGCATACTCTTACTGGCGTCGATTTATTTCCCTAACAAGATCCGGGCCTCGGTCATTGGTATCTTCGTCCTTGGTGTCCCCGCGGCTCTTACACTGGGGTCGCCCATTTCTGGCGCATTATTGGATATGCAGGGCTTTCTAGGCCAACCGGGGTGGTTTTGGATGTTTCTGCTGGAGGGGTTGCCCGCCGTGGGGTTAGGTATTTTTGCCTTTTTCTACCTTGATGATAGCCCCGCCACTGCTCGTTATCTTAATCCAGAAGAGAAACAGGCTCTTCTCACCCAACTCAGTATTGAACAAAGCGATACTGAGAGTAGCAGTGTAAAAGCGGTATTACTCAGCCCTAAAGTTTGGCATCTGGCGTTGATTTACGGGACGATCCAAGTTGGTGTGTATGGTTTGATATTTTTCTTACCCTCGCAGGTCGCCACTTTGCTTGGCTCTACGTTGGGATTCAAAGAATCACTGGTGGCCGCGATACCTTGGGCATTTTCTGCGTTAGGTGTGTATTACATTCCGCGCTATGCCGATAGAAAAACCCATCGCCGTAACCCGATTGCGACGCTGAATTTGGTTGTCGCGGCGATAGGGCTGATCATTTCAGCTTACGCCAGCCCTGTATTGGCTATTGCAGCCCTGTGTCTTTGCGCCATTGGCTTTTTAGCCGTGCAGCCTATTTTTTGGACATTCCCTGCACAGATTCTTTCAGGGAAAGCCTTAGCGGCGGGTATCGGATTTTGCACGACTATGGGGGCATTTTTCAGTTTTCTGGCGCCGATAATCAGAGTTGAAGCCGAAAGCCAGTTCAACAGCCCACCAGCCGGTCTGATAACACTTGCACTTTTCTCGCTGCTGTCTGCCACGTTAATCTTTTCGTTAAAGTTTTGGCCTGCAAAGGCAACGGCTGAGGTTATCTAACCAGCGAATTATAAGAATCGCCGTTCATGATCCGCTTTTAACTTCCTGACGGCATCATAGCGGCCAAATAAACGGTAGCGGTTAAGGGCAATGCCGTCATAGCATCGATCACGTAACGGACGCGGGAAGATACGCAACACACCGAGTATTCGCCATGGCCACGGTAAGTTTGCTATTACGCGGAAGATAGCCTCGGAACGCAGATAAACCTGCTGATTTTCAATCAGTACGAGGGTGTTAATTTTGTCAGTTGGCAACCCCGCCCATTCCAGCAATGCGTGGCCTTTTTTCGATTGTACGGCGGACAGACGCACGGTGTGGCGGCGGTCATGGCGAATAAGAAAATTAACCCAGCCAGTACACAACGCGCAGACACCATCATAAATGATGACGCGCTCACCTGGCTTGATATAGGGCAGCGGAGCGGACACCACATACCTCCTGAGAGCGTTTAACGATGTTCGAAAATTGTAGTCACTGTATTTTATTACGGTCACTGTATTTTATTACGGTCACAATATTTTATTACGGTTACCGTCTTCAAATGCGTTTTCATGTTTTTTCTGGCAGTAAGGGTATCACGCGCTTTGAACGTGGTGGATCCGTTATTTATCTATAATTTATTGTATCTTATGTTTTTTTCACGGTTCTCGTCATCAAAATACCTTCTACGTTAAGCGATTCAGCGTGCATTTATAAGGTGTAAATATTGCTGATTTGTTTTTTGTATGTAAATAATTGGTTAAATAATGAGCACATTTAACGGCTGCGCTGATCAACATGTTAGCCAAAGGATCGGTCTGCAAACGTTTTACCTTTCGTGGCCTGACCATTAGACCTTGAAGCCGGGGAATAACGATGAATCTGAAAGGGAAGAAAGCCTTGGTCACTGCTGCCGGGCAGGGGATCGGCTTCAATACAGCCACGTTGTTTGCCCGCAAAGGCGCAGAAGTGATCGCTAGCGATATCAATATCGCTGCGTTGTCCAACATACCGGGTATAACGGCAGTGTCATTGGATGTGACTGACACGTTGGCTATCAATGATGTGGCGCAGGCAATCGGCCCGATAGACGTGCTGTTTAACTGTGCGGGCGTGGTACACAGCGGCGATATTCTCACCTGTAGCGAGCAGGAGTGGCAGTTCGCGCTAGACCTCAACGTCACCGCTATGTTCCATATGATCCGTGCCTTTCTACCTGGGATGATCGCGTGCCAACAGGGTTCTATCATCAATATGTCTTCGGTGGCTTCAAGTATTAAAGGGGTACCGAATCGTTTTGCCTATAGCACTTCTAAAGCCGCGGTCATTGGCCTGACGCGTTCTGTTGCTGCGGATTATGTCACGCAGGGCATCCGCTGTAATGCCATCTGCCCCGGAACAGTTGAATCTCCTTCTCTGCGTCAGCGGATTGCCGTACAGGCACACGCCGAAGGGCGCAGCGAAGCTGATGTCTTTCAGGCATTCGCTGCACGTCAACCGATTGGCCGTATCGGCAAAGCAGAAGAGATAGCGCAATTGGCACTGTATCTGGCCTCGGATGCCAGCGCTTACACCACCGGCACGATACATATTATCGACGGAGGCTGGAGCAATTAATACTTAGCGACTGTCATGGGTATTCAGTCAGTTCTGAGGAGAACGACATGAAACTATTACGTTATGGTCCCGTCGGCGAGGAGCGCCCGGCGTTACTTGATGAGTTGGGAGAGATTCGTGATCTCTCGGCACATATCGAGGATATCAGTGGCAAATTTTTACTGCCTGCGACGCTGTACAAACTGCGTCAGTTGGATAGCGCCAGTTTGCCCCTCGTTCGGGGTGAACAACGCCTTGGTGCTTGCGTGGGTCATGTCGGTAAGTTTATCTGTGTTGGTCTGAACTACGCCGATCATGCTGCTGAAACGGGGGCAGAAATCCCGCAAGAACCGGTGATCTTCAATAAGTGGACCAGCGCCATTATTGGTCCGAATGACGATATAGAAATCCCGCGTAACTCAGTGAAAACCGATTGGGAAGTTGAACTGGGGGTGGTGATTGGCACAGGCGGGCGATATATCGGTGAGGCCAACGCCATGTCTTACGTTGCTGGCTATTGCGTGGTCAACGATATTTCCGAACGTGAGTTCCAGCTAGAGCATGGCGGTACCTGGGATAAAGGGAAGGGTTGCGATACCTTCGGGCCGATTGGACCGTGGTTAGTGACCCGCGATGAAATACCCGATCCACATCAGCTAGGGTTGTGGTTAGACGTTGATGGCAGGCGCTATCAGAACGGCAGTACCCGCACCATGATTTTCAAAATCCCGCAAATAATCAGTTATCTAAGCCGCTTTATGAGTTTGCAATCCGGGGATGTCATTTCTACCGGTACCCCACCTGGCGTGGGTCTTGGGCAAAAACCGCCCGTCTATTTACATGCAGGGCAGATAATGCGTTTGGGTATCGAAGGTCTGGGAGAACAGTGCCAGAAAACGATACAAGCGTAGTACTCATCTTTCGCGAACGGAGAGGTTAACCATGACAATAATCACTGCATTACGCACTGAGGATGTACGTTTTCCCACCTCGTTGGAATTGGATGGTTCGGATGCAATGAATCCCGATCCTGACTATTCAGCAGCCTATGTGATCTTAGACACCGATAATCCGGCACTCAGTGGCCACGGTCTGACGTTCACCATCGGACGTGGTAATGAAATTTGCTGCGTGGCCATCCATGCATTGGAACATCTGATCGTTGGCCGTGATTTAGCGTCAATGACTGCCAATATGGGTAAGTTTTGGCGTGAATTTACCAGCGACAGCCAGTTACGTTGGATCGGCCCGGAGAAAGGCGCGATTCATCTGGCCACTGGCGCGGTAATCAATGCCGTATGGGATTTATGGAGTAAGGCGGAGGGCAAGCCGCTGTGGCGTTTAGTGGCCGATATGTCCCCTGAAGAGTTGGTGCGCTGTATTGATTTTCGCTACATCACCGACTGTATTACCCCGGAGGAGGCATTAACGCTGTTGCAGCAGCGAGCGCATAACAAAGCCCTACGGCTGGAAAAATTGCAAGACGAAGGCTACCCTTGCTATACCACGTCAGCGGGCTGGTTGGGGTATCCCGATGATAAGTTACGGCGCTTATGTCAGGACGCGGTGGATGCCGGTTTTGACTATTTGAAACTCAAAGTGGGGCGTGATCTCGAAGACGATATTCGCCGGGTGCGCATTACCCGTGAGGTGCTTGGTCCTGATCGTAAACTGATGATTGACGCCAATCAGATCTGGGAAACTAACGAGGCTATTCCGTGGGTGAATCAGCTCGCGTTTGCCAATCCGTGGTTTATTGAGGAACCCACTAACCCGGATGATATCGAAGGCCATCGTCGTATTCGTCAAGGTGTTGCTCCGGTCAAAGTGGCAACGGGCGAAATGTGCCAGAACCGCATTATGTTCAAACAATTCATCATGCGCGAAGCCATTGACGTGGTGCAAATAGATGCCTGCCGGTTAGGCGGGGTCAACGAAGTGTTGGCGGTAATGCTGATGGCGGCAAAATACGATCTGCCAGTGTGTCCACATGCCGGTGGTGTCGGGTTATGTGAGTATGTGCAACACCTGGCGATGATTGACTACCTGTGTATTGCCGGAACGGATAAAGGGCGAGTGATAGAGTATGTCGATCACTTACATGAGCATTTTGTTCACCCGTGTGTGATTAAAAACGCGGCCTATATGCCACCCGAGCAACCGGGTTTCTCCATCGAAATGCATCAATCGTCGATAGAGAAGTACCGTTTTCGCGTTTAACGTCAGTGGTAGCGCAAATCAATAGTGGTTAGTACAAATCAATAGCGATAGCACAAATCAATACCACGAGCTGAGCCCATGAGCAGAACGGAGGAGGAACGCCATCGCATCATGATAAGTGTGATTATTATGATTAGCGAGATTGTCATGAGAAGTGAAATTGTTATGATTAGTGAGATTGATAATCAAGTCAGACCAGTCAGTGACTGGGGTGAACGAAAGCCGCCAACACACCAGCAGCTTGAAATATAACGGGTATATTTTTATCAACCATAACACCATTATGGACCGTGAAGATGATCATTTCTGCCTCAACGGATTATCGCGCCGCCGCGCAGCGTAAATTGCCGCCGTTTCTTTTCCACTACATCGACGGTGGTGCGTACAACGAACAAACTCTACGGCGCAATACCGCCGATTTGGCTGATATCGCCCTGCGCCAGCGTGTGCTGAAGAACATGTCTGAACTGAGTCTGGAAACGCAGCTTTTCGGCGAGACGCAGGCAATGCCTGTTGTCCTTGGGCCAGTCGGTCTGAGCGGCATGTACGCACGGCGTGGTGAAGTGCAGGCCGCGCGGGCGGCGGATAAAAAAGGTATTCCTTTCACCCTCTCAACCCTTTCGGTTTGCCCTATCGAAGAGGTGGCTCCTGCCATTGCCCGGCCAATGTGGTTTCAGCTTTATGTCCTGAAAGATCGGGGTTTTATGCGTAATGCACTGACGCGTGCACAGGCCGCTGGCGTGAAGACGTTGGTGTTTACCGTAGATATGCCGGTACCTGGCGCACGTTACCGCGATGCACACTCTGGTATGAGTGGGCCGAATGCTGCCGCTCGCCGCTTGCTTCAGGCGATAGCCCACCCACAGTGGGCTTGGGATGTGGGCTTAAACGGCAAGCCCCATGACTTGGGGAATATATCGGCCTATCTCGGTAAACCAACCACGCTGGAGGATTATATGGGTTGGATAGCGACAAATTTCGACCCATCGATCTCGTGGAAAGATTTGGAGTGGGTACGTGAGTTCTGGCAAGGACCGATGATCATTAAAGGTATTCTCGATCCGGAAGATGCCAAAGATGCAGTGAAATTTGGTGCTGATGGCATTGTGGTGTCAAACCACGGCGGGCGTCAGCTTGACGGTGTGCTCTCCACCGCTCGTGCCTTGCCAGCCATTGCAGATGCTGTCAAAGGGGATATCACTATTCTGGCTGATTCCGGCATCCGTACTGGGTTGGACGTCGTACGAATGATAGCGCTCGGCGCGGATAGCGTGTTGTTAGGCCGTGCCTTCGTCTATGCTCTGGCCACCGCAGGAGAAGCCGGTGTTATCAATCTGCTGACGCTGATCGAGCAAGAAATGCGTGTGGCGATGACGTTGACCGGAGCGAAGCGAATTGCCGATATCAACCGGGATTCTTTGGCAGTAAGTGAACGGGGGTAAAAGAATAATAAATAAAAAGCGTTTCAGAGCCTGTATCGGGTGATGGCTGTCTGATGATTTGGCTGAATACCGGCCTGATTTACTGTGACACGAGAAGGGTTAAGGGGGGGAAGCTCCCCTTAACCGCTTGGGGTCGCGCAGGTAATGTCACTGCCATCTCATGTTAAATGACCACCCACGTTCCCCCGCCAATGCCAAGAATAATTACTGACGCTTATCCTGCAACCCACGCCCTGACGACAGATTATTGTTATCCACTTGTGGTAACCCCGTCGCCGCAGAAGAGGTTAACAGCCCCGTCTCAACATAGTTGAATAACTTCTCGCGGGTATCGGTGATGTCCAGATTACGCATCGTCAGTTGGCCGATACGATCATCTGGTGAGAACACGGAATCACCTTTCTCCATGGTCAAACGTTCTGGTTTGTAAGTCAGATTGTCAGACACGGTATTCAGGATGGAGTAATCATTGCCACGACGCAGCTCCAGCGTCACTTCACCGGTTATCTCGCTGGCAACCCAACGCTGAATGGAGTCACGCAGCATCAGCGCTTGTGGATCAAACCAACGGCCTTGATATAGCAGACGACCCAGTACCCGCCCATTAGCATGATATTGCTCAATGGTATCTTCATTGTGAATACCTGTTAGCAAGCGCTCATAGGCGATATGCAACAGCGCCATCCCAGGGGCTTCATAGATGCCACGGCTTTTGGCTTCGATGATACGGTTTTCAATCTGATCACTCATACCCAGACCGTGACGGCCACCGATGCGGTTAGCCTCCATCATCAGCTCAACGCTATCGTCAAAGACAACACCATTTAGCGCGACCGGGTAACCACGTTCAAAACGGACAGTGACTTCTTCGGCCTTCACCACCACATTTTCGTCCCAGAATTTCACGCCCATAATCGGGTTAACGATTTTAACGCTGGAATTGAGGAACTCCAGATCCTTGGCCTCGTGGGTGGCACCCAACATATTGGAGTCGGTCGAGTAGGCTTTCTCGGTTGACATTTTGTAGTCGAAACCGGATTGGATCATAAATTCTGACATCTCATGGCGGCCGCCCAATTCATCGATGAAATCAGTATCCAGCCACGGTTTGTAAATTTTCAGCTCAGCGTTGGTCAGCAGACCGTAACGATAGAAGCGCTCGATATCGTTACCTTTATAAGTGCTACCGTCACCCCAGATATTTACATCATCTTCTTTCATGGCTGCCACCAGCATGGTGCCGGTTACCGCACGGCCCAGTGGGGTGGTGTTGAAATAAGTGACACCCGCCGTGGTGTTATGGAATGCGCCACATTGAATAGCGGCGATACCTTCTGCCACCAACTGCTTACGGCAATCGATCAGACGGGCTTTTTCCGCGCCGTATTCCATCGCTTTACGCGGGATGGCCTCGTAATCTTCTTCATCAGGCTGACCCAGATTAGCGGTATAAGCGTAAGGAATGGCGCCTTTTTTTTGCATCCACAGCAGTGCCGCACTGGTGTCCAGGCCACCGGAAAAAGCAATACCAACACGCTGATTAATAGGAAGGTGTTTAAGAATAGTTGTCATCAATTAAATCCTGTATGAATTAGGTCAGTCTGGAAAATGTTTCAATGCCTACAGTGATATCGCAAAACCCGCCGTCGAGTCAAAGAAATTTTGCATATTTATGGATTTTTATTGCATAAGTATTGCAATTTAATTTCATGAAACTATGTTCCATTTAAAATAATCCTGTATTCTATTGTGGGACCTGCGTGGGTTTTTTGAAACGCGCAGCGGGTTAAAATATCTAGCGGGAAATCAACATTGTAAATCGGCGCATTGGGATATTTCACCATAGTGGTGGAAAGCGCGGATGGATGCAAATGAACAGGGTTTCAGAGGCCGTTAAGTTGAAAATCTTCCGCGAAAGCGTGTGGTATAAGAAGCGAAAATCATCTCGGGTACTCTTTTGGCGTGAGATCACACCGCTGGCCTTTCCGTTGTTTATTGAAGGTTTGTGCGTACTGCTGATGGGGGTATTTAGTACTCTGCTGGTGAGTTGGTTGGGTAAAGAAGCGATGGCAGCGGTGGGGCTAGCCGACAGTTTCAATATGCTGATTGCGGCTTTTTTTGCCTCCGTGGCATTAGGGACCTCGGTCGTTGTGGCCTTCAGTCTGGGCCAACGCAAACGCCAGCAGGCGCAAACTGCCGCCCGACAATCCATGACATTGCTGGTATTAATCTCCCTGTTATTAGTTGTCTTGGTTCATTTTTCAGGCCAGACCATTATTGATTTAATGGCTAACCAGGCAGACCCCTCGGTTAAAGCAATGGCCCTGACCTATCTGCATTTCACTGTCTGGAATTACCCTGCGATGGCGATAACCTTGGTGGGGTGCGGTGCGTTACGTGGTGCGGGCAATACGCGTTTGCCGATGCTTATTAACATTGGCATGAACATTCTTAACATTGTCATTAGCAGTATATTAATTTATGGCCTCTTTAATTGGCAGGGACTGGGTTTTATCGGTGCCGGTATTGGCATCACATTGGCCCGCTCTGCAGGCGCACTGGTGGTGGTCGTGCTGCTGATTTACGGCGCGAATAATACGTTGCGGATCCCCTTCAAAGCCTATTTCATGCCTTTTACCTCGGCCATTATGTTTGAGGTGCTGAGCATTGGTATTCCGGCGAGTGTTGAGTCAGTTATGTTCAATATTGGCAAGTTAATCACTCAACGGTTTGTTGCCGGCATGGGGACCGACGTGATCGCGGGTAACTTTATTGCCTTTTCAATTGTGGCGATAATCAATCTGCCCGGTAATGCGCTGGGGTACACCTCAACCATTATTATTGGTACCCGGCTGGGCAAGGGGCAAATTTTGCAACCTATTCGGCAGATAAAACATATCTTTTGGCTATCGACGCTTGGGGTCTGCTTTATTGCATTGCTGTCCATTCCCAGTGCGGGTTTTCTGGCCTCGCTGTATACCGATGATCCGGCAGTTATCACGGTGGTGAAGCATTTGATCTGGATGAATGCGTTATTTATGCCGATTTGGGCGGCGTCTTGGGTCTTACCTGCCGGCTTGAAAGGCGCTAAGGATGCCAGTTACACCATGTGGGTTGCCCTGGCCGGGATGTGGGGCTGTCGCATTATTGCTGGCTACATTCTGGGGGTAACGCTAGGGTTTGGCGTGACGGGGGTATGGATGGGGATGTTCCTGGATTGGATGGTCCGGGGGGTGTTGTTTTATCGCCGCATGTCCACGGGCCGTTGGTTATGGCGCTACCGGCCCAGCGTCTGAGAATATGAGCCGGTGTCCCCCATCGAATTACTTCACACTCTGCGGTGCCACGTGGTGGGCAAACAGCATAATGACGCCAGAGATAAAGCAGGGGATGGCACCGAATAACAGGGCTGCGGTCTGCCAGTTGCCTCCGCTGCTGAGAATGCTGGTCGCCCCCATGCTGGCAATAATGGCACCGATAGGCCCCATGGCGATGATAAATGCGCCAGCAGTGGCACGGATGGCGGTGGGAAAACTCTCACTAAAGAAGAATAGGGCGGCAGAATATGGCCCTATCAGGAAAAATAGGCCTGCGCTGTACAGGATAACGATGAGGGAAAAATCGGCTGGCCCATAGAGCATGGTGGCCAACGATAAACCACCGAGCATCCAACCTAGAGCAATGATATTCCGGCGGCCGAAACGATCCCCTAACCAACCATGCGCCAGATAACCGCAATAGCCCACCAGGTTAGAAAGCACCAGAACCCAGAGTGAACTCTCAAAGGAGACATCGTGTACCTTCGTGATAACCGTGGTGCCGAGCACCCCGAAAATCTGAATAGCAAACCAGTTGATCATTAAGGCTCCGCCGAGTACCAGTGTGGTGCGCAGTGATGTGCCACGAAAAATGGCTGACAGGCCGGTACGTTGATGATCGGCATACTCAAAATGATAATCTTTTGCCACCTGACGGGCCTTTTCTGGCTGGCCAGCTTCCGTTAACCGACGGATGTGCTGGTGGATTTGAAATTGTGGGGTTTCTTTTAGTTTTAGGGCCAGCAGGGCAATAATAAACGAAGGAACTGCGGCAAAAATAAAACTCCCTTGCCAGCCGATAATCGGCATCAACAGTGCTGACAGCCCTGAGGCGACCAGTGCGCCAACTGGCCACCCCCCTTGTACCAGACTATAAATAAATCCTTTGTGCCGATTTAATATTGGGTCGTTAATGGCGGCATACATTTCGGTGAGATACGTCGCATTCACCGTTTGCTCGGCGAAGCCTAGCCCCGCTATCGAACGGATACCGACCAATACGCCTTTGCCCCATGCTCCCCCGATTGCGGTCAACAGAGAGGATATCGCTGCACCGGTGACAGTAAACACAATGCCCAAACGCCGCCCCAACCTGTCAACGATGGGGCCGACAGTCAGCGCCACAACAGCACCTCCAGCGGCGACCCAAGTCGCTAACTTAGCCTGTTCTATTTCATCCCAACCAAAATGATCACCAATTTCCGGTAGCAGGGTACCGAACAGAATAAAGTCGTAAACGGCGAATACCCAGGCGAAGAAGGCGAGCCATGTGGCGAATTTGACATCTTTGATTGTTAATTGCTGCGGCTGCCAGCCATCAGCAGATATTTTTTTATAGATGTTCATGGTTGTTATCACTCGTTCAATAGGATGCCTCAGGATCAAATTTTGCGCGGCATACGGCGCAAGTAGTCGTCAGCAATCTCATCAAAGGTCACGAAACGTACACCCTGATGGCTCTGGATATGTTTGAGCAACCGTTCCAGCATTAATAACACTTGCGGGCGACCGGATACGTCAGGATGGATGGTCATGGTAAATACGGCATAATCATGTTCTCGGTATACCCAGTCGAACTGATCGCGCCACATCTCTTCCAGATGGCGGGGATTAACAAAACCATGGCTATTGGGCGCTTTCTTGATAAACATCATGGGGGGTAAATCATCCAGGTACCAGTTAGCCGGGATCTCCACCAGTGCGGTTTCGGCCCCTCGTTGCAATGGTTTCATCCAGTGGTCTGGGGACTTGCTGTAATCGATGCGGGTCCAATGGTCGCCGACGCGCACATAGTAGGGGTGAAAATCGTGGTGCATCAGGCTGTGGTCATATTTAATGCCTTTTTTCAGCAACAGCTCGTTGGTGACGTTGCTAAATTCCCACCAAGGTGCGACATAGCCCGTGGGCGATTTTCCGGTCAATTGAGTGAGGAGGGCGATACAGTGATCCAGTACGGCCTCTTCTTGCGCTGGTGTCATGGCGATAGGGTTTTCATGGCTGTAACCATGGATCCCCACTTCGTGTCCAGCCGCGGCTACCGCTTTCATTTGTTCAGGGAATGTTTCGATTGAGTGACCCGGAATAAACCAGGTGGCCCGCAGGTTATGGTCAGCAAAGAGTTTGAGCAACCGTGGCGTACCCACTTCACCGGAGAACATACCGCGTGAAATATCATCGGGTGAGTCCTCACCGCCATAAGATCCTAACCAACCGGCCACCGCGTCAACATCAACGCCAAACGCACAGAATATTTCTTTAGCCATAGTTCTTCTCCTGAGTTTGCGATTCATCGCAGGCAAGTTGCCACCTTGCGTGCTGTTGTAAAAACGCGGGAGCAGAGTAGCAGGTCAATATTGGCTGCCTTCCTGCCACTCAAATTATTTAGGGGAGAGTCTTCCCATAAAATGTATTTTCGAGAGAAATACAGATTTTACCGTAACAAGAGAAAGACCAAGTTGTTAACTAAATTGATTAAAATATGATCAATAATGTGATTGAAACGATAAAAACATGTTAAAAGTGGGTGATACAACCCGCTAGTTCTCTCTCAAAGGCCAATGAGTTGCCACTCATGACGAGCAGATTTTTTACGGCCGGTAGAGAGGTAAAATAGGAAAGGTTGCCCTCGTTATTCAGTTAATTTAATTTATCGCCTGGGTGCAGGCAGCGGATAACGTGTTGTTATTCGGTTGCTTGCTGGATGGCATATACCTGCCATCCTTCAGATTGCCTGTATTATTGCGCTGATAAATGACCTTTCTATCTGTGCTGGTAATATTTATGGCTTCAGCGTAAACTGGCTCGCTTACTCTTAGACTAGACGTTCAGAATTAAAATTTATGAAAAAGAAAACACGATCAAACATTTTTAAATTATCACTTCTTTCAATTCCTCCTTTGATTGTTTTATCTTTTATTTTGTATATTTTCATGCTGTTAGCTTTCCCCGATACGCTTAGAAAAATTGAAGGTTGGTATAAAGATACCTTCTTGACAAAATATATTACTCTGACACAAGATGAAGCTGCCAAGCAGTTAAATAATTATGCGATTGTTACTATTGATACCTCTTTATCAGAGAATATAAAAAAATCAAATAATATTAAATTCGTGGAACTATGGTATATGAATCATAAAGGTGGTGACTCGATAAATTCCTTTCGGTATATCGAAATGGTCATAAAGCCTATCAGTAATCCTAACGAGAATACTCAAGTTTACCTCCCTGACATGGGTGAATATAACCTTCATAGAGCCACCATTAAATTTGAGGGTAATTCCCCCGATGATTATGGTCACAGCGTGACGATCAATTTTGATAGACATGAGGCCGGTCGTAGTTATAACCAATTTGTTGATAGGTACTTAAAGGAAGGGTCGCTCGTAAAAAGCGGTGAAACTATCGTGGCATGTGAAAAAAATGACGTTGACTTGTGTGATGCGAATATCCGCTTAACAGTTACATTTGACGAAAAATACAGTGATAGTAACTTCTTTGGTAATCCAAGGCCGTTGTCGTCAAGTGGTAAGGCCTAAATTCAGAGGGAGACTACACGGTAACCTGATACAGCCTAAAAAATTACAGGTATAATCCCACCAATTATCCAACTGGTTTAGAAACGAAGATGACAAAACTCACCTTACAAGAGCAGATGCTAAAAGCTGGATTAGTGACCAGCAAAAAAATGGCTAAAGTCCAAAGAACGGCTAAAAAATCACGAGCTCAGACTCGTGAGGCAAGAGAGGCTGTGGAGGAAAATAAAAAAGCACAACTTGAGCGTGATAAACAGCTAAGCGAACAACAAAAACAGGCGGCTTTATCTAAAGAGTATAAAGCTCAGGTTAAACAGCTCATTGAAATGAACAAAATCGATATTTCAAAAGGCAATATTGGTTTTAACTTCACAGATAATAATTTAATTAAAAAAATAGTTGTGGATAAGCTTACTCAAGCTCAGCTGATTAGTGGCCGTCTCGCCATTGCCCGTTTGGTTGTTGATAACAGCGGCGAGAGTGAATACGCAATTATCCCCGCGAGCGTGGCCGACAAAATTGCGCAGCGAGATGCGAGCAGTATTGTATTAAATAGCGCGCTTAGTCAGGAAGAGCAAGATGGCGAAGATCCGTATGCCGATTTTAAAGTGCCTGATGATTTGATGTGGTAATTAACATTTTGTAGAGGCTTATGTTGGCAAATAATAATCTTTACAAATACTAATCTTTACAAATACTCATAGATGAAAAGTCCCTCAGGGCTTTTCATTAAGATTTTATGTTCAGCCAGTTAATGGAAAAACGCAGGGTTGTTCTGGAGAGTCGCCAACATCTTTGCTGCCAGCCGACTGGATGACGTCTTTTGGCTTCCCCGCTTTTTATCGTATCTACGCGAGTCCCTTTTTTTGTGCTGGGTGTCAACGGGGATGATAGTCAACTTCTTGCACTTATCTGTCTAGCAGAAACGACTGAAATGCAAAAACCCTGCTTAGTTACCTAGGCAGGGTTCTTTAATTTGGCTCCTCTGACTGGACTCGAACCAGTGACATACGGATTAACAGTCCGCCGTTCTACCGACTGAACTACAGAGGAATCGTGTGAACGGGGCGAATAATAGCGGGGACAGAGGGACATGTCAAAGAAGAAAAGATAAATTCGGATCGTTTGCTTACAAGTTGGGCAACTTGTTGAGATTTTTAGCTTTTAGGCTAAAACTTCGTCAAAATTGTAGGCAATAAAAGCAATAGCTGGCGCTGACAGTAAAGCGTGTAGTGGTGCCTAAAGTGTAGTATCAGCCAGGCCAGTAGCAAACTCAGCGCAGGGAAGAGCAAACCACGGTGTTGACCTGTAACTGTTCGTTATGTAGCAGCCCATACACCGAGTTCGGTTAGCAAAAGTATCGGCCAATAACGGCGAGGTAACAGAATCCTCAGCGCCTAAATACCGTCTTGCCAACTATCGGCAAGCGGTATTTAGGCCGCAAATGGTTTGCCCGACTTCAATACGCCATAAGCCAACTGACCGCAATTACGCCATATCAGTTACCCGCCAGTAGCTGATGCTGTAGTGCGAAGTGCACCAGTTCAATGGTGGTTTCACAATTGAGTTTACTCAGAATATTGGCCCGATGGACATGAACGGTTTTATGGCTGAGCGACAACTGTTCGGCAAGGGCTTTTACACTTATCCCTTTGACCAATAATTGAAAAATCTCTTTTTCTCGCGGAGTTAAAATTGTCAGCTTACTCGGCTGTTGAGGCATTTGGCGTAGCGCCCGTAGCGCATCGGTACACAGATAAAGGCCGCCGCCATTGACGGTGCGCAGTGCCTGTACCAATGCCGCTGGATCACAGCGTTTGGTCAGGTAGCCACTGGCTCCGGCGTCCATTGCACTCTGCACAAAGGCGGTTGTGTCATAAATACTCAGAATAATGGCGCGAAAATGCGGTATCTGTTGGCGCAGGCGCTTGAGCAGGCTTAGCCCACTCTCATCCGGCATTGAAATATCTATTACCGCCACATGTACATCCGTTTTGGGCAGATTTTCCCATGCCTCGGCCGCACAACCGTATTCGCCAATAATACGTATATCTTCTTCCAGTGACAGTAATTGAGCAAAACCAGAACGGACGACAATATGGTCGTCAATCAATGCAACATTAATCATGATTTCTAATTATTGGGGGAGAGAAACAGCATGATGCTCATCTCTTTATCGCGGAGCAATGGTTGTTATCAAAAATATAATGGGCTTAGCATCTATGGGATACAATAGCTTAAAAAGTAGTCAGGGAGACAGGTTGTGGGAAGAAATACCTGTTACAAAAAGAAATAAATGTTGCGAAATGTGTAGTACAGATTGAAACCGTGATTCAGATAATAATGAACCGGGCTAATCAGACACCCGGTTCCTTAACCCTCCCCTTAACCGTTATATATTCCAAACATCCGTGGCAACCACAGAGAGATTTCCGGAATATAGGTCACCAGCATCAGCACAAAGAATAACGCACCGTAGAAGGGCAACATGGCTTTTACCACTTGCTCTATCTTTTGTTTACTCACCGCACTGGCAACGAATAAGACCGATCCCACTGGCGGCGTAATCAGGCCAATTCCCAGATTAATCAACATAATCATACCGAAATGGACCGGGTCAATGCCCAACGAATTGGTTACCGGCATTAATACCGGTGTGAGGATCAAAATCAGCGGTGCCATATCCATCAGCGTACCAATCAGCAGCAGCATGATGTTGATGCACATCAGAATGACGTATTTATTATCAGAAATAGAGGTAAAGAAATCAGTGATACGTTCCGGTAATTGCATGTAGGTCATGATGGCACCGAAACTGGCGGCAAACCCTATCAGGATCATGACAATAGTGACGGTTTTGACCGTCCGATACATCAGTTTGGGCAGTTCGGACCACTTATAATCACGGTAGACAAACATGGTGACGAAGAATGACCATAAGCAGGCGATAGCCGCGGACTCAGTCGCGGTAAACACCCCTGACAGGATACCGCCCATGATGATAACAACCGTCATCAGCCCCCATAGCGTATCGACAAAAATTTTAAGTGCCTGACGGAATGGCACCCGCTCACCTTTGGGATAACCCCGCTTATAGGCGAAGCCGACACACATGAGCATCAAGGTCAGGCTAAGTAACAGGCCTGGAACGATCCCCGCAATGAACAGGGCGGAGATGGAGACCGTCCCACCGGTTGCCAGTGAATAGATCACCGAGTTATGGCTGGGTGGCGTCAATATTGCCTGTACTGAACCACTGGCGGTCACGGCAGCGGCAAAATCGCGAGGGTAGCCTTTTTTATCCATCTCAGGGATCATCACTGAGCCGATAGAGGCGGTATCGGCCACCGAAGAGCCGGAAATAGCACCAAAAAATGTTGAGGCGACAATATTCACCAATGACAGGCCACCGCGGATAAAGCCCACGAAGATATAGGCAAAGTTGACCAGCCGTCGTGCAATACCGCCCTCCGCCATAATGGCACCCGCCAGAATAAAGAAGGGAATAGCCAGTAGGGAAAATTTATTGACCCCACTGGTTATTTGGATCATCACGGCTTCCAGTGGCAAATCAATCCAAAACGCGCCTGCAATGGCACTGAGGCCCACGGCATAGGCAACGGGGACACCAATAGCCAATAGAATTGCCAGGGTAAAAACTAAAATAAATGCGTCCATAAGGCAGAGTTCCCCAAAATTATGAATTGCCGATCATCACTACCGGGCGCTGGGTTTGCGGGCCAAAAAATAGGCGCTCGATAATAAACATCAGGGTAATAGCAGAACCGACAGGTAAAGGAAGATAGGTTTGTCCGGCGGTCAATAATGGGAACTCGGCGACGGGTTGCGACCATAATTCGCTGCACAGAATATAGCTGTAGCTCAGAATAAATAGACTTATCATCACCATCAGCAAATTAACCAGCAACGCACAGATCTTCTTACCCGCCTCGGGAATTCTATCGGTTACCATGCTCACGGCAATATGAGAACCAGAGCGATAACTGGCCGCTGCGCCAATAAAGGTGAACGTCACCATACATAAAATAGCGACGGGTTCTGGCCAAGATAAGCCGTCGTTTTGAATATAACGGGCAAATATACCGATAGGGATAGCGGCAACCATAATAATTAAAGCGATACCGGCTACCCAGATTGATAGGCGGTATAAAACATCCATCGCAGAGAGATAATAACGAGCCATAGTGGAAACCTCAGTATCCCTTTGTCCTTGGCGTTGCAGTGGCGTTAGCAGCCTTATTGCAACGGCAATGGCGTTGGGTAATATCAGCGGTATTAAAAATAATTCAATACCGCCGGATGGATGTTATTGGACGTCACCAATCTGTTTAATCAAGTCCTCATGACCTTTGCCGAACTCATCGCGTACGGGCTGAGTGGCTTTATAATAATAATCACGATCAATCTCATGATACTGCACACCGCCGGCCTTCATTTTCTCATGAGCTTGTTGCTCATAGGCTGTCCATAATACGCGTTGCTCAGCTTGTGCTTCTTTTGCTAATTTAAGAATGGTTTGCTGATCTTCGGCAGATAATTTGTCCCACTTGGCTTTCGAATACAGGAATACTTCGGGAATAATGAAATGGCCGCTCAGGGTATAATTTTTGACAACAGGCAGGTAATTATGGGCTACAAATGTAGGCTGGTTATTTTCGGTGCCATCAATGACCCCGGTTTGCATACCGCTGAACACTTCACTGACGCCCATACTCAGGGCATTGGCCCCCATTGATTTTAGCGTTGCTAACGCAATCGGGCTGCCTTGAACACGGATTTTCATCCCGCTGAGATCTTCCGGTTTAATCACTGGTTGTTTAGTAATCAGGTGACGGGTACCGCCATCCATCCAACCTAAGAACACCAATTTTGAATTTTTGTTATCGGTGATTTTACCGCCTATTTCCTGACCAATTTTACCATCAAGGACCTTATGTAAATGATCTTCGTCGCGGAAGATATAGGGGAGGGTAAAGACATTAATCTCCGGTAAAATAGAGGCAACGGGTGTCATGGATACACGAATAATATCGATTGCCCCCATTTGCGCCTGTTCTATCATTTGCTTCTCATCACCTAATACTCCACCAGGAAATGTTTTCATCTCCAGACGGCCATCAGTCGCGACTTTTAGTTTTTCGCCCATATCTTTCATCGCCACGACATTGGGATAATCTTTAGGATGAACATCGGCTGCTTTAATTTGTTGGGCAGTTGCGGATTGGCTAAATAGCACTTGGCTCAGTAACAACGCCGAGGCGGTTAAACATAATGTAGGGAAAGACGTTGGCAATCTCATTCAATGATCTCCAGAGGTAGAATACCCTTCATATTTGACGTTGCAGCGGTGTTATCGACTCTCGTCTGGGCCACTTACCTAAGTGAACTCATCGGGACCCGTGTATTTGTCACCTTGCTACAGTCAACTGCTATAGTCACCTTGCTACAGTCAGCGTGCTACAGTCAGCTTGCTACAACAGCAATGACTTCGGGCATAACGTATATAAGTAAAAGAGGTTGTTTTAATAATTAAAGGGAAATCTCAGTATATATAATAGGGATATATCCTT
The DNA here is from genome assembly GCF_900460465.1 of Yersinia pestis. Lineage (GTDB taxonomy): Bacteria > Pseudomonadota > Gammaproteobacteria > Enterobacterales > Enterobacteriaceae > Yersinia > Yersinia pestis. The sequence goes on along the minus strand of NZ_UAVH01000006.1, from coordinate 104,422 downwards.
ATCCCGATAGCGAACAAGCTAGCTGTTTATATTGGGTTTTAAATTGATGATGGTCACAGAAAAAGAAATGACAGAAACTGCGTTTCAATAATTGTGAAGTATCATTTCACCGCAAGGTCAGAAAAACAGATCCTCCTCCAGTCCACAACCGAAAGTTGCGGCATTTTCCCGTATCCGGGTGCTTGAGATTGTTATGTTCGGGGTTAGCAACTACGATAACAGTCTATGGATTAAGATAATTAGGGTAACGCGTGACGTCGGTATTCATCCGTAATTTTACTTTTGCTGCACTGCCAGCCAACGGCCTCAATGGTCAACCCCCGTTTCACGGGCTTTTGGCCAAGTGTGATTTTGAGGTGAATGAATATCGGGACGAGTTGTTTGCAGCCTATGGCATTCCGTTTCCTGGGAGTCTGAACAAGGCGGTGATCAAACGTCGTGCCGAATACCTGGCTGGGCGTTTTGTGGCTCGGCAGGTGTTGAACTTATTGGATATCCGCGATTATCCGCTAGCGACGGGAATGGATCGTGCGCCGCAGTGGCCAACCAACCTGATTGGCAGTATTAGCCATAATAACCAACGTGCGTTATGTGCCGCCCAAATGATAGAGCCAAGGGGCGTTGAGTCTTCTACTTTGCATGGCATAGGTTTGGATATTGAAAGCCATATCGCTGAGGAAAAAGCGCAAGAGATTTGGTCGGGTATTATCAGCGATGAGGAGTATTCGCTATTACAACAAGGCCCATTGCCCTTTAACCAAGCACTGACATTGGTTTTTTCGGCTAAAGAAAGTTTATTTAAAGCGGTCTATCCCCAATCTGGCCGCTATTTCGATTTTATCGAAGCACGTCTGCTGAGTTACTCATTGGTGTCAGGCAATTTTGAATTGCAGCTATTACGACATTTAAATGATGAATTTCCCGCTGGCCGTTGTTTTAGTGGCTGTTTTAGTCTCAGTGAGACGGATCTTCAGACCTTTATTGCTTATTAAAACCAAGAATTATTTATCTGAGAATAAGGGGCTGAATATGAAAGAAGTCTTAACCATCAGCGTGTTGGAAAAATCGTTAAAGGACATCACTCGTTATGCAGTTAATAAAAACGATATGCAGTTAATAAAAATAATCTAGCTAATATATGATTCATTGTCATGGTGTTCTTCGGCATTCGCTCAATAATTAAACCTTTCTTTACGATTAAGTTGTGGTGATTTGCAGCAATATCTCCGTCAATTGATTTTCGCGCGTATTTCCATTTTTCTGCCATTCGAACTGTTTTGGGTATAACCCAAATAGATAAGTGCGGTCTTGCTCAACAACGTGAAGACCAAATAGCCCATTGGACGCAAAGTAGGCCGCCATAAACGGCGGCCTGAGGTTAATTTACGGCTGAAAGCTGTATCAGGATAGCCGATTCAGGATTGAGGATGGGAAGGGCAATTCCTGCTTTCTCTAGCCAATCGCCACTGACGATGAGCGGGCTTTTCAACCAGGCTGGATAGCGCTTCATGGTGTTATTTCGTGGTTTGTGCATGCTGTCAGGCATGTCCAGAACCTCGATCTGATAGTGTGTGGATGGGTTAAGACCAGGAATCAATACGTTGCCACATAAGGCATATTCCGGTAGTGCTAGCTGGCTGATCAGGACGACAGCTTGCTGCTGGTCGTGTGCGATAACGGCATTAATTAATGTTGTTTTATCCGGATGGTCGAGCCGGATCGTGTTTCCGCTATGTAACAGCGGCCGCAGTTGTTTATGTAGCGCAATATAACGGGCAAAAGCCTGTTGCTCGGCAGGAGATTCACTCACCGGATCAAGCTCGACCCCCATATGGCCGAACAGCGCTGTCAGCCCCCGAAAATTAATAGAGTGCATTCTGGCGGTGGTATGGCACGGAGTACCGCCAATATGCGCGCCCATAACTTCTGGAGGGAAGAAGTAGCTCATCCCTCGCTGAATTTGCTGGCGATCAAGAGCGTCGTTGCTGTCTGATGGCCAGAAACGGTGGCAGCGTTGCAGAATTTCATAATCAATACGCCCCCCGCCTGACGCGCAGGATTCAAATTCAATATGTGGGAAATGCAGGTTGAGTTGGTCGAATAAGCGATACAGTTGCTCGGTCTGTTGTACCAACGAAGGGTGGCCGCGGTGACCGGGCTGGACCATCTCGCGGTTGAAATCCCATTTAACATAGTCAACTTTGTGTTCGCCCAACAACCAGCTCAAGCGTTCTAGCAGGTAGTCGAAAACGGCCGGGTTCGACAAATCGAGCAACAGTTGGTCGCGTCCTTTCAGTAGCGGGTAGCCGTCAAGTTTCAGCACCCAGTCAGGATGATTACGGTATAAATCAGAATCCTGATTGATCATTTCAGGCTCCACCCAGATACCAAACTCCATACCGTATTCATTCACTGCTTCAATAATGGGGTTCAGCCCCTGTGGGTATTTTTCGGCATCAATATACCAATCGCCCAGTGAACTTAAATCGTTGTTGCGTCCTTTGAACCAGCCATCATCAATGATAAAGCGCTCCACACCAATTTTGGCCGCGTTTTTCACCATCTGAATAATGTAGTCTGGGTCATGCTTAAAATAGATGCCTTCCCAAGTATTGAGGTGCACCGGGCGCGGTTTTTCTGCCAGTGATGGCACGATATTCTGGCGCACATAGTGATGAAAACTGTGGCTCATACCGTTCAACCCGGTAGCGGAATAGGTCGCGTAGACCCACGGGGTACTGACACTTTGCAAGTGTTCCAGAACGATTTCACCGGAAAAATAGAGGGCTTCGGCCTGCACCTGACGGCGGCCATCACTTTTACAGTCAGCGCGTAAACGATGGTTTCCACTCCAGGCCAGATGCAAGCCCCAGACCTCGCCCTGTTGCTCACTGAAGCCTGCTTTCCCTACTACCATGCCGGGAAAATATTCATGTGAGGTTCTGCCGCGCCGATTTTCCTGAATATAACCGCCATGATCGAGTTTAAGTGAGTGGCGCTGGAACTCTTTAATCCAACGGCCATTGAAGGCCATGATTTCATTGGCACGTTCCGGAAAAGGCAAGGTCACGGCCAACCGATCGATTCGGTAGCATCCGGCTTTAATATTGGTCAGCGTATTGCGGGTTTTTATCACGCCACTGTCTGGGCACATCTGCAACTCACTCACCAGCCGCAAGCCCGCGCTCGTATCTTCGCTAATAATCGTTAATAAATTGTTTTCAAGTGTATGGCTCTGGCTGGTGAAAATGGGAGACCAATCTTCGCCATCACGGTTTCCCTCCATACCGGGCACGCTGAACAGCCCTCGGCCATTTTCAGGGCAGAGCGTCAACGGTATATCGCTGTCCAGGCGGCTGTTAGCGACCGGGCGGTTTAAGGCTTCCATCATCGCAGGCGAGTAATCAAGCAGAGGCTTACCCCAGTAAACAATTTCTGCGTAGGGAGAGCAGCGCACGATCATGTCAGAAGAACGGCTGGATAATCTGACAAAGGTAGTATTCATAATGGCTCCTGTGAAAACGAAAATTTGCTCGAGGTGATGGCATGGCGGCGACACCCTCGTTATCTGTATTGAATTTTTTAAGATTGTGGCTGAGAAACTGGAGGGGTAACCGACGGATCCTCTTTTAGCCTTGACGCCAGGTTTGCTACCGCGCTGCGCCCAGAGAGCGTGAAAGCTGAAATGAGGGTAAATGACAGGACGATAACGCCTAATACCATGTACGTGTCTTGATATCCCATGCTGTCATACATGCGGCCAGCAAATACTGACATAAACATCATGGATAACTGTTTGCTGAAACAGAACCCAATCAGATACACCGTTGCTGAAAAACGAACTTCAAATACTTGAGTAATATATTTAAAGGAGCCTACCAGTAAGAAAGGAACCTCAAACATATGCAACATTTTCAGGAACACCACTTGGGTCGCTGTCGTGGCAAATGCTGAACCTAAAATACGGACTGACATAATGGTACCTGCCAGCAATAACGCATTTTTGCTACCAATACGCGCAATAATTACCGGAGCGAAAAACATCACGGTTGCATTCAGAATTTCACCACCGGTAGTGACAAAACCGAATATTTCAGTTCCTTGTTGTTTGGTGGCAAAGAATGAAGTGAAAAAGTTAGCAAATTGCTGATCAAACACATCATAAATACAGGCGACGCCAACAATATACATAACGAAAAACCACAACTCCCGTTTCCGGAGGAGTGCCAGCGCGTTCTTTAAGTTAAATACCGCTTTATTCGCGCCTAGAGTATCGACAACAAAGGCCGTAGATTGTCGGTCGGGGCGAGCGAAGAACAGCAAGACAGCCAGTATTAAGGCGCAGCCTGATGCCATCCAAAAAATTAATTGGTTGTTGACGGTGTAGAGTATTCCAACCACGGTGGCGCACAGTGCCCAGCCAATACAGCCGAACATTCTTACCCGGCCGTATTCAAAATTACTGTGGCGACTGACCTTTTCAATATAGGCTTCAATGGCATGGGAACCGCCAGTAAATACAAAGCCCAAATAGCAGCCACCCACAATAGCGCCAATGAAGATGTTATATTTCAGTAATGGGCTGAAAACATAAATAAAGAACGGGGCAAACAGGACCAGTAATCCAACAATGATCCACATTAGGGTTTTGCGTAATCCAAGCTTGTCAGAGAGCGGCCCCATAATTGGCTGAAAGGCGAGGGCAAAAAGTGAAATGCTACCGAATACAATACCGGTGTCTGTTTTGCTCAGGTTATTAATATCATGCAGCCAGATCGGAAAGAACGGGTAGTACGATGCCATGATAAAAAAGGAGACTGTAAACAATATTGTGTAATTGCCTGTTTTTGATATCTTCACTCCAACAACGGAGACAGGCAAATTATGGACGAAAAGAAACTTAAAGCACTTGCGGCTGAACTGGCTAAAGGTCTTAAAACCGAAGCCGACCTTAATGCATTTTCTCGTATGCTAACAAAGCTTACCGTCGAAACAGCGTTAAATGCAGAGCTTACCGAACACCTCGGGCACGAGAAAAATACCCCTAAATCAGGCTCGAATACCCGCAACGGCTATTCGTCCAAAACACTGCTATGCGACGACGGCGAAATCGAGCTGAATACGCCACGCGACCGCGAAAACACCTTTGAACCGCAGCTGATAAAGAAAAATCAGACGCGTATCACACAGATGGACAGCCAGATTTTGTCCCTGTACGCCAAAGGCATGACCACCCGCGAAATCGTCGCCACCTTCAAAGAGATGTATGACGCCGATGTGTCTCCCACGCTGATATCTAAAGTCACCGATGCCGTAAAAGAGCAGGTTGCTGAATGGCAAAACCGCCAACTGGATGCTCTGTATCCCATTGTTTATATGGACTGCATTGTCGTAAAAGTCCGCCAGAACGGTAGCGTGATAAACAAAGCAGTGTTCCTAGCGCTGGGCATCAACACTGAAGGTCAGAAAGAGCTGCTGGGCATGTGGCTGGCAGAAAATGAAGGTGCGAAGTTCTGGCTAAGTGTGCTGACAGAGCTAAAAAATCGCGGTCTTCAGGACATTCTGATTGCCTGCGTGGATGGCCTGAAGGGGTTCCCGGATGCGATAAACAGTGTTTATCCGCAGACTCACATCCAGCTGTGCATCATCCATATGGTACGCAACAGCCTGAAATATGTGTCATGGAAGGACTATAAAGCCGTCACCAGCGGTTTGAAAATGGTGTATCAGGCTCCGACAGAAGAGGCGGCGCTGATGGCGCTGGATAAGTTTGCGGAGGCCTGGGACGACAAATACCCGCAAATTAGCAAAAGTTGGCGTACGCACTGGGAAAATCTCAATACATTCTTCGGCTATCCGCCCGATATCCGCAAGGCTATCTACACCACGAATGCCATCGAATCGGTGAACAGCGTGATCCGTGCAGCCATTAAAAAGCGCAAAGTGTTCCCGACAGACGACTCAGTGCGGAAGGTTGTTTATTTGGCGATCAAGGATGCATCAAAAAAATGGAGTATGCCGATCCAGAACTGGCGGTTAGCGATGAGCCGTTTTATTATCGAGTTCGGTGACCGCCTGAGCGATCACCTTTAATACGGTGGCAGTTACACAGAATTATGGACAGGCTCTCTGATGACTCAATTTTAGCAATACCAGCTTCTAATATATTAATTAATTGGCGTGCAACATCGGTCGTAAGCCAGAGCGTTCTATCAACCAACGCATCTTCTTGTGGTTGATCCATAGAAGACAGGTAATGAAGACGTATCATCATAGCATCGTACACATCTACAGTACTGATATCCCAACCTACGACAGGGTGAGTCTGAATAACTTCATTATTTCTGTCCATAAAGACCCCTTATATAGTAGTTACTGGCTTGAGTGACTAACGAGGATCAATGCGGCTCATTACCGAGTGAGCTGTTTTAGTATACTCAACCGCCAATGAATTTGGAGACTATACAAAAAAATTTACAAATTATTTATTTTATGGTTATTAATTAGTCAATGTAGAGTTGAAGGGAAAAATGACCAATATGTCTGATGGAAAAGGGAAACTCGCCTGTTTTAAGCAAAAAAGGCTGAGGAGCGACTCCCCGGCAAAATGGTATTGTGGTGCTCAGAATGCAGTAAATAGCATTATAGACTCTAAATAATTCGAGTAGCAGGAAGGCGGCAACCGATTTTAACCTAGTTCACAGAGTGAGGCCCCAAGGAGGAGCCTGTCCCCAATAACAGTTTAAACTTACTTAAGGTGGTTGGATAAAGGCTGCCAGCGTCCAGGTAATGACACAAATTTATGTACAGGCTCCACCAAGAATGACTTACAGATTCAGCATGACGGCGGTAATGGCTTACTCCGCATCGAACCAGTCGTCAGCGCTTTCCCAGATTTCTTGTAATATTTCAGAGATCACGTCTTTATCTGTTTTGGCACCTCCTAATACGGAGAGATTATTAGCACTCGCATAACGCACCTGTACTGCCGTCGCCGTGTCCGGGAATTTTGTATTGAGTCTTTTAGTCAATTCCTGGGTGAGTGCTTCGATAGCACCTGCGGGCAACTGATTTTTTTTATCAATACTGACTTCAACGCGCATAATTGGTCCTCCGAATATTCATACTGTTTATTTATACAGTATAAACATTCAGGCGACAAGAGACTGATATAAAAATGTTGAGATGGAGGGGCGTTATTCCAAGAGGCTGACAATATCAGATAAAGGAGACGTGTGGCGTTAGGGCCGTAGTATTTAGAATCGCCGCCAAAATGGCACCAAGTGCGGTTATCCCTTCGATCACCTCGCTATAAAGTTGTCACTACCTCTCGCCTTATTTTGATGTTTAGGTTGCCGTTGTACGCACCACTGAACAAAGCCAGTGATGCGCCCGCTTGCTGTAATCTTGATGAGTTAGCGTTTCACTGACCAATTAAGCGTTTGACCCGCAAGGAAAGGAATAACCGATTCATTGCCTAATGGGATCTCTTCTGGCTGCAGGAATGGAGTGCGAACCAATTCAACAACGTCATCATTAACAGGCAAGCCATAAAATCGTGGGCCATTTAAGGCGCAAAACGCTTCCAGATGTTGCAATGCATTCAGTTCCTCAAACACGGAAGCATAAGCAGGCAATGCCGCTGGGGCGTTGAATACACCCGCACAGCCGCAAGATGACTCTTTACGATGTTTGGCATGGGGAGCTGAATCGGTCCCAAGGAAGAAGCGATCAGAACCACTGGCGACGGCTGCGCGCAATGCTTGCTGATGGGTGCTGCGCTTCAATATTGGCAGGCAGAACAAGTGGGGGCGAATACCGCCTACCAGCATGTGATTGCGGTTAAACATCAAGTGTTGTGGCGTGACGGTTGCCCCAAGGAAACGATTGCCTGCCAGCACATAATCTGCCGCATCTTTGGTCGTGATATGCTCAAAGACAATTTTTAGTTCGGGAAACTTTTGGCGAATGGGCTCTAAAATTTGGTCAATAAAACGGGCTTCACGATCAAAGATGTCAACGGCCGCATCTGTTACCTCACCGTGAATAAGCAGGGGCATGCCTATCTTTTGCATTTGTTCAAACAACGGGTAAATTGCCGGGATGTCAGATACACCGTGAGTGGAGTTGGTGGTGGCATTGGCCGGATACAGTTTGGCCGCGGTAAAAACGCCTTGCTCAAAACCCGTGGTCAACTCTTTAGCATCAAGGCTATTAGTCAGGTAACACGTCATCAACGGGGTGAATTTATGGCCCGCAGGAACCGCTGCTAAAATACGCTCCCGATAAGCAATAGCACTGGCAACCGTTGTAATTGGCTGGGCTAGATTTGGCATAACAATAGCGCGGGCGAATACTTCGGAGGTATAGGGCAACACGGTACTGAGCATTTCATCATCACGTAGATGAATGTGCCAGTCATCCGGGCGGCGAATTTTTAGGGTTTGGGGTTGTGCAGTCATTCTACAGGCTCCGCAGTCATGATGAGATATCGGGTTTTTATGTTGTGACAGGAATGTTTCCGGCGGGGTCTAAGGATATGCGGAAAGTGCTTAGGATGCATCTGATTGTTAGGGTTAAGTTGAAAACAAGACAAAAAAAGCATCTTATAGAGGGAGTTTGAGATAGTGGTGTCTGTCAGGATAACTGATGGAACGGTAGTTCACTGATGAAATTTTCAGCATGGGAGAATAACGATGGAAATTCGTGTCATCGCCAGTATAGTGGCAAAAACTGAATTTATTGAAGAGGTTAAAGCGGCGCTTCATCAGATTATAGAGCCTAGCCGTGAGGAGAAGGGGAATCTTCAATATGATCTCCATACCGAAAGCGAGCAAAAAGGGTCTTTTGTCTTTTTCGAACGCTGGGCTTCCGATGAAGCATTGGAAAAGCACAATAAAACAGAGCATTTTAAGCAACTGGTTAAGGCCATTGATGGCAAACTGGAAAGTCTGGAGATTAAAAAAGTGAAGCAGATAGCTTGATGGCTGCCAGCAATATCTTGATAAATAGTATTCTGATAAACGATATGCCGACATAACGAAAAATACGAGAATGTAGAACAACTGAAAAAAGCGGTGGATGAGTCTATCCATTACTACAACAACGAAAGAATCAAAGTAAAATTAAACGGCCTGAGTCCGGTGCAGTACCGAACTCAGGCCATGTCAACCGCCAGAGAAAGTGTCCAATAAATGGGGTTCACTTCAGAATGGCGGTTTTTTTGAGCCTGTCCATAATTCTGTGTAACTGCCACCGTATTAAAGGTGATCGCTCAGGCGGTCACCGAACTCGATAATAAAACGGCTCATCGCTAACCGCCAGTTCTGGATCGGCATACTCCATTTTTTTGATGCATCCTTGATCGCCAAATAAACAACCTTCCGCACTGAGTCGTCTGTCGGGAACACTTTGCGCTTTTTAATGGCTGCACGGATCACGCTGTTCACCGATTCGATGGCATTCGTGGTGTAGATAGCCTTGCGGATATCGGGCGGATAGCCGAAGAATGTATTGAGATTTTCCCAGTGCGTACGCCAACTTTTGCTAATTTGCGGGTATTTGTCGTCCCAGGCCTCCGCAAACTTATCCAGCGCCATCAGCGCCGCCTCTTCTGTCGGAGCCTGATACACCATTTTCAAACCGCTGGTGACGGCTTTATAGTCCTTCCATGACACATATTTCAGGCTGTTGCGTACCATATGGATGATGCACAGCTGGATGTGAGTCTGCGGATAAACACTGTTTATCGCATCCGGGAACCCCTTCAGGCCATCCACGCAGGCAATCAGAATGTCCTGAAGACCGCGATTTTTTAGCTCTGTCAGCACACTTAGCCAGAACTTCGCACCTTCATTTTCTGCCAGCCACATGCCCAGCAGCTCTTTCTGACCTTCAGTGTTGATGCCCAGCGCTAGGAACACTGCTTTGTTTATCACGCTACCGTTCTGGCGGACTTTTACGACAATGCAGTCCATATAAACAATGGGATACAGAGCATCCAGTTGGCGGTTTTGCCATTCAGCAACCTGCTCTTTTACGGCATCGGTGACTTTAGATATCAGCGTGGGAGACACATCGGCGTCATACATCTCTTTGAAGGTGGCGACGATTTCGCGGGTGGTCATGCCTTTGGCGTACAGGGACAAAATCTGGCTGTCCATCTGTGTGATACGCGTCTGATTTTTCTTTATCAGCTGCGGTTCAAAGGTGTTTTCGCGGTCGCGTGGCGTATTCAGCTCGATTTCGCCGTCGTCGCATAGCAGTGTTTTGGACGAATAGCCGTTGCGGGTATTCGAGCCTGATTTAGGGGTATTTTTCTCGTGCCCGAGGTGTTCGGTAAGCTCTGCATTTAACGCTGTTTCGACGGTAAGCTTTGTTAGCATACGAGAAAATGCATTAAGGTCGGCTTCGGTTTTAAGACCTTTAGCCAGTTCAGCCGCAAGTGCTTTAAGTTTCTTTTCGTCCATAATTTGCCTGTCTCCGTTGTTGGAGTGAAGATATCAAAAACAGGCAATTACACAATATTGTTTACAGTCTCGTTTTTTTCGTTGTAATACTGCAGTTACTCAACAGATTGCGGTTTGGTCGCGGGTGCAGTTGCCTGGGTAGCCGCGGCATGACCCCCAGCAGAACCTTTGCCTGAGAAATCAAAGGTTGGACGCTCCCAGTGACCTTTGGTCGGTGATTCAGGGGCGTAATCAGGTGCTGGCGCTTTGGTCATTGGCGCTGAAGCGAAGTGTTTGAACACCACCCCTTCCGGATGCGCAACCGCGGGTTGTTTGACTACCGCAACCACATCAATAGCGGTTTCAACCGTTGGTTCAGCAATGGTCTCCTGCGCAATAGTGGTTTGCTGAGTAGCAATGGCTTCAGCAGCAGGTTCCGTTATTGCGGTCTCTTCAGCCACAGTTTCAGAGATATTTACCGCTTCAACTGCTGTCTCTTCAACAATATCATCTTGCACGGTTGACGCAGTTTCTGGTGTAGTGTCAACCACCGTCGCAGCGACTACAACAGCCGTATCTTCGATCATAGGCGTTGGTTCAACGGTTGGAGCAATCTCTACAACTGATGTTGTTTCTTCGACAGGATCAGTTTCAATCGCTGGCTCGGCAACGGCCGGTTCTGTGACATTCGGTTCTTCTGTAACAACCGGTTCTACAGTTGCAGTTTCCACAGCAGCTATCGATTCCACAGCAGCCATCGGTTCCACAACAGCCACCGCATCAATAGCGGCTTCAGTTTTAGCAACAACCGTTTCAGCAGCAGTCGTTTCAGCAACGACAGGCACTGCAGCAACGATAGGTGCACGGCCTGGAACCGCAGCAGCCGAAGATGAAGAACCCCCCGGTTTGTGTTGTGGGGCCAGTGTTACCGCTGCGGTGGCAACCGCAACGGTTGGTGTTGTCATAACAGATGGAGTTGCACTCGATTCTTGTTCTGCAACGGTGTTTTGCACCTGCTCTACAGGCAATTGCGCAGTGACAATATTCGCTACACTGACCTGCTCGACGATGGCTGTTTGCTCAACGGTTGTAGTTTGTTCAATGGCGATTTGTTCAACGACAACCTGTTCAACGACTGGCGTCACTGGATAACGAACCCACACTTTACCGGATGCCATTTCTGGTGAGGCAAAAGCCCCTGCCAGAGGCATGGCCGATTGTGCCGGGTAACGTTCATCACGATAACGGCGACGGCGTTGACCACTAACACGCAGATGGCGTGGTGAACGACGGGAACGACGTGGCATACCATTTTCATTATTGGTAGTACGTTCATTAGCACTGTCATCATCAGTTTGAGCAGTAATTTGTGGCAGTAACTTCACTTCTTCTTGTACTTCAGCCACCACCACCTGCGCAACAGGTGCACTGACAGGAGATTCCAACGTATTCAGCTCATCATTTGCCGATTGAATACGGACTTTCTGATTCAACTGGCGACGCTGACGACGTTGCATAACCTGTTGGCGTTCTTCTTGCTCAGGTTGTACCTCTTCTATAACAGGGGCTTCCGCAACATCTGCTTTGATTTCTTGTGGTGCCTGACGCTTCTCATCCTGACGACGACGCTGACGGTCACCACGGCGCTGTGGTTGTTCTTCACGTTGCGCTTTATCGGCTTCAACAACCTCAGTTTGCCCTTGCGATGTTGTCGTTGGCTGGGCCGGACGTCTGTTGTTGCGGCGTTGATCTTCGCGGCCTTCACGACTAACGTTATCGCGGCCACTGTTGTCGCGATTGGAATTATCACGATTAGCGCCATCGCGGTTAGCGTTATCACGACTGGTGTTATCACGGTTGGTGTTATCACGGTTGGTGTTATCGCGGCTGGAATTATCACGACCTTCGCGTGGAGTACGATCATTGCGCTCTTTACGGCCATTATTCTGGCGGCGAGGATTGCGGCGATCATTACGGCGATTTTCGCTAGTGTCGGTTTTTACAACTTCAGCGGGTTGCACTTCTGCTTCAGCGGAAGCACCAAACATATTTTTTAAGCCACTGAACAAACGGCTAAAGAAGCCAGGTTGTTCTACGTCAGTACTAACCGCGGCGGGTGTTGCAACCGCAGGTTTAGCCTTGGCTACGGTAGGGGCCTCCTCTGGTGGCACTTCTGTTGGCAGAGAGAAGGTAGCCAATGCTGGTTGTTCTGGGCGCTTACGTTCAATGGTGGCCTCTTCCAGCGGTTGCGCCATTTCTGCTTCGTGCAGTTGTGGCAACAGATAGCTGAGAGACGGGACTTCTTCGCCTTTGCGTACGCGCAGGACAGAGTAGTGCGGTGTTTGCATCTGATCGTTTGGCACGATCACGGCACGGACCCCACCTTGACGCTTCTCAATAGCGTTTACTGATTCACGTTTTTCGTTCAACAGGTACGATGCGATTTGTACCGGTACGATGGCGTGAACTTCATGGGTATTCTCTTTCAGCGCTTCTTCTTCAATCAAACGCAGAATAGAAAGTGACAGCGATTCATTGTCACGTACGGTGCCGGTACCGCTACAGCGTGGGCAGACGTGGTGACTGGATTCACCCAGCGATGGGCTGAGGCGCTGACGGGACATTTCCAGCAAACCAAAGCGTGAGATACGACCAATCTGGATACGGGCACGGTCCTGACGGACAGCATCGCGTAAACGGTTTTCAACTTCACGTTGATGGCGTACCGGGGTCATATCAATGAAGTCGATAACGATCAGACCACCAAGGTCACGTAAACGTAATTGGCGAGCAATTTCGTCAGCGGCTTCAAGGTTGGTATTAAACGCGGTCTCTTCGATATCACCACCACGTGTGGCTCGGGCTGAGTTGATATCAATCGCCGTCAGTGCTTCGGTCGTGTCAATAACGATAGAGCCACCAGAAGGCAAACGCACTTCACGTTGGAAGGCCGATTCGATCTGCGACTCAATTTGATAATGACTGAATAACGGAATTTCACCGCTATACAATTTGATTTTGCTGCTGAAATCCGGGCGACCAAGGGCAGCAATATGCTCTTTTGCCAGTTCGAGAACCTTCGGATTATCAATCAGGATTTCGCCGATATCTGGGCGCAGGTAATCGCGGAAAGCACGGACGATCACGTTACTTTCCTGATGGATTAAGAAGGGCGCGGGGCGACCTTCAGCCGCTTTTTTAATCGCATCCCAGTGCTTCAGGCGGAATGACAAATCCCATTGCAGTGCGTCAGCAGATTTGCCCACACCCGCAGTACGAACAATCAGACCCATGCCATCAGGTAATTGCAGGGAAGATAGGGCTTCTTTCAGCTCGGTGCGGTCATCACCTTCGATGCGGCGAGAAATACCGCCCGCACGTGGGTTGTTTGGCATCAGAACCAAATAGCTGCCAGCCAGACTAATGAAAGTGGTCAATGCAGCACCTTTATTGCCGCGTTCTTCTTTATCAACCTGAACAATAACTTCCTGGCCTTCACGCAAGACATCTTTGATGTTTGGGCGGCCATGGGAAGAGTAATTATTGGGGAAGTACTCGCGAGAGATTTCTTTTAATGGAAGGAAACCATGTCGTTCCGCGCCATAATCAACAAAAGCGGCTTCCAGACTAGGTTCGATTCGGGTGATTTTACCTTTATAAATATTCGCTTTTTTCTGTTCATGGCCTGGGCTTTCAATATCCAGATCATACAGCCGCTGTCCATCTACAAGGGCAACACGCAACTCTTCTTGCTGAGTCGCGTTAATCAACATTCTTTTCATCTTTAACTTACTCGTTATTTTTACATTGGCGTTAGAACTGCGGGCAAAATAACCTCATGACCGGATAAACCGATGGCCCCGAGTCTTCTAGCTAAGCCGTCAACCTCACGGTTGTCGCCTGCATAGGGGCGCATTATTTCGGTAAGCCTGTGTTTCGTTCTGAAAAACAGCGCTTTTATATAAAGGGTAGCTTCTGAATTTAAGACAACAGAGCTTTACCCACTTGCCGGCCAAGCTGCAACCCGCAGCCCGCTAATTGCTTGATTTCACATTACGTCTTACGCCATTGCCGCGTTTTTGTGTGATCAGGCAAAGTTTATTATTCCACAAGTCTCTTGGTCTAACGAGAATCAACGTAGAATTTGTAGCATTATTCCATTGCTGACACTGATATAGCAAGATGACTTTATCTGTCTACGTAAAGATTCTTTTACTGTATTCACAGTGTTGACGGCTATCGTTGTCATATTAAACAACAAAAGTACGCAAACGTTATCTTCTAATAGCCAGATTGACAGTTAAGCACAGAAAAAGGGGTGGCGCTAATTCCTCGGTGTATTTAGAATCGCGCACCATGAAAACGAATAATCCAGTAGTGCAATTAATCACCATCTCTGCCGATGAAGCCGGTCAGCGGATCGATAACTTTTTACTCGCCAAATTGAAAGGTGTGCCAAAAAGTATGATCTACCGCATCGTGCGTAAAGGTGAGGTTCGCGTTAATAAAGGGCGCATTAAGCCAGAGTATAAACTGGCTGACGGTGATGTGGTGCGCGTACCCCCGGTACGTGTGGCAGAACGAGAAGAGGTGCAGGTATCCGCCAAACTGGATAAAGTGGCCGCGTTGGCTGATTGTATCTTGTTTGAAGATGATTACCTGTTGGTACTGAATAAACCTTCAGGGACGGCGGTGCATGGGGGCAGTGGTTTGAGCTTCGGTGTTATTGAGGGGTTGCGTGCGTTGCGCCCTGAAGCCCGCTTCCTGGAACTTGTTCACCGTTTAGACCGTGATACCTCGGGTGTCTTATTGGTCGCCAAGAAGCGCTCAGCATTGCGCTCCTTGCACGAACAGTTACGTTTAAAGAGTATGCAGAAAGATTATCTGGCGTTGGTCCGGGGCCAATGGCAGTCTCACTGCAAAGCAATTCAGGCCCCTTTGCTGAAGAATATTATGCAAAGCGGTGAACGGGTCGTGAAGGTCAGCAGCGAAGGCAAACCCTCAGAGACGCGCTTTAAAATCGAAGAGCGTTTCGAACATGCCACGCTGGTTAAAGCCAGCCCAGTGACTGGCCGGACGCATCAAATCCGTGTCCATGCCTTACATGCAGGCCACCCGATTGCCTTTGATGACCGTTACGGTTATCGTGAGTTTGATCAACAATTACAAGGCACTGGGCTGCATCGTTTATTCCTTCATGCTGCTGCATTACGTTTTGAACATCCCAATACCGGTGAGACGATGCGGATCGAAGCCCCCTTGGATAACCAGTTGCGTCACTGTTTACTGGCCTTGCGTAAGAACGCCACCGTAAAATAATCTGTTGTGGCTTAATTTGTTACAGCTAAAGATGATCATAAAAGGCGGGGGGCACAGCATGCGCCCCGTTTTTATTGTGCCCAGAAAACCCCCAGCTAGGCTGGGGGTTCAGTAAAGCTTTCAGCTTTGGGTCAGTTATAAAAACCCCTTTTGATTTGTTAAAACAGTTTGCGGTCTGGCAACTGCAAATGTTCAACAAGAAATCAAAAGGGGGTCCCAATGAGGGATGAAAAGAGCTTAGCGCACACCCGATGGAACTGTAAATATCATATAGTTTTTGCGCCGAAGTACCGAAGGCAGGTGTTCTACAGGGAAAAACGCAGAGCGATTGGCAGTATTTTAAGAAAACTGTGCGAATGGAAAAACGTGAATATCCTGGAAGCAGAATACTGTGTGGATCACATCCATATGCTTCTGGAGATCCCGCCCAAGATGAGTGTCTCGGGATTTATGGGGTACCTGAAGGGAAAGAGCAGTCTGATGCTTTATGAGCAGTTTGGCGATTTGAAGTTCAAATACCGTAACAGGGAGTTTTGGTGTCGAGGGTATTACGTTGATACGGTAGGGAAAAACACGGCCAGGATACAAGAATACATAAAGCACCAATTGGAAGAGGATAAAATGGGTGAGCAACTCTCGATCCCGTATCCCGGTAGCCCGTTTACGGGCCGTAAGTAATCCATAGATGCAAATGTCAGATCGCGATGCGCCTGTTAGGGCGCGGCTGGTAACAGAGCCTTATAGGCGCATATGAAAAACCTCCGGCTATGCCGGAGGATATTTATTCGACTGTTTTTACAATTCGACCGTTTTTACAATTCGGCTGGCTTTATCATTCGACGGGTTTTACCGTCAGGGGGTTCACGCCTTGTTCAATCAGCATTTGGGTGAGGGCAATTAAAGGTAACCCGATGAGCGTATTCGGATCACGCCCGGCTAAACGCTCAAACAATGTGATACCTAAACCTTCACTTTTAAAACTTCCCGCACAATTCCAGGGTTGCTCCCGTAGCAAATAACCGTCTATTTCGGCTTGGCTCAATGTGCGGAAATAAACATCAAAGGTTTCACATGTGCAATTAATGCTGTTATTTGCCGTATTCAGCAGTGTGAGTCCAGTATAGAAAGTGACACATTGGCCACTGGCCTGTTGCAATTGTTTTACGGCAGTAGAATATTGAAGGGGCTTGCCGGTTATTTTACCGTCAATCACACAGACCTGATCTGAGCCGATGATTAAATGTTGCGGATAACGCCCGGCCAGTGCCTGTGCTTTCGCTGATGCCAACCGTTGTACCAGCGCTTCTGTTGACTCCCCTGCGTGTGGGGTTTCATCGGTTTCAGGGGCATCAGTAATAAAGGGTAACTGGAGCTTTTCCAGCAAGGCACGGCGATATGAAGATGTTGAAGCAAGAACCAGTTGCGGCATAATATTTTCCATAAACCATGGCGTAATTTAATCAGGCATCTTAAACTGTTCGCCGCTTCGGAAGCGAATATTGGTGAAAGGTGCAGTAAAACGGCCTTTTTCTTTGACTCTATGTCGTTACAAAGTTAATATGCGCGCCCTATGCAAAAGGTAAAATTACCCCTGACCATTGATGCGGTCCGTACCGCTCAGAAACGTTTAGATTACGCAGGTATCTATTCGCCTGAGCAGGTTACACGAGTGGCCGACTCTGTGGTAAGTGTGGACAGCGATGTCGTGGCCTCATTATCGTTTAATATTGATAATCAGCGTCTGGCGGTTATTACAGGTCATGCAGACGTCGATGTAACATTGATGTGTCAGCGCTGTAATGGCACGTTTGCACACCATGTTCATACAACGTATTGTTTCAGCCCGATCGTCAATGATGAGCAGGCTGAAGCATTACCGGAAGCGTACGAGCCGATCGAAGTCGATGAATTTGGCGAAGTCGATCTGCTGGCTATGATTGAAGACGAAATTATTCTTTCACTGCCTGTCGTTCCGGTACATGATTCTGAACACTGTGAAGTGTCCGAGGCGGACATGGTATTTGGTAAACTGCCTGCAGAGGTAGAGAAACCCAATCCATTTGCCGTATTAGCCAGTTTAAAGAAAAGTAATTAAGGAGTAAGGTCAATGGCCGTACAACAGAACAAACCAACTCGTTCCAAACGTGGCATGCGCCGTTCACACGATGCACTGACCACTGCCACGCTGTCTGTGGACAAAACTTCCGGTGAAACTCACCTGCGTCACCACATCACAGCTGACGGTTTCTACCGTGGCCGCAAGGTCATCGGCTGAGTAGTACTTGCTAATCTTTAGCAAGGCGATACCTTGGCTTGTCTGACCCTAGCGTTAGATGCAATGGGCGGGGACTTCGGTCCCTGCGTCACAGTGCCTGCTTCATTGCAGGCACTGGCCTCTAATCCACAGCTTAAACTCCTGCTGGTCGGGAATCCCGACACCATCACTCCGTTACTTGCTAATGCCGATTCTTTGTTGCTGGAGCGGTTGCAGGTCATCCCTGCTGAGCATGTTATTGCCAGCGATGCTAAACCTTCACAAGCGATCCGTGCCAGCCGTGGTACTTCCATGCGTGTTGCCTTGGAGCTGGTTAAAAACGGTGAAGCCGCAGCCTGTGTCAGTGCAGGGAATACCGGTGCGTTGATGGGGTTGGCGAAGATGATGATTAAGCCATTGGAAGGCATCGCGCGTCCGGCGTTAATGACGGTTATCCCCAATCAGCGGCGTAGCAAAACCGTGGTGCTGGATTTAGGGGCAAACGTTGAGTGCGATAGCACAATGCTGGTGCAATTTGCTGTCATGGGTTCAGTGATGGCAGAAGAAGTCGTTGGGATAGTCGAGCCTCGTGTTGCTTTGCTGAATATCGGCGAGGAGGAAAACAAGGGCTTGGATAATATCCGCGAAGCCGCCGCAGTATTAAAAAATACACCGGCGATCAACTATATTGGTTATCTGGAAGGCAATGATTTACTTACCGGTAAGACTGATGTAATGGTTTGTGACGGCTTCGTGGGTAACGTCACTCTCAAGACCATGGAAGGTGTGATAAGAATGTTTTTATCACTGCTCAAACCATCGGGCGAAGGCAGCAAACAGTCTTGGTGGCTTAAGCTCATCGGGCGCTGGCTGCAAAAACGTGTGGCAAAGCGGTTCGGTCATTTGAATCCCGACCAGTATAATGGCGCATGTCTGCTAGGATTACGAGGTATTGTAATTAAGAGTCACGGCGCGGCGAATCAACGCGCATTCGCCGTAGCTATCGAGCAGGCAGTGCAGGCGGTGCAGCGGCAAGTTCCTGAACGGATTGCCGCGCGCCTTGAAGCGGTATTACCCAAGAGTGACTGATCGTACATGTATACTAAGATTCTCGGTACGGGGAGTTATCTGCCCGTACAAGTGCGCAGCAATGCTGATTTAGAAAAAATGGTGGATACGTCAGATGAGTGGATTGTCACTCGTACTGGTATCCGTGAGCGGCGTATTGCAGGCCTTGACGAAACAGTCGCGACTATGGGCTTCCAGGCGGCAGAAAAAGCGCTGGAAATGGCCGGTATTGATAAGGACGATATCGGGTTGATTATCGTTGCGACCACCTCTTCAAGCCATGCTTTCCCAAGTTCGGCTTGCCAGGTGCAGCGAATGCTCGGTATCAAAGATGCAGCTTCTTTTGATTTGGCTGCGGCTTGCGCGGGTTTTACCTATGCGCTGAGTGTTGCTGACCAGTATGTTAAGAGTGGTGCGGTCAAGCATGCCATTGTTATTGGGTCAGATGTATTGTCCCGTGCATTGGATCCAGAAGATCGTGGTACGATCATTCTGTTTGGCGATGGCGCTGGCGCGGTGGTACTTGGTGCATCTGAGCAACCAGGTATTATGTCTACGCATTTACATGCTGATGGTCGTTATGGCGAGTTGCTCGCTTTACCGTATCCAGACCGTCAGCAGGACCAACCTGCCTACGTCACGATGGCAGGCAATGAAGTTTTTAAAGTTGCGGTAACGGAACTGGCCCACATTGTGGATGAAACATTGCAGGCTAATAATCTGGATCGCACTGCGCTCGATTGGTTGGTGCCACATCAGGCTAACCTGCGTATTATTAGCGCTACGGCTAAAAAGTTAGGCATGGGGATGGATAAAGTGGTGATCACGCTTGATCGCCATGGGAACACCTCCGCGGCATCAGTGCCTTCGGCATTCGATGAAGCAGTGCGAGATGGGCGAATTCAACGTGGGCAGTTGGTATTGCTTGAGGCGTTTGGCGGTGGATTTACCTGGGGTTCTGCACTGGTTCGTTTTTGATTTAACCGGCCGTTTTTTGATGTAACAGGAATGCAAAATGTCGAAATTTGCAATGGTATTTCCAGGTCAGGGTTCTCAGTCCCTCGGCATGCTGGCCGATTTGGCCGCACAATTTCCGATAGTTGAAGCGACCTTCAGTGAAGCGTCGTCTGTCCTGGGCTATGATCTCTGGCAATTAGTACAACAAGGCCCTGCAGAAGAGCTGAATAAAACGTGGCAAACACAGCCCGCATTGCTGACCGCATCTGTGGCAATTTGGCGTATCTGGCAGCATCAGGGGGGCAAATTGCCATCACTGATGGCGGGTCATAGTTTGGGTGAATATTCAGCGTTGGTTTGTGCTGGTGTTCTGGATTTTAAACAGGCCGTTAGCTTGGTTGAACTGCGTGGGAAACTCATGCAGGAGGCGGTACCTGAAGGTACCGGTGCCATGTATGCCATTATTGGTTTGGATAATGAATCCATTGCCAAAGCGTGTGAAGAATCAGCCCAGGGCCAGGTCGTGTCACCGGTAAACTTTAATTCACCCGGTCAGGTGGTTATTGCTGGCAACAAAGACGCTGTCGAACGTGCTGGCGCAGCATGTAAAGCCGCTGGCGCAAAGCGGGCTTTGCCATTGCCTGTCAGTGTGCCTTCCCATTGTGCGCTAATGAAACCTGCGGCCGACAAGCTGGCAGTCGCACTTGAGAAGATTGATTTTCAGGAGCCGCTCTTCCCAGTGGTGAACAACGTCGATGTGAAAGCTGAGGTGTCCCCAGTCGCTATCCGTAGCGCATTGGTCCGTCAGCTGTATAATCCGGTACGTTGGACTGAAAGTGTTGAATTTATTGCAGCTGAAGGTGTTGAACTGCTGTTAGAGATTGGGCCAGGTAAAGTATTGACCGGCCTGACCAAGCGTATCGTTGATTCATTGGCTGCCGCGGCAGTCAACGATGTTGTCACGCTGAACAGTGCGCTTGAACACTAAGAAAGAGGGTAACATGAGCTTCGAAGGAAAAATTGCACTGGTCACTGGCGCGAGCCGTGGTATTGGTCGCGCTATTGCAGAATTATTGGTTGAACGCGGTGCTTGTGTTATTGGTACCGCGACCAGTGAGAAGGGCGCTGAAGCTATTAGCGCCTACTTGGGTGAGAACGGAAAAGGTTTAATGTTGAACGTTGTGGATCCCACTTCGATCGACACAGTACTGGCAACGATTCGTGCGGAATTTGGCGAAGTCGATATTTTAGTTAATAATGCTGGTATTACGCGTGATAACCTGCTGATGCGTATGAAGGATGATGAGTGGCAGGATATTATTGACACGAATCTGACTTCCGTATTCCGTCTGTCAAAAGCGGTAATGCGCGCTATGATGAAAAAGCGATTTGGCCGTATCATCACCATAGGGTCTGTTGTTGGGACAATGGGCAATGCGGGGCAGGTTAACTACGCGGCAGCTAAAGCTGGAGTTATTGGTTTTAGCAAGTCTTTGGCGCGTGAGGTGGCTTCACGTGGCATTACTGTCAACGTTGTGGCACCTGGCTTTATTGAGACGGACATGACTAGGACGTTGACGGATGATCAACGCGCAGGCATTTTAGCCCAAGTACCAGCTAACCGGCTTGGGGATGCTAAAGAAATCGCCAGCGCTGTTGCATTTTTAGCCTCTGACGAGGCCAGCTACATTTCTGGTGAAACGTTACATGTCAATGGCGGCATGTATATGATTTAAAAATCACGAAAGTATTTGCGTTATTTGAGGTAAAAACCGCAAAATAGCGTAAAATCGTGGTTTGACCAGCCGAGATTTAGTTGCATCTTTTTCAACATTTTATACACTACGAAAACCATCGCGAAAGCGAGTTTTGATAGGAAATTTAAGAGTATGAGCACTATCGAAGAACGCGTTAAGAAAATCATCGTTGAACAACTGGGTGTTAAAGAAGACGAAGTGAAGAACAGTGCTTCTTTCGTTGAAGATCTTGGCGCGGATTCTCTGGACACCGTCGAGCTGGTAATGGCTCTGGAAGAAGAATTTGATACCGAGATTCCAGACGAAGAAGCAGAGAAAATCACTACTGTTCAGGCAGCTATTGATTTTATCAACGCTAACCAGCAGTAAGCGAACATGCTTTAAGTTTAGATAGTTAGGCGGTCATTCGACCGCCTAAGTTTTTTTTGTCCGAAGTGTTATTTTCCCTCCCTGGAGGACAACCGTGTCTAAGCGTCGAGTTGTTGTGACTGGACTGGGCATGTTGTCTCCTGTCGGTAATACAGTCGAATCCACATGGAAAGCTGTTCTTGCCGGGCAGAGTGGCATCAGCCTGATCGACCATTTCGATACTAGTGCCTACGCAACGCGATTTGCTGGCTTAGTAAAAGATTTTAATTGTGAAGATTACATTTCGCGTAAAGATGCACGCAAAATGGATGCTTTCATTCAGTACGGTGTTGCTGCTGGCATGCAAGCCATGCAAGACGCCGGGCTTGACATTACAGAAGCCAACGCTTCCCGTATTGGTGCCGCTATCGGTTCTGGTATTGGCGGGCTGGGTCTGATTGAAGAAAACCACACCGCATTGGTGAACGGTGGGCCACGTAAAATTAGCCCATTCTTTGTGCCTTCAACCATTGTGAACATGATTGCTGGTCATCTGACTATCATGTATGGCCTGCGTGGACCAAGCATATCTATTGCTACCGCTTGTACTTCTGGCGTACATAATATCGGTCACGCGGCACGTATCATTGCTTATAATGATGCTGATGTCATGGTGGCTGGGGGTGCTGAAAAAGCCAGTACACCACTAGGTGTCGGCGGTTTTGGTGCAGCCCGCGCATTGTCTACCCGTAACGATAACCCACAAGCAGCAAGTCGCCCGTGGGATAAAGACCGTGATGGTTTCGTTCTGGGTGATGGTGCCGGCATGATGGTGTTGGAAGAGTACGAACACGCGAAGAAGCGTGGTGCAAAAATCTATGCTGAAGTTGTTGGTTTTGGTATGAGCAGCGATGCCTACCATATGACCTCTCCGCCGGAAGACGGTTCAGGAGCCGCTTTGGCCATGGTGAATGCATTACGTGATGCTGGCATCACAACCTCGCAAATTGGTTATATTAATGCCCACGGCACATCAACTCCTGCTGGCGATAAAGCCGAAACGCAGGCCGTTAAGTCTGTATTTGGTGAAGATGCCTATAAAGTTATGGTCAGTTCCACCAAATCCATGACTGGGCACTTATTGGGTGCAGCTGGTGCCGTAGAGTCTATCTTTACCGTGTTGGCGCTGCGTGATCAGGCTATTCCTGCAACGATCAACTTGGATAACCCAGATGAAGGTTGCGATTTGGATTATGTTCCGCATGATGCGCGTCAAGTAAAAGATATGGAATACACCCTGTGTAATTCCTTTGGTTTCGGCGGCACTAACGGCTCTTTGGTATTCCGTAAGGTATAACCGTGGCTGTTAAGGTTCTGATGCTAAAAAGGCCCGGTTTTTCCGGGTCTTTTATTGTGCCCAGAAAACCCCCAGCTAGGCTGGGGGTTCAGTAAAGCTTTCAGCTTTGGGTCAGTTATAAAAACCCCTTTTGATTTGTTAAAACAGTTTGCGGTCTGGCAACTGCAAATGTTCAACAAGAAATCAAAAGGGGGTCCCAATGAGGGATGAAAAGAGCTTAGCGCACACCCGATGGAACTGTAAATATCATATAGTTTTTGCGCCGAAGTACCGAAGGCAGGTGTTCTACAGGGAAAAACGCAGAGCGATTGGCAGTATTTTAAGAAAACTGTGCGAATGGAAAAACGTGAATATCCTGGAAGCAGAATGCTGTGTGGATCACATCCATATGCTTCTGGAGATCCCGCCCAAGATGAGTGTCTCGGGATTTATGGGGTACCTGAAGGGAAAGAGCAGTCTGATGCTTTATGAGCAGTTTGGCGATTTGAAGTTCAAATACCGTAACAGGGAGTTTTGGTGTCGAGGGTATTACGTTGATACGGTAGGGAAAAACACGGCCAGGATACAAGAATACATAAAGCACCAATTGGAAGAGGATAAAATGGGTGAGCAACTCTCGATCCCGTATCCCGGTAGCCCGTTTACGGGCCGTAAGTAATCCATAGATGCAAATGTCAGATCGCGATGCGCCTGTTAGGGCGCGGCTGGTAACAGAGCCTTATAGGCGCATATGAAAAACCTCCGGCTATGCCGGAGGATATTTATTTAAATTCATCTTATATCATTCAAACATCCCGCCATCATCAGTGTCTCACAAAGAGATATATTCACAGTCTGCGGTGTTGCAGCCAAACAGCAAACGAATACATTCCCAGTGCATGCACCCGTCAGTGATTTGGGGGCGTGACAGCGATTCGCACTGCGGCAACCAGTCAGAAGGGGTAAATCCTCAACTTAAATCTGATATTGTCAGTGTATAAGTTAAATACAGAGCAACCAAATACATGGCAACTGAATGTCTGGCGGCTAATTATATGACAAACAAGACACATCCCATCTAAAGAGAATCTGAAATGTTTTGGATTAACGGTGTAGAGCAAAATTTGATTTCAGCTTCGGATCGTTCGGTACAATTTGGTGATGGCTGTTTTACCACTGCTCGTGTATCCGATGGGCGGGTTGTTTGGCTTGACCAGCATGTGCTGCGTTTGCAACGGGCGACTGAACGTCTATTACTGCCCACGGTCAACTGGAAAATATTGACCAAAGAAATGGTAGAGGCAGCAAGTCATACGGAGAGTGGCGTACTGAAAGTTATTATCAGTCGTGGAAGTGGTGGCCGAGGCTATAGCGGAACGGCATGTCAGCATCCTACCCGAATCATTTCGCTCAGTGACTATCCTGCCCATTATTCCACCTGGCGGGATCGCGGTATTTCGTTGGCTCTTAGCCCAGTGCCTCTGGCGCGCAACCCATTATTGGCCGGTATCAAACATCTAAATCGGTTGGAACAAGTATTGATCCGCGCACATCTTGAACAGACAGAGGCCGACGAGGCGGTGGTACTTGACACTGCGGGTCAGCTGGTGGAATGCTGTGCGGCTAATTTATTCTGGCGCAAAGGCAACCAGGTATGTACTCCAGATCTCAGTCATTCGGGGGTTGATGGCATTATGCGCCAGCGGATTATTGCCTGTTTAGCGGCTCATAATATGCCAGTTGAAATTGTGGTGCAGCCGCTGAATGTACTGGCCGATGCCGATGAAGTTATTGTTTGTAACGCATTGATGCCAGTACTGCCGGTCAATAAAGTGGGTAAATGGGTATACAAATCGAGAGTGTTATTTGACCTATTAAACCTGCATTGCTGCGATATATGAGTGATGATACCTGCGATGCATAGATATAATTAATTGAGGTTATTGACAAAGTGCCCGCGACGGAGAGAACAGGCAGATCGTAAAGACGCCGTAAATACATCCATGTAGGCTCGAGCCGCGCCATCCTTGGCGCGGACGCTTTACTCCTCTGTCTATCCTCACCGTTCAAGATCGCGTCATCGGGGTTTGTCAGCAGTCTGATTAATTGTTATATAATCACGCTTGTTTTTAGAACGCCGCCACATTCAATTTAAAACCGCCACATTCAAATTTAAAAATGGCCACCCGATGAAAAGAAAAAGCACCAAAGCACTGATCCTTTTTGTTGTGATCTGTTTGGGATTACTGCTGTTGGGTTATCAAAAAGTACAAGATTTTGCGCGTCAGCCCTTGGCGATTAAGCAAGAGACTTACTTTACCTTACCGGCAGGTACCGGGCGGGTTGCTCTAGAGAATTTATTGCTACGTGATCATGTGATTGCTAATACAGGTTTATTTCCCTGGCTACTGCGCATAGAACCCGAACTGGCTAATTTTAAGGCTGGGACATATCGTTTTACGCCGGGTATGACGGTACGTGAGATGCTGGAGTTGTTGGTCAGTGGTAAAGAAGCCCAGTTTACCGTTCGTTTTATTGAAGGTAAGCGCCTGCGTGATTGGCTGGATGAATTACAACAGTCAAAATATATCAAACATGTGCTGGAAGGGAAAACAGATGCTGAAATTGCGCAGTTACTGGGGTTAAAAGAGAGTGAACACCCCGAAGGCTGGCTCTATCCTGATACCTACTCCTATACCGCAGGTACAACGGATTTAACACTGCTCAAACGTGCCCATCAACGAATGGAGGAAACCGTTGCAGAAATCTGGCAGGGGCGTGATGACGGATTGCCGTATAAGACCCCAAGTGATTTGGTTACTATGGCATCAATCATTGAAAAAGAAACCGCGGTAAATGAGGAGCGGGATAAGGTGGCTTCTGTCTTCATTAACCGTTTACGTCTTGGTATGCGCCTACAAACGGATCCAACAGTGATTTATGGTATGGGCGAAAAGTATAACGGCAACATTACTCGTAAAGACTTAGATACCCCGACACCTTATAATACCTATGTTATTTCCGGTTTGCCGCCAACCCCCATTGCCATGCCAGGGTTGGCATCGCTGACCGCTGCTGCCCATCCGGCCCAAACGCCCTATCTCTATTTTGTCGCAGACGGCAAGGGCGGGCATACATTCACCACTAATTTAGCCAGTCATAATCAAGCCGTGCGTGTTTATCGCCAGTCGCTAAAGGATAAAAATGAACAGTAAATTTATCGTTATTGAAGGGCTTGAAGGGGCAGGGAAAACCACCACCCGCGACACCGTGGTCGCGGTGCTGCGGGCCCAAGGGATTAACGATATCGTTTTTACCCGTGAGCCGGGGGGAACCCCTTTAGCGGAAAAACTGCGTGATTTGATTAAGCAAGGTATTGACGGTGAGGTCCTGACGGATAAAGCCGAGGTATTAATGCTGTATGCCGCCAGGGTGCAATTAGTAGAAAATGTCATCAAGCCAGCACTGGCGCGTGGCAGTTGGGTTGTGGGTGACCGCCATGATTTGTCATCACAGGCATATCAGGGCGGGGGGCGAGGGATTGACAGCCAACTGATGGCCTCGTTACGTGACACGGTGTTAGGCGAATTCCGGCCAGACCTGACCTTATATTTGGATCTGCCACCGGCTGTGGGTTTGGCGCGAGCCCGTGCGCGCGGTGAATTGGATCGTATCGAACAAGAGTCACTGGCGTTTTTTGAGCGAACCCGCGCACGTTACCTTGAATTGGCCGCCAGTGATGCCAGTATTAAAACGATTGATGCCTCCCAACCCATTGAACAAGTTAGTGCGTCGATAAGCCAGGCGCTCGCTCAGTGGCTGACCAATCAGGAACCCGTGTAATGAATTGGTATCCGTGGCTTAACGCCCCTTACCGCCAACTGGTTGGGCAGCACAGTACCGGGCGCGGGCACCATGCATTACTGCTGCATTCATTACCCGGTAATGGCGAAGACGCATTGATTTATGCGCTGAGTCGTTGGCTAATGTGTCAGCAGCGGCAAGGTGAGAAGAGTTGTGGTGAATGCCATAGCTGCCGCTTGATGTTGGCAGGCAACCACCCCGATTGGTATGTACTGACACCGGAAAAAGGCAAAAGCAGTATCGGGGTTGAGTTGGTTCGTCAATTGATTGATAAACTGTATTCCCATGCTCAACAAGGCGGTGCAAAGGTGGTGTGGTTGCCACATGCCGAAGTGTTGACCGATGCCGCTGCTAATGCCCTGCTAAAAACGCTGGAAGAGCCTCCAGAGAAGACCTATTTTCTGTTGGATTGCCACCAACCCGCCAGCTTGCTGGCTACACTGCGTAGCCGCTGTTTTTATTGGTATCTGGCTTGCCCGGATACGGCTATTTGTCTGCAATGGCTCAATCTGCAATGGCGTAAGCGGCAGATCCCTGTGGAGCCCGTTGCGATGTTGGCGGCCCTGAAATTGAGTGAAGGCGCACCGCTGGCGGCTGAGCGGTTGCTCCAACCAGAGCGTTGGAGTATCCGCAGCGCTTTGTGTAGCGGGCTACGCGAGGCACTGAACCGCTCAGACTTGCTGTCGTTGTTACCACAACTTAACCATGATGATGCTGCTGAACGTCTGCAATGGCTCTCTTCACTGCTCTTGGATGCGTTGAAGTGGCAGCAAGGGGCAGGGGAGTTTGCGGTTAATCAGGATCAATTACCCTTAGTGCAACAGTTGGCACACATCGCGGCGACGCCAGTATTACTTCAGTTGGCTAAGCAACTGGCTCATTGCCGCCATCAATTATTATCTGTGGTAGGTGTTAATCGTGAATTGTTACTCACTGAGCAACTGCTTAGCTGGGAAACAGCACTGTCCACGGGTACTTATTCCACCTTACCTTCGTTGTAAAAGAGTTTAATATTATGTTGTTAGTTGATTCTCATTGCCATCTTGATAGCCTTGATTACCAGACATTGCACAGCAGTGTCGATGACGTATTAGCCAAAGCTAATGCGCGTGATGTGGGCTTTATTTTGGCTGTTGCCACCACCTTGCCGGGTTTCACCGCCATGACGGCATTGATTGGTGAGCGTAAGAATGTGGCGTTCTCATGTGGTGTTCATCCGCTCAACTTGGACGGTGGCTATGATTTTCAGCAGTTGAGAGAGTTAGCTGCTGGCACTCATGTTGTCGCGATGGGGGAAACTGGGCTGGATTACTTTTATCAGCAAGATAACATCCCGTTACAGCAAGCTTCCTTCCGTGAGCATATTCGTATTGGCCGCGAATTAAATAAGCCGGTTATCGTGCATACCCGCGATGCGCGGGAAGATACCCTGTCGATTTTACGCGAAGAGCAGGCGCAGGATTGCGGTGGTGTCTTACATTGCTTTACTGAAGACAAAGCCACGGCAGCAACGCTTTTGGACCTTGGCTTTTATATCTCTTTCTCAGGGATTGTCACGTTTCGCAACGCCGAACAACTGCGTGATGTTGCGCGCTATGTTCCACTCGATAGGCTGTTGGTGGAAACAGATTCACCGTATCTGGCTCCCGTTCCTCATCGTGGCAAAGAGAATCAACCTGCCTATGTCCGTGATGTCGCAGAATATATGGCTGTGCTGAAGGGGGTAAGTCTTGAATCGCTGGCTGAAGCGACGACAGCAAACTTCTGCCGGTTATTTCATCTAGACCCTTCAACACTCTCCAGTGAGAAGCGCCCGCTTCCATAAGAATACTTTTTTTTTAGCTCGTAATTAATCACCGAAAGAAGTAATGTTCTCACCCAATTTATTGGGTGATGGCGGTTATTATTGACGTTTCTTTACGTAAAGTACGAAATCCGAGAGGGATTACGTGCTTTCTTGAAAGAAACGTGACGGCAATCAAACATTATGTAATCTATTTATTTTACTCTTCGTAAAAATTAAAGGGGTGCTTAGACACCCTTATTCGCAAAGGCATACTCCCCCCTTTGTAATGCCCATAACGCGAAAAACAGCAAGAAAAGCACTATTACTCAGGAGCACGCTCAACTATGTTTAAGAACGCATTTGCAAACCTGCAAAAGGTAGGTAAATCGCTAATGCTACCGGTATCCGTGTTGCCCATCGCAGGTATTCTGCTGGGTGTCGGTTCCGCGAATTTTAGCTGGCTACCGTCGGTAGTCTCTCACGTAATGGCAGAAGCCGGTGGTTCCGTCTTTGCTAACATGCCATTGATTTTTGCTATTGGTGTTGCGCTTGGCTTTACCAACAACGACGGTGTATCTGCGTTGGCGGCGGTTGTGGCTTACGGCATCATGGTAAAAACCATGGCGGTAGTCGCACCTCTGGTCTTGCATCTGCCAGCAGAAGAAATTGCGACTAAGCATTTAGCTGATACCGGGGTATTGGGCGGGATTATTGCCGGTTCGGTTGCCGCCTATATGTTTAACCGTTTCTACCGTATTCAGTTACCAGAATATTTGGGCTTCTTTGCGGGCAAACGTTTTGTGCCGATTATCTCCGGGTTTACCGCGATTTTCTTAGGCATACTGCTGTCCTTCATCTGGCCACCTATCGGCAAAGCTATCCAAATTTTCTCCGAGTGGGCGGCTTATCAGAACTCGGTCGTCGCTTTTGGTATTTACGGCGTTGTTGAACGTTCATTGGTACCATTCGGTCTGCACCATATCTGGAACGTGCCATTCCAAATGCAAATTGGTGAGTACACCAACGCAGCGGGTCAGGTATTCAACGGTGATATCCCACGTTATATGGTGGGTGACCCAACAGCGGGTAAGTTATCGGGGGGTTTCCTGTTTAAAATGTACGGTCTGCCAGCGGCAGCCATTGCGATTTGGCATTCAGCCAAACCAGAAAACCGTGCAAAAGTGGGCGGGATCATGATCTCGGCAGCACTGACATCATTCCTGACCGGTATTACCGAGCCAATCGAATTCTCCTTTATGTTCGTGGCACCAATTTTGTATTTTATCCATGCAATCTTGGCAGGTTTGGCCTTCCCAATCTGTATTCTGTTAGGGATGCGTGATGGGACCAGTTTCTCTCATGGCTTGATTGATTTTGTTGTCCTGAGCGGTAACAGCAGCCGTATCTGGTTGTTCCCTCTGGTAGGTATCTGCTACGGTCTGGTGTATTACACCATCTTCCGTGTATTGATTACTAAACTGAATTTGAAAACACCGGGACGTGAAGATTCGTCTACTGAGCAATCAGTACAGGGTGGCACAGAAATGTCAGCCGCTCTGGTTGAAGCATTTGGTGGTAAAGACAACATTACTAACCTGGATGCTTGTATCACTCGCCTTCGTGTTAGCGTGGCAGATGTGTCCAAGGTTGATCAGGCTGGGCTGAAGAAGTTAGGTGCTGCGGGTGTTGTTGTGGCAGGCTCTGGTGTTCAGGCTATCTTCGGTACCAAATCTGACAACCTGAAAACTGATATGGACGAATACATTCGTAACCATTAATTCAGGTTAGGGGAGAGCAAAAGGGAGGCGAAAGCCTCCCTTTATTGTGCCCAGAAAACCCCCAGCTATGCTGGGGGTTCAGTAAAGCTTTCAGCTTTGGGTCAGTTATAAAAACCCCTTTTGATTTGTTAAAACAGTTTGCGGTCTGGCAACTGCAAATGTTCAACAAGAAATCAAAAGGGGGTCCCAATGAGGGATGAAAAGAGCTTAGCGCACACCCGATGGAACTGTAAATATCATATAGTTTTTGCGCCGAAGTACCGAAGGCAGGTGTTCTACAGGGAAAAACGCAGAGCGATTGGCAGTATTTTAAGAAAACTGTGCGAATGGAAAAACGTGAATATCCTGGAAGCAGAATACTGTGTGGATCACATCCATATGCTTCTGGAGATCCCGCCCAAGATGAGTGTCTCGGGATTTATGGGGTACCTGAAGGGAAAGAGCAGTCTGATGCTTTATGAGCAGTTTGGCGATTTGAAGTTCAAATACCGTAACAGGGAGTTTTGGTGTCGAGGGTATTACGTTGATACGGTAGGGAAAAACACGGCCAGGATACAAGAATACATAAAGCACCAATTGGAAGAGGATAAAATGGGTGAGCAACTCTCGATCCCGTATCCCGGTAGCCCGTTTACGGGCCGTAAGTAATCCATAGATGCAAATGTCAGATCGCGATGCGCCTGTTAGGGCGCGGCTGGTAACAGAGCCTTATAGGCGCATATGAAAAACCTCCGGCTATGCCGGAGGATATTTATTTATTTCAAACTAACTGTTGTGAATTGGTTGAAATATAACCTGTCCATTTTATGCATTCTTTTACTCTGTTTCTTATTAGCCGAAACAAGATTAAACGAATTTACTGAGGTTGTTTGAACGCTCGATTCAATATACTGACTATTGTGATGTTTAGTTAATGCTCATATTGATTCATATCTAAATCAATTAAATTGATGTTTCCCTCTACCTGTAGTTTTTAATATCCTCTTTTTAGTCCATAATTTTTACCACAACAAGCATTTCATCGTCTGTTGTGCTCTCGCGCTACAATGGGAGCCAGTGGGCGGACGCGATTGACATCAAGGTGAAGAAGATGACCCGGTACTTAAACAAAGATACGACAGTGTGTATTTCCCTCGCGGCCAGGCCCAGCAATTTTGGTACCCGTTTTCATAACTTTTTGTATGATGCTTTAGATCTCGATTATTTGTATAAAGCTTTTACCACCAACGACTTGGCTGCGGCTATTGGTGGTGTGCGAGCGTTGGGTTTCCGTGGCTGCGCGATCTCAATGCCGTTTAAAGAGGCTGTTATTCCAATGGTAGATGAGATGGATCCCTCGGCCAAAGCGATCAACTCAGTGAATACACTGGTTAATACTGGCGGTTATCTGAAAGCATACAATACCGACTATATTGCCATTGCCAAATTGTTACAGGAGTATCAGGTCCCGGTAGATAACGTGTTTGCCTTGCGGGGCAGTGGCGGTATGGCGAAAGCCGTTGCTTTTGCGCTGAAAAATGCTGGCTTCAAACAGGGTTATATTATCGCCACCAATGAAAAGACCGGCAAGCAACTTGCAGAGCAATCTGGTTACATCTATCGCCCTGATATGCAGAATATTCAGGCTGATATGCTCATTAATGCGACACCAGTCGGCATGGCTGGGGGGGCTGATGCTGATAAATTGGCTTTTACTGAAACTGAAGTGGACCGCGCGAAAATTGTTTTTGATGTTGTGGCGTTGCCCGCCGTCACCCCGCTTATCCGCTATGCTCAGACTCAGGGAAAAACAGTGATCACCGGTGCCGAGGTTTTTGCTATTCAGGCTGTAGAGCAATTTGTGTTATACACCGGTATCCGCCCAAGTCAGGCGCTGTTTGAACAAGCCGCAGCTTATGCAAGAGGCTGATTTATAAGCGCAGTCCGCGATCCTTAATGTCAGTGAGAAAGGTTAGTCAGCCGGGGTGTTTGGGCTGGTTGTGTGTCATTCGCCCTGGAAAATGTCTAATCAGGTTGAAACCAATAGAAATTGTCGCTCATACTGCATGTTCTTCAATTTTATAATGACCAAGGAAATGTGTTATGGCCGAAGAAACGATTTTCAGCAAAATTATCCGCCGCGAAATCCCTGCCGATGTGGTTTATCAAGATGAGCTGGTGACGGCGTTTCGTGATATTGCCCCACAAGCACCGACCCATATCTTAATCATTCCTAATGTTTTGATCCCAACAGTGAATGATGTCACGGCTGAACATGAGGCGGCACTTGGCCGTATGGTAACCGTAGCCGCTAAGCTGGCCGAGCAGGAAGGTATTGCAGAAGACGGCTATCGGTTAATTATCAACTGTAACCACCATGCCGGGCAGGTTGTCTATCATATTCATATGCATTTGGTCGGTGGCCGTGAGCTTGGCCCTTTGTTGCCCCACAAATAGCCCTATAATAAGTAAGTTTTGCAGAGGTCAACTTATGCGCGATCTTAAAACGTTGCTATTACCCGTGATATTGTTCGCTTGCGTAACAACATTGCTGGGGTGCAGCAGCCCGCAAGGGATCGCGGTTAACCCACAGCAAACTGTCGTGATGGATCCATCGGTACTGACGGCCGGTATTCTGGCTTCCCAACCGGTGATCTCCGCCTCCTCGGGTAAAAATGTTGCCCGCTCGGTGCTCAGTAACAGTCGGAACATACCGGCAAAAATACACTATCGTTTTTATTGGTATGATGCGCAGGGGCTGGATGTCCGGCCACTGGAAGCAACGCGTTCTATTGTGATCGCACCGGGTGATGATGTGGCTATTCAGTCAATTAACAATAATTTTAATGCGCGCAGTGCGCGTCTCTATTTATTTTTATAACGGATTGGTTTTTTTATGATCACGTTATTGGAGTGGAACAATGAAAAGGTATTTATCTCTGGCGCTGGCCGCACTGGTGCTGACGGGTTGCGTTCCTCCGGATTCTGTCACGCCGACGCCTCCAGTGACCATTGAACCGGTAACGCCACCGGATGTTGAGGTGCCACCGCCGGTAGATACCGTTCCGCAGCCACCGAAAGTGCAGTCAATTGACTGGGCTGTCAGTGTTGAACCTCTGGTTGCCCAAATGGTGAACAGCGATGAGGTAGCGACAGGTAGCATACTGTTGGTGGATTCGGTTAAAAATAATACTAATGGCGCATTGCAAACAGCGAAAGCGACTGCTGCGTTGCATCAAGTCCTGTCATCAAATAAAAAGTTTGTGCTGATCTCACCCCAGCAACTGGGCGTCGCTAAACAGACGCTGGGGTTATCTGAGGAGGATAGCTTTGGCTCGCGCAGTAAAGCGATCGGTTTGGCCCGTTACGTCGGTGCGCAATATGTGCTGTACAGTGATGTCAGTGGCGATGTGAAATCTCCGACCATTGAAATGCAATTGATGCAGACACAAACCGGTGAAATCATTTGGTCTGGTAATGCGCCTGTCCAATATTGATTCTTCTCTGTCTGCCTTAATAGCAAACATCAATCCGGCGGTGAAAACCGCCGATTGTCATATTAGCCCGGTATCAGGATTAACCGGTGAAAGTTGGCGTATTACTGGCCCAGGGATTGACTGGCTGGCGCGTGAGCAATCGCCGCACAAAAGTCAGTTGGGGGTCAACCGACGACGTGAGCGTAAATTCCTGCAACATATTGCTGGCAATGGGCTGTCTCCAGCGGTGATTGCTGCTAATCAGCGTTGGCTAGTGGTGAACTGGCTTGAAGGTGACGTTGTCACTAATGAGCAGTTCATCCCATTGGTGAATCATGGGCAATTAGCGCGGTTACTGGCCCGCTTGCATCATTTGCCCGCGAGTGGTTACCGTCTGGATTTGCGTGCTCAGATTGCCCGCTATGGGGCGCTTATTGATCCTACGCGCCGTTCACCTGGCGGAGTGCGGCTACAGCATGATTTTCTTCGTAGGCCATTACCAGCGATAACAAAAATTGCTCCTTTGCATATGGATATTCACCCCGGCAATTTGTTAACAACCCCCGTTGGGCTGAAATTAATTGACTGGGAATATGCGGCAGATGGCGATATTGCTTTGGAAATTGCCGCGCTATTTCGCGGTAATCATTGGTCAATGCTACAACAACAGGCTTTTTTGCAGGACTATTGCAACAATGAGCACGGTTATCATGACATCGCTCGTTTATCCCGTCAGATTCAGCAATGGTTGCCCTGGGTCGATTACCTGATGTTGATGTGGTTTGAAGTGCGTTGGCAGCAAACCGCGGACCCAATATTCTTGGCATGGGCCGCGCCGTTGCGCCAACGTTTTAATTTGTCTTTTTAAGCCCTGCGGCACCAAGCCCGCCGCTTCAAGCACGAAGGGTCGTTATCAATCTGAATAAAGTGAGGTGACCGTGGGTCCCGTGATGTTAGATGTTGCCAGCTATGAGCTGGATGCTGAAGAGCGTGAGATTTTAAAACACCCACTGGTGGGAGGGTTGATCTTATTCAGCCGTAATTTTCATGATGCGGAGCAGTTACGCGAATTAGTACGCCAAATCCGTGCAGCATCGCATGAACGTTTGGTGGTCGCAGTGGATCAGGAAGGGGGGCGGGTCCAACGCTTTCGTGACGGTTTTACCCGCCTGCCAGCGGCTCAGTATTTCGCGGCTATCAATGATGCCGCTACTGCGGCTCAACTGGCGCAAGAGGCGGGGTGGTTGATGGCAGCAGAAATGATGGCGATGGATATCGATATCAGTTTTGCTCCAGTACTGGATATTGGCCATGTCAGCGCCGCAATTGGTGAGCGTTCATTCCACAGTGATCCACAACAGGCGCGGATAATGGCGGAGTGTTTCATCCGTGGGATGCACAGTGCAGGGATGAAAACCACGGGCAAGCATTTTCCAGGGCACGGCGCAGTAACCGCAGATTCACATAAAGAGACGCCACATGATAATCGGCCACTGGCAGAAATCCGTACTCATGATATGGTTATATTTCGTGAATTGATCCAGCGGAAATTACTGGATGCGATTATGCCTGCTCACGTGATTTATACCGAAGCCGATGCACGGCCTGCCAGCGGTTCTGCCTATTGGTTACAAGAGATATTGCGCCAAGAGCTAGGGTTCGAGGGCATCATTTTCTCTGATGATCTCTCGATGGAAGGGGCTGCGATCATGGGCAGTTACGCCGAGCGCGGCCAGGCATCGTTGGATGCCGGTTGCGATATGATTTTGGTGTGTAATAACCGTCAGGGGGCCGTGAGTGTGCTGGATAATCTGTCTCCGATCAAAGCCGACCAACTGACCCGTTTGTACCATTCAGGGCAATTTGACCGCCAGACATTGATGGCTTCATCCCGTTGGCAACAGGCGAATAAAGCATTAACGGCACTCAGCGAACGTTGGGATGCACATAAACAAACGTTGGGGCAATAGGAGTAGCGCCGGGTACGCTTCGGTATTATTACTCGCCTCATAAGGGCCAAGAGCTCCCTCTTTTCTGTGGGGGCTTTGATCAGTAACGCACACTGCCGCGCAGAAAAATGCCGTAGCGAGGATAAATATGATCGTCTATTTACATGGTTTTGATTCCAATAGCCCCGGCAATCACGAGAAAGTTTTACAGCTACAATTTATCGATCCTGATGTGCGCTTTATCAGTTACAGCACCTTACATCCACGGCATGACATGCAATATTTGTTGAAAGAAGTGGATAAAGCCATTCAGCAGGGGGGCGATGAAAAATCCTTGATTTGTGGTGTTGGATTAGGCGGTTTTTGGGCTGAACGTATTGGTTTCTTATGTGGTATTCGCCAGGTAGCGTTCAACCCCAATCTCTATCCGCAAGAAAATATGAGCGGCAAAATTGATCGTCCGGAAGAGTACATTGATATTGCCAGTAAATGTATTGATGGCTTTCGTGAAAAAAATCGGGATCGCTGCTTGGTGGTGCTCTCTCGCCATGATGAAATGCTCGACAGTCAGCGTACTGCGGGTGATTTACATCCTTACTATGAGATCGTATGGGATGATAAGCAGAACCATAAATTTAAAGATCTCTCACCGCATCTACAACGGATCAAAGCATTTAAAACGCTGGGTTAACGGCCTGATTTGTTAATGGCAGGTTAATTGAAAAAACGCGAATGGCCGGTTATTCGGCTTGGGACGGGTTTTTTACGGTCTATTCCAAGCCATTTTCATCATCGAAAAAGCAAAAATAGCCTTTATATCCTAAGCAAATACAAAAATTCCAAACTGTGACTAAACGCTAACTATTTGAATCCTATTCTAGAAAAAATTCCCATGGTGTCACTTTAATCAAAAAAAGTTGATATATATCAATTTTGGTATGACCATATGACCATGCATGATATTCTGACCACAGTTTATTGATTTAATATTAGCGAACCCTATGTTATCTAAGGATATTATTTTTTACCCTTAGCTAACAATTGGTTCACATTTAGGGGGGCATTTTGACAACGCTGAAGAAAAAAATCGTTATTATTGGTGGTGGTGCAGGGGGTCTTGAGTTGGCAACCAGTCTCGGCCATAAACTCGGGCGCAGTAAAAAAGCAGATATAGTCCTGGTTGACCGTAACCATAGCCATCTGTGGAAACCACTGTTACATGAAGTTGCTACAGGCTCTTTGGATGATGGTGTCGATGCGTTGAGCTATTTGGCGCATGCTCGTAATCACTATTTCAATTTCCAACTGGGTTCATTAACCGGTATTAACCGTGAAAACAAAACAATCAGCCTGGCTGAGATTTGTGATGAACACGGTGATGTACTGGTGACTCAACGTGAGTTGTCCTATGACATTCTGGTGATGGCCTTGGGCAGTGTTTCTAACGATTTCGGGACACCGGGCGTGAAGGATAACTGCATCTTCTTGGATAACCCTCATCAGGCGCATCGTTTCCATAATGAAATGCTCAACCTATTCCTGAAGTATTCTGCTCAACCGGGTGAAAAAGGCAAAGTAGACATCGCTATCGTTGGCGGCGGGGCTACCGGTGTTGAGCTGTCTGCAGAGTTACACAATGCGGTGAAGCAGTTGCACAGTTATGGTTTTGAGGGGTTAGATAACCACGCGCTGAATGTAACTTTGGTTGAGGCGGGTGAACGTATTTTACCGGCGTTGCCACCACGTATCTCTTCAGCAGCCCATCAAGAACTGACTAAATTGGGTGTGCGCGTATTGACCAAAACCATGGTGACCAGTGCTGATGAAAATGGCCTGAATACCAAAGAGGGTGAATTTATTCATGCTGATTTGATGGTATGGGCGGCGGGTATCAAAGCGCCAGACTTTATGAAAGACATTGCCGGGCTGGAAACTAACCGTATTAATCAGTTGGTGGTTGAGCCAACGCTGCAAACGACCCGAGATCCAAATATCTTCGCTATTGGCGATTGTGCTTCTTGCCCGCAACCGAGCGGTGGTTTTGTTCCTCCTCGCGCGCAGTCTGCACATCAGATGGCCAGCCGCTGCTACAGCAATATTCTGGCCTTACTCAATGGGCAGAGCCTGAAACCATATATCTACAAAGATCATGGTTCACTGGTTTCGCTATCTAAGTTCAGCACCGTCGGTAGCCTGATGGGGAACCTGATGCGTGGTTCAATGATGGTCGAAGGGCGTGTAGCACGCGTCGTTTATATCTCGTTGTATCGTATGCATCAGGTCGCATTACATGGTTATACCAAGACAGGTCTGATGATGCTGGTGGGCGGGATTAATCGGGTGATTAGGCCACGGTTGAAGCTTCACTAAATTCCCCTTCGGCCTTGACGTTGCAGCGGCGTTAGCGGCGTTCACTCACCCGAATTGCTTACTGGTCGTTGACCTTAAAATCAATAGACTCATCGGGATTAATGAGCCTCATTCGTGAGGCTCACCCTGCGGGCTAGCATAAATGCTGTTCAAATTGGTTTCTAACCGATTTGTCGCTGACTTGCAGTGCCAATGACGTTGGGGGGGCCTGGTGCTACGGCGCATTTTCTTATGTGCACTCGCTTTCAATCAATGACGCGTATAAGCTCATCGAAGAAATATCTGAAAAATTCAATTCTGAGTTGTTTCCTCTTCTTAATAATATTAAGAAAAGAGATGATAAATATCTGCAAAGAACGTTGTAATGGAATAAATTATATTTTTTAAAAAAGGGAAAATACAGTGAGTGGACGTAATGAAATTATTGATGGCCATTTAGCGCGAATTTCAACGCATGGATGAGTATATACTGAGGTTCTGGGGTGGATAGATTTAGGCCATGCACAGGGAGACGATATCAGGAACATTCTCCGACAAATGAGTGCTGGAGAGTCTTCGAATAGCAAGCGAAACTTGGGAGATTATTATGATGTAAAATATTCACAAGGAATGCTAGGGATGAAAAGGAAAGTTTCTATTTCCCGAATGATCAAATGGCGAATAAAGAGAGGAAGGCATCTTCACGAGAGATACAGTATAGCTCTCGCGATGATGATGAGGGTGGCACGGCAATTTGAGTCTATGCAAGCATCATTCCCTTTCAATTTAGTGACTGATAGTGGTTTTAGCGGAGAAGATTTAGTATCTGACCTGTTGGGTTTTTATCGAGTTTTTTCCATCCCAAGTCCGTTCGAGATATTGCGCCCAGTGAGCAAAGAAGAAGCGTTAAAACGTTGGGATTACTACGGTCCCATAGGTTCGTATAAAAATGAAAATTTTCTGTCATTGTTATTCCCAGATCCAGAAAAATTTCGTAATAGCAAACCCCGTTTGGGATATCTTCCATCATTTATGCAAACAGTAATACCTTACAATAATTTCAAATCGGGAAATGTGGGGATTGCCTCACAAGATGGTGTTGAAGTTGATACCCATTTCTTAGGATAGTCGTACAATGAAAAAAGTAGCTATAATTTTTATCGTGTTAATATTAATTGTGGCATTGCCAATGATATATTTTTGGCCGACGATAAAAGTATTAACGGGAGGGAATTCACGTTATACCGAACAGGATAAAAAACACTATCAATTACTCACAGATGAGATAATAAAGAATTGTCCTCGTATATCATCGAATTATGAATTTGGTTATGCAACGGTGGATGGGCCTGGTATAGAGGTTAGTGCAGTTACATTTCATGGTTCTAATGATATTGAAAAAATTCATAATTACTTATATTCAATAGGTTTTACATTAGATCGTACTGAGGATAGTGGTGAATATTGGAAATCTGAACGTTCAGATAAAACAGTACATATCGGGGTTATAAATAGTCCCAAGACGACCATAGTTGAAGTAATGAAATAGAAGCATTTATTCGGCCCTGTCACTGAGACTGTAAACAATATTGTGTAATTGCCTGTTTTTGATATCTTCACTCCAACAACGGAGACAGGCAAATTATGGACGAAAAGAAACTTAAAGCACTTGCGGCTGAACTGGCTAAAGGTCTTAAAACCGAAGCCGACCTTAATGCATTTTCTCGTATGCTAACAAAGCTTACCGTCGAAACAGCGTTAAATGCAGAGCTTACCGAACACCTCGGGCACGAGAAAAATACCCCTAAATCAGGCTCGAATACCCGCAACGGCTATTCGTCCAAAACACTGCTATGCGACGACGGCGAAATCGAGCTGAATACGCCACGCGACCGCGAAAACACCTTTGAACCGCAGCTGATAAAGAAAAATCAGACGCGTATCACACAGATGGACAGCCAGATTTTGTCCCTGTACGCCAAAGGCATGACCACCCGCGAAATCGTCGCCACCTTCAAAGAGATGTATGACGCCGATGTGTCTCCCACGCTGATATCTAAAGTCACCGATGCCGTAAAAGAGCAGGTTGCTGAATGGCAAAACCGCCAACTGGATGCTCTGTATCCCATTGTTTATATGGACTGCATTGTCGTAAAAGTCCGCCAGAACGGTAGCGTGATAAACAAAGCAGTGTTCCTAGCGCTGGGCATCAACACTGAAGGTCAGAAAGAGCTGCTGGGCATGTGGCTGGCAGAAAATGAAGGTGCGAAGTTCTGGCTAAGTGTGCTGACAGAGCTAAAAAATCGCGGTCTTCAGGACATTCTGATTGCCTGCGTGGATGGCCTGAAGGGGTTCCCGGATGCGATAAACAGTGTTTATCCGCAGACTCACATCCAGCTGTGCATCATCCATATGGTACGCAACAGCCTGAAATATGTGTCATGGAAGGACTATAAAGCCGTCACCAGCGGTTTGAAAATGGTGTATCAGGCTCCGACAGAAGAGGCGGCGCTGATGGCGCTGGATAAGTTTGCGGAGGCCTGGGACGACAAATACCCGCAAATTAGCAAAAGTTGGCGTACGCACTGGGAAAATCTCAATACATTCTTCGGCTATCCGCCCGATATCCGCAAGGCTATCTACACCACGAATGCCATCGAATCGGTGAACAGCGTGATCCGTGCAGCCATTAAAAAGCGCAAAGTGTTCCCGACAGACGACTCAGTGCGGAAGGTTGTTTATTTGGCGATCAAGGATGCATCAAAAAAATGGAGTATGCCGATCCAGAACTGGCGGTTAGCGATGAGCCGTTTTATTATCGAGTTCGGTGACCGCCTGAGCGATCACCTTTAATACGGTGGCAGTTACACAGAATTATGGACAGGCTCCTGTCACTAAAAATACGACATCAATAAACACTCGCGGTCAGATTCCTCCTAAACACACTCACTTACACCTGCTCTTGGGGTATTTGACTCCTTTGTCTTATTGCCAGTTCAACATGCATTGTGCAGACTCCCCCCTGTGTTTACAAACGGCGAGTCACGCACGCCGTATCCCGGTATTTTAGAGGGCAACTCTCTGTATCGGGCGTGGTCAGATTTTTGTTTTTATGACGAAAATGCGTCTATGCAAAATTCTGATACAAAAAGTGCGTGGTAACATTTTCATGTCAACGACGGATGAAAAGTGATCCACTTATATCTCCACCAACGGCCCAATATTGATCCACCGTTTTACTCAGGATTAGCTTCTGCTATAACCCCGGCCTTTCGTTTCTGTCTGAGTCGATAGCTTTCTCCTTTGATTTGAACGACATGTGAGTGGTGTAAGATACGGTCCAGCATCGCTGAGGTCAGTGCTGCATCACCGGCGAACGTTTGATCCCACTGCCCGAACGGCAGATTGGATGTCAGGATCATTGCGCTCTTTTCGTAACGTTTAGCGATGACCTGGAAGAACAGCTTTGCTTCTTCCTGACTGAACGGCAGATAGCCTATTTCATCAATGATGAGCAGGCGGGGGGCCATTACTCCACGCTGAAGCGTCGTTTTATAACGGCCCTGACGTTGTGCCGTAGATAACTGAAGTAACAGATCTGCTGCTGTTGTGAAGCGAACTTTGATACCTGCACGGACTGCTTCATAGCCCATCGCTATTGCCAGATGGGTTTTCCCCACACCTGATGGCCCCAGTAATACGATATTTTCATTACGTTCTATGAAGCTGAGTGAGCGTAACGACTGGAGTTGCTTCTGCGGTGCTCCGGTGGCGAATGTGAAGTCATACTCTTCGAACGTTTTCACCGCCGGGAAGGCTGCCATTCGGGTATACATCGCCTGTTTACGTTGATGACGTGCCAGTTTTTCTTCATGAAGCAGATGCTCCAGGAAGTCCATATAACTCCATTCCTGGTCTACTGCCTGTTGTGACAGCGCAGGCGCTGCGCTTATAAGGCTTTCCAGTTGCAACTGCCCGGCGAGCGCCATCAGTCGTTGATGTTGCAGTTCCATCATCACGCCACTCCTCTGCAGAATGAGTCGTAGATGGAGAGTGGATGATGCAGGGGGTGTTTGTCGAAGTTCACCAGATTTTCATCAAGATGCACGTCATACTCTTTTTTCTCCGGAGGCAGTGCCAGCATGGACTGCTGCTCTTCGAGCCAGCGATCGCAGGGACGGGCCTGGATTGTTTCATGCTTTCGTTGGTTAGCGACATCGTGCAGCCAGCGCAGACCGTGGCGGTTGGCTGTTTCAACATCGACAGTGATCCCCATCGGGCGCAGGCGAGTCATTAGTGGGATGTAAAAACTGTTACGGGTGTACTGCACCATCCGTTCCACCTTACCTTTAGTCTGTGCC
This sequence comes from Yersinia pestis, assembly GCF_900460465.1. GTDB lineage: Bacteria > Pseudomonadota > Gammaproteobacteria > Enterobacterales > Enterobacteriaceae > Yersinia > Yersinia pestis. The sequence continues at coordinate 61,393 of NZ_UAVH01000006.1, read as the reverse complement.
CTGAAGGGGCGACACAGTCGGGGAGAGAAGCCCATCTCCTTGCCGAACTGCCACAGCGAAGGATGGAACCGGTGCTGACCGGTCTGATATGCGTCACGTTGCAGAACCACAGTTTTCATATTGTCATACAACACTTCGCGCGGCACACCACCAAAGAAGCGGAACGCATTACGATGGCAGGTCTCCAGCGTGTCATAACGCATATTGTCAGTGAATTCGATGTACAGCATTCGGCTGTATCCGAGAACAGCAACGAACACGTGAAGCGGTGAGCGACCATTACGCATAGTGCCCCAGTCAACCTGCATCTGTCGTCCGGGTTCAGTTTCGAACCGAACGGCAGGCTCCTGCTCCTGAGGAACCGAGAGAGAACGAATGAATGCCCTGAGAATGGTCATTCCGCCACGATATCCCTGGTCTCTGATCTCGCGAGCGATTACCGTTGCCGGGATTTTGTAAGGATGAGCATCGGCGATGCGTTGACGAATATAATCCCGGTATTCATCCAGGAGTGAAGCAACAGCAGGTCGCGGCGTATATTTTGGCGGCTCAGATTTTGCCTGCAAATAACGTTTAACGGTATTGCGGGAGATCCCCAGTTCTCTGGCAATCGCCCGGCTACTCATTCCCTGCTTGTGCAGGATTTTAATTTCCATAACTGTCTCAAAAGTGACCATAAACTCTCCTGAATCAGGAGAGCAGATTACCCCCTGGATCTGATTTCAGGCGTTGGGTGTGGATCACTATTGCACCGTTCGTTACATTTTCAGGAGGATTTCCTGTGAACAAATCAATGTTAGCCGGTGTGGGGATTGGTATTGCCGCCGCTCTGGGAATTGCTGCAGTGGCGAATATAGATGTCTTCTCCAGTGCACCACAATATGCCAAAGTGCTTACTGCAACCCCGATAAAAGAGACCATCAAAACGCCTCGTCAAGAGTGCCGTAACGTGACAGTGACGCACCGCAAACCAGTACAAGACGAAAATAAGATCGCAGGCTCAGTTTTGGGTGCAGTCGCAGGTGGGGTGTTGGGGCATCAGGTCGGTGGTGGCCGTGGTAAGGATATCGCTACCGTAGCGGGTGCGTTAGCGGGAGGATATGCAGGTAATCGTGTGCAAAATAATATGCAGGAAAATGATACCTATACCACAACCCAACAGCGTTGCCAGACCGTGTATGACAAATCACAGAAGACGCTGGGATATGACGTAACCTACAAAATTGGCGATCAGCAGGGAAAAATTCGTATGGATCGTGATCCAGGTATGCAGATCCCCATTGATAAAAATGGTCAACTGGTGCTGAACAACCGAGCGTAATACCAAATCTGTTATCCAAGACCTTGTACCAAGAACCCGCGGAGATAGTGTTAGTTCTGATCGTTTAGCCAGAAAGAGCGTTCAGCCAGCTAAATGGGCTGCACAGTTAAGCGAGTGGCATTAGCATTAACGCGGGTTTCTCACTGTGGAGAAACCCTTCACGCGTTAGTTTCGTTTGATCAACTTCAGGCATATCACGTTGAGGTGTATACCTATAAATAATGTGTACATACCGAGGCTAGGCAATGCGATGTTGTGCAAATGCCGCCAGTAACTCCGTAATAAATTTCAACCGTTGCGCCCGATCACTTAAATCTTGCACCAACTTCAATTTGGTTGGCCCTTCCAAACGGTAAATCTGTGGTTGCCGTTGTAACAGCCCAATCAAATACACCGGATCCACTTTATTGTTCTCGCCAAACTCAATGAAACCGCCACGCTCATTGCCTTCAATACGTTTGATACCCAGTTTCTGGGCTTGTTGACGCAATTCGGCGGTATGCAATAAATAGCGGGCGGGGTCGGGTAACTTGCCAAAGCGATCGATTAGCTCAACTTTTAACTCATCCAGCTCGGTTTCGTTGCGCGCACTGGCGATACGTTTATAGAACGACAGCCTGATATTCACATCTGAAATGAAATCCTCTGGCAGCAGCACCGGCATGCGCATTTCTATTTCGGTTTGGTTGCTGGTCAGGTCTTCTAATGAAGGCTCACGGCCCTCTTTTAGCGCATCTACGGCACTTTCCAGTAGCTCCATATACAACGAGAAGCCAATCGTGGTCATCTGGCCGCTTTGGTCCTCGCCCAATAGCTCCCCGGCACCACGGATTTCCAAATCATGTGTCGCCAATGCAAAACCTGCACCGAGATCTTCCAGTGACGCAATGGCTTCCAGCCGTTTCTTCGCATCGGTGCTCATGGCTTTTGGATTGGGGGTCAGCAAGTAGGCATAAGCCTGATGGTGAGAGCGCCCGACCCGGCCTCTGAGCTGGTGCAACTGCGCTAGACCCAAGTGATCCGCTCGCTCAATAATAATGGTATTGGCGCTGGGAATATCAATACCGGTTTCAATAATGGTGGTACAGACCAGCACATTGAAGCGTTGATGGTGGAAATCATTCATCACCCGTTCCAAATCCCGTTCACGCATTTGACCATGGCCGATGGTTATCCGAGCCTCAGGGACTAATTCAGCCAGTTTCTGCGTGACTTTTTCGATATTCTCCACATCGTTGTACAGGTAATAGACTTGCCCACCGCGCAGGATTTCACGCAATATGGCTTCACGGATCACCAGGCTATCGTATTCGCGGACAAAGGTTTTTACCGCCAGACGCCGTGCCGGAGGGGTGGCGATAATCGATAAGTCACGCATGCCACTCATCGCCATATTCAGTGTCCGTGGGATTGGCGTGGCCGTCAGGGTCAGGATATCAACATCAGCCCGCATCGCTTTGATCCGCTCTTTATGACGCACGCCGAAGCGGTGTTCTTCATCCACAATCAGCAGGCCGAGATCGTGCCAATGCAGATCGCTTTGCAGCAATTTATGGGTACCGATAAGGATATCGATTTTGCCTTCAGCGGCTTGTTCCAGAATGACTTGCTGCTCTTTGGCACTGCGAAAACGGGATAGCATCTCAATCCGTACCGGCCAAGTGGCAAAGCGGTCACGGAAATTATCAAAATGCTGTTGAGCCAGCAGGGTGGTGGGTACCAACACCGCCACTTGTTTATTATTGGTAACGGCCAGAAATGCGGCCCGCATCGCCACTTCCGTTTTACCAAAGCCCACATCACCACAAACCAAGCGGTCCATGGCTAACGGTTGGCACATATCACTGAGCACCGCGTTGATCGCCTGCTCTTGATCTGGCGTGGTTTCAAACGGGAAGCTTTGGCAGAACAGCTGGTATTGCTCACGGTCATGCTTAAATTTAAAGCCAGATTTAACCGCCCTCTGGGCATAGATATCCAGCAGTTCAGCAGCAACATCCCGCACTTTCTCGGCGGCTTTTTGCCGTGCCCGGCTCCAGACATCGCTGCCTAACCTATGCAACGGGGCGTTATCGTCCGCACCCCCTGAATAGCGGCTAATGAGATGCAATGATGACACGGGGACATACAGTTTATCTTCACCGGCGTAAGTCAATATCAGGTATTCAGCCTTTATCCCACCCGCTTCAAGGGTGGTTAGTCCCAGATAGCGGCCGACACCGTGTTCCAGATGGACTACCGGCTGGCCGGGGCGGAGTTCTGCCAAATTACGGATCAACGTATCGGTGTTGATGGTCCGCCGGTTATCTTGCCGGCGACGGCTGACACGCTCACCGAGTAGGTCGCTTTCACAAATCAGCGCCAGTTGTTTGTCAGTATCGAGGAAGCCACGTTCCGAGGCCCCAACCATCAGATAATGGCCGGGGTTAGCCGCCTGAGACAGCGTAGTGATCAGTGTTGGGCTGAGTTTTATCCGTGCCAGCAGGTCTTGTAAGGTTTCACGGCGGCCTTCACTTTCAACCGAGAACACCACACTGCCATGAAACGATTCAATAAAGCGACGCAGATTATCAAGAGGCGCTTTTTGTTGTGCCTGAACGGATAAATCGGGCAGCGGTTGATAACATAAATTGGTATTCGCGGCTTTGGCGGGCTGCGCCTCTGTTTTAAGCTGAACACGCGGCCACTCTTTTAATTCATTAAACAGCGCATCAACCCGAAGCCACAAGCTCTCGGGGGCCAACAGTGGGCGCATTGGGTCAACACGGCGGCTTTCGAAGCGTTGGTTAACGTCCTGCCAGAAGCGTTCAGCCGAGCTTTCCAGATCTCCGGTGTTTACCAATAAGGTATTTTCAGGCAGATAGCTAAACAATGTCGGTAATTGCTGGCTGAAAAACAGCGGCTGCCAATACTCGATACCCGCAGGCCAGATGCCTTTACTCACTTGCTGATAAATATGTTCGTTGTCGCGACGGACTTCAAACTGTTCACGCCATTGGCTACGGAATAATTCAATCGCCGCTTTATCTATTGGGAACTCATGTGCTGGCAGTAAGTTTATTTGCTCAACTTCGACGAGTGTGCGTTGCGAATCAACGTCAAATACCCGCAGGCTATCAATGTCATCATCAAAAAAATCAATCCGATACGGTTCATTGCTCCCCATTGGGTATAAGTCCAGCAACGCACCTCGCGTCGCAAACTCACCGTGCTCCATGACCTGTTCAACACTGCGATAGCCCGCTTGCTCAAGTTGGGCGCGTAACTTATCCCGTGACAAGTGCTGGCCTTTTTTCATCACCAAAGCGTGGCCATGTAGAAATTCGTGTGGGCACACTCGTTGCATCAGGGTATTAATTGGGAGAATAATGACACCGCGTTTCATTGCCGGAAGATGATACAAACAAGAGAGGCGGGCCGAAATAATATCCTGATGTGGCGAGAAGCTATCGTAAGGCAGCGTTTCCCAATCGGAGAGGGTACTTACGGGTTGTGGCGAGAATTGCTGGATCTCATCACGCAAGCGCAAGGCCGTTTGCATATCGGGGGTAATCAGCATTACCGGGCCATCATGGCGTTCAATGATTTCGGCACATTCGACCGCACAGGCTGATCCGGTCAACTGGCCTAACTGACGGGTATCACCACGTCGTTCAGGCAATGAATAACGATATTGTTGGGACATAAGCAGTTAAACAGTCTCTTTGTATGTGGTTGAACTGATGATTGACCAGTCGCTAACCAGCGCTTAATTTTGGCATGATAGTAGCAGCACAACAGCGACGACAAATTATCTGGGCGGCTATCCTAGCACGCGAAAGGCCATCGCTACAGATAAGCGCCCTTTTTTGGAATAAAAGCCGGAGATATAGACGGTTAATGGTTCCATAAAGCGGGAGTACCCTTTATTATCCTCGATCACTTTGTTTTAGCAACAGGATCTAAACAGATTTCATGTATCAACCTGTCGCCCTATTTATCGGCCTGCGTTATATGCGTGGGCGTGCTTCTGACCGCTTCGGTCGGTTTGTTTCGTGGCTTTCTACCATTGGCATTACGCTGGGGGTGATGGCTCTTATCACGGTATTGTCTGTGATGAATGGTTTTGAGCGTAATCTGCAAGATACGATTTTGGGGCTTATGCCACAGGCGCTGATTACCACACCACAAGGTTCTTTGGATCCAAACAAGATACCGGCTTCAACCCTAAAATCGCTGAGCGGTGTCAGTGATATTGTGCCGTTGACCACGGCGGATGTGGTGTTACAAAGTGCGCGTAATTTGGCCGCCGGTGTGATGCTGGGGGTTGATCCACAGCAGCATGAACCATTGGCCAATTATTTGGTTAACGTGGATATAAAAGCGTTAGCGCCAGGTAGCTACAACATCATCCTCGGCGAGAAGTTAGCGGGCCAGCTCGGGGTTAAACGCGGTGAAACACTGCGTTTGATGGTACCGAGTGCCAGCCAATTCACGCCAATGGGCCGTATTCCCAGCCAGCGTGTGTTTAATATTATCGGCACCTTTGCAGCGAATAGCGAAGTTGATGGCTATCAAATTTTGGTTAACCAGCAGGATGCATCACGCCTGATGCGTTACCCTCTTGGGAATATTACCGGCTGGCGCTTATTCCTCTCGCAGCCGCTGTCGGTCGATAGCCTGAGCCAGCAGAGTTTGCCAGAAGGCACCGTATGGAAAGACTGGCGTGACCGTAAAGGTGAGCTTTTCCAGGCCGTGCGGATGGAAAAGAACATGATGGGGTTATTGCTCAGTCTGATTATTGCTGTCGCAGCCTTTAATATCATTACGTCACTGGGGCTGTTAGTGATGGAAAAACAAGGCGAGGTGGCGATTTTGCAGACTCAAGGGTTGAGTCGCCGGCAAATTATGTTGGTGTTTATGGTGCAAGGTGCCACCGCTGGGGTTATCGGCGCATTGCTAGGGGCAGGGCTGGGGGTTTTACTCGCCAGCCAATTGAACACCCTGATCCCTATTTTGGGCGTATTGATTGATGGCGCAACGCTACCCGTGGAGATTGACCCACTTCAGGTTACGGTCATTGCACTGCTAGCCATGGTGATCGCTCTGTTGTCCACGCTGTACCCTTCTTGGCGCGCCGCCGCCGCACAACCCGCAGAGGCTTTACGCTATGAGTAATCATCCTTTATTACAATGTATAAACCTGTGCAAGCGTTATCAGGAAGGCCAACTGCATACTGATGTCCTGCGCAATGTCTCTTTCGCTATCGAGCCTGGTGAACTGATGGCGATTGTCGGCAGTTCAGGTTCAGGTAAAAGCACGCTGTTGCATTTGCTGGGGGGGCTGGATTCACCTACCTCTGGTGAGGTTATTTATCAGGGGCGTTCGCTTAACCAACTCTCTTCTACCGCGAAAGCTGAATTGCGTAATCGGGAGTTAGGTTTTATCTATCAATTTCATCATTTGTTGCCCGATTTTACCGCGTTAGAAAATGTCGCCATGCCATTACTCATCGGCGGCAGTAAACCCGCTGAAGCGCAAGAGAAAGCCCATGAGATGCTGGCGGCGGTGGGGTTGGAGAAGCGCAGTAAACATCGTCCATCGGAGTTATCAGGGGGAGAGCGCCAACGGGTCGCTATCGCCCGTTCTTTGGTAAATAACCCATCGCTGGTATTGGCAGATGAACCTACCGGTAATCTGGACCAACGCAATGCCGACAGTATTTTTAATCTGTTAGGTGAATTGAATGTTCGTCAGGGGACCGCGTTTCTGGTGGTGACTCACGATTTACAATTAGCGAAACGGATGAGCCGTCAACTTGAAATGCGAGATGGTCAGCTACAACACCATTTGACGCTGGTGGGGGCCGAGTGATGGGGGTTTCGCCACTTTCACTTCTTATCGGTTTACGGTTTAGCCGTGGTCGCCGTCGTGGCGGTATGGTGTCGTTAATCTCCGTGATTTCTACGCTAGGTATCGCCTTGGGTGTGGCAGTGCTTATCGTGGGGTTAAGTGCGATGAACGGCTTCGAACGTGAGCTGAAAAATCGTATTTTAGCCGTGGTGCCTCACGGCGAAATTGCCGTGGTTAATCAGCCGTTCAGCGGTTGGCCACAAACCTTACAGCGTATCGAAAAGGTGCCCGGTATCGTGGCTGCTGCGCCTTATATTAATTTTACTGGTTTGATTGAAAACAGTACGCAACTGCGGGCAGTGCAGGTCAAAGGTGTGGATCCCGAGGCCGAACAGCATCTCAGTGCGTTGCCTAGCTTCGTTCTTGACAATGCCTGGAGCCATTTTAAGGCCGGGCAACAACAGATTATTTTAGGTAAAGGATTGGCTGATACCTTGGGGGTGAAGCAAGGTGATTGGTTGACGGTGATGATCCCCAACAGCGATCCTGAGATGAAATTGCTGCAACCTAAGCGCATCCGTTTACAGGTTGCCGGTATTTTTCAACTGAGTGGTCAGTTGGATCACAGTTTGGCATTAGTGCCTCTAATCGATGCACAACAATATCTTGATATGGGTGATAGTGTCACGGGTATCGCCATCAAAGTGAATGATGTTTACAACGCCAATCAACTGGTACGTAACGCGGGTGAAGTGAGTAACGCATACGTTTATATCAGTAGCTGGATTGGGACCTATGGCTATATGTACCGTGATATCCAAATGATCCGCACTATCATGTATTTAGCGATGGTACTCGTGATCGGCGTCGCCAGTTTTAATATTGTGTCAACGTTGGTCATGGCGGTTAAAGATAAAAGTAGCGATATCGCAGTATTACGTACATTAGGTGCCAAAGATGGTCTGATTCGCGCCATCTTCATTTGGTATGGCCTGTTGGCTGGCCTTATTGGCAGTATCAGCGGGGCCGTGATAGGGGTTATCGTCTCCCTACAGTTGACCACCATAATCCGCGGGCTAGAAAAGATGGTCGGGCATCAATTTTTGTCGAGCGATATCTATTTCATTGATTTTCTACCGTCAGAGTTGCGTTGGTTTGATGTGGCTTGTGTGTTGGCAACGGCACTGGTGCTCAGCTTGATTGCCAGTTGGTATCCGGCACGTCGCGCCAGTCGTATTGATCCGGCACGGGTCCTCAGCGGGCAGTAATTGAAGAAAGGCAGGCTTATGTATTACGGTTTTGATATGGGCGGGACCAAAATAGAGCTAGGCGTTTTTGATGAAAACCTGCAGCGAATATGGCATAAGCGAGTGCCTACGCCACGTGAGGATTACCCGCAGTTACTGCAAATATTGCGGGATTTAACCGAGGAAGCCGATACTTATTGCGGTGTTCAAGGCAGTGTGGGTATCGGTATTCCAGGGCTACCCAATGCGGATGATGGCACGGTATTTACTGCGAATGTACCGTCTGCGATGGGGCAACCATTGCAGGCTGATCTTTCCCGCTTGATCCAGCGTGAAGTCCGTATTGATAACGATGCCAACTGTTTTGCTCTCTCCGAAGCCTGGGACCCTGAGTTTCGCACTTACCCAACGGTGCTGGGGCTTATTCTCGGCACCGGTGTTGGTGGTGGGTTAATTGTTAATGGCAGTATTGTCAGTGGGCGTAACCACATCACTGGCGAGTTCGGTCATTTCCGTTTACCAGTAGATGCACTGGATATTCTTGGTGCCGATATTCCCCGCGTCCCCTGTGGTTGTGGCCATCGCGGTTGTATAGAGAATTATATTTCTGGGCGCGGTTTCGAGTGGATGTACAGTCATTTTTATCAACATACTTTACCTGCCACCGACATTATTGCCCATTATGCTGCGGGTGAGCCAAAGGCGGTGGCACATGTTGAGCGCTTTATGGATGTGCTGGCGGTCTGTTTGGGCAATCTTTTGACTATGCTCGGATCCCCATTTGGTCGTGGTGGGTGGGGGGTTGTCTAATTTCGAAAAAATCTATCAGGAGCTGCCAAAGCGCTTGCCTGCGCATTTATTGCGAGTGGCCCGGTTACCGCGTATCGAAAAAGCGCGTTATGGTGATTCCGGGGGCGTTCGTGGTGCAGCGTTTCTGCATTTGGCAGAAAAATAATCGTCACGATTAATAACAAGACAGATAAAGAAAAAGAGGCAAAAGGTTATGCGCATTCGCCATAGGCTGTGTCGGTTTCGTAAGAGTAAGCATGTGCGGCATCAACGTTTTCGCTCCCGTATTTTTCATCGGGATAGTGCAGTAGCAAAAGAGATGAAGAAACCCTTTGTCGTTGTGCTTACTGGTGCTGGGATTTCTGCTGAGTCGGGTATCCGTACTTTCCGTGCGGACGATGGTTTATGGGAAGATCACCGGGTAGAAGATGTGGCGACACCTGAAGGGTATCGGCGTGATCCTGAGCTCGTCCAACGTTTTTATAATGAACGTCGCCGTCAGTTGCAGCAGCCAGACATAGCGCCAAATGCTGCGCATTTCGCTCTGGCTGATTTAGAAGCCGTGCTGGGTGATAACCTGGTATTGATCACTCAAAATATTGATAACTTGCATGAGAGAGCCGGCAGTAAGCGCGTTATTCATATGCATGGTGAATTGCTAAAAGTTCGCTGTACTCAATCTGGTCAGGTACTGGATTGGCAAGGCGATCTCAGTGCGGATGAACGTTGTCATTGTTGCCAATTTCCCTCGCCATTACGGCCGCATATTGTTTGGTTTGGCGAAATGCCGATGGGTATGGATGACATTTATCAGGCGCTGGCTGAGGCTGATTTCTTTATTTCAATTGGCACTTCAGGCCATGTTTATCCTGCTGCGGGGTTTGTTCATGAATCTCATCTACATGGTGCCCATACAGTAGAACTGAATCTTGAACCTAGTCAGGTAGAAAGCCAGTTTGATGAGAAGCACTATGGCCTCGCCAGTAAAGTGGTACCAGAATATATTCGCGAGTTTCTGACCACATGCGGTGAGAATCGTCAGGGGGATTGATTTCCCCGTTGGGTGCCTCAACTCATTCAGATAACTTACGGATATACCCAAATTGATTAGTGTTGCAGGTCGTCAGTCAATCAACACGTCCCGGCGAACTGATTCGTGCCAGTAATTCGGGGCGTGACAGCCGCTAGCAAACCTGTAACTTCAGATTAAAAGGCGATAAATAAGCTATAAATCACTCAGGGGTGATGAGCTCATATTCCTGAGTACCTCGTCACTACCTCTTATTATTCTGGCTTAAGTTTATCTAAAGCTGACCTGACGCAATATTTGATCATGATCACTTCCCCATAATGTTATTCACTATTATGAGGGTGGGAACCATGGACAAATTACTCGACCGATTTTTCAACTATGTTTCTTTTGATACACAAGCAAAAGCCAATGTAAAATCTGTGCCGAGCACTCAGGGACAGCGCAAGCTTGCTCAGGCGTTGCAACAGGAATTATTGACGTTGGGCTTTTCCCACGTCACCTTGAGCGATCATGGTTGCGTGATGGCAACATTGCCGGCAAATGTCTCCTGGCCGGTCCCCACGATTGGCTTTATTGCCCATCTGGACACCTCACCAGATTTTTCAGGTAAAAATGTTAATCCACAGATAGTGGAGAACTACCGTGGTGGTGATATTGCGTTAGGTATTGGTGATGAGGTTTTATCTCCTGTTATGTTCCCGGTATTACATCAATTACTTGGACATACCTTGATCACGACTGATGGTAAAACCCTGTTAGGGGCGGATGATAAAGCGGGTATTGCTGAAATCATTACCGCTATGGTGCGCTTAAAGCACCGTAATGTCCCCCATGGGGATATTCGTATTGCCTTCACACCGGATGAAGAAGTGGGTAAGGGGGCTCAGTTTTTTAATGTGGCAGAGTTTGATGCACAGTGGGCTTATACCGTTGATGGTGGCGGCATTGGTGAATTAGAGTTTGAAAATTTCAATGCAGCATCGGTGGCAATAAAGATCGTCGGCAATAATGTTCATCCAGGCAGTGCTAAGGGCGTCATGGTTAATGCGTTGTCGCTGGCAACCCGTTACCATCAAGAGTTGCCAGTAGATGAAACCCCAGAGTGTACTGAGGGTTACGACGGTTTCTATCATCTGCAAAGTATTAAAGGCACGGTTGAACGCGCTGAGATGCACTACATTGTTCGAGATTTCAATCGCGATAGCTTTGAAGCGCGGAAGAAGAATATGGTGGATATCGCCAAGCGGGTTGGTAAAGGTTTACATCGTGATTGTTATATCGAAATTGTTATCGATGACAGCTATTACAATATGCGTGAGCAGATTATTAAGCACCCGCACATTATCGAATTAGCCCAACAGGCCATGCTTGACTGTGATATTACTCCGATTATGAAGCCAATTCGTGGTGGTACCGATGGTGCACAACTCTCTTTTAAAGGGTTACCTTGCCCGAATATTTTTACCGGAGGCTATAATTACCACGGTAAACATGAGTTTATTACGCTGGAAGGGATGGAAAAAGCGGTTGCAGTCATTATGCGAATTTCTGAGCTGACCGCCAAGCGGGCTAAAGAATCATAAGCTGAACGATAGAGAGAAACGCCCCGAAAAGGGGCGTTTGAGGTTATTGACAAAGTGCCCATAGCGGAGTGAATAGGCAGCAAGTAAAGATGCTGTAAACCCGTCCCAGGCGCTTTATTCTTCTGCCTATCCTCACCGTTTCAGATCGAGTTATCGGGGTTTGTCAGCAGCAATAAATACGTACTGTTATAAACACATACTGTTATAAACACGTACTGCCATAACCCGCTGATCAATCGTTAAAATACCAATAACCGCTATTGACCAGTGCTGCAAGCATTGCCAGGAAAGAAGGGTCTTCAAGTGCATCACCCAACATCTCTGCATTCACGCTAAAGTGCTGGCACAGTGCATTGGCGGCCTGTAAGTGTGGCGTATCAATCAACTCACCATTAGCAAAGCAACGATCACCAACCCGCAGAACCCGTAATCCACTAAGGCGTTGTAATTCATCGCCTTGCTTCAATAGTTCATAGATATCGCCGGTCTGATAAGGCGGCTCCGGCGGTGCAATATCCAACTCATGGCGTGATTGGGAAATAAATTCACCAAACCAGTTTTGGAAATGTTCAGGTTGCTGGACCAGATCCAGCATCATTGTGCGCAGTTTATCAACTTCGGACGGTAATACTTCGGCTGGATGCTCGCGTAGCTGTAAATCTGGATCGCTATAACGATAGCTACCCAGTTCTCGAGCCAATACATAATCCGCAAAACCACTGACCAGTTCTCGACCACTTGGGGCGCGGAAACCAACGGAGTAATTCAGCGCATTTTCAAGGGAATAGCCTTCATGAGGGAAGCCCGGTGGAATATAAAGAATGTCACCAGGCTCCATTTCTTCATCAATGATAGCGTCGAAAGGCCCCACTTGGAGCAAATCTGGGTGTGGGCAATGTTGTTTCATTTCAGTTTTTTCGCCCACCCGCCAGCGGCGACGGCCTGAACCCTGAATAATAAAAACATCATATTGATCAAAATGAGGCCCAACACCACCGCCAGGCACGGAGAAGGAGATCATTAAATCATCCATACGCCAGTCAGAGAGTGGACGGAAAGGGCGCATTAGCGCCGCCGCGGGTTCATGCCAATGGTCTACCGCCTGAACTAACAATGACCAGTTGTTCTCACCTAAATGATCGAAGCTTTCAAATGGCCCGTGGCTAACATGCCAACGCCCATCTTCATGGCTTACCAGGCGGCTATCGACTTCATTTTCCATGGCTAACCCGGCCAGTTCATCTGGTGAGAGTGGGTCAATAAAATTTTTGAAGCCACGTTTGAGGATAACAGGGCGCTTTTGCCAATAGCGTTGTAGAAAGTCAGGCCAATCGAGATCGAGTTGGTAATCCATGTTTATTCCAGGATAAAGGTGAAATTGCCTGAGATTATAACGGATACCCGCCATCAGTATCAGGGGCTGACTGGCAAATATTATTAATCATCGTGACAATCTTGTTGCTGACCAAACGTCACCATCATTCGGGCTCCCCCTAAGGGGCTTTCGGTGATGGAGATTTTACCTTGATACTGTTCAATAATTTCAGCTGCAATAGATAAACCAAGCCCTTGCCCCGGACGTAAAGTATCAACCCGTTGACCACGTTGGAAAATTAACTGGCGCTTATTTTCAGGAATACCGGGGCCGTCATCATCGACCACAATGGTCAATTGTTTTTCGGAGTGTAAGGTGGTGACTTCAACAAACTCAAGGCAATATTTGCAGGCATTTTCTAAAACATTCCCCATAACTTCCATGAAATCATTCTTTTCTCCCAAGAATGTGACCTCTGGTGAGATGTCCAGTGTCAGCGCAATCCCTTTGCGTTGATAAACTTTATTTAATGCGCTGTACAAACTATCGAGTAGCGCGGGAACCGAATGAATTTCACGTCCTAGAACATTATGTTCGGAACGCATACTTGCGCGGTGCAGGTAATAACCAATTTGCTGCGAGATACGGCTGATCTGCTCCAGCATAATCGGCTCTACTTCTTCAATGGTTGTTTGTTTACCGGTACGCAAAGAACGTAGTGTGGTTTGTAGCACCGCCAGCGGTGTTTTAAGGCTGTGAGTGAGGTCAGCCAGAGTCGTGCGATATTTGGTATAGCGCTGACGTTCGTTCATCAGCAAGATGTTGAGGTTACGGACTAAACTTTGTAACTCACGAGGTGGGTTTTCATCGAGTTGTTCACGCTCACCTTTTTCCAACTGGCTGATTTGACTAGCCAGTGCTTTAATTGGCCGCAGGCTCCAATAGGCAGCAAGCCACAATAAGGGAATGACTAATAATAAATTCGCCAGCAGGACATAACTGAACCAGTTCCACACTAGATCAGTACGTTGTAGCTCTTGTGGGATGGTATCCACCACCACGATGGTGAGTTGAGGTAAACGAGAGGTCGCGGCGTAGGTATTGACGGAGACTGAGTGCGTAAGTGCGCTATCATCGGTGTCATCGTATTTCTTTAACTGATCTTGAGCTTTTGGGTTGTCACCCATCATCATTCTACTGATGTGCGTCCCGGTATCCAGCTCATAAAACCCCGGCTTTTGCAGCCAGCTTTTCTCAATGTGCGACTCCAGCTCAGGGACATGACGCTGACGCCATAAAATATTACCATCTTTGTCGTAAATCAGGACCAGGCTGGGGACGTTCAGTTCAAGTTCTGGCGGAACAGAGATGCTGAGCTTATTGTTATGCCACTGTGCCAGACTGAAGAATAAATTACTTTCACCACGATGGGCTCTGAAGGTGCTTTTATCAAAACTGACGATATAACCTACCACCGCGACCATGCCATAAGATAGCGACAGCGCTAAAATAACGCCGGCTGTCGCCATAAGAAAACGGGCTCGAAGGGAGAAGGGTTTATTATTTTTTCTGAGCATAGTGTCTAGTTGACGTCAAAACGATATCCCTGACTACGAATAGTCGTAATGACTTCACCCTGATGTTCTGCCAGCAGTTTTTTACGTAGTCGACCCATTAATACATCGATAGTATGGCTCTCTCGCAATTCCGCATCCGGATAAAGTTGTAGCATCAACGTATCCTTACTAACGACTTTCCCTGCGTTGCGGATAAGGGTTTCAATGATAGTGTATTCAAATGCCGTCAGTTTAATTTGTTGTTGGTTAACACATAACTCACGGCGTGAAAGGTCAATCTGGAAGGGCGGTAGCTCAATAATTTGGGAGGCCAGGCCAATATTCCGCCGCATCAGTGCTTGCATCCGGGCAATGACCTCTTCCAGATGGAACGGTTTGGTCACATAATCGTCGGCACCGGCTTCCAGTACAGCGACTTTATCTTGCCAGCTTTCCCGTGCGGTCAGGACCAAAATGGGTAAGTTTTCTTGATGGCTACGCCAGCGACGGATAAGGCTTAACCCGTCTTCACCGGGCAAACCAAGATCGATAATAGCAATGTCGGGGGCATGCTCTTGTAAGAAATAGTCTGCTTCTTTAGCATCTTCCGCGGCATCAACCTGATGGCCCATTTCACGCATTTGCACTGTCAGATGGTGACGCAACAACGCGTTATCTTCCACAACCAGAACCCGCATACACCAATCCTTGATAAAACGTTAACCGGATAACAGGATATTATCCGGTAAGTGAAAATTTGACGCTCATTATGTAGGTGCTATACCGTCTTGAGCACGATAATGCATGGCGCGCTATAAAAACTTAGACGCCGTCACAATGTAAACGTTGCAACAATTTAAATGTTGTAACAATTTAAATGTGGTAGCCATTTAAGCGCTGTAACGATATTAGAAGTTATACCGTAGGCCGACTTGCATCGCTTGGTCACTGACTCGCCAGTTATGGTAGGTATAACCGACTTCAGCGGCCAGTTTTTGTGTCAGAGCATAATCTGCCATGATCCGCGCTTCATGAAATGCGCGTTTATCATAATTTGCCAGACGATAGGCGATGTTCACGCCAATATCTGGTGATAGTTTGGTTTTAACCCCAATTTCACCGCTAGCACTGTTATAAGTATTGGTTTTTTTACCGTCTTTGCTGGCATCAAATACTAATGCATGGCGGCTGGCACCCACGACGGTGTAGAAATCAATATCCGGAGTAAAAGCAAAATAATAGCCTAATCCAAGAACGGCATCTGCACTACCACGGTTATCATTGGCAAGGCTGCTAAGTCGGCCATCAATGAAGAGCGAGTTATCAAAGCTATAACCGCCGTTAAGATAAATCCCACCCATATTTTTATTGCCAATATGGCTATAATTTTGTCGGTCAAACTGTTGATCAAAGCGTGAGTTGCTATTGATTGAACCGAACTGCAAACCACCAGCGACATAAGTGTAGTTATCTGCCATGGCGACACTACAGGAACCCATCAGGGCAAGGGATAATAGGGATTGTTTCAACATAACAGCTCCTGTGATTGTAACGTCCTTTTGAAATTGTGAGCATTATCAATGACAGCCGTTAAACAGCGGGTAAACAGTGGATGAACAGCGAAGGTTAGTGGGGGAGGCGTTGGGAAAGGGGGGGAAGGAATAATACAGATGGCGTTAGCTTTTACCAAACTAAGCCACCTGTATTAGATAAAGAATATTACTTTAATTCATCAACCATGGTGGTGGCGCGGCCAATGTAATTCGCTGGCGTCATGGCCTTCAACCGGTTTTTTTCTTCTTCTGGTAGATCCAGCCCATCGATAAATGCTTGCATACCTGCGGCATCGACACGTTTGCCACGGGTCAATTCTTTCAGTTTTTCATACGGTTTTTCAATACCGTAACGGCGCATGATCGTTTGAATAGGTTCAGCCAGAACTTCCCAATTATGATCAAGCTCTTGCAACAGATGTGCTTCGTTAACTTCCAGTTTGCTGATGCCTTTCATGGTTGCCTGATAGGCAATCAGGGCATAACCCAGACCCACACCCAGATTACGTAGCACGGTCGAGTCGGTCAGATCACGTTGCCAGCGAGAAACCGGTAGTTTGCTGGCCATGTGACCTAGCACGGCATTCGATAGACCCAAATTGCCTTCCGAGTTTTCGAAATCAATTGGATTAACTTTATGCGGCATGGTGCTTGAACCGATTTCGCCCGCGATGGTTTTTTGCTTGAAGTGATTCAGAGCAATATAACCCCAGATATCACGGTCAAAATCGATCAAAATAGTATTGAAACGGGCCACACAGTCAAATAACTCAGCAATATAATCATGAGGCTCGATTTGCGTGGTGTATGGGTTCCAGTTGATTCCCAGCGATGTCACAAAACTTTCACTAAACTGATGCCAATCAACCTCAGGGTAGGCCACGATGTGGGCGTTATAGTTGCCTACTGCACCGTTGATTTTACCCAGAATTTCCACTTGTGTTAGTTGGCGGAACTGACGTTCCATGCGGTACGCCACATTCGCCAGCTCTTTACCGATGGTTGAGGGTGTCGCGGGCTGGCCGTGGGTGCGGGACAGTAAGGGTAAATCGCGATATTGGTGGGCCAGTGCTTTTATTGAGTCAATAATCTGCCGCCATGCGGGCAGCAGGACATCCTGGCGAGCAGTTTGCAGCATCAATGCGTGGGACAGGTTATTGATATCTTCTGAAGTACAAGCAAAGTGAATGAACTCAGACACGGCATGTAACGCAGGGAGATTTTCCACTTTTTCTTTCAGAAAATACTCGACAGCCTTCACATCATGATTGGTTGTGCGTTCGATGGTCTTAATGCGTTGTGCATCTTGTTCATTGAACTCTTGCACAATTTTATCAAGGTAAGCGTTTGCGTTGGCATCAAAAGCAGGAACCTCTTTAATTTCTGCGCAGGCTGCCAGTTTTTGCAGCCAACGCACTTCGACCTGCACACGGAATTTTAGCAAACCGAATTCGCTAAAGATGGGGCGCAGTGCGCTGACTTTGTCGCCGTAACGTCCATCAATTGGTGAAACGGCGGTCAGTGAGGATAATTCCATTGGTGGCAACTCCTGAGGTCAGATTTTAACGTTCATATTTCAATGAGGTATGAGCAAGAATTAGGTATGGGCAAGAATGCTCTGTGCCTGTTTAAACAGACGGTTACGCGAAAACATTAACTGTAAACGGCTTCCACCGACTTGTTGCCAAAGCACCGCTGAGCGGATACCCGCCAGTAAGGTCGCCCGGACTTTGGCCTGCACCAAGGGGCTTTGTAGAATAGCCGGTGAGCCAGTGACTTGAATCCGTGGGCCCAGTGGGCTGACAACATCAACATAAATGGATGCCAGCGAACTCATCATCGTTTCGGATTCGAGATCAAAATGCGCCAGTTGGCGATCAAGTTGGCTGATGCGCTCACCTAACGTATTCATCGCTGATTTACTTGCGCTGAGCTTACGCTCTAGCACCATCAAACTTAGGGTATAGCGGGTTAGCTCCGCCGCCTCGCCCTGACGATTGGCATTTAATACACTTTGCAAGGTCTCTAGCCCCATTTTAAGGACTTGTTCCGTATCGCCATAGACAGCAAGGGTTGAAGAGGGATTGGTCTGTAGCAGCCCTCTAAGTACCGTATTCAGTGCGTCATTATCGCACTGCCCTTCATGGGCCAACTGTTGGACCAAGCGGGCAGACTGACAGATCCCTGCCAGCGCTAGTGTAATGTCATAATAATTCTTCGCCACGATCACTCCTGTAAACGTTCTGATTTGTTACTGGCTTCCATTTATCACTGGATTATTTTATGCCGGATTAGTCAGTGGGTAACGCTGTTCAATAATACCGCCCCCCAGGCAGATTTCACCTTGGTAAAAGACGGCAGACTGGCCAGGCGTGACGGCAGCAACCGGGTCATCAAACCGAACGTCAACCCGTTCGTCATCAAGTGGTGTTACGGTACAGGGAATATCTTGCTGACGATAACGTGTTTTTACGACACAGCGGAAAGGGGCGGTCACGGGTTGGCGATCGACCCAATGTAGCTGTTGAGCAACCAGGCCAACAGACATTAACCGAGGGTGTTCGTGCCCCTGAGCAACCAGTAACGTGTTGCTGTCCAGGTCTTTATCCACGACGTACCACGGGTCATCACCCCCCTCTTTGGTACCCCCGATACCTAAACCTTTGCGTTGCCCGAGGGTGTGATACATCAACCCTTGGTGTTTACCCACCAGTTGGCCGTCAACCGTCATGATCGGACCTGGCTGTGCAGGCAGGTAGCGGCCAAGGAAATCACGGAATTTGCGCTCCCCGATAAAGCAGATGCCCGTTGAGTCTTTTTTCTTTGCGGTGACTAAATCGAGCTGTTCTGCTATGCGACGCACTTCAGGTTTTTCTAACTCACCGACAGGGAACAAACTTTGAGCAATCTGTTCGTGACTTAATGTATACAGGAAGTAGCTTTGGTCTTTATTTCCATCAAGGCCGCGCAGTAGGCGGCTTTTACCATCAACATCCTGGCGACGGACGTAATGACCTGTGGCGATATAATCTGCGCCCAAATCTTCAGCTGCAAATTCAAGAAACGCTTTAAATTTTATCTCTTTATTACACAGAATATCGGGATTAGGTGTCCGCCCAGCTTTATATTCTGCCAGGAACAATTCGAAAACGTTATCCCAGTATTCTGCTGCAAAATTAACGGTGTGCAACTCCATACCCAGTTTGTCACATACTGCTTGTGCATCGGCCAGATCGGTCGCTGCAGAGCAATATTCTTCGTCATCATCCTCTTCCCAATTCTTCATGAACAGGCCAGCAACTTGATAGCCCTGTTGCTGGAGCAGGTAAGCGGAAACGGAAGAGTCGACACCGCCGGACATGCCGACGATGACTTTTTTCTGGCTATTATCTGACATAGGAGTCTCACTCACGTAAACACCTGGATTATCTGTCTGCAGTTTGACGGAGGGTACCATCCGAGTAAGCCGTTGACTTGGATCAGGCATTATAAAAACAAGCGCCGGATTTTATCACGTTGCCCGCAACGGTGCATTGCCGATTCACTCTCCGGGGTAAATTACCTGAATAAATCTGGCTGAGGGTCAGAGCGGCCAGTTAAAGGTCCCTATAAGATCAAGCGAATAGCGCTCTGGCTGCAGGTAACAACGGATACTCTCCGCAACCAACGGTGAGCGTAAATGCGTCGATTGCAATATTTCATCGGCACTTAGCCACAGGCAACGATCAATATCGCTGTCATGGGGCTGTGTTGGCAGTTGGGCGGGTAATTCAATGACAAAAGCGAAACGTAAAAAGGGGGTATTGTCCGGTGCCAGCCATTGGTGCATCCGTAAAAAATGTTGTGGTGTCGCGCGAATCCCCGTTTCTTCCCATAACTCGCGTTCTGCTGCCTGAATGAGGGTTTCATCGGCTTCCAGATGACCGGCTGGCTGGTTCCAGCGTTTTTCATTGTTGATGGTTTCTTCAACGATCAGAAATTTCCCCTGAGTATGAACGACACAGGCGACAGTAACATGCGGTTTAAACATCAGTTATCTCCTTCCATTCGCCGGGCTGTAAGTTGCCAAGGCTTAAATTTCCCATACTAAAACGAATCAGGCGCAGGGTAGGGAAGCCAACGTGTGCGGTCATTCTACGTACTTGCCGGTTGCGGCCTTCATAAAGTGTTATTTTCAACCAACTGGTCGGGATGGTTTTACGCTCTCTGATAGGGGGATGGCGCGGCCATAGCCACTCAGGCTCTGCCACTAACTCCGCGCCTGCGGGTAACGTCAGGCCATCTTTCAACGTTACGCCTCGTTTTAGCTGTGTGAGCGCATCGTTGTCAGGGACCCCTTCTACTTGTACAAAATAGACTTTACCTGTTTTTTGCGCCGGTTGCGTGAGCCTGGCTTGCAACTTGCCATCATTGGTTAATACCAATAAGCCCTCGCTATCGCGATCTAACCGGCCAGCAGCATAAACGTCCTTAAAAGGGATGAAACCCTGCAAAGTGGTGCGTCCAGACTCATCAGTGAATTGCGGTAATACATCAAAAGGTTTATTGAATAACAATACCCGCCGTGGCGCAGCGGGGGGGGACTGCCTGGCTTGTGCCTTAGTGCTGAATCGGTTAACTTTGTGATTTTTAACAGAGAATTTATTCATGATTATTGCGGTTTCGAATGATTAGCGCATTATACCCCAATCCGTTTCGGATTGGCGCGGAACGAATATTCAAGTAGTATTGACACGAATCTTACAAAGCATTAACAAAATTGCGCTGAAGGAGAGGTTGATGGAAAGCAAAGTAGTTGTTCCGGCAGAAGGTAAGAAAATTACTGTCGATGCTCAGGGTAAACTGGTTGTTCCGCATAATCCGATCATTCCATTTATTGAAGGTGACGGTATTGGTGTTGATGTAACCCCGGCGATGATCAACGTGGTAGATGCTGCGGTTAAGAAAGCTTATAACGGTGAACGTAAAATTTCCTGGATGGAAATTTACACTGGTGAGAAATCAACCCATGTCTATGGTAAAGATGTTTGGTTGCCAGAAGAAACCTTAGATCTGATCCGTGATTATCGCGTTGCTATCAAAGGCCCGTTGACCACTCCTGTCGGTGGCGGCATCCGTTCTTTGAACGTTGCTCTGCGTCAACAACTTGACCTGTATGTGTGTCTGCGTCCGGTGCGTTATTATGAAGGCACCCCAAGCCCGGTAAAACACCCTGAACTGACCAACATGGTGATTTTCCGTGAAAACGCTGAAGATATCTATGCGGGTATCGAATGGAAAGCGGGTTCACCCGAAGCAGAGAAAGTGATCAAGTTCCTGCGTGAAGAGATGGGTGTGAAGAAAATCCGTTTCCCTGAACAATGTGGTATCGGTGTGAAACCGTGTTCAGAAGAAGGGACTAAGCGTTTGGTACGTGCAGCGATTGAATATGCAATTACCAACGATCGTGAATCAGTTACGCTGGTTCATAAAGGCAATATTATGAAATTCACCGAAGGCGCGTTTAAAGACTGGGGTTATCAGTTAGCGCGTGAGGAATTTGGTGGTGAACTGATCGACGGTGGCCCATGGGTTAAAATCAAAAACCCAAATAACGGCAAAGAAATTATCGTTAAAGATGTGATTGCCGATGCTTTCCTGCAACAGATCCTGCTGCGTCCTGCGGAATATGATGTTATCGCTTGTATGAACCTGAACGGTGATTACATCTCTGATGCATTGGCAGCTCAGGTTGGCGGTATTGGTATTGCTCCGGGGGCTAACATTGGTGATGACTGCGCACTGTTCGAAGCCACTCACGGTACTGCACCAAAATATGCTGGTCAGGATAAAGTGAACCCAGGTTCTATTATTCTTTCAGCAGAAATGATGCTGCGTCACATGGGCTGGTTTGAAGCCGCTGACTTAATCATTAAAGGCACTGAAGGCGCAATTCAAGCCAAGACCGTGACTTATGATTTCGAACGTCTGATGGAAGGCGCTAAGTTGTTGAAGTGTAGTGAGTTTGGCGACGCCATTATTAAGCACATGTAGTTCTGACGTATCTATAAACTTCACGAGGGCTTATGCTTTCGTGAAGTTTATACTATTTATGGCGTGCTTCCCCGTATAACGCAGCCCCGTTCTTGCCACTCTGCTCCGCAGTGATCAGTCCTTAGCATGCATCCATGAGCGCTATTTATCGCTGTTTACTGAAAAGAGGCACACAGTTATTAGGCATTGAGTCACGGATGGATCCCCGTTCTAGTAGTGGGCAGGGTAACCGATGTATTGCCCGCGATTCACGTCCTCTTATTAAATGGAGGGCAGCTTGACGACCAATATCATAATAGGGGAGTTGTACTGTGGTCAGTGGTGGTAGATACAATTCACCCATACCAACCATATCGCCATAGCCGATCACCGCAACCTGTTGTGGAATTACCACACCTTTGGCCAGTAAAACCTGATAGGCCAAAAATGCGATACGGTCATCGCCGCAAATTAACACATCAAAATTAGGTTTTCCCTTAGGGCAATGGCGTTCCAATAGCGGAATGACATCCTGATAATGTTCATCTCCCCACGCTATATGGCACTGATTGAGTTGCTCTGTTGGTAATGCAGATTCCTGCCAGGCTTTTTCTACCCCTGCCCGCCGGGCCTTGCCTGCCAAGGTACACTCCGGCAGATAAAGACACAAAGGCCGCTGATATCCGCGTTGCAGCAGCAACTTCATGGCTTGATATTGACCATCAAAATCATCGGGAATGTAGCTAGGAATTGAATGGCTTTCACTGACGCAATTAGCGAGAACAATGTTTTTATCCCGAAATCGCTCGGGAATGGTGACCTGACGTAGCCCCATAGCGGTAAAAATAATGCCATCGGGCCGTTGGGCGAGTAGTTGGTTAAGCGCCCGTTGGCTGTCCTCGCGTGAGGTTAGGTTCACTAAAAAGCTGTTCCAGCCAAACTCTCGGGCAGTTAACTCAATGGAGAGCAATATTTCAACTGAGAACGGTGTGGTCGCCGTATCCCAGGCGAGTACTGCCAGGGTTGATGTTTTGGTGGCGTGGCCGCGCATCTTACGGGCTGCAAAATCAGGCACATAATTCAGGGATTCAATCGCCTGCATCACTCGCTGATACGTTTCCGGCCGCAGTTGCTCTGGGCTATTAATCGCTCGAGATGCGGTCATTAATGAAACAGAGGCTAGATTTGCCACTTCTTTCAGTGAGACCATTACGTACCTCCTGGATTAGGCTGGCAGGGTAATTATATTGTCATGGGTGATGCTGTTGCTCTCATTTTATAGTTGTAGTGATATCACTATTATCTATCAATTATACGAGGCTATTGAGGTTCGATTGGTTTTGTTAAAGGTTTGTATATGATATGTGTTGTGTATTAACAACTTGGGGTGGGCTTGGCAGGCAGCAGTAAAACGCCCTCAATATTGAGGGCTGAATGTATTGAGGAATGAATGTATTGAGGAATGAATGTATTGAAGGCTGAATGCTAGCGGTTGGCCTTGTCATCGGCCTCATCAATAAGGCCATTCGCAATAGCATTGGCATCAAGATAACGTGAGGAACTTAAAATGCCGTTCAGCGTTTCTCGGATGCTAAGCAGGAACTGATCGTTATCTGACTCATTCGCGCATTCAACCATTAAGGCGACAAGCAAAGCTTCATGGGCGATCAAATGATCTTCACCAGGTAAGTTTGCACCAGTTTCACCTGTGTGAGCGCGAACAGATGTTTGGTTAATTGATGACATAAAACTCCTTATTTAATAATTGGATAACCACCTACCCACTATAGCGAGGTTTTAGATTATTGCTATGATAAATCACCTCCCAGTCGGGATAGGGGTAACAGATAATGCGGTGATTCTGTCTAATCCCTTAACTTTCCTACGTTATTCAATGGGCGGTAAATACGGACCGCCGCGGTTAGTCGCAATGTCCGATGTGCCAGTTCTTCTGCCGCGCCAGCATATTGCTCAACCATCGCGGCATTCTGGTAAGTCATTTGATCTAGCCGACTGATCGATTGCCGGATTTGGCCAAGGGCCTGTGTCTGTTCATGAGTCGAGGTGCTGATTTCACTGATCAACGTAGAGACCTGGCTTGCCTGTTTGACAATATTGTCCATAGTGGCACCGGCACTTTGCACCAAAGTACTTCCGTCACGTACCCGCTCTACACTGGTCTCAATTAAATGTTTAATCTCTTTTGCTGCGGTTGACGAACGTTGTGCCAAATGGCGTACCTCGCTGGCAACTACGGCAAATCCACGACCTTGTTCACCCGCCCGGGCCGCTTCTACGGCCGCGTTGAGTGCCAGAATATTGGTCTGAAAAGCAATGCCTTCAATCACACTGATAATATCTACAATGCGATGGCTGGAGTCATTGATAGTGCCCATAGTTTCAATGACTTGGTGCATGAGCTCGCTGCCTTTTTCTGCGGCATGGCTGCTCATTTCGGCGAGTGATGTTGTTTCATTGGCACTGTTAGCGCTGTTCTGCACTGTCGCAGCTAATTGTTCTGTGGCACTGACAATGTGTTGCAGATTATCGGTTGCTTGTTCGGTTCGTACTTTTAGTTCGCGATTGCCAGCAGCAATTTCGTTGCTGGCGGTATTAATCCCATCAACCTGACCACTGACATCATCGGTTAAAGAACGTAGGTTCAGGCCGAGTTGATTGACGCTACGCATTAAATAACCGATTTCATCGACACGATTTAGTTGTACATAATCGCCTGCTTCTCCGGAGGAAACGTCCTGCGCCTGTTGCAAAATAGCCGCGATGGGGCGGGCAATCTGCCGCTCCAACCACAGTGAAGCCAATACGCTCCAGGTCAATGCCACCGAGCCGAGAATCAAGAGAGGTTGACCCGCTACCTCCATCACACTGGCGGCGGCGGTTGGAATGATGGCGGAACTTAGCAAGGCACTCCGCAGGCGCCAGCGTAATGGTAAAGTTTGGAACAAAGAAAGTGGGGAGAGCCACCCCGTGCGCACGATCAGCCCACGATACAAGGCAATATGCCGCCGTTTTGCCTTACCGGTGTTGAAATCGGTATACAATGCTTCAGCTTGTTTTACCTCATCGCGAGTTGGCGCAATACGTACCGAAATATAACCGGTTAAACGGCCATTATGGCGCAGTGGCGTCGCATTAGCCCGGACCCAGTAATAATCTCCATTTTTACGGCGATTCTTCACCAATGAAGACCAAGAAAGACCGGCATTCAATGTTTGCCACATATCAGCAAAAGCCGCGGGTGGCATATCGGGGTGCCTTACCATATTGTGAGGTTGACCCTGCAACTCTTGATATTCAAAGCCACTGGCACGAACAAAAGCAGCATTAGCGTAAGCAATATTTCCATGAATATCAGTGGTGGACTGCAAGGTGATATCGCGCTCAATGGGATACTCCTGCCGGCTGACAGGTTTGTTAACTCTCATATTAACCTCAGTAAAGGGAGGAGATCCCTGGTAGTCAATAGACCCGTTATACTTCAAGTTACCTGTGCGTTGGCTACGTTCAATAATCCGAATTACTTACTGGTCGTTGACCTTAAATAAGTAAGCTTATCGAGATTAATGAGCCTTATCCTGCGAGCTAGCATAAATGCTGTTCAAATCGGTTCCAGACGATGTGTCTCTCGCTTGCCGCCTTCCTGCAACTCGAATTATTTAGGGTATATAAATAATAATTACTGACGATAATCGGCGTCATTGAGGAAAACTTTATACTTACATTTATTAAATTATTTATGCCCTATAAAGGTGCTGTTTATTTCTGCCTTTGCACTTATTTAGAGCGTTATATTTTTTATGTGATTATTATGTGTTGTACGTTAACTCAAAGATTTAAAACGATTTAACGCATTAAAAAATATAATTAAATCACATTAAAACAAGTGGTTGAGATTATTCCTGCGGAAAGTATCACCCTTAAATTGATTAAATTAATTAATGTTTTTTTCATAAGGAGGAGGCGCTCTTCAGTTCGCTGCTGAAGGTGTTGAAATAAGTTGAAAAGTTACATGACATGCTCGTTATAAGATAATTCTCGCACAAATGTTTATTAGTTATGAATAACACAGGAATTATTTGTTAAGGTTGATTCGGATATATATCGTGAATCTGCATTAAAGTGAAAATTTTTTGTGGGAGTAGGAATAAGTTCGATATCTGCACCTGTCTACCATGACGAGGACTTCGATAGGCTTGATCAAAGTTAGGGAGACAACCCCGCGGCGGCTTGGCTTAACAGCGAAATAGCTTAACCAATAAATGGCGTAACAGATAAATCGCAAATCAGGCCATCTAAGACAGCATGGGGCCTGATTCGCTTAGGTGATCAAGCTATTAAGGCAGTTTAACGTGTCGCCAGTGTTGCTGTTATTACCTTGGCATAAGGGGTGGTTGGGCGGCCAATAAGTTTACTCAATGTATGGGAGTCATCAAATAACCCACCTTGCGCGGCACCGGCATCTGAATCCGCCAGCATACCGGCCAAGCCGTCAGGTAAACCGGCACTGATTAGGGCGTGTTTAAAGTCTGCCTCGGATAAATCTTGGTAGGCGACTGCTTTACCGGATTGGCGAGTAATTTCTGCCGAGAATTCGGATAATGTATAGGCATCATCGCCAGCCAATACGTAAATCTTACCGGCTTGATTTTCCTGAACCAGTACTGTGGCGGCAGCTTCAGCATAATCTTCACGACTGGCTGAAGCGATACGTCCATTGCCTGCGGCACCGATAAATGCACCGTGGGCCAAGGCTGGAGCGATGCTTGCCGCATAATTTTCGGTATACCAGCCATTACGCAGTAATACGACGGGCAGACCTGAATCACGTAGCAATCCCTCGGTTGCCCGATGTTCTTCACCTAATCCCAGAGGGGATTTATCCGCATGTAACAGGCTGGTATACGCCAAAAGTTTGACACCCGCGCGCTTGGCCGCATTGATCACCGCCGTATGCTGCGCAACACGTTGTCCTACTTCACTGGATGAAATTAACAGCAGTTTATCAACCCCTTTAAACGCACTATCCAGCGTTGTTGGTTGATTATAATCGGCTTGACGCACTTGCACCCCTAACGCCATAAGATCCTTGGCTTTATCAGGGCTACGGACTGCCGCAATGATGTCGTGGGCGGGCACTTTTTTTAATAATACGTTAATAACGAGGCGGCCTAATTGGCCGGTGGCACCGGTGACTGCGATCATAATGACGCTCCATATTTAGAAGAAGAGCAGTTGACGCTCAGAGAAGACTATTTTGGATATATCTGCCCAAAATCATCCTTAAAGCCATCATATGCAATATACTCACTTTACGTAAGTACATACCAAAAGGTTAGTGTGAGAGTGACAAAACTACAAAATATGAATGGCAACATTTCATTTCCGGAACAACTCAGGCGCGGTGAACTGCTTAATGTCGATTGCCCGTCAAGAGAGATACTCAAGCGGGTGACTAGCCGCTGGGGGGTGTTGGTCTTGATCGCTTTGAGTAATGAAACACTGCGTTTTAGTGCATTGAGACGAAAGATTGGTGGGGTCAGTGAGAAAATGTTGGCACAAACGCTCCAGCATCTTGAAGAAGATGGTTTTATTGACAGGACTGCTTATCCGGTAGTGCCACCTCACGTGGAATACAGCCTCACTCCGTTAGGAAAAGAGATCCAAGAGCAGGTGGAAGGGCTGACGGTGTGGCTGGAGACAAACTTGCATCGGATTATGGAACAACGGCAGCAGCGGTCAGTATGACCGTC
Source organism: Yersinia pestis (assembly GCF_900460465.1). GTDB lineage: Bacteria > Pseudomonadota > Gammaproteobacteria > Enterobacterales > Enterobacteriaceae > Yersinia > Yersinia pestis. Next base: position 33,380 of record NZ_UAVH01000006.1, on the reverse strand, counting down.
GTGATTTATCGTCTTTGGCCTCATATTCTGGTTGTGCCAGCGCCAACAGAAGATGGCCAACCTGTTTTATAGCGCGGTGCTTGAAGGGGGTACCGCACCAGATACCGTTTTGCCAACTATCGGGCAAGCGCGCTTCGGTGGCTTACGCCATTGGTACCTTAAATCTACGGCCCCAACGGCAGGTTTCCCCTTCATCTGCATTTATTTATCCGCAGCCAGAGGTTAGCGGTCCTTTTTTTTACCAAAAATTTTCAGCAGCGCGCCAATCACACAACCCAAAACGACACCCAGTATTACCCATTCAGTAAATGACATAATCAGACCTTTTTATTTATTTGACCTGATTATATAAATTATTCCCTGCTTGTCTACGCCAGCCCATACCGCGAGGCTGAATTGTCTGAGACGCTTGGCCCGTGGGAAATGTTATATCAATCTTATTGTGCTTCTACATTGTTAGCCAGACGATCGTAAACCATACTCGATGAAGTCAAAATATTCGCAGTTTTAATAAGGATATAGAATCATGTCAGTATTAGAAAATCGTGTACGGCTATCTGGGCTGGTATTGATGCTAAGCGGATTGGCTGCTATTACTGCGCCGGTAGCCGCCGAGCCATCGGGCTATACTTTAGAACGTGTGGTTATTTTGAGTCGCCATGGTGTTCGCTCGCCGACCAAACAAACGCAGCTTATGAATGATGTTACGCCAGATAAGTGGCCACAATGGCCGGTAAAAGCGGGGTATTTAACGCCACGTGGTGCGGAGTTGGTCACATTGATGGGGGGGTTTTATGGTGATTACTTTCGCAGCCTTGGTTTGTTAGCGGCGGGATGTCCGGCAGAGGGGGGGGTATATGCACAGGCAGATATCGATCAACGTACCCGCTTAACCGGACAGGCATTTCTTGATGGTGTGGCTCCGGGGTGTGGTTTGACCGTGCATAATCAGGCCGATTTGAAAAAGACCGATCCCCTGTTCCATCCGGTAGAGGCTGGCGTGTGTAAGTTAGACGCCGCACAAACAGATAAAGCGATTGAAGAACAGTTGGGCGGGCCGTTAGATACGGTGAGCCAGCGCTACGCTAAACCTTTTGCCCAGATGGGGGACGTGCTGAATTTTGCGGCTTCTCCTTATTGCAAATCTTTGCAACAGCAAGGAAAAACGTGTGATTTTGCCCACTTTGCGGCCAATGAAGTTAACGTTAATAAAGAAGGGACAAAAGTGACCCTCAGTGGGCCACTGGCGTTATCATCGACATTGGGTGAAATCTTCTTATTACAAAACGCACAAGCCATGCCAGAGGTTGCCTGGCAACGGCTAAAAGGGGCGGAGAATTGGGTATCCTTATTGTCATTACATAACGCGCAATTTAATTTAATGGCAAAAACACCGTATATCGCCCGTCATAAAGGGACGCCATTATTACAGCAGATAGATACGGCTTTAACCCTTCAACTGGATGCTCAGGGGCAAAAGCTACCCATTTCAGCCCAAAACCGGGTCTTGTTCCTCGGTGGGCATGATACCAATATTGCCAATATTGCGGGTATGCTGGGAGCCGACTGGCAGCTACCCGAGCAACCTGATAATACTCCACCAGGTGGGGGATTGGTTTTTGAACTATGGCAAAATCCGGATAACCACCAGCGCTACGTTGCGGTGAAGATGTTCTACCAAACGATGGATCAGTTGCGTAATGCCGAAAAATTGGATCTGAAAAATAACCCAGCGGGTATTATTTCCGTTGCAGTTGCTGGTTGTGAAAATAACGGTGACGATAAGCTTTGCGAGCTTGATACATTCCAAAAGAAAGTGGCTAAGGTAATTGAACCTGCCTGCCACATCTAAATGGATATTATCTGGTTGGCATTAACACCAACCGGATTACATATGATGGCATCTTATTATTACGGCGGGTCGTATTCAGGTAATTACAGTTGATATTATTATTGCCGTGCAATCTGTTATAAAAAAGCTGTCATAAAAAAAGCCGGGTGGCCCAATAAAAGGTAGGCCAGACCCGGCAAATAAATACCGGCAGGAAAGCGTACTGCGGTTAATCGGAAACCGCTGTTTTAATCGGTGGCTATAAGCCTAGGCTAATGTGATGAAACTAAAATAATCTTGTGATGAAATTAAAATGATATGCTTATAAACCTAGTCTCACTAAATCAAAAGGAACGTGGCGTTCACCGGTATGCAGTAACTCGACAACCTTCTCCCGCTCTGCTTGTACGGCAGACATTCCGTCAGCATGAATGGCTTTTGCCACATCAATCACCCCAGATTGTGCGATCATCACGCGTTGCCCTGGGACAATTTGGTTTCTATTTCTATCATAGACTTTGACCATATTAGCCTCCACTTTATCTGATAGGGCCTAATAACTGTACACGTAGGGATACACGCTTAAGATCTATATCTTAAAGCATCTCCTTACGTAGGATACGCTTGATGAAATAAACCTTTGGCTGTTCTCACTATAATAGGTTCCGCTTCAGTGTGGAAAAATGATATTTATTTTTTTCTGTGGGATCAAGTCGAATAAGCACTTTTTTTATGATTAGTTGGCGGGGTATATCAGGCAGGCGCGTGAGCCTTAGTCTATTAACTCCCCCATAGGGTTAGTGAGGGAGTTAGACGCTATGTGGCCACTTATATCAGCGTTTTTTGTGTCAACGCTTCCAGTATTTTCAGTGGTGAGCGCTGGGAGGATTTCATTCCTTCAACAGGTAGTAGTAACGTTTGCTCCAACATAAATTGTCCGCCCATCGCCGCATGAGGTGTTTGATCCGAAAAGCATATCCAACTGCTGCCTGGTGGGAACTCAATGGCCTGTTGTAAGCCATCTTTTTGATAAGCGAGATCGGCCTTCATTTTGTCATGCAGTTGGAGCATCAGATGGTCGTAATGGCTACGGGGGCGCTTGGTGATACCGATTTTATGTTGCAACCAACTGCTGAGCGATGAATAGCTATCCAGTTGTGGCAAATAGCGGCTGGCAAGTTGTGTAAAATCTTCACCGACACGCCAGGAACGCGCTTCACCATGCGGGTTAATATTGGTGAATATGCGGATGATACGCTCACCGTAGTTTGGGCGTGACGGGAAAGCATCTACATGTAAGCGGCTATCATCTTTACGCCATGACGTACTGTCGCGCCAGGCGGCCACAGGGTGTAATCTCAAGCTATTGGTCGGGCTGTGTAGCGCATGCGTATAGACCGGGAGGAGTTGCTGTACCAAACTGAGGCAACTTTGATAATAACGATCCAATAACTGGCGGGTTAATGCGATTTTGCTTGCATCAGTCACGCCAGTTAATACACCTTCTAACGGTTTGAAACTGATATTCTTGCGTTTAACATCAACCAGGGTAGGGTCCAGTAACTGTTTTTCCTGCTCACTCAGTTCAAAAGTCAGGTGAGGTAAGAACAGGACTTTACCTTGCTCAAGTGCCTCAATGGCACCGGTATTATCCTCTGCATTCTGGTCCCAGCGCGTGTTAGGAAGTGTAAGGATCAGCGGATCTGACTCTGGTTTATCAATACACATCAAAGATCTGCTCCTAAATATCAATATAATTCTGTCAATAATAACCCTTTATTATAGGTAACGTGAGGCTTGAGATGCTCACTTCCGCTTTTTATATTTTTATCGGTCGAACTAATGGTGGAAATCGCCGTGTAATCGGGGTGGTTTTGACTATCGAGGTATAGGTTTCTGCTTGCTCTGACCAGCGATCAACAATGGTATCCAGTTGTCCCATTGACCGAATGGATAAACGGCTCAAAAAACAGTCATCACCGGTTATTTTGTCACACTCTATGCACTCTGGCGTGTCCTTGATCATTTTCTCAACAGCATCCAGCATGTTGGCGACAGGTTTGACGCGGACAATAGCTTGTAAGTTATAACCAAAGGCTTTTTGGTCCAAACCTAATGTGTAGTTAAGAATGATATTCTGCTCTTCGAGACGCCGTAGACGTTCAGAGGTGCTCGGGGAAGATAAGTTGACTTTCTGGGACAGGTCTTTCAGGGAGGTCCGTGCATTTTCGACTAAAATGGCAATCAATTGTTCGTCAATTTTGTCCATAGTTACTGCCTCTTATTCTTAGATGTATCAATGGATTATAGGTAGGTTTAAAGTTATTACCGATAGCCACCTAACATTTTTTATATCTCTAATTGATAAAAATACATTTCTTATATTGTAATGTTTATATTTCTACGTGACTGGCGCGACAACAAGATAAGCTGCGGTAACCTCGGTGAGTAGACCCAAAGTTGGGAGCAGTCTCAGTGGTTAGGGTGGGGCCAACCGCAAGCAAGAAGGCGGTATCAATAAAATAGGTGTTTTACATGCCATCAAAAGAGGTAATCAGTAGGGGATATAACATGCTGAGAAGAGTTAAGGAGCCTGGCGGTACAAAGCGTACTGACCATTGGCGCATTGGCGCATTGTCCATTGGCATATTGTCCATTGGCATATTGAACATTGGCATATTGAAGATGAGTGCATTGACTATCGCCAGGATGACCGCTAGCGATAGTGTTTGGATGCGTTTATGGCCTAATAATCATGTTTATGGACTAATAATGGTATTGCTGACCAGGGACGGCGTGGTTTTCAGATCATTGAGTTGAATTGGTTTTTTTTGCATATAGGCTAAATCGTAAACATCATAGAAATCTATTTCGCCTTTGTTACTAATGATATGTTTGAAACGGAGTTTAAAGTCATCACTGATATTTTTGTTGTTCAAAATTTCGTCGATTGCCTGGGTTGATAATGCGCGGCTAAAGAACCATTCACCGTTGTAACAGACCCGCAAGTCAAGAACACCGATATCTTCAAACTTAAATACCGGCTTGATTTCCATCATTAAAATCGCTGACATGACAACAAAAAAAACAGTAAAGGCGATCATATAGCCAGTACCAAAGTAAGGCGTTAAGTACATCAAAACCAAAACAAAGACGTATGACACTAACATCGCCAGACAGAGATAAGGATGTTTGTGGACAAAATCACTGTTAAATTTTAACCGACCATCTCTTTTTTCTTTTTTGTTTATTCTGGCGATGTCGTCAATTAATATTTTTTTAATTATGTCCATAATTATAACCTTGTGATTAATGACTTATTGAAATTAAACCATTACAGTTTGTTATATATTAGCATGAAAGCTTAATGCTAAAGCATATCAGTTCGATAAATTAGCCAGTAAAACTGTTATATACCCTTTATACCCGTCGCCCTTCAAGATGAAGGGGGTTAGTTGCCCTTGCTCACCCCAGTCACTGAGTTATCTAAGCTCCTGGGGATTGCTCGGTTGCTGACTACCTGCATCTTGAATTATTTTGGGTATCGTATCCTGCTGATAATAGGCATTTATGGCTCAAGCGGTGAGAACAATTTTACCTATGTGTGTACTGCTTTCCATTAGTTCATGGGCTTTTGCGGCGGCTTCCAGCGGGAAGGTACTGAAAATCTGTGGTTTCATTTTACCCTCACTCAGCAGTGGCCAAACGTGTTGTTCAAGTTCGTTGGCAATTAATGCTTTCTCTGCAACTGTACGGGAGCGCAGTGTGGAGCCGGTATGTGTTAGACGTTTTATTAACATCAGCATCAGGTTAAGGTCTTTGGCATGACCATTTTGTGTACCAATCTGAACAATACGGCCATTCATCGCCGCTGCGTCATAATTGCGTGCGACATAATCACCAGCAATTAAATCGACAATCACATCTGCCCCTTTACCGGCGGTTGCCCGCTTGGTTTCAGCGACAAAATCCTGAGTGTGATAATTAATAGCAATATCTGCGCCCAGATTCAGGCACGCCTGACGTTTCTCTTCCGAACCTACCGTCACAATAACCGTTGCCGCGCCAAAAGCTTTGCTCAGCAAAATAGCTGTTGTCCCTATGCCTGAAGAACCGCCATGAATGAGTACGGTTTCGCCTGCAGTGAAGTGACCACGTTGGAATAAATTGGTCCAGACAGTAAAGAACGTTTCAGGAAGTGCGGCGGCTTCAATGGCGCTAAGCCCCTGAGGGATCGGTAACGCATTGGTTTCATGTATGACACAGTACTGCGCATAACCGCCGCCCGCGATCAGCCCGCAGACGTTGTCCCCAATTTTAAAACGCGTGACATCCGCGGCAGTGGCGACCACTTCGCCGGCAACTTCTAATCCGGGAATATCTGAGGCACCCGGTGGGGGCGCATATTGCCCACGACGTTGCATGACATCAGGCCGATTCACTCCAGCGGCAGATACTTTCACCAAAATTTCGCCAGCGGCTGGCATGGGGGTTGGCCGTTTGGCTGGGACTAATACCTCTGGTCCACCAAACTGGGTGATTTCAATCGCGACCATGTTTGCAGGGAGATGAGTTAACAATGTCATAATATTCCTCTTAATGGCGTGGCGGTGAGTCAGCAATGATGGCTGTGGCCAAAGATGATAGTAAGTGGTAGTGACTCAAGATGATAATGGCTAAAAGGGTATCTTAGTCGTGTAATGGAAAAAATTCATAGAGTGAACGTGCGTAACTATCAGTGAAAGAGAGGATAAAGGCAGCGATGGAGGGGATAAAGGAACAAAAAAAGCGCCCATAGGATGAGCGCGTAAATTTTGCAAAGGAGCAATGCATGTATGGCCTACTTGCATCGTGACAACAGAAATTAAGAGATGTTTGGAGCTTGGTTATTGTATAAACATTAATTTAGTGCCGATATAGGTATTAATCCGAAACTGCGGGGGGGCTGGTGTCGGCATGACTCATCCTTGCCTCTGCCCCCCCACCGATGCCTTACACCTTGTATTGCCAACAGATTTGGTACTGATAGGTTTCACGGGTGAGTATGTCATCAATGTGAACACTCGGGCTCCATGAATCATCACCGCCCACCCCCATATGGAAACCATCAATATTGAGCCAGGTGCCCTCTTCGGGTTCCAATAGATGTTGATGGGAGGTCACCATCAGTTGCTGGGTGCTGTAGCGACTTATACCAAAGTGGAAATCGCCCGTTAACGTCCAGCGGCCATAATTCAGCGTATGGGTATTGCAGCGCAAGCCATTCTCACTGGGGAAAATATACGCGGTGTGCATCTGCTCTAATGGCAGGGACCAGTGCCCATATTGTGCTGCAAGCTGCCGATCAGGGTAGTTTTCATGTGGCCCCAACCCTAGCCATTCAACCGTAGGTGAGATATCAGCCAGTTGGCAACACATGCCAATTCTGGCTGGCGCAGGGAGTGAGGTAGCGATACGGACGTTAACATCAATGGTCATACGGCCATGTCGGTCAAAACGGTATACCCAATGGCTGTGTAGCAAGGGCTCTTGCTCGAATTCATAACCGTATTCGGCACTGATTTGTACTGAATGGGATAAATGATCTACGTGTAGAGAGAGGCAGCGTTGCTGGAGTTGATACATTCCGGCTTTCTTCCAGCGCTCAACCCAAGCATTGGGGTCAATATGCGTAGCTTCGCTGATACCGATATCGTTATCCAGCGGCGCACGCACAAATTGATCTTGTAGTGGGCGCAGTAGCATCGGTTTATCCGCCACCCACCATTGCGCCAACCGCCCCGTTTGACGACTGAATTGCCAGCATTGTTGCTGATAAGTCACCTTAATATGCTGTTCATCTTGCTGCAGTTGAAGGTCATGTTGTAGTTGAAGGTTATGTTGCAGTTGAGGGGCATAATGCGCTGTAGCATTGGTCAGATCACTGGACGGCGAAAAGAGTGGTTGTGGTAAGCGCCATTGATGCCAGGCACTGCGATGTTGAGCAGGGGACCACGGGGTTTCTTTTGGTTGCCTTATCTCAACATTCAGCCATAGCTGCCCAGGTTTATTAAGCGTGGGTAATTTCTCTGCCAACCTGTAGCACTGTGAGCTTTCAGGCGACAAATTCAGGGGTTGGCTACCCTCCAACACGGATTCTCCCTCTAACATTATCCGCCAATATAATTGTTCGTTATCACTCTCTCGGAACAAATATTCACTGGTAATGTTGATCACCAACGGGGTCGTACTCAGCAACGAAAATTGGAAGAATTGCTGTGCGCACTGCGCTTCATAAAGGCTCGGGTGCGGGCTGCGGTCAGGGAAGACTAATCCGTTCATGCAGAACTGGCGGTCATTGGGAGTATCACCAAAATCACCCCCATACGCCCAATAAGGCTGACCATGGTCATTATGATGAGTCAGACTTTGGTCTACCCAGTCCCAAATAAACCCGCCCTGTAAGCGCGGGTACTGACGAAATGCCTGCCAATAGCGGGCAAATCCACCGAAGCTATTGCCCATCGCATGGGCGTATTCACATAGGATCAAGGGGCGAGATTCATTCGGTAAGCCAATCCATTTTTTGATTGACCACTTGGGGACGGCAGGAAAGGGCTGGTCTTCATCAACACGGGCATACATCGGACACAGAATGTCGGTCGCTAAGGTGTTGGCACCGCCCCCTTCATATTGCACAGGGCGGGTGGGGTCATTGGTTTTTATCCAACGATAGAGGGCATCATGGGTTGCGCCATGGCCTGATTCATTGCCCAGTGACCAGATAATAATGCATGGATGGTTGCGATCTCGCTGAACCATCCGCGTCACCCGTTCACTGAAAGCTGAAAACCAGCTTGGGTCATCGGACAGCCTGCTCATGGGCTGCATACCGTGTGTCTCAATATTCGCTTCATCAACCACATACAAACCATAGCGGTCACAAAGGCGGTACCATAAAGGATGATTGGGATAGTGGGAGCAGCGCACAGCATTAAAATTATGCTGTTTCATTAATAAAATGTCTTGCAACAGACTCTCTTCATCAATGGCCTGACCTGTTTGCGGGTGATGTTCATGTCGATTCACCCCTCTGATCAGCACCGCTTTGCCATTGATTTTAAGCAAGCCTTGATGGATTGCCACTTGCCTGAAACCCACGTCATAGGCTTCGGCCTCAATCAATTCTTGCTGATGATTGAGCAAGGAAACCACGGCTCGGTATAGCGTCGGCTGCTCGGCACTCCAGAGCAGAGGCTGATCTATTCGCAATACTAGCTGGGTACGATCAGTATAAGGACCTCGTTCATCAATGGCTTGGGTGCCTAAAGGCTGTTGTAAACTGGCGACCAATTTATCGGCTAACCAAAGTTGTACACGGAGCTGATAGGATCCGGTCACCTGCGGATCATTGAGCTGTAGAGAGGGGATATTGACGGCCGCCATTACCTCTAAATTTGCAGAGGTGAATTCAGGGGATAGATGCGTCATGATGTGGATATCCCGTAAGTGAATCTCGGGTTTATGCAACAATTTCACATCACGAAAAATTCCGCTCATACGCCACATATCTTGATCTTCAAGATAACTCCCATCACTCCAGCGCAGAACTAAAACTGCGATACGGTTACTGCCAGCCTGCAAATAGGGGGTGAGATCGAACTCAGCAGGTAGGCGGCTGTCTTGTGAATAACCTACCCATTGCCCATTACACCACAGATAAAATGCAGAACTGACACCGTCAAAAATAATGCGAGTCTTACCCGATGCCAACCAGCTTGGCTCTAACGTGAAATCACGGGAATAGCAACCCGTTGGATTTAGATCCGGGACCCGTGGTGGGTTGACGGGAATAGGGTATTGTATATTGGTGTAAATTGGTGCGTCATAACCATGAAGTTGCCAGTTAGCCGGTACAGGGAGCGGCTTTGCCTCGGCTAAATCGCACCTCACCCAGTGCTCGGGTACCGCTTCAGGTTGTGTGAAATAGCTGAATGACCATAGCCCATTGAGTGTTTGTTGCTGTGGTGAAGGACGATCCTTCTGGGCAGATTCTACATCACGCCAACTGTGAAAAGGCGGGTGGGCCTCCAGGCGATGATACTGTGTGATCTGCGGGTTTTCCCAATCTCGGCGGGACAAAATCTGGGGAAGACTCAGTTGCACCTGGAGTGGTACCTTTTCCTGTGACGTCATGGTGTCAGCCTTATTTTTGTTATGTCTGAGGAGACGATTTTATTTGGGTCAGTGATAAGCCTGAATGGGCTGGATTTTCGGTGGCAACTCATCATAGCAAACTCAATAGATAAACTTTCAGCGCCTCTCTGTAAACAAGATGTCCAGAATGTGATCTGTCGCACATGTCAGCTATGAGAGGCCAAAAAACGCAGGGCGCACTACGAAGAGATAACAATTTAGAGGATTATGCCGTATGAAGATAAGGGGAAAAGTACATTAATTGACTCCTTTGGTTTTATTTTAGGCATATAAACAAGAATATTCAGTTTGGTTACTAAAAAGAGTTGCTATTAATACTCGCTCATGAGTTAATGCGTCTCGGCCTGTGGTACAGACCTATTTATGCACGACATCTTGAGTAAAGTGGTTCATATTTAAAGCGTTATCGTTGATAGCTCTTCACTGACGAATTTCCTTCATAGTGCCTCCATAAGTAACGACTGATAACCGGCTATAACACGCCCATGGCGGCAAAATTTTTTAATAAAGGAAATACACATGTCTAACATGATGAAAGGTCAAGTAAAGTGGTTCAACGAGTCTAAAGGCTTCGGTTTCATCACTCCAGCTGATGGCAGCAAAGACGTGTTCGTTCACTTCTCTGCTATCCAAGATCAAGGCTTCAAGACCCTGGCTGAAGGCCAGAATGTACAGTTCTCTATCGAGAACGGTGCTAAAGGTCCGTCTGCAGCAAACGTAACTGCAATCTAATTGGCCTTTGGCTGATTATAAAAAAACCCGCTAAGGCGGGTTTTTTACTGTCTGTAATAAAGTCCCTTCTGTAATAAAATCCCCATCTGTAATAAAGCACAATCCGTTACAACGTAACCTCACCGCCAATCACAGGCGGGTCTGCCGTAAACCTTATCATTCGCCCCTCATTTTGTACTACACTAGCCGCATTGATTTAACTAAGGGTAATAGCATGAAAGTTAATGATCGAGTGACAGTCAAAACTGATGGTGGCCCACGCCGTGAAGGGGTTGTTTTAGAGGTGGAAGAGTTCAGTGAGGGGGTGATGTATCTGGTCTCTTTGGCGGATTATCCGGCCGGTGTCTGGTTCTTTAATGAAGTGGATAGCCAAGATGGCACCTTTGTGGAGCCACTTTCTCAGTAGGTTACGCTGCCACTGTTTTTCCTTAGGCTCGTTTGTATTGCGATAAAAAACCGGAGGAAGGTTCATACCTTATCCTCCGGTTTTTGCTTTTTATCTTCCCTGGTATTTTAAGCGGCCACTCGCTTCCCGGTATTACTTAGATGAATAAGCTGCATCTGAAATGGCCAACAAAGATTGCTTGCTTAGAAAGTTTCCCAATTCAGTGAACCATCCGTTGGCTTCTTATTGATGCCAGAACCATTTTGGCCTGTAGGAGGGGAGACAGGGCTTTTAAATTCCTTGATAGACGAGTGACCCGCAAGCTGGAAGACCGCGACCGCTTGAGTCAATATTTCAGCTTGTTGCTCCAGAGAGGCTGCCGCTGCAGAGGCTTCCTGCACTAAAGAGGCGTTCTGCTGAGTAACGTTATCCATTTCAGATACGGCTTGCGCAACCTGGCTGATGCCGCGGCTTTGCTCGTCGGAAGCTGATGCAATTTCACCCATGATATCAGTGACGTGAGTGACTGCTGTGACAATCTCGTTCATTGTTTTACCCGCATTTGAAACCAGAATTGAACCGTCACCAATTAAATCAACTGAGGCTTCAATCAGCGACTCAATTTCTTTTGCGGCATCTGCGCTGCGCCAGGTGGCGTACTTCACTGGCCACTACAGCAAAACCGCGCCCTTGTTCGCCCGCGCGCGCGGCTTCTACCGCCGCGTTCAGTGCCAAAATATTAGTTTGGAACGCAATGCTATTAATAACATTCGTTATTTCAGCAATTTTCATGGAGCTGAGAGATATTTTATCCATGGTGCTGACAACATCACTGACAATATCACCACCTTGAGCTGCTTTACCCGATGCATTCGCGGCCAGTTGGCTCGCGTGATGGGCGTTTTCAGCATTCTGTTTCACGGTTGCGGTCAGTTGCTCCATGCTGGCCGCAGTTTGTTCAAGTGAAGCGGCTTGCTGCTCTGTGCGTGCTGAAAGGTCAGTATTCCCCAAGGCGATTTCGCTGGATCCTTGATAGATAGATTCAGCACTGCTGCGCACCGCTTCAACTGTGATGGCTAATGCATCCTGCATTTGCTGGATATTACTTCCCAGTACGCCAATTTCATTACGGCCAAATGAGACGGGAGATTGCGTCAAATCCCCCTGGGCAATCCACTGAATACGGGTGACCAACCAATTAATTGGATTGATGATTACCTTACTGATGACTAAGAAAGCAATCATTGTCAATAAGATAACCAAGACAAAAGCCCCCGCCATGAGAATGTAACCAAGGCGCGCTTCTTGGTGAGCGGACTGGTTAATCTGGTTCGCTTGCTCTGTACGATATTTAACGGCTTTCAGCAGTGGTTCGTTATAGCCGTCGTCTAGCAGACTGATTTTCTCAGCATCAAGAGAGATAACCTCTTCAAAGTGGCCCTCTTTCGTTGCCGCTAACATGGGTTTCATCCCATCGTCACGATATTGTTCGTAGGCTTTTTTCAGTGGTACATCCAGCGCCATGTCCGTTTCAGATTTTGTTGGCCGGTTATAATAGAGGTCGAACATTTGCTGTGACTGAGCTATGCGGCCTTCTGCATTTTTTAGGCCTTGCTGATAGCCTGTAGCATCACCAATACGTGCGGAGGAGGCGGCCTGGATCAGAATAAGACGGGCGGTTCGTAGATGATTAGAGCTGTTAGACAGACCCTGACGGATGTCGATCTCTTGCGTCGCTTGCGCCAAAGATTGGTTACTTTGTTTTAAAAAGTAGCCCGATGTCCCAATAGCGGCGGCAAATAAAAGCAATATTCCCGCCAATATGACGATAAACAAAGTGACCAGACGCATATTATTGATAAAGGACACTTTGGTATCTTTATTCGGCTCTGGTGCTATTTTCATATCCAATGGCTTGTGCGCACTTCCACGTTTCATTTTTAGTTCCGTTTTTATAGTTGCTTGAGGGAGGGGCCTTGCCTAATAGGCATCGCTACGAATTATTTAGGGGAGATATCTGAAATTATCCCAACATTGCTCTAAGAACCTATCGGCAATAACTCTAAAATAATTAGGGGTATAAATGAGATCACGGTCGCAACTTAAAACAAAGATCTATTAGGTTATTTATAATAAGGTCAAGGCGTTGGCTACGATGTGGAGTGGCTGTGTAGTCCCTCCGGTTTTTAGTAGCAACGTTCACGGTAGGTTTAGGGCGAAAGCGTTACGGAGATAATCAGCAGTCATGGCATCCATATAAAGTTGTCATCAACTCATTGTTTACTGTTCCATACAAGGGAAATGATAATGAGATTTAATGCTGCCCAAGCGTGATGTCATGTAGTCAAACGTGATGTTATGTCGTTATCGAGGTCTGTTGAATCAGGCAGTGCAGATAACGCCGGATTGAGAGAAATAATTTGGCATTAAATAATGAAGAGTACTCTTTATGCTAAGCACTATTATTTGATCATCCTTTATTTTGTTTAAGTATTGTTTAAGAATATAGCCTTTACATAGTTATCACCCACAATTATACTTTTGGAAAATTACGATGGAGAAACTAATGGATACGCAAAGTACAAGTCAAATAAGCAAGGCAAGCTAACCTATCTCTCTATTGATTTGTTGCTTGCCGAAAAAGGCGGGCAGCACCCTCTCGGTATATCTTTGAGCTGTGCATCCCCAAATAAAGTGTTAACTCGATGGTAAATGTCGAGGGTATTAATTTGGATTTTTATTATGGAATTTAACAGCCACGCACTCTTTCCTCCAGGCACTAACACCGGTTATTGCTGAATTATACTTTTCGTCTATGAAGTTGTTGCTTTGTCAGTATTCTGGCCGCCACTTTATAAACTGGGTATATCTATCAGCACCATTACCTGTGTGCTATGCCCGTCGCCCTTCAAGATGCAGGGGTGTTATCTGCCTACCTGCATCTTAAAGTAGCGTAGGTATATACCGTCATATTTCAAGTTTGTCGCCTGACTGTAACTCGAATTATTTAGGGTATAAATAGCACATGATTATTCTACCAATGATTATTTCATGGAGAGAATCATGTCATTAACTCCTTTTGTTATGAATTTATTACTGGCAATGTGCCTCGGTGCATTAATTGGTGCCGAAAGACAATGGCGTCAGCGTATGGCAGGTCTACGCACTAATGCGTTAGTCGCCACGGGAGCTGCCGTATTTATTCTCAGTTCTTATGCTACATCACCAGATAGCCCTGGGCGTATTGCCGCACAGATTGTTTCGGGAATTGGTTTCCTTGGTGCGGGTGTCATTATGCGTGAAGGCATGAATATCCGCGGTCTGAATACGGCGGCCACGCTGTGGTGTTCGGCGGGCATTGGTGTGCTTTGTGGTCTGGGTTTGTACTGGAATGCTGCCTTCGCAACTGCGGTTATTCTGTGTGCCAACATCTTATTACGTGAAGCAGCACAACGTATTAATTTGCAGCCTCAACAGCAGGCGATAGATTTAGATGTCCGTTATCGTATTCTGATCACTTGCGGAGCTGAAGATGAAATACTGGTTCGCACACTGATTTTGCAGGCATTAAATGGGATGGCGTTGCACTTGCAGTCGTTATGCAGTGCTGATATTGCCCGATCTGGTCAGTTAGAAGTCTGTGCAGAAATAGTGGCATCGCCAGCGGCACAAAAAGAAATTGAAAATATTGTCTGCCGCGTAAGTTTGGAACGTAGTGTCAGTGCCATACGTTGGCGCATTGCATCTGAATTACCGGCCTGACGAGTCATTAATTAAGCAATAAATAGATAAAACGATAAATAGATAAAACGACAAGTTAATTAAATAATGGATTTATTATTTAGTGTCTCATTAAGTCATATACGCTGCCCCGTTGGGCAGTAAGGAGTTGTTATGGATGAACACCCCAGAGTTAACTTAATCGACTGTTGCTAATTAAATTTAAAATTGGTAACGCAATGACATAATTCGGCACCCATATCTCTCAATCAGACCCTATTTACTTCGAGATACAGGTAGGCGGCAACCGAGTAAATCCCCAAGATCTTAAATAATTCAGTGACTGGGGTAAGAAAGGCTAGCTAACACCTCTGTATCTTGAAGAACTACGGGGATATTGAGCGGATAAGCTTCGTGCGTTTTGAATTAAAAGAGAAGCGTTATGCGTAAATTAGAAAAAACAGATGCAAACCGTAGTAATAATAAGAAACCTTTTGCTATTGCACTGGAAGCAAAAAATAGTCTCGAACAAACATTATTCAAGTTAAATACGCATTTAAATGGTTTGACGGAAGAGGATGCCAGAGAGCGGCTGGAATTATACGGTATTAATCAGGTTGCGCATGAAAAAGCGCCACCGGCTTTTCTTCAGTTATTGGCCGCATTTAATAACCCGTTTATTTTTGTTTTAATTATTTTGGCGTCTATCAGTTTCTTTACCGATTATTGGCTGCCATTACAAGAGGGTGGGGAAACTGATCTTATCGGGGTGAGCATTATTGTGACAATGGTGCTGATTAGTGGCTTATTGCGATTCTGGCAAGAATATCGGACGAATAAGGCGGCCGAAGCACTGAAATCGATGGTGCGTACCACCGCGACGGTACTGCGTCGCGGCCACTATGGTGCTAAACCAACTCAGCAAGAAATTCCAATTAATCAGTTGGTTCCAGGCGACATTATTCTGTTGTCTGCGGGTGATATGATCCCTGCCGATTTACGCCTGATTAATTCGCGTGATTTATTTGTCAGCCAGGCGATCCTCACCGGTGAGGCGATTCCGGTCGAAAAGTATGATGCGATGGGGTGTGTCAGCTCAAAATCCGTGGATGCGGGTGCCGGCAGTGAGGGGGAACTGCTTGAACTCTCTAATATATGTCTGATGGGGACAAACGTGGCCAGCGGTACGGCAATGGGGGTGGTGGTCGCCACGGGGGGGCATACTTACTTTGGTTCACTGGCTAAATCTATTGTGGGGACTCGCGCGCAAACAGCCTTTGATCGTGGTGTTAATAGCGTCAGTTGGTTATTAATTCGCTTTATGTTGGTTATGGTGCCCATTGTCTTGTTGATCAATGGCTTTACCAAGGGCGATTGGACGGAAGCCGCATTGTTTGCCTTGGCGGTTGCTGTGGGTTTAACGCCAGAAATGTTGCCAATGATTGTCAGTTCTAATCTGGCAAAAGGGGCCATCGCGATGGCCCGGCGTAAAGTCGTGGTTAAGCGTTTGAATGCGATACAGAATTTTGGCGCGATGGATGTGCTATGTACCGATAAGACCGGCACCTTAACCCAAGATCGTATCATTCTGGAGCACCACTTAGATGTTAGTGGTTGTAACGACAATAAGGTATTGCAGCTGGCATGGCTTAACAGCTTCCATCAAAGTGGAATGCGCAACCTGATGGATCAGGCGGTAATCAAATTTAGTCGTGGCAAGCCAGAAATAGAGGCGTTGCGCAACTTCAATAAAGTGGATGAGTTACCGTTCGATTTTATCCGTCGGCGTTTGTCCATCGTGGTAAAAGATGCGCAACAACAACAGCACCTAATTTGCAAAGGTGCGGTGGAGGAGATGCTCAGTATCTGCACTCATGTGCGGGAAGGTGATGACATCTTTCCACTGGATGCTGCCCGCCGTGCAACGCTACAAGCTCTGGCTACGCAATATAATGAAGATGGTTTTCGTGTCTTGTTGCTGGCGACCCGAGAGTTAGGGGCTCAGGTCAGCCCTGTGCCGTTGAATATTGACGATGAACGAGATTTAGTGGTGCAGGGGTTACTGACATTTCTTGACCCACCGAAGGAAAGTGCAGCGGCGGCGATTGCCGCATTGCGGGAGAATGGTGTCGCCGTCAAAGTATTAACTGGCGATAATCCAATTATTACCGCAAAAATTTGCCGGGATGTTGGGCTGGAACCTGGGGAACCACTGAATGGGCGTGATATCGAAGCAATGGATGAGGCTACGTTGGCGCGGGAAGTGGAATTACGCACGGTATTTACCAAACTCACACCGTTACAAAAATCACGTGTGCTAAAAATGCTACAAAGCAACGGACATACCGTGGGCTTCTTGGGCGATGGGATCAATGATGCACCGGCATTACGTGATGCCGATGTGGGCATTTCAGTGGATACTGGGACCGATATTGCTAAAGAGTCAGCCGATATTATCCTGCTGGAAAAAGACCTGATGGTACTGGAAGCCGGGGTGATTAAAGGGCGCGAAACTTTCGGAAATATCATCAAATACTTGAATATGACTGCCAGTTCTAACTTTGGTAATGTGTTTTCGGTATTAGTGGCCAGCGCATTTATTCCGTTTTTACCCATGCTGGCTATCCATTTGCTATTACAAAACTTGATGTATGACATTTCTCAGCTCTCTTTGCCGTGGGATAAGATGGACAAAGAGTTTTTACGTAAACCGCGTAAGTGGGATGCCAAGAATATTGGCCGCTTTATGTTATGGGTTGGGCCAACATCATCAATTTTTGATATTACAACCTATGCGTTGATGTGGTTTGTTTTCGCCGCGAACAGTGTTGAACATCAGGCACTGTTCCAGTCAGGGTGGTTTATTGAAGGGTTATTGTCGCAAACTCTCGTCGTACATATGTTGCGTACGCAAAAAATTCCGTTTATTCAAAGTACTGCTGCATTACCGGTGTTATTGACCACAGGTCTAATTATGGCCATCGGGATCTATATTCCTTTCTCACCATTAGGCACATTAGTGGGGTTAGAGCCGCTGCCATGGCAATATTTCCCTTGGTTAGCGGGTACACTGATTTGCTACTGTGTTGTTGCGCAACTGATGAAGCGGTTCTATATCCGCCGTTTCGGCGAATGGCTTTGAGGGGGCGCGGTTTCAAATAGCCTGGTTGATCTCAAGACACTATTCCGGGGGTGGCTGCCCTGGAATAGTGTGTGTATTTAAAAGATTAGGGGATGACACCTTTCAAAATTGAGATATTTGTCGCATTTATTTGTAGTGACGTAAAAAGGCAGTGACAGTAGTGAGTTAACGAGTGTACAGCGTTGGTCAGCAAATCTTGTGATGCATATTATTAATGAAATTAGTTAATTTAATTTATGATTAAATGGTGGTTTTCTTACAAGAATGCAGATATCAGCCAGTGCTAACGGCGTGTTCGAGGTGGCGATAAAGAGTGAAATATACCGTTACCTCTATTGTTACTTTTAATACAGGCTGACATTTCTTTTTATGTTAAATCAGTGAAGGATGAATAAATGACCAACTGTAAAATCTTTCTGTTCAGCATAAATATTCATTAAAAAATAATTTTATGGCGTTTTTGGTTAAAGAAGACGAGTAATGAAATCTAAGTTCAGCGCTTAATATTGATAATGTTAGCTTATAACATATATTTGCTCTGATATTTCAGTTTGGGGATGTTTTTATTCGAATTGATCTAAAAATGATAAAAATTAGGCTAATATTTAGGGTTTTTTAGCTCCTTTTTTACTTTTTAAATTTTTAAAGGTGTACATGTGAGTGATAATTGATCAGAAAAAATGCAAAAAAATAGACTTATATTTTATTTTTGTGATTTGTATCACATTACATTTAAAATAAATAGCTACTCACATTGTATGTGCTAACGATTCGGGAGTAGAGTTGGTCCTCTTTAGGAATATTCCTAACATTTTGTAAGAAATAGTTCATATAAAAAAGGCAAGATCAAAGCAGTGTAACATTCAGCAGCTAGGCTTTTGATGTGCTGCTTCATACCAGAATGGTGATTTTTTTGTCATGTTACATTAGTAAGTTTTAATTACCTTTTCTGCTCTGTCCAAAGTCGTTGGCGCTGAGGCAGTGAAGCAAATGAGCGAATTTTGTAAAGTGGCTCATGTCAGTAACTCGGGTGAGACGGTGAGAAAAGGTGGTTACCCCCTGTAACGTAAAGTAATTAGGGTCTGTAAGGTCTAATTAACAATATAACGGGAAGGATCCCTGGTTTTGAGTGATAAATTTTGTCATTCAATTTATGTTTTAAAACATAATCAGTTGGGATGTGTAAGATGAGTACGTCTGAATTACTCAAACATATTTATGATATTAATTTGTCATATTTACTTTTAGCTCAACGGTTAATTAATGATGAAAAAGCGTCGGCGATGTTTCGCTTAGGTATTACGGATACCATGGCGGATGCATTATCACAGTTAACGTTACCGCAAATGGTTAAACTAGCTGAAACTAACCAATTAGTTTGTCACTTCCGTTTTAGTGACCACAACACGATCCATCATCTAACGAATAGAGTCTCGCGTGGATGACCTGCAACAAATCCATACCGGAATTCTCTTGTCGAGTCACTTACTCCACGAGCTATCGTTAAAAGACGATAGTACGCCTAAAAAAAGAGCATGATTGATGGTTGAGAAAAGTATTGTCCAGGAAGCTAAAGACATACATTTGGCAATGGAACTGATCACGTTGGGTGCTCGTCTACAGATGCTTGAAAGTGAAACACAGCTTAGCCGAGGCCGTTTAATCAAGCTCTACAAAGAGCTTAGAGGCAGCCCTCCCCCTAAAGGGATGTTGCCGTTTTCGACCGATTGGTTTATGACTTGGGAACAGAATATTCATTCGTCGATGTTTTATAACGCTTACAGTTTCTTGCTTAAAAGTGGCTATTGCACGGGTGTTGAAGCGGTGATTAGAGCGTATCGGCTTTACCTCGAACAGTGTCCCGATCTGCCTGAAGTCCCGCCATTACTGGCGTTGACCCGAGCCTGGACGCTGGTCCGTTTCGTTGACAGTGGCATGTTGCAGCTTTCCAGATGCAATTGCTGTGGGGGGACATTTATCACCCATGCCCATCAACCACTAAACAGTTTTGTCTGCAGTCTTTGCCAGCCTCCTTCCCGCGCAGTAAAAAAACGTAAACTTTCTCCGCAGTCTGCCGATATAACTTCACAACTGCTGGATGAGCAGGTTAGACGCGCAGTTTGAGTTTCATAAAATTGTCAGACATTCATGCCCAAAATTATTGGCGTTACAGATAGGTTGCTAACATCACTGTAACGTCAAGTTAGCAGGGGGTAGGTTACAGCAGCGGTATAGCGACCGTTTCTGTTGACCGTCAATGACATTTTATGGTCCTCAAAGAGTGTTAACGCCTCACCTTCCACCCACACACTTTGCTAAGGATGTCGCGTGTTAGTTATTTTGGGTTATCTCGTGGTCTTAGGTGCGGTTTTCGGTGGCTATACGCTCGTCGGTGGCCATTTGGGTGCACTCTATCAGCCAGCAGAATTTTTGATTATCGCTGGCGCGGGTATTGGCGCATTTATTGTGGGAAATAACGGTAAAGCAATAAAAGCCACAATGCGTGCGATGCCGAAGCTGATGCGCCGTTCTAAATATAACAAAGCCCTTTATATGGATTTAATGGCGTTACTTTACCGCTTATTGGCGAAATCACGCCAACAGGGAATGCTGTCGTTGGAAAGGGACATAGAAAATCCGTTGGAAAGTGAAATTTTCTCTAATTATCCACGGATTATGGCCGATAAGACATTAGTCGAATTTATTACCGATTATTTACGGCTCATAGTGAGTGGAAATATGAACGCTTTTGAAATTGAAGCGTTGATGGATGAAGAGATTGAAACGCACGAGCAAGAGTCTGAAGTGCCTGCTGGTAGTCTGGCGATGGTGGGGGATTCGTTACCGGCATTTGGTATCGTTGCTGCCGTCATGGGCGTGGTACATGCATTGGCTTCCGCTGACCGGCCAGCCGCGGAGCTTGGTGCCCTGATCGCTCATGCCATGGTGGGTACGTTCCTCGGTATTTTGTTGGCGTATGGATTTATTTCCCCCTTGGCAACCTTATTACGCCAGCAAAGCGCAGAAACGACCAAAATGATGCAATGCATCAAAGTGACTCTGCTGTCCAGCTTGAACGGCTATGCACCGCAGATCGCGGTAGAGTTTGGTCGTAAAACGCTCTATACCACGGAGCGTCCATCCTTTATTGAGCTGGAAGAGCATGTGCGCCGAGTGAAAGCACCGGCATCGCAAGCGACGGAAGAGGACGCATGAAGCATCAGAACCACCCCGTTATTCTGGTCAAAAAGCGCAAAACTAAGCATGGTGCTGCGCATTACGGTGGGTCATGGAAAATCGCTTACGCTGACTTTATGACAGCAATGATGGCCTTTTTTCTGGTGATGTGGTTGCTGGCTGTTTCTAGCCCGCAAGAACTGACGCAAATTGCCGAATATTTTCGGACACCACTAAAAGTCGCCTTAACCAGCGGTGATAAAAGCAGTTCCAGTACTAGCCCTATTCCCGGTGGTGGTGATGATCCTACTCAACAAGTGGGTGAAGTGAGAAAGCAGATTAATTCCGAAGAAAGCAGGCAAGAGATACACCGGCTCAATAAATTGCGGGAAAAACTGGATCAATTGATTGAGTCTGACCCCCGGTTGAAGGCATTACGTCCCCATTTGCTGATTAACATGATGGATGAGGGCTTGAGGATCCAGATTATTGATAGCCAAAATCGGCCAATGTTCAAGATGGGGAGCGCGCAAGTAGAACCGTATATGCGTGATATTTTACGTGCTATTGCGCCGATCCTGAATGACATACCGAATAAACTCAGTTTATCCGGTCACACCGATGACCTACCGTATGCCCGCGGTGAAAGAGGTTACAGCAACTGGGAGTTATCGGCTGATCGCGCCAATGCCTCGCGGCGTGAATTACTGGCTGGTGGTTTGGATGAAGGCAAAATTCTGCGTGTAGTCGGTATGGCGTCAACCATGCGGTTGAAAGAGCAGGCATCAGATGATCCGGTTAACCGCCGTATCAGTATTTTAGTGCTGAATAAGCAGTCTCAACACGATATTGAGCACGAGAATTTAGACAATAGAGCGCTGGATATAGAAAAAGCAACCGGCTTAAAGCAGATTGATACTCACGGGACGGTGCCTGTAGCGGCAGTAACACCATCATCGGCAGTAACACAATCATCGGCAATAACACAATCATCGGCAATAACACCATCATCGGCGGCAATACCCTCACCGGCGGTAATACCATCATCGGTGACAACACAATCAGCTACGACAACACAAGCATCGGCCGTAGCACTGTCGTCAGCAGGAGTACTGCCATCAGATGTCACATTGCCAGGCACGGTAGCACTGCCAGCGGCTGAACCGGTGAACATGCAGCCGCAGCCGATGAGTACAACTGAAACACAACAATCGAGTACAGGGAATATTACTTCAACTGCCAATGGGCCAACGACATCGTTACCCGCAGCACCTGCAAGCAATATACCGGTCTCTCCGACAAGCCGCGACGCACAGTAGAGGTGACACCGTGAGCATGGATATTACCGCGTTTTATCAGACGTTTTTTGATGAAGCAGATGAACTGTTGGCAGATATGGAACAGCATTTGTTATTGCTGGACCCGCTGACACCTGACAATGAACAGCTTAATGCTATTTTCCGTGCTGCACATTCGATCAAGGGCGGTGCCGCTACTTTTGGTTTTACGGTATTGCAAGAGACAACTCATCTATTGGAAAACCTGTTGGATGGTGCTCGCCGCGACGAGATGCGCTTAAGCACTGAGATCATCAACCTGTTTTTGGAAACGAAAGATATTATGCAGGAACAGTTGGACGCCTACAAAACCTCTCAGGAACCTCATTCGGAAAGCTTTGAGTACATTTGTCAGGCGTTGCGCCAATTGGCACTTGATGCTTTAGATCAACCTACAACCGAAGATCAACCTACAACCGAAAATCAATCCGCTACCGATCAGCACAGTACGGCCGCCAATACGCAAGCAACGGCTTCCACCCGCGTATCATCTTCTCTCGCTGGCAACACATCACCCGCGTTGCTTCAAGGCGGGATGCGTATTCGTTTGTCTGGCCTGAAAGCGCCAGAAATCTCTCTGATGCTGGAGGAACTGGGTAATCTGGGCGAGGTGCAAGATCCCCATCAGGGCGCTGATAGCCTTGAGGCCACCTTAATAACCTCCGTCAGTGAAGAGGATATTAGCGCGGTATTGTGCTTTGTTCTGGAACCTGAGCAGATTAGCTTTGTGTCCGCAGGGGACACCGAGCAGATTTATGCTGAGCAGACCGTTGAATCAGAACAATCATCTGAGCCAGAACGCTTGTTTGAGCCAGCAATAACCGAGGCATCGGTGATCGCAGAATCGGTTCAGCCGGTGGCAACACCTGCCGCAACACCTGCCGTTGAAGTCCAAAGCACGCTGAAAGCTGATGTGCATGCTGCACCAGCTAACGCAGAACAGGTCAGGCCTAAAGCGAAAGCCAGTGAATCGACCAGTATCCGTGTAGCGGTAGAAAAAGTGGACCAGCTGATTAACCTGGTCGGCGAATTGGTTATTACCCAATCGATGCTCGCTCAGCGCTCAAGTTCGCTGGATCCGGTGATCAACGGTGATTTACTGAATAGCATGGGGCAGTTGGAACGTAACGCCCGCGATTTGCAAGAATCCGTCATGTCTATCCGGATGATGCCAATGGAGTATGTATTTAGCCGCTTCCCACGTTTGGTCCGTGATTTAGCCAGCAAGCTCAACAAACAAGTTGAATTGACGCTGTTAGGCAGTTCGACAGAACTGGATAAGAGTTTGATTGAGCGCATTATCGATCCTCTGACCCACTTGGTGCGCAACAGTCTGGACCACGGTATTGAAGAGCCGGCTACTCGTATTGCTGCGGGGAAATCGCCAGTGGGCAACCTGACACTGTCAGCTGAACATCAGGGCGGAAATATTTGTATCGAAGTCATTGATGATGGTGCTGGCCTGAATCGACAGAGAATTTTGGCGAAAGCACAGTCTCAAGGGCTGGCAGTCAACGAAAACATGAGCGATGAAGACGTTGGGATGCTTATTTTTGCACAAGGATTCTCTACTGCCGAACAAGTCACGGATGTGTCAGGGCGTGGTGTCGGGATGGATGTGGTCAAACGTAACATCCAGGAAATGGGCGGCCATGTACAGGTCAGTTTTCAGGCCGGTTTAGGTACCTCAATCCGTATCCTGCTGCCATTAACGCTGGCTATCCTTGATGGCATGTCGGTTAAAGTCAGCAATGAAGTCTTTATCTTGCCATTGAATGCCGTGATGGAGTCACTGCAACCCTTGGCCGAAGACCTACATCCATTAGCCGGTGGTGAGCGCGTGCTGCAAGTTCGCGGTGAATTTCTACCATTGGTTGAATTGTACCGCGTCTTTGATGTTAAAAATGCCAAGACGGAAGCCACGCAAGGCATCGTTGTGATTCTACAAAGTGCCGGGCGCCGCTATGCACTGCTGGTAGACCAACTGATTGGTCAGCATCAGGTGGTCGTGAAAAATCTGGAAAGTAACTATCGGAAAGTGCCGGGTATTTCTGCCGCCACCATTTTGGGTGATGGTAGCGTCGCGCTAATCGTTGATGTGTCAGCGTTGCAGGCCTTAAACCGTGAAAAACGCGTCGCGGCTGATGAGGTGGTTACCGCATAGCGCACAGGAATTTTTCCTTATAAAAACAGGTAATACCCTAAATAATTTGAGTGCAGCAAGCCACCACCGGCCACTTTAAATATGACGGGTATCCAGGGCGGTGAAATATGTTTCCGGTCCTGAAAAACATAAATTCAACCTATTGATTGAAGGGTAAAAAACATGGCAGGACTAGCAACCGTCACGAAACTGGCTGGCGAAACGGTAGGACAAGAATTCCTGATTTTTACGCTGGGCGATGAAGAGTACGGCATCGATATTCTGAAAGTACAAGAGATCCGAGGCTATGATCAGGTGACTCGTATTGCTAACACTCCTGCGTTTATTAAAGGTGTGACCAACTTACGCGGCGTCATTGTGCCTATCATTGATCTGCGGGTTAAATTCGCCCAGCAAGGTGTCACTTATAACGAAAATACCGTGGTGATTGTGCTGAATTTTGGTCAACGCGTGGTGGGTATTGTCGTTGATGGTGTGTCAGATGTCCTGTCGTTGACCAACGAGCAGATCCGTCCGGCACCTGAATTTGCTGTGACTCTCGCAACAGAATATCTGACCGGTTTAGGCTCGCTTGGCGAAAGAATGTTGATCCTGGTTGATATCGAAAAACTGCTGAGCAGTGAAGAGATGTCGTTGATTGATAGTGTTTCTAAGGCGTGATAATAGTCTTTTTAATATGTGACAATAGTGTTGCTAAGGTGTGATTGAAGCGTGGAGTTTACGCACGTTGAGTGATCACCTGAGCCAATCGGCCTTAACCAAGCAGGGGAGGCGGTCCTCCTGCCCCTACGGCTTGCGCGAAATATTGCCCTACGGGTAAAGCGTCAGCGTCTTTCGGGCTGATGAATAGAGGACTATTCAATGACTCCTGAAATAAAGAACTGAACCGCCATTGCATATTGCTCGGGCGGTTCTTTATGACAAGTCATGATGTTGAGATAGTCATTTTATTTAGGCTACAGCTACTGCACGCATTCTTTTTGTTAAAATAGTGGCACAAATAAAACCAAGAAGACTAAACGCTACCATGAGTGAAAATATGTAGTTGTACCCCTGAATCCCCTCAAAATTATCTAATAATGAGCCATAAAGTGCGTAGGCAAACATGGACGGCATATAGCCGATAATACACCCGAAGGCCATTGCCGAACCTGCATGTTCACGAGAAGTACCAATTTCATCCATCGGGGCGAAGAAGATTGCGCGCTGAGAGAAGATAATGGCTCCGAAGCCGAGTGTTGCCATCATACCCAAGTATACGTTCATCGAATCATGGGGTAATTGGATGAATAAGATCATCGCTATGGCCGAAATTAAAAATGTCCATTTCAGGTAAACTGTCGGTGATTTTGCGACTTTGTCAGCGAGGAATCCCCCAACAGGTCCTCCTACCATTTTGAGACCGTACTGATTAATGATCCCGTAAGCGCCAATAAGAGCGACTGGCAATCCATAAATATCTTTGAGGAATGGTATGAAATAGGTTAAGCCGCAATAGGCGGAATAGACAAAGAAGATACAGAAAGAAGCCAACCACAAGTTAGGGCTTTTAATAACATCTTTGATCCCCGCCAAAACATGTTTATTAACTTTATCTGCATTATCTACCTTAATCTTGTCATCACTGTCTACGATAAACCAAGTAATGACGCCAACCAATATCGTGGCTATCGTGTAATAGATTAGCCCGGCCTGCATCCCCGCTTTACCTTCACCAAACTGAACAAAAACAAACAGGGCACCAGAAGCGATAAGTACATCAATCACACCGCGACCCGCTTCCAGAAAACCAAACATGCGTCCTTGTTCTTCTTTGGTTCCCAGCAACCTTACTGCTTTCAACAGTACAGGCCAGTAAACCACTTCCCCAAAAAATGCCATAGCACCAAAGGCGATGAGATAACCGGTAAACGGTGGAAGCGTGGCTAAGTATGCGCCACAGAGGCCCACACCGATCAACCCTACGGGCAGTAAGATCTTTTTCGAAAAACGATCAGCAATATAAAGAGAACTGAATAAGCCAACGGTCTGAATGATGGCATATACGGTAAAACCAAAACCAATCTGTGTATTCGTTAGCCCCCAGTCTTGTTGCATAGGGATGTAAAACACATCTTTCATACTGGAGAGTTTGAAAATCGTCCCTCCACCCAAAATGAGGAAGCAAAGCTTTGTCCATTTATTCACAATATTCCTACCTTATTTTAGAGAGACAATAGCCTCTACTTCAATGAGAACGTCTTTTGGTAGCCGAGCGACTTCAACACATGAACGGGCAGGGAATGTCCCTGATGGGAAATAGCCCGCGTAAATGGTATTGAATGACTGAAAATTGTTCATATCACTGATAAAGCAAGTGGTTTTAACCACGTCATTCATATAACTACCGGTGGCTTCCACAATAGCCTTTAGGTTTTTCATGGCTTGAATGGTTTGCTCTGTAATATCAATACCTACGACTGATCCATCTTTTTCACTGAAAGGGCAGCAACCGGAAATAAAAAGCAAATTACCGGCGACAACGCCTTGGGAGTATGGTCCGATAGCTGCTGGTGCGTTTTGAGTTTTAATAATCATTCGACGATTCCTGTTGTGGTGTTGGGGCAATATTTATCACGCAGTGCTTTGAGCACTTGAACCGATGTATAAACACAGTGGTCCTGAGCTTGCATAAGCTCTTGTAGTAACTCTGGCGATATTTTGTCGGGGTAGTAATATTCCAGTGGTTTAATTCGGCTGGAGTCAAAAGGAGGGGTTTTTACTTCAAAAGTCCCTTTTAGTGTACTGACTTCATTGGGGTTGCAAGGTCGAGAAAATGCAGAGGCATAAGGAAAGCAGGTTTCAATATTGACCCGAGTTATGCCTGATTTTTCAACCAATATTCTGAAGCAATTATCAATATCGATACTCCCTTCACCGATAGGAACGCCACATACCACTAATTGCTCGTCATGTTGAGTAACAATGTGATCTTTAAAATGGGTACTGTAAGTAAAGGGGGCAAGTTGGCTGACAGTGACAACGGGCTCTTCCCAAGCCATCATGCCATTTCCTATATCGCAATGTGCCCCGACCCATAGGGAGTCTACCGCTTTTACAATTTGGATAATCTCGTCGGCAGTTTCATCTTCATGATTTTCAACGGCCAGACGAATTCGATTTGCCTGAAGTAGAGGAACCAGTGATTTCAACTCATGAATAATGCGTGGATATTCTAGGGGCTCATACTGACCACGACGGAACATGTAGGTTCGAATAACATCCGCACCCAGTGCAGATGCAAATTGCACGGCTTTACTAATCGCTTTAACCGACGTAAAACGGGTATCGATTTCACAATAAAGATTGCGTTGTTCGATAGCGTGTCTCACCCGTGCAAGATATGTTGGGTCATCGCTACTCAACACACCAAATTCAGGGTGAAGGCCCTCATCTGGAATGATATTTATTTCTACGCCATCCAGTCCTAAACTCCAGGCTTTATCAATGAAATCAAAAATATCCATTTTCCCCTGCTGGAAAAAAAGATGATAGGACTCAGTCTCTAAACCAATTTTCATAGGATTATCTCCATTAATGACTAATTTGGAGTTTAGGGTTTAAAGAAAGTCATAACCGTGACAAAGGTAATGTTTTTGTATTCTTAGTATAAATATATTTTACTAAGTGTACTGTTTAGATACTGTATTGGACAGAGGGCAGCGAGAGGTGTAGCATGATACACACGACAATTTTTCTTGGGTAACATCATGAGAGATATATTAAATAAAGCATTTACTGATGATGATCGGAGATTATTACAGTCTTATATTCCCTTCATAGAGTGCTTGGGACAGTTTTTTGGTGAGTACTGTGAAATTGTACTGCACAGTTTTGAAGATCTTCATCGTTCCGTGATCCACATTGTGAATGGGCATGTTACTGGCAGAGAGTTAGGTGCGCCGGTCACCAATATAGCCTTGGAAAAACTGACAGAATTCAAATCATCAAAAGAGATGTGGGATGTTTATTTCAGCAATAAAGATACGCGTCCTTTTAAGTCTTCATCCACTCTGATAGTTAACAAACAGGGCGATCCAATAGGAATGATATGCATGAATATGGCGATGGATATGCCAATGAATGCTTTTATCGATATATTCATGAAAGCCAATAATAGTTGTAGAAATGAGAGTTTTACACAGGATGTCAATAACCTGGTCCAAAGCCACCTTGAACCGGTTAAGAGTATGGTTTATGCGAATAAAGACATCCCTAGTAAGAACAAAAATTTCGAAATAATCAAAGAATTAAATGAAACGGGTTTATTTGAACTCCCCGTAACAAATAAAATTGTCTCCGCAAGTCTGGGGATTAGTCCGGTGACCATTTATAAACATTTAAGAACGCTAAATGCACAAAAAGTCAGTGAGTGAGGTCCTCGACTTTGGCTATGATAGTGCCTTCCCTGATGTTCGGTTGGCCGAATAGTATCGCCATAAATTTTATGGCGAAGTAACATTAATATGGAGAAGTAACATTAATATGGCAAAATAACATTAACATTGCAAAATAACATTAAACTGACACGATTAATTAACAATTATTGTTCTTGGTGATGTTAATGTAATTATTGTTGGTGTTATTTGTTATTCAATTTATTTTAATTAATGTGTTTAGGATATTTCCTACAAAAAAACAGTATGGTCCTATTATCCCCTTCCTTGAGCCCTGTTATCCTTTTTCGAATATATTCCATCTGAATGACTTAATCGTCGACAGACAGCACTTCCAACGTTGATCGAACGCTTCAACTCTTTGCTGACAATATTTAGTGAGAAGGAGAGAAAATATTTTTCAGGCGATATGTCGTATCGGTAATAAACTGGGGCAGCTAATAGGGTAATTCTATGTTGAAACATTTCAGACTGGGTCTTTTTACCGCAAATGTTCAGGCGGATACAGGGAGCCAACACTCCTTTAGCCGTGTTCCAGCAGCCGCGATTAATCCCATAACATTAGCGATTGTTGTGGCGTTTTCTACTATTGCTTTACCACCAATGGCATTAGCAGCATGCACCAGCCCCGGGGTGGGAACCTATGTCTGCGAAGGTGAAAATACCGACGGCATCATCCTGAGCGGCACGGATATTGCGGTTGAGACCCAACCTGGTTTCAGCATAATAGTTCCTGAAAATGGAGACCCTGCACTCTCGCTAGTCGGTTCTGGCACCATCAGCTACCTTGATACCAACAGTTCTGCGCTTGATACCACGGGTGCCGATTCTTTGTATATCCAGAATGATACGCACACCACTGGGCAATCGTCGTCCATTAATGTTCAGACAAACGGTTCAATGGGTAGCGGTATCAATATTAGCAACCATAGCGGTGCCGACTCGACAGTACAGGTGGATGTTTCCGGCACATTATTTGGTGATCTAAATGGTTCTCCCGCCCTTTTAATCTATTCATCGGCGGAGAATAATTCCACTATTCTCATGAATATCAATACTATTTTCGGCGACGTGGGTATTCGAAGCGATAACACTTCATTCAATGGAACAGCCATCACTAACGTTGATATTGCTAATGATATTAATGCTACATATTCGGGTGCCACTATCAACAACAGCGGTAGCGGCGGTACCAGTGTGGTTAATTTCAACTCAAAAAGCATCATTACAGAATTGGACGCCTTAAATATTTATAATACCAATTATTCAGGGGCGGTTATAACCAATGTCGATATCGATGGTGATGTCATTTCAACGACTAGCCAGGCGACCTCTTTTTATAACGATGCCTACAACGGCTCTGCAAACTTTACGTTTCGTGCGAACAATGTCACTGGTGAATATTCCGGCATTTCTATCAATAATAGCAGTCATAACAGTGCTAATAACAACCATGATAATGCGGTGATAACCGATATCCTGTTGACGGGGGATCTTACGTCTACTTCAGGATCGGGCCTCCAGATAAACTCTTATATGGACGATGGGGATATCAAGGTATCAGCCCAGTTGGAGAACATCTATTCTTACTATGAAGCCCTCAGTGTGCGTGCGGATACCCTAACTGGCAACCTGCAGTTTAACATCGATGTTTCGGGCAATATTGTTGCTGAAAATGGCCTCGGTTTCATGGTGATGGGGGGCGCTTCCGAAGGCAACTCCACTATGATCATCAATGCGAATAACATTAGTTCTGGTAGTCAAGCACTCAATATTTACAACTATAGCGGTTTAGGTTCGGCATTTACTGCCGTTACCGCAACCGGGCATCTCGTCTCTGAACAGGGGATAGGGGCAATGTTCAGTACCTATGTCAGTCAAGGGGATGCTACCGCTGTCATCAATTTAAATGACATCACTACTGCGGGCAGTGGTGTAAAGATAGACACCATAGCGAATGGGGGGAATTCAACCACCTATCTCACCGTGGTGGGCCAGATTAACTCTAGTTTGTATGATGGTATTGATCTTCGTGCGACGGCTACTGAAGGTAATACCCTGGTCAGCATTGACGTCAATAATATCGCCAGTGAATACGATGCTATCCACCTCGATAACAAGAACTACACCACAGGCGCAGACAACGGCACCTCGACCATTGATCTGATCACCCGGGGCGCGCTGGTTTCGCAGCAGGGCTACGGAATTAATATTGAAACCAATACCGCAGACACCTATGTCACCGTGGGCGGCTTGGTGCACGGCGGCAATGGCACCGCAATCGGCATTCATCGGCTTGATAACATTCAAACATCGGCCACGTTAGAGCTGCAATCTGGCTATGCCCTTGAAGGCGTTACGCAGGCACTGGTCTTCAATGGCAGTTATGCGGAGATCAATGATGCCGCGCTGGATCTGGCAAACAGCCATCTGGTGCTGGGCGGAGCAGGAGACGCCGCTTTCGATCTCACGCGTATTGATAACCGTGAAGAGGCCATTCTGGATGGCGACCCGAACCGGATCATCGGCTTCGGTACCCTGACCAAAACCAACAACAGCATCTGGACGTTAACCGGCGCCAATATGGCCGACGGTGACGCCAATGCCTTCCTGTCGGCCAATATCGCCGGGGGGATTTTGGTGCTGGATAACGCCACGCTGGGCCTGACACCTGACGCTGGGGCACTCACTGGAGCCACAGTAAACCGCCTCAGTGCTGCCGATATCGCCGCTGACCCGACGCTAGTGGCTACCGAAACCGGTGCATTAACCCTGGCTGAAGGCGGGGCGTTGTCCTCGCTCGGTGACTCGGTTCTGAGCGGTAACCTTATCAGCGCCGGTGGGATCCTGCTGTCAAACCACTATACCGGCGGCAATGGTGCCGCTACCGACGATCGGCTGACCGTGACCGGGACTTATTTTGGTGAAAATAACGGTTCCGGTGAAGGGGCCTGGCTGGCACTCGATACGGTGCTGGGGGATGACGATTCTGCCACCGACCGGTTAGTGATCAACGGCGATGCCACCGGCACCACCTCGGTCCGGGTGAACAATGCGGGCGGTCTGGGCGATAAAACCCTCAATGGCATCAACCTGATCACCGTGGACGGTCTGGCGCAGGATGACACCTTCCTACTGGCCGGGGACTATGTCACCACGGATGGCTATCAGGCGGTGGTGGGCGGGGCGTATGCCTACACCTTACAGGCCGACGGGGAAGCCGCCACTGCGGGGCGCAACTGGTATCTCTCTTCAGAACTGATGTTAACCGAGGGGGTACGCTATCAGGCGGGCGTGCCGCTGTATGAACAATATCCGCAGGTGCTGGCCGCCCTGAATACCCTGCCGACGCTGCAACAGCGTGTCGGTAACCGTTACGGGGCGCCGGGCGCGCTGGCAGACCTGGACTTTGACAATAATCAATGGGCCTGGGGCCGTATTGAAGGGAGCCACCAGGTCACCGACCCGGCCCGCTCCACCAGTGGTTCACAACGCGAGATTGATGTGTGGAAGTTGCAGACCGGCATTGATGTGCCGCTGTATCAGAGCCAGGACGGTTCACTGCTGACCGGCGGGGTAAACTTCTCCTACGGTAAAGCCAAAGCGGATATCCACTCATTCTTTGGTGATGGCCGCATCAACAGCGCAGGTTACGGTCTTGGCACCAGCCTGACCTGGTATGGCAATAACGGCGTGTATGTGGATGGCCAGTTGCAGACGATGTGGTTTGACAGCGACCTGAGCTCCCGTACCGCAGGGCATGCAGTGGCCAGCGGTAACAATGGTCGCGGGTATACCTCGGCGATAGAAGCCGGTAAAGGTTACGCACTGGGTAACGGGTTGTCACTGACCCCGCAGATGCAGGTGACCTACTCGCGGGTCGATTTCGATACCTTCCGCGATCCGTTTGATAGCGAAGTTTCGCTGCAAGAGGGTGACAGCCTGCGGGGCCGCATCGGTGTCTCACTGGATAAGGAAACGACCTGGAGCGCGAAAGACGGCACCACCCGCCGCTCACACATTTACAGTCATCTCGATCTGCACAATGAGTTCCTCAATGGCAGTAAAGTGCAGGTCTCGGGGGTGGAGTTCGCCACCCGGGATGAGCGTCAGTCGGTGGGGTTAGGCGCGGGCGGCACCTATGAATGGCAGAATGGTCGCTACGCGGTTTACGGCAATGTCAATCTGCTGGGGGCTACACGGAATGTCAGTGACAACTATGCCGTCGGCGGTACGATAGGTGCACGGGTGAGCTGGTAA
>NZ_UAVH01000003.1 GCF_900460465.1 Yersinia pestis | reverse complement strand
TGGCGCAGGTCGGCCTGTGTCAGTGTGTAAACGTGTTTCTGGATAGGTCACGGGCTTCCGTTCTTCGTATCCGGCAAGACAAGTGCCAGCAGGCGTTTGTCTGTTTTGCTCAGTCGGTGGCGGACCAGATTTTGTTTTGCTCACGTTATCTCCTTTCTGTTTTTTTCTGATGTTACCCGGTGCTGTTTTTCTGCTGCGAATCTTCCCTTCCTGATTTTTATAAGAGTGATTCAGATCACAAAAATGAAATTTCATATTATTGACAGAGAAAATAAAGCGGCGTAATTTTATTACTGTACATAAAAACAGTGGTTTTATGTACAGTATTTTTTTTAACTTATTGTTTTTTTTATGTGTTAAAGAGGAATTTTTATGTCAGATACAATGGTAGTGAATGGTTCAGGTGGTGTTCCGGCTTTTCTCTTTTCCGGAAGTACATTAAGCAGTTACAGACCAAATTTTGAAGCTAATTCGATTACAATTGCATTACCACATTATGTGGATCTGCCTGGCCGGAGTAATTTTAAACTGATGTACATTATGGGGTTTCCGATTGATACGGAGATGGAGAAAGACAGTGAATATTCAAATAAGATCCGCCAGGAAAGTAAAATTTCAAAAACTGAAGGGACCGTGTCTTACGAACAGAAAATAACTGTTGAAACAGGTCAGGAAAAAGACGGTGTGAAAGTCTACCGTGTCATGGTTCTTGAGGGAACGATTGCCGAATCTATTGAACATCTCGATAAGAAAGAGAACGAAGACATTCTGAATAATAACCGAAATCGCATCGTCCTAGCGGACAACACTGTCATTAACTTTGACAATATTAGTCAACTGAAGGAATTTTTACGTCGTTCGGTAATATTGTTGACCACGATATTTTCTCCAGTAATGGTTTTGAAGGGTTTAATCCGACAAGTCATTTTCCGTCTAATCCTAGTAGCGATTATTTTAACAGTACCGGTGTTACATTCGGTTCCGGGGTTGACCTTGGTCAGCGAAGCAAACAGGATTTATTGAATGACGGTGTCCCTCAGTATATTGCAGATAGACTTGATGGGTATTATATGCTTCGAGGGAAGGAGGCTTATGATAAAGTGAGAACAGCACCTCTGACGCTTTCTGATAATGAAGCTCATCTCTTATCTAATATTTTATTGATAAATTCTCACATAAGATTGAAGGTCTTTTCAATGACGCTAATATCGGTCTTCGGTTCAGCGATTTACCGTTGAGAACCCGTACAGCACTGGTGTCTATTGGATATCAAAAAGGGTTTAAGTTATCCAGAACTGCTCCCACAGTATGGAATAAAGTTATCGCAAAAGACTGGAATGGCCTTGTAAATGCTTTTAATAATATTGTTGATGGAATGTCTGACAGACGTAAACGAGAGGGCGCTCTGGTGCAAAAAGATATCGATAGTGGATTGTTAAAATAACCATGAGCCCCTCATAATAATGAGGGGCTTGCTATTAATGATAATATACAGTGCAACCAGGGATAGATTTCTTTATTTCTTTCACTACTATAAAGTTTCCAGATTTTACTTTTTTTATAAGTAGAGGATGTATGGCTACATATGTTGGCGGTCTTATTAGAGAGAAATCTTCAAAACAGACAGTATACTCATCTCTCTTAATTCCTAGTATTTTTAATGATATCATCCATGAGTTGTCTTTATTGATAAGTGCAATGTGTTTTTTGGTGTTGCTTTTAATATTTGTAAACTCGGTTTGCTTGAAGGTTGTCTGTTTCCCATAGATGCCATGAGACAATGAATTGCCAAAGGTATTTAATTCTAGGTTTTGCAAGATGTCTTTTGCTGTATATGTGTTTTTTTCTGCAAGGCCACTTGA
This sequence comes from Yersinia pestis, assembly GCF_900460465.1. Taxonomy (GTDB): domain Bacteria; phylum Pseudomonadota; class Gammaproteobacteria; order Enterobacterales; family Enterobacteriaceae; genus Yersinia; species Yersinia pestis. The sequence continues at coordinate 6,315 of NZ_UAVH01000003.1, read as the reverse complement.
TGATAAAAATATGAGAGCCAAGCAAAATAACTTTGAGATCATTCCCCCTCCCATCCTGTTCTTACATAAATAAATTATTTGGAATAATCTATTTATGTAGTCAATGAACTTCCAATTGCATATTGAAAAAAAAGAGCAGTTTAAGCCTTATGTGTATAATTCTACACAGACTACATACAACCTCAAGTAACATGGGTGTTACCGCAGCAATACCCATAGAACCCCATCATAATCTTCTGCTGAACTGATCGGGAGCGCAATTCAGTAGAAAAGATCAAAGGATCTTCTTGAGATCCTTTTTTTCTGCGCGTAATCTGCTGCCTGTAAACGAAAAAACCCACGTTCTCAGGCGTGGGTTCTTTCGAAGGTTAGAAGTTTCTCAGGCTTTCTAACCTGTGGTAGCTGGCTTAAGTGGAGCACAGATACCAAATGCTGTCCTTTCAGTGTAGCCGCGATAAGGCTTCAACTTCAAGAGTTCTGCGTATCTAAATCCACTTTTCAGTTACCAATGGCTGCTGCCAGTGGCGTAAAGTCGTGTCTTACCGGGTTGGACTCAAGACGATAGTTACCGGATAAGGCGCAGTGGTCGGGCTGAACGGGGGGTTCGTGCACACAGCCCAGCTTGGAGCGAACGACCTACACCGAACTGAGATACCAACAGCGTGAGCTATGAGAAAGCGCCACGCTTCCCGAAGGGAGAAAGGCGGAGAGGTATCCGGTAAGCGGCAGGGTCGGAACAGGAGAGCGCACGAGGGAGCTTCCGGGGGGAAACGCCTGGTATCTTTAAGTCCTGTCGGGTTTCGCCACCTCTGACTTGAGCGTCGATTTTTGTGATGCTCGTCAGGGGGGCGGAGCCTATGGAAAAAGCGCCTCCGGCGCGGCCTTTTCTGGGGTCTTCGTTTTTTGCTCACATGTTCTTTCCGGCGTTATCCCCTGATTGTGTGGATAACAGTATCACCGCTTTTGAGTGAGCAGACACCGCTCGCCGCAGCCGAACGACCGAGCGCAGCGAGTCAGTGAGCGAGGAAGCGGAAGAGCATCGGCATCTGCATGTTCTCCTTACGCATCTGTGCGGCATTTCACACCGTACATGGTGCACTTTTCATACAATCCGCACTGATGCCGCATGACTAAGCCAGTATACACTCCGCTATCGCTACGTGACTGGGTCATGGCTGCGCCCCGACACCCGCTAAAACCCGCTGACGCGCCCTGACGGGCTTGTCTGCTCCCGGCATCCGTTCACAGACAAGCTGTGACCGTCTCCGGGAGCTTCGTTATGTTCCTGTTTCACTTTCGGCTTCAAAGCGAGCCTGGATGCTGTTCTGGAGTTCTTCCGCGAGTTCGTGCAGTCGTTCACACATGGCCGCCTGCTCGTCGGCATCCAGAGCATCCAGTTTTTCAAGCAGTATCAGGCTCTGGCTTCTGATAAATCGCGCCATATTCAGCGCAGTTTGTTGTTGTTTGTTCACTATTCCGTTGTGCTCCGTCAGTGATATGTGGAGTGTGAGTAAATCAGGATTGTTTTACAGGATAAACTGCGGCAAATTCATCCCGTTGCAGTAGCAACGATGGGAAATACAACTACGAAAATTATTTAGCGATTCGTTCTCCCCCTGTCCGGGTTCCGCCTGTTCCGGGGGATTTTTTTGCCTTTGAATATCCTGCCTGTAGTAAACGCCACATAAAAAATCCTGAAATGGAGTAATCGTTATAAAGAGATTCCTGAACGGATGACAAAAAAATTCACCCGGAAGGGGGAGAACGAAGTCTGACACATGGTTTCTGGACATTCCTGAAAGTACGGTACTTTTTCAATCTGCCGCAGTGCTGTCTGTAAAACAACTGACTGAGTACAACATCTGTTTTTTGTGCTTCTCGACGCCGTCCCGTCGATACGCTAAAACGACACCCGCGTGTTTCCGGCTGTCAACTGACCATGGGGATGGTTTGCGTAGCATCAGATGCCGGAAACGCGCTCAGAACGTTTCTGACGACATGAAACGAAAAAACAACTGAAAAAATTGCCCGGTACGGAAAATCGCGTTACAACGAATCTGAGCGCGTTTCCGGTATGCCCTCACTCGAATATTGAGCTATGGTTCACCACAGTTCCCGGAAACGTGCTCACACTCTTCCGCTAATCCTGCATCATCGTGACATGTATCTGTACTCAGACTGTGTGTCGGTTTAAAAAGACCGTTCCGTGGACAAGTCCGGCTGGTTTAATCAGTAGGGGGAATGTCTGGCCCGGGTGCGTTTTTTATATTCGTAATGTTGTCAGTCGTTCATGGCCTGCTGTTCTGATTGTTCCGGAATGGTGCTAAGAATTTTCCTATAACGACCTACGACCTTGTCGGGATTAGAGAATTGTGTAAAAAATATGACTGCGTATCTCCGGCATTCTTGTTATTCAGGCGTGAACACGTGAATTCATCAGGGTGTCAACGACGGATGAAAAGTGATCCACTTATATCTCCACCAACGGCCCAATATTGATCCACCGTTTTACTCAGGATTAGCTTCTGCTATAACCCCGGCCTTTCGTTTCTGTCTGAGTCGATAGCTTTCTCCTTTGATTTGAACGACATGTGAGTGGTGTAAGATACGGTCCAGCATCGCTGAGGTCAGTGCTGCATCACCGGCGAACGTTTGATCCCACTGCCCGAACGGCAGATTGGATGTCAGGATCATTGCGCTCTTTTCGTAACGTTTAGCGATGACCTGGAAGAACAGCTTTGCTTCTTCCTGACTGAACGGCAGATAGCCTATTTCATCAATGATGAGCAGGCGGGGGGCCATTACTCCACGCTGAAGCGTCGTTTTATAACGGCCCTGACGTTGTGCCGTAGATAACTGAAGTAACAGATCTGCTGCTGTTGTGAAGCGAACTTTGATACCTGCACGGACTGCTTCATAGCCCATCGCTATTGCCAGATGGGTTTTCCCCACACCTGATGGCCCCAGTAATACGATATTTTCATTACGTTCTATGAAGCTGAGTGAGCGTAACGACTGGAGTTGCTTCTGCGGTGCTCCGGTGGCGAATGTGAAGTCATACTCTTCGAACGTTTTCACCGCCGGGAAGGCTGCCATTCGGGTATACATCGCCTGTTTACGTTGATGACGTGCCAGTTTTTCTTCATGAAGCAGATGCTCCAGGAAGTCCATATAACTCCATTCCTGGTCTACTGCCTGTTGTGACAGCGCAGGCGCTGCGCTTATAAGGCTTTCCAGTTGCAACTGCCCGGCGAGCGCCATCAGTCGTTGATGTTGCAGTTCCATCATCACGCCACTCCTCTGCAGAATGAGTCGTAGATGGAGAGTGGATGATGCAGGGGGTGTTTGTCGAAGTTCACCAGATTTTCATCAAGATGCACGTCATACTCTTTTTTCTCCGGAGGCAGTGCCAGCATGGACTGCTGCTCTTCGAGCCAGCGATCGCAGGGACGGGCCTGGATTGTTTCATGCTTTCGTTGGTTAGCGACATCGTGCAGCCAGCGCAGACCGTGGCGGTTGGCTGTTTCAACATCGACAGTGATCCCCATCGGGCGCAGGCGAGTCATTAGTGGGATGTAAAAACTGTTACGGGTGTACTGCACCATCCGTTCCACCTTACCTTTAGTCTGTGCCCTGAAGGGGCGACACAGTCGGGGAGAGAAGCCCATCTCCTTGCCGAACTGCCACAGCGAAGGATGGAACCGGTGCTGACCGGTCTGATATGCGTCACGTTGCAGAACCACAGTTTTCATATTGTCATACAACACTTCGCGCGGCACACCACCAAAGAAGCGGAACGCATTACGATGGCAGGTCTCCAGCGTGTCATAACGCATATTGTCAGTGAATTCGATGTACAGCATTCGGCTGTATCCGAGAACAGCAACGAACACGTGAAGCGGTGAGCGACCATTACGCATAGTGCCCCAGTCAACCTGCATCTGTCGTCCGGGTTCAGTTTCGAACCGAACGGCAGGCTCCTGCTCCTGAGGAACCGAGAGAGAACGAATGAATGCCCTGAGAATGGTCATTCCGCCACGATATCCCTGGTCTCTGATCTCGCGAGCGATTACCGTTGCCGGGATTTTGTAAGGATGAGCATCGGCGATGCGTTGACGAATATAATCCCGGTATTCATCCAGGAGTGAAGCAACAGCAGGTCGCGGCGTATATTTTGGCGGCTCAGATTTTGCCTGCAAATAACGTTTAACGGTATTGCGGGAGATCCCCAGTTCTCTGGCAATCGCCCGGCTACTCATTCCCTGCTTGTGCAGGATTTTAATTTCCATAACTGTCTCAAAAGTGACCATAAACTCTCCTGAATCAGGAGAGCAGATTACCCCCTGGATCTGATTTTCAGGCGTTGGGTGTGGATCACTATTGCACCGTTCGTTACAATTATCAATACAACTATCAATACACTACAGCGGGGGAAATCATCACCGCTGTAGGACTTGTATTGCCCCCTCATAATTATATAACTTCACTGGCTGTATTTTTCGCTATCCTGCATTAGGATTAAAATGGTTTTTCCTTTCAGTACTCTTTTAGGAGGTTGTGATGAAACTGTTCTATAAACCGGGTGCTTGTTCTCTGTCCCCCCATATTGTGTTGCGGGAAGCAGGACTAGATTTCAGCATTGAACGTGTTGATTTAGTGACAAAAAAGACTGAAACGGGTGCAGACTATTTAAGCATCAACCCCAAAGGACAAGTACCGGCTTTAGTGCTGGATGACGGTAGCCTACTGACTGAAGGGGTAGCTATTGTGCAATATTTGGCAGATAAAGTCCCAGACCGCCACTTGATTGCCCCATCAGGGACGCTCTCGCGCTATCATGCCATTGAGTGGCTGAATTTTATCGCGACTGAACTACATAAAGGTTTTAGCCCACTATTTAACCCAAATACACCGGATGAGTATAAGACGATTGTCCGCGAGCGGCTGGATAAGCAATTCAGCTACGTTGATAGCGTATTAGCAGAGCATGATTATCTACTAGGTAAAAAATTCAGTGTGGCAGATGCCTACTTATTTACCGTTAGCCGTTGGGCTAATGCGTTAAATCTTCAAATCAAAGAACGCAGCCATTTGGATCAATATATGGCGCGGGTCGCTGAACGCCCTGCGGTAAAAGCAGCTTTAGCCGCCGAAGATATCAAGTAATAAATAATGAGAATCAATCAATTGCCCCCATCACTAGGGGGCAATTGAAAATGGTTAGATTACAGCCTAACCGCTGTAAACTGGCAGATAGGCGTCACAATAGTCTCTTGGGCAGCGACAACCTGTAGCTCATACTCCCCCATTTCCTGTGTTTTGAGCATCACTTCATACACGGCGGCGGTGACATGTTCCAGTGCTTTATCCAATGGCTCACCTTTCAACAAATTCACCAGCAATAAACCACTGGTTAAATCACCGACACCAACCGGTTGACGTTTGCCAAAATCCACCAGCGGGCGGCAGATATGCCAGGCATCATCTGCGGTAACCAATAACATTTCGAAGCAGTCAGCATGGTAGCCTGCACGGCTCAGGTGCTTGACTAACACGACTTTTGGCCCCTAGCGCAAAGAGAACGGGCAACCTGTACCGCCTGTTCGACATTCTCTACTCGCTCACCACTGAGTTGCTCAAGTTCAAGCAGGTTCGGCGCAATCATATCACTGGCAGGCAAAGCTTCGTTGCAGAAAATTCGGCCACCCCCGGTGCCACAATACACCCTTTTTCGGGGTGCCCCATGACCGGATCACAAAAATACCAAGCATCTGGATTGGCTTGTTTAACCTGGGCGACGGCGGCCAGAATATGACTGCCCTGTTCTGGCGACCCAATATAGCCACTCAGAACCGCATCACAGTCTTTCAGTCGATCGATATCGGCAATGCCTTGCACAATGTCAGTTAAATGGCTAGCGGGCATGACACAACCTGTCCAGTGACCATATTGAGTATGATTCGAAAACTGAACGGTATTCAGCGGCCAGACATTCACCCCCATACGACGCATAGGAAATTCTGCAGCGCTATTCCCTGCGTGGCCAAAAACGACGTGTGACTGAATAGAAAGTATATTTTTCATTGGTACGGCCTAAAGTTAAGGGCGTTTGGTATACCCTTCTTATATAAAGTTGCAGCGGTGTTAGCCGTTTTCGCTCACACGAATCACTGACTTAAAAGAGTCAGGTCTCAGCAAAAAAATAAGGGACATTTCTGCCCCTTCTCTTATTTTACGCTTACAGCCAACTAATCAGGCAATAGTGTTTTTTGCCACGGCGCAACAAAGTATAACGGCCAAACAGGCGATCCGCAT
>NZ_UAVH01000009.1 GCF_900460465.1 Yersinia pestis | reverse complement strand
CCGCGCGTTGGATGGTGTGGATCGGCGGTATGATCATGGCACTGGGTGTGATTTTCCTGCTGAAAGCAGGCAGCGAACAGGGTCTGTTCGGGCCAAACTTGCGGATTGGTACCGCCATTGTGCTGAGTGTGCTGATGGTTGTTGGGGGGGAGTGGCTCAGGCGTTCACGTTTTCAGTTGCCCTTGGTCAATGCCGGTTATATCCCGGCGGCGCTGAGTGGGGCCGGTATTCTCGGTCTATTTGCCTCAATGCTGGCGGCTAAATATCTCTACGACATGTTCCCGATGCCCGTTCTCATGCTGTTGCTCAGCCTGATTTCTCTGTTGGCGATGGTGCTGGCATTGTGGCAGGGGCCATTTATGGCGGCCTTGGGGCTGCTTGGCGCCTATACCGTCCCGTTATTTGTTTCGACGGGCAGCGGTAATGTCACCGGGCTGTTGGCCTACCTGTTCCTGGTTAGTTTGGCGTCTATCGGCCTGATGAGCCGTGTCTATCGGCACTGGCTATGGCTGGGGGCGATGGTCGGAAACTATCTATGGCTTTTGGTTTCTTTATTCATAGCAACGTCCGAACACCAGTTAGCGCGTTCACTATTCCTGCTAGCAACCACATACGGCTTCCTGGCCTGGCCACATCTGGGGTGGGCGCTAAAAAGCAAAATACGTTTTCGCCATAATGACTGGAAAAACTGGCCCCCGGCTTTGCTGGATCCGTTATTAACTGGGTTGATTGCCGGGCTTTCGCTATTAGCCTTAACGTTAAGCGCAAATCATTCGATCCTGGTCTGGAGCACGTTGGTATTCTCCTGTATTAGCCTGTTACTGATTGCCAGACGCTCACCTTCATTGGATTTATTTGTTCCACTGGCCGCGATATTAGCCATTTCTCCCTTTATTAATGCAGGAACGCTGTTTGAGCCAGAAACCGTCTGGACGAGTTTGCTCGCGCTCAGCACATTAGCGCTATTCTGCGGGATATATGGTAGCTACCAGGTCACCCGGCCGGTTTACCGCAAGCTGTGGTGGGCGTTATTGTCGGTGCTGGTGCCAATGTATCTCGTTGCAAGTACCTATTATGCCTGTCGCGATAATTTTGAGCTGGCTCCAGTTAAATACACACTGCTGGCGGTTTGTCTGGCTATGTATATCGCGTGGAATGCATTCAGTGATGGGTATCGCCGTGGCTCAGCGCTGTTGCGGACGATCTATCAGGTCGCCGCCCAACTGACGTTGACCTTTGCATTATTTATGGCTTTCAGCCAGGTTACGCTAACCCTGCTGCTCGCGGGTCAGCTTTTAGTTTTGGTACTCTGGCAACGTTGGCGACAGGTTTCGTTACTGTCTTGGATTTTGAAACTGCATGCGATCATACTGCTGGTTCGTCTGTCAATGAACCCGTATATCCTTGGATATTCCTCGCCGTTGCACATTGGTTCGGTCGTTATTCCTTGGACGCTATACGGTTTTGGGATTCCGATTCTCTGCCTGTGGCTAAGTTCACGCTGGTTACCTGCGCGTCGCGGTGAGCAGACCGCCAATTGGTTAGCGGCCAATGCTATTTATCTGTTGGCCTTGTGGATCAACGTTGAATTACGTCACCTGCTGCATGGCAGCTATCATCTGTCGCTGGATTTCGCTTCTCTTACCGATTGTGCGTTGCATGGGGTGACCTTCGGGCTGATGGCGCTGGCCTACGGCTATCGTGAACAGTTTGCAGATTCGCTACAACGGATATACCGCCTGGCGGCTAAAACCAGTGCCATTCTGATGCTCACCCTAACGTTGCTCTGCCTGGTTGTCTTTAACCCCATCTGGTCAGCACAACAGGTTGGCGGCCTACCGCTGCTGAATATGGTGACCGTTGCCTATGCGATCCCGATGGTGTTCATGGTGGTAGCACTAAGATACTGGCCAGATCACTGGCTAGATATCCGTCTGAAGCCCTACGTTATCGGTGCGATTGCGCTACTGGGAATGGTGTTCATTACCTTGACGGTCCGCCAGCTCTGGCATGGTGACCGGTTGGATAATGATATCGTGTACAGCGGCGAACAATACTCTTACTCCTTAGCGTGGATGTTAACTGCCATTGGCATGATGTACAGCGCAATACACTGGCCTAACTATAAAGTGCGCCGCGCCTCCCTGGGGTTGTTGGCGCTCACGATCGTCAAACTGTTCCTGTGGGATATGTCTGGTCTTGAAGGGCTATATCGTTCGGTCTCATTCCTCGGTCTGGGGCTGTGTCTGGTAGCGATTGGTTGGTTCTACCAGAAGTTTGTCGTTATGAAGGAAGTCATTGAGCAAAACAAGGATCAGCCGACAGCGGACGTGGTACAAAGCGGGCAATAATCGCCATTTGTCTTACCGGAGCGTGCATCGACTGATGTGGGAAAATCAATATACAGCAAGGAGTCAGTGTGATTAATTTTGTGAAGTTAATGTGTAATGTGAAGTTAATGTGTAAATGGGGGGCGATATTGATGTCACCCTTCTTTCTTTCTGCTTGCGTAACTAACCAGCTTTCAGATGATATCCGGGGCCATGAGAAAGGCTACACGCATTATAATGATGATATTATTGTCGGCGTGTCTTTGGCTAAGCAGGGTGATAATAAAAACTGGGCATTTGTCGGTACGCATTTCGATTATGTGTTGTCATCGGGAGCCGACGAGTTCTTAACGCTATTAGTTACCGGGCAGATTGATAAAAAGAAGATTGAGGTAGTCAGGGACGGTAGCTTTAATCTTAATAAGAAAAAGGATGGCTTCACAGGGAAAATCGCTCTGAAATATCGTTATCAGACGGCGGAAGAGCGAGGCAAAATAGAGCCGCTGATAAAAGGGGCTGATTGGAATTGTCCAAGCCTCACGGAAACAACGGGTATTTGCAATATTAACCTGAATAATCTGGTCGGCACTATTCACAGAAAAGGTGCTACACCGGCCGATATCTTCCGTTTTGAACATCCTTTGCAAGTGAAGTTTTATAGTAAAAATACGACCTCAGCTAAGAGGGCGCTTTACCCGGTGGCCGTAGCGGCAGATGTCGTGATGTTGCCCGTGTATCTATTGAGTGCTGCTGCCGTGGCCGCTTTCTATGGTGTGGTCTCATTGAATTAGTCGTTCTTTTTAAACCCGGCTAACAAAATAGAGAGGGGTAGCCTACCGGGCATTAAACACAACAGTGTCCGGTATCGCCCAATAATAATGTTTGGCCGGTAAATGTTAACACTTGGTTTCACCCCGTTAAAATAATCCTCCCCACGGTAAAGTTCCCCTTTTTAGTGCCGATAACACACTTAATTAAACGTCTTTGTGTTTTGACGTGTCTGTGTTTTGTCGTACTGATGAAGGGTTAATATGTTCAAGCGTATGAAAGTGGTTACCAGCCTGCTGCTGGTATTAGTATTATTTGGTGCCTTACAACTGGTATCCGGCGGGCTTTTTTTCAAATCATTGCAGAATGACCAGGAAAACTTCAACGTTTTACAAGTTATTCGCCAGCAACAATCGGTATTGAATGAAAGCTGGGTCTATCTGTTACAAACACGCAATACGTTAAACCGTGCCGGTGTTCGTTACATGATGGATATTAACCATACTGGCAGTGGCCCTACGGTGAAGGACCTTATCTCTTCGGCTAAAGGGACGCTAAGCGTCGCGGAAGACCGCTTCAAACGTTACGAAAAAATCCCACAAAATAGCAGTCAGGATCCAGAAGGCGCCAAAAAATTAAAACAGTCCTACGAGGAATATTTTAGTGCCTTAACCGAACTGATTAATTTGATGGAAACGAACAAAATCAATGAGTTCTTCAATCACCCCACCACCAGTTTCCAAAATGAATTTGAGCAAAATTACAACAACTATCTGACGCAAAATGACGGACTGTATGATTCGGCGGTCGAGGACAGTAATCAATCCTTTAGCTTTGCTATGGGCGTGGTTATTACTGTACTGGTCGTCGTATTAGTGATGATGCTCCTTGTCTGGCTGGGGATGCAACAGATCTTAATTCACCCCCTCAACCACCTGATTGCACACATTAAACATATTGCCAACGGTGATTTGACGCAAAATATTGAAGTTCATGGTCGCAACGAAGTGGGCACGTTGGCTGCTAGCCTGAAACACATGCAATCTGAATTGGTCACTATCGTCGGCGAGGTGCGTGTAGGCGCTGATGCTATCTACAGCGGTGCGTCAGAAATTGCGGTGGGTAACAATGATTTATCCGCCCGTACTGAACAGCAAGCGGCATCATTGGAAGAAACGGCTGCCAGCATGGAGCAATTAACCGCAACGGTGAAACAGAACGCTGAAAACGCCCGTCAGGCGAGTCAATTAGCATTGAGTGCCTCAGAAACCGCTCAGAAAGGGGGGAAAGTGGTGGCGGATGTTGTGCAAACCATGCACGAGATCGCGGGGAGTTCGCAGAAGATTGCCGACATTACCAGCGTCATCGACGGTATCGCCTTCCAGACCAATATCTTGGCATTGAATGCCGCCGTTGAAGCCGCCCGTGCAGGTGAGCAAGGCCGTGGTTTTGCCGTGGTTGCCGGTGAAGTGCGCAATTTAGCACAACGCAGTGCACAGGCGGCGAAGGAAATTAAAGGTCTGATTGACGATTCGGTTAACCGGGTAGATCTGGGCTCAGTACTGGTTGAAAGTGCCGGTGAAACCATGGGCGATATCGTTAATGCCGTGACCCGCGTGACCGACATCATGGGCGAAATCGCTTCTGCCTCAGATGAACAAAGTCGTGGTATTGACCAGATTGGTCAGGCAGTTGCCGAAATGGACCGCGTGACACAGCAAAATGCTTCCTTGGTAGAAGAATCGGCTTCCGCCGCCGCTTCACTGGAAGAGCAAGCCAGCATGTTAACTCAAGCGATGTCCGTATTTGTTCTGAGTGTGGATAACAGTAATTCCACTAGCGACGTCAGAAAAGTCAAACAACCCACGCAGGAAATGAACAGCACGGCTAAAAAAGCGCTGGGAAATAATCTGCAAGACAATTGGGAAACTTTCTAGACCTATAACCTTCGAGCTTGACGCTGTTGACGTGTTAGCTGCGCGCACTCATCCGAATCACAAACTTGAGTCAGCACATCGGGATCCGCCTGCTGGCCATTTACCTGCCACGCCAATTGATTTGGGTGTATGCAAAATAATATTAATAAAGTCGGCCTATGAGCCGGCTGAGAAGAGGTTACGATGTTTGGTCAAATCCGGATTTCTACCAGTTTTTTCCTGCTGCTGATGTTTCTTTGCGCCATACAGTTAATTTCAAGTGGTCTATCATTTACGGCTTTTCGCTCAGACTACCAAAATTTAAATCGAGTGGAGTTAAGTAGTCAGCAACGCGATGCATTAAGCCTCAGTTGGGTATCTTTGCTTCAGGCACGTAATACCTTAAACCGTGCGGCTACTCGCTCGGCGCTCAATGTTCCTCAGGAGCAAGTTAACGCTTTAATGGGGAGTGCGCGCAGTGCATTGCAGAAAGCTGAACTTTACTTTAATCAGTTTCAGGCGGTACCGCGCCTTGATGAGAGTGAGAGCAGTGGGCAATTACTGGATGCGACCAAAAACAGTTATCAAAACCTTCGTAGCGCATTACGTGAGTTAATTGATTTTCTGGAAGCGGGTGATTTACAAGCATTTATGGATCAACCCACTCAGAAAACGCAAGATTTGTTTGAAGCGGATTTCATCCAGTATTTGCAATACGCCAATGAGGTTATTGCCGATGCCGGTCAGCAGAATCAGCAGGCTTATCAGCTCTCAATCTGGATATTTAGTGGTGCGATTCTGATGGTTATCACGATGGCCATTTCGTCGTTGATCTGGTTGCGCAACATGTTTGTTCGGCCATTAGCGACGATGCGTGAGCATTTTGGCCGCATTGCTCAAGGGGATTTGTCTGGGCAGATCTCGGTGACTGGCCGTAATGAAATCAGCCAGATGTTCGCCAGCTTACGCACCATGCAGCAGTCGCTGATCTCAACGGTCAGCAATGTGCGTGAGGGTACCGAATCGATGTTGACCGGTATCCAGGAAATTTCCGCAGGTAACAACGATTTATCGGCAAGAACTGAACAGCAAGCGGCTTCCTTGGAACAAACTGCCGCGAGTATGGAACAACTGACCGCCACGGTAAAACAGAATGCGGACAATGCGCATCAGGCCACGGTACTGGCGCAAGAGGCTTCCGGTACGGCAGCTAAAGGCGGAGAACTGACGGCGAGTGTCGTCACCACCATGCATGCAATCGCTACCAGTTCGCAGAAGATTGGTGCGATCACCAGCGTTATCGACGGTATTGCCTTCCAAACCAATATTTTGGCACTGAATGCGGCCGTGGAGGCGGCCCGTGCGGGTGAGCAAGGGCGTGGTTTTGCGGTGGTTGCGGGTGAAGTCCGTAATTTAGCATAACGCAGTGCGCAAGCGGCCAAAGAGATCAAAGGGCTGATTGATGAGTCCGTCAGCCGTGTCCGCCAGGGGTCTACGCTGGTCGAAAGTGCAGGAACTACCATGGAAGAGATCGTCCGCTCGGTGGCGCGTGTGACTGACATTATGGGGGAGATCGAATCTGCTTCGGATGAACAGAGCCGGGGTATTGAACAAATATCACTCGCCGTAACGCAAATGGATCAGGTTACTCAGCAAAATGCGTCATTAGTGGAAGAGGCCGCGGCGGCAGCCAATGCACTGGAAGAGCAGGCCAGCATGCTCTCCGATGCCGTCTCTGTTTTCCGTTTGGGGCAGGGGCACGACGAACAGTCAGTTGCGGGCAATAGCCAGCAATCATTGGCCACGCATTATTAGTCGCTCATTATGGGTCGATCAGCATGAGTGGTTCCGACCAGGAGTGACAATCGATCATCACTCGTAACGGGTCATCACGAGTAACGACAAGTGGCTGTAAAGGAAATCGTAGAGTGTCAAACAGCGTAACGAAGACGGTATTGGGGGGTAAGGTTGGATGAAACGATCATCAATGAAGTCAGCGCCTCAATCATTACCTCAAGAGTCCGGGTCGATACTGACCCAAATGATTCAACGGTTGCCGCTGTCGGATATTCACTTCCGGCGTATCTGTCAACTTATCTATCAACGGGCTGGAATTGTTCTGGCTGAACATAAGCGGGAAATGGTCTATAACCGCCTGGTCAGACGGTTGAGATTACTGAATATCTCTGATTTTGGTCAGTATCTGGCCTTGTTGGAGAGTGATCCGAACAGTGCTGAGTGGCAGGCATTTGTGAATGCGTTGACCACTAACCTGACGGCATTTTTTCGTGAGGCTCATCATTTTCCGCTCTTGGCAGAACATGCTCGTCAGCGGGCGGGCGGTTATTCAGTCTGGAGTACGGCGGCATCAACCGGTGAAGAACCTTACTCCATCGCTATGACGCTGTGTGATGTGTTAGGAAATCGCGCGGGAGCCTGCCAGATATTGGCCAGCGATATCGATACACAGGTACTGGAGAAAGCTACCAGCGGTGTATATCGGCAAGATGAATTGCGCTCATTGTCAACCCAGCAGATGCAACGCTACTTTTTGCGAGGTACGGGCCCGCATCAGGGCATGGTGCGAGTTCGTCCTGAACTGACCAATTTAGTCCAGTTTCAGCAGTTGAATTTGCTGGCACCTGAGTGGGCGCTACCGGGGCAATTTGATGCCATTTTTTGCCGTAATGTCATGATCTATTTTGATAAAGAGACGCAGGAACGCATTCTGCGTCGTTTTGTACCTTTGCTAAAACCAGGCGGCCTGATGTTCGCTGGCCACTCGGAGAATTTCAGCCAGATCAGTCGGGAATTCTATTTGCGCGGGCAGACCGTTTATGGGCTGACCAAGGAGAGGTGATGAGTAAAATCAGAGTATTGTGTGTTGATGATTCTGCATTAATGCGTCAGCTAATGACTGAGATTATTAACAGTCACCCGGATATGGAGATGGTTGCTGCGGCACAGGATCCGTTGGTTGCCCGTGATTTGATCAAAAAATTTAATCCACAAGTTTTGACGCTTGACGTGGAAATGCCTCGCATGGATGGCTTGGATTTTCTCGAGAAATTGATGCGTCTACGGCCCATGCCGGTGGTGATGGTGTCTTCCCTAACGGGTAAAAACTCCGAAATAACCATGCGGGCGTTGGAGTTGGGGGCGATTGATTTTGTCACCAAACCTCAGTTAGGGATCCGCGAAGGAATGCTGGCTTACAGCGAACTGATTGCCGATAAGATCCGCACGGCGGCTAAGGCTCGTTTACCACAGCGCGTCCTGGAAAATAAACCGGCGATGCTCAGCCATACCCCATTGCTCAGCAGTGAAAAATTGATCGCCATTGGGGCATCAACTGGCGGTACTGAGGCGATTCGTGCGGTATTACAGCCTTTGCCACCAACCAGTCCGGCATTGCTGATCACTCAGCATATGCCGCCGGGATTTACCCGTTCGTTTGCTGAACGCTTGAATAAACTGTGCCAAATCACGGTAAAAGAAGCAGAGGATGGCGAGCGAGTATTACCGGGACATGCCTATATTGCACCCGGTGATCGGCACTTGGAACTGGCCCGGAGTGGTGCCAACTACCAGGTGCGGATCCATGATGGACCCGCGGTTAATCGTCACCGTCCTTCGGTTGACGTTCTTTTCCGTTCGGTGGCGCAGTATGCCGGGCGCAATGCGGTCGGGGTGATCCTCACGGGGATGGGCAATGATGGAGCCGCTGGCTTGCTGGAGATGCACCGGGCGGGTGCCTACACCCTCGCGCAAAATGAGGCCAGCTGCGTGGTCTTTGGTATGCCACGTGAGGCGATTGCGATGGGGGGGGTTAATGACGTCGTGGAGTTGAACCAAATAAGTCAGCGGATGTTGGCGCAGATCAGTAGTGGTCAAGCCCTTCGCATATAGAGATCTCATTATGATGGGGGTCTATAAATTATTTTTCCGATAACCATCGGGCTATTGCATTTAATCGCTCAGCGCTGAGCAACAAACTTTAGGAGTGGGTATGGCGGATAAGAATCTCAGATTTTTGGTGGTAGACGATTTTTCGACCATGCGTCGTATTGTCAGAAACCTGCTAAAAGAGCTGGGTTTTCACAATGTGGAAGAAGCCGAAGATGGTGTTGACGCATTGAATAAATTACGAGCAGGTGGTTTCGATTTTGTGGTTTCAGACTGGAATATGCCGAATATGGATGGCCTGGACTTGCTGAAAACAATCCGTACAGACGGTGCTTTGGCTACGTTGCCTGTTCTGATGGTGACCGCAGAAGCCAAAAAAGAGAACATCATCGCAGCAGCGCAAGCCGGGGCCAGTGGTTATGTAGTGAAACCGTTCACTGCCGCGACCTTGGAAGAGAAGCTCAATAAGATTTTTGAAAAGTTGGGTATGTAAGGAGGCGAGATGAATAACCATCCAATGCCCGCAACCGATGCGGCATCAGCCAGTGATATTATTAGCCGTATTGGCAGTCTCACGCGGATGTTACGTGACAGTTTGCGAGAGTTAGGTCTTGATCAAGCCATTGCTCAGGCCGCCGAAGCGATCCCGGATGCCCGTGACCGTCTGGATTATGTGGTTCATATGACAGCACAGGCCGCAGAAAGGGCGCTTAACTGTGTCGAGGCGGCACAACCGCGTCAGAACGAACTGGAATCATCAGCAAAGGCGCTAAAAATTCGCTGGGATGAGTGGTTTGCCAATCCAATCGAGCTGTCAGATGCCCGTTCACTGGTCACGGATACGCGAGAATATTTAGCGGTTGTCCCACAGCACACTTCATTTACCAATGCGCAATTATTGGAAATCATGATGGCGCAGGATTTCCAGGACCTGACCGGTCAGGTTATCAAACGCATGATGGATGTGGTACAGGAAATTGAGAAACAGCTCCTCATGGTTTTGATGGAGAATATTCCCGATATCCCGTCAAAACCGCAGAAACCGACGGACAGTTTACTTAATGGCCCGCAGATGGATAAAAATGTTGCCGGTGTTATCGCCAGTCAAGATCAGGTTGATGATTTGCTGGATAGTTTAGGTTTTTAATGACGTTATCGATAGCGCTAACCGGTAGGGAATTGTCCCTGCCGGTTTATATTTTTCATACTTCATATTATCTGTGACTCGTTGCCGTTTTTCTGCCACTCGAGTTATTTAGCACAAAAGACTGATCTTATTTGTAAGAAAAAGATTCACGAAAAATTAATCTGCACCGTAATCACATATTCCTCCTTGAAAAATGACCTTTCATATTCAAATTCCTTTTTTAGCCGCCACCCTATGTTCAAAATAATTCGAATAGCACGAGAACAGCTAACCTACAGGTCACTTGAAGTCTGACGGGTATATCTGCAGTTAATTAAATCAACGTGGTGACAGCTATATACACCGATTTATTGGTGTTAACTGTGCTCTTAATACCATCTGCTAATAACAATTTTCTGTTATCCGGATCATCGTGACGAGGTGTATCATCCATTAAATATAATGTTGCATCTATGTCAAAAAAACATTAAATATTGATGCGGCGCACACATTGTGTGCTGGATTATATACAGTAATGTGTGATGTGTTAACACTTAAATTCATTTTTATTGAGTAAGGATTCTTATGTATAATATTGATTATAATAGTTTTCGTTCAGTAAAAGGATTCAATCGACGCGTTCGTTTTCTTGTGATGCATTATACGGCCTTCAATTTTAAAGATTCTATCGATGCACTCACGGGGCCTTCGGTAAGCGCTCATTACCTGGTCCCCGATCCGACGGAACAAACTTATATTGATGCCGGTTTCAAGGATATGCGTATTTTTAATCTTGTTGATGAAAATGAGCGTGCCTGGCATGCAGGAGTGAGTTATTGGGATGGTCGGAATAATCTTAATGATACCGCTATAGGGATTGAGACTGTTAATCTTGCTACTGATAACGATGGTGTATTCACTTTCCCGCCCTACAATGTTACCCAGATAGCGGCAATTAAAGCGTTGGCATCAAATATTCTTTATCGTTTCCCTGATATTACGCCAGTCAATGTCGTTGGCCACAGTGATATTGCGCCTGGTCGAAAAAGTGATCCGGGTGCTGCCTTTCCGTGGAAGGCACTTTATGACGCAGGTATTGGTGCCTGGTATGACGATGAAACTAAGCAACGGTATCTGGATCAGTTTCTTTGTAGCCTGCCATCAAAAAACGATATTATTTCAAAATTGAAACGATATGGTTATGACACGTCTGGCGCAGTCAGTGAGGTGGGATATAATCAATTAATCCGTGCTTTCCAACTTCATTTTCGGCCATGTAATTATGATGGTATACCGGATGCAGAAACGGTTGCGATCCTCTATGCATTAGTCGATAAATATAAACCATAAATATATTGTTTCTACCGCTAATTATAGTTTAAAGGCTCAGCTCATTCTTTGGGCCTTTCTCTACGCTATTCTCCGCACTATTTAATGAATTCTGCATGCCTATTTATAGGCGTGGTTGTACTGCTGCCTCTTTTTATCGTTGATGTTTTCAGAGGGAGATCATCCTTCGGAAAAATATCACCCTAGTGTAACCAATAGTAAATTTTTATTGTGATTAGGCACCGGCTGTCGGTGAGGCAGACGTATAGACGATTAACTTCGATTCACTCAGTGCCATACAGGAGCGGGTTTGAACGTCTTTGCTTAATAATTTGTCACCAATGTCAAAAGGTGAACAAGAATAAAATGGGGATGGTATGAAAAGTATCCAAAAGTGTGACTGTAATTATCTGGTCAGATTTGCAGTTTCAGATTCCTTTATCAGAGACAATTCTTTTCGCAGCTTGCTTGCTATTTTTATGGTGACGATATTTGTGCCAAATACTGCATTTTCTCAACTCTATGTGAACAATGCCAATGATCCTGGCTGTTATGTCATTGCTGATGGGGGGTTTACGGGTGTTACTAATAGTGATCAAAATTGTTATACGTTGTCTTTGAATAATATTAATACCAATGGGGGGCAGCTATTTGTTGGTGGAAAAGGTGGGATCGCTGGGAAGCCTAGCTTTATCGCCACCCCTTGGACAGGGACATTCACGACGGCCGTTGGCACCAGTAATGTCGCCACAGCATACGGCTTTGTCGTTCAAAGCAATGGTGCATTTATCAACGGTGATACCTACGTGAAGGGGGGGTTATTTTTGAACGGTAGGAAAGCCACCAATCTTGCCCCCGCAACGATTTCATCGACCTCCACCGATGCGGTGGTTGGTAGCCAGCTTTATACGGTGATCCAAGATGGAACCCGCTATTTCCACGCCAACTCAGTGAACCCGCAAGACTCCGTGCCTGCGGGTCAGGATGCTATTGCTGTCGGGCCGGCGACGGTGGTCAATGGTAATAACGG
This sequence comes from Yersinia pestis, assembly GCF_900460465.1. GTDB lineage: Bacteria > Pseudomonadota > Gammaproteobacteria > Enterobacterales > Enterobacteriaceae > Yersinia > Yersinia pestis. The sequence goes on along the minus strand of NZ_UAVH01000009.1, from coordinate 425,438 downwards.
GATTGGTATTGGTAGTAGCGCCGTTGTTGGGCCGAGTGCTGTCGGGGGCATTGCAATTGGCCCCAACACTCAGGCGACCGGTATCGCCAGCACGGCCCTTGGTGCCGGGTCGCAAGCGCATGGATCACAGTCTTTGGCATTGGGGGCGGGAGCAACTGCCAGCCAGGCAAACAGTATCGCGTTAGGGGCGTCGTCGGTCACCACGGTCGGTGCTGAGAGCGACTACAGTGCGTACGGACTGACGGCTCCCCAAACGTCGGTGGGCGAGGTGGGGATGGGCACGGCACAGGGGAATCGCAAGATCACCGGTGTGGCAGCCGGTTCGGCTGATTATGATGTGGTCAATGTCGCGCAATTGACCGCTGTTGGTGACAAGGTCGAGCAGAATACCGCCGACATTACCAGTTTGGGTGGCCGGGTCACCAATGTTGAGGGGGGGATGACCCGTATCACCAACGGGGGCGGTATAAAGTACTTCCACACTCACTCCACCGAGCCTGATTCGGTGGCCAGCGGCAGTGATTCGGTGGCGATCGGACCGAATGCGCAGGCGTCCGGTACCACGTCGATAGCCATGGGGGCCGGGTCGACAGCGCAGGGAGCACAGTCTCTGGCATTGGGGGCGGGAGCGGCTGCCAGCCAGGCAAACAGTATTGCATTAGGGGCGTCGTCGGTCACCACGGTCGGTGCTGAGAGCGACTACAGTGCGTACGGACTGACAGCTCCCCAAACGTCGGTGGGCGAGGTGGGGGTGGGCACGGCACAGGGGAATCGCAAGATCACCGGTGTGGCAGCCGGTTCGGCTGATTATGATGCGGTCAATGTCGCGCAATTGACCGCTGTTGGTGACAAGGTCGATCAGAATACCGCTGACATCACCAGCTTAGACGGCCGGGTCACCAATGTTGAGGGGGAGATGGCCAGCATCACCAACGGGGGCGGCGTGAAATACTTCCACACCCACTCCACCGAGTCTGACTCGGTGGCCAGCGGCAGTGATTCGGTGGCGATCGGACCGAATGCGCAGGCGTCAGGTACGGCTTCGGTGGCCTCCGGCAAGGGTACGCTGGCCTCCGGTAACGGTGCGGTGGCGATAGGTGATGCAGCAAGCGTCAGCGCAGAGGGCAGTGTTGCCCTGGGGCAGGGTTCCGCTGACAACGGGCGCGGTGCAGAGAGCTACACCGGCAAGTACTCCACTACGGATAACACCACCTCAGGTACGGTGTCGGTGGGCAATGCGGCAACCGGAGAGACCCGGACGGTCAGCAACGTTGCCGACGGGCGAGAGGCCATGGATGCAGTCAATCTGCGGCAACTCGATGGTGCAATGGCGGCGGTGGGTGACACCGTATCAGGGTTGCAGAACGGCACTGACGGGATGTTCCAGGTGAACAACAACAGCGGTCAGGCCAAGCCTTCGGTCACCGGAACTGATGCGATGGCGGGGGGGGGCAGGCTCCGTGGCGTCTGGCAGCCACAGTACCGCGATGGGTACGGGCAGCAAGGCGACGGCGGCAAACAGCACCGCGCTGGGGGCCAACTCAGTGGCGGATCGTGAAAACAGTGTCTCGGTGGGGTCAGTGGGTAATGAACGGCAGCTCACTAATATTGCTGTGGGGACTCAGGGCACTGATGCGGTGAATCTGGATCAACTCAACCATAGCATGTCGAATGTCACCAACGACGCCAATGCTTATACAGACCAGCGCTATTCTGCACTTAAAGAAGATCTGAAAAAACAGGATAGTACGTTAAGTGCGGGGATCGCCGGTGCCATGGCGATGGCGAGCCTGACTCAACCCTATACGCCGGGTGCCAGCATGGCGACCATTGGTGCGGCCAGCTATCGGGGCCAGTCGGCGCTGTCGGTGGGGGTGTCGAGTATTTCTGACAGTGGGCGATGGGTCAGCAAATTGCAGGCCTCCTCTAATACACAAGGCGATATGGGGGTTGGTGTCGGCGTCGGTTATCAATGGTAAAGAAAGGCCAACACTGAATATTGTTTAATAATCATTAACGGGTTGTGCGATTTTTTGCACAGCCCGATTCTACTTCTTAGGGATTAAAAGGCAGCACCCATGCTATCACTCAAAACCACTGGATTGATCATATCGTCATTGTTACTGTTTTTCTCTTTACTGCTCTTAACCGGTTTATTGTTACTTACCAAGTACGATGCAACTTATAAACATAGTGTCAATAATACCCCGAAAATAGAGCCGCACAGGGTCGAATTACCGGCATTGCCGCTGATTCAACAAGCTGTCGCAGGTTTGGTGCCCGCAGTCGATGGTCCGCACAAAGAGCTGATCATGAGCCAGGTGTGTGCATTGGCCAGAGGTGAGCGTTCTCAAGAGCAAGTAGCGCAAACATTAGTGAAATTCGGTATTGATATCAGTAATATTCCTCAGCAGGGACATCCTCTCTCGTTATTGGTGGAGACTGATAAATCCAGTCGTATAATCGGTTGTGCCGCGTATGTTGCCAATTCTGTTATGGTGGTACCTAAGCCGACTGAGTTTATGACGAGTACTGATAAACCGTCGGGTGTCTCGTCAGGGAAAAAAAATGAAGTAGGAACGAAAGAAAAAACACTGAGTATTGATGCCAAAAAATTAGCGCAATATCTTCGGGTTCAATTGTCTGTCGCGAGGGCCGATGCTGATATTTTTGTAATTATTGCAGTAGAGTTGCAAAAGAAATCAGGATTGACTGCTGACCAATATACAGTACAAGCTAAGAAAATATTTAGTGAATATGCGCTGGCCTATCTGCAACGCGTTAAAGCACTTCATGCCGAGAGTGGCGGGACTCACTATAAGTTAATTATTTACTCTGATGAGTATTTTAAGTTCATTAGCAGTGATGGTTATTTATTTGAGTATGGATACGATGGTTTAAGTTTGTACTTCAATAAAATCCCATGGTATGAGGGCGGGAAGTTACTGGGGAAGGATTATTTTCTCTCTACTTCGTACAGTGAACCGGTTTTGGCAAAGCGTATACAAGGTGAAGCACTTTCTCATAAATAAAATGATGTTTTCCTCTGAGGTTGATGACAAGGTGCCAGTGGAGGAGATAATAGGCAGGTTGTAAAAGTATCGGAGGTAGCAGTCTGAAAAGGCAGTTGATTGTATGATGAGATAGACCGATTATTTTTAGTTAATTGGGTCGTTAGTGCGGATACTGAGAGCGTTCGAGCATGGGAACTCTCTTGTTGGGTCGCCGGAAAATTTATTGATAGATAGATTGATATATTGAAGGGGGATTAAATAGCATAAGTATGTTAGATTTTCAGCTTAATCGGCAAATGAAAGGACTCTAGGATAAAATGCAAGAAGTATTAATATTTATTATCGCCGTTTTTGGTGTAAGCCTCTTAACCTCGATATGTCTGATCATTTATGGAATAGTCAAAGTACAAAAGCTGTCTGGTAAAATATCTCTCACTGTTGGCATTGTGCTTCTTTCCCTCTGCCTTTTCCTGTATTCCGTTATGGGGTAGTAAGCGCGAATTATCTCGTACAGACAACGCGTCCTGTGAAAACGCGTCACTCGTTGAAAACAAGTTATCGGGATAAAGGGGGTTATACGCAATACTGGCCGTCTGTTTTCACGACAGTGTTAATGAAAACAGACGGTGAAATAACTTAATCTACCAGAATACGCTTATTGGTTGCGCCCCACAGAATTGACATTTCGGTAAAGAGTGCGCCACTGAGATCTTCAATTTCTTCTGCCTGAATTTCCGCATTGCCTTGCTTACCGAACAAGACAACTTCATCACCTAAACTCACTTTTTTCAGATCGGTGACGTCTACTATGACCGTATTCATTGATGTTTTGCCTAATACGGGCAGGCGCTGACCTTGAATAATCACATGCCCCGCATTACTAAATACTCGGCGATACCCATCGGCATAACCCACGGGGATATTCGCCAGCAGGGAATCACGTTTCAATGTATAGGTCCGGTCATAGCCAACAGTACCGCCCTTAGGGTAGTTGTTCAGCGATGCGATGTTAGATTTGAAGGTCATGACCCGCTTATACTCTGTGCTGGCGATGGTGTCACCATAAAACACCCCTCCCACACGGACCATATCCAACCATGAATCAGGCACCGCTAAGGTCGCGAATGTATTGGCGACGTGGAGCTTAATCTTTTCACGTTTTAGCCCCGTGACCGCGATAACATCTTTGGCTTGTTGCTGGAATCGAGCCAAGTCTGCTTTGATTTCGCTAGCATCTTCCACCGGGTAGTGCGACATGATGCCAACGATTGTCAGATTTTTTAAACCTGCAATTGTCTTTGCGTCATTTAAACCGCGGGCCTTACTGACCTCCAGCCCATTACGAGACATCCCTGCGGAGTTCAGTGCCAGATGGATACGCAGAACTTTTCCATTCAGTTTTGCAATATTATTTAACTGCTCAGCGACGGTTTTATCGCCAATAAGTTCTTCAACATCGTAAGCCATAGCTTGTTGCATTTCTTTTAATGTTGCACTTCTGACCCGTATCAACTGACCCGTAAATCCTAGATCACGTACCGTTTTTAGTTCCTGATTGCTGGCAACCCCAATACATTGCACATTGTTTTTTAGCATCACCGGTGTGACTAAGGTCAGGTCATGTCCATAGGCATCACCTTTTAATATTGCACAAAGTGTGGATTTATTATCCAGCAGTGTAAGCATCTTTTTAGTATTGAAATCCAGCGCACCTTGAGAGATTTCAAGCCACGCATTATTTACTACAGGTTGCTGGGCGTTGGCAGATAGTGAGGTCAGGCTAAGATGGTTTTTTGATACGGGTTGGCTACAAGCGACCAAAGTTATTAATGGTAATAAGAATAAATGACGAAAACGAACGTGCATGAAATCTCCTGAATAAATTTTCCATTAGTTTTTTAACTAAAACAATGAAGTAACTGGTATAAGATTTTTATTAAAAATATATTTTTGTGACGAGGTTTGTTCGGAGGGTATATTACATCTAACCAACTTTGGTCCGATATAACATATTAAAACTACAGTTGGAATGGGCTCAAAAAAAAGATTAAACAATATATTTACCTGTTTTTTTCGTGTATGCGCTACATGGCGTTAAGTTTAAACAGACTAATCGCAGTTAATTTCAATGTGATTAACGTTATTTGCTTGCTGTAACATGGGATAGAAGAGAAAAGGAAGAGAAGAAGGGAGAGGCTCTGTTAGCGGTAAAGTGCAGTAAGAAGACGCGGGTATTTTGCGCTGATGGACCTCTGCCCTAGAATGTTTTAAGGATGTTTTTCATCGTCAGGCTGCCGATACACTTCCCCACAAAGCAATACCACATCGGGTCTTCTTTCATGTAGGCGAAGAGCCACATCCATGCATTCATGACGTGTTGAATAAATATCTTCTGTCACCGGAAGCGCCTCACAAGCATCCATGCCGCAAGCACTAACCAGTAAAACAAACCCTATGAGCATATAGCCTCCTTGTTATAGGATTTATATGAGTATAGCGTGTTTTGTGGGGGCTTTGTTGTTATCAGTATTTATTGTTATCCGTATTTATTGTTATCAGTAAGCGTTGCTCTCGCTTTATAGGCAATAAAACGTTAGAGAGGGGCTACTCGAATATGAGTTAGCCAAATTTAGTCATAACAATACTCGTCATAACAACACCCGCCATAACAACACCGCCATAACAACACCGCCATAACAACACCCGTCATGATCACCAAACTGGCGGCAAGACGTAAGCCACTGGGTTTTTATTTTAGCATCCAATATGGCAATAACCAGAGCGAGCAGAGCACTGATTTCACGTAATATTACTTCCGATAGGTATCAATTTTCACTGAGGATTCTGTTTGTATTGTGACCTTTAGGTGCCAGCAAGGGAGTCAATAATAAAGAGGCTAACGGGAGATCATGGCCATTTTTTGCGTGAAAGTGAGGTACCTATAGGGGGGAACACCGGCGTGGGAGATCACAGTTATTGCTTCCTAAAATAGCGGTAAATTGGCATCATATAACGATGATATTGGTTTTTAGGATGAACGATGAAACAGTTTCCTTTTGATAAACGTTACGAGATTGAAGATGCCCACGGTAGCGTTGAGTATTATATCGATGGCGATGAATATATCCGCAACCAAGATGGGATCCCTGGCTATCGAATCGACGGTTATGAAGTGTACGAACAGGGTATTGAGTCTAAATTAGCGGGTTTCCTTGAGGGGAAACACATCACGACGCCAGATGCTGATACCCTATTGACGATTCTGGATGAACAATCGCCAGTAGATTAATCGTTTTAATTTTAGCCAATTAGATTCAATATCCACAATAAAAGACCCTTCTATTGAATGGCGAGGTTATTGACAAAGTATTAGCGACGGAGAGAACAGGCAGATCGTAAAGACGCCGTCAACCCATCCCTGGGGGCTCGAGCCGCGCCCTCCCTGGCGCGGACGCTTTACTCTTCTGCCTATCCTCACCGTTTCAGATCGCGTCATCGGGGGTTGTCAGCAGCCTGACCCTTCTATTGAATGGCCTAAGTATAAAAATGGGTTCGGCATTTTGCGGGTATCACATATCACGTCAATAATGGCTTAATCTGTAGTGTTGAGTTTGTGAAGCAAGCATAAAAATAGTATATGTTTAACGGGTAGATATTCTGCAGTATTGGCTAGGAAATATAATGATAACGCGTTGGAAATTAATTCGCTCCATAGCTTTACTGCTCGGAATCTCTTTTTTGGCGGCCTGTAGCCAGCTCCCAAGAAATCCAGTGCCTGTAGCGTTAATGCCTGCCGCTGAGATCCCTGGAATGCCAAATATTCGCGCTGGGGCAGGGCACATTAGCGCCGTATTTGAAGCAGATTTGCTGCAATCCTATAAAGATGAATCGAAAGAGATGTTTCGTCAGGCTGACGGAACACGGGTGTACCCGCATTTAGCCTTGTCCGGTGGTGGTCCAAATGGCGCATTTGGTGCTGGCTTTCTAAATGGTTGGACAGAAACAGGTAAACGTCCGGTTTTCAAAGTTGTTAGTGGGGTTTCAACGGGGGCCTTGATCGCGCCTTTTGCTTTCTTGGGCAGTGACCACGATAAAGCCCTGCATGATTTTTATACCACCACAACGACTCGAGATATTTTTCACATAAATAATCTGTTGTTTAGGCTATTTTTCCGTGAATCATTGGCAGATACCAGTCCGCTGTCTCAGTTGATTGATGGCCATATTACCCCGCAGTTGCTGAGTGAAATTGCTAAGGCTCATAAAGGCGGGCGTCGGTTGTATATGGGGACAGTTGATCTTGACTCACAACGCTTTATTGTGTGGAACATGGGGCTTATCGCATCCAAAGGAACACCAGAAGCCTTGATGCTATTTCGTAAGGTGATGTTGGCATCCTCTTCTGTGCCCGTCGCATTTTCACCGGTCTTCTTCGATGTCGTGGCTAATGGTAAACACTATGATGAGATGCACGTGGATGGCGGTGTTGCCGCGCGGGTTTTCTATAATGGTGGGGTATACAGCTCGAAAGTGGTACGCGCCAGAGCGGGTTTAGCTGACAGCAAAGAAGATATTTACATTATTCATAACGGTCAACTTGGTCCTCAGCCGGAGCCAACCCCGCGTTTAGTCCGTAATATTGCTTTGCGGACCTTGGACTCAACCAGTAAAGCTGCGTTAGTCGGCGATTTATACCGTATTTATGCTTTCTCTTTAGCTGAGCAATCGGGATTTCATTGGATAACGATCCCACCTGATGTCGATATTAATGGCGCGGAAATCTTTGATCCAGTCAAGATGGAACGCCTGTATCAGGCGGGTTATGCCGAAGGATTGCGAGGGCCTGAATGGTCGCTGCGGCCACCGGGTTCTATTGAAATGGAGGTGCTATTAAAGGAAGCGGCCACAATACAGACTAACCAAATGCCAGCGGATTAAATTCGATAGGAGAGAAGACCGGATTGGTTAACAGAAAATAGTTAATCTGCTGCTTTATCAAACTGTTAGCACCAATTGAAAACAATTTAAGCAGCATATAAGCAGAGGGGGTGTAATTGTGCTACACTATGCGACCGATAATCAAGGATAAAACATGAAAAAAGTCTCAATCATTGCTCAGTGCTTAATAAACGCTAAGAATTTCAGTGAGATGTCTGAAGCTGAATCCTCGATAAAAAAAGTGTTCAGCGATAGCTACTCGGAACACTCTTTCGATGAATGGAATACTGACGTTTCAACATTGAGCGCTAACCGTATCATTAGCCTGGTTGCTGGTGCATCCAAGGTTCGGGTCAGGGGATTGATCCAAGAATTATGGAATCACTGATCCCGGCTCAATCATTTCCAATAATCTGCCTACCATTTCACTACGCCAAGCATGCCAGCCATGCCGCGTGGTGAATGTTTTTACTCTATCTATCTATCCCACGCGACCTCTCTCTCCCTGTAACACATAAGATCAGTTATCTCAGACAATAAAAGTTCTGTTTTGGCGACAATAAAGTGAGTAAATGTTGACCACTCCACGGCTTATGATTGGCGGTTAACGTAAGCTGAGTCAGTCATACAACAGAGAGGTGAGAGTATGTCATTTCTTGATAATCTTAAAAAACTGGTGAACGGTGTACGGGTACAGATTAAGTGCCCAGGATGTAGGGCGGATTCTGTACAGAGTGCGGAGAAAGTGCAAAAAAATATCGCGTTGATCTGCCCGAAGTGTGGCTGTTTATTCTTGCCACAAGACACACCTCAGCCATGATCAAATCAGCCAAAGATCATTGATGCCCACCGTAATTGTCAACGACGGATGAAAAGTGATCCACTTATATCTCCACCAACGGCCCAATATTGATCCACCGTTTTACTCAGGATTAGCTTCTGCTATAACCCCGGCCTTTCGTTTCTGTCTGAGTCGATAGCTTTCTCCTTTGATTTGAACGACATGTGAGTGGTGTAAGATACGGTCCAGCATCGCTGAGGTCAGTGCTGCATCACCGGCGAACGTTTGATCCCACTGCCCGAACGGCAGATTGGATGTCAGGATCATTGCGCTCTTTTCGTAACGTTTAGCGATGACCTGGAAGAACAGCTTTGCTTCTTCCTGACTGAACGGCAGATAGCCTATTTCATCAATGATGAGCAGGCGGGGGGCCATTACTCCACGCTGAAGCGTCGTTTTATAACGGCCCTGACGTTGTGCCGTAGATAACTGAAGTAACAGATCTGCTGCTGTTGTGAAGCGAACTTTGATACCTGCACGGACTGCTTCATAGCCCATCGCTATTGCCAGATGGGTTTTCCCCACACCTGATGGCCCCAGTAATACGATATTTTCATTACGTTCTATGAAGCTGAGTGAGCGTAACGACTGGAGTTGCTTCTGCGGTGCTCCGGTGGCGAATGTGAAGTCATACTCTTCGAACGTTTTCACCGCCGGGAAGGCTGCCATTCGGGTATACATCGCCTGTTTACGTTGATGACGTGCCAGTTTTTCTTCATGAAGCAGATGCTCCAGGAAGTCCATATAACTCCATTCCTGGTCTACTGCCTGTTGTGACAGCGCAGGCGCTGCGCTTATAAGGCTTTCCAGTTGCAACTGCCCGGCGAGCGCCATCAGTCGTTGATGTTGCAGTTCCATCATCACGCCACTCCTCTGCAGAATGAGTCGTAGATGGAGAGTGGATGATGCAGGGGGTGTTTGTCGAAGTTCACCAGATTTTCATCAAGATGCACGTCATACTCTTTTTTCTCCGGAGGCAGTGCCAGCATGGACTGCTGCTCTTCGAGCCAGCGATCGCAGGGACGGGCCTGGATTGTTTCATGCTTTCGTTGGTTAGCGACATCGTGCAGCCAGCGCAGACCGTGGCGGTTGGCTGTTTCAACATCGACAGTGATCCCCATCGGGCGCAGGCGAGTCATTAGTGGGATGTAAAAACTGTTACGGGTGTACTGCACCATCCGTTCCACCTTACCTTTAGTCTGTGCCCTGAAGGGGCGACACAGTCGGGGAGAGAAGCCCATCTCCTTGCCGAACTGCCACAGCGAAGGATGGAACCGGTGCTGACCGGTCTGATATGCGTCACGTTGCAGAACCACAGTTTTCATATTGTCATACAACACTTCGCGCGGCACACCACCAAAGAAGCGGAACGCATTACGATGGCAGGTCTCCAGCGTGTCATAACGCATATTGTCAGTGAATTCGATGTACAGCATTCGGCTGTATCCGAGAACAGCAACGAACACGTGAAGCGGTGAGCGACCATTACGCATAGTGCCCCAGTCAACCTGCATCTGTCGTCCGGGTTCAGTTTCGAACCGAACGGCAGGCTCCTGCTCCTGAGGAACCGAGAGAGAACGAATGAATGCCCTGAGAATGGTCATTCCGCCACGATATCCCTGGTCTCTGATCTCGCGAGCGATTACCGTTGCCGGGATTTTGTAAGGATGAGCATCGGCGATGCGTTGACGAATATAATCCCGGTATTCATCCAGGAGTGAAGCAACAGCAGGTCGCGGCGTATATTTTGGCGGCTCAGATTTTGCCTGCAAATAACGTTTAACGGTATTGCGGGAGATCCCCAGTTCTCTGGCAATCGCCCGGCTACTCATTCCCTGCTTGTGCAGGATTTTAATTTCCATAACTGTCTCAAAAGTGACCATAAACTCTCCTGAATCAGGAGAGCAGACTACCCCCTGGATCTGATTTCAGGCGTTGGGTGTGGATCACTATTGCACCGTTCGTTACAGTAATAGCATCAATGCAGCACAGATGCACAGTAACACCAAAAACATTTTCCAATGCTTTTTAGCTAAGCGTTTGGTCACCATAGGTCCTTAAATGATTTGAGTATTATAGCCTGATGAATTGCTGCACCAGACGTGAGTGGTTTTGACTCACCGGAATCAATGATCTTCCCCATAATTCTGGCTGCAACACCAATGACTTGAAGTATCGGGTATAGTAGCGGAAATTTATGCTGATGCGAGAGTTAGTCAGTTCGTGCTGATTAATATAAAGTGTAATATGCGCTGCATCAATAATATTACGAATAGGAATAATTAGATTATGGCTACACTCCCACAGAAATATGAAGACGTTGAACGTTGGGCATTTGGTGATACTGAGCAGGTTGCGGATGAGTTATTGGCATTGGTACTGAATGGCACCAAAACGGCGACCTGTGCAGCATTGGATGACGAGGGGGTTCCTCAGGCGGGTGACATATTTGTCGTGGTTAATGGCCGGAATCAGCCAGCATGTGCGGTAGAGTTAACCGAGGTGGAACTGAAAACGTTTGATCAAGTTGATGAGGCGCATGCACTGGCGGAAGGTGAAGGCGATAGTACACTGGCTTACTGGCGTAAAACTCAACAACGCTTTTTCGAGGAGTATGATATGTTCTCCCCAGATATGATGCTGATCTGTATGAAGTTTAAAGTACTGGAAACCTTCTGATGCTGTATCAGGCCGTTGTTTTAGTCCGTTAGCTTCGCCACGTTCCAAGAGAAGAAACCGTCACTCATAAGCATGAACTATGGGTTGACGGATCTTCTTATCGCCATGTTCAGGTTACCTTCATAACCCAGGCATCTTGATGTTGATCGTAATGTTGCTTGTATAACAGCGTATCCTTGCCATCCAAGATAGCAGGAATACTGGTGTTTTCATCCCATCCATCTAGCTGCATACATAAATCAGGGTCTGATTTACATGGAATACTGAGCGTATGCTCACCTTTTGTCTGTGATGATAATTCTGCATCATCAACTTCAAACTGCCTGATTTTTACGATGCTTTTCCCCATAAAGGCTCCTTACTAATAGTGTGGCAGGAGGTATGACCAGATTGACAGCCTTATTGAGAATAGCTGAGCTGAAGAAAATCGCCAGAGGTATTCTCTAAAAAATAGCGCTTGGAAGCGAACGAGTATTCGGAAAAATAACCCTTGGAAGCCAAATAGCCCTTGGAAACATAACACTGAGATATATTCAGGTATGCACGGCTCTTCAATTCAATATTCCAATACAACACTCACATTATCTTGATAAGTTCCCACCGTTTTTTGTGCTTGCTGCGGATTAATGACCGCATTATAAGGGATCAACTGCTGAGTGCCTGTCGCGGTACTTGTTCTTTTATTCGTTACATTCCACGGGATGACTCCAGCCCCTTGATACAGTTGATACTGTAAATAGTCAGTTCCAGAGGTTAATTTCATTCGAGGCCATGGCGCGACAAAATTATTTCCATTGGTTATGTAGGTCGTGAAAGTAGCATTTTTTGTGCAGGTGGCAGAGATATTTTGATTAACAGGAGCAAACTGGGTAATTAATGCATAACTGCCGAAATTAACATTGGGGGCACTGTTAATGACGCAGTCATTACTGACCGTTAATTTGACTGTCACGGTAGAGGTCGCTGTCCCACTGAAGCGGCCGCCAAGGCAGAGGCTAAATAGAGAGATAGCACATAAATCGTAATTCCAGTTTAAATTAATGACATCGGTATATGTCCCGGCACTGACGTTAACATTAATAGCATTATTGCTACCAGTTCGAATATAAATAGGGAGGTTAGCACTAATTTGGAAAAGCGTCACAATGAGTAAGCTGCTATTGCCGGCATAATTTATCACGTTGCCTATAGCAATGGCATTGTTATAACCTGCGTCAGAATAAATTGTATAAGGAATAACGTCACCCGCTGAATTTTTTAGCTTCAAGGTATTGGTGGTACTGGCTACAGTTGCATTTAATACAGGAGAAGCCAATAGGCTCACACCGGTCCCAGTACAGAGCATTGCAATGGTGCCGCTGCCACTTTCTGTTAGGGTATTGACGTTAAATGACGAATTGGGTGGGAGCGTAACGGTGGGGGAGCTAAAGGTACAGGCTAATGTATTCCCTACATAAAATAGCCATAATATAGGTAATGTTCGCCAGCTAAGCCAATACTTGGGAGTGTTCGTTATGGTTGTGATTTCTCTGGTGATGGATAACATTCGTCGTTCCTCATATGAAGTTTATACCTGTCGTCCTTCAAGCTGCATTCAAATCTGTTCTCGGTGCTAAGTGTCAATAACCGTTGTCACCTCAGTCAATTACCTGTCGTTGCCCTTAAAATAAATAAGTTCCTGGGGACCTACTCTGTTGTTGCCTTCCTGCAACTCGAATTATTTTGGGTATATTGAGAGCATCATGTAGCGACTATCGGCATACTGTGGTGCCAGCATCCTGTATACCTTCCGTCGTCTTTAGTTTGAACTGGCTGTAGCACTGTGTGCCATTATCGGCACGTATAATCCTAAGGTTATTTAATTGTGCCACTTGCTCGATATATACCATGCCATCCCAACCGACATAACTTATGGGGATGTTACCGGTAGTATATATTGCACTGCCTTTCGGTAAGTCTTGGCCTGATGCGTCTGTAATTCTAATATTCACTGCGGAAATTCGCTTAATGGGGAAATTAATTAAATAGCCACTGCGTTCACCAATGGCTAACCGCCGTTCAACATTGGGTAGCATGACATCTGCCGGTAAATTCATTGGGTCAATCTGGAATTTTGCCTGATAATATGAGGCGACTGTCGGGATCAGCAAATAACCCTTGGCATTAGTTGTGCCAATAAGTTGATTTTCGTAACTAACCGGAATATTACTAAAACCATTGGTCGATACCAAAGCAAAAGCATCGTTAATCATATTGCTGGCATAGACACTCCTATTCATCACCACTAATGAACCGGTTAATCCCCCCCAATAGTTGTAGTTATTACTGTTACCATATAGGCCCATGCGACTCTCCATCATTGAAGTACGCCAAACAATGTCTGCCTGTTGGTATTGATTATTGTTATTCGTGCTGTTGGCATAAGCGAGGTTCCAGCCCAATCCCCCATTCGAGGGCGCTGAACGGCTATAATTCAGTTGTTGAATCCATTGGTTATCATTTGTGCGGGTTGCACTGATGCTGCTTGATCCCCGCGGGCCTAACGGAATGCTCCAGACCAGTTGTACATTGTAACCTTTACGGCCCAGCTCACGGTTTAGTGCGCTATAAAAGTTGCTATTGCGTAACAGTGAGGTGCTGTAGCTGATATTAATGAGCCGGGTTTGTTCGCCAAGAGCATCCCTGACATCAAAGTAACCCGATCCCACGGTGCCGTAACTACCGAGGCTGAGACTTCCCGTGAGTTGAGTCATGCGTCGGCTTAAGAGAGAAGGCGTTTTATAATTGGCAAGGTCACTGTATTCATCACTAGAGATAATATGTTGAGCATTTAAATTAAAGAATGCATTACTGTAGCTATAGCCTAATGAACGCTGGTTGCCACGTCCACGGCGTGACGCTGCTGGGGACGGTAATCTATTCGGCGTGGCATTATTGGTATTTAGCGGTTCAGCCACATTGTTAAAAGCGCCGTTCGATGTGTTGCTTATACTGTATGCACTATTTAGGACACCCAATAACCCCATGCGAAAATTAACGCCACCCCCAATTACATGCATTTCTTTGGCGATGTCTCCCCGGCCCTCCAGTGTCAACCAAGGTGTTGTGCCGTAACGAACGACACCACTGGCAACCATTTCACCGTAATCTGCTGAGCGAATCGCATAATTACGACGTAGGGCACCCCCCGAGAGACTGAAATCCCACACTCCGGGTTTTAGCAGTGTACTGGCAACGTAAAAGGGTACAGATGTGCTGATTTGCCTGCCAAGGGCATCGGTTGTGACGATAGTCGCTTGGCCTGCACCATTGATTCGCGGTGCATTATTGATGACAAAAGGGCCTGGGTTGATATTGGCCGATTGTGTCCTGAAGTTATCAATGTAGAGATCAACGGTGCTGGGGACTGCGGCCTGACCAGAAAATTGTGGTAATGGGTAGGTTATGAGATCGGGCCGAATAGCAAAATGCCGTGCTATCTGAATGCCGCCAAGACGTATCGCACTGCTCCATGGCAAAGCACCGGTAATGAGGTCACCTGTGCTATAACGCAGCAGATGTTCTTCGTCATTCTTCTGCCACTGGGTATCAAAACGAATATAGCCTTTCGCGTCATCTGTGTTGTTATTACTTGGGAAGTGGGTGCGATAAACGCCGGTATTACTGAGCAAGCCAAAACGATCAAAAATGCGCTGTTCTGTCCATGCTGAAAAATGAGTTAAAGATGAGTACGGGTAACCTTGTGTGGCATAGATATCGTAATTGAATAAAGCCCCCAAACTACTTTGCGCAAGATTGAAATCATCTTGTTCGGTAACCTCGATTTGTTGCTTTGGTAGCCACTCGCTGGGAACATTGATTAATAGGCGTTGGTTCTCTCCATCATATTTAACGTTCACGCCCGCCATATTATCAATGGCAATCTCGGGTGCCAGTGGCTCTGATATAGGAAGCCCAATCGTTCTTAGCTGTGATTGAGAAAGGTAATAACGGTTGTTGCGGTAACTAATAGGTACAGTACTCCCAAAGTTACGGTCATTGACCACGAGTTCAAGATATAACGTAGTATCAGGCATCGTTGTTGATGTCGAGGGCGGAGGGAGGCTCCCTCCTAAAATAGTCAAGGGTATCAGTGACGGTAACAATATTGAGCCATATATCAGTACCGATAATGGCGGTAGCCGGAATCTGATAATCATCCTCGATCCTCAGTTCATTGTGTAAAATCTCATTTTTTTTATGTCTCTCAATTACTGGTATGGGCTAGTTACTGGTATGGAATAGTTACTGATATGGGCTAATTACTGATATGGGCTAATTACTGATATGGGCTAATTACTGATATGGGCTAATTACTGGTATGGGCTAGTTACTGATATGGGCTAGTTACTGATATGGAATAGTTACTGGTTTGGTGTTGCTATTGATAATGGCCGCCAACTCACCTTTTCTGGCGGCTAAGCTGATGGGAAAGCTCATCTGTGATCTCGCTAATACATAGCCCAATAAGCCGTTGTTAACCGTCTGGCCGTTGAGTGTGACCTGAGAAATACGTGCATGAATTTCACTTTGATTGCGGATCGTCAGCCATTGCTTCCCCTGTTGCCGATTCAATATATAGCTGAGCGTAGGTTGTGCAATATCAGTCGGTTGTGTCGCCTCGGGTGCTATCTGCATACCATTCCCATAAACAAATAGGGGCACGGAATAGCGCATTTGAAATGTCAGACCCAATTGTGTTGATGACGGGTT
This sequence comes from Yersinia pestis, assembly GCF_900460465.1. Taxonomy (GTDB): domain Bacteria; phylum Pseudomonadota; class Gammaproteobacteria; order Enterobacterales; family Enterobacteriaceae; genus Yersinia; species Yersinia pestis. The sequence continues at coordinate 409,214 of NZ_UAVH01000009.1, read as the reverse complement.
ATTTTTATCATTAGGTTCCTGACGGGGGATCTCATCGATTAATATCCGGTAGGCCAGCTCTTTTCCCGCAGGAACTTGTGCATTCTTAACTAAGCGAATCAGTTGGCGCTTGCCTGGTTGAATATTGGCAACGGGGGGGCTGGCAATAATGGCAGTCTGAGCGTTGTAGTCGTCCAGACCATTAACCTGTCGCCAACTCAGTACCCGTATTTGCATATAAGTTGGTTGGCTATCTTTATTTTCCAGCCATAATGCTGTGGCATTTTCGTCATCGTTAATGACTGGGTCAATGGGCCAAATTAATACGGAAACAGCAGCATGTAGAGGGGCGATGGGTAGCAAAATAAAGGATAATATCAATTTAGATAATAAGTGATATTTTATCATCGTAAGTTTTTCTCCGGTATGTGTTATTGATCAGTAAGTGACAGTAACCAATAACGTATCTAGATAAACTCCCGCAGTAGGTTGTGTATTACTGGCAAACAGTTGTGCATATAAAATAACTTGCTGTAGCGTGCCGTCGGTAGCAATGACTTGTGTTGCCCCCCCATTTGAACCATCTCCCCAGATAAGGGTTCGGGGGCTATTTTGATAAATTTGATACAGCAAGTATTCACCGGTACTGCTGTTAAGCAGGTGCCTACCCGCGGAGATGTTACCCGTCATGTTGGCCCCTGAATTGAGCGCAAGTGTTACGCTAGGATTACCATTACACTGAATGGTAATGGTTCCTGCATTCAGCCCAGAAGTTGCATTAATGGCGGTTGCCAGCGAAGTAATATTGCCAAAATTTATGGAACCAAAATTGGAGCTGTCAGTTGCGCCTCCCCCCAGAACACATCCAGTTAGCACGGTAGCGTTGACAGTAAAAGGGCTAGATACGGGTGAGGGTGCCGCGTTGGTAGGTACGATAGACAGTGCTGAGATAAGTAAAGCGGCACTGAGGTGACATGGAGAAAAAAGACTTATCATTGTTAGCCCTCCCTCTATACTTACCAACTCACCGTGACCTGAACGGTATCAGTATAGGTCCCTACCGCAGGCGTCGATTGTGCAGGAACCAGGCCATAAACCGGTATGGTGACGACTTGTCCGGTAGCAACCTGCGATACACCCACCACATCATCCCAGATGACACTATAGGTCGCGTTGGTATACAGGTTGTAGCTCACTTGCTGGGCTGATGGCCCCCCGGACAGATAACGGTTATTGGTATTGCCACTCTGTCCGCTGCTCAGTAATACGTTAAAACTGGTACCGTTGCTGCATTGCACGGTGATAGCGCCACTATTGGTTTGACCTGCCACCGAGATTGGTTGGGTTAACGCGACAGTTGATCCAAAATCCAAGGTGCCAAAACTTGTGCTGCCACTGACCAGAAAACGCGCAAGGCAGGTGGGCAGTAGCGTGGCCGTTACCGTTATATTGGCTGTTTTTGATACTGCATTTACTGGATATGCTTGGAATAGCAGTAAACCGCACACTAGACTTAAACTGAATACAACAAGAGTGTGATTTTTCACTGTTATTACCAAGTAACAGTAACGATAACAGTATCAATATAAGTACTGACACTGGGCGTTGTTTGTATCGGGACTTGAGCATAGATAGTCAAAGGAATAGGCGTGGCAATCCCGGTGCCGGTACCACTTTGAACACCCGTCGTCGGGGTTGCGTTCCATGGCTGATTGTAACTACTGTCTTTGAACAGATTATAATTAACATACTCAAAGGTGGTTGGTGCTGCGGCCCCACCCCGGAGCCGACGCTGTCCTGACGTGCTGTACAGCCCATTATCAATAGCGATGGTATACGCGGTATTAGCACTACAATACAAACTGAGAGTCCCGCTCAGTGTGCCACTGAATGCGACGTTAATTACTGAGGATAGCGCCACTACACTACCGAAGTTTATGGTTCCCAAATTACTCAGGCTTCCAGACCCGGTCCCATCGTTGATATAACAGCCGGAGATAATGGTCAGTGTTGATGACAGTGTACCGGTAGTTGCAGCAGCATAGGTTATGTGTGGTGCTGTCTGTAATATGGCTATTACACTTAAAGTAAATAAGGTTTTCCTCATTACCCCCCCTTAACCCTATAATTAACCGCCAAGAAACCTGCGTGATGCTGTTGAGAGAATAATGTAAAGCAACTAATATTTCTTGTTGCTAAACATTAGAGAAAGGAATGATTAATTAACGCCAACAAGACGCAATAAATAATAAATTTCATTATCCTAATGTTGATTTATTTTAGGTTCAATATTATTTTTATTTTTTTTAAAAAAAATTTAATATGAATCCATTCAGCAAAAAAACGACATGAAGACTTTATTATTGATGGGTGAGTAAATTGATTAGCTTCTCTTTTGAATAAATAGGCGAAGAAAAATAGAGATGATGGAAAATAAAGAGATGAATTTAGAGATAAAAAAAGAAAACAGCGGTAAGTGCTACAGGAATTTAGAAAAAGGGTTTATAAGAATGGCGATTGCTGTGCAGGGCATGAGTACGGGTAATCATCAGGGCAGCTTATGGCGAACCACCCTGATGAATTATTTAAGAACGTGGAATGGCTGTTCCCCATTTTCGCCAATCTTTAGGCTCTTCGGGGGCGAGCAAAAAGTGCTGATTGACATTGGCTCTCGGTGCCAGTGGTATGGTTGGTGGCGTAGCGAAAGCGATACCACCACGGATAAACTGCTGGAAGGTCCCGCTTTTCACCACACCACCTATCAGACCGAACTCAAAGTTATAACCTGATGCTAGCCAAAATACCGTGTTTTGTCTTACTAGATGCTGAAACTTTTGGCTTATCCGCAGTGATACCTGCACTCGATCGGACATTGCACCCAGATTAAAACCGGTGACAGTGCCAACTTCAAGCCCACGGAACAGGACTGGCGTCCCAACTTGCAACGAACCCGCTTCAGCGGTATCCAGTATGATGCTCAGGCCATCAAGATAACGGGAGTCAGTAATGGTGGCGGTCTGCAACTCAAAATTGCGCAAGGGCCCCCCTTTACCGGGCTCTACATTAATGTAGGGCTGGAACAAGGTCTCCAGATTATTGACCCCTGCAGCCGAGATCTCCGGTGAGACGATGGAGAAACGGGTACCCGCGCGGGTAAAGTTTTGCACATATTCTGGGTAAAGTACGGCTTTGGCTAAGACTTCATTACGCTCGGGTGCCAGCTTCAGCGACTCAACTTGGCCAATATCGATCCCCAAATAGCGGATTGGCATACCCGCCGACAGTTTACTGGCATCAAATGTACGCAATATAATCTGGCTACCCACGGCCCGTGCGGCCGTTTCATTACTATACAATGTCCGCTTGGCCCCTTTATCCAGAGTGACGCCTTCTAGATTATCGAAGCTGATGGCCCCTTTTAAGGCCCGGTTAAGCGGTGAGGCTTGTACAGTAAGGCCACTCCCACTCAGTTGTACTTTTGCGCCCCCTTCTGACCAAAAAATACTCTTTTCGGTTAGTAGATTGCGATACTCGGGTTGAATGTAAACATCCACTTCGAAGGCGTTGGCTTTAGGGCGTACGTGAGTAATTTCACCCACCTGAAACTTACGGTACAACACCACAGAACCGGCCTGTATATCAGGCAAACTGCTGGCCGTTAGCGTTAGGGTCGTTGCCGGTGAACTGCCTAAAATCCCATCAGTTGCTTTTGCCACGCTACTGTAAAGGGGGTATTGTTTCAGTGCCTCGCCCTTGCTACCTGATACCTCGCCTTTGCTACCTGATAAAAGCAGAATACCGCCATCAATCCATTCTTGTGCGCTGGCGCCTTGCACGTTAACGCCATCAATCCCCACGTTGACATCAAGGCGGCTGTTTGCCACAAATTTGCTGTCCTTGTGCACCAGATGGCGATATTTCGCTTCTATCGCGGCCGTAAAGGTGACGCCATCGGCTGACAGTTCGCGGGTTAACACCTGACCAATCTTGATACCACGTAGTGAAATAGGCTGGCCGACATCAATGCCATAGCTTTGTGGCGCGGTGAGTTGCAATTCAAGGACATTGGGTTGTTGTAACAGGCTTTTACTGCTGGGCAGTACGGTAAAATGTTGTTGTGGATCACCGTCGCCTGGGATCAGCTCTAATGTATTACCAGTAAGCAGTTCACTTACGTTGGCATTACTGAGGCTGATCCGCGGGCTATTCATTTCAATGCGTGTGCCACTACGCATCAAATTCACTACGGAGGGATCAATGGTTAGCTCTCCCGTCACTTTTTGGTCTGGTTGAAGCGTCATTTTAGTCAAAGTACCAACTTGCAACCCCTGATAAATCAGGGGGGTACGGCCCTCACTCAAGTGACTTCCCCCTGGTAAATCCAGGGTGATGGCCACCCCGCGCTGACTGTGCGCTAAATCAGAATAAAGTTGGAAAGGCTGATCTGGCGCGGCATCTTGGCTATTTTGTGGGGAATCGAAAGCAATTGCGCCATTGACCAGCGCCGCCAGACTCTCCATTTGCACCGAGGCACCGCTTAGGCTGAAATCAGCTTTAAAACCAGAAACATTCCAGAATCGAGAGTCCTTTTTCACCAAATTGGCAAATCGTCTATCAATCAGGACATCAATAATAACCCCGTTATTATCAGGGGCGATCGTGTAGTCATACACTTTGCCAACCGGAATTTTACGATAGTAAACCAACGAGCCGTTATTGAGTGAGCCGAGGTCAGGGGCAGAGAGATGAATCATTAATTCGCCTGTATTCAGGCGGAATTTAGGCTGAGTATCCAATGCAGTGAAATGGCTTTGCGGCTTACCCTCACCAGGCATCATGCCGATATAATTACCGCCCACCAGCGCATCCAATCCAGAAACACCGGCCAGAGAGGCTTTGGGGGTCACTAGCCAGAACTGGGTACCTTCACGTAGTGAATCCTCCATATCATTTTTGATACTGGCGGTCACTTTAATGTTACGCAGGTTATCATCCAATCTGATGGATTGAACCAAACCTACATCCACGCCTTGATAGCGGATGGGTGTGCGGCCAGCAACAATTCCAGCAGTTGACTGAAAATCAATAGTGATTTCCGTCCCACGTTCTTGCCAATTGTTATAAATCAGCCAGCCCGTGATCAGTAGCGCAATAAAAGGCAGTAGCCAGAAGGGGGAGAACCGGCGTTTATGTTTTACATGAGCCTCAGTCGGTGTACTCGGTGTTTCCTGTTGCATATGCATCCCAAATCAATCGGCTATCTAGCCACTCAACAGCAAGAATAGTCAAAATAACCGCAGACCCAAAATAGAAGGCTGCTGGCCCCATAGTGAAGGAAAAAAGCTGATCGCGATTAATTAGCGACATCATTAATGCGATAACAAAGAGATCCAGCATTGACCAGCGACCAATCCAGGTGATCAACCGCAGCAAACGCATCCGGGTTTTCAGGCTGTGTTGTGTCTTTAGGTGAATACTGAGCAGCAACGTGATTAACACGATCACTTTAGTAAACGGCACCAATACACTGGCGATGAAGACCACGGCAGCAATAGGGAAATTACCCGATGACGCCAAAGAAACCACACCGGAGAAAATGGTATCCTCTATCCGTGCGCCGTTGGCATAAACGATTGATATTGGGAGTAGGTTGGCGGGCAATAACAAAACGATAGCGGCAATCAATGCGGCCCAGGTTTTCTGTAGGCTATGACGCCGGCGGTGTCGGAGAGGTGTATGGCAACGCGGACAACGGCCATGGCTATCGGGGTGTCCAGTGTAGTGGCACGATAAGCAAACGCGCAGTGTTTCCTGCGGGCCTGGAGGCTGTTCTTGCGGATAAAACCGTTCCCAAAGTTGCTCCAGATTCAGATGAACCAAGGTCAGAATACTCAGTAATGTCAAGGTCAGGTAGGCTATCAGACCTGTACCCGGCATGATGTCAGCGTATTCTTTGACTTTAATGCAGGCGACGGCCATGCCGATTAAATAGATATCCAGCATGACCCACTCTTTCAGTCGCTCCAATATAAGCAGTATCGGGCGCAGATTTATGCCAATCCGGCTACCAATACGCAGATATAGAATAGAGAAGGTTAAGGTTACCGGTGCCGCGAGGACACAAAATGCCACCATGCTGGCTGTGATGGGGTCGCCTTGACGGCTCATTTGCCAAATCCCGGCTAACAGACTGGCATCAATACGTGTGCCAAGTAAGCGAATACTGATCAGGGGTTCAGTGAAGGCGAACGGTATTAACAGCAACATGGCGCAAGCCATGGCGGTCAACCGGGTCAGCGACCAGTCACGCCCACTGGTTATTTGGGCGTTGCAGCGTGGGCAATAGGCTGTTTGGTTGCCCCCCAATGGTGGCAAGGTGAATAGGGCATCGCACTCGCAGCATCGTTGGGCTCGAGCGGTGGATAATGGGCGTTGAATTGCGTGTATTTTCATGGGATAGAGGGTAGCTCTACATAGGATGTCATCAGTATATCGTATCGTTTTGTAAAAAATAGCACGGTTCATGATGGCGTAATCGGGCGAAACAGGTGAATTCATAACATAGGTAACTCTTTTGCAACATTACAGAGGAATACCCTTGTCGCCAAGGGTATTTAATGATTATTTTATATAAGCCAAGCATTCATTGCCCTTGGCTATTCTTTGGTTTCTAACGGTCATCACATGAAAAAAACAGAATTCTACGCGGAATTAAAACGTGACTTATGTGCCTTAGTTGCAGGTGAAACGAATTTTATTGCCACACTGGCCAATGCCAGTGCCTTGCTTTATGAACGCCTTGATGGCTTGAATTGGGCTGGTTTCTACTTGGTCGATGGCAAACAACTTGTACTCGGGCCTTTTCAGGGAAAGATTGCATGTGTGCGTATTCCGGTAGGAAAAGGGGTGTGTGGAACCGCAGTAGCAGAAAACCGCGTTCAGCGGGTAGGTAATGTGCATGCTTTCCCCGGTCATATTGCCTGTGATGCAGCAAGTAACGCTGAAATTGTGCTGCCAATCACTGTAAAGGGGAAAGTTATCGGCATTTTGGATATTGATAGCATTGTTTATGATCGCTTTGATGAAGACGACGAATTGGGTTTAATCTCAGTTGTGGCGGGGCTTTGCGAGCATCTTGAGTTTTGTGATAGTGCCAAATATGTCACAGAGACTGCAAGTTGATATACGGATAACGTGGCAATTGCTGATGGCGTCATTATAATGACGCCTGTTCATGCCTGCGCTGGTTGGCAAACCCGTTGTAATCAGGAAATTTCATGGAAAATCAACCTAAGTTGAACAGTAGCAAAGAAGTCATAGCCTTTTTGGCCGAGCGGTTCCCGCTTTGTTTCACCGCCGAAGGCGAAGCACGCCCTCTTAAGATCGGTATTTTTCAGGATCTGGTAGAACGTGTTCAGGGGGAAGAGAATTTAAGCAAAACGCAATTGCGTTCTGCGCTGCGTCTCTACACCTCAAGCTGGCGTTATCTTTATGGGGTCAAAGTCGGTGCTGAGCGTGTTGATTTGGATGGCAACCCTTGTGGTGTGCTGGAAGAACAACATGTAGAACATGCCCGCAAACAGCTGGAAGAAGCGAAAGCCCGTGTTCAGGCACAACGAGCTGAACAACAGGCTAAAAAGCGCGAAGCTGCCATTGCTGCGGGTGAAACGCCAGAGCCACGTCGCCCACGTCCGGCAGGTAAAAAACCTGCACCGCGTCGTGAAGCGGGTGCGGCTCCGGAAAACCGCAAGCCTCGTCAGTCACCTCGCCCGCAACAGGTTCGGCCACCTCGTCCACAGGTTGAGGAAAACCAGCCACGTCCTGTGCCGGTCACAGATATCTCTAAACTGCAAATTGGTCAAGAAATCAAAGTCAGAGCAGGCAAGAGTGCAATGGATGCAACCGTATTGGAAATCGCTAAAGATGGCGTACGGGTGCAGCTATCTTCCGGTCTGGCGATGATTGTGCGCGCAGAACACTTGCAGTTCTGATACGGAGGCCAACCTAGGCATGAACAAATTTGTCAGACTAGCAGCAATCGCAGGCTTGTTACTGGCTGGGGCGAGTTACGCAACCGATACAACGTATCGAATTGATCAACTCCCTCAATTACGTCAGGAACCTGAGCATGCAACCGTGAGTGAGCGCGTAACATCGCGCTTTACTCGCTCTCACTATCGCCAATTTGCATTGGACGATCAGTTTTCCGCCAAAATATTTGACCGCTACCTCAATATGCTGGATTACAGCCATAACGTATTGTTGGCATCAGATGTGGCACAGTTCGCGGATAAAAAGTATTCGCTGGACAAAGAGTTAAAATCAGGTCAATTAGACACGCCTTTTGCCTTATTCAATCTGGCACAGAAACGCCGTTTTGAACGCTATCAATATGCGTTGTCAGTACTGGACCGGCCAATGGTTTTTACTGGTAACGATACGATTGATATTGATCGGGCCAAAGCGCCGTGGCCAAGCAGTGAAGCCGAACTGAATGCGCTTTGGGATGCAAAAGTAAAATACGACCAGCTTAATTTGAAGTTAGCGGGTAAAACGGATAAAGAGATCAAAGAGACGCTGACGAAACGCTATCAATCAGCTATTAAGCGTTTGACGCAAAGCAACAGCGAAGATGTTTTCCAGTTGATCATGAACGCCTTTGCTCGCGAGATTGACCCGCATACCAACTACCTTTCTCCACGTAATACTGAACAGTTCAATACCGAGATGAGTTTGTCTCTGGAAGGTATTGGCGCGGTATTGCAAATGGATGATGATTATACACTCATCAATTCTATGGTCCCTGGTGGTCCGGCGGCGAAGAGTAAAACGATAGCGGTGGGTGATCGGGTTATCGGTGTAGGGCAGGCGGGTAAGCCAATGGTTGATGTTATAGGCTGGCGTCTTGACGATGTGGTTGCTCTGATCAAAGGGCCAAAGGGCAGTAAAGTACGGTTAGAAATTTTACCTGCGGGTAAAGGGACTAAACCTCGTACTGTAACCTTGACCCGCGAGCGCATTCGTCTGGAAGATCGCGCGGTGAAAATGTCGGTGAAAACCATCGGTAAAGAACGCGTAGGTGTGTTGGATATTCCGGGTTTCTATGTTGGCCTGACCGAAGACGTTAAGGTGCAATTACAGAAGCTTGAGAAACAGAATGTCAGCAGCATCATCATTGATCTACGCAGTAATGGTGGCGGCGCATTAACCGAAGCTGTTTCACTTTCTGGTTTGTTCATTCCGAGTGGGCCAGTGGTTCAGGTGCGGGATAACAATGGCAAAGTGCGTGAAGACAGTGATACTGACGGTGTGGTGTATTACAAAGGCCCGCTGGTGGTATTGGTTGATCGCTACAGTGCGTCGGCATCTGAGATTTTTGCCGCCGCTATGCAGGATTATGGCCGTGCATTAATTGTCGGTGAGCCAACCTTCGGCAAAGGCACTGTTCAGCAATATCGCTCACTTAATCGTATATACGATCAAATGCTACGCCCTGAGTGGCCAGCGTTAGGCTCACTGCAATACACCATTCAGAAGTTTTATCGGGTGGATGGCGGTAGTACGCAGCGCAAAGGTGTGACTCCGGATATCGTGATGCCTACAGGGGTTGATCCGGCGGAAACGGGTGAAAACTTCGAAGATAATGCTTTGCCATGGGACAGGATCAATGCTGCCAGTTATACCAAAACGGGTGATTTGAAACCCTGGGAGCCTGAGTTACTGAAGAATCATGCTGAGCGTATCGCCGCTAATCCTGAATTCCAGTATATTCAGAAAGATATTGAGCGTTATAAGGCTTTGAAAGATAAGCGTAACATTGTCTCTCTCAATTACGCCCAGCGTGAAAAAGAGAACCGTGATGATGATATGACGCGCTTGACTCGTTTAAATGAACGCTTCATCCGTGAAGGTAAGAAGCCTCTGAAATCGTTGGATGATTTACCAAAAGATTATCAGGAGCCAGACCCTTATTTGGATGAAACGGTGAATATTGCCTTGGATTTAGCCCACAAGGAAAAAGCTCAGCCACAGATTGCATCTCGCCCTGTCGCTGCTGCTACCGCTGGGGCAACGGTAAAATAAATCTGCAAATAATATGAAGAATCCGGGTCTTATTGGACTCGGATTTTTTTTTGCTTTTTTCAGGTGCATGACGGATGAACAGGCTGCTTAACCCTTGTTAAAATCAGAGGTCACGGTGTCTTGCCTAGGCGGTTCAGACCAGCTCTGAGCGACTCATTCTTAATCGATCTACAAAATAATAATGAATAAATAGGGATATGTACGTTGCTCTGCCAAGGATCTCATATGGTGAAGAAATGATAAAACATGTAATAAAAAGCGTCCAAATTTGTAAAGTTGTGTTGATTTTTTTTGTTAGAACTTAACAAACCTTGAAAATTTATCAGATGCCCATACGATTAACGTATCTACAGTAATTTATCCAAGCATCTTTTTATTTAACACAAATATGACTCAACACGATTAATTTGGTTCAACACAATTAATTTGGTTCAACACAATTAATTTGACCAACACAATAAGGAAAAATTTTTATGATGCGTATCGCTCTGTTCCTTCTCACCAACCTGGCGGTGATGCTAGTGTTCGGGTTGGTGTTAAGTCTGACGGGAATTCAGTCAAGCAGTGTGCAGGGGCTGATGATTATGGCGGGTCTGTTTGGTTTCGGCGGCGCATTTGTTTCGTTACTGATGTCCAAATGGATGGCTTTACGTTCAGTAGGCGGGGAGGTTATTGAACGGCCACGTAATGAAACAGAATATTGGTTGTTGGAAACCGTACGTCGCCAGTCTCAACAGGTAGGGATCGCCATGCCACAAGTGGCTATTTATCAGGCACCGGATATTAACGCCTTTGCGACGGGGGCACGTCGAGATGCCTCTCTGGTGGCGGTCAGTACCGGTTTATTGCAAAATATGAGCCGTGATGAGGCTGAAGCCGTGATTGCCCATGAAATCAGTCATGTGGCTAATGGTGATATGGTAACCATGACTTTGATTCAAGGGGTCGTGAATACGTTCGTGATCTTTATTTCACGACTGATTGCACAAATTGCCGCTGGTTTCTTATCAGGTGACCGAGACGGTGAAAGTAACAGCCCCGGTAATCCAATGGTCTATTTTGCCGTATCAATGGTACTAGAATTAGTGTTCGGCATTCTTGCCAGTATTATTACCATGTGGTTTTCACGCCATCGTGAGTTCCATGCAGATGCCGGTTCCGCAAAATTGGTTGGGCGTGAAAAAATGATTGCGGCATTACAACGGCTGAAAACCAGCTATGAACCGCAGGAAGCGGGTAGCATGATGGCTTTCTGTATTAATGGTAAATCTAAAACGTTTAGTGAATTGTTTATGTCACACCCGCCTTTAGATAAACGTATAGAGGCATTACGTTCTGGTCAGTATCTGAAGTAATATCAGTATTTGAGGTAATAGAAATTAATAGAGCGAAATAAGAGGTTTCTATTCGCGAAATGATAATATGGTCTTCACACCCTGTGAGCGGTAAGCTGACAGGGTGTTTTTTTACCGTGGCCATAATGCCAAACGCCTAGATTTGATAGGTGGATAGCATGAATTACAGTAATTTTCCTAAATAAAAATTTTTTTTCACCTTAGTTAAGTAAATAATGTGTAAAAATGTTTCTGTCGCTAATTTCATTAAAAAATCTGTGACTTACTTCATTGAAAAATGAATTTTTTTGTCTTTTCATTCTAATGCTAACATAAGAAAAATCTCATGCTGCTGTTTTTATTGATTTTTATTCGCCAATTATTTTTTGACTCCAATAGACCTTCATATTATTATTTTTTTAAATAAAAAATGTTTTGTAGGAATTTTCTTACGCAAATTGGGATAATTCATACAAGGCAATTCCGTTTTTCTTTATTGCACTTCTGATCATTCTTAACATTTTATGATGAATTGACAATTGTCTAATTTTGGTCAAATTGACAATTACCTAAATGCTGTAATAATAGATTAATCGAAATCGAACCACACTAACTGATTATATTAATTCCGCTCAGTTTATTAATATAAAACCTTGCTATTAAATACAGGAAATAAACGTGAAAATTAAATCAAGCAATGTGTTAATTGCAGCTTTCGCTGGCTTATTTATTGCCCAATCAGCATTTGCAGCCGATGGTACTATTACTATTAACGGTAAAATTACTGACACGACGTGTGGTATCTCTGTTAATAATGGCACTAAAGATGGCACCGTCACATTGCCAGTTGTCTCTGCAAGCGCATTAGACGGCATTAATTCTGTAGCGGGTACCACACCTTTCAATATCGTATTAACCGGTTGTACTGGGGCGACAATGGGTAATGCCTATGCTCATTTTGAACAGGGTACTACCGTAGAAGCGTCTACTGGTCGTTTGAATAACAGTGACATCGATGGTGCAACCGGCGTACAGGTTCGTCTATTAGACAAAAATAGTGCACCTATTGTGGTGGGTTCTGGCAACCAAGGTAATGTCGTAGAAGATATTTCTGGTGATGGCGCGACATTAAGCTATTATGCACAATATTATGCAAATGAAGCGAATGTCGAAGCAGGTTTGGTCGCGACGAATGTCGACTATACTATCGTTTATGATTAATGCTTGTTTATGATTAATACTTGTTCATGATTAATGCTTATTTATGATTAACACTTGTTCATGATTAACTAACGCGGATAGCAAGTCCAATCCGGCATAAAATGGGAGCTTAGTGCTCCCAGCTTTATAAGTTCGACATCATTGGAACCCATATGCGCAGAACGCTCCTTACTATATTGTCCTTTTTAAGGACAGTGCGACTCTTAACGACACTGACACTCTTAATATTATCGGTTGTGGCGACTGTGGCTCGTGCTGAAGTGATGATCAGTGGGACACGTGTTATTTATGAAGAGAAACAACGTGAGGGGGTGGTAAAGGTTTCCAATACGGGCGATATGCCGGTCCTGCTTCAGGCCTGGATAGATAAAGGTGATGCGAACGCACGCCCAGAGGCTATCAAGGTGCCGTTTAGTGTAACCCCCCCAGTAGTACGTTTAGACCCTAAAAGGGATCAGACTATTCGTCTTTTTCGCACTGATGGTGGATTAGCGGCTGATCGTGAAACCCTATTTTGGTTTAACTTATTAGAAGTCCCGCCAAAGCCAATCCAAAGTGCGGCTGGTGGTGAGAACAAAATGCAATTGGCTTTCCGTACCAGAATTAAAATGTTTTACCGCCCTGAAGGATTAACCGTATTACCTGCGCAAGCGGCCAAGAGTCTCGCATTTTCAATGAAAGGCAATCAGATCGTCATAAAGAATGCCTCACCGTATTACATTACCTTGAGAAAGCTAGAATTACGCACGTCAGAGAAAGGGCCTGTATTGGCTAATTTTACTAAAATCAATAATAAAATGGTTGCCCCTTTTAGTGAACTAAGCTTACCTACGAGTGCAAAAGCATCGATCAATAATTCGGCACAAGTTTTTTATTCTGTTATTAATGATCAGGGCGGCGAAACTCAAGGTACGCAAAAACTGACCCAATAAAACTATAAAAAATACAAATTAAGGGTAATTTGTATTTTTTGCACTTTTATATACTGCATTTAATTTAATGGCCTCGATATAATGCTTAGTGCTTTCATATTTTTTCAAAAAAACGAGTGCCTAAAATATTTACCGGCATTCTCTTTCGCTATTTGTGGTATTGGTGGCATGTTATATATTCCGTCATCTGCCGCCGAGAATTCTGAATACGTTGAATTTAGTGACGCCTTCCTCCGTTTTCCCGTTGATGCCACCCGCTACAGTGAGGGTAATCCTGTTTCCCCCGGTGAGCGTCAGGTTGATATCTATTTAAATGATCAATGGATTGGTCGTCAGGAAATGCGTTTTGCCTTGCCGTCGCCAGAATCGAAAGTTGCCACCCCCTGTTTTGACGTAAAACTCTTTGATGAGTTGGGGGTTGATACGGCGAAGTTATCTTCCGATACCGTGAAATTGCTCGAAAGTCGCGGGGCATGCTCTCCGTTGAGTCGTTTGCTGGAAGGTGGAAATGCTATTTTCGACGACAATCAGCAACGCTTGGATATTCAGGTTCCTCAAGCTTATCTGATCCGCCAGGCTCGCGGTTATGTGCATCCTAAATATTGGGATGATGGCGTGACAGCGGCCACCTTGAAATATGACTATACCGGTTACCGCAGTAACCAGAATGATATCGGTAGCCAGACTTATCAATATCTGGGGCTCTTGGGCGGGCTTAACTGGCAAAGCTGGCGTCTATATTACCGCAGTGCATTGAATCGAAGTGATAGCCAAGGCTTTGATTATCAGAACCTGGCCACTTATGTTGAACGGGCCGTTCCCTCGCTATACAGCAAAATGACTATTGGTGATTCAAACACGGATGGTCAGGTGTTCGACAGCCTTAGCTATCGCGGCATTGAGTTGACCTCAGATGACCGGATGTATGCGGATTCTCAGCGGGGTTATGCGCCAGTGGTACGGGGTGTTGCTCGAACGAACGCCCGCGTCGTGGTGCGTCAACAGGGGCGGCCTATTTATGAAACGACGGTACCCCCAGGGCCTTTTGTCATTGACGACCTCTACCCGACCGGTCAGGGGGGCAATCTCAATGTCACCATTACCGAAGCGGATGGCAGCGAACAGACATTTATCGTTCCTTTTGCCTCGATAGCGGAGTTGCTGCGACCGGGAACCACGCGTTACTCATTGATGGCCGGTGAGTATCGTGACAATTCGATGGTAGATAAACCGGTCCTCTTTATGGGAACGGTGCGTCATGGGTTATCCAATTTACTCACCGGTAACGGCGGGATGGTTGCGGCTGAAGGCTATTTATCAGCCTCTGCCGGGCTGGCATTTAACACACCAGTTGGTGCAGTGGCATTTAATGTGACGCAAGCACAAACCCGTCTGCCTAATAAAGATAATCAACGTGGGCAAAGTATTGGTATGACCTATGCTAAATCCTTGCCGGAAACCAATACCAACTTGACCATCGCCAGTTATCACTATTCCAGTAACGGTTTTTATACACCAGCAGAAGCTATGCGAATGCGTGATTATTTACAGCATGGTGAAGTCAATAATACGCAGATTGATTCAAGTTGGCCGAATGGCAGTGATCGCTACGATGATAGTTTTAAGTATCGTCGCCGCAATCAGGCGCAAGTGAGTATCGCTCAGGGCTTACCTGATGGCTATGGCTCGTTCTACGCAAATGCCAATGTGCAGGATTACTGGGATGGACGTAACCGCGATATGAATTTTCAATTCGGCTACACGAATAGCTATAAGTCGCTGAGTTATAACGTGGCGCTTAATCGCTTGCGTGATATACCTAGCGGCGATTGGGACAACCAATTAAGTGTTTCCCTTTCGATTCCTCTGGGGACACATGCTGGTGCACCACGTTTGAGCTCCAGTTATTCCAATACTCGTGGTAGCAGTGCAATACAAACCGGGGTTTCCGGCTCTGCGGGTGAGGATAATCAATTTAGCTATGGCGTATCTGCAGCGAATAACCGTAGCGATGAAAATGGCAGTTATAACACCCTAGGTGCGAATGGCAGTTGGCAGGCACCTTACGCCACGGTGGGCGGTAGTTATTCGAAGAGTAACAGCTATGATCAAGCCAGTGCCAGCTTGTCAGGGGGGGTAGTGGCTTATCGTGGTGGGGTGATATTGGCCCCTGCACTGGGTGATACCGTCGGTATTATTGAGGCTCCAGATGCTGCGGGAGCGCGTGTCGGCAGCTACTCCAGTATGTATCTTGATCGTCGTGGGCGTGCGATATTGCCTTATTTAAGTCCGTATCGGCAGAATGAGGTTGAATTAGATCCGAAAGGGCTATCTGCAGATGTTGAGTTTAAAAGTACTAGCCAAAAAGTTGCGCCAACCGCAGGTGCTGTTGCATTGGTAACATTCGAGACCTCAACCGGTTATTCGGTTTTAGTCAGGGGGCATCTGGCAGATAACACCCCCTTGCCGTTTGGGGCGGAAGTAAAAGATGGCGGAGGGACCCGCGTCGGCTTTATTGCTCAGGGCGGTCAGGCAATGGTCCGAGTGAATCAACAAGCCGGTAATCTGCGCGTGATATGGGGTGATGGCATCGGTGAGAGTTGCAGTTTTGACTATAAATTGCCGGAAGGTAACCTAGTAAAAGGTCATCTGGTCAAAGGTGACTACCGGCGCTTAGAGGTGATATGCAAATGAGTGCTTATTTCTATAGGGTGAAAACAGTGATTCGGCATATCAACATGTACCTGCGCGTTTATGCTCATGTCCGTTCTGTTGCTACGCTACTGATATTGGTCGTTGTGGCTGGGGGGCCAAGCAGTAAAGTGTGGGCTGAAGGCCTCGGGATAAATTGTGACTATACTGGCAGTATTTATATCAATCCCCCTACCAGTATTATTCGTGTTAAGCCTAATGCGGCCATAGGTGATCCTATTGGTTCATGGATGACCATCAGTGCACCTGAAGTTTGGTCATGCGCGCTATTACCCGCTTACCAGTCCCGGGATGTGCGGGCTGGGATTTTGGTATTTTCACCTTATAATCCATTGCTTACGACCAATATTGATGGTGGTAATTACAAAGTTTTCCGCACTGGCGATACTAATCCTGGCTTGGGAATTGCCGTACGTTTTCGTGCTATCGGGGCCGGTTTTAGCAGCGATTGGACCCAACTAGAGGGTTTTGGGCTCGTAGACGGCACGGTGAGTGCCCCATTAATAGGACCGATTCCTTATAATGATGGGATTAAATTTCCCTTAGGAATGGAAATGCAAATTCACTATGTGAAGGCGAGTGAGGAGCTAAGATCGGGTGGCGTAAGGATATTTGATTTTGCTTATCTTTACCATCGGCGCTCCATTGATGGTGTGCCGGATAATAGTGGTGCTCGTTACAGGATTGTTCAGGTCCCGGCAAATAGCATTGATATTCAGATAATGACGCAAACCTGTACCACGCCTGATGTGGTCGTGAATCTACCTGAGGTCAATTCGCGGCAGTTTACCGGCATTGGTACGGTGAAAGCACTTAAAGCTTTTAATCTGAATTTTAATCATTGCCCAGGTGGACTAGACGGTATTAATTATAAATTTGGTGCGACGACGAGTATTCTGGATTCGGCTAATGGTGTTGTTGCGTTGGATGCCAACTCGACTGCTGAGGGGGTGGGGGTATTACTGCGCAGCCAATCAGATGCGGCGATTGAATTGGATAAGGAATACACGATGAGTGGTTATGACACCAGTAGCACACAAAGTTACACGGTCCCCATGCAGGCGGGAATTTACCAAATAGAAAACACCGTGACACCTGGTTCAGTAAAAGGTGAGTTCACATTTACGTTGATCTATAAATGAAAACGTTATGGCTAATCCTCAGGCCGCGTGCCCGTAAGGTGAATAATCTGCGTACTTTACTGATTACGGCTATTTTAAGCAGTTTGGTGTTGAGTGCTACGGTTCAAGCCGGTGTGGCGATTGGTCTGACACGGGTGATAGTGACCGGTGCTGATAAATCCGGCAGTGTGCAGATCCTCAATGACGGCCTTCATCCAGCGTTGCTGCAACTCTGGGTGGATAATAATATCGCTGAAATGGATAAGCCCATTGAGCAGATAAACGTCCCGTTTGTGGTTGATAGCCCGGTATTCCGCCTTAACGCCAAGACCAATAAATCTATCCGTATTTATTATACCGGAGGCGCTAATCAGTTGCCGTCTGACCGTGAATCTATGTTTTGGCTTAATGTGTTGGAAGTGCCGCCCAAAGCGTCTGCAAATCAATCATCACAAAATGCGGTACAAATCGCTTTTCGCTCACGTATTAAATTATTTTACCGCCCGGCAGGAATACCGATCAGTTCAGAAGGTGTAGCAACTAAGTTGTCTTTCACTCTGGTACCTAAAGGGGAGGGCCGTGTATTACGCGTGGCTAATCCGACGCCATTCAATGTCACATTCCAGACATTGGCTATCGCCCAAAGTCATACCGCGCAGGGCGTCACTATCAAACTGGGCGCTGATGATATGGTGGGGCCAAAAAGCAGCGTGGACAGTGCCCCAGTGGGCAACAACGCGCTGGCGAAGAATATGAGTGTGTTTTTCACCATTATTGATGATTTTGGCTCACCCATTGAAGGGCAGCAGCCACTACAATAAATCAGTGATCGTCTTGCCGGGGGGAAGCCAATATTCAGGCTTCCCCCAAGAGCCTAATGACTTTTTTGTGTTACACGTAAGAGACTCACCAGTGCCGCGATACTGGCAAAACAGCCAGCCAGTATCAAGGAGGCGTGGGTGCCGTTGGTTGAGAACATATTGAACATTAGCGCAACCAAGGCAGCACCTGAGGTCTGTCCTAGCAAGCGGGCGGTCCCCAACATGCCACTGGCTCCGCCGCTACGATGCTGTGGAGCGGCAGAAATGATCGTATGATTATTTGGGGTCTGGAACAGCCCAAAACCCGCGCCACACAGTATCATCCGCCAGATAATATCTACGTCGCTGGGGTTGGCGGGTAACACCGCCAGCAAGAATAGACCACTGGCAAAAACAGCCAGACCAATCCCACCTAATAAACCTGCATGATAGCGCTCAACCAAACGCCCCGCGATCGGAGCAATGACCATGGTGGCCAACGGCCATGGAGTCAACAGTAGCCCGGTTGCCACTTCGTCGCGGCCCAATACGGTCTGTAAAAAGAAGGGAAGCGACACCATTGCCAGCATTTGAGCGGCAAAAGAAAAAATTGAAGTGCCAATCGACAACGCGAAAATAGGAATACGCAGTAAATCCACGGGGAGCAGTGGGAAGGATTGCGTGAGTTGACGACGCACAAAGAAGAAACCAATCAGTAATAGGGCAACCACTTGAGCAGCAATCACTGCCGGGCTTTGCCCTTGGGAAAAACCACTGATTGCGGTGATCAATAAGCCAAATGTCAGCGCATTCAGAACACAACTGGTGATATCAAAGCGATTGCCGTTGCTTTTCGTATTATTGGCGGGTAGGAATTTTATACCTAAACACCACGCTAATAGCCCAATTGGCACGTTGAGGGCGAACAGCCATTGCCAAGAGGCGACAGACAACACGGCAGCGGCAATACTGGGCCCCGCGGCTGAAGACACAGCAACAATCAAGGTATTGATACCAATACCTCGACCAAGTTGGGCTCGAGGATAAATGATACGAATCAGGGCGGTATTGACGCTCATCAATGCCGCCGCGCCAAACCCTTGTAGCACACGGGCAAACGTCAGGGTCCATAACGAATCGGACAGAGCACAAAACAGTGAGGTCACGCTGAATATCAGTAAGCCAGCTTGATAAACCCGCCGGTAACCAATGATATCGCCCAATGACGCCATGGAAAGCAGTGAGATGGTGATGGCGAGCTGATAAGCATTGACAACCCAGATAGATGTCGCTGGGCTGGTATTGAGGTCACGTGCGATAGTCGGTAATGCCACGTTGGCAATAGTGCCGTCCAATACCGCCATCATAATACCTAAAGCAATAACCAGTATCGCGGCATAGCGTTGAGGTACAGGTAAGCCATCACTTGTTGATGGGTTCATAGGTGCGTATCTGTAAAAGTAATAAAATAGGTGAGTATTGATATGCTAACGATTATTGCCCCTGATTGCATCCTTACACATCAGATTAATTGTAAGTATATAGGATTAATCGTAGGTTCATGGCGTTAATCATAAGTGTAATGGTTAATCGCATATCTTGCACCAGATTAACCGCCCGATAAAAAGAGTAATTTACGATAAAAAGAAAAAGTAGAACTGCGATCACGGAAAAATGAAACATTGTTTCTATAATGTGAGATAGTATTAGTCGACAGGTTCTCCTGCGAGTAAATTTTAATTCTCTGACGATTTTAAGGATTTTCCGGATGGCAAAAGGTAAACAAATCCCCCTGACATATCACACTTATCAGGATGCCTCTACCGGCGCACAAGTGACCCGACTGACGCCCCCTGATGTCACTTGTCACCGTAACTATTTCTATCAGAAATGTTTCACCCGTGATGGTAGTAAACTGTTGTTCGGTGGTGCTTTTGATGGCCCATGGAATTACTATTTACTGGATCTTAACAGCCGGGTCGCAACACAACTGACTGAAGGGCGCGGTGATAATACCTTTGGGGGTTTCCTCTCACCAGAAGATGATGCGCTGTTCTACGTGAAGGATGGCCGTAATTTGATGCGTGTTGATCTCGCCACATTAGAAGAGAACGTGGTTTATCAGGTGCCAGAAGAGTGGGTCGGTTATGGAACGTGGGTAGCAAATTCTGATTGTACTAAATTGGTCGGTATTGAGATTAAGCGGGAAGACTGGCAACCGTTGACAGATTGGAAGAAATTCCACGAATTTTATTTCACCAAACCGTGTTGCCGCCTGATGCGCGTTGATTTGAAAACTGGCGAATCAGCGGTTATCCTGCAAGAAAATCAGTGGCTTGGTCACCCTATTTATCGCCCTTATGACGATAGCACCGTGGCGTTCTGCCATGAAGGGCCACACGATCTGGTTGATGCACGTATGTGGCTCATCAATGAAGATGGCAGCAATATGCGTAAAGTGAAAACCCATGCAGAAGGTGAGAGCTGTACGCATGAAGTCTGGGTTCCAGATGGTTCAGCATTGGTTTATGTCTCTTATTTGAAAGGCAGCTCCGATCGTTTTATTTATAGTGCTGATCCAGTGACATTGAAAAATCGTCAATTGACTTCTATGCCTGCCTGCTCACATTTAATGAGTAATTATGATGGCACACTGATGGTAGGTGATGGGTCTGACGCACCGGTTGATGTGCAAGATAACAGCGGTTATAAGATCGAAAATGATCCTTTCTTGTATGTCTTCAATATAAAGAATGGGACACAGCATCGTATTGCTCGACATGATACATCATGGCAGGTATTTGAAGGTGATCGCCAGGTTACGCATCCTCATCCTTCTTTTACGCCTGATGATAAGCAGGTCCTGTTTACGTCAGACGTCCACGGCAAGCCCGCATTATATATGGTGACATTGCCTGAGTCTGTTTGGCAATAGCCGAGTTTTCCATTAGCCTCTCTCTTAGAAAGAGGCTAATTTGCTGTCTGCAAGGCTTTTATCCGATTATTCACATTGGTTTATTGCACAGTCTCGCAACTTCCCTTTATAATAAAACCATTGTTCTATTTTTTCTAAAACATATTGTTTTATGAATCAAAGAAAACTGAGTAGGGTAACTAAAAAATGGCTATTGCAGATCTAGATAAACAGCCCGACTCTGTCTCGTCGGTGCTGAAGGTTTTTGGCATATTACAAGCGTTGGGTGAAGAACGGGAAATAGGTATTACCGAGCTTTCTCAGCGAGTCATGATGCCTAAGAGTACAGTTTATCGTTTTCTCCAAACCATGAAGTCCTTGGGTTATGTGGCACAGGAAGGCGAATCGGAGAAATATTCCCTCACCCTGAAGCTATTTGAATTGGGTGCGAAAGCGCTGCAAAATGTCGATTTGATTCGCAGTGCTGATATTCAGATGCGTGAATTATCTAATGAAACTCGTGAAACTATTCACTTGGGTGCATTGGATGAAGATAGCATTGTGTATATTCATAAAATTGACTCGATGTATAACCTACGAATGCATTCCCGCATTGGCCGCCGCAACCCATTACACAGTACTGCCATTGGGAAGGTGCTATTAGCCTGGCGTGATCGTGGTGAAGTAGAAGAAATTCTGTCTCATATCGAATTTACCCGCAGCACCAAATATACGTTGGATAGCACTGCTGCACTGTTACCGGTTTTAGATAAGGTACGTGAGCAAGGGTTTGGTGAGGATATTGAAGAACAGGAAGAAGGTTTGCGTTGTATCGCAGTTCCTGTCTTTGACCGTTTTGGTGTGGTGATTGCCGGATTAAGTATTTCTTTCCCGACACTACGTTTCGCTGAAGACAGAAAGAGTGATTACGTTAAATCGTTACATTGCGCAGCCCGCAATATTTCTGAGCAAATGGGTTACCGCGATTATCCTTTCTGATAAAAGTGTCGATAAATAGGGTAAGTACTTTATCGTTATTGGATAACTTTAGTTAGCTGTTAATTATCACTATTTATCACTATTTATCTCTTTTTATAAAAACAGCTCCTCTGGCAGGGGCTGTTTTTCATCACATGAATAATCATACTGTTCGCATGGATATTATGTTTCTTAATAATGACCATTCCCCTTAATATTACTATCCACCTTAATATTGCTATCCACCTTAATAATTACTGCGCGTATGATTACTGACTTGGCACTATCATAGGTAATAAGCCTTATTTGGCCTTTTTACTGATTATTGATAAGTATTGTTTATAATTTGTTTAATTTTTTTAGGTCATGATAACCGCGATTAATTAAATTATAGGGAGATAAATAATGAGGAAGCTATTGAGTGGGGGGCTATTATTGTTGCTGGCCGGCTGCAGTAGTTCAGATCATCGCAACTCGAATGAGTTGATCGACCGTGGCACATATCAAATTGATACCCACTATCCCTCTGTTGCAAAAAATGAGCGGGTACGGTTTTTAGTCCTTCATTACACTGCAGTCGGTGACGCCGAGTCACTAAGATTGCTCACTCAGGGTGAGGTGAGTGCCCATTATTTAATCCCTACTCACCCAAAGAAAGCTGGTGGAAAAGCCATTGCTTTGCAATTAGTGCCAGAGGCGCAGAGAGCCTGGCATGCGGGTGTCAGCTCTTGGCAGGGGCGTAACAACCTCAACGACACCTCGATTGGTATCGAAATCGTCAACCTAGGCTTCACGGAAAAGATGCTAGGAAGAACCTGGTATCCCTACAACGAATCACAGATTGAATTGATAGAGCAGCTCACCAAAGACATTGTACAACGTTACAATATTTCTCCGTCTGATGTTGTGGCCCACAGTGATATTGCTCCACTGAGAAAATCTGATCCCGGCCCATTATTCCCATGGAAGCGCTTGGCCGAGAAGGGCGTAGGTGCTTGGCCAGATGATGCGACAGTGGCAAAATATATTGGTGGAAGAGATAAGAAGGGCGCTGCTTCAGTAGCCGTCATTCAGCAGGCATTAGCGGCTTATGGCTACAAAATCCCCCAGAATGGCCAGTTGGATACTGAAACTCGCCAAGTGATCAAAGCGTTCCAGATGCATTTCCGGCCTCAGGATTTCAGTGGTGTGCCTGATGTTGAAACTGAAGCCATTGCATTAGCATTAGTTGAAAAATATCGTACCCTTAGCACTTGAGGCTGCCGGGGGGAGTTGTGTCCACTCATCCGAATCACTGATTTGAGTAAATAATTCGTCTACTCAAATAGCTAACACAGCGTGGTGAAGGGCAGTTTACAGAAACAAAAAAGCCAGTCAAAAATAAAGCGACTCACTCGTGGGGTATCCCACGGTTGGGGGCTAAAAAGTGACTAGCTTGATCTGACGGTCTTAATAATGGCCAAATTAGCGTTTACTGGTGAGTCAGAACGTCGTCATCTTCATTATTCAAAATGTTTTTATCTGTTTGCTTCATTAATTGGCTGGTGATCGTCCCGGCAGTCATTGAGCCATTGACGTTCAATGCCGTACGGCCCATATCAATCAATGGCTCAACGGAGATAAGTAACGCAACCAATGTCACCGGCAAGCCCAATGCGGGCAGTACAATTAGGGCGGCGAAGGTTGCACCGCCACCCACACCGGCAACACCCGCAGAACTGATAGTAACAATCCCGACCAGAGTAGCAATCCATACCGGATCCAACGGGTTAATACCAACCGTTGGTGCCACCATGACCGCCAACATCGCTGGATACAGGCCCGCACAGCCATTTTGCCCAATAGTTGCTCCAAAAGACGCTGAGAAGCTAGCGATAGATTCTGGGACACCCAGACGGCGGGTTTGCGCTTCAACATTTAATGGAATACTGGCGGCACTGGAGCGGCTGGTAAACGCAAAAGTCAGTACCGGCCACACTTTTTTAAAGAATTTCAGCGGATTGATACCCGTGAGCGACAGCAACACCGCATGGACAACAAACATGATGGCCAAGCCCAGATACGATGCCACAACAAAGCTGCCCAGTTTCATAATGTCCTGAATATTAGAACCGGCAACCACTTTGGTCATCAGTGCCAATACACCGTATGGGGTCAACTTCATCACTAATCGAACTAACTTCATCACCCAAGCTTGCAGCGTATCAATCGCTGCCAGTACACGTTGGCCCTTCGTGACATCATCTTTTAACAGTTGTAGCGCCGCGATACCGAGGAAGGTTGCGAATATTACAATACTGATGATTGACGTTGGGCTGGCACCCGTTAAATCGGCAAACGGATTTTTGGGAATAAATGACAAGATCAGCTGTGGCACAGTCAGGTCGGCTACTTTGCCTAGATAATTACTCTCAATTGCGCTTAGACGGGCTGTTTCCTGAGTACCTTGTATCAACCCCTCGGCCGTCAGACCAAATAAGTTGGTCACGAATACACCAACCAAGGCGGCAATTAATGTCGTAAAGAGCAAAGTACCAATGGTCAAAATACTGATTTTACCCAGAGATGACGCATTGTGCAGTTTAGCTACCGCGCTCAAAATTGAGGCGAATACCAGCGGCATAACAATCATTTGCAAGAGTTGCACATAGCCGTTGCCAATAATATTAAACCAAGTAATAGACTCTTTCAGTATTGGATTATCTGCGCCATAGACCCATTGCAGCCCTGAACCAAACAGCACACCCAGTACTAAGCCGATCAATACTTTTTTAGCCAAACTCCACTGTTTATGCCGAGTTTGTGCTAAGAGCAATAGCAGTGTTGCAAATACCAGCACATTAACCACAAGTGGTAAATTCATCCCCAAATCTCCAAAATATTATTATATTGACGCATTTTATTTTATACAGCCAAGTACGATGCACGACGGTGGTACAGCTAGCCGTATATGGTAGCAGTTACTGAGTTAGCTCACTTATATCCAAAAAGAATTCTATATAAGTTTTAGTATTGATTTGTATTAAATCAAATCAATTTGAATG
This sequence comes from Yersinia pestis, assembly GCF_900460465.1. Classification (GTDB taxonomy): domain Bacteria; phylum Pseudomonadota; class Gammaproteobacteria; order Enterobacterales; family Enterobacteriaceae; genus Yersinia; species Yersinia pestis. The sequence goes on along the minus strand of NZ_UAVH01000009.1, from coordinate 384,096 downwards.
TTATTCATACGGCTTGATGTATTCATAACCTAAAGCTTTTCAATTGTTCCATATAGTAGAGCAACGGGATGGTGGTGTCAGTTTGCCAGTAGACGGAAAAACAAACTAACAGAACACATAATACGCGTTCTAATTGATTACCTTTTTGTGGCCGCAATAGCGGAATACTGAAACGCCAGCGGCAGGGCCACAATAGCGGCACACCGGCTGGCGTAATCATATCGGCCAATAGATGGCTGAAATAACCTATTATCATGGCATGAAATACATCTGGGGGGAGCACCCCATTCAATGGTGCATCTACCTGAAACAGTGCAATGCCAGCAATCACCGCCAATAAGCTATGGGTAAATCCGCGGTGACCAAATACGCGGGCAATAGGCACAGAAACCCACTTTAACCGCTGGCCGAGGATTGACTTTGGGTGATCAATATCTGGCAGCAGAGAGGTCAGCAGGGCGCCGGGAATAATATGCCACCAATCGCCATGTGCCAGTTCCGGCGTGAGACCGACTTTTTTGGCTAAAATAACGCAGGCAACAGAAAAAATAAGGTGTCCTTCCCCTGTCATACTTAAATTCCGAATTTGTAGCTGTTGATTTATCCAGTATATGAGATTTTTCTTGGCGTGAACAGTCGTTACGTTGTAACTAAATGTCTTATTTTTACCTGACAGAGATAAAAGGTGGATAACCTTTGAGCATTTAGGATGGATCCCTACAGGATGGTGCTGATTAGGGTAATTGGCTCAATACCGAGGTATTCCCTGGTCTAATGGCCGGTGGCTGCAATATCACATAGAGGTATAAGACGTAGAGGTATACCGACGACCAATGTATTCAGGCTGCAAATGAATGACGGCTATAAATGCAATAACGACTATAAATGCAATAACAACTATAAATGTATAACGGCTGACGAGAGGGGGGACATAAATCGCTAAGCTAAAAAAAGGGAAAAGTGACTGGGAGTCAACTTTTCCCCAAAATAATGCAGAGAATGGGCATAACTTAACAAATAATGATGAGGGTACTCATAACGACACGATATTTAGAAACTGTATTGGATACCTACGCGGTAACGAGTTTGGCGTTCGTCAGTCACTTTACTGCCTGGGACATTACCAATAGCCATATAGGGTTTCCAGTTTTTATCCCATTTGTAGGCGATTTTTACATCATGTGCCCATTCGTATTTTTCTTTATTAGCCAGAATTTCGTCTTCAGACTTCTTGTAGTTTAATTCGTATTCAGCTGAATAGTCTTTCAAGAAGTTATAAGCAAATAACATGGTGAACTCATGTCCTTTCTCAGTCGATTTAGTCTGAGCAGGTTGATTACGTTTGTAGTATGGACGGTAGCGCAGTGACGTTGAGAAATCATCAGTGAAAGCCACTTTTCCACGGATATATGGACGGTAGTTGTTGGAATCTGAAGTAGAGTCTAATGAGAAACCAGGTTCGATCTGGAAGGTGTTATTGAATTTATAAACATAACTGGCCACCATTTCGGTCCCATTACTGACCTGCTCATTGAATGGCTTATTTGGCGTGGTATCAGAGCTGTGCTGGCCCCACTTACCTTCCAAGGACAAACCAAAACCATTCGCAAAACGGTTTGAGATCAGTAAACGGTCTTTGTGATCGGATTTACTGGTGTCTTTCATTTCATGTCGATAGTCAATCGTTGTTGCAACGGAACTAAAACTGATAACGGATACTGCTGCTGCTGCCACTGCCAGAGTAATTAATTTTAATTTCATTTTTATATAATCCCAGAGTTATGGTTATTCAAAACAACAAAACTATAAAAATCAACATATGAACAAAACGCGCAACCACAAAAAAAGAAGCAATGTTTCATTTGTTGTTGTCATACATTCTATTTGTATTTTTAATTAATTGTGTGATCAAGATCTTTCTTAGTAACTAATTTATAATTTCGATATTATTTTGTGATACCGATCTAGTTGGCGGGTTATTTTATTTGATTAAACAAAATAACCCCACCAAATAAATGGCAGGGTTATTTTGTGACTTAAGTTAAATAATTAGATTAATTAACGCATTGCACGTTTAAGAATACGATCACCTTGCTTATTAAAGTATTCTGCTGTTTCTTCTACGCTTTTCTGACCATAGTCTATATATTGAATTGCATCACCGAACAGTGAAACAATTTGTGGATCATCGAAGTACGGTGAGGTCTTCATTTCATGTGGTAATTCCAATGCCATATTCAAACCGGCAACAGAAGGATCTTCATCTTTAATCACACCATTGGCACGCAATTGGGCTACAGCTGCTGCGCTCAGCGGTACACCGCGTTCAAGGCCTAATGCATCAACACCTTCTTTGCTGTTTAGCAGGAAGTTAATTAGCATCGCACTTTCTTTAGGATGCTTAGTTGATTTACCAATTGAGAGCATTTGTGCAGGTTTAAAGAATAAGCCAGCATCTTTTGCATCAGGCAACATTGGATATGGGCCCAGATCTAACTTTGCAGGTTTGGTCAGGTTATCAGAGTATTTAGTAATGGTTGAGTTCCACATATAAGTTCCTGCCCACTCACCATTAATCCACGGCTTCATTTCGTACATATTACTCTTACCGAATGAAGCATAGTATTTGGAAGATGGCATAACATGGCTATCTACCATCTTTTTGTACATGGTAAAGAACTCAACCCACTGCTCTGGTGTGTAGGCAAATTTCTTATTTGCTTCATCAACGGTAGGAATATTGTATTTCTGTGTCATATAAGAACGGATTAACGCTAAAGTATCTTGATGCTCTAATACAACAGGGTAATATTGGTCACCCAATTTTTCTTTAAATACTTGGCCTGCGTTGAGTAACTCATCCCATGTCTTTGGATATTCTAAACCTGCTTTAGCCCAGGTCGCATCATTGAAATAGAATATACGTGCAGTAACAGAGATCGGAATACCATTCAGTTTGCCATTAACGGTAGTCTGTTGCAGTTCGATTGGATCGAATTGCGCCAAATCCAGTTGTTCTTTTACGTTATTTAAATCGAAGAATCCTGTTCCGTCTTTAGAAAAAATAGGCAGCCAGTTCCAGTTAGTCTGCATGACATCAGGTTCAGTACCGCCTGCAATCTGTGTAGTCAAACGAGATAAATGGCCATCCCAACCGGTATATTCCGCTTTAACATTAATATTCGGATGTTGTTTATGGAATTCTTCCAGAGCTTTCAATGTTACCTGGTGGCGGCCGTTCCCTCCCCACCATGACATCCGTAAATTGACGTCGTCCTGTGCTGCAAAAGCTTGATGTGACAATAGAGCCAGAGTGGATGCTATTAGCGTGTGTAGGATCGCTTTTTTCATTGGGTACTGCTCCTGTTAAAGAGAGATATTTTTTTCTGTTTTTGCATCAAAGATATGGCATTTATCCATATCAAACTGGAAGTACACGGTGCGATGCAGGCCGTTTTCAATAATCGGTCGTGCTTCGTCAGACGGCAGACGGCAGGTCAATTCAAAGTTTTCAACCTTGATATACATAAAGAATTCATGGCCCATGTTTTCTACCCGAACCAGTTCACCTTGTGAGTGATTACCGACAAACGGTTGCAGAGACATGCTAATAAATTCAGGACGTACGCCAAAGAACACTTTTTCTCCGGTGTGGGTGGCAACTTTGGCCTGCTGTCTTTCATTCAATACCAGGGTGTATTGACCAACTGTCAGGCCAATTTGCCCCTCTTTTTCTACCAGCGTGCTCGGTTTGATATTCATTTCCGGCGCGCCGATAAAACCGGCAACAAACATATTGGTAGGGTAGTGATAGAGATTGTCGGGGGTGTCCACTTGCATAATGTGGCCCAGCTTCATCACACAGATACGGTCGCCCATAGTCATGGCTTCTGTCTGGTCATGGGTTACGTAAACGGTGGTTGCTGCTTTACCGCTTTTTTTCAATTGTTTATGCAAATCAGAGATGCGAATACGCATGGAGGCGCGCAGTTTGGCATCCAAGTTTGATAGTGGCTCATCGAACAAGAACACATCTGGTTTTTTTACAATGGCACGGCCCACAGCAACACGCTGTGCCTGACCACCGGACAACTGGCGGGGTAAGCGGTCCAGAAGATCTTCTAATTCCAGAATTTTGGCGGCTTCAGCAACTTGAGCCTCAATTTGATCTTTGGGTAATTTGCTTAACTTCAACCCAAAGGCCAGATTCTCTTTTACTGTCATATGCGGATATAACGCATAGTTCTGGAACACCATGGCAATGCCACGTGATTTGGGCGCTAAATTATTGACCACCCGGTCACCAATACGGACCTCACCATCACTGATCGTTTCAAGACCGGCCAACATACGCAGGGTCGTGGATTTAGCACAGCCAGATGGACCAACGATAACCATAAATTCGCCATCATTAATCTTCAGGTCAATGCCATGTACCGCGCGGAAACCGTTGGAGTAAACTTTACCTAATTTATTGAAAATGACTTCAGCCATGATAAATCCTCTATTAACCTTTAATTCCGCTGCTGGTTACGCCTTGCACGAAGTAGCGTTGAGCCAGGAAGAAAACAATGATGGACGGCAGAATGGAGATGCTTGCCATTGCCAGAATTTCGTTCCACGGTGCGCCTTCGGTAACGTCAATTGACATCTTCAGAGCTAGCGCTATCGGGTACTTATCTACGCTATAGACATAAATCAGTGGGCCGATAAAGTCGTTCATTGACCACATGAACTGGAACAGGGCGACAGAGATAATGGCCGGTTTTAAAATTGGCACTACCACATACCACAACACCTGGAAAGAGTTACAGCCGTCAATTTGTGCTGCTTCTTCCATATCACGCGGGACACCGCGCAAGAACTGGATCAGCATGAAAACGAAGAACCCTTGTGTGGCGAAGGCCAGCGGCAGATAGAGCGGTAAGTAGCTATTCAGCATGCCCATTTCACGGAACATGATGTATTGCGGGATCAACAACACGGTACTTGGCAGCAACATGGTGGTGATCAAGGTGGTAAACCAGAATTTCTTCCAAGGGATCTCAAAGCGCGCAAAGCCATAAGCGACAATGGTGGAAGAGATAATGGTCAGGATCACTTTCGGAATAACATACTTAAAGGTGTTCAGCATGTAATGACCGAAATTATATTCAGTACCGGTTTTCCAGCCGTTAATGAAACCATCACTTGTCGGGTGCTCTGGCCATAATCCTAATGTAGTGAAAATTTCATTATTAGGCTTAAATGCTGCTGAGAACATCCACAACAGCGGATAAAGCATTAACAGACCGACAATAATCAAAACGATATAGCGGAAAGCAGCACTGACTTTAGCTTTGCGTAATGTGCGGCTAATTTCCGCATCAGCAATATCCTGAGCCAGATCTGATTTTTTCTGGTTGGAAGTTTGTTGTACGTCAGTCATTTTTTCCTCCTTTATCGGCGGAGTAGAAGACCCAATATTTAGATGATTTAAATGCAATTGAGGCAAAGAGGGCGACGACCAGGAATAACACCCAGGCTAATGCAGCGCCGTATCCCATATCAAAATATTTAAACGCTGTATCGTAGATATAGAGTGAGAATAAATAGGTGTAATGGGTTGGCCCACCACCGGTAATGACATAAGGTGCAGTAAATTCTTGGAAGGCCTGCGTAGTTTGCATAATAAAATTAAAGAAAATAACCGGCGTAATCAGTGGCACGGTGACTTTCATAAACATTTGCCATTTAGAGGCACCATCAATCATGGCTGCTTCATATTGTGACTGTGGTACGTTCTGCAACGCGGCCAAGAAGATAACCATGGCAGAACCGAACTGCCACACACGCAGTAATGTGACGGAGGTCAACGCGAGTGATGGCTCTCCCAGCCAGTTGATAGCCTCAAACCCAAAGACACCAATAAAGCTATTAAGCAAACCATCAATCGCGAATAACGCGCGCCATAATACGGCAATCGCTACGCTGCTGCCGAGGATTGATGGGATATAGAATGCGGTACGGAAGAAACCGATACCCCGTAATTTAAAGTTCAGTACAAAAGCGATCCCTAGAGCAAAAGCCAATTTTAATGGAATAGTCAGAAACACATAAGCGAAAGTCACGCCCATGGATTTCCAGAATAAGTCATCTTCCGTCAGCATATAACGATAATTCTCGATCCCGTTATAGACGGGAGGGCTCATTAAGTCATACTCAGTAAAACTGAGAAAGAAAGATGATACAAAGGGGAAAGCCGTGAATATTATCAACCCTATTATATAAGGTGATATATAGGCTAACCCCAGCATTCTGTTTTCATTCATAATGCTTACCTATTTTTAATAAAATGAAAGATAAATAAAACTACTGATTCAAAAGTGTCGGATAAATAAAATCGATGTCATACAGAGTTCGGCTTTCCCCATTTACCCGATAATCTCCATGGATATAACCACCGTTAGTAATAAATTGAGGTATTGCTGCTAACTTATCTTGTTTAGCGGCAATCAAGGTTAATAATGCTAATGCAATCGGATTGTCGATACGGAAATAGCGGTGCTGAGCCGATTCTACAAACAGTCCGCGGTGGTAATGTCGTTTAAAGAGGTCATCACCTATTTGCCATGCCAAGGTAAACAATGTAGGGCATTGACAATGCTCAGCCAGTTCGACTAGAGCCAGTAGCAGGTAGGGAGAGGCAATAGGGCGTTGAGCGGCCATCAGTGTTGCGCGCCGCTGTGTTTTATTCAGCTCAGCTAATTGCCAGCGGAGCAATAACACGCCAATTAAATCCAGTAACTCTTCATCTTCACTTAACCGCCAGGCACGTACCAGCGGTAACAAATAATCGACGTCTAATGGGAATGGTGAGATAACAGTGCCCTTGACGCCATAATAGCCATCACGCGGTAAGACGTAGCCACTCATATCTTGGCCATCGTTCCATAATGGGCGCAATGTATTGCTCTCGACATCATAAGCAAAGCGATAGTAATTCTTGAGACCATCAATCACCCACTGCAAGACCTCTGCATCAGGCTGCTGGCGCAAGATATCCAGCATGGCGAGTGGATTGTCTATCAACAATGGGCGCATATCGCGGAACAACACATTGGCTTCACGGGCAATTTCACCAAACTCTGGGCCAAATTGGCGCTTGGCACGGTCGCCATACCAAGATTGAGTCTGGTTATCGTCAGCGGGTATTGGCTGGCGTTGTTGTGGTGAACTGAACTGATAGACCGGTAAACCTGTTTCAGGATTACGCGCTAAAACATACTGGCGGTACAGATGTTTTCCCCATGCCGCAGCCGCAGCATCGCCGGTATATTCAGCATATTTATAGGCTGCGTAAATTAAGTCAGTGCCCGCGTTAACAAAGGTGAGTCCTTTGGTTTCAGGCAGTTTTGGTAACTCTGCTGGGTTAACCACATCATATCGAGGATGGGTAAAAACCTGTGGGTCACGTTGCTTGCTGTAATTGCCATGGCGGCCCAGATCCAGGGTTTTCCAATCTTCTACGTGAGCGTGCCAAAATCCTTGTAAGAAATTAAGGGTCCTCTCCCGATCAATGGTTACCAGTAGATCGTAATAGGGCAGATGATGTTTTAGCTCATGTACCTGGTCTTTTGAGGCTGGCCCTTCAGTTTTTAGGGTATCCAGATTGAGGAAACGATGCCCACCCCAGTAAAAAAGCCCACTTTCGTTATGGACACCATGCTGCATAAAATAGCCGCTTTGTATCCGGGCTTGCTGGTGATATTGCGGATCCTGAGTCACCAAGCTGAGGGCATCCAATGTCCGTAACCAGTTTTGCTGGCTGGCGAAGTTAGATATCGGAGTATGGTGGCCGTCAGGGAATTCCCAAACAACAGGTTGGTGAGTCAATACATCAAAACCATCGGCTAGCAATGGGGATGGATTAAGCTGACTGTGACCAACAGACTGGACTAAATCAACATAGCTGCGGATAGCGCTGAGCCAGTTAATCATCATTGCGTCGCTGCCTTTAATGTTGCCTGTAAAACCCATCGTCGTAACCCCACCTTCGAAACGTCAGGACGGAACCGGCTTTAGGTTCCTTATAAATAGAAACATCGTTTCAATCTATTATATTTGTATTTACTGGCGAGTCATTGGATGAATGACAAAAGTGTGATCGAAGTCGGAACGTTGTTTTGATTTTTTATTTTGGTGGTTTTATAAGAAAAAAACCGAAAATTTTATTTGTTAACTAATTGATAAATAAATAATAAAAAAGGCACAACCAAAGTTGTGCCTGATGCGTTTTTGAGTTGAATGTCACAATAAGGTAGATAAGTCGTGTTAACTCAAATTAATCGCGATAGTGGATAGTAGATGGTGGTTTATCGTGCTAACCAACCGCCATCAACGGCGATAGTATAACCGCTGATATAATCAGATGCTTTAGAGGCCAGGAAGACTACTGGGCCTTTCAGATCATCAGGTAAGCCCCAACGGCCAGCCGGGATACGGTCAAGGATCTCTTTGCTACGCTCTTCATCTTTACGCAACTGCTGGGTGTTATTGGTTGCCATATAACCTGGAGCGACCGCGTTGACATTGATGCCGTGCTTTGCCCATTCGTTGGCTAACAGACGGGTCACGCCCATGACGGCACTTTTCGAGGCAGTATAAGAAGGGACACGAATCCCCCCTTGGTAAGACAGCATCGAGGCAACGTTAATAATTTTGCCGCCATTACCTTGTTTAATAAACTGTTTAGCAACCGCTTGGGACATAAAGAACACAGACTTGATGTTAACGTTCATGACATCGTCCCAGTCCTTTTCGCTGAAATTAATGGCATCTTCACGGCGGATGATCCCCGCGTTGTTGACCAGAATATCAATATGGCCAAATTCAGCGACAGCACGCTCTAATAGGGAAGGGATGCATTCAATGTTGCTCAGGTCAGCGGTCAGGCTGAAAAAGCGACGGCCCAGTGCAGTCACTTGTTCGATAGTCTCACGTGGCTCGACAATATTCACGCCGATGATATCGCAACCCGCTTCTGCTAAACCGATCGCCATGCCTTGGCCTAAGCCAGTATCGCAACCAGTCACCAGCGCAACTTTACCTTTCAATTCAAAGGAATCTAAAATCATAGCTAAAATCTCTCTCAAGGCGGTCAACGATGACCGCGATTTCATTATTGGAGGTGAAAGCCGCCGTAAAGGTGGCTTTAATAGGTGATACTTAACGCAGTTCGCTAACAGCTATATGGTCCATATCACCAAAGACTTGGTTTTCACCGACCATGCCCCAGATGAAGGTATAACGTTTGGTGCCTACACCAGAATGGATAGACCAACTTGGTGAAATTACCGCTTGTTCGTTATGAACGAGCAAATGACGCGTTTCCTGAGGCTGTCCCATCATATGGAAGACGGCAGTCTCTTCGTCCATATCAAAGTAAAAATACACTTCCATACGGCGTTCATGGGTATGACATGGCATGGTATTCCACAGACTACCTGGAGCCAGTTTGGTCAGACCCATGCTCAATTGGCAGGTGGGTAACACGTCAGGCACAATATATTTGTTGATAGTGCGACGGTTACTGGTGGCATCATCACCTAACGTTTGTGGTGACGCCTCTGCCAGGGTGATTTTTTTGTTTGGATAAGTGGTGTGAGCAGGGGCACTGTTGTAGTAGAACTTGGCAGGATTAGCCCTGTCGATGCTGCTAAATTTTACTTCTTTCGCACCTTTACCGACATACAAGGCTTCTTCATTGCCAATGTCATAAGTCTGCCCATCAACCACTATCAGACCTGGCCCACCAATATTGATTGCACCTAATTCACGGCGTTCGAGGAAGTAACTGACACCCAGTTGCTTACCCACTTCATTACCGATGCTGACGGCTTTGCTGACCGGTAAAATGCCACCGACGATAATGCGGTCAATGTGGCTATAGGTCATGGTGTAGTCATCTGCGGCGAAAATCTTTTCAATCAGAAATTCACGGCGCAGGCCAGCTGTGTCGAGTTGCTTAGCGTGGTCGCTATGAATACTTTGACGAACTTGCATGTCAGTGCCTCTCTTGTAGAACCGTATCTTGGTGGGGATAACCCAGGCCAGAAACCACGATAGGGTCAGAAAGTGCGTATGAAGCCATGGTGTGCGCTGGCATCTACACGAGTCTGATTTTTGACCGAGTGTTTCTTGTGATGCAGAGATGATAGTGTTTGCGGGAAGTTAATTCAATAAAAATGAAATGATGTTTTATTATTTTTTGAGGCACGTCATGATTTTTGGATTAATTATGGTCACCCTACGGATTTTACCCGTAGAATGCACTCGATTCAGCGTAAAACTGTGACTGCGCTACACCAGAAACTTATTCTGTAAAATGAGGCAAGATAATGAAAATGTTCTTTATCAATGATGAAACTCCTTGGGAAGAGTTAGGCAATGGCATTAAACGCAAAGTGATGACCTGGAGCGATGAGCTGATGATGGTCTGTGTTCACTTTGAAAAAGGGGCTATTGGTGTCGCTCATAAACACGATATCCATGACCAGATTGCTTATGTTGCAGCAGGTAGCTTCGAAGTAGAGATTGAAGGGCAAAAACGTATTTTGAAAGCAGGGGATGCGTATCGCGCGGTGAAAAATGAAATGCACGGTGCAGTATCGTTGGAAGACAACAGCATCTTGATTGATACTTTTACGCCTAAACGGGATGATTTTGAGACTGTAAACAATATTGTGTAATTGCCTGTTTTTGATATCTTCACTCCAACAACGGAGACAGGCAAATTATGGACGAAAAGAAACTTAAAGCACTTGCGGCTGAACTGGCTAAAGGTCTTAAAACCGAAGCCGACCTTAATGCATTTTCTCGTATGCTAACAAAGCTTACCGTCGAAACAGCGTTAAATGCAGAGCTTACCGAACACCTCGGGCACGAGAAAAATACCCCTAAATCAGGCTCGAATACCCGCAACGGCTATTCGTCCAAAACACTGCTATGCGACGACGGCGAAATCGAGCTGAATACGCCACGCGACCGCGAAAACACCTTTGAACCGCAGCTGATAAAGAAAAATCAGACGCGTATCACACAGATGGACAGCCAGATTTTGTCCCTGTACGCCAAAGGCATGACCACCCGCGAAATCGTCGCCACCTTCAAAGAGATGTATGACGCCGATGTGTCTCCCACGCTGATATCTAAAGTCACCGATGCCGTAAAAGAGCAGGTTGCTGAATGGCAAAACCGCCAACTGGATGCTCTGTATCCCATTGTTTATATGGACTGCATTGTCGTAAAAGTCCGCCAGAACGGTAGCGTGATAAACAAAGCAGTGTTCCTAGCGCTGGGCATCAACACTGAAGGTCAGAAAGAGCTGCTGGGCATGTGGCTGGCAGAAAATGAAGGTGCGAAGTTCTGGCTAAGTGTGCTGACAGAGCTAAAAAATCGCGGTCTTCAGGACATTCTGATTGCCTGCGTGGATGGCCTGAAGGGGTTCCCGGATGCGATAAACAGTGTTTATCCGCAGACTCACATCCAGCTGTGCATCATCCATATGGTACGCAACAGCCTGAAATATGTGTCATGGAAGGACTATAAAGCCGTCACCAGCGGTTTGAAAATGGTGTATCAGGCTCCGACAGAAGAGGCGGCGCTGATGGCGCTGGATAAGTTTGCGGAGGCCTGGGACGACAAATACCCGCAAATTAGCAAAAGTTGGCGTACGCACTGGGAAAATCTCAATACATTCTTCGGCTATCCGCCCGATATCCGCAAGGCTATCTACACCACGAATGCCATCGAATCGGTGAACAGCGTGATCCGTGCAGCCATTAAAAAGCGCAAAGTGTTCCCGACAGACGACTCAGTGCGGAAGGTTGTTTATTTGGCGATCAAGGATGCATCAAAAAAATGGAGTATGCCGATCCAGAACTGGCGGTTAGCGATGAGCCGTTTTATTATCGAGTTCGGTGACCGCCTGAGCGATCACCTTTAATACGGTGGCAGTTACACAGAATTATGGACAGGCTCTAAAAAAGTAGAAGAAGAAAAATAACCCGAACAACCAGAAGTTATTATTTCTTAAATAGGATTGTACTGCGTTTGCTTTACTCATAAACCCCTAACCTCTCATTAGCTGAAACGCCAGAGCATTGCTGCTACATGCTCGCCTTTTTTTGTACGATCTTGTCGCGATGGCTGCCAGCGTTATTCAGTATTCGCCGCTTGTTATCGCTAAGGTCCGGCATTAGAGTAGATCCGAAACGTTTCGGATTTAAATCTAAACGTTTCGGATGTGTGACGAACTTAAAACTTTACGTATGATTTACTCGGGTCTCAGGGGGTTTTTGGTAAAGTTGTGAGGTGAGAACAACGGACGTATAACCTGATTTATGTGTAGCTTACTTGGGAACCAATACAGGTTAAATCATGCTCAATTTAAGGTCGTTGACCTGCGGATCAAAAAATCATGTCATTGAAGAAAATTGCAAATGAGCTTGGGCTGTCCTCCACAACGGTAAGCCGCGCGTTAAATGGCTATGATGATGTTGCGGCCGAAACACGTGAGCGGATTATCGATGCGGCCAAGAGATTGGGTTATCAACCGAATTCCTTAGCTCGGCGGCTTAAAATGGGGAGAACCGATGCCATTGCTTTGGCGTATCCATCACGTCCACGAGTGTTGAATAATTCGACATTTTTGGAAATGATAAGTTGGATAGGTATCGAACTCGGAAAACGGGGTCTCGATCTGTTGCTCATTCCTGATGAACCTGGTGAGAAATACCAGTCACTTATCCACTTGGTGGAAACGCGTAGAGTGGATGCATTGATCGTGGCTCATACCCAGCCTGAAGACTTTCGGTTGCAGTATTTGCAGAAACAAAACTTTCCTTTTTTGGCATTGGGGCGTAGCCATTTACCCAAGCCATATGCATGGTTTGATTTTGATAATCACGCTGGCGCTTCGTTGGCAGTGAAGCGGCTTCTCGAACTTGGGCACCAGAGAATTGCATTTGTGAGTACCGATGCAAGGATTTCATATGTCGATCAGCGTTTGCAGGGATATGTGCAGACGATGTCCGAAGCGGGCCTGATGCCGTTGGCAGGGTATCTGCAAAAAGCGGATCCCACTCGTCCTGGCGGTTATCTTGCTGCCTCGCGTTTATTGGCGCTTGAGGTTCCTCCTACTGCCATTATCACCGACTGTAATATGCTGGGTGATGGCGTGGCGAGTGCGCTTGATAAAGCGGGCTTGTTGGGCGGCGAGGGGATATCGCTTATTGTAACGAACGGTGCAATAGTGATCCACACCCAACGCCTGAAATCAGATCCAGGGGGTAATCTGCTCTCCTGATTCAGGAGAGTTTATGGTCACTTTTGAGACAGTTATGGAAATTAAAATCCTGCACAAGCAGGGAATGAGTAGCCGGGCGATTGCCAGAGAACTGGGGATCTCCCGCAATACCGTTAAACGTTATTTGCAGGCAAAATCTGAGCCGCCAAAATATACGCCGCGACCTGCTGTTGCTTCACTCCTGGATGAATACCGGGATTATATTCGTCAACGCATCGCCGATGCTCATCCTTACAAAATCCCGGCAACGGTAATCGCTCGCGAGATCAGAGACCAGGGATATCGTGGCGGAATGACCATTCTCAGGGCATTCATTCGTTCTCTCTCGGTTCCTCAGGAGCAGGAGCCTGCCGTTCGGTTCGAAACTGAACCCGGACGACAGATGCAGGTTGACTGGGGCACTATGCGTAATGGTCGCTCACCGCTTCACGTGTTCGTTGCTGTTCTCGGATACAGCCGAATGCTGTACATCGAATTCACTGACAATATGCGTTATGACACGCTGGAGACCTGCCATCGTAATGCGTTCCGCTTCTTTGGTGGTGTGCCGCGCGAAGTGTTGTATGACAATATGAAAACTGTGGTTCTGCAACGTGACGCATATCAGACCGGTCAGCACCGGTTCCATCCTTCGCTGTGGCAGTTCGGCAAGGAGATGGGCTTCTCTCCCCGACTGTGTCGCCCCTTCAGGGCACAGACTAAAGGTAAGGTGGAACGGATGGTGCAGTACACCCGTAACAGTTTTTACATCCCACTAATGACTCGCCTGCGCCCGATGGGGATCACTGTCGATGTTGAAACAGCCAACCGCCACGGTCTGCGCTGGCTGCACGATGTCGCTAACCAACGAAAGCATGAAACAATCCAGGCCCGTCCCTGCGATCGCTGGCTCGAAGAGCAGCAGTCCATGCTGGCACTGCCTCCGGAGAAAAAAGAGTATGACGTGCATCTTGATGAAAATCTGGTGAACTTCGACAAACACCCCCTGCATCATCCACTCTCCATCTACGACTCATTCTGCAGAGGAGTGGCGTGATGATGGAACTGCAACATCAACGACTGATGGCGCTCGCCGGGCAGTTGCAACTGGAAAGCCTTATAAGCGCAGCGCCTGCGCTGTCACAACAGGCAGTAGACCAGGAATGGAGTTATATGGACTTCCTGGAGCATCTGCTTCATGAAGAAAAACTGGCACGTCATCAACGTAAACAGGCGATGTATACCCGAATGGCAGCCTTCCCGGCGGTGAAAACGTTCGAAGAGTATGACTTCACATTCGCCACCGGAGCACCGCAGAAGCAACTCCAGTCGTTACGCTCACTCAGCTTCATAGAACGTAATGAAAATATCGTATTACTGGGGCCATCAGGTGTGGGGAAAACCCATCTGGCAATAGCGATGGGCTATGAAGCAGTCCGTGCAGGTATCAAAGTTCGCTTCACAACAGCAGCAGATCTGTTACTTCAGTTATCTACGGCACAACGTCAGGGCCGTTATAAAACGACGCTTCAGCGTGGAGTAATGGCCCCCCGCCTGCTCATCATTGATGAAATAGGCTATCTGCCGTTCAGTCAGGAAGAAGCAAAGCTGTTCTTCCAGGTCATCGCTAAACGTTACGAAAAGAGCGCAATGATCCTGACATCCAATCTGCCGTTCGGGCAGTGGGATCAAACGTTCGCCGGTGATGCAGCACTGACCTCAGCGATGCTGGACCGTATCTTACACCACTCACATGTCGTTCAAATCAAAGGAGAAAGCTATCGACTCAGACAGAAACGAAAGGCCGGGGTTATAGCAGAAGCTAATCCTGAGTAAAACGGTGGATCAATATTGGGCCGTTGGTGGAGATATAAGTGGATCACTTTTCATCCGTCGTTGACACTTATCGCTTATGATGGGCTACCGGATGATAGTTTGTTAGATATTGCCGTGACCCCTATTGTTCAAAATACGCGTACCAGTGTAGGTAAACAAATTGCATCAATGATTTGTGATTTACTGGGGGGGAAGGATCCTAAAGAACTACAGGTCCTCTGGCAGCCAGAAATAGGAGAGGGTGAAACCGACGGGGTGAATCGACGTGGATAACTGGCTATTTGGGTCGGGAAAGGGAAGGGAGAGGAAGGGTGCTGTTGAGCCGCTGAGACTAGACGTAGATAAGCGAGGAGAGTAACTCAGTGATAGAAAAGCAAAAATCCCGCTTAGTTTCCTAAACGGGATTTTCTAAATTTGGCTCCTCTGACTGGACTCGAACCAGTGACATACGGATTAACAGTCCGCCGTTCTACCGACTGAACTACAGAGGAATCGTGTGAACGGGGCGCATCATATCCAGCATACCCGATACTGTCAATGTTAAATTAGCACATTATGTTTAACTGCTCAGCATCTGAACAAATAGAGGGTAAATCGCAACAACGTAGCGCCAGCCCAAGGTTTTTATGATTAACGCATATTTTGAGGTGTGGAGAATAAGCTAATCGCTAACGGTGCGAGTGAGTATTCTCGGGAGGCGGATTGTCTGCCAGCGAGTTTTCCCAGCGTTTTAGTCGAGCTAATGGATCTTGACGGTAGAACCGGCAAAAATGTTGATAGACTGCCGGGAAACGGCCCTCCAGCAGCTCTGGGGCACTGAAAAAGTATTCTGATAATACGGCA
Organism: Yersinia pestis; assembly: GCF_900460465.1. Taxonomy (GTDB): domain Bacteria; phylum Pseudomonadota; class Gammaproteobacteria; order Enterobacterales; family Enterobacteriaceae; genus Yersinia; species Yersinia pestis. Next base: position 368,090 of record NZ_UAVH01000009.1, on the reverse strand, counting down.
AAACATTCTGCTGGATTGCTGGCTGCATAGGCATCCATACTGGCACCTTCCACACCCACCATATCAATCTCGTCTTGGATATTATCCATGGCGTGGTGTAGATCATGCTCCCATACCGCCACATCACGCATCGCAATGGGGGGCACGCCATTTGAATGACCCCCATTACGCATATCCAATTTATGGGCAGCTTCATGGATCACCAGATTAAAGCCAGATAAATCGAATGAATCTTGAATATCTTGCCAGTTCAGGACGATAGGTCCTTGTTCCCAGCTCTGGCCAGACTGTACGCTTTGGCCTGAATGAACCAACCCAAGGTCATCTTGCCAGTCCTCCGCGACAATAAAGGGAGAAGGGTAAATAAGGACTTCGTGAAAGCCATCTAACCATTTGGCACCTAGCTCCATAACCGGCAGTGCGAATAGCAAAGCGAGGCGTGCTTGCATCAATGGGGTTAATATCAAGCCTTGTAGGGGGATGAAGCGCTTTTGTTGTAATAATTGACTGGCCACCGAAACCAACCGTTGCTGTTCTGGTTCGTTTAATGGAGCCAGCAAAGGAATATTCAGTGCCTCATGCCATTGCGCAAGCATCTCCGCTTGCGGTTTATTTGCTTTCCACAGCCATTTAATCATCAGGTTGCTCGCAAAGTGATCATTCTAACGTCTAAAGCAGGGGAGTATTGTAGTCAACATGCCGTAAAAGTAGACATGATGGCAACTGTTATTATGGAGAAGACTGGAATCATTGAACGGGGTGGTTTGGAAAACCGCGGAGAGGGAATTCCTCCAAGGATTCACATTCCTCTCTACCTAATTATTCAATCAGTTACGGAATAAAATGTCTGTGACCGGCCCCGCACTTAAATTACGCCTAGGAAGATTTTAGCTTTTAAGTGGCTGAATGATTTCGTTTTGTGATGACCACATGCATTAAAAGAGAGAACAGTACGTTTCCCTCAATCTGAACTTATCAGCAGCCATGGCATTCACCATGGCTTATGGTGTGCTTGACACATTCTACATCACAGTGACTTCAGTGCTTCGACCGACTCGATAGCCATTGAAGGAACAAATTCTGTCACGCTGTAATCTGCGACAGCATTAAACGGATCTTCTGCCAATATTTTATCCAACGCTTCACGCGCAATACTTTTCACTAAAATAATGCCGCCGGTACGTGGTACTTTCCGGCCGGAGGCGATAAAGACGCCTTGCGCATAATATTTTTTCAACCAGTCTTTGTGGTTCTCGGTGAGTGCTTCGACGACGTCGATAGGTTGATGGTAGGTCAAGCTAACAATAAACATGCACAACTCCTTCACGGTGGGGGATACTCAAGATAACGCCTTAGTGCGTGGTTGGCATCCTTAACATAATAAATGCTTGGTCGTTCTTTCAAGTCTCGGTGATGGTCTGTCTCTGTAGTCGATAGCCAACGGAGATATTATCAGAGATGGGGAGGAGGAGCAGGGAAGGCCGCTGCTCCAGAGGTTGTTTTTTGATCTTCTTAGAGGGCTTGATTTATCTAGAGGGTCTACTTTATTTAGTTGTTGTGCTCTTGAGCCTCGCGCAGACGTTCTTGCTCTTCGGCAATAACAGCTTTAATTTCATCTAATACAGCGTCGACATCCGCTGCCTGAGTGCTTTCTGCAAAGTTCCCGGTGAGAGGCGTATCTGGATGAAGTTTACCGTCTTCATAAAGCGCCCACATTTCCTTGGCATACTTGCGATTCAGTAACTCGGGGGCATATTGACCATAATAGTGGGTCATATTGGCAACATCCCGCTCAAGCATGGCTTTAGCATGGTTATTGGCGGCCGCATTAACCGCCTGCGGCAGATCGATAATAACCGGGCCATCTTTATCCATTAACACATTAAATTCTGAAAGATCACCGTGTACCAGACCTGCGCATAACATCCGCACCACGTATTGGATCATGATTTCATGGTCAGCCAAGGCCTGCTCTTTAGATAACGGCACGTCACTGAGTCTGGGTGCCGCGAGGCCATCTTCATCAGTGACCAGTTCCATCAGTAAAACGCCATCAAGACAGGTGTAAGGCTGTGGAACGCGCACTCCGGCATTAGCTAACAGGAACAACGCATCCACCTCGGCAGTTTGCCAGGTTTCCTCTTGCTGTTTGCGGCCAAATTTAGAGCCTTTAGCCATTGCCCGGGCATCACGGCTATTACGGACCTTACGCCCTTCTTGATATTGAACCGCTTGTTTGAAACTGCGGTTCTCTGCTTCTTTATAAACTTTAGCGCAGCGTATGTCTGACCCGCAACGGACAACATACACATCAGCTTCTTTGCCACTTTTCAAACGACGGATGACTTCGTCAACCAAGCCGTCATCAACCAGCGGTTGGATTCGTTTTGGAATTTTCATGGCGTCCTTGTACCCTATTTAAGCCCTCGATGGAATGGCTTCGGCCGAATTTTTCTTCAGTTTACCACCCGGAGTCGTTAACGGGTGGGTTTTTACTGAGTATCAGGCCGCACTAAACTGAGCATGGTGTAATATTGCGTAGGCACCTTGACGTGCCAGTAACTCGTGATGATCCCCTTGTTCAATAATCCCTCCTTTATCGACCACAATAATACGATCAGCATTTTGAATTGTGGCTAAGCGGTGTGCAATGACCAGTGTGGTTCTGCCTTGAGATAATTCTGTTAGCGCCAATTGAATCGCTTGCTCGGTAGCGGTATCCAGCGCTGATGTAGCCTCATCCAAAATCAGAATCGGGGGGTTCTTCAGAAAAATACGCGCAATGGATAGACGCTGTTTTTGTCCGCCAGATAATTTCACCCCACGTTCACCGACGAGAGTATCTAGCCCTTCGGGCAGAGAACTGATTAATTCATCCAAACGTGCCCGTTGTGCGGCAACCATAATTTCGTCATCGCTGGCATTCAGCTTACCGTAGGCAATATTCTCTCGGATAGATCCGCCGAATAAGAAGACATCCTGCTGAACAATACCAATATTGTTGCGTAAAGACTGCTGTGTCATCTCTCGGATATCAATCCCATCAATAGTGATAGCACCTGCATTCAGCTCATAGAATCGAGGGAGCAATGAGCACAACGTGGTTTTACCCGCCCCAGATGGCCCGACGAACGCGACGGTTTCACCCGCATGAATTTGCAGATTTAAATCAGTGAAAATGGGCGCTTGGGACGAATAACCAAAGCAAACATGTTGGTAGCTGATATCCCCACGGAGGTGACCAACCGGACGCGCATTCGGTTGATCGACAATATCAGGTAATGTATCAATCAACTGGGTGAATCGCTTAAAGCCAGCAATTCCTTTAGGGTAACTTTCCAGTACTGAAGTTATTTTCTCTACAGGGCGGAAGAATACTTCGACTAAGAGCAGAAAACCGACAAAGCCGCCGTAGCTCAGTTGGTCGTGAATTACATACCAGGTGCCAACGACCATCACGATCAATTGCACCAAACGGGTGCTGAGATAGCTCATGGTCATGCTGGTGGTCATTATCCGATAGGCTCGTAGCTTGGTCGTCCGGTAGTTTTCGTTATCTTTGGCAAAGAGTTTCTCTTCGTGGGGTTCATTCGCAAAGGCTTTTACCACGCGAATACCACCAATGCTCTCTTCGATACGGGTATTAAAATTACCCACCTGGCCAAACAGTTTGCGCCAGGTATCCGTCATTTTTGAACCATAGCGGGTAACCAGATAGGTCATAAACGGCACAATGATGATAGTGACCATCGCCAGTGGTAAATGAACGGTGGCCATCAAGATAAAGGCACCAATAAAGGTCATGACGGCAATGAAAAGGTCTTCTGGACCGTGGTGGGCAACCTCGCCGACTTCTTCCAGATCTTTGGTGACATGCGTGATGATATGACCTGTTTTTATATTGTCATAATAGCTAAATGACAGTTTTTGTAAGTGATTGAATGCTTGACGGCGCATGTCTGTTTCGATACCGACACCGAGCGCATGACCCCAATAATTGACAATGGCCATCAGTACTGTATTCAGTAGATAAATCAGTAGTAGCCCAGCCGCTGCCCATACGATCATCACCCAGTCCTGATTGGGAAGCAGTTTATCGATAAACAGCTTTACCGCCATTGGGAAGCTGAGTTCTAAGAGCCCGGCTAGAATTGCGCAACCAAAATCTAGGAAGAAAAGCCCTTTATACGGGGCGTAATAAGAGAAAAAACGGCGGAGCATCAGACATCCTTATTACAGAAGAAAAAACCGGCACACATGTCCGATAAATCAGTTTGAAGCATTATAAATACAAATGGTTCTTAATAGCATTTATTTTACCTATGCTAATAAATGAAGAAAATCTTATCCACGGAAATAGGCGTTGGATTTGGCTAAATATCGACCGGTGCTCATTATTTAACCTTTGGTGTTGGGGCGCTGTCTGCCCAAAAAAATCCTCTGGTTCGCGGATTCGAATAAGCGGCCATCACTTCAAATAAGCGATATCGTTAAAATACTTAATTTATATTAATGTATTTATCCGGTGCCCTTAACTTTACAATAGATAGACTTGATCTATAGCGCAGAGTAAGACAGGATCATTTTTGGATATCATTCCAGGCTGTCGTTGATAATACGATGCTTAGTAAAAAGTATGTCTACTAAAAAGCATGTCCAATAAAAGACGCGACTTTTTCATCAGGATGATAGCTAATGTAGGTATTTATTTGAAAAAACAACGAAATATTACTCGAAAAGGTGATTATGCAACGGGAATTGATGATGCGCAATTTGCATTAGTGGTTTTATTTACTGCATCATGTTTGCTGATTGCAACGACCTTGATTGTAATCTTGTGGCTAATATGATGGGACGAAGACATTAAGGAGGATATGTGGAGACGAGTTTGTTTGATGATAATAAAGTCATCGCGTTGATTGGTTTACTATCGACAGCACTTATTGTGGTTAGTGTGATGTTTGTTATGACATATATGGCAGATCATCAGCGTAATGATGCACAACTTATTGATGTGCAGAACTGTTATAAAGAGGACTGAAGCGTGTTATTCACCGGGTAGCTATTTTATGTATTATAGGCACCTTCTGTATTACCGATGAACAGTGATAACAAGAAGTTATCAGGCCTGTTTTTGGTGAATAGCATGTAAAGGTAATGCAATATTAAGGTCAATATCTGTGTTTTGTCTGAAGTCATACGGAGTGATGCCGTAATGCTTTCTAAACATATACGTAAAGTGTGATTGTGAACCAAAACCAAAATCTAAAGCGATATCGAAAATAGTGCTATCACTGCTCCTTAGCTGATAAACAGCGCCTGCTAATAGCCTCTCCCGTATGTACTTACCCAGTGACACGCCAGTGACATCTTTAAATATTTTTTGCATATGCCAAAGCGAATAACCTGAGTATGCGGCTAACTCTTCAAGATAGATGACCCGCCCTAGGTGGGTTTCGACCCATTTACTGAGGGCGCAGACTAACGCGAGATGATTTTCTTGTGACATTATTTAGTCTGTTTTTTCTGGTTGGGAGTGTTGCAGTATACACAAGTTGAATCGAACAACATAAAACACTGAACTCTCCTGGATTATACCCAATGTGCGGTAAAGACTTTTTGGCCGAGGTTTGGCAAAAGAGTTTTCAAGTGCCATAGTAAAGGGTGAGTGCCATCATGTATCCATGGAGAAAAGGCTGAGTTTGGAGAAATAGAGATTAAGAATGATGAGGTGATCGCATGTTGATAGCAGTGATTATGACTCTGATAGCGGTTGTTGGTGTAACCATTTTTTTAAAGATGCCAGTGATGGTATTGCATAAAGGTAAGCGCTCAGGAGGTGATGAACTATGAGATTAGGAATATTGTGATCGGTATTCATACAGTCGTTTTCCCCAGAACCAGGTAATTGATAGCCATCAAGCCTGGTTTTTTTATGTTGAATATAAATGCGTCAGTGCCGCAGTATAATGCCTCCATGGGATAGCAATTGACAGACTAAAGAAATTTGCAAATAGTCGTGATAGTATTATTCAATATTATTACTATCTTTAAGGTTTTTTCTATGTCTGAAATGTTAACTAATGACCAAGAATTAGTCTCTGATCTGGTCGCTTGCCAACTGGTCATCAAACAGATTCTTGATGTTATCGATATCATCGCGCCTACCGAAGTGCGTGATAAAATGTCGCATCAACTCAATACTATCGATTTCTCAACACATCCAGCGGGGGCAGATCCAGTGACCAAAAGAGCAATCGAGAAGGCTATTGCACTGATTGATCTGAAATTTACACAAAAATAGCGTGATCGATAAGAAAATATCACACTGTGAAGCATGATGACCACATGGCTGAAAAGAGAGAGAACTTATTTTGCTCAATCAGTTGATGAATCATTCAAAGACATTGTTGCCGATTTTTTTTACTAATGGGCAACTGCTGATCCCTATGATGCCGTTCTCACCATTTATATATTGAGCGTTGGCGATATTTCTGGCGGTTAGATATTTGCACTGTAAACCTAAACCAGCGGCGTTTTTTTCACTGCCAATCAGCACGCCGTAGCCAGAAAATAGCAGCCCTAGGTATACGATCGCAGCCACCAAAAACAATCTGAATAAACTCATGTTATCGCCCCAGAGAATAAGTTAAATCTTTTTTAAGAAAATAGACTGAACAGTTTAATTTATGATGCTGAGTTAGTGAATGGTAAAAATCCTAAATGTTGGCATATCAGTTTAACACGCCATACCGCCGTAACATGTTGTTGCTGGAATATTTTCCACACGGACACTTTAGTTATAAATGGTTGATGCTGGTTACAGTATAATTTAAAAAAAATGATAAATAAGGGTGCTCGATTTGAACATAACGAAACTTGTCACAACGGTTGTGATCATTGCCGCTTGTTGCTTGTTTTATCTATTAGCTCTCGATAGTTACTGCGATCAGGGAGGGACTTTCTCAACGGGTATTTGTGCTATTACTACGATTGTTCCCTGGTAAGGGGCTAACGCCATGATCTGTTATCAATTAAGCGCACGCGTGACGAAGACGCGGCAACGCTAAGCCAATGAGCAGCATAAGCACGCGTGACTGCTTGCGTTGATTTTTTAACTATCCGCACAGTCCTCTTTTTCTGATTCACCTTTGTTGTGGGCGGGGTGATAAGATAGTGCCTTCACCATGCATATGTAATAGGGTTGTCAATGTTGGATACAAATATGAGCGCGTTTGGTGTCGCCTCAATCGCCTTACCGCTGCTTACCGTTCTTTTCTTCTTGATCGTTTGGTTTTTTTTGAGCCGGGCGAGCGTGCGGGCCAATGAACAGGTCCGGTTATTACGAGAAATTGCCGAGCAGCAAAAACGTCAGACAGAATTACTTACTGCATTACTGGAGAATGCCACGGGTACCCGTGACGGGCAGAACGACAGTGATACGGTTTCTCCTCTCGATTTCAAAGGCTTTATTCCAGAGCGATAAACGTGTCCCGATGCTGGCACTACCAACAGGCAGTGTCAGCATGTTACCTGCAATTTTGTTGGCTACGGCAAAGGTAATTGCATCATAATTAGGGGGCCTCTTCTTCACGGCTAACCCGATACCGCCAATATCCTCTTTCCATCAGCCCTTAACCAAGATAATCAGTTCTTGTGCAAGGTAAAAGAAAGCCGCTAGGTTGTCATAAATCTGTCTTCTTCTCACCGTAATGTAATCAGAACTTTTCAGGTCAACGGGGGTTCTTATGATTAAATGGTATGAAGAAAGTGATAGTGAAGTGAACCGAAGCATTGCGCTGCTTACCGGTGAAGACCCTGACAAATGGTATCCTTACGGTGGTATTAAAGGTAAGGACTACTGCAAAAATCCCTCCGATGCATGGCCTATCATCTATGCCAATAAAATTGGTCTCTTTTACCCTGAAACTAATGACAATAATCAGTGGAATGCCCGTATTACCAATCCTCAGGGGGAATGGCAGGCTTATAGCCAAAGCCCGCTACGCGCGGCGATGATCTGTTATCTACTCAGCCAGGAAGTGTAGTCTGTCATGGCCGGGAATTCTCAGTAAGTGTGAATTTCTCGCTTGTATCGTACTGACAGGAAGTCGCTATCAGTAAGCGTTCTTCTTACTGTTTTCGTGGAGTTGATGATGAAGCGTATTATTAAAGGCGACTTAAATTTATCTCATCTGGTTATTGCCCATGCGGCAATTGATCGCCATCAAAAGTCATACGGAGAACGGCGTCAGGGCTGGCCATCCACTTATCTTGTTCGCTACAAAAATAACCGTGTTGCCGTTGAAGTTGTCACCCGACGTCAGTCGTATGTGGCGACATTGATGATTGGCGCGCGTAATTTGAGTAAATTATGTGGAGTATCAGCATTATTACCCTAATTATGATTTATCTATTGGGTAGACAATATGATATTTCATCAAGTAGTGGTGCGCGTTAAAGCATATCGTTGTGTGCGTTAAATCACGGAAGTGTATGAGTGTTTGTACCTCAACCATCAAACAAGCCTTTATCCTTGATGCTGGCGGGTTTAAGTGTTAAAAAAACCGCCGCAGACTCATTTATGAAATGCGTTGTTTATTCACACCAGTGCGTAATCAGTGCAACAGAGGGTAGGATGGAACAGCAGTTACAGAACTCATCGTTAAAACGCGGTTTAAAAAATAGACATATTCAACTAATAGCTTTGGGTGGCGCAATCGGAACCGGGTTATTTCTCGGGATTGCCCAAACCATCAATATGGCCGGCCCCTCAGTAATATTGGGGTATGCAATAGGCGGGTTTATTGCTTTTCTGATTATGCGTCAATTAGGTGAAATGGTCGTCGAAGAGCCTGTTGCTGGCTCATTCAGCCACTTTGCCTATAAGTATTGGGGCGATTTTGCTGGTTTTCTATCGGGCTGGAACTACTGGGCCATGTTTATTCTGGTCGGTATGGCTGAATTGACTGCGGTAGGCATATATATTCAGTATTGGTGGCCTGAGATACCGACATGGGTTTCAGCAGCAGTATTCTTTATCATAATCAACGCTATCAACTTAGTTAACGTACGTCTGTATGGCGAAACGGAGTTTTGGTTTGCCATCATTAAAGTGGCTGCAATTATCGGTATGATTGTGTTCGGTGCTTATCTACTGGCATCGGGATCTGGTGGGCCAGCCGCCTCGGTGACAAATCTCTGGGCGCAGGGGGGTTTTATGCCCCATGGCTTTCGTGGTTTGATCATGGCAATGGCGGTTATTATGTTCTCTTTTGGCGGTCTGGAGATGGTAGGGATTACTGCAGCAGAAGCCGAAGATCCACGGAACAGTATTCCTAAAGCGACTAATCAGGTCGTTTATCGCATTCTTATTTTTTATATTGGCTCACTGACGGTGCTTCTGTCTCTTTTCCCGTGGAACAATGTCGTCGAAGGGGGAAGTCCTTTCGTGATGATTTTCGATGCGTTAGATAGCCCTTGGGTGGCAACAGCATTGAATGTGGTTGTCCTGACCGCCGCCCTGTCGGTGTATAACAGTGGTGTGTATTGTAACAGTCGTATGCTTTTTGGGCTGGCATCACAGGGGAATGCGCCTAAGTTGTTGACCAAGTTAAATAAGCGTGGTGTCCCCATCCGTTCAATTGCACTTTCAGCATTAGCGACTTCAGCTGGCGTGGTGATTAACTATATTATGCCCGGCAAAGCCTTTGAATTACTTATGGCGTTGGTGGTTTCAACACTGGTAATCAACTGGGTGATGATTTGCCTGGCGCATCTGAAGTTTCGCAAGGCTAAAGTTAAAGAGGGCGTTGTGCCTCGCTTCAAAGCACTCTGGTACCCCTACGGCAATTATCTGTGCCTGGTCTTCCTCGCATTAATTCTCGTCATTATGTATCTCACCGAAGGGATTCGGATCTCTGTGTTGATGATGCCAGTATGGATAGCGTTACTTTGGTGTGGTTTTGTACTTACTCGGCGTAAGTGTCCAAAAACGGTGACTAGCCTCTAATGCTTCCTGATTAGCAGGGCAGTAAAATGCCGCGCTTGGAAGGGTGCGGCTTGAGCTTATATCAATAGTGATTGTTTGATTATTGTACTTTATTGTTATTGGACATCAGGCAGATTATTTTTGGTCGTTTAAATAAAAAAGCTATAAATAAATTTATCTAATGTATTTATTCAAAAAATTGGGGGTGTTACATCTTTATAGTTCATTAACGCAACTGGAATTCGCCCTCAACCAAGCATATAACCATTTTAATATTATGGTTATATGCTGTTTTTTAGTTAAATAATGTCGTCAATTAAAATTGCTAGCGAATCCAGGTAAACAACACATTCCCATTATTATAAGTGCCGGGAATATAGGTGGTTTGTAGGGAGAGTCTATTATATTCAATTGAAATAAGAGGCAAAGGTAACGGAAGGGGAATATAATGATATTCATAGCGTGCAGTAATACTGGCAGTAAAACCCGCCCCAAAACGCCACCCCTCCCTCTCCCCTGGTATCCACATCTTCTGATAACCATAGCCCAGAATCGGTTCGACTCGATTGTGCGAATCCATAAAGGCCATCGCATAGACAGAATGCCAATTGTTATCTTCATCATAGCGGTACTTACCGTAACCAACCCCCCATGGTCTCTCGTTGTATGAGGCTATCTTTTCATCATCATAGGTCCAACGGTTATGCCAGGTATTCACCGGGATATAAAGCTCCTGATGGGGGGAGTTCCAGGCCAAAGAGACATTGCGTATCAGGCGCTGCCATAGGTTACCTTCTGCTGCGGGTTGAAGGGACTCCTGCCCCTTGGAGACACCGACGGAGGGGGTATCAGCCAACGCTGATGGTGAGTGCAAAAGAAACACACCGCTAAGAATGCAGGCGTTGATAATGTCCTTATAATTCATAATGTCTATCTCTAATGCAGATGAGGGAAAATAAGATTTTTGAGCATCAAGCAATCTATATACTTAACAAAGTGAAAGTTGAACAATGGATTGTTGGAAATTTATCAGAGGGAGAAACCTTTAACTTAAACAGTTCTATAACGAGGGGGGAATATAAGATTTTAAACTATCAAACAGAGTCGCTAAAGTATGAATCAGGAATTTTGATAAATATATTACTTTTATTTTTTACATAAATTAGCAGAGAATTGGCTTATGCTTTCCCGTTGTTGAGTGATGATCAATCGGTGATAATCTGTATATTTATGCAACATATCCGGCCTGCTTTAGCACTTCTCTGGTGCAGAATGCGAAGGGAGGAGTGGATTATTGCACTTTTTTTGGGCATGGCGAGAATAAACTAATAGTCACGTGATGTTTTTGGCGGTTCATATTTAATTTGATATTTTCCCATTCGCATTTTTTTCTTTAGCATACATAAAGAGTGCGCCAGCGTTCCACTCAGGCTGACACTAATAAATATTCTATTATTAGATCTGTCATGCGAATAAAAATTAGCAATCATAAAGCAATAACCTGAGGTTAAGTAAGGGGTTAGTCTTGGTACGTTAGCGTCGAAAGGGAACCCTCCATGCGTGATGAGATACTGTAACCGGCACCGTGTTATATTCAATTATTATATATTTAATGCTAATAAATTTTATACTTAACTGGTTTTTTGCTTGACTCAGAGGATGGAAACCAAGGGGAGGGCAAGTGATCGGGATTATAAAAAGAGTTAGCTAAAATGTTAAAATCCAGTAAAACTGGGGGATGAGACAGTATAAAAAAATAGAGCAGAAAATACGATGACCTTCAACAAATTTTAACATATTCACGCACTCTTTATGACCAACCGTTTCAAATATGTGCGACAGGTTCATCCTTGATTAAAAATGGCTTGCCATCGAATACAGAGTATGTGATAACGCATATGGGTAAAACGAGGTACAGTTCTGTATATGTGTGGCATTTTCAGTAAAGAAGTTCTGAGTAAAGACGTTAGCGTTGAATACCGCTTCTCTGCCGATCCTTATCTTAGTGCCTCAAGCAGTAACGACTCTAGTTTGTCTATGTAAACGCCTACGGGCGAGTTAAACAATCCAAAGGAAATACTCAAGATGGCAAAGATCAAAGGTCAAGTTAAGTGGTTCAACGAGTCTAAAGGCTTCGGTTTCATCACTCCAGCAGATGGCAGCAAAGATGTGTTTGTACACTTCTCTGCAATCCAAGGTAATGGCTTCAAAACCTTGGCTGAAGGCCAGAATGTAGAGTTCGAAATCCAAGACGGTCAGAAAGGTCCGTCTGCAGTAAACGTTACTGCAATCTAATCAGCGTTTGCTGTAAAAACCCGCCTTTGTGCGGGTTTTTTCATATTTGGGGAAACCCTATCAGCCAATCGCCGTAGGCGGTCACCTTTTTTAAGGCAAGATGACCACTCCCGAATATTGGTTACGGCCTCTAATTCCTGGGTGAGTAGGGTCAATGGCTTGCTGTTGACTGGTTCGCCGGAAACTGGTGTATTTGAATTGAGGTGGGTGTTCACCCTCTGATTCTTGTGTGGCCGTGCAAACAGTACATGTAGTGCAAACAGTATATGTAGTGCAAATAGTACAACTGCCAACCCGGTCTATTTGTTGGATCCCGGCGTTACGTAATTGGTGCTCAGCAATGGCGGCTAAATTCAGGTGGCGAAACCGAGGTGAGATAATATGTTTTGCCAGCGGTAATTCATTCATAAACCGTTCGACCAGTTCCTCATTGACTTCATAACAGCAAGAGCGTGCCGCAGGCCCGATGGCGGCAACCCAGTTGGTAGGGTTGTCATCACGGGAAATACGTTCAACCATCTGTAAAACGATCCCCTCTAATAACCCGCGCCAACCGGCATGTACGACGGCTACCCCTTTTCCATGACGCTGGCTGAAAATAATCGGTAAGCAATCAGCCGTGAGCACCGACAAGAGAATACCCGCCTGAGTGGTATAGAGGCCATCGGCTTCCCCACATGCTTGCCCAACCTCTGTCACATCAACAATTTGGATACCATGAACCTGTTTCTTATTCGCTTGAGATGCCTGATAGGGCTTAAGGCAGTCAGGTAATAAAGCAGATTTATTACCAAAACCATGGCTGATGGTGGCTATGCGACTGAGTCGTGGTGAAAAATCGGTCATAAGATTTACCTGATGAAGAGAATGGCCGACTCAGTGTAAGCCGTTTTTTAATTTATTGACCAGTCACCTTTTATTATTAGCCCCCCCATTCGTAAATTGTTGCAAAATAAAACCGCGGTATCACTGTTTCCCTCTATTGCCGCCGAGGATAGGGCTTAATCGCGAGTCTTTGTTCGGCGCTATTAATATCTTGGTTGTCACCGCTAATATCTTGGTCGTCACCGCTAATATCTTATTGTCGTAGTTAATATCTTGCTTGTTGCAATAAATATTCGGGGGATTCAATGAGCTAAAGGACGGCCACTGACTTGCAACCGGGGGTGTGCTTCTTTAGACTAACGCCGCATCTGCCCGCTATCTTGGCGGTTATTTATCTGTTATCTGGAATTCAACCATGTCTTATCAGTGTCCTCTCTGTCATCAAGCACTGCAGCTTAGCCAACAGCAGTGGTGTTGTAGCAATAATCATCAGTTTGATTGCGCCAAAGAGGGCTATGTCAATTTAATGCCAGTACAGCATAAAGGCTCCAAACAACCCGGCGATAGCCCAGAGATGATGCAAGCACGCCGGGCTTTTCTTGACGCTGGCTATTATCAGCCTTTGCAACAACGGGTAAGCGAGATTCTGGATGAGGCTTTGCCGCTTGATGCAACCAGGTTATTGGACATCGGTTGCGGTGAAGGTTATTACACGGCGGCGGTGGCTGATCGGCTAAATAAGTTGCGCCAAATGGCTATTTTTGGTCTGGATGTGGCAAAAGTCGCGGTAAGATATGGGGCTAAACGCTACCATCAGGTCAATTTCTGTGTGGCTTCCAGCCATCGTTTACCTTTTGCCAATGGTGCACTGGATGCCGTATTACGCATTTATGCGCCTTGTAAGGCGGTGGAACTGGCCCGCACGGTAAAGCCTGGCGGGATCGTGGTTACCGTGGCACCCGGCCCTCGCCATCTCTATCAGTTAAAAGCACTTATTTATGCTCAGGTGCAACTGCATGATGATACAGAAGAACATCTTGATGGTTTTGAGTTAATCCGCCGCGAAACATTGGCCTATGACATGAAACTCACGGGTGAGCAGGGTTTTAATTTATTACAGATGACCCCGTTTGCCTGGCGAGCATCGGTTGATACTGGGCAGAAATTGGCCGCTCAACCGTCTTTTAGTTGCGAGACTGATTTCGTCATTTCACTGCATCGTCGTAAAACAGACAATCCTCAGAACGATATTTAATGTTCTGGTCCATTCTCTGGGACTATTCGCTTTATATCCCCTGTAGTTGCAGGGGAGTATTGCTGAGTAAATTAAATTTTAATTATAATCCACTGAAATAAACAAGCCATTCCGCAGTGATATTATTTATTTTATAATGAGAATGTAAATTTCCCTAGCGAAGTATTAATATAATACTTAAGTCAAATTTAAAGTTTTTTATTTATAGAATACAGGGTAAATTATTTTAGGTCCAGATTTCGCCAGGTTCTACCGCTAGATTCGGTGACTAAAATCGATGGAATAAAGCGGATCTCTTCAGCAATTTTTAGCGCTAAATCAGCCACTTCCTGTTTATTGAGTATGCCGCTACCATAGTTGAACTCGCCTTCAGGTAATTTATAGACCTTCTCTCTACCGATCAAACAGGTAAAACCGGAGTCAATCATTTTTTTATTAAGTTTTTCATAATCACCTTCAATGGCGTTATGTAAAACGACACTAACCGTAAAGTACGGCATACCTATCCTTCAGATTAATCAATGATGATATTTATATATCATATGCATATAAGCGATATATTGATCAGGATCGAATTGCTGAAAATACCGATGTTTATATTATGGGGCGTTCGGAAACAAGGCTAATTCACTTTGGGGCCGCATCAGTATTCATGCTGAGCAGAGGGATGGGCCAATCATAAAAACATTGCAGGTGACATGATAGCCACCCGCAATATACCTCAAGAGGTGAGTGACAATTGGTTGCGGCCAGCATGTTTGGCCTTGTAGCAGGCAATATCGGCCAAACGCATCGCTTGCGAAGCGGATTCAGTTTGTTGGGTCAATGGTATTGCCCCCAGACTGGCAGTAAGGACATAAGATTGTCCGTGCCAATGAAACTGGATGGCGGCAATATCCGCCACGACCTGTTCCAGTATTTCTGCCGCAGATTTACTGGGGCAATTAAAGAGCACAATCGCAAATTCATCCCCGCCTAAACGGGCAACAATATCGTTTTCTCGCACCGCTTGTTGCATGGTTTGTGCGACCATTCTCAGCACCATATCCCCCGCTTCGTGACCCGCATTATCATTCACATCTTTGAAATAGTCTAAATCGACATAGCAAAGTATATGTTGCCCGTCATGAGCTAATTGATTAATCGCTAGTGTCAATCGCTCTTCCAATCGTCGGCGGTTAATTAACCCGGTGAGCATGTCATGGCTAGCCTGGTATTGCAGCGCCCGCTGTTCATGGCGTGCACGGGTGACATCTTGGAATACCACGACGGCGCCAGTAACAATATTGTCACGATCACGTATTGGTGAAGCTGAACAGCGTATTTCTTGGCGTTCTCCCCAGCGAGATACCAGATAATGGCCTTCTGGTAATAGGGTCTGTCGTCCTTCAGCCAGGCATTGACTGAAGGCCTCTAATTGATTTTTATCCTGTAGTGGAGACCACAAAATAAAGACCTCTTCAATCGGTAAACCACAGGATTCATTCTGCCTACAGCCCGTCATCTCTTCAGCTTTCGGGTTCATTAATACCACCCGGCCTTCACTATTGAGAGAGATAATCCCATCAGGAATGGATGACAGAACTTGATGTAACTGTTCGCGCTCTTCATAGCGGGCAGCTTCACTGGCGCGCAGGGCATCTTCGCGTTGTTTTCGCTCACTAATATCACGGATGAGTTTGGTATAACCCAACAGTTTACCGTTATGGTCATGTATCGCTGTAATCACGGTAAGCGCCCAATAGCGGGTAATATCTTTACGAACCAACCAACCTTCGTACTCTATACGGCTCGCTGACGCCGCTGTTTTCAGCAGTTTTCCTGGTAGCCCTGCAACAAGGTCTTCCGGCAAGAAGAGGCAGCCGAAATGCTGGCCGATAATCTCGTTACTGGCATAGCCAATCTTGTGTTGTGCACCGTGATTCCAGGTATTAACCCGACCCCAAGGGTCTAGCATTAAAATGGCATAATCTTCAACAGAATCAACCATCAGGCGAAAGCGTTCTTCGCTGATACGCAATGTTTCTTCACGTTGGTGGCGTTCAGTCAAGTCGCGGACAATCTTGGTGAAACCCAATAAGTTTCCTTGGTCATCGTGTATTGGGCTAATGGCGACACTGGCCCAATAACGGATATTATTCTTACGGACATGCCACCCTTCAGTCTGGAAATTACCTTCTGCTACCGCCTTGGCGAGTGATTTTTCCGGTACACCCGCCGAAATGTCCTCCTGCGTAAATAATAGAGTAAAGTGCTCACCGATTATCTCCTCACGGGTATAACCTTCATGCCGTTCCCCCCCTTTATTCCAGGTAAGGATGCGACCCGCAGTGTCGATCATGTAGATGGCACAATCTTCCACTTCACTGATCAGATGACGAAACAGCTCTTCACTTTTCCGCAGTGCATTATCCCGCTGCCATTGGTCGGTCAGGTCACGGGTAACATGAACAAAGCCCTGCAAAATATTTTCTGAGTTATGAAGTGCACTGAGAGTGACGTTGCCCCAAAAACGTTTGCCATTTTTGCGCACACGCCAGCCTTGAGATTCGTAATGACCAAACTGATTAGCGTGCTTAAGCCCTTTGACTGACAAGCCGTTCACTAAATCTTCCGGGGTATAAAACAGCTCGAAGGATTGACCGATAACCTCTTCGGCACAATAACCGGTATTGCGTTCTGCGCCATTGTTCCAGGTCAGAACGTGCCCCTTGGCATCAATGATGTATATGGCGTAATCATCAACGGCCTCAATTAATAACCGGAAAACATGATCGTCAAATGATGCCGGGTACAAAGCCATTCCTATCTTTTCCTTGAATGTTTATTCAACCAATCGTTGGTTGAGTCGTGCGACAGCGAGAATATTTAATTTATAAAGGGGGAACGATATTGCGCCTGTCTATTGCTAACAAGGGATAACCGTGAATTCTTTCACTGTTATTACCCCTCAAGCCTTGATATCTGGCATGACAATGTCATGTCCTCCCTGCTTATCGCCACGCTTAACCCTGTCTCTCGCGATAGCCAAAAAAGCCAGGAAACGAGCGACTGAAATACATAAAGGCTTGCATTGGCAAAGGTTATACGGATAATCCCCAATCCTTATGATAAGCATTCGTATTACTGTTAGGTGTATAGGCTTTATGGGTATCAACACGATGAATCAGTCTCTCTCCATAAGTACGGAGCCGAAACGTTCGGCTCCTCGTCTTTTGTGCGTCATGATCGGCGTAGCATTAGGATCTTTATCCGCATCTTCATGGTCCGCAGCAGTGGCTAACAGTACTAAAACGGCCAGCGCAGTCGCAGAGACCAACAGCGCCGAGAGTAGCAATAAAGCGGATACCATTACCGTGGTTGGGACACCAGACACGTTTCGTGCAGGGGGGAATGATTTGATCCCGACCTATCTGGATGGACAGGTGGCTAATGGTGGCCGTATTGGTTTTCTGGGGCAGCAAGATGCCCGTAACGTGCCATTCAATATTATCGGTTACACCTCGAAAATGATCGAAGATCAGCAAGCGGCGACCATTGCTGATGTGGTCAAAAATGACGCTTCGGTACAAAACGTGCGGGGTTATGGTAACCCATCACAGAATTACCGTATTCGTGGTTTTAATCTGGATGGCGACGATATTTCATTCGGTGGTTTATTTGGTGTGCTACCGCGCCAGATTGTTTCTACCAGCATGGTTGAACGAGTCGAAGTCTTTAAAGGAGCTAATGCCTTTATTAACGGTATCTCGCCAAGTGGCAGTGGCGTTGGAGGCATGATTAATCTGGAACCTAAACGTGCCGGTGATACGCCATTGACTCGCGTTACTGTGGATTATGGTTCAGCAGCGCAAGTGGGGGGAGGGCTGGATGTGGGACGTCGCTATGGTGATAACGATCAATATGGCGTGCGGGTTAACGTACTGCATCGTGAAGGTGAAACGGCCATCAAAGATGAGAAGAATCGCCTAACCGCGGTGTCTACCGGCCTTGACTACCGTAGTGATCGCGCGCGGACCTCATTGGATGTGGGTTACCAAAAGCAAACTATTCATCATATGCGTACCACCGTGGGTGTCGGTGCGGTGACCGTTATTCCTGAACCGCCGTCAACCACACTGAACTATGGTCAACCGTGGGTTTATACCGATTTGGAGACCACGTTTGGTATGTTGCGTAGCGAGTATGATGTTAGCCAGAACTGGACGGTTTATGGTTCCATCGGGGCCAGCCATAACGAAGAAACGGGGCAATACGGCTCGCCAATCCTGACGGATAACAGCGGCAATGCGACGATCAGCCGTTTATATGTGCCTTATATTTCTGAGTCTATTGCCGGTTTAGGTGGTATTCGTGGGCATTTTGATACTGGTTTTATCACCCATAAAGTGAATTTAGGGTATGCAACTAATTATCGGACAACCAAATCTGCCTTTAATATGTCCGAGAGTATCAATACCAATATCTATAATCCGGGGGTCATACCTTTCCCGCCAACATCGACTAATCCCAATTTTTATAGTCCCAACCAAGATCCTACGTTGACGAGTCAAGTTAGGGCTTCCGGCTTCTCATTGTCCGATACCTTATCGATGATGGATGACAAAGTTCAGCTGATGCTGGGGGTACGCCGCCAGGATGTCACTATCCGTAATTTTAATAATGGCGTACCAAACAGTGCTGGCTCATTAGATGCGATGAAAGTGACGCCAATTTATGGTGTGCTGGTGAGGCCATGGGAGAAGGTGTCTCTGTATGCCAACCATATTGAAGCGTTGGGGCCGGGTAAGTCTGCGCCAAATGAATTTAACGGCAAGCCGGTGGTCAACAAAGGCCAAATCCCTGGTATTGTTCACTCCAAACAAAATGAAGTCGGCGTGAAATTCGATAACCAGCGCTATGGCGGGACATTGGCTTTATTTGAAATTACCCGCCCGACGGGCACGGTTGATCCCGCGACCAATACTTATGGTTTCTATGGCGAACAGCGTAACCGGGGTGTTGAACTGAATGTCTTTGGTGAGCCGGTATTGGGTACTCGTTTGTTAGGGAGTGCGGTTTGGTTAGATCCTAAACTGACTAAAACCCAAAATGGGACGAACAACGGTAACTATGCTGTCGGTGTTGCTCGTTACCAATTAGTGTTCGGCGGCGAGTACGATATCCCTTCAGTAGAAGGGCTGACCGCCACTGGCACCCTGACACGTTCTGGATCCCAGTATGCCAATGATGCGAATACCTTGAAAATTAAACCGTGGACCCGCCTGGATCTGGGCGTGCGCTATACCATGCCAATGAAAGAGACTAACCTGATATGGCGCGCTAACCTTGAAAACGTGACTAACGAGCGTTATTGGGAATCGATAGAAGATAGCGGCGTTTACCTGTATCAGGGCGATCCACGTACGCTGAAATTATCCGTCTCCATGGACTTCTGATAAGTTGCGGCGACTTTGCTGAAATAGTGATTGAGTGAACTGTTGTTTACTAAACAGGTGCTTTACTGAAATCCCCCGGCGATTTGATATATCGCCGGGGGATTTCTCATTTATCGCGCAGCAGTACTTTATTTACAGCGAGAATAAAAGGGCGGTGCTTTTAGGCAGTAAGGTGCATATGTTCATACAGAATATTAAAGCCGATACCGATCAATACGATCCCGCCGATAATCTCAGCGCGCTTACCCAGTAGTGGGCCAATGTAGCGGCCAATCAGCATCCCCAGCGTTGCCATAATCATGGTGGCTAAGCCAATAGCCATCGCGGTGTGTACGATATCCACTTGCAAGAAGGCCAGACCGACGCCGATCGCCATCGCATCAAGGCTGGTGGCAATGGCGGTTGTCACCAACACCCAAAAACTGTGACTGCGCATTTTTTCCGTTTCTGCTACCCGCTGTTTCATACCTTCAAAAATCATACGGCAACCAAGAATAAACAGCAGACTGAAGGCAATCCAGTGATCCCATTCCATAATATATTGGCTGGCGAACAGGCCGATACACCAACCAATCAGCGGGGTAATTGCTTCGATGACGCCAAAAATCAGGCCAGTACGCAGTGCTTCACGAAAACGGGGTTTATACAGCGTGGCACCTTTGCCAATTGACGCAGCAAATGCATCCATAGACATAGCAAAAGCGAGAATAATTGTTGCAGATAGATTCATAGAAATAGTCTCGGCCGGGCGGCTCCATATACACGTAACCCACCCCCAACCTAACGACGGAGCTACGTGTCTATGGTCTCGCCAACCTTACCTGGCTGCCCGTACCACGTTTCAAATAAATGAAACGAGTATGTTGATACGGGCGTTTCTGCTTGCCAATATATTATGAATATATTGCACAGAAACCGGCTACTCCCCATGAACGGCGCAACCTTAACATATAAAATCGAATGCCGACAACCCCAAATACAATATGGTATATAATCGCTATTGATAATGATTTTCATTATCAAATTAAGTTTAAAAAATAGAGTATATAAGCATCAGTAACGGTGTGGAAATAAACAGAAGGGAAATTTTAAATCTTGCTGGGAAATTAATCATTCGGTTGTAGCGTAAATTGATGAATTCCCCAGAAAGAAAAATCTTTATGATTGATTTTCAATGAAAAAATTATATATTTTTTCTAAGTCATCTAATTTTTTAACCTGAATGAGTAACCTGCGCTGCTCTAAATCAATCACGAGGATTCCATCTTCAGATAAATTCATACTTTTTATTCGGCTATATTCAATAAAAGTATTAGCATAGAAAAAACCTGTATTCTTAAACAACAACTTGGGCCAGCGAATATACGAAATATAAACTGCAACCAAGGCTAAACCCACTAATAAATAGGTGGTTAATGGCGCACCATGGGCCATAACATTATTGTAAATAAGAATGCCAATCAGTCCGACAAAGATCATGCAATCGAGTTTGTTTTTACGTTTCAGGTGAACTTGTAGTCGAGTTTTACCCTTCATCATGTTCATGATGAATTCATCATAGATGGCATAAATGAGTAGTAGGGCGATAAAAACAACTAAAACAAGATCAGTAACCGACATGCAACAACTCCTGTATACCCTTCGAATCTGGAGTTGTAAGGGGGGTTAGCTACGCGTATTCACTCGCCGTGTAAGTTCAGCGGGATTCATTCGCTTGCCGCCTACCTGCAACGCCAATTTTTTTGAGTTTCGAACGGTGTCTAAAAGATAAAATAACCGGGAGCAAGCCCCCGGTTTTGGATGAAGATAATCGCCAGAGTTATGGTGCCAAGAAGCCAATCCAGTAGCCAAAGATACCGATAGCGAAGAAGCCCATAATAATCCACAGTGCGTTAACTTTACGGCGCAATAGCCACATACAACCGAAGGTTAATAGCAGCGGCACTAAGCCTGGCATCAACTGGTCCAAGATCGTTTGTACCGTTGTTACTGTGGTTTCGCCCGCCGGGTTGGTTATCCTGGACACCACCACCGGTATGTTGACGTGCGTCCACTTGTTAACCAAGGCCCCCATAACAAACAGGCCGAGGATAGACGCCCCTTCCGTCAGTTTCTGCAGGAAGCCGCCGCCCATATCATTAACGATATTGACGCCTTTTTTGTAGCCATATGCCACACCGTAATAACGGGTCAGCAAACGCACCACGTTAAACAGCACGAAGAACAGCAATGGACCCAGTAAGCTACCGCTCATGGCGATACCCGCACCGAGAGCCGCAAACACTGGACGTACGGTACCCCAGAAGATCGGGTCACCGACACCGGCCAGTGGCCCCATCAGACCCACTTTAATGCCGTTAATTGCAGCATCGTCGATCTCAGCACCATTGGCTCTCTGCTCTTCCATCGCCAAGGTGACGCCCAGAATTGGCGCGGCCACGAAAGGCTGGGTATTGAAGAATTCCAGATGGCGTTTGATCGCCTGCTTACGCTCTTCCGAGTTCTCTGGATACAGACGACGGATCGCTGGCACCATGGAGAAACAGAAACCCAGCGCCTGCATACGCTCGAAGTTCCACGACCCTTGGAAGAGGTTTGAACGGAGAAACACACCGCGAATGTCGCTGGCCGTGAGTTTCTTTTCACCGGTAGTTGTTTTAGTAACAGTTGTTGTATCAACAGTTGTTGTATCAACCATTTCTCTCACCTTTTCCTAGTCTAATTCGTTATCAAGATCGTTATTGGCCGGGCCAGACTGTACAACCTGAGACTTGTTGTATTTAGGGCTGACTTGGATATAAAGAACAGCCATAACCACACCAATAACCCCCAATGCAACCAGGTTGAAGTTGGTAAATGCGGCAGTAACGAAACCTAAATAGAAGAATGGCATCAGGTAGCCAGCACGCATCATGTTGATAACCATGGCGTAACCAACGACAACGATCATACCACCGGCGATGTTCAGGCCACTGGTAACCACTTCAGGAATTGAACTGAGCATCATCTGAACTTCAGATGTACCCACGGACAGAGCAACGATAAGCGCGGGAATGGCGATACGCATTGCCTGTAAGAACAGGGCAGAGATGTGGAGCCAGGTAATCGCTCGTAGACTGCCACGTTCGGCAGCGCCATCAGCGGCGTGTTGGAAGGCCACGGTAATGGTACGCACGATAATAGTTAACACCTGACCGGCTGCAGCCAGTGGGATCGCCAAGGCGATACCGGCACCGATATCTTGGCCCCCGGCGATAACCAGGATGGTTGAAATAATTGAGGCCAGAGCCGCATCAGGTGCTACAGCAGCCCCGATGTTCATCCAACCAAGCGCGATCATTTCTAAAGTACCACCGATGATAATACCGGTTTTCATATCACCCAGAACCATACCTACCAAGGTACAGGCGACGAGCGGGCGGTGAAATTGGAACTCATCCAGAATGGAACCCATCCCGGCGATACATGCAACGATAAATATCAGCACAATCTGAAGAGTTGTTATCTCCATTGTACTTCTCCTATGACCAATAAAGCTGAGTAAAATAACCAAGCCCCAAAATAGGACAGGGTATTACCTTTCTACGTAGTTTTTAGTGGAGCTATTTATTTAATTTACTAATCAAATCCATCATTTTGAGCCGGCTATCCGAAGACACTTTTCGGACTTCCAATTCAATACCGCGAGCATTCAATTTGTTAAACGCTTCAATATCTTTTTCATCAATGGAGACGGCATTGTTCACCTGGGTTTTCCCCTGACGGAATGCCATACCACCAATATTGACTGATTTAATGTCTACACCGCCCTCAACCAGACGAACAACGTCAGTCGGGTTGGTAAAGAGCAGCATGACCCTATCATTGGCATATTTCGGGTTGTTATAAACGCGAATCGCTTTTTCTACATCAACCACGTGTGCGGTAACACCGGGAGGGGCAACTTGCGTTAGCAAGGTTTTACGCATTTTGTCGGCAGCAACTTCATCACTGACTACAATAATGCGGTTTACGTTAGTTTCTTTGGTCCAACGGGTCGCAACCTGTCCATGGATTAAGCGGTCATCAATACGTGCCAGCCCGATCTTCATATGATCGTTCGGACCTAAAGCAACGGCAGGAGCCTTGGCTGTTGGCACTGGAGCTGCGGGTTGTGTCTCGGGCTTATCACTTTTAACATCAGGCGCTTTTAAGGCTTTCACACCCTCGCGGCCGGTCTCGACAGCTACTGCAACCAATTCAGCGAATGACGGCTCATCATCACGAGCCATAAAGGTTTCAGCCAGCATCGGAATGTTAACGCCAGTGACGACCTCATAGTTCTCTTTATCGATAGCAATGCGACTGGCGGCATTAAACGGGCTACCACCCCAAGTATCGACCAAGAATAGAACACCTTTACTGGTATCTAGCCCGGTCAATCTATCGTTGTACTTCTCAATCAACGTTTCAGCATTTTCACCTGGGACGAAATCGATATAAGCAACATTACTCTGTTCACCTAAAATCATTTCAGCTGTTTTAAGCAGTTGTTCTGCCGCAGCCCCATGTGTGCCGATGATAATAGCTATACTCACTCGCTACCCCCTCTGTTAACTCAAAATTGAGTTATTGCACTAACAGAAAAACAACTCATCACCAAAAATACTGTTGAGCTACTTGAATCTATTATGATAGTCGCAATATTCGCTTGTCGCTGACGATTTGCATCTACTATTAATGAATCGATTCAGGCAACCGTTCTCAGTACCCCAGTGTGATTTATTTTAGTCAGTGAAAAAATAAATTATGTGACATTGCTCATCTATTAGGAGAAGTTATGAATGATTTCGCCTACTTGGATAAATTATCATCATTTATGTGACAGACATGTGTATGAGGGCAGGTATGAACAATCATGATACTGCCGTGCCGGTGGTGCTCCGAACCCATGAAATCGCCATCGAATCGTTATTCCTTAATTTCATTAGATGGTGGTTTATATAGAACTAATGAATAAATGCGACTATGCCAACAAAAAAATCCTGATAAAGTTGGCGTCTCTTTTCATTGTCAGGAGTTAAGGGCCTCAGCTCTCCCTATGGACTGTCACCGAAGTTACTGTTTCTTTAGCGTTAACACCCAACCAATGGGTTTAAATCTGGTTATTCAATCACGCACCTTAGCTGCGTATCATTTCACCCGATCTTTCTGTGTATCAGTGCTGACAACCGTGCAGCGGCGTTTTGCCGTCTCTGTTGCAGGGCGCGCATCATCTGGATCATGTTCTTATTTTCGGAGTCTGACATGGAACTTTTAATGGACCCCTCAATTTGGGCAGGGTTGCTTACACTGGTGGTATTAGAGATTGTTCTGGGCATTGATCATGCGTTTGGGGCTGTTGTCGGTCATTTCATGGATGGTCACGCTTACGACACCGCTGTTCAGCGTCGGTGCGTTTAATTTCGCTGGGCGAGATTTGATTTTGCTGGTGGGGGGGTTGTTCCTGCTGTTTAAAGCCACCACCGAGCTACATGAACGGTTAGAAGGTAATCAGCACAATGATGGGGCGAACCGGGGCTATGCCAGCTTCTGGGCGGTCGTGGTCCAAATTGTCATCCTGGATGCGGTCTTCTCCCTGGATGCAGTGATTACGGCGGTAGGGATGGTCAACGACTTGCCTATCATGATGACAGCCGTGGTGATTGCCATGGGGGTCATGTTACTGGCCTCGAAATCCCTGACCCGATTTGTGAACGAGCACCCAACGGTGGTCGTGCTATGTCTGAGCTTCCTGTTGATGATCGGCTTGAGTTTGATTGCCGAAGGTTTTGGCTTCCACATTCCGAAAGGTTACCTGTATGCCGCGATTGGCTTCTCAATCTTGATTGAGTTGTTTAACCAGATTGCGCGTCGTAACTTCATCAAACATGAATCGCGTTTACCAAGACGTCAACGTACAGCAGAAGCGATCATCCGTCTGATGGGTGGGCGTCAGCAGCAGGAACAACAGAGTGGTGACCCTCAACAGGCAGTACCAACAGAAGCCTTTGCTGAAGAAGAACGCTATATGATCAGCGGGGTATTAACGCTGGCCTCGCGATCATTACGCAGCGTAATGACGCCGCGTACCGAAATTTCTTGGGTTGATTGCAACCGTTCACAAGCCGAAATTCGCGAGCAGTTGTTAGATACCCCACACAGTTTGTTCCCTGTTTGCCGCGACTCTTTGGATCAAATCATTGGTGTGGTTCGCGCTAAAGACCTGCTGGTGGCGATTGAGCGGGGTGAGTCTATTTGTGATTTTGCCGCGACAACCCCGCCAATCGTGGTGCCTGATACCATGGATGTGATTAATCTGTTGGGGGTATTGCGCAAAGCCAAGGGCCGCCTGGTGGTGGTGAATGACGAGTTCGGCGTGGTGCAGGGTCTGGTAACACCGCTGGATGTCCTGGAAGCGATTGCCGGTGAATTCCCTGATGAAGATGAAACGCCAGATATTATTGCCGATGGTGATGGTTGGTTGGTGAAAGGGGGGGCAGATCTGCACTCGTTGGAACAGGCGCTGGATTGCCAGACACTGGTTAGCCCAACCGCTGATTATGCCTCGTTAGCCGGTTTACTGTTGTCTCATTCGGGCCATATGCCAACGGCAGGGGATGTGATTGAGCTGCATAACCTGCGCTTCCAGATTATGGACGTCTCAGATTACCGTATTGAGCTGGTGCGCATTACCAAGCTGAGTAATGAGTTGGAAGAGTAAGCAGAGAGTGGAACCTCAGGGGCGCTTCGGCTCCCCTGAGGTTATTGACAACGTACCCGCGACGGAGGTAACAGACAGAACGCAAAGACGCCGTAAACCCATCACTCTTCATCTTCTAACATCTCATTTTCTGACATCTCATTCGCTTGCCGATGTTTATTACCCACGGTAATGAATTCATCCAGCAGTAAAGAGAGTTGCGCCATTTTATCTGGTGAAAATGCTGCCTCAATTAGCCTGTAACCTTCTTCAACCTGTGGCCGAGCGTTGTCATACAAATTTTGTCCCTCCTGAGTTAAGGAGACATAAAGTTTGCGCTGATCGTTGACGGGTTTGAGGCGAAAAATCAAATTGTTACGCTCCATTCGCGTCAAAATCCCCGTTAGGCTTGGACGTAAAATACAGGTTTGGCGGGCCAGCCCATGAAAATCAATTGAGCGATTATCCGCGAGCACTCGAATGATCCGCCATTGCTGCTCAGTCAGATGATTGGCTTTCAAGATAGGCCGAAAAAAAGCCATAGCGGCTTCACGAGCCTGCAATAATGCGATGGTCAGTGATTCATGCATAAGTAACAACGACTCGACGTTAGTAATTTATCCTCTCCTAGAGGGAGGCTCTGCTGTTTTTAGTATACGGACAGATGGGCCAGACACCAGCGATTCCTTACACAAAAAAACCACCTGTTTTTCATTATTATTAATAGCTTAATAATAAATTTACGGCCGCGCTAACGCCTGATTTTATTTAGCCTGTTTAAATAAATATAATTATTTGTTTTTTTAAAGACAATTTATTTATTGTAAATAAATTGTTATCAAGATCACGAATTTAAAATATAGAATTGGTTAATTATTGACCTATTGATTCAAATTATTGTTAATATGTTAACTATGTGTTGGGCGGATTCTGTCTAAGCCAAAAATTCTGTCTAAGCCAAAAGGAACATTGCATGAAAGGTACCGTATTTGCCGTTGCATTGAACCATCAAAGTCAGATAGAGGCTTGGGATAGCACCTTTCATCAGGCACCTTATAACCGCCCCCCGAAAACGCCGGTGTGGTTTATCAAACCGCGTAATACCGTGATACGCCATGGCGATGGCATCCCGTACCCAGAGGGATTTACCGTGATGAGTGGTGCCACCTTGGCACTGGTTGTTGGTCAGGTTGCCCGTCATGTTGCCTTAAAGGACGCGGCGTACTATATCGCCGGTTTTGCGGTAGCAAATGAAGTCAGCTTGCCGGAAAGCCATTTTTACCGTCCCGCCATTCAAGCAAAATGCCGTGATGGATTTTGTCCTTTGGGCGATCTGGGGCCGTTTATTGATACCTCTGCGCTTGAGATTATTACCTTGATTAATGGGCAAGAGGCTGATCGCTGGTCAAGCTCGGGGTTGGTCAGATCAGGCACTCAACTTCTTAGTGCACTGAGTGAATTCATCACGTTACAACCGGGGGATGTTCTCTTGTTGGGGACGCCACTGCATCGGGTTGAACTCGGCCTTGGAGACCAGGTGCAAATACAGGTTGCAGGGCTGCCTGTGCTGGAAAATATCGTGATCCAGCAAGGAAGTTGGCCATGAAACATGCTCGCATCCAATACCAAGGCAGTACCTTTCATGTCACTGTCGATCCACAAGGCAACATTTGTTTGCCAGATGGTCGCAATGTTAGCAGTGAGCACGTTATATGGTTGCCTCCTGCGACAGGAACGTTATTTGCACTCGGATTGAATTATGCTGATCACGCGGCAGAGTTGGATTTCAGCCCCCCGAAAGAGCCACTGATTTTTATTAAAGCGCCCCATAGCTTCACCGGACATCGTCAGGTTTCCGTCCGCCCCGATAACATTGAATATATGCATTATGAAGCCGAGCTCGTGGTCGTGGTTGGCAAACCAGCGCGTTACCTCAACCCAGCTCACGCCATGGATTATGTTGCCGGTTATACCTTGTGTAATGACTATGCCGTTCGTGACTATTTAGAGAACTACTATCGTCCCAATCTACGGGTAAAAAGCCGCGATACCTTGACGCCTATCGGCCCATGGATAGTCGATAAAGCGGATATTCCCAATCCTCATAATTTGGTTATTCGCACTTGGGTCAACGGTGAATTATGCCAGCGAGGTAACACCGCCGATCTGATTTTCGATATTCCTTTTCTGATGGCGTATCTGAGTGAGTTTATAACCTTACAACCCGGTGACATGATCGCCACGGGAACGCCCAAAGGCCTATCGAATGTGGTTCCGGGGGATGAAGTCGTGGTTGAGGTAGATGGTATTGGTTGCCTGCTTAACCGTGTTATCAGCCAAACAGACTATGAGGACGGTTTGCTATGAAGATTGTTAACCATTGGATTGATGGGAAAAATATTACCAGCAATGACTATTTCACAACAATCAATCCGGCCACTGGCGAGGTGCTGGCTGACGTGGCAAGCGGGGGGATAAAAGAGATCAACCAAGCCGTTGCTGCCGCGAAAAGTGCTTTCCCTCACTGGGCTAACCTGCCGATGAAAGTGCGTGCCCGTCTAATGCGCCGTCTGGGGGAGTTGATTGAGCAACAGATCCCAGAAATAGCGCAGATGGAAACGCAGGATACCGGCCTGCCCATTTATCAAACGCAAAATGCCTTGATCCCGCGGGCAGCACATAACTTCGAATTTTTTGCCGAAATTTGTCAGCAAATGAATGGCCAGACGTATCCGGTTGACGATCAAATGTTGAATTACACCTTGGTGCAACCCGTGGGAGTGTGTGCGTTGGTCTCCCCTTGGAATGTCCCTTTTATGACGGCGACCTGGAAGGTCGCGCCTTGTTTGGCGCTGGGTAACACCGCGATATTGAAAATGTCGGAGCTATCGCCACTGACCGCAGACAAACTGGGTGAACTGGCCTTAGAGGCGGGTATACCGGCGGGGGTTCTCAACGTGGTACAAGGATATGGGGCCACTGTCGGTGATGCATTGGTATGTCATCAGGATGTCCGAGCTATCTCTTTTACCGGCGGCACCGCGACGGGAAACCGCATCATGCAACGTGCCGGGTTGAAAAAATACTCCATGGAACTCGGTGGTAAATCCCCGGTACTTATCTTCGACGATGCTGATATCGAACGGGCTATGGATGCGGCGCTATTTTCCATCTTCTCTCTCAATGGTGAACGTTGCACGGCGGGTTCGCGCATTTTTATTCAAGAGAGTCTCTATTCGGCATTTATTCAACGTTTTGCTGAGCGGGCCAGCCGTTTACGTGTGGGGGACCCACAAGATCTCGACACTCAAGTTGGCGCATTGATCAGTAAACCGCATTGGGACAAAGTTTCCGGCTATATCCAGTTGGGGATAGAGGAGGGGGCCACGTTGTTGGCAGGGGGGCCGGATAAACCCATCGACCTACCTGCTCATCTGCGCGGAGGGCACTTCCTGCGTCCAACGGTGTTGGCCGATGTTGATAACCGAATGCGGGTTGCTCAGGAAGAGATTTTTGGACCGGTCGCTTGCCTGATCCCCTTTAAGAATGAAGACGCCGGACTGCGTTTGGCCCGAAGTATTGAAGCCGGCATGGTGTTCGTGAATACCCAGAATGTGCGGGATCTCCGCCAGCCATTTGGCGGCATCAAGGCATCGGGAACCGGGCGTGAAGGGGGAAAGTACAGTTTTGATGTTTTTGCTGAAGTGAAAAACGTCTGTATTTCCATGGGGGAGCATCCGATCCCCCGTTGGGGGATGTAACAGACATCATCGCCGCGGGTTAAATCGCAATCAATATCAGAGAGGCTTATCCCCTGATAATCGACGGTTTCGTGCGGATTTTATCAAGAAAACCCACTGAGTTTTCGAGCGAGGATGTATGGGAAAATTAGCATTAGCAGCAAAAATCACCCATGTGCCTTCCATGTATCTGTCTGAGTTACCGGGAAAGCACCACGGCTGCCGTCAGGCAGCGATCAATGGTCATCTTGAAATTAGTCGGCGCTGCCGTGAACAAGGGGTTGATACTCTTATTGTTTTTGATACCCATTGGCTGGTGAACAGTGCGTATCACATTAATTGCAGTGACTCTTTTTCCGGGGTTTATACCAGTAATGAACTGCCACATTTCATTCGCGATATGGCTTATGAATATGAGGGCAACCCCGCGCTGGGGCAAATGATTGCCGCCGAAGCCTGCAAGTTGGGGGTTCGTGCACAGGCCCACAATATTCCGAGTTTAAAGCTGGAATATGGCACGCTGGTCCCTATGCGTTATATGAATAGCGATAAGCACTTTAAAGTGATCTCCATTTCGGCTTTCTGTACCGTTCATGCCTTTGATGACAGCCGTAACCTGGGTCAGGCCATCATCAACGCCATTGAACACTATGATGGCATCGTTGCAGTTTTAGCCAGCGGCTCTCTCTCACATCGCTTTATTGATGATCAACGCGCTGAAGAAGGGATGAATAGCTACACGCGCGAATTCGATCATCAAATGGATGAGCGGGTCGTCGAGCTCTGGCGAGAAGGTAAATTCAGCGAGTTCTGCCAAATGTTACCGGAATATGCCCAGTACTGTTTTGGCGAGGGCAATATGCACGATACCGTCATGCTGCTCGGGATGCTGGGATGGGATAAATACGATGGCAAGGTGGAGTTTGTCACCGATCTGTTTGCCAGTTCGGGTACCGGGCAGGTGAATGCGATATTCCCATTGGCCGTTTACGGGTAAATCTCACTGATAAGGGGAGAGGCTATGGCGCATTTCTACGCAGAATGTACTGACAACATCCGTGAACAGGCCGAATTACCCGTCTTGTTTTCTAACGTAAATCAAACTCTGGTGAACACGGGTCTTTTCCCATTGGCAGGTATTCGCAGCCGTGCCATTTGGCTGGATACCTGGCAAATGGCGGATGGACAGCAAGACTACGCTTTTGTCCATATGACGCTAAAAATAGGCTACGGACGCAGTATCGAGCACCGACAGGCGGTCGGAAAGACATTGTTTGCCTTGATTCAAGCGCATTTCGCAGCCCTGATGTCCCAACGTTATCTGGCTTTGTCGTTCGTCATAGAGGAGCTGGATCCAACGCTTAGCTTTAAACAGAACAATGCTCATACATTGTTCCAACAGGGAACCTCTGCATGTTAGCTCAAAAGACGATTATCCAAATTGCACAACAGCTATACCAAGCTGAACAGTGTGGTGAACAAATCCGCCAAGTCTCGCTCGATTACCCCATGATAACCATTGAGGACGCTTATGCTATCCAGCGTCAATGGGTGGCCATGAAGATCCAACAAGGGCAGATATTGAGGGGCCATAAAATTGGCCTAACCTCGAAAGCCATGCAAACCAGTTCCCAAATTAATGAGCCGGATTACGGCACCTTATTGGATCAGATGTTTTTCGCCGATGGCAGTGACATTCCCATTGACCGTTTCATTGTCCCGCGCCTTGAAGTCGAACTGGCATTTGTGCTGGACAAGCCGTTAAGTGGGCCAAACTGCACTCTGTTTGACGTTTACAACGCCACTGATTTTGTCATTCCGGCACTGGAATTGATCGATGCGCGTAGCCATCAAATTGATCCGCAATCACAGCGCCCTCGTAACGTCTGCGACACCATTTCAGATAATGCCGCCAATGCGGGGGTGATTCTGGGAGGGCGGCCCGTTAAACCGACGGAACTGGATTTACGTTGGGTCAGTGCACTGATGTACCGCAATGGCGTGATTGAAGAGAGCGGCGTTGCCGCGGCGGTATTGAATCACCCGGCTAACGGGGTGGCCTGGTTGGCTAACAAGCTGAGTGCTTACGATATACCGCTGGAAGTCGGGCAGATAATTCTTGGTGGATCCTTCACCCGCCCGGTTCCAGCGCGTCGTGGTGATACTTTCCATGTGGATTATGGCCCGTTAGGTGCCATAAGTTGCCACTTTGTTTAGGGGCTTAGTGATGTTTCCATTAACAAATAAATTTAAACAGGCACTGAAAGCAAAAAAACCACAAATTGGCTTATGGCTAGGTTTGTGTAGCAATTACAGTGCTGAAATCCTGGCCGGTGCGGGGTTTGACTGGTTGTTGATCGACGATGAACATGCCCCGAATGATGTACAACGGATCTTAGGGCAATTACAGACGATCGCGTCTTATCCGAGCCAGCCCGTGGTTCGTCCGGCGTGGAATGACCCGGTAATGATAAAAAAATTGCTGGATATTGGCGCACAAACCTTATTGCTCCCAATGATTCAAAACGCCGCACAAGCGCGCGCTGCGATCAGTGCGACCCGCTATCCTCCGCAGGGGATTCGCGGCGTCGGAAGCGCGCTGGCCCGAGCTTCCCGTTGGAATAGAATCGCAGATTATGTGCAGCAAGCTGACGAACAGATATGCGTATTGCTCCAAATAGAAACACGCGAAGCACTGCGCAATCTACCCGAGATTTTGGCGGTTGATGGTGTCGATGGTGTGTTTATCGGCCCGGCCGATCTCGCTTCTGATATGGGTTTTGCGGGTAATCCACACCATCCCGAGGTCCGTCAAGCCATCGATAGCGCAGTGATGAAAATTAAGACTGCCGATAAAGCGGCCGGGATCTTGATGACCACGCCAGAGTTGGCTGAGTATTATCTGAAACTGGGGGCACTATTTGTGGCTGTAGGTGTAGATACGACGCTATTAGCACGCACAGCCGAGGCACTGGCAGCCCGCTTCGGTGTGGGTAATCATCATCCACCGCTTGCACCATCGGGTGGATATTAACCCTGTCCGTATCGAGGACATTATCATGAGCGATTCACTGTCTACCGCACCGGGCGTTACCCCGCCGGTCAATAAAAACACACCATTAAGTGCGCAGCAGCAGTCCGTCATTAATAAACTGTTTCGCCGTCTGATCCCGTTCTTATTCTTGTTGTTTGTTTTTGCCTTCCTTGATCGTATCAATATAGGTTTTGCGGGTTTGACGATGGGGAAGGATTTAGGGCTAAGTGCCACAACCTTTGGTTTAGCGACTACATTATTCTACGTGACATATATCTTATTCGCGATCCCCAGCAATATCATGTTGGGGATCGTGGGTGCCAGGCGTTGGATTGCGACCATTATGGTGCTCTGGGGGATCGCTTCTACCGCGACCTTATTTGCCGTCGGCCCCAACAGTTTGTATCTCTTACGAATGATTGTTGGGATCACCGAAGCCGGTTTTTTACCCGGCATTCTGGTGTATTTAACTTATTGGTTTCCGGCCCACTTTCGAGCCAGAGCCAATGCGCTGTTTATGGTGGCGATGCCAGTGACTATGGCGCTCGGCTCTCTGGTTTCCGGCTATATTTTGGCGCTTGATGGTTTTTTGAATATGCGTGGTTGGCAGTGGCTATTTCTGCTGGAAGGCTTTCCATCGGTCTTGCTGGGGGGGGTGGTCTGGTTCTATCTGGACGATACCCCGCAGAAAGCGCGCTGGTTAACGAAAGAAGATAAACAGTGTCTGCAAGAGATGCTGGAGAGTGACCGTTTGCAATTGGCGAAACAGGCGGATTATGGTGCCTTACCACAATCCGCGATGTGGCGGGAAATTTTCACCCCCGTGGTGCTGATGTATACACTGGCTTACTTCTGTTTAACCAATACCCTAAGTGCGGTGAATATTTGGACGCCGCAGATCCTGCAAAGTTTTAATCAGAGCAGCAGCAATATCACTATCGGTCTGCTGGCCGCTATCCCACAAGTTTGTACCATTGCCGGCATGATCTGGTGGAGTAGACGCTCGGATCGGGTTCAGGAACGCAAAATGCACACGGTTTTGCCGTATCTGTTTGCCGCAGCGGGGTGGGTGCTGGCATCGGCCACACAAAATAGCGTAATCCAGTTGTTAGGGATCATTATGGCCTCGACCGGGTCATTTACGGCGATGGCGATTTTCTGGACTACACCGGATCAATCCATCAGCCTGAGAGCCAGAGCTGTTGGTATTGCAGTGATAAATGCCACTGGAAATATTGGTTCGGCTGTCAGCCCGGTTTTAATTGGTTGGTTGAAAGACCAGACCGGTAACTTTAATTCCGGGCTGTATTTCGTTGCCGGTTTATTGGTTATCGGGGCTGTTATTTTCTTGATGATTCCAATGAAAAAGGCACCTCCAAAAGCCATTTTCTAATGGGCTAAGGGACCCACGCCGACAAGAATGTCAGCGAGCCGGTCTTTATTTTGATGACGAGGTAAATATGAAGCCAGAAAATTTCCGAGCGAATAACCAACGTCCTTTTACCCATAAAGAATATCTGGACAGTTTACAAGATGGCCGAGAGATTTACATTTACGGCGAGCGAGTGAAAAACGTTACCACTCATCCGGCTTTTCGCAATGCTGCGGCGTCCATTGGCCAGCTATATGATGCACTCCATGACCCTCAGTCCCATGAACAGCTCTGTTGGAATACTGATACGGGTAATGGCGGCTATACACATAAATTTTTTCGCTATGCCACTAGCCCGGCAGAGTTACGTCAGCAACGGGATGCTATTGCCCACTGGTCACGTCAGAATTACGGTTGGATGGGGCGCTCACCGGATTACAAGGCAGCGTTTGGCAGCGTATTGGGCGCATTTCCCGAGTTTTATGGTCAATTTGCGGATAATGCCCGCAATTGGTATCAGCGTATCCAGGAATCCGGCCTCTATTTTAATCATGCCATCGTCAACCCGCCCCTTGATCGCCATAAGTCCGCAGATGAAGTGAAAGATGTGTATATCCATATCGAAAAAGAGACCGATGCCGGAATTATTGTCAGTGGAGCCAAAGTGGTCGCCACTAACTCGGCATTAACACATTACAATTTTATCGGTTTTGGATCCGCTCAAGTGATGGGGGAAGACCCTGATTTTGCGCTGATGTTTGTCGCACCAATGGATGCTGACGGTATGAAGTTGATTTCCCGCGGATCTTACGAACTGATGGTGGGCGCGACAGGCTCCCCGTTTGATTATCCGCTCTCCAGTCGATTTGATGAGAACGATGCGATTTTAGTGATGGATAACGTACTTATCCCTTGGGAGAATATTTTAATCTACCGTGATTTTGATCGCTGCCGTCGGTGGTCTACTCAGGGAGGATTCGCCCGGTTATTCCCACTTCAGGCTTGTACGCGTCTCGGCGTGAAACTGGACTTTATTACCGCATTGCTGAAAAAGAGTTTAATGTGCACTGGCTCACTGGAGTTTCGTGGTGTCCAAGCGGATTTAGGTGAAGTGGTCGCTTGGCGTAACGTGATCTGGGCGTTAAGCGATGCCATGTGCGCCGAGGCGAAACCTTGGGTGAACGGCGCTTATCTACCCGATCTCGCAGCATTGCAAGCCTACCGCGTCATCGCACCGATGGCATACTGCAAAATCAAGAATATCATTGAGCGTACGCTCGCCAGTGGTCTGATTTATCTCCCCTCCAGTGTCCGTGATCTACAAAATCCGGCTATCGACAAATACCTGTCGCGTTATGTGCGGGGTTCAAACGGTATCGACCATGTAGAACGCATTAAGGTCCTGAAATTGATGTGGGATGCGATGGGCAGTGAGTTTGGCGGCCGCCATGAATTATATGAAATTAACTATGCGGGCAGCCAGGATGAGATCCGTCTGCAATGTTTGCGTCAGGCGCAGGGAGACGGATCTATGGACCAGATGATGGCGATGGTTGATCGGTGTTTGAGTGATTATGATACTCAGGGCTGGACGGTTCCTCATCTGCACAATAATAACGATATTAATCAACTGAATAGGTTAATGAAATAATCAGGTACCAGGAGGTTTATATGTCAACAGAAAATCAACATCATCTGTGTTTTCGTGACGCGATGGCCTGTTTATCGGCAGCGGTTAATATTGTGACCACCGATGGCCCTGCCGGACGTTGTGGCATTACAGCAACCGCAGTGTGTTCCGTGACAGATACCCCCCCGACCTTGATAATTTGTATTAATCGTAATAGTGCAATGAACCCTGTTTTTCAGCAAAATGGATGTTTATGCATCAACGTACTGAATCATCAACAAGAGCCTATGGCGCGTCATTTTGCTGGAATGACGGGGAGCAGCATGGAAGAACGTTTCAGTTGGGATATCTGGAATGTCGGTCTGCTCGGCCAGCCGTTGTTACGAGATACCTTAGCCAGTTTGGAGGGGGTGATTGAACAGGTACAAACGATAGGTACACATCTGGTTTATTTGGTACACATCACACAGATCGTTCTGCGTGAGCAAGGCCATGGTCTGATTTACTTTAAACGCCATTTTCACCCGGTGATGGTGTAAACCTCTAATGCCCGTCATATTTAACTGACGTGCATTAGAGGTTGTTGACAAAGTGCCTGCGGCGGAGAGAACAGGCAGAGCGTAAAGAGGCCAGCTTCCCTGCATAAAAATAGCCCTCCCTGGGGGCTAGCCGCGCCATCCTTTACTCCCCTGCCTATTCTTACCGTTTCAGATCGCGTCATCGGGGTTTGTCAGCCGTCCGAAGGGCGCTTTGTGTATAAACCGGTCATACATTGGCTCCCCTTTGGGTTGTTTCAAGATAGCTGTCAGCGAAAAAAATCAAGTACACTGCACTTTAATCGCCAGGCCACCACGCGATGTTTCGCGGTATTTGGCATTCATATCTTTACCTGTTTCAAACATCGTTTCGATAACTTTATCGAGGGAGACGCGCGGTTCACTGGTACGGCGCATCGCCATCCGTGCGGAGTTGATCGCTTTTACCGATGCAATCGCATTGCGTTCAATACATGGTACCTGTACCTGACCCGCAACCGGGTCGCAGGTCAGACCTAAGTTGTGTTCCATGCCAATCTCGGCTGCGATACAGACTTGGATCGGGCTAGCACCCAGCAATTCAGCAAGACCAGCGGCCGCCATTGAACAGGCAACGCCCACTTCGCCCTGACAACCCACCTCTGCACCAGAAATAGAAGCATTCATCTTATACAAAATCCCGATGGCACCAGATGCGAGGAAATAACGAATAAAGATTTCAGGTGTCACCGGTTCGATAAAGTGATCGTAATAGGCCAGAACCGCCGGAACGATACCGCAAGCCCCGTTAGTGGGTGCCGTCACGACACGTCCACCTGCCGCATTTTCTTCATTCACGGCCAGTGCGAACATATTGACCCAGTCAATGACAATCATGGGGTCACTGGACAGCTTATCGGAAGAGACCAGCAGGCGGCGTAATGCCGATGCACGACGTGGTACACGCAGTGGCCCAGGCAGCACACCCTCGGTATTCAAACCGCGATCGATACAGGCGCGCATGGTCTGCCAGATGGCGGTGAAATAGGACTCAATCTCTTCTTTACTGTGCATCGCCAGTTCATTCTGCATCACCATACCGGAGATAGACAGGCCAGTTTGCTCGCAGTTGGCTAATATTTCGGCAGCAGAGTTAAACGGGTAGGGGACGCTAACGTCATTCACGCTGGCTTTGCCAAAATTCTCTTCATCAACGATAAAACCACCGCCGATGGAGTAGTATGTTTTGCTGAGGACTTTTTCATCGCCAGCAAAAGCATGAATTTGCATGCCATTCTCATGCAGTGGCAGATTATCGCTGCGGAAGACCATCCCGCCTTCACGGGGGAAATCGACTTCATGCAGGCCATTTGCCAACATCAGTTTTTGGCGTAATTCAACATCGCGGATAAACGCAGGGATGCTGTCGATATCAACGGTATCAGGCAGGTTACCTGCCAGACCCATAATAATGGCGATATCGGTGTGATGGCCTTTCCCGGTCAGCGACAGTGAGCCGTAAACATCGACGGCAACACGCGTGATAGACGGCATCAATCCTTCGGTTATCAGCAAATCGACAAATTGCTTACCCGCTTTCATTGGCCCAACGGTATGAGAGCTGGACGGACCGATACCAATCTTAAACATGTCAAAAACGCTAATCACGCTAAAGCTCCTTCACAAAAACCTATTATTATACTCAGCGCCTGATTGATAGGGCTTGAGAACATTTGTATTAAGTATAAAACTTTGTGGCTAGACGCGGGTCACTACACATAATAAATATCCATACATGAAGTGATGCAATCACAGACCTTTATTGATTTGGGGGCTACTCGGATTAGCTGTGCCTATTTGATACGGCAACGGCTACATTTTTCTCTTCCTCCAGGGAGGATAAAAAACCGCCAAGGAGAGTGAAAATTATCCCTATTTAACAAAATACGTTCTAGTTATTCAGCTACGGGGTCAATGGCCCGGTATATTTTGGTCTCTAAACGTTTTCTATCTCTAAACACGGTCTCGCCATTAAGCCTATTTGGGTAACAGCTTATGCTGATATTGGCCGCATTAACTATTAGCTATTAACCATAACTATTAGCTATTAACCATGACTCTCAGCTATTAACCATAACTATCAGGAATTGACCTTATTTTCTTAGTGGTTTATAGCGGCGGATAATATTTTACAGATATTTAGTAATGCCGATAGACCATTTTACAGTTTTTTTAAAATGAATGTGCAAGAAAAATAGAGTAAAAATCGAATTGAGGAGGTGACAAGGATCGCTTTATGCTGTTATTACTGTTTTTTAGCTGCACGATGTGACGGATGTCACAGGTTAACAGCCGCCAAATGGCGGCTTTATGAGTCAAATACTGACTTGCTGCGCCAGATGGCGAATAATCGTGGCGGTCAGGCCCCAGATAAATTGGTTTTCGTACCATGAAAGATAGACCCGGTGATTGATTCCCTCCCGATGAATATCCAGCGAATGGTAGCGAGAGAGGCTCAGCGCTTCATGTAAGGGGATTTCAAATAGCCCAGCCACTTCTTCGTCATTGCCGTAAAAAGGGATATTGGCTGGTACTAATCCCACAATTGGCGTGACGTGATAACCACTAGAACTGTTCAGGGGAGCCAGTTTCCCTAACACATGAACTACGGATGCCGGAATGGCGACTTCCTCTTCGGCTTCACGTAGCGCGGTACTAATCAGTGACTGATCGTCAGGATCGGCCTTCCCACCCGGGAACGCGACCTGACCCGCGTGTTTACGCAAGTGATCAGCGCGGCGGGTCAGTAATAATGTGGGCTCTGGGCGGCAAATAATGGGTATCAATACAGCAGCACGGCGGTTAGTGGCAGAAAAATAGTGACTATGAGTCAAAACATTATCGGGTTGCGGCAGTTGTAGTTGGAAACGGTTAATAAACTCGGACAAGTACTGCCCAGTAATTAATTCACTCACGAAATAACACACTCCCCCAGTTGCGGTAAAATACGGGCGACCTTATCGAACGTTTCTTGATATTCAGCTTGCTCTTGGCTGTCGGCGACAATCCCCCCTCCGGCAGAACAATATATCTTACCGTTCTCTGTCATCAGGGTACGGATAGTAATATTGGTATCCATGGTGCCGCAGCAACTTATGTAGCCAATGTTACCGCAATAAGCATTGCGTCGATAGGGTTCGAGTTGTTCAATAATTTCCATTGCTCGGACCTTGGGGGCACCAGTAATTGACCCGCCGGGGAAACAGGCGCGCAGTAATTCGGTCGGCGAACATTCTGGGGGAAGTATTGCGGTAATTGTACTGACTAAGTGGTGCACCGCAGGAAAAGGCTCCACCACAAACAGCTCTGGTACGCGGACGCTACCCGGACGTGCGACACGGCCAATATCGTTACGCAGTAAGTCCACAATCATGAGATTTTCAGCCTGATCTTTGGCTGAATTCGCCAATCGCTCAGCTTGCTGGCGATCCTGCTCAGGATCGGCCAAACGGGGTAGCGTACCTTTAATCGGCCGGGTTTGAACCTGATGATTCTCCAACCACAAGAAACGTTCTGGTGAAACACTCAATATGGCGTTGTCGGGTAAGCGAATAAAAGCTGAAAAGGGGGCTTGATTGCTACGACTCAGTGACAGAAATGCTTGCCATTCATCCCCCTGATACTCTGCGCTGAATCTTTGTGCCAGATTGATTTGGTAACAGTCACCGCTACGCAGATACGCTTGAATTTGGCGGAATTTTTCGCCGTACTGCTCCCGTGACATATCTGCCTGCCATGGAACCGTGAGTTTGAAGGGGACGAGGTTCTCATCGGTTGTTTGCTGATGCAGCCAATGCAAGCGCTGTTCGGCATCGCCAAGGGATACCAGCGTGAGCTTCTGCCGAGAGTGGTCAGCAATGAGCGCCCAGTCATACAGGCCAATGGCCATATCCGGCAAGGCGATATCGTGCGCCGCCAGTTCAGGCAATTTTTCAACTCGGCGGCCTAAGTCGTAACCAAATAGCCCTAACGCTCCGCCCTGAAACGGCAGATCAGGGTGAGCAGGCATCGCTGGGGCGAATTTATCCAGTTGCTGCTGCAGCAAAGAGAAGGGATCCGCGAGGGAGGTTTCCTGCCCCTGATCACTGACAATAACCGTTTTATCCCCATGAGTTGTCAGCGTTATTTTTGGATCAGCGACCAAGATATCAAAGCGACTATGGGGGTGTTGAGCAAATCCTGAGTGCAACAACATCGCCCAAGCTTGGTTGGCAAGTGGGGTGAATTGTTGAAGCAGGGCATCAGGGTGATAAGGTAACTCTTTGACGGTTAAAAATTTCTCACACATAGGTCGCTATTCTTTTCTTTCGAATGGTCATAAAGAGATGTCTTATGTACATGTTGGCAATGGGCTACAAGGCTGCATAAATCACTAAGACAGTGGTGGCAGGAGTTTACCGCAGGCAGGAATAAACAGGTATACTCAATAAATTATATGTAGGAGATCAATAGATGCTAGCGGGTATGCCTTCACTTTCCCATGAGGAACAGCAAGAAGCGGTTGAACGTATTCACAAATTCATGTCTGAAGGGATGAGCAGTGGTGAAGCGATTGCATTGGTGGCCGCAGA
The DNA here is from genome assembly GCF_900460465.1 of Yersinia pestis. GTDB lineage: Bacteria > Pseudomonadota > Gammaproteobacteria > Enterobacterales > Enterobacteriaceae > Yersinia > Yersinia pestis. The sequence goes on along the minus strand of NZ_UAVH01000009.1, from coordinate 326,643 downwards.
AATCCGTGAGCGGCACCAAAATGATCCACAAGCGATGGCTATCTTTGAAGATCATGATTTTGATGAACATACTGAGTCTGATTACCGCCGGGATGATGAACCGGATGCGGATGACATTGAAGACCCGTATGAGGGCTAATGTTTCTGGTTGTTATTGATCGCAGGCGGTTACTGGCCGATAGAACGATTGATAGATAAAAATAAACCCGCTGGCTGAATGGCGGGTTTATTTATTTGCTAGCGTCGGCTAAATGAGCAGGATGATCATTCCCCACTGACCTCAATGTTTCCCGCGGCCTTTTTTGCCACTTCAATGGCGGTTTCTATATTATCTGCAACGGCCAGTGCAACCCCTAAACGCCGCTTACCGGCAATTTCAGGTTTACCAAATAACCGAATCTGTGTATCGCCTATCAGGGCAGTTTCCAGCCCGCGATAGGTGATATTCTGGCTGGTCAGTTCTGGCAAAATAACTGCCGAGGCAGCCGCCCCATATTGGCGGATAGTGCCAATCGGCAAACCAAGAAATGCGCGCACGTGCAAGGCAAACTCGGACATATTCTGCGAAATCAAGGTCACCATGCCGGTATCATGTGGGCGAGGAGAAACTTCGCTGAAAATAACGTCATCACCACAAACAAACAGTTCTACGCCAAATAGCCCAAACCCACCTAACGCGGTGACCACTTGTGCGGAGATCTCTTTTGCTCGCTGCAGGGCGATATCACTCATGGCTTGGGGTTGCCAGGACTCGCGATAGTCGCCATCTTCCTGACGGTGGCCTATTGGGGCGCAAAAATGAATACCATCGACAGCACGGATCGTCAGTAAAGTGATTTCAAAATCAAAATGAACCAAACCTTCGATAATCACGCGCCCGCTACCGGCACGGCCACCTTGTTGTGCATATTCCCAAGCAGCCTGAAGGTGTTCCTCGCTGCGGATCAGGCTCTGGCCTTTACCAGAAGAACTCATTACCGGTTTAACAATGCAAGGGTAACCTATGTCGCGCACGGCCTGAAAGAAGGCGCTATCTGTGTCGGCAAAGCGGTAACTGGACGTGGGTAATTGCAACGTCTCTGCGGCCAGACGGCGGATGCCCTCGCGGTTCATGGTCAGACGGGTGGCTTCTGCACAAGGCACAACATGTTGGCCCATCTTCTCCAGCTCAACCAGCATATCGGTGGCGATAGCTTCGATTTCCGGCACGATATAATGCGGTTTTTCCTGGGCGACTAACTGCTTGAGTGCGGCACCATCCAGCATATTAATGACGTGGCTACGATGAGCAACATGCATCGCGGGGGCATCGGCATAGCGATCAACCGCAATCACCTCAAGCCCTAATCTTTGGCATTCAATCGCCACTTCTTTACCCAGCTCGCCTGCGCCCAGCAACATGACACGGGTAGCGCCGGGGCGCAGAGCGGTTCCAATGGTTAGCATAGTTAGATACCTACATCTGTGGGAGATTACACGTTAATTTGACGCGCGCCAGTATACGGCAAAATAGCGACGAAAACGATTGCGTCTGTAATGTTAAAGGGGCGCAGCAGTGAATTTCTTCTCCATACATTTCTCTCATCTCATACCGCCGCCCTAAATACAAAGAAGAAGTTGCGCAGCGTCTCGCCTATTTAACCTGTTTTTTGCGGTTTAATTCCGGCAACGCGCCTATCTCTGGTATTATCGCGGCAAAATCTTGCGCTTGCCTTCAGGCCATCGCTGCCATTCCATCCAGTTATAAGAGTTACTGCCGTGAGCACAACTTCCTTTTCTTCCCTGACACTGCCTGCTGAGCAGTTGTCCAATCTTAATGAACTTGGCTATACCGAGATGACCCCGGTACAAGCTGCGGTGTTACCCGCAATCCTCAACGGGCAGGATGTCCGGGCGAAGGCCAAAACCGGCAGCGGTAAAACAGCCGCATTTGGCATTGGTTTGCTGGACAAAATAGCGGTAGGGGAATTTGTTACCCAAGCGCTGGTATTGTGCCCAACCCGAGAATTAGCAGACCAGGTCAGTAAAGAGCTGCGCCGTTTAGCACGGTTTACACAAAATATTAAAATTCTGACCCTGTGTGGCGGCCAACCGATGGGCCACCAATTAGATTCTCTGGTCCATGCACCGCACATTGTCGTGGGTACGCCAGGGCGTATTCAGGAACATCTGCGCAAGAAAACGCTGGTACTTGATGAGTTGAAAACGCTGGTGTTGGATGAAGCTGATCGCATGTTGGATATGGGTTTTTCCGATGCCATTGATGACGTGATTGCGTATACCCCTCCACAGCGGCAAACCTTGTTGTTCTCTGCCACCTACCCATCAGGTATTGAGCAGATCAGTGCACGAGTTCAGCGCCAACCATTGAATGTTGAAGTGGGTGATACCGATGAAGAGCCCGCTATTGAACAGGTGTTTTTTGAAACGACTCGTGAGAAACGGCTGCCACTGCTGATCTCAGTTCTGAGCCATTACCAGCCGGCCTCTTGTGTGGTGTTCTGTAACACCAAAAAAGATTGTCAGAGCGTTTATGAGTCACTGGAATCACGTGGTATCAGTGTCTTGGCTTTGCACGGGGATTTAGAACAGCGTGATCGTGATCAGGTTCTGGTGCGTTTTGCCAATCGTAGCTGCCGTGTGTTGGTGGCGACCGATGTTGCTGCTCGTGGTTTAGATATCAAGGATCTGGAGCTGGTCATTAACTTTGAATTGGCGTTTGATCCCGAAATTCACATACACCGCATTGGCCGTACCGGGCGCGCAGGGATGAGCGGCCTGGCCGTTAGCCTATGTACGCCACAGGAAATGGTACGTGCCCATACCATCGAAGATTATCTGCAAATAAAATTGAAATGGACACCTGCGGAACAGGTTAGCCGTAGCACCAACATCATGCTGGAACCAGAAATGGTGACGTTATGCATTGACGGGGGGCGCAAAGCTAAAATTCGCCCTGGTGACATTCTCGGGGCATTAACCGGTGATGCAGGGTTAACCGCCGCAGATGTGGGTAAGATTGATATGTTCCCGGTTCATGCCTATGTGGCTATCCGTAAAGCCAGTGCCAAGCGTGCGTTGCAACAATTGCAGCAAGGCAAAATCAAAGGTAAAAACTGTAAAGCCCGTCTATTAAAATAATCATTGCGGGGTGATGGCAGTTGCATCATCCCGATAAATCACCCTACACTGTGATTATATACAGTTATCTGTGAGCGAAAAGGATGTATAGCAATGGCCGTTGAAATAAAATTCGTCGTGGTGAGACAGGGTGAGGAAAAAATGACTTTCACAACCAAAAAAGAAGCCGATGCCTACGATAAGATGCTGGATTTGGCTGACAACTTGTCTGAATGGTTATCACAGGCTCCGCTGTCGCTAGAGGAAGAACAACGTGAAGCGTTAAGTTTCTTCTTGGCAGAAAATAAAGAAGCATTAGGGCAAATTCTACGCGGTAGTACCCCCGTGGTCGCCGTTGATGGGCCACAAAAAGTACAATCTGAAAAAAATACTGCTGAGAAGAAAAGTAAACCTGAAGAAAATCAAGCCGCTTAATTTGCTCACTTTCGGCAGAAAGTGAAAAAGAGATCTAAAATGAATCGTGAAATCACCTTTTTTGGCCGTTTTGAAGCCGATATTCTGGCAGATCGTAAAACGATTACTATCCGGGATAGCAGTGAGTCTGATTTTCGCTCAGGGGAAGTCCTTCGGGTGTGCCGTAATGAAGATGGGGTATTCTTTTGCCACATCAAGGTTAAATCGGTCACGCCGGTGACACTGGACGGGCTATCTGAACGTCATGCTGAGCAAGAAAATATGTCATTAGACGAACTGAAAAAGGTGATTAAGGCGATCTATCCAGGGCTGGATCGGTTTTACGTGATTGAATTTACGCGGTGTTAATTAAACAGTATTAATCACATCAGTTTGGTTGTGCTGTTCACTTTACAACCTGTGTTTCAATCATCACTCCAGTCACTAGATAGGAATAATAATGCGTGGAGGAGTGATGAAAAAGACAGGGTTAGCTTTGGTGCTGGCAACCATACTACTTGGCATGATGGGCAGCGTACATGCCCAAGAGCCGCGAGTCGTAAAAGTTCCTGCTTGTATCGGCTTGAATCAATCCCAGGTAGCAACTCAGGTCAAACGGGATTTCCTACAAAACCGTATTCCTCGTTGGGAAGCAGATAAAAAACAGTTGGGCACAGATAAGCCGGTAGTGTGGATTAATGTGGTAGATATTATCGGTAAAGATGATATCTGGCAGGTTCCACTGATCGCTCGGGGCAACAAGGGTGATAAAACGTATCAAGTGGTGCTCGACTGCAAGTCTGGCACAATGACTTATACTGGGCTGAATGCTCAGACCAGGCCAGATCCCCAGATCGGTCTGAATAGCCAAGCCGGGCCGAAGTAACTGCCAGGGCCGCTGGCTGTTGAGGACCAGGCTCTTAATCAGTTGTTATTGCAGAGCAATAACCCGCTATGTTTGAGGGCATATTGCCCTCCATCTGGTCAATTCAATAGTGTTTCAAATGGCCAATAGTGTTTCAAAAGGAAGCCAGAGTAGCCTCTCTGGTAACTCCTTGTATTACTACCTAACAATAAAAATTCCCAATAATCCCTTTAAATGCCCTTGTTTATCAGCAAACTATATGTTTTTCTTTGCATCAACAGGTAATCGTACCACTCTCGTGATAACGCACATAGATGGATAACCTAATCAATGATGACTCCCCCAAAAGCAGATAAACGCCCTTATCCGATGACGCGACACGGTGATACGCGTGTGGATGACTATTACTGGCTACGTGATGATGAACGTACAGATGCTGATGTACTGAATTATTTGCAAGCTGAAAATGCTTTCACGGCGGCGGTGCTTAAGCCACAACAACAGTTGCGTGAAACCTTGTATCAGGAAATGGTTGGCCGTATTCCTCCACAAGAGGAGTCAGTGCCGTATGTTCGCAACGGCTACCGTTATCAAACCCGTTTTGAGCCGGGTAACGAGTACGCTATCTATGTTCGGCAACCCGTCAGTACAGACAGCGACTGGGAAACGCTATTGGATGGTAATCAGCGTGCCGAGGGCCATGAGTTTTATACCTTAGGCGGTTTAGATGTCAGTCCTGATAACCAGTTACTGGCGGTGGCAGAAGATTATCTATCACGTCGCCAATATGACATCAGGATAAAAAACCTATCCAGTGGGGGCTGGCACGATGAAGTTATCAGTAATACGTCAGGCGGATTTGAGTGGGCAAATGATTCAAAAACGCTGTATTACGTACGAAAACATGAAAAAACGTTATTGCCTTATCAAGTGTATCGGCATGTGGTGGGTACTGATCCTGAGCAAGATAAATTAATTTATCAGGAATCAGACGACACTTTTTATGTCAGCTTGGAAAAAACCACGTCTGAACGTTTTATTCTGATTCACCTTAGCAGCACGACGACGTCTGAGATTTTGTTGCTGGATGCTGATCTGCCTGAGCCGGTACCGCAGGTTTTTGCGCCACGCCGTAAAGACCATGAATATGGTGTAGACCACTATAAACAGCACTTCTATATTCGCTCCAATAAAGAGGGGAAGAATTTCGGGCTCTATAAAATTGAAGACAGCCAAGGGTGCAGTGACTTTGCCGATGAGTCTCAATGGGCGTTACTGATTGCACCAAGAACGGACGTTATGCTGGAAGGATTCAGTTTATTCCGCGATTGGCTGGTGGTCGAAGAACGCAGTGAAGGGTTGACGCACCTACGGCAAATCCATTGGTCTACTGGAGAAGAAAAATCCATCACTTTTGATGATCCAACCTACGTAACGTGGCTTGCTTACAATCCAGAACCAGAAACGGCACTGTTGCGCTATGGTTACTCCTCAATGACCACGCCAAGCTCCATGTTTGAGATTAATATGGACAGTGGTGAGCGCCAGTTACTAAAGCAACAGGAAGTAAAGGATTTCACCCCTGAAAAGTATCGCAGTGAACGTATTTGGGTTACCGCATCTGATGGTGTGAAAATACCGGTTTCGTTGGTTTATCATCGCGACTACTTTGTTTCTGGTAGCAATCCATTATTGGTGTATGCCTATGGTTCGTACGGTAGCAGTATGGATCCCGTCTTCAGCAGTAGCCGTTTGAGCTTATTGGATCGCGGTTTTGTGTTTGCTCTGGCACACATTCGTGGGGGCGGAGAACTGGGGCAGCAATGGTATGAAGATGGCAAATTACTCAACAAATTAAATACCTTCAGCGACTTTACTGATGTAACGAAAGCCTTAGTGAACGAAGGATATGGGGATGCTCAGCGCGTTTTTGCGATGGGAGGCAGTGCCGGAGGCTTGCTGATGGGCGTCATCGTCAATCAGGCCCCTGAATTATATAAGGCGGTTGTGGCACAGGTTCCCTTTGTTGATGTGGTCACGACCATGCTGGATGAGTCGATTCCACTCACGACAGGTGAATACGATGAGTGGGGCAACCCTAACGATAAGGTCTATTACGATTATATTAAGCAATATAGCCCTTACGATCAGGTTAAAGCGCAGGATTACCCGCACATGCTGGTAACGACTGGGCTGCATGATTCTCAAGTCCAGTATTGGGAACCCGCTAAATGGGTCGCTAAACTGCGTGAAATGAAGACTGATGACCACCAATTACTGCTTTACACCGATATGGACTCGGGCCATGGCGGTAAATCAGGTCGCTTCAAAGCTTATGAAGATATTGCTTTGGAGTATGCATTTATTCTGTCGTTGATTTAATGCAATGATGTCTTTATACCCAAAATAATGCGGCGCGTTGCAGGAAGGCGGTAACTGAGTAGGTCCCCAGGAGCTTAATTTATTTTAAGATCAACGACCCGTGAGTGACTGGGGTGAACGACGGTAATCAACACACATGCAGTTGGGCGGGGGATGGGGATATATGATCTGAAGATATCAATATATATTATGAAAATATATTTCATCCTTTTTCCGTCATCGTTAAATATGAACAATAAAAAACCCGCCGATAATGGCGGGTTAACTCACGAAACGAAAAACCCCGTTAGGCTGCGCTGGTAGATGATGATTTCTTAGCGCGTTTTTCAGCTTTTTTCTCTGCGGGTGTTTTCAGTGGTTTTTTCTTCGCATTCTTTTTGCTGTCCATTCCCTTACTCATGCCTTACCTCTCTTGACCTGCGGTTAGGTTTGTACGCCCACCCATTAACCACGTTATCAGCGAGAGTTGCAAGGAGATAAAACATCAAAGAGATTAATCTATTGTTTAATAAAGACATTATTAAATCTTAAGAATTCTTATTTTCGTTTAATAGTGCTTGTCTAGCCACTTAAAGTGAGGTGAGTTATTGCGCTACGGTGTAAATATCATCCGTTGATTGAATTAAATGGGTGACTGGCATGAATCTGAGGTTTTGTCATTGACCCTGCGGGCGGTATAGGTTTTGATAACTTAATATCTAATAACAAGCATGGAAAAATAATGGAACAATTACGTGGACTTTATCCTGCATATGAACCTTACGACAGCGGTTTATTAGACACCGGGGACGGGCATCAAATTTATTGGGAGCTCTGCGGCAATCCGAAGGGCAAGCCCGCGATCTTTATTCACGGGGGGCCAGGGGGCGGGATTGCACCTTATCATCGGCAGCTATTCAACCCTGCAAAATATAATGTGATGTTATTTGATCAACGTGGCTGTGGGCGCTCTAAACCCCATGCCAGCTTGGATAACAACACGACTTGGCATCTGGTGGAGGATATTGAACGTCTGCGCAAGATGGCCGGGATTGAACAATGGCTGGTGTTTGGCGGTTCTTGGGGATCGACTCTGGCATTGGCTTATGGCGAAACACACCCTGAACGTGTCAGTGAGATGGTTCTGCGTGGGATCTTCACTTTACGCAGGAAAGAACTGCATTGGTACTATCAAGAGGGGGCCTCGCGCTTTTTCCCCGAGAAATGGCAGCGGGTACTGTCAATTTTATCCCCAGAAGAGCAGGGCGATGTGATAGCGGCTTATCGTAAACGGCTGACATCACCTGATCGGGCAATACAGCTAGAGGCCGCTAAAATATGGAGTTTGTGGGAAGGCGAAACAGTGACCTTATTACCAACTAAAAGCTCGGCTTCCTTTGGTGAAGAGCATTTTGCACTGGCGTTTGCCCGGATTGAAAATCACTATTTCACGCATCTTGGCTTCTTGGACAGTGATAACCAGTTGTTAGACAATGTGACACGTATACGGCATATCCCAGCTGTAATTATTCATGGTCGATATGATATGGCGTGTCAGCTACAGAACGCCTGGGATTTAGCACAGGCTTGGCCTGAAGCTGAGCTCTATATCGTTGAAGGTGCCGGGCACTCCTTTGATGAGCCAGGGATACTGCATCAACTTATTCTAGCTACTGATAAATTTGCTCACTGACTCTACGCATTTAAGGCGACTGACTCCCGCGGGTTAAGGCCTACGGGAGCATTTCACGATTACTTCACTTTAGGTTCATACGGCAGTCGAGATAATTTTTTTGACTCGATACGGTAATGTGCCAGCCGTTGTAAAAAATACTCGCGTAGAGCTTCGGGTTGTTCTCTGGCGACCATTTCAGGGATAACGGGCATATTGTAGCGCTCTTTAAATGCAACACCTGAGGCGGCAAGGTCAACGTTCATTTTTGCCGTCTCTTCGTCAGAAAGCTCTACCAAATTATATCCCATTTCTTTCTCCTTCTTAGACCATCGGCGTTGATAGCGCAAAAGGTAATGCAGACGGTAGATATTGGCAAGTCAGTAATGTTGCCAACTATAGGGAATCAGTGGATGACTATCATTAAACAGACTCATTCTCTGATATTGGAAATATTATTAAGCGATCACAAATACCAATAGGAATCATTATCTTTAGTGCTTATAAAATAATGTGAATGATTATCATGATGCTTTGGTATTTATTTTCATTTAATTTTATTGTTTATTTACAATTAGATATCAATAAGTTGAATGATTTATGTTTTTTATAAATAATAATGTGAATAGAGTGTTTTTATTTTGTTTTTATCTTGGCATAATACACCAAGTTAATTATTTCTTGCCCATATCAAAAAGTAAGGGAATTATTATGTTAAAAAAAGAAATGGCACAAAAACTCAATGAGCAACTGAATCTGGAGTTTTACTCTGCGAATCTTTATCTGCAAATGAGTGCTTGGTGCAGCGATAAAGGTTTTGAAGGTGCGGCTGCCTTTTTAAAAAAGCATTCTCAAGAAGAAATGCAACATATGGAACGTTTGTTTGAATATCTCAGTGGAACTGGCTCTATGCCTGTACTGGGTACGATTACGGCTCCACCTGTAGATTTTGCATCATTAGCTGATGTATTCAAGCTTACGTATGAACATGAGCAATTAATTACCACTCAAATCAATGAGCTTGCCCATGTTGCGATGACCACTCATGATTACTCCACATTCAATTTCCTACAGTGGTATGTTGCTGAACAACATGAGGAAGAGAAACTGTTCAAATCTATTTTGGATAAACTGGCTCTGGTGGGTAATAGCGGTAATTCGTTGTTCTTCGTTGATAAAGATTTGAAAACAATGGCGGCCCAAGGCTACACGTCAGCTTAACCGGTATTGAGAAAATATTCGCCGCGGTACTATTATTGGGTACTGCGGCTTTGTTGTTGCCTATCCCTCCCCGCGATCCTCGCCTTTTCTTGTTTTTCTTGTTTTTCTTGTTTTTCTGTTTTTCACTGATTCTATACTGGTAGCATTTAGCTTGGCTATAGCCACTCGACTTGCTACATTCAAATCGTTATCATTTGTAATAACGGTAATGGAGTGAGTTGAATTTTCATTCCTTTATTGGTTATATTTCAACCACAACTTGGTTTTTGGCGTTTTATTTTGTGTACTCCCTCACAGGTAGTGCATTTGACTGGAAGTGATAGGGGTTCATGCTGCCAATATAGGATATGGTTGGTAGTAGACGATTCTTCCCCCCATCGATTAAGGGACACTTATATGTTTATTCGTAAAGTACGCTCATCTTGCCGCATGTTGTCGGCTCTTATTGTGTTATTTGTTGGCCTTTCTAGCCAGCAAGCGCTTGCTCATGCGCATTTAAAAGCGGAGACCCCGGCTGCAGATACCACTATAAATGCTGCACCTGAAGCCTTAACGTTGGGCTTCTCTGAGGGCATTGAGCTGAACTTCAGTGGTGTTAAAGTCACGGGGCCGGATAATAATGTGGTCAAAACCGGTGATCTTAAATTGGATCCCGCGAATAACACCCAACTGATTTTGCCGATTGGCCATGCTTTAGCTGCTGGAAAATATCATGTCTCATGGCACGTTGTCTCGGTTGATGGCCATAAGACGAAAGGCACTTACAGCTTCACTGTGAAATAGATATGTCTTTGGCGACTCTATTCATTCTGTGTCGCTTTCTGCACTTTATGGCAGTGATGCTGATGTTTGGCATCACTGTATTCACCGCCTTTTTGGCACCAGATCGTTTCTCTTTGATACTAAAAAAACGCCTGTCACCGTTACTTGTCTCTAGTACGCTGCTAGGGTTGATTTCTGCCGTGGGAATCTTGGCTATTCAGGCTGGAATGATGGGGGATGGCTGGGCAGACACCTACCGACTGACTGTCTGGTGGGCCGTCTTAGGGACGCGATTTGGTCAGGTATGGCAATGGCACATTGGCTTGTCCATCTTGAGTATGTGGATCGTGTTGTTGGGTAGCGCGCGAAGGTATTACTGGCTGATGGTCGGCTGCTCTACATTGTTGCTCGCGAGCCTGGCTTTTGCGGGGCATGCAGCGATGTATGATGGGGTACTTGGATGGGTTCACCAAACTAACCAAGTCATCCACCTGCTCAGTGCGGGGTACTGGCTGGGATGTTTACCGCCGTTGCTTATTTGCCTTGCATACACTCGTGATAAGGGTGCCAAACGTGAAGCGATCACGACATTAATTCGATTTTCGAGCTGGGGGCACTTGGCCGTTGCCCTCGTGTTGGTCACTGGGGTAATAAATAGCCTTATTATGCTGCAAGATGCCACGCTGACGCTGACATCAAATTATCAGATGCTCTTACTAGGCAAAGTCATATTGGTGGTATTTATGCTTGCTGTTGCGCTGATTAACCGTTACCGCATTGTTCCGATGCTCAAGCAACTGCCCACGAAAGCACATCATTGGTTAGTTATTAATAGCTGTTTTGAAATCGTGCTTGGCGTGGCAGTGCTATTGCTGGTCAGTATTTTTGCCACAATGGCGCCAGTATAGTGGGCAAGAATAAATGCCAGTTATTGCCGGTGAGCTTGCATCAACTCCGCGGTATGCGAGAAAATCAAAACAATTGGCTAATTGAGGGTAATTAAGATGAAAGGTTTTGTGCTAATGCTGTCGCTATTGATGCTTTCAGCTAATGCTATGGCTGCCGGGAAGATTATCACGGTCAGTAAATTTGAATTTGGTAAACAGTGGGCGTTTACCCGTGAAGAAGTGATGTTAGAGTGCCGGGCAGGCAATGCTTTGTTTGTGATTAATCCTGCCACGTTAGTGCAATATCCCCTGAATGATATTGCGACTGAACAAATGAAGTCTGGTCATGTCTTAGCCAAGCCGTTAGACGTCTTGTTACTGAATGACAGCAATAACCCAGGGCAGAAGATGAGTTTGGAACCTTTCCAACAACGTGCAATGGCGCTTTGCCAACAGTAAATCATGCTAGTTTAACCACATGAAAATTAAAGATTGTTTAACCGTATGTTTATTTTTATTCGGCCAAAACTGTAAAATTACTTAATTAATTTACATCAGTGATTATTTAGTTCCGCTACAAGGTTGGCGAAATGTCGGTACTCGGCTACGCTTAAGAAGTGCGGCTGAATAAGCCTACATTAATACCAACTTTTAGCGCACGGCTCTCTCCCAAGAGCCATTTCCCTAGACCGAATATCAGGAATCGTATTCGGTCTTTTTTTAATTTATTAATTTTACTTGTATTTCTTCTCTCCGTTCGAAAATATCCGAAATTGTTATAGTCGGCCTAAATCTCAACCCACTCATTTTTACACAAATCCAGGGACACATGAGTCATTTTCATCGACTTGTGGCCAAGCCGTTTTTGGGCGAACTGATGTGAGTGCAGCGCCGGATACCATGTGGCCCGTTTCTCCCGACAATATAAAATTGCCGGTGGTTTTAACCAAAGCGAAACTGGGCAATTAAGCCCAGCCTATTTCAGTCATACAACCAGCGACCAGCCTTGGCGGACTCAATAAGCATCCCTATAGTGAAATCTGGAACAGGTATGGGCGCTGTTTTTTTGAATGGATTGAAAGAAAAAGGAACGTCAGGGAAGTAATTTTTAATATTGAAATTACCTCTTTGTACAGAGAACTCTTTAAAGAAGTCATTCATTAAATCTTCTATTTCAAGCTCATCAATACTTAGGTCAGTGTCTAAGTCTGTATCAGGGGTCAAAGATACTGGCTTTCTCTTGAACACATAGACGCCAGCATAAGGCCGGACAAGATCATAAATTCGTTGTTCAATATCATCTACCATAGCTTATCGCCCCCCCTTGCTATCATGTTGTAGTCACGAATTGTACGGTAAGTGATTGCTGATACGTCAGCAGCAATAATGATGAGGCCAAGTAGGGGGATCGAACGACCAACAAACGGGGCGATATTACGCACCATCGCTTTTCTCGCCGTCCATGGAGTATACCCGCCTAACCATGTAGGTAGCGACATCCCAAATGGGAATTTTGTTTTCTTAAATACACTTCGTGCCGCTTTGGAGGCGTATGATGTGCCTTTTGTTGCACCTATGGGCTTTCCTCTTGTTAAGAGATTGCTTCTACCCGAAATAATCGCAACCACAGCCCCGAAATCCTGCATACCAAACTGGCTGGCAGTATTCTCACAGAAAATCATAAATAGTAGCTCACTGGCTTTTAAATTCGGCTTGCCTGCATAAAAGTACGTCCCGCCCAGCTCTTCAACTGTATCCATAGTACATCCTTGTTATCGTGTTAATTATTGCTTAAAGCCCATTTGCTCTTCATCAGCATATATTGTTACCTCACATGATTAAACTAGAGTGGCAAGAGATTCAGACAATCCTCAAATGACGTCCGGCAGTGGCTGGTCAATCTATCAATTAACCCCCTGAATAATGCGTTGTTCCGAGCATAAGCTCACCCATTTACCCGTCATACTTCGAGTTGTGTAACGAACGGTGCAATAGTGATCCACACCCAACGCCTGAAATCAGATCCAGGGGGTAATCTGCTCTCCTGATTCAGGAGAGTTTATGGTCACTTTTGAGACAGTTATGGAAATTAAAATCCTGCACAAGCAGGGAATGAGTAGCCGGGCGATTGCCAGAGAACTGGGGATCTCCCGCAATACCGTTAAACGTTATTTGCAGGCAAAATCTGAGCCGCCAAAATATACGCCGCGACCTGCTGTTGCTTCACTCCTGGATGAATACCGGGATTATATTCGTCAACGCATCGCCGATGCTCATCCTTACAAAATCCCGGCAACGGTAATCGCTCGCGAGATCAGAGACCAGGGATATCGTGGCGGAATGACCATTCTCAGGGCATTCATTCGTTCTCTCTCGGTTCCTCAGGAGCAGGAGCCTGCCGTTCGGTTCGAAACTGAACCCGGACGACAGATGCAGGTTGACTGGGGCACTATGCGTAATGGTCGCTCACCGCTTCACGTGTTCGTTGCTGTTCTCGGATACAGCCGAATGCTGTACATCGAATTCACTGACAATATGCGTTATGACACGCTGGAGACCTGCCATCGTAATGCGTTCCGCTTCTTTGGTGGTGTGCCGCGCGAAGTGTTGTATGACAATATGAAAACTGTGGTTCTGCAACGTGACGCATATCAGACCGGTCAGCACCGGTTCCATCCTTCGCTGTGGCAGTTCGGCAAGGAGATGGGCTTCTCTCCCCGACTGTGTCGCCCCTTCAGGGCACAGACTAAAGGTAAGGTGGAACGGATGGTGCAGTACACCCGTAACAGTTTTTACATCCCACTAATGACTCGCCTGCGCCCGATGGGGATCACTGTCGATGTTGAAACAGCCAACCGCCACGGTCTGCGCTGGCTGCACGATGTCGCTAACCAACGAAAGCATGAAACAATCCAGGCCCGTCCCTGCGATCGCTGGCTCGAAGAGCAGCAGTCCATGCTGGCACTGCCTCCGGAGAAAAAAGAGTATGACGTGCATCTTGATGAAAATCTGGTGAACTTCGACAAACACCCCCTGCATCATCCACTCTCCATCTACGACTCATTCTGCAGAGGAGTGGCGTGATGATGGAATTGCAACATCAACGACTGATGGCGCTCGCCGGGCAGTTGCAACTGGAAAGCCTTATAAGCGCAGCGCCTGCGCTGTCACAACAGGCAGTAGACCAGGAATGGAGTTATATGGACTTCCTGGAGCATCTGCTTCATGAAGAAAAACTGGCACGTCATCAACGTAAACAGGCGATGTATACCCGAATGGCAGCCTTCCCGGCGGTGAAAACGTTCGAAGAGTATGACTTCACATTCGCCACCGGAGCACCGCAGAAGCAACTCCAGTCGTTACGCTCACTCAGCTTCATAGAACGTAATGAAAATATCGTATTACTGGGGCCATCAGGTGTGGGGAAAACCCATCTGGCAATAGCGATGGGCTATGAAGCAGTCCGTGCAGGTATCAAAGTTCGCTTCACAACAGCAGCAGATCTGTTACTTCAGTTATCTACGGCACAACGTCAGGGCCGTTATAAAACGACGCTTCAGCGTGGAGTAATGGCCCCCCGCCTGCTCATCATTGATGAAATAGGCTATCTGCCGTTCAGTCAGGAAGAAGCAAAGCTGTTCTTCCAGGTCATCGCTAAACGTTACGAAAAGAGCGCAATGATCCTGACATCCAATCTGCCGTTCGGGCAGTGGGATCAAACGTTCGCCGGTGATGCAGCACTGACCTCAGCGATGCTGGACCGTATCTTACACCACTCACATGTCGTTCAAATCAAAGGAGAAAGCTATCGACTCAGACAGAAACGAAAGGCCGGGGTTATAGCAGAAGCTAATCCTGAGTAAAACGGTGGATCAATATTGGGCCGTTGGTGGAGATATAAGTGGATCACTTTTCATCCGTCGTTGACAAGTTGCATGTGCGTTGGCTGCCGTCGTTCACCCCAGTCACTTACTGATGTAAGCTCCTGGGGACTCGCTTCGTTGCCGCCTTCCTGTAACTCGAATTATTTAGGGTAATACTCGTCATGCATCAAGTTGCCTGTGCGTTGGTTGCCGTCGTTCACCCCAGTCACTTACTTACTGATTGAGAGTACATATACTTACTGATTGATAGTACATATGCGTTGGTAGCGTTGCGGCGATGCTAACTCATTTGGGTATAAGCGGTAACTATATCTGCCATCCCTCTGACTAACACAGGAACACTCACGCTGAACAGGAATACCTGCAGTGGCTGAAGATAGCGATCAGGAAAAAAGTGAAGAACCCACAGCCAGTAAGCTGGAGAAGGCGCGTGAGAAAGGCCAGATCCCGCGCTCGCGTGAATTAACCTCAATGCTGATGCTTGGGGCCGGTTTGACTATCCTGTGGATGTCCGGTGAATCAATGGCCCGGCAACTCTCGGCTATGGTTGCGCAAGGGCTGCATTTTGATCACAGCATGGTCAGCAATGACAAACAAATGCTGCGGCAAATTGGCATGTTATTACGCCAAACGCTGCTGGCGATGCTGCCGATTTTTGCCGGATTAGTGATAGTCGCTTTAGCGGTACCGATGCTCTTGGGGGGAGTGCTGTTCAGTGGCGAGTCAATAAAATTTGACCTAAAACGGATGAGTCCGGTAGCGGGTTTAAAACGCATGTTTTCCTCACAGGCGCTGGCTGAGTTACTGAAAGCCATTTTGAAGGCGACACTGGTTGGTTGGGTCACCGGGTTATTCCTTTGGCATAACTGGCCCGACATGATGCGCCTGATTGCCGCGCCACCGGTTGCAGCATTAGGTGATGCGCTTCACTTGATCATTTTCTGCGGGCTGGTGGTGGTCTTAGGGCTGTCGCCAATGGTCGGGTTTGATGTGTTTTACCAGATAACCAGCCATATCAAAAAGTTACGTATGACCAAACAAGATATACGCGACGAATTTAAAAATCAGGAAGGCGACCCACATGTGAAAGGGCGCATTCGTCAGCAGCAACGGGCGATGGCCCGTCGTCGGATGATGGTCGATGTGCCCAAAGCGGATGTCATCGTGACTAACCCGACACACTACGCGGTGGCTTTGCAATACAACGAATCAAAAATGAGTGCGCCTAAGGTGTTGGCGAAAGGGGCGGGTGCCGTCGCGCTGCGTATCCGTGAGTTAGGTGCTGAACATCGTATTCCGCTATTAGAAGCGCCGCCACTGGCGAGGGCATTATTCCGGCACAGTGAGGTCGGTCAACATATTCCTGCCACCCTTTATGCAGCAGTCGCCGAGGTGCTTGCCTGGGTTTATCAGCTGAAACGCTGGAAGCGGGAAGGCGGGCTTATCCCGAAAAAACCTGAACATCTGCCGGTGCCGGAAGCACTGGATTTTGCAACAGAGAGTGAGACAAAGAGTGAGACAGACTAATGGCTAATTTGGCCGCCCTGCTACGTTTACCGGGCAATTTTAAAGACACACAGTGGCAAATTCTCGCTGGGCCAATCCTGATCTTAATGATCTTGTCGATGATGATTTTGCCTCTGCCTCCATTCGCCTTGGATTTGTTGTTTACCTTTAATATTGCACTTTCCATCATGGTGTTACTGGTGGCCATGTTCACCCAGCGCACACTGGATTTTGCCGCCTTTCCGACCATCCTGTTGTTCTCTACTTTATTGCGTCTATCACTAAACGTGGCTTCCACGCGTATTATTCTGATGGATGGTCACACCGGGGGCGCGGCGGCCGGGCGAGTGGTTGAGGCATTTGGTCACTTCCTGGTTGGTGGTAATTTTGCCATTGGTATTGTGGTCTTTGTCATTCTGGTGGTGATCAACTTTATGGTGATCACCAAAGGGGCAGGGCGTATTGCTGAAGTGGGTGCCCGTTTCGTTTTGGATGGTATGCCCGGTAAACAGATGGCGATCGACGCTGATTTAAATGCCGGATTGATCGGCGAAGATGAAGCGAAAAAACGCCGCTCTGACGTTACGCAAGAGGCTGACTTCTACGGTTCGATGGACGGGGCCAGTAAATTTGTTCGCGGTGATGCGGTTGCTGGTTTGCTGATCATGGTGATTAACGTGGTGGGGGGGCTACTGGTCGGCGTGCTTCAGCACAACATGGCTTTTGGTCATGCAGCAGAAACCTATACCTTGCTCACCATTGGCGATGGTTTGGTTGCTCAAATCCCTGCGCTGGTAATTTCGACCGCCTCAGGGGTGATTGTCACTCGCGTCAGTACTGATCAAGACGTTGGCCAGCAAATGGTCACCCAACTGTTCAACAACCCACGGGTGATGGTATTAAGTGCCAGCGTACTGGGTCTGCTGGGAATGGTGCCTGGGATGCCGAATTTTGTCTTCCTACTATTTACCGCAGCATTATTGGCCTTGGCTTGGCGCTTACGTGGTAAACAAACACAGCAGCCTGTGGCAGTAGAAGCACCCGTGGTGCAAGATCAGCAACAGGGCGCAGAGGCGACATGGGCAGATGTTCAACTGGAAGATCCGCTGGGGATGGAAGTGGGTTACCGCTTGATACCGATGGTGGATTTCCAGCAAAACGGTGAATTATTGGGCCGAATTCGTAGCATTCGCAAAAAATTTGCGCAAGAGATGGGCTATCTACCGCCAGTCGTGCATATTCGCGATAACTTGGAATTACCCCCTGCTAATTATCGGATATTAATGAAAGGGGTCGAAATTGGCAGTGGTGAGGCGCACCCAGGGCGCTGGCTGGCGATTAACCCTGGTAACGCCGTTGGTACATTACCGGGTGAAGCTACCCACGACCCGGCCTTCGGTCTGGCGGCGGTGTGGATAGAGAGTGCGTTACGTGAGCAGGCACAAATTCAGGGCTTTACCGTGGTTGAGGCCAGCACGGTGGTGGCGACGCATTTGAACCATGTGCTCAGCCAATATGCCAACGAGTTGTTCGGCCGTCAGGAAACTCAACAGCTCCTTGATCGTGTGACGCAAGAGATGCCAAAGTTGACCGAAGACTTTATCCCTGGGGTGGTGACATTAACCACGTTACATAAAGTTTTGCAAAATCTGTTAATGGAGCGGGTCTCGATCCGCGACATGCGCACCATTATTGAAACACTGGCCGAACATGCGCCAAACCAGGCTGATCCTTACGAATTAACCGCGACAGTGCGAGTGGCATTAGGGCGTTCAATTGCGCAGCAGTGGTTCCCTGGGAATGGTGAAATTCAGGTTATCGGGTTGGATGCTGCCTTGGAGCGCTTATTATTACAAGCTCTGCAAGGGGGGAGTGGCTTGGAGCCGGGTCTGGCTGATCGTCTGCTGGATCAATCCAAACAAGCGTTGCAACGCCAAGAGATGCTAGGCGCACCGCCTGTATTATTGGTTAATCATGCACTACGGGCATTATTGGCCCGCTTCTTGCGCCGTAGCTTGCCGCAAATGGTGGTGCTGTCTAACCTGGAAATTGGTGATAACCGCCAGATTCGTATGACCTCGACGATAGGATCCGCCTAATGTTGATTCGGGCCTCCCACCGTGTATTGATTCTATTAGCGACCAGCCTGTTGCCGCTTAAGATTAACGCCGCATCCGGTTCTTGGGTAGCGGATAATATTGGTATCACCCAGGGTCTGCGTGGGGTGGTAACGCCGTCATCCCCGTTGCAACCGCCAGTTGCACTGGCGCAGGAAAATGCACGTATTGTTTCAGTCGGCTGGCGCTATCAGTTAATGTCAACGGCCCCGGACGGTTTGCAAGTGAAGTTATGCACGCCAACCCGCTGTATACCGCTTGAAGGGGGCAGTGGGCAGAGTGTAGGGCTGGCAGGGGAAGCCGCAGTGAATCAACTGACTTTTGTCTACTTTATTGCGGGTAAAGGCCGGGTCAACCCGCCATTACAAGTGATCAGTAATCAGGTGTTGGTCAATTATCGTTAACCCCATTTTGGGTGAACACAGAGGTAGACGTATCATGAACGGATACCCAGCACAATGACTTAACTGAAAGCCAATCTCTTGTTTTGCAATGCTTATTTCACACTGTTTAGTTCACGATGGAAAAAATACAGGTGTCATCAAGGCAACCATCAGGATTAATGCGGATATTGCGGAGTAACACTTCAGACTGAAAGTAGAAATAAAAACCGCAGCAGACAACTGACAACATCAAATGAAGGGGGCTTATTCTAATTGATATTATTTATATGATAATAGTTCATTTTGTATTTTGTTTTTTTGATATTCTCACCTGCTTAGTTACAATAAATCAATTCTATCGCTGTATGGTATAGACTGTTTTATTATATATTTTGAATATTTTTAATCTGCCCAGCCTGGTTTTTTAAAAAAGTGCTATCCTCTTAATGTCTTTACTAAATTAGAAAACAAGTTTCACTTTCAACTATTGCATCTTTAATTAATGGTCAAGGTGATTTCAAATGCTCGTTTTGTGGCCAGTTATACCTCAAATAACTCAAGTTGTTGAGCACAGCCAACGCACATGCAGTTTGACGTATGACAGGTATGCTTTATTTCATTTAAATTATGATGGTTTTCCAGCCAATCAGTGAGTTTCTCTTGATAAGGAATGCGGGAATGTCTATGTATTTTAATAAAATAATTTCATTTAATATTATTTCACGAATAGTTATTTGTATCTTTTTGATATGTGGAATGTTCATGGCTGGGGCTTCAGAAAAATATGATGCTAACGCACCGCAACAGGTCCAGCCTTATTCTGTCTCTTCATCTGCATTTGAAAATCTCCATCCTAATAATGAAATGGAGAGTTCAATCAATCCCTTTTCCGCATCGGATACAGAAAGAAATGCTGCAATAATAGATCGCGCCAATAAGGAGCAGGAGACTGAAGCGGTGAATAAGATGATAAGCACCGGGGCCAGGTTAGCTGCATCAGGCAGGGCATCTGATGTTGCTCACTCAATGGTGGGCGATGCGGTTAATCAAGAAATCAAACAGTGGTTAAATCGATTCGGTACGGCTCAAGTTAATCTGAATTTTGACAAAAATTTTTCGCTAAAAGAAAGCTCTCTTGATTGGCTGGCTCCTTGGTATGACTCTGCTTCATTCCTCTTTTTTAGTCAGTTAGGTATTCGCAATAAAGACAGCCGCAACACACTTAACCTTGGCGTCGGGATACGTACATTGGAGAACGGTTGGCTGTACGGACTTAATACTTTTTATGATAATGATTTGACCGGCCACAACCACCGTATCGGTCTTGGTGCCGAGGCCTGGACCGATTATTTACAGTTGGCTGCCAATGGGTATTTTCGCCTCAATGGATGGCACTCGTCGCGTGATTTCTCCGACTATAAAGAGCGCCCAGCCACTGGGGGGGATTTGCGCGCGAATGCTTATTTACCTGCACTCCCACAACTGGGGGGGAAGTTGATGTATGAGCAATACACCGGTGAGCGTGTTGCTTTATTGTGCCCAGAAAACCCCCAGCTAGGCTGGGGGTTCAGTAAAGCTTTCAGCTTTGGGTCAGTTATAAAAACCCCTTTTGATTTGTTAAAACAGTTTGCGGTCTGGCAACTGCAAATGTTCAACAAGAAATCAAAAGGGGGTCCCAATGAGGGATGAAAAGAGCTTAGCGCACACCCGATGGAACTGTAAATATCATATAGTTTTTGCGCCGAAGTACCGAAGGCAGGTGTTCTACAGGGAAAAACGCAGAGCGATTGGCAGTATTTTAAGAAAACTGTGCGAATGGAAAAACGTGAATATCCTGGAAGCAGAATACTGTGTGGATCACATCCATATGCTTCTGGAGATCCCGCCCAAGATGAGTGTCTCGGGATTTATGGGGTACCTGAAGGGAAAGAGCAGTCTGATGCTTTATGAGCAGTTTGGCGATTTGAAGTTCAAATACCGTAACAGGGAGTTTTGGTGTCGAGGGTATTACGTTGATACGGTAGGGAAAAACACGGCCAGGATACAAGAATACATAAAGCACCAATTGGAAGAGGATAAAATGGGTGAGCAACTCTCGATCCCGTATCCCGGTAGCCCGTTTACGGGCCGTAAGTAATCCATAGATGCAAATGTCAGATCGCGATGCGCCTGTTAGGGCGCGGCTGGTAACAGAGCCTTATAGGCGCATATGAAAAACCTCCGGCTATGCCGGAGGATATTTATTTTGGTAAAGATAATCTGCAACGCAACCCTTATGCCGTGACTGCCGGGATCAATTACACCCCCGTGCCTCTACTCACTGTCGGGGTAGATCAGCGTATGGGGAAAAGCAGTAAGCATGAAACACAGTGGAACCTCCAAATGAACTATCGCCTGGGCGAGAGTTTTCAGTCGCAACTTAGCCCTTCAGCGGTGGCGGGAACACGTCTACTGGCTGAGAGCCGCTATAACCTTGTCGATCGTAACAATAATATCGTGTTGGAGTATCAGAAACAGCAGGTGGTTAAACTGACATTATCGCCAGCAACTATCTCCGGCCTGCCGGGTCAGGTTTATCAGGTGAACGCACAAGTACAAGGGGCATCTGCTGTAAGGGAAATTGTCTGGAGTGATGCCGAACTGATTGCCGCTGGCGGCACATTAACACCACTGAGTACCACACAATTCAACTTGGTTTTACCGCCTTATAAACGCACAGCACAAGTGAGTCGGGTAACGGACGACCTGACAGCCAACTTTTATTCGCTTAGTGCGCTCGCGGTTGATCACCAAGGAAACAGATCTAACTCATTCACATTGAGCGTCACCGTTCAGCAGCCTCAGTTGACATTAACGGCGGCCGTCATTGGTGATGGCGCACCGGCTAGTGGGAAAACTGCAATCACCGTTGAGTTCACCGTTGCTGATTTTGAGGGGAAACCCTTAGCCGGGCAGGAGGTGGTGATAACCACCAATAATGGTGCGCTACCGAATAAAATCACGGAAAAGACAGATGCAAATGGCGTCGCGCGCATTGCATTAACCAATACGACAGATGGCGTGACGGTAGTCACAGCAGAAGTGGAGGGGCAACGGCAAAGTGTTGATACCCACTTTGTTAAGGGTACTATCGCGGCGGATAAATCCACTCTGGCTGCGGTACCGACATCTATCATCGCTGATGGTCTAATGGCTTCAACCATCACGTTGGAGTTGAAGGATACCTATGGGGACCCGCAGGCTGGCGCGAATGTGGCTTTTGACACAACCTTAGGCAATATGGGCGTTATCACGGATCACAATGACGGCACTTATAGCGCACCATTGACCAGTACCACGTTGGGGGTAGCAACAGTAACGGTGAAAGTGGATGGGGCTGCGTTCAGTGTGCCGAGTGTGACGGTTAATTTCACGGCAGATCCTATTCCAGATGCTGGCCGCTCCAGTTTCACCGTCTCCACACCGGATATCTTGGCTGATGGCACGATGAGTTCCACATTATCCTTTGTCCCTGTCGATAAGAATGGCCATTTTATCAGTGGGATGCAGGGCTTGAGTTTTACTCAAAACGGTGTGCCGGTGAGTATTAGCCCCATTACCGAGCAGCCAGATAGCTATACCGCGACGGTGGTTGGGAATACCGCCGGTGATGTCACAATCACGCCTCAGGTTGATACCCTGATACTGAGTACATTGCAGAAAAAAATATCCCTATTCCCGGTACCTACGCTGACCGGTATTCTGGTTAACGGGCAAAATTTCGCTACGGATAAAGGGTTCCCGAAAACGATCTTTAAAAACGCCACATTCCAGTTACAGATGGATAACGATGTTGCTAATAATACTCAGTATGAGTGGTCGTCGTCATTCACACCCAATGTATCGGTTAACGATCAGGGTCAGGTGACGATTACCTACCAAACCTATAGCGAAGTGGCTGTGACGGCGAAAAGTAAAAAATTCCCAAGTTATTCGGTGAGTTATCGGTTCTACCCAAATCGGTGGATATACGATGGCGGCACTTCGCTGGTATCGAGTATCGAGGCCAGCAGACAATGCCAAGGTTCAGATATGTCTGCGGTTCTTGAATCCTCACGTGCAACCAACGGAACGCGTGCGCCTGACGGGACATTGTGGGGCGAGTGGGGGAGCTTGACCGCGTATAGTTCTGATTGGCAATCTGGCGAATATTGGGTCAAAAGGACCAGCACGGATTTTGAAACCATGAATATGAACACTGGCGTGCTGCAACCAGGGCCTGCATACTTGGCGTTCCCGCTCTGTGCGCTGTCAATATAACCAGATAACAGATAGCAATAAGAACAGTTTAATGAGCTGATTATTTGGGGCGCGAATGGGAGTCCGGCAATCCTAGACTCGTCCTATAAGCAGCAAACGTCCAGAGAACAACGCCGCTCAGGTTAATTGAGCGGCGTTGTTTTTTTAAAAGGATTTGTCGAGATAGGCGTGAATTGGCGTGAGCTGGCGTTAAATGCCGATCTTACGGCCCAGTATATTGGCACCTTTAGCCTGACCATCAGGGCCATAGAGCGATTGGCCGTGGCGGGTATTCAAGACTGCCAATGCTTGATTATTATGTTCAATATGTTGTTGTAGCAGTAACCCATTGTGCAGGTTGCTGTAACGCAGGCGTTCAGTGAGTTGCAAAAGACGCTGCCAACGTTCAGCTAAAGCCGGCATACGGGTATAAGGCGCTTGAATATTCGCGGTGGTCTCGGTGGTTATCCGGGTCTGATCCAAATAGGCCAAGGTTGCCAATATTGAACTTTTTTGTTCCGTTACCCCTTGCAATACCCAGCCTTGGATCCGCCCAGAGCATAGCAATTGTTGCTCTTGTGCTACGACATTCGTCAGCGATTCGAGCAGATCCAACTGCTGGTCCAGATTGGTTTGTAAACTTTCCACCACCACGTATCCTTATTACGATTAATGATTCTTAAGCTCATCCGCCACGTTTTTTAACAGGGCATCGGCTATTTTACCGGTATCCATAGTCAATTGACCGCTGCGGATAGCCTGTTTTAATGTTTCGACACGCTCCACATTGATGTCCTGACTGCCCGGTTGCATCAATTTTGCCTGCGCATCACTCAATTTAACCTCAGTACCACTGACCGGGGTTTTTGTCTGGGTAGCGGATTGACGCGTTTGTTGTGCTACGTCATGGCTTTCCCGTGCTTGAACTTGTGTTACTGGCGATAGCGGTTGAGTGCGATCAATACTGCTCATGGTGTTGCTCCCCTTATCGCGGGATTTTCGTTTATCAACCCGCAAAACATGTGTCTATTTGCAAAAGAATGGCGGGATGGTCACTTATTCATTAACCTGCAAATAACGGCTTATGTTAATTATCGGCAAAGGTTAAAAAAACTTTAACGACTATAACATAATCCGAATTGTGCCATCGTCAGCCACCGTCCCACTGACTATCTGCCCAGAGGGCATACGCACCCGGATCGTCTCCTGTGCAGCGCCATTGTTCATGGCTTTACCATTGCTGTTAACATTAAAGCCATCGCCCTGCGCTAACACTGGCACGTCCTGGCCCGCTTTAACCAGCCACAGACGGCGGAGCATGTTTCGGGTCAACGGTTGCCCGGCATTGATTTGCCTTTGGCTTACTGCGCCTTGTGCAAAATGGGCATCGAGCAGGGCACCGGGTGGTAAAGTATCCAACCGGCCCTGTTTCATTTGAATATCTTGTGCGCTGATTTTTTCACCAGCCGCTAATCGACGGACGGCAACCGCATAACGCCCACTCACCTGAACCTGTGTTTGGATAAACCGCCGCAGGCCATCACAGCGTACTGACAAACTGATATTCCCCCACGGACGGGCATTGGCCGGTAACGTTATTTCGGGCGCATCACATTGTGGCCACTGGTTCTGCGGGGTTTTTATCACCACCTTGACCTGGCTCTCTTTATCCGAGTATTGCTGCTGGAAGAATTGATTCACCTGGACTGATAAATCTGTTTCCAATGCCTGATGAGCCGCCAATGTTTGCTGAGCCAATATGTGATGGGACAATAACAGCCCAAGCGCCACGATAATGATGTTCTTTCTTTTTACCGCCATCTTTTTTTCATCGCCATCACGGTCTTCCTTTGTTATCAGGGCTTTCCCCAGCGTCACACTGTTCACTATGAATGAAACCGCGAGTTAAACCGCCCCCTATCACATGCACACGAGTGTACCTCTCCCTTCGCGGAGTTAAGGGGACAAATAGCGACGCATTTTGCGCTTATTCTGGCGATAGGCTTCCCGGTACGACGTTTATGCTGTCTGCTCCAAATTTTAACCTTGCGGGGGGACTATGCTCGACAAACTGGACGGTGCTCTGCGTTTTCAACAAGAAGCGCTTAATTTGCGTGCACAACGGCAGGAGATCTTGTCGTCCAATATTGCAAATGCGGATACACCCGGCTTTCAGGCACGTGATATTGATTTCTCCAGTCAACTGAAAAAAGTGATGGAGCAAGGGCGAGCCAACGGGACAGGGGTGTCGCTCAGTTTAACCTCAGCCCGTCACATACCGGCAACGACGGTTCAACCGCCTGATCTGGACCTGTTGTTCCGCATCCCAGATCAACCCGCGATGGATGGCAATACCGTTGATATGGACCGCGAACGTACTAACTTTGCCGATAATAGCCTGAAATATCAGACCGACCTGACCATTCTTGGCGGCCAGATTAAAGGGATGATGTCAGTGTTACAACAAGGATAAGACACATGTCTTTACTGAATATTTTTGATATTGCCGGTTCAGCATTATCAGCCCAGTCGCAACGGATGAACGTCAGTGCCAGTAATCTGGCCAACGCCGACAGTGTGACGGGCCCCGATGGGCAACCTTACCGCGCCAAGCAAGTGGTCTTCCAGGTGGCTGCGCAGCCAGGGCAGGAAACCGGTGGGGTGCGGGTTGCTCAGATAGTTGATGATCCGTCACCGGATCGTTTGGTGTATCAGCCGGGTAACCCGCTGGCGGATGCCAAAGGGTATGTGCGGATGCCGAACGTTGATGTGACGGGGGAAATGGTCAACACCATTTCTGCATCACGTAGCTACCAGGCAAACGTTGAAGTCCTGAATACCACCAAATCCCTGATGCTCAAAACGCTGACACTGGGTCAATAACAGGAGCCAGCATAATGGCCATTACCAATTCCCTGACGGAAAGTGATTACGGCACGACCGGGACCAGTTCCACTACCGGCAGCAGTAGTCAAGATCTGCAAAACCGCTTCCTGACGTTATTAGTGGCGCAGTTGAAAAACCAAGACCCTACTAACCCAATGGAAAACAACGAGTTGACCACACAGTTGGCGCAAATCAACACCGTGAGTGGCATTGAAAAGCTGAATACGACCCTCGGTGCTATTACCGGTCAAATTGACAGCAGCCAATCTCTGTACGCCACCAGCCTGATTGGTCGAGGCGTTATGGTCCCTGGTACCAATATATTTACGGGCAGCACCGATGGCACGGTCAGCACCACGCCTTTTGGCCTCGAATTGCAACGACCTGCGGATAAAGTGACCGCCACCATTAGCGATAGCAATGGTCAGGTGGTACGGACCATTGAGATCGGTGGTTTAAACGCAGGTGTTCACTCCTTTACCTGGGATGGCTCACTGGACGCGGGCGGTAATGCGCCAGATGGTGCTTATACCGTAGCCATTACTGCCAGCAATGGTGGGGAATCACTGGTCGCAACGCCGTTGAACTACGCCATTGTCAACGGTGTAACCCGCGGCGCGGATGGCTCCAAACTGGACTTGGGTCTGGCAGGAACCATCACGCTGGATGAAGTGCGCCAGATTTTATAAGTCTGTTGTTAGGCTTTCATAGAACTGTTAGGCCTTCATAGAACCGTTATGCCGCCGTAGATCAACTATGCGGTGATAAAGCAGCAGACAGGACGGTAATTCACGTTAGTGAATGAACTGACCTTCATTATCAAAAACAGCGTTTGATATGTCATCAGCGCCTAAGGTCTGTAACAGACCCCGAATTTAACGGAGAAGAAAATGGGCTTTTCTCAAGCAGTTAGCGGTATGAACGCAGCATCCAGTAATCTAGATGTGATCGGTAACAATATCGCCAACTCGGCAACCTCAGGTTTTAAAGCAGGTTCAGTTTCTTTCGCTGATATGTTTGCGGGTTCTCAGACCGGCATGGGCGTAAAGGTCGCGGGGATTACTCAAGATTTTAATGACGGTACGGCCACCACCACTAATCGTCGTTTGGATCTGGCTATCAGCCAGAACGGTTTTTTCCGTATGCAAGACAGCAGCGGCGGCATTTACTATGCCCGTAACGGCCAGTTTAAGCTGGATGAAAACCGTAATATCGTCAATATGCAAGGTCTAAATCTAACGGGTTACCCGGCAACAGGGACACCACCAACGGTACAACAGGGCGCTAACCCGGTCCCCCTGTCTATTCCGCAGGATATGATCTCCGCCAAGGCGACGACCTCCGGCAATATGGTGGCCAACCTGACCTCTACCCATGATGTTATCGCGGAAGCGACCTCACCTTTTGATCCCGATAACCCAGATACCTACAGCTTTGTCAATAACATGACGACCTTTGATAGCTTGGGTAACCGCCATGAAATCAATGTCTTTTATGTTAAACGTGCTGAAGATGCGACCGATGGGAATACTTGGGACGTCTACACCAGGGACAGTAGCGCCAAAGTGACCGACCCAGCAGACCCGACCGATCCTGCTGCTGCCGCTAAACGTGGTTCGATGGTTTTTGATAGTAACGGTGCCCTGAAAAACGTGACAAACGGTACAAATGCAACCAGTACCACAGACTTCACGTTTACGATCCCGATGGGCGTGGTTAATGGTGCGCCCGCACAAAGTTTCGCACTGAATGTTGCGGGCAGTAAACAGCAAAATACCGGTGCTGACAGCATTGTTGCACAGAACCAGACTGGCTACGCCGCCGGTGAATTTACTGGCTTCCAGATCAACAGTGATGGTTCTGTGGTAGGGACTTATTCCAACCAGCAGACCCAATTGCTCGGCCAAATCGTCATGGTTAACTTCTCTAACCCAGAAGGGCTGTCCTCCGAAGGCGATAACGTGTGGAAAGAGACGCAGTCTTCCGGTAACCCGACGCTCGGGACTGCCGGTAGCGGTGGCTTCGGCACGTTGACCAGTGGTGCGCTGGAATCCTCTAACGTGGATTTGAGTAAAGAGTTGGTGAACATGATTGTGGCGCAACGTAACTATCAGTCCAACGCGCAGACCATCAAAACCCAAGATCAGATCTTACAAACTCTGGTTAGCCTGCGTTAATCGTACTGACGGGAAGAGCTCATGGATCACGCAATATATACCGCAATGGGGGCTGCCCGGCAGTCTCTGGAGTTGCAGGCCGTTACCGCCAACAATTTGGCGAACGCCTCTACGCCAGGCTTTCGTGCGCAATTGGCTGCGATGCGCGCGGTACCCATTGATGGGCCAAGTCTGGCCACCCGCACGATGGTCACCACATCAACTCCCGGTGTGGATATCAGCCAGGGGACGATGAATTTCAGTGGTCGCCCGCTGGATGTTGCCTTGCAGCAGGACGGCTATCTGGCGGTACAACTGCCCGATGGCAGCGAAGCCTACACGCGCAACGGTAATATTCAGATTTCTGCTAACGGGCAGATGACGGTACAGGGCTACCCATTGATGGGGGATAACGGCCCGATTGACGTCCCGCCCCAAGCAGCAGTCACTATTGCGGCGGATGGCACTATCTCGGCGCTGAATGCCGGTGATTCACCAAACACCATTGCGCAACTGGGTCAGATCAAACGGGTTCAGGCGACGGCGGGTGAAATGATGCACGGCGATGATGGTTTGTTCCATTTGACCCCGGAGACTCAGCAGGCGCGGGGCGCGCAATTGCCCAATGATCCGCTCGTAAAACCTGGCGAACGTGAGCACCAATGGCTTTAAACGTCAGCGGGCGGTCTTTGAAGATTTGCTGTACCAAACCCTGCGTCAACCGGGAGCACAATCCTCCGAACAGACCACCTTACCGTCTGGTTTACAGATTGGTACCGGGGTGCGTCCGGTGGCGACTGAACGTCTGCACAGTCAGGGGAACCTATCGCAAACTAATAACAGCAAAGATATTGCTATTAAAGGTGAGGGATTTTTCCAGGTACAAATGCCGGATGGGACCAACGCCTATACCCGCGATGGCTCTTTCCAGGTTGACCAGAATGGTCAATTAGTCACTGCAGGCGGTTTCCAGGTGCAACCGGCGAT
Organism: Yersinia pestis; assembly: GCF_900460465.1. Lineage (GTDB taxonomy): Bacteria > Pseudomonadota > Gammaproteobacteria > Enterobacterales > Enterobacteriaceae > Yersinia > Yersinia pestis. Next base: position 297,144 of record NZ_UAVH01000009.1, on the reverse strand, counting down.
CACTATTCCGGCTAATGCCCTGAGCATGACGGTGGGGCGAGACGGGATCGTCAGTGTCACCTTGCAAGGTCAAACCGCGACCCAGCAAGTGGGGCAACTGACGTTGACCACCTTCATCAACAACAGTGGCTTGGAAAGTGTCGGTGAAAACCTGTATCAGGAAACCGCCAGTTCCGGTGCGCCGAACGAAACCACACCTGGGTTGAATGGTGGCGGGTTGCTGTATCAGGGCTATGTTGAAACCTCTAACGTCAATGTGGCGGAAGAGTTGGTCAATATGATCCAAACGCAACGTGCTTATGAAATTAACAGTAAAGCGGTTTCAACGTCTGATCAGATGTTGCAAAAACTGGCTCAGCTGTAAACCTGCTTTCGGGGGGCATCATGCCCCCTGATCGCCGCAGCATAATAGGTCTCTGGGCAAGTTTGCCAACCTCTTACTGGTTATAGGATTGATAATCAAAGATGGATAGCGCGCCGTTCAGAACGTCAGGTGGAGTGAAAGGGATGTATTTGAGAAAAATAAGTGCGCCGTTGATGACAATGCTGCTACTCAATGGTTGCGCGTATATTCCGCATAAACCACTGGTGGATGGCACCACGTCTGCGCAGCCCGCACCGGCCAGTGCGCCGTTGCCGAATGGCTCTATTTTTCAGACCGTACAGCCGATGAATTATGGCTATCAACCCCTATTTGAAGACCGTCGCCCACGTAATATCGGTGACACGCTGACCATTACCTTGCAGGAAAATGTCAGTGCCAGCAAAAGTTCGTCAGCCAATGCCAGCCGTAATGGGACCAGCTCATTTGGTGTGACGACCGCCCCCCGCTATTTGGACGGATTATTGGGTAATGGGCGCGCCGATATGGAAATCACGGGCGACAATACTTTTGGCGGCAAGGGGGGGGCGAATGCCAATAACACCTTCAGCGGCACGATCACCGTGACGGTCGATCAAGTACTGGCTAACGGTAACTTGCATGTGGTGGGTGAAAAACAGATTGCTATCAATCAGGGGACCGAATTTATTCGCTTCTCTGGGGTAGTCAACCCACGCACCATCAGCGGCAGCAATAGCGTGACCTCAACACAGGTTGCCGATGCGCGCATCGAGTATGTGGGGAATGGGTATATCAATGAAGCGCAAACCATGGGCTGGTTACAGCGGTTCTTCCTTAATGTTTCGCCGTACTAAGAAGAGGCGTCCAAATGCGTAAACAGTCACTTGTCACTCTACTTATGGTCCTGCTCTCGCTGGTTTGGCTACCGGCCTCGGCGGAGCGTATCCGCGATTTGGTGACCGTTCAAGGGGTGCGTGATAACGCGCTGATTGGTTATGGGCTTGTGGTTGGGCTAGATGGCTCCGGTGACCAAACCATGCAAACCCCGTTTACCACGCAAAGCTTGAGCAATATGTTGTCGCAGTTGGGGATCACCGTCCCCCCCGGCACCAATATGCAACTTAAAAACGTGGCGGCGGTGATGGTTACTGCCAAGTTACCGGCCTTCTCCCGCGCAGGGCAAACCATTGATGTCGTGGTTTCCTCAATGGGTAACGCGAAGAGTATCCGTGGTGGCACGTTGTTAATGACCCCACTGAAAGGGGTGGATAATCAGGTTTACGCGTTGGCGCAGGGTAACGTACTGGTTGGGGGCGCAGGTGCCGCCGCCGGTGGCAGCAGTGTTCAGGTGAACCAATTGGCGGGTGGCCGTATCAGCAACGGCGCGACGATCGAACGTGAATTACCGACCACTTTTGGCACCGATGGCATCATTAACCTGCAATTGAATAGTGAAGATTTCACGTTGGCCCAGCAAGTCAGTGATGCCATTAACCGCCAGCGCGGTTTCGGTTCAGCGACAGCCATTGATGCGCGCACCATTCAGGTGCTGGTGCCACGTGGCGGCAGTTCACAGGTCCGTTTTCTGGCGGATATCCAGAACATCCCGATCAATGTGGATCCGGGCGACGCCAAAGTGATTATCAACTCCCGGACGGGCTCTGTGGTGATGAACCGCAATGTGGTGTTGGACTCCTGTGCGGTGGCGCAAGGGAATCTGTCAGTGGTGGTGGATAAACAGAATATTGTCAGCCAACCGGATACGCCGTTTGGTGGTGGTCAGACCGTGGTGACGCCGAATACCCAAATTTCTGTTCAGCAACAGGGCGGGGTCTTACAGCGGGTTAATGCCAGTCCAAACCTGAATAATGTGGTCCGTGCGCTGAATTCGTTGGGGGCGACACCAATAGATTTGATGTCCATCTTGCAAGCCATGGAGAGTGCTGGTTGCTTGCGGGCTAAATTGGAAATTATCTAATGAGTGATTTACTGGCGATGTCCGGGGCGGCGTATGACGCCCAGTCATTGGAGGCCCTGAAACGGGATGCAGCACGGGATCCCGAAGGCAATCTGAAGCAGGTTGCTCAGCAGGTGGAAGGGATGTTTGTGCAGATGATGCTGAAAAGTATGCGTGCTGCCTTACCGCAAGACGGCGTGATGAACAGCGAGCAGACCAAGCTTTATACCTCGCTGTACGATCAGCAAATTGCGCAGCAAATGTCGGCCAAAGGATTAGGGCTGGCGGACATGATGGTTGAACAACTTTCTGGGAGCACATCGGCAAGTGAAACCGCGGGTACGGTGCCGATGATGTTGGATAACGAGGTGTTGCAAAGTATGCCAGCACAGGCGTTGGCGCAAGTGATGCGCCGGGCCATCCCCACGCCACCGTCCAGTAGCATGGCGGCAATATCCCCAGGTAATGGCAACTTTGTGGCTCGGATGTCAATTCCGGCACAAATCGCCAGCCAACAAAGTGGCATTCCACATCAACTGATCATGGCACAGGCCGCACTGGAATCCGGTTGGGGCCAACGTGAGATCCCAACTGCGGATGGCAAAAGTAGCTATAACGTTTTTGGCATTAAGGCGGGCAGTAGCTGGAATGGGCCGGTCAGTGAAATCACCACCACTGAATATGAGCAAGGTGTGGCGAAGAAAACCAAGGCCCGTTTCCGGGTGTATGGCTCTTATGTCGAGGCGGTCAGTGATTATGTCAAATTACTGACCCAGAACCCGCGTTACGCCCATGTTGCCGCCGCACAAAGCCCAGAGCAGGGCGCACATGCACTCCAAAAAGCGGGCTACGCCACCGATCCACAATATGCACAAAAATTAGTCAGTGTGATTCAGCAAATGAGAAGTACCGGTGAGCAGGCAGTGAAGGCGTATGGGGGGAGTGATTTGAGCCAACTCTTCTAAACCTAACGCAATAGGCTATTTTACTTGCCATTTTGGGCTTGAGCAGTGCGCGGCGCCGTCACGTACTGGGTGTACGCTCCGTTGCCTGTGCGCTGGTCGCACCCAAACTGTCTGCGACAATAACGCCTATTGGATAGGTTGGGTTTTTACACTATAGGCTATTTTACTTGCCATTTTGGGTTTGAGCAGTGCGCGGCGCCGTCACGTACTGGGTGTACGCTCCGTTGCCTGTGCGCTGGTCGCACCCAAACTGTCTGCGACAATAACGCCTATTGGATAAGTTGGATTTTTACACAATAGGCTATTTTACTTGCCGTTTTGGGCTTGAGCAGTGCGCGGCGCCGTCACGTACTGGGTGTACGCTCCGTTGCCTGTGCGCTGGTCGCACCCAAACTGTCTGCGACAATAACGCCTATTGGATAAGTTGGATTTTTACACAATAGGCTATTTTACTTGCCGTTTTGGGCTTGAGCAGTGCGCGGCGCCGTCACGTACTGGGTGTACGCTCCGTTGCCTGTGCGCTGGTCGCACCCAAACTGTCTGCGACAATAACGCCTATTGGATAAGTTGGATTTTTACACAATAGGCTATTTTACTTGCCATTTTGGGCTTGAGCAGTGCGCGGCGCCGTCACGTACTGGGTGTACGCTCCGTTGCCTGTGCGCTGGTCGCACCCAAACTGTCTGCGACAATAACGCCTATTAGGACAACCTCAGCTATTGAATAGGTTGGATTTTTACTCAAGTTTTCCAATAACAGGCCGATACTGATTACAGGCTGTGCGGGGGCTTCGGTTACCTCAGGCAGTATCCCAATATCAATAAATGCAGGCGCTGCGATGCTCGTCGCCTGCTGTAAAAGGATTGCTTCATGTCCAATAGTTTAATGAATACGGCAATGAGTGGTTTGAACGCAGCGCAATATGCCCTGAGCACCGTCAGTAACAACATCACCAACTTTCAAGTAGCCGGTTATAACCGCCAGAACACGGTCTTTGCCCAAAATGGTGGCACCATTACCTCTGCCGGTTTTATTGGTAACGGGGTAACGGTCACCGGGGTTAATCGCGAATATAACGCTTTTATTACCAACCAACTGCGCGCCTCTCAGACACAAAGCAGTGGCTTGGCCACCTATTATCAGCAAATTTCGCAAATCGACAATCTGTTGTCGAACGCCTCGAATAATCTCTCCACCACCATGCAGGATTTCTTCAGCAACCTACAAAACCTGGTCAGTAATGCTGATGACGATGCTGCGCGCAAAACCGTATTGGGTAAAGCCGAGGGGTTAGTGAACCAATTCCAGAACGCAGATAAATATCTGCGGGATATGGATGACGGCGTTAACCAAAAAATTACCGACAGCGCGACGCAAATTAATAACTATGCCGAACAAATCGCTAAGTTAAACGACCAGATCACCCGTCTGCGGGGCAGCAGCGGTAGCGAGCCCAATGCCTTGCTCGACCAACGTGACCAACTGGTGACAGAGTTGAACCAGATTATGGCGGTTACGGTCACCCAGCAAGATGGCGATGCTTATAACGTCTCGTTTGCTGGTGGCTTGTCGCTGGTACAAGGACCGAATGCCTATAAAGTGGAAGCTATTCCCTCCAGTGCGGATGCGACGCGCTTAACTCTGGGCTACAAACGGGGTAACGGCGAGGCAACGGAGGTAGATGAGAGCCGTATTACTACCGGGTCGCTTGGCGGCACCTTGAAATTCCGCAGTGAAGCACTGGACAGCGCCCGTAACCAGCTAGGTCAGTTGGCGTTAGTTATGGCTGATAGCTTCAATACGCAGCACAACGCCGGGTTTGATATCAATGGTGATGAGGGGGAGGACTTCTTTAGTTTCGCCGACCCTACCGTGCTGAAAAATGCCAAAAATCAGGGTAATGCCAGCATCACGGTGGAATATAAAGACACATCGAAAGTGAAAGCCAGTGATTACACCGTAGAATTTGATGGTACTGATTGGCAGGTGACCCGTCTGTCCGATAATACCAAAGTGCAAACGACGCCCGGAGTGAATGCTGACGGTGATCCTACGTTGGAATTCGAGGGTGTCGCTATCAAGATCGATAACGGCACGCCCGGCCCGCAGGCGAAAGATAAATTTACCATTAAGACCGTGAGTAACGTGGCGGCCAACTTACAGGTTGCTATTACCGATTCCAGCAAGATTGCCGCTGCGGGTAGTGCCGATGGCGGTATCAGTGACAACACCAATGCGCAGGCGTTGCTGGATTTGCAGAGCAAAAAGTTGGTCGAAGGTAAAACCACCTTGTCCGGTGCTTACGCCGGTTTAGTCAGTAACGTTGGTAACCAGACCGCGACGGCTAAAACCAACAGCACTGCACAGGCGAATATCGTCACCCAATTAACCACCGAGCAACAGTCAATCTCTGGGGTGAATCTGGATGAAGAGTACGGCGATCTACAACGTTTCCAGCAATATTATTTGGCGAATGCACAGGTCCTGCAAGCGGCGTCTACGTTGTTTAATGCCTTGCTCAGTATAAGTGACTAATTTATTGTTTATATTGGTTAAATTATTATTGGCGGTGACGATATTATTGCCTGCGAGGGCAATCATGCGCCGCGCTTAATTCATTCCAGGTTTAGCGGGTATGGCTTGCTGAACGTGTTACTAAAAGGAACTGACATCGTGCGTTTAAGTACCAGCATGTTGTACCAACAAAATATGCAGGGCATCACCAATGCTCAATCACTGTGGATGCAGACCGGGCAGCAGCTCTCGACCGGTAAACGTGTGGTGAATCCATCCGATGACCCCATGGCTGCGTCGCAAGCGGTGATGGTGTCACAGGCTGAATCTGAAAATAGCCAATATACATTAGCGCGCAGTTTTGCTCGCCAAAGTTCATCATTGGAAACGACGGTCTTGGCACAAACAACCAGCACGATTCAGTCAATTCAAAGTTTAGTTATCAGCGCCAAAAACGATACCTTAAGTGATGATGACCGTGCCTCTTATGCAACGCAGTTACAGGGTTTGAAAGATCAGTTGCTGAATCAGGCCAATACCACTGATGGCAACGGTCGCTACATCTTTGCTGGCTTCAAAAGTGACAAGCCTCCCTTTGCGGTGAGTGACACCGGTGAGGTGACCTACGTAGGCGGTGATGTCGCCATTGAGCAAAAAGTGGATACCAACCGTTCGATGACTGCCGGCCATACGGGTGCCAGTGTTTTCATGGCATTGACCGGCAATGCGAAACCGGAACCTGACGATGTGAATGGTGCGCCGGTTGCTGCGGAAAAAAATATCTTTGATACCATTGATACGGTACTGAATTCATTAAAAACCCCGCTGCAAGGAGCCTCTGACGAGGTGAAAGCGCAGGCGCAAGCCGATCTGGATAAAGGTCTTCGCGGGTTATCTAACTCATTGAATAATGTCTTATCGGTTCAAGCAGAAATTGGGGTTCAACTGCAAGAGTTGGATAATTTAGACAGCTTGGGCGGTGATCGCACCTTAATTAACAAACAGCAGTTAAGTGATTTACAAGATGTCGATTGGACCTCGGCTATCTCTTCTTATGTTATGCAACAAGCGGCGCTACAAGCCTCGTATACCACCTTCACCAATATGCAGGGTTTGTCTCTGTTCCAGTTGAATACGTAATCGGCCTTAACCCCGTAGCACACACAGCCTACGGGGTCTTCGCACGGGTCATTAACGCACATGCCGTCACCTCATCAGTGACTAACACGGTGGCGTGTTGGCCCTTGAGGGTCGCCCGGATAGCCTCGACTTTATTCAAACCGCCAGCCACGCAGATCCGCACTGGGATCTGATCAATCTCATCAATCGTCAATCCAATCATTCTGTCATCAAGATGGTCATAAATAGGTGCGCCAGTGGCATCAATATAACGCCCGGCAATAATAGCCACCGCCCCTTGTTGCCGGTAGGGTTCTACCGCAGCGTACGTCACGGTATTGGAGCTGAAAATAGTGCTATCTGCTGCGGTATTACCCACGCCGAAAACAATTTTGGTACAGGTGTTGAGTAACGCCAACTGCGGCATTAATGCAGGTTCATTACACAGCATCTCTTTGATTTCTGGTCGTGAAAGCAGAAAGGGCGCATGTAAATTAATACACCGGGCGCGGTAGCGGTCAGCAATATTTGAAGTGCAAAGTTCAGGGGAGAACTCATAGGTCGAATGCATGCTCCCGGTTATCTGAATGACCGTTAAATCAGCCACCGGATGCCGGGTGATCGCGTGAGAGAGCGCCAATACTGTTTGCCCCCACGAAACCCCTAAAACGTCATTTGGTGCGATAAGTGAAGACAGTAATTGCGCGCCCGCTTCACCGACACGTAATGCGGTAGGGCGCTGCCCTTGATCATCGGGGATAACAATACAACGTTCTAACCCGAACTCTCTCATAATGGCTTGTGCTAAACGCATCGACGCCAAATGCTCATCGGAAATTTTGATTTCCACTATTCCGCGTAAACGCGCCTCATTCAAATAGTTGATCACTGTCGCGCGAGAAACTCCCAATATCTCCGCAATATCACTTTGTTTCAGTTGATCTTCGTAGTAGAGCCAGGCGGCAGAAACCATCGGGTTGAGGTGCAAGGCCGTGCCCTTAGAGGATTCAGTCACCCGGTTCTTCATATTATTGGCGTGGTTTTTTTCCAAAACGATGTCCTGAATAAGGTCAGTAACGACAGAAAGTGATCGGCGCTATTTTTTTAAAATTGTGTCTATCAGATCAAATTTTTAACATAAAAGAAATAACTCAGTAGCATCTATGCCTTCTTCCTCTTGACGGCCATTACATTTGTAAGGCATACAAATCATATGTAATGACATAAGTAACTAGCATAGAACATATGTTACTACTTACGAGGTGAAGATGAAAAGTCTTTGGAGTGATGCCGATGCGGCTGAGTGTGTTGAAAGGCTAGGTTTACTGGGGCTACCGCCCGAGTTGGGGCTTCGCACTTACTCTGCACGCTTGTTAGGGTCGAACCCCAAGCTTGTCTTACACGGAGGGGGAAATACCTCGGTTAAGCTCAATATGAATGATCTTTTCGGTAACCCCGTACAGGTGATGTGTATTAAAGGTAGCGGCCAAGACTTAGCCACAATCACCGCGTCAGGTCACCCGGCGGTCAGATTGGCACCGCTGCAACAACTGAAGGTATTGGATCATCTGTCTGATGAAGACATGGTCAATATCTTACGCACGAATCTTCTCGACTGCCGTGCGCCGACCCCCTCGGTTGAAGCACTTTTACATGCGTTTGTTGACCGGCCTGTTATTGATCATACCCATGCGGTTGCTGCCATGGTCATTGCTGATCAACCTGATGGTGACCGTTTGTGCCGCTACATCTATGGTGAGCGTGTGCTGTGGATCCCCTATGTCATGTCTGGATTTGCGCTCTCACTCGCGGTCGAACGTGCCTTCCGGGCGTACCCGGATGCGGAGGGTATGCTCTTGGGTAAGCATGGCCTGTGTACGTTTGGTGAGAGTGCCAAAGCCTCTTATGAGCGAATGATTACGTTTGTCACCCTGGCTGAAAATTTTATTGAAAGCCGCCGGGCCATATATTCCCCGCCAGTGATAACGCCCCCCGCAAAGCCCAACAATTTGGCTGACATGGCACACATTGCGCCGTATCTACGTGCTGCTTTTGCTCGTTCAAGTGCGATAAGTGAAAAAAAACATTGGATATTCGATTTACGTACTGACCCAAAGAGTCTCGCGTTTTCATCTGGCTTAGGAACCTCAGACATTGCCCAGCGTGGCGTGGCGACCCCAGATCATGTTATCCGCATGAAAGGCCGCCCGGTGGTTTTAGATGCGCCTGACCTGAATAATTTGGGCGACTGGGCCGCACAGACACAGACAAAAATCGCGGCGTTTGTTGAGCGCTATCAGCACTATTTTCATCGTAATAATGCCCGGTTTGAGAGGGGGAAAATAGCGCTGGACGCCCTACCAAGAGCCATTGTCATTCCGTATCTCGGGGTGGTGGGGGCGGGCAGAACTGCAGAGGACGCGGCAATCAACGCCGATATCATCGAGTCATGGCTGGATGTCGTGACGGATGCCACTGTCTGTGGTGATTATGAGCCGATTGGTGAAGCGGACGAATTCGACATGGAATATTGGTCTTTGGAGCAAGCGAAGATCGATAAAGCGTCGGTAAAACCATTACAAGGGCAGATCGTGGTGGTCACGGGGGCGGGGGGCGGTATTGGCGCGGCTATCGCCAAGGAGTTTTCGTTATTAGGGGCAGAACTCGCGGTACTCGATATTGACAGCGAATCAGCCAAAAACGTTGCCGCGCAATTAGGACCACATGCACTGGCTTTACAGTGCGATGTCACCGAGACCGCTTCTGTTCAGGCGGCTTTTGAGATGATAGCAACCAAATTTGGCGGCGTTGATATCGTGGTATCCAATGCGGGCATTGCGTTATCCGGGGCAATAGCTGAACTGCCGGAAGCCACACTGCGTACCAGCTTTGAAGTGAACTTTTTTGCCCATCAACGGGTGGCCCAACAGGCGGTCAGTATCATGAAAAAACAAGGTATCGGTGGGGTGCTGCTGTTTAACATTTCTAAACAAGCGATCAACCCTGGTATTAACTTTGGCGCTTATGGCACCTCAAAGGCCGCCTTGTTAAGTCTGGTGCGGCAATATGCGTTGGAACAGGGTCAGGATGGCATCCGAGTTAATGCAGTTAATGCGGATCGTATTCGGTCTGGTTTACTTGATGATGAAATGATTAGCCTGAGGGCCAGGGCGCGCGGCCTGAGCGAAGAGAAGTACATGGCGGGTAATTTACTTGGTCAAGAGGTCACCGCTCAAGATGTCGCCAAGGCTTTTGTCGTCTCGGCCATGCTCGATAAATCAACCGGTAACGTCATCACCGTGGATGGTGGCAATGTCGCAGCGATGTTGCGATAAATCATGGTTTTCCTTCGTTCAGGTTTTTACCGATATAAATCCTGAGGGGAGCACTGATCAGGAGCCTCAAACCGTTATCGTGATTCAAACCGTTACCGTAATTCAAACAGTATGGGGGTTCAAACTGTTATGAAAGTTCAAACACGAATGGGCTGCAAACAATTAACTCGCCGTATCAAACAATTAACTCGCCGTATGTTGAACGATAAGCAACTTAACTTCTTGGTCATGGTCAATATGTTGGTTATTACGGTGGCCGCTACCCTTACCCAAGGGGCCTTTGTCGATCTCTACAATCTACAAACGATGGCGGGGCAGGTCCCTGAATTGGGCTTGCTGGCGATGGGGGGCATGCTGGCCATGATCGTGGGTAATGGGGGGATTGATCTCTCGGGTATCGCTCTCGCTAATCTGGCGGCGGTAGTCGCCGGCACGCTCACACCGGGGTGGGTCAATGCTGTTGATAGCCCTTTGCTGTTTACCGTGGTTTTTGTCTTATGCGCCTTGTTGGTCGGTCTGACCGGGGGGCTAATCAATGGGGTGCTCATTGCTTACGCTAAACTCACGCCGATCCTCTGCACCTTAGGCACTCAACTTATTTTCACCGGCTTTGCTGTCGTGATTTCTCATGGTAGCGGCGTTAAGATTGGTTTTATTGAACCGCTGTCCTTTATTGGTGATGGCCTTATTGCCAATATTCCGTTCTGTTTTGCGCTGTTTATCCTCCTCGCCACGTTGTTAGGTCTTTGGTTACGTTTTAGTGCGACCGGGATACGGCTATATCTCTTGGGAACCAATCTTAAAGCTGCACAGTATATTGGCATTGCGCAACAACGGTTGCTGGTCGTCATCTATACCTTATCAGGCACTTTAGCCGCTATCGCCGGCATTATTATTGCCGCCCGTTCTACCAGCGCTACCGCCGATTACGGTAGCTCTTATGTGCTGATTGCTATTTTGATCGCTGTGATGGCTGGGGTCCGCCCAGAGGGGGGATATGGGCGAATGGGCTGCCTATTGCTATCGGCTACCGCCCTCCAGTTTCTTTCCAGTACCTTTACTTTTCTGGACGTCTCCAGCTTTTTCCGCGACTGCGCTTGGGGCGCGTTGTTGCTGTTCTTCATTATTTTTTCCCGCATTAATCCCTTGGATTTTGTTAAATCGTTATGGCGAAAAAATACCCCGTCAGTGCAATCCCCCGTGCGCTGATGAGCGGTGTTCCTGGGGGAAATCAAATGAGGAAACACCATTATGATGATTAAAAAGTTGTGTCTCATTGCCGCCCTCGTATTCAGCCTCGGGATCATGGGGGCTTATGCTCAACGGAGCCAATCGATTGTTACTGTCGTTAAAGTTATTGGTGAACCTTGGTATACCCGCATGGGGGAAGGGGCTAAAGAGTTTGGTGATGAAAATCCGAGCATCAGTACCCGCACGGTCGGCCCTGCAAGGGCCGATTCCGCCTTACAGCTGCGCATCGTTGAAGACTTGATCGCCAAAAAAGTGGATGCGTTGGCCGTTGCCCCCATGGATCCGAGCACACTCGAAGGTGCGCTTAAGAAGGCAATGAGTCGGGGCATCATCGTCGTGACCAACGAAGCCTATGACATGGTCAATATGCACGCGGATATTGAAGCGGTCGATAACGCCACGTTTGGCGCAAAAATGAATGAGGGGCTGGTTAACTGTATGGGCGAAAGCGGTAAGTGGACCACCTTTGTCGGTTCACTCGGCACCAATAACCATGTGCTTTGGGCCAAAAGTGCCGCAGTTAATGCCCAAAAATACCCCAATATGACGCTGGTGGATCCATTGAATGAATCCTTTAATGATGCGAATAGAGCTTATGACAAAGCCAAAGAAATTATGCGCAAATATCCGGATATCAAAGGGTTTCAGGGGCATTCGGCCATTGATGTTATCGGCATTGGTCGAGCGGTAGAAGAGGCCGGTCTGCAAGGCAAGATATGCGTCTTTGGGATCGGCCTGCCGCAAGACTCTGGCAAGTATCTGGACAGTGGTGCGATCAACGGCATCAGTTTCTGGGATCCTAAAGATGCCAGCCTGGCGATGGATACCGTCGCCAAGCTTCTGCTCGATAAAAAACCCCTCACTGATGGGATGAATCTGGGGGTGCCGGGCTATGAGAACGTCGCCATCAGGAAAGGAAAAGGTGACGGTGTTTTGGTTATCGGTGATGCGGCAAAGTTTGTTGATAAGACCAACTGGCAGCAATACCCATTCTGATGAGTGGGACCAATCATAAACGATGCCGCTTAAGTGGCACGGGGCGTGTTGATGGAGGATCACCCATGGACGTTTCCATAGACCAACGCGCCATGGCGGCGCAAGAAAGTCAGGAGGGCGCTTTCCTCGTCATACACAACGTGCATAAACGCTACAATGGCGTGCACGCACTGCGGGGAATTAACGTTGAGATTCATCAAGGTGAGATTTATCACTTACTGGGTGAGAACGGCTGTGGAAAAAGCACGTTAATCAAGGTGATCTCCGGGGCTATTGGCGCGGATGAAGGTGAGTTGGTGATCAATGGCACGGTTCATCAGCAATTAACCCCCATTGAGGCGCTGTCATTGGGGATTGAGACGGTTTATCAGGATCTCTCTCTTATCCCGAATTTAAGTGTTGTCGAGAATATTGGATTAACCGAACAACTTGTCGCACAGGCAGGAAGATTAAACCGAATACTGGATCGCCAGCGCCTGTTGTCCACCGCTAAAGCGGCATTAGCGGTGGTGGGGTTACCTTCCAACGAGCGTTTTTTGTTCACCACGGTAGAGGTACTACCGATGGCACAACGGCAACTGGTGGCAATTGCTCGAGCCATCGCCACTAAGGCCAGACTGGTTATCATGGATGAACCTACCACGTCACTGACAAAGAAGGAGATTGATAACCTGATTGGTGTCATTCGTCAGCTTGGTCAACAACATGTCGCCGTGCTGTTTGTGAGCCACAAATTGGACGAATGTTTTGCCATTGGCGGCCAAGTCTTGGTGTTGAAAGATGGTCAGAAAATTGCTCAAGGTGCCATCACCCATTTCACCCAGTCTCAATTAGGCTATTTAATGACCGGGCGACAGATGGATGAACGACGTTACCGTCGAGTGCAGCAGGGGGGAGAGCCGCTGCTAACGGTTACGGCGTTAGGCCAACAGGCGGCTTTTGACGAGATATCCTTCGTGTTACACCGCGGTGAAATTTTAGGCGTAACCGGATCACTTGATTCAGGGCGCAATGAACTCGGTTTGGCGTTAGCGGGAATATTGCCGGCAAACCGTGGGAGCATCGCTCTCGAAGGTCAGCCGATTCGTCTTAGGCAACCCCGTGATGCCATTAACAACCACATTGCTTATGTGCCAGAAGATCGTCTTGATGCAGGCCTCTTCCTCAGTAAATCGATACTTGAGAACCTCATTGCACTCGAACTGGATCACTTACTGGGCTATTGGGGGCAAGTGGATAAGGGGCAATGCCAGGTTTTAGCCACCCAGACGGTCCTCGATTTAGATATCTCTGCGCCGAATATCAACCTGCCGGTTCAGGCTCTTTCTGGTGGCAACCAACAACGGGTCCTCATTGGCAGAGCACTGACCATCAAGCCGTGGGTGCTTATCTTGCATGGCCCCACCGTCGGCGTGGATATCGGCGCTAAAGATACGATTTATCAGCTGATCCAAACGCTGGCGCAGCAAGGGATGGGGGTCATTCTGATCAGTGATGACCTACCGGAGCTGTGTCAAAACTGCGACCCAATCCTGGTGATGAAGAAAGGCCGTATTTGCCAACAGGTGAGCGCAGTGGATGCCAATGAAAATAGACTCTATCAAGCACAGATCGCCGATGAGGGACTCACTGAGGATTTATAGCTATGGTTATTGATCTCCCCGCTCACTCGAAGCCATCACGCTCATTCAACGCCATCATCGCATGGTGCCTACAGCGGCCGTCGACCTTTACCTTTATGTTGATCGTTATCGTGTGTGTCACCGTCGGTGCTATTAATCCTGCTTTTTTACAACTCTCCAATCTGTTTGATATTGCGAGAGCCTCGGTCGTGGTGGGTCTGTTTGCATTGGGCGTCTTGATTGTACTCGCCTCCGGTGGCCTGGATGTCTCGTTTACGGCGATTGCGGCACTGTGCATGTACGCCGTCACGAAGTTTGTCTTGTGGTATTGGCCTGATGCCCCGGTTATCGCCATGTTTATTGCCAGTGCCTGTGGGGGGGCCATCTTGGGAGGGATTAACGGTGTTTTGGTCCACAGCCTAAAAACCTCATCGCTTATTGTGACTATTGGCACCCAATACCTGTATCGGGGGGGGCTACTAACGTTTATTGGCACGGCGTTATACATGAATATTCCCGAGCAATTAGAGCAATTTGGTAAAAGCCCGCTCTATACCGTCAGCAATATCAATCAAGGCATCACGATACTGCCGCTGTTCTTTTTAATACTGGTGTTTGCCAGCTTACTGACCTGGTGGTTACTGAACCGCACCTTGCTGGGCCGGGCCATTTTTGCCATTGGTGGTAATAGCGATATTGCCCAACGGCTCGGTTTTGATGTGCGCGGGGTACAGATCTTTGTATTTACCTACGCCGGGTTGCTGGCGGGGATCGCGGGCATGGTGCATGTAGCCAGTAACCGCATCGCTAACCCGTTTGATTTAAATGGTCTGGAGTTAACGGTCATTGCTGCTGTCATTCTCGGGGGCGCACGTATTACCGGCGGCAGTGGTACGGTTTTGGGCACCCTCATGGGGGTGGTCTTGGTGGTGTTGGTGAACAACGTTTTAATTCTGGTGGGTATTCCAAGTACATGGCAGAAGGTGATTATCGGGGCGTTTATTATCGCCGCCGGTAGCGCCTTTGGTTGGCGTAAGTATCGCTAAGGCCGATTTCAGCATTTATGTTTAATCAATGATGATGAGGATATCAATATGTCAAAAATTGTCAGCCTGGGGATTCATGTTCTTGATGTATTAGGACGTCACGTGAACCGATTCCCCCCCGGTGGAGAGCTCGATATTATTAATGAAATCCGCTTAACCGTTGCGGGTACAGCGGCTGGGATGAGTGTTGATCTGGCTAAGCTCGGCGGCGATGTTTATGCGATGGGGGCCGTGGGTCTGGATGAATCGGGCAACTTTATTATCGACACCTTGCGGCGCTATGGGGTTAATACCGACCACATTGTACGTAAATCAGAGGTACAAACCTCTTGCAGTATGCTGCCCATCAGACCCAATGGCGAGCGGCCGGTTCTGCATGTTTTGGGGGCCAACGCGACCTATAGGCTTGAAGATATCCATTGGGATGTGATTGCCAGTGCGGATATTCTCCACTTCGGTGGCACTTATTTACTGCCCGGCCTTGATGGGCCACCCACGGCCACTATCTTAAAATTTGCCAAAGAGCATGGGGTGACTACCACGCTGGATTTACTGGTTAACGCCCAACCTGACCTGCTGGCCAAACTGGAGCCCGCGTTGCCTTATATCGATTATTTTATGCCCGGCTTAGATGAGGCGCGGGCCATTTGCGGTTTAGAGAAACGTGCTGATGTCATTGCGTTTTTCCTGAACCGCGGGGTGGGCCACACCGTTTTCAAAATGGGGGCTGAGGGGAGCAGTATTGCGTCATTGGAAATGGCGGAGATTCTGATCCCCGCGTATAAAGCGCAGGTTGTGGATTCAACCGGCTGCGGTGATTCCTATTGTGCGGCCTTTATTATGGGGTTAACCAAAGGCTGGGATCTGGCGACATCGGGGCGCTTCGCTTCTGCTGCGGCCTCGCTGGTGGTCTCTGGTTTAGGCTCTGATGCGGGGATTATTGATTTTGAGCATACCCTTAAGGTGATGAATACGGCCGAAACCTTACCCATTGCCCAAGAGACTTAACCCTCGGATCCCAATGATGGTCTATCGTTCGGGTCATTGGGATAGCTCGGGTTATTGGACTGGATACAGTTGTCACATAATCTTTGGTGATCTTCTAGGCTGTGCCCCTTATCTTAACTCGCTTGATGAGTGATATATGTTCAATGCGTGTAACATCTTTATATTAAAAATCACCTAAAAATATATAGTTACGAGAGGTCAGAAAAGGGGGGGTAAACCCCGCCGAAACGGGGCGATAAGCAGCGACAGGAGAAGGGTTACGCCAATTTCTGTAATTCTTTACGTGCTGCTTCGGCTAGAAAATTGCTTCGGCTGGCATACTCGGGACGCACTTTAACAATAGTATCGATTTGATGAATCAGCCGGTGCGGAAGAGTGACGTTAATTCGTTCAACTTTTCCATCATATTTCGACATATCAATATTCACGTTATACCACTGTCCGCCATCAGCGTAATCGCATGGGTTACGGTAAACGTGGTAAGGCATGTCATGAGCTTCAGGAATTTCGATACCTTCAGACACCAAAGCTTCAAAGTGTGCATCCAGGGCGCTTGATGCTTCTGCAAATAAATCCTCCCCGGCATTGATGGCAAAAATACAGCCTTTGACATCGGGGAAATAACCGCTTGCCGAGCCATCATTATCAACGTGAACATAGGCGGGATAGATAGCCATATAAAACTCCTGCGTTGCTTAATAGCACCCTAGAGGGCGCTTTGTTAACTAAGGTTTGCATCTTTCAGAATTTGCCGGAGGGTTCCCGGTTTAACATCCTTTTTGGGATGCGGTACTGTTATGACTGCCGCGAAATCAGGATGTTTGAATTGATGATGACTGCCTTTAACTCTCATCAACTTCCAACCATTTGTTTCGAGCAGTTTTATCAGCTCCGAACTTTTCACTCTAACTCCTTGTGATTTGCTGATACGCCAAACATACACACAATACACACAATTCGTATCTGTTACAATGCATATGTGTGTGATGTGTGGCGATGAATTCTGAGAAATAATGGCCCACTTATTCCGGAGCAAAAAATAGTCACCCGCTGGGCACGCAGCGTAAACGCGTTGATAATCGTGATGCAATGAACGTCATTTTCTCGCTATCAGTTTGCCATGCCGCTTAATACCTCGGCCAGGCGGTCGAAGAATTCACTAAACAGGTGTTCGGTGAAAGGGGCTAACAATGGCATGATCAAACCCAAAGAGATAATACCTACGGTCAGTGTTAACGGGAAACCAATAACGAAAACAGAGAGTTGTGGCGTCATCCGGTTCAACATCCCCAAGGCCATATTCAAGGTTAACAACAGGGTAATCAAGGGGAGAGCCAGCATCAGCCCATTCATAAAGATCATCGAACCTGACTGGGCCAGCGTGAGAAAACCGTTGCCATTAAGGGGGGCAAATTGAATGGGTAAAGTATGGAAACTGTCTGCTAACAATGAAATGAGCCATAAGTGACCATCAAAAGAGAGGAAGAGCAGCGTCACCAGGATGTTAAGCAAGCGGGATAATACCGGCATGTTTGGCCCACCTGAAGGGTCAAAGAAGGTGGCGAAAGATAACCCCATTTGTAACCCAATCACCTCTCCGGATAACCGAACGGCGGCAAAGGCGAATTGCATCGTCACGCCCAGAGCAACACCAATCAATATTTGTTGGATGGCGACCCAGAGTGCAGCGCTGGAGAATAAAGGGATATTCACCGGGGGCAGGGAGGGCGCAATCAGAAAGGTAATTAAGACCCCCAGCCCAATCTTCACTTTTTTGTTGATCTGTTTCTCACTCAACAGCGGGGCGGTGCCGATCAGGGCCAATACCCGGACCAACGGCCAAAAGTATTGGCTAACCCAGACGCTGAGTTGGTGGGTATCAAAGGACAGCATGGCTAGCCAATCAACGTGGGCAGGCTGGTGAATAAATTGCGCATATAGTCCAGGATCAAGTTCAGCATCCACGGGCCTGCAATCACCATAGTGGTGAAGACCGCCAGTATTTTAGGGATGAATGACAGGGTCATTTCGTTGATCTGTGTTGCTGCCTGTAGCAGGCTGACAATTAGCCCGCTGATGAGCGCGGCCAGTAACAGTGGCGCAGCCAGTGCCAAGGCGATCTTCATTGCCTCGGTACCGAGAGCCATTACTGATTCTGGAGTCATGACGTGTCTGCCTCTTGCCTAACTGTGGGAGTGAATACGCGATAAGCCAGTGACGGGAGAGCACCCACCATCAACGCACCTGTAACGTGAAATATACCGGGTTAATCAGCTATAAAAACTCTGTGCCAGTGAACCCAGTAACAATTGCCAGCCATCAACCAGAACAAATAGCATCAGCTTGAACGGTAGCGAGATACTGGCAGGCGGAACCATCATCATCCCCAGCGCCATCAGCACACTGGCGACCACCAAATCGATAATCAGGAACGGAATAAATACGGTAAAACCAATTTGGAATGCCGTTTTCAACTCACTGGTGACATAGGCGGGCAGCAGAATACGCATCGGAACCATTTCGGGGCCTTCCAGCGGCGGCAGGTTTGCCAACCGGGCATACAGCGCCAGATCAGATTCCCGCGTTTGGCGCAGCATAAACTCCCGCAACGGTTGTGAGCCTTTATCCAACGCCACGTCCATGCTGATTTTATCCTGACTGAAGGGCAGATAAGCCTCTTGATACACTTTGTCAAACACCGGTGACATAATAAAAAAGGTCAGAAACAGTGCCAGCCCCAGCATCACCTGATTCGGCGGGGCCGAAGGGGTGCCCATCGCGTTACGCAGTAACCCGAGCACAATAATGATGCGGGTAAAACTGGTCATCATCAGTAACGCCGCGGGCAAAAAACTCAGCGTGGTGATGAACACCAGCGTTTGCACGGGTAAAGACCAACTCTGTCCACCATTAGCCAACGGTTGGCTGATGATCCCAGGCAGTTGAGCCAATACCGAAGGCGAGCAAAATAAGGTGAGCAGCCCCAGTGTGGTTTTATTGATAACCGACATTATTATGGTGCGCCACATCCGGCAGAACAGCGCGCCAGTGATGAGAGAACGTTTGCTAATAAAAACAGGGCGATGGGACGTCATGCCGATTTTTCCGGATGTTTCAATATTTTGTTCAGCAGTTGGCGAAAATCAGCCGCTTGCGCATTGCTTGTTGATCGTATGCCATCCGCCTGTCGCGGTGCCTCAACCACCGGACGCGCCAGTGTATGCAAGGGGGTAACCTGTTGGGCCGTAACGCCCAATACCAGCCAGGTGTCATCGACTTCGACAATCACCACCCGCTCACGTTGCCCAACCTGACAACTGGCCCGCACGTTCAGTAGCTTGCTATTACGGGCCTGTGGGGCAAACCCCAACCGCCGCACCAGCCAGGCCACAAACAGAATCAATAACAGAATACCGCCCAGCGCACTGCCCACCTGCGTTAACACCCCCCCTGCAGGCATGGCCGGGGGGGCGGCGCTTGATTGCGGTTGCAGTTGACTGCTCGGCTGTAACTGACTGTTCGACCCCGGATGACTGGCAGCAAACCCTGTGGTTGCGGTTTGCTGTGTTGTTGTCGAGGCCAACGTTGTTGAGGCCAATGTTGTCGAGGTCGGTGCAGCTGCAGTCATTAGCGGCTCAAACGGCGCATACGTTCAGATGACGTAATGATGTCCGTGATGCGGACCCCGTATTTATCGGCCACTACCACCACTTCGCCCTGAGCAATCAGATAACCGTTAATCAAAATATCCAGGGGTTCGCCTGCCAAACCATCAAGGGAGACCACCGAGCCTTGTGACAGGCGCAGTAACTCTTTGATGGTCATTTTGGTGCGACCTAATTCAACGGAGAGTTTTACCGGAATATCCAGAATTAAATCGATATCCTGCAAATTACCCAGCCCCTCAGGTGCTTCCAGCGATTTAAAGACGCCTTCGGTTGTGGCCGTGGGTTTTTCTGTTGCTTGCTGCTCATTAAACGCATAAGCCCACAGATCGTCCACGGATTCCTTTCCATCAGCAGACGGAAACTTAGGGTCACTCATTTGGGCTGTTCCTCACTCAGAGCATTCAAAATAGGGTTAATCAAATGTTCAACACGCAGGGCATATTGCCCGTTTAATGTCCCGTATTGACTGGTTAGTACCGGTACGCCATCGACGTGACCAATCAGTCGGTCCGGTTTCTCTATCGGTAACACATCCCCCGGCTGTAGTTTTAGGATCTGTGACAATCGCAGAGGGATATCAACAAAATTAGCCACCAATTCCAGCTCCGAATGCTGAACTTGCTTCACTAAGGTTTCGCGCCAGTAGTTATCTTCCTGACGGGAGTTCTCCAGCGGTGGATTGGTCAACAGTTCGCGCAAGGGCTCGATCATGGCGAAGGGAATACAGATATTAAACTCACCGCTCAGGGTGCCTATCTCCACCTGAAAAGGCGTGCTCACCACGATGTCATTGGGGGAGGTGGTGATATTGGTAAATTTCACCTGTATTTCTGAGCGAACATATTCCACATCGATTTTATAGATGGCCGCCCAGGCATCACGGTAAGCATCCAACGCCAACCGCAACATTCGGGTGATAACCCGTTGCTCGGTATGGGTAAATTCACGGCCTTCCACTTTCGTTGGAAAACGGCCATCCCCGCCAAACAGGTTATCGACCGCAATAAACACCAAACTGGGGGCAAACACGAATAGCGCAGTACCGCGTAGCGGTTTTAGATGCACCAGATTAAGGTTGGTTGGCACTGGCAGATTGCGGGCAAAGTCGTGATAAGGCTGAATTTTTATCGGGCCGACCGTGATGTCTGGGCTACGGCGCAATAGGTTAAACAACCCCATACGGAACTGGCGGGCAAAACGCTCGTTGATGATCTCCAACGCGTGTAGGCGTTCACGCACCACACGTCGCTGGGTCGTCGGATCGTAAGGTTTGACGTCTGTCTCATTGGCGGTGATTATCTCGGGTTCTTCACTCCCGCTATCGCCATTTAACAGTGCGTCAATCTCTGCTTGTGAAAGAATGCTATCGCCCATAATGATTATCGCAATATGAATGCGGTAAACAGCACATCGCTGATCACCTGATTAGGTTGGCCTTTAACCATTGGCGGGCTAAGTATGTTTTTAATGTCATTGACTAAACGCTGTTTGCCTTCTTCATTCGATAAGCTATCGGCTGACTGACGAGAAAGCAGTAGCAGCAAGCGGCTGCGAACTTCCGGCAGATAGTCATTGAGTTTGGTGCGGGTGGTATCGTCGGGCAATCTTAGGGTTAAACCGATATAAAGTACGCGATCCAGATTATTATCGGGCGTGATCAAATTAACGGTGAAGGTCTCCAACGGCATAAATACCGGGATGGCAGCAACAATCTGGGTATTGGTCGGTTTACTCTTATGAAGTAACCACCAGCTATAGCCGCCACCCGCACTGGCAGCTATCGCAACCAGCACCAGCAGGATCAGCCAGATCGAACTCTTACGCTTGGCCGGGAAGGTATTATCAGACATGGGGAAGACAAATTCCTGTTTCGATATTAATCGGTGAATCACGATAATAACCTGGGGCAATGCCTGTGCTGATGGCCACCAACCGCGGTCCACCCACAAACCACCCCACGCGATACGAATTATTGCTGACGATTATCCCGCTTATCTGCAATACCAATAGGCAGAATAGGTGGGAAAAAACGGCCTAGCTTGCCCGTTTGTTCACTTATGGTGAAACAAACGTCAGTTTTAGGCGAAGACATCAGTTTTAGGCAAAGACGTTAACCTTAGGCGAAGACATCAACACCGCCTTGACCGTTCGCTAAGGATTGTAAGGCAGTTGGCGCGGCCAACGGGGTCTCGGTCAGAGGACCGGCGACCACATCACCGTAAGTGGGTTGGCCGCGAGCAATGACGTCCTGCTGATTTTGCTGGCTTTGCTGCTGTGCCTGCTGCCATTGCCCCTCGCTGCCAACACTGCTTTGGCCTAATTGAACCCCACTTTCCGCCAAGGCGTGGCGTAGACTGGGCATCGCGGCTTCAAGTGCGGCGCGTACCTGGCTGTGGGCAGAGGCAAAGTGCAATTGCGCTTGGTTATCTTCCATTTTCAGACTGATCTGCAAGGCACCCAGCTCTTGTGGATGCAAACGTAACTCGGCACTTTGCTGACCATTGCGGCTGAACATGAGCACTTGCTGCCCTAATGACTGTTGCCACTCCTGGCTGCCTAGCGGGGCACTTAAATACCCGTTGGCGGGGGCGCTGACCAGCGAACTGGCGGCGGCGGTGTTCATCGGGCTGGACAGCGCAGCGGTTACTGGCGTTAAATTTAACTGTGTTTTATCGCTGCTGGCGGAGGAGAGAGAGACCTCGCTCTGGGCAGCCAATGGTAGGTTTTTGGTATTGAGGCCGCTCTCGCCGTCCTGCGCCGCTAAATGGGTTAATTTGTCCGGTGCAGTAGTGGTTTTACCGTTAGTGGCCCCGGCCAGTCGCTCTGTGCCCGTCAGCGCCGTAGCATCTCGTTTCGCTGTACTGTTTTTGTCGCTTATTAACCCAGGGTGACTTATTAACTCATGGTGACTTATTAACCCATTTTTACCCATCAACTCATTATTGTTAGCCAGCAACTTCTCTTTAGAGAGCGTGTTTGCTTGCTCGGCGCTGCCAGAAGCCAGCTTGTCAGCGCCGAGTGTCGCCGCGACCTGATGCGGCAACATGGTTAATAAGGTTTGTAGCGCGTTGACGTCACGCTTCTCGTCGCCGTTGTCCGGTTGCGCATCATCATTAGCCGTGGTTTTTTTTACGCCAGCGGCATCACCGACGAGCCCGAGATGAGTCAGACCGGCAGGCAGGGTGGCGGTGATATCCCCCAGTGCGGCCAGCAACTGATTGAGTTTACTGCTGCTACTGGTTAATTTGCCACTGTCGGTATCAGTGGTGGCTGCGGCTAAAGACGATTTCAGCATTGCTGCCTCTTTAGCCGTCAGTTCCTTACCCGGTTGAGTGAGCTGATCACCTAATAACTTCGCGAAATCCGTTGGCATACCGGCATCGCTAAACAGCGTTGCAATAGAGGAAGAAGACGAAACACCTTCGCTTTCACTCGGGGTCGCCGCAGCGGGCAATAGGGACAGATTCATAAATTAAGACTCCTTTGTGAGGCGCGCTGAGCGAACTCATCCATCAATTTTTGATCTAAACGGTTCTCTTGCTGGCGCTGAGTGGTTTCTGCCCGCTCTTGCAAGGTTTCAAACGCGTTTAACCGCTGCTGTTTCTCTTGCCAATACTTCACTGCCTGCTCAACTTTGATACTCCATTGAGCCAGTTGTTTGCGGTGTTGATCGATAGCTTGTTCCAGCGTTTGAATAAACTGCTGATAATTTTGCCAACTGGATGAAGCCATCCCATTGCACAGCGTGTCATTCAACCGCTCCCGGTATTCATCCTGATAAGTCAGCAACATAGTCAGTTGCTGCTCAGCATTCTGATAGGACTGACGCACGTGTCCCAGTTGAGTACTGGCCTGTTCGACAGCTTTCTGGGCCAGATCGCACAAGGTGACGAGAGGTGACTGACTTTTCATCGAATTCCTCATTGATTACAGGGGCGACACGGCGGTTTGCGTCATCTTTTCCGGCTGCTCAGCCTTAATAACGACTTAGCCGGGAAATAAACGAAACCCTTATCCTGGAAATAAAACCTTCAAATGCTGGCAGGCATCATCAAAACTGCTGCGCTCAAACATGCCTTGCTGCAAGAAAGCCTCCATCTGTGGGTACAGGGCAATCGCCTTGTCCAATAAGGGATCACTGCCCGCAGCATAAGCCCCGACACTGATCAAATCGCGGTTACGCTGATAACTGGCAAGCAGTTGTTTAAACTGGCGCACCCGGCTGTAATGGTCATCATCGATTAATGAGGTCATGGCACGGCTGATAGAGGCTTCGATATCGATAGCCGGATAGTGACCGGATTCAGCCAAACGGCGAGATAGCACCACATGGCCATCGAGGATGGCGCGCGCAGAGTCAGCAATAGGATCTTGCTGATCATCACCTTCGGTGAGGACGGTATAAAATGCGGTAATGGAGCCGCCGCCTGAAACACCGTTACCCGCCCGTTCAACCAGTGCCGGTAATTTGGCGAAGACGGAGGGCGGATAACCTTTGGTCGCGGGAGGCTCGCCGATAGCCAGCGCGATTTCACGTTGCGCCATGGCATAGCGGGTTAGGGAGTCCATAATTAGCAACACATGCTGACCACGATCGCGGAAATCTTCGGCAATACGGGTGGCATAGGCGGCACCTTGCATACGCAGCAACGGTGACACATCGGCTGGCGCGGCGATAACCACCGAACGGGCACGGCCTTCAGCCCCGAGAATATTTTCGATAAAATCTTTGACTTCACGGCCACGCTCACCAATCAGCCCAACCACGATCACGTCAGCCTGTGTGTAACGGGCCATCATGCCGAGCAGTACGCTTTTGCCAACCCCAGAGCCAGCAAACAGCCCCATCCGCTGGCCGCGCCCGACCGTCAACAAGGCGTTAATGGTACGCACGCCCACATCCAAGACTTGGACAATGGCGGTGCGTTGCAAAGGGTTTATCGGTGGTGTAATCAGTGGTGCACGATAACCGGTTTCAGGTGCCGGTAAGCCATCAAGCGGTTTGGCACTGCCATCCAATACCCGGCCCAATAACTCGGGGCCAAGGGGTAATTGTTTACTGGCGAATGATTGTTTACTGGGAATTGATTGTTTACTAGAAATTGACTGTTTACTGGCAGACGTGCCGCTGGTGGTGACTCGGGCATACACTCTGGCACCGGGGACGATACCTTCCACATCTTCCAAAGGCATAAGAAACAGATGCTGACCGTTAAAACCAACCACTTCGCTTTCGACTTCCTGCACTTCACCGCCATTATGGCGCTCAATCAGACAGGTCGCCCCTAACGGCAATTGCAGACCAGTGGCTTCCAGCACTAAACCGGTGGCGCGGGTCAAGCGGCCATAACGGCGGATTGTTGTCGTTTGGCTGATACGCTCTTCGAATTTATCTAAAGAGGTAAGCCAGCGGCTGAGGCGGGGGGCATCACAGTTCCCCCGGCGCGGCCAGACGGCACAGTTCATGCCAACGGGTCGCCAGACTGGCATCCAAATCGCCTTCTTCCGCGCTGACTTTACAGCCGCCAGCATGAATCTGGCTGTCGCCCAATAAGCGCCAGCCGTGCAAGCTCAGCGTGGAACCTAACCGCTGTTCAACAATGGCTAAATCATCTGGATTTACCCGTAATTGCGTTTTGCCCGCAAACATCGGTTCTTGCTGGATCATCTGCTGGATTTGCGCCAAGAGGGCCGTACCATCACAAATCGCGGGTTGTCCGATAATTTGTTTCGCCGCGGCCAGCGCTATTTGTACTAAGCGTGAGGCGATGACGCTATCCAAGGTATCGAGCGTATTTTGAAAATCGGTCACCATAACTTGCCAGTGGGCGGTCATTGGTGCCAATTGCTGCTGCGCATCGGCCAGCGCTTGCTGGTGGCCTTCTTCCAGCCCGGTTTGGTAACCCTTATCCAACCCTTCTTGCAAGCCTTTGGCAAACCCCTGCTGGCGGCCCTGCTTCTCGGCTTCCAATTGCAGGTTTACCAACACCTGTTGCTCATCAACGGCGGCTGTGGCTTCCATCGGTTCATTAGGAAATAACAGACTGATATCCGGCATAGACTCGGACAGTGGTGCCTCGGATTGGCTGGCAAAATCTTTCAGGGACCAAGGTTGCCAGGGCAGGGCGTTAATCCGATCAGACATAGATATCCTCGCCGCCGCCAATCACAATTTCGCCGCTTTCGGCCAAACGACGCACGATAAGCAAGATGGATTTCTGTTCGTTTTCGACCAGTGACATCCGCACCGGTCCACGGGTAGCCAGATCGTCGCGCAGAATTTCTGCTGCCCGCAGGGACATATTGCTGAGGAAGCGCTCGCGCAAGGCCTGGTCGGCCCCTTTCAACGCAATCAGCAACGATTCGTTGTCGATCTCTTGCAGTAAACGCTGAATGCTACGGTCATCAACACTGACCAAATTCTCGAACAGGAACATTTCATCGATAATTTTCTGCGCCAACTCACCATCGTATTCACGTACCGCATCCATAACGGTTTCTTCCTGTTGTGTTTTCATCAGGTTGATAATCTCTGCGGCTGTACGGATCCCGCCCATTTTGCTGCGTTTGAGATTTTGGCCATCAAGCAGGTTATTTAACACTTCGGTCAATTCAGCCAGCGCGGCAGGCTGGACACCGCCAAAGGTGGCGATACGCAGCATGACATCGTTACGCAGGCGCTCATCGAACAGGGCCAGAATATCGGCGGCCTGAGCACGTTTTAGATGAACCAGAATGGTGGCGATAATCTGTGGATGCTCGTCGCGGATCAGATCCGCCGCCATCTGCGGTTCCATAAAGTTGAGGGTTTCCATCCCACTGGTGGTTTCGCGAGATTCGAGAATGTCTTCCAACAAACTGGAGGCGCGCTCTTCTCCCAGGGCTTTTATCAATACGCTACGCAGATAGTCGCTGGCGTTAACACTCAGTGCAGCATATTGCTCTGCATCATCTTCAAACTCCGCCAAGACATCGACCAATTGCTGATGAGAAACCTGACGCATACTGGCCATGGTGGTACTGAGTTGCTGCACCTCACGGGAGGAGAGGTGCTTGAAAACCTCTGCGGCGTGGTCTTCACCCAACGTCATTAGCATAATGGCGCTCTTTTCAGTTCCGGTCAGGCTCATTGGTCATTACTCATCCATTGACGGATCACCAACGCCACAACACGTGGGTCTTTATCCGCCAGTTCGCGTATACGCTGGGCCTGAACTTCAGCACTCACCCGCTGCTGATTCTTCTTACGCAGGGCCAGCTCTTCTTTACTTTGTTTTACTGTCTCAGCCGCTTGTGCGGTTTGAACGATGTTATTGACCGAGGCGGCCGCTTTATCTGCAACCTGTTTTTTGGCGAGCATTGGGCGAAGTAGTTTGCGCCACAAAATCCAGGCAACCAGTAGGATCAGCAGGTAGCGGCCGGCATTCAGCAACTGATCAAAGAAGGATTGCTGTTGCCAAAACGGTAGGCTGCTGCCACGGGTATCGTCACTGGCTGTGAAGGGGGTATTGACTACGTTCAGTGTGTCACCACGGACGGTAGAGAAACCCATCGCCTCACGGGTCAGTGACTCCACCTGCGCCAACTGATCTTTACTCAGTGCAATCGGTTTACCGGCTTTATCGCTGGTGTAGTTCACCACCACCGCGACGGATAAACGCTGCACCATACCTGCTTGCTGCTGGGTATGGCGGATGGTGCGGTCAACTTCGAAGTTTGTCGTTTGGTCATGGCGACTATTGCTGGAACTGGCTTTCGCGGCGGTTGCTGTCGTATTTGCGTTAGCCGTTGCCGCCGTATTAGCCGGAGCGGCATTATTGGCGGCGGCCCCTGCCGGTTGTGGGATTTCAATCGGGGCTATCGGTGCCACTGGCGGTTGGTTCGATAACGCCCCCGGCACACCGCCTACGTTGGTTCCGCCCAGTTGTTCGCTGGTACTCACCTGTTGAG
Organism: Yersinia pestis; assembly: GCF_900460465.1. Taxonomy (GTDB): domain Bacteria; phylum Pseudomonadota; class Gammaproteobacteria; order Enterobacterales; family Enterobacteriaceae; genus Yersinia; species Yersinia pestis. The sequence goes on along the minus strand of NZ_UAVH01000009.1, from coordinate 269,370 downwards.
AGCGGACAGCACCTTGGTTGGCGGCCTGATTCGGTTTGTACTCTTCATCCGTTTGTTCACGGCTGGCAAAATCAACCTGCGCAGTCACCTGAGCATGAACATTACCGTTGCCGACCATCGGTGCCAGAATATTTTCAATACGGCGCTGATAACGGTTTTCGACTTCGCTGGTGAATTTCAATTGCGAAGCATTTAAATCGCGGCCTGCACTGTCTGATTGCGTCAACAGACGGCCCGTTTGGTCAACCACGGTGACGTTACCCGGCGGCAAGCCTGCCACGCTACTGGAAACCATATAAACGATGGCATTGATCTGGCCATCATCTAATGCGCGACCTGGTTGTAAGGCGAGGGTGACCGAGGCGGTCGGGGATTTTTGTTCACGGACAAATAACGAGGGTTTGGGCATCGCCAAATGCACTCGTACATTCAATACTGGCCCGAGTGTGCCGATGGTCCGGGATAATTCACCTTCCAATGCCCGCTGGTAATTTATCTGCTCACTGAATTGACTGATGCCGAATTTTTCCTGATCCAGCAATTCAAAACCCACAGCTCCACCTTTCGGTAAACCCTGTTGTGCCAACCGCAAGCGGGTTTCATGCACTTTCTCAGCGGGGATCAGCAATGCGCCACCATTATCAGCGAAACGATAAGGGATGTTCAGTTGTGTCAGTTGGGTGACGATATCACCGCCGTCACGATCACTGAGATTGCTGTAAAGGACGCGATAATCCGGGCTTTTAGCCCAGAGCATCAAGGCGACAATGATAGCAATAGCAGCAGCCGCAGCAATCAGCAGGGGGATTTTGGGGTTCGCGCGTAGGCGTGCTAGTGTCATCGTAAACGTGTTCTCACGATTTTCACCGCCAGTTATCGAGGCATTCATACACGTCCTTGCCCAAGCTGAACAACGTTTGAATTAATATTCTTCATATAAATAGTGTGCTGAAACAAAACAGACTCCCAGGTGCTGTGAGCGGTACCGCATCAATAGCTGTTCATCCCTTATTATGGGCATGCCATTATTTGCTGGAAGTGAACAATTCGATGGCTCAATAAGCCGGTATTTTTGTATCTAATTAGCCGCTTTAGCGCAAAAATGATGTGTTAGGGTGTCATCCTGAAAAGAGTGATACGTGCGTGCTTGCGGTTAAGAATGAAAGTGTTTAAACACCTTCGTGGATAAAAACCGCCCAGACGTATGCATTGCTCGCGGTGTTTATAACCTGAGGGTGAATATGTCTGTTCAAGGTATCGAAGGGGTTTTACAGCAGTTACAAGTGACCGCATTACAGGCCTCGGGGTCAGCAAAAACCCTGCCCGCAGAGGCGGGCTTCGCCAGTGAACTGAAAGCGGCAATTGGCAAAATCAGTGAAAACCAACAAGTTGCCCGGACGTCGGCACAGAATTTTGAACTGGGTGTTCCCGGTGTTGGTTTGAATGATGTGATGGTTAATGCGCAAAAGTCCTCGGTTTCGTTACAGCTCGGTATTCAGGTGCGTAATAAACTGGTTGCCGCCTACCAAGAAGTCATGAATATGGGTGTGTGAGTCAGTCAGATTATTAATTTTAATGAAAAATATGATAATTACCCTGGCACACAATTACCTTGGCATACGATTACCTTGACACACAATTACCTTGACACATTGTGAGCTGGCTGGAAGGTGATTTACGGACAATCCAACCACGTAGTGACTTTCCGCTAATCGGCCGCCAGTTTGTATTAGGGCATACCCATTGTTGGGGCTTGATAATGCCCTACTTCAGGCAAACACATGACATTGAGTTGAAAAACTATCGTGTAGGCCGACATTAATGGGAGTCCGGTGCAGAAAACAACATGCAGTTGATTAGATATAGCTTGAGCTATACACTATGTATCAACAAGAATGGTTACAACCCATTCACAACTGCTGAAAATTCAATGTGTCAGCGGTTTTCTATCTATAATTCAGAGGATAACGTAATGAGCCATGCACTGAAAAATGCAGATCGCTTATACATTCCACCTCGTGACAAGGGCACGAAGGCCTATCCACGTGCATCTATGGATACAAGTAGCACTCATGCAGATCAGGTCAAAAATGCATTTGCGTTTGGCTTTTCTCGCTATGAAAAAGCAATGGAAGAACTTTCTAAGGTGTAAATAGACGCCTATGGCAGATATTGTTGAAGGGATACATTATCTTTCTGTTGAAGATTTCATCTACATAAACAGAACGTTAATTGAGGCTCAAACCCCTAGCGAGCCAATTGATGTCATTAATCACAACAATCTCTGTTCCTCACAAGCAAGACCCAGCGTAGTAAAATACTATCAGCAGACAGACGATATGTTCGAACTGTCTGCTGCTCTCATCGAGAGCTTAATCCAGAATCACGCCTTTGCAAATGCTAACAAACGAACAGCTATGATGGCTGGATATATGTTTTTGTTGCTTAACGGATATGAACTCACTGCACCTGGCGACGAGATTGTGGTAATGGCAGAGGGGATGGCCAGAAAGGTTTATAACTGCGAAGACCTAGAGAATTGGCTCTGCTACTGGTCTAGGCCGTATGACTCACGAAACTTATGTGATTGTGAGATATCTTCTCTAGTAGTGACTGCAACACAGGTAAAGATAGAATAATGTTCGTATGAGATATCAACCCACTTAGCTGTGGGTTTTTGCGTTATCTTGCCGCTATCCCCTACTATGATGTTTCCACTTGTAAATGGTGGGGATAGGGATATAGAACCGTGGGGTAAAAAATCACTGTTAATTCATTCGAACGTAAATTGCTCAATAAGACTAATGGCTTACTGCGTGATTGATCAATCCTCCAGCGTTTTGTGTGACAACGCCCATAAATAAAGAGAGGCAGTTGTTCCGTATGGGGTATATCGGCGGCGATAGCGCTCGAAACGCTCACGGGGCAGGGTTTTATGGCGATATAAATTCATCATGCCGCGGCGGATGGCTAAATCTCCCCAACTGACAATATCTGGCCGTGACAATGAGGAGATCAACAGCATTTCCGCTGTCCAAACCCCTACGCCGTCAAGACGTGAAAGCTGTGTAATAACCTCGTTATCAGGCAATTGCGCAATAACAGATAAATCCAGCGAACCATTAATGGCCGCATCGGCCGCCCCTTTAATATAACCCGCTTTCCTCATGGTCATACCACAGCGTTGAATCGCCTCGGCGGAGGCAGCGGCAACGGTGGCGGGGGTGATGCTACCCAATAATAGGGTTAAGCGTGTATTAACGGTTTGCGCCGCTTTAACTGAAATTTGCTGATCAACAATATTTCTGATCAATGCAGCGAATAAGTCCGGCGATAATGGGCGCTCTAACATCCCCAAACGCTCAATAGCTGCGGCCATTTTTTTATCCCGCCGTTTCAGATGATTTATTTCTGTTTCGCCGTAGGTATAGAACACCAGCCCACTCCTTCCTGCAACTCGAATTATTTGGGGTAATAGAAAAGCGATAGAAAAATGACAGATAAAATACGTACTGACCAGGAGGCCGGTAGCGATTAAGCATAGCGTGAACGGCTCGTTATTATCCTCTGATTCTTGCTCTTTTTAGTCAATATTTTTAGGCCGATTCAGGCAGCGAGACAGATTGATAACAGACTCTTTGCAGCAGAATAGTGATATCAATACTATCGACTTTCTCGGCGTGTAAATAAGCCGCAGCATAGTCATGCCAGATACCTGATTGCAGAAATAAGATAAACAGTTCCCGATCCAGATGGCTTTCATTCACCATACTCACCATGATATTAAGGGCTTCTGATAACATTTTTCCCGATTTATAAGGCCGATCGGCTGCGGTGAGTGCCTCGAAAACATCAGCTATGGCCATCATACGGACAGGAATACTCATTTGGCTACGGGTGAGCTGATAAGGATAACCTTTACCATCCATACGCTCATGATGGCCGCCAGCAATAACGGGGACATTCGCCATGGAACGAGGGAATGGCAGCTTTTTGAGCATCACAATGGTCTGCATAATATGCTCATTAATCTTATAGCGATCTTCTTCGGTAAGCGTACCGCGTCGAATACAGAGATTGTAAATTTCCCCTCGGTTATAAAGGAAGGTTGGTTCTTTAACTTTAAAATCATCATATTCTGAACGTTTATTTTTATTATCTCGATAAATAATATGCTCTTCTTTATCCGCTAACATGGGCTCTTGCACAGGTAAGGCGCTGATTGGTTGCCTGTCTTTGCGTACTCGCTCTTCATTTGAAATGCCTGCGGTATCATCCAAGGTTCTGGTCCAATGATAGCGGGCAATATGCTGGATCCGGGCTATCGCCTCATCAGACATAAATTCGCCACCGACATTGCAATGAGCGATAAAATAGAAATCATCATCTAACTGGTGTAATTCATCAGACAGTTGTTGTTGCTCAGCCTCATTGGCGATAATCGTGCGATGACGACGTAAGAAAGCAATTTCTTTTTCACGTTTTAGCACTTCAAACCTCATGCGTATTTCGTGAATACGGTCATAGATTAACTCTAATTTGGTCGATTTATCGACGACAAACTCTGGCGTGGTTATTTTGCCGCAATCATGTAACCAGCAAGCGGTATGCAGTTCTTCCCACTCATCCTCAGATAAATTAAAGTCGGCGAATAGGCCCTTCTTTACTCTCCATCGCTGCTCTGGCGAGCATTTTTGTTATTTCAGGTACGCGCTGGCAGTGCCCTCCGGTATAGGCACTCTTGGCATCTATTGCTCCGGCAATAAGCTCAATAAAGGCATTGAGCAGATTTTTTTGTTCTTGCAGCAAGCGCTGAGTTTCTACTGAAATAGATAAGCTGCCCACTAAAGCATTAACCAGTTGAATTTTTGAACGTTCACGTGCTGCATTTAACTCATAAGGGTTGAATAACAGCAAAAAACCTAACAATTGATCATCATGGGTTCGCATGGGGACGGCGACAAAGCGCAGCGGTAAGTAAGGGTGCAAAAAATCGCGCAATTGGCTGAGTATATTTTCTTTATTTAACGTTCCCGTAATGGTTTTCCCTTCCAGTACAGGATTAAAAATATTGAAGTTATCTTCATTAACCTGCAACGATGGCATCCCTGATACTGGGATATTTTCACTGTTCCAACGAAAGGCGGTTGGGGTAAATGTCCCCACCTCTTTATCGGCCAAAAATATAATTCCACCGGTCATGGAGGCGATTTCGGTTGTCTCACTCAGTAGCCCCTGCATTTGACGGAAAAAATTGCTTTCTGAGGTCAGCATATTGCCCATTGAAATAAATTGCTTCAGAGTCAGTTTCATTTTAGACATTGATTTATGTAGCTCATCGACTTCCTCAATAGCTGAATGTTCTAATTCATTCTCCTCAAAATGCAGATGACTGATGGCATCAGCATCTTGTCGTAAGCGAATAAGGGGTTTAGATATTCTTAGTGAGAAATACCAGATAATAGGCAAACTGAGCATTAATAGAATAAAAGCAATTAATGTTGAGCGGTTACGGATAGCATTTGCCTCTGCCGTCAGATAGGCCGCTGGGGTGGCAATAACCAGTTGATACTGGTTACCATTATTATTGATATCAACAATAGAGCCATACCAAGACTGATCCTGTGCCTCAAATATAACACTGCTATTATGGCCTTTAGTGTGACGGCCATCGGCGGGGGGGGCTGGAGAGTCGATTAATGCCTGTAATATCGGTACTTGTTTACCTGTAATAGGACTCTGTGCCGCTTCATTTTTTTTCTTCGGTAGACTGGCGATCACTTCATCGCGGGAGTTAATAATAATCGCCTGGCTGCCTGGTGGTAGGTTTTGTTTAGCTAAAAATTGAGATAACGAGGCTAAAGAAACATCCAATCCAATGATCGCCTGTTTATTCTCCGCACGACGACTATAGGTAAAGCCTATTTCGCCCGTCCCTTTGAAAATATAGTTCGGTGAGGTGTTCAGTGATGCATTTTGTGACGCTAAAATAAACCAATCTCGCCGTCGGGGGTCGTAGCCATCATTATCTCGCAGCATGACAGCAATAATCTTTTGGTCGTGATTGAGATAAATAAATCGCTTCTCAGGCAGGCTATCAAGATAGCGATTACTTTGAATCATCCACTCCGCGTTTTCAGGCGCGTGAAATAGCACCCGGTTAGCCTCGGTCATTGGCCGCAACATAAAAAAATCCCCATTGGGGTAAGCGCTGTATACGGCACTGGCATAGTTATTCTGCTGTAGGATCTCAATAAATTTATCAATAAAACTAATGCGTTGCTCAAGGGTCGGCAATTCGGTGATTTGCATACTGGCAAGAATATTGACTGACATCATCATCGGGCGAGTAATAGCCTCTAACTCGGCGGCAATGGCCTCACCGGTTTTTTGGTACTGTTGATGAGTGCTAATTTCAGTGAGTTTAGTCAACTGGTTGTGGTTATAAATAATAATAACCGTGCCGATTGAGACAATCAGGAGCGTAAAGAGAACAGCAATTTGAATGTGCAAAGGATAGCGGCTTTTTAATCCGAACCAGTTACTGAACATAATAGCAGCCCCGACAGTCTATTTTTTAATCGTGCTTAATAATAGGCTTTGCAACAACAATTGCTATATCTCTCTAAATTTCAGCAATTTAGACTTAACATCATGATTTCAAATGTTTTAATCGATAGCGTGCGAATATTACCGGATGAATACGCTAATGGCGGCCTTAAAAAGAACGCTTTAAAGCGCAAAATATCTAAAAGCAGTCTTTAGCCACTCTCATTATTGTTAGCAAGGCAGGGAGTGGTTGAGTTTATGGGAATGAATTGCATGAATGATATAAATTAAGGGGGATTGAACGGCGGAATAAATAGGCATGAAGGCAACCTTCAAACGCCTTATGTTGCAATAAATCAGGAATATGAGGGCTTAAGGTAACGATTAACTGAGTGTATCGGTGATTCACTCTCTACCGGTTGCAAGCGATGGTGGCCGCGAATAGCGGTTGGTGCAAAACCAAAGCGCTTACGAAAACGTTCGGCAAAACGTGATGAACTTTCATAACCGATTTGATTGGCAATCAATGAGATCGGCCAATCCGTGCCTTGTAATAGGCGAAGTGCACTGGTCATGCGAACATCGATCATTAAATCACGTAAGAGTATATTTTCTGCTGCTAACTTTCGCCGTAATACCACTTCACTCATTGTCATGTGTTCGGCTACTTCAGAAGCGGACCATATCTTGTGTGGATCGCTGGCCAAGCAGCGGCGCACTTTTTCACTCAAGCCGTTACCGTCATTTAATATAAATTTAACATCACGCTGCGCCAGCCAAAGTAATAACTCAAGCATACGGTGCTTGATGATTACCGTTGGAATATCACTATTTTCTGATATTGAGTTAAATATATTGCCAAACGTATTAATGAATTCAGGTGCTAAATTACGGATTGCCATCACGCCGGGAATAACCCCCAAATCTGCTGAAGTAGGGTGATGAGCAAAGGCCGCGATCAAACTCGGGTCACAATGAAGTTGTTGACTGAAGAACAGGTCATCATTAGATAGCCCATTAATAATATCAATAGTTTGCCCGCTATTTATAACTGCAATTTCGCCCGGCAGGATAACGCATTCCTGGTTTTCCCAACGGATAATTTTATACCCACGATTAACCATAATGAGCAACGGGTGCTCAATATAGACTGAAGTGAGAAGCAACTCGGAATGTTGAATAATATGCGCTGCGCTACCCACACCGGGACAGAAACTGATTTTATGTTTCATCAATATTTATTTCATAGTTTGACTTGATAATATTTTTACGCTTTGAATAGCAGGCTGGCAAACTATTTTAATAAAAAACTTACCATAGCAAGCCACTTCGACTATAAAGCATGCTATTTCGATGATAAAAAACATCAGAGCGATAATAGCATTCAATACGACATGAGTGAATGCTGTTAACACGATGGCAACATTCAGCGGAACGGATATATACCCTAAATAATTCGAGTTATTGAATGTAGCCAACGTACATGCAGCTTGAAATATTACAGGTATAACATGACGTTGATACTCCGTATTTTATTGTGTTTCACCCAGCAGCAGTGCCTGATCGGGGAACTGACCATAAGTACGATTAACTGCCTGTTGGCGGGTAGATTGCCCCACCAATTCACTTAATTTATCTAAACGACGTTGCAGTAACCGCTTAATTTCTATCTCATTCTCCAATATGGATCTCAATTTTTGGCGCAGTAATTCTTGCAATACTGGTGATGTACAAGAGGAAATAGTGATATTAGCTGTATTTTCAACGGCTTTGAGATAAGTCATTTCCAGATCAACCAGCGCATTCCAGTTTTCCACAGTAGCCAACATAAGCATTTGCTCACTGAGAGTTAGGATTTGTTGATATTCGGACAAAAGATGCTGGTGACGTTCCATTAAATGGGTCCTAATTGGGTTGATAATTCGGGCCGATCTGCCGCCACGCATCTGCAATATTTTCGAGCAAGGCAGACACTTCATTAATTGCTTGTTCGTCATTATGCAAATTAGCGTACAGTAAGCGCCGCGACATATAGTCATATAAAGCTGATAAATTTTCAGCCATTTCGCCGCCTTTATCCAAATTAAGCCCCGCACTCAGGCCGTTATTAATAATATCAATTGCTTTGGATATTGCGGCACCTTTAGCGGGAATATTACCCTGGCTCATCAAAATACGTGCGCGAATCAGGGCGCTTTGCGCCCCATCGAACAGCATCACGATCAATTGGTGTGGGCTGGCACTCATTACGCCACTTTCCAGGCCTACCTGTGCGTAAGCCTGACTTCCAGATCGCTTATACATGTTTTATCCCTTATGAATCAAATTGTTGTGTTAAGAAACTGGCTGTACTGTTCATTGATGTCATCAGCTTATCCAATTGAGTAAATTGTGTTTTATAGCGCTCAATGGCTGTTTCTATACTGGCAGTCGTTGCCGCAATTTGTTTATCCAGGTTTTTTAGTGAAGTATTAATACCGTCAGTGGCTGTTTTTAATGTCCCTAATGTCGTATCCAATGCGGTATTGAGCAACTTTTCAGTCTGAGTAGCAAAACCCGTGGTTTCCCCATCACCCACAAAAAATGCAGTGACGCTATTGGGTTTATCGGTGAGTGCAGTATTTAATTTATCGGCGTTGATAACCAACTTACCGTCGAGATCTTGCGTGATCCCGATGCTGGCTAAGGTTTTCAAATCCCCAGATTGACTAGAGGCCAATTGGCTCTTTAATTGCGTCTGGATAGAACGCAATGTGCCATCCCCGACTAATGCACCATTACTCGTGGATTGATCCTGGCCTGTCTCTACAACGGTATATTTGGTCAGTGAGCCGAAGGTGGTTTGTAATGAGTTATAGGCATCGACAAAACTTTGGATCGCCGCCTTTGTGGCCGTGTTGTCACGGACAATAGTCAGTTGCTCTGGCGCGCCCTCTTTGGTGACGGCTTTCAGATTGATGGTGACGCCCTGAGGTGCATCGGTAATGGTATTACTTTGGCGGGTAATACTGACACCATTAACACTCAAGGTGGCGTCTTCCGCTTTGACTTTTTGCGTCAGCGCACCACTACCGCCGGTGCTGCTGGGGGTATAGTTCAGGAAATTATTTAAGGTTTCATCACCCGCTACACTGATGGTCATTTCTGATTGCGTACCGGTATCCTTCGACGTTAATGCCAGATAATAAGTATTATCATCTGCTTTCATAATACTGGCGTTGACACTGCCTTCCTGCTTATTAATAGCATCACGGATACCCGTCAGCGAAGTTTGCTCGCTGGTCAGGCTGATTTTCATCGGCTCTTTTTGGCCGGGTTGAGTAATCGTGATCGTGCGTGTTGCATCACTGCTACCCAATTTATCTGTAGCGCTAGGCACATCTGCCGATAACAGCGATTGTGCTTTGGCCAGATTGGTGACTTCAATACTGTACGTACCTGCACTGGCCGCACTATCCGTTGTCGCGCTGAATGCGGAATTGCTGCCGCTGACTGCCGTAGAGTTCAACGTGTCAGCTTTTTTCAGGGCGGTAGACGCGGTTTCAAGCTTTGCCAACGCACTTTGCAAAACACCATAAGCGGTAAGTTTGCTTTTATAACTGGTTTGCTGCGTGGTTAGCGGGGTAAGGCGTGTCTGTTCTGCGGCCGATAATTGTGACAGCAATGTATTTAAATCCAGTCCTGAACCGGTACCTAATGCACTGATACTTGCCATGTCTAATCCTCAATATTCAAGTGTCGATACTCTGTTATCGGTCAGAAAGCTGAAAAGTTTACACAAAGAGTAGGAATAATGATGGCTGGAATAGCAGGGGATAATAGGGGGCTATTTGCTCTATTGAATAGGTCGATAATATAGAGAAGAGATCAGAATAATCTTCAGCGAATTTTAAAATTATTTCGTTGAATGGCTAAAGGTTCCTTAAAGAGCGCCGATACAAGTTGTGACGGTGATGAAGCCGTGGGCAGTAAGCCCAAATCATAACCCAACAGCATTTAAGGAATAATACTATGGCGGTAATTAACACAAACAGCTTGTCCCTGCTGACTCAGAACAACCTGAATAAATCTCAGTCTTCTTTAGGCACCGCCATTGAGCGTTTGTCTTCCGGTCTGCGTATCAACAGTGCAAAAGACGATGCCGCTGGTCAGGCGATTGCTAACCGTTTCACCTCTAACATCAAAGGCCTGACTCAGGCTGCACGTAACGCCAACGACGGTATCTCTATCGCTCAGACTACTGAAGGTTCTCTGAACGAAATCAACAACAACTTGCAGCGTGTACGTGAACTGACTGTACAGGCGCAAAACGGTTCGAACTCAAGTTCTGACCTGGACTCTATTCAGGATGAAATCAGCCTGCGTTTGGCTGAAATTGACCGTGTATCTGATCAGACCCAATTCAACGGTAAAAAAGTCCTGGCTGAAAACACCACGATGTCGATTCAGGTTGGTGCAAATGATGGCGAGACCATTGATATCAACCTGCAAAAAATCGACTCTAAGAGCCTGGGCTTAGGTAGCTACTCTGTTAGCGGTGTATCTGGTGCATTAACCTCATTAACTGATACATCAGTAACAGGTGTAACTACCACGACCGCGCTTGATTTTAGCGACATTAGCACTTTTGCTAAAGGTGCCACAGTACATGGTATTGGGGACGTTGGCACAGATGGCGCTTATGCAGACGGTTATGTTATCCGTACTACTGACGGTAAACAATATAAAGGTGAAGTGGATGCTACTAATGGAAAAGTAACATTTGCAGATGATGCTAATGGCGATCCAATTGATGACGCTACCAAGCTGGAAGCAGCGGCTCAGTTTAGTCCTGCTGGCAAAGCAACGGCTTCACCATTGGAGACTTTGGATGATGCTATCAAACAAGTTGATGGCCTTCGTAGTTCACTGGGTGCGGTACAAAACCGTTTCGAATCTGCGGTAACCAACCTGAATAACACCGTGACTAACCTGACTTCTGCCCGTAGCCGTATCGAAGATGCTGATTATGCGACTGAAGTGTCTAACATGAGCCGTGCTCAGATCCTGCAACAAGCAGGGACTTCTGTGTTGTCTCAAGCTAACCAGGTTCCACAGACTGTTCTGTCTCTGCTGAATTAATTCGACGGCACTCATACCCTTATTCCAACCCTGCTGCGGCGGGGTTTTTACCTCAGTTTGTTTGAGATTGTCGTGGTATTAGCGGCTTTCACACCGATGGTGCTGGGGATATATCACTCTATGGAAATGATTCAAGGGTTATTTCCATAGGGAACAGATAAAAATCAGACGCTGAGAATGCACTTCAAGGGTATCTCAGCCAATTTATCGCTCTACCGACAAGGGGTTAACAGTAAAAACCATGGCATAAGCCAAATAGCCGCCCTTTTATAGGTCTATTCCGGCGATTGGCTGACTTACCTGACAGGATAATGGAACGACTCTCTTACCCTTAGGTGCCTGTCTCGTGAGTGATTTGTATACCGCCGAAGGCGTGATGGATAAGAATTCCCTCTGGAAACGCTATGTTCCTTTGGTTCGCCATGAAGCATTGCGTCTACAGGTGCGTCTACCCGCCAGCGTGGAGTTGGACGATTTATTGCAGGCTGGGGGGATTGACCTGCTGAATGCTGTCGAGCGCTATGATGCTTTACAAGGCACCGCGTTTACTACGTATGCGGTACAGCGCATACGGGGGGCGATGTTGGATGAACTGCGTAGCCGTGATTGGGCGCCTCGCAGTGTGCGCCGTAATGCACGGGAAGTGGCCAGTGCCATGCAGCAAGTCGAACAGCGAGTAGGGCGTCCGGCGACCGAACAGGAAGTCGCGCAGGTTCTTGATATTGGCTTGGTTGAGTACCGCCAGATCCTGTTGGACACCAACAATAGCCAACTTTTCTCCTACGACGAATGGCGTGAAGAGCACGGCGAAAGTGTCGAGCCCCTGTTAGAAGGGCATGAAGATGCCAATCCACTAAAACACTTGTTGGAAGGTAATCTGCGTCAGCGCGTGATTGACGCGATAGAGGCGTTACCAGAACGCGAAAAAATGGTGCTTACGTTGTATTACCAGGAAGAGCTGAATTTGAAAGAAATTGGTGCGGTGCTTGAAGTTGGGGAGTCCCGCGTCAGTCAACTTCACAGCCAAGCGATAAAACGCTTACGCGCCCGCCTAAATAACGACGCTTAATTCACGTTCAATCTGCTCCCTGCGGGGTAGTCACCCGGATGACTGACGCGTAGTTAGCGTTTCATTGGGATGATGAGCCTATTCAGCGGCTCACCCTGCGGGCCAGCACAAGCGCCATTAAAAATGGCTAACCCCTTTGTCATTGGTTTGTTGCCTACCTACAACGCCAATGATTGGGGGCATATATCACGTTGTCTTACTTTATTAATACAGGCCTTCTAATGTCAGGACTCCAGTTAAAAAAACGGCCGCTGAGCCGTTATTTAAAAGATTATAAACACAGCCAAACGCATTGCTCACATTGTCAGAAACAGCTTGATCGCATGGTGTTAGTTTTTCGCGGGCAAATCATCAATAAAGAGACCATCGCTGGCATGGACCAACCTATCGACGATCCGCTTTGGTTAAAACTTCAGGAAGAACTGACGGCGTTGTGCCGCTTTTGTAGTGAGATATACTGTAATAATTCGCTCGGCTATTTCGATATCATGCCGTTTAAACAGTATTTATTTGAGCAAACCGAGATGAGTCACAGCACTGTTCGTGAATATGTTGTGCGTTTGCGCCGTTTAGATGAAATGCTTGTTGCGACTAATTATCCTGCAGAAAAGTTTGCCACTGAAGCATTGTACCAGCGCATTATTGATGATATTCCCAATGCGGCTCATAACAACTACCGCATTGCTTTGCGTAAATATGATCAGTATTTGGCATGGCAAAAGAACTATTGAGTCTGGTTGCATCGCGAAGTCACTAGGGTATAGGTATAGAGAGTCAATCTCTTATCCACATCAACGATAGCCATTATTTCTTCACGCCTGGCAAATCCTCCCTCCACCAGGCGTCTACGTTCTCCTGCCGTCCAGCTATTTCCGTCAAACGATTCTCGTTAAGTTATTCCCATTAAGCTATCCCCTGCGATATTGGTCACTGACATCACTCATAAAATCAGTGCTTATTAATGTCACATCTGATAAATCTATATAAAAGCCATGATTCATCAATTCCTTGGGGGGCACGTGACGCTTCAACAAAAACTGACGCAATTCCCGCGTCTCGATCTGGTCGGTAATGCGACGCCATTAGAAAAACTGTCTCGTCTATCTGATTATCTGGGACGTGAAATTTACATTAAACGTGATGATGTCACGCCTGTGGCGCTTGGCGGGAATAAACTGCGCAAGCTAGAATTCTTAGCCGCAGATGCCTTGAGACAGGGAGCCGATACGCTGGTTACGGCTGGTGCTATTCAATCTAATCATGTCCGCCAAACCGCCGCCGTGGCCGCGAAACTGGGGCTGCATTGCGTTGCGCTGTTGGAAAACCCCATTGGTACTGAGCAGGCAAACTATCTGACCAATGGGAACCGGCTGTTACTGGACCTATTCAATGTTGATGTTGTGATGTGTGAGGCATTGAACGATCCAAATCAGCAATTAGCAGAATTGGCTACCCGCGTGGAAGCGCAGGGTTTCCGCCCATATGTGGTACCGATTGGCGGTTCTAATGCCTTGGGCGCGCTGGGTTATGTGCAGTGCTCACTGGAAATTGCTGCTCAAGCCGCGGGCAATGTTGCGTTTAGTTCGGTCGTCGTGGCCTCTGGCAGTGCGGGAACACATGCAGGATTGGCGGTTGGTCTACAGCAGTTGTTACCCGATGCGGAATTAATCGGTGTGACGGTATCACGTAGTGCCGATGAACAGCGGCCTAAAGTGGCACAGATTCAACAAGCGTTGGCGACATCATTAGGGATGACGGACCCATTGGCAAAAATCACCTTGTGGGATAGTTATTTTGCCCCGCAATATGGGATGCCAAACGAAGAGGGGATAGCGGCTATTAAGCTCTTGGCAAGACTGGAAGGAATATTGTTGGACCCTGTGTATACCGGTAAGGCGATGGCGGGCTTACTTGATGGTATTGAACAGCAAAAATTCTGCGACAAAGGGCCAATTTTATTTATCCACACTGGCGGGGCACCTGCGCTGTTTGCTTATCATCCGCAGGTGTAGCCTAAGCTTTCATTATTACTTATTCCATTTTTAACTATATTTATCATTTTATATTTCTTCACTTCATTAATAGCACTGGTAAAGTGTTGAATATCAAAAATAAACATGACAGTCGGAGTCTTTATGAGCTTTTCAATTGTACGTCGCCGCATTGTTCTGGGCATGGTGGCGGTCGCACTGGCAACCGGCTTGAACGTGAAGTCTTACGCTGCTGGTGACCTGTTGGAGCAGGTTAAACAACGCGGCACCCTGATTGTTGGGTTAGAGGGGACTTATCCGCCGTTCAGTTTTCAGGGCGAGGATGGCAAACTCACTGGTTTTGAAGTGGATTTTGCCAACGCATTGGCTGAACACATGGGGGTCAAAGCTAAAATCACGCCAACCAAATGGGATGGGATGCTGGCCTCGCTGGAGTCTAAACGTATTGATGTGGCCATTAACCAGGTCACTATCTCAGATGAACGTAAGAAAAAATATGACTTCTCAACACCTTATACCGTTTCTGGTATTCAAGTACTGACCAAAAAAGGTAACGAAGGCCAGTTTACTAAGCCAGAAGATTTACAGGGTAAGAAGGTTGGCGTGGGTTTAGGCAGTAACTATGAGCAGTGGTTACGTGAAAACCTGAAAGACGTTGATATTCGCACCTATGATGATGACCCAACGAAATATCAGGATCTGCGTGTTGGCCGTACCGACGCCATTTTGGTTGACCGCTTAGCGGCATTGGATTTGGTGAAGAAAACTAACGATGCACTGGCGGTGGCTGGCCCCGCGTTTGCACGCCAAGAATCGGGTGTGGCGATGCGCAAAAATAACCCTGAATTGTTAGCCGCAGTCAATAATGCTATTGCTGAGATGCAAAAAGACGGCACGCTAGCCAAGATCTCTGAGAAATACTTTGGTGCGGACGTGACTCAATAATGCCAGAAAGTATGCAATTGGTGCTGGATTCAGCACCATTTTTATTGAAGGGTGCCTGGCTAACGCTCCAACTGAGTCTTGGGGGGATGTTTTTCGGGCTGCTCTTAGGGTTTATGCTGGCGATGATGCGGTTATCGCACTTCTGGCCTTTTTCACTTATTTCCCGCTTTTATGTCTCTATCTTCCGTGGTACGCCACTGATTGCTCAGTTATTCATGATTTACTATGGCCTGCCTCAGTTTGGCATTGAACTGGAGCCGATGCCTGCGGCCTTGATTGGTTTATCGCTGAATACTGCCGCTTATACTTCAGAAACATTGCGGGCGGCGATTTCATCTATTGAGAAAGGGCAGTGGGAAGCGGCAGCCAGTATCGGCATGACACGCTGGCAGGCACTGTATCGTGTTATTTTGCCACAGGCAGGGCGCACCGCCTTGCCCCCACTGGGCAACAGCTTTATTGGCTTGGTAAAGGATACCTCTCTGGCCGCGACCATCCAGGTTCCGGAGCTTTTCCGTCAAGCACAATTGATCACATCACGTACGATGGAAGTTTTCACTATGTATCTGGCGGCATCGTTGATCTACTGGATAATGGCAACACTGTTATCGGCATTACAAAATCGGCTGGAAGCACATGTTAATCGCCAGGATCAGGAGTAACCATGAGTACCATTGATATTAAAAAATTGACCAAGCAGTTTAAGGGTCAACAGGTGCTGCACGGTATCGATCTTGAAGTGAATAGTGGTGAAGTGGTGGCGATTATTGGCCCTAGCGGGTCAGGAAAAACCACTTTATTACGTTGTATCAATCTACTGGAGATCCCCGATTCAGGGATAATTCGGGTAGGCAATATTGAGATTAATGGCAGCATCCACATCAGCAAGCAGCAACGTCAGGTCCGTGCCTTGCGGCAACAAGTGGGGTTTGTCTTTCAGGGTTTCAATTTGTTCCCCCATCGCACGGTGCTGGAAAATATCATTGAAGGGCCCGTGATTGTTAAGGGTGAAGTGCGGGGTTCGGCAGAAAAGCGCGGCCGTGAGTTGCTGGCAAAGGTAGGATTAAGTGGTAAAGAGGATACCTATCCGCGCCGTTTATCTGGTGGGCAACAACAACGGGTCGCAATAGCGCGTGCGTTGGCAATGCAGCCTCAGGTTATCCTGTTTGATGAACCTACCTCTGCATTGGATCCCGAGCTGGTGGGTGAAGTACTCAGTACCATACGTGCGTTAGCCGAAGAGAAACGCACAATGGTTATTGTGACCCATGAAATGAGCTTTGCCCGCGATGTGGCAGACAGGGCTATTTTTATGGACCACGGGCAGATTGTTGAGCAAGGCCCGGCGAAAGCACTGTTTTCCCACCCGCAGCATGACCGTACCAAACAGTTCCTTGATAAATTCCTGAATAACCCAGACTGCTGACAAACCCCGATGACGCGATCTTGAACGGTGAGGATAGGCAGAGGAGTAAAGCGTCCGCGCCAAGGATGGCGCGGCTCGAGCCTACATGGATGTATTTACGGCGTCTTTACGATCTGCCTGTTCTCTCCGTCGCGGGCACTTTGTCAATAACCTCAACCACTGATTCAGTGGTTTTTGGTGGCAAAATTTAATATGTTTTGGCCTTTTAATATATTGAAGCCTTTTAATATACCAAAGGGCATTTTTAATATGTTGGGGGCCACGGTATGGTCCCCAATTTGCTAGATAATTTTACAAAAATGCTTCAAGTTTGAGGCGATGCGCTATTGTTCTTACTTCTTTCATACGGCCATGCCCAGGTAATATTTTTTGTTCAACAGTGACCAACCCGGCTTTCTTTAGAATAGCGACATCACGGGTTACCGTGCTGCGATCCCGCTTTAACCGGGTAGACAGTGACGTAATAGAGCCCGGATACATTTTTACTGTCCGTAGCAGAACAATACGAGCAGCACTTAATACCCTGACCATCTCCAGAGGGTCTTCAAAGGTAATGGTATGTTCTTCTGGCAGTGATTTTCCTGCATCTGCGAGCGTTGCGAGTTGTTGACCCCGTGTAAAAAAAATCATCTTCTGTTGCCGTTTTGATAACTAACTTGCTCATTAACTTCTCCTTAGCGCAGTCCAATCCTTCTGAAAGCAACTCTCTATGTGTTCAAAGCTGACAAAATCAATCGCTTCTACCCCGCCGAGATAATGGCGGTGATGGAGGCCATGTGCATTGTCATAACCGATCACTCGCCCGTTATCACCTTTTGATAAGTGGTGATTGATATAAGCCAAATTATAACGGGTAATTATGCCGCATGAGTTGGCCCAGATTTCACGGCGTAACTGGCCGTTACCTCGCCGGTTAGCAATTTTATGGACTTCATCGATAATTTTTTTATCAGCCATGGTTATTATTACCACCTCTGTTGGTTGTTGTACACAGTTCATTCACTAAGAAAAAATCCAAGAGTAAAAAGGGTATTTATTTCTGTTGAATTAATAATGGGTTAGCCATAAACACTGGGCAAGCACTCAGCATCAGCTCTGCGGGAGGCGACTGAAAGAGATGGAGGATATCTGCAGCCTTACATTTGATAATGCGAAGCATCTCGAGGGGTTGAACGCTTGTCTGATTTTTACTTTACATCTCGGTGCTGGGGAAAGAGACTACGGCTCAAGGTTGGGGGCTGATAAGTGAATCGGTTCATAAACATATCGATTTATAAACAAGGCAAGAGCAGGTGATAAAGATCAAGGTAAGTGGCTATAAGAGTGAGTGGTTAAGATAAGGCGGGCAATTGTCATCGGGGTGTTGGTTGGCAAAAGGCCCCGAAGGGCCTTAATTGATAAACCGTCCAACTTTATGGGGTCAGTTCAGTGTGGAGTGGCTTTCGTTTTGACAGAAATAAATCTAGCCGATAGTCATCAGACTGGCGTTGCCACCAGCGGCAGCTGTATTGACACTCAATGAATGCTCAATTAATAAGCGTTCCAGCAGGATATTGGTTTCACCACGAGCGAAGCCTTGTACAGAGACAATGGGGCCATCAATTTGCGCAACCTGCTCACATAGCGTGCGTAGTTGATCCGCATCGCCGTGATAGATAACGGCATCGAAGGTGATGTTAGCGGTTTGCCAATCGTGGGTAAGGGTGATCCGCGATTGCACTTCAGTAGGCAATTGAGGCAACAGTGCTTTCTGTACGTCATTCTCCGGCCATAGAACCTGGCTCCCGGTCGCCAACACCGCAGCCAACTGCGTAAGAGTATCGCTTTCGGTATCGGCAAGACAAAGGACTCGCTCACGAGGCAGCAGGGCATAGGTATTGCGCTCACCGGTCGGGCCTGGCAATAACCGCACGGTTCCACCTTGTGCCAGAGAGGCATAGCGTTGGCAGAGAGTGGCCAGCGAATCATGTTGTTGTTCCGTGGCCCATTGAGTGAACGCGCGGTGAGCGGTCAGCAGCGCTTCACGGCCTGCAACATTTTGTTGCTGTTCGCCATCCTGATGCGCCAGGGTATTGGCCAGTGCGTCGTCTGGGCGGCTACTCAGCAGGCGATACAAATACAATGGGCCGCCAGCTTTGGGACCGGTACCTGATAACCCCTCGCCACCAAAAGGTTGTACACCGACAACGGCACCGACCATATTACGGTTAACGTAGAGGTTGCCTACTTTTGCTTTTTCAGTGACACGGGCGATGGTTTCATCAATACGGGTGTGGATGCCCAAGGTTAAGCCATAGCCAGATGCATTAATTTGATCGACTAACTCATTAAGATGCTGACGCTGGAAGCGTACAACATGTAGCACTGGGCCAAAAACTTCTTTTTGCAGCTCATCAAAACTGTCCAATTCAATCAAGGTCGGTTTGATAAATGTTCCACGTTGCCACTCTTTCTCATCCAAGCTGTTGGTACGGGCTGCCTGATAAACTTTACGCCCTTTGGCTCGCATCGCTTGGATATGGCGCTCAATGCCAGTTTTCGCTTCGGCGTCGATAACGGGACCAATATCCGTAGACAGGCGTTCTGGATTGCCCATCCGGCATTCCGCCATGGCACCACGCAACATTTGCAGCGTATGTTCAGCGACATCATCCTGAATGCAGAGAATACGCAGGGCAGAACAACGCTGGCCTGCACTGTCAAAGGCAGAGGCGACAACATCGGTCACAACTTGTTCAGTCAGTGCCGAAGAGTCAACAATCATCGCATTCAGGCCACCGGTTTCCGCGATCAGCGGTGTTGGACGCCCCTGTGGATCAAGACGGCCTGCGATACTACGTTGTAAAATAGTGGCTACTTCGGTAGAACCGGTAAACATCACTGCACGCACACGGGCATCATTAACCAGTAGCGCGCCAACACTGTCACCGCGGCCAGGTAGCAATTGCAGAACACCCTGTGGGATGCCTGCGTCCAGCAGAATACGCACGGCCTGTGCGGCAATGAGTGGTGTTTGTTCCGCTGGTTTTGCCAAAACACTGTTGCCTGCTGCTAACGCGGCGGCAACCTGACCGGTAAAGATAGCCAGTGGGAAGTTCCACGGACTGATACAAACAACCGGGCCGAGCGGGCGATGGCTATCATTGGCGAAGTTATCCCTGACTATACCGGCGTAATAATGCAAGAAGTCCACGGCTTCACGGACTTCGGCGATGGCATTACTGAAGGTTTTACCCGCCTCACGCACCAATATTCCCATCAGCGTTTGCATCTGATTTTCCATCAACTCAGCGGCGCGGATTAAGATAGCAGCCCGTTCAGCCGGGGGGGTGGCAAACCAGATAGCGCCAGCACGGGCGGCAGCATCCAATGCACGGCTAACTTCACCTTCGGTTGCCTCGCGGACATAGCCAACCACATCGGCAGGTTCTGCCGGGTTGATAACCGGTAGCGCGTCACCGTTGTCCTGCTCTGCATCAATGACGGGCTCCGCACGCCATACCTGGCTGGCACTGGCCAGCAACGCGCTGGAGAGCGACGCAAGGCGGTGTTCGTTGGCAAGATCCACCCCGCTGGAGTTGGCGCGATCTTTACCAAACAGCTCACGTGGTAAGGGGATACGCGGATGAGGTAAACCAAGTTGACCTTCAGCCGCCGCCATGGCTTCTACCGCACTGACCGGGTCCGCAACCAGTTCATCAAGGGGTAATGTGGCATCAGCGATACGATTGACAAACGAGGTGTTGGCACCGTTTTCCAACAGACGGCGCACAAGGTAAGCCAGCAATGTTTCATGGGTACCGACCGGAGCATAAATACGGCATGGGCGGTTGAGCTTACCCTCGGCAACTTTCCCGACCACTTGCTCATACAGTGGCTCCCCCATGCCGTGTAGGCATTGGAACTCATACTGGCCGGGGTAGTAATTTTGCCCGGCAAGGTGGTAAATCGCTGACAGAGTATGCGCATTATGCGTCGCAAATTGCGGATAGATCAGGTTTGGAACAGCCAATAATTTGCGGGCGCAGGCCAGATAGGACACATCGGTATAAACCTTACGAGTATAAACCGGGTATCCTTCCAACCCGTCAATTTGAGCACGTTTAATTTCGCTGTCCCAATACGCCCCTTTGACGAGGCGAATCATCAGACGGCGGCGGCTACGTTGTGCCATATCAATCACGGCATCAATAGTGGACGGACAACGCTTTTGGTATGCCTGAATAACAAAACCAATGCCATTCCAACCTGCCAATTGGGGTTCGAAGCACAGCCTCTCCAACAGGTCGAGAGAGATTTCCAGACGATCAGCCTCCTCGGCATCAATATTGATACCGATATCATACTGACGGGCCTGTAATGTTAGCGATAACAGACGCGGGTATAACTCGTCCATCACTCGCTCATATTGCGCACGGCTATAACGGGGGTGTAGGGCGGAAAGTTTGATTGAAATCCCCGGGCCTTCGTAAATACCACGGCCATTTGAGGCTTTACCAATGGCATGAATTGCCTGTTGGTAAGAGAGTAGGTAAGCCTGTGCATCTGCTTCAGTTAATGCCGCTTCGCCCAGCATATCGTAAGAGTAGCGGAACCCTTTATCTTCTAATTTACGGGCATTTGCCAATGCTTCCGAAATGGTTTCACCGGTGACGAATTGCTCGCCCATCAAGCGCATCGCCATATCGACGCCTTTACGAATCAACGGCTCACCCCCTTTACCGATAATTCGGTTCAGTGAGCCGGAGAGTTTGGCTTCGTTATGGGTAGAGACTAGGCGGCCAGTAAATAGCAGGCCCCAAGTGGCTGCATTGACAAACATTGACGGGCTACGTCCCAGATGCGAATGCCAGTTGCCGTTGCTAATTTTATCGCGGATCAGTGCATCGCGGGTTGGCTTGTCAGGAATACGTAGTAGGGCTTCAGCCAGACACATCAATGCCACGCCTTCCTGTGAAGAGAGTGAGAACTCTTGCAGCAATCCCTGTACCATGCCCGCGCGGCCATGGGCACTTTTTTGATTACGCAGTTTTTCAGCAATGGAATAGGCCAGTTTATGTGTTGCTTGCGCTAAATCTGCGGGTAGGCGTGCTTGTTCCAATAACATGGGGATCGCTTCGGTTTCTGGGCGACGATAAGCCGCAGTAATGGCGGCACGGGTAACCGACTGCGGGAGCACGTGTTCCGCAAAATCCAAGAATGGCTGATGAGTGTTTTCAGTGAGTTGCGGTATAGCATCTTCTGTGTCTTGCAGAGAGAGTGAACTTGTTGTTGCCAGTTCTGGCAATTCACTGTTACTTTCCAGTTTTTCTAAGTAGTTGAAAATAGCCTGTTTAATGAGCCAGTGTGGTGTGCGGTCAATACGTTGTGCTGCACTCTTGATGCGGTCTCGTGTTGCTTCATCAAGCTTTACGCCCATTGTGGTATTCGCCATGTCGCTCGTCTCCTTTGATAAGGGGAATTATGATTTTATTTCTGACAATATCAGGCATGTTGCAACTTTGTGCAACCACGTTAAATCTGGCGGTGATTGAAGTGTGAATTCAGTCTGATTTTTTAACAATTTTGGTAAGGCGAATTCAGGGTTAATAATGATGTGTAATAGCTTCAGACCCTAACAAATATAGGGTTTATAACGAATTTACCTTAGGTACAACTCATTTTACATTGGTAGGTGTAACTGCATCTCAGCATTTAATGTGATGTGGCGTGAGTTTTTTGTAAATTTTTTGTTGAAATTGTTGTGACTAAAGAAAAGACTCCTCTAGGATAGCAACCATGAGGCAGCCGTCGATTAGTCAATGGGTGGTACTGGTGGTTCATCCGTTACTGGCGGGTATTTCATCTTTTACTAATGGTTATCTTTGGTGCAACCCAATGTCTTGTTCTGATAATGGGCAGAGAAAAAGCGTAGAGAAGCAAGCGCTGAATGTCTTAAAGATGACGAAATGTATTAAAGATGGCGAAATATATTAAAACGATAATATGCACAATGGAGACGTAGCATGACCATGAATACGCCGATGCTGGTGACATTTTTAGTTTACATTTTGGGGATGATATTAATCGGGTTGATCGCCTATCGGGCGACCAATAACTTCGATGACTACATCTTGGGTGGCCGGCGTTTAGGCAGTGTCGTCACCGCGTTATCCGCGGGTGCTTCCGATATGAGTGGCTGGTTATTAATGGGGTTACCGGGTGCGGTTTTTTTGTCCGGTATTTCCGAAAGTTGGATAGCCATAGGCTTGACAATCGGTGCTTATCTTAATTGGAAATGGGTGGCAGGCCGTTTACGGGTTCATACCGAAGCCAATAATAATGCCCTGACATTACCCGATTATTTCACCAGTCGCTTTGAAGACAAGAGTAAATTACTGCGGGTCATATCCGCTGTGGTTATCTTAGTCTTCTTTACTATTTACTGTGCTTCAGGGATTGTGGCCGGTGCGCGTTTGTTCGAAAGCACTTTCGGTATGGACTACGGAACCGCATTATGGGCAGGGGCCGCCGCGACCATCATCTATACCTTTATTGGGGGGTTCCTGGCCGTAAGCTGGACAGATACTGTACAGGCGACGTTAATGATTTTCGCCCTGATCCTGACGCCAATTATCGTGATTCTTGCTGTTGGGGGGATAGATACCTCAATGATGGTGATCGCGGCGAAAAACCCCGCAAATATTGATATGTTCAAAGGGTTGAATCTGGTGGCGATCCTCTCGCTGTTGGGATGGGGGTTGGGCTACTTTGGTCAGCCACATATTTTGGCTCGCTTCATGGCGGCAGACTCTCATCGTACTATCCGTAGTGCCCGCCGTATTAGTATGACCTGGATGATCCTTTGTCTGGCGGGGACTATCGCAGTAGGCTTCTTTGGCATTGCTTACTTTGAAAATAACCCTGAGCAAGCAGGGAATGTGAGCCAAAATGGTGAGCGGGTATTTATCGAATTAGCTAAGCTGCTGTTCAACCCGTGGATTGCCGGTATTCTGTTGTCAGCCATTCTGGCTGCGGTTATGAGTACCTTGAGTTGTCAATTATTGGTGTGCTCTAGCGCACTGACCGAAGATTTATATAAAGCATTCTTGCGTAAAAAAGCCAGCCAAAAAGAACTCGTCTGGGTGGGCCGTGCCATGGTGTTATTAGTTGCATTGATAGCTATTGCACTGGCGGCAGATCCTGATAATCGGGTCCTCGGATTAGTCAGCTATGCATGGGCAGGCTTCGGTGCAGCTTTTGGGCCAGTGGTCCTTATCTCGGTGCTGTGGCCACGAATGACACGTAATGGTGCGTTGGTGGGAATGCTGGTCGGTGCCATCACGGTGCTTGTCTGGAAACAGTATGGCTGGTTAGATCTGTATGAAATTATTCCAGGCTTCTTGTTTGCCAGTTTGGCTATTTTTGTCGTCAGCCTGATGGGCCGCGAGCCAAGTAATGCCATCACCGAACGTTTCCATAAAGCCGAGGCGGAGTTTAAAACAGTTTAATCGTCTGGCGTTCTAAACCTATCAATACGTTTAACTACACATAGCCTCCTGCCATAACAGGGGGCTATCTTGTATGTAAAATCATCTTTGTATGTAAAAACGTCGATACTCACTTGTATGATATGGCGGCATGAAAACTTACTATCCTAATGAATTCACTTGCTATTTAACTCGCTAGAAACAACTTGCCACAGTTTGGTTAACAATAATCTTGTTATGCCTCTTGAATTTCTTTTTATCAGAATGATAATCACAATCGTTTTACTTTTCTTTACGTAAACTGACATGACCCGTATTTATAAATTTAATTACCCACATCAGGGGTGTTTAGCATGTTCGTCCCATTTCTTATTATGTTTCGTGAAGGGCTGGAGGCGGCACTGATTGTCAGTCTGATTGCCAGTTACCTCAAGCGTACTCAACGCGGTCAGTGGATGGGCGCAGTCTGGGTTGGTGTGGTGGTGGCAGCGGTGCTTTGTCTCGCTATCGGTATCTTTATCAATGAAACCACCGGTGAGTTTCCACAGAAACAGCAAGAGCTGTTCGAAGGGATTATCGCTGTAGTCGCGGTTTGCATATTAACTTATATGGTTTTCTGGATGCGCAAAGTCTCCAAGTCCGTCAAAGTTCACTTGGAAGGGGCAATTGATAATGCGCTTAACTCTGGGCGCGGCCAAGGTTGGGCATTAGTGGCTATGGTCTTCTTTGCTGTGGCCCGAGAGGGTCTTGAATCTGTTTTCTTCTTGTTAGCTGCCTTCCAACAGGATGTCGGTATCGGGGCACCTATTGGCGCGATACTCGGGTTGGTCTGCGCTATTTTGGTCGGAATGGCCATCTATTGGGGCGGCGTTAAATTACATTTAGCCAAATTTTTCAAATGGACCAGCCTGTTTATTCTGTTCGTTGCCGCAGGGCTTGCCGCCGGTGCTATCAGAGCCTTTCACGAAGCTGGCTTATGGAACCATTTCCAAGATATTGCTTTTGATCTGACCGATGTGCTCTCTACTCACTCATTATTGGGGACGTTCCTTGAAGGGATGTTTGGCTATCAGGAAGCACCAACGGTGAGCGAAGTGTCTGTCTACTTTATCTATCTTATTCCGGCGTTGATTCTGTTTTTCCTTCCACCACGTTCCACTGCGGGTTCGGCTATCGCTGCGGCGCGGAAAATTAATCCATAACTAAAATGATCAGTTCAGGGAGTTATTACATGTCTATTTGGTTCTTCCGTCGCACAGCGTTACACGCCGCGTTGTTGTCTCTGCCTGTTTTCGCTATCAGCGCACAGGCTGCTGATATTCAACAGGTTAAAATCACTGTCAATGATAAACAATGTGAGCCAATGGCACTGACGGTTCCTGCCGGCAAAACACAGTTTATTGTGCACAATGTTAGCC
Source organism: Yersinia pestis (assembly GCF_900460465.1). Classification (GTDB taxonomy): domain Bacteria; phylum Pseudomonadota; class Gammaproteobacteria; order Enterobacterales; family Enterobacteriaceae; genus Yersinia; species Yersinia pestis. Next base: position 243,382 of record NZ_UAVH01000009.1, on the reverse strand, counting down.
AGAAAGGACTGGAGTGGGAGATTTTAAAAGGGGTAATGGTGGTGGAGGAGCGTGAGAATATCGCGCCAGGTTTTACCCAAAAAATGACGGCGAATCTGGAACCTGGTGAATATGATATGACCTGCGGCTTGTTAAGTAATCCGAAAGGTAAATTAACTGTAACTGTGGCAGCAGGTGAACAAGCCCCGGTGAAACCCGATGCGATGGCATTAGTCGGCCCGATTGCTGAATATAAGGTTTATGTCACACAAGAAGTGGCTCAGTTAGTCAGCCAAACCAAAGCGTTCACCGATGCAGTGAAGGCTGGGGATCTGGCACTGGCACGTAAATTGTATGCGCCGACTCGCCAGCATTATGAGCGTATCGAACCGATTGCCGAACTGTTCTCTGATTTGGACGGCAGTATTGATGCCCGTGAAGATGATTTTGAACAGAAATCGGCAGACCCTAAATTTACCGGTTTCCACCGTTTAGAAAAAATCCTGTTTGGAGATAACACAACCAAAGGTGCAGATAAGTTTGCAGACCTGTTGTATCAGGACACATTGGAACTGCAAAAACGCATTGCTGGTCTGACATTTGCGCCTAATAAAGTGGTGGGAGGGGCGGCAGGGTTAATTGAGGAAGTCGCAGCCAGTAAAATTAGCGGGGAAGAAGACCGCTATAGCCGTACCGATTTGTGGGATTTTCAAGCCAACGTCGATGGCGCACAGAAAATTGTCAATCTCCTGAGGCCATTACTGGAAAAAGCAGATAAACCATTACTGCAAAAAATTGATGCGAATTTTAACACGGTTGATAGCGTGCTGGCGAAATATCGTACCAAAGAGGGTTATGAATCCTACGAGAAGCTAACCGATGCGGATCGTAATGCGATGAAAGGACCAATCACTGCTCTGGCGGAAGACCTTGCTCAACTGCGTGGTGTATTAGGTCTGGATTGAGGTTGTTAACATGAGAGACAAAACCGGCCCGAAATTCGGGCCGTATCAACCGGATGATGAGGCGGTGTCGCCGTCACGTCGGCGTTTAATTTTAGGGATGGGCATGGTGAGTGGTGCTCTGGTATTGGGCGGGGCGAAAACTGCCCAAGCCGCAGATTGTCGATCACCTGATGTCGCTGGAACCCAAGATGAGCGTTGGCAAAAACAGCCGTTTTATGGTCAACATCAAGCGGGGGTGTTAACGCCTCAACAAGCGGCAATGATGTTGGTGGCTTTTGATGTACTGGCTACCGATAAAACGTCATTAATTCGGTTATTCAAATTACTGACCGAACGGCTGGCCTTTCTAACAACTGGCGGGCGGGCACCATCAGTGAATGCCAAACTGCCGCCACTAGATTCGGGGATCATGGGACCTGAAATTTATCCTGATAATCTGACCGTTACTGTTTCTGTCGGTAATGCATTATTTGATGAGCGTTTTGGTTTACAGGGGCAGAAACCGCTGCGACTACAGCGAATGACCCGCTTTCCTAATGACTCTTTGGATGCGGGGCTATGTCATGGTGATGTGATGTTGCAAATTTGTGCTAATACCAATGAAACGGTGATCCATGCGCTGCGCGATATTATTAAGCACACACCCGATCTACTCAGTGTCCGCTGGAAGCGTGAGGGGTTTATTTCTGCCCATGCTGCTCGCAGTAAAGGTCAGGATACGCCCATTAATTTATTGGGTTTTAAAGACGGGACAGCGAATCCAAAAATCAGTAATAAACCGCTGATCAATAATGTGGTCTGGGTATCAAATAATGCAGGCGAGCCTGCATGGGCGGTAGGGGGAAGCTATCAGGTGGTGCGGATAATCCGTTTCAAAGTGGAGTTCTGGGATCGCACACCGTTGCAAGAACAGCAAACCATTTTTGGCCGTGATAAGAACAGTGGCGCACCTTTGGGAATGCAACATGAGCATGATGAACCCAATTACGCCAAAGATCCTGAAGGGAAGGTCATCCCGATGGATGCCCATATTCGGTTAGCCAATCCACGGACAATTGAAACGCAGCGTAACCTAATGTTGCGCCGTGGCTACAGCTACTCATTGGGGGTCTCAAACTCCGGGCAACTGGATATGGGGTTACTGTTTGTTTGCTATCAGTCGGATTTGGCGCAAGCGTTCTTAACGGTACAAGAACGCCTAAATGGTGAAGCGTTGGAAGAGTATGTCAAACCAATTGGTGGGGGGTATTTCTTTACCTTACCCGGTGTTGCAGATGCTAATCACTATTTGGCACAAAGCCTGCTCGAAGCTTAAAATACAGCACCGCCATCATCGCGCGGTGCTTTTTATGACGTCTACATTCTTTTATGGCGTCGTGTTCATTGTCATTTCTTTATGATCAACCCTTCAGCTTGGCCGTAATTTTCGCTACATGTTCACCTTGGAAACGGGCTATCGCCAATTCTTCAGCGCTTGGCTGACGGGAACCGTCACCTCCGGCAATTGTCGTTGCGCCATAAGGTGTACCACCACGAGTCTGCGAGACATCAAATAACTCTTTGGCACCATAACCGATTGGAACAATGATAAAACCGTGATGGGCCAGAGTGGTCCAGGTTGAAGTGATGGTGTGTTCTTGTCCTCCGCCTGTCCCGGTGGAGGCGAATACGCTGGCCACTTTGCCATACAGTGCACCCGATGCCCATAACCCACCAGTCTGGTCGAGGAAGGTCCGCATCTGCCCGGACATGTTGCCAAAGCGAGTCGGTGTACCGAAAATAATGCCATCATAATCGGCCAGTTCGTGTGGTGTAGCGACTGGCGCTTGTTGGTTTGTTTTTCCACCTGCTTTAGCGAAAGCTTCGGCTGGCATGGTTTCAGGTACTCGTTTTATGGTGACGTCAACGCCACTGACTTTTCTGGCACCTTCGGCAATCGCGCCAGCAAGTGTTTCGATATGCCCATACATGGAATAATAGAGTACTAAAATTTTCGCCATCTCGCGGTGCTCCAATCAAATTTATTGAATAAGGCTGATGATGTCATTAGTCGTCGCGGCTAATGACACCTATTAACCATAAGCTAATCAGCACAGGCTGCAACTTTTAATCCACGAAAGGTAAAATAAGGCGGGCAGCCCAAAGGCTTCTCTTGATTGATAGGCTTCTGGGCTATTGATAAAAATCTGATGATTTCAGCCCTAAATATAAATCATGCTTCAGGGGGTTATCACAGTTGTTTATCAATCCATATTGACAGCATGTGACGCAGTTAATATCTTCAATGACACCTTGACTCCATAATTAAATTGTTAATGGAGTTTTGCTCTCCTTGGGAGCCATACTGCTAACATTATGGTTCCACCACGATGAATTAATGAGGAACACTGCTGATGACCCAGTTATACCCACAATATAAGAAACAATTGACGACAAAAATAGTGCTGTTTAGTGCGTTATCTCTATTGATGATGGCATCGCTACCTAATACCTATGCGGAACAATATCCTGACGTTCCGGTACCATTTAAAAACGGTACGGGTGGCAAAGTGGAGAACAGCTTATATGTGGGGCTGGGGAGCGCCGGTGTGTCGTGGTTCCGTCTGGATACAGATAAAACCGGTGCTGGGTGGCAGAAAGTGGCTAATTTCCCAGGCCAGCCTCGTGAACAGGCTGTGACGGTGGTATTGGCAGGGAAACTGTACGTGTTCGGTGGGGTGGGGAAAACGAACGCCAACGATACCCAAGTACGGGCACTGGATGATGCGTATCGTTTTGATCCACAAACTAATCAATGGCAGCAACTGGCTACCCGCGCTCCCCGAGGTCTGGTGGGGACCGTGGCCACGACACTGGACGGCTCCCAGGCGGTGCTGTTAGGCGGTGTAAATAAAGCGATTTTTGACGGTTATTTTACTGATCTTGCGTCAGCCGGAAGTGATGAAGTACGCAAGAGTGCGGTAATAAACGCCTATTTTAATCAGGCTCCGGCTGATTATTTCTACAACCGTGATGTCCTTATCTATGATCCGCAAAAAAATCAGTGGAAAAGCGGCGGTTTGCTGCCATTTTTAGGGACAGCCGGGTCAGCCATCAGCCGCATGGATAATCGCTTGATATTAATCAATGGCGAAATTAAACCTGGTTTACGCACAGCGGCTGTATGGCAGGGGCTAATGCAAGGGAATGTACTGGAGTGGCAGCCACAACCGGACTTAATCGGAGCTGAAACGGGATCCGCACAGGAAGGATTGGCTGGCGCATTTTCCGGTATCAGTCATAAAACAGTCTTAGTCGCCGGAGGCGCTAATTTCCCTGGTGCCTGGAAGCAATTTAATCGCGGTCACCTATATGCTCACCAAGGGCTGGAAAAACAGTGGCACCAGCAGGTGTATGCGTTGGTCGATAATCAGTGGAGAATCGCCGGGAAGTTGCCTCAACCGCTGGGTTATGGCGTCTCTATTCAGGGGCCAGATAAGGTCATTTTGATTGGCGGCGAAACCACCGGAGGTACGGCCACTTCAGCGGTCACACAGCTATCTTGGCAGGGAGGAAAACTGCATATTGAGTAAATTGAGGTTGAAATGAATGAAAGAACCTTATTCAGTAGCGGGTTGTCGGCGTTATGGAATAAGTGATTAGAGGGGGAAATAAAACGGTACCAGAACACCTCTGGCACCGTTTTATCACACTGTGGTTATTTACTGTTATATAAACGGGCTCTGCGTTTTTTCAGGAAGATATAGCTGGCAGTCAAAATGACAAACCATAGCGGTGTAACAATTAACGCCTGACGGGTATCACTTTCCAATGTCAGCAGTACCAAAACAAAGGCGAAAAACGCCATACAAACCCATGACATAAAAATACCGGCTGGCATTTTGTAGATGGATTTTTTATGCAGTGCTGGGCGTCTTTTGCGATACACCAAATAAGAGCAAAGGATGATGGTCCAGACGAACATAAACAGAATGGCCGAAACAGTGGTAACCAAGGTAAAGACCGTCATCACGTTCGGGATAAGATAAATCAGCACCACCCCGCCTAACAGACAGATACAAGAGAATGTCAGGCCAGTGGCAGGAACCGAACGGCGTGATAGCTTGCCAAATTGCTTAGGTGCATTGCCTTCTTTCGCCAGCCCGAACAACATCCTGCTGGTGGAGAACACGCCACTGTTGGCCGAGGAGGCCGCAGAGGTTAATACCACAAAGTTAATGACACTGGCCGCTGCGGGCAGCCCGACCAAGACGAATAACTCAACAAACGGGCTTTTATCCGCGACGACTGAACTCCACGGCGTTACCGACATAATCATAATTAATGAGAAAACATAAAACATGATTATGCGAATCGGAATGGAGTTAATGGCTCGTGGTAAAACCACCTCTGGGTCTTTGGTTTCTGCCGCTGTGGTCCCAACCAGTTCAATACCTACAAAGGCAAAAACGGCAATTTGGAAGCCAGCAAAGAATCCACTGATCCCTTTCGGGAACATACCTCCGTCACTCCATAAATGCGTAAATGAAGCGGTGGTACCAGATGGTGACTGATAGCTGACTAAGACCATGGTTAGGCCAGCAAAAATTAGCGCCACGATAGCCACGATTTTAATCATGGCAAACCAGAACTCCATCTCACCAAACATTTTTACTGTGGCCAAGTTCAGTGACAACAACAGTAAAACGACTAATAGCGAGGCAACCCATTGAGAGAAATCAGGGAACCAGAACTGTGCATAAGCGGTGATGGCCACTACATCAGCAATACCGGTGATGACCCAACAAAACCAGTAAGTCCAACCGGTGAAAAAACCAGCCCAAGGGCCAAGTAAGTCAGCGGAGAAATCACTGAATGATTTATAGTTCAGATTCGATAGCAACAGTTCACCCATTGCCCGCATCACGAAAAACAACATAAAACCAATGATCATATAGACGAAAATGATCGACGGCCCGGCAAGGCTGATGGTTTTGCCCGATCCCATAAACAACCCGGTACCTATGGCACCGCCAATGGCGATGAGTTGGATATGCCGATTGGAGAGGCTTCGTTGGAGGTGTTCTTCAGGTTCTTGTAACGGCTCTGCCACTATTTTGGATTGGTCTACCATCTTTCCCATTCCCTCTTCCTGTATTTGTGAAGTTATTGAGCTCTAGATTGGCTCTTTGGTTTTATCTGTTTGACCTGTCTGTCTGTTTTTTATGCATTAAAGATAATTTGCGAATAATTTAATATTATTGCAACAATAATTACACATCACTCTTCATTTTCCACTGTTTATATTTCACACTCTTATTTTTGTTAAGTACATCACAGTGTTTGGAATTACAACATGAAGTCGCATAACTAACAATAATCGTAAGTGCTGGATGAATAATTAATCTTCTCTCGTGGGTATAGAGTGGTATAAAGACAAAAACTCAATGAAATGTTTGACAGGCAGGTTTAACAGGAGAATAATTATTCGCGTTGGGTCGTTAGCTCAGTTGGTAGAGCAGTTGACTCTTAATCAATTGGTCGCAGGTTCGAACCCTGCACGACCCACCAACTAAATCAATAAGTTATATTATCCCCCTCATTTTTTATCATTCCTTTTGTCATATTCGTGCCGTCTCTATTCAGTATAGGGTTTATTTATCTTGTATGTTAAATTAAATTAATTGATATGGAGTGTGCCTATTGTGCCATAGCATAAGCTGGTTTCAATATGTTCATCTTTTATAAGGTGGTAATAGATATTTCTGATGGAATTCTTATCCTCAGACATAGTTACTTTCATTTTTAATTTCTTATATTAATTATTGTCCGTTGTCATATCATGCATAAAATGATAGGGGATCTGCTTGGTGATCTAGTGATCCAGGTTATTGAACGTAGCCAACGCACATGCAGCTTGAAATATGGCGGGTAGATACACATCCAAGAGACCAGAGAGAATAGCTGTGACTAATTAACTTTTTATTCTTAGGTTCTCGATCTAATATACATCTATTTTATTTTTTTAATAACCAAGCCTAATTTATACTAATGCTTGTTGTTATTTTTCGAAATTAAACCTTTCCTTTTGTTTTTATTCTGCTTAATTTGAACCTATTCCATTATCAGTATATTATTTTTTTGAGTATTTGCTATGAAAAATGGAATTTTGTGTTTGTGATGGACTACTGGCTGAATATTAGTGACCAATGCGACGATACCGTAATCTAAGATAATAATTTAAGGATAAAAGTTTAATGAAAAATAAAACCACATTGGCTGCATTTATAACAGCGATCTTATTAAGCAGTTCAGCGGCCTATGCGGCAGGGGATCGTACCATCTCATTGGGGTATGCTCAGGGAGATGTAAGACTCGGTGATGGAAATCGAAAAGACATTAGATTGGACGATGATCTTAAAGGGATTAATGTTAAATATCTCCATAAGTTGAGTGAAATGTTCGGTGCAATAGGCTCTTTTACTTACACGGATTTAAATTATGATTATCTAAATAATAATGTCAAAATTGGGGATGCATCCTTTGATTATTATTCGCTGATGGTTGGGCCCAGCGTACATTTTAATGAGTTTTTCAGCATGTATGCATTATTGGGAATTGGGCATGGGAACGCGAAAGCATCTGTATTAGGTTACGGTAAAAAAGAGGAGCAAGACTCTTTGGCATATGGTGTTGGGATGCAATTTAATCCACTTAACAATATTGCTATTGATGCTTCATACGAGTATACAAAACTTAAAGATGCTAATATCGGTACATGGGTTTTAGGCATTGGCTATCGTTTTTAATAAAATACTTTCTATATAATAATAACAGCCGTATTAGTTCACTGTGCGGCTGTTTTTTCATCAGTTGTAAAGAGATTCATAACGATAAAAAATTGAGTCCCTGACGCGGTTAATGAACTATGTGTTCTAGCCTTACACGCCATCGGATAAGTCATGCTGTATTTTAATGTAACAATCTGACCCGTACCAAGTTTAGTATGGGGGCCATTCTCAGCGGGCAATAAAGTCTGTTTTTTAGGAATGCCAGTGGTTGGTCATTTCACCAATATTTTTTGATGTCACTTAATCGTTTTTAAGGTTTGTGTTAAGCTACAATGATTAAAATTTAGGTGATCAATCATGGTATTCGTCGTTCTTTGGTTCGCTATTGCAGGATTAAGTGAGTATCTCGTGTGGGGCTATCCATTGTTAGCCGTTGCTTTGGCTCTGTTTTTTGTCATTCTTGGTGGTTATTGGGTGTATAAAATCAGGAAAATTCAGGTGACTGAGGCGATATCTGCTGAAAAAAAATCAAGATCTATAAATAATCTTAATTTAACCTTCGCTGTCGCGATGTTGGCTGTTCATGCGCTGATATTGTTACTATTACGTTGACTTGATATGTACCTTTGGTGCAACTCTTCATTGGCTATGCCACTGGCTCCAGATTGATATCAATATCCAGGCGGCAATAACCCAACATAAAACGGCAGAAATCAAGGCTAGCGATAAACGCATGTGTTCAATAAAAAAGTAAAGCGATATCAGATAGATAAAATAAGGGATGATGGCCCACAAGCCGAATTTAATTGTTATACGCAAAGCATCAATACTACGTTCAGTACCAACAATATAGTGAGTGATAAGGGCAAAAGTAGGGAAAAGTGGTATTAAGCCAGCAATATAATAGTGACGAGTTTTCGACAGTAGTGCGATCATCAGCACCATTCCAGTACCAATCAATACCTTAAGTAACAATCCCATCATGTTCTCTAGTTATAAGGTGATAAACTGCCCGTACATAATATTTCAATGGCAAACAGTGAAACTCTGCTATTACGTCAATTGGTAGCTCAAAGAAGTGAAGGGGCCACTATGCTGGCCCTAGGCGTTATTGGCGGTAGCCGTTCTTAATTTGAGCAAGTGTATTTGTGAAGACTTCAGCTTGAGCAGCGTCTTCTATACCGGCGATAGAACGCTCAATATTTAAGATTACTTTCCCAGCATCGGCTTGGCCGATCGCTTTCAGTAACAGAGTCAGGGTTGCTTTCAAGCATGCGACTTCATTGGCTAAAATTTGTGGATCAGCAGAAGTCGTAAAGTCTGGATTACTCATTTTGTCTCCGGAGGCTAGCAGTGAACATTTGTGGCATTATTAAACAGTTACAAGATTATATCATAGAATGATCGGACACGTTGTTTGTATGTGTATCATTTTTCTTTGCTGTATCAATGCTTGCTTTTTTGGGCACGTTGTAGAAAAAGAGAGGGGGAAGGAAATCGTGACATTCATCATCTAGGTATTTTCCTAATTAAGCGAATGTTCACATAAAGCAGATGTTTTTTTTAGGAATTAAATAATTTGTATCAAAATTAGCGTAACTTCGAGCGAATAAAATACAAACAGCCATGAGACAAATATGGGAATAATTCCTATACTTTTGGATTGCATGGGTTTTTAATCTCTATTTATATCAATGAATTGTGTTTTTCCTCATAGGAATTAACTTATCTAATGCTAATAATTAGTTTTTTGAATGTATGAAGATGCAAACCAAGAAGTATCTTAAAAATACGTTTCTTTTTTATCGTGTTGTAAACTCAATATGTTTGAGATTTTATGTACATAACTAAAACAATGATAAAAATAATATCTGTCAAACAATATAGATATGATTTTGCAATTATTCTGTATTCATTCTTTGGTCGAAAACAAGTAATATCATTACGGTAAACAAAGCATGGTTAGTCTACTCCCTTATTTCTGGAGAAATTTCTTTGATCAGCGTTCTTCTTGTTGATGACCACGAATTGGTGCGCGCAGGGATACGACGCATTCTTGACGACATCAAAGGTATCAAAGTCGCGGGTGAGATGCAGTGTGGTGAAGATGCGGTCAAATGGTGCCGTAGCCATGTTGTAGATATCGTCCTGATGGATATGAATATGCCCGGTATTGGCGGGTTGGAAGCAACACGTAAAATTTTACGTTTTTCGCCGGATACTAAAGTTATAATGCTAACCATTCATACGGAGAATCCATTACCGGCAAAGGTCATGCAAGCGGGAGCGGGGGGGTATCTCAGTAAAGGAGCTGCTCCGCAGGATGTTATAACCGCCATCCGTATGGTACATGCTGGGCAACGTTACATAGCTTCTGATATTGCACAACAAATGGCACTGAGCCAGCTTGAGCCTCCAGCAGAAACACCTTTTAGCTGTTTGTCGGAGCGTGAGTTGCAAATAATGATAATGATAACGAAAGGCCAAAAGGTGAATGAGATCTCAGAACAGCTTCATCTGAGTCCGAAAACGGTTAATAGTTACCGCTACCGTATGTTCAGTAAACTCAATATTAGTGGTGACGTTGAATTAACCCATTTGGCTATTCGCCACGGTTTATTTAATGCGGAGACGTTATCAAATAGTGACTGATCTTTTTGATTATAAAGAATTTTTGAAAACTGTTACCAGTCAGCCTGGTGTTTATCGGATGTACGATACTGCAGGAACAGTTATTTATGTCGGTAAAGCAAAAGATCTCAAAAAGCGTCTGACGAGCTATTTTCGTGCTCAGGTCGCCAACCGAAAAACTGAAACGTTAGTTAAAAATATTGCTCAAATTGATGTCACCGTTACGCATACTGAAACGGAAGCATTGTTGCTTGAGCACAATTACATCAAGCTTTATCAGCCACGTTACAATGTGTTGCTACGTGATGATAAGTCATATCCGCTTATTTTCTTGAGTGCGGATGAGCACCCGCGCCTTGCTGTGCACCGTGGCGCAAAACATGAGAAAGGGGAGTATTTTGGGCCGTTTCCAAACTCCTATGCAGTGCGTGAAACGTTGGCATTATTACAGAAGCTTTTTCCAGTAAGGCAATGTGAGAATAGTGTTTACCGCAATCGCTCACGGCCTTGCCTACAATATCAGATTGGGCGTTGTTCCGGGCCTTGTGTGGAGGGGTTGGTAAGTGAAGAGGAGTATCAGCGCCAAGTTGATTACGTTCGCTTGTTCCTCTCAGGTAAAGATCAGCAAGTCTTGACGCAGCTAATCACCCGTATGGAGGAGGCTAGCCAGCAACTGCATTTTGAAGATGCAGCACGGATTCGCGATCAAATCCAAGCTGTGCGTCGAGTAACGGAACAACAGTTTGTTTCTGGCGACAGTGAAGATCTTGATGTTATCGGTGTGGCATTTGATGCGGGGCTCGCTTGTGTCCATGTACTGTTTATCAGATTAGGGAAAGTATTAGGTAGCCGGAGTTATTTCCCTAAAGTTCCCGCGGGTACTGAGTTGAGCGAAGTCGTTCAGACTTTTGTTGGGCAGTTTTATTTGCAAGGAAGCCAAGGGCGTACATTGCCTGGTGAAATTTTACTGGATTTTACCCTCACAGAAAAAGACCTGTTGGCATCTTCTCTTTCTGAACTGGCTGGGCGAAAAATTCAGATACAAAGCCGCCCCCGAGGAGATCGTGCGCGTTATCTCAAGTTAGCACGTACCAATGCTTCAACCGCATTGATAACCCGCTTATCTCAGCAATCGACTATTCATCAACGCATGAAGGAATTAGCCAAGGTCCTTAAGCTTGATGAAATTAATCGTATGGAATGTTTTGATATCAGCCATACGATGGGGGAACAGACCGTAGCCTCTTGTGTCGTATTTGATGCGAATGGTCCTGTACGATCTGAATATCGGCGCTACAATATTAGTGGTATCACGCCGGGTGATGATTATGCAGCGATGGCTCAAGTACTAAAACGTCGATATGGGAAAGCATTAGACGATCAAAAAATTCCTGATGTCATATTTATTGACGGTGGGAAGGGGCAGTTGTCACAGGCCTTTGATGTTTTTGCCTCGTTGAATGTTCCGTGGGATAAGCAAAAGCCATTGCTAGTCGGTGTAGCGAAAGGTAGTGATCGCAAAGCGGGTTTAGAAACATTATTCTTGGCATCAGAAGGTGAGGGCTTTTCTTTACCCCCAGATTCACCAGCATTACATCTGATCCAGCATATTCGTGATGATTCTCATAATCATGCGATAACCGGGCACCGGCAGCGGCGATCTAAAGTAAAAAATACCAGTGCGTTAGAAATGATAGAAGGTGTTGGCCCCAAACGACGGCAAGTTTTGTTGAAATATATGGGTGGACTACAACCTTTGTTTAACGCAAGCGTCGAGGAAATTGCAAAAGTGCCGGGTATTTCACAAGCATTGGCAGAAAAAATCCACAATGCATTGAAACACTGAAGCTAATGTTGCACCATACTCATAGTGTCCACACCAGCCAGATAGTTATCGTAGCATTATGCAATTGAATATACCGACTTGGCTTACCTTGTTCCGTGTTGTGCTCATCCCATTCTTCGTTCTGGCGTTTTATTTGCCGTTCGTCTGGGCTCCGATGGTTTGCGCCATCATATTTGTGTTTGCCGCGGCAACCGATTGGTTTGATGGCTTTTTAGCTCGACGTTGGAAACAGACAACCCGTTTTGGTGCTTTCCTTGATCCTGTAGCGGATAAAGTTATGGTAGCCGTTGCATTAGTATTGGTTGCTGAACATTACCACTCTTGGTGGATTACATTACCGGCTGCAACGATGATCGCCCGAGAAATTATCATTTCGTCTCTTAGAGAATGGATGGCAGAAATTGGTAAACGCAGCAGCGTTGCGGTGTCATGGGTAGGTAAGGTAAAGACGATGGCACAAATGGGGTCACTTGTTGGGTTGCTTTGGCGCCCTGACCACAATGTTGAACTTGCCAGTTTCGTTTTACTTTATATTGCTGCTGTACTGACATTCTGGTCAATGTTCCAATATTTGAACGCTGCCTGGAGTGATTTGCTCGAACCTTGATCGAAGCGCCGTAAAAAGCAGCAAACGAACGAATAATTCAGATAATTTTATTGACTCATTGCGTCAGGTAAGTAGAATGCATCGCATCAGACGGCAGCAACGAAATGTCGAAAGATAGCAAAAGAATCAGTAGGTTCTGATGTTGCGGGAATAGCTCAGTTGGTAGAGCACGACCTTGCCAAGGTCGGGGTCGCGAGTTCGAGTCTCGTTTCCCGCTCCAAATTAATAGGTTGGCATTAGCGAACCTTAGCTGTAAAGGCAAAGAAGAATAAGGCGCGTTGGCAGAGTGGCCATGCTACGGATTGCAAATCCGTCTACCTCGGTTCGACTCCGGGACGCGCCTCCAGTTTTCCAGAGCCCGGGTGGTGAAATCGGTAGACACAAGGGATTTAAAATCCCTCGGCTTATGGCTGTGCGGGTTCAAGTCCCGCCCCGGGTACCATGGAAAATATTCTAAGTAAAACAAAGTAGTACGAGTATGTCGTTAACCGCCGAGAGGCGGTTTTTTTGTGATCTAAATCATCTTAGGAAGATGTTAGGAACATGCGTTAGGAACATAAAATTCAACCAATGCATAAAAATTCACTTTTTCTGATTACCTACCACTGGCACGATTTTTATTTTTCTGTCATACCTCGCTGTTTGCCCCATGTTTTTATGCCCTGAAATTGCCTGTTTTTCACTGAGTGTCCCTTCAAGATCAGAAATACCCTTGGCTTTAAGGTCATGGAAGGTGAAATTAAAATCTAACTTTGGATATGTTTTTTGCGACTTCCCTGGCTTTGTGCCATTTACTATTAAATCCATCACGCGTATACCGTAAACCTGTACGTTGATGGATGATATACACACTACTTATACCTGACTTCAGGGGAAGGGACTCAGCCAGTGTTATGGCATCACGTAACCGTTCAGACCATGCTTTAATCTGCCTGGCTGCCGTCTTACCCTGTTTGATATAGATCCCGGGTTCTCTGAGCTGATCACGACGCAAAGCAAGGACATCCGCTTGCCGGGCGAGACACAGATAGGCTATTTCCATTGCAACTCGGACAACATCAGGTGCGACTTGATACACTGCGTCGTATTCCTCATCTGTAATATAGCGGTCTCTGGCTTTCTCCGTAAATTGTTTGGCCCCTCTGCATGGATTGCCTTTCACTATTCCGCGTTCATATCCCCAGCGATAAACGCGAGAAAGGAAAGTTTTTTCCCGGTTAGCCTGCGTTCTGCTCGTTATTCCTCGTTTATCCATATACTTTCTTATATGTTCGGATCTTATATTGTCAGGGGACATTTCTCCAAAGACTGGCAGCAATTTGAGAGATTCAGGTTCAAATTGAACAGGATGCTGACAGCATCATCATGTTGTATCGGGAGGCCATTTATAACCCCGATAGCCCGGCGGCAAGATTTGCTGAAGCTATCGTAACTAAAAACAGATTTGGTGAATACGGTACCGTTTATCAGGAGTTCCAAAACGGTCACTTTCTAGCCGTTGACCAGTTGGTGGCCAGAGAAGCCAGCCGCATGTCAAAAGAGGCAATGAAGCTCCCTGTCAGAGAAAAACGGTATTCGACAGCAAATTTTTAATCGCACCTGACCCGCGTTGAAACGCGAGAGGTAAGACCATGCGGACCATCAATGAAAAATCTCCGGTTGTTGAATTCAGGGTGTAACCATGGACGGGCAATCGGGCTACCTTCCCCCCAGACTTCCGTTCAATATTTCTCGTTGGCCTAAAGAGTGCCAGGAAAAGCTGAATCTTGATTTGATAGCCAGCGGCTTAATCAAAGACCTGTACTAACGCAGGACTAACCGCGCCCACGTACTGGAAGCGATTGAACGGGTACCGGTAGATTATCGGGCATTTTTTAAAGAACGCTTAAATTACTGGCGTGACCGGAGAGAAAATGAATGTTAGCAAACTCTGGCTGTCATGAGATGAACAATATCGTCGTGTGACCTGTTACAGGAATAATAAAATGAAAATCGAGTCAGGACAGGCTATAGCAGGGTATTCTATTCAGGATGTGGGAGCCTTGATCCGATTCGGCTTTTCGTATGAGCATCATCAATCATTGCCATCCCAAATGAGCAATAAATAGAGTTTGGAGAGTTTACTGTGATTATGAAAAAAGTTATAGGATTGAAACGAATACTCATGCAAATCACTTTATGTACTGAGCCACCCGTCGGGAACGCCTTACGTTTTATTTATTGCTAAGTGGGTCACATTGTTCAGTGACATTGGATGGATCACCGACGAAGGTATTTAAACAATATGTTGATTTTTTTTTGCTTATTAATACATAATACTGAATTATCTCATTATAAAAGGGAATTCATTAAATGATTTATAGCAAGCAATCTGCTGATGCTGTACTAGAAAAATATTTTGATGCATTCATAAAAAACGCATCAACCGTGATATTTGATACTGTTGAAAATTTAGATTTAGGTGCTGGGCGAGCATTTATGACAGTATCGCCCGAAATTATACCGGAACTAACAATGTATCCTTAGTATGATGAAATTATCAAAAAATACTTATCTGCAAACAGAGAACTCATTCTTGTAAAAAATAAAAGAATGGAATAGAAATGCTTTACTTTCTAATAGAAAAAAAGTGGGTGTTTTAATGGATTCGATAAAAATAAAATCAACTGATGAAATAATTCAAGCGCTAAAGTTTATTTTATGACAGAGGTTTTTTTATGAAACTATTACATCGCGTATTTATAGATTTATTATTTGTTGCTTTAGCTATGCTGTTTTTCGCGCTCTTCATATATATGTCTGGTAAAGTACCTGAATTTTTCATGATGTACGTGTTCTATGGTGGTTTTTGTTTGTCATTTTATTTTTCATATCGTTTGAGAAAAATTTTCATGACTTAATTTTAACGTTGCTAATACATAAATGATATTTACTTGAATGCATGGGCGCGAAAATTGATTGGTTTAATAAACTCTGTCACTCCATATGCTATAACCTGATGTGCCTGATGTGCCTGATGTGCCTGATGTGCCTGCTGTTTTATGTTGCCAGGATATTGACTCATATATAAACGAGATTTTTTCAAACGGTATTGCACCATGATTATTTATTACATGAGGGTAATTTTAACTGATATCTATTATCGTAGCTTTAGTTAATTTTATCTCATAAAATATTTCCAAAGCACCAAATTGATTTAATCTATAAATTGAAAATGATGGGGTTAATATTTCATTATTGGATATGGCTATAGCCATTAGTGGTGATAATTTGTCAATTGGTTTGATAAATTCAACAGGATGATGTGTACAATGTTGCTCTCTTGTTATGGCGTGATTTAAGGATAGTATCTGAATTTCATCGTCATGATCATTCTGATGTCGATTTCCAATCGAGTCAAATGAACTGCATCCAGCAGAGATTAATCCTTGTTCACTTCCTGTTAATTTTAAATAGGTATTAAAACTCATAAAATATCCTTATAGACTCAGTTGTTTGGCTTAATTTTATAAAGAGTGGTGTTCTTTTTTATAAAATACGAATTCAGTATTTTATATTAACTTGATATGTTTATTTTTTTAATGTAAACAACTCAAAAATGAAATTTTAAGATATTTCTTGCTTGTATGGCTGTCATACTACATGTGCGTTGGCGGTAAGTGTCAAGGTAGTTGTCACCCCAGGTTGATTTATGCGGCCTGTTTTCCCCGCTCTGGATTTAATGTCACGCTTTCCTGCCATTCCCAGTTTCGCGTCTGTCGTGACCAACGTTTGGGGTTCGCGGCTCTCGCCGCTTGATAGACCTTATCTCGTTGGGCCAACAGCGCCTTGTCCTCACCCGTATGTCGCTGCAACGGCGTCACATAACCTATGCCACTGTGCCGGTGCTCTTCGTTATACCAACGGGTAAATTTATCCACCCAGACCCGCGCTTCCTCAAGATGGTTAAAGCCTGAGGATGGCCACTGAGGCACATATTTCAGCGTGCGGAACAACGACTCCACATACGCATTATCATTGCTCACACGCGGTCGGCTGTGTGAAGGCGAGATATTCAGTTCTGCCAGCTTCACCTGCAGGGTCTGCGACTTCATCGCCGCACCATTATCTGCATGCAGCACCAGTGGCTGGCGATAACAGCGCTCCCGCAGTACCGTACGTTGCATCAGCGCCGCCGCCAACTCACCACTCTCGGTTTCATGGACTTCTTCTCCGGTGATTTTACGGCTGAACACATCCTCCACCAGGTACAGATAATACCAACGACCCCGTACCCATGAAGGCAGCCACGTGATGTCCCACGTCCACACCTGACAAGGCCCGGAGGCGGTGAACGTTGTTGGCGGTTTTACCCGGCCCGGCTTGAGGCAACGGCCACGGTGATGTACTTCTCCATGACGGCGCAGCACCCGATAAAAGGTCGATTCACTCGCCAGATAAACCCCTTTATCCGCCAACCGTGGCACGATTTGCGACGGCGGCAGGTTGGCATACTCGGGTTGATGGCAGACCGCCCGTATCTGCTGCTCTTCTTCCACTCTCAGGCGATTGGTGGGCTCCGGGCGTATCGCCGTAGTTCTTTGGTCTTCCGGGGAGGTTTGCCACCGTTGCCAGGTCCGTACGCTGAGCTCAACTTCGCGACAGGCCACCGCCCGGCGTGCACCAGCAGCGACGGCCTCATTTATCCACGCGATAAACTGCTGGCGTTCCTCTCGGGGTGTCAGTCGTCCTCGTCCGTTTCCCCGTAGTAGTCCCTGAGCTTTTTTCTTAACACAAGGATCGCTGCCGTCTCCGCCAGCGCCTTTTCTTTACGCAGCAGCTCCTTTTTCAGTTGCTTGTTTTCTTTCTGGCTTTGCTTGAGGGCCACCTTATCGTCACCCGAAGGAACCTGCAAAAAAGCCTGTTTCCATTGCGCTATCTGCGCGGGGTAAAGCCCTTTTTTACGGCAGTATTCGGCGATTTCCGTTTCACTTAACGTGGCGGTTTCCACGATAACCGCGAGCCGCGCTTCGGCAGGCCACTGTTCACTGTTTTTCTCTGCACCGGGCACCGGTTCCCCCTCTGATTTAGCCTGATTGCGCCAATTGTAGAGGGTAGCTTCCGATATCCCTTCCATCTGTGCAACAGCCGTGACGGTCATGTTGTACGGGGGAAGTAATTTTGCCAATACACCGGCTTTACGTTCTGGGGAAATACGTTTTATTTGTCACTCCGTTGCCCTCTGGATCCATTTTTAGAAGGGGGTGACAACTATGCTGACACTGAGGGCAGGGTGGGGTCAGCATCATCGGAAGTACAGACCATGCCGATAATGGCGGTGGAAACAGTGGAAATAACGCGAGTACCGTCGTTGATTTCGATGACGCGCGCGCCGTGATGATAATCACTCATGGATTAACTCTCTGCTGGTTGAGGGTAGAGAGTATGGTGACGGCAATTTGTGCGGGTGGCGATTGATGAGGGTTGGGTGGCGAATGGCACAACGAGAAAACTATAAAACGGGTAACCACTTTACGCGATATAGAGTGGTTACCATTAACAGGAAAGTGATTTTTCTATCCCGCGTGTGACGTCTTTTTTCGTGTTCTGAACTTATGAAATCCCTTTATAATAAGCACATAAGCTAGCGATGCGACAATAATATCGAGAACCAGCATTGCCGGGAAATAGATATCTTCGGGGTTACTGAACCCCAAAAACTCTGAGATACTGAACCAGTACTGTAACTGGCTCTCAGGCATCGGATAGGGGTAACTATGGATATACTTAACCGCCAGTATAAACAGGCCGATAAAAAATAGTACCTTCAATAACCTACGGACAAGTGTTGCCATTCGTCACCACCTCAATACACCCATAGGCCATCAATTTAGTTCCATTAACTGCAATGGTTTGTGTGTGGAGTAGGGCTTTGCGCAGCACCTGAAAATCGGCAGCATGTTGTAACGTGATACACCCCATAGAAACCCTCATCGGGCCGATGGGATGTAATCTGAAATTTCCACGTTCAACATTATTGATCCAAGTGTAATCGTCAATTTTCCCATCATCACGGTACAAGCCAAACCATTCATTATGGTCAGTCGGCGCATGGGTAAACTTGGTGGGGAAATCTTTCATTGCGGTATTAATGCGGGTTTTAACCCCGCCTTTAGGGCGCTCAACAATCCAGTAGCACCCCTCGGGTAATGGCCGTTATCAGGGACCATGGTACAGCCGCCTCTGTTGCGGTATGCCTTATTGCCAGAAAAGGCCATAAATGTACCAACACCAAAAATACTCAAAGGGGAGTAGTGAGCATTGTTAACAACAAACTTTCCTTGTAATGCCATAGTGTCCTCATATTTTTATTTAATACTGTCTTGCGTCTATTGCATTGTAAAGCAAATCACTTATCCAAGTGAGTAACGAAACAACCAAAACATAACTTATCGTTTCCTTAAGATATATATATCGCGCATGAGGAATGCTTTATTCGTTCAGTTTGGTTTGTTGAACGGCTATATTTTATTTTTTCCACACCACAGAATAATTGAGATATTTCTTGATATTACTTAACACGTATTTTCGGATGTTTCTCTTTTAATCTCTTTAGCGCCAATCAGTATTTCGAAATATTTGAATCCGTATAACTACATAAACTGAATAAACCCACGCTAAAAATAATCAAATAGAAAAGAGGAGTGCGATTCACCTGAACGCACCCATTATGCCTCTAACCGTTACGGCCAGTTGGGAATACAATACCCCTGATTCATTGCCTCGATCAAAAGCCATTGCGGCAGTTCCGGCAATTCAACCTGCGGCCAGTTTTCCACCGTGGCGATGTTTGAAACATCACATCGGCTTGTATTGTGTCATTCCCCTGAGTGGCCGCGAACGCCATTAGACACGTAACAGGAAAGGCGGTGGGGAAAGCCAGTTCAGGGTAAGCGATATTTTCGCTGGCAGAAACAGGGCCAGTCATCCATTGCACAATCAGCCCGCCCGGCACGTCTGGAATACGGATATAATCCGAGCCAGCAAAGTGACGTTTACCAAACAGCGGCAGCACACCCGCGATTTTATTGTTAATAAATCCCCAAAAATTTCCACCCCCTACACCGCCCCGGTGATATCTCCACTGCCAGCGTAACGCGCGGCTCCCAACGCATCACAGCGCCATAAACAGCGGCCATCATTTTTATACGTAAGGCGGGATTTTGCGGCTGGTCGATCAAGGTTGATAACAGTGAGCCATAATCGCGGCGCATCACCCGTGTGCCTTGTGGTGTGGCCAGAATGTCACTGATTGACTGGCGAATATGATCAATATCGTCGATGTTCAAGCCGCTGTTGCGGTTCATGCCGCTATATTTATCGCTGGTCATTTAACCCCCTCAGTCCAATCGCCACCACGCTGCACGCCGCCGATACTGATCACCATGACTTGCTCACCCAGCGATGGCGCAGACCAAAAACGCACCCGCCCGGCGCGCAGGGTTAACCAATTAAGCCAATCGGTTTTCAGGTTGCCCATTTTGACCCGGCATAATCCGTTAGCAAGATCGACGTCTGAGACGATGCCAATACGGATAATGTTAGCCAACAGGCGTTTAAGGCCAGCAATAAGGATATTCATGCGGCCAGTGTGCCGCCTACGGGCGCGCGCGGCATGTGATGGGTTTTGTGTGAGGGATGGCACAAAGGAAATGAAATAAAGTATGAATGCTAATATCTCTTGCATTAATGTATTTATTGGGGGTACATTAATTTCATGGACATATCTTACGACCCAATCAAAAACGAAAAAAATATTGCTGAACGTAAACTGTCCTTTGAGATGGCGCGTGATTTCGAAGTTGCTACAGCGCTAATTGTTGAGGATCTCCGTAAGGAATATCCAGAGCGGCGCTTCCAGGCACTGGGCTACATTGAAGAGCGGTTACATATGTTGGTATTCACACCACGTAACGGCAAGGTGCATGTTATCAGCCTGCGTAAGGCCAATTCCCGTGAGGTAAAGCGATATGAACAAAAGAATCAGTAAAGTCACCATGACAGATAACCCCGAGTGGGGCGAGGCAGAGTTTGCCCGCGCACGTCCTGCCACAGAGGTGTTTACCGAGTTGTTTGGTAAAGAGGGCGCAGAAAAGGTGATAAAAACCCGTGGCCGGCCAAAACTGGCAAACCCGAAAGAACCGGTTAAGCTACGGATTGATCACGATGTGGTGGACGCCTATCGGGCGCAGGGTGATGGATGGCAAACCAAAATGAATGAGGCACTGCGCGATTATGCTAAAACACATGGGATGCTGTGATTTATTAGGCGTTATTTTCAATAACCAATCAAAGCTCACTCAAAGAAGCCACTAAGAGGGACATTATGGCAAGCTGCATCCCCCCAAAGGTTCCCGGATACTTACAAAGAATTCGGGAACAATATAAGGAAAGTGAACCTGTTATTTATAAAGTTCTTAGCCATGCAAAAGTATTTGTTCGCGAAGATTACCATACAGATCATAATTATGATGCTGTTGGTCATGATATCTGTCTTTTCTTGCCAATGGAGATATTGATAGATATACATATTTCTAAACAGGAAGCATATACAAATTTAATTAAAAACGACCTCAATATTTTGACAAGATCTGTGCATGATGAATGGATAGGTGAAGTTGCATTAGAACTGAATTCTGAGATAGATCCTGAATATCAACAAGCTATCAGTATCAATGAAATAGTCAACGAGGTGCTGAATCCTGATGAGTTATCCATCTGGAAGCCAAATTTAATTCGAGTTTTTATTAGCCATAGAGACAAATATAAGCGTGAAGCACAAGAATTAGCTAACTCCTTAGAGGAGTACGGCTTCAGTTGTTTTGTTGCCCATGAGACTATCGAACCACTCAAAGAGTGGAGAAATGAGATCGTTAACGGGCTGAAAACAATGGAAGTGATGCTGGTTTTACTAACGGATGATTTCAATGACAGTATCTGGACGTGCCAAGAGGTTGGCTATGCTCTCGGTGCAAATAAACCAGTTGTAACCCTAAAAGTTGGCAAGGTCGATCCCGCTGGTTTTATCAGTCATTTACAAGCGGTTAAAGGGAGCCTCGATAATCCTACGCATAATGCCGAGTTGTTAAATATGCTCTTAGCTGAAAGCATTGGTAAAGCATCAAGAATACAACAAGCACTAATTTCTACATTTATAGCATCTCAGAGTTTTGATGAAGCCAAACATCGATTCAATCGTATGAATAAGAGCATCAAAAAACTTACGGAAGAAAATTTAAATACCGTAATGGATGGATTTCGAAGAAATAATCAGTTGAATCAGTGCATGTATCTAAATAATAACTACAACAGACTTAAAACTTTTATTGAACGGACAACAGGAAAAAGCGCAATAACGAGTGGGAAGGAAATATTTATCGAGACTGTAAACAAGATTGTGTAATTGCCTGTTTTTGATATCTTCACTCCAACAACGGAGACAGGCAAATTATGGACGAAAAGAAACTTAAAGCACTTGCGGCTGAACTGGCTAAAGGTCTTAAAACCGAAGCCGACCTTAATGTATTTTCTCGTATGCTGACAAAGCTTACCGTCGAAACAGCGTTAAATGCCGAGCTTACCGAACACCTCGGGCACGAGAAAAATACCCCCAAAACAGGCTCAAATACTCGCAATGGTTACTCGTCTAAAACGTTGCTGTGCGACGATGGCGAGATTGAACTCAGCACGCCCCGTGACAGTGAAAACACCTTCGAGCCTAAGCTAATAAAGAAAAACCAGACGCGCATCACGCAGATGGACAGCCAGATTTTATCCCTGTACGCCAAAGGCATGACCACGCGGGAAATCGTCGCCACCTTCAAGGAGATGTACGACGCTGACGTGTCGCCCACATTGATATCTAAAGTCACCGATGCGGTCAAAGAGCAGGTCACTGAGTGGCAAAATCGCCCTCTGGATGCGCTGTACCCCATTGTTTATCTTGATTGCATTGTGGTAAAAGTTCGTCACAACGGCAGTGTAATTAACAAAGCCGTGTTCCTCGCGTTGGGCATTAATACCGAAGGCCAAAAGGAGCTATTGGGCATGTGGCTGGCCGAAAACGAAGGCGCGAAATTCTGGCTAAGTGTGCTGACAGAGCTTAAAAACCGGGGTCTGCAGGATATCCTGATTGCTTGTGTGGACGGTCTGAAAGGCTTCCCGGATGCGATAAACAGCGTTTATCCGCAGACGCATATCCAGCTCTGCATCATCCATATGGTACGCAACAGCCTGAAATATGTGTCATGGAAGGACTATAAAGCCGTCACCAGCGGTTTGAAAATGGTGTATCAGGCTCCGACACGCTGATGGCGCTGGATAAGTTTGCGGAGGCCTGGGACGACAAATACCCAAAAATTAGCAAAATTTGGCGTACGCACTGGGAAAATCTCAATACATTCTTCGGCTATCCGCCCGATATCCGCAAGGCCATCTACACCACGAATGCCATTGAGTCACTGAACAGTGTGATCCGGCAGGCGATAAAGAAACGCAAAGTATTCCCAACGGACGACTCGGTGCGGAAGGTTATTTATCTGGCTATCCGGGATGTTTCGAAAAAATGGAGTATGCCAATACAGAACTGGCGGTTGGCAATGAGTTGTTTTATTATCGAGTTTGGTGACCGCCTGAGCGATCACCTTTAATACAGTGGCGGTTACACAGAATTATGGACAGACTCGGCTGAGGCTGTGTGAAATTTTTAAATATATTTATTAGGCATCATTTTACATGATACGAAAAATACAATCACTATTGTTACCAATGTTAGCTTACCAAAGTGATTAGGGAAAAACTCTAAATAACACATTGAAAATAAAGCAATAACAATAAATGGAATTGTTGAAAATAACACATTGTATAATATTCCTTTCATTATCTTTCCTTGTCATTTAATTTGCTTAAATTTTTTATCAGCCATTTGCGATTTAAATACAATAGATAGCTCTGATTGAGTTACTAATCAGAGCTACTGAGTACCTGTTTGACTGCCTGCCAAACCTGATAAGCCGAATACTCAATGTTTAGTACTGTTGAGACTGTAATCTTCCGGCACCCATAAACTATGGATAGAACTCTCGTAACATCGTCTCTTTGCTTAAGGTGAATATTAACAAGTCACTTTCCTTAAATACCCCCTCTTTAATCAAGCGATTTTTTAAAGGTTCGAATCGTTTATCATTAGCGAAAAAAAGTGCAGTCAAGTAATCAGAGTCAATCGATTGTTGTTGTTCTGAGAGGTGAATAACCTGCCTGTAGCATTCATCATCTCTTTTCCCTAATCTTTCTTTTACCATGCACTCAGTCAATAAGTCAGTTCGGGTGAAATGCTTTTTGTTGAGTATCTCAAGTTCTTGTAGCCCTTCTGCATAGTATCTATCAGCAAGTAGGCTATTTATGTACATTTTTCTGACATTAATATTTTCTGGGTTTTCATCTAACAGATTTTTAAACTGTTTGAAAATTTCACTTTTTTCACTATCTTCAGATGTGATTAATTTCTGCACAAGTAGAGCCGCTTCCTGCGTGGGATTATCTGCAGGCAGACTCTCATTAAAAATAGGAAGAGAAAAAACAGGTATACACAGGAATAAATAAAATATTGCTACAGATAATTTAACTGATTTTTTCATAATAAATTATCCTAAAATTTATTTAATGTGATTTGTCTGGTCAAACTGCCAGGGAATGGCCTGATTATTCTGGTATATCCTGTATGTAAAAAATACCCAGCTTCTATATCTAAGACGGGGAGTATGTTTTTCTTACAAGGTATTAAAAATGAACTGCTGCCGATAAGAACTTCATCATGACGGAGAATAAAAGATTCCCCGTTACTCTCTAAAACATATTTTTTATTATCTATATTGTTTTTTATTTTACACCAAGGAACAATTTTACCGGAACCATAAGCCTTAGCAGCATTACAGACCAGCGATGCTGATAAATACATTCTCTTTCCTTCTTTAACATTATCTTCAGTTACATTAATAGATAATGAGAAAGAGGCGTGTACAGCACCAACACCTTCAGCTCGCATGTCGGCCCGTCGAGAAAAATAGAATGATTTTGTCGACATTTTTATTCCTTTTTAATCTTTCAGTAATGCCCGAGTAGGGCATATAAATTATACAGCCAGCGATTGTGGCACCCAATTTTTACTGCATCCTCAACCGGCGTAATCTTTTTCTCTATGCAAAACTTCAGATCAACAGATCTTTAGAAGGGAATGTACATTAATGATTATTGGAGTACGAATTAGTTTTAACAATAAGTTAGAGAAAACAAAATAATCTGAAAAATCACACAATTGTTGGGAAAATTCCTTAAGTTCCATTCTGGAGAATGTCGGTTCTTTCGGTGTAATCCTGCTAATTTACTGTATCACTCGGATCAAGGTAGCCACTATACCATCAGGAATTTCAGACAGTTACTGTGACGCTATCAGATAAAACAAAGCCTGAGTCGCCGGGGGAATTGCTGGGATAATAGTCCAATGGAGCGATTTTTTAGAGGTCTGAAAACGGAGTGGATGCCAGATAATGGGTACGATAATTTTAGCGGAACCAGCACAGCCATAACGAATTACATCACGGGATATTACAACCAGCTTAGACCTCATCAATATAATGGTGGTTTGACACTGAATGAGTCAGAACGATTGTTCTGGAAAAACTCTAAATCCGTGGCCAGTTTTTGTTAACCATTACATAGAGACCTTCTGACATAATGATTATATCCCCTGAGGAGGTCTCCATGCGTAAGATCCGATTTAACGAGCACGAGATCATTGCCGTTCTTAAATTTGTAGAAGCCGGACGTACCGTAAAATATGTGTGCCGTCAGTCCGCTATCTTTTAAGCCAACTATTACAATTGGAAATTCAAATATAGCGGTATAGAAGCCATTGATATCAAAAAATAAAAGATCTTGAGGGCGACAACCGACGGCTCAAACCAATTGCTGACCATACCAGATAATACCAGTTGCACGGAAAGGGTATCATCAACGCTATGCCAGATAGATAACATCAGGTAATCTCCCTACATGCCGGGTGGAATGGGTGGAAAGGGTGTGGACAGAAAATTCATCGAGACACTGAAAACATACTGTGATGATGCTAACCGGGGAGGGGGTCCGCTCTACCAGCGTCTGGAGAAAGGTTTCCGCGATCTGATCACCCGTGGTGAGCTAAAAGCCGGATACGCGATTCCCAGCGAACGCGAACTTTCGGAACGCTTGAATCTGTCCAGAGTGACAGTCCGGCGTGCGTTAAGTGAACTGGCTAACGCGCAGGTTATCGTGCAGCGTCGTGGAGCGAGAAGTACTGTGGCGGGAAGGGTTGAAAAGCCGCTGTCTTCGCTGACCAGCTTTAGTGAGGATATGATTTCACGTGGCTATGAGCCAGGCGCACGCTGGCTACAGAAAGAGCTTACTCACGCTTCTCCCTCGGAAATTATTGCACTGAATCTGTCTCCAGGTGCTCTGGTGTGGCGTCTCAAGCGCCTGCGTACCGTAGATGAACACCCGATGGCAGTGGAGATCGCCGTGGTGCCGCAGATGTTTATTCCAGAGATGGATGAACTGAGGGATTCGCTTTATTCAGTACTGCAGTTGCACGGGTTTATGCCCGCCCGCGCGTTACAGCGTATTCGAGCAGAACCGCTGAGTCGCGATCACAGCCAACTGTTAGATATGCCTGCTCACAGCCCGGCGCTGCATGTTGAGCGCCATTGCTATCTGGAAGATGGCCGCCCGATTGAATACACCCATACCTGGTATCGGGGCGACAGTTACGATTTTCTGGTTGAACTTCAGCGCGACATCACCCCCGGTCTGTCATGAACCCGTCTTACTGATGCTGAGCTCCTTTGGCAACACTCAGTCATCCTGTATGTACCACCACCCAACATCGGGGTAACTGGCAGGTTGAATCGCGCAGGAAACGCTTGAAGTGACTTTCGTACCCTGTCCAACATGCCATCAGTAAGACCAACGCTTTCATTAACCACCACTTCCTCGATATCTAAGACCATCCGTATATCCGCAATCGCCTGAGTGACAGCTCCGGCTGGCTTAGTGCTATGTGCCATCGCCATCGCCATCCATTAACCCGATCATCATCGCTTGGTAAGGCGCAATAAGCTGATTTTTAAATCTATTTTGTATCAATCATCCTCTTTTCATTCCTCCTGATTTTGCCATGGTCAAACAGACAACCACAGTAATACCAGATGGGTGAATTGGTATTATTAAAGCGAACCTTACGCACCGTGATGGTGCTTTGAGTTTGCTCAAGAGCACCATCATTGTTCTGTAAACGAGAAAAATCCAAGCACTGCAACCCGTCAACTATGTTGCAATAATGTTGCAATGAATGTTAATGGTGTTGATTTTAAATTGGTTTTTATTTTGGTATTAATCTGGACTCATTTTGGCATGGTAATTGAATTACTGAATATGGACGGGGAACGTTACACAGTTTTTCAAACTAGTTACCGAGGAAAGTGAAATGACAGATCGTGTTATTAAAGTTGGCGTTATTGGCGCGGGTTTTATGGGGGCGATGCATGCCCGAATTTGGCAGCAAATGTACGGTGTCGAAGTGGTCGGTGTGGCCGATCCAGATTTATCCCGCAGTGAAGCGCTGAAGCCGTGGATCCCTCAACTGAATGGCTATGAAGATTTCAACCAGATGCTGGAGCAGGAAAAACCAGATATTGTCAGCATCTGTACCAAAGATGACTTCCACCTTGCGCCCGCACTTGCAGCTGCAAAAGTGGGTGCCCACATTTTCCTCGAGAAACCGATTGCGACTACGGTGGAAGACGGTGAAGCCATCACGCGTGCTGCACGCGAAGCAAACGTCAAGTTGGGTATTGGTTTCCTGCTGCGTTTCGACCCGCGCTACTCACGTGCACAAGAGATCCTGGCTTCGGGCAGTGCAGGCGAAGTGAGCCATATTAGTGCTCGTCGTAATAGTCCGGCTATCGAAGGTCCTGCCCGTTATGGCGGTAGCCTGCCGTTGCCGCTGCACGTCACTGTGCATGACGTTGATATGATCCTGTGGTTGCTAAAGCATACCCACCCGATCAGCGTCTACGCCCAGACCACTAACAAGCTTCTCGGCCATCTGGGGACGGAAGATTCTGTCTTTGCCATCATTCGCTTTGCCGACGGCACCGTCGTGAATCTGGAGAGCTCTTGGGCGCTGCCAGCCGGTTCACGCACGTTGCTCGACGCTAAAATGTCGATCCTGGCAACTAAAGGCCTGATTGAAATTGAATGCGGTGAATCCGGTCTGTATCACGCGTCTGAAAACATGAACCGTTACATCGACACCCAGCACTGGCCGCTGAGTCAGGGTGAACTCAAAGGCGATCTGCGTGAAGAGCTGATGGCGTTCCTCGGCGATGTTCGCACCGGCACTACCCGTGTAGCAACCGGCGAAGAAGGCAATGAGGCACTGCGTATTACCGTTGCCATTATGGACTCTGCCCGTACCGGCGAAATTGTCCGGGTCTGACATTCTGACTGAATAAACCAGGTGATGAGATGAGCATAAAAAAAATAGGTATCGCAGGTATTATCGGCACGTTGCTGATGGCGGGTAACGCCAGCGCACAGGAAACCCTCCGTGTACTGCTCGAAGGGCACAGCACCAGCGACTCGATAAAAGCACTGTTACCCGAATTCGAAAAGCAGACCGGTATTAAGGTTCAGGCAGAGATAGTACCTTACAGCGATCTGACCTCTAAAGCCCTGCTGGCCTTCTCCTCGCACAGTGGACGTTACGACGTGGTTATGGATGACTGGGTGCATGCGGTAGGTTACGCCTCTGCTGGTTATATCACACCTGTAGATCAGTGGATGGAGAGTGATACCGCCTTCTACGATGGTGCGGATTTCGTCAAAAGCTATGCTGATACGCTGCGTTATAAAGACGGTTATTACGGGCTGCCAGTCTATGGTGAAAGTACCTTCCTGATGTACCGCAAAGACCTGTTTGAACAGTACGGTATCGCCGTGCCGAAAACCTTTGATGAGCTGACCGCTGCGGCAAAAACCATCAAAGAGAAGACCGAAGGTAAGGTGGCGGGTATTACGCTCCGTGGAGCTCAGGGGATCCAGAACACCTTTGCATGGGCGTCATTCCTCTGGGGTTACGGCGGCCAGTGGATTGACGACAACGGAAAATCTGCAATTACTTCGCCACAGGCGGTAGAAGCCACCAAGTCATTCGTCAATATCCTGAAAAACTACGGGCCGATCGGCGCGGCTAACTTCGGCTGGCAGGAAAACCGCTTGGTATTCCAGCAGGGCAAAGCGGCAATGACTATCGATTCGACAGTGAACGGGGGCTTCAACGAAGACCCGAAAGAGTCCACGGTCGTCGGTAAAGTGGGCTATGCCCCGGTACCGGTACAGCCAGGCGATCATCCGGGTAACAGCGGCGCACTTCAGGTGCATGGCTTGTATATCTCCAGCGACAGTAAGAAGCAGGATGCTGCCTGGAAATTTATCAGTTGGGCAACGGACAAACAGACGCAGATGAAGTCGGTCGAACTGAATCCTAACGCCGGTGTGAGTTCACTCAGTGCCATCAACAGTGATGCCTTCACCAAGCGTTACGGGGCCTTTAAGGATGGTATGCTCGCAGCATTGCAAAACGGCAATGCGAAATACCTCCCAACCATTCCGCAGTCTACACAGATTATCAACATAACCGGTATTGCTCTATCCGAGGCACTGGCAGGTACTCAGACAGTAGAAAATGCCCTTCAGCAAGCCAACACCCGTAATGATAAAGCGTTGTCCCGTTAATCGCTTTCCGTCAGTGCAGTTGCGCACTGACGGAAATGAAATTCTTACGCAGGTTTAGGTAAAACTATGAATGCAAAACTCACGCAGCAGGCGTTTACTCTGCCGTTACTGGTTGTGTTGCTACTGGTTTCGTTCTACACGCTGGGTTACGCCATCTATCTGTCAGTCCACGACATCGATCTGATGTCGCCTCCGCCATTTGATTTCATCGGCATGGCGAACTTTATTGAGGTGTTGCAAGAGCCACGGATGTGGTCATCCCTTTGGAACACACTGGTTTATGTGGCGGGTTCAACGGTAGCAGAGTTGGTGCTTGGCAGTGCGATTGCGTTGTTTATAAGCCGTGACTTTTTTGGCCGTAAGCTGGTACGTGCGCTGTTACTGCTGCCAATGATTGTCACACCGATTGTTGCTGGGCTTATCTGGCGTATTTTTTACGATCCAAATGCCGGTTTATTTAACTGGCTGGCCGGCCTGATCGGTATTCCGCCGATTGACTGGTTAGGTAACCCCAGCACCGCGATGGCTTCGTTGATCCTGGCCGATATCTGGCAGTGGACGCCGTTTATCATTTTACTGGTTTCAGCCGGTCTGGATGCGTTACCCAGTGAACCGCTAGAGGCGGCCGAGCTGGATGGCGCGCGCGGTTGGCGGCTACTGGCCTTTATTAAGCTACCAATGATGAAGCCCATCATTCTGATGGCGTTGTTCCTGCGGATGATCGACGCCTTCAAATCCTTCGACCTGATCTACGTGATGACCCGAGGTGGCCCGGCGTTGGCAACGGAAACCACCAACATGTACGCCTATCTTACCGGGTTTCAGGATTTCCGTATCAGCGCGGCGGTGGTGATTGCCATCATCAATACGCTACTGGTGATCGCGGTACTGTCATTTGCCAGTAAAAAGGTGATGAAAGATGAGTGATTCTTTGAAGTTTATCTGCCAGAGAACGGGCTTCTATCTCCTGTTGGTGGTGATCTTGGTGTTTTTTCTGCTGCCGATTTACTGGTTGGTGACGATGTCATTTAAAACCTATATCGACGCGTTTGCCATGCCACCCAAGCTGTGGTTTACGCCCATCTTGGATAATTACCGGCAGGTGCTGGGCAACGGTGACTTTATTCGTGCATTTGGTAATAGCCTGCTGATATCGCTGGTCTCGACATTTCTGTGTTTGATTCTCGGTGCGTTGTTCGCATACGGCCTGGTGTTCTTCATCGAACGGAAAGGGCGGGCGAAGCAGTTCATTATGAGCCTGCGTTATGCGCCAGTGATCATGTTGGTGATCCCGGTTTACTACCTAATCACCAAGCTGGGAATGACGGACAACTATCTGGTGCTGATCCTGGTGTATACCGTGGCAAACGTGCCTTTCACCATTCTGATGGTCACCACTTTTTTTGAAGATATTCCACCGGAAATCCGGGAGGCTGCTCGCGTTGATGGGGCCAGTGAGTGGCGCGTGTTCTTAAGCGTAATGTTACCACTGGCCCGCACCGGGCTGGCTGCGTCAGGCGTGCTGACACTGTTCTTTATCTGGAACGAATTCCAGATTGTTCTAACGCTCTCTGGTGATTCCACACAAACGTTGCCAGTGGCGATCACCTCATTCCTGACCTTTCAGGGGACGGAGTGGGGCCCACTGACGGCAGCAGGAACCTTGGTGATGTTGCCGATGTTGGTTCTCGGCCTACTGGTACAAAAACATCTGGTGCGCGGTTTAACCATGGGCGGCGTTAAGTAGCTCAGAAGGAAGGAGGAGTAAATTATGTCAGGTATACGTCTGAGCAATGTGTTTAAACGCTTTCATGACACACAAGTTATTAATCAGGTCGATCTTGAAATCAAAAACGGTGAATTTTGTGTGTTTATTGGGCCATCGGGTTGTGGCAAATCAACGTTGCTGCGCATGATTGCCGGACTGGAAACGATATCTTCCGGCGAGATCTCAATCGGCGATAAGGTGGTGAACAAACTGGCCCCCGCTGACCGTGGTGTGGCGATGGTGTTTCAGAGCTATGCGCTTTATCCGCATATGACCATTTATGACAACATGGCGTTTAATCTGAAGCTGGCTAAAACCGAACCGGCTGAGATAGAGCGCCGTGTTCTGAACGCTGCAAAGATTCTGCAACTGGAGCTG
This sequence comes from Yersinia pestis, assembly GCF_900460465.1. GTDB lineage: Bacteria > Pseudomonadota > Gammaproteobacteria > Enterobacterales > Enterobacteriaceae > Yersinia > Yersinia pestis. The sequence continues at coordinate 211,572 of NZ_UAVH01000009.1, read as the reverse complement.
TTGTTACAGCGTTTGCCGAAGGCGCTGTCTGGTGGTCAGCGTCAGCGCGTGGCTATCGGGCGGGCGATTGTACGTAACCCCGATGTGTTCCTGTTTGATGAACCGTTGTCCAACCTTGATGCTTCACTGCGCGTCGCGACACGTGTTGAAATCGCCAAGCTGCATCATCAGTTGGGTAACACCATGGTCTATGTGACACATGATCAGGTAGAAGCGATGACATTAGCGGATAAAATTGTACTGCTGAACAGTGGTGCAGCGATGCTGAATGAAGGCTCAATCGCACAGACTGGCCATCCGCTGGAACTGTATCACCATCCGGTGAATGAGTTTGTTGCTGGTTTTATTGGGTCGCCGAAAATGAATTTTCTGTCTGGCGAATTGGTAGCAGGAAATGCGCAATGCGCGAGTATTCGTCTGGGGGGCGTGCGGGAAATCGAGGTTCAGGTGAGCACGTTAAAGTGGGGATCCGCCCGGAGCATCTGCGGCTCTGCGACCAAGCAGAGGCACACTTAATCGGTCAAATTCAGCATATTGAACATCTAGGCGAAGCTGCTTATTTCTATGTTTCGGTAAACAATTTTGATCCGATGTTGGTACGGCATTCAGAAGATCAGAAACTGGCGTTGGGTGATGACGTAGGGCTTATGATACCGGCGCACCATGCTCACCTGTTTGACAACAAAGGCGTTGCTTTCCGCCGCACTGCATCGGCAGTGCAGAAGCCGTTTTCAACCGCGTGAAAAGTTAGGTCATTTTTTATCTTTACAATCTGCTAGCCTCAACTGCACGCTGTTACGTCCTTGGTGACTCATCTGGCGCTCAACCTTTGAGAAATCAAGGACGTGAACCGCCAGGTTGGCGAGCAGAGACAAACCGTGGGAGTCGGTTAATTTAAAGAATTTTACTGCAAGGGGGAGGTCAATATCTTTCCCGATGCGAGGGAATACCGAATAGGCATCGGGAAGGTTTTTCACGCTATCTTATTGAATCTAGTTAATAGAGAGATTCGCAAAAATGCCTGAAAATAAGAATTTGGCTCCTCTGACTGGGATCGCCTTTGCCAGCAACTGGCTAATAATTAAGCTAAACCTGAATTGTATTTCTGTCAAGACCACCATAATGACCACCAATAGTTGCGGGTTGCATAAATCTGGTTTGAGCTCCACGCTCTGCATATGGTGGACTGATCCTACGGCACTACAAATTTAAATCCCCCTCACACGACGGGGTTTGTACGAGGCCTCCGGGCTGAAACCACTGAGATGGCTGTGGTGCCGGACTCGGTTGTAAAAGACTTGAATGTAATGGAGGATATCAGCGTATCCAGCACCAGCTCTCATGAAAGCGTCGGTTTCATTGACCAGCCCATCACGTTATGGGCATAGAGGTTGATAATCGACACTTTGACGTGTCACCGCTTCCCGCATTGCATTGATATCTGAGGCAGGTAGGTATCGCTTGGCGCAGAGCTTCGCTACCACTGAAATCCAAGACCCGCATAATGAGGAAAAGCGAATCTCCATCTAACAGGCTATCACCCAGAGGCAGACGGACCATCCAGTATATTGTAACGAACGGTGCAATAGTGATCCACACCCAACGCCTGAAATCAGATCCAGGGGGTAATCTGCTCTCCTGATTCAGGAGAGTTTATGGTCACTTTTGAGACAGTTATGGAAATTAAAATCCTGCACAAGCAGGGAATGAGTAGCCGGGCGATTGCCAGAGAACTGGGGATCTCCCGCAATACCGTTAAACGTTATTTGCAGGCAAAATCTGAGCCGCCAAAATATACGCCGCGACCTGCTGTTGCTTCACTCCTGGATGAATACCGGGATTATATTCGTCAACGCATCGCCGATGCTCATCCTTACAAAATCCCGGCAACGGTAATCGCTCGCGAGATCAGAGACCAGGGATATCGTGGCGGAATGACCATTCTCAGGGCATTCATTCGTTCTCTCTCGGTTCCTCAGGAGCAGGAGCCTGCCGTTCGGTTCGAAACTGAACCCGGACGACAGATGCAGGTTGACTGGGGCACTATGCGTAATGGTCGCTCACCGCTTCACGTGTTCGTTGCTGTTCTCGGATACAGCCGAATGCTGTACATCGAATTCACTGACAATATGCGTTATGACACGCTGGAGACCTGCCATCGTAATGCGTTCCGCTTCTTTGGTGGTGTGCCGCGCGAAGTGTTGTATGACAATATGAAAACTGTGGTTCTGCAACGTGACGCATATCAGACCGGTCAGCACCGGTTCCATCCTTCGCTGTGGCAGTTCGGCAAGGAGATGGGCTTCTCTCCCCGACTGTGTCGCCCCTTCAGGGCACAGACTAAAGGTAAGGTGGAACGGATGGTGCAGTACACCCGTAACAGTTTTTACATCCCACTAATGACTCGCCTGCGCCCGATGGGGATCACTGTCGATGTTGAAACAGCCAACCGCCACGGTCTGCGCTGGCTGCACGATGTCGCTAACCAACGAAAGCATGAAACAATCCAGGCCCGTCCCTGCGATCGCTGGCTCGAAGAGCAGCAGTCCATGCTGGCACTGCCTCCGGAGAAAAAAGAGTATGACGTGCATCTTGATGAAAATCTGGTGAACTTCGACAAACACCCCCTGCATCATCCACTCTCCATCTACGACTCATTCTGCAGAGGAGTGGCGTGATGATGGAACTGCAACATCAACGACTGATGGCGCTCGCCGGGCAGTTGCAACTGGAAAGCCTTATAAGCGCAGCGCCTGCGCTGTCACAACAGGCAGTAGACCAGGAATGGAGTTATATGGACTTCCTGGAGCATCTGCTTCATGAAGAAAAACTGGCACGTCATCAACGTAAACAGGCGATGTATACCCGAATGGCAGCCTTCCCGGCGGTGAAAACGTTCGAAGAGTATGACTTCACATTCGCCACCGGAGCACCGCAGAAGCAACTCCAGTCGTTACGCTCACTCAGCTTCATAGAACGTAATGAAAATATCGTATTACTGGGGCCATCAGGTGTGGGGAAAACCCATCTGGCAATAGCGATGGGCTATGAAGCAGTCCGTGCAGGTATCAAAGTTCGCTTCACAACAGCAGCAGATCTGTTACTTCAGTTATCTACGGCACAACGTCAGGGCCGTTATAAAACGACGCTTCAGCGTGGAGTAATGGCCCCCCGCCTGCTCATCATTGATGAAATAGGCTATCTGCCGTTCAGTCAGGAAGAAGCAAAGCTGTTCTTCCAGGTCATCGCTAAACGTTACGAAAAGAGCGCAATGATCCTGACATCCAATCTGCCGTTCGGGCAGTGGGATCAAACGTTCGCCGGTGATGCAGCACTGACCTCAGCGATGCTGGACCGTATCTTACACCACTCACATGTCGTTCAAATCAAAGGAGAAAGCTATCGACTCAGACAGAAACGAAAGGCCGGGGTTATAGCAGAAGCTAATCCTGAGTAAAACGGTGGATCAATATTGGGCCGTTGGTGGAGATATAAGTGGATCACTTTTCATCCGTCGTTGACAGTCTCTTGCCTACATACAATCTAAAGGTAAGGATCTGGCGGGGGTCGGCGATACGGATCTGGTGAAATATGCTGAAATCGGTGTGACTTACCATTTCAACAAGAACATGTACACCTATGTTGATTATAAGATTAATTTATTGGATAACGATAAGAACCCATTGGGCTTGAATACGGATGATGTTGTTGCGGTAAACTTGACTTACCGTTTTTAAGCAGTAGATCTAAAGCGTTATGAATATTGGTGTTATTGCCTTTTTTCTGTGTCGGAAACAGGTGAATAGAAAGATAGAAAGATAGAAAGATAGAAAGATAGAAAGATAGAAAGATAGAAAGGCGGGGGAAACCCCGTCTTTTTACTGTGAGCTGTAAACCACTTCATCCGGTACTCATTGTTTGAGTGGTGTTGATCAGCATGAGAACCCGCCGCTCACACCTTTGCCAAGTCAAGGCTGTAATATCAAGTAATCAAGTAATCAAGTAATCAAGTAATAGGTGTGCTATCAACGGTAAGTTTGCTCACCCCACGTCAGCATGGTTGTGATGAACTGCTGGAGCAATTGCTGTAAATGAATGGCTCGATCAGGCCGATAAGCGTAAGGCTCGGTCTCCGACATATAGTTTAACTGCGCTAATTCTAGTTGCACCGCATGGTGGTGGTTTTGTGGTAATCCATATGTGCGAGTGATATACCCGCCTTTAAAACGGCCATTGAGTACGTGGCTGAATGCCGTTTGACGCTGGCAGCACGCAATGAGCTGTTCAGTTAACGAAAGTAGGCAACTGGCATTGTCGTTAGTGCCGATGTTCAAATCAGGAAGTTGCCCATCAAATAACCGAGGAATAACGGACGCAATAGAGTGTGCGTCTAGAAGGAGTGCATAGCCAAATTGCGCACTTAATCTGGCAAGCTCTTGCTGAAGCCGCTGATGATAAGGCTGCCAGATATGCGTTAAGTAGGATTGCCGCTCATTTGGTGAAGGTGTTTTACCTGCTTCAAAACAAGCGCGCCCATCAAACAGTGTTTCGGGGAATAGCCCGGTGGTCGCAGTAGCATAGAGTGGTTGGTCATCTTGCGGTCGGTTAAGATCGACCACCAAGCGGGAATACTGGCCGATTAAAACACTGGCGCCCATCTCACGGGCAAAGTCATAGAGACGATGGATATGCCAATCTGTATCGGATAAAGGCTGTGCTGCTGCTGTCAGGCCAGCTTCAACTGCGGGAGTCAGGCGTGTACCTGCATGTGGAATGCTAATGAGCAAAGGTATTTTTCCGCCCTGAAAGTAGTAAGAGTCAGTTAAATTCATGGGCGTACTTCTCCTCGGAATACGACAGTGGCAGGTAATTGCCCTCCTAACCAATAAGCTAACTCGGCTGGGTGTGATAAGGGCCAATGCACCCAGTTAGCTAATTTCCCTGTCTCCAACGTACCTTGAGTCTGTTGTACACCAAGAGCTTGAGCTGCGTGGCACGTGACACCAGCCAGTGCTTCTTCTGGTGTCATGCGGAATAACGTGCAAGCCATATTGAGCATCAAGCGTAGTGAAAGTACCGGAGATGTCCCTGGGTTGGCATCACTGGCCAGTGCCATGGGGACCTTATACTGGCGGAACAGATCAATTGGGGGGCATTGTGTTTCCCGCAATAAGTAGTAGGCACCTGGTAGTAAGACTGCGACAGTACCCGCATTTGCCATAGCCTGGACATCAGATTCAGTCGCGTACTCCAGATGGTCTGCCGATATCGCATGGAATTTAGCGGCCAGAGTCGCGCCACGGAGAGCAGAAAGTTGCTCTGCGTGCAGTTTTACAGGTAGCCCGGCTTTTTGTGCGGCTAAAAATACTCGCTCAACTTGAGCCGGTGAAAAAGCTAAATGTTCGCAAAATGCGTCCACGGCATCGGCTAAGTTTTCAACTGCCACCTGAGGAATAATGCTATTACATACGACATCAATATAATCATCAGGCTGCCCGATAAACTCGGGCGGTAGCGCATGGGCGGCCAAACAAGTCGTTTTGACGTCAATAGGCAGTAACTCCCCCAATCGGCGGGCCACTCGCAACATTTTTATTTCACTTTCAAGATTAAGGCCATAGCCAGACTTAATCTCAATCGTAGTCACCCCTTCAGCAAGTAAGGGCTTCAGACGAAATAGGGCTTGTTCCAGTAGTTGCTGTTCGCTAGCTTGGCGTGTGGCTCTGACGGTTGAAATAATACCACCGCCATTAGCAGCAATTTCGGCATAGCTGACCCCGTTAAGGCGTTGCTCAAATTCATTGCTACGATCATCGCCAAACACGAGATGGGTGTGACAGTCAATCAATCCAGGGGTGATAAGACCACCTTCATATACGACCTGACGTGCGGCATGAATAGGCGGTAATTCGGCATGTGGCCCAATCCAGACTATCTTATCGCCAGTGACAGCGATTGCCCCTTGCGGAATCAACTGATAATTTCCCCCGCGCATCGTAATGATATCGGCCCCGAACCATAAGCTGTCACAGTGAGTTACTGATACCATTTCTTTCCCCTTTCCCTTCTCATTTGACGTTGCTGCGGTGTTAGCTGCACTCGGCAGATTTGTCACCCGAATCATTTACTGGATGAACGAAATCAACTTGTATATACAATCATGGACAACCTAGCCTATAAATTCACTATCAGCAAGATAGCGAATTCACAATTGCGTAACACTTCGCAGTTCTCACAGAGAAACAAAATTGTTCAGGACGTCACCGTACCTTGTGGGGTAAAACGACCATAGAGCTGATAACGAGGGCCTGGATAGAGCAATTGTGCGGCGGTGACGATGGCTTTCCCATACCAAGTTCTACGGCGGATCAACAAGCAAGGTTCATGTTCACTCAGTTCCAGTAGTTGTCGCTCGATTGGGCTTGGCATTACGGCTTCAACAATGTGTTCACCTTCGGTGAGCGGGGCGGCTTGTGTCAGGTAGCTGTACGGGGTGATTTGGTTGAAATCCTGTTTCATATAATCGGGGGCGGTACTTGGGTTTACGCAACGGTTTTCAACCTGAACGGGGAAATCATTCTCATAGTGCACTATTTGTGAATAGAACAGTTGTTGACCCGGTTGAATGCCTAGCGCGATGGCTTCTTCGGGGCTTGCAGGGCGAGCCTCCAGATGCAGAACTTGACTGCTATGGCGGTGACCACGGGCGGCGATTTCATCGGCAATATTATGAACTTCAAGTAGAGCACTGTGGGCTTTCGCTTCAGCAACGAAAGTACCAACACCTTGCATGCGGATAAGGAAACCTTCATTGGTGAGTTCACGTAGAGCACGGTTGATCGTCATACGGCTGACCCCTAACTCGGTCACCAGTTCACTTTCTGATGGCACGCGTTGGTGGGGCTGCCAGGTTCCTGTTCTGATCTGGCGAATAATGGCCAATTTAACCCGTTGGTAAATTGGTGCAGGAATGTCGTCCATTGCTGCGCTCAATTGTAAAACCGTTGATTGTTCTGCCACGGCGTTAACCTCGTCAAATAGAATATTTATATGCTAAGTCTACGGTTGAATTTAGCGTGTGTATATGTATATACAAGTAAGCGATTTAATTAATTGACGCAGCTGCGGGGCGCGTTTGACTCTGAACAAAAATATTGGGATATCGCTATGCCAGTTTATTTTACCAAGCGTGCTTTTTTACCTGATGGATGGGCTGCAGACGTGCAAATTGCGGTAGATGAGCTGGGGGATATACAGCGTATCAGCACTGGCAGTAGCAGCAGTGGTTGTCAGGTTTTATCCGGGCCAGTATTACCTGGTATGCCTAATCTGCACTCTCATGCTTTTCAGCGCATGATGTCGGGGCTGGCAGAAGTTGCCGGTGATCCACAAGATAGCTTTTGGACTTGGCGGGATCTCATGTATCGGTTGGTGCAACAACTGACGCCGGAACAGGTTGGTGTTATTGCCCGGCAACTTTATATCGAAATGCTGAAAGGCGGATATACCCAAGTTGCTGAATTTCACTATTTACATCATAGCCCTGATGGTTCCCCTTACAATGACATAGGGGAAATGACGGCCCAATTGAGTCAGGCGGCACAAGACGCTGGGATCGGAATGACTTTATTGCCAGTGCTGTATAGCTACGCAGGATTTGGTGCTCAACCCGCACAGCAAGGCCAGAGCCGTTTTATTCAGGATACCGAGAGTTATCTCAGACAACAGCAGGTTATCCGTCGGCAGTTGGCTAATCAGCCTTTACAAAATCAGGGGCTATGTTTTCACTCATTACGTGCTGTTGAGTTAAGTCAAATGCAGCAGATTTTACACGTATCGGATAAACAGTTACCGGTACATATTCATATTGCTGAACAGCAGAAAGAAGTTAATGACTGCCTGGCATGGTGTGGCCAGCGCCCAGTTGCCTGGCTATATGGTCACTTACCGGTCGATAGCCGCTGGTGCCTTGTCCACGCGACACATTTGGATACGTCAGAATTGGTTATGTTAGCCAATAGTCAGGCTGTTGCCGGGTTGTGTCCAACGACAGAGGCCAATTTGGGAGATGGTATTTTCCCCGGTGTTGACTATATACATCATCAGGGCCGTTGGGGGATAGGTTCTGATAGCCATGTTTCGCTGGATGTTGTGGAGGAGCTACGTTGGTTGGAATATGGGCAACGCTTGCGTGATCAACGGCGTAACCGTTTGACCTGTGAGCGGCAACCCGCCGTGGCGGATCTATTGTACAGCCAAGCATTAGCCGGAGGGCGTCAGGCTTGCGGGCGTCAAATTAGCCAGCTAGCCGTAGGCTATCGTGCCGATTGGTTAGTACTCGATGGCGATGATCCTTATATTGCCGGGACAAGATCGGCATCTTTGTTGAATAGATGGTTATTTGCGGGGGGTAAATCGCAAATTCGAGATGTTTATGTGGCAGGCAAGGCGGTAATCGTGGATAGATATCATCCATTGCAACAGCAAACTGCGCAAGCTTTTCTGGCTGTACTGAAAGCCTGCCAACAGGAGGTCTGATGAGTTTTACCGTTTTTGATTTTGCCGGTCTGCCCGTCAGCCGCTGGCGAAATGGTGGCGGCGAAACCCGTGAAATTGCGTGTTGGCCTGTCGGCGGTGATGACTTTGCATGGCGTGCCAGTATCGCAACGATTGAGCAGGATGGTCCATTCTCACTTTACCCTGATATTGACCGTTCCATCACCTTACTTACCGGTGATGGCATCGTCTTATCTAGCCCAGGGTTAGGGGTACATAAACTCTCAAATCCTTTACAGACGTTTGCTTTCCCTGGAGATGTTCCCGTTAATGGCCGGTTATTGGGGGGGAGCAGCCAGGGTTTCAATATTATGACGCGTCGTGGCTGCTGGCAGGCCACGGTAAGTTCCGTAAGTTCAGGTCAGCAATTACCCGCCTCCTACGGTGGATTGATTTATATCGTCAAAGGCGAGTGGCTTATCTGCCATACAGAAACACATCAGTTGAAGGCTCAACAGGGTTGCTGGTGGCTACCAACGATAAAAGCAGGGCAATTACAACCGCTTGCCGCCGATAGCCACTTGCTGTGGGTAACGTTAGTGCCTGGCCGCTAGAGTAGTCATTATCACAATCGCTATGGCAATCTGGCATTTGTAGTCAGTCATGTTTTTACGATAAATCATGCTGTTATAGTTAACCTTATGTTCACAAAGTGGCATTGTGAGCATCAACCGAATATGGACCTCTTGTTTTATAATGGTTTGGTTTTGTAGTAATGGGCGGCAGCGGGGTTAATCGGTCATTGCTGTTTGCAACACCAGATAACGGGCAATCGCGATCAGCGTCTCATGAGTCTCTTCTAGCTTGAGTAGGGGGTCTGCTTGATGGGTGATTTCGGTTCCGGCTCGTAATCCAAATCTTTTATTCTTACGGGAAAGGCTCTCTGAAATTAGCGTCGCATCCAATGCACCATTGCTGTCAACCATTAGCACGCTGCTGCTATAGGCCTCCCATGATCCCAGTTCATGAAGAGTTGCTTGCATCAGATGATCTTTAGGAATATCGGCAGCTACAGGATACAGGGATTGCATAGCTTGCCAGTGGCTGATGCCTTTTTGTAGCTGGCCTTGCAGACAGGAGGCCAGATTTTGCACCTTACCGCAAGTAAGCACCTTCATATACGGAACAATGGCAACTGAGCCTGGTACACAGATTGGTGTTAGCGTTGCAACAACAGAGAGGATTGAGCTGGTATGTTCAGTGATATCTTTAGTATTAATTCGTAATTCATGATGAAGTGGCACCGATTGAGTTTGGTCTGACGACAGTGCATGTGTATCGGTTAAAAGTTGGGTGATCAGACAGCCATTGGCTGAGACAGTCACGGCAGTCTTTGAGCTAAAGCCCATTAATTCAAATCCTTGCATCCGGAAAGCATAGGAGCGTGCCGAGGTGTTATTTATGCGCCCACGTTGGTAGCTTGCGAGTAAATTAATATTATTTGGCAGCGGTATCTGGCGCGATAAAATGGCTTTCTGATATTTACCTTGCCTGATTTCATTAACGGTTTTTGCTACCCGATCACAGAAAATAGTAGGGTCAGTTTGGCGTATCTGCATTTCGATGGCGCTTCTTTCTACTTGTGTCTGCAGGTGGCTGTCTTGCTTATGGGCACGTTGATTATTTTCATCATATTCATCGCCAGGTTGTTCATAAATAGATGGCTCATAAATAGATGGTTCACAACTAGATGATTTATAGATAGATGACTTGTTGATAGAGGGCGCGTTGTCATATTGGTCACTGTCACATTGCTGCAGCATCGTAAGCAGTTGGGGTAAGTGAGAGGGAAGCAAACTGCGTATTATAGCGCTGCCGCGATTGAGTCTATATTCATGCAGCGGAAGGAAAATTTGCAGTAGTGCGGTACCGGGGGCCGCGTGAGACGCCGGGTTATGGAAGAGATGAACCAATTCCAATTGGCTGAGACCATAAGCTCGCCACTCTTTAATCGGGATACTTGCCAGTGCGGATGAAATATTACCGACGATGTCGGAGGATAACCAAACACGCTCTTGAAATTGTTCGCCGCTAAAGCTATCGCCATGAGCATTTTGCTGCTGGTAACGTATGTGAACATAATTAGGATAGGCAGTTATCAGTGCCGCCAGCCCAATACCGACCGAGAACTCACCGTCTTTTTCATAGATAGCGTAGGGTTGCCATTCTTCATTGTCAGTGAGTGACGAATATCCTTCTGAGCCGCTTTTACTGTGAGAGATATTGCGGGCACCCTCTTGATAACGCTGGACTAATTTTGTCGCCATTGTCAGTGGGGGAGCACAGATCGTTTGTTGACACTGCGCATAGTAAAGCGGTTCTCCAGAGCAGGGCATGGGCGATGTTACTCCCTCTGGGAGAGGCTCTCGGGCCTGAGCAGATAAATGTTGACTATCTATCCTACCAAAAGGGGGGAGTGGCCAACCCGTGATGTGTTTGAGTCGGTTGGGCAGGGTTCCACATTGTTGTTGATAGCGGCGGATATCAGGCAATATGAGCGCTACATGTAACAACGGCCAACGGGATAAATGATTTTTATCCCATGGCTGAGGCCTCACCATTTCGGCAGTTTCTATAGCTTGGGTAAATGATAATGAGGAAGGTATAACCTGAGGTGTGTAGGTGTAGGTGTAGGTGTAGGTGTATAGGGATGGTGGTCTGTTTTTTCTGCGGGTCAGTTCTAGTGGCGTGGACTTAATGAAGACCATGACATCATCCTTATGTAATAGTTATTTTGATTAATTATTTTTTTCTATTTATTTTAATGATAATTTCTATCATCACTATTATTATGTTAATCCAGTTAGTTGTCATTAGCACACCCTTTAACAATCTTATTGGAATATAATTTTTGGTATAAATTCATTTTATAACAATGACATATTAATAATTAAATGAATGGATGTGGGGAGGACACCCTGTAATAGGGTCTTATGCTGGAATCTATTTTGATTTAAGGCGTGCTCTGATTTAATGAATTGCCTGTTTCATTACTGATGTTTAACTATTTTTCTTGCGTGATATGATTTTACACTCTCTATTTCTATGCTGTATCAATGTTTATTGATGCCATTGAGACGTCAGGATAGTGGCGGTAGGAGGAGGTGGGTGTTTGCTGAAGGAAGCTAGATATATTCAGATAGTTTCCATGCCAATAATAGGGGAATTGTCTGAAATAGTGTTTCCCATCTGCACCTTTAAGCACCAAACAGGTATTCTAGTCGCTCACTAGCAGGTTTGACCATTTTCGTTCCCCAATAATTAGGGGCCGCCAAAGGGAGATTTCTCCCCAGCCACATACTGGCAATTCACGTTTCAAGCGCTAAAAAGGTATCTATCTTTCCATGTCGACATTATTAATTTCAGCACCTCATCTGGCGTTCAAAATTATCGCCACAGGGGTATCGTTACCCCCTGATAGGGTGGAATCCTCGACGTTGGATCGTAAACTCAATAAGCCTGTCGGTTATGTAGAACAACGTTCTGGTGTCCGGCATCGTTATCATGCGACGGCAGATGCTAACCAAGCTGAGTTAGCGGCGGCAGCACTGCATGATGCCCTTGAGCGCCATGGGATCAATCCTTCCTCAATCGATTTATTAATATCAGCCTCGGCTATTGCCTACCAGGCCCTACCGTGCACGGCGGTGCATATTCTCAAAATAGCGGGTCTGGCGCCTCGCATTGCTGGGTTTGATATCAATAGCAGTTGCGTGAGCTTTATTTCCGCATTACAGGTGGCTGCGGGGCTACTGAATGCCGGAACTTATCAGCGTATCGCTATTGTTTCAGCCGATCTGGCATCACGAGGTATTGACTGGAATGATGAGGAGATCTTCACTGATCTTCGGTGATGGTGCCGCATGTGCCATTGTGGAACGAGGAGATGGCCGCAGTGGCATATTAGCCAGTCTGGTTGAAATGTATCCTACGGGCAGTGAGTTATGTGAGATTCGGGCGGGGGGCACACGATGCAACCCTCGCTCAGGTATGGATAACGACGATTTCTTATTTCATATGCAGGGCAAGAGGCTGTTCCGACAAGCCTCTGGTATCATTGAAGATTATTTCCAGCGTCTATTGGAAAAAAGTGGGCTGACATTAGCGGATATTGCCACGGTAATTCCGCATCAGGCGAGCCATTTATCGCTGGCGCATATGCGCAAACGCTTACATGTGCCAACAGATGTGCTGGTGGATATCTATCGAGATCATGGTAACCAGGTGGCGGCATCGATACCAACCGCATTGCATGCCGCCGTGATGAGCGGGCGCTTTTCGCCGGGTAAACCGGTGATGCTTATTGGTACCGCAGCAGGGTTGACGCTGGCGGGGATGGTTTTGCTGCCATGAGAGCCTTACGATCATGAAAGTCTTAGTGACAGGGGCAACCAGTGGATTGGGGCGCAACGCAGCACAATGGCTGTTGGAGGCAGGGCACGAGGTCTATGCTATCGGGCGGGATCAACTGGCGGGGGAAGAACTGCGCAAGTTGGGCGCCACCTTTATCCCGCTGGATCTGACCATGACCACGATGGAGGTCTGCCAGCAATGGCTCAAAACGTGCGATGTGGTTTGGCACTGTGCCGCCAAATCAGCGCCGTGGGGTAACCCACAGGATTTTCACCAGACCAATGTGGTGGTGACGCATAAACTTGCTCAGGCCGCCGGTCGCGAGGGGGTTAAACGGTTCATTCATATCTCATCACCTGCCGTGTATTTCGATTTTCGCCATCATCATGATCTGCCTGAAACATACCGGGCCAGCCGCTTTTCCAGCCACTATGCCAGCAGTAAATATGCGGCGGAGCAGGTGTTGCATGAATGTATCGCTCATTATCCGGACACCACGTATGTGATCCTGCGCCCACGTGGGTTATTTGGTCCCCACGATAGGGTGATTGTGCCGCGTTTGCTGCAACAACTGAGCAGGGATCGCAATGTGCTGCGTTTACCGGGAGGAGGGCAAGCGCAGCTTGATCTCACGTTTGTGTTGAATGTGGTACATGCCATGATGTTAGCCACTGATAACGACGGGCTACGCTCCGGTGCGATTTATAATATTACCAATCAGGAGCCACAACGGCTGGTGACGATGTTGGATTCTCTGTTGAATCAGCAGCTTCACATTAACTATACCTTGCAGCCGGTGCCCTACTCGTTACTTTCTGTCGTGGCGGCAGGGATGGAACTGGTCGCCAGTATGACCCAGAAAGAACCACTGTTAACCCGGTACAGTGTTGGCGCAGTCTATTTTGATATGACCCTTAATTCAGAACGTGCCATTAATGAACTGGGTTACCGGCCTCGTTACTCGATGGCGGAGGGGATTGTGCTGGCTGGCGAGTGGCTTAGCGCGCAGAGGAGTGGCCAGCATGGCTAAGATCACTACGTTTGAAGTGGGCTATTGCACACACCTTGCCTGCATGGCGCTTAAAGGCGCCCCTTTTCGTGTTTGCAAGTTCCCGGCACGCGCCTGTTTGATTGAGGTAGACGGCCACCGCTGGCTGTGGGATACCGGCTATGCAACTTGGTTTGAGCAGTACACGCAGTCAGGGGTTTTTCGCCTCTACCGGCAAGTGACGCCAGTCTATTTCGATCCCGCGCAGTCTCTGGTGACACAACTGCGCGAACAAGGCTATGTTAATCGGGATATCCACGGGCTGATCTTGTCTCACTTTCATGCCGACCATATTGCCGGGCTGCGTGATTTTAGCGACCTTACTTTTATTTGCTCTGGTGACGGTTGGCATAAAACCCGCGAATTGCGTGGCGTTGCAGCCCTACGGCAGGCGTTTATTCCTGGCCTGATACCGGAGAGTTTTGAATCCTCCCTCCAGTTTATCGAGAGTTTCCCACAGCAGATGCTACCGTCTGAACTTGCCCCCTTTGAGAGCGGTTTCGCCTTGCCCGGCAGCAAAGGGCAGGTCATTCTGGTGCCGCTACCGGGCCATGCGGTGGGGCATATTGGGGCATTTATTCTTACGGATAATGGCTGGGTCTTGCTGGCAAGTGACGCGGCCTGGTCACCGTTAAGTTACCAACAACTGCGTGGGCCATCACGTATCGCGAACTTATTGATGGCAGACTCGCGTGCTTACTACCAAACGTTACAGCGGCTTAATCACTTATGGCGCACGGGGAAAACAGACATTCGGTTATGCCATGAGGGGGATTTATGATCCCGTTTATGACGCTCTGGCACTATTTTCGTATCCGACGCCTGCACTTTGCCAACCGTAAAACGCTTGAAGCTTATCAGGTCAAAAAACTTCAGCAATTTTCTCAACAGGTATTAGCTAATAGCCCTTGGTTCAGACGCTACGCCTCACAGCCGATCACGGCGTGGCCACTGATGGATAAGCAACTGATGATGGAACATTTTGATGTGATGAACACGCAGGGTCTACACCGTGACGTGCTGATGGCATGTGCGCTTGGCAGTGAGCAAGATCGCGATTTTTCACGTCAAACCGGGAAGTTCAGCGTTGGGTTATCATCTGGCACCTCGGGCCAACGTGGTCTCTTTGTGGTCAGCCCTCAAGAACAGCAACTCTGGGCGGGGGGCATTCTGGCTAAAATGTTGCCCGATGGCGTATTCGCGGGTGAGCGTGTGGCGCTATTTCTGCGGGCGGATAATAACCTTTACCAAAGTGTTAACAACCGTTGGTTGAGTTTGGCGTTCTACGATCTTTTTCAGCCTTTTCAGTCTCACGCAGGTCTTCTGGAACAGCAGTCGCCGACGATTATCGTCGCACCGGCACAGGTGCTACGGGCGTTAGCGTTGGCGGTGATGCGCGGAGAACTGCACCTCACGGTTAAAAAGGTGATTTCTGTCGCCGAGGTGTTGGATGAACAAGATCGTCAACTCCTACAACAGGTTTTTGGTCACGTTGGTGAAGTCTATCAGGCGACAGAAGGCTTCTTAGCTGCCAGTTGTTCCCACGGCACCTTGCACCTGAATGAAGAATTTCTACACATTGAACCGCAATGGATCGATGAGCGGCGCTTTACCCCAGTTATCACCGATTTTACGCGACAAACCCAACCTATCGTGCGTTACAAACTGGATGATGTGCTGGTAGTGAGCGATAAGCCCTGTCCTTGTGGCAACCCTGCGCGGGCGATTAGCCATATTGAAGGGCGTTGGGATGACCAGTTACTGCTTCCTGACCCGCAAGGCATATTGCAGGTGATATTTGCCGATCTCTGTAGTCGGGTATTGGCCACCGCGTTACCGCTGACGGCGGATTACCGTCTGATTCAGCGTGGCGACCATCATCTACATTTGATGGCCGATTGCACGGCTAGCGAACTGGAGTGTTGTCGGCGTGCGATGGTATTGATGCTTCAGCAGCAGGGTATTGAGACCGAGAGGTTATGTTGGCAGTTAGAGGCAGTGGCCGTGATCCCACAATTTGATCGCAAAAGGCGGCGTATTATTCGTCAGGGCGTCGCAGGGTGAAAACAGGGCTATTTCTGGCACCCATCAAGGCGGTTAGCTGGTTGGCGGTATTGCCCTGGCATGGGGAGCGGGCGTTATAGCGCAGTGGGTAAATGGGCACCAATCCACAGATGTCGTCAGATAAAGGTGAGCGATGACGAATATATTGATAACGGGCGCATCGGGGTTTATTGGCGGGGCATTTATGCGCCGCTTTGCCTGTCATGACGGGATTAGACTCTGTGGTATTGGGCGGCGCTCGGTAGAGGGTTTTCCCACGTCAGTGCGTTATCAGGCGCTGGATTTAGCCCGGCTTGCAACACTGGATTTTACGCCAGATGTGGTTATTCATGCCGCCGGGCGAGCCGGGCCATGGGGAACCCGCCGTGAGTACTACCGTGATAACGTGGTCACTACAGAGCAGGTGATTAAATTCTGTCAGTCCAGAGGAAACCCACGGCTAATTTATCTTTCGACTGCCGCGGTCTATTACCGTTACTGCCATCAACTGGCACTCACTGAACAGTCTGAGATCGGGCCTGAATTTGCCAATGATTATGCTCTCACGAAACATCAGGGTGAGGCGCTGATCGAGGCTTATCAGGGAGAGAAAACCATTTTGCGTCCTTGTGCCGTATTTGGCCCTGGAGACCAACTGCTTTTCCCTCCCTTATTAGACGCGGCCAGTCGTCACGGGCTTCCTCTTTTAATTTCTGAGGTGCCCGCACGCGGGGAATTAATGCATATCGATGTGCTGTGTGATTACCTGTTAAAAGCCGCCATTAAGCCGGAACTGCGCCTGTTCTATAATTTATCTAATGCAGAACCCATTGAAATTAATGAATTTCTTATTGATGTCTTGAGCAAGCTTGGCCTCCCAGCACCTAAAAGAGAGGTTCGCGTAGCCACCGCAATGCTAATCGCCGGAATCATTGAAGGTACATATCGGTTATTGCGTATTAAAAGTGAACCGTCTATCACCCGGTTTGGCGTTGGGGTTTTGGGCTATTCGAAAACATTGGATGTGAGTGCGGCTATACACGATTTTGGTTCGCCATCCCGTTCCCTTTCTCAAGGGCTAGATGCCTTTATTCGCTGGTACAAGGAACAGAAATAATGATTTACCTCGCGGCCATCTGGCTGGGCATCTTGTTGTTTAAGCTGATTTTTACGCTACGAATGATGAAGAGAGGGACGCAGGCAGGGTGTGGCGTACCACAAGCCACCGCCACGATATTGCAACCTGTGTTGAGCGGTGATCCACAATTGGCAACCGTGCTGGAGGCAAACGTCGTTGCACTAAAACAGGCACGTTTTTTTTGGCTTATTGACGATGATGATACGGTGGCAAGAGAGATAGCCATCAGTATTCAGTCGCGTTATCCCGACAGGGAAATTAAGGCAAGCTATTTCCCCCCAGCGCCTGAAGGGGTTAATCCTAAAGTTTTCAAGCTCGAACAGGCCTGGCGGGAGGTGGCGAGTGACATCTTATTGGTATTGGACGACGATGCGTTTTTGTCAGCAGAGTCTTTCGGGACGCTATTGAACCAGATTGAAGAGGGCGCATTAGTGACCGCGCTTCCTTATTATTGTGCCGATAGCAATGGGTACTCCCGGCTATTGGCGCAATTCGTTAATGATAATTCCGGTTTCACCTACCTGCCCTTGTTGCCGTTTTCACCCCCCTTAACCATCAATGGGATGTGTTATGCGATATCCGTCAATACGTTGGCTCAAGTGGGGGGCTTTGCCGCTATTCTACACGACCTGGCCGATGATCTGGCGTTGGCAACCCTGCTCAGACAACATCATATTCGTCTAATACAATCCACCGCCCCAGTAAGGGTTCAAACCAGTCTTTCTTCTGGCAAAAAGTATATACAACAAATGCATCGTTGGTTTTTGTTTGCCACGCTACTGTTGCGTGAAAAAACAGTGCTGATAAAACTGATTATATTTCTGCTACAGGGGCTGCATCCTTTACTCATGTGGGCGATGTTACTCACTGTTGGATGGGAGTGGGTGACGGCGGCCCACGGCATCACAGGGATTAACCTGGGCATTATTGCGGCTTGTTTGCTGATACGCCATGCTGCCCTCCGTCACGTTCAGCAGGCCATTGCCCCTGATATCCGTTCAAATCCTATTTTTTCGCTGTTATCTGAATTAATGCAACCGTTACATTTATTACATGCGTTGTGTAACCGAACGATTTACTGGCGTACGCGGCGCTATCGTGTTTTGAGTAATAAAAAGTTTAATTCACTATGAATAAGATAACCTTACAGATAGCTTATATTACCGGCCGTAGCTCGCCAGAAAGCGGCAGTTTAAGCCCGGTTCAATTAGCCTTTATCAAAAAATTAGCTCAACCGGGGCGCGAATTGGCTACCTTGAATTTCCCGTATCGTGCTGGTGAAAATGAGAAGAAAGGCTATTTAGCGCCAGGTTTAATTAAAGCTAGCTATCATAATTGCCGCGAATATCTTTCCTCCCGCCACCCTGAGTTTCAAACTCACTATCGGCCCGCTTTATTGGCTTTACTGGCACGAGCGCCGCATACGGTATTGCTATCTGGCAGCTGTGGTTTGGAGTTATTTAATAACTTAAATCTACCGAAGGCCATGATGAGCCATGTCAGTATCTTTGCTTATGGGCCGGTAGCTCGGCAGCGGCCTTTGTGCCACCACACGCTGGTTCAAGGGCAGCGTGATTTGATCTCCAGATTTTGGTGTCGGCAAGTGGATAGCAAAGTCAGTGGTGGCCATTTGAATTATCTCTCTAACCCAGCATTACTGACGCTTTGTGAGCGTTTTATTGCGGCAGTTGAATCAACTCAGGGATTGCGATGAAGACGTTAGATGATTTGATCCCCCCGGCTACCCGCTGTATCGATCTGCTGGCCCCGCCTTTTTCTGGGCACTTACACCCGATACTGGCGTTGGGCCGCATGTTGGCTAAAAATTACGAGGTACGCATCATCAGCACGCAAGATGCGTTGGCGCGTATCACGGCGGCAGGGCTAAAGGGCATTGCTTTGCCGGGTGAATATGACCCGCTGTTACAGGCAATTGCCAACCCAGACTATGCGGTTAAAAGCAGTCCGCTGAAGCTTTATCGCCAATTTAAATCTGCGGTTGGGTTACTCGTCGAGTTTGCCTCGGCACTGGAAAAACTTTATCAACATGATGGTGCGCCAGACCTGGTTATTGCTGACTTTACTTTACCCGTGGTAGGGACGGTGAGTAAAAAATTGGGCATCCCTTGGTGGACGAGTTTACCCTCACCCTGTGTGCTGGAAACGTTAGACGGCCCACCGGCCTATTGCGGTGGCCTTTATCCAGCGAAAACTGCTATGGATAACGTCAGTCAGTTTATCGCGCGGAAAAAAGTCCGTTGGTTTAAAAAAACGCTTTTTTGGTTATTCCGTAGAACAATCTCAACAACCGGGATCACGGCGTTATATCGCGCCGATGGTACAGAAAGTGCTTATTCAGCAGACTGTATTCTGGCTCTGGGTGATGTCGCATTTGAATTTACCCGAACCTGGCCGGAGAGCGTCCATTTTATTGGGCCAGCGCTCTATACACCGCCTAATTTGCAGCCTGCGCCGCACTTTGAAGCAGGTCGCCGCCATGTGCTGGTGACCTTAGGGACTCATCTGGCCTGGCATAAAGATGAAGTGGTAAAGGCGGTTGAGAGACTTGCCCGAACCATGCCAGAGTCAGTTTTTCATTTCACAGAGGGGGATCCGAACGCGGCTTGCCATCAGCAGACCGATAATTTCATCCGCTTGCCATGGATAGATTATGAAACCTGTCTTGGTCACTACGATGTGGTGATTCATCATGGTGGTGCAGGAATTCTGTATTACTGTCTGAAACATAATATACCGGCGTTGGTCTATCCGGTTGATTTCGATCAATTTGACCATGCTGCCCGCCTTGATGCGTCGGGGAAAGGTCTTTGGTTAAAAGGGGGGCTGAGCGCGTTGGCGAATGCCAAAACTCAGATTGAGCAGTTAACTGCCCGTTAGGGATAAAAATAACGTAAAGGAGTAGGTTGCCGACAAAGTCAAATGAAGGCGAAATAGTGTGAGGCGGGGCGATTTAACCAACGTTCGGATGATCCACAATACGTGATTCACTGGATTTTTAGTAAGAAATAGCCATGTTCGGTTCCCTGGCTGCGGGGTTTTAAAGGCTGCTGGTAAGGGTACATTCGGAAAAAAGTTGAAACAGCTTACTGTTCTCTTCTTTATTCATGACGCTAAAACTAATGCCACTATCTGATTTTTCAAATAGATTAAACGTCTTTTCCTCCGCGTCCATCATTACGTAGTCTAAATCTTTTCTATCTTCATCGGTGAATTCAACGCCCGCTTTTCTGGCAAGGTTTTCCACTTCTGCTTCCGTGGCGCGATGTAACAATGGTGAGATATAATTACCCCCGTTCATGCCATATACCGTAAATCGGCTACCATCCCACTTTATTTTTGCCGTTTCAGTCTCTTCTGGGAAATGATTTCCACCCAAGCTTTTGGAGGTTCTATCCAATTGCTTGCTCATATGACAAGTATAGTATTCATCGCTAGCATTATTTTTATCTGCCGCTGAAACTGAAACTGCAACCATCGCGATGAGAATAAAATATTTTTTCATGGTTTAATCCTTAACTTCCATTGTTATTTGAATGTATTTTTATCTTTTAGACAGGAATATAACTTGTTACCTAGTGTCTCAAAATTTTCACTTGTCATCTTTAAAAGAAAGCAGACAACATTTAATTGCCTGCTCCTCAATATTGCCAGCTCCTCAATAAGGTTATCTTTTAGGCCGCCGCATTATCATATAATTTTTGAATGAGAAGCTGTTGTTCCTCGGTCGGCTTTATCCCAAGAGAGTGGTAGATGATCCCCAACTGGTAGAGTTGTTGATTCCCTGATGCATCTTCTGCGGTAATGGATTCACGTGTTAACATTGATTTAAGTGTGAACGTGATATGTTGCATGCATTCAGGTGTATTGGTAGCACAAATATTTTGCAATAACGTCAGGTTTTGTCCAGAAAGACCGGTATCTTTCACAACACGCGCTCTGGCTTCATCCCACTGTTTATTTTTTATAAACAGATCGGTAATAAAGTAATTTTGGGCGGTGGTGACATGCTTATTAAGTATTCGTTCAGCGCTGACGACATCGCCTGCAAAACCATACATTTCAGCAAGATCCCTATAATTTCTTTCGACTTCTTTGGGCGGAGAGTCTTTTAGCTGTGAGAGATAAATAACCTCTGCATCTGCAGCCAACTTCTTAGCTTCGGCGATACGTCCAATATCAACTAATTTTTTAACGATGGATTTAGTTACCGTTTCCCATGGATTGAATTTTTGATTTTGTGATTCTTCAATAATAATGTTTAAATATTTATCAGCTAATGCATCAGATTTGCTTAAATATAGAAAATTAAGCGAATCTATTTTATATTCATAGCAATATCTATCGTCATAACAGGCATATTCTGGTGAGATCATCAGCTTATCAATACGCTCTTTAATTAGGCCGGTTTCGTTAGTGGCATTCAACAACCGGATAAGCTTTATTTCTTCTATAGGCTTGGGAGCAAAGCTAAAGGACTTATCTGTAGTGGCAATGCTGGTTGCAATTAATGCATTGTATTCTTCAGTGAAACCATTAGCATGGTAAAATGCCATGATCCCGGATAATGCCAAATCATAATAGGTACCTTTATCTCCGGCCGCCCTGAGTAGCTGTTCTGATAATATTAATGCTTGTTGCTTATTACCTGCAAATGAATATAGATTGATCAAATTCAAGTAATCTTTATAAAAATGAATTTCATTGTTCTTCTTCTTTTTGAGCACGTCGATAAACATTACCTGTGCTTTATCGGTATAAATAAGGGTGTTTTTGGGGGCACCGTTGACACGATAATTTTCTGCAATAGCAAGCAGCATCCTTAATTGATTGGTCGGTTCTATTATGTTGTCGCCATAAATATCTTTATAAATAGTCACCGCTTGATCTGGCGTATCTCGATAAGCGTCTAAAACAGCGGGAAGATAATAGTTCCTTGCACTGTTATCCAGCATAAGTAACTTTAACGCAGATTCAGGCTGTTTCTTTTCAATCCAGGCATCAACATAATTCTTGTATGCTGAGAATGAGCTCGGTTTCTCGAGTCCAATCTGTGATAAAAATACCATTGCTTTGTCTGGATTACCTGTTCCCGCAATCCAGTCAGCAGAAATATTCAGTGATAACATTGCCTCTTTCGAACTGAAATCAAGTTTCTTTAATAGCGTATTGGCTCGTTCTGGTGAGCTAAACATCAGGATTTCTCGGTGCAGTTCGAAATAAGGGGCCTGAGCATCATAATGGGGGTGTTCCGCCAGCGGTAGGGCATTTTCCAGTTTTCGTTCAACCACTGAATAGACATCGGGCAATGTCTGTGCATGAGCGAAGCTCAAGCCAGAGCAAAATGTTGCGGTATAGACTAAAGTTGAAAAAAAGTTTAGAGACTGTAAACAATATTGTGTAATTGCCTGTTTTTGATATCTTCACTCCAACAACGGAGACAGGCAAATTATGGACGAAAAGAAACTTAAAGCACTTGCGGCTGAACTGGCTAAAGGTCTTAAAACCGAAGCCGACCTTAATGCATTTTCTCGTATGCTAACAAAGCTTACCGTCGAAACAGCGTTAAATGCAGAGCTTACCGAACACCTCGGGCACGAGAAAAATACCCCTAAATCAGGCTCGAATACCCGCAACGGCTATTCGTCCAAAACACTGCTATGCGACGACGGCGAAATCGAGCTGAATACGCCACGCGACCGCGAAAACACCTTTGAACCGCAGCTGATAAAGAAAAATCAGACGCGTATCACACAGATGGACAGCCAGATTTTGTCCCTGTACGCCAAAGGCATGACCACCCGCGAAATCGTCGCCACCTTCAAAGAGATGTATGACGCCGATGTGTCTCCCACGCTGATATCTAAAGTCACCGATGCCGTAAAAGAGCAGGTTGCTGAATGGCAAAACCGCCAACTGGATGCTCTGTATCCCATTGTTTATATGGACTGCATTGTCGTAAAAGTCCGCCAGAACGGTAGCGTGATAAACAAAGCAGTGTTCCTAGCGCTGGGCATCAACACTGAAGGTCAGAAAGAGCTGCTGGGCATGTGGCTGGCAGAAAATGAAGGTGCGAAGTTCTGGCTAAGTGTGCTGACAGAGCTAAAAAATCGCGGTCTTCAGGACATTCTGATTGCCTGCGTGGATGGCCTGAAGGGGTTCCCGGATGCGATAAACAGTGTTTATCCGCAGACTCACATCCAGCTGTGCATCATCCATATGGTACGCAACAGCCTGAAATATGTGTCATGGAAGGACTATAAAGCCGTCACCAGCGGTTTGAAAATGGTGTATCAGGCTCCGACAGAAGAGGCGGCGCTGATGGCGCTGGATAAGTTTGCGGAGGCCTGGGACGACAAATACCCGCAAATTAGCAAAAGTTGGCGTACGCACTGGGAAAATCTCAATACATTCTTCGGCTATCCGCCCGATATCCGCAAGGCTATCTACACCACGAATGCCATCGAATCGGTGAACAGCGTGATCCGTGCAGCCATTAAAAAGCGCAAAGTGTTCCCGACAGACGACTCAGTGCGGAAGGTTGTTTATTTGGCGATCAAGGATGCATCAAAAAAATGGAGTATGCCGATCCAGAACTGGCGGTTAGCGATGAGCCGTTTTATTATCGAGTTCGGTGACCGCCTGAGCGATCACCTTTAATACGGTGGCAGTTACACAGAATTATGGACAGGCTCAAAGTTTATTTTCAGTTTCATATAATCTTATCCATGATCAATTTTATGAGGTCTGATTAATCCAGACCCCATTATTAAAATTATTTACTTGTTGGATTCTAATTTTTTTAATTCTTCATAGGCTTCTCTCATCCCACTTTTAGCTGCAACGGTAAAGTGGAATTTTGCCTTATCCAAATTTTTCTCGGTGCCGTCTCCATTTTGATATATCCAACCAAGGTTATAATGGGCGTGCACGTTTCCTTGTTCGGCAGCTTTTATGTGCCACTGATAGGCTTCTGGTAAGTTCTTTTCTACCCCTTCACCGACGAGATACAGATAGCCAATTTCCACTTGAGCATCACTTAGCCCTAACTGCGCTGCTTTGAGTAAATAGGAGAAATATTTGGTTTGATCTTCTTTAACGCCGTCACCTTCATTATACATTTGAGCTAAAAGAAATAACGCCTTAATATTTTTATGGTCTGCTGATTTTTCTAGCCACTTAAGACCTCTATCATAGTCTTGACAAGTATAATGATACTTACCCAGTTCATACTGTGCATTATCATCACTCTGTGAGGCTTTCTCGCGTATTTCAATAGGATTGTATAGCGAGTCAATACTTTTATTATTGATATAGCAGTGAATAATGCTAACACCATCGGCATTATATGTTTCTCCGGTGACCTGTATTTCATTATTCACATAAGGGGTGGTTGTTAACAGTCTACCGGTACGATCATTAAACTCTTTTTTGATGCCGCTTCTTATGCCTTCAACATAGGGCATTTCTTCAATTAACTTCCCTGTATTGATACTCCATCGTCTATCCGGACCATCTTTTTTATCGTTCTTATACATTGTGGTATAAAGTAGTTTTCCTGAATCATAATATTTATGTTCACCCTGAAGTTTGCCGTCTTTATACGGTGAGAGTGATACTATTTCACCCTGTTCGTTCCATTTCTGGCTATCACCATCTAAGATATCATTTTTATAGCTGGTTGATGTATTAAGTTGTCCATTATCAAACCACTCTCTTGATACGCCATTTTTGCGGCCTTCGTTATCGTAGATTTCTTCCTGTCGCATTTTTCCATTTTTATACCAAGTCTGGCTAGAGAGTTGTTTTCCTTCTTTATACGTTGATTTAGACACTAACTGCCCTTCGGGGCTGTATTCCTCGTTAGTTCCATGGTACTGATCTTTATTGTTTTTATTATAAATAGCTCTAATTTTACCTGATTCAAAGTAGACTGTGTATTTACCAACGACTTTGCCAGCATGGTAGGTTCTTTCATCTTTAATTTTACCATCAGGAAAATACTCAAAGTATTTCCCTTCGAGTTTATTATTCAAATAGCTATGGTTCTCTTTAATTTTTCCATTGTCGTAATAATGAGGGCACTCTCCGTCGGCTATTTTGCTGTCAATAAAATGTCGTTTGCTTTCAATAGCACCATTTTCATGGTAGATAATATACTCACCATTGACCAAGCCATTTTTAAATACCAACGTCTCAGCTAATTTCCCTTTTTCATCATAATATGAGTCGTATTTCCCATCCTCTTTTCCCTCTTTATTATAAGTGAGAATATGTTGAATATTTCCACTGGAGTAATAGGATTTGAAGGTAGAGACGAATTTTTGTGTTTTGAATGTTTCATCGTCAGTATAACCTTCAAAGGCCAGCAGTTTGCTCGGTATAAGTTCCTCAGTTTCTTCTGATGACTCAATAAACCACCCGGCCACTTTCCACAGTTGCTTTTCTTTATCAAAGGTTAATGGCATAGGGATCACCGATGTCGCCTGGCGTTTCACCGTGGCCTTTAAGTCTTGATTTAACCAAAGATAAGATTCTTTTTTCATGAATTCAGCACCGCACAGTGCTTCAGTGCAAACTTCTATATTGGTGAGCATCGGTGTGCCACCGCGGTCACATTGATCTATTGTCAGGAAAAGGTAACGTTCACTTAAGATCTCAACGAGCAAACTCTTGATTTTTGCCGCGTATACTTCTGACGTTAAACCAAATGATTCTGGCCGGCCTGAAAGCGTATTCTTGTTACAGGGGGTTTTGGTTTTAAAGTGGAACCGATCGGCCAGCAGTAATTTCATATCACTATCAATGGCCGTTTTGTTAAAATCAATGTTATCAATTTTAGCAACAAAGGTAATGGGTTTAGGTACTGCCGGAGGGGGTTGCTTTAGATATGCAACCGACGGATAAGAGAGTATTAAGAGTGCCACCAGTTTTTTTTTCAATGTTAATCCTTAATTTAAACGTTCAATCCATTGCCATAATATTTTTTATAGTCAATTTCAGGGTGAAATGCCATTTTTCTAACCAATAGTGCTAATATATTACAAGTAAATTAATGAGTGTCAAAACGTAATTTTTCAGATGTTGTGGTAGTGATTGATAATATTAAAAATATTAATCTATCGGCGGTGATGAATTCTTGAGGTTACAGTAGAAATGACAGATTTCCAATTAAGTTACATTTCTCTCTATTGTTTTTTACATTTAACTTTTGAGTGCATTTTATTATTTTTAATTTGTGAAGTGGGTGCAATATTAATTAAATGGAATTATGAATGTACGATGGTAACTCGTATAATAGAGACAGAAAATTGAGAAATATCTTATTTTATCCTCGTGCTTCAATAAGAATAGATGACGTCGCCTTGCCGATATCCAACACGTAATCATGAGATATATCCCACAGCGTTAACATCGATTTTTTAGGGGGATGTTTATCTCGAAGTATGGTTAATCTCACTGAAATATTGTCACCTGTTTTTTATACCTATTTCCCTATCACTGAAAGGAAACAGAACTATGCAAGGACGCGATTACATTCCCTGCGATATCGCAGAGTACCATCTGCTTGACGTTGCTGAATTACCCCCGAAGGACAAAAATAGGGCGTTATGCGACATGCGTTCCTTCCTTCGTGAAGGGCGTTATGGTGAGCTTGATAAACAACTGGAAAGTGCACTTACCGCATCATTCCTTAGCCGTGATGCCGAGCAGCGTTATTATCGTGGCTGGATGGATATGGAAAATACCCCCGATTTACGTAGCGTCATTTCAATGGGGCCGGAAGGTTTGGCACAGATCAAAGCCTGGCAACACGACTGCCCTGAATCGAACCATGCCTGGTTGGCTGAAACGTTGTACTGGCATCATTGTGCCTGGCGGTATCGCAGCTATGGCTGGGCGAAGAAGACCACTGCTGCGATGTGGGTATGTGCAGCCGCCTGTAATGAAATGATGGTGCTGGCAGCCCTGCAAGCATTAACACTGGAGCCACGCCAGTGGATGGCCGCTGCGCTGATTATCCCGGCGATTACCGCGTTTGGCGTTCCGGCCTGGCTGGCTGTCATTATTGCCAATGAGAAGGCGGATTCATTGCCGGTTCTGGGCGAATTACGTGACTATCAACAGTGCTATCCTGAAGAAATGGCCGCCTTGATGAGTTATTCAGGACTGAATGCCTATGCTCAGATATTGGCTCCCGATGCGTTACCGCCAGGTTTACTGCGTAATCAAACAGAGAAGGCACTTATTGGCCCGCATTATTGGCTGTTTGCCAGCTTGCATATCCATCCAACCCAGTTCTACATCTTCACCGATTACATCCCGTTCCAAATGCCCCGTTGGCGCGGTTTACCGCAGGACATGCTGGACTTAATTGTTTCACCGGCTTGTGAACATTTGAGTCTTCAGGAGAAGGACCATTTACGCCATCTGATCTGGTGGGATGATTTTTGTGATGATCTCGGCCATAAAGTCGCCGATCTGGTTGAACGTGAGTGGCAGTTTACCGAGGTGAAACGCGAAGCGGAACAGGCGTTGAATGCAAATGATCGCGCTCAGGCATTACGCTGGCTGGCCGCGAGTTACTACGTGATGGAAGATGAACCATCCGCCTGGCACTATTTACAGCAAGCGGTTGCACAAGAGCCTAGTCTTGGCGGGTATTTACATCATGCCGCGTTACGGCTTGCTGGAAAGTTTGCCCCTGAATCACGCTGGCTGCATAACCAGATTTGCCATAATGCGCAGCTTATGCATTCTCCCCAGGCAATGGTTTTACAGGGCTACTGTTTGTTGACCGGGCTGTTTGGGTTTACACAAAACGAGGCGTTAGGGCGTGAATGGCTTGATTATGCTTT
Source organism: Yersinia pestis (assembly GCF_900460465.1). GTDB lineage: Bacteria > Pseudomonadota > Gammaproteobacteria > Enterobacterales > Enterobacteriaceae > Yersinia > Yersinia pestis. The sequence continues at coordinate 183,557 of NZ_UAVH01000009.1, read as the reverse complement.
GCAGCACGATCCAAAAGATGCCTGGGATCAAACCGGTTTCATCTTAAATGAACTTAATTACCCTGACGATGCTACGCGTCTGTTCACTCTTGGGGCTGAATATGGTGCGCGTGGCACGGCGTCAAGCCTGGGTAGCTTTTATCTGTATGCACCATCGGAGACACGGGACATTCTGCGCGCAATCAGCTATTACCGTCAGGTTGTTGAGCAAAACAGTACGCTTTTAAGCCAAAAAGTCATCGCCAAATATCCGCTAATCGATAACACCGATCCATTCTCGTATGAAGATGAACTAAAAAGAGCCTATTACTCACTGGCGCGCTGTTACCAACTGCTTTCATACGAGGAAACTGATACGGTAAAAACCGCCGAACTTGAGGGGAAATTGGTTGCATCATTAAAAGCATCGGTTGACTGGGGAAACGATGTTGCTTTACCCGAGTTGTTAGCCCTGCTTTCAGAACTTCATACCTTGAGTGTGACTCATCAGTATCTTGACTTTCTACTGGAGCATGGCAACAAAGGCAGTATATTGGCGATGACTTCACTGGCAAAAATTTACTTCAATCGAAAAGATAAACATATTTATAACTATAAGCTTAGCGCTCGCTGGATGTATTTCGCACTGGCGTTGGCGCCTGATGATGAAAAAGTTAATGAAGTCTTTTTTTCCCGCCATGCGCGCAACCGTTGGGTTACTCACCGTTATGTCTGGTCGACATCACGCATTGCCGTACATGAAATCCCAGGGCAGGAGCATCCAATATGCTGACCCTAATCAGTATCAATCGCGAGGTTCTGTCCGGGTATTTTTAATACGTAATCGGCCCATAAAATCGGTGCGTTCTGTATGGATATCCACTTGAGTGAATGCTGACCCAATCGCGAAATGCGATTAAGGTAAAACATATTTTCATTAAAATTGAAATGATGTTCACAAAATGCTATGTTCAGCGCAGTCATGTCAAACTATCACATTCAATGGGCGACTGCTCATTGACTAAGAGGAGATAACAAAATGAAAATCGCACTGATGATGGAAAACAGTCAGGCAGGTAAAAACGCGATAATCCTTAAAGAGCTGAATGCTGTTGCCTCGGAAAAAGCGTATCCGGTATTCAACGTTGGGATGAGCGATGAGCAAGATCATCATCTGACTTATATCCACCTGGGCATCATGGCCAGCATTTTGTTGAATGCTAAAGCGGTTGATTTTGTGGTGACCGGTTGTGGTACAGGGCAGGGCGCCATGATGTCATTGAATATACATCCAGGCGTTGTATGTGGTTATTGCATCGATCCAGCAGATGCTTTCCTGTTTGCACAAATTAACAATGGTAATGCGTTGTCACTGCCGTTTGCTAAAGGCTTTGGCTGGGGCGCGGAACTTAACGTGCGCTATATCTTTGAAAAAGCGTTCACTGGTGTGAAAGGCGAAGGCTATCCACTTGATCGTAAAGAGCCACAGGTACGTAATGCGGGTATCTTGAATCAAGTGAAAGCGGCAGTCGTGAAAGAAAATTATCTGGATACACTACGTGCTATCGACCCTGAGTTGGTGAAAACCGCCGTTAGCGGTGCACGTTTCCAGCAGTGTTTCTTTGAAAACTGTCAGGATAAAGAGATTGAAGCGTTCGTGAAACAAATACTCGCGTAACGATATAATCGAACAAAAGGTTTCTTATTGAACTGCACCCCAATTATTGGATAACACCCTGATATTTGGCAGTGCAGTTTTTTATGCTGTGTCACATTTACTGCATAGCTAAAATTCAATGCATGGTGAATATATTACTCGCGGCGGCCTGTTGCGGTAAAAAGCACGACCATGCCTACACGGGTAATTGCAACATCACGGAACTGGGACGATAGCATGGCATGGAGCCCATCTTCCGTATCGTCTTTGTTAGAAAAAATACCTTTTGAGTTATACACCTTCATCAATTTCTTCCCAAGACGATTATGCCCTGCATCATTGCCTAATATCGTCGCGCCATAAAGTGTGCCACCCGTTTTTAACCCCATAGCGGTATTGGCTATCACTTGCACTTTATCCTTTAGCGCACCAGGGAGGCAATGCAGCAGATAGAACATTGAAATTGAGTCAAAATAGCCGTGGTATTGGGCTGGGAACGGTTCAAAAACATCATGCTGGATGCATTCCTTGACCCGTGTTGACCCAATGCGATTGCTGGCAACAGCAAGGCTGTTGGTATTGATATCCATCAGAGAGATATGAGTAGTTTCAGGCAGATGTGTCAGATAAAAGCCAGTCCCTACGCCTATGTCCAAATGTTCATTACCGGCATATTCAGTGAAATGAGGTACTAAAACGTCGTGAGTAGGGCATTTCCAAGCAAAGTGATTGGACATTTTCAATACCCACCAGTCATATAACTTCAGGGTAAATGGAGTATATATTTGGGAACCTATTTTGGTTGATTTGTTCATAATAATATTCCGTTATTATTTCGTTACGGTGCTTATTAAATCAACCTATGGGGTAGAGATCAAATAGAAAAAACACATAACCATATGGATTTCATGGGAAATGGCTACAGCACTACGTCAATTGAAGACGACGTTTTTTGTACATATGACAAAACTAAAATAACCGCATTAGCGATATTTTCCGGTGCTATGGTTCTGATTGCCGTATCAGAATGATGGGACAGTGTTTTAACCTGACAAGGCGATATATTACAGATGTGAATTGATTTTTTGCGTAATTCTTCGCGGATGCTGTGGATAAAGCCATTAAGCCCCCATTTAGATGCTGCGTAGCACGCGCCTTCAGGCAAACTGGAGAAGCCAGCAATTGAGGATATATTCACGATTATTGGGCAGGCACTGGTCTTAATATAAGGTAATACAAGATGTGTAAGATAAATAGGGGCGAGAAGGTTGGTACTGATGGTATCGGTAATTCTACTATAGGTCATCTCTTCGAGAGCAGAAAAATTAAAGACGCCGGCACAATTGATCAATACATCCACCCCCCCCATTTGCTGAACAGCATACTCCACTAATTCACGACAGGCTTTTTCGTTGGTAAGATCGCCATACCAAAAATAAGCTCTTTTTGACTTATCATCGCTAAGATATCTGTCTTGTAATTTTTGGGAACGTTTACAAGCAAGAACAAGATTCATACCTGATTTATACAGTGCATCAGCAATGGCAGAACCAATTAATCCTGACGCACCGGTGAGTATTATTTTAAAATTACAGGACATACTTCCTCAATTCATTTTTGGCTATTAGATAAAAGCCGGGTGTGAGAAGACCGCCACTCCCGGCTTGAGTCACTAAGTTATGTGAAGATTATTGGAACAAATTATTCCAATATCTACTTCTAGGTCACGTCCAGTATATTAAATGCTTAAATTAAGAGTGATGACACCCAAACCCAAGCACACGGCCGGCTTCTTGGCCTGATAATGTTCTAGGCACTGCGCCCGCCAGAGCCGTATTTTTGCCAAAGGTTACGAGTTTGATGCTTTTTACTTTAGTCGCAGTATTTTTAGTCATAATATGACTCCTATCTTCTTGAGATAAAGTAATCCGCTAACTATATTAGCGGGGTTTTGGACTCATGCATGGCATGCTTCCAATACTGTGAGAAATCTTATTTTTGATATAGAGGCTTTGGTCTTTAAATGCTTGTTCACTAATGCTCTTTATATCACTCACATTACCTTTTTTTTGGGCGTGCTTAAGTAAAGCTTCATAAGCGATTAATCGTATCTCTTCTCGATGGTTACAAAGAGACACTTTGTGAACCAGTTGACGACTTTTTTCATTTTCAAGACTCAGCAGGCCGTTATATAACACATTTTGAAAAGCGTAGCGCTCATATCTTCCCTTTTTAATTCTTGCCTCTATTTTTCCTTCCAATGCATCTGAATCTATCTGAAATTCGTATTGATGCTTCGATTTTATTGGTCGCACTATTAAATTGAGCGATACTGATAATTCATCAGGCGGATATTGAGTATGAACATCCTTACTACGAAAATAAAACATAACTGTATTCGGGGAAAGAATCTTATCTCCATAACAATTAAGTTCTACAACTTCGTTATTTACGCCACTAACTTTATCGTAATCATAGTCATAGAGCCGAGTTCGATAGCCACCTCCAAAAAAATTCACTGTCCAAAAGTCAAAATTATGATCATGTGCTTCTTCGTAGGAATAAGGTGTCCGATCTAATTTTCCCTGCAATGGGAGCCACATAACAAGACGAATAGTTATGCGTTCATTACTGTAAAGAATAAAACTCGGTGCCTGTATGTCATTCTCCAGCTGGAATTGATAAGGGTTCTCCAACTCGGTAATGATCTGCGAAAAAATTTCATCTTTATTAGCCGCGTAGGCTGAAAGCCATGAACCTACTTCAAGGATTTCGCTTTCCACATAAATCCCATTTGCCACATTGGAAATTGCCGATGAGTGACTCAAAATTCCTAATAAATCTTGTAGTGTCAGTGATTTATTCACTGGCGTAATATTATTTAGGAGCATTGCTAGTTTCTCCTTGCGCCATGTTTATCTCGGCAAGTACACGCCTGACATAATGACTTTTCTCTAGTGTGAGCACATCGCTTAATACGGTATCATTTGCACGTAACATTGCTACCCAAGACAGGGCGCGAACTTCATCAGCTTTATGATTGTGTGCGATCTTTTCGATAGCTTTTTTTGATCTCATATTCCCATGGGTTGATAGCGCTGAAAAAATTGAGCGCTGGGAAGCTATTTTTTCAATACTGTTAAAGTGGGGTTTTCCCCAACATAAATTGCTACCTTCATCTGTAGATTCAATATCGAAAACAGTTTGTCGGGCAGACGCATCTGGTTTATTAATGATTAAATTTAATGAAACCGAAAGTGACTCTGGTTCGTGTTGTATATGCACATCTTTATTAGCAAAATAATAGATAACTTCATTTTCTCGCAGATACATTTCCCCTTTATAACTGAGCTGGGTAAGTCCATCAGTACGTTGAATGGGCTCATTGTAATCAAATTCGTACAGTGATGTGCGATAACCAGGGCCGAAGAAGCCTACGGTCATCAGGTCAAAAGCATGGTCATGTGCGACCTTGTAAGAAAAGGGAATAGCGCTGGCCTGATGTCCGGGTGGGATCCACAGCATTAGCCGGATTGTATACCACGGTGTTGTATAAAGAACAAATCCTTGAGCTTGCCCGTAATTTTGTGATTGAAAGTGGTCTGTTTTCTCCAACTCTTCAATGATAATAGAAAAAATATGCGCCTTATTGGCCGCTAATGCACGCAACTGAGTGGCAACACAACTCATTACTTCGGATGAGTAGATTGAATTTCTAAGCTTTTCAATAGTTCCACTCGTTTCAAGAAATGACACAAATTCATTCAGTGTGATGAGTGTATTTTCTTTCACGTCCACTTTGACAGCCATAATATTTACACCTCTGACTCTTCTGCTTTATTTATTGCAAGGCTCTGTTCTGCGGCCTCAATTATTTGAGCGTCAGAGTCATTCTTCACCAAATAGTCGAGTAACTCTAGAGTAGATTGAGGATCAATAAGTGAGAGGCTTTCGACCGCTTCCCAACGAACAAAGTTTGCATATGTAGACTTTGCCAGTTTTTCCAAAACAGGCACAGCTTGAGTCGCGTTCATGGCACCGAGCATTCTCACGTACATCTGTATCCTTGACGCTTGGAGGCTGGTACAAATAGATTCAATAGGTTCGAGTGAGTTCTTGTCATAGACCCATGACAACCAACCTTTGGGCTCGGAGTGAGCGATAAGGATAAAAGCGTCCTGTGCGGCTTCAGTATCAAAATCGAGAATATATTTATAGGCTTCAAAGCCATAGACTTTACCCGGCATTAATACGGTATCTTCGAGCCTTATCAGTGCCGATGGCCTTTGAGAGAGATCTTCGCAAACTTGGCACTGGTATAAAGGAATACTAACTGGCGTATTCATGGGGTTGATAACCAGAATATCAAATTCGTTTGCATACAAAGTCGTTGACGGACTTCTACCAATAAGCCGCATAAGTAGATGAAAATTATGTTGCCTACTTAAGTAAACATGATCTTCTGATAGCAATTGATAATTTGAAGTAATGTCTTTTCTTTCCAGTAGATCATTTAATATTTCAATAATATCATCTTTTTTCAGGCTTTCCAGAATAGGCAGAATATCAAAGAACTGCGCATTCTCTTTTTCTAATATTTCAGAGGCCTTTTCCTTAAGCACGGACAGGCTGCGAATGCTTTCTTCAGAGTTTGGAGATGCTGCAATAACTTCCGTATGTTTTATTCTATTGATAGAATCAGGACTAGTAACTTTCGACATGATTTTCTCCTTAGCATAAATACATTGTTTCTGAGAAACTTAACGTATCTGCTATTCATAATGTACTCAGCTTATTATGTACTCAGCTTATTTGTCTTTTAACAGAGCCCCTTTAGTGTTGTGATGACATACGTATTATGACTTTACTCTGGGAAGCTTGACATGACACTGTGTTATACATTTTGGTTTTTAGAGTCAATATCAAAGCGGTTAGTTTTTTATAGCTATCGTAAAAATATGGATCATTTGTTAATGAGATATTAATTCATGCATTAAATTGTGATATTTATTTTAATATTATGAATATTACAGGCGTCGTTGAATAAATCAGACATCGGAGTTTGAGCGAGAACGTATTCTGGAATGGCCGAATGATGGTAGCGTTGCCGCAATGGTTGCAGATGTTAGGTTTGCTATATTACCCCATTCAGGGATAACTGTTGCGCTTCTCTGGTCAGCAGGGAGGACTAGTTAAAGTGGTAGCAGAGAAAGCGGAATTTCCGTGCTACCTATTTTGGCTTAAAGAAGGTCCCAATATTATCGTCTAAAAAAAGCGGATGAGTTAAAAATACAATTTCCTCATATTTATAAATATGAGCGTGCACTTAGGATAAATGCCCGATATGCTCAAAATAATTGGCGTTGTAGGAAGGCGGCAACGAAGTAAGTCCCCAGGCGCTTACATAAATAAGTACCTGGGGTTGTTGAGCGTAGCCAACACAGATGCAGCTTAAAGTATGACGAGTATATAAGCAGTAGTGGAGCCGTCAACGACCCCACTAATTTTTTATTACTGAAGATTTTTATCTTTCAGGAATTTTGATACCTGATCGGCGATTTCAACGTTATTCAGATCAGAGAAAGGGAAGTGAGTATTGCCTTTTATACCAATTTCCGGCAAATGGATTACTGTCACGTCTCCGCCATGTTTATTCACCACATCCCGCCATTGACGCGCAACAGCCAACCGGGCACGCCAACTATCCTGTGCAGGCAAGGCCGTTGGTTTGTCAGGGATATTGTCGCCGTAGATAATCAGGACAGGGATTTTAGTCAGTGCCATAAACTTCTCCAGAGGCACCGATTCCCCTTTTACGGTATCAAAAGCATTCTTTGTTGGGGGAGGGACGTCGCCTTCCGGAAAGACAAAGCTGCTGCCAGGTTCAAACGCGACTATCCCTTTTACATTGGCGTTCTTCATCGCGGTAAACCAGCCTGGGCCGCCACCCTGAGAGTGTGTAAACAAAATAGCCGGGCCAGATTTATCCACTACGGCTGACATGGCATCTGAAATTACATCGATATCAAAGGGCCCGGTGTTAGGGGTCATCTGACGGTAGTACTGATTTAATGTCTCTTTATCATGGGAGAACTGTACGCCATCAAAGAAATCGGGCCATATACCCAGACGGAACTGGTTAAACCATAATTGCTCATCAGCAAGTGGTTTGACAGTTCCTTCCACCATACTGCGTCCGGCATTACCCCGACGCGGTTGATCGACCAGATAGGTCGAAAAGCCACGGCGCAAGAAGATGTTCTGAAAACCCTCGCGGCCATCCGGTGTGCTTTCCCATGTCCGGGAAGACTGCCCGGCACCGTGCAACATCACAATGGGATATTTGTGTGGGTTCTCAGGGATCTGGTAAAACACAGAGGCGTGATCACCATGATATGTTTGACCTGTTGGGTCCAATGGTTTTTTCGGATCAAACTGCCCTGGTGTCGTAATGACGGCCCCACCGGCGGCAAAACTTCCTTGAGACTGGATAACCAAGGGTTTTGTTGGTTCAGCAAATGTAGATTGGGAGATTAATCCACCAACCAACATACAAGTGGTGAATGTTTTCAGTAAGGCTTTCAAGGTCTTTTCCTTATGTGATAGCGGACAACTGAATCATAGCGAGATTTTCACGAATGACCATGCTGCTAAAATGAATGCGTTAACAGGCAGAACTCATGAACGGATATCTAATATCAATAAAATGTTTGAGCTCAATGTCTTTCGCTAAACCGCCATTCATGAATATCTCGGGGTAGTTCTGTTTCAGGCGGGAATGCAAAAATGGCATTTTATTATTGTGGGTACTGGCCGTCTGTGACTTTTTCCATCCACGTCACAGTGTTACCGTCCAGTGATTCTGAAACAGCAATATGCACCATTGACTCTTTTGCGGATGCGCCATGCCAGTGTTTAACACCCGGTGGGATCCACACGACATCACCGGTTTTGATTTGCTGAGCGGCGCCCTCCCATTCCTGTACCCAGCCGGTACCAGAAGAAACAATAAGTGTCTGTCCAAGGGGATGCGTGTGCCATGCTGTTCGTGCTCCGGCTTCGAATGAGACGGTACCGCCGGAAATTCGGGCTGGGGCGGTGCCTTTAAACCGTGAGTCAACTTTTGCTGTACCGGTAAAAGATTCCGGTGCACCAATAGTCGTAGGTTGTGAACCCGCAGGACTGACGGTCACTGCCGCCTGCGCAGCAGCAAGCGCTTGCGTACCGGGCAGTAAAAGCGCAGCCAGTGTGATCAGGAAAACTTTCATATCGATTCAATCCTTTAACGTGAGATATTCTAATTAACCCATTGAAGATAAAAACTATTTCCCTTCTTTAAATACCTCTTTTGCAATGGATATCGCCGTTACTGCCGTTGGCCATCCAGAATAGAAGGCAAGTTGGGTTATAGCCTCAACCAACTCTTCTTCAGTGACACCGTTCTGGCGAGCCAGGCGCAGATGAGAACGCAATTGGTCAGGGCGATCCATTGCCACCAGAGCACTGACCGTCACCAGGCTCCTGTCACGTTTTGAGAGTTGCGGCCGTTCCCAGATATCGGCATACAGGACATCGTCAGTGAGTTGCGCCATCTTGGGGGCGATATCCCCCATCAATTGTTGCGCCCGAGACGGTTGCTTCGTGTTATTTTTCGCCGCATCCTGCGCGTGAGCAATGCTAGCCATTGAGCCGGCAAATGTAAGAGCAGTGCAAAGCAGATACTGTTGAATTTTCTTTTTCATCATCCATTTCCTTTGTTATCGGCACGATTAAAGAGGGGGGATTATGTCGGTGGCGATAACGTGATTTTACCGGATGCTTCATGTCACCAGGCTGACGGTTGCCTGACATGTTTGTCAGAATTGCGATGATTGATCAGTCGCGTAAAGCAAGAAAGAAGAAGAGGAGGGAGATCCTCCTCTTAAACCTGTATGCAAAAATACACTGTCATAGACGTTACCCTCGCTCAGCCAGGCCAGACTTCACATAACGACTCATTTCTTTTTCAACGGACTCACTGTCTATATATAAGGGTCAGTTATTGCAAGGGTCAGACCAAAGGTATTAATCCCATTCTGGCTACTGGCAAACACATCTCCACGATGCATTATCGCCACCGCCCTGACGATGGAGAGCCCGAGTCCATGGTGTGTGTCACTGCGTGCACGGGAAGAATCAACACGATAAAAACGCTCAAACAAACGGTTTAGATGTTCCGCCGCAATGGGAGCTCCAATGTTGGCTACCGCGATGGATGCCAGATTATTTTCTCTGGAGATCGTCACTTTCACGGTAGTACCAGTAACAGCATGGCGGGCGCTGTTTTCTAGCAGATTCGCCAGTGAGCGGTGGAAAAGCCGCCGATCAATGCGTGCAGTGATATCCCCCTCAACATGAATAGACAAATTTTTTTCGGCAAATGAAGGCTCTACATACTCCGTGGTCTTATAGGTCTCTTCCCGAAGAGACACGTCGGTTAACTGGGTTGCGTGCTCCCCAGCTTGAGCATGGGAGAGGAACAGCATATCGTTAACAATAGAGGTCATTCTCTCGAGTTCTTCCAGATTGGACTCCAGTAAATCTTCGAGCTCATGCGTTTCACGTTTACGAGATAGACCTAATTGCGTTTGCCCCATCAGATTGGTCAACGGGGTTCTCAGTTCATGTGCGACATCAGCATTAAAACTTTCAAGTTGCCGCCAGGCGATTTCCTGCCGTTCGAGCACGCCGTTGAATGCGACGGCCAGTTTTTGCAGTTCATCCGGCAGAGTTAAGGTATCCAGACGCTGCCCGTGATTTCCTGGCGCAAGGTGCTGGGCCTGTTCGCTGAGTTTATTAACAGGGCGCATACCTATTCTGGCAATCACGAACCCCAGCAGTGCCACGAATAAGACGCCAATCGCAGTAATGACGATCAGCGTGCGGGTAAATTCATTCAGAGTACCCATATACGGCGTGGAATCGATAGCGACCACATAGCGCAGAGCGGGGCGCTCACCTTGGGCAGGAATTTCCGACATCAGTAGAAATAGGGAGCATGACTCGTCTGTCGCACCGGGTACTTTGCTGAATCCTTTGCTTAACGAAGCCCAGGTTACACCACGGGGTGCCGGGCCGCCCACCTGAAGCTGGGGGTCATCACTGAGGACCCAGTATTGTACGCGGCCGCCCTCAGCAGCGGCCAAATCGGTGAATTTGGTCGCCAACGTTTGCCAGCCGTCCAGCGTGGTACGGGAGAGGATCCACGGTGCCATCAGCGACTCCCTGAATTGCAATTCGTTATGCATCTGCTTTTGCAATGAGTTATGCAAGGAGCTTCGCAGTACAATACCGAGAGCCGAAACTATCAGTATGGAGGCCAAGGCAAACATTAGCGCCAGCCGCCCAGAGATAGAACGCTTAATCATGATCACTCTCTCTATTTAGTCTGGCGATCGGGGCGAGTTTCAAGGACATACCCCATGCCTCGCACTGTATGCAGCAGTTTGACCGGGTAGGGCGTATCTATTTTCGCCCGCAGGCGTTTTATCGCCACCTCAACGACATTAGCATCGCTGTCAAAATTCATGTCCCAGACCTGCTCTGCAATCATCATTTTTGACAGAATTTCCCCCTGATGTCTGGCTAACAGGCTTAACAGGGCGAACTCTTTGGCGGTGAGTTCAAGACGTTCACCGGCTCGCGTGACACGCCTTGCCAGCAGGTCGAGATGTAGATCATTAATGTGCAATTGGCTGACATCTACACCATCACTGGGACGCCGCCTCAACAACGCCTGGATACGCGCAACCAGTTCAATCAGCGAAAAAGGCTTAGGCAAATAATCGTCGGCACCGTGACGCAGGCCCTTAACTCGTTCATCAACCGAGCCACGGGCGGATAACATCAGAACCGGAGTTTGTTTGCTGGCGCGTAGGCCTTCGAGAACGCTGTAACCATCCATGCCGGGCAACATGACATCGAGCACAATCGTATCGTAATCATACTCAAGAGCCAGATATAATCCGTCGATCCCGGTGGCCGCTACATCGACGGTAAAGCCCAACTCGCTGAGGGCGCGATTGATATACGAAGATGTCTTCTCCTCATCTTCTACCAACAATAGCCGCATGTTCGTCTCTCCCTTTACCCGTCAGGGCAACAAAAATCGCATTTCACCTATCTTAGCTGTTCATGACCAACACCAGGCTGACATTTTCCTGACATTTTTGTCAGGAAAGTATTTCTTTAACTGACAGAAATGTTATCTGGCCGTCATGCTGATGTCAGCCTGCCCGCCTTAGACTCATCTACAAGCCAACTCCGCGCAAATTAAGATCAAGAGACGTGTCGGGGGAATCCGTGGTTTATTTTGGATATAGGGAGAATTATTTAAATGAAACACAATGCTTTTAAAATGACATCCGTTTTTAAAACGACATCGGTTTTTAAATCCACCTTGTTAGCGGCAGTGATCAGTCTTTCATCTGGGGGAGCAATGTCAGCCGATTATAAATTAAATCCATTTACACTGACTTATGACGGCGCGATTACCGAAAACGTGAAAGGCAAAGTCAATATTCATCCTGTTACTTATAAGCTAAATGGTTTGGAAATTTCTGCCAACGTATATACCCCTGCGAATTATGATCCCGCTAAAAAATACCCGGCCGTGGTGGTGGCTCACCCCAATGGTGGCGTGAAAGAGCAGGTCGCTGGCTTGTATGCTCAGCGTTTGGCGGAACAAGGCTATATCACCATTACTGCGGATGCCGCGTATCAAGGCGCGAGTGGCGGCTTGCCCCGCAATGTCGACAAACCCGCTTACCGCATTGAAGATATTCACGGCATGGCAGACTTTATTACCCAATATCCTGGGGTGGACACGGTCCGTTTAGGCCTGCTGGGTATTTGCGGCGGTGGGGGCTACTCCTTGAAAGCCGGGCAAACCGACAAGCGCTTCAGCGCGATTGCCACGTTGAGCATGTTTGATTCCGGTCTGGTAAGACGCAACGGTTATCAGGACTCACAACTTTCCACAATACAAGAACGTTTAAAACAAGCCTCTGATGCACGAGCACAGGAAGCTGCTGGTGGAGAGGTTACTTACGTTGGGGATGCCAAACTGACTGATGAGCAAATAGCCAAACTGCCGTTTGACCTTTATCGGCAGGGTTTTGAGTACTACGGTAAAACGCATGCTCACCCCAATTCAACCTTCAGATACACCGCCAGCAGTCTGCTCGACTTAATGAGATTCGATGCGGCAAGCAATATGGATTTAATCGATAAGCCGCTACTGATGATGGCAGGCAGTAAAGCCGATTCCCTGTATATGAGCGAAACAGCGTTTAAAGGTGCTAGCAACGCAAAAGATAAGGAACTGTTCCTGATTGATGGTGCGACCCACATTGAAACCTATTGGCAGCCGGAATATGTGAATCAGGCTATAGGTAAATTGGCTCAGTTCTACGGGAAAAATTTATAAAAGAGAAACGGATACTCCCTCTCTTTTCGTCTGTGCCAACACTGGCGGATATTGCGGATAGAGAGCGATATTTGTCAGCCATACCTGATGTCACAGTCATTTCTGTGGCATCTGCACGGTACGGTTTATGGCTTAACAATGAAGAACGTTGTTAATTACGGATGACTCACTTTACCCCTTGGCGAGCGCTATGAATAAATTACGGTTCACTTCACTGACAAAACATCTGATTTTATTTCTGGCGGTTGCTGTCAGCAGTTTGAGTTTGATAGCCGAGGCAGCAGACCGCAATGCCCGACGAGTCCTGATTGTCTATTTCTCTCAACCTGAGGATGTAAAATTAGAGGGTGTTGATGGTGTCTCGGGTGCGAGCATATTGCAAAAAAACGGTGAAGTGCTAGGAAGTACCCAGTATGTAGCACAGATTATCCAGGAGGAAACTGGCGGCGATTTATTCCGCATTGAAACGGTTAAACCCTACCCGCGTCAACATGACCCCTTGCTGAAATATGCAGAGCAAGAAGTGAAAGAGGGAGGGCGACCCGAAATGAGAGAGAAAATACAAAACCTTGCGGATTATGACCAGATATTTATTGGCTACCCCATCTGGTGGTACAAAATGCCGATGGTGATGTATAGCTTCTTTGAACAGCATGATTTTAGTGGAAAAACCCTTATTCCTTTTACCACTCATGGCGGTAGTCGTTTCTCTGACTCTCTGCGTGAAATCAAACGCCTTCAACCCAACGCACAACTGGTCACTCAAGGCCTTGCTATCTCAAGAAATGATGTGACGGATGACGATACGCCAAAGGAAATTATCAACTGGTTAAACACATTACCGAACATGCCGTGATGGCAGGCTACTGAATGAAAGCAAAATATATATTTCAGGTTGTACAGGATATGGTGATGATGATTATTCTGTTATCACTGATGGGGTTTCATCTGTGGGGAGAAAGTATCCATGAGTGGCTGGGTATCGCTTTCTTATTGATTGTCTTGCTCCATAACGGCCTGAACATTCACTGGATTAGAAAACTGGCTCAGGGAGAATATTCTGCTTTCCGCATTGTGCAAGTCACCGTAAATATCATACTGGCACTGTTATTTTTGTTTGCCATTATCAGCGGGTTGATGCTTTCAAAGCACGTATTACCCGATCTGCCGATTCACCGTTCTTCTGATTTTGTCAGAAAGATCCATATGACCAGTGTTCATTGGGGGCAAATTTTCATTGCCGTACATTTGGGCATGCACTGGAAAATGCTGGCCAATTTTTTCTGTAAAATCTGGCGTATTTCGCCATTTTCTCTTCTGGCGACACGGCTGATGCCCGCTATTTTCTTCAGTATTGTGGTATACGGAGTGTCTGTTTTTATGGGTCGTGACTTGCTGCCCTATTTGCTTATTCAGGTAGATTTTGCATTTTTTGATTTTGAAGAATCCACGGCTTTTTTCTATTTTGATTTCTTCGCTATCACAATTTTCTTCGCTTATCTGACACGCGTTCTGTTGTGGTTATTCCTGTTGTGGGGTGAGAAAGGCAAACTGCGGGCGTGTTAGCTGCCCTTGCTCACCCCAGTCACTGAGTTATCTAATTGACTGGGGATTGGATACCTCAGCTCTATTTCAGGCGCATCAGTTAATTGCCTGCCTGACCGGGCCATTAGACACTAAGTTTTTTACTCATGCCGCGTGGCGATTCGCTTACCACCTAAGATGTTATGAAAACAAAAAAAAACTTTCACGGCTTATTATTGCGGTATAAACATTATTTTTCGGTAAATTTAACAGACTGAACAATCATGTTGATGACATCAAAATTCTGGTAAAAACCAACCGTATCAAACAATAATTGTGTTTTAGCATCATAAACAATTGCCATAAAACAGGTGCCACCCGCGGCATGAAAACCAGTTTCTTCATCACTGACGCCACACGTCTGCGTAGTCTGCATCCCTTTCCAGCCTGGCCCTTTAATTATATCGACAGGGCTAGGGGCATCCATTC
Organism: Yersinia pestis; assembly: GCF_900460465.1. Lineage (GTDB taxonomy): Bacteria > Pseudomonadota > Gammaproteobacteria > Enterobacterales > Enterobacteriaceae > Yersinia > Yersinia pestis. The sequence goes on along the minus strand of NZ_UAVH01000009.1, from coordinate 168,441 downwards.
CCGCTTCCCGCATCCAGACACCGTTATCGTTATAAAAAATCATACTGTCTGTCGCCTGTTCCAGAGTGCCATGCTGAACACAAATATTTAACGTGTATTCTTCCTCAGTCACCCGTTCTGGCTGATTGAGACTGACGCATTGCTTTTCTTTTTTGACTGACCAAGTGCTTGGATAACTGAAGCTGAAACCATTGCCCTGATATAAGGCTATCTGTCGCATCTCTGCTAACGGATTTTCTGGTTCTTTGAGTGATTTATCTGTACGGCAGGCACTTAGAGGACGAGCCGTTGCTTTAGTCAGATTATTCATGCGCTGTGTCGTGGGGTCTGTATCCGCAGTGATGCAGGCACAGCCATAACCATAGTTTCCATTCCCGGTACGAACCCATTGGGCAGGACTAAATCCAGGCCAGTCACCTTTCGCCTGATAGCCGCCTTGAGTACCGATTTCCCACATGCCATCACGATCAGTCAGCGTAGCATTAGCTGGAGTCGGGTTTTCAAACCAGCCACAGCGACGTTCGGCACTATTGGCTGCGTGTGAATTCGTTACAGCACTAACAGAAATCACTCCAGCCAGTGTAAACAGAAAAAAGAAACGCATGAAATATCCTTATATGAAAACAAAAAATCCACGCAAGCACGTGGATTTTATCGGTTTTTTCGATTTTTATGAAATTCAGTGAAACTTCATGAGACAGCAGAAGCTATTTTAGACGTTAAACCGTTATTAATTATAATATTGATATTTAATGTTTTTGTATTTATTTGATATTTTTATACTCACTATCGTACTCACTTTGGTTGATGCTGTTAACTGAGGTTAGTTTTCACAACTTCTGTTTATCCATTCTTCTTACTAAGAGAATATCTTTTATCGCTGACATTCATAAGCTACTTTAGCTTAACTTATTGTTTTATTAGTGCGAATGTATCGTTTGTAGTGCGGTTACATGCTCAAAAATCATACCATGTACAAACACTGAAGCTAGTAACTAGCTGTATAGGACAAAGATTCTAGCATAGGGTGACTAACGCTATTCACTGTCAGAAGGAGCTATCAATTGAGTAAAGCTGGTATTCAGTCTAATAGGGGGGATGGATATCAAACGTTGGTAGCGTTTGACTGGGCTTTGACCGTGTTATCCGATCCTGACTATCAATGGTTAGAGACAGATTCAGTGAAATGGCTGGTCGATGAGGTTGTGATAGGGCGGACTGACGGTACAAGAATGTGTTGGCGGCAACCGCGAAACATCTGACCACGTATCCTACCACCTGGCGTTTATGTGATAACGATGAGGATTATGTCATATGGTTATTACCGCTACTAACGTCTCATGGGCAGGATGCCGTGGCCATTGAGCATGATTGCTCGGTACACGGTAAAAGCGTGGCGCACCAGCTGAGTGCCTCGATAAAACCGGCAGAAGACCCTCAACAAGCTGCGACTACCTTTTTTGCCGGTAGTTTCTCGTATGCGCTGGAGCGGGCAGCCAACTGGGCACACGACTCTCCTGGAGGTGCTCGTCTGATCTTGGCGGATGATGCGTTTTCTGCAGAACTGGTGCCCGCACTGCTGGCCAGAGGTATCGACTTAGGTTCAAGACAGATTTATGTAGCGGCGATAGCCCCGCAACCCATAGGCGAAAAAGCTTCCACGCTGGCTTCTGCTTGGCACCAACGCTGGGGGGGAACGCCTGGAGGCTATTTTTGGGAAACGATGGCGGCCTTGCAGGTTGCCAGCCAGTATCCTGATTTTCCTGCACAAACCCTGCTGGGAGCGCTGAATTTTGACGCACAGCATGAGAGTCATCCTGCCAGTTTTTCACTCTGGCTGGCTACGCATCGTGGACTGCAGATTGTCCTGACTCCAGAGGTAAGCATATGAATATTAATACAGTTCCGCTGGCAACGGATTTTGCCAATCTGCTGGCTGCCCGGCGACTATTTTTCGGTAAGGGAGCACAACATGAAACCGATTATGGTCGTCAGCGTGTGGCGCGCTGGATAGCGAACGTATCGGCCCCGCTGAGTGGGAAAATAGAGGTAACCGGCCATGTGCGCCGCTTTATCCCTGAAAAATTGCGCAGTGCTGAGCCGATTTTTTATCTGCATGGTGGTGGACTGGTTTATTACTCTACCGAGGTATTCAGCGCCTTTTTAAGCACCCTGGCGCATATCAGTGGACGGGAGATCCGCGCATTTGATTATCCAAAAGCGCCGGAAACGCCAATGGCCGAGCTCGTCGGCCATCTGGAACAGCAGCTATCTACCGAGCTTAACCATGTTGACGCCGCTCCCTGTCTGATGGGAGATAGCGTAGGCGGCCTATTAACGCTCTGGTTTGCTGGTTCAGCGTTCAGTCAGGCTTTTTCCCAGATTCATCTGTTGGATGCCGCCATACTACGTTGGTTTGCCGAACACTGGTTTCCCTGGTGTCGTCAGCAGCAGTTTGACCCGCTAGCATCAGATTATGCTTTCAGCAAGCTGCCACCCGTGGTGTTGCACACCACCGAATATGATGTGCTGACTGATGAAGGACTCGCTTTTGCCGCGCTTGCCCGCCAAGCTGGAGCATCATTGCAACATCATCATCATCCGGCATTGCCCCATGACTTTTGTCTGTATGCCGGCAAACTCGCCAGTTCCCGCCAAGCCGTTGAACAGATTGCTGCAGCGTTGGATATTGAGCACAAATTTCCCTGTAAAAAATGAGGTTATTATGTCAGCGATTGAACAGTTATCTTATTATCAAAAAAAATTGGCTTATGAAACAGACTCATGGGATCTGTATCTGGCATTAAAGAACAGCGAAAATGTCGTTGTGGTCGATGGACGCAGTAAAGAGGTGTACCAGAGGGAACATATTCCGGGAGCTATCAACCAGCCTCACAAAGAAATCTGTTTTAATAACACTGAAAAGTTAGATAAAACAAAAATATATATCTGCTACTGTGATGGTATTGGTTGTAATGCTTCTACCAAAACCGCGATGAAATTGATGACGCTGGGCTTTCAGGTAAAAGAATTGTTGGGAGGTCTGGACTGGTGGAAACGCGATGGTTATTCCACTGAGGGTATCGAGGGGAAAGAAGGTACACCGATTTCCTGCGGTTGCTGAGGATCCGGATATAGACCTGTCCTGATATAGGTTGACACTTTTTTGCCTTAAAACGCCTGATGAACTTCATCGGGCGTTTTGTATTTTAACGACAGATGAGGACGCCGGGTGTTGTAGATCTCCACCGACTCCCTGACCATCTGTCTTGCCTGAACAATATCTTCCGGTTTAACAAGCAGATACTCCATTTTTAATATCCCGTTTACCTGTTCCGCCAGCGCATTCTGATAACAGTCATATCCGTCCGTCATCGAGCACGTGACACCATACCGTTGATACAACGCCTGATATTCCTGCGAGCAGTACTGGATACCCCAGTCGGAGTGATGTATCAACGCAGAGGTCGTGCGTCTGCTCACCAGCGCCATTTTAAGCGCGGCGGCCACATGCCGGGTATGCAGGCTTTCATGCACATGATATCCCACTATTTTTCTCGACCAGGCGTCGGTCACCAGACTTACATACGCCGTTCCCTGTTCAACGATACTTTGGGCCTGTATTTCTCTTCCGCGTTCCCGCTGCAAAGACTGATACCACGCCTGTCGGCTAATCCCCATGAACCGGCACGCGCGCGTTACTGTGAGTCCTTGCGTTTGTGCTTGCGTGATAATGTGGCCAACTGCTTTTTTGTTAGTGTGGCTCCGAACTCCGTGTTCATTACCTTCACAACAGCTTCAAAAAAATGAGCTTTGACTTCTGATTCAGCGAGTTGCTGTTCAAGTTCTTTAATTCGCTGTTCGGGAGTAAGAGGCATTTTAGGCATGTTAGCTCTGCACGTTCTTGTAGAAGAGGGGGAAGACCAGTCGAGTTGACCGTACTTGCGTAGCCACTTCAAGACGGTAGAGCAGCCTTGAATACCGTAACGGTCTTGCGCCTGGCGGTAAGTCATTTCACCTTTTTAGACCTGTTGGACAACGGTCAATTTAAAGGATAGAGGGTAATCGCGTTGCGTGCGTTTAACATATTGGTTCATCACATTTTCCTCAGTATGCGAGTGAAATGTGTCAACGCTATTTAGGACGGGTCAAAACTGATTGTACTCATACCTGTACTCATTTTTAGCTGCGCTGTAGCAAGATTACATGAGACGCTATGAAAACAAAAATCCACGCAATTGCGTGGATTTTATAGCATTTTTCAATTCTCATGAGATTCAGCGAAACCCCATGAGACAACAAATTTTATTTAGACGTTAAATAGGAAGTTCATCACATCACCATCTTTAACAATGTATTCTTTACCTTCTGAACGCATCTTTCCGGCTTCTTTCGCGCCTTGTTCACCTTTGTAGGTGATAAAGTCATCAAACGCGATAGTTTGTGCACGGATAAAGCCTTTCTCGAAGTCGGTATGAATCTTACCTGCGGCCTGTGGTGCAGTGGCACCCACGGGGATGGTCCAGGCACGGACTTCTTTGACACCCGCGGTGAAGTAGGTTTGTAGATTCAGTAATTCATAACCAGCACGGATAACACGGTTCAGCCCCGGCTCTTCAATGCCCAGTTCGGCCATAAATTCAGCACGATCTTCATCTTCCATTTCTGCAATATCAGACTCAACCGCAGCACAAACCGCAACGACAACCGAACCTTCCGCCGCCGCAATAGCGCGCACCTGATCCAGATACGGGTTGTTTTCGAAACCATCTTCATTGACGTTGGCAATGTACATAGTAGGTTTCAGCGTCAGAAAACTCAGGTAGCGGATAGCGGCTTTATCTTCAGCCGTCAGATCCAAGGCGCGCAACATGCCTGCATTCTCTAAATGTGGCAGGCATTTCTCCAGTGCTTCCAGTTCAGCTTTAGCGTCTTTATCACCGCCTTTGGCTTTTTTCTGGACACGATGAATGGCACGTTCGCAGGTTTCTAAATCGGAGAGGGCAAGTTCGGTATTGATTGTTTCGATGTCATCCGCTGGATCAACTTTCCCGGCGACATGGATGATGTTGTCATTTTCAAAACAACGCACCACGTGACCAATTGCTTCGGTTTCACGGATATTGGTCAGGAACTGGTTACCCAAGCCTTCGCCTTTGGAAGCCCCTTTTACCAGCCCTGCGATATCCACGAATTCCATGGTTGTTGGCAAGATACGTTGCGGCTTAACAATCTCAGCCAATTGGTCCAGACGCGGGTCCGGCATTGGCACGACACCGGTGTTGGGCTCGATGGTGCAGAACGGGAAGTTAGCTGCTTCAATACCCGCTTGTGTCAACGCGTTGAACAGGGTGGATTTACCGACGTTAGGCAGGCCCACAATACCGCATTTGAATCCCATGTTTATATCACCTTAAATAACTTAAAAATCAACCCGTTAAGTTTAGCGAATTGATGTAATCAAAATTTATGCCGCCATTATACACATAATGATGATTTATCACGATCATGCTCTTTCGCCGTGTGCGTAATGGCAGCCTCAGAGGATGACTCGATAAATGATGCTATGCGCTGGCCTTAAAAGCGTGCAGGCGGTTCATTGCTTTGGTCATGCCTTCATTGAGTAGCACTTCAGTGCAGCGGATAGACTCGTCAATGGCATCGTCTATCAACGTTTGTTCGCTAGCGGGGGGTTTACCCAAAACAAAGCCAGTGACTTTGCTTTTATCACCAGGATGACCAATACCGATGCGTAAGCGGTAAAAATTAGGGTTATTACCTAATTTGTTCTGAATGTCTTTCAGACCATTATGGCCGCCGTTGCCTCCTCCCAGTTTTAATTTTGCCATCCCCGGTAAAATATCCAGCTCATCGTGGGCGACTAGAATCTCTTCCGGCAGAATGCGGTAAAAACTGGCCATCGCCGCGACGGCTTTACCACTGAGATTCATAAACGTGGCGGGTACCAATAAACGGATATCTTGGCCTGCCAGATTTAACCGTGCGGTATAACCAAAGAATTTACTCTCTTCTTTCAGGGACTGATTGTGGCGTTCAGCCAATAAATCTACATACCAGGCTCCCGCATTATGGCGGGTTTGGGCATATTCTGCGCCCGGATTTGCCAGCCCAACGATTAATTTAATGCTACTCACGTTGTCTTTCGCTATGACTAAAGGAATCAAAGTGCCACAGTTTACCTGTCATGGTGCCTAATAACAAAACTCGAGTACATTTTGTTCATACTGGAATACAGGAGAAGGGGGGATTGTAGAAAAATAATTGTATAGTTGAATGATTTCCCTTCGGAATCATTCAACTTCTTGGCTAAATATCTGGATAATGTCAGTTTTTGTCAAAATACATTTGCCAGTTGTGATCGCTACCGCAACACCATGAGTACCAGGCTGACTATACTGAATCATTAAGTGCACACGAATAATCGTATTATGCAAGCAGTTTAAAACAGCGAGTTTAGTAGGGTTATTGACTGGCGGCTTGAAGTGGAGGTGACATATGAAACGTAAGAGCGCAACAGTACTGGGTAATATGCTGATGGGGTTGGGTTTAGCCACAATGGTTGTTGGAGTAGGTTATTCAATATTAACCGAAATCTCCGAACTTGGTTTACCTCAATTCTTTGCCCACGGTGCCATCATGAGTATCTTTGTCGGTGCATTGCTGTGGTTAGCCGGTGCGCGTATCGGTGGTCGAGAAGCCGTTGCTGATCGCTATTGGTGGGTTAAGCACTTTGATAAGCGTTGTACCAAGAATCAACGTCACTCATAGGGATGGATAATTGGTTGAATCTTCAAAAACAGAAAACCCGTTGTCGCACAGGCTTCAACGGGTTTTTCTTTATCTGCTTCAATTAAGCCACTGATCAATCTCATTTGGCTAAGGATACCGCAGGGATACCAGCAAAAAGCACCGCCGTGTTTAGCTGCAACCTAATTGCGTCGCAGCCGTGTATCCATAACCCGATACTGATTAATGTTCAAACATTGCAGAGATCGACTCTTCATTGCTGATACGGCGGATGGCTTCAGCCAACATGCCGGATAGCGTCAGAGTACGCACGTTTTTCAATGCTTTGATTTCAGCGGACAACGGAATGGTGTCGCAAACAATCACTTCATCGATAACAGAATTTCTAATGTTATCAACAGCATTTCCCGAGAAGATTGGGTGAGTTGCGTACGCAAAGACACGCTTGGCACCACGCTCTTTCAAGGCTTCAGCTGCTTTACACAAGGTACCACCGGTATCGATCATATCGTCAACTAACACGCAGTCACGGCCAGCAACGTCCCCGATGATATGCATCACCTGAGAAACGTTAGCGCGTGGGCGGCGTTTGTCGATAATCGCCATATCGGTATCGTTCAGTAGCTTGGCAATGGCTCTGGCACGGACGACGCCACCAATATCTGGTGAAACAACAATTGGGTTTTCCAGATTCTGCTGCAACATATCTTCCAGCAGGATTGGGCTACCAAAAACGTTATCTACCGGAACGTCAAAGAAGCCTTGGATCTGTTCAGCGTGAAGATCCACTGTCAATACACGGTCAACCCCAACACTTGAGAGAAAATCGGCAACAACTTTGGCAGTGATAGGCACACGGGCAGAACGCACACGGCGATCCTGACGAGCGTAGCCGAAGTAAGGAATTACAGCTGTAATACGTCCTGCGGAGGCGCGACGCAGGGCATCAACCATGACAACCAGTTCCATCAGGTTATCGTTCGTGGGTGCGCAGGTGGACTGGATGATGAAAATATCACCACCGCGTACATTTTCGTTGATTTGCACGCTCACTTCGCCGTCGCTAAAACGACCTACTGCGGCGTCACCAAGGCTGGTGTACAAACGGTTGGCAATACGTTGTGCTAGTTCCGGGGTGGCGTTACCAGCAAAAAGCTTCATATCAGGCACGAGAAGAACCTCAGGCATGCGTCCAGAGAAGATATTGTCATATCAGTAATCAGGGGCGATTAATCATACTGATTGCAATATACATACGGGTATTTAAAGCCAAAACACAGTGATAACCACGATCTTTCAAGTTGCAGGCGTGCAGGATGGTCTCGTTCATCTGAATCACTTAACGGATGTAAGCTCATCGGGACTCCCTCGTTTACCGCCTTCCTGCATCTTGAAATATATTAGGTACAAAACAGCATTATGAACCGGCTTTCAATCAAGTGAGACAGGTATTTTCAGAACCCAAGGTCAGTGAGGCCATTACTTCGACCTTACATAACGCTGTAAATCGTTATCTGCGCTCACTGCTTTCAATTTTCCCTGAGCGTACACGATGCAATGGTGAAACATTTACACCACGGGCGACAAAACCATGTAACCACTCAGGGGCAATACTTAACACCTGCCGGGCCGATGACTCCGTGTCGAATTCTGCAAACACACAAGCGCCGGTACCGGTAAGGCGTGACGGGGCGTATTCTAACAGCCATGAAAGAGCCTGTTCAACCTCGCGAAAACGTTTTCTTGCGATCGGTTCGCAATCATTTGCGTATGGAGTGCTTAAAAGCGCCGCCAGTGGGCGGATTGGCGTATTTCTTTTTAATTCAGGATCAGAAAAAATAATCGGTGTTGGGATGTTTACACCGGGGTGTATGACCAAATACCACTTCTCTACAGGCTCTGCTGGCTGTAATTTTTCACCAATACCCTCTGCGAAGGCGGCATGGCCCCGAACAAATACCGGGACATCAGCCCCTAATGTTAGTCCGAGATCGGCTAATTGTTCATCAGTTAAACCACATTGCCACAGTAGGTTGAGTGCCACCAAGACTGTGGCTGCATTAGACGAACCGCCCCCCAATCCACCGCCCATCGGTAAACATTTATCAATGCTGATATCAGCACCGCGTGGCACGGGGGTATTGCCAGGGTGTTTTTGCAGCATTTTTGCCGCGCGGACGATCAGGTTTTGCTCATTTTCCACCCCTGCTATGGGGGTTAATAAGCGAATTTGGTTGTCATCGCGCGGTTCAATCGTCAGTTGATCACCATAATCAAGAAATTGAAACAGCGTTTGTAACTGATGATAGCCGTCGGCGCGTTGCCCGGTGATATAAAGAAACAAATTCAATTTTGCCGGTGACGGCCATTTTGCTGGTGACGGACATATAGGTTGATTCGCGGTAGTCATGTTATTTGATCGTCCAGCTATCCATTTTCAGTTTAATCCGTTGCCCATCTTGATTCAGCTCCAGGCGGCTGGGTAAGGAGGGCGTGACCTGCGTGTTGTATTCTTGATAATCAACAACCCATGTCACCCCATTTTGTTGGTAAGTCAGTTTCTTCAGGCGATATTTATCGTCAAGGGTAAAATCAGAGGTATCGCCCGGTAAGCCAAGGATCCATTGGCGCAGGCTTTCCAGTGGGATGGACATGCCTGTCAACTTTTGAATCATCTCTTGCGGATCATCACTGACGTAGCGCTTACCTTGATTATCCGTCAGTTGTGTCACACCCGGTTGTACAACTAACTCCAACTCAGTGCTGCCTAACGGGTTAGTCAGTAATAAACGATAACGCTCGGGAGAGGTCTGTTGCCAAAAGAATCTGGCATAAACTTTCTGTTTATCAGACAGGTAAGCAAATGCGCCACGAGTTTCAAATTGGCCAAGTTGCTGCAACTGTTGTTCATGCTGACGCCACTGTGGCGACGTAGGGCTAGTCGCTGGTCCCTTTGATACTGGGATTGTACAAGCAGCCAGCAGCAGAGAGGCTAAAGGCAGCAGGCGATAAAAATGTCTTTTACGCATGGGCATATGGGTACAAATCCTATCAGCCGTCTGGTTTTCACCTGCGGCAGGTTTCTGATGAGGCAACATTTAAGGCAAAACAACACGTTTTGATTCGTTGCAAATAGACATCTAAGGTGCTCACGCTAACGGGCTGAAGGCAGAGCGTCAATATCTTGTTCTATATTGAACAGCAGATAATCAATTATTGTGCATAATTTGGGATAATACTCAGGATGATGCCGTGCGACTTTTATTGATCTCGCGCATCAAGTAGAATGCGCTTCAGACGAGAATCCATACTAACACCAGTATTACTCGAAGCCGTTCCCATGACTCTGCTTGCATTAGGCATTAATCACAAAACCGCACCTGTATCGTTACGTGAACGAGTGACGTTTTCACCGGAATCGATGGATCAGGCGCTGAATAGCTTGCTCCAACAGCCGTTGGTACAGGGCGGTGTCGTGTTGTCCACGTGCAACCGGACTGAACTGTATCTCAGTGTGGAACAGCAAGAAAACCTACACGAACAATTAACCGCCTGGCTGTGTAACTATCATAAACTCAGCCCGGATGACGTGAGACAAAGCCTGTACTGGCATCATGGTAATGACGCTGTCCGCCATTTGATGCGGGTCGCCAGTGGTTTGGATTCCCAAGTTTTGGGTGAACCACAAATATTAGGCCAGGTGAAAAAAGCGTTTGCTGAATCTCAGCGCGGGCAATCTCTGTCGAGTGAACTGGAACGGTTATTCCAGAAATCTTTTTCTGTCGCCAAACGTGTACGCACAGAAACTGAAATTGGAGCCAGTGCGGTTTCGGTCGCTTTTGCTGCCTGTTCTCTGGCTCGGCAAATTTTCGAATCATTATCAGAACTGCATGTATTATTGGTCGGGGCCGGTGAGACGATTGAATTGGTGGCGCGCCACCTGCGTGAACATCAGGTCAAACATATGATTATTGCCAACCGCACCCGTGAACGTGCGCAATCTCTGGCAAGCGAGGTCGGTGCCGAAGTGATAACGTTGCCAGAAATTGATGCTCGTCTGGCGGATGCTGATATTATTATCAGTTCTACCGCCAGCCCGTTACCTATTATTGGTAAGGGAATGGTCGAGCGGGCATTGAAAACCCGTCGTAATCAGCCAATGTTATTTATTGATATTGCCGTACCCCGTGATATCGAACCGGAGGTCGGTAAGTTGTCGAACGCCTATTTATACAGTGTTGATGATTTGCAGGCGATCATTCAGCACAACATGGCTCAGCGGCAGGCTGCGGCTGTTCAGGCTGAATCGATAGTACAACAGGAAAGCATGAACTTTATGACCTGGCTGCGGGCTCAGGGAGCGGTAGAAACGATCCGTGACTATCGCTCTCAAGCTGAGCAGGTCCGCAGTGAAATGACCGCTAAAGCCTTGGTAGCCATTGAGCAGGGCGCTAACGTGGAACAGGTCATTAATGAGTTGGCCTATAAGCTGACCAACCGCCTTATTCATGCGCCTACCAAATCCCTCCAGCAAGCCGCCAGCGATGGCGATATGGAGCGGTTGCAATTATTACGCGACAGCCTTGGGCTGGATCAGCATTAGTTTCCTCTAATTAATAGGGTTTAAAACCACGGATGAAGTCTTCTATTGTTGCCAAACTGGAAGCGTTACAAGAGCGCCATGAAGAAGTTCTGGCATATCTTGGCGATGCCAGCGTTATTGCCGATCAAGACCGTTTCCGCGCGCTATCACGTGAATATGCGCAATTGACGGATGTCACTCGCTGTTTTAAAGAGTGGCGCAGCGCTCAGGATGATATCGAAGCCGCAGAAATGATGCTGGACGATCTCGAAATGCGTGAAATGGCACAGGAAGAATTAAAAATTGCCAAAGCGCGGAGCGAAGAGCTCGAGCAGCAGCTACAAGTGTTGTTGTTGCCAAAAGATCCTGATGATGAACGTGACTGCTTCCTGGAAATCCGCGCGGGGACTGGCGGCGATGAAGCCGCTATTTTTGCCGGTGATATGTTCCGTATGTACAGCCGTTATGCCGAAACCCGCCGCTGGAAAGTTGAAATCATGAGCGCCAGCGAGGGTGAGCATGGCGGTTATAAAGAAATTATTGCCAAAATATCTGGCGATGGCGTCTTCGGCCAGTTGAAGTTTGAATCCGGTGGTCACCGGGTTCAGCGTGTACCCGAAACCGAGTCTCAAGGCCGCATCCACACTTCCGCCTGTACCGTTGCTGTGATGCCCGCCATCCCAGAGGCTGAACTGCCAGAAATCAACGCCGGTGACTTGCGTATAGATACGTTCCGCTCGTCAGGTGCGGGTGGTCAGCATGTTAACACCACCGATTCAGCCATCCGTATTACACATATTCCTACCGGTATCGTGGTGGAGTGTCAGGACGAGCGTTCGCAGCACAAAAACAAAGCTAAGGCAATGTCAGTGTTAGGCGCGCGTATTCGTGCTGCTGAAATGCAAAAACGGCAATTGGCAGAGGCATCAGAGCGCCGTAACTTGTTAGGGACCGGTGATCGTTCTGACCGTAACCGTACTTACAACTTCCCGCAGGGGCGCGTTACTGACCATCGTATCAACCTGACGCTGTATCGGCTTGATGAAGTGATGGAAGGTAAACTGGATATGCTCATCCAGCCCATTGTGCAGGAATATCAAGCTGACCAACTGTCTGCATTGTCAGAGCAAGACTAATGAATTATCAGCATTGGCTGTCGTTGGCGGCAGCCCGTTTTACCCACAGTGACAGCCCTAAGCGTGATGCTGAAATCCTACTGAGTTTTGTGACAGGTAAGGCCCGGACCTATCTGTTGGCTTTTGGTGAAACGGAAATAACGGCAGAACAACTACTGTGGCTCGAAACACTGGCGAACCGTCGGGAGCAAGGTGAACCCATTGCTTATCTGGTTGGGGAGCGCGAGTTCTGGTCTTTACCGCTGAGTGTTTCCTCTGCAACGCTTATCCCACGGCCTGACACCGAATGTCTGGTGGAGCAGGCGCTGGCACGTTTACCCGCAATGCCTTGTCGTATTTTGGACCTGGGGACGGGTACCGGTGCAATCGCGTTGGCACTGGCCACTGAACGGCGTGATTGCGCGGTCATCGCCGTAGATATCAACGCTGATGCTGTCGCTTTGGCCCGCCATAATGCAGAAAAACTCACGATAGATAATGTGTGTTTTTTGCAAGGCAGTTGGTTTGAGCCAGTGAGCGGGCGTTTTGCGCTTATCGCCAGTAATCCCCCTTATATTGATGCCAATGACCCTCATCTTAATGAAGGCGATGTGCGCTATGAACCGCATAGTGCATTGGTTGCGGCGGCTGAGGGGATGGCCGATCTGGCCGCGATTGTCAGCCAGGCACCGGGCTACTTGGATCCCGGCGGTTGGCTCATGCTAGAGCATGGCTGGCAGCAGGCCAATGCAGTGCAAGAACTGCTTAAAAACTCGGGATTTAGTGCGGTAATGACCTGTAAAGATTATGGCAATAATGACCGGGTGACATTGGGGCAATGGGCCGTGTAACCACGCGCAGCTAATAGCGCTGCAACATCAAGTAAAAAGAGATAAAACAAGGAATCGATAGTCATGTGGGTTGATTACATCGCCATGAAATATTTGCATTTACTCACCGTGGTGATCAGCATTACTCTGTTTGTACTACGTTTCTTCTGGAAATGTCGCGGCTCAGCGATGCTTGAAAAGCGTTGGGTAAAGATAACGCCGCACATCAATGATACGCTGCTGTTTATCAGTGGTATTGTGCTGATATTGATTACTGGATTCTATCCATTCAGTCCGCAGGGAACATGGCTGACTGAGAAGCTGTTTGGCGTTATTATCTACATCCTGCTTGGCTATGTTGCATTAGGTAAGCGAACTCGCAGCCAGAATATTCGCTGGTTTGCCTTTATACTCGCACTGGGTTGCCTGTATCTAATTGTAAAACTGGCAACAACTAAATTACCACTGCTGATGGGATATCTATGAGTAGCATTGCTGATTTCGAATTTAATAACGCGTCCCTGTGTGATGGGGTGTTACTGGTTACCCAAGAGATTCGACAGACTTTTCCGCTGGCTGATGTCCGTAACAAACTGCAGCAGCTTGTTGATGATGCGCGGGCCGCTATGCCTGCCGAACTCAATCAAGATCAGCAATTAGAAGTGCTTATCGATCTGTTTTACCGTCAATGGAAATTTGGCGGTGCAAGCGGTGTCTATCGCCTGTCAGACGCCATCTGGTTAGATAAAGTGTTAGATAAACGCCAGGGGACACCGGTTTCTTTGGGGGTTATTTTTCTGTATATCGCGCATCAACTGGGTTTGCCGCTGATGCCGGTTATCTTCCCAACCCAGTTAATTCTTCGTGCCGATTGGCTAGATGAAGAGATGTGGCTGATTAATCCGTTGAACGGTGAAACGCTGAACGAGCATGTGCTTGAAGTGTGGATCAAGGGCAATCTGGGGTTGAGCGCCGAGCTGGAAGATGAAGATCTGGAAGAGGCAGAGAATACCCTTATTGTACGTAAAATGCTCGATACGCTGAAAGCGGCATTAATGGAAGAGAAGCAGATGGAACTGGCATTACGTGCCAGCGAAGCGGTTTTGGCTTTCGACCCCGATGACCCGTATGAAATCCGCGACCGGGGCCTGATTTATGCGCAATTGGATTGCAACCACATTGCCATCTCTGATTTAAGCTACTTTGTCGAGCAGTGCCCGGAAGATCCGATTGCTGAAATGATAAAAATGCAGATCCACTCAATTGAGCAACAGCGAGTGACATTGCACTGATCTTTTTTATGCGCAGCGGTTTTATAGGGCAATAGCCCTCGTATACCATAATGCGCTGTAATTAATCTCGATTTACCCTTTATAAAGGTATAAGTATGAAACAGAAAGTGGTTAGCATTGGCGATATCAACGTAGCGAACGACCTGCCTTTCGTGCTGTTTGGTGGTATGAATGTGCTTGAGTCACGCGATCTGGCGATGCGCATCTGCGAGCATTACGTGACGGTGACTCAAAAGCTCGGCATCCCTTACGTATTTAAAGCCTCGTTCGACAAAGCCAACCGTTCTTCAATTCATTCTTACCGCGGCCCAGGCCTGGAAGAAGGGATGAAAATCTTTCAAGAGCTGAAGCAACAGTTTGGCGTTAAAGTGATCACCGATGTGCATGAAGCCAGCCAGGCACAGCCAGTATCTGAAGTGGTTGATGTTATCCAGTTGCCTGCATTCTTGGCGCGTCAAACAGATTTGGTCGAGGCGATGGCCCGTACCGGTGCTGTCATCAACGTGAAAAAACCTCAGTTCGTTAGCCCCGGTCAGATGGGCAATATCGTTGAGAAATTTAAAGAAGCGGGTAACGACCAGGTGATCCTCTGTGATCGCGGCAGTAACTTTGGTTATGACAATCTGGTGGTTGATATGTTGGGTATCAATGTAATGGTACAAGCAACAGGCGGTCACCCGGTTATTTTCGATGTGACTCATGCGTTACAATGCCGTGACCCGTTTGGCGCGGCATCTGGTGGCCGTCGTGCTCAGGTCGCTGAACTGGCCCGCGCAGGTATGGCGGTTGGTTTGGCAGGGCTATTTATCGAAGCACATCCAGAGCCGAATAGCGCGAAATGTGATGGTCCATCAGCACTACCACTGGATAAGTTGGAGCCATTCTTAGTGCAGATGAAGGCTATCGATGATTTGGTGAAGAGTTTCCCTGCGCTGGATACCAGTAAGTAACCCCCCCCTGCGTCCTTGGCGCTACAGCGTTGTTAGCGGCACTCGCTCACCCGAATCACTGACCTGACGTTCTTGTAACCACCGAATGGTTTTTCAGTTGGGTTAGGGCAATAAAAAAGGCAGCGTAGGCAACTAAGCTGCCTCAGACTGCTGACAAACCCCGATGACGCGATCTGAAACGGTGAGGATAGGCAGAGGAGTAAAGCGTCCGCGCCAAGGATGGCGCGGCTCGAGCCTACATGGATGTATTTACGGCGTCTTTACGATCTGCCTGTTCTCTCCGTCGCGGGCACTTTGTCAATAACCTCACGCAGCGTAGGTAACTAAGCTGCCTTTTTGTGCCCAGAAAACCCCCAGCTAGGCTGGGGGTTCAGTAAAGCTTTCAGCTTTGGGTCAGTTATAAAAACCCCTTTTGATTTGTTAAAACAGTTTGCGGTCTGGCAACTGCAAATGTTCAACAAGAAATCAAAAGGGGGTCCCAATGAGGGATGAAAAGAG
This sequence comes from Yersinia pestis, assembly GCF_900460465.1. Taxonomy (GTDB): domain Bacteria; phylum Pseudomonadota; class Gammaproteobacteria; order Enterobacterales; family Enterobacteriaceae; genus Yersinia; species Yersinia pestis. The sequence goes on along the minus strand of NZ_UAVH01000009.1, from coordinate 152,406 downwards.
CTTAGCGCACACCCGATGGAACTGTAAATATCATATAGTTTTTGCGCCGAAGTACCGAAGGCAGGTGTTCTACAGGGAAAAACGCAGAGCGATTGGCAGTATTTTAAGAAAACTGTGCGAATGGAAAAACGTGAATATCCTGGAAGCAGAATGCTGTGTGGATCACATCCATATGCTTCTGGAGATCCCGCCCAAGATGAGTGTCTCGGGATTTATGGGGTACCTGAAGGGAAAGAGCAGTCTGATGCTTTATGAGCAGTTTGGCGATTTGAAGTTCAAATACCGTAACAGGGAGTTTTGGTGTCGAGGGTATTACGTTGATACGGTAGGGAAAAACACGGCCAGGATACAAGAATACATAAAGCACCAATTGGAAGAGGATAAAATGGGTGAGCAACTCTCGATCCCGTATCCCGGTAGCCCGTTTACGGGCCGTAAGTAATCCATAGATGCAAATGTCAGATCGCGATGCGCCTGTTAGGGCGCGGCTGGTAACAGAGCCTTATAGGCGCATATGAAAAACCTCCGGCTATGCCGGAGGATATTTATTTGATAATCAAAACACCTAGTTATTCTGTAGTGCCGCCAGTGCTTCCGGTAAAGAAGCATAGAAATTCAACTTGCCTGAAATTGGCTTCACCCTGGCTCTGGCCAGCGTCTTCAGTGGCTGGAAAGGAATATCTGTGATAACCAGCAGTTGCTGCTCTGTCAACGCTTCAGTAAAGCGCAGGAAAGCATTCAAGCCACCGGCATCGAGAACGGGCACAGCATCCCATTGCAGGATAATAGTGTCATAATTATCGCAACGGGTGAGCAACTCACTGAATATCCGTTCAGCGGCAGCGAAGAACAACGGGCCGTTTACTCGCAATACCAATGTCTTATCATTAACCGCCGCAGGTATCTCACTCAGGCGTGTCATTTGCGCAATACGTCGCATAAACAACAATGATGCCAACACAATCCCAACCGTTATCGCGATCACCATGTCGAACTGTCAACGACGGATGAAAAGTGATCCACTTATATCTCCACCAACGGCCCAATATTGATCCACCGTTTTACTCAGGATTAGCTTCTGCTATAACCCCGGCCTTTCGTTTCTGTCTGAGTCGATAGCTTTCTCCTTTGATTTGAACGACATGTGAGTGGTGTAAGATACGGTCCAGCATCGCTGAGGTCAGTGCTGCATCACCGGCGAACGTTTGATCCCACTGCCCGAACGGCAGATTGGATGTCAGGATCATTGCGCTCTTTTCGTAACGTTTAGCGATGACCTGGAAGAACAGCTTTGCTTCTTCCTGACTGAACGGCAGATAGCCTATTTCATCAATGATGAGCAGGCGGGGGGCCATTACTCCACGCTGAAGCGTCGTTTTATAACGGCCCTGACGTTGTGCCGTAGATAACTGAAGTAACAGATCTGCTGCTGTTGTGAAGCGAACTTTGATACCTGCACGGACTGCTTCATAGCCCATCGCTATTGCCAGATGGGTTTTCCCCACACCTGATGGCCCCAGTAATACGATATTTTCATTACGTTCTATGAAGCTGAGTGAGCGTAACGACTGGAGTTGCTTCTGCGGTGCTCCGGTGGCGAATGTGAAGTCATACTCTTCGAACGTTTTCACCGCCGGGAAGGCTGCCATTCGGGTATACATCGCCTGTTTACGTTGATGACGTGCCAGTTTTTCTTCATGAAGCAGATGCTCCAGGAAGTCCATATAACTCCATTCCTGGTCTACTGCCTGTTGTGACAGCGCAGGCGCTGCGCTTATAAGGCTTTCCAGTTGCAACTGCCCGGCGAGCGCCATCAGTCGTTGATGTTGCAGTTCCATCATCACGCCACTCCTCTGCAGAATGAGTCGTAGATGGAGAGTGGATGATGCAGGGGGTGTTTGTCGAAGTTCACCAGATTTTCATCAAGATGCACGTCATACTCTTTTTTCTCCGGAGGCAGTGCCAGCATGGACTGCTGCTCTTCGAGCCAGCGATCGCAGGGACGGGCCTGGATTGTTTCATGCTTTCGTTGGTTAGCGACATCGTGCAGCCAGCGCAGACCGTGGCGGTTGGCTGTTTCAACATCGACAGTGATCCCCATCGGGCGCAGGCGAGTCATTAGTGGGATGTAAAAACTGTTACGGGTGTACTGCACCATCCGTTCCACCTTACCTTTAGTCTGTGCCCTGAAGGGGCGACACAGTCGGGGAGAGAAGCCCATCTCCTTGCCGAACTGCCACAGCGAAGGATGGAACCGGTGCTGACCGGTCTGATATGCGTCACGTTGCAGAACCACAGTTTTCATATTGTCATACAACACTTCGCGCGGCACACCACCAAAGAAGCGGAACGCATTACGATGGCAGGTCTCCAGCGTGTCATAACGCATATTGTCAGTGAATTCGATGTACAGCATTCGGCTGTATCCGAGAACAGCAACGAACACGTGAAGCGGTGAGCGACCATTACGCATAGTGCCCCAGTCAACCTGCATCTGTCGTCCGGGTTCAGTTTCGAACCGAACGGCAGGCTCCTGCTCCTGAGGAACCGAGAGAGAACGAATGAATGCCCTGAGAATGGTCATTCCGCCACGATATCCCTGGTCTCTGATCTCGCGAGCGATTACCGTTGCCGGGATTTTGTAAGGATGAGCATCGGCGATGCGTTGACGAATATAATCCCGGTATTCATCCAGGAGTGAAGCAACAGCAGGTCGCGGCGTATATTTTGGCGGCTCAGATTTTGCCTGCAAATAACGTTTAACGGTATTGCGGGAGATCCCCAGTTCTCTGGCAATCGCCCGGCTACTCATTCCCTGCTTGTGCAGGATTTTAATTTCCATAACTGTCTCAAAAGTGACCATAAACTCTCCTGAATCAGGAGAGCAGATTACCCCCTGGATCTGATTTCAGGCGTTGGGTGTGGATCACTATTGCACCGTTCGTTACACGAACAATACGGTGAGGCTCATACACAGCAGCATAATGATGATGTCGTCCTTAGGCGCACGGCGCAGCAGGTCAATAACCTTATGGGCTTCACTCATGTTCCAGGCGACAATCAACAGCAGGGAAGCCATTGCGGCTAATGGCAGGTACGACAGCATCGGTGCCAGTACCAGTAACGCCAGTAGCACCAGCACCGCGTGGATAATCGCGGATACCGGCGAGGTGGCACCCGCGCGGACGTTAGCAGCAGAACGGGCGATGGCTGCCGTTGCGGTAATCCCACCAAAGAAGGGGGCGACAATGTTGCCTAGCCCTTGACCGACCAATTCACTGTTTGAATGATGCTTCTGCCCAGTCATACCATCAAGGACGACTGCGCACAGCAAGGACTCTATCGCCCCTAACATCGCCATTGAAAAGGCGGCGGGCAGCAGTGCAGAAAGTGTCGCCCAGTTCAGCACAAACTCTTGACCATTTGCGGCAGGTAACTGCCAGGGCAGCACAAACTGCGGCAGAATAGGCGGAATACCTTGGCCCTGAGTCCCATCAGCCAAGAGATAACCAAAGCGTGAGCCGATAGTCGCAACCTGTTGATCAAACAGTGAGAGCACCCCCATGACTGCAGTACCCGCGACTAATGCAGGTAAGTGACCCGGTAACTTTAGTTTCAGCCGTGGCCAAAGGATTAATACCAGCAAGGTAACCGTCGCAATTAACGTATCACTCACATTAATCGTTGGCATGGCCTGTGCGAGGGCGGTGACTTTTCCAACATAATTTTCTGGCACGGCGACCAGGTGTAACCCGAAGAAATCTTTCACCTGCATGGTTGCAATGGTGATGGCAATTCCTGAAGTGAAGCCGAGGGTCACTGATAACGGTATATATTCGATCAACCGCCCAAGCCGGGCAAACCCCATACAGAGCAGAAATAGACCGGATAATATTGTCGCCAAGAGTAAGCCGGCTAGACCAAACTGTTGTGACACCGGATACAAAATGACCACAAAGGCTGCGGTAGGGCCGGATACGCTGTAGCGGGAACCACCGCTGACCGCGATCACGATCCCGGCGATAGCCGAAGTATACAAGCCGTATTGCGGTGGCACACCACTGGCAATCGCCAATGCCATAGCCAACGGGATGGCAATAATACCGACGGTGACACCGGCAATTATGTCTTTGAAAAGTCGTTGAAGTGTATAAGTTTCTCGCCAGCAAGCGTCAATAATTGCGCTGAACGGCCTAATGCCGTTAATTCCGTGCGTTTTCATCTAAGGTTCAAACCAAATAAGGAAAAGACAAAATAAATGGCGGGCCAATAGAGGTCCGTCTCGAGTAGCATATAACAACGATACGCCAATTTAACAATGAAGATCTAGATGTATATCAAACTATGCTGGAAACTGAGATAACTCCGATTTTTCGACGCGATATATATGGCCAGTGCTATAGCTGGCAATGAAATTCTTGATGCCAAGAAATGGAAAGTTATTATTATTGCCATCACGGCTATTTTTTCGGACTAAATGCGAGAAACCCTATAAATAGTCCGGATGAACATAAAGACTCGGAATGAAGATAAATAGTCGGAATGAGGATAAATAGTCTGAAGGAAGAGCTAACTAAGTCTTTGATGGAATGTGGAGTGAATAGACCGTTTTTTATGACATGGTTGGGAAGAGATGTCTGATAATAAGATTGCTCAGAAGCACGTCTTATTTTATTGGGAAGGGATAAGTTATATACCCAAAATAATTCGAGTGGCAGGAAGGCAGTAAGGGAGATACACATTAGCCGGGAACCCATTTGAACAGTATTGATGCTAGCCCGCAGGGTGAACCTCAGTAATGAGACTCATTAATCCTCAGGCGCTTATTTATTTTAAGGTTAATGACGCGTCAGTGACTGGAGTGAACGACAGCAGCCAACACATGCAGCTTGAAGTATGACGAGTCTAGCGAAGGGGTAAAGTGAAAGAAGAGCAGGTTAACTCCGTCGGCTTAGCCGATTAGCCGCTTAGCCCCATAGGGGACAACCTTGATAAAGAAGGGGGCGGTGTAACCAAAAAAAAGGCCCCGACTTTCGTCAGAACCTTATTTTTGAATTTGGCGGTGAGAGAGGGGTTCGAACCCTCGATACGCTTACGCGTATACACACTTTCCAGGCGTGCTCCTTCAGCCACTCAGACACCTCACCGTTTCGTTGCGCCGTTATAGTGGTGCAACGGGGCGGTACTATAGGGGGCGACGGCCTCATGGTCAAGCAGTATTTAGCCGTTTCAATTCATCTGGTTATTCCTCATGCATATAGCGTAAGTCACAGCCAAATTAGGTGAATTTAACGCCAATTTTTGGCGGTGGCGGGGGAGTCAGTCATCACATAATCCGCTCCTAGATCCTTGGCGAGCTGATAATCCTCAGCAGAATTTATACCAATGAGCAGAATCTTGCTGTTACTATTTTTCTTAAAACAGTCCATGGCTTGCTGATTCCAGACGAGTTGTGCGCGCGAAGCCCCTTTGCCGAGGGTGAATTTTTCAACGACTTTCACCTCACGCCTTAATTCAAATGCATGATATTGCGTTTTATCTCGTTTAGCGGAGATTTTACAGTCGTTTGCCATGACCGCGTTGGTCAGTATTTTTCGTGTCACATGACGGTTTTCAAATTTATTAATGCTATCAGGTAAAGCATCCAAATACTTTCTGTCCGTGGAATAGAGAGTGACCTTATCAAGCAGGTTATTACTGGTGATCAGCGTTGATAATATATTTGCCATGATGACGGGATCGGCGTCGGGTGATTTGATGTCGAGGATGAAGTGGTTTTTGGGGAATCGGGTGAAGACATCTTGCAACGAAGGAATTTTCATCCCTCGCCCACGGTAAAAATACTGGCCTTCGGTCTTAAAAAAATGAGCAGCATCTAGCATTTTTATTTCCAATAAAGAGTGTTCTGAAATAAGGCCCTCACTATTAGTAAGGCTTTTAAGATCACTCGGGCGGTACAGCACCGGAATACCGTCGCGAGTGAGTTGGATGGAAAGCCAAATAACATCCGCCTGATTCTTTATTGCCATACTAATGGCATGCACCGTATTTTCTGGATAATCTGCAGTGCCAGCTCTGTGTGCCACAATCAGTGGGGAGGCAGTGGCTGAGGTGAAGTAAACAGTGAATAATAGAGAAATAAGATAATTTTTTTTATTTTTCATCCCATGCTCCTTATTAATATATCCAACTTTAAATATATTTAATGTTGTAGCATGGAAATAGGGCACGGGCTGCCATCAAATAAATAGGAGGGTATTCAAGAGTTAATAGCGTGATGTTCACACCTGATATAAGCAACACCAGTGCCTATGCGTTCGACGACGAGCCTGGTCATTCGCTGATACAGTCGCCGTTTCGTCGAACAATACAGCGACTGTACCCGCCAAGGAAACAGAACAAAAAATATCAGCAAATTTCCTAACCATGAACCTTCTGCGTTCTGCCTTTTTGTGTCGCCAGATTTATCGTGTCATTACCTGACGAGCAAACTCTTTTTTCATCTGCATACTGTACGCCTTACCGTAAAACTGAACGGGTGTGTCAGGCTGTTTTACATCAGCATTCAGTTGCTTGTTCATTGGGGTGGAACCGAACGCCTCGTTCAGCGCTTTCTGGGTATCTGCCTGAATCAGCCAGTTTAGGAACACTCTGGAGGCCGCCGGGTGCGGGCTGTTGGCTGCGATACTGGCAATATTGCCACCGCCGGGCATACCAAACTCAGGCACATAGAATTTCAACCTGGAGGTGATTGCGCCGGTCTTTTGTAAGCCGGAAAGGTGGTCTTCCCAGGCAGGTGTCAGCATCAGTTCGCCATCGTTGAGGCGTGTCAGGCTATCGGCACCGGACGCCGTGCGGGTAATATTGTTATTATTGGACGCAAACCACTGCCAACCTTTCTGCCAGTTTTTTATTACCGTTGGGTCAACAGTGTCAGACTCGCTGCTAAAGTCGCCGCTCAGCGTGGTGACGATGCGTTGGATAAAGGCTTCCCCCGCCCCCCCGTTGTTCGGATCGTTATAACCGAACCGCTTCGGATTGGCGTCGATAAAACGTTGGAGTTCCTCCATGGTCTGTGGCAATGGTCGATCACCCATCTGTTGGGGATCGTAGGCAAAACCGGTCTGGTTGCCCCAGAATGCTACGGCGTAACCTTGGGTATCGACGTTCTGTAACTGGTGATACGCATCCTGATAACCCGGTAAATCATCCACTTTAGCCAGTGATTTCGCGCCCATCGTGATCGGTAATTGTGCGATAGAGAGGGCAATGACATCGATCTTCCCTTGCTCCCGGCGTGTCTCTGCCAGCAATTTGTTCATATTGCCGTCAATGCTGCCTTCTGGAATACGCACCTTGATGTCGTACTTTTGTTCAAAATTTTTCACAAAACTGCGCCACTGTGGTTGTAGATACCAAACGTTAAAAGTCACGCTGCCTTCTTTTTTTGCCTGCGCAACCACAGAGTCCCAGTCGCTGGTCTGGGCTGCGAGTGTTAGCGAACTGAATAACAGCCCGCTCATTAGCGTTATCAGTGTTTTTTTCATGTGATTATCTCCTGTAAAATCAGGCTTTCCCGGTGGACTGTGACAGATAATTACCCTTCAAAAGCTTCTCAATGATGATCATCAAAATGACATTGGGGATCACCAGAATCATTGATACCACCGCTGCATCTGGGCGGACAAAGGAGTAGCCGAGGAAGGAATAAAGAATGGTCGGAACGGTAATAAAATCTGGTGCGCCAAGGACATAAGCGATGCTGAATTCTTCTAGACTTTTCACCAAGCAGAAAATCAGCGCCGCCAAAAAACTCGGTTTTAGCAGCGGCAGGTAGGCGTTGCAGAAGGTGCCCCATATGCCAGCACCCAGATCGCGGCTGGCATCGATCAGATCCTGCGGTACCGCCTTAAACCCCGCGGACATAATGCGGATGGAGTAGGGTAGCGTCAGCACGGTATGGCCCAACACGATGCTGAAAAACGGGTTGCTGATATTGAGGTTCATTAGCATGGCGCTGAAGAAGATACCGATAATCATTCCCGGCATCACTAGCGGGATCAGGGTTAGCATCTCCGCCACTGCCTTGCCGCGAAATCTCATGCGCCCGAAGGCATACGCGGTAGGTAGCGATAGCAGTAGGCTGGTGGCTGCCACCACGGGCGCGATGGTGTAACTGTTAATCAGTGCTTCGGAAAGTGAGGTTTTTTCCCAGACCAGCAGCCAGCGGTTAAATGATAGCACCTGTGGGAAAATATCTGGATAGCTCCAGGGATACTGAGGGTCAACCAGTGACCAGAGGATCGCCATACCGAACGGTAACCCCAGCCACAGTAGATTGGCAATGGCGAAAAAAACCAGCGAAATCGTGACCACCAGGCGGCCATTGGTGGTGCGGCTCATTTGACGTCTCCTTTACGGGTGGCGAACGGTGTGATTAAAGTGGCAATCAGCAGCGTAAAAATAGCCGCGGTGGTCATAATAATGACGGCGATCACGGCAGCGTTATTCCACTCACCGTATTCCATAGCGGTGGCTTGCATCAGGCGTGCCAGAGAATATGTGTTGCGCGGCCCGGCGACCGAGAAAAAGGCGAAATCGCCCAGTGCACCGATAAAGACCAGAATGAGCGTCACCTGCACGGCAGGTAATGTGAGTGGTACCACGATACCGGTAAAGCTCCGTAGGCGGTTGGCCCCGAGGTTGCTGGCGGCGTCCAGCACATCGTTGCGGATGGCATTGACCGCACCGCCCACCAGAATCAGGGCAAACGGCAGGTTCTTCCAGACTTGCAGAATAACAACGCCCCAACCGAAGTCATCGTTTTGCATTCGCAGCGGTTCGTTGATAACCCCCAGTGCCATTAACAACTCGTTAATCACACCGTGGTAGGCGATGATATTGACGAACAAAAATGCGGCTACCATACCGGGAATAAACATCGGTGCGCGTAGCACGGCGATAATACCTTCTTTAGCGATCAGCGGCTTGCGCAGCCATAACGCCAGCGGATACGCGAAGATTACCGAACCAAACGCGCCCAGCACCGAAACTTTTACCGAGTAGAATAGGGCGCTATGCAGCACCTCGTCCTGCAACATGTTACGCCAGAACTCCAGCGAAAAATGGCTTTCCCCTTCAAGGTTGAAGTAACCGAGGCTCTGCACCACCACGACATAAAAGGTGGAACCCATCAATAACAGAATGGTGCCCAGGCCACTCAACATCAGCGACCAGGCAAGCAGGTCGTTGCGCCAGCTTTTCATGATACCGGCTCCAAAAAGTGAATAGCGTTCTCCGGCAGGCGGAAACACGCCCGCCCGCCAAGTACCACCGGAGGTTTTTTAATCAGTTGCAGACGTACCGACAGCCCCGCATCATTATGGCCCCAGGCCTCAGTGAGATTGCCCATAAACGCCATTTTTTCGAGTGTCAGGGTAAAGTGGTTGTCGCCGCTCTGATGAGGGCCGACAAATTGCACATCTTCCGGCCGCCAGCAGATATAGCAGTGCTCTGCACGCGGCGGAGTGGTTGAATGGACGTAAAATTCGCCCATGGCGCAGCGTACTCGCCAAGAGCCGGGTTGCTCTGCAGCAGTAATATGAGCTGTGTCGATATTGGCCGCGCCGATGAAATCCGCCACAAAGCGGCTGGTCGGGCGGTAGTAAATCTCCTCAGGTGCCCCGATTTGCTCCACATTACCTGCGTTGAGTACCACGATTTTGTCCGACATCGCCAGCGCTTCTGCCTGATCATGGGTGACGTAAATAGAGGTGAGATGGTACTGACGTTGCAGTTCTTTAATCTCAAAACGCACGCTTTCGCGCAGTTTAGCATCAAGATTAGAGAGCGGTTCATCAAACAGGATCACGTCTGGGCGGGTGATCATCGCTCGGGCCAGTGCCACGCGCTGCTGCTGGCCGCCGGAGAGTTGGGCGGGCATTTTCAGGCGTTGGCTTTCTAGCCCCACCTGCTTCAGTGCCTCTGCCAGTCGCGCCAATTGCTCATTGATAGCGACTTTTTTGTGCCCAGAAAACCCCCAGCTAGGCTGGGGGTTCAGTAAAGCTTTCAGCTTTGGGTCAGTTATAAAAACCCCTTTTGATTTGTTAAAACAGTTTGCGGTCTGGCAACTGCAAATGTTCAACAAGAAATCAAAAGGGGGTCCCAATGAGGGATGAAAAGAGCTTAGCGCACACCCGATGGAACTGTAAATATCATATAGTTTTTGCGCCGAAGTACCGAAGGCAGGTGTTCTACAGGGAAAAACGCAGAGCGATTGGCAGTATTTTAAGAAAACTGTGCGAATGGAAAAACGTGAATATCCTGGAAGCAGAATACTGTGTGGATCACATCCATATGCTTCTGGAGATCCCGCCCAAGATGAGTGTCTCGGGATTTATGGGGTACCTGAAGGGAAAGAGCAGTCTGATGCTTTATGAGCAGTTTGGCGATTTGAAGTTCAAATACCGTAACAGGGAGTTTTGGTGTCGAGGGTATTACGTTGATACGGTAGGGAAAAACACGGCCAGGATACAAGAATACATAAAGCACCAATTGGAAGAGGATAAAATGGGTGAGCAACTCTCGATCCCGTATCCCGGTAGCCCGTTTACGGGCCGTAAGTAATCCATAGATGCAAATGTCAGATCGCGATGCGCCTGTTAGGGCGCGGCTGGTAACAGAGCCTTATAGGCGCATATGAAAAACCTCCGGCTATGCCGGAGGATATTTATTCTGCTTCAGCCCGAAACAGATGTTATGCGACACGTTGAGATGCGGGAACAAGGCGTAGGACTGGAAGCACATGGCGGTATTACGTTTATCTGGCGGTAGGCTGTTGACCGATTTCCCCCCAATCAGGATCTGCCCGCTATCCGGCTGGTGAAAGCCACCGATCATCTTCAGCAGTGTCGTTTTGCCGCAGCCACTTGGCCCTAGCAACGTCACGAACTCGCCTTCTTCAGCGCAGAAAGATATTTCCCTGGCGGCGTAGAAATCGCCAAATGTTTTGGTCACCTGCTCCAGTACCAGTTTCGACATATGCTTTTTTTCCATCGTAGGAAGATGAATATTAAATTTACATACTAAACATTAAACTAATGTGACAGAGATCATCAAAGTCAAAACTGAGGTGAAAAATAAAAATAATATGATAAAAAACAATTAATTGACTTTTTTTGTGTAAAAATCGCTTTATCATTTAAATTTAAATAGTAAATTTAATAATCATGATATCAATAAGGGGCATTACATAATGGCGTTTAATTTTCACCAAGCGGAAAAGGGGATCGTGCTAGCCAATAGTCACCGGGGTTATTCCAGTTGCCGACCGGAGAACACCTTCCCTGCTTTTGAAGCAGCCCGGCTGGCGGGGACACACTGTATTGAAATCGATATTCATCTCACTGCGGATAACCAGTTGGTGGTGACACATGACCACCGCGTCGATCGCGTCTCCACCGGGCAGGGTTTCGTTGAGCAATTGACCTATCCGCAACTGCTGGAATTCGATTTTGGCATGAAATATCATCCGGATTTCGCCGGGACGCGCATACCACTGCTGGCCGATGTGCTGCGATGGGCGGTGAAAAACGGGATGGGGCTGATTGTTGAGGCCAAGCAGCGCCGCCGCCACGATGAGTTTGTTGCAGCAATGGTCGCGATGCTGCGTGAGCTGCCGGAAGCGATTTCCCATATCCAGATGCTGGGATTTAACCATGCTCTGATCAACCGGGTGAAGGCACACATTCCAGAGTTGGCGCTACAGGTAGTCACGTTGGAACGCTACAATAACCAACTGGCGGTGGTACAACAGTCGAACGCAAGCTGTGTGTGCTTTGAGTATGAATTTGCCCATATAGACGATCTTCGCGCTTACAAAAAGGCGGGTCTAGGGGTGCGGATGTACTTGCATGAAGTGAAAAATGGTCTGGATCCGCTGACGCAATACCAGTACAAATTCGGGTATGATAGTCGCCCGGAGATCCTAAGCTGGCTGCGTGAAGGGCTGATCGACATGCTTAGCCACGATGATATTCCATATCTTCAGGCGCTAATTGAAGAAGCGGGTCTGCGCTGGGATTAATATTAAGGACACCATGAATATCCGACCTGAACGGCTTGAACTGCGCGGATCACAGCGCTTACTGCTGGAACTGATCCGCCGTCATGCGCCCGTCACACGTGCGGAGTTAGCGCGCTTGTCGAACCTGACCGCGGGCGCGATCACCCAACAGTGCCGGGAATTAATCTTTGCCGGTTTGGTGGTGGAAGGGGAACGCAATACCGGGCAGCGTGGTCAGCCATCGCTGCCGTTGCGTCTCAACCCTGGTGGTGGTTGCGCTATTGGTTTGTCGTTCAGCCCCGGTTTTATCGATATGACCGTGGTCGATCTCAGTGGCCGCCAGTTATTATCGGTTGCCGAGCCTCATCAGGAAAATCAGCCGCTGACTGCGACGCTTTGCCAAATCAAAACGCTGGTCGAACAGACGCTGAAGAAACGCCAGCTACAGCACGCACGTATTATCGGCATTGGCTATGCGGTACCAGGTTTTCTTAAGGCTGATGGGCACAAACGCCATTGTGTGCCGTGGCTGCATACTTGGCGAGAAGCGGACCTCCAGCAGGTGTTTGCCGATAATCTGCCGTGGCCTACCCGGGTGGAGAACAATGCCAATGCTTCAGCTATCGGCGAACTGTACAGCGGCGAGTGGAACAACTACAGCGATCTGACTTTTATCGACCTTGGCTATGGCATCGGCGCGGGTGTGATCTCTGGGCATAAGTTGTTGCGCGGTGGTTTTTTCAATGCTGGGGAAGTCGGCATGGCGTTCCCTTCAGGTACACCGCGTCCGTCATATAAAGATTTACTGGCTACGCTGGAGCGTGAGGGATTTAGCGAAACGCAACTGCCAGTGCTGAGCGCTGGGCGGCATCCGGTGTTGGAAAAGTGGTTTGAACGCTGCTGTGATCAAGTGCAACAAACGGTGTTTGGTTGTGTGCAATGGGTTGACCCACAACTGATTGTACTGGGGGGGGCTATGCCGAAGCCCATCATCAGCCGCCTTGTGCAGGAAATAAGCCAACGCCTGAATACCTGCCTGGATCCTGAGCGTCCAAAAGTAACCTTAGCCGCTTCGTCAATGGGGGCGGAAAGCGCTTCACGTGGCGCGGCGATGATCCCTCTGTATCAGGTGATTAATGAGGATTAAGGGGGAGATATACGGCCCTAAAAATTCTGTGAAGCTGAAGGATTGGACACAATACGATTAGAGCCTGTAAGTGACTGATGCAAGCAACCTACTGGTATAAAAAATTTATTGATATAAAACAGTGATTGATACAAACTAGTTTTGATACGAACTAGTTTTTGATATAAACCAGTTTTTGATATAAATAAGTGACTAACGCAAATAATTCATTGATGCAAAAGAAAAAACCCAACCATAAAGGTCGGGGTTTATTATTTGGCGGTGAGGGAGGGGTTCGAACCCTCGATACGCTTACGCGTATACACACTTTCCAGGCGTGCTCCTTCAGCCACTCAGACACCTCACCGTGTTTACTGCTGTCAACCCGATTAAACGTTGTCGACCGGCGTAATGTAGGCAAAAGTCTCTCCAGCGTCAACCCTCTTCTGAATGCTTTATCACTGTTTAGCTAAAGTTATAGCAATTTGCTGATTTCATCGGCATTTATTGAGGGATACATAGGCTGTCGGGCAAGGCATGGCTTTTGGCACTGCTGATGAGAAGAATTCCTGCTATCATTAGCGGACTATATTTTATCTGCCAGAAACCAACCTGCAAAAAGCCATTTCGCCTTGAAAGATGTTGTGGAGTAGTTATGTATCCTGTTGATTTACATATGCATACCGTTGCCAGTACCCATGCTTACAGTACCCTACACGATTATATCGCCGAAGCTAAACTGAAGAATATCAAACTGTTCGCGATTACGGACCATGGCCCTGATATGGCTGATGCGCCTCATTACTGGCATTTTATGAATATGCGCGTATGGCCACGGTTGGTTGATGGTGTTGGTATTTTGCGGGGTATTGAAGCCAATATTAAGAATCTGGACGGAGATATCGATTGTACTGGCCCGATGCTTGATGCAGTCGATTTGCTGATTGCGGGTTTCCATGAACCCGTGTTTCCGCCGCAAGATAAAGCCGCCAACACGCAGGCGATGATCGCCACGATGGCTCAGGGGAATGTGCATATTATTAGCCACCCTGGTAATCCTAAGTACCCCGTTGATATCCCGGCGATTGCACAAGCGGCGGCAAAATATAATGTCGCGTTGGAATTAAATAACTCATCGTTTGCGCATTCACGCAAGGGGAGTGAGGCGAATTGCCGTGCTATTGCCGCCGCCGTTCGTGATGCCGGAGGCTGGTTGGCATTGGGTTCAGACTCGCATATTGCCTACGCTCTGGGAATTTTCGAGCACTGTGAGCGTATTATTGCCGAAGTGAATTTTCCACAAGAGCGCATTCTGAATGTCAGCCCGCGCCGCTTACTGGATTATCTGGAGCAGCGTGGTCGCCCAGCGATCCCCGAGCTAGCAGAGCTGTAAGTCATATTAAAACACCGAAGAAATAGGATGATGTAAATGAATGATTTTTCGCTGATGTGTCGGATCCTCGGATCACTGTTTTATCGTCAGCCGCAAGACCCGCTGTTAGCGCCACTGTTTACCCTGATCGAACAAGGTAAATTGGAACAGCATTGGCCGCTAGAGCAAGGGGAGCTACTGGCCCGTTTACAGCAAGATTATCAACCAGATGCGTTGGTTGCGGATTATACCGCGCTGTTCGTTGGGCCAGAGTGCAGTGTTTCACCTTATGCCTCTGATTATGATGATGCCATGCCGGAAGCGGAGCTCAGGGCTTTCCTGCAACAGCGCGGTATGCCATTAGGTGATGGCCCAGCAGACCATTTTGGCGGGTTATTGCTGGCAGCGTCATGGTTAGAAGATCAGGCCGCAGAAGATGAAATTGCCGCGCAAATCACCTTGTTTACCGACTATTTATTGCCATGGTGTGGGCGTTTTCTAGGGAAAGTAGAAGCCCATGCGACGACCGGTTTTTATCGCACGCTAGCACAGTTGAGTCGCGAAGCTCTACAGGCTATGTGGGATGAATTATCTGAAGAAAATCCCCTTCGTCCTTGACGCCGTAGCAGCGTTAGCGGCACTCACTTACCCGAATCACTGACTAATGTCAGTTCATCGGGATGCTTTCGTTTGCTGCCTTGCTACAACGCCAATGACTTTGGGGATTCCTCTTTTGGCGTGACGCCGCAGCGCTGGTTGCTTCAATTTGCGGTAGCGGCATTCACTTACCCGAATCACTGACTGGTTTTTGGTCATAAAATGAATAGATTCATCGGGATGCTTTCGTTTGCTGCCTTGCTACAACGCCAATGACTTTGGGGATTCCTCTTTTGGCGTGACGCCGCAGCGCTGGTTGCTTCAATTTGCGTTAGCGGTACTCACTTACCCGAATCACTGACTGGTTTTTGGTCATAAAATGAATAGATTCATCGGGATGCTTTCGCTTGCTGTTTTGTTGCAAGCGAATGATTTTGGGTAGATGGGCCTGTAGCGTGAAATGACCTGTGCCGGTTAGTCAGTCAATGGGATGACTAATTGGCCCGGTTTAACTTCTAACCCTTTCGCCAGTTTTTTCGCCATGGCTTCCGCCTTACTCTTTTCGCCATCCAGCACATAAGCCGGTTGCTGATTAAAATACGATTTCAGCGATTGGTTCAGGTAAGGTGTCAACGCCTTCATCACGGAGTCCATCTTCTCTGGCTTGACAGTATAATCAGTTAACTCCATATCTTTCAGGTAAATAGCCCCTTTCTCACGATCAAAGGTTGGCTGTGCTTTTAATGTCAGCGTCATATCGGCTGTTTGTGGACCAAGAATGGAGGAGATATCAACTTTAGCGTTACCGGTTAATGTCACTTTACCAGGTTCGGCCCGACCAATTTGGCTCTGTAACTGTGTCAGGGTGATATTGGCATCAACCAGACCCGGAATACCGATCTGTTTTTCATAATTATTATGTTTTTGCAGGTATTCGTTAAGTTCCTGCTCGCTGAGTGTGTACTGAGTCAGTTGGTTACAGCCAACCAGTGTGGCGGTAACCACAAGGGCAGCAGCGCCCCACATTAATTTTTTCATCAAAGCCTCATCGCAATATGCACAATTCATAATTCACTACAATATGATGGTCTATCCAACACAATAGGGTCTATCCAACATAATACGCACGATTCAATAGAGGGCTATTCAACACAATATGGATCTACTTAAGCCACCCTATGCAGGGACTGCCCGCAAACTGGCCCAATAGTAACCGGTTAACCGGTGGTTTTGCATTATTAACCGTGTTCGTTCAGCAACCGTTTGGGGCGGGTACGTTGACGTAAGTACTGGTTTAGGTGTCGGAGTGCATATAGTGTAGCAGTGTATGCCATCTGCCAATCAGATAACCCTGAAGACCGCGCCGTATGCGCGAGGAATGTGCTTATCAACCGGAAAGGCAAAACGTCTCCGGTTGATAAGGGACATAACGTTAGCTGCTGCTCAACATGGCAGATTCAATCCGCCGTCGATTGAATTGCCAGTAAAGCCCTGCCAATGTAATGAGTCCAATAATACCCAGCAAGAACCAGGGTAGCTCAGGCATATCAAGGGTTTTGCCGGTATCGTACATCCAGCCACCGCCGGTATAACCTAATGCCCCCCCCAGCGCTAATCCAAGGCGACTAAAGCCCATATAGCTACCACGGGCGCGGGAGTCAGCCAGCGATGCTCCCAGTGTTTCACGGGCGGGTTCAGCGAGGATTGATCCCATATAGAAGAAACAGATAAACATGAACAGTGTTTGTAGATGAGTGATCATCCCGATGGGGAACAAACTGAGCGTCATGATCAGTAAGCCGGCCATTAAGCGTTGCTCAAGGCTAAAACGCTTTTCACTCCAACGGGCCAGCGGATAAAGCAGCGTCAGAGAAAGTGCGGCTTCAATGGCATACATCCATTTTACTGCGGCCGGTGAGCCAGCAAGTTCATTCACCACGATCGGCAGCATCAGCATGACCTGTACGGCGAGCATATAATAGCCAGTAAGCGTCAGCACATAGGTCACAAAACGGCGATCACGCAACACTCGCATCAGGCCCTCTTTCATCGGGGCGCGAACGGTCGAGATACGGTAAGCGGGGAGTAACCAGGCGTTCCAACCGGCTGCCAGCACAAAAATAGCCGCACCGGTCCAACAGACGAAGTGGAAGTCATATTGCAGCAGCCAACTGCCAATCAACGCACCAATTACCGCTCCGGCGCTATCCTGCATCATTAGCAGCGAATAAAAACGGCCTCGTTCATGGGGGCGGGTCAACTTGATGACCAACGCTGTGCGTGGTGGATCAAACAGGGTGCCGCCCAGCCCTGACAGCGCACAGGCCAGCCAAAGTATCCAAGGTTCATCCGCCATGGCCATCAAGGCAAAACCCGCGGCTCGCATTAGCATCCCGGTGACAATCATCGGTTTGGCACCGAACCGGTCGGCAATGGCCCCGCCAAAGATCCCCAATCCCTGTTGAACCAATTGCCTTAGGCCTAAAGCAAGGCCCACGACCAACGCAGCCCAACCTAATTGATCGACAAATCGGATAGAAATGAGCGGGAATACGACAAAAAATCCCAACACAACTAATAAATTATCAAACAATAAAAAATACTTACCCAAGCTTCGAGCTTGCGATACCAAAGCCATGCTTCACCGTCAGAACTTAAAAATAGGAGGGAATAAAATAAATAGGCTTATAGTTTGTACCCAAATTGATATAAACGATAGGGGTTACCGGGATAATATTTTTATCGTCAATACATTACCTCAACGAGAGTTTCATAATAAAATGCTTATTCAGCAGTTTGGTTGCGTAATAATGCGGCTTGGTGTCACGAAAAGGCGGCCAAGGTGCTTTTACGCGATGTCCCTATAACAGGTATATTGAACCATATAGATTGTGATTCAATTGAGTACACTGTCTAGTCTAAGGGGAGCAGATGTTCGGTTATCATACAGCAACACCCAAAGTACACCTGACGACTGACCGTATGTCATTGAGGCTGGTCCATGAACGTGATGCTTATCGCTTGGCGGAGTATTACGCTGAAAATCAGGTGTTTCTTAAACCGTGGGAACCCGTACGAGATCAAAGTCATTGTATGCCGTCGGGGTGGCAGGCGAGACTGGGAATGATCATGGAACTGCAAAAGCAGGGCAGCGCTTATTACTTTATTCTGTTAGATCCGGAAGAAAAAGAAGTACGTGGTGTGGCTAATTTTAGCAATGTGTTACGCGGATCATTTCATGCTTGTTTCCTCGGCTACTCTCTAGGGGAGCGCTGGCAAGGCCAAGGGTTAATGTTTGAAGCATTGCAGCCACTGATTCGTTATATGCAGCGGCAAGAGCGGATGCACCGTATCATGGCGAATTACATGCCGCATAATCATCGCAGTGGCAATTTGTTAGCGCGGCTTGGTTTTGAGCGCGAAGGCTATGCGAAAGATTATTTAATGATTGATGGGCAGTGGCGCGATCATGTGCTGACGGCCTTAACTAACAAAGAGTGGGCGTCTACTCGCTGAGGTTAGAATGAAACACAACTTAAATGCACATGAAGCCCGTGTTATCGGCTGTTTATTGGAAAAACAAGTGACAACACCGGAACAATATCCGATGTCACTCAATGGACTCACTCTCGCTTGTAATCAAAAAACCAGCCGTGATCCTGTAATGGAATTATCCGAATCACAAGTACAACAAACGTTAGATTTTCTCCTTAAAAAACACCTTATCCGCAGCCAAAGTGGTAATCGGGTAATGAAGTACGAACATCGTTTTTGCAATTCTGAATTTGGCGACCTGAAATTTTCACCCGCCGAGGTCGCGGTGATTACCCTGCTATTATTACGTGGCGCACAAACACCGGGGGAGCTACGCACCCGAACTAACCGGATGTATGAATTTGCTGATGTTGCAGAAACCGAAGAAACCTTGAAGACGCTCTCTCTACGTGAAGACGGGCCATTTGTGGTGCGTTTGGCACGGGAACCGGGTAAACGCGAAAGTCGCTTTATGCCTCTGTTTAGTGGGGACGTTGCTTCGTCATTATTGGCAGCGGGAGAGGCTGAAGAGAATAACCACACCCTTGAAGCCAACCCCCGTGAAACGCATTCCTTTGAAAATATAGCCCTTGAAAAAACAGCCCTTGAAGCTAGGGTTGCCCAGCTTGAACAGCAGGTTATCCAGTTGTCACGCCGTTTGGACGACGTGTTGATTCAACTGGACGATATGAAAAAACTACGCGTGGGTATCGTGGGGCTGGGGGGCATTGCGCAAAAGGCTTATTTGCCTATTTTAACTCAGGCGCAGGGTTGGCAACTGGTTGGCGCATTTTCACCCAATCAAGCTAAAGCTCAACCGCTATGTGATAGCTATCGTATGCGTTATTTTTCACGCTTGGATACGCTCGCTGCGGCAAGTGATGCCGTTTTTGTCCATAGTAGTACCGCCAGCCATTTTCAGGTCGTGCATGATTTATTGCAGGCCGGAGTCCATGTCTATGTGGATAAACCCCTGGCTGAAACACGAGAGCAATCAGAGCAATTGATCGAACTGGCAGATAAACAGCATTTAGCGCTGATGGTGGGTTTTAATCGCCGTTTTGCCCCGTTATATCAGCAGTTGAAACAACAGGCGAGCAGCCCGGTCTCACTGCGGATGGAGAAGCACCGGCTAAGTAGCATCGGGCCACACGACTTAGGTTTTACCTTGCTCGATGACTATCTGCATGTCGTGGATACGGCGCTGTGGCTAGGCGGTGAGGGGGCAAGATTGACGGGTGGGGCAGTTCAGACCAATGCTCAGGGGCAGATGCTGTATGCGGAGCACCATTTCCAGCAAGGTGGTTGTTTGATCACCACCAGTATGCACCGTCAGGCCGGAACTCAGCGGGAAAGCGTACAAGTTATCAGTGACGGTGCCTGTTATCACATTACCGATATGCGCCAATGGCAGCAGGCGTCAGCGGGGCAGGTGATAAGCCAACCTGCTCCCGGCTGGCAAACGACATTGGAACAACGTGGTTTTACCGGGGCTGTGCATCATTTCATTGAGGCGGTCAGTAATCAAACGAGGCCGCAAGTCTCAGGTGAAGATGCGATTGTTGCACAACGTATGATTGAGCGTATTTTGCAGCAGTAGATGATGTTTACAGTAATAGACGATGAGATCATCGGTTGGCATGACATCACATCAAGATCACGTGGTGAGAGTGAAAATCGATTGGCTTCAGTAATTGGTTACACCTTGCAGTGGCTATTCATGATTCGATACGTAGACTGTTGCCAGTTTTGCTATCGTCTTTAGGGCCGTGTTGATAACGGCGAATCCCCCATTGGGTAGAGCAACGCCTGCAGACCGTAGGCGTTGGTATTTACAGCACATTAGAAAACAGATCAAAAGAACCTATGAATCTATTGAAATCACTGGCCGCCGTCAGTTCCATGACGATGTTTTCCCGCGTGCTGGGCTTTGCCCGCGATGCCATCGTGGCACGGGTATTTGGTGCAGGTATGGCGACGGACGCCTTTTTTGTGGCATTTAAATTGCCTAACTTGCTGCGGCGAATATTTGCTGAAGGCGCATTTTCCCAAGCTTTTGTGCCTATTCTGGCTGAATACAAAAGCCAGCAAGGGGAAGAGGCGACGCGAACATTAGTGGCTTATGTCTCTGGCCTGTTAACCTTGATATTGGCGGTCGTCACCGTCGCGGGGATGCTGGCCGCGCCTTGGGTGATCTTCATTTCCGCCCCCGGCTTTACTGATACACCGGATAAATTTGCTCTGACCTCGGCGCTGTTACGGGTGACTTTCCCGTATATTTTGCTGATCTCATTGGCCTCGCTAGTCGGAGCGATCCTTAATACCTGGAACCGTTTTTCTATTCCGGCTTTTGCGCCAACCCTCCTCAATGTCAGCATGATAGGTTTTGCGCTGTTTGCTGCGCCTCATTTCAACCCGCCGGTGATGGCATTGGCTTGGGCTGTGGTGGTGGGGGGAGTGTTACAATTAGGCTATCAACTCCCGCACCTAAAAAAAATCGGCATGTTGGTATTACCTCGGCTGTCGCTACGTGATACCGGTGTTTGGCGGGTGATGCGCCAGATGGGGCCAGCGATCCTCGGGGTATCAGTCAGTCAGATTTCCCTGATTATCAATACGATTTTTGCATCATTTTTGGTATCTGGTTCGGTCTCCTGGATGTACTACGCTGACCGTCTGATGGAGTTCCCCTCCGGGGTGTTAGGGGGCGCGTTAGGTACTATCCTGCTGCCATCACTGGCAAAGAGTTTTTCCAGTGCTAATCATGATGAATATTCCAGATTGATGGATTGGGGGCTGCGTCTTTGCTTCTTACTGGCCTTGCCAAGCGCGGTGGCATTAGGAATTTTAGCTAAACCGCTAATCGTCTCGTTATTCCAATACGGGAAATTTAGCGCGTTTGACACCCTGATGACACAACGGGCGCTGGTGGCCTATTCGGTGGGCTTGATGGGGTTGATCGTGGTGAAGGTTCTGGCTCCGGGGTTTTATTCTCGTCAGAATATTAAAACGCCGGTAAAAATCGCGATTATTACCTTGATACTCACGCAAGTCATGAACTTGATCTTCATTGGGCCGTTTAAACACGCGGGCTTATCACTGTCTATCGGCCTGGGGGCATGTCTGAATGCCAGTTTGCTCTATTGGCAGCTACGTAAACAGAAAATTTTCCAGCCACAGCCGGGGTGGGCCATATTCCTGACTAAATTGGTCATCGGTGTTATCGCGATGTCTGCGGTGCTGCTAGGGTTACTGTGGGTCATGCCTGATTGGGATGTTGGCGGGATGGCGTATCGGTTGCTACGGTTATCTGCGGTTGTTGTTGCAGGTGCTTTTGCCTACTTTGCTATGTTGGCATTATTGGGCTTTAAAGTGCGTGATTTTGCCCGTAGAACGGGCTGACCTTACTAATCAACTAATCAACTAATCAACTAATCAACTAATCAACTAATCAACTAATCAATCAGTATTAGTAATCCAAATAAATAATGTATTATATAGCCCGATAATTTCGGGCTTTTTTACATATTGACAATACATATTTACAACACATGCTCACAATCTAAGTCCATAATCCACAACAAAAACCTGCAAACCACAATCTATATCTGCAACAAAAAAACCATCAATAATATATAAAACCTGGTTAGTTTCTAATTGAATATGTTTGAATTGACTTTATTGCGTTATCAATCATTAAATTCAATTTAATAATCTTACCATGAATTTTTTTGTTCGTTTTAACTGTGTATTTTCAATGCATGATTTTTTTAAGAACTAAATTTTGGTTTAACCCACACATCTAGTGTGTTGTTAATCCTCTGTTTTTTAAATTCTATCGCACATTGGATTCATTCACGGGTGTTATGGCAAATGAATATTTTTTTTAGAAAAAAATATATGATTATTTTGTTGCTTAGTAATGCTGTTTTAGCAACAGAGAATAATAAAAATAGATTAAATGATAATGTGGTATCACACGCTGACATAGATGTGCGTAATGAATATAACGAGGAAGGCAATAGAGTAGGAAAACGTTTTTTTTCTACAAACCATCATAGTGTTGCATCACAGAAAAAAATCTCCCCAGAGAAAATATGCCTGCCAATTACTGGGGTATTTTTGCAAGGGAATACATTACTGTCGTCGCAAGACTTAAATCAGATTGATCATATTCTTGGTGAATGCATTAGTGAAGATGATATTAATATCTTAGCCAAGGAAGTGACTCGATTATATTTGTCTAAAGGTTATCTGGCGGCCAGAGTCAATTTCATTCCATTAAATAATGCGGGGGAGTTGGGACTGAATGTGACTGAGGGTATTGTTGAAAAAATTGAAGGTGGAGGACGAAGAGTCAACCCTTATTTTATATTCCCTAACTTTATTGATAAACCCCTTCGGTTATCCGAGCTTGATCAGGCCATCGATCAGGCTAACAGACTACGATCAAATAAAGTAAACGTCGATATCTTACCAGGAAGTCAGGCGGGCAAATCAATTATTAGAATTAATAATGTCAATAATAAACCTTGGAGCTTATCGACCGTCATTGATAATTATGGATATAAAAATTCTGATGAGTGGCAAGCAAGAGTGTCACTGGCTTTAGATAGCCCATTCGGACTATCTGATTCTATTAATTTTAATGCTAATCGCACGCTAGAGAATGCAAAGAATCGCTATAAGAATGATTTTACTGTTTCTTATTCGGTACCTTATGGTGCATTAACTTTCAGTGCTCTTGCTAATTATCTGGAATACCGGCGCTATGAGAAATTAAAAAATGGGACAGTGAATTTTAATGGTAACTCACAGCAGTATAACTTCCGTACTGATTATATGTTCCATCGTACACAAAAGCAGATAAACAGTTTAAGTATGCAAGTAGAGCACAAACAGATTAATAACTATGTCGATGAGGCAAAAGTAGGTGTCTACAGTTATCGATTTACTAATCTTGAATTAGGTGTCAATCAATTTCGTATTCTTCCTCATGGTTCAGTGAATGTTAATGCGGCAATAAAAAGAGGTGTGCCATGGTTTGGTACTCATCAGAAAAATAAAATAAATGCAGTACAATTTACCACAGGAAAATTGATGGTTAATTTTAATCACAATTTCTCTCTATTAAATTCTCCGTACCAATTTGATCATGCTTTAGTTGGGCAATACAGTAAGAATTATGCGCCTTCTCCTGAGTGGATAAGTTTGACTGAACGTAATGCCATTAGAGGATTTAGTCGTAGTTCACAATCGGCAGATCATGGTTGGTATATGAAAAATACGTTATCCAAGCACTTTTTTATGGGGAATATACTTTTTACCCCTCGAATGGGTGTTGATGGCGGACGTGCTTTAAAGCATGGAAGTCAGCAAGGGTGGCAAAGTAATGCGGGTGTGAGTGCTGGTATATCCATGCGCTATCACCAAGCATTATTTGATGTGGAAGCCAGCCGTGGTTGGTGGCTTTCCGATAGTAATAAACAGAACGAACCTGTACAGGTATTGGGCCGTATAGCTTATACCTTCTAACTCAACGTAATTTAAATAAGGTTATTTTAATGAAAATAAATAAATTTAAACTTTCCCCAGCAGGAAAGTTGACGGTTATCTTATCTTTAATTCTTACTCCAATCACAAATAGCTATTCTGCTGAAATAGAAGCAGCGGGAAATACGTACATGAGGGGTAATGAACATATCCCAAGTGTTTATAATAATCCTGATGGTGTGAGTGTGATAAATATCGCTCCTCCGTCAGAGCATGGTCTCTCGCATAATCAATATATGGAATTTCATGTTAATGAACATGGGGTAGTGTTTAATAATTCACTTGAGCGAGTTGTAAAAAATGGATTGACTTATGATGCTAACCTTAATTTACGTGGCTCACCAGCACGTGTGATTTTAAATGAAGTGGTGGGGCCAAATGCTTCAGTATTGGCTGGGCACCAGGATATCGTAGGCATACCTGCAGACTATATTCTGGCAAATGCTAATGGGATTAGCTGTCAGGGATGTAGTTTTGCGCCAGAGTTTAAAAATGTCACGTTAGCCGTAGGGAAAGTCGTTACGGTTCGTGGTGATCTACGCAGTATAGACACCATAGGGAATGCTAATTTATTGAATGTGTCAAATGATCGCGATGATAATAATATGGCTGATGCATTGACACTCATTGCACCAGTTATTAGCACTAATGGCCACATTAAAGTCAAAGGCGATGCGGATTTTGTTGTGGGCCAAAATATGTACCATTTTATGAAAGATAAAACTCCAGAGGTAGAAGCAGGTAATAGTAAAATAAAAACAATTGATGGCTACTATCTTGGCAGTATTTCCGCTAACCGTATTAATTTAGTTGACACAAGGGAAGATAATAACATTAATTTATTTGGTGATGTGACCGCAGAGGAAACCAAGGTGGTCACCTCTGGCACGTTGCGATTAAGAGCGGCAGAAGACGGCAGGCAGGATATAACCATAAAAAATGGAATGAATATATCGGCGAACAAGATTGATACTACACGGGAATTTACTGCTGATGAAGTGAAGTTATTTGACATAAAAGAAAATAAAGTCAACAAAACCATTATTAATGCTGGCCGTATTGATTTTGTTGCTGTCGAAGATGTTAAATTGGCAGGTACTACAATTTTAAGTAATGATGATCTCTCAATTACGGCAAAGAGTTTACATGTTGACTCACATTTAATTAAGCATTCACAGGATACAGGAGTGGTAGTTACTCATGTGAATATTCTTGATGCGCCAACTAAGAAAGTAGAAATTAAAAACAATGATCATGTTTCGCAAGCCAGTGCAATTATGAGTCGGAAGAATGTTAAATTACATGGGCAGGATGGTTTAGAACTGAAAAATGCCAATATCCAAGCCTATGGTAATATTAAATTGTCTTCTGAAGGTGATATTCATTTAAATGGTTCAACTGAAACTAATACTACAATAAATAATATTACCTATATTAATTATGATGAGGACTTGAAAAGAGGTCATAATAATGTAGAAACCGTCACTGAAAGGTTCGCCCCTCTTGATATGAAGGCGAGGGGGAATATTGATATACAGAGCAAAAACACGCATATCCATGGTGCCAAAATAGCTTCAGAGGGTGAGTTATCAATAGATGCTAAGGGTGACGTCTATATTGGGCTGGCAAGTATGTTAACTTCAGAGTTTAAAGATATTGACTACAATATGTGGGGGGGGGCTCATGGTTCGGAAAAAGACAAGATAGAAGAGTATGTTTATACCGGCAATAAGTCAGATTTAGTCGGAGGGCGGGTAAAAATCACTGCGGGTAATGATGCCAGAATACTCGGTGGAAAAATAAATGGAGTAGATAGTGGAGAGATCTCGGCTCAAAATTATCTGAGTATTGATGGTGTGTTGGGGACACGCAGCTTTAAAAGGGATCAAAAAACTGGTGGTATAATGCATACCAACGAGAGTGCTTCTACTTCCCAAAATCACTATGAAAAATTTATCGACAGCGAAATTAGTTCTGATGGCGATTTCCGCATATTCAGTCAAAAAGACCTTTATATTGATGGTAGTCGAATTAATGTAAACGGAAAGCTAGATATTAATGCTAATGAGAAGTTGACCGTACAGGCTGCTCGTCAGCAACAAAAAATAGATGAGGAAAAAACCCGCCTCAGCATAGAGTGGTTTGCTAAAGAAAGCAGTGATAAACAGTATCGTGCGGGTATTCTCATTAATCATCAAAAAGACACTGAAAATACACTGAGAGATGAACACCAAATTGCAACATTAAGTGCAGAACAGATTAATATCACTGCCGGAGACGATATTAAATTCTTTGGCACTGGTATCAGTACTTCTAAGGGTGACGTGATAATAAAAACACCCAAAAATGTTGGATTTTTCACCGCAAAAAACCGTGCACTAATCAATAAAAATCAGGTTAATAATAGTGGGGGTTTTTATTTCACGTCAGGGATGGATAAAACAGGTAATGGCTTACAATATACCCATATTGACAAAGAAAGTTACAGCGACATTGAGAATAATCTGGTCGTTAAAACGCATATTAAGGGTGATTTAAATATTAATGCAGGAGGCGATCTTAATCAGCAAGGGACGCAGCATGATGTGGCTAAAAACTATTCAGTTGAAGCCTCGAATATTAATAATATGGCGAGCAATAATCTTGCTTTCTCCAAAACAGATACATTACAGGTTGATGTCAGCATCGGTAATAATATTGATCACAGCGGGATGACCCGTCCAATAGAAAAAGTCATTAAAGATCCGGCTAATACGCTTGATTATATCGGTGGCAGAGGAAGCCAGAAAGGTGTTTCAGACCCAACGATTGGTCTGGATGTGGATGTATCAGGCAGTCGAACCAAAACGTCAGACAATGACGCGTTAGCGTTGGTTACCTCGATTAAAGCCCAAGACATTAAGCAGGTGGCGAAAAAAGATGTGCTGGATGAAGGGACCCAATATCACGCTACCGAGGGCGGTATGAGTTTACAGGGGGCACGTCATTTCAGCCGTGCCGCAGTAAACAGTAAAGCAAATACAACGGAGCAAGAAAAAGGTGAAGTAAGTCTTCGGGGGGGCATGACGGCCACTCAGGAGATAAAAGGCCATCTGGGGGTTAAGGCGGAGACCAGCCAGGGTGACAGCTATGCTGAAGAGATGTTGGTCGGGAATATTAATGCCAAGTCGGGGGTTTCTATCAAAACGACCGGGGATGCCTATTATTATGCGACGAATATTGAGGGGGGAAATGGGGATATAACCATTGATGCGGGCAATAATCTTTATTTTGACCAGGTACAGGATAGCCAACGCAGCAGTAATATAAAATTTTCGGGTCATGGCAAATTGAGTCTCGGTGGCTCTTCTGGCAGCAAGGAGTTTCGCCTTGAAGGGGGCGGGGGCTACCAACAAGGTCGAAGCCAGCGCACTGACGCTATTGTAAGTAAAATCAATACACAGGGTAATGTAACGCTCAAAGCGGGCGCGGATCTTACTACAAAAGGTATGCAGATCGGCAAGCAAGGAACCCGGGCAAGCGATGTCTCTTTGTTGGCGGCTGGAGAGGTCAAACTGTTGGCCGCGGTGTCTGGCAGTGCCGATATTAATGATAGTGCGCTGGCTGACTTCCGTCTGGGGGGGAAACGAGCAACAGGCGGTGCTTCAAAAGAAGGTTTTGTGGGAGCAGGCGTTCAGGCTGATAAAGTCAATCAATCGGTTTCTGACCGTCAGGGCGGCCATATTTATAGTAAGAATACGGTGTCTATAAAATCAGACAGTGACAGCAATCAAGCCATCCATTTAGAAGGGTTAAAAATTGATGCACCAAAAGTCGATTTGAGTGCGCAACAGGGTGGGGTATTTATCGAGTCTGCATTAAGTGAATTGCCAAAGGATAATTGGAATTTTGGGTTTAACCTGGATATGGTCCTGAAAAACACATCGCCTAAAAAAGAAGATGGAACAATTGACAAGGATAAAGCCAGTGAAAGTCATTATAAAGGTGCTGGCATTAAAGTAATGGTGGATAAACAAGATATGTTTAAACATCAGAATGCGCATATCAACACTGCATATTTTTCTTTGAATACCAAAAAAGATGCAGTAATGAAAGGGGCACGAATTGAGAGCACGCGGGCTGATGTTAACGTGGGCCGGGACCTGACGATCGAAAGCCTCAAGAGTAAGGAAGACAGTGTCAAGGTGGATGTTGAGTTATCGCTAAGCCATACCAATGATAAAAGCAGTAGCGTTACATCTAAACTCTCGAAGGTCACGCTCAAGAAGTTCGAGAAACGGACTCAAGAAAAGTTAGACTCAGGTATTAAAGACATTGGGTTAATGTATAACAACAAAGTAAAACCAAAAGATACGATGGGCGGGGTCGGTTTCAGTAAAGAATCTCAAGGAGTATATCTTCCAACATTATCTTCTGAGACAAAATCCCGTAATTTTGCTGATAAAACGGCACGCTATCTGGGCGGTCAATTGAAGGGGATCGCCAGCGGCCCAGAAGGCCTTGATGGGCGTGCGAAGTTGGATGTACAAATAGTAAACAATGATGCGGTTGCTGAACAATCCGGTATTTTCGGTATTGATGAGACGAATATTTCGGTAAAAGGGACCACCAAACTACACGGCGCGGAAATAAGTAGTGGATCAGGGCAGCTCACCTTGGAAACAGAGAACAGGGAACTGAGCAATATAAAAAATAGTACTCATAAGGGGGGGGTGGGTTTAATGTTTCTCCTAGTGTATTAGGGAATTTAACCGGGGCTGGTAAAGATGTCTCTGAGGGGAAAACCCCCTTTATTCATCACCCTCACAATAGTTCAGATGAGAGTGAGTCTGTTGGTAAAATCAAGGGTGAAAAAGCCACCGGTCTTGCTTTTGATGAACTCCCTTTTAGCCCAAAACCTCGCTAATCAAGATGAAATGTAAGCACACAAGCTAATCGTTTTTTAAGGCCCCGAGGGGCCTTTTTTGACGATTTACATCCGCTCAACGGTTTGAATACCCAAGGTGTCCAGACCTTGTTTCAGCGTTTTAGCGGTTAACATTGCCAATTTCAAGCGGCTTTGGCGGATCTCTTCGCTCTCTGCATTCAGGATCTGGCAATGCTCGTAGAAGCTGGAGAACAAGCCTGCTAAATCATAGAGATAAGAACACATGACATGCGGTGTACCTTCGCGTGCCACCGTGGTGATGATCTCTTCAAACTGCAACAGGCGGGTCGCCAAGGTGGCTTCGCGATCTTCTGTAACCACTAATGGCAGCGTCAGGCTGGTTTCATCAACACCCGCACGTCTAAATACTGAAACCACGCGAGTATAAGCATATTGCATATAAGGCGCGGTATTGCCATCCAACGCCAGCATATTATCCCAATCGAAAATATAGTCTGTGGTTCGGCTCTTGGACAAATCGGCATATTTCACCGCGCCAATCCCCAGCGCATTGATCACTTGCTTCAATTCATCGGCAGGCATATCCGGGTTTTTCTCGGCAAT
This sequence comes from Yersinia pestis, assembly GCF_900460465.1. Classification (GTDB taxonomy): domain Bacteria; phylum Pseudomonadota; class Gammaproteobacteria; order Enterobacterales; family Enterobacteriaceae; genus Yersinia; species Yersinia pestis. The sequence continues at coordinate 122,669 of NZ_UAVH01000009.1, read as the reverse complement.
CAACTTGCCAGCACGTTCAACCGCCTCGTCCAGTAAATCGGATAATTTGACGGTACCACCAGAGCGGGTTTTAAACGGTTTGCCATCTTTGCCCAGCATCATGCCGAACATGTGGTGTTCCAGTGGCACGGATTCTGGCACATAACCGGCTTTACGCACGATGGTCCAGGCTTGCATCAAATGCTGATGCTGGCGGCTATCGATGTAATAGAGTATCCGGTCTGCGCCCAGCGTTTCGTAACGGTATTTGGCACAGGCAATGTCGGTGGTAGTGTAGAGGTAGCCGCCATCTTTTTTCTGGATGATGACGCCCATTGGCTCACCGTCTTTATTCTTATATTCATCCAGATAGACAACGGTCGCACCTTCGCTCTCGACGGCCAACCCTTTGGCTTTCAAATCCGCGACAATCTCTGGCAGCATCGCATTGTACAGGCTTTCACCCATTACGTCGTCTTTGGTCAAGGTGACATTCAGGCGGTCATAGGCAACCTGGTTTTGTGCCATGGTGATATCCACCAATTTACGCCACATTTGACGGCAGTATTCGTCCCCACTTTGCAGTTTTACGACATAGGCACGGGCACGCAGAGCAAACTCTTCGTCTTCGTCGTAGGTTTTCTTCGCTTGTTGATAGAAAAGCTCCAGATCCGATAGCCCCATATCACTGGCATTTTCGTTCTGCATTTTCTCCAGGTAGGCGATCAACATGCCAAACTGAGTACCCCAGTCACCGACGTGGTTGGCACGGATAACGTTATGGCCCAAAAACGCCAATGTCCGTACTGCAGCATCACCAATAATGGTGGATCGCAGGTGACCAACGTGCATCTGTTTAGCCACGTTAGGTGCTGAATAATCGACTACGATAGTTTGCGGTTCGACAGGCGCGACGCCCAATTTAGGCGCAGTCAGAGCATATTCGACTTTCTCGGCCACCCACTGACGATCCAGAAAAATATTGATAAAACCGGGGCCTGCAATTTCAATCTTACTGGCGATACCTGTAAGGTCGAGCAGTTCAACGACTCTTTCTGCCAGTTGTCGGGGTTGCATGCCAAGTTTTTTGGCAACGGCCATCACACCGTTAGCTTGATAATCGCCAAATTGAGCTTTGGCAGATTGGCGAACTTGAGCTTCGCAATCTGCGGGAGCACCTGCTGCAATCAGCGCCTGGCTGACTTTATCTGAGAGAAGAGCCTGAATATTCACCGGGTTACCTTAATTACATACGAAAGACAGATTAATTATGCACAAAAAATTCTGGATCAGTCACATTTCTGTGCCAGTGACTCATTTCTGTGTCAGTTACATATTCTTGTATCAACTATATATTCTTGTGTCAGTTACATATTCTTGTGTCAACTAGATGCTTTTGTATCAACTATATATATTGTGCTGTGTCAGCTAAACAGGAACGCAGTCTGGTGGCCTCACTCGTCGAGTGTTGACAGCAAGGTAGCCAGACGGAGTGTGAGTCATAAGCTGGCAGGATTTATATCATATTTGGCTATCGGCGTCAGTACCAGGCCCGTGGTTGCGGCGAATCTCATCGCCAAAGAGGCTAAGTGGCAATTTTATTCGCCTCCCCTTCGAACTTGAAGCCATAAGAGCTAACGGTGTTCACTCACTCGAATCATATCTTTAATGTCAATTCGGTGAGATTTGTTTGTTTGTTTGTTTGTTTGTTTGTTTGTTTGTTGGCCTGGCGGCAACGCCAGTGACGTTGGGTATAAAAAGAGGGGGAGATTATATCTGGCTGACGAGCATAAATAACGGTAAATTGTTGCCGCTTCAACACCCTACCTAACCCATCAGACGGAGAACCACATGCACGGCCTGGAAGAGATCATTGAATTACAGGACTTGTTAGCAGACCTACCGCGCTTTGAGCAACAGTTAGTCGCTTTTGCTACTCAATTGAATTTGGATTTAACGCAATTTTGCGCTGATCATATCTCATTACGTTGTCATCAAGCTGAAACCGCAGAGCGCTGGCGTCTCGGGTTACAACAATGTGGCCATTTGATGTCTGAGACATTGATTAACGGACGGCCAATTTGCCTGTTTGATATGACACAACCGCTGAATGTTGGGCCATGGTTGATAGATTGTATTGAGTTACCGTATCCCGGTAAAAAACATTACCCACACGAGGGGTGGGAACATATTGAACTTGTTTTACCGGGTGACCCACAGACGTTAATGCACCGCGCCCGAACACTATTACCGGCGGTGTTGCCAGCAGGGGTGAGCGTGAAATGCAGTTCGCCACACGGGGAACACGAGCGTCTATCTAACCCGACACTGGCAGTGAGTGATGGGGAGATAACGATTAAGTTTCATCCATATACTTTGCGCCAAATTATTTTACGCCAAATTGTTGATAGCGAGCACGGTCGCTAACGTATATGGGTTATTTATTTCAATAACGACTATCACTTATGGTTATCACTGTGACTGACATCTACTCATCAATTTAAAATGAGTGCCATAGTCAATAGTTCAGCATGGTTAATCGTATTCTGTTTTGGTTCGAGAGAGATATTCGGCATTTTGTTAATTTGCCAGTGAATCATTAATTTTCAGGTGGTTTACACTCACTGTCGCAGTGAAATCTGTCAAACGGGGGAGATAATGACTAAATTGGAAGTTTGTTGCTATAGCGTTGATTGTGCACAAATAGCAGAAAAGGCAGGAGCCGACCGGGTTGAATTGTGCTGTGGTCAGTCTGAAGGGGGGGTGACGCCGAGTGTCGGCGCATTAATGCAGGCCAGAGAAACCGTGACTATCCCGGTTCATCCGATAGTTCGGCCACGTGGTGGTGATTTTTGTTACAGCAGCAATGATTTTACTATTATGAAAAATGATATTGCGCGGATCCGTGACTTGGGCTTTGCTGGCGTCGTCGTTGGCGTACTGGATACGGATGGGCATATCGATATGCCACGGATGCGGGAGATTATGTCAGTAAGTGGTTCACTGGCGGTAACCTTCCATCGCGCATTTGATATGTGCCAAAATCCGATGATTGCCTTAAAGCAATTGGCTGAACTTAATGTGGCGCGTATTTTAACCTCAGGGCAGCAGCAAAATGCTGAATTGGGTTTAGCTCTGTTGAAAGATTTGGTTGCAGCAACCAAGGATCAAGGCCCGATTATTATGGCAGGGGCCGGGGTGCGGTTGACGAATATGCAGAAGTTTATTGATGCAGGGATTCGTGAATTACACAGTTCTGCCGGGCGGACGGTGCCATCAACCATGCGATACCGTAAAGCCGGGGTGACGATGTGCGCCGACAGTGATGTCGATGAGTTTTCTCACTATTGTGTTGATGGTGAGGTCGTTGAAGCTATGAAGAGTTTATTGGTTATGGGGTCGCCTCTTGCCAAGCACACCTAGTGCGCCTAATTCAGTACACAATATATTGATATATATCCCTCTTACGTGAAGTTGCAGGGTGGTTAGCTGCTCTCAATTATCTGAGTTACGGGTGTGTCAATTCGGGGATTCGCGCGTTTTGCCCTGTAGTAACACCACTTGTTTGGAATATAACGAACGGTATCCCCCATCTGGGTGAGTTGGGGGATTTTCTTATGGCTTACGGGCGATTAACACCGCTCTTAGTGGTGCCGGATAGCCTTCTACCGTTTTACTGTGATCGTGCGGGTCAAGGAACTCGGCTAATGATTCACTGGTCATCCAATCAGTACGACGCTGCTCTTCAGTCGTAGTCACGGCCATATCCGCTATTCTGACATCAACGAAACCACACTTCTCCAGCCAGGCTTTTAGGGCGGGTGCCGAAGGAATAAAGTACACATTGCGCATTTGCGCGTAACGATCACCTGGCACCAACACTTGTTGGCTGTCCCCTTCGACGACCAGTGTCTCTAGCACCAGTTCTCCGTCAGTAACTAACTGGTTTTTAAGTTGATAGAGGTGATCCAGTGGCGAACGGCGGTGATACAGCACCCCCATGGAAAACACGGTATCAAAAGCAGCCAGTTCCGGCAGTTGTTCAATGCCAAGAGGCAGGACATGCGCCCGCTGATCGCCACCCAAAAGCTTACGGATCGCTTCAAACTGACATAAAAATAGCTGCATTGGATCAATGCCGACCGCCAGATGAGCACCTTCACCAATCATGCGCCACAGGTGATAACCGCTGCCGCAGCCGACATCCAGAATAGTACGGCCTGCCAGTGGGCTGATATGGGGCAAGACCCGTTGCCACTTCCAATCTGAACGCCATTCGGTATCGATATCCAACCCATATAGCGAGAAGGGGCCTTTGCGCCAAGGCATCAGGGCGCGCAGCATATTCTCCATTCCTTCACGTTGCCCAGCCGAAATGGGCGGGGACATTTCGGCCCTTACGCCTGAGTGTAGATCCAGTGTGGTGGGCGTCAGTTGAGGCAAATGTTCCACGGCGTTAAACCAGGTTTTAAATTTACCGTGTAACGATTCGCGCTGCCAGGCGCTGAGCTGTGCGGGCAGAGTATCTAACCATGGGCTTAATGGGCCTTTGGCAATCAGCCGATAAAAATCGCCAAATTCAATCATTGAGCCTCTCCTGCTTTCAGGGCAATCAGTGAACCAAAATTAAAGCATTGGAACCAGACTTCCGCGTGTTCAAACCCCGCCTGATGCAGACGATTTTTGTGGGTTTCCACGGAATCGGTCAGCATGACATTTTCCAACATGCTGCGTTTTTGGCTGATTTCCAGCTCACTGTAACCATTGGCGCGTTTAAAATCGTGGTGCATATTGAACAATAATTCGCCTACGTTATGATCGGCAAAACTGAATTTTTCTGACAATACGAGTGCGCCACCTGGACGCAGCCCTTGATATACCTGATTGAGTAGGCGCTGGCGATTGGCAGGTTCGAGAAATTGCAAGGTGAAGTTCAACACCACCATCGATGCGTTTTCCAGTTTGATATCCAAAATATCGGCTTCAACCACGTCTACCGGCGTCTCTGCCCGGAAAGCATCAATATGGCGACGGCAACGTTCAACCATCGCGGGTGAGTTATCCACTGCGATAATTTTGCAGCCTTCGGCCTTAATATTACGGCGCATTGACAGCGTGGCGGCACCCAGCGAACAACCAAGGTCATAAATTTGGCTGTTCGGTTGCACAAAACGCTCTGCCAGCATGCCTATCATCGAAATAATATTTGAATAGCCGGGAACCGAGCGCTGGATCATATCGGGGAACACTTCAGCGACTTTCTCGTCAAAGGTCCAGTCACCTAATTTAGCAATAGGCGCAGCAAACAGGCTATCGCGCTGGGGTTCTGCCGCCTCTGGAGAATGACGTGGCGTATCGTTTTGAGATTGAGTATCGCGGTTTGGCATGGCGTCTGAGATTCTGAGATAAACAAAGCAAGAAATTAAAGGCGCATATTATAACAGAAAACTTGGCCGATAAGCGTGATAAAGCGAGGGGCGCGAGAGGGGAATAAACATAAAGGCGGCGATATGCCGCCCAGACTAACGGTTGCTCCGGTTATCTTACTGTCGGAACAGGGACTGCCTTAATGCAGAATCAGGTAAAACTGAAAATCTGATCCCACGGTAAATAGTAAATATTCGCAATAATCATTAATACGAGTGAAACATAGGTGGCACTCATCCCGGAGCGACGCCAGCGAATTTCGCGATGACGTAACCCATAATAATGTAGCAGGCGACCGACGATTAGCATTAATCCACAAATATGGATCATCCACGTCAGCGCGCCGTTCATTTCCATCATAATGAGTAAAATGACAGCGATGGGTATGTATTCTACGGCGTTGCCGTGTACACGGATGGCGGTCTGTAATTCATAAAAACCACCGTCACCATAAGCTACCCGGTACTGGTTTCTCAATTTAACCACATCGAATGACAGCTTGATTAATAACAGTGCGCCCAACACCACATAAAGAGAGCTAACCATTTTCAACTCCATTGCCCAACCATAGACTGGCTGAATAATGATAACCGTCTACTGGGTGGCTGTCGCTAGAAAAATGGCGAACTTATCATTTATTGACTCTTAATTTGCAGCGCGAAAAGATAAGGCTGAGAGCACGATTATGCGCACTCCTCACTGATGTGACTAACACGCTGAAGTGACTAAAAGAGTGTCTCTTGCTCTGGCCAATCGGGTGCGGTGGGCAATGTCGGGATGGCTTCTGCCAACTTTTGCCAAATTTTTTGAGCTTGCTGCGGTGAGTCGCCGTTATCGGGCGTGTGAATAAAAACGTAGGGTTGATGGTGCTGTTCCCATAAAGGCAGTTTTTGTAGCCAGGGTGCAAACAGGGCCAAGTTGTCATCCAATTGGTCGCCACCAATAAAGCGCACTAAAGGTTGGCCGCCAGTGACGACAGCATGTACTGGCAAACGGGGTTTCTTACTTTGAGCATCACGAACGGCGGCGGTTAAAGGCTTGGCGGCGTGAATAGGGCGGCTATCGAGCATCACCCGATTAATTGAACGCTGATGTAACCCTTGATTAAGGGCTAATTCTGCGGCACCTTTGGCAAAAAACTCTGGGTGTCGGACTTCCACGCCATACTGAAAACCAGCGGGTAACTTATCGATAAACTGCCACAAACGGTCCAATTCATTTGGCCCAAAGGCGGCAGGCAGTTGTAACCACAGTTGACCAATGCGATCATTCAGCGGAGCCAGGCAATGATAAAAAGCCTGTAGTTCTTTATCACAGTCACGCAGAGCCGCCTGATGGCTGATTGTGGCGGGGAATTTAAAGCAGAAACGGAAACTGTCCGGTGTCATATCACGCCAGCGCAGCACAATTTCTGGCCGTGGCAATGCATAAAAGGTGGTATTACCCTCAACGCAATTAAAATAGCGGCTATAGTCCGCCAAGTCTCGAAGACCCAGTCGGCCCCAGGCCGGGTGTTGCCATTGCGGCAGTCCGATATACATCTTTTACCCTTCTTACTTGACGCTACAGCGTTGTTAGCTGCTCTCTCTCACCCGAATCACTTACTGATGTAAGCTCATCGGGACGCGTTCGTTTGCTGCCTAGCTGTAACGCCAATTAATTTGGGTCATTCCCTTCTTACTTGACGTTACGGTGTTGTTAGCTGCTCTCTCTCACCCGAATCACTTACTGATGTAAGCTCATCGGGACGCGTTCGTTTGCTGCCTAGCTGTAACGCCAATTAATTTGGGTCATTCCCTTCTTACTTGACGTTACGGTGTTGTTAGCTGCTCTCTCTCACCCGAATCACTTACTGATGTAAGCTCATCGGGACGCGTTCGTTTGCTGCCTAGCTGTAACGCCAATTAATTTGGGTCATTCCCTTCTTACTTGACGTTACGGTGTTGTTAGCTGTTCTCTCTCACCCGAATCACTTACTGATGTAAGCTCATCGGGACGCGTTCGTTTGCTGCCCCGGCAGATTTGTCGCCCGAAATAGGTAATCTGCTGACCAAATAATATTAACATAGGTTATCAGCTAGCCTATGTCAGGGGGTGATTTTGTTAAATGATGCGTTAAAATCTCACTGAAAGGAATTTTGTCGTGCCTGAGCTGTGTGTTCGCTCTTATCTATGCCATGAATTTCCTTTATAATGACCCCCTTTTTTCAACGCTCTTTAACCCAAAACACCTCTGCCTATATACGGTTTCTTTTGGATAAAATAGGGCGTGTAGCGCTTGCAACCATCGATTAGCCTGTATTTTTGAAAAAATCTCTGTGCCAGCTTCCAACGAAAAGGCACGCGACAGATTTAAAACCGGGCGTTAAGCAGAGAGCAGTCACTGAGGTTGAAACAATGCTGAGGTTGAAACAATAACGCGTTAATAAAACAATAAAGTGTTAATAAATAGAACACAGCGGTTTACCAAAGCGTAAAGTTGACCAAAACGTAAGATTTACCAAAACATTAGGTTTACCAGAATACAGGGTTCACCAGAAAATCGCCGCACGGAGAGTGCATAACGCGTGCGGCATCGGCTGAGTAAAAGGATATTGTATGCGTACTGAATATTGCGGGCAGTTGAATCTGTCCCACGTGGGCCAAAGCGTTACACTTTGTGGTTGGGTTAACCGTCGTCGTGATCTGGGTGGCCTGATTTTTATTGATATGCGCGATCGCGAAGGCATCGTTCAGGTATTCTTCGATCCAGACCATAAAGCCGCTTTTGAACAAGCTTCTGAGTTGCGTAATGAGTTCTGTATTCAGATTACCGGTACTGTGCGTGCACGTCCTGACAGTCAAATCAATAAAGATATGTCCACCGGTGAAGTGGAAATCTTTGCTAACACGCTGAATATCATTAATCGCTCCGAGCCATTGCCGTTAGATTCCAATCAAATCAACAGTGAAGAGCAGCGGTTGAAATATCGCTATCTGGATCTGCGCCGCCCGGAAATGGCTGATCGCTTGAAGTCCCGTGCCAAAATCACCAGTTTTGTACGCCGCTTCATGGACGATCATGGCTTCCTGGATATCGAAACCCCGATGTTGACCAAAGCGACACCGGAAGGCGCCCGTGACTATCTGGTGCCAAGCCGTGTGCATAAAGGCAAGTTTTACGCTTTGCCACAGTCTCCTCAGCTTTTCAAACAGTTGCTGATGATGTCTGGCTTTGACCGTTACTATCAGATCGTAAAATGCTTCCGTGACGAAGATTTACGTGCTGACCGCCAGCCTGAATTTACCCAGATCGATGTTGAAACTTCGTTCATGAGCGCAGATCAAGTGCGTGAAGTGATGGAAAAATTGGTCCGTGAATTGTGGCAGGAAACCAAAGGCGTTGATCTGGGTGATTTCCCGGTAATGACCTTTGCTGAAGCGATGCGTCGTTATGGTTCCGATAAGCCAGACCTGCGTAACCCACTGGAATTAGTGGATGTCGCCTCTCTGGTTAAAGATGTTGAATTTAAAGTGTTCTCCGGTCCGGCCAATGATGCCAAAGGGCGAGTGGCTGCGCTACGTGTACCGGGTGGCGCGCAACTTAGCCGCAAACAAATTGATGAGTATGGTCAGTTTGTCGGTATTTATGGTGCGAAAGGCTTGGCATGGCTGAAGGTCAATGACCGTGCTGCAGGTCTTGAAGGGGTACAAAGCCCGATAGCCAAATTCCTCAGTGCTGAAGTGTTGGACGCCATTTTGGTGGCCACTCAGGCGGAAAGTGGCGATATCCTGTTCTTCGGCGCGGACAGTTACAAGATTGTGACCGATGCGATGGGGGCGTTGCGTCTGAAAGTAGGGCGTGATCTCGAGTTGACGCGTCTGGGGACATGGGCACCGTTATGGGTGGTTGATTTCCCAATGTTTGAAGATGATAGCGAAGGCGGCCTGACGGCCATGCATCATCCATTCACCGCCCCAAAAGATATGAGCCCGGAACAACTGGCCGCAGCACCAACCACCGCTATCGCCAATGCTTACGACATGGTGATCAACGGCTATGAAGTGGGCGGGGGTTCTGTGCGTATTCATCGCACTGAAATGCAGCAAACGGTCTTTGGTATTCTGGGCATCACTGAGGATGAACAGCGTGAGAAGTTTGGCTTCTTGCTGGATGCGCTGAAATTTGGCACCCCGCCACATGCGGGCTTGGCGTTTGGTCTGGATCGTCTGGTCATGTTGTTGACCGGTACCGATAACATCCGTGACGTCATTGCCTTCCCTAAAACGACTGCGGCGGCTTGTCTCATGACCGATGCGCCAAGTTTTGCCAACCCGGCCTCGTTGCAAGAGTTGTCCATTAGCGTGGTGGCGAAGAAAGGCACTACAGATGCTGGGGCAGAAGAGAATCAGTAATGAATTATAAACGCCCCGAGTCGGTTCTGGTCGTCATCTATGCCAAATCCAGCGGGCGAGTGTTGATGTTGCAACGGCGCGATGATCCTGATTTTTGGCAGTCGGTGACCGGCAGTCTGGAAGAGGGGGAGGCTCCGTTGCAAACCGCACAGCGCGAAGTAAAGGAAGAAGTCGGCATTGACATTCTGGGTGAAAATCTGGTGTTGCTCGACTGTCAGCGCTGTGTGGAGTTTGAACTCTTTGCGCATTTGCGCCGTCGCTATGCTCCGGGAATTACGCGTAACAAAGAACATTGGTTCTGTTTGGCGTTGCCGGAGGAGCGGGATATCGTGATTACTGAGCATCTCGCCTACCAGTGGTTGGATGCGGCAGAGGCTGCCGTATTGACCAAGTCCTGGAGTAATCAACAAGCGATTGAAGAGTATGTTCTTTATTCCGTCTAGACCCAACGCTGTCACGTCAGGTGTGAAGGGTATCATTAGGCTATTTTGGAGATTCTTATGGCAGGTCATAGTAAATGGGCCAACACAAAACACCGCAAAGCGGCACAGGATGCCAAACGCGGTAAGATTTTCACTAAAATCATTCGTGAACTCGTCACTGCAGCCCGTCTGGGCGGTGGTGACCCCGGTGCTAACCCACGTCTCCGTGCGGCTATCGACAAAGCGTTGTCAAACAATATGACACGCGACACCCTAAACCGGGCGATTGCCCGTGGCGTGGGTGGTGATGAAGATAACAACATGGAAACCATCATTTACGAAGGTTATGGCCCAGGTGGCACAGCCGTAATGGTTGAATGCTTGAGTGACAATCGTAACCGTACCGTATCTGAAGTTCGCCATGCATTCACCAAAACAGGGGGGAATCTGGGCACTGATGGTTCTGTTTCTTATCTGTTTACCAAAAAAGGCGTTATTTCTTATGCGCCGGGTTTGGAAGAAGATACGGTGATGGATGCAGCGTTAGAAGCGGGTGCAGATGATATCGTGGTTTACGATGATGGTGCGATCGATGTGTTTACTGCATGGGAATCTCTGGGCGCGGTAAAAGATGCGTTGGATGCTACCGGTTTGGTGGCTGAAGGTGCAGAAGTGTCATTAATCCCATCAACCAAAGCGGAATTGGATGCTGAAACTGCCCCCAAACTGCTGCGTTTGATTGATATGCTGGAAGATTCTGATGATGTGCAAGAGGTTTACCATAATGGTGAAATCTCTGATGAAGTAGCAGCAACCCTGTAAGCGTTATCGCATCGCAATTTGCAGAATGCAGGCACCACACTTATTTATACTCTAAATAATTCGAGTTGCAGTGGCCTCCATGGATGGAGTGAGTAACGAACGTAGCCAACGCACAGGCAACTTGAAGTAGGACGGGGATATCGGGTGAGGTGCTTTCCCCATCAATACGGCTGCTCAATCAGGTGGCGAATAAGGTAAATAAACGAGTATGGCGATCGTATTAGGTATCGACCCCGGTTCTCGTGTTACCGGCTATGGTGTTATCCGCCAGCAAGGTCGTCAACTTACGTATCTGGGCAGTGGCTGTATCCGCACTGTGGTTGACGATATGCCTACTCGCTTGAAGTTGATATACGCAGGTGTGACCGAAATCATTACGCAGTTTCAGCCAGATTTTTTTGCTATCGAACAAGTCTTTATGGCAAAAAATCCGGACTCGGCATTAAAACTGGGGCAAGCGCGTGGCGCGGCCATTGTGGCGGCAGTAAACCTCAATTTACCTGTCTCTGAATACGCCGCACGTCAGGTAAAACAGACGGTTGTAGGGACCGGCGCGGCAGAAAAAAGCCAGGTCCAGCACATGGTGCGCTCCCTGCTTAAATTACCGGCGAATCCACAAGCGGATGCGGCGGATGCATTAGCTATCGCCATTACACATTGTCATCTGAGCCAAAATACGTTGCGTTTGGGTAATGACCAAATGACATTATCACGTGGCCGGATACGCTGACCGATCAGGTTTATGCGAACAGGTTAACTGTTATCACAGGCTGGATATCCATCCAGCCTTTTTTATGCTATAAACAGTGCTGTTTGAGTGATAAACACAATGCTGAACTTAATGTTTATCCCCAAAATAATTGGCGTTTCGAGCCGGTAGGCAGCAAACAAATCCCGATGAATCTATTTATTTTAAGGTCAAACGACCAGTAAGTGATTCGGGTGAATGAATGCCGCTAACCACGCAGTAGCGTCAATTCTGAAGGGGATAGTGGGCAAGGAGAGAATCAACGTGATAGGCCGTCTCAGAGGTATCATTCTGGAAAAACAGCCACCGCTGGTGCTGCTGGAAACAAACGGTGTTGGCTATGAAGTCCAATTACCAATGACCTGCTTCTATGAGTTACCCGAGTTGGGGCAGGAAGCCATTATCTTCACCCAGTTTGTGGTACGCGAAGATGCGCAGTTACTGTATGGTTTCAATAATAAGCAGGAGCGGGCGCTGTTCCGTGAATTGATCAAAGTTAACGGCGTCGGGCCAAAACTGGCTTTAGCCATTCTCTCCGGGATGTCTGCACAGCAATTTGTTGGCGCAGTCGAACGTGAAGATATTACAACGCTGGTAAAACTGCCGGGTGTCGGTAAAAAGACCGCCGAGCGGTTAGTGGTCGAAATGAAAGATCGCTTTAAAGGCCTTAACGGCGATCTGTTTAATAATACCGGTGATATCTCGTTACCAACGGCTTCGCCACAAACCTCGGATGCTGATATCGAAGCGGAAGCCGCTTCTGCACTGGTCGCGCTGGGTTATAAACCACAAGAGGCCAGCCGTTTAGTGAGTAAAATTGCCAAGCCGGGTGCCGATTGTGAAACACTGATCCGTGATGCTCTCCGTGCGGCGTTATAATGCCGCCGATTTATAGAATGAATTGTGTTATATACCCAACGTTATTGACGTTGTAGAGAGCTGGCAAACGAATCCGATGAATTTAAAAAAATTAGTCATTCGGGTGAGGGGCGTAGTTAGCCTCTGCGGCTTCAAATTCAAAGGGTATGAAGGGGTAAGGGATGATTGAAGCAGACCGTCTAATATCGGCCGCAGTTATCAATGATGAAGAGAGCATTGACCGGGCCATCCGCCCTAAGCTACTGACTGAATATGTTGGGCAACCTCATGTCCGTGAACAGATGGAAATCTTCATTCAGGCAGCAAAACAACGCGGTGATGCACTCGATCACGTGCTGATATTTGGCCCTCCGGGTTTGGGTAAAACCACGTTGGCGAACATTATTGCCAACGAGATGGGGGTCAATCTGCGCACAACGTCCGGTCCGGTATTGGAAAAAGCCGGTGATTTAGCCGCCATGTTGACCAACCTGGAGCCGCATGATGTGCTATTTATTGATGAGATCCACCGTTTGTCACCGGTAGTAGAAGAGATTCTTTACCCGGCAATGGAAGATTATCAATTGGACATCATGATTGGCGAAGGCCCCGCGGCTCGCTCAATCAAACTTGATTTACCGCCGTTTACCCTGATTGGTGCGACCACCCGAGCGGGTTCACTGACATCACCTTTGCGAGATCGGTTTGGTATCGTGCAGCGGCTGGAGTTTTATCAGGTGGCTGATCTGGAGCATATCGTTTCACGCAGTGCTAAGTGTTTGGGGCTGGAACTCACGCCGGAGGGGGCACACCAGTTGGCACGTCGCTCAAGAGGAACGCCGCGTATTACCAACCGCCTATTGCGCCGTGTACGTGATTTCGCCGAAGTTAGAGCCGATGGTGCCATTAACGGTGAGGTCGCAATGAAAGCGTTGGATATGCTTAATGTCGATGCTGAAGGGTTCGATTTTATGGACCGTAAATTGTTGTTAGCGGTTATCGATAAATTTATGGGCGGGCCAGTAGGGCTGGATAATCTGGCGGCAGCGATTGGTGAAGAGCGGGAAACCATCGAAGATGTTCTGGAGCCGTATCTGATTCAACAAGGCTTTATTCAGCGTACTCCTCGTGGGCGAATTGCCACAAATCACGCGTATAAACATTTTGGTATTACTCGGGAAGAATAATACGTTTCACGCTGTGGGGGTTATAGGCCTAAACCCCACAGCGTGAAGTGATGACTATCCTCGTGCTTTTTGCGACAGGCTCAGCACAAACATGGCGGCAGCACAGAGCACAACGGAAGGCCCAGCCGGGGTATCATAGAAGGCGGAGAATGTTAAACCCCCTGTAACCGCAAGGATACCAATCCCTACGGCAATCCCGGCCATTTGCTCTGGCGTGCGGGCAAAACGACGGGCTGCTGCAGCCGGGATGATCAACAGTGAGGTGATAATTAATGCACCTACAAATTTCATCGATAACCCTATCGTCAGTGCGGTAACCAGCATCAGTAGCATCCGTACCCGCTCTAAGTTAACACCATCAACATGGGCAAGCTCTGGGCTGATGGTCATGGAGAGCAGGGCCCGCCATTGCCAGAACAAGACTGCTAATACCACCACCACACCGGCTGCAATAAGCCAGATATCACTCAGCGTCACGGAAAGCAGGTCGCCAAACAAGTAGGCCATCAAATCAACCCGCACATTTGACATCAAACTGACCACCACCAAACCCAGTGATAATGCGCTGTGGGCCATAATACCCAATAGGGTATCAACCGCCAGTTGTGGGCGACGCTCAAGCCAAACCAGAATCAAAGCCAATACCATAGTCATCGCGATGACAGCATAAAACGGGTTAACATTTAGCAGCAAACCAAACGCAACACCAAGCAATGAGGCATGAGCTAATGTATCACCAAAGTAGGACATGCGACGCCAAACGACAAAAGACCCCAGCGGGCCAGCGGCTGTTGCCAGTAATACACCAGCCAACCAACCGGGTAACAGTAATTCAATCATGCGCCACGGCTCCCGCTGTTTTTCAAAATAATTTTTCCATGCAAGTCGTGACGATGATTATGGTTATGACGATAAACGGCTAACTGCTCGGCACCACGATTACCAAACATGGCAATAAACTCGGGGTGGGTTGAAACCACCTCTGGTGCGCCTGAACAACAGATATGTTGATTAAGGCACAATACTTCATCAGTTTTGGCCATCACCAAATGCAAATCATGGGAAACCATTAACACAGCACAACCTAACTCTTTTCGTAGTTGTTCGATTAAATCATATAGCGCTAACTGGCCATTGACATCGACCCCTTGCGTTGGTTCATCCAACACCAGCAACTGTGGGCGGTTCAGTAAGGCTCGGGCGAGGAGCACACGCTGATTTTCACCGCCCGAAAGCTTTTGCATGGGTTGATCCAGCAAATGAGCGGCCTGCACCCGTGTGAGTGCAGGCAGAATGTCGGCTTTTTTCACCCCCGGCTTTAGCCGCATAAAGCGGCTGACAGTTAGGGGCAATGTGGCATCTAAATGCAATTTTTGCGGAACATAACCGATGCGTAAGCCAGGCTCACGAACCAGAGATCCACTACTTGGGGGAATAAGGCCAAGAACCACCCGTACCAGTGTGGATTTTCCTGCGCCATTTGGCCCAAGCAGCGTAAGGATTTTCCCTGGGCGCAGAGAAAGGGAAATATCGTTCAGTACCCGGCGAGAGCCAAAAGTGACGGATATCTTATTAAGCGTTACCAATATGGGCATCATGATTATATTTGCAGAATCTAGTGAATGTTATAATATTACGCTTTACCCATCAAAACGTCGAGAATTCGTATTATGTTACATAAAAATAAATGGCTAAAACAGGCAATGCTCGCCAGCGCACTTTTACTGGCAAATCCCTTTAATCTGGCTTCGGCGGCCGTTGTTACATCAATACGCCCGCTAGGTTTTATTGCTGCCGCCATTGCAGATGGGGTGCTGCCAACCGAGGTTTTATTACCTGATGGCGCATCTCCCCACGATTATGCGCTTCGTCCATCGGATGTCCAGCGGTTACGTAGCGCCGAATTGGTTATTTGGGTCGGGCCGGAAATGGAAGCATTTCTATCAAAACCATTAACGCAAGTCGCTGAAAATAAACAGATCGCTTTATCACAGTTACCTTCTGTTACACCATTGTTGATGAAGAGTGATGAACATGATGAGGCTGAAGAGGGCGAGAGTGGACATCATCATGATCATGCTAAAGATAATCCGACTGATGACCACCATCACGGTGAGTATAACATGCATATTTGGCTGTCACCGGCCATCGCTAAACAGGCTGCAATTGCTATACACGACAGATTATTGGAACTTACGCCACAAAATAAGGACAAATTAGATGCGAACCTGCGTCGATTCGAGTATCAACTAGCGCAAAATGAAAAAAATATTGTTACTATGCTTAAGCCTGTCCAAGGTAAGGGATATTTTGTTTTTCATGACGCCTATGGCTACTTTGAAAATCACTTTGGCTTGAGTCCATTAGGGCATTTTACAGTCAATCCTGAAATACAACCTGGTGCGCAGCGTTTACATCAAATTCGAACACAGTTGGTTGAGCATAAGGCGGTATGCGTTTTTGCTGAACCACAATTCAGGCCAGCGGTCATTAATGCTGTTGCCAAGGGAACTAACGTGCGTTCTGGCACACTGGATCCTTTAGGGAGCGGTATAGTATTGGACAAGGACAGCTATGTGAACTTTTTGTCTCAGTTGTCGAACCAATATGTGAGCTGCCTGAAGTAAGATTAAAAGGATACTCATAAGTGCAGCAGATAGTCAGAACTATCACTTTAGCATATAACAATCTTCCTCGACCCCATCGCATCATGTTGGGGTCGTTGACTGTAATGACACTGGCCGTCGCTGTTTGGCGGCCTTTTATCTATCACCCAGAGCATGAACCTGTTGCCAAGAGCGTGGTGCTAGATACCAGTCAATCCCGCATTTTATTGCCAGAAGCCAGTGAACCTCTCGATCAGCCAACGCCTGACGATGCAATCCCACAAGATGAATTAGACACCAAAGATGCCAATGACACTGGTGTCCATGAGTATGTTGTGTCAACGGGTGATACGTTGAGCAGCATTCTTACCCAGTATGGGATTGATATCTCTGATGTTTCTTTATTAGCGAACCAAAACCGTGACTTACGTAATCTGAAGATCGGGCAGCAAATCTCCTGGACAGTGAATGACACCGGTGATTTACAAAGCCTGACTTGGGAAGTGTCGCGTCGCGAAACTCGGACGTATAACCGTGTTGGGAACAATTTCAAAGAGACTAAAGAGCTGCAGAAAGGCGAGTGGAAGAACAGTGTTCTGACGGGCCGTCTTGATGGTAGTTTTGTCGGCAGTGCGAAGAAAGCAGGGCTGACAGCCGCTGAAATTCGTGCCGTGACCAAGGCACTACAGTGGCAATTAGATTTCAGTAAGCTGCGTAAAGGCGATCAGTTTGCGGTCTTAATGTCACGGGAAATGCTGGATGGTCGCAGTGAGCAAAGCCAGCTCGTTGGGGTACGCATGCGGTCTGGAGGTAAAGATTATTATGCTATCCGGGCTGAAGATGGCAAATTCTATGATCGGCAGGGCTCTGGCCTTGCACGTGGTTTCCTACGTTTCCCTACACTGAAACAATTCCGTGTCTCATCCAATTTTAACCCTCGTCGGTTAAATCCGGTGACTGGGCGTATTGCGCCGCATAAAGGCGTGGATTTCGCGATGCCTGTCGGGACACCGGTATTAGCCGTGGGCGATGGCGAAGTCTTAATCTCAAAATTCAGTGGTGCTGCCGGTAACTATGTGGTTATCCGCCATGGTCGCCAATACACCACGCATTACATGCATTTGAAAAAATTGCTGGTTAAACCCGGGCAGAAAGTAAAACGTGGTGACCGTATCGCGTTGTCGGGTAATACCGGCCGTTCGACTGGGCCACATCTGCATTATGAATTTTGGATGAACCAGCAAGCGGTTAATCCACTGACAGCTAAATTGCCACGTTCAGAAGGGTTGAGTGGTAAAGATCGCAGTGAGTATTTGGCCATTGTTAAGCAAGTTATTCCGCAGTTACAACTGGATTAGCAGTGATACCGTCAGGTTAGCCTGTCGGTGTGTTTATCCCTAAGCTGCCAGTGAGTTGAGCACTGGCAGTTTAGTTTCAGTCTGTCAGCCCATCGTAGATGGCTGATATCAGTTTTTTGCTATTGGGCTTTAATTGCGAAGCGGTTATCTGCAAACACTGAATTAAACGTTGTCGCCTGGAAAGATGAAGGTTGCCAAAAAGAGTGTCTGTATAACGTGTCTTCTGTAATGATGATTAGCCCACCGCCAATTCTAAGAGTTTCCCCATGCACAAAGAAAAAAATGACGCAACTGGTTTTATTCCGGTATTTCAGAAAACCTTCCTCCATCCGCGTTTCTGGGGGGTTTGGTTAGGTGCTGGAGCGATTGCGGCGCTCGCTTATATTCCACCCAAATTCCGTGATCCTTTATTAGCTGGCATAGGGCGTCTCGCTGGGAAATTTGCTAAAAGCGCCCGTCGTCGCGCTCGTATTAATCTTCTTTATTGTATGCCTGAGTTACCCGAGTCTGAACGCGAACACATTATTGACCAGATGTTTGCTACCGCAGCTCAACCGTTAATGATGATGGCAGAACTTTGTTTTCGTGATCCGAAAAAAGTGCTGACTCGCGTGCACTGGCATGGACAGGAAATACTGGATGAGCTGCAACAACAAGAGCGTAATGTTATTTTGTTGGTCCCCCATGCCTGGTCCATTGATATTCCGGCTATGCTGCTAGCGGAGCAGGGCAAGCCAGTTGCAGGTATGTTCCATCATCAACGTAATCCATTGGTGGACTATCTATGGAACAGTGCGCGTTTACATTTCGGTGGTCGGATCCATGCCCGCGAAAGTGGCATCAAACCTTTTATCAGTTCAGTACGCCAAGGATTCTGGGGTTACTACTTACCTGATGAAGATTATGGTCCTGAGCAAAGTGAATTTGTTGATTTCTTCGCGACCTATAAGGCGACATTACCGGCAATAGGCCGTTTAATGAAAGTCTGCCGTGCGGCCATTGTACCGATGTTCCCTGTTTATAATTATAGAGAGCATCGTCTTGATATCTATATCCGTCCGCCAATGGATGATTTGGCGGATGCTGATGACGCCTATATTGCCCGCCGGATGAATGAGGAAGTGGAGTTGTTGGTTAAGCCGAATCCAGAGCAATATACATGGATCTTAAAGCTGTTAAAAACCCGGAAAGAGGGTGAAACCGAGCCCTATGTGCGCAAAGATCTTTAGGGTGTGATAACCGTTCAAGAGGGCGGTTAAATACAGCACCATTCAATGTAAAACGAGTAAATACAAATACGGCGAAATATAAAACAGTTAAAGGTAAAAGGCCCGCTAGTGATAGCGGGCCTGAGGTTATTGACAAAGTGCCCGCGACGGAGAGAACAGGCAGATCGTAAAGACGCCGTAAATACATCCATGTAGGCTCGAGCCGCGCCATCCTTGCCTTGGCGCGGACGCTTTACTCCTCTGCCTATCCTCACCGTTCAAGATCGAGTCATCGGGGTTTGTCAGCAGTCTGAGGCCCGCTAGTGATAGCGGGCCTTTGCTTTTCTGCCTATCTTAAAAATAACTTATTCGACGCGGATGATACGACTGGTATTGGTCGTACCAATGGTGCCCATCACATCGCCCTGAGTAACGATAACCAAATCACCTGACACCAAGAACCCTTTATCTTGCAAGCGTTTTACTGCTTCTGTGGCGGCAAGAACACCGTCAGTATGGGGATCACAATAGACCGGCGTCACGCCACGATAGATGGCGGTTAGGTTTAAAGTATGATCATGGCGCGACATGGCGAAAATAGGTAAACCGGAACTGATACGCGACATCATCAAAGCCGTGCGGCCTGATTCAGTCATGGCGATAATCGCGGTGATACCTTTGAGGTGGTTTGCCGCATACATGGTCGACATCGCGATAGCTTCTTCGACGTTATCGAATTGCACATCTAGACGGTGTTTTGACACATTGATGCTTGGGATTTTTTCCGCGCCTAGACAGACACGCGCCATTGCCGCTACGGTTTCTGCCGGGTACTGGCCTGCTGCTGTTTCTGCTGACAACATGACCGCATCGGTACCATCCAGCACTGCGTTGGCAACATCCATCACCTCTGCTCGGGTTGGCATCGGGTTGGTGATCATTGACTCCATCATCTGAGTCGCCGTGATCACGGCACGGTTTAGCTGGCGGGCACGGCGGATCAGTTTCTTTTGGATACCAACAAGTTCTGGGTCGCCAATTTCAACACCCAAATCACCACGAGCGACCATGACGACGTCAGAGGCCAGAATGATATCATCCATCGCCTCATCAGTGGCGACCGCTTCAGCGCGCTCAACCTTTGCGACGATCTGTGCATTGCAGCCAGCATCACGGGCCAGGCGGCGTGCATAATGCAAATCTTCACCAGTACGTGGGAAAGAGACCGCCAGGAAGTCCACACCAATTTTTGCAGCGGTAACAATATCGGCTTTATCTTTTTCGGTTAGGGCTTCGGCTGATAACCCGCCACCTAACTTGTTGATGCCTTTATTGTTAGAGAGCGGGCCACCGACGGTCACTTCGGTGAAGACTTTCATGCCCTGAACTTCAACCACTTTTAACTGCACGCGGCCATCATCAAGCAATAAAATATCACCGGGAACCACATCAGCTGGCAGGCCTTTGTAATCGATACCCACTTTGTTTTTATCACCTTCGCCTTTTGCCATATTGGCATCCAGCAGGAATTTATCGTTTATATTAAGGAAAACTTTACCTTCTTTAAACGTCGATACCCGGATTTTAGGACCTTGCAAATCACCAAGAATAGCTACATGACGCCCCAGTCTGGCAGCGATTTCACGGACTTTATTGGCCCGTAATTCATGATCTTCAGCGCTACCATGGGAAAAATTCAGGCGGACTACGTTCGCACCTGCAGCAATAATCTTTTCCAGATTATTGTCGCGGTCAGTAGCCGGCCCCAGTGTAGTAACAATCTTGGTCCTTCTGAGCCGTCTGGACATCTCTTACTCCGTTGACTGGTGAAGCATGGTGTTGTTAAAACAGCGGATAATGGATCCGATGGTAAAATGTCATTAATCTACAAATTTTACGATAAAATCGTGTCAAGCATGTTATCTGCTTGCGGATGTAAAAACGACCTATTGCACAAACCGATTTATTATGGGAAGCCGGCTGCACAAAAACATGAGTGACAAAGCAAACTCTTGCTCTCAATTATTGGCCTGATGACCCTCTCCGGGCCATGACGACGATTATCTCTCAATAATACGTCAAGTTATTACGACAAAAGATGCGCTAACACAAGGCAACGTGACTTCCGCTCATGATGTTAATCACCGTTGTTTACTGGCAAAGAATCCTTATCAAAACGAGATTCTTTCAATGCCTCTTTAACCCGCTTCAAATTATCCCTAAATTTTGCTCCGCGCCGTAGGGTGAAGCCCGTTGCCAGCACATCAATCAACGTGAGCTGGGCGATGCGTGACACCATTGGCATATACATATCGGTATCTTCCGGCACATCCAGCAACAGCGATAAGGTTGCTTCGTTGGCCAGTGGCGTATCACATGAAGTTATGGCAATCACGGCAGCATCATTTTCACGAGCCAACTGCGCCAGCTCCACCAGGCTTTTGGTTCGCCCTGTGTGGGAGATCAACACTACCACATCGCCTTCGCTTGAGTTCATACAACTCATGCGTTGCATAACGATGTCATCGAAATAAATTACTGGGATATTAAAGCGGAAAAACTTATTCATCGCATCATGAGCAACGGCAGCGGAGGAACCCAGGCCAAAGAACGAGATTTTTTTCGCTTGAGTCAATAAATCGACAGCCCGGTTAATGGCGGCGATATCCAGATTGTTTTTTACGCGGTCCAAGCTGGCCATCGTCGATTCAAAAATTTTTCCGGTGTACGCAGCTACACTATCATCTTCTTCGACGTTACGATTCACATAGGGTGTACCGTTCGCCAGACTTTGCGCCAAATGCAGTTTAAAATCAGGGAAACCTTTGGTCTCCAGACGACGGCAAAAACGGTTGACTGTCGGTTCGCTGACATTCGCCATTTTGGCAAGTGTAGCGATACTAGAATGGATGGCCGTTTGCGGGGAGGCAAGGATTACCTCGGCGACTTTCCTTTCTGATTTGCTCAGAAGGTCCATACTATTTTGGATATTTTCCAGCGTATTCATATAACGAGAGCCACCCATGGGTTTTACCGATTTCATATAAAGGAGAAATCTATGCCGGTTTAATGAAAATATACTACGAGCTGGTACCCGTTGGCAGTGGCATAGGGTGAGAAGTAAGCCTTTTTCACCATAATATGACCTGTGTCTAATTTTCATAATGGTAAATGGTTATCAAAAACGTCATAAAATTACATTTTAACGTCGCTTGGCCTGATTTGGCGCGGCCTCACGCTCGGATGGATGTTTTTTGACCTTTTTTGACGCATTTTTATCTGGGTTTACTGGCTATAGTCAAAGAGAGTACATTAGTAATGTAAGAAAATTACAAATATCCTGCAACGAGGAGAATAGCATGGCAGTAATGAATACAGTCCAGGTAGCCCAGGCGTGTGACCTGGTGATTTTCGGCGCTAAAGGTGATTTGGCTCGCCGGAAACTGCTGCCTTCTCTTTACCAATTAGAAAAAGCGGGTCATATCCACCCAGATACTCGGATAATCGGTGTTGGCCGTGCTGAGTGGGATAAAGATGCGTACACCGCTGTGGTAAAGGAAGCCCTCGATACCTTTATGAAAGAGCCGCTGGATGACGAGCTATGGCAAAAACTCAGCTCGCGCCTCGACTTCTGCAATCTGGATGTGAATGACAGTAAGCATTTCACCAAATTAGGTAAAATGCTCGATCAAAAACATCGCACCACGATTAACTACTTTGCTATGCCGCCGAGTACATTTGGTGCGATTTGTAAAGGCCTGGGAGAAGCCGGGTTAAACAAAGAGCCTAGCCGAGTGGTAATGGAAAAACCATTGGGAACCGATTTAGCGCCCTCAAGGGTAATTAACGATCAGGTAGCCGAGTATTTCAACGAATGTCAGGTTTACCGTATTGACCACTATTTAGGGAAAGAAACGGTATTAAACCTGTTGGCGCTTCGCTTCGCTAACTCGTTGTTCGCCTCAAACTGGGACAACCGCACTATCGATCATGTGCAAATTACCGTCGCAGAAGAGGTCGGAATTGAAGGGCGTTGGGGCTATTTTGATCAGGCCGGTCAGATGCGTGACATGATCCAAAACCATCTGTTGCAAATCCTGACGATGATCGCCATGTCACCCCCCGCAGATCTCAGTACGGATCGCATCCGTGATGAAAAAGTAAAAGTACTGCGTTCGCTGCGCCGTATTGATCACACCAATGTGCGCGAAACTACAGTTCGTGGGCAATATACTGCCGGCTTTGTACAGGGCAATAAAGTGCCGGGTTATCTGGAAGAGGAAGGCGCGAATAAGAATAGCAATACCGAAACATTTGTGTCTATTCGGGTGGATATCGATGACTGGCGTTGGGCTGGGGTACCTTTCTACCTGAGAACCGGTAAGCGCCTACCCAGCAAATGCTCTGAAGTTGTGGTTTACTTTAAGAACCCCGCACTGAATCTCTTCCGCGAATCTTATCAACAACTGCCACAAAACAAACTGACAATTCGTTTGCAACCGGACGAAGGGATCGAAATTGAAGTGCTGAATAAAGTCCCCGGATTGGAACATAAGCATCGTTTACAAACCACTAAGCTTGATCTCAGTTTCTCCAAAACCTTCAATGAGCAGCATATTGCTGATGCCTATGAACGTCTGCTACTGGAGACCATGCGGGGTATTCAAGCGCTGTTTGTGCGCCGTGATGAGGTCGAAGAGGCGTGGAAATGGGTCGATTCTATTATGAATGCGTGGGCGGCAGATAATGAAGCACCAAA
Organism: Yersinia pestis; assembly: GCF_900460465.1. Classification (GTDB taxonomy): domain Bacteria; phylum Pseudomonadota; class Gammaproteobacteria; order Enterobacterales; family Enterobacteriaceae; genus Yersinia; species Yersinia pestis. The sequence continues at coordinate 98,900 of NZ_UAVH01000009.1, read as the reverse complement.
ACCATACCAGTCCGGTACATGGGGGCCTGTGGCATCCGTTGCTATGATCACCCGTGATGGCCGGTCATGGAATGAGTTCGAGTAATCGCTAACCGCACGATAATAGCGCGCCACCAGAGGCGAATCTGATGGCGCGTGACTGCCAGGGAGAGCAGGGGGCAGCCTGCGTAATAATAAAGAGCGAGCAGTTGGCTCATACCCTATTGATTCTTTATGGCAAACGGGATCGCAGTTGTTCCATCGGGAGCGGCGATCAGAGTGCCATATTTCAACTAACACCTTCGGGTGAGTACAATGCCAGTCGGCATAAGTGGAGATAACAACTAATGAAAAGCTGGAAAACGAGCGCAGAACAGATTATGACCGCAGGTCCTGTTGTCCCGGTGATCGTGATCAATAAGCTCGAGCAAGCAGTACCGTTGGCAAAAGCTCTGGTGGCAGGCGGTGTTCGCGTACTGGAAGTGACGTTGCGTACCCCTTGTGCTGTGGAGGCCATCCGCGCGATTGCCAAAGAAGTTCCTGAGGCAATTATTGGTGCTGGAACCGTGCTTAACCCACAACAACTGGCTGAAGTGGTTGAAGCTGGCGCTCAGTTTGCCATTAGCCCTGGTTTGACTGATGAACTGCTTAAAGCGGCCTGCGAAGGGTCTATCCCATTGATTCCAGGTATCAGCACCGTTTCAGAACTGATGCTGGGGATGAGCTATGGTTTGCGTGAGTTTAAATTCTTCCCGGCTGAAGCTAACGGTGGTGTCAAAGCGTTGCAAGCCATTGGCGGCCCATTCTCGCAAGTCCGTTTCTGCCCAACTGGCGGTATCACACCAAATAACTACCGTGATTATTTAGCACTGAAGAGTGTATTGTGCATTGGTGGCTCATGGTTGGTTCCTGCTGACGCGTTGGAGAGTGGTGACTACGCGCGCATTACTGAATTAGCGAAGCAAGCGGTTGAAGGTGCGGCAGCATAAGCCGCTCTAACTCCCTGACATAACGGGAGAATCCGTATATTTTCACCAAAGACAGAGCCTCTGCATTGCAGGGGTTTTGTTTTTTCAGAATCACTAACTTATTATTTTTTAATCTCTTTTATTTAACTATTTATAAAACTGATGGTTTGCTTTATAAAATTGACTGTGGTAAAAATATAACAGTTAATTATTCTAACTTCATGAGGGTTTTAGGCGTATCACACTGGGTTTGGCGAGTGAGTCTGTCGCTAAAACACGTGTAGCCAAAAAAAAGAGATATATTATGATGAAAATTAATGGAATTACTCTCAAAACTTCTATATGCCAACTCTTCCTGTCAGCCATCCTGGCCAGTGAGCATCACTGGTGCAGCGAGCTATAGCGTCTCTCTCCTAAAATCCGGTGCGTTAACAAGTTAGCCTATTGCCACGGTTTGGTTTATTGGGTCTATTGCCATGGCTTGGCTTATTGGCATCCTCGTTAATGTGATTTTCCGTGAAGAATGTTTTGGTCAGTACAAATAATTGTCATCAATGTTATTGGGTCACCTGAGTCCTGATAAAAGCAAGTCTCCCGGAAAGCTGTTTTATACGCCAAGTGAGTATCTATTTCTTACGGACTGCGCAGGTTTATTCCTTGTGAATAAGGCACTGAAGCAGGATAGCCGTAACAAATAGACCTTAGCGTGCGTTTATGCGTGTTAGGAGAAGAAAAGTGATTTATTGGATATTTTTAGGTCTGGCAATTATTGCTGAAATTATTGGCACCCTATCAATGAAATATGCCAGTGTTAGCGGCGAGATGACCGGGCATATCGTGATGTATTTTATGATAACGGGCTCCTATGTCATGCTCTCGTTAGCGGTTAAGAAAGTAGCATTGGGTGTGGCTTATGCGCTGTGGGAGGGGATCGGCATCCTTATTATTACTATTTTCAGTGTGATGTGGTTTGGCGAGACGTTATCGCCACTGAAAATAGCCGGTTTAGTGACACTGATTGGTGGGATCCTCTTGGTGAAATCGGGTACGCGGAAACCAAAACAACCGAACTGCCATCGCGGTAATCGACCCCCTTCGGTACAGGAATTAAAAACACAGACTACCGGCCATCATAAGGGTGTTGCTGTTGAGTCAGGTGAGCATCATGCAGCAGCTTGAGTTTTACCCTATAGCTTTCTTGATCTTGGCCGTTATGCTGGAAATCGTCGCTAATATCTTGCTGAAAATGTCAGATGGCTTTCGCCGAAAATGGTTGGGGATATTGTCCCTGTTGTCAGTATTAGGCGCATTCAGTGCATTGGCGCAAGCAGTGAAGGGGATTGAGCTGTCGGTAGCTTATGCCTTGTGGGGCGGTTTTGGTATTGCGGCCACTGTTGCGGCGGGCTGGATTCTGTTTAATCAACGGTTGAACTACAAAGGTTGGATTGGTTTGATCTTACTGCTGGCGGGCATGGTGATGATTAAGTTGTCATAGCGGGGCCAGAGGCAGTAAGCGGAGGGTAGCCTGGCGGCTACTCTCCTTTGTTTTTGTGGCTTAGTGACATTTATCGTTTAGCAACATCTATCACTCAACTACATCTATCACTAGCTACATTTATGAACGAATCATATTGCAGCAATGATTTTGATTTCGACTTTATAGTCCGGATTCATCAGTTTGGCTTCGACCGTACAGCGAACGGGCGCGTTGCCGTCAACAACCCAGGCATCCCAAGCGGCATTCATACCCGCAAAGTCAGCTTTATCGGCCAAGAAAATGGTGGCATCCAGAACCCGGCTTTTATCCGAGCCTAATTGGTGCAGCATCATATCAATGGCCGCCAGGGTATTGGCGGTCTGGGCGGTGATATCGGCATCCAGATTTTCAGGTACGCTGGTGTAATAGATAGTGTCGTTGTGTATCACAGCATCTGACCAACGTTTCTCCGGATTAATTCTCTCAATACTCATTTTTACTCCATTTTGTGAGGGTCAATGTCAGTTATGTACGAAGGGTATCATAGCAAGGAAAGAGAATGTGTGGTCGTAGAGCCATTGGCTTGGCATAATCAGCGCTGATTTCGCCCGGCAGAGAGACAGAGTGATAGACGATTTTGCAACAGACGGCGCATTAGCGCAGGCTATTAAAGGTTTTAATCCCCGTGAGTCTCAGCGCCAGATGGCTGCGGCAATCAGTGAAGCCATTGATGCCAAACAGCAATTGGTGGTAGAAGCGGGTACCGGTACCGGTAAGACGTTTGCCTATTTAGCTCCGGCGTTGCGGGCTGATTGCAAAGTGATCATCTCCACCGGCTCCAAGGCATTGCAGGATCAGCTCTATTCCCGTGATCTTCCTATGATGGTGACCGCGCTAAAATACAAAGGCAAATTGGCTTTATTGAAAGGCCGTTCAAACTATCTTTGCCTGGAGCGCCTTGAACAGCAGTCATTGGCAGGCGGGGATTTAGCCAGTGAGACATTGGTCGATTTGGTTCGGTTACGTGGTTGGTCAGCAGAGACGGTTGATGGTGATATCAGCACCTGTGGTCAGGTTGCGGAAGACAGTTTTGTCTGGCCACTGGTTACCAGTACCAATGATAATTGTCTGGGTAGCGATTGCCCGCTGTATAAAGATTGTTTTGTGGTGAAAGCCCGTCGTCGGGCGATGGATGCTGATGTGGTGGTGGTAAACCACCATCTTTTTCTGGCGGACATGGTGGTGAAAGAGAGTGGGTTTGCCGAACTTATTCCAACCGCTGATGTGATGATTTTTGATGAGGCGCATCAAATCCCCGATATTGCCAGCCAGTATTTTGGTCAACAGCTCACCAGCCGGCAACTGATGGATTTAGCAAAAGATATTATTATTGCCTATCGCACCGAGGTGCGTGACTCCGCCCAATTACAAAAAAGTGCGGACCGTCTGACGCAAAGTACACAGGATTTTCGTTTAGTGCTGGGCGATCCCGGTTACCGTGGCAACTTGCGCGATGTGATGGAACAACCTACGGTTCAACGAGCGTTATTGTTACTTGATGATGCTCTGGAACTTTGCTACGACGTAATGAAACTCTCGCTTGGTCGCTCGGCAATGCTGGATGCCGCCTTAGAACGCGCTACCGTTTATCGTAACCGCCTCAAGCGATTAAAAGATGTCAGAACCCCCGGTTACAGCTATTGGTATGAGTGTAATTCACGCCATTTCGTATTGGCGCTGACCCCGTTGTCTGTTTCTGATCGCTTCCGGGAGTTGATTGAGGAAAAACCAGGCACCTGGATTTTCACCTCAGCGACACTCTCGGTGAACGATCAATTGTCGCATTTCACGTTGCGCTTAGGGCTAACTCACGCCAAAACCTTGTTATTACCCAGTCCGTTTGATTATGCCAATCAGGCGTTGCTCTGTGTGCCGCGCAATTTACCCTCCGCAAATGAGCCGGGGGCGGCTCGCAAATTAGCGGTGCTATTAAAGCCGCTGATTGATGCAAACCAAGGGCGCTGTTTCTTCCTGTGTACTTCTCATCAGATGATGCGTGGATTAGCTGAGGAGTTTCGCGCTAGCATGACATTGCCTGTTTTGGTTCAAGGGGAGACCAGTAAAGGGCAGCTCTTGGCGCAATTTGTCGCTGCGGGTAATGCGCTACTTGTGGCAACCAGCAGTTTTTGGGAGGGGGTTGATGTGCGTGGCGATGCCTTGTCATGCGTGATTATCGATAAGCTGCCATTTACCTCGCCGGACGATCCGTTGTTAAAAGCCCGCATTGAGGATTGCCGCTTACGCGGTGGTGACCCGTTTAATGATGTGCAATTACCGGATGCGGTTATCACCCTCAAGCAAGGGGTGGGGCGTTTGATTCGTGATATTGATGATCGCGGTGTGTTGGTGATTTGCGATAACCGTTTGGTTATGCGTCCTTATGGCGCGATGTTCTTAAATAGCTTACCCCCGGCACCCCGGACACGGGATCTGGCGAAAGCCATCGCCTTTCTCAAGCAGCGCGATTAAAAGTAAAGAAGAGTGGGGTGTGCTACTATGCGCGCCCTGTAAATACATATTTATTTCCTGCCGAGGTTGGCATGTCTACGCGAATTTTAGCGATCGATACTGCGACAGAAGCCTGTTCTGTTGCACTTTGGAACAATGGCGAAGTTCAGGCTCTGTTTGAACTTTGCCCCCGAGAACATACCCAGCGTATTTTACCGATGGTACAGCAGATTCTGGCATCATCAGGCTTGTCGCTTCAGCAATTGGATGCGCTGGCTTTTGGCCGCGGCCCCGGCAGTTTTACCGGCGTGCGTATCGGCATTGGTATTGGGCAGGGGCTTGCATTAGGTGCCAATTTACCAATGATTGGTGTTTCTACGTTGCAAACCATGGCGCAGGGGGCGTTTCGTCTGACTGGTGCCACACGGGTCTTGGCGGCGATAGATGCCCGCATGGGCGAGGTCTATTGGGGGGAGTTTGAGCGTAATGCGGAAGGGCATTGGCTGGGTGAGCATACCGAAGCCGTGATGACACCCGCCCAGACGTTGGTACGCGCTGAGGCGCTTAGTGGTCACTGGGCCACGGTGGGAACGGGCTGGCAGACTTATCCTGATCTGGTTAGTGGCAGTGATATCGCACTGGTTGATGGGCAAATGTCACTGCCACAGGCGGAAGATATGCTCCCACTGGCTTTGTCATCATGGGCTCGGGGTGACGCGGTCAAAGTTGAACAGGCTGAACCGGTCTACCTGCGTAATGAAGTTACCTGGAAAAAACTGCCAGGTCGCTAAAACTGAGCGACATGCTACGGTGTCTAGAGCCTGAAATTATTATCTTAGAACTGAAACTTATTATATTAGAACCGAAAAAGATTGTGTTTAAGGTCTAAAATTATTAATACAGCTAAATGATAAGGGGTAGAAAGCTATGGCGATGAATACGTCAATGACTCAGTCTAAGAAATTTAGAAATCATAAATGGATGTATGGTTGGCTAGGTTTGGGGGCTTTGCTACTTTCAGGTTGTGTGACGATACCGCCTGCCATTCAGGGAACGACGGCGACACCGTTGCAAGATCTTAATCTGATCAGATCAGCTCCAAAGCTATTTATTGGTCAGGAAGCGCGCTTTGGCGGTACGGTTGTCAACGTTAAAAATGAACCGAATCGTACCCGCTTGGAAATTGCTAGCGTACCGCTGGATTCAGGTGCCAGACCTATCTTAGGCGAACCTTCACAAGGGCGAGTGATTGCTTATGTTGATGGTTTTCTGGAACCGGTTGATTTCCGTGGACATTTAGTGACAGTTGTTGGGCCGATTGTCGGGGTTGAAGCCGGCAAAATAGGCATGACGCCTTATAATTTCGTGGTAATCAAGGCGACCGGTTACAAACGCTGGCATATTGCTCAGCAAGTGATAATACCGCCAACATTTGGGCCATGGGGCTACCGACCTGCGGATATGTGGGGGCCAGGATGGCCGGGTTGGTACAATCCAGGCCCAGCAGAGATACAAACTATTGTCACTGACTAGCTAATTTTGGGCCACAAAAAGGCGCGGAGTCCAGCGCCTGAGGTTATTGACAAAGTGCCCGCGACGGAGAGAACAGGCAGATCGTAAAGACGCCGTAAATACATCCATGTAGGCTCGAGCCGCGCCATCCTTGGCGCGGACGCTTTACTCCTACCGTTCAAGAGTGAGTCATCGGGGTTTGTCAGCAGTCAGAGGCGCTGAGTCCAGCGCCTTTTCTATATCTACATCCTATACCTAATATCTGCATCTATATCTTATAGGTATGCTGCCTTCGTTGATTAAATACACCATTATTGCGCGATTAAATGAATCGCATCGTGCTGGTTAACAGAGCGCCGCTTGGTAGTGGCTAGCCAATCAGGTATTTTGGCACGGAGTTCGATTTAAAAGAGAGTATAATCAATCGGTTATATTATCTAATATTAAATATTTTACCTAATTATTTGATTTTATTTATTTTTATTGATTATTTGGGCCATTTTTTTTTATTTTGAGAAACTCAGCGCCAAAAAATAGTGATGTATATCTCAACCTCAAAATTGTTTAAAAACAAACTGGTAAGCTGAGTTAAAATATTGTTAATGTTCTGATGTGAATTTGCGTTTTACCATGGCGACCAATAATAATTTTAGGAGTGTTACCTTGGAAAAAGTATGGCTAAAGCGCTATCCGGCAGATGTCCCCGCAGAGATTGATCCGGACCGCTATTCATCTTTGATAGAAATGTTTGAGAACGCGGCGTTGCGTTATGCGGACCAACCCGCATTTATTAATATGGGCGAGGTCATGACTTTTCGTAAGCTGGAAGAGCGCAGCCGTGCTTTTGCTGCCTATCTACAGCAAGGTCTGGGGTTACAGAAAGGTGACCGTGTTGCACTGATGATGCCAAATTTACTGCAATATCCTATCGCTTTGTTTGGTGTTCTGCGGGCAGGTATGATTGTCGTGAATGTTAATCCGCTGTATACCCCGCGTGAACTTGAGCATCAACTTAGTGATAGCGGAGCCGTGGCCATCGTTATTGTTTCCAACTTCGCCCACACACTGGAAAAAGTTGTCTTTAAAACCCAGGTCCGGCATGTGATTTTGACCCGAATGGGTGATCAACTCTCGGCAGCAAAAGGGACGTTGGTTAACTTCGTGGTGAAATACATTAAGCGTCTGGTGCCGAAGTACTATCTGCCCGATGCCATTTCATTTCGTACCGTATTGCAAAAAGGGCGTCGAATGCAATACGTCAAACCGGATGTTATCAACACGGATACGGCATTCTTGCAATATACCGGCGGGACTACGGGTGTCGCGAAAGGTGCCATATTGACACACCGCAACATGCAATCAAATCTGGAACAGGCAAAAGCGGCCTATGCACCGTTGCTTCAACCTGGCCGTGATTTGGTGGTCACGGCTCTGCCTCTCTACCATATCTTTGCATTGACGGTAAATTGCCTGCTATTTATCGAGTTGGGGGGGCGCAGTTTATTGATAACCAACCCACGAGATATCCCCGGTATGGTTAAAGAACTGAGTCGTTATCCATTTACCGCGATAACAGGGGTCAATACGTTATTTAATGCATTATTGAATAATGAAGAGTTTACCCATTTGGATTTCTCCACCTTGCGCCTTTCGGTGGGCGGCGGTATGCCAGTGCAGAAAGCCGTGGCCGAAAAGTGGGAAACGCTGACGGGTAAGCATCTACTGGAGGGTTACGGTTTGACTGAATGCTCACCTTTAGTTACCGGTAACCCTTATGATCTGAAACATTACAGCGGCAGTATTGGTTTACCGGTACCTTCGACAGATGTTCGGCTGCGCGATGATGATGGCAATGACGTAGAATTAGGCAAGCCGGGTGAACTATGGGTGCGTGGGCCACAAGTTATGTTAGGCTATTGGCAGCGGCCAGATGCCACGGATGACGTCCTGAAAGACGGCTGGCTGGCGACAGGTGATATTGCGACGATGGATGAGGACGGTTTCTTGCGCATCGTTGACCGTAAGAAGGACATGATTCTGGTTTCTGGTTTTAACGTCTACCCCAATGAGATTGAAGAGGTGGTAGCGTTACATGCGAAAGTGCTGGAGTCTGCTGTGATTGGCGTGCCTAATGAGGTCTCCGGCGAGGCAGTAAAAGTCTTTGTTGTTAAAAATGATGCATCACTGACACCTGAAGAATTACTAACGCATTGCCGTCGCTACCTTACCGGGTATAAAGTACCGAAAATTGTAGAGTTCCGTGACGAATTGCCGAAGTCGAATGTGGGTAAAATATTGCGCAGGGAACTACGTGACGAAGAAGTTAAGGTGGGTACGACAGACGCAGCTTAACTTGACGGAGTCACTAAATCATCAACAACGCCGGTTATCACCGGCGTTGTTGTGTTTGTTATCGAACTATAGCCAATAGATTTTAAGAAACAGGAAGGCGGTAGCTAATAGACCTGCCACTTGAAAGATAACGGATATAACGACCAAGAGAATGACGTTTTGAATTATCAGTTGATCACGACCAATAACGCATTGCAACAGGTCTGCGAACAAGCCCGGACACATGCTCACATCGCGTTGGATACAGAGTTTGTCAGAACGCGCACTTACTACCCTCAGTTGGGTTTGATTCAACTGTATGATGGTGAACAACTCTCACTTATAGATCCATTACCTATCACGGAATGGCAGCCTTTTCGCGCGTTACTGCAAGATCTGAATGTGGTGAAATATTTACACGCAGGCAGTGAAGATCTCGAAGTGTTTTTAAACGCTTTTGACCAGATGCCAACCCCGATGATTGATACTCAGGTATTAGCGGCATTTTCTGGCCGTAGCCTATCCTGCGGCTTTGCCATGCTGGTGGCTGAGTTTGAAGGTGTTGAGTTAGATAAAAGTGAATCACGTACAGACTGGATTGCCCGGCCGTTGAGTGAAAAACAGTGCGATTATGCGGCGGCTGATGTGTTTTATCTTTTACCTCTGGCGGCTAAATTAGTCGAAGCCACTGAGGCGGCAGGGCGGATGGACGCGGCGAAAGACGAATGTCTATTGCTGTGCCGCCGTCGGAGTGAGACGCTCGATCCTGAACTGGCTTACCGTGAGATTACCAATGCCTGGCAACTCCGTGGCCATCAACTGGCATGTTTGCAGAAATTAGCCGAATGGCGTTTACGTCAGGCACGGGAGCGGGATTTGGCGGTTAACTTTGTGGTTAGGGAAGAGCACCTGTGGCAAGTTGCCCGCTATCAACCAACATCACTCGGTGAGTTAGATTCTCTTGGCTTGAGTGGGCAGGAGATCCGCTATCACGGGCGAACATTGCTGGCACTGGTCGCCGAAGGGAATGCCGTCCCTGAAGATCAGCTTCCTCCCCCGATTGCTAACTTGATTGACCAACCGGGGTACAAAAAAGTCTTTAAAGATATTAAAGCCTTGATTCAATCGGTCAGTGAACGTAGCGGATTAAGCAGTGAATTACTGGCATCACGTCGCCAAATTAATCAGTTACTCAATTGGCACTGGAAGTTGAAGCTTTCAGATGCTCAACCTGAATTATTAACAGGCTGGCGTGGCGATTTATTGTCTTCTGAATTGCTTGAAATCTTACAACACTATTAATCAGTTTTGATATTAATCAGCCTTCAGGGTGGGATATTAATTCCACGCTGAAACTTTTCAGTTTTAATTTATGAACACTCTTTTTAATTTATAAACAATCTGATGAATTAAAGATTAAGACTTTCTCGTTAGGGATTCGTGTCAATATTCTGTTAGTCTTATGATGCTGGGTATATATACAGTCAATTGAGAATAACGCCCCTGTAAATAAATACAGGGGCGTTATTGAGAAGAAATCATTTAGGCGTTTCTTCCGTTTCCGGTAATGTCACGTTAAGTTCAAGAACCGAAATATCATCCCCTTTCTGCTCAAATTGCACATGCAGCATTTCAGGATCGATCTGGATATATTTACAAATAACCGCCAAAATATCGCGCTTCAGGTCAGGTAGATAATGGGGTTCGCTATCCCCACGGCGACGTTCAGCGACGATAATTTGCAGCCGTTCCTTGGCTATATTGGCTGTCGGTTTTTTGCGGGACAGAAAGAAGTCTAACAAAGCCATGGTTTATCCCCCAAAAAGGCGTTTCAGGAAGCCCTTCTTCTCTTCTTCTACGAAGCGGAAGGGGCGTTCTTCTCCTAGCAAGCGGTCAACGGTATCTTCATAAGCTTTACCGGCATCTGACTCTTTGTCCAGAATCACAGGCTCACCTTGGTTAGAGGCGCGTAATACCGATTGATCTTCTGGTATCACACCGACCAGAGGGATCCTCAAAATATCCAAAACATCTTCCATGCTAAGCATATCGCCGCGATTAACGCGCCCAGGATTATAACGGGTCAACAGCAGATGTTCTTTAATTGGTTCTTGGCTATTTTCGGCCCGGCGAGATTTTGATGACAATATGCCAAGAATACGGTCTGAGTCACGAACAGAGGAGACCTCAGGGTTTGTGGTGATAACCGCTTCATCAGCAAAATACAGTGCCATCAGAGCGCCACTTTCAATACCCGCGGGAGAGTCACACACCACAAACTCAAAATTCATTTCACCAAGATCGTTTAACACTTTCTCAACACCCTCTTTGGTCAGGGCGTCTTTATCTCGGGTCTGAGATGCGGGCAGGATATACAGATTATCGGTACGTTTATCTTTGATTAATGCCTGATTCAAAGTGGCATCACCTTGAATAACATTAACAAAATCATAAACGACCCGGCGCTCACATCCCATAATCAAATCAAGGTTCCGCAGGCCGATATCGAAATCGATAACCACGGTTTTTTTACCTTTCTGGGCCAAGCCGGTAGCAATAGCCGCGCTTGATGTGGTCTTGCCAACGCCCCCTTTACCCGATGTAACAACAATAATGCGTGCCATGAAATGGATTCCTTGTCAAAGGGCTTAATTTAAAGGTTGTATAGTTAATGTATTATCCTGCAGATACAGACGTGCAGCTTGACCAAAATACTCAAGCGGTATCTGATCACTCAACCAGTACTGCCCGGCGATAGAGACAAGTTCAGCACCCAGATGTGTACAAAAAATCTGGCACTTAGCATCACCGGATGCTCCTGCTAGTGCTCGGCCTCGCATCATTCCATAAATATGGATATTACCATCGGCAATTAATTCAGCACCGGCACTGACACTGCTAATAACAATCAAATCGCAATTACGGGCATAAATCTGTTGGCCTGAGCGGACCGGGGTGTTGATGATACGCGTTTGGGTGGGAACGTTTTCCGGCGGACTGATGACCGGCTCTGGAGCCAGTTTTTGGCCTTTACCCTCACTCAATAATGGCAACCCTGCACGTGCAATTGCTCGTTTCTGACGCTCATCCTGACAACCGCTAATGCCGACAATACGCAGACCTGCTGAAGTGACAGCCTGTTGAAGATCTTTCCAGTTAGCACCGTTAGGTAACGTTGCAACGTTAATCACAACAGGGGCGTTTTTCAGAAATGCGGGGGCTTGATCCACCTTTTCCTGCAATGCCTGACGGATTACCTCTGGCCGCGAATCATGTAAATGAACGACCGATAGGGTAAAACTACTGCCTTTTAACTCGATTGGCGATTGTGACATCTATCCTGACTCAGTTTCAGCTACGTTTAATCCCCAGAATACCATGCGGGGAACCATATTCGGATGTTCCTAAGCATGTTATAGGGAATATAAAAAGAAATCTATCCGTATCAATATATTGAAATCTTAAAGTCACAATTATTCCAAACTGATAGGAAATTACAGCATAACTTTGGGTTATTCGCTAGTCTTGACCCCCTATATTTAGCGACTCAGCCGCTATTTTATGATTGCATATTTTTTCAACACTTGGTTTTACTTTACAAAGGGTTGTCTTTGTCTAGGGAATGGGGTGTTTTTTATCAAATGGGGCGATGATATTTGATTGTTATCATTCTTAAGATGGCGAAATAGCGATATTGACAGCCGTCTTATCGGCTTAGTCAAATACCTCACCATATTTATTTGAGAGAAATCTCATTCATTCATCGGTGATCCAAACTACGCTGACATTGTGGTGTTTGAATGGTGGCAATCATCAATCCATAAGCATCTCTTGACCCGACTAAGCGTGTTATAGTTGCCAGTGTGCCTGTCTTATCAGACATTGCAGTGGTATGAACGGTACTCACTACCCGAATCGCTGATATGAGTTGGCTCGGAGGAGGGGCAGCCACCTTGCAATGTGCGTCATTTTGGGTGTCACTACACAGACTTGTATCGAACTTATCAAACATTGAATTTATCAAATATTGAATTTATCAAATAAAGAGTCCAAACATGCTTTGTGCGATTTACAGAAGCCCTAAACGAGATCAAACCTACCTTTATATTGAGAAGAAAGATGATTTTTCACGGGTTCCCGCTGAATTATTAGCCAGTTTTGGCAAGCCACAGTTTGCGATGCTTCTTGCGTTAAATGAACGCAAGACCTTGGCGACCGCTGATGTGGAGAAGGTGAAAAATGCGCTTATTGAGCAAGGTTTTTACCTGCAAGTTCCTCCACCGCCGGAAAGTTTACTGAAAATGCACTTGGGTGAAACCAAAGCATAACGTTAACTTTCGAGTATCAACCACGTTTAAATTCAGCATCACTACATTGACCGCAGAGGATGTAAATGTCGTGATGTGAAATTCATTGGCTTTGGTTTTTCAGTTCCCAGCGGGTACGGCTTGAATAAAGGAATATATTGATGAAAGGGTCAGTTACGGCAGTCATATTGGCGACAGCCATCTCCTTTGGTTGCGTCAGTAAAAACGCTAAGGCTCTCGTGGCGGGGGGTACCTCGCCACGGTCAACATCAAAATCTATGTTAACCCCAGGGGCTACGGCTAGCAGTACCCCCACGATGTTATCTCAGCAAGGGCGTGATCCGTCTCAGTTTCCAGCTTATGTTGAGCAGTTAAAAGCGCAAGCCAGGGCTAAAGGCTATACAACCGAGACCTTGGATACGGCTTTTGCTAATATTCATTTTGTCGATCGAGTCATCAAATCAGACCGTAATCAATTAGAAAAGAAAATCACGCTGGATGATTATCTAACCAGAGTACTTCCGCGAAAGAGAATTGAGCAGGGTAGAGCACTTTATCAACGTTACCAGCCGCAGTTATCTCAGGTGAACGCACAATATGGTGTCCCTGGGCGGTATATTGTCGCGCTCTGGGGTATGGAAAGTGCTTTTGGTCAAATTCAAGGTAAAGAAGATGTGATTTCCGCTTTATCTACCTTGGCTTTTGAAGGGCGTAGGGAAGCTTTTTTTACCAAAGAACTGATGGCTGCGTTGGAAATTATTCATCAAGGGAAGGTTGACGACCCCCAATTGAGAGGATCTTGGGCGGGGGCGATGGGGCAAAGTCAGTTTATGCCCAGCTCTTTCCTGACGTATGGTGCTGACGGTGATAGTGATGGAAAAATTGATATTTGGAATAATATTGATGATGTATTTGCTTCTACTGCTAATTATCTGTCTACTCAAGGTTGGAAATCTGAACAGGGATGGGGCCAGGAAGTCACGTTACCGCAAGATTTTAATGTGAAATTGGCGGGGTTGGATGATGGGCAAGCCAAGAGCATTGCCCAATGGCAGAAACTGGGTATCACGCCGGTACAAAACGCGCACTTTGCTGAATCTGCTGCGCGTGTCTGGGTGATCATTCCTGATGATCTAAAGGGGCGTGCTTTTCTGGTTTATGACAATTTCCGGACGATCATGCATTGGAATCGCTCTTACTATTTCGCTATTAGCATTGGTATGATGGCCGATAGTATCGGTCAATAGTCTGTGTTTGCCACGGTTGTAAGACCGTTGCTCAGTGTGTCTATTAGGGTATAAATTCAAGAGAGGCAGTATGTATCAACATAGAGACTGGCAAGGGGCTTTGCTGGATTTCCCCGTAAATAAAGTGGTTTGCGTCGGCAGTAACTATGCCGAACATATCAAAGAGATGGGGAGTACTGCCTCTGTGGAGCCTGTACTGTTTATCAAACCTGAAACCGCATTATGCGATATCCGCCAACCGGTATCGATACCGAAAGATTTTGGCTCAGTGCATCATGAAATTGAATTAGCCGTGTTGATCGGAACGCCGTTAAAGCAAGCCAGCGAAGATAGAGTCGCACGGGCGATTGCCGGTTACGGTGTGGCATTGGACTTAACGCTACGTGAGCTGCAGGCAGGTTTTAAAAAAGCGGGGCAACCATGGGAAAAAGCCAAGGCGTTTGATGGTTCTTGCCCGATATCCGGTTTTATTCCCGTTGCTGAGTTTGGTGATGCACAGCAGGCAGATTTATCGCTAACGATTAATGGGGAAATCCGTCAACAGGGAAATACCCGTGACATGATTACACCAATTATTCCGTTAATCAGTTACATGAGCCGTTTCTTTACCTTACGTGCTGGCGATATCGTGCTGACCGGTACGCCGCAAGGCGTAGGGCCGATGCAGTCAGGTGATATGCTTAAAATTATGCTCAATGGCAAAACAGTGAATACCCGCATAATATAAAGAGAAACGTGCCGTCCGACTCTACTGTCGGGCGGCAAAACTTGCATCTGTAAGCTAAAGCGTCTATAACGGCCCGCTTATTTATTTACACCGGATACCTATATGTCACAACCTCCTTTTTGGCAACAAAAAACATTGGCTGAAATGTCAGATAGTGAATGGGAATCATTGTGTGACGGATGCGGTCAATGCTGTTTGAATAAACTGATTGATGAAGATACTGACGAAATTTACTTCACCAATGTCGCCTGTGATCAGCTCAATATTAAAACCTGCCAATGCAGTAACTATGAGCGTCGCTTTGAATTAGAAGAAGATTGCATCAAGTTAACGCGGGAAAATTTGGTGACGTTTGCCTGGTTGCCACCAACGTGTGCCTATCGCCTGATTGGAGAGGGCCATGATTTACCCCGTTGGCATCCGCTTTTAACGGGTTCTAAAGCTGCGATGCATGGTGAACGGATCTCTGTACGTCATATCGCAGTACGTGAGAGCGAAGTGGTTGATTGGCAAGACCACATATTGAATAAGCCGAGTTGGGCTAAATAACTGTTTGAAGTTAATAAAGAATCTCATCACTGTGATATGGCGCGGGGCATATACGGGGCATCACCCGTAAATCTTGCGTTTAAAATGTCCATCTGATTACTATTGTTTTCACTCATCCACTTCCCGTAAACGCTGTACACCATCTGTGAAGATGTGTGCCCCATCTGGTTGGCGACAAAATTCGGATTGGCTCCTGCACTCAGCGCCCAACATGCAAAAGTGTGCCGGGTCTCGTATGCCTTCCGATGGCGGATACCTGCTTTCTTCAATGCAAAGTTCCACGTTCCGCTAAAGACACCAGGAGAGTACCAGTCTCCTCCTTTCCCATTGCGAGCTGAAAGGCGAGGGGAGAACACGAAGGTACAATCATCTTTGCGGATTTTGCCAAATTCGCGAAGGTGGACATCTACCTTTATTTTTTTCCCCATCTTCGTAAGTGCCATTTGCTCCTTCAGTGCTTCGATTGCGGAATTCGTCAGCTTAATAGTGCGATTTCCGCTCTCAGTTTTCGGCGGGGTGAAGTGGTGAACAACGGCCATGTTCCTGCTGATCGTAATTGTCCATTCCTTCAGATCAATATCCTCCCATGCCAGCGCGCAAATTTCTCCGTGCCGCATCCCTGTGCTTACCGCCAGCTTCCAGATATTTTTCACCTGAAGTGACGGTGCAACTTCCATAAGTCTTGCATACTCATCTCGCGTTAACGGGTCAGGCTCAGATTTGCTCTTTTTCAACGGTGAAATACCGACGAAAGGCGATCGCTCTATGTACCCATTCGCAACAGCGAACTCCATCATCGCGGCAAAACAAGAAAGGTAGACGTTTACCGTTCTGACAGACCGACCTTTTTTCAGTTGCCGAGTTTTCTGGTGGACACCTGCAATCTGAAACCCAGTAAGCAACTCCTTCCGCAGGCTGAGAACCATTTCATTGGTAATAGATGAAACAAGCCTTTCCTCCCCAATGATCCCTGCACAGATTTTGATGTATGACCGATATCGGCTAATGCCATTTTTGGTTATTTCCATCACCTTCAATGCGAGCCACTTCTCAGCGAGTTGGGAAACCGTAACGTTGAGTTGAGCCACCCCGAACTTGTGCAACTGCTTTGAGTTTGGGAATTGTGCCGCATAATTGAAGTTGCCTATCTTGATGGTGTAGCGAACAGACTCCCTCAACTCGCCAGCCATCCTCCTGTTTTTCGCCGTGTCCGGAACGCCGAGGTTTTCCCTAACCCTTTGCCCCTGGTGTAACGAACGGTGCAATAGTGATCCACACCCAACGCCTGAAATCAGATCCAGGGGGTAATCTGCTCTCCTGATTCAGGAGAGTTTATGGTCACTTTTGAGACAGTTATGGAAATTAAAATCCTGCACAAGCAGGGAATGAGTAGCCGGGCGATTGCCAGAGAACTGGGGATCTCCCGCAATACCGTTAAACGTTATTTGCAGGCAAAATCTGAGCCGCCAAAATATACGCCGCGACCTGCTGTTGCTTCACTCCTGGATGAATACCGGGATTATATTCGTCAACGCATCGCCGATGCTCATCCTTACAAAATCCCGGCAACGGTAATCGCTCGCGAGATCAGAGACCAGGGATATCGTGGCGGAATGACCATTCTCAGGGCATTCATTCGTTCTCTCTCGGTTCCTCAGGAGCAGGAGCCTGCCGTTCGGTTCGAAACTGAACCCGGACGACAGATGCAGGTTGACTGGGGCACTATGCGTAATGGTCGCTCACCGCTTCACGTGTTCGTTGCTGTTCTCGGATACAGCCGAATGCTGTACATCGAATTCACTGACAATATGCGTTATGACACGCTGGAGACCTGCCATCGTAATGCGTTCCGCTTCTTTGGTGGTGTGCCGCGCGAAGTGTTGTATGACAATATGAAAACTGTGGTTCTGCAACGTGACGCATATCAGACCGGTCAGCACCGGTTCCATCCTTCGCTGTGGCAGTTCGGCAAGGAGATGGGCTTCTCTCCCCGACTGTGTCGCCCCTTCAGGGCACAGACTAAAGGTAAGGTGGAACGGATGGTGCAGTACACCCGTAACAGTTTTTACATCCCACTAATGACTCGCCTGCGCCCGATGGGGATCACTGTCGATGTTGAAACAGCCAACCGCCACGGTCTGCGCTGGCTGCACGATGTCGCTAACCAACGAAAGCATGAAACAATCCAGGCCCGTCCCTGCGATCGCTGGCTCGAAGAGCAGCAGTCCATGCTGGCACTGCCTCCGGAGAAAAAAGAGTATGACGTGCATCTTGATGAAAATCTGGTGAACTTCGACAAACACCCCCTGCATCATCCACTCTCCATCTACGACTCATTCTGCAGAGGAGTGGCGTGATGATGGAATTGCAACATCAACGACTGATGGCGCTCGCCGGGCAGTTGCAACTGGAAAGCCTTATAAGCGCAGCGCCTGCGCTGTCACAACAGGCAGTAGACCAGGAATGGAGTTATATGGACTTCCTGGAGCATCTGCTTCATGAAGAAAAACTGGCACGTCATCAACGTAAACAGGCGATGTATACCCGAATGGCAGCCTTCCCGGCGGTGAAAACGTTCGAAGAGTATGACTTCACATTCGCCACCGGAGCACCGCAGAAGCAACTCCAGTCGTTACGCTCACTCAGCTTCATAGAACGTAATGAAAATATCGTATTACTGGGGCCATCAGGTGTGGGGAAAACCCATCTGGCAATAGCGATGGGCTATGAAGCAGTCCGTGCAGGTATCAAAGTTCGCTTCACAACAGCAGCAGATCTGTTACTTCAGTTATCTACGGCACAACGTCAGGGCCGTTATAAAACGACGCTTCAGCGTGGAGTAATGGCCCCCCGCCTGCTCATCATTGATGAAATAGGCTATCTGCCGTTCAGTCAGGAAGAAGCAAAGCTGTTCTTCCAGGTCATCGCTAAACGTTACGAAAAGAGCGCAATGATCCTGACATCCAATCTGCCGTTCGGGCAGTGGGATCAAACGTTCGCCGGTGATGCAGCACTGACCTCAGCGATGCTGGACCGTATCTTACACCACTCACATGTCGTTCAAATCAAAGGAGAAAGCTATCGACTCAGACAGAAACGAAAGGCCGGGGTTATAGCAGAAGCTAATCCTGAGTAAAACGGTGGATCAATATTGGGCCGTTGGTGGAGATATAAGTGGATCACTTTTCATCCGTCGTTGACACCTGGTAGATGAACCACACGCGAAGCAATCCGCAGTGGTTTTCTACCCCTGTAGGATAATCACCCATCCTCATTTCCTCGTTTGTTGATAGGAGAGGGTATTTAAGCAGAAATCCTCTCGCCAATCCTCCTGCGGATTGCCGGTCGCTGCCTTTCAACCCAATTATCAATTTCCTGCCTGTTGTACATTATTGGGCTGTTCTCTTTTGGGTTTAGGTCAGGTGCAACGTGTATGTATTCACGTCCTTCCATCCATGACTTTCGGCGGGCGTGTTGGATCATGTGTTTTGTCATGCCATTCAGAGACATGAGCAGGTCTTCTGAAACCCATTTGCTTGGGTTCATTTGAATAACGTTATCCATGCTTACCTCTGCTATTTACCCTCAGCCACCCGATGAACAATCACATTTAACCACATCCAAGGCTCATGCTTGCCCGGTCAGAATGGCTTAACTTGAGATGCGTATTTGTCGAGTAGCTGACGTAGGGCTGATTTGTTGTCTTTACTGCGGAGTTCGGAGAGTAGTTTATTAGCTATTGAGCGTACTGCGTTGTTGGCCTCAGGAGTCACACATTCACTCCTTCCAGCAATACAGCCACCAGTGCGCCGCACAGCCGCCGATTCCAAGCAGGATCCAGTCAAGATATGTGATGATTAAGTTCATGCTGCTTTACTCCCAGACAAAACATTAGGACTCAGCCACAGACACTCAAGGCGCTTAACCGAGCCTTTCCGTCCGGCAGCCGATGACTGTTTTTCCTGCTTTTGCCAGCCTGTAAGAATGTCGTTGTACATATCCGTGTTGTAGCCGCTAAGCACTACCATCCCCTCAAGGTTATTGACGGTATCGAGTAGGGTTAGGTGGGCATCATTGTCCATTTCATGGCGGTAATATCGGGATGAGATAACGCGGGTGTCATGGACGTATGGCGGGTCAACAAAATGAAGCGTTGAAACTGTGTCATGGTCTAACATGCATTGGACGGCATCACGATTCTCTACCAAAACGCCCTCGAATCGCTGGCCAACTGCTGCCAAGTTTTCAGGCATCCTTGCCCAAAGGTGTTGAGCTGTTGCCGAACCGCGTTTGGTATCCAGCCGAAAACCAGTTGTTCCCTTGGTCGCGCCAGCAGAACCAAATCCCATTGTTGCCCTGATGACTAATTTCCGCGCCCTCTCGACCATCGTTTCCGCTTCGCCGTATGCATCGGTAAATTCATCGCGAGAGTAGGGGGTTAAAATTAATGCCTCGATAAGGCATTCACGCAGTGTCATATCGCGCAGAACGAAAAAGAGATTAACCACGTCGCCATCTAAATCGTTATAAATCTCCGCGTAGCTTCGCTCTTTTCTCAGCAATACAGACGCCGCGCCGGAGAAAGAAAATGGATAAAAAGGTCTTCGTGTTATGCGGTGATCAATACAAGCGAAATGCCATCCAGTTTATAAGTCAACTACCTGTTAATCCTGATAAACCACTCCTGATCACAATCCAAGAGCGAACCCGCACATTAGACCAGAATGCGCGTCTATGGGCCACGCTTGGCGATATCGCTAAACAGGTTGTATGGCACGGACAGAAACTTAGCAGTGAGGACTGGAAGCACATATTCACTGCATCACTGAAAGGGCAGAGGTCAGCGCCAGGGCTTGAAGGTGGCTTTGTTGTACTGGGGCAATCAACAAGCCGCATGACCGTTGGCGAGCTGCGCGACCTGATAGAGCTGATCAATGCTTTCGGCGCTACGCATGGCGTTAAGTTCAGCGATGAATCACGGCTTGCAATTGAGTGGGCCAACCGGTTCGGTGACAAGGGAAAGGTGGCAGCATGAGTGAATCTGACTGGCTAATAATTTGCGCGTTCATCTGCTCTGTAATTTATGCAGGGATAAGAGGGAGACGAAGATGAACAAGTTACCAAAAAATCGTAACTGCAAAGTATGCAAAACGAGGTTCAAGCCAGAGACCGTATATCAGTGGTGGTGTGATGAAGAGCACAAAGAGGAATACATAAAGCAGTTGGCACTAAAAGCCCGTCAAAATAGGATACAGAAAACAGAACAGCGACGGCGAGAGGAAACCCAAGCCGAAAGACGTAGCCTTAAGATCCGCAAGTTAGCAGTAAAACCCCTCAGTTACTTCGCCAAACAAGCCCAGCAAGCTTTTAATGAATACATCCGCACTCGTGACGCGGGAGACGCTTGCGTTAGCTGTGGTCGATTCCATGAGGGCCAGTATCACGCTGGGCATTACCTCACGGTAGGAGCAAATCCAGAATTACGGTTCAACGAAGATAATTGCCATCGCCAGTGCGCCCCCTGTAATAACCACCTGTCTGGAAACATTGAAAAATACACTCCCAACCTGATTGCGAAAATCGGGCAGGTTCGTTTCGATATTTTGATGGGGCCGCATGAAATGACGAACTACCGGCGTGATGACTATATCCGAATCCGGGATGAGTACCGGGCAAAAACCAAAGCACTTAAAAAACTTCGAGAGGCTGCATAAATGCGTGACATTCAACTTGTTCTTGAACGCTGGGGTGCATGGGTGGCTGATAATAGAGAAGATGTCTATTGGCCCCCAATCGCAGCCGGATTTTCTGGACTGATACCATCAAAAGTAAAAAGCCGAACTCAATGTTGTGACGAGGATGGGCTAATTATTTCGGGCATTATGGCTGGATTAAACAGTAAGCATCCAGTCGTTCATAGCTTGTTGTTTGATTATTACGTATTTGGCAAAACATTTATGCAGCTATCGAAAGAGCATCACTGCTCTGATACTCACATTGGCAAAAAGCTACAGAACGCCGAAGGGGTTATTGACGGCTACCTGATGGCATTAGAAGTAAAGCTCGAAATGGATAAACAAGTCAGGCGGGAGTTAGCAGCTTGACGATTGACGGTATTCGGGGCTATATTTCCTGTACACCTGCAAAATCAGGTGTCGGGATTTGCACCCTGGATATCACAACAACGCATAGCCGCGTTTGCGGTTTTTTTATGCGTAACGTATGACTACATCAGAACAATGGTGGGGCGTACGGGGGAGCTGAAAGGCTCGCCGGGTGTTGTTGTGACCGGTAGTGCAAACCTCGTACGTCTCACCACCCAATGATTTGCACCAGACGGTGGTGATCATCCTATATGTAGGAGAATCACAACTATGAATACTCAATTATCCTTTCGCAACACTCAATTCGATATTGCCAATCACTCTGGACAAATCTGGTTACGTGGGACTGAAATTGCCAAAGCGCTTGGCATGGAAAAATCAGATGCAGTAAGCCAGATATACAATCGAAATTCCGACGAATTTACAGAAGCCATGACCTTGACCCTCAAATTGAGTGTAAAGGGGTTTGGTAACGGAAAGTCAGCAAAAGACGTTAGAGTTTTCTCCCTGCGCGGCGCTCATTTGATCGCCATGTTTGCCCGTACTGAAATAGCCAAAGAATTCCGCAAATGGGTGCTCGACATTTTGGACAAAGAAGTCGGTAACACCCCACCCGTAATAACACCCGTCACCAAAGTTCCAGCAGAATTAAAATCTCGTTATCGTGTGCGCGTTATTATTTATGATGAAATGTTTGGTAATTGCCTTGAGCTTATAGGGAAAGCGGACACATTTAGAACAATAGCAAGTGGAATAGCTACGGACTTAGGATTTAAGCCGACTGGCTTTGTCGCTGTGCAAATGGATAGCAGCAAGTTCAAGCGAATTTATTGAAATCTTATTGTGAAATATTCTTTACGATCGTAAAAAACTGAATATCATGATAAGAGTGGTTAGTTCGTCACGTAGCTTACACCATTAAAAAAGGCCTCGTATATCGCGGGGCTTTTTCGTTTCTACATTCGCATGGGTACTGAAAGAACCTGAATCTTGCCATCCTCCGAGGTCTGGACGAGGCAGTACCCAGCCGAATGTGGTGTAGCGGTTAAATCCAACACTCGCCAAGGCGGGCACCACATCCTTATCCGTTATCATTTTCACTATCCGTTATGAAATAATCACGCATAACCATATCGAGCAAGTCCTCGGCATGGTCGCCCTCATTGGTGAGGGTGACATTCATTAACTATATGAAAATATTAACCAACTAATTTCAAGGCTCACTTCGGTGGGCCTTTTTACTTCAGAGAGGTAGGTATGAAATTTGCAGAATTACCACATGAAGCACAGATAATGGCAGCACAAACACTTTCGGATAGATTCCCTGCGGCTGGGTCACCAAAAAGTAATGGGTTCGAACCAGCAATGGCGCTGGCTCGGGATGCTAAAGCGGCATTTATTGAACTTTATTCTACAGATGATGATGAGGTCTGTGGCGATAAACTTAAGCTGGGTCAAGATTATTAGGCTTTACTGAGGCTCCACGCTCTTCCGTTAGACTTCGTTACCAACACATCAGACTTTGGCTTTATCGAGTTTGCAATCCTCAGTACATCATCACGAATTTCAGATGCAGATAAGTCTTTACTACAGACATATTCAGCAGTGGGTAATTTGTAGGTTTTACCATCTGTAGTTATTTCTTTCTTATATCCCTTCGCATTCATTTTTTCGTGAAGAGCTTCGTAGTCATCAGAGTCAGCATTATGTAGCTCAACTCTAATAGTAAAATCTGACATTTTTAAATCCCTGCATTAACTGTGGAATAACCAACATATCAATTTTCTTTGACTGTGGAAAGCAGGGAACGCGCACCGGGCGTGAGTGGTATCCCGGTACTTTTTCAGGGCTACGCTTATGCGTGGCCTTTTCCGTTTTAGCTCATCAGTCACCCAATCAACTCCACACACACTTAACTGACGAGTGGCTGCACTGGTGGGCTAAATTCACACAACGAACGCCCACCCAACCGGGAGGGGAGACCATGAGAATGGAAAAATACACTAGCGGCTCTTCTTACGGCTGGGGGGCATTCACTGTGATGTTGGGTTCACTGTCGCTCAATGAGTGGGCTATCGTCGTCGGCATAGCATGTACAGTCGGAACGTTCACTATTAACTGGCATTACAAGCGTAAAGAGTTTCAGTTGCGGGAGAAGGCTAATGAGTCCAGCTCTTCGTAAGAAAATACTTGCAGCACATGGAGATGAGTGATGGCGACAATAAAACGCATTGCCTCCGGGTCTGCTTGTGCTGTTGCAGTCATCATCGCGATTGTTATTTCGGCGGGCAACGTAAGAACTAGCGAACGAGGACTTGAGCTGATCGGCAATGCTGAATCATGCCGCCGCGACCCATACGCTTGTCCGGCTGGAGTACTGACTGATGGCATTGGCAACACTCATGGCGTCAAGGCTGGAGTTATTAAGACCGACACTCAGATAGCCGAAGATTGGGAAAAGAACATTCTTGATGCTGAACGCTGCGTCATTCGCTATGCAAATGGCAATAAATTACCGCCCAGCGCTTTTGATGCCGCTACGTCAATCAGCTTTAACGCCGGTTGCTCATTGATGCAGAAATCCACAATGTTCAAGTATTTTCGCGCTGGTAACGTGACAGCGGCCTGTGAACAGTTCCCGCGCTGGATATATGGTGGCGGTAAAAAATTGCCGGGGCTGGTGACTCGTCGCGAGAAGGAGAAGGCGCTATGCCTGGAAAGTTAACTACTGCCCTCATTGCTGTAATTGCCGCCCTGCTTGTTGGTGTGACTTATTATCAGAACGAGGCGGCAAAACTTCAGCGTGATGTAGTAGAAATAGCATCAGTGGCTAATCAGCAGAAGAAAGACCTTCAGCTAATCGAAGCCCAGCGCCAAGCCGTAGCCGCTATCGATATCAAAACCACCAAGGAATTAGCAGATGTCAAATCTGAAAACGAGCGCCTGCGCACTGATATCGCTTCTGGCACTAAGCGGTTGCAACTCAACGCCACATGTTCAAAACCAGCGCCCAAAACCACCGGCCCCGCCAGCGTCCCTGATGATGCCAGCGCCAGACTTACTAACGCCGCTGAACGGGATTATCTCAGTCTCCGCGAGCGTATCGGAATTGCCACAAGCCAAATAAGCGGCTTACAGGACTACATCACTAACGTGTGCCTGAAGTAAGGATTAGCAATGGCTTGGTATCCGGCATGGAATATCAATTGGCAGCGATTCAGGTATTGGCGCGAACAGATAGGATTTGAGTCAGCTTATTCCAAGTTAAAGACGGAGTGTCAACATGGCGAAAATACTGGCATACAAAATAAGCATTAAGTGGTGGGTAATTCCATATCTGCACACTTTAAATATTTTCTGTTTCATCTTCGCAACCGAACCAAACATTGACGCCATTGGTGACTTCATCGTGAAGCATGGCGTCAAGACAGAGATTGTTTAACCCCACTGGAGGTTGATCATTATCTTGGCGGCTCGGAAAGACGAGAAGTAGCAGAGCAACTCTGTGAAGACGTGGCAAAGCTGCGAACAAAGAACATGAAGGCTCAGTTTAACGACTGGGCCTTTTTTATTGGCAGTAAATCCAGCGCATCGCAGCGCAAATCACTCAGAACCTTTCAGGATGACCCTTGAGGAACCGGCTGGCTGTCGGATGCCTTCTGAGGGCCGTATTCCTGTGCGAACAAGGTTCATCACTAAAAGGTATATCCGATATGAAAAGTATGATCGCAATTGAGCAGGAAGCATCCATGACTAGCTTGGACTTTCTGAGGAATATAATTAACCCAGCCCGAATTGAATACGGGGAACCTGAAGTGGAAAATCGCCACTTTCTTTCTCGTATTGAAGATGAAATTGACGACTTAGGGGTCGCGGAAAACTTTTACGTGACCACCGGGCAAGGTGCCAGCCGAGCGGTTAAGGGCTACATGCTCAATATGGAGCAGATGACGCTTATCGGTATGCGTGAATCCAAAGCAGTTCGCCGTTCTGTGCTGGCAAAGCTCAAGGTAATGCATTGCCCAGTCATCCCCCAAAGCTTACCAGAAGCACTTCGACTTGCTGCTGACTTGGCAGAGCATAATGCCAAATTGAAAAATGAGTTGGCTGTCGCTGCTCCAAAGGCTGATTTCGTTGATAACTACGTCAATGCATCCGGTTCATTTGGCTTCCGTGAGGCTTGCAAACTACTGAAGGCGAAAGAACCAGAGTTCAGGGCTTTCTTGATTGCTTCTAATGTTATGTACGTTCTTGGTGGGAAAATGACGCCTCGCGCTCCGCATATTGATGCAGGCCGATTCACTGTAAAGACAGGTGAGAACCTTAACAACGGGCATGCATTTACCCAGGCTAAATTCACACCGAAGGGTATTCAGTGGATCGCTGGACTGTGGGCATCGTGGCAGTTGAATAATCAGGCAGCATGACCGGCTCAAAAATGAGCCCGTTGATAATAGTTGATAATAAAGACAAATTGAGAGCTACTTTCACAACAGCTCTCAATCAACTAAAAGCATTCTGCTATTAGATATGTAATAGCGGACAAAAACGACAATTCGCTGATACTTATCACTACTATCACTGATGAGTAATACACAGTCGTTGTCATGCACCAATTCTTAAATTTAATCCACATTGCCGCCATCCTTTTTGTTTGACAAAAGAATGACAGTCAATTCAGAGGGATGGAAATTGGTTGTACAGATCAATAAACGATTATTGATCGTTTAAAACGATCGTTATCGAATGAAAGCATTGAATTTATAAAACTCTGCAAAAGGTGCTTATAAAGTGCCTTTGACAGAATCTTATAGATGTTTTCACATATCGAAGTCTCAGCCAATTAGCGGCTGAGACTTTATCAACCAGCGGAATATTCTGTTATGGCTAATTCAGATACACAAATGAAGCGGCCATACCCGCCATTATCGTTCGTTAATGAATTCAGACCTCACATTGAATTGGTTCCCGCCACTGAAGTGCTTGAGTGGGTTAACAGTCAAATACTCAGTGACGATGGCGAGTTGCACAATCCCGACCACGGACACTTAATTGACGCTGACATAAAAATCATGTGGGCATCATCTGCGTTTGAAAAGCAGGGTAGAACTGTTCTTGGTCAAGCCGAGCAGGTAGCAATGAGAGCCGGTGGCTGGCAAAAGGCCCGAATGGAACAGCAGATGTATGAATGGTTTGGTGATGTACCGACATTCATAATCACCCTGGCTGCTGATTATTGCGCTCAATGCTCTGATCTTGAGTTCTGCGCACTGATAGAACATGAGCTTTATCACATCAGCCATGCTACCGACGAATTCGGCGCACCCAAGTTCAACAAAGAAGGGCAGCCGGTATTGAAGCTGCGTGGACATGATATTGAGGAATTCGTGGGTGTGGTTCGCAGATACGGTGCAAGCGTTGAAGTACAGGAAATGATTGATGCGGCAAACAAACCTGCGGAGGTAGCCCATCTTAACGTAGCCAGGGCGTGTGGAACATGCCTATTAAAACTGGCTTAACTTTGGATTGCTTTGGATGAATGGTGATTTATGGCTGCCTTAAAACCGGATGTGAAAGCCTTCATCATTCAAGCATTGGCGTGCTTCGATACCTTGTCGATGGTGGCTGAAGCTGTCCAAAAAGAATTTGGGATTAAAGTTACCCATCAGCAGGTTGAATCGCATGACCCGACAAAAGTTAGCGGGAAGGGCTTAGCTAAGAAATGGGTTGAACTATTTACCATCACGCGTGAACGCTTCCAGACCGAAATAGCAAGCATTCCAATAGCAAATAAGGCCTATCGCCTACGGGCTTTGGATCGCATGGCCGCCGCTACTGAAAAACAAAAAAACTTCGGAATGACTGCCCAGCTAATGGAGCAGGCCGCGAAAGAGGTTGGTGATGCTTACACAAATAGGCAGAAGGTTGAGCACTCAGGCGGGGTGGCTATTAGCTCAGTAGCATCAGTAATGGATGAAATAGGAGATGATGACCTGTAAGGAGTGGCTGTGTTAACTGATAAACAGAAAAAGCTGCTAAAGAACAGGTTCTGGCGTCTTAATCATCTTTACAAAATCAAAGACAAAAATGGGAAGTGTGTCACTTTCAAAATGACTCCAGAGCAATTGGAGTACTTCGATGGGATGCATGACCGAAACGTCATCCTGAAGGCTAGGCAGCTCGGCTTCACGACTGAGGTCTGCATCATTCAGTTGGACTTAGCCATATTCCACAGGAAAGAGTGCGCATTGATTGCCCATACTCGGCCTGACGCAGAAAGACTCTTTCGTAACAAGACGCAGTTCGCCTATCAGAGAATGACAGACGACATCAAGAAGGCTAACCCCCTGGTTAAAGAGACTACCAGTGAATATGTCTTCAAAAACGGTGGCAGTGTAACGGTATCCACCTCGTTTCGTGGTGGGACGCTTTACAGTCTGCACGTCTCTGAGTTCGGCAAGATATGCGCGAAGTATCCCGATAAGGCCAAAGAGATTGTAACCGGTGCTTTTGAGGCAGTTCCGCTTGGTGGAAAGATAACTCTGGAAAGCACAGCGGAAGGAGAGACTGTAAACAATATTGTGTAATTGCCTGTTTTTGATATCTTCACTCCAACAACGGAGACAGGCAAATTATGGACGAAAAGAAACTTAAAGCACTTGCGGCTGAACTGGCTAAAGGTCTTAAAACCGAAGCCGACCTTAATGCATTTTCTCGTATGCTAACAAAGCTTACCGTCGAAACAGCGTTAAATGCAGAGCTTACCGAACACCTCGGGCACGAGAAAAATACCCCTAAATCAGGCTCGAATACCCGCAACGGCTATTCGTCCAAAACACTGCTATGCGACGACGGCGAAATCGAGCTGAATACGCCACGCGACCGCGAAAACACCTTTGAACCGCAGCTGATAAAGAAAAATCAGACGCGTATCACACAGATGGACAGCCAGATTTTGTCCCTGTACGCCAAAGGCATGACCACCCGCGAAATCGTCGCCACCTTCAAAGAGATGTATGACGCCGATGTGTCTCCCACGCTGATATCTAAAGTCACCGATGCCGTAAAAGAGCAGGTTGCTGAATGGCAAAACCGCCAACTGGATGCTCTGTATCCCATTGTTTATATGGACTGCATTGTCGTAAAAGTCCGCCAGAACGGTAGCGTGATAAACAAAGCAGTGTTCCTAGCGCTGGGCATCAACACTGAAGGTCAGAAAGAGCTGCTGGGCATGTGGCTGGCAGAAAATGAAGGTGCGAAGTTCTGGCTAAGTGTGCTGACAGAGCTGAAAAATCGCGGTCTTCAGGACATTCTGATTGCCTGCGTGGATGGCCTGAAGGGGTTCCCGGATGCGATAAACAGTGTTTATCCGCAGACTCACATCCAGCTGTGCATCATCCATATGGTACGCAACAGCCTGAAATATGTGTCATGGAAGGACTATAAAGCCGTCACCAGCGGTTTGAAAATGGTGTATCAGGCTCCGACAGAAGAGGCGGCGCTGATGGCGCTGGATAAGTTTGCGGAGGCCTGGGACGACAAATACCCGCAAATTAGCAAAAGTTGGCGTACGCACTGGGAAAATCTCAATACATTCTTCGGCTATCCGCCCGATATCCGCAAGGCTATCTACACCACGAATGCCATCGAATCGGTGAACAGCGTGATCCGTGCAGCCATTAAAAAGCGCAAAGTGTTCCCGACAGACGACTCAGTGCGGAAGGTTGTTTATTTGGCGATCAAGGATGCATCAAAAAAATGGAGTATGCCGATCCAGAACTGGCGGTTAGCGATGAGCCGTTTTATTATCGAGTTCGGTGACCGCCTGAGCGATCACCTTTAATACGGTGGCAGTTACACAGAATTATGGACAGGCTCCGGAAGGACGAGCAGGTTATTTCTTTGATTATTGCCAAGATGCTGAAAAATCCCAACTTCAAGGCAAGCTTCTTTCTAATCTCGACTGGAAATTCTTTTTCTTCTCTTGGTGGAAGAATCCGCAGTACGCAATTGATCCGGTCGAGGCTTTACCGCAGCGCCTGGTCGATTACTTTTCTGAGATGGAAGCCAAGCACGGCGTTCAACTGAACGAGCGCCAGAAAGCCTGGTACTACGCCAAAGAGAAAACGCTCGGCGACGACATGAAGCGGGAATATCCAACTATTCCGGCCGAAGCATTCCAACAGTCAGTCGAAGGTGCTTACTACGCCAAACAATTCCGCTGGCTCTATACCAATAAGCGGATCTGCAAGTTACCTGATAACTCACACCTGCCGGTTCATACGTTCTGGGATATCGGCGTGGGTGACTCAACGGCCATCTGGTTCGTGCGTGAGGTCGGCGAGGAATTCCACATCATCGACTACTACGAAAACTCCGGTGAAGGTCTACGGCACTATATGAAGGTGCTGAAAGACCGCGGCTATACGTATGGCGACCATTGGGGGCCGCACGACATAGAAAACCGTGAATTCGGCTCTGATGCTAAGTCTCGTAAAGAACTGGCGCGGGAAGGTTACGAAATCGACGGGCAAGTTTACTCCATGACATTCAAAGTGGTGCCGAAAACTGGCGTTGATACCGGCATCGAGTCAGTGCGTGAAATTCTGTCTAAGTGTGTCTTTGATGAAGAGAAATGCGCTGAAGGCATTACTCATCTGGAAGGCTACCGAAAAGAGTGGGATGACAAGCGCGGCTGCTGGAAAGATAAACCACTTCACGATCACACATCTCACGGCTCTGATGGGTTCCGCTACTTTGCTGTAGCGAAGAACAATAAGCGCCAAGAAGCATTCAGTATCAACATGAGAACTGCATATTAATGGCTAATAACGACATTACATTTATCCGGCCTGAACATGGGGCCGCAAGCCCGTTATGGGAAACGGTTCGCGATGTTTGTCGTGGGCCAGATGTGGTTAAACGTAGACGACATAAATATCTGCCAAAGCTTGATCCGACAAACAATAGTGAAGAGAACAACCGGCGTAATGATGATTATCTTCGCCGCGCTGTCTTTTATGCGATTACCGGTCATACCAAAAATGGGTTGATTGGGATGGCATTTCGTCGTGACCCCACGGTGACTATCGTCGATAAAATGGAATACCTGAAAACCAACGCCAATGGCGCAGGTATCAGCATTTATCAGCAGGCGCAGTCAGTTCTTGAATCCGTATTAGAAGTTGCCAGAGAGGGGTTATACGTCGATTACAGCGCTGATATGAAAGGGGCCATCATTCTTAATTATCGCGCTGAGGACATTATCAACTGGCGAACTGAGCGGATAAATGGGCGCGATAAACTGGTTTTGGTCGTGCTCCGTGAGTGTGTTGAAGAACCGGATGGATACGGCTTCAAAGACCGCATCCAATACCGTGAACTGGCTATGGATGGCGGTAGGTTCGTATGTCGCGTCTGGCGTAATGTCGGGCCGAAAAAGAGCGGCGTATATGTCGTTGATAGCGAATATTACCCAGTGATTCAGTTTGGCGGTGCGTGGGATGAAATACCCTTTACCTTTGTTGGCGCGCAAAACAATGACCCGTAAATTGATGAATCACCTTTATTGGCACTGACTGAAATCAATCTCGGGCATTACCGAAACTCGGCCGACTATGAAGACAGCCTGTTCTTTTGTGGACAGGTGCAGCCGTGGATCAGTGGATTAACCGAAGAGTGGCGCGACTGGCTGCAAAAGGCAGGGGTTGCTCTTGGTTCACGTTCGCCAATATTGTTGCCAAAGGACGGGGCTTCTGGGTTTAACCAAGCGCAGCCAAACATGATTGCCAAGGAGGGGATGGATTCAAAGCGCGACTACATGATCTCTCTTGGCGCTCGATTGGTTGAGCAAAATAGCGCGGTAAAAACAGCAACGCAGGCAACTGGCGATCAGGCTGCATCTACCTCTGTTCTTGGCATCTGTTGTGCCAACGTTTCAGAGGCCTATACGCAAGCGCTGCTTTGGTGTGCGAAATACATGGGGGATAAGGACGCAGAGGTCGCGTATTCCATTAGTCAGGAATTTATTCAACGTGTTGCAGACTCAGGAATGTTGGCCGCGATTGTTGCAGCTTGGCAGAGCGGTGCAATTCGTGACGCGGATATGATCCGGGCAATGCAAAAGCTGGATATTATCGACCCAGAATCTAACCCCAATGATGTTCTGGACGAATTGAAAAATCAGAGTCCCAGCCTGACAGGTGGCTAAATGGCAACGATTAACGAAAGGCTGCGTGATGAAGTAATAGCACATAGCCTGTTTCAGTCCCGTTATGGTGCTGGTGTTGCCCGTAAAATGGTTAAAGTGCTCAATGAGAGTGACGCAGAGCTATCGGCTCGTCTCATTGTGGCACTTGATGAGTTAAATCCAAACAGTGTCACAGTGAAGCGCTTAGAGAGCTTGCTAGCGAGTGTTCGCCAAGTGAACAAGCAAGCTGTTGATGCGATGTACACCTCTTTGTCTGATGAACTGTTGGACTTCGCAAAGCATGAGGTAAGTTATCAGCTTAGTTTGTTTGATTCTTTATTGCCGGGGCCAGTTTTAAATCACTTCCCATTAGCATCAATCACCAAAGAGCAGGTTTACGCCGCTGCAATGGCTCAACCGTTCCAAGGGCGATTGCTGCGAGACTGGGCTGAGAATATCGAAGCCGATCGGATGACGCGCATTATCAATACTGTGAAAAACGGCTATCTGGCTGGCGATACAGTTGAACAGATGGCGCGGAAAGTACGCGGCACCAGAGCAAGAAACTATCAAGATGGCGCAATCGAGGCGGGCCGGAAGAATGTCACGGCGGTGGTGAAAACGGCTGTCACTCATATGGCTGCCGTAGCGCGGGATAAGTTTGCTGATAACAACAGTAACATTATCGACGCCAAGCAATGGCTCAGTACATTGGACAATAAAACCTCTCACGATTGCATTATCCGTGACCGACTCAAATACACGCTGGAAGGTAAACCCATTGGTCACAAGATTCCATACCTTCAGGGGCCGGGGCGCATTCATTTCTGTTGTCGCTCAATGGAAACATTAATCACTAAGTCATGGCGTGAGTTGGGGATTGATATTGATGAAATGGACGAAGGTACTCGCGCCAGTATGGATGGACAAGTTCCAGCGGGAACTACATATAGCGAATGGTTGCAACGGCAATCTTACCGCCGTCAGGTTCAGGTGTTGGGCGAGACCCGCGCAAGACTGATGCAAGATGGCGGTATGCGTACAGATGAATTCTTCACTGATAAAGGGGAGTGGATAACGTTGCAGCAGCTTCGCGATATTGACGGCCGGGCATTCTCTGATGCAGGCCTGTAGAAAATTACGCTTTAACAATTACCGCCAACGGTAACAAACTGAGTTATCCAAAATCTGAGCCTCGCCATCGTGCGGGGTTTTTTAATGGGCCAGGCCCAGCAATAAATCCCAAGGGGACAGCATGCTATTCCGAAATATCGCACGTAAATATTATGCCGAGGCAGGTGAAGGTGGCGAAGGTGGAGGCGGGGCAGCCGCAGCTATCACGCCAGAGATTCAGGCATTGATTGATGCAAGAGTTAATGAATCTGTTACCGGCCTTAAAACCAAAAATAGCGAATTACTCGGCAAGCTCAAAGAGCAAGGCGAGAACCTGAAACGCTATGACGGCATCGACCCGGACGCGGTGAAAACTATCCTGCAACGATTCTCTGACGACGAAGAAGCCAAGCTGATCGCCGCTGGAAAGATTGATGAGGTACTGGATAAACGCACTGAGCGATTACGGGCTGATGTCGATAAAAAACTCAAAGTTGCCAATGAACGCGCTGAGAAAGCCGAAAATTTCAGCAAAAAATTCAGTGATCGGGTGCTTGGTGATGCAATTCGCTCCGCCGCATTGAAAACCGGCGCATTGCCGGGCGCTGCTGACGACATCATTCTGCGCGCAAAAGGCGTATTTACTCTCAACGATGAAGGTGAGGCCGTCGCCGTTGATAAAGATGGTTCAGCTCTACTGGGAAAGGATGGAAAAACACCACTTACCCCGCACGAATGGGCCGAATCACTGAAGGATGTTGCACCGCATCTCTGGCCGCAGGCTGAAGGCACTAACGCTGGCGGCCATAAGCCGAATAGCGGCGCACTCAAGCGATCAACGATGACCTCAGCCCAAAAGGCGGATTTTATTCGCGCAAACGGGTCGCAGGCATTTTTAAAACTTCCGAAAGAATAAGGATTTATAATTTATGACCACAACCGTTAACTCTGACCTGATCATCTATAACGATCTGGCTCAGACATCATATCTTGAGCGCCGACAGGACAACCTCGATGTGTTCAACGCCTCATCTAATGGCGCTATTGTGCTGGATAATGCCTTGATTGAAGGAGATTTCCGTAAACGTGCTTTCTATCAGCTCGGCGGCAGTATCGAACACCGTGATGTTGATTCTACCGGGAAAGTTACCGGCAAGAAAATTGGTGCTGGTGAATCAGTGGGTGTGAAGGCTCCGTGGAAATACGGCCCTTACCAGACGACTGAAGAAGCGTTTAAGCGTCGTGGCCGTGATGTGTCTGAATTCTCCGAAATTGTGGGTGTAGATGTTGCAGACGCCTCACTGGAGGGATTCATCAAGTACGGTATTCAGGCGTTGAGTGCTTCCATCGGTGCCAACCCTGATATGGTTGTAACTGCCAATATTGAAGTTGATGGCAAGAAAACCCTGACCAAAGGTATGCGCAAGTACGGTGATCGCTTTGGCCGTATTGCGCTGTTTGTTATGCACTCGTCTACCTATTTTGACATCATTGATCAGGCGATTGCAGCCAAGATTTATGAAGAGGCAGGTGTTGTAGTGTATGGCGGTCAGCCTGGTACGCTGGGTAAACCGGTTCTGGTTACTGATACTGCGCCAATCGACGCCATCTTTGGTTTACTGCCCAACGCAGTCGTGATTACAGAGTCACAGGCCCCCGGCTTCCGCTCATATCCAATCAATGATGAGGAAAACCTCGGCGTTGGCTACCGCGCAGAGGGGACTATCAACATCGACTTGCTTGGTTATAGCTGGGACGAAACCAACGGCGGCAAGAATCCAAGCCTGACAGAAATTGGCGCGACCAATAGCTGGAAAAAACATGCAACTAGCAACAAAGTTACTGCCGGTGTGATGATTAAATTGGTTGCTGAAGATGTAGTGGCGGCCGGTGTCATTCTGAACAAATCGACGACTTCATTGGTTGTTGGTGCAGAGGAAACGCTTGTTGCTACCGTGGCACCATCTGATGCCGCTAATAAAGCCGTTACCTGGGCTTCATCTGCTGCGGCAAAAGCAACAGTTGATGCCAATGGTAAGGTGACTGCTGTCGCAGCCGGAAGTGCAACTATTACTGCCAAGTGCGTGGATGGTAACTTTACAGCAACTTGTGTAGTGACTGTCACTGCTGCGTAATGGTGATGACTATGGGGGCTGTGGCCCCTTTTCTATTGGAGGAAAGGATGTTAGTAACCGATCCAACCTCACCAGATTTTAACAGCTATGCGTCAGCTGAAAATTTAACGGCGTTTGCTTTAGCGCGCGCAATGCATTTACCCACTGAAACAGAGCCGTTACTGATTAAGGCAATGGACTACCTGAATGGACTTAATTGGTATGGAAGCCGAGCAAAACTAACTCAGCCATTACCCTGGCCGAGATCAGATATCATTTTCGATGGGTTTAGTTACCCATCTACCAATATCCCTCCTCAATTGATTACGGCACAGTGCATGCTGGCCGTGGAAGCTATTGATGGTGAGTTGCTTGGTTCAAATAGAGAAGCAGCAATAAAGTCTGAGGCTGTATCAGGGGCTGTGTCTATCACTTACGCTGTATCTGATACCGAGTCATTCACTCCAAATTATCCGGCGGTGATGGCAATTCTACGTGGGTTCGTTGCGGGTAGCGGTTTTGCTATTAACGCAATAGCGAGGCGTGAATGACTGCAAAACTTAATATTATTCAGTTTGCCGGATACGACAAAGCTGACCACAATAAAGCCAATGTGATCCGGTTACTAAAAGAAGCGCTAGAGTTTGCTGAAAATGGTAATCCTCAGAGCATAGCGATAATCATGATCAGCAATGGCGATGTAATGGATTGTTATCACCATGGTGGCGCTCCATACGTAATGGTTGGCGCGATTGAGTCACTTAAAACTGACTATATTCACTCTCAGATAGAAAGGCGGTGATATGGCCATCAATTATCCACGAATGCGAGCGACAGCAACACGATTGTTTACCGAAAATGGAGCGACCTACCAGCTCACTCGAGGCGGTGGTGTCGAGTTCGTCGGCGGTGTTGAAGTTGATATCCCGCTTGAGTCATTCCCGGTTATTGGTGTTATTTCCAGCTATTCCCCTGGTGAGATTGACGGTACCTTAATCCAGAACGGTGATGTGAAAATGTCGGCAACCGCCGATGTGGAAATTCGCATTGGTGATCTAATTATGGTTGATGGCAAAAAACACCGAGTCATTAAACCTAATCCCGTTAAGCCAGCGGCATTACTGATTTGCTACAAACCACAACTGAGGGCGTGATATGGCTGACAATTCCAGTTT
Organism: Yersinia pestis; assembly: GCF_900460465.1. Classification (GTDB taxonomy): domain Bacteria; phylum Pseudomonadota; class Gammaproteobacteria; order Enterobacterales; family Enterobacteriaceae; genus Yersinia; species Yersinia pestis. The sequence continues at coordinate 62,600 of NZ_UAVH01000009.1, read as the reverse complement.
CATGGCTTCAATTAATGCGTTTATTGAAAAGGGTAAGCGTAATCAGGAATTAGTAGTTCAAAAAGGGGCTATCAAAATTCTTAATCGGTTAGTTACGATGTCGCCGGTTGGTAACCCTGACTTATGGGCAATCAACAATACAGCCGTTTCATATAACGATGCTGTTTTCGAGCATAACGAAGAACTGAAGAAAGACTCGGCCAACCTAACCAAAACGGGACGACTGAAAAAACGAGCCAGGGTAACCGATAGCATGGACGTCAAGGCACCTGCTGGCTATACCGGTGGGCGCTTTCGTGGCAACTGGCAGGTTAGCTTGGATGTTCAGCAAGAGGGTGAAACCGGCAGGAAAGACCCGAACGGCAATATAACAATAGCCGTCGGTAACTACATGATTGAGCAGTTCAAGGTTGGCACCAAGGCCATCTACTTCACCAATAACGTCCCATACGCGTATCCACTTGAATTTGGTCATTCATCACAAGCCCCAAGCGGGATGATCCGCATAACCGCCGAGGACGCTGTTAAATACTTTACTGAAGCAGCTAATGAGGTGAATAAGTGAGTACTCAGCGAATCACTGCATTGTTGGAAAAACGGCTGGGAGAATGGGCTGCAATTAAAGGTATTCCGTTGGCTGCTGAGAACGTTAGCTTTGATGATACTGGTACTATGTATCTGCAATCACACGTAATGCCAGCCACAACAGACGCTATTGATTTAGCGCAAGTTTCCCGCGTATTCAGAGGCGTGTATCAGATTAATATCAACGTTAAGGCAGGGGGTGGAAAGTCGAAATCTCATATTATTGCTGCTGAATTGATAGAGTTGTTCAACCTCAATACTGAGCTTACAGACGGAGTGGTAACCTGCTACATAAACAGCGTACCTAGCCAGTTCCCAAGCATAACCAACGGCATTTCATACACAACACCGATCAGTATGAGTTATCGCGCTGACGTTATCTAAACATCAATCAATCCAACACCACCGGCCTATGCCGGTTTTTTTATATCCAAAATCGGAGAATTACTATGGGCTTTGCACTTCCAAACGGGGCAGGTATTTACCTGGCTAAAACATATGAAACAGAAGTGGCGGTAACGGCAGTTTCCAATGCTGTTGACGCAGTTCTGACTGTAGCTACAGGGCATGACATCGCAGAAGGCGATATTGTGCAACTTACGTCCAGTTGGGGCGCTCTGAATGATCTGGCTGCCAAAGTGACGGCATCAACAACGACTTCGCTAACCCTCGGTTCAATTGATACATCCAATACTGACCGTTTTGCTGTAGGTGGCGGTGTAGGGACGGTTAAGAAGATCGCAAGTTGGATTGAAATCCCGCAAATCACCGAAGTGGCTAACAGCGGCGGCGATCAACAGATGATTCAGATTCAATTTCTGAGCGATACCCGTCAGCGCAACCTCAACACGTTTAAAGCTGCACAGTCTCAAACCCTGACGCTGGCGCATGATTACAGTCAGCCGGTTTATCCGGTATTGCGTGCGGCTGATGAGTCAGAGCAAACACTGGCAACCTACATGTATGTGCCTAAAGCCAAAGAAAATCGCTACTCAACGGTTAAAGTGTCATTTAACGATATCCCGACCACGGCAATCAATGCCATCGAAACAGTGGCGGTGGTATTCAACCTGCAATCTCAAGCCATGACCTTCTATAAGGCTGGGATAGCAGTGCCTGTTACTGGTGTCACGTTGAATAAAACTACGACTATTCTTGCCGTGGCTGCCACTGAAACCTTGACGGCAACCGTAGCGCCAGCTAATGCGACTAACAAATCAGGTGCCTGGTCATCCTCCGCACCAACCAAAGCTACTGTTGACCCAGTAACTGGCGTTGTAACCGGCGTTGCCGCAGGCAGTGTCAATATCATTTACACCACGGCAGATGGCGCGAAAACCGCTACTTGCGCCGTCACAGTAACCGCATAAGGAACATGACTCATGGCAGTAAAATTTACGCTGGTACCGTCGCCAACATTTAAAGTTGACGTCACTATCCCTCGCGCTGGTCTGGATGACGGTATTTTAACATTCACGTTTCGACACATGCCGGTGAATGAAGTCATCAATATGGAGAAAGTGGAGGGGCAGTCCGGGCTGGATTTTGCAGAAAAATTCATTGAGGGATGGGCGCTCCCTGAGGTGTTTAGCAGGGAAAATCTGGAGGTGCTTGCGAATAACTACCCGAAAGCTATCGAAGCAATTGTCGGTGCTTTCTACCGTGAATTACTCGGTAATCGCGAAAAAAACTAACCTCGGTTGCCACAGCCCTCTACACCCCTGAACCCACCCGCGAAGAACTGGCAGGCAATGGCCTGACGCCTGATGATTTCGATGATGTGATTATCGAGATATGGCCGGATGTCTGGCCTGCTTTCAGAGTGATTAGAGCGATGTCCACCCAGTGGCGTACCGGCATGTCTGGGCCTACTGGGTTGGACTACGGCTGCTTGTCACAAGTTATGGACTGGTCTGGAGTCGAGAGTAAAGCAACCGTGTTTGAAGATGTCCGACACATGGAGAGCGTTGCGCTGTCCGTTATTCACAAGCGGAGCAAGTAAATGGCAGATATCGCAACAATCTCGTTAAAAGTGAATACTTCTGAAGTTGAGCGAGGAAGTAATGAGTTAGATAAATTTCAGGTTGCTGCTGCTGGTGCAGCTAAAAGTGCTGATGGTTTTGGTGATAGCGGCAAGGATGTATCAAAGATAACAGCCGAAGTTGCGAAAGAAGTCGAAGAGACTCATCGGCGAGTTGCAGAATACACTGAAGCGCTTAACAAAAACCAAGTTAATACGAGAGCGGCAACACAGGCAACGTCAGAGCAACAGCAACAGTTGCGCACTTTACTGACTCAAATCAATCCAGTCACTGCCGCATTTGAAAAGCTTGATGACATGGAACAGCGGCTTCGTGACTTTAACGCTAAGGGCATGATTGACCCTGAATCATTTCATGCTGCTGCTGATGCAATCCAAAGAACTCGTGATGAACTGGGGAGGGTTGCGGAAGCCAGAACTGAGGAAGGGGCCGCTGCTGCTTCTGCTGCTGCCGCAGATAAAAAAGCAACAGATGCAAAAGAGGCTTTTTTAACAAAACTTCGTGATCAAAGTGCGCTTTATAAGGCTTCAGCATCAGATTCAGCGGCTTACAGAGCGGCGCAACTTGGTATTACAACTGAAGCCGCTCCATTGATTGCTGCAATTAAGCAGCAGGAGGAGGCAACACGGCGCGATGCAGAACAGAAGCGGTTAGCAGCAATTTCCGCTCGCGGTTTGAAAGATGCTATCAAGCAACTTGGGGCTGAAGAACGCGCAGCGGCGCAGGCAACTAAAGCGCAGGAAAACGCTGACTTATCTGCGGCTACAGCAAAAGAAAATTTCATTCAACGCTTAAAGGCTCAAGCGGATCTGCAGGGGAAAACTGCTTCAGAGATCCAGGCGTATAAAGCGGCGCAGTTGGGTGTGACGGAGCAAGCAGCGCCGTTTATTGCAAAACTGAAAGAACAAGAAAGCGCATGGCAGAATGGCGCTCTTTCTGCAAAACAATACAGACTAGCACTTCGACAACTCCCCTCTCAATTTACTAATATCGCTACGTCTATAGCAGGTGGCATGCCGCTATGGATGGTTGTTACACAGCAGGGTGGGCGGATAACCGATTCGTTCGGTGGGCTACCTGGGATCTTTGCGGCGATAAAAAAAGAACTATTTGGAGTTAGTGAGTCAGCTGATGAATCAAGCGACTCACTTTCAGAAAATGCCAACAATTTGGCAGAGAATGCAGATAATGCAAAGAAACTTATTGGCCCCTTGGGATTCGTTAAGTTTGGCATTATTGGGGTTGTCGCGGCACTTGGCGCATCTTCAATTGCGTACTACAAGGCATATCAAGAACAGGAGAAACTCAATAAATCAGTCATCATGACGGGTGAGTACTCCGGACTTACTGCTCGCCAGTTGTCAGGCATGGCTTATGAAGTATCAAAAAGCTCAGGGACAATAAGTCAGGCTTCTGCTGTATTGAGCCAACTGGCTGGGGCGGGGTTAAGTTCTGCTGTTGATTTTAAAAGTGCAACTCAAGCCATTGTTGATTTTAGTGATGCATCCGGAGAGTCGATTGACAATCTTGTTAAGCAATTCAGTCAACTATCTGATGACCCGGCTGGCGGTTCACTTGCATTGACGAAAAACATGCATTATCTGACTGCGGCTCAGTATGAAAATATTGCCGCTTTGCAGGCGCAAGGCGATAAAGCTGGGGCTATTACTGCAGCTACGGACGCATTGAGCGGAGCCATGACTCGCCGCAGCCAAGAGATTAAAGAATCAATGGGCACGCTTCCAAAGTTCTTTGATGATGTTGCTGATTCCGCGAAAAAAATGTGGGATGGCATTATGGGGCTTGGCCGTGAAACATCGGACGCTGAAACTAGAGCAAAACTAGTCACGCAGATTAAATCAGCTGAAGAATATCAAAGGCGTTTGGCATTGCAGGGGAAAGTCGCTGTAATGCCAAAAAATTATGATGAATGGAAAAAACAAATTGCGGCGATTGACTCGGAAAATATAAAGAAAGTTAATGGGGCAAAGCTAGATCAGGATGCGATTGATGCTCAAGTTGGAATTAATAACTTGGCTCAGAAAGGACTAACTCAAGCAGAAAAAAGAGTTAAGGCAGAGCAGGAGCTAAATCGTTGGATAGAGTCTAACAAAAAAGCGGCAGCAGCAGGGAAAGCTACATTATTCACAGCTCAAGACATTGAAAACGCACGATCTGGTATTGACAATGAATACAAAGATCGTTCAACGCCAAAAATAAAAGCTTATCAAGACGATATAGCAACAAGGGAGTTACTCGATAGCCAGGCTCGTGTCGCTGCGCTAAAAGAACAATCAAATTTAATAGACACAATGACTGATCAGGAAAATCGACTTTTAAAGTTCACGCAAAAGATTGCAGACTTGAAAAGTAAAACAATCCTCACCGCTGATCAGAAATCACTACTGTCCCGTTCTAGTGAAATTATCGCAAGTATTAAGCTTGAGGCCCAACTATCGCGTGAAAACGTTGAAAGAAAGAAAGCCACTGAAGCCCTGAAAAAGATGGAGGAGTACACGGCCTCAATCGTTGCTAAGAACAAGCAGAATCAAGATCGCTTCGGACTGACTTCTAAGCAAGCAGGAAGGGTAGATCAGGAGACCCAGCTTGATAACACTTTCCGCAAGGATACAAAGGGCATCAACGACGCTGAGCAACTGGCGAAAATCACAGCAGAATACAACAAGGCAAAAGCTGAGTTACATGCTGGATTTGAGCAAGAAGATTTAAACGAGGGGAACTGGCTGGCAGGCATGACTCAGGGACTAGAGCAGTACGGAGAAACAGCTAACAACGTTTTCTCCGCTACAGCTCAACTAGCTCAAACCACCATGGGCAGCATGACATCTATGGCTAATCAGATGATGACAACCGGATCAGCTAATGTGAAGCAATTCGCTACTAACTTCATGTCCAGCATTGTCGATATCATCAACAAGCTGTTATTGGCTCAGATGATACAGACTGCGATGGGGTGGATTGGTGGGGCGGTGAGTGGAGGAAATGACCCGGGCGCTGTACCAATGGGGCTTTACAATGGGGGTTATGTTCCTGAGTTTGCAGGCGGCGGCTACACGGGTGAAGGTGGAAAGTTCGAACCGAAAGGCGTGGTGCATGGCGGGGAGTTTGTCTTTACCAAAGAGGCCACAAATCGAATTGGTATTGATAATCTCTACAAGATGATGCGGGGTTATGCCGACGGAGGGGTGGTTAGTAATGCGGTAACTGCCACAGCGCCAATGCTCGGCATGCAGGGCGGAGAGACGGCCATATCAGTCGATTTGAGTGGCATGACAATAACCACCCAGGGGAACCAACAACAGGATACTGGTGCAAATAACGGAGAGTTGGTTAGCAAGGCGGCGAGAAATGAAGTCATAGCTATTGTTACCCAACAACTCGATCGCGCTATGGGGCAAAGTGGGCGCATCACCAATTTTGTCACTAACAGAGCGGGGCGTTAAGAATGGCAATTGAAACATTTCTTTGGCGAACTCAGGGCGTTCCTGAGGGGAGCTTTAACCAGCGGGTCAGGACTGCTCAGTTCGGCGATGGCTACAAGCAGGTCACTGGTGACGGCATCAACCCTGAAACGCAGTCTTGGCCGCTGACATTCCAGGGCTTAGAAAAAGAGATGATGCCCATTCTGGCATTTGTTCGCAGACATACCACCAAGTCCTGCCAATGGACGGCCCCTTATGGTGTTGTGGGCCTGTGGCGTGTATCCGTTGACTCCATCAAGGCCGTACCCGTTGGTGGTAACGTTATGTCCGTCTCATTTACTTTCGAGCAGGCTTTTGCTCCGTAATTGAAGTAATGATGCTACAATAAATGCGTGGGATTCTGGAGAGATACTGGTGCCACTCTTTAGCGAGAGTGTGAAAGAAAGCGGAGGATAGCGACCTTCCCGGCTTCGAAATCACCAGGAACCACGCCCTTTCTAAAGGCTGCCTTATGGCGGCCTTTTTTGTGCCCAGAAAACCCCCAGCTAGGCTGGGGGTTCAGTAAAGCTTTCAGCTTTGGGTCAGTTATAAAAACCCCTTTTGATTTGTTAAAACAGTTTGCGGTCTGGCAACTGCAAATGTTCAACAAGAAATCAAAAGGGGGTCCCAATGAGGGATGAAAAGAGCTTAGCGCACACCCGATGGAACTGTAAATATCATATAGTTTTTGCGCCGAAGTACCGAAGGCAGGTGTTCTACAGGGAAAAACGCAGAGCGATTGGCAGTATTTTAAGAAAACTGTGCGAATGGAAAAACGTGAATATCCTGGAAGCAGAATACTGTGTGGATCACATCCATATGCTTCTGGAGATCCCGCCCAAGATGAGTGTCTCGGGATTTATGGGGTACCTGAAGGGAAAGAGCAGTCTGATGCTTTATGAGCAGTTTGGCGATTTGAAGTTCAAATACCGTAACAGGGAGTTTTGGTGTCGAGGGTATTACGTTGATACGGTAGGGAAAAACACGGCCAGGATACAAGAATACATAAAGCACCAATTGGAAGAGGATAAAATGGGTGAGCAACTCTCGATCCCGTATCCCGGTAGCCCGTTTACGGGCCGTAAGTAATCCATAGATGCAAATGTCAGATCGCGATGCGCCTGTTAGGGCGCGGCTGGTAACAGAGCCTTATAGGCGCATATGAAAAACCTCCGGCTATGCCGGAGGATATTTATTTATGGGTGAAATATGACAATTAATACTGACTTGCAACGACTGGAGCCGGGTAACCGCGTTCGCCTGTATGAAGTGGACGGCTCTAAATTTGATGGCCCGTTATTGCGATTTCACGCTGACACATTACCCCATACCCCAGAAGAAATTGCAGCCGCCAATGGTGATGAATCCAAACTACCAGCCAAGTCTATCTGGTGGCAGGGGGAAGAGTATTCGGCGTGGCCGGTACAGGTTGAAGGTATTGAGATGTCCAGCGATGGACAAAGTGCGCAGCCAAAGTTATCGGTCGCAAACCTTGATGGAACTATCACCGCGCTGTGTCTGGCCTTTGACGATATGGTGCAGGCTAAAGTTATTGTTCACGACACGTTCAAACATTACCTGGATGCCGTGAACTTCCCCGAAGGCAATTCGGATGCAGACCCAGAACAAGAGAAAGTGCAGGTTTACTATATCGACAGTAAATCGACAGAAACCAATGAGATTGTTGAATTCACACTTTCCAGCCCAGCAGATTTGCAGGGGCTGCTTATTCCTACCCGGCAAATTCACTCCCTCTGCACCTGGTGCATGCGCGGAGACTACCGTTCAGGTAATGGCTGCGATTATGCCGGTACGCTGTACTTCGACGAGAAAGGCAATCCGACAGATGACCCAAGCAAGGATAAATGCTCTGGGCTGTTGGTCGATTGCAAAAAACGATTTGGAGCCGATAACCCATTGCCGTTTGGTGGGTTCCCCGGCGCGGCCCTGATCAAGAGGTAGAGATGAGAGATAAAACGCTTAAAGCGATATTGGCCCATGCCGAGGCTGAACACCCCAAAGAGTGCTGTGGGGTTGTTGCTCAGAAGTCGCGAGTAGAGAAATACTTTCCGTGCGAGAACCTGGCGACAAACCCGACTGAACAGTTTCACCTTGACCCCACAGGCTATGTAGAGGCAGAAGATTGGGGAACCATCACGGCGATTGTTCACAGCCACCCCGACGCTACCACTCAGCCGTCCGAATTGGACATGGCCCAATGCGATAATAACGAACTACCCTGGCACATTGTTAGCTGGCCAGAAGGGGATTTACGGACTATCCAGCCGCGCGGCGACCTCCCGCTAGTCGGCCGGGAGTTCGTATTAGGTCATACCGATTGCTGGGGCTTGATAATGTCCTACTTCAGGCAAACACATGACATTGAGTTGAAAGACTATCGCGTTGACCGGCATTGGTGGGAGTCCGGCACGGAAAACTTCTATATGGATAACTGGTATGAATGCGGTTTCCGTGAGTTCAGTGGCCCAGCGCAGCCGGGCGACCTGATCATCATGCAAGTATCCGCGCCAGTGGCTAACCATGGGGGGATTCTGCTGGAAGATGGCATGCTGCTTCACCACCCATATGGGCAACTTAGCCAGCGAGTGCCTTACGGTGGTTATTGGCAGGAAAGGACTATGAAGGTGGTGAGGTATGAAATTTCACAATTATAAATAGCTGAGCGAATAAATGGCTAAATGCGCAATTCTTGCATATTATTTATTTTATCGGGTTTATAGTTACCCACAAGGGAACCCACAGCAGATAAGGGCTACATAGGGGTGTGGACGCTTTTGTGGATAAGTCTTGAAAGCGCAACCTTTGTCAAGTAGACTTCTTTTTAGATCATAACTGCGATAACGGTTATGCCGTTACACCGAAGACGAAATTTCGGTTTTTGTCATAAGTACTCCGGTAGTATCGGGAGGAAATAATGAACAAATATATAGCGAACGAGAAAATGCCATTACTTATCCCCGCGGCTGGCTTTGATGCCAAACTAAGCATGACAGAGAAAAACATAGAGCATACTGAAGCCTTTATGGCATCAGGCGTGAAAGAATTCTCTTTGCCTGGATTTGTAACTCCTCACGGGTATCGTCTACTTGTTTCTGTAAACGGGGAGCATTACCGCCTTGTTACAGACGCAGCTATACCGGAAACAGTATATGCGGTGAAACTGGCTTTCCTTGAGCATATCGTTCCTACACGTAAAACATGTACTCAGATTTTAGTCTGGCGTACTGTTCAACCACAGCATGATAGTGCAGTCCATGGTTTGCCTCAGGAGTTTTTTCGCCACTTCCTGACTCAGTACTCAATCGTTGTTTCTGATAGCGAACAGACTAATGAAGGTCGTCGTTTCTGGGAGCGAATGATTGCATGGGCTATTCAGGCTGAAGGGCATTATGTATATGTGTCGAATGGCTCAGAGGAAGATCGCCCACTGACTTTTATGACTAACTGGGATGATTTTTATGGGACATGGGCTGATTTTTGTTGGGGTGATGACAGAGATTGCCATTGCCATAGACTATTCGTGATCAGTACAGAACAATTGCACTAAGTTGCTCCGAATAAAAACTAAACCCGCTCCGGCGGGTTTTTGCATTCTAGCCCACTCTGGTGGGTTTTTTATTGGCATCTACTCAGGGATCTCAATCATGAACCCGCCACTATCTAATGATTTCTCGGAGAGAATATAGCCAAGTTCGGTCAATCGTGAAAAAGTTCGTTTAAGAACGTAGTTGAAATCATCATCGCTAAGAACCTCAAGTTCTAAGTCATCAAGATCAATGCAAAAACTTTTGTGTCCTATCCTTACTTTCTTGCTAATTTCGGCAAACGTTCTCGTGAATATGAGGTTGGATAGGCTTTCTTTGGCATTATTTGCGATCTGAAGTGCGTCTTTAGCCGAAAGAACGCCATCTTCTGGAAATTCACTAAGATAGCTCGCGTCTAATCTCTGAACTATTTCGGCATTCATAGAGCGATTATTTTCTTTTGCCGACCCTTCTATTTTTTCTTTTAATTCAACAGGAAGCCGGATTCGTAATTGCGGGTCTTCTCTACTCATGGCGATTCCAATTTTGATGATAGTAATGACACTTGAAATTATGCCCCACCGTGGGGTTGACTTCAATGACGCACGGTGTGACAATAAATTTACCTCACCGTGAGGCATTCAAGGAGAATCCAAATGCAAAAAGCAAAAGACATGTATCAGCGCAAAATCCGTTTCCCTGAGGAAATCTGTCTGGCAATACAAAACAATGGTGAAAATCAGAGTCGGCAATTTAATACTGAGGTGATTTATCAGTTGAGAAAAGTGTATGGATTGATAGAGAAGAGAAATGATGAAGCCTAATAATGGCGAAGCCCCGAAGTGCGCGAACACGAACGAGGCTTCTAGTTTGTCAGTATCTACCAAGGAACTAACAATGAATAGTTTAGCAAAGTCAAATGCAAATAACACGCAAACTTCCGCAATATCACAGTTCCATTTTGATACTCATGCTGTTCGGGTGTTAAGTATCCATAATGAGCCATGGTTCGTTGCTGCTGATTTATGCCGTGTGCTCGAACTATCGAACCCAACCAAGTCCATCATGAATTTAGATGATGATGAGAAAGCCCTAACTTCAATTCAGGGCTTAAGTCGTGGTAATGAAGAGGCCAATATCGTAAGCGAGTCAGGAATGTATACACTGATACTCCGCTGCCGTGATGCTGTAAAGCCGGGAACCATACCTCACCGAGTGCGCAAGTGGGTTACTGCCGAAGTTCTTCCCGCAATTCGTAAAACAGGAAGCTATGACAGTCCACGCAAAGCCACCAAGAAAGCATTGCCCGGTAAAATCACCATCGAGCAACAGGAAGCGGTCAAACAGTTAGTAATGAATCGCGGCAAGGCTCTACCAAAAGAGAACCAAGCCAAGGCCATGATCACTATGTGGTCAGCACTAAAGACTCACTTTGGTTGCAGCTACAAAGAAATCAGCGAAGACCAGTTCACGGAGGCGTTATCGTTGGCGGCGCGGGTGACTATAGAGGGTGAGTTCCTCGGCAAGCAGGAAGCGTTACCAGTGCCGAAGTTGGAAGTTAGTCTACCTATCCAGTGGTGGTTCGATAACAACCCAGCGGTTAAATACGGTAACCGAGAGAACATCACCAAAATGAAACAGAACCATTTTTGTTTCACCCCATCCCTCAACGTGACTATTGATATGTTGTGCGGTGATAGCGATACATCTGCTGCGATACAGCTTATTAATATCATGGAGATGGCTGGTTATGATGTTTCAGCACCTAAGGCTGAGATTGTTGCGATGCGCAAACATATCGCAAATGTTGAATATGGGATGAAAGCAATATCCGACGCCTGTATTCGGGCCAAAAATAAAAAGGTTATTTTCCGTGGTAAAAAAGCTGATATAACCATTAACTAACAATTAATTCAGCATCACACAAAACCCAACCCACTTAACTGTGGGTTTTTGCGTTATTTTGCAGCGATCCCCTGCTATGATGTAACGAACTGTTACTCATGGAGGGTGAACGATTGGAAATTATCATAGCGGCGATTTTTCTTGGGTTAATACCAGCTATTATAGCAAATAGTAAGGGGCGATCATTTGGCCTATGGTGGCTATACGGGGCTTTGCTGTTTATTGTGGCACTGGTTCACTCAATAGTTATGAGTTCAGACAATAAGACAATAGAACAGAAACAAATAGACAACGGAATGAGGAAGTGTCCTTTTTGCGCTGAACTAATCAAACCTGAAGCCATTAAATGCAAACACTGCGGGAGTGATGTTAAGCCAGCAGATGAAGTTATTTCTTCAAATTTAGAATACGGATTTAACCCCTCTGATTTACCTTTTGATTCCTTCTTCATACGCAGGAAAGTTGGGTTTGATATTAATGATCATGCAGTTATGGAAATGGTTAATAAACTAAAAAGAATAAATCCCGGTATGCACCCTATGAATATTCAAACTCGCTATGCTAATGATTTTGATAAATTAAAAAACAAATTACCGAGCAGCATCAGAGATGAGTTTGACGCTAGATACAAATACTGGATGGATAAGTGAGCAATAAATGAAACAGATAATCATAAGTTTGGTAGTTTTGGTGCTGGCTGGATGCTCCAGCATAAGTGAAATGAGAGAGCGTGGCCCACATTCAGAATTTAAGAGTAAAAAAGAAGCTCAAGTTCTTGCTACTTGCATCACCATGGAATGGCAGAAATTTAAAGTTGTTGGTGGGGGCGCTACTGATGTCAGCATGAGCTTGTTACCAAATGGGTTCTCAGTATTTACCCCAAATCAAACAGAAGTCGCAGATGTACATAATATAGATAATGGTTCTACAGTTAATTTTTTTGTTCAAACAGGATTATTTGACTGGAGAATTAATCAGAGAGTTGATGGCATTAAAAAATGCATCTAACAACTATGTAAAACAAATCGAGGTCGCTTAGGCGGCCTTTTTTATTGGAGATAATATGACTTTATTTGCGCAAGAAGTAATGACACCAATCAAACTAAGCGGTTCATTAGCTAAGATGTTCGGTCGCGACCATCAACGATTAGTTGGTAGCTCTGGCGAAGTTATTAAGGCTTTATGCGTAACTATTCCTGGCTTTGAGCAATACCTGATGACGGCTAAGCAGCGTGGACTCACGTTTGCTGTATTCAAAAATAAGAGAAATGTCGGCAAGGATGAGTTGGAGCTTGCAAGTGGTGGACAAGAAATTCGTATTGTTCCTGTAATTATAGGGAGCAAACGCGGTGGGCTGTTCCAGACCATACTCGGCGTAGCTTTAATCGGTATGGCAACATTTATGAGTGGAGGCTTGGCGGTGGCGTTTGGCGCGGGTGGAGTATGGGGTGGTGCAATGGCAATGATGGGCGCATCCATGGCCCTTGGCGGCGTTATCCAAATGCTATCACCGCAGCAGAGTGGGTTAGCCATGAGGCAATCACCAGACAACAAGCCAAGCTATGCATTCGGCGGCCCGGTTAACTCTACGGCTCAGGGTAACCCGGTGGGCGTACTCTACGGCAAGCGTCGAATTGGCGGGGCGGTTATCTCGGCGGGTATTTATGCTGAAGATCAAATGTAAGAGCGGTTATTTTAATTAACGCCGAAAGGCAGGAGTGAGTTATGACGCAAGAACAACGAATTGAAGCGCTAGAGCAGCAGGTGTCAGACATGCAACAGCAGATCACTAGCATCCAAGAGGCAGTGATCTGCTATCAAGATTTAAACCAGCTTAACTTTAATGAGTTAAGAGCCGCTATTTGTTGTTTGCAGAAAGCCGATCAATAAATATTTTGTACGCAGCCTCCCCGATTTCACTGACTGTCATATTCATTATGTCCATTCCATGAGGGTCAAAACTAACAGCTGTTTGACCAGCCGCAGTTCTAAGATTAACGGTAATGTTTGTGTGGAACGGTGGTTTCAAGTCTTGTAGTTGAGACAGCTCAGTAATACTACTTATTGTATATTTCGACATTTCTATTTCCTTATCCCAGAGTAAATCAGCCATTCCTCCGATAGATAACACCCTAGCCATGCGCGGCTTGGGTGGGCTGACCTTACACAATAGAAGATCAGCCGGTAATCGCCATTGAGTTGATCAATAAACACGCCAATGCCCACACTTTGTGGGCTTTTTTTATGGGTGAAATATGGCACGTAAACCAATTAAAGGCCGCAAAGGTGGGGGCAGCAATGCCACAACGCCAGTTGAGTCACCGGACAGTATTCAATCGACGGCAAGAGCTAAAATACTCATTGCTTTGGGTGAGGGGGAGTTCGCCGGAGGTTTGGATGGAACCAATATCTATCTGGACGGCACACCTATAAAGAACTCTGACGGTACTAGTAATTTCACTGGGGTTACTTGGGAGTATCGTCCCGGCACGCAGGCTCAGGACTACATTCAAGGAATGCCAAATGTCGAGAATGAGATAACGGTTAACACAGAGCTTAAATCAGATACGCCATGGGTGCGCTCCATCACAAATACCCAACTCTCGGCTACACGTGTTCGTCTTGGATGGCCCTCATTACAGCGTCAGGCGGACAATGGTGATGTTGGCGGTTATCGCATTGAGTACGCCGTCGATGTGGCAACGGATGGTGGCGCATATCAAACACTGCTTGATACAGCCATTGATGGGAAAACAACAACTTTATATGAACGCTCGCACAGAATAAACCTACCCAAGGCCACAGCTGGTTGGCAGGTTCGTACAAGGCGAAAAACAGCCAATGCCAACTCTGGCCGCATTGCCGACAAGATGAATGTCGAAGCTATTTCTGAAGTCATCGATGCCAAGTTACGTTACCCAAATACCGCGCTTCTCTATATAGAATTCGACGCAACTCAATTTCAGAATATCCCTATTATCTCATGTGAGCCTAAAGGCCGGATTATCCGCGTACCTACTACATATGATCCAGTAACGCGTACCTACTCTGGTGTGTGGGATGGTTCATTTAAATGGGCTCATACCAACAACCCAGCCTGGGTATTCTACAACATTGTATTAGCAGATCGCTTTGGCCTTGGTCATCGGATTGAGGTCAGCCAGGTAGATAAGTGGGAGCTGTACCGAATTGGTCAATACTGCGATCAGCTTATTCCTGATGGTCGGGGCGGTAGTGGTACTGAGCCTCGTTTTACCTGCGATGTGTATATTCAGTCTCAGGCCGAGGCATTTACTGTATTGCGTGATTTGGCCGCCATTTTTCGGGGCATGACCTATTGGGGAAATAATCAGCTTTGCACCCTGGCAGATATGCCACGAGATGTGGACTATATATTTACCCGTGCCAGTGTGATTGACGGACGATTCACTTACGGTGGTGGTTCCGAGAAAAAGCGCTATACAACCGCAATGGTGAGCTGGAGTGACCCCGCAAATAACTGTCAGGATGCAATCGAGGCAGTGTCAGATAACGACTTGGTTCGTCGCTACGGTGTCAATCAGCTTGATATGACGGCTATCGGCTGTATCCGGCAAACTGAGGCGAATAGGCGTGGACGTTGGGCGCTACTGACAAACAGTAAAGACCGGACTGTTAATTTTAATGTAGGGTTAGACGGGGCCATTCCGTTGCCCGGTCATATCATTGGTGTTGCGGATGATATGCTCTCTGGTCGGAAGATGGGCGGTCGCATTAGCTCAGTATCGGGCCGGAATATCACTCTTGACCGTGTTGCTGATGTGAAAGCAGGTGACCGGCTACTTGTTAACTTACCAAACGGTGTAGCTCAGGGCAGAACGGTGCAAGTGGTCAACGGGAAAGTAATCACTGTCACAACGGCTTACAGTGAAGTGCCAGCAGCGGAAAGCGGTTGGTCTGTTGATGCGGATGATTTAGCTATCCAGCAATATCGGGTTACTGGTATTTCTGACAATGACGACAATACATACAGTATCTCATCTGTTCAGCATGATCCGGACAAATATGAGCGAATTGATACGGGCGCTCGGATTGATGAAAGACCCATCAGCGTAATCCCGCCCGGCGTCCAGCCACCTCCGACAAATGTTGTTATTGATAGCTTCTCAGCACTTTCACAAGGGCTCGCAATAACCACCCTACGTGTTACGTGGGAACCAGCAGCCAGCGCGATAGCATACGAGGCTGAATGGCGACGTGATAACGGAAACTGGATATCAGCACCGCGCACATCTGCTCAGGGATTTCAGGTTGAAGGTATTTATGCTGGACAATATCAGGCTCGCGTTCGTGCTATTAACCCCTCAGAAATATCCAGTATTTGGGCTAATGCTCAGGAAACCACATTAAACGGTAAAGAGGGAAATCCTCCAATGCCAGTTGGATTTACAGCTACAGGCATTCTCTTTGGCATCACTCTCAATTGGGGATACCCTGAAGGAGCCGAAGATGCGTTAAAAACAGAGATTGAATATAGCCTGTCTGCTGACGGCACCGATGCCATGCTGTTGAGTGATGTGCCGCATCCGCAACGGAACTACACTATGCAGGGGTTGAGAGCAGGGCAGGTGTTCTGGTTCCGTGCTCGGATAGTTGATAAATCCGGTAATCAGTCGCCATGGATTGATTGGGTTCGTGGCATGTCCAGCACAGACACAAGCGCTATTCTCGAAGCGATTGGCGACGACTTTATCAATAACACAGTTGCGGGTCAGCAACTGATTAATGATGACTTCATGAATGCAGAGGGCATTCTCGAAACAGCGAAGGCCAATAACGCCAGCATCTGGCAGCAATGGGCTCAACACGGAGAGAATAAAGCCGGTGTTATCCACTTAACGACCACTGTTGCCGATGCTGAAAGAGCATTTGCTGAGTTTGAAACCCTTGTTACAGCAACATTTGAAGACCAGACAGCAGCGATAGACCAAAAAATGACAGCAGTTGTTGATGCCAACGGGGCTAGTGCTACTTATAGTTTAAGGGCCGGACTGAATTATAACGGCCAGTTTGTCAGCGCAGGCATGGTAATTGGTGCAGAGTTTATTAATGGTGTAGCTAAATCCTCAATTGGTTTTACTGCCGATCAATTTATATTGCTCTCCGGTCCAACTGGTAATTTATTTTCGCCTTTTGCAGTGGTAAATGGTCAAGTGTTTATGAATGATGCATTTATTGCAAAGGCATCAATTGGGCGAGGAAAAATAACAGATACCCTTGACTCAGATAATTACGTGCAAGGAATATCCGGTCTAAAACTGGATTTTAAAAATGGTAATGCTGAATTTAACAATGTAAATCTCAGGGGGAATATAACTATGGATAACACGATTAATGGTATTCGCACCATAGTAGATTATCGTGGGCAGAGGACATATCACGCAAATGGTCAGCCAGCGATAATATGCGGGTACTTCTAATGGCTGAACCTATTCTATATATCTCCCCCAGTGATGGGGGGAAAGGCATTAATATGACGTCTGGCACTCGGCTATTAAAGTTTTTGGGATACTATGATACTAACGGTACGGGGAATCCGCCCTCTGCTGTATTGAATGGATATACCGGGGGGGCATTATATCTCGTGCCGTCCGATTTTGGCGGGGTGATACAACCTCTGGGCTCCTCTGCGGTGTGGGCGTGGTGGGTTACTGGGTATTCAATGTCTGGAAATCGCATAACATTCACTACATCAGAGAGCAATAAAGGATGGGTAAGATTTTCAGCATTTGAAATACCACAATCACCCGCAGTTGGTACATACGGACTTTTATTGCAAGATTCAGCAAATTTCATGGCAATAACTGAGTCTAGTGAGCTTGGCTTTTGCACGTGGCGCGGTAATGTAAATATATCTGGCGTTTGGTCGATTCCTGCCGGAATACAAAATAGAGATAATGCAATTGTGTTTGCAAACTGGGATAACCCTAATGTTTCTCTTTATTACGACTCAGCAAATAAAACAATAAACTGCTATCAAATAAATTCAACGGGTAGCACAAGCTCAGGCTCTGTAAACGCCAATATTTGCGTATTCACAACAGGGTTCTTTCCTGAGCCGCCAAGCCCAGGAACTGCCGGGTTGGCGATATTCAACACAAGCGGTCAATGTACGTATTCATCAAGATATGCACCGTTAATTATTGGCGGAAATATGGCGCTAAGCAACCAGCCAAACGTATGGGTTAATACCGGAATTACAAGGCCAATGATACCACTACCGAGCGCCGGGGGGCTGCCAGCCGGTAATATAAATAATGGAAACTATAGGGGCTGGTATAAGTCAGCAATGAGAATGTCTGGTTCAAGTATAACAGCCGGGCAAGGTGCGTATGTTAATAGTTCAAATACACTCGATTATCCATACGGCATTTCTCCCATCTCTATTCCTGTACTTAACGCGGACATTTATTTTTAAAATTAAGGATTAATATATGGCTTGGTACCGGTCAGGCACAGTCACGTCAGAAGCAGCACAAAATATAGTCACAGGAACAGGAACGCAGTGGGCCAATAATGTGATGGGCGTAGCGCCCGGCATGGCTTTATTTATCCCTGATTCTGCTGGAAATACTTTGATTTATGAAATATTAGCAGTAGATAGCAATACTCAAATTCGCATAAATGGCAATATAAAAGAATCCGTGGCCGATTCCTCTTATGCAATTATGACTACTGTATCTAATTCATATTCAGCGCTAGCGCGTGAGACATCAGCACAATTAGCGATGTATCAGCAACTACTGAAAAACTGGCAACAAATAACAACGGGTACCGGCGATGTGAATATTATCGCTCCTGACGGTTCGGTTGTCATAATTCCATCTCTTAATAGTTTAATGCCAAAATCCGGCGGCGCATTCACTGGCCCGGTATCAATGTTTCACGATGCAACGGATCCGTTAGAGCCAGTTACATTTCAACAGTTTAAACAAACTGGAGGGGAATTAGCAACGCAGATGACACAACTTGCATCGCGCACTACGACTTTAGAAGCAGATGCGTTCACTGCTAGTAGGATAGCAAATACGCCATGGATCCCGTTGACACTTCAAAACGGCTGGTTACCACTTCAGGGTTATCACAATGCAATCTATCGAAAAATAAATGGAGTTGTATACATGGAGGGGGTAATTACTGGCGGAACTCACGCTGACGGTACTGTTATCGCAATTCTTCCCGATGGTTATAGACCCGCTTTAGATCAAGTTAGCGTCCAGCCAATTTCAGGTAGCACGCTCGGTGGCATTACAGCGCAATCGAGAATTGCATTGTGGACGGATGGGGCGTTAAGAATTTACGGAATAACTGGGAATGGTGACATCGGAATAAAATCATCTTGGGTTATTTGAAGAGGGCATTATGAAAAAGTTAAATAAACTGGATAGCGACGGGTTCTATATTGAAGATTATATCGATGGATATTTGCCAAAGAATTGGACAGCTGATTTAGTTGGGGATGGCTATTACAAAGCGCAATATCAAAACGCGGATATAGACCCGGATACAGGGGAATGGACTGGTGGCGTGTGGGCAGAAACTAGCGGGCCTTCAACTATAGATATTTCAGCTCAAAAAGCGGAATTTGTTACTCAAGCGAAACTCAAAAAATCAAAGCTGATAAGTGATGCAAGCGATAGAATAGAGATTCTAAAAGACAGAATTGAGTTGGGGCAAGATAGAGCAGCAGAGCTGAAATTATGGAAGTCATATCGTATAGCGCTTGATGATATTGATGTAAGTGCGGCACCGGATATCGAGTGGCCACTAAAGCCTGAGTGATTTGGAATATTTGGCAGGGGCGCCGAGGTGGTACGGATTTAGGTTTTGCTGTCGTGCATTGCGGTGAATCGGGACTGGATAGATCCGGGCAGGAGAAGGACATCATGAAGTTTGATGACAGCCTGGATGATTTCAGGTTGAAGGGGGAGTGAAAAGTTGGCGGGGCATATACGGGGCAAAAAATTGAGCCTGTCCATAATTCTGTGTAACTGCCACCGTATTAAAGGTGATCGCTCAGGCGGTCACCGAACTCGATAATAAAACGGCTCATCGCTAACCGCCAGTTCTGGATCGGCATACTCCATTTTTTTGATGCATCCTTGATCGCCAAATAAACAACCTTCCGCACTGAGTCGTCTGTCGGGAACACTTTGCGCTTTTTAATGGCTGCACGGATCACGCTGTTCACCGATTCGATGGCATTCGTGGTGTAGATAGCCTTGCGGATATCGGGCGGATAGCCGAAGAATGTATTGAGATTTTCCCAGTGCGTACGCCAACTTTTGCTAATTTGCGGGTATTTGTCGTCCCAGGCCTCCGCAAACTTATCCAGCGCCATCAGCGCCGCCTCTTCTGTCGGAGCCTGATACACCATTTTCAAACCGCTGGTGACGGCTTTATAGTCCTTCCATGACACATATTTCAGGCTGTTGCGTACCATATGGATGATGCACAGCTGGATGTGAGTCTGCGGATAAACACTGTTTATCGCATCCGGGAACCCCTTCAGGCCATCCACGCAGGCAATCAGAATGTCCTGAAGACCGCGATTTTTTAGCTCTGTCAGCACACTTAGCCAGAACTTCGCACCTTCATTTTCTGCCAGCCACATGCCCAGCAGCTCTTTCTGACCTTCAGTGTTGATGCCCAGCGCTAGGAACACTGCTTTGTTTATCACGCTACCGTTCTGGCGGACTTTTACGACAATGCAGTCCATATAAACAATGGGATACAGAGCATCCAGTTGGCGGTTTTGCCATTCAGCAACCTGCTCTTTTACGGCATCGGTGACTTTAGATATCAGCGTGGGAGACACATCGGCGTCATACATCTCTTTGAAGGTGGCGACGATTTCGCGGGTGGTCATGCCTTTGGCGTACAGGGACAAAATCTGGCTGTCCATCTGTGTGATACGCGTCTGATTTTTCTTTATCAGCTGCGGTTCAAAGGTGTTTTCGCGGTCGCGTGGCGTATTCAGCTCGATTTCGCCGTCGTCGCATAGCAGTGTTTTGGACGAATAGCCGTTGCGGGTATTCGAGCCTGATTTAGGGGTATTTTTCTCGTGCCCGAGGTGTTCGGTAAGCTCTGCATTTAACGCTGTTTCGACGGTAAGCTTTGTTAGCATACGAGAAAATGCATTAAGGTCGGCTTCGGTTTTAAGACCTTTAGCCAGTTCAGCCGCAAGTGCTTTAAGTTTCTTTTCGTCCATAATTTGCCTGTCTCCGTTGTTGGAGTGAAGATATCAAAAACAGGCAATTACACAATATTGTTTACAGTCTCAAAAAATTACCGCAAACCGATGTTACTACGTGTCAAGTAGCGAGTCATTTTGCGGTAATACTCTGTTTAAACCGTGATTAAATCTTACTTCATGTCACTTCGCTTTCAGACATCCGCCTATATTGAATAAGCCGAGTTGGGCTAAATAACGCTTAAGGCAGCATGTCTAAATTGCTTTAGCCGATGACAGCCTAAGCTGCCATCTTTACCTTCATTGTTATGATGATAGATTGCTATGATGATAGCGGGCGGTGAGTGGTTTGCGGCCACTTCACTATCGCTGTCACTAACTCTAATGTGGCCAACGTAGCCAGCACCCAGATAAACCAAACCTTGCCTACTGTCACCAGTACCCAGCCCCCAAAAGGCGGAAAACCAAAAATACCCACGAAGTAGGCAACGACAAACCAAGTCAGAGCGGCGTGACGGTTTTCAGGGGCTGATTCATTGACCGCCCAAGTTTGAATCACGGGGTATAACAGACCGTAGCCAGCGCCGGTTAGCATGGCGGCAGCGATCTGGAAACTCACATGCGTCGGTATTCCTAACAGGCACACAAGGCCGATCATTAGGCAACACAAGAGTACCGCTACGAGTGGGGTACGGGGCCAGCTTGATAGTTTGTGTGCAAGTAACAGGCGTGAAACCACGGCGGTAGTGGCATGCACGGCAAAAAAAGTACTGGCGCTGGCCAATGAACCGTCGGTGAGCGAGTCCTGAAACGACATCATTCCAGAAAAAACGGCCCCCCCTAAACAGACCATCACGATGGGTCTGATGACTCCGCTTTTGGCGAGTACGGTAATTTTTTTTACCCAAGGCCGCAGTGAATTCTCATGCCGGATAAGTGGCTCTCGGGTGCCAAAAATCATCAACAGGATAGAGGCGAAGACTCCCATCACGCCCACCAACAGAAATGCGGCCTGGATGGGGATCCCTCCTTGTACCACCGCGATAGTCAGCAGGATAGGGCTACCACAAATTCCGGTCATCTGGAATGCACTGAAGCGTGTAAAACCAGGGCCTCGTTCGGTATCGGTGAGGCGTTCAGACAGCGCCATTGGCCCCCCGATATAGAACATGCCCCAGCCCAGGCCAATCAACAGTGCCGCTACATGGGGCAGATAGCCGGATCCGCCACTGAGGCTCCCCAGTAGAAAGTAGCCACAGGACTGGATCAGTGCTGCCAGCGCCGCCAGACGTGAGGCGTCCAATTTTCCAGCAAACCAGCCAACCAAAGGCACACCGATGAGTGTCCCGAACAGAGCCATACCGAGGGTTGCCCCAGCGTCAATGTCGTTGCCCCCCTGCGAGTGAAACCAAGCAGAAATGAGAAATGTGGCACCATAGCCTCCTGCGCTGAACAACGTGCCAAACAGGAGAAACAGTGATGAAGTTTTTCGCATGATTCAGACTCCTGTCTCGTTTGTGGTTGTAGCAGATGAGAGCGGAGCCATTGATCTCAGCGTTTTCACCGTATTTTCCAGACGCTGGCAGACATAATCTATTTCACTTTCGTTATTAAACCGTCCGAGTCCAAAGCGCACACTCCCCCGGATCTGCTCATCACTCGCCCCTAGAGCCTGTAACACGTGTGATGGTATCTGTTGATCGGAGGTGCAGGCGGATCCTGAGGACAAGGCAACGTCAGAGAGTTCGAGCAACAGCGAGTCGGCATCGATACCCTCAAAGGACACGTTTAACACGCCGGGCAGGCATTCAGTAAGGTGGCCGTTGACCTGCACATTCGGTACGGTATCGAGAATGTGCTGCCGTAGCCTGTTTCGTAAATCACATAGCCTGGCCGATTCTACTGACATGTTTTCCATCGCCAGTTCGGCGGCGCGTCCAAAGCCGACAATGCCCGGTACATTGAGTGTGCCGGAGCGTAAACCTCGCTCATGCCCTCCGCCAACGATGAGTGGTGAAAGCATAAGATGCGGATCGGCGGTATTGACATAAAGTGCCCCGACCCCCATGGGGCCGTAAACTTTATGTGCGGAAAAAGTGGCCATACTGATATTCATCCGTTGCATATCTAAAGCGATTTTCCCGAACGCCTGTGTGGCATCGGTATGAAATAAAATGCCCTTATCCCGGCAGAGTGCGCCAATTTCTGCCACTTTTTGCAAGGTACCTGTCTCGTTGTTGGCAGTCATGATTGAGACCAGACGCGTATCGGGCCGGATAGCTTGGAAGAGGGTATCAAGGGAAACAATACCGTCACGCTGTGGCTGCAGATAAGTCACACTAACCCCACTGTCGGCAAGTTTGGCACAGCAGTCCAGAACTGACTTGTGTTCAATCATGGAGGTGATGATATGCCCCCAATTCCCCTGATACTGAAGGCCTAAGATGGCAAGATTGATGGATTCTGTCGCGCCAGAGGTGAAGATGATATCGGCGGGACTGACTGCATTGATAGCGGTTGCGATTAATGTTCTGGCCCGTTGAACAGCCTGGCTCGCTTCCCAGCCAAAGGGGTGGCTCTTACTGGCGGCATTGCCATAAGCGTGGGTTAGGTATGGCATCATCGCCTGCAGGACGGCAGGGTCTAGTGCCGTTGTCGCGTTATTATCGAGATATATCGGTGGGTTCTGACTGTACATAATGATTTTTCCTTAATCATGAGCGAGACGACAACGGCTTTTTTGGGGCAGAGGTGAATTGAGCGATTATCTTCTCCCCCCGACTGACTTCACCGGCCTCATTGACCAGATTAAGGCGAATGGCGGCTGGGACACCTAGCAAGTGGCTGAGCTGGAGCCCGCGAACATAGGCCAGGCTTCTGGACCAAGGGCTATTTTCAAAGAACACTTCCAGAACCGCTTGCGGATCCTGATGGTCGCTCGCTGCCCGTTCAAAATACTCTTTGGTGATAGCCGCACAGGTGAGCTTTTGTGTTGGCGTCTCATTATGCGTATCACCGTTTGGTCGTGAGGCTGCTCCGGTTAGCATCCTGCGGGTGAGCCTTTCAGGAATATCTTGGGTCGCGAGGATATGGACAAGGTGCTGTCGGGCTGAATCTTCGTGGATCGCGCGGATATCACTGAGATCTATCTGATACTTTTCCGCAATAGGCAGAAAAACCTGCTGGATTAACGGATGGAGATGGCTTAGGCGCGGGCGGCGTTTTTGGGCGTTAGAAAGGTTTTCTGTCAGAAACTGAAGGCGAAAAATACCGAGGTGATCGAACGCTACGGACAACTTCGGCAGCAAATTTCCACTATCCAGGGATTGTCGGGCGAGCCGCAGTGCTGCATCAAAGGCATTTAATTGAGCCTCAATGGCAACCATGCCGTTATTATCAAGATAAACACGGGAGTTCCCGGCAAGTATGCCAATGTGAGTGTTTTGTTGGTCCATGTTTCTCAGTTTCCTTTGAGTGATGACGTATTTTTCTTTATACAAAAATGAGAATTTCGTCTTGTTTATACGAATTGAAAATATTTACTTTCCTTTCAGCCTTGTGCAATAAAATAACGACTCTAAATCCGGTGTAAGATATACCCGTATGCTTAATCGCCTTCTGATAATCGCTAATCTATAAAAATCTGATGTGTAAGAAATGACTTATAAAGAAGTTACTAATTCGGATAACACTTTCAACTAACTGAACGTCACTGATTTTTCTATTATACGCATGGAAATTATTTCCTCATTAAAAAAGCTACTTATATAGATAAGTGGGGTGCCTCCTCGGTAAGAAATGAAATAATAATTTCAGGGTGTATTGTAACATTTTGACTTGTAAGTAAAATAAATTAAAAAATACACTTTACCGAAACTGATGTGCGTATCTTAAGAGGTTTTGGCAAACTCATCGCACCAAGATTCGGCTCTCTTAGCCAATAGGCTTTTTTCGAGACTTAACAGGCAGCCTATTTATATCGTGTTTAAGGTCCCTATCGGATTCTGCAGTGAAAAATAAGGCATTATAAGAGTTGTGGCAAGATCTTTAGTGAAGCCTGGAAAATAATTTAATAAATTTGCAGTAATAGGTCATCAGTCTGAATACTTTCTTTTAGTGGTTGTAGTAAATCGTCTTCTCTGCTTAAAAAAAGGCTATTCCCGCAAAGGTGAATTAATTATTAACCACATAGTGATCTTTATGATTTGTTAAACTGAGTCTGTTTTCTTGGCTCGGTAACCCGTTGCATTCAACCCAAAATTTTATTGGATGTGATTGGCTAGGGTATTTTCTTTAATAGATTCACTATTCCTGCGCAGGAATAATGATTATTAACATAGCCAACGCACATGCAGCTTGAAGTATGACGGGTAGATATTATTGGCAAGGAGAGCGAGGTAGGGCGAAAATTGGGCATTGAGGCCTTCGGTGTTAAGGGTCATGCATGGAGAAAAAGGTGAGGATATGTCCTTACCCATGGCGGTTTTTACCTGACGGGCCAGATATGGCATACTAACGCCGAAATTTAACTAAGAAACTGTATAAAATGAAATATTCAACGTTAGCCGCTGTTATCTTTGGCATCTCAGCGACTCTAAGTAGCGCCACAAATCCGGTACAGGCTGCCGAGGCTTCCTTAATTAATCTTGTTTGCCAATTGAAAGATGGTAATGACCTTTTAGCCATATTAGATGGCCCGAATCAGCAATTGATCATTGATAAGTCAGTGTTTCAGTTTATAAAAGTGAATCCAGAAGGCCAAGGGGAAGCATTAATATTTCAGAAAGCAAACAGTGAGGAGCAAGTGATCGCCTCTCTGAATATTTCTGCGTTACCAATACGTTTGGCCGTCGTTGATGAGGTGCAGGCTAGCCAGTATACCTGTACGCACACCCAGGCCTAGATTATCCGCCTTTCTCTCTGTTCTTACCCAGAGAACATTGACTAATGAAACTCAGATCAACAGGGGATGGAAAATCTGTTGATCTGATTTCAATCCAATCTGCCGATTGAATTAATTATCTTTAGGATGAAAAAAGTTGCCGCATCTAGGGCAAACAAGTGTGATGTTTTTTCGAACCTTGGCACTGTCTTGTTCTGAGACCAAGGCACACTCAGGGCAAGTGACATTTATTCTTTTACTGGAGAAAGATTTAAACACATCTAATAGGGACATGATTTATTACCGCCAGGATATGGAGGTAAATTCTACCATATTTTGCATGGAATTAAGTGTTCATTAGGATTAACAGACCGTTTGAATCTGATATAAAAATGGCGCCAGAGAGGCGCCATTGATAATAAAGATATGTATAAAAATTATCGGCCGAACAGATCGCGTCTTTTAGGTTTAACAAATTGGCTGATCAGAACGAGTACGGCGATAACCAGATATGCAGCAAAAATACCGACTAACCATTGTGGCATTTCTAATGACATAAACTGCCATTGTCTTTCCGAGCAATCGCCACTGGCGGCGAACACGGCGGGTAACCATTTATCCAAGGGTAGCCATGAAGGGAAGTTGACGAAGAAATCGCAGGTGTTAAATGGGGATGGATTCAACTGCAGCATAGTGTGTGCCCAAGCTAGCTGGACCCCTTTCCACGCGCTGTAGATCCAAACTGCAATAGCTAAATAGCGTAGTGGTGATCTCGGGGCTATTGCACCCAATAGTGATGCACCGAGAATACCGAATAATGCGACACGTTCATAAATACACATTACACACGGTTGTAGCAACATAATGTGTTGAAAATAGAGCGCAGTTAACTCTAATAGAAATGCAGTCAGGGCCATTAATAGCCAAGCACCGCGTCCTCGGGAACAGCGGTTAAGGAATTGCAACATATCTTTATTTTCCATGCAGTAAGCAATTGTACCGGCAGTGTAAACCAATTCATCTTTTCTGCCAGCTACCCAAAAGCAAAATTAGGTAAAAATCAGTTTTTTCCCGCACAAGACAGGCTATCACAAGTACAAATTTTACTTTGGGTGAGATGTTGGTTGGTTTTGCCAGCCCCCATTCGTGCCACCTTGAGTTGTCGCACTTATCCCCAAGGCTGGCCAACCATAATGCAAGTGATCAGTGTGGGATGGCAACCCCGTTTGTGATGTGTGGCAAACTGATCCATCCAGCCTGAGTCAGCCACTCTGTCATCGGTACCAATAAAAACTCGACACCCAGCAGGCCAACAATCGTCATCACTAGAGTATAAGGCAAAGCCATATATACCATTCGCCCATAGGAAAGGCGAATTAGTGGTGCCAATGCCGAAGTCAGCAGGAACAAGAAAGCGGCCTGGCCGTTTGGTGTCGCCACGGAGGGGAGGTTGGTCCCTGTATTGATGGCGACCGCCAACAATTCAAATTGTTGTAACGAGACAATACCATGCTCAAACGCAGAACGGGCCTCATTGATATACACGGTACCGACAAAAACATTGTCTGACACCGATGAGAGCAAGCCATTAAACAGATAAAACAGCGATAGCTGAGCGGAAGGCGAGGCTTGTAAAACAAACTGAATAATGGGGGTAAAGAGGCTTTGTTCAATAATAACCGCGACCACGGCAAAAAATACGGTTAGCAGCGCGGTAAACGGCAAGGCTTCCTGAAAGGCTTTGCCCAATGAATGCTCATTTGTGATACCACAAAATGAGGTGGCGAGAATAATAACGGATAGCCCGACCAAACCGACTTCAGCTAAATGGAGTGCCAGTGCCAATACCAACCAGACACCAATAATGGCTTGTACTATTAACTTCATCTTCTCTTGCTTGGTCCGTTTCGCATTGGCTTGCTGATCGTATTCGGTCAGAACCTGACGCACACGTTCTGGCAACTGGGCACCATAACCAAACAGTTTAAATTTTTCGACCAGCAAGCAGACCAATAACCCGAAAATAAAGACGGGTAAGGTGACGGGTAACATGCGAATAAAGAAGTCAGCAAAATTCCAACCCGCGCTTTTGGCAATAATCAAATTCTGAGGCTCACCAACCATTGTCATGACGCCCCCCAGAGCGGTACCCACGCCAGCATGCATCATCAGACTGCGTAAAAATGCCCGGAATTGCTCTAATGTTTCATGGCTGTCCTGATTATCGATTCCGCTGTCATCAGTAATATCTTTGTCACTGTGATTTGAAGTAACGTTATGATAAATAGTATAAAAACCAACGGATACGCTGATAACTACCGCGATTACGGTTAAGGCATCCAAAAATGCTGATAGGAAGGCTGACGCCAGACAAAAGGCCAGGGAAAGGATAGTTTTTGACCGAATATTCAACAGCAATTTCGTAAATACAAACAGCAGCAGCTGTTTCATAAAGTAGATGCCGGCCACCATAAATACTAAAAGCAAGAGGACTTCCAGGTTATTGGCGATCTCTTCTGCAACTTGATGCGGGCTGGTCATGCCGATGGCAACGGCTTGAATAGCGAGCAAACCCCCCGGTTGCAGCGGGTAACATTTCAGCGCCATGGCTAAGGTAAAGATAAACTCGATAACCAGCATCCAGCCCGCGACAAAGGGGCTGACAAAGAAGAAGACTAGAGGGTTAATGATCAAGAACCCCATAATTGCTAGTTTGTACCAATCCGGAGAGTTACCAAGAAAATTCTTGAGTACAGCTTGTCTGTTGGTAATGTCCATTGTGAATGATTTTTCCCTTAATAAATTATTATGATGCGATTACGACGAAAGGTTACATTTTAGTTTACGTAATCCAGCTAAAAGCAATACGTATTCTCTGGCTAGCATTACATTTGCGCAATTTTTGCGACTTTATGACTGCTTTCACCATTTGTTCGGCTCTGGCGCTATATTGGATTACACTCGTCTGGTATGATGAGCGGACTAAATTGCTGATATTTATCGCTACGGAACGTCAAAAACATGGTTATAAAGGCGCAAAGTCCTGCCGGTTTCGCGGAAGAGTATATTATTGAAAGTATTTGGAATAATCGCTTTCCTCCAGGATCTATTTTGCCCGCGGAGCGTGAACTTTCTGAGCTGATTGGTGTGACTCGCACAACATTGCGCGAAGTACTACAACGGCTAGCCCGCGATGGCTGGCTCACTATTCAGCACGGTAAGCCAACGAAAGTAAACAATTTTTGGGAGACATCTGGTCTAAATATTTTGGAAACACTGGCGCGGCTTGACCATGACAGCGTTCCACAATTGATAGATAACTTACTGGCTGTTCGAACCAATATTGCCACTATTTTTGTGCGGACAGCTATCCGTCATCATCCAGAAAAAGCGCAAGAAATTTTGGCGCGAGCG
The DNA here is from genome assembly GCF_900460465.1 of Yersinia pestis. Lineage (GTDB taxonomy): Bacteria > Pseudomonadota > Gammaproteobacteria > Enterobacterales > Enterobacteriaceae > Yersinia > Yersinia pestis. The sequence goes on along the minus strand of NZ_UAVH01000009.1, from coordinate 33,513 downwards.
AAAACAGTGGATGATAACGCAGAAGCCTTTACTGCTCTTGATTATGGTATTTTCCGTGGTTTGGCATTTGCCTCAGGCAATCCGATTTATGGTTTGATTCTTAACGGTTTGAAAGGGCTTTACACCCGAGTAGGGCGTTATTACTTTTCTAATCCAGAAGCGCGCAAGCTGGCACTGACTTTTTACAATAAACTGTCGACGTTATGTGATACAGAATCTTATGATCAGGTACTAGAGTGCCTGCGCACATACGGCAAAGAGAGCGGGGCTATCTGGCATAGCATGCAGGGCACCATGCCAAGTGATTTGGCCGAAGCGCGTCGTTAGGCGATAAAGCAGAAAAGCGAAGGGGCGTTTAATGCCCCTGAGGTTATTGACAACGCTATTTTTAGCCTCGTGAGTGAAGGGGTGACCGCACCTCGGGGCACTCCGGTGGCTTACGCCACTACGACCCCAACGGCACGTTTCCCCTTCATTTGACTTTGTCAGCAGTCTGAGGGGCGTTTAATGCCCCTTTTTTACCGATGTCATATGCGGTAATGACTTAAATCTTACTGGTTTTCTGCGGAATGCTGTCGAGCAAATCGATACTGCCATCATCATTCAATTGTTCCATATGAACATCAAACCCCCACAGCCGATGAATATGCTTCATCACTTGCTGGCGGCTTTTATCTAATGGCGCTCGGTCATGCGGGATATAACGCAGTGTTAGAGAGCGGTCTCCACGTAGATCAACATTCCATACCTGAATGTTTGGCTCATGGTTGCTCAAGTTATACTGTGCGGACAATTGATTGCGGATAGTACGATAACCTTCTTCATTATGAATAGCCGAAATCTCCAGGTAGTTATTCTTGTCGTCGTCCAACACGGTAAACAGGCGGAAATCGCGCATTATTTTTGGCGATAAGAACTGGCTGATGAAACTTTCATCTTTAAAATCACGCATAGCAAAATGTAGGGTATCTAACCAATCTTTCCCGGCAATATCTGGGAACCAATAATAGTCTTCCTCGGTCGGGGACTGACAGATCTGTTTAATATCCTGAAACATAGCGAAGCCAAGAGCATAAGGGTTAATGCCGTTGTAATAAGGGCTGTTATACGGTGGCTGATACACGACGTTGGTATGGCTGTGCAGAAACTCCATCATAAAGCGGTCGGTGACCCGGCCTTCATCGTATAAATGGTTAAGAATGGTGTAGTGCCAGAATGTTGCCCAGCCTTCATTCATCACTTGAGTTTGTTTTTGGGGATAAAAATACTGGCTGACTTTGCGGACAATTCGCAATATTTCACGTTGCCATGATTCCAACAACGGTGCATTTTTCTCCATAAAGTAGAGGATATTTTCTTGCGGTTCGTTGGGGTAGCGCTGTGCCTGAACAGGAGCTTCTTCTCGATCTTTACGTGGCAACGTTTTCCACAGGGAATTCACTTGGCTTTGCAGATACTCTTCACGGCTTTTCTGGCGTGCGGTCTCCTCGACCAGCGAAATTTTTTGCGGACGCTTATAGCGATCAACGCCATAATTCATTAACGCATGACAAGAATCGAGCAACCGTTCAACCTCTTCAACGCCATAGCGCTCTTCACACTCATTAATATAGTGGCGGGCAAAGAGTAGGTAGTCCACGATGGAGCTGGCGTCAGTCCACGCGCGGAATAAATAGTTATTCTTAAAGAAGGAGTTATGTCCGTAACAGGCATGGGCCATAACCAGTGCTTGCATCGTGATGGTATTCTCTTCCATCAAGTAGGCGATACAAGGATTCGAGTTAATAACAATCTCGTAGGCTAATCCCTGTTGACCGTACTTATATTTTTGTTCAGTTTCGATAAATTTTTTACCGAAAGACCAATGGGTATAGTTAATGGGCATGCCAATACTTGAATAGGCATCCATCATTTGTTCTGAGGTGATCACTTCTATCTGATGGGGATAAGTATCAAGCCGGTAATGTTTCGCCACCCGATCTATTTGGTCGAGATACACTTGCAGTAGCTCAAATGTCCAGTCAGGGCCGTCAGTCAGGCGCTTATCTTGCGTGGTCTGTTTCGATGTTGAAGTTGTCATTAGCGCATCCTCACGTTTTTATCGCCCAACTCAAATACTCGTCACTTTACTAATCCTAGCTCAATATCAACAAACTGAGGCATGGCAAGACCTTATGTCAATATAGATTATTTCTTCCTGGCATAATGGCTAAACTTACTAAGGTCATTTATGGTTTATTATTCTGTTAAATGGTTTTTTTATGGAATATAAAACTAATAAAAAAGACTTTTGCAATATGCGATTCATTCGTGCTGACGTTCGTAATAATAATAGCCTTTTTCAGTATTCATCCCGAATTACGGCTTGGAGTAGGGTGTTTGTTGCTGCCTGGCTAAACTCATTGAACTGAAAAGAAATTACAGCGTAAATTAATTGAGAGACAAGTCACAATCTATAATTAATATGTTGGCTAGTTTTTTCCACTGGGTTAATTTTCTGTCAACAGAATATTATGCTTTGTACATGTTTTAGGTGAGGGTGATATGCGCGTTGTCATTTTAGGAAGTGGTGTGGTGGGTGTCACCAGTGCCTGGTATTTGGCGAAAGAGGGGCATGATGTCACGGTTATTGATCGTCAGGATGGCCCCGCCCAGGAAACCAGTGCCGGTAACGCAGGTCAAATCTCACCGGGGTATGCCGCACCTTGGGCGGCCCCAGGCGTTCCTCTGAAAGCGATCAAATGGATGTTTCAGCGCCATGCGCCCTTGGCTATCCGTTTGGATGGTAGCAGCCTCCAGTTACGTTGGATGTGGCAAATGCTGAGGAATTGCGATACCTCTCACTATATGGTCAACAAAAGCCGTATGGTCCGTCTGGCGGAGTACAGCCGTGATTGTCTGAAAGACTTACGCGCAGCGACAGGTATTCAATATGAAGGTCGCCAAGGGGGGACGCTGCAGCTTTTCCGTACCGAACAGCAGTTTGATAACGCGGCGAAAGATATCGCCGTATTGGATGATGCCGGTGTCCCTTATTCACTGCTGACGGCAGAACAATTAGCCACGGTGGAACCCGCCTTGGCGAAGGTTGCACATAAACTTACTGGCGGTTTGCGCTTACCCAATGATGAAACGGGCGACTGTAAATTATTTACTGAGCGGTTGGCAAAAATGGCCGAGCAGGCTGGGGTGAAATTTATCTTCAATCGCTCGGTCGATAAACTGTTGGTAGAGGGGGACCAAATAGCCGGTGTACTGTGTGGTGATGACATTATCAAAGCCGATGCCTATGTGGTGGCTTTCGGCGCTTATTCTACCGCGCTACTGGCCGGGCTGGTGTCTATCCCGGTTTATCCATTGAAGGGTTACTCGTTGACCATCCCAATTACGGATCCGGCCTCGGCACCTTTTTCAACGGTTCTGGATGAAACTTACAAGATTGCTATTACGCGCTTTGATGATCGTATCCGGGTGGGGGGGATGGCTGAAATTGTTGGTTTTAACACGCAACTGGCACCTGCCCGGCGTGAAACGTTGGAAATGGTCGTCCGTGATCTGTATCCCCATGGTGGTGATATCAGCCAGGCGGTATTCTGGTCCGGTCTGCGACCAATGACACCCGATGGCACTCCAATCGTTGGCCGGACACCGCTGAAAAACCTCTATCTTAATACGGGTCACGGCACATTGGGGTGGACGATGGCATGCGGCTCGGGTCAATTATTGGCTGATATAATACAAGGTCGTCGCCCAGCCATTGTGGCTGATGATTTATCGGTAGCGCGTTACCGCGCAGGTTTTCAGCCACTGAATATTGCCCCGTTACACGATATTCACCCCATCCGTTAATATCGTGTAACGCGATTATTTGCCGTTGTTAGTGTATTTCTTCCAACTTGCCGCGGACATGTTTACTGGCTCGGCGCGCTTGCCACGCCAGTAAACAGCCAGCATCACGATAGCCAGTGACAACTTAGGTTCAATCGGCAGTGCCATCGCCAACAGGCCTAATGCCGCGCCCCCAGCCATTTGAACAAACCCCACTAACGCTGAGGCGACACCCGCTTCATTCGCATAGGGTTCTAGAGCATAACTGGTGGCAGGCCCCATCATAAAGGCTAAACCGGCACAGGCGCTGGCAACCGGTAACATATAAACCAGCCAGTGATGCTGCACATCAACGGACAGTTGTGTCAGACCAAATAGCAAGCCAAAACAGCCTAAGGCCATCAATAAACTACCGATCATCAGGCAGGTAGGGCGGCCCACTTTTTGAATAATCCGGTTAGCAAAAAAACTGACTGCCATAATCCAGAAGCCATTAGCCCCAAATGCCAGCGAAAATTGTAACGGGCTGAGGCCTGCATCAACCATCAATACATTCGGTGCCAATGATACATAGGTTAATGCCATGCCCATGGCTCCTGCATTGACCAGAGCAAATACCAAAAAGCGGCTATCACGCAAAATACGCAGGTAGTTTTTTATTGGCAGGCCATTTATTGGTTGAGTATTCGCCGGGCGGGTTTCGGGTAAGAACATAATGATTAAGACTAAAACCAGTAATCCGTATAATGCCAGGAACCAGAACGGTGCCCGCCAGCCAAAGGCTTCGGCCAGTAAACCACCTAATAGCGGGGCCAATGCGGGGACAATATTCAACGTGCCATTAAGGAAGCCAAAAGCACGTGCGGCTTCATTGCCGCTAAGGCGGTCACGGACGCCACTGAAGGCCACCACGGCTGTGCAGCATACCGAGACACCTTGTAACAAGCGGGAGCTGACGAACATGACTGGATCCACGGCCAGAGCGGCCATCGCGGCACCCAGCATGTAAAGAACAATACCGATAATAGCGATTGGCTTACGGCCATATTTATCAACCAATGGCCCAGCAATCAGTTGCCCGATACCCAGCACGAGAATAAACAGCGCAATAGTTGATTGAATCAGAGACTCACTACTATTCAGCCCTTTTGCAATGGCTGGAATGGTCGGTAGATAGAGATCGATCCCCAAAGGGCCAAGTAAAATCAAGCTTAATAGCAGGAAAAGGAATTTTTGCATGAAAAAGAAATCGCATCCAAATTACAAAGGCGACAAGAATAAGGGCTTTACCCGTAAATAGGAAACCCATAAGTGCTAAGCGTGATTTTGTGACACTGTCACATAATGGTGAATGGATTTTTATGGTATGCCAATTGTGGGAAGTTCACTTATCACTGACGGCAATAGTCGCTAGCAAGAGTTGGCTCTCATCAATAAAAAATGCTATTACCTGCCCAGAGGGTAGACAGGTAATAGCAGACAGGTAATGGCGGATAGATGCCGTTATGCAACATCCATATTCCCAAAGCGGCCACCATTAAAATCAGCGATAGCTTCGGCTATTTGTGCCTGAGTATTCATCACAAATGGGCCATAACCGACAATAGGCTCGTCGATTGGCTCACCGCTTAACAGCAGTAACACGGTGTCATTATTGGCCTCAATACTCAGATGAGTGCCCGTGGGATCCAGTAGTACCATTTCCGCTTCGCGGGCAATGGCATCACCATTCACTAAGAGGGTTCCGTGTAACACAATCAGTGCGGTGTTCCAGCCTGCGGGTAGTGAAAACTCACAACTCTTTCCTTGAGTTAACCGAATATCCCAGACATTCAGTGGTGAAAATGTCTTTGCTGGCCCAATGTTTCCGGCATATTCACCTGCAATAACCCGCAGATTCCCTGCATCGTCAGGTAAATTAACCTGTGGAATAGCCTCACGACGAATCGCCTGATAGCCGGGTGCGGTCATTTTATCTTTAGCAGGTAAATTGACCCATAGCTGTACCATCTCAAAAGGGCCGCCTTTTTGCGCAAAAGCATCTGAGTGGAACTCCTCATGCAGAATACCTGCACCTGCAGTCATCCATTGCACATCACCCGGACCAATGATACCGCCGTTACCAGTTGAATCGCGGTGTTCGACTTCACCGTGATAAACGATGGTGACCGTTTCAAAACCACGATGTGGATGTTGCCCAACCCCACGGCGTTGCGTCGTCGGGGTAAAATCCATGGGGCCAGCATAGTCCAGTAGCAAGAACGGACTCAGTTGTTTACCGTGACTTTGATAAGAAAACATTGAACGTACTGGGAAGCCATCGCCTACCCAATGTTGACGAGGTGCACGGTAAATACCTTGAACTTTTTTCATTATCTTCTCCTGATGCCATCATTAATCAATTGCAGTACAGGGGACGCGATCAATCAGGGTTCGCGATAGCCCTGCAGCCAAGTTGGATAAAGTATAGTTTTAGGATAATGTGAGCGGTAGTCGGCAAAATTAACTCTCACTGTTCCACAAATAGAACAATACTTGTCGAATTGCTTATTATAAAGAGAGAGGCGGATATGCACGATCTCAATGATCTCTATTACTACGCAGAAGTTGTAGAACATGGCGGGTTCAGCGCCGCTGCACGGGTGTTGGGCTTGCCTAAGTCCAAGCTAAGCCGCCGATTGGCTCTGCTTGAGGAACGTCTGGGGGTGCGGCTCATTCAACGCTCAACCCGGCGCTTTGCTGTCACTGATGTTGGCCGTACCTATTACGAGCATTGTAAAGCGATGATCGAAGAGGCAAGAGCGGCGCAGGAGTCTATTGATTTAACACGTGCGGAACCACGCGGTGTGGTGCGAATCACCTGCCCGGTGGCGCTGTTGCAGGCGACGGTCAGTACCATGCTGGCGGATTTTATGGCCAGTTGTCCTCTGGTGACGATTCATCTGGAAGCGACTAACCGGCAGGTTGATCCCGTTGCTGAGGCCATTGATATTGCGATTCGCGTGCGGCCACCGCCATTACAAAATAGCGATTTAGTGCTGCGGGTTCTGGGTAATCGCTGCCAGTGTTTGGTCGCTAGCCCTGAGTTGATAGGGCGACAGGGTGAAGTAAATACTCCAGTTGATCTAACCGGTTGGCCAAGCCTTGGGTTAGGGCAACCTCAGCAAACGTTTATTTGGAACTTAGAAGGGCCGGAGAAGGCTCATGCAGCGGTGTATCATCAGCCGCGGTTGGTGACAGCAGATATGAATACCTTACGCAGTGCGGCATTGGCCGGTGTAGGGGTAGTACAATTGCCACTGATGATGGTGACGGAACAACTGGCCGAAGGCACATTAGTTCGCCTATTGCCTGATTGGTCAGTCCGCCATGAGATTATTCATGCTGTCTATCCTTCAAGGCGCGGGTTGCTACCTTCGGTACGCAGCGTATTGGATTATCTTGTTCAGCGCTTCAGCCAATTGGATGAACGGTGAGAGTTTGGTGTTTATACCGCTAACGTTTGCACCGCTAGTGCTTATGTTGATGATACTTATGTTGATTATGCTTATGTCGAGGATGTTTATGCTGATGGTGTGAATCAGGAAAATGCGAATGAGAGTGTGCCATCGGTAGGTGCTGATGACGATGCTTATGCGCGGTACCCGCGTCTACCGGAAAGTCATGGCGATGTTGATGATGTTCGTCATGAATATGTTCATGCTCATGTATCATTTCATCATGGGTATGTTGATGTTCATGCTGCTCCGTAAGATGTAACCCGATCCCTATCGCCATCAAAAGACCCGCGATGAGCAACGGAATGGTGACAGTGTCACCTAAGGCGACAGCCAACACTGCGCCTAAGAACGGAGCAATAGAAAAATAGGCACCGGTGCGGGCAGTACCGAGGTGACGTAATCCAATGACAAATAGCGCCAAACTGACACCATAAGCCAAAAATCCAACCAACAATGCGCCAGCGAGATTTGCCAAAGGGGGCAATGTTGCTCCGAGGGCGAAGGCCAGCGCCAGATTAACCACTCCGGCAACGCCCCCTTTGACGGCGGCAATCCAGGTTGCATCGTTCAGCGAGACTTTACGGGTCAGATTGTTATCAATTCCCCAGGCAAAGCAGGCACCTAAAATGGCCAGCGTCGGCCATAATCCGGCAAATTGAGCCTCTTTTGGCCACCAGTTAAGTACTTCTTCTGGCCAGCTAAGCACAACTGCGCCAGCGATGATAATCACCATCCCCAGAGCAATACGACGGTCAACATTCTCTTTGAAGGCAAACCAGGCTAAAAGGGCGGTGAATACCCCTTCAGCATTGAGTAACAGTGATGCGCCAGAGGCGGGCATACCCGTGAGGCCGACCATTAGCAGCACGGGTGCGATGATCCCCCCGGAGAGGATGGCACCAATAAACCACAATAATTCATTACGGGGCAGGCTCACCGCCGCCGGGCGAGTGATCAAACGGTAGAGTGTTAAGCCAATACCCGAGCCAAGGTAAAGTAAACCGGCCAATAACCAGGGGCTAACGGTATTCAGTAATTGTTTTGCCAGAGGGGTACCGGCACCAAACAGTATTGCAGCAGACAATGCCGCCAATACACCCGGATGCCGTAGTCCATCATACCATTTCATCAATTCAGCTCGTGATCCACAAATAGCGGGAAGTGATAATTTTAGCCCATAGAAAAAGCCGGAAAATGCTTTCTGAACAAGAAAAAATTAACCGGCTGATATTGCTGCTAATTATCTACGGTCTGTTTGTGGAACAACTCACGGAAGACGGGATAAATATCTTCGGGTTCACGAATATGTTGTATGGCAAAGTTGTCGAATTTCTCTTCCAGATCTTCATACTCGCGCCATAACGTTTGATGAGCGCGGCGGGTTATCTCGATATAACTGTAGTAACGCACCACCGGTAGAATCTTTTTGGCCAGTAATTCATGGCACAACGGTGAGTCATCTGCCCAGTTATCACCATCAGAAGCCTGAGCGGCATAAATGTTCCACTGCGCCGGGTTATAACGCTCTTGAACCACTTCATCCATCAATTTCAGTGCACTGGAGACGATGGTTCCGCCGGTTTCTTGCGAGTAGAAAAACTCCTGTTCATCCACTTCTTTGGCTTGCGTATGGTGGCGGATATACACCACATCGACGTTTTTATAGGTCCGGCTCAGGAAGAGATAGAGCAGAATATAAAACCGCTTAGCCATATCTTTCGTGGCTTGGTCCATGGATCCCGAGACATCCATCAAGCAGAACATGACGGCTTGACTGGAGGGTTCAGGGCGACGCTCGTAATTTTTATAGCGTAAATCAAAGGTATCAATAAACGGAACCCGAGCAATTTTTTGCTTTAACTCGGTAATCGCCTTGCGTAAGCGTTCTTCTTCTAACAATTGCGCTGGCTCAGAATTCTCCAGCACAGTAAGCGCCGCCTCCAGTTCACGCAACTCGCGCCGTTTGCTGGCGGTCATCGCAGTCCGGCGAGCCAGTGAATTCTGCAGTGAACGTACCACACTGATATTGGCTGGCACGCCATTAGAGGTATATCCCGCTCGGTGTGTCTTAAATTCTGCCAGCTGTTTATACTGGTTTCTTTTCAGATTGGGCAGGGCGAGATCTTCAAACAGTAAGTCCAGGTATTCATCTTTAGAGATCTGAAAGACAAACTCATCCTCACCTTCACCATCTTTACCGGCATTACCTTGACCGCTACCGCCGCCACCGCCGCCTTGAGGGCGGTCTACCCGGTCATTGGTGATAAAGTGGTCATTGCCAGGGTGCACTCGATGGCGCAACCCACCATTGCCTTGATGAAACATTGGCTCATTGATGTCGTCGATAGGTATTGAAACTGACTCGCCACTTTCTATATCGGTTACCGACCGTTTGTTGATGGCATCGGCAATCGATTGTTTAATTTGCGACTTATAGCGGCGTAAAAAGCGCTGGCGATTCACCATGCTTTTATTCTTGCCGTTAAGTCGTCTGTCAATGAAATAGCCCATATATCCCCCAAACGACTTTGCCAAGCTTGCATCCACCGGCCTCACACTGTCCCTTTGTCCTTGGCGTTACAGCATGGTTAGCGGCAACGCCAAGGACGTAGTGCATAGTTTTGCCTTCCTGTGCCTGAACTCTATTTTCGATAGAAAAATTATGAAGACTTTCTTACCCGCAGATACCATTCACATAGCAAACGAACTTGCTTACGGGTATAACCTTTCTCCATCATCCTATCGACAAAATCATCATGCTTTTTCTGTTCATCCGTTGACGTTTTGGCATTAAAGGAGATAACCGGCAGTAACTCTTCGGTATTGGAGAACATTTTCTTCTCGATTACCGTGCGCAACTTTTCATAACTGGTCCAGTTTGGATTACGGCCATTGTTATTTGCTCTGGCGCGTAACACAAAGTTGACAATTTCATTACGAAAATCTTTTGGATTACTGATACCTGCGGGTTTTTCAATTTTCTCCAATTCTGCATTCAGTGATTCACGGTCAAACAGCTGACCGGTATCAGGATCTCGGTACTCTTGATCCTGAATCCAAAAATCAGCATAGATAACATAACGGTCAAATATGTTCTGGCCGTATTCAGAGTAAGATTCCAGATAGGCGGTTTGGATCTCTTTCCCGATAAATTCGGCATATTTTGGGATCAGATAACCTTTTAAGTGCTCAAGGTATTTCTCTGCAATATCTTGTTGGAACTGTTCACGCTCAATTTGTTGTTCTAACACATAAAACAGATGAACTGGGTTGGCTGCCACTTCAGCATGGTCAAAGTTAAATACCCGCGACAGAATTTTAAAGGCGAAACGGGTGGATAGGCCGCTCATCCCTTCATCAACCCCCGCGTAATCCCGATACTCCTGATAAGATTTGGCTTTTGGATCGGTATCTTTCAAACTTTCACCGTCATACACCCGCATTTTGGAGTAAATGCTGGAATTCGCTGGCTCTTTCATTCGCGAAAGAATCGAGAACCGTGCCAGCGTTTCCAACGTCCCCGGAGCACAAGGTGCATGGGTCAGTTCACTGTTCTGGAGCAACTTGTCATAAATTTTGATCTCTTCCGAGACCCGTAGGCAGTAAGGCACTTTGACGATATAAACACGGTCAAGGAAGGCCTCATTGTTTTTATTATTACGGAATGTCACCCATTCAGATTCGTTTGAGTGCGCGAGAATAATTCCACTAAATGGAAGGGCGGATATTCCCTCCGTTCCGTTATAGTTTCCTTCCTGCGTTGCGGTCAATAATGGATGCAGCACTTTAATAGGTGCTTTAAACATCTCAACGAATTCCATTATCCCTTGGTTTGCGCGGCACAATGCACCGGAATAACCATAGGCGTCAGGATCGTTCTGGGCGTGATGCTCCAGCTTACGGATATCCACTTTTCCCACCAATGCGGAAATATCCTGATTATTCTCATCACCGGGTTCAGTTTTTGCTATCGCAATCTGTTCAAGGATAGAAGGCCAGACTTTGATAACCTTGAATTTAGTGATGTCACCGCCAAACTCATGTAGCCGTTTTGCCGCCCATGGCGACATGATAGTACCGAGATAGCGGTTTGGAATGTTGTACTCTTTGGCCAAAATTGCCGCATCTTCCTGCGGGTTAAATAGGCACAGAGGATGGTCATTCACGGGGCTACGTTCGCCATTAGCACTTAATATATAGATAGGCACACGTTGCATCAGCGCTTTTAAGCGCTCCGCCAGTGATGATTTACCCCCGCCGACCGGGCCGAGCAAATAAAGGATTTGTTTCTTCTCTTCCAGTCCTTGAGCGGCATGTTTGAGATAAGAAACAATCTGTTCTATGGCTTCCTCCATGCCATAGAACTCTTCAAACGCAGGATAACGCGCGATAACTCGATTAGAAAATAGCCGAGACATGCGGGATTCTAGTGCGGTATCGACCATGACTGGCTCACCAATAGCCATCAGCAGACGTTCAGCCGCATTGGCATACGCACTACGATCTTGCTGACAGATAGCGAGGAATTCCTGCAGAGTGAACTCTTCGTCCTTGGCCGCTTCATAGCGCTGGCGATAATGATCAAATATGTTCATAGCGATGCCCGTCCTGTTTGAATGGTTGGGAACATAAAAGAGTAGCAGTGCTTTATTGGGTTAAAATTTTGAAACTACTACCTTATTGTTATGGTCGCGTCTCCTCTAAAGGTCAAGTTAGCCCTGACCATAGATTTGCCACCCTTAGAACAATAAATAACCATTATTTAGTAATTAAATCTATTTTTTATTTCATTGTCAGTATGTTGTATATGATTAATTGGACTTATCTGTTTGAATATCTCGTTATTTTATTGTAATTAAATAGACGTAAATTTGGGATTGCCAGTGAGTCCATGATTGGTAGTAAGTGAAGCAGAGGGCACTTACATCAATTTTTCATATGTAAAGATTTCGCTACTGGCAACCAATTGATTTACACTAAGTTAGCTGATTATTTTGTTACTAAGGGAATTTACTTCGTGAAAAAAGATCGTAAAGAAATGAACCAAATAAAAACGCTGGCGGCTTTAACGGTTGCATTGGCTGTTTGCATGCCAACCGCCAATGCGGGAAATTGGTCTCTGGGGGCTTCTGCATTAGTCAGCCCGGACCCTTACCGTGGCAAGAATGATCGTGTCTATCCCGTACCTGTTGTCTCTTATGAGAGCGATAATTTTTACTTCCGAACGCTGGCAGCAGGTTATTACCTGTGGAACGATAGCAGTAATCGTTTATCCATCGATGCTTTCTACTCACCACTGCACTTCAAACCCGGTGACAGTGACGATCAGCAGATGAAGCAACTCAATAGACGTCGTAGCACCATGATGGCAGGGATGTCTTATTCTCACATTGAGGATTGGGGGACTCTGCGTGCGATGTTTGCTGGTGATATATTGGATAACAGTGATGGTTTTGTCGGTGACTTAGCGTATTTGTACCGCTTTAGCATTGATAGCTGGACGTTAACGCCGGGTGTCGGTGTGAGTTGGAGCAGCAAAGATCAGAATAGCTATTATTATGGTGTGAGCCGTGGTGAGTCTGCGCGCAGTGGTTTGGCTGAATATAACCCAAGCGATAGCTGGTCACCGTATTTGGAGCTGTCTGCTAATTACAACATCAATCCAAATTGGAATGCTTTCTTTACTGGCCGTTATATCCGTCTGGCTAATGAAGTTAAAAACAGCCCAATGGTGGATCAATCATACACTGGCGTGTTGTGGACAGGCGTTACCTATACATTCCGCTAATCAGCGTTGAGTTGCTATGAGCAAGACCATGGGGCCAAAGGCCCCATTTTTATATTGACCGGACTGCCGGGATTAGGTGTTTTTACGACTACGGATGGTCATCGCCAAACGTGCTGGTGCATCAGGCGCAGCCACCAATGGCTTGTTGACTCGTGCGGTTTCTACGCAAACCATCGTTTTATAGCCATCATTTGGCATATCTACCATGCTGCAGGACAATTCAGCGCCGGGGTTCCAGGCAACCACATCACTTTGGTGATGGTGATGGACCTCAATAGTTCGTTTCAGCGCGGCATCTTTTATCAGACTATAGGCTTCAGGTTGGGTATAGACACGGTCAGTTTGGCCGTTAAAGACTAAATCGCCTTGTTGAGTGACATCGGCAACTTTCAGCACTTTATCTAAATATTTCTCACCCAGCCCGCTGACTTTAATTTGGCTTATATCGCCAATCTGGAAGTAGGTATGTAATGCCGCAGCAGCCTGATAATCACCGTGTGATTCCAGTTCAACTTCACATTCATCTCCCAACTTGAAACGGGCGATCAGGGTGAAGGCATGTGGCCAGTATTGGCGGGTCATGTCGTTGTCTTCAAGGGTGAAAGTCAGAATGACGCCGTTTTCATTTTCATCATGAGCACTGAGCGTCCATGGCAAGATGCGGGCAAAACCATGGGCAGGTTGTGCGGTTGGGCCAAACCAAGGCCAACAAATTGGAACCCCTCCACGAATCGCAATACCTTCTTTAAAAGGCGTGTTATTGCTCAGCCAGATAATGGGTTGCTCACCACTGGGTTGATAGGCCAGTAAGTGGGCCCCCTGCAAACTTATTGCCGCACGCACCTTAGGATGAGAAACAACCACTACCGGCAATTCATCCAGTTGACGCTGGCTGATATAAGGAGAAATTTGTTCAACAACAGGGAGAGTAAATACTTTCTCGTTCATTCGTTTGGCCTTATACTGGATTCAGTTGAGCTTCAGTCTTTCGATAATATCACAGGCATTGAATCTTGCAGCAAGCGTGCGATGCAGGTGTGGCGAATCATTGATATGGCGCAAGATTATCCTTCATGCTGAGATGGCTGAGATGTTAGCAGTGCGTACTTAGCCGAATCAGTTACTCATCAGAATGACTTACTGGAGTAGAACGTAGAGGGAGAGGATGGGGTTGGGAATAGGGCGGCAAATCTTATTCGGCGCTATAAACAAGAAAAGCCACTCGCGTGAGTGGCTTTAGGTAGAAATCTACATCAATCGATTACTTGGAGATGTGAGAGATCAGATCCAGAACTTTGTTTGAGTAACCAGTTTCGTTATCGTACCAAGAAACCAGTTTCACAAAGTTGTCATTCAGCGCGATACCCGCTTTAGCATCAAATACTGAAGTCAGTTTTTCGCCGTTGAAATCGGTAGAAACAACGTCATCTTCGGTATAGCCCAGAACGCCTTTCAGCTCGCCTTCTGAAGCCGCTTTGATCGCAGCACAGATTTCTTTATAAGAAGCTGGTTTCTCCAGACGTGCGGTCAGGTCAACAACAGAAACGTTAGGAGTAGGGACGCGGAACGCCATACCCGTCAGTTTACCGTTCAGTTCTGGAATAACTTTACCTACTGCTTTAGCCGCACCGGTAGAAGAAGGGATGATGTTCTGGGATGCGCCGCGGCCGCCGCGCCAGTCTTTATGAGACGGGCCATCAACAGTTTTTTGAGTTGCGGTAGTCGCATGTACAGTGGTCATCAGCGCTTCAACGATACCAAATTTGTCGTTGATTACTTTAGCCAGTGGAGCCAGGCAGTTAGTGGTACAAGAAGCGTTAGAAACGATTTCTTGGCCTGCGTAAGCTTTGTGGTTAACGCCCATAACGAACATAGGGGTGTCATCTTTAGATGGACCAGTCAGAACAACTTTCTTAGCGCCAGCAGCGATGTGCTTACGTGCAGTTTCGTCAGTCAGGAACAGGCCAGTTGCTTCAGCAACAACATCAACGTTAACTTCGTTCCACTTCAGGTTAGCCGGATCTCTCTCTGCGGTAACACGGATGGTTTTACCGTTAACAACCAGATGGCCGTCTTTTACTTCTACAGTACCGTCGAAACGACCGTGGGTAGAGTCGTATTTCAGCATGTATGCCATGTAATCAGCGTCCAACAGATCGTTGATTGCAACGATTTCGATGTCAGAACGTTCCTGAGCAGCACGGAAAACAATGCGACCGATACGGCCAAAACCGTTGATACCTACTTTGATAGTCATATATTCCACCAGCTATTTGTTAGTGAATAAAAGGTTGGTTGTAAAATTACAAAAACCTTGCCGAGCGTCAAGCGGAATCGTGTCAATTATTGCTACAAATCAAACCAAGGGCGGTAGTTCGAACATTAATTACACGTTTCCAGATACGATAAGCCTCGTTACTATGTTGGGGCACAATATTCAGTTTAAAGTGATAATCGATAATATTTGCGATTTTTATCACATTTACGCCGTTGCCACCTCGATGGCATACAGTTTAGGACAATTTTAACTGCTTTGTTGTTAATTTTTTGTTATTATTAGACGTTGTTTTCGTTGACTTTATTCCCTGCCAGAGAACCGCAAAAATGGCCAAAGAACTGAACCCTACAGAAAATATTGAGAAACTGTCCGATATTCAGCGGTATGTCACCCAAGAACGTGGAACGGAAGCCCCCTTCACGGGCAAATTGTTGCACAATAAGCGTGATGGGGTGTACCAATGTCTGTGTTGTCACCAGCCGCTCTTTATCTCTGAATCAAAGTTTGATTCTGGCTGTGGTTGGCCAAGCTTCTATCAACCCATTGACGCTGATTCAATACGCTATATTGATGATTATTCTCATAATATGCATCGTATCGAAATTCGTTGTGGTAATTGTGATGCCCATTTGGGGCATGTATTCCCCGACGGACCGCAGCCTACGGGTGAACGTTATTGCATAAATTCGGCGTCACTGAATTTCGTTGATGACCAAAATGGTGAGCAAACTGCAGGCTGAAGAGAAACATCGTAATTACATCTATGAAGAATCGATTCAGCTTATTATTCGTTTATCCGAGGATGCTCTGATGGAGCTTGAAGACCTGATTTCAGTAATGACCCCCGAAATATACCAGCGTTTAGTGCAAGCCGTTGAACTGGGGAAGTGGCCAGATGGTGTGGCGCTGACATCTGAGCAGAAGGAAAATAGTCTGCAAATGGTTATGCTGTGGCAGGCCCGCCATAACCGTGATGCTCAACATATGAGTATTGGCACAGATGGTCAGATAGTGATGAAAACCAAACAAGAGCTGAAACAGCAGTTCAGTCAGTCAACGTTGGTTAAGTTGAAACCAGAATAATCGCTAAGGTACGCAAAATTGAGTTGCGTATCCTCACATAATCAATATCCTCCGGCATTGCTGCCTGGCAGAGGGTTTTCTGAATACAAAAAATGGGCGCCGAGGCAGGCGCCCATTTTTGCGCAGAAAGCGATCAGTCGGCTGAAACGACTTCAGCCAGGCATTGTTCAAGAGCCAGTAAGTTGGCGCCTGCATCGCTCATTGCATCGAAAGCCAGTTGGCTGTCTTGTGGTTGCAAGTTTACCCCACGACACCCATCACTGATAACCGTGGTTTGATAACCCAAAGCGAGTGCATCCAGTACGCTATATTTCACACAGTAATCTGTGGCCAGCCCCATAACATACAGGTGGTCAATGCTATGCTGTTGTAGCCAGCTATCTAATGCTGTTTTAGCTCGCCGGCCATTGTCGAAGAAAGTGCTGTAACTGTCGATATCAGGGTTTTGCCCTTTGCGAAAAATAGCTGTAATAGCGCCTTGTTTCAGCTGTGGGTGCAATGCTGCCCCTGGTTGTTCCTGAACACAATGTACCGGCCACCATACTTGTACTAACCCTTCTAGTTCCCCAACTGTGCCCGGCTCCGCCTTGGCGTTCACCGCAAAGCTACGGTGCTCAATTGGGTGCCAATCTTGGCTGGCAATCACCGGTATGTTTTTTGCGAGACAGGCTTCAATCATGCGGTTAGCCACGCTAATGACCTCATCACCTTCACTAACAGCCAACGCTCCACCAGGACAAAAGTCGTTTTGTAAATCGATTAAGAGCAAGGCTGCTTTCATTAAAACCCCAAAAGTTATTGAGTATCGGTTAATTCACCACGTAAATTTTGCTGCATCAGTTGGCGAATCTCGTTAGGAGATAAAGATTGGCTCAACAAATAATGCAGTTTTGTCAACGCCGCTTCGACTGTCATGTCAAATCCACTGATCACCCCAGCTTGGGCTAAGGCATTACCCGTTGCATAGCCCCCCATATTGACACTGCCGGAAATACACTGCGTCAAATTCACGACGACAATACCACGGTCACTGGCGTTTTTTAGTTCATCCAGCAGTTCTGCTTTCTGCGGTGCGTTGCCTACCCCATAGGAGCGTAAAATTAAGGCTTTCACGGGTTGCAGTAGAAAGTTCCGCACTACGGCACCGGATATCCCTGGGTAGATAGTGACCACCCCAATCGGCTGTGGCGTAATGCGATGGACAATCAGTGGACCATTACTGGTGGGTGACACGACCGATGATTGGCGGCGAATATGGATCCCTGCCTCCAGTAATACGGAAAGATTAGGCGAGGCGAAAGCATCAAAGCCATCGGCATGGGCCTTGGTGGTGCGGTTGCCACGGAACAGTTGGTTATTGAAGAATAAGCTGACTTCATTCACCGGATGGTTGGCTGCCAGATAGAGGGCATTCAACAAATTGGTTTGCCCATCAGAGCGTAGCTCGGCCAATGGAATTTGTGAGCCGGTAATAATCACAGGTTTGGCCAGATTTTCCAACATGAAGGACAGGGCGGAAGCAGTAAATGCCATGGTATCGGTACCATGTAAAATGACGAAGCCATCATATAGGTCATAATTTTGCTGAATATCATTGGCAATATGCTGCCAATCCTCCGGGGTCATATCCGAAGAATCAATTAATGGTGCATATTCATGGATAGTAAAATCAGGCATCTCCGGACGATGGAACTCAGGCATTAAAGCCAGTTGGCGTTGCAAATGACCGGATACGGGAATGTACCCATTATCTGAACGTTGCATACCAATGGTGCCACCCGTGTAAGCGACGTAAATAGATTTCTTCTGCATGGGGGATACCTGAAAAGTAATGCTGGGATTGGATGATTGAATTATAAGGAGCTCAGCGAGGAAAAACAGCCCGATGGGTATCGGGCTGAATATCTATCTGTATTTTAGGACGATTATTAGCGGACATCACCACAGGTTAGGCACAGAGCATAACGATTCTGCGGATCATTCAGGGTATTGAATAAACCATGTTGATCTTTAACCGCAAGCGCCATAGCAGATAAAGGCGCGGGTAACCACGTCTGAATAGCCGCTGGCAACATAGCGTGCACCGACGCGCTCATTTGACCCAAAATAAGGTCGCTTAAGCTTGGCTCATCAACAAACCAATTCAATTGCCAAGTCTTCAGTTTGGCCAGTTCTGCCGCCTTTTTCACGGCATCATCAAAATCGCCGAGTTGATCGACTAAACCGTTACTTTTAGCATCGAGGCCAATCCACACATGGCCTTGTGCAATTTGATCCACTTGCTCAGGGGTCTTGTGGCGAGAAGTTGCAACCAAATCAATAAAGGTTTTATACCCATTTTCGATATTGATTTGCATCATCTGAGAGAACTCAGGCGGCAATGCTTTGGTCAGTGACACGTCAGCTAATGGTGATGTCGCGACACCGTCTGTATGGACACCAATACTTGCCAGTGAATTTTGGAAGGTGTTAATCACACCGAAAATACCAATGGAGCCGGTCAGAGTGCTTGGGCTGGCAACGATATAGTTCGCTGGTGTTGAGATCCAATATCCACCAGAAGCCGCCATTCCACCCATTGATACCACCAATGGCTTATGGGCAGCACGTAATGCAGCCAATTCGGCGCGGATCAGTTCAGAAGCGCTCACACTGCCGCCAGGGCTGTTTACACGCAAGATAACCGCTTTAATCTTTGGATCTAAACGGGCCTGGCGAATTTGTGCTGCCAGCGTATCTCCCCCCACGTTCCCAGGGGGTTGCGGGCCGTCAATAATTGCTCCGTTAGCGAAGAGAACCGCTATCTGTTCCCCTTGCTGTGGTGCGGGTGTTGGCTGATAGTCATAAATACTGATGTAGTTGAAGTCATTAGTCTTTTTATTCCAGCCAAAGGCTTCAACCAGTGCACTTTCTACTTCTGGTCGGGCTGCTAATTGGTCTACCAGTTTGCTATCCAGTGCGTATTTAGCTTGTGAGCCACCCGCTACCTGTAAGCCACTGATCACCCCTGCGGCCCCAGGGAACAGTTGTTCTGGGGTGAGTCGGCGGTTAGCGGAGACCGTGGTGAGGTAGTTTTGCCACAAGCCACCCACCCAGCGGCTATCGGCTTCACGGGCAGCGGCGGACATATCATTACGGATCATCGGTTCAACTGCTGATTTATAAGTCCCTACGCGGAAGATATTGGTCGTGACTTTAAGATTTTCCAGCAGTGACTTGTAATAAAGGTTATTGCTGGCAAAACCGTGTAGGTCAACAGCCCCTTGTGGCGAGAGATAAATCTTATTAGCAAAACTGGCTAAATAGTATTGGGTTTGATTGTAGCTGTCGCCGACGGCATAAATTTTCTTGCCGGTGTCGCGAAATTCCCGTAGAGCCTTACCAATATATTGCAGCGAGGATTGATCTGCCCCCGTTAAGTCACTCAGAGACAGAACCAGGCCGTTAATATTGTCATCGTCTTTTGCCAGTCGAATGGTTTCTACAATATCAAACAGGGAGTTTTCCTGTAGGCGGTTACTGGATGCCCCTAATAGCTCACGTCCCCATTGGCGTAGTTTATTATTGATAGCAGGTTGATCTACGATCACACCGCTTAAATTTACCAGCAGGGCACCTTTAACTGGCTCCACAGGCTTACTTTGAAATTGAAAATAAATACCGACACCGATCAAAATAAGCAGTGCCAAAAAAAGATTAAGGATAAGCTCTCTGGTGAAATTCAGTAGACGCCAGGTCCACTTGAAAAAACCAGCAATAATTCGCCACAAAGTGCGCATATGATCTCCAACAAAACCGGGAAAGTAGGGTTATCCTAATGACCTGATGAAAAAAAGTCAGCTTTAAATCATCGATAAGCCTAGCTGATAGGTCAACGCTGGCAACAAAACGTAAACTTATGCTACCGTGCTGAAAATGAAAATCGTTATCAGGAGATAATAATGGATGCGTTGGAACTCTTACTTAACCGCCGCTCGGCGTCCCGTTTAACCGCTCCGGCCCCAGCCGGTGAGGTCTTGGACCATATTATTCACGCAGGTATGCGAGCTCCGGACCATGGTGCCTTGCAGCCATGGCGCTTTGTTCTGATTGAAAACGAAGGGTTAGTGCGTTTTAGTCAATTGTTACAAAAAGCGGTTCAGCAAGATGGTGCTGATGAGACGGTCTTAGAGAAAGCGAAGCAGGCACCTTTTCGTGCTCCGCTGATTATTACGGTGATCGCCCATGTAACTGAGAATGCCAAAGTGCCTAATTGGGAACAGGTTGTTTCTGCCGGTTGTGCGGTGCAAGCCATGCAAATGGCTGCTTTGGCACAGGGGTTTAATGGTATTTGGCGCACCGGTTCTTGGACCCACCACCCAGTTGTTCGTCAGGGGTTTGCGTGTCGTGAACAAGACGAAATAGTCGGCTTTTTGTATCTCGGGACACCGCAATTAAAATCTGCAACTAAAATCATGCCTCCAGACCACAGCGCTTTTGTCCGCTATTTCTAAGTCTTGCGCGTTTTGTCTTCACTCATGTTATGCAGCTTATGTTCTTTACGGGGAATAAGCTGCGTTTTAGCCTGCTTTGTGACCAACCTATCTGCCCGACAGGGGCACCGCACTTACCAAGCCACGTCTTAAGCGCTACCATAGGCAATCTGGGGATTATTTTATTGAATCAATCGACGACTTACTAAACTGCTTATCACCGAATGACCTAACGGGAGAGTTCTATGGCATCGCCAGCGATACGTCTTACTCAATACAGCCACGGAGCGGGCTGTGGTTGCAAGATTTCACCAAAAGTTTTGGATAAAATTTTGCATACTGAGCAACAAAAGTTTTTTGATCCCCGGTTGCTGGTGGGCAATGAAACGCGTGATGATGCAGCGGTTTATGATATTGGTAACGGTGTTGGCATTATCAGCACGACTGATTTTTTTATGCCGATCGTTGATGATCCTTTTGATTTTGGGCGTATTGCCGCCACAAACGCGATCAGCGATGTATATGCTATGGGCGGTAAACCCATAATGGCTATTGCTATTTTGGGGTGGCCCATTGACAAACTGGCACCCGAAATCGCACAGCAAGTGATCGAGGGTGGGCGATATGTTTGCCAGCAAGCGGGGATTTCTTTGGCAGGCGGGCACTCTATTGATGCCCCTGAACCCATTTTGGGTTTGGCTGTTACCGGAATTGTCAGCACTGAACAGGTTAAGAAAAACAGTGCTGCAAAGCCAGGATGCAAACTGTTTTTGACCAAGCCATTGGGCATTGGCATCTTAACGACAGCCGAAAAGAAAAGTAAATTACGGCCAGAACATCGGGGATTGGCAACGGAAACCATGTGTCAGTTGAATAAGCCCGGCGCTGATTTTGCGCATATTCCCGGTGTTACCGCCATGACCGATGTCACGGGGTTTGGTCTGTTGGGGCATTTGAGTGAAATTTGTCAGGGTTCTGGTGTCCAGGCCATTCTGCATTACTCTGCGATCCCACGTTTACCTGCCGTTGAAGACTATATTGCTGAAGGTTGTGTTCCAGGGGGGACTGGGCGTAATTTCGACAGTTATGGTCACCTGATCGGTAATATGTCTGATTTACAAAAACAATTACTTTGTGATCCTCAAACCTCTGGCGGATTACTGTTGGCGGTCTTACCTGATGCTGAAGCCGATGTACAGGCCATTGCCGCTCAGCACGGAATGACCCTCAGCCCAATTGGTGAATTAACCTCGGCGGATAGTCGCCGGGCGCTGATTGAGATTGTAGTGTGATGGATTGTAGTGTGATGGATTGTAGCGTGATGTTTTCTTTGACGTATTTATGCGGTGAATGATGCGACTGTTTATTGCCGAAAAACCCAGTTTAGCGCGAGCGATTGCAGATATTTTGCCAAAACCGCATCGTCGAGGTGATGGATTCATCGCCTGTGGTAATGATCAAATGGTGACCTGGTGTGTTGGTCATTTACTCGAACAAGCCCAGCCGGATGCTTATGACAGCCGTTATGCACGTTGGTCATTAGCGGACTTACCGATCATTCCTGAAAAATGGCAGCTACAACCTCGTCCTTCCGTCAGCAAACAACTCAATGTGATTAAGCAACTGTTACAGCAAGCCGATGAAGTGGTCCATGCTGGCGACCCGGATAGAGAAGGGCAACTGTTAGTTGATGAGGTGCTGGATTATTTGGGATTGGCCGCAGAGAAACGGCAAAATGTTCGTCGTTGCTTGATTAACGATTTAAACCCACAGGCGGTTGAGCGTGCAGTGGAGCGCTTGCGTTATAACCGCGAGTTTATCCCGCTGTGTGTTTCTGCGTTGGCTCGAGCCAGAGCCGATTGGCTCTATGGCATCAATATGACTCGCGCCTATACCATTCTTGGGCGCAATGCGGGCTATGACGGTGTTTTATCCGTCGGGCGGGTACAAACGCCCGTATTGGGGCTGGTTGTTCGCCGTGATGAAGAGATTGAAAGCTTCATTCCCAAAGATTTTTTTGAAGTTAAAGCCCACATAGTGACGCCTGCAGACGAACGTTTTATTGCTCTCTGGCAGCCGAGTGACTCCTGCGAATCTTATCAGGACGAAGAAGGGCGCTTGTTGCATCGGCCGCTTGCAGAACATGTTGTCAATCGCATAACCGGCCAGCCCGCGCTGGTGACATCCTATAATGATAAACGGGAATCGGAAACGGCACCGTTGCCATTCTCCTTGTCTACATTACAAATCGAAGCTGCAAAACGTTTCGGCCTCAGTGCTCAGCAAGTATTGGATATTTGCCAACGGTTGTATGAAACGCACAAATTGATTACGTATCCCCGTTCGGATTGCCGATATCTACCTGAAGAGCATTTTGCCGGGCGTCATTCGGTGCTTAATGCCATTAGTCTTCATCAGTCAGACCTTTTGCCGCTTGAGGTCATGGATAGTGATCGGCGCAACCGCTGCTGGGATGATAAAAAAGTCGATGCGCACCACGCTATTATCCCAACCGCACGTGCCAGCAAAGTGAATTTGACGACGGATGAAGGCAAAGTATACCGGTTGGTGGCACAGCAATATCTGATGCAATTCTGTCCAGATGCACAGTTCCGTAAGTGTGTGATTGAATTGGATATCGCTGGCGGGAAATTTATTGCCAAGGCACGCTTTTTGGCCGAGGCGGGATGGCGGACCTTACTGGGCAGTAAAGAGCGTGATGAAGAGAACGAAGGAGCGCCATTGCCGGTGGTAGCCAAAGGGGCTGAATTATTATGCGAACGCGGTGAGGTTGTTGAACGACAAACTCAGCCACCCCGGCCTTTCACCGACGCCAGTTTATTATCGGCGATGACAGGAATTGCGCGTTTCGTACAGGATAAAGAACTGAAAAAAGTTTTGCGAGCCACCGATGGCTTGGGTACGGAAGCCACTCGAGCAGGTATTATCGAACTGCTCTTCAAGCGCACTTTTCTCTTTAAGAAAGGGCGTTATATACATGCCAGCCCTGCGGGACGCGCGTTGATTCATGCATTACCGGATATTGCGGCACGGCCAGATATGACAGCACATTGGGAATCAACGTTGACACAAATCAGTGAAAAAAACTGCCGCTATCAAGATTTTATGCAACCACTGGTGATGACATTGCAGGATTTAATTAGTCAGGCGAAACAAAATCGTTCTCCACAGGTTTTCCGTGGGTTACCCGTCGGCCCTTCAGGGGCACCCAAGAAACGTAAAAAAATATCGTCTAAGGCCAAGGAGAGTAAATCATGAAAACACGGTTGCTATTGAGTTGCATTGGCTTTGCCACACTTATTTCTGGTGCGGCATTAGCGAATCGTAGCAATGTTGATGTGATTGTTCCTTTGCCACCGGAGGTATGGAATAACTCATCAAACCGTAACACGAACAACAACCCGTGCACGCGTTGCTGTGTTTATCAAAATCAGAATTATTCAGAAGGCGCGGTATTACGGATTGAAGGTGAGATTTTACAATGTGTGCGTGATGCCGGTGTTATTGGCACCAATCCACTGATTTGGAAAAGACTAACCAGATAGTTCTCTGTAGGTTTATTGTCTCTGTGCGATAAACGCGTCTAGCAGCGGAATATCTGCGGGCGCCAGAGAGTAGCGGTACGCCTCCAGCGGCGTCAGCCAGATAAACGCCGCATGGCAATGCCTTACTGGCTCTCCGCTAAAATGGTTAACATACCAGGCATGTAAGCGGATACGGTTATTGGCTGCTACCCATTGGTTGGTTGCGATATACCCAGCGACAGTGGCCTCGATACCTAACTCTTCGGCAAGCTCACGGATCAGCGCCTGAGGCTGAGTTTCTCCAGCCTCAACTTTGCCTCCAGGAAATTCCCACAGCCCTGCTTGATCGCTTTGCCCATCCCGCTGGGCCAGTAATATCTTCCCATCCCGTTCTATAATGGCGGCGACGACATCAATCATTTCGTGTTTACCTGATTATGGATAAATTTACCTAATGACGGATAAATGTGCTTAATACGCTTGAGAGGTGGCCCTGTATTTAAACAGGGCGCAGACATTAAAGTGAGAATTCGGACCAAACCGGCGCGTGGTCTGATGGTTTTTCCATCCCACGGATTGCATAATCAATACCTGTAGCAATACAACGAGCCGCCAGTGGTTGACTGGCCAGCAATAAATCGATGCGAAGGCCTCTGTTTTCATCAAAACCACGGGAACGGTAATCAAACCATGAAAAATGGTCATTACAATCAGGATTAGCCGCGCGGAAAGTATCAACCAACCCCCAGTTTTGCAGACGTTCCAGCCACTCTCGTTCTTCTGGTAAGAACGAGCATTTGCCTGTGCGCAGCCAGCGTTTACGGTTATCTTCACCAATACCGATATCTAAATCGGTTGGACTGATATTCAAGTCCCCCATGATAAGTACCTGGGCCTCAGGGGAGAGTTGCTCCTCAAGATAGCGTTGCAGGTCAGCATAAAAGCGCGCTTTAGCGGGGAACTTTATTGGATGGTCACGACTTTCTCCCTGAGGAAAATAACCATTGATTACCGTTAAGGTGCCTTGCGGGGTGGCTAAGTCGGCCATGATAATACGGCGCTGTGCATCTTCTTCATCGCTTGGGAAACCTCGGCGCACAGCCAGTGGCTGTTCTTTCGTCAATAGTGCAACACCGTAATGACCTTTTTGCCCATGGTAAAAAACGTGGTAACCATGCTGGCTGACGTCTTCAAGAGGAAACATATCATCATGTACCTTAGTTTCTTGTAGGCCGATCACATCCGGTTGATGCTGCTCAATTATTGCGGCTAATTGATGAGGACGAGCACGTAGGCCATTGATATTAAAAGAAACGAACTTCATGGTCAGCACCGTTTTTGGCTAAAAAATGTGAGTGGATATTAGCAGAATAAGAAGAAGAATGTAATGTTCTGGCTGAGTATAAAATAATCTGATGTATTTCCTATTTATTGAACTGATTATATAAATGCTTATTTATTGATCTATAATCAAGAGAAAATATTAATAATTTCTTAAAAAGAATAATTTAATTACTTGGTGATTTTTTAAGATCATTAAACTATTATTTTAATGACTAATTTTAATAAAGGTGATTTGTCTAAGGTGATTATTTAATTACCCAAAGAAATTAAACTATTTGCTACGATATTTATGAGTAAATTTAGGGCGTTATTAATTTATAATTTTAAAATTTATAATAAAATTAATCACTTTTCTGACAGTTTTAAACTTGAAGATATTGATATAGATGCGACTAGTTTCCCTTATTTTAAAACGTAAATCATAGATTTTTATTACGTCTCATACCTTTATATACCTGAATCCGTTAATTGATTTTGTAATAGGGAGGTTAAAAATTAGTTATTAAAAATCATGGATCTACAGTGTTATGTCTGTTAGAAATGTTTGTGATACTACAGTGGGAATACATAACAAACACTCAACATTGATCTAGAAACATGAGAATTTACGTTGTTAGAATCTATACAGTAGTCATTTTTATAATTTATAACTCAGCCATGATAAGTTTAATTTAGCGTATTTAGATAATAAATGAATTAAACACATCTATAACAAGCGACTAAAGCATAGACGTCTTTATGACTTGTGGTTTTTTCTGATGAACTTTTGACACAAAGGATTGGTGAATTATGTTTCTATCTCGAAAGTTAGAAGCCTTTATGGCAGTAGTTGAGAATGGTTCGCTAAGTAAAGCCGCAAGAGTGATGAATAGAACAACACCTCCTGTTGCAAAATCGATAAAAGACTTTGAAAGCATAATAGGGAAAAAACTCTTTAAAAGAGAGAAATTTGGCATGAGCCTCACACGTGATGGTGAGGTTCTATACAATGATCTAAAAGATTTGTATCAACAAGAAAAAGAAATAACTAAAAAGCATCTCACGGGTCATGTGTCAAATGTTATTAATATTTATTACGACTGGGGTAAAAGTGAGAATTTAACTCAACTTTATAAAATCGCAGAAAAAAACAATATTCAAGCAAATATAATTAAGTTTTATTATGAAAATATTGATGAAATTGGAGATTATGATGGGAATTCACTTATATTATCATCTGAGAAAATAGCCAGTGAAAGATTTATGCTTTTGAACGAAGTACAAGATATTGGTTTTGGTATATATGGGAGAAAGGATATAATTAATGAAAGTGAAGATATTATAAATATTCTTCACAGTAATGTTTGGTTATGTAATCCGACATTATACAAAAGTAAATTTGTTAAGTCACTTGAAGAATCTGTTAAAAAACAATATGATAAGGTTAGTGTTAGGCAGGTTGATAATTTGGCCTGTTGTTTGAATTTTATCTATTCAGGACGTTACATTTGTATTACCGATTCAATAATGGATGATTTTAATGGTGATTCAAAGTTGGATTTTGTAAATTTAACGAATTTTAAAGATGAAAATAAATTATATTTTTACAAATCAAGATCACACTCTAGCGTATTAAATCGTCTTATTGATTATATACATACATTGGAGTAATCGTTAATTTAAGTTAGAGAAAAAATGAAGCAGTGGTGAGGAAAGGACTCGTCACTGCATTCTACGCTCGGCGCGAACCTTGTCGAAGGTTCTTACCTTTCCCAGATATGAGAACTATTTTATTGCTTAGTGTATTTGGGAGAGGGAGATATTTATTAGAAATGGTGGTGGGGGAAGGATTATTCGTCACTGCGTTCCTCACCCTTCGGGCCGCCGCTTTGCGTCGTTGTCTCGCTACGCTCGGCGCGAACCTTGTCGAAGGTTCTTACCTTCCCCAGATATGAGAACTATTTTATTGCTTAGTGTATTTGGGAGAGGGAGATATTTATTAGAAATAGTGGTGGGGGAAGGATTATTCGTCACTGCGTTCCTCACCCTTCGGGCCGCCGCTTTGCGTCGTTGTCTCGCTACGCTCGGCGCGAACCTTGTCGAAGGTTCTTACCTTCCCCAGATATGAGAACTATTTTATTGCTTAGTGTATTTGGGAGAGAGAGATATTATTAGAAATGGTGGTGGGGGAAGGATTCGAACCTTCGAAGTCGATGACGGCAGATTTACAGTCTGCTCCCTTTGGCCGCTCGGGAACCCCACCACTGGCCTTGCTGCTTATCAATACTGTCTTGGTAAGCGGGGCGCATCATATCAAATGAAGCGCCCCTGTAAAGACTTGAAATGAAAAAAATAATTCGTTCGGTGCTTTTTTGTCCGTGAAGATGGATATCTAGACAAAAAACATCACTTTATAGGATAACAGTGCGGTTACCGTAAACAAAAACACGTTGAGCGAGAACACGGTATAGGAGACTGTAAACAATATTGTGTAATTGCCTGTTTTTGATATCTTCACTCCAACAACGGAGACAGGCAAATTATGGACGAAAAGAAACTTAAAGCACTTGCGGCTGAACTGGCTAAAGGTCTTAAAACCGAAGCCGACCTTAATGCATTTTCTCGTATGCTAACAAAGCTTACCGTCGAAACAGCGTTAAATGCAGAGCTTACCGAACACCTCGGGCACGAGAAAAATACCCCTAAATCAGGCTCGAATACCCGCAACGGCTATTCGTCCAAAACACTGCTATGCGACGACGGCGAAATCGAGCTGAATACGCCACGCGACCGCGAAAACACCTTTGAACCGCAGCTGATAAAGAAAAATCAGACGCGTATCACACAGATGGACAGCCAGATTTTGTCCCTGTACGCCAAAGGCATGACCACCCGCGAAATCGTCGCCACCTTCAAAGAGATGTATGACGCCGATGTGTCTCCCACGCTGATATCTAAAGTCACCGATGCCGTAAAAGAGCAGGTTGCTGAATGGCAAAACCGCCAACTGGATGCTCTGTATCCCATTGTTTATATGGACTGCATTGTCGTAAAAGTCCGCCAGAACGGTAGCGTGATAAACAAAGCAGTGTTCCTAGCGCTGGGCATCAACACTGAAGGTCAGAAAGAGCTGCTGGGCATGTGGCTGGCAGAAAATGAAGGTGCGAAGTTCTGGCTAAGTGTGCTGACAGAGCTAAAAAATCGCGGTCTTCAGGACATTCTGATTGCCTGCGTGGATGGCCTGAAGGGGTTCCCGGATGCGATAAACAGTGTTTATCCGCAGACTCACATCCAGCTGTGCATCATCCATATGGTACGCAACAGCCTGAAATATGTGTCATGGAAGGACTATAAAGCCGTCACCAGCGGTTTGAAAATGGTGTATCAGGCTCCGACAGAAGAGGCGGCGCTGATGGCGCTGGATAAGTTTGCGGAGGCCTGGGACGACAAATACCCGCAAATTAGCAAAAGTTGGCGTACGCACTGGGAAAATCTCAATACATTCTTCGGCTATCCGCCCGATATCCGCAAGGCTATCTACACCACGAATGCCATCGAATCGGTGAACAGCGTGATCCGTGCAGCCATTAAAAAGCGCAAAGTGTTCCCGACAGACGACTCAGTGCGGAAGGTTGTTTATTTGGCGATCAAGGATGCATCAAAAAAATGGAGTATGCCGATCCAGAACTGGCGGTTAGCGATGAGCCGTTTTATTATCGAGTTCGGTGACCGCCTGAGCGATCACCTTTAATACGGTGGCAGTTACACAGAATTATGGACAGGCTCCGGTATAGCGCACTACTGAGAACATTCTTTTCTACATCACGACCAGCACGCATCATATCTTCAGCAGTATAAGAATGATCCACATTGATCACGTCCTGCATGATGATTGGGCCTTCATCCAAGCTATCATTTACGTAATGAGCAGTAGCGCCAATAATCTTCACTCCGCGTTCATACGCTTGGTGGTATGGCCGAGCACCGATAAATGCAGGCAAAAATGAATGATGAATATTAATAATTTGATAAGGGAAACGTTGCACAAAGGCCGGTGTTAGCACCCGCATATATTTAGCCAGAACAACATAATCTGGTTGATATTGTTCAATTTTCTCAATCAACTGTTGATCATGCTGCTCACGGGTGAGGCCTTCATGGCTGACCAGATGGAATGGGATATCAAAACGCTCGACTAAATTTTGCAATGCATCATGGTTACCAATGACTGCCGCAATTTCTACATCTAAGCCACCATAAGCACTCTTCATTAATAAGTCGCCAAGGCAATGTGCTTCTTTCGTTACCATAATGATGATGCGGCGGCGCCCAGCAACGTGTAACTCGCGATTAGTGCCTTCAGGTAATGCATCGTCAAGATCTGCCAGTAATGTCGTATCGTTAAAAATCCCCTCAAGCTCGGTGCGCATAAAGAAGCGACCAGTCAGGTGATCAACAAATTCATTATTTTGTACGATATTCAATTGGTGCTTGTAGCAGATATTAGTGATCTTTGCGATCAAACCTTTAGCGTCAGGGCAAATAGTGCGCAATACTTTCTTTTGTACATTCTGGTGTGGCATAAGGTGGTAAATCCTGTCTTAACATTATTTCATGTTGTGTAAGTGTCTGATATTTTAGGAGTAACAATAAAGAAATAGTTTAATTAACGGCCACAGCATTTCTTGTGTTTTTTCCCCGAACCGCAAAGACATGTATCGTTTCTACCCAAAGAGGGGCGGATACCGTCAATATAGTACCAGTGTTCTTTTATACGTAGGAAGCGAGAACGTTCGTGCATTGCCGTTATCTGTGCATTATCTGCATCGGTGAAACGGGCAATAAACTCCACAAAAGCTTCATCAGGATGGCGACCGGGAGTCTCAGCAATAACTGTTAGCCCATGCCACACCGTCTTGGTAAAGCCTTGAATGATACTTTCTCGCCACTCCTGTGCATGACAGTCTGGATGCCAGGTAGCAATCAGATAATCCACATTTTTTTCTACATAAGCACAATAGCGCGAGCGCATCAATATTGCCGGTTTTGCTGCAACCTGAGTGCCGAGGATGTAGGGGCCGCAGCATTCGTGGTAATTAAGGATGCTGCCACAAGGACACAGTTCTGACAAAATTTCTCCAGAATAATCAGCAAGGCCACTCGCTCTTATCGTATCACTACAGAGTAGGGCTATATAGGATGGTGGTACTCAATGTACGCCTATCTTACCTAATCACTGATTGAGGTTCAAAGTTGTTCGTCTTGGTAAGAATATTTCGGCATGAAAGTTTTGTGATGGATATCACAAAAAAACTTGACCGTCGTTCCATTATGGCGTAACTTAGTAACTGTGATGTGCGTCACATAAAATAATGATATTTACAGGAGCAACCCATGAAATTCATCAATAAAATTATCGCAATGTTTGAAAAAATGAACGTCTCATTCGGCACTATCAACGGTTAATTATTATTTCTAATCATCCGTCAGTCTTCATAATATTCTGAATTAAATTCGACATGTAGGCAATGATACAGTAGCCATTGTGAGTTATCTGTGAAATGAAAGCATAATATGCAATTACCTATGTGTGGAATATTTTATTATTAGGTGCCGTTTAACCTTTTTATTTAACTTAATTCCGAATGTTTACGCTGAATAGCCACCTTTATGGTGGTTATTTTGTTTGCGTACTCAGGTCAATCAAACATTATCTTTATACCCGTCGCCCTTCAAGATACAGGGGTGACAACTGTTATTGACACTTAGCGTCAGGAGCAGATTTGAACGCTGCTTGCTGCGGTCTCGAGTAACGAGCGCACATGCAGCTTGAAGTAGGGTGGGTATATTTATACCTAGATAAATATCTTTAAATTTAGGATGTTAGATTGGCTGAAAAGCATTTTTATGAGTAATAGAGTGTTCCCGTGAGCCATGGTGCTTTTGCATAAAAAATTGTTTAACTTCAGGGATAAACGTTCCATCAGAAAGAAGGTGTTACATCCAGCAATGCTTTCTCCAATCTTAGCGATATAACACAAATATTCTTCCTACCACATGCTTCTGCAAGTAGAGTGCTAGTTGGTACGCATCTAATTAAGTAATCAATGTAATAAGAACATGATCAAATAGATCGGTTTGGCATATTTCAGTCTTCGCTATGTACCCTCCAGTCATATCGTTATATTTTAGTTATTAAATGTAAACCATATGTATGTGTTCAACCTGAAAGATAAATGTTCACTGTGGCGTCATAGGCACCAAACAATAAATCGGGGAGATAATATCCCCTTACTTATGTTAAAGAATGGAGCCATATGCCAATAAATTGAGCAATGAGCAACTTGATCAGATGTGTCCATTCACATAGGCATAAAAAAGCAGAA
Organism: Yersinia pestis; assembly: GCF_900460465.1. Taxonomy (GTDB): domain Bacteria; phylum Pseudomonadota; class Gammaproteobacteria; order Enterobacterales; family Enterobacteriaceae; genus Yersinia; species Yersinia pestis. The sequence goes on along the minus strand of NZ_UAVH01000009.1, from coordinate 1,310 downwards.
TTGGATGACAATTTCTGACAAGCACAAACAACTATTTTGAGCCACTATTAAACTCAAGGTGAGCAAGAGAAGCAGTGCATGGAAAAACCACTAGCAGGTAAAAATATTTTAGTTGTCGAGGATGAAGTCGTATTCCGTACCGTCTTGGCGGAATACCTCGGCTCACTTGGCGCGACAATCCATCAGGCCGAAAATGGGCTGGCGGCTTTATATCAGCTAAAAGGTCACTCTCCTGACTTGATCCTTTGCGATCTGGCTATGCCGAAGATGGGGGGGATTGAGTTTGTTGAGCAGTTACTACTGAAAGGGATAAAGATCCCTGTATTAGTGATCTCTGCAACTGACAAGATGGCGGATATTGCTCAGGTATTACGCTTAGGCGTAAAAGATGTGCTATTGAAACCTATCGTGGATTTGAATCGTTTACGTGAAGCTGTATTGGCCTGCTTGTATCCCACATTATTTACTTCCCATGCTATTGAGGAAACAGAGCTCATTCAGGATTGGGAGGCTTTACGCAAAAATCCAAGTGGTGCCCTACAATTGTTAAAACAGTTACAGCCTCCAGCGCAACAAACCCTTGCTCATTGTCGGATAAATTATCGCCAGCTTACCATGGTAGAAAAACCAGGGTTGGTACTCGATATTGCAGCGTTATCCGATAAGGATTTAGCTTTCTATTGTTTGGATGTCACCCGTGCGGGTGATAATGGGGTTTTAGCCGCATTATTATTACGTGTACTATTTAATGGCATCTTACAAGAGCATTTAACACACCAACAGCAACGTTTACCACAGATGTCATCTTTACTTAAGCAGGTCAATCTACTATTAAGACGTACGCACCTTGATGGACAGTTTCCTTTATTAGTTGGTTATTACCATGTTGAGTATCAGAATTTAATTTTGGTTTCAGCCGGTTTGCATGCAAATATCAGCGCGGGTAAAAACCAGATTCAGCTTAACAATGGTGTCCCTTTAGGGACCTTAAAAACAGCACACTTAAACCAGGTCAGTCAGCGCTGTGAAGCATGGCAGTGTCAGGTATGGGGCGGAGGGAGCCGTTTAAGGCTGATGCTTGCTGCTGAAGAATAGTCATCTCAATAATAGTTTTTTGCTTCACTTCCTTTTTTTCCCCAATGAGTTAAACCTTCCCTTGTTTATAAATGGTTTTATAACAAACCAGTAAAATCAGCCTAACTGACGTCAATTGAAGTGTATGGTCGTATCGCGAGAAATATCGATAGATATACGTTCGCGACGACTTGAGTCTAAAAATTTACATTCAGACATATTATTAATTTCGATAA